>CAWEYY010000004.1:0-431582 GCA_963813435.1 uncultured Actinomycetes bacterium | reverse complement strand
GGACACGAGCCGAGCGTCGGCGAGTTGGCAACCGCGACCTCCCTACCAGGAGCGGCGGTCGCCGAAGCGCTGGCGCCGAGCAACGTCGTCTCGCTCGACCAGCCGCTTGCCGACGGGACACTGCTCGGCGACCACCTCGCGGGCAGCGAGGGCGCGCAGCCGGACGCCCGGGCCGTCAGCGCGCAGGAGCGACGCATCCTGCGCGGCGCGCTGCACCGTCTGCGCCCCCGCAAGCAGGCAATCGTCAAGCGCCACTACGGGATCGACGGCGCACCCGAGACGCTGGTCGAGATCGCCTCTGACCTCCACCTGTCCCCCGAGCGGACACGCGCACTCAAAGACGAGGCGCTGCGCGAGCTGGCTGCCGATCTGACAGCGACGGCCCGCGCCTGACGCCGGCGCGGCTCCGTAGTTCCCCCGCCCCATCGTGCGGCAAACCGCCGAACCGCGAATACCGGCGCGGCGGAGGACAGAGGCGACAAGGAGGTACGCGATGGCAGCAACCGCGAACCAGACGCGCCTCGAAGCCGGGCGGCGAATCTTCACGCGCATCCTCGTCGGCATCGACGGCTCCCAGCAAGCGCTCGAAGCGGCCCGCCAAGCCGCGCTGCTGCAGGACGTCGACGGGCAGCTGACGCTGCTCGCGGCCTGGGACATCGCCCCGGTCATGGGCGGCACCGGCACCAGGATCCCTTACTACCTCGATGAGGAACTTCAGCGCACGGCCGCGGAAAAGGGGTTGCGCGCTGCTACCGAGTACGTCGCGCCCTACACCGCCGCCACCACCAACCTGGTGCGCGGCACGCCCGTGGCCACGCTGCTCGCGGAGATCGAGCGCGACGAAGACACGTTGATCTCGATCGGCAGCAGCGGCATCGGTCGGCTACTCGGGATCGTCGAAGGCGCCGTCGCCACCGAACTGATCCACCGCGCCCCCTCCTCGGTGCTGGTAGTGCGCCAGGCGAAAAAGGGCTTCCCGCAGCGCATCCTCGTCGGCGTCGACGGCTCAGTCGAATCGGCCGCCGCCTACGCCGCAGCCCGCTACCTCGCCGAGCGCTTCAATGCGGAACTGCACCCGCTTGTCGCCTGGGGCGGCAAAGGCGTCAACGAGCGACTCGTCACAGCGATCACCGCCGGCGAGCACGAAGACCGCCACGAGGCTCCCGCCCACGCGCTGACAGACGCTGCCGAGCGCGCCGACCTCGTCGTCGTCGGCAGCCGCGGCCTGCACGGCCTGCGCGCGCTCGGCTCGGTCTCCGAACGCGTCGCGCACGACGCCTCCTGCTCGACGCTCGTCATCCGCGAGCCCACCTGGCAGCGGATCGCCGAACAACTCGGGCGATAGGAGCAGGAATGCCGGACACCGCGACCGCGATTCGCGCAGAGCAGCTGACGAAGCTGTACGGGAAAGCGGCCGGCGTGCTCGACCTCTCCTTCGCCGTCGACACCGGCGAGGTGTTCGGGTTCCTCGGCCCGAACGGCGCCGGCAAGACGACCACGATCCGTCTCATCCTCGACCTGATCCGGCCGACCCGCGGCCGCGTCGAGGTCTTCGGCGCCGACCCGCGCCGCGACGCCGCCCTCCGGCGGCGGATCGGCTACCTGCCGGGAGACCTCCGCCTCTATGAACGGCTGACCGCGCGCGAGCTCTGCACCTACTTCGCCCATCTGCGCGGCCTGCACCGGCTGGGCCGTGCCGAAGAGTACGCCGCCCGGCTCGAGCTGCCGCTCGACCGGCCGACCGGCTCGCTCTCCAAGGGCAACCGCCAGAAGGTCGGCCTCGTGCAGGCGTTCATGCACGAGCCCGACCTGCTCGTGCTCGACGAGCCCACTGCCGGACTCGACCCGCTGATCCAGCAGACGTTCTACACGCTCGTCGCCGACGCGCGCGCAGCCGGCGCCACCATCTTCCTCTCCTCCCACGTCCTGCCGGAGGTGCAGCACATCGCTGACCGCGTCGCGCTGATCCGCGAAGGGCGGCTCGTGCTCGTCGCCTCGGTCGACGAGCTCCGTGCGCGCGCCTTCGCCCGGGTCGAGGCAACCTTCGCAACCGCACCACCGCTCGGCGCCTTCGCACAGATCAGCGGCGTACGAGAAATCGACCGCCACGGCAAAACCGTCCTGTTCGCGCTCCAAGGCGAGATCGACCAGTTGCTCAAGGCGCTCGCCCGCTTCCGCGTGCTCAGCCTCGACAGCCACGAGGCCGACCTTGAAGACGTCTTCCTCAGCCTCTACCGCGGCGAGGCGCGCGATGCTGCGTAACGCATTCCTGAAGACACTCCGGGACGCCCGCCGCGCGATCGCCTGGTGGAGCTTCGGCCTGGTCGCGATGACGGCGCTGATGGTCGCCGTCTACCCCTCCGTGCGCGACAACCCGGAGCTGAACAAGATGGTCGAGGACTACCCCAACGCCCTCAAGGCCTTCTTCGGCCTCGGCGAGAACGTCGACTACACCTCCGCCGTCGGCTACCTGAACAGCGAGCTGTTCTCGTTCATGGTGCCGCTCTTGCTGCTGATCGCCGCGATCGGCGCCGGCGCCCGCGCCACCGCCGGCGAGGAGGAACGGGGCACGCTCGACCTGCTCCTCGCCAACCCGATCTCGCGCCGCCGGCTCGTGCTCGACAAGCTCGCCGCGCTCGGGGCCGAGCTCGTCCTCCTTGCGCTCGTGCTCTGGCTGGCGCTCGTCGTCGGCGTCGAGGCGATCGGAATGGACGTCTCGGTCGCGCACCTCGCCGCCGCGACTGTTGCCGCCGCGCTGTTCGCCTTCGTCTACGGCGCGATCGCGCTCTTGCTCGGCGCGGCAACCGGCCGCCGCGCCGTCGCGACCGGCATCGCCGCCGCCGGTGCGGTCGCCGCCTACCTGCTCAGCTCGCTCGCCGAGCTCGTCGACGCCCTGCAGCCGCTGCGCGTGACCTCGCCCTTCTACCACTACGCTGCCGGCGACTCCCTGCGAACGGGTCTGGCGGGCGGCCACACCGCATTCCTGCTCCTGCTCGCAGCCGCCGCCTGCGTCGCCGCAGTCATCGCCTTCGAGCGCCGCGACCTCGCAACCCCCTGACCCGCAACGGAGGACCACGCCATGACAACCGCATCCCTGACACCACCACGCCAGTTCCAGCGTGCGCACCGTCACCGCGTCCTCGTCGTCGTCGACGAGCCGTGCCCGTCCCCCAGCCTCTGTGCGAGTATGCGCGCGCAGGCCGCGCGCGAGCCAATCGAGGCACTGATCATCGCCCCCGCCCACGGCTCGGCCGCGACCCAGTGGTACATCGACGACGACGCCGCCCGCGCCGACGCGACCCACCGCCTGCGGGGCTGCGTGGGCTGCCTCGCCGGCGCCGGGATCCACGCGGAGGGCCGGCTCGCCGACCCCGACCCGGTCAACGCGATCGCCGACGCGCTCCACGACTTCCCGGCAGACGAGATCCTGATCGTCACCACCCCCCAGCGGCCCTCGACCTGGCTTCACAAGAGCGTGATCGACCGCGCCCGCCGTAGCTTCCCGCAGCCCGTCAAACACCTCGTCGTGCCACCCACGACCGACGGGAGCCCGAGCGCGTGAGCACGCTCATCGCTGTCCCGCCGCAGCCGCTGGCGCACAACGGCCTGTCCGAGTCGGAGGCTGTGGCGCGCCGAACTGCCCGAGGCGCGGGCTGGCTCGTCTACGTGGCTGCGCTGCGCATCGCACCACTCTCCCAAGCTGAGAGCGCTCTCGCCCTCGCGCACGAACTCGAGCACCGCTTCGGCAGCTCGGTCCGCGTGATCACCTCGCCTGCCGGCAAGTACGTCGACCAAGATTTGATCCGCGAGCGAACCGACGCGGAAGTGGTCGCGAAGCATCCCGCCGTGGCACTCGTCGAGGCGACGCGCGACGCCGACCTGCTCGTCGTCGGCAGCCGCGGTCTGCACGGCCTCAAAGCACTCGGCAGCGTCTCCGAACGCGTCGCCCACGGCGCGTCCTGCTCCGTCCTCGTCGTGCGCATCGCACCGCCGTCACAGGAGCGGTCGTGCTGAGCTTCGTACACGTCAACAAGCGGTTCGGAGCCGTACAGGCGCTCGCAGACTGCTCGTTCACGGTCGAGTGCGGCCGTATGGTCGGATTCCTCGGTCCCAACGGTGCCGGTAAGACGACGACGATGCGCGCCGTCTTCGGGCTCGTGGAACCCGACGCTGGAACGGTGCTCTGGAATGGGCTGCCGATCGGATTGGCCGAGCGGCTCCGCTTCGGCTACATGCCGGAGGAGCGCGGGCTGTACCCGCGGATGCCGGTCGGAGAGCAGGTTGCCTACTTCGGCCGCCTCCATGGCCTGTCCGCGGCGGCGGCACGCGCGGCAACGCGAGCGTGGCTGGAGCGCCTCGGCCTCGGCGACCGTGCCGAAGCGAAGCTGGAAGAGCTCTCGCATGGAAACCAGCAACGCGCCCAGCTTGCGGCAGCGCTCGTGCACGCGCCCGACCTGCTCGTTCTCGACGAGCCGTTCGCGGGTCTCGACCCGGTCGCGGTGCAGACGCTCGCCGAGGTGCTTCGCGACGAGGCGAAGCGCGGCACCGCCGTCCTCTTTTCGAGTCACCAACTCGATCTCGTCGAGGACATCTGCGAAGACGTCGCGATCATCGACCACGGTCGCGTCATCGCAACCGGCGGTCTCGACGAGCTGCGTCGCCGCTCGCATCACCGTCTCATCGCGCTCCAGCTCGAGGGCGCGCCCTCCGAGTGGCTGCCAGCCACGGCGGGCGTCGAACTGCTCGAACGGCGAAACGGCAACCTCCTCCTGTCCGCGGACCGAGACGTCGAGCCGGAGCGGGTGCTGGCCGCCGCGGAGCGAGCGGCGCACGTGATCAGCTTCAGTTACGGGCCGCCCTCGCTCGCCGAGCTCTTCCTGGAGCTGGTCGAGCGATGAACGCTCGGCAGACCATCTCACTCGTTGCCTGGCGCGAGATCCGCGAGCGCCTGCGTAGCCGCGTCTTCCTCTACTCCACCCTGCTCATGCTCGTCGTCGTCGGCGCCGCAAGCGCCCTGCCGACCTTCATCAACACGACCAAGACCTATCACGTCGCGGTCGTTGCATCCGCGCCACCAGGGCTCGACGCCGCACTGCAGCGGGCGGCCAAGCCGTTCGGCGCCCGCGTCAAGCTCCAAGGGCTACGCGCGGGACCTGCACGAGAGCAGCTGAAGACGAACAGGATCGACGCCCTGCTCGTCCTGCCGAGCAATCGGATCGCCTTTCACGACAACGTCGACCCGGAGCTCGCCGCAATCGCAGACAGCGCGGTTCGAGCGGTGCGCCGACACTTGCCGCCGGCACCCGAGCTCAACCCGGTCACGCTCGAGGCGCCCAAAGCGAAATCGACCGATGCAGAGGTGATGACCGCAATGCTCGGGGCATCGCTGCTACTCGCGACGATTGCCGTCTACGGCCAATGGGTGCTGACCGGCGTCGTCGAAGAGAAGACGAACCGCGTCGTCGAGGTGATCGTCGCCGCGGTGCGGCCGCGACATCTGCTCGCCGGCAAGGTGATCGGCATCGGCCTTCTCGGTCTCGCCCAGGTCGCACTCATCGGCGGCCTCACCGCGATCCTCCTCGCCGCGGGGGTCTTCCACGCCCCCACCTCGCTCAGCGGCAGCGTCGCGCTCATCGTCCCCTGGTTCGCGCTCGGCTTCGCCCTCTACGCGGTCGCATATGCCGCCGCAGGCGCGATCGCCTCCCGCAGCCAGGACGCCAACTCAGCAGGCATGCCCGTCACCTACACACTCATCGCTGCCTTCTTCCTCGGCTACATCGTCCTTTCGGTCAACGCCAACGGCGTCCTCGCACACCTGCTCACAGTGTTCCCGCTCACAGCACCGCTCGTCCTGCCCGCGCGCAGCGCGCTCGTCGGCGTGCCGATCTGGGAGCACGCACTCGCACTTGTCGTCGTTGTCGCGACGATCTACGCGCTCGTCCGTCTCGCCGGCCGCATCTACGGCGCCGGGCTCCTGCGCTCCGGCCCGCGCCTCGACCTACGCGCAGCAATCCGGCTCGCGCGACATCCGTGAGAGAGGAGGCCTCTCATGAAGAACACACTTCTGTACGCCGAGACGATCGCGATCCTCGTTGTGGTCGCCGTGGTCGTTCACGTGGTCGCTTCGGTCGACTGGCCGCGGGCGATCGCCCTGGGTGCTGCCGCAGCCGTCCTGCTGCGCGCCGTGATCCACCGCAAGACACCCGCGCGCCCGTAGTCCGACGACCTTCTCCGCACGTCCAAGCGAATGAAAGGAGGACGAAAGATGCCCAACATCGCGCAAGCAACCGACCGCGGTGCGAAGGGCGGCCTCACAGATGCTTGGCCTCGCACACACACACGAGGCCACATGCAGCTACAAGGCGATTCCCCGATGCTCGTCGGGCTCGTCGGCGCGAGCTTGTGCTCAGTACCGCGTGAGAGGAGATAGGGAATGTCCGGAGACAAGGCGCGCCTACCACCGCGATGGTTCATCAAGACGTTCTGGCATGTGCACCGACGGATCGTGCGAGCGAGCCGGGGCCGGAGGGGCTTGTGGCCCCCGCGTCCGGGTAAGTGGGGCGCCTTGCGGCTCACGACGACCGGCCGACGCAGCGGCGAGCCGCGGAGCGTGATCCTCGGCTACTACGAGGACGGTCCGAACCTGGTCTCGATGGCCATGAATGGCTGGGGTGCGGCCGAGCCAGCGTGGTGGCTGAACCTGCAGGCCGACCCGCAGGCGGTAGTCGAGCTAGCAGGCGGGATTCGGCGCGAGGTGTTCGGCAGGCCCGCAGTCGGCGGGGAGCGCGAACGGCTGTGGCAGCGCTGGCGTGAACTGGACAAGAACCTCGACAGTTACGCAGCACGACGCCCACAGGAGACGGCGGTTGCCGTCCTCGAGCCGCGCGCCGCGGCCGAGTGAGCCTCAGGGTGCGCGAGCGTCCTTCACGTCGACACTCGACGGCGGCGCAGCTGAGGTCGCACCAAGGTCGCAGGCCTGACGGTCTTACCAGCGTGAGTTGATGGCGGCGATCAGGCGCCAGCCAGTTCCCGTTGTGTGTTTTGAGAACAGACAACGCTTCACGGGTACGAGACGGGTACGTGAGCCTGAGCACGGACGGTCACGCGCGGGCACGACCGGCACACCGTGAAGCAGCGATTTGCAGGACAAACGTGCTCGCGAATGGCCGGGTGTGTACGCCAGTACCGCCTCTGAACTTCCATGGTAAGGAGGGGGTCGACGGTTCGAGTCCGTCAGAGGGCTTAAGACAAAAGCCCTGCAAATGGGCGTATAGTGTTGCCTGAACTGGCGAGATTGCGACGCCTCGCGGGTACGAGACGGGTACATTTTGGGACTGGCGGGCACTCGCGGGCACCCGCGACATGTCGCGACGCAGCAAGGGACGTGCTCCAGACAGTCGATCGCGACGGGTGTCGCGAGGAAGCGGTGCGGTCAGACGGCGTTGGTCAGCTTCAGTCTTCTGCCCGGAGTGCTGGGAGCGGGACCGGACTGGGCCAGCGGAGTCCGTCACGGGCGCAGGCTGGCCACCCAGACTTACGGCAGTTTCACAGCCTTGGGTGCCGGGCAGAACTCGAACTCGGACTGACCGCGCCTCAGGCCACCTCGGCCATCGCCGACCCGGAGGCGAGCGCAGCCGCGTCGAAGCCTTTGACGATCAGCCATACCGCCAGAACCATTTCCTGCAGGGCCAACGGGACGAACAAGATATTGGCCAGGGTGGAGTTGGGATCCCCCGTCCATAGGAGTGACAAGCTCGCGATGAGAAACAGCGGCGCCGCGACGAGGCCCCACAGCGACAGCCACCGAGGGACGAGCCTTGACTGGAACAGCAGGTAGTACAACATCACGGCGCCGATCGCGAAAACCGACTGTGCCAGCGCCAAGGCGAGATCGGACGTCGACTGCAGGACGATGCCACTGGTCTGGAAGTGCGAAGCGTCGGGCGCTCCCGCTGCTGCGAACTCTCGACTCAGCGGGAGGAACGCCCAGGTGGCGAGCACAGCCACGAGGTAGGCGCCGCCCTCGGTGATCCTGGTGCCCACGTACCACAGAGCCAGCCCTTTCTTGACGCTCGTATCGGCTACCCGATTCAAGGTCGGGTAGAACATGAACGCCACACCGGCGGCGGCGACTGCGCCCACCAGGTTCAGCAGCGCCCACGTGATCAACTGGCTCTTGTGCGTCGCGGCGTTGGCGAGGATCCCCTCACCGTCGTCCAGAGCACTCCAGGGCAATATGCTCGATGCCGGGAACACGGTCGCCATGATCCACAGCACGCCGACCCAGATCGCAGATTTCCTCTCTGAATCCATCTCTCTTTCTCTCTCTCCTAACCAGAGGTGCTGGAGTTATCGAAAAGACACGCCGTCGTCTGGACGCTGACGCGCGGCTGATCCCTCGGTAGTTCCGGGAAGCGGGGTCAGCGGTGTTACGAATGGGGCGGGGCACGAACTTCTGGGCGTGGGGCACCCAGGTGAGAGCACCGGAGTCCCAAACCTCGCGCGGGGGTGCCTCCCCCCGGGGAGATTCGCGCGATCGTCCTCATCGATCCCATCACTTCCCTCCAGAGCCGCCCCGAGCATCCCACGGCCGCTCCACCAAGCCATCAGGGAGGGCACTCATCCGCGTGAGGCCAAGATACAGACGTGCCGCGACTTGCCTCCCTGGCGGCTTCCTTACTCCAATTTCGCTCACCGAGGCTCCGGCCGACCAAGAGACCGAGCGCCAAGGCGGCGACGATCTTGAAACACTGGCCGGCGTCACCGCGCGGCTACCCGATCCCGACGAGATAGAACTGCTCGGAGTCGTTGGCGGCGCCGACGACATCAAGAGAGGAGAGAGCCGGACATGGTCCGCATCGAGGGCGAGATCGTCATCAAACATCCAGTGGAGGAGGTGTTCGACTTCGTCGCCGATGAGCGCAACGAGCCGCGCTACAACCCACACATGCGCCGTGCCGAGCTGATCTCGACCGGGCCCATCGGCCTCGGTACGCGATTCCGGGCTGAGATGTCGAGGATGGGCCGGGCCACGGAGATGATCACCGAGTTCACCGGCTACGAGCGACCCCATCGTCTCGCGTCATCGACACACTTGTCCGCCATGGAGATCGAGGGCAGCCTGATTTTCGACCCCGTACCGGAAGGGACTCGAATGGGCTGGTCGTGGAAGCTGGAGCCGCGCGGCGTCCTCAGGCTGATGAGGCCGCTGGTCGCCCACATGGGCAAGCGCCAAGAGGAGACCATCTGGGCCAACCTCAAGCAGCTCTTGGAGCGAGACGCCTCCCCTCCGCCGGCAGACGTAAGCCGCCCGCGGGGATCGCCAGCCCGTTAGGCGGGAGCTGAGCTCGCGTGCAAGCACGCACCCTGGAGCGCACGCGGTGCGCGAGTTGTTCGTTTACCTAATTGCAAACGCACCGCGGGTACGAGACGGGTACATCAGATCGGGCACACGCGGACATGCGCGGGCACTCAAGGCACAGCGTGAAGGACCAATTTGCAGGGAGGACATGGTCGCGAGTGCACACGCGCGCCCGCGAGTACTGCCTCTGAACCTCCATGGTAAGGAGGGGGTCGACGGTTCGAGTCCGTCAGAGGGCTCTGCAAAAGCCCCGAGAGCTCTCGGGGCTTTTCCTTTCGGATCGACTTGCACGAGGCGGAGTATGCGTCGCGTCGGGTAAGGAGCCGTTTACGGAGCTCCGAGATTCGCGAGCGACCTCTCTTGATTGGATCGCCGGACCGTCGGAGCCGGGTCGGGCCAATCGCTGGGCCCGTCGGGCCGCCTGGGCCGGCGGCTCCTTGGCCTCGTCCGCGTCGCCTGGGCCAGAGTTCCGGAATGACGCCATAGGATTGCGCCGTGCCGTTCACGCTCAGCAACATCAAGGAGGATCTGGAGGACATCGGCCCTAGGTTCGACGGCGCGCCGGACCTGGAGTTCCGCGCGGCGACCAAGGCGCTCGAGCTCGAGAAATCCGCCCTGAGCTACCAGCGCGTCCCGCCCGGCTATCGCTTTCCGTACGGCCACACGCACATGAAGCAAGAGGAGGTGTACGTGGTCGTGCGCGGGAGCGGGCGGATGAAGGTCGACGACGAGATCGTCGAGCTCAAAGAATGGGACGCGGTGCGCGTCCCGCCCGGCACGTGGCGAGGCTACGAGGCCGGGCCAGAGGGCCTCGAGATCCTCGTCATCGGCGCGCCCAGCCTCGGCGAGGATCCGCGCGAAGACGTCGATGGCCAGCGCGACTGGTGGGCTGACTAGCCGAGTTGTCCGGACGTTTGATCGTCTCGGTCGCAGCGCGAGCCGGCGCTCGACATCGAAGCCGTGACCTCGACTGGGCCAGCGTTCGGGAATGACGCCTCAGGGGCTCTCCCGTCGCGAAAGTTCAACCCGCTAGCCGATCTGCTCGGCCAGCCCGATGAGGATCCCCTCAGGGCCTCGGACGTAACAGAGCCGATACTTATCTTCGTACTGCGCCAGTTCACCAACCAACTCGGCTCCGTGCGAGCGGAGCCGGGCGAGCGTATCGTCGATGTCCTCCACGGCGAACATGATGCGTAGGTAGCCGAGAGCGTTCACCGGGGCGGTCCGGTGATCGGCGACCGCAGGCGGCGTGAGAAATCGCGAGATCTCGAGTCGGCTGTGGCCATCCGGCGTGCGCATCATGGCGATCTCGACGCGCATGTGGCGCAGTCCAGTGACGCGCTCTGCCCAGTCTCCTTCGATCGTGGCTCGCCCTTCGAGCTCGAGGCCGAGCTCGGCGAAAAAAGATATAGCGGCATCGAGGGATTCCACTACGATGCCGACGTTGTCCATCCGTTGAAGCGTCACGCGGCCGACTCTAGTCCTGTTGTCGCTTCGACACGCCCACCGGACGAGCGCACCGGCTGAAGGTTGCGCCGTCGCCACGATGGCTTCGTTGTTTGTTCCTCTCCCGCTGACGTGCGCGAGAGTTCGGGAATGACACCTGAGCCGACACGCTCAACGCATGACTTCGACGTGCCATGCTCCACCAGCGTTGGTAGAGACCAATCGGAGGTGTAGCGCGTGCGAAAGATCGTCGTGTACGAGTTGTTGTCCCTCGACGGGGTTGCCGAGGACCCAGATGGTTTCTTCGCCGACTGGGACGACGCGATGGACGCCAACCTTGCCGATGTGATCGCGACACAGGACGCGGTCATTCTCGGCCGCCGTAGCTACACCGAGTGGGCGCAGTTCTGGCCGAACAGCCAGATCCAGCCATTCGCGACATTCATCAACGGGGTCACGAAGTACGTCGCGACATCGACGCCCCTTGACCGAGATTGGGCCAATGCGACGGTGCTCGACGGCGGGCTGGTCGAATTCGTTCGGGATCTCAAGCAGCAGCACGGAGGCGACGTCGGCGTCCACGCAAGTATCTCGGTCGCGCAGGCGCTGCTCGCCGCCGACGTTGTCGACGAACTCAGGCTCGTGATAGCGCCGAGGATCGCCGGCCGCGGACGACGACTCCTCGACGGCTTGCCATCGATTCAGCTCGAATCGATCCGAAGCGAGATCTCACCGACTGGCTATCTGCTCGTCGACTATCGCGTTATTCGTTAGCTTGGAAAATCACGGTTTGAGGTCCGTAGGCGTGGCTCCCGGGACGCCAACCTGCGTCTCGAGCGTCCACCTGGTCGCCTTCGATCATCAGACCAAGGCGCTCTACAACCAGCTTCTATCGCACCCCTGACGAGGCGACGCTGGACTGGGCCAGTGTTCAGGAATGTCACCCGAGCGCTGACATCAGTGGCGCTGTCCGTCTACTTCCAGGGCGGAGGATCCACCCAGTCGGGTAGGCGATCCTCCCATCTGCGCCGCTCGACGGATGAGACGGCCCAACACGCGACCGAGCCGACGACTGCCACGAGGGCGAGGATCGCCCAAAATACCCGCGAGCTAAAGGCGCCGAAGATCATCGCGACCATCAGTACCGGCCATGCGTAGAGCAGCGCGATGATCGTGCCCGCAACCGCGCTCTTCGTCGGCAGCACGAGCGACGCGAGCACCTCGCGAACGCTCGGCCCGCCTGCCGCGACGCCGAAAGACACCGGTGTTCGCGCAAAGCGAGCGTCGACGTCACCGTAGTTCCAGTCGGGGACGCGCCAACCGTCCTGGGCCATCTTCGGATCGTAGTGCTTCTCGCCAAACCGATCGGCCTCAGCTTGAGGCCGCTGCCCTGGGCCAGCGTTCGGGAATGTCACCCGACAGCCTGGTCGCGCGCCCCCGTTCGACGAGCTGCGGATTAGTCTCAGCCGCTGCTAACCGCGAATAGCTGCCATGCGCCCGGGATACCTTTGAGCTCGTGCGAGCCGCGGTCGTCGAAGGCGATCCCAGTCCCTGCCACAAGGTCGCGCACCGTCTGCGAGACGCAGATCTCGTTCGCGCCGGCCTTCGCGGCGACGCGCGCGCCGATGTTGACTGCGAGGCCGGCGACCTTGTCCTCGTGCAGCTCGCACTCGCCGACGTGGATGCCGATCCGCGGCTCGAGCCCGACCGCGTTGACGGTCCGGACGATCGCCTCGCCCGCACGGATCGCGCGCGCTGGCCCTTCGAAGGTGGCGAAGAAGCCGTCGCCGGCGGTGTCGCGCTCGACGCCACGGTAGCGCGCAAGCTCACGCCGGACGACGCTGTGGTGCCGCGCGAGCAGGTCGCGCCAGGCGCGGTCGCCGAGCTCGGCGGCTCGCTCCGTCGACCCAACGATGTCCGTGAACATGATCGTCGCGAGGACGCTGTCACCGGGCTCCGGCACCTCCTCTCCCGCAACGAATCGCTCGATCTCCTCGACCGCCTCGGGCGAGCGATAGAGATCGAAGTAGTCCCTTCCCGGCAACCGCATGGCGCGTGCGCCGGGCACGCGCGATGCGTACTCGAGTGCCTCCTCCGGCGGCGGGTCAGGTGCGGTGTGCTCGCGGTACAGAACTAGCGTAGGCACGCGCACGGCCGGCAGGATCTCGCGGAGGTCGGTCTCGAAGAACGCCCGGTTGAGCGCGTACGCGACCGCAGGGCTCGCCCCGACGCGCAGCGAATTCGCGAACCACTCCATCGCCTCCTCGTTGCCGACATCGCTCGGTGCCCCGTACGCGAGCAGCGTGTCCGCGTATTCGCGCGTCCCCCACCCCTCGCGAAGCTCCGCGAGCTCGCGCTGCGTGGCCTCGTGGAGGACCGCCCCGTACACCGTCGGGTGGAACACGATCAGCGCCCGCGCGCGCTCCGGGTAGGAGGCGGCGAAGAGCGTCGCCATGTTGCACCCCTCGTGCGACGCCAGGATGACCGGCGCCTCGGACTCCGTGGCGTCTAGCACCGCTCGCAGGTCTTCGATCCGCGTCTCGAGGCTCGCGAACTGTCCACCGTGGTCGGACAGGCCGGTGCCGCGCTTGTCGAACAGGATCAGCCGGAACGACTGCGCGAGCCGCTCGTAGAACGCCCGCAGGGGCGGCCAGTGCCAGTAGTAGACGAGGTTCGAGACGTAGTCGGGGACGAGAACGAGGTCGCGGTCCGCGTCGCCGATGACCTGGTACGCGATCGCGAGCCCGCCGCTGCGCGCGTACTGGATGTCCAGGGCCACGAGAAATCCGAGTCTAGAGGGTTAGCCGAGGCCGGTCCGCACGCGAATCATCGGCTGGGCCAGCGTGCGGGAATGTCACCCGACGAGCCCGACCTTCACGGCTCACGCGGTGATCCGATACGTGGAGTGCCACTGGGCCCACGCACCCGACCGACGTGCGAACAGGCTTCGCCTCGGGCACGAAGTCCCACGGCTCGGGGTTTCTGCCCTGAATACAGTTCTGCGGGTAAGCCGCAGGACGACTGGGGAGCGCCCCGATGCTCGGGGCGCCTGCTCGATGCGACGCTGCTGACGACGAAGGAGGTGTCGGGGATGTCCAGCAGCGGGTTTCACCAGCGGCTGCCGGTCGAGAAACGGCGTCGCTTCGCAGTTGCGCCCACGACACGGCTCGGGAAGTGGGCAGTCGGGCTGGCGGTGGCGAGCTTCGTGCTCGGGATGGGTTGGCGGCTCATGGGGCCGGTGGGCGGGTTTCCGATGATCGTGGTAGCTCTGGCCAGCGGCGTCGTGGCGCTCCAGGCGATCTTCCGGGACGGAGAGCGAGCGCTCACGGTCTTCGCATCGCTCGTGTGGTTCCTCATGGCCGCGGCGTTGCTCGTGGAACTTCTAATCGCCCTGGTCTTGACGCTCGCCTAGCGCTCTATCCAGTAGGGCGCGTCACCTGACCTCGCGGCGGGATCGCGCCATGGGCCAGCGTGCGGGAATGTCACCCGACTTACCCGTTCGTCGAAAGGTGTGGGTCACTCGCGAGTTGCCGAGGTAGGCTGCCCGCGTGTTCCCGTGGATCATCTTTGCCTTGGTCGCCGTACCCCTGGTCGTCGTGGCCTTCGTGGCGACACGTCGCCGGAAGGTCGCCGGCGAGCATCCCGCGAGCGAGGACGCGCGAGAAAGAGCACTAACGGAGCAGGAGTTCGCCGAGGCGGAGGCCTTTGAGGCAAAGTGGCGTGAGGAGGACAAGGAGAATTACCGCCAGGAGCGCTTGCCCTAGGCCAGGTCGCCTGCGCGAGCGTCCCCTCGCCTGAGCGCCCTTCGACCTGAGCGGGACGGGCGCCGGTGGCAAGTACATGAGCCCCGCGGACGACTCTGATAAGCCGAATCGTTGCCGGCGGTTGCGACCAGTTGCCGGTCGGAGCGCATGGTAAGAAGGGGTCCGGTTCGAGTCCGGAAGAGGGCTTTCGGTGCAACCTTCGAGGTCGTGGCGGGGTCAGGCGACGGTGAGCAGCGCCGCGGCTTCCAGGACCAGGTCCGCCGTGGCTTGGGGCTGCGAGACGAGGGCCGCATGGGACGCGCCCGGGATCTCGAGCGTGCGGCGTGCGCCGGCGCGCTCGGCCATGAAGCGCTGGAGCTCCGCAGGGATGATGCGGTCCTCTTCGCCGACCACGAACCACGACGGCAGCTCGCGCCACAACGGCCGCTCGCCGGACGGTGCGACAAGCGCCTCCTGCGTCGCCGGTCGCTGCGTTGCCGCCATCCGCGATGCCTGTGGCGCCGGCACGTCCGCGCAGAACAGGCCGTGGAAGCGGTCCCGGATGATGTACAGGTCGCTCGTGCCGTCGCTGCGCGGAACCGGATGCAACGTATCCTCGCCCAGCATGCTGCCGGGGAAGAGCCCCGCCAGCGAGAAGCAGCTCTCACCGGGATCGGGCGCGAAGCCGTTCACGTAGACGAGCCCGGTGATCTCGCCAGCGTCGGCCGGAACGTTCGAGATCACCGCTCCGCCGTAGGAATGGGCGACGAGTGTGACCGGTCCCTCGACGGTACGGATCAGGTCGCCGACGCTGGCAGCGTCCCCAGCGAGGCTCCGCAGCGGGGTGGCGGCGGCGATCACGGGATGTCCCGCGCTTTCCAGCGAGTCGATGACGTTGTTCCAGCTCGCCGACTCGGCGAACGCGCCGTGGACGAGAACGATTGTCGGTTTCATGAGGATCTCCTTTGGATCGCGAGGGCGTTTAGCGCGCTGCTGACCGGCTGAGCCAGTCCTCGAAGCGAGTCGGTGCGATGCGTGCGTTGCTGCCGGGGGTGAGGGAGTGGTCGTCGAGCTCCGTGCCGAAGTAGCGGGCGTGGATGTCGGCCATCACAGGGCGCGTGTCGTTGTTGGCGCTGAGGACACGCCGGGCGAGCTCGTCGAGCCGGAACTGCTCGGGACCGCCCAGCTCGACGATGCCGTTCATCGGCTCGCTCACTGCGACGTCGGCCAGTGCGGCGGCGACGTCATCGGCCGACTCCGGCTGGACGAACACGGGCGCCAGGCGGATCGTGTCGCCACCGGCGCTCGAATCGGCGATGCGCCCGATGAACTCGAAGAACTGCGTCGCGCGGAGGATCGTGTAAGGCACCGACCCGGTCTTCACCGTCTCCTCCTGCGCAAGCTTCGCGCGGAGATAGCCGCTCTCCGGGAGTCGGTCGGCGCCGACCACCGACAGCGCGACATGGTGCCTCACGCCGGCGGCGGCTTCCGCGGCCAGGATGTTCCGCGACGAGGTCTGGAAGAACTCCATGACCGCCGCGTCGTCCCAGTCCGGCGCGTTTGCGACGTCGACGACGACCTGGGCACCCTCGAGCGCTCCGGCCAGTCCCTCGCCGGTGATGGTGTTTACCCCCGTGTCGGGTGACGCCGCGAGCGGCTCGTGGCCGGCCCGGCGCAACTTCTCGACGAGCTTCGACCCGATGAGGCCGGTTCCGCCGATGACAACGGTCTTCATTTCGCTCTCCTTTCGCTTGTCTGATGCGAGTCGCCCACGGTGCCGACCGGGCTCTCGTGAACCTGGCCGAGCATCGCCTCAGCACGGGTGCTCTCGAATCCGCCAACACGCCAGCCTGGATCGCTAGTCAGTCTCAGAGCTCCGGCGACGCGCTCGCCGCCAGTCGTTCGCTGCGGGCCGCATCAGCGGCCCGTTCTCACTCCTGAAGGGAGGCGAGCTGGTCTTCGAACCGAGCCATTGCGTCGCGGTACAGGAGGGTTCCCCAGCTCACGCGGGCCACGCCCAGCGCGGCCAGCTCGGCGAGCGGCGGCGTCTGCGGCAGGCGTAGGACGTTCACCGGGCCGTGGACCTCCGAGGTGAAGCGGCGCAGCGCGTCCGTCTCCCACAGGACGATCGGGTATACGCAGTCGGCGCCAGCCTCGAGGTAGGCATTCGCACGCTGCAGCGCTTCGGGAACGAGCTCCTCCTGGGTCCCGGGGCCGGCGCCGGACAGGAAAGGACCCAGGAAGATGTCGACCCGGGCGTTGATGACGAGCTGGTAGCCGCCCTCCGAGGCGGCCCGGCGAACCGCCATGAGCCACTCCGCGTGCCGGTCGAGATCGCGGAGGCTGCCGGTGGCGTGGTCGGTGTCCTCGAGGTTGCAGCCGGCGGCCCCAGCGGTTTGCAGCGCAGCCACCAGCTCGGCCGGCTCCATGCCGTAGCCGGCCTCGGCATCCACCGTCACGGGCGCCTCGACGCCCCGTGCGATCCGCGCGGCCGCGGCGAGCATCTCATCGGCCGGCGCACCCTCATGGTCCTCGTAGCCGAGTGTGGCGGCCACGCCGCCGCTTGTGGTCGCGACCACGGGAAATCCCGCCGCGACGACGGCTCTCGCCGTGGCCACGTCCCAGGCGTTCGGAAGCAGCAAGGGGACACCAGGGCGTTGCAGCGACCGCAGCAGGTCGCAGCGGCTCTGGAGCTCTGTGGCCTGTGAGGCAGTCACGTCACGCGCTCTCACTCTTGCGGGTGCCATCCGGCTGCGCGGGTGAAGTGCTCGTTCGAGACCCGCTCGCCGTCACGGCAGACGTTGTAGACGCCGCTGGGCAACGATAGCGCCGAGAGGAGCGCGCGCCCGGCATCGGAGACGTGCAGGCTGGCGCCGAAGTCGCCCCTCGGCTGGTCGTTGCCGGTGCCAGGGCCGTCGAGCCACCCCATTCGCAGGACGACGCCGCGTCCGCCGGCGCGCGCGAAGCGCTCAGTCTGCTGCTCGGCGGCGAGCGCGGAGCGCAGGATCGGCAGAACCTCTCGGACTGGCGTGTCCTCGGACACCGGACCGTTCGGCGGGTATACAAATGTGACGGTGGGCTGGACGTAGACCGCCGCCCCGGCCCCGATCGCGGCGTCGACGAGGATCCTCGAGGCGTCCGCGCGAAGGCGGTCGTTCTCGTGCCACGCGTCCGGATCAGAGAGCTCCTCCACCGAACGGATACGCGTCGCCAGGTGAAGAACGCCATCGACGTCGCGCACGGCGTCGGCGACCGCGGAGGGGTCGAAGAGGTCCAGCTCATCACGCGTCGGCATCGCGAACTCATTGCCCGCGGCCTCCGCGAGGGGCCGCAGCGCGCGGCCGAGCACGCCGGTCCCGCCAGTGACCAGCAGCTGCAGCGGCTGGTTTCTCGTGGGCCTCACCCTGACGAGATTCTGCCGGTTCGCCGTCCTGCGGTGGTGGGCGTCGTGTAGCGTCGAGTCGATGTCGAGTGGCAGGCTCGATCCTCGGCATGTGCTCCTGGGTCGTCGCAACGAGTGCGACACTCTGGATCGACTGCTCACGAGCGTACGAGCGGGCCAAAGCCAGGTGCTGCTCGTGCGCGGCGAAGCGGGGGTCGGTAAGTCGGCGTTGCTCGAGTACCTCGTGGAGCGCGCGTCAGAGTGTCGCGTCGCGCGAGCGTCGGGGAATGAGTACGAGATGGAGCTCGCGTATGCGGGTTTGCATCAGCTGTGCGTGCCGGTGCTCGATCTGCGGGAACGGCTGCCTGGGCCGCAGCGTGATGCGCTCGAGTCGGCGTTCGGCCTGCGTGCTGACCCGGCGCCCGATCGCTTCGTCGTTGGTTTAGGCGTCCTTAACCTGCTTTCTGAAGTCGCCGAAGAGCAGCCGCTCGTCTGGGTCGTCGACGACGCTCAGTGGCTGGACAAGGCATCGGCGCTTTCACTCGCGTTCGTAGCGCGCCGTCTCTTGGCGGAGTCGGTCGGCTTGGTGTTCGCGGTGCGTGAGCCGAGCAACCTGCGCGAGTTGGCAGGGCTTCCGGAGCTCATGGTCGAAGGGCTCGACGACGACGACGCTCGCGCGCTGCTGGACTCGGCGCTCCCCGGACGCCTGGACGAGCAGGTCCGAGACCGCGTCGTCGCCGAGTCGCGCGGCAATCCGCTTGCCCTGCTCGAGCTGCCGCGGGGATTGAGCCCGGCCGAGCTAGGGGGCGGATTTGGACTACTCGACGTGACCCCGCTGGAGAACCGGATCGAGCAGAGCTTCCACCGGAGGCTCGAGTCGCTCCCTGCCGAGACCCGACGACTGCTGCTGACGGCAGCGGCCGAGCCCGTGGGCGAGGTGACTTTGCTGTGGCGCGCGGCCGGCCAGCTCGGACTCGGCGCAGACGCTGCACTACCGGCGCAGTCCGCGGGGCTGATCGATCTCGGTGCTCGTGTGCGGTTCCGTCACCCTCTGGTGCGCTCGGCCGTTTACCAGGCGGCGCCCATATTCGAGCGCCAGGAGGTGCATCGAGCTCTCGCCGAGGCCACCGATCCCGAAGTCGAGCCCGATCGGCGCGCATGGCATCGCGCACACGCGGCTTCGGGTCTCGATGAGTCCGTCGCCGAGGAGCTGGAGCGCTCGGCCGGGCGCGCGCAGGCTCGCGGCGGCATCGCCGCTGCGGCTGCGTTCCTCGAGCGAGCGGCAGAACTGACCCCGGATTCGGCCGTTCGTGGTCGGCGAGCGCTTGCCGCGGCCCAGGCGAAGTTCGAGTCGGGGGCGCTGGAAGCCGCGCAGGAGCTTCTGGCCGTCGCGGAGGCGTGCCCGCTGGACGACCTTCAGCGCGCTGGCCTCACTCGCCTCCGGGCCGAGATCGTGTTCGCGCTCAGACGCGGCAGCGACGCTCCGCCACTGCTGCTCGATGCAGCGAAGCAGCTCGAGCCACTTGACATCGGATCGGCGCGTGAGGCGTACCTCGAAGCCCTCGGAGCCGCGATCTTCGCCGGCCGCCTCAATGGCCGCGTCGGCCCGAGTGAGGTAGCCGCGGCCGCTCGGAGTGCCGCTCCTGGACGACAGCCGCCACGACCGACCGACCTCCTCCTCGACGGCCTGGCGAAGCGGTTCACGCAGGGCTACGTCGCCGGCGTGGCGCCGCTGCGTGATGCGCTGGACTCGTTTCGGCAAGACGCCGCAGGTGAGGACGACTTCATGCGCTGGTTCTGGCTGCCATGGCTTGTCGCAGGCGACTTGTGGGACGACGAGACGTGGCATGAGCTTGCCACCCGGGCGGTCCGGCTCGGTCGCGAGTCCGGCGCGCTCATCGTCTTGCCGCTGGCGCTGGGTCACCGCGCTGTCGTGCACCTGCACGCCGGAGAGTTCGCGCCGGCCTCGGCGCTGACTGAGGAAGCCGAGGCGATCACAGAGGCGACCAGCAATGCCCCGGCGAGGTACTCCTCGCTGTTGCTCTCGGCATGGCGCGGCGTTGAGGCCGACGCGCTGGACGACATGAACTGGCGTCTCGGGGACGCGATCGCGCGAGGCGAGGGAAGAGGGATCGGTGGGTTCGGCTACGCGACCGCGGTGCTGTACAACGGTCTCGGCCGCTACGAGGCCGCGCTGGCGAGCGCCCAATCGGCATGCGAGTACGACGACCTGGGCATCTTCGGTTTCTCTCTCATCGAGTTGGTCGAGGCGGGTGCCCGGAGCGGCGCTCACGAGGAGGCTGCTGACGCCCTGCGACAACTCGAGGAACGAACAGGCGCGGTCGGCACAGACTGGGCGCTCGGCGTCCAGGCCTGGTCACGCGCGCTGCTGAGCGACGGCCAGGCTGCCGAATCCCTCTACCGCGAGGCGATCGAACGGCTTGCGCGCAGTCGTATCGCCGTCCATCTCGCCCGCGCACACCTGGTGTACGGCGAGTGGCTGCGTCGCGAGAACCGCCGCGCCGACGCTCGCGAGCAGCTTCGAACCGCACACGACATGTTCAGCGACATCGGGGCCGAGGCCTTTGCCGAGCGCAGCCGCCGCGAGCTGCGCGCAACGGGCGAGTCAGCGCGCAGTCGCACCGACGAGACGCGCGGCGTACTCACACCTCAGGAGGCGCAGATCGCCCGACTCGCTCGAGACGGTCTGTCCAACCCCGAGATCGGCGCACAGCTGTTCATCAGCCCCCGAACCGTGCAGTACCACCTGCACAAGGTCTTCACAAAGCTCGAGATCACCTCGCGCAACCAGCTCGGTCAACTCCCTGGCGCCCGCTTGCAGTCGGCGTGACTGCCGGCCGTTCCTCCGGGCCACGACGCCACAACTAGCGACCCGCACTGGCGCCTCGGCGGATGCGAGTGCGGTCAGGCCGCGCGATCCTGGCCCCACTAGCAAACCCCCGACACCGGTCCGACAGAGGAGGACGAGATGAGCACGACCGTTTCCCCGACGCCCATCGCCGAGCACGAGCTCGAGCAAGTCGAGCGTGCAAATGCGACCATGGCGACGCCGGTGGTCTTCGTCCACGGGCTGTGGCTGCTGCCGTCGAGCTGGGAGAACTGGGCCGCGCTGTTCGAGGAGGCCGGGCACGTTGCGCTAATGCCGGGTTGGCCCGACGACCCGGAGACCGTCGCCGAAGCAAAGGCGCACCCGGAGGTGTTCGCGGGCAAGGGCATCGCCGAGATCGCCGACTACGAGGAGGCGATCATCCGCCGGCTCGACCGCAAGCCGGTCGTCATCGGCCACTCGTTCGGGGGCCTCATGACGGAGATCCTCGCGGGGCGCGGCCTCGCGGCCGCCTCGGTCGCGATCAGTCCTGCTCCCTTCCGCGGGGTCCTGCCGCTCCCGATCGCGGCGCTGCGCACGACGAGCGTGGCCCTGCGCAACCCCGCGAACCGGAACCGCGCGGTTCCGCTCACCTACGAACAGTTCCGCTACAGCTTCGCGAACCTTGTTGGTGAGGACGAGGCGAAGGAGCTCTACCTCGGGTACTCCGTGCCCGGCACGGGCGAGGCACTGTTCCAGGCCGCGGCCGCGAATCTGAACCCGTGGTCGGAGGCGAAGGTCGACACGAAGAACCCCGCGCGCGGGCCGATGCTGGTCATCTCGGCCGACTCGGATCAGACCGTGCCGTGGGCGATCGCGAACGCGTCCTACAAGCGGGAAAAGCGAAACCCCGGCGTGACGGAAATCGTGAAGATGGAGAACCGCGGCCACTCGCTCACGATCGACAAGGGATGGCGCGAGGTGGCCGAGACCGCACTCGCATTTGTCAGAAGGTTCACGTAGGCCATGCTGACAACTGGCTTAGCCCCTCCACGACCGAGCAGCCACGAACCCTGAGCGTGAAAGGAAGGTGAAAATGATCGAAGCTCCCCTCATCCTCGTCGGGTTCCCCTTCGCGGTGGCCTGGTTGGTCTGGATGATCTTCTTCTTGGCCGACGACCCAAGCGAAGAAATTCGCCACGTGAAGCACCATCAGTTTCTGGGGCCTGGCGGACCCGATGACCCGTTCGCCGACGATCCGTTCGAGGACTAGTGGATCGCTTCGTCCTTACTGCTCGCTTGAAAGCGGACGGTCGTCGGCAAGCGCTGGCGCTTCTCGCCGAACACTCGGCTCTCGGCATGGAGGAGCTCGAGACCTACCTGGACCGACACACCATCTTCTTGACCGAGACCGAGGTCATCTTCCTGTTTGAAGGCAAAGGTGCGCAAGAGGCGGTCAGAGCCCTCTTCAACGATCCGGTTCGGTCCGCGCTCATCGGTCGCTGGCTACCGCTCTTCGAGGGACCACTTCATCAGGCACTGGAGGCGTACGCCTGGGAGCGCCAAGCAGACCGGCTGGAGGCGAGGCGATGATGCATATGCCGGCTCCGTGAAGCACGCGGCTAGCGCCGATCGACGACGCGCACGGCCTTGCCTTCGCTACGCGGGACCTGCCCGTGCTCGAGCACATCGGCGCGGACGCGAATGCCCAGCTGCTCCCTCAGCACACGCTCGACCACTGTCTGCAGGCGCGCGGTGTCGACGTCCGGGCCGGTCGGCTCGCACTGCACGGTGAGCTCGTCCATCGCGCCTTGGCGGTCGACGACGAGCTGATAGTGCGGCGCGGCGTCGGGAACGGAGAGCAGCGCGTGCTCGACGTTGGACGGGTAGACGTTGACGCCGCGCACGATGATCATGTCGTCGCGCCGGCCCCGCAGGCCGTGGATCCTCGCCGTCGTCCGGCCGCAGCGACACGGCTCGAACGTGACGGAGGCGATGTCGCCGGTGCGATAGCGGAGCATCGGCATCGCCTCCTTCATCAGCGTCGTGAAGACGAGCTCACCTTCGGCGCCCTCGTCGAGCGGAGCGTCCGAGTCCGGATCGACGACCTCGACCACGAAGTGGTCCTCGTGGACGTGCAGGCCGTCGCGCACCTCGAGGCACTCGGTCGCTACACCCGGCCCGCACATCTCGGACAGGCCGTAGAAGTTGACCGCACGGAGCCCGGGAAGCACCCGTTCGATCTCCTCGCGCATGCCCTCGGTCCAGGGCTCACCACCGAAGAGGCCGAGCTCGAGCCGCAACGCTCGCGGGTCGATCCCCGCGTCGTGCACGGCGTGTGCGATCACGAGCGCGTACGACGGTGTCGCGACGAGCACCTGCGCGCCGAGGTCGTTCAAGAGCATCGCCTGCCGTGCCGTGAAGCCGCCGGAGACCGGCACGACCGGTGCGCCGATTCGCTCAGCGCCCTGATGGAAACCGTGGCCGCCCGTGAACAGCCCGTACGTGTTCGCGTTGTGGACGAGCATCCCGCGCCGAACGCCCGCCATCGTCATCGAGCGCGCCATCAGCTCGGTCCAGGCGTCGAGGTCGGCAGGCGTATAGCCGACCACCGTCGGCTTCCCGTGCGTTCCGCTCGATGCGTGCACGCGTGCGAGTGACGCGGCCGGGACGCGCAGGAGCCCGAACGGATACGCGTCGCGCAGCTCGCCCTTGGTGGTGAAGGGCAGGTCGGCGAGCCCGTCGAGATCCGCGCCGAAGGTCGCATGCAGCCGCGTGCGCTGGAGCTCACGCAGCTCCGCCCGCGGCAACTGTTCCGCGGGGCTCCAGATCACCGGTTCAGAGGCGGCGCTCGTGGGCGTTCCAGTGCTGTTCGAGGTTCCGCACCAGCGCAGGGCTCAGGTAGCAGTAGACCTGCTCGCGGCAGAACGTCGCCATGTACTGCCGGAAGACGTCGAGCGGCTCCGCCCCGACGCGGAGCGCGCGTCGGTTGCCTGCCGCGTTCACGAGCCCGGAGCTCGTGAGCGCATCGACGCGCTCGGCGATCGCCGCGTCCATCTCCCCGGTCGACGCGACAACCTCGTCGCAAAGAAGATCCCCGGGCGGCGTCCCCGCCTCGAACTCGAGCCCGGACAGGATCGCCTGCCGCGCGAGGCGGTCGCCGACCGAGCGCGCGAGCCGCAGGTTGGACGCGCCCGGAAGGATCCCCTCTTTGCGCGCGGGGAGGTAGAGCCGCGTCCCCTTCGTCGCGATCACATGGTCGACCGTGTGCAGGATCTGGCACGCGCCGCCGATCGCGAAGGTCTCGACTGCGGCGACCCAGAGCTTCTCGGTCGTCTCCTCGGGCTCGCCCGGGTGATGCTCCTCGGCGCTCAGCCCGCGAAAGAGCTTGTTCACATAGCCGAGGTCGCGCGTGACGAAGAAGAGGTAGTCGATGCGCCCGTGGTAGAGGTGCGTGAGGTTGAGCCCCGCACCGAAGACGCGCTGGCCGGCGTAGCGCGGGTGGCTGACGACCGCGCCGCGAATGACGCCAACCTCGATCTCGGGGTCGAGCAGCGCCAGGTCGACGGCGACCTCGGTCGTCGGCAGGGTGTCGCAGTCCTCCGCGTTCAGGTGGCGGTCGTTCCGGATCTCGATGTACGCGGACCGGCCGCGGCGCTCGAGGTAGGTCCCGCCGAGATCGGCGACGCCGGTCGCGCGGAAGTCGTCGAGGCGTGCGAGCGCCTCTTCCGTCGGGCGCAGCATCGACCAGACGAGGTGCGCCCCGCAGCGCGGCGACGCGAGCACGAAGGAGAGGAACAGGCCCTGCGCGATCTCGACGCCCTCCTTGTCGGCGAGCGCCCGCGTCCGCTCGGCCGCCATCTCCGCGCGCGACGGCACGAGCCCGGGGAAGCGCTCGGCGGCGGCGTAGACGAGCTCCTCGTCACGGACCGCACGGCGCAGATCGTCGGTCAGCTCGGCGTAGACAGTCTCCGCGTGCACACGCAGGAACCGCACCCGGGCGGCGTCGAGCGCCGTCTTCAAGACGGCGGCCGCGTCGGCCTCGGCGTCGTTCCGGTCCGGGCGTGCCGGCAGCCGTCCGAGGAGCTCCTCGCCGCGCGCGAGGTACGCCCTTGTCACCTCGAAGGCAGCCGTCGCCGCCGGCTCGCCGGCGCGCCACGCGTCGACGTCCGCCGACGACAGGCCTGCCGCTTCGAAGACCGGCTCAGACATCGGCCAGCAGGAACTCAGCCGCGCGCTCGCCGATCATGATCGACGGAGCGTTCGTGTTCCCGGTCGTCACCGTGGGCATTATCGAAGCGTCGGCGACCCGCAGGCCGTCGAGGCCGTGGACGCGGAGCCTAGGGTCGACGACGGCAGTCGCATCGGTGCCCAGCTTGCAGGTGCCGACCTGGTGGTGGTAGGTGATCGCGGTGGCGCGCACGTAGTCGACGATGTCGGCTGACCGGCCTGGGTACCGCTCCGTCGCACCCCAGTCGCGGAGCGCCGGCGCGGCGCCGATGCGCCGGCAGAGGTGGACGGCCGCGACGAGGCTCTCGAGGTCGGTCTCGCACGCGAGGATGTTCGGGTCGAGAGCGACGGGGTCCTCCGGCGCCGAGCCAGTGAGGCGCAACGAGCCGCGGCTGACGGGCCGCACCATGCCGCCGAGGAGCGTGAAGCCGTTCTCGGGGCCTTCCATCCACGGCTCGTACATCGGAACCATGAAGTGAATCGGCTGGATGTCGGGCACCGGCAGTCCCGGCCGCGACCGCCAGAAGAGATGCGTCTGGCAGGCGGGCAGGCCCGGCGAAGGAGGCCCGACCTCGCGCTCAGCGCTGAAGATGACCGGGGAGAGCAGGTGGTCGTGCAGGTTCTCGCCGACACCGGGCAGATCTGCGACGACGTCGATTCCCAGCAAGCGGAGATGCTCTGCCGGACCGACGCCGGAGAGGAGCAGAAGCTGGGCCGAGCCGATCGTGCCTCCGCAAACGACGACCTGCTCCGCGTGCCCAGACTCGACACGGTCGCCCTGCGACCATTCGACGCCGACGCACCGCGTTCCGTCGAACAGGAGACGCCGCGCGGTCGCGCCCGTGAGGAGCTCGAGTCCCGGAGCTGCCTCGATCGCGCGAAGGTACGCGGCTGCGGTGCTCTGGCGGATGCCGTTCTCGATGCTGTACTGCATGAACGACACGCCGTCCTGCGTAGAACCGTTGTAGTCGCCGTTGAACGGGATCCCGCACTCCTGTGCCGCCTCGGCGATCGACGTGTGGATCGCGTCTGGCTCGTACGACGTGAGCAGGTTGATCGCGCCGGGCCCGCCGGGCTCACGCCTCTCGATGCGCTCGTAGACCGGCCGGACGTCGTCCCACGACCAGCCCTCGGCGCCGAGATACGCCCACGTGTCGAAGTCCTCGGGCGCGCCTCGCACCCAGATCATCGCGTTCAGACAGCTCGACCCGCCGAGCACGCGGCCGCGCGGCCAGGCGAGCCGGCGGTTGTTCGCATGCACCTGCGGCACGGTCTCGTAGGCCCAGTCCTCCTCGGACAACCAGAGCTCGTGGACCCGGCCGGGATCGTGGATCGCGGGGTTCTCGTCGAGGCCGCCGGCCTCGAGCAGGAGGACGCGGGCGCCGCTGTCGACGAGACGGCGTGCGACGACGGCACCGGCGGAGCCGGAGCCGATGACTACGACGTCCGCGCTGCGACCGCTCACGCGGAGGGCGGCTAGGCGCTCACCGCCTCGGCCTCGGCCGCCGGAACGTCCACCTGGGCGGCGGGATCGGCGGCGCGGACTTCCGTCTGTGGGGCGCCGAGCTCGCCTCGGACGATGTTCGCGCCCTGGGCCAGAGCCGCTGCCTTGTACATCGCGATCGGGCGCGGCACGCCCTGGCGGCCGAAGCCGCAGTCGGAGGAGAGGACGAGCTTGTCCTCGTCGATGTACTCGAGCGCCGTGCGAATGTCGGCCGCCACCTCGTCCGGGGTCTCCACCTGGAGCCGGCGGTGGCTGATCATCCCGACCGCGACCTTCTTCGGCAGGTTGCCTTTGTACGGCTCGAAGGCGGGCAAGAGCGTGTGGTTGTTGTCCTTGGACTCGATCGTCCAGACGTCGCCCCTGAGCCGGTTCAGGTAGATGTCGACGGACGGCTCGTACGAGATCTGCGGGTCGAAGCAGTGCTGCGCGCCGGGGTTCCCCCAGCACGTGTGGATCCAGAGCTCGACGTCGTCGAGGCCCTCGACGGTGTGGTTGAAAAGCTCCACGAGGAAGTCCAGGACCTCGTCGGGCGCGCCGTAGGCCGCCGAGCTGTGAATGGCGGGCTCCTCGATCTGGATGACCTTGCAGCCGGCGGCCTGGAGGCCCCGCAGCTCCTCGTTGAGGATCGTTGCGATGTCCCACATCAGGTCCTGCTTGTCGTCGGCGTACGCGTCCGTCCGGACAGTCAGGACCGTCGCTGCAAGGTCGGCCGCGATCGTGCCGAACTTCACCGGGCGCTCGGTTCGCGACTGCGCGACGCGCCAGATCTTCCCGAACTCGAGCGGCACGCGCGGCGCGATCTTGTCGGTGACAGCGTGGTACTTCCAGCCGCCGACGATCTCGTTCAGCCAGGAGCCGACCGGGTAGGTCCAGCCGAACGTCGTCTCGGTGTCGAACTCGGAGATGCCCGCCAGGCGCTCCGTCGGGTACGAGAACCACGACCGGCCCGCGAGGTCGTTGTCGAGGTGGTAGTCGCCGTTGGTCAGGATGTCGAGCCCGGCGAACTCCTGATCGTTGAGGACCGCGCCGACGGCGTCGACGAACTGCTCGCGGTACGCCACGTCGGCCATGCCAGTCGAGAACGGGCGCTCGTGGAGGTTGCCCGTGAACCAGGAGGGGCGCGGCCACGAGCCCGTGACGGTGGTCGGCAGGATCCGGTCTTTGGTTGCTGTGAGCACGTGACTCCCTTCGCGAGACCTGACGAGTAGCTCGATTATCCGCCTTCAGAGGATGTCCGTCCGGCGAACGGCGCCGGGCAGGCTGCGATCCTCGGGATCGAGAAGCGCGCGATCGTCCCGAACTGCGGCGCGGGCTTGCACGCCTGGGCGACCCCGGCGTCGCATGCGACGGAGAGGAAGATGAACGCGTCCTCGGGCGAGAACCCGTGCTCGTCCACGAGCAGGCGCGCCGCTTCCTCGGAGACGAGCTGGAGCGCCTCCGCGAAATCGTCCGCGGTCGCGTGCGGCATCCAGCGGTCGGGGAACTCGGTCACCGGCCACGTCGCCTGCTTCCCCTTCAGGAGGTCGAAGCGGATGTCGACCTCCCCTGCGATCTCGACGCCGGTGAAGCAGATCTCGCCGTCGCCCATCGAGGCGTGCATGTCGCCCACGGCGAACATCCCGCCGGGCTGGCGCACGGGGAAGAAGATGCGAGCACCCTTTCCGTGCAGGTGGTTGTCGAGATTGCCCCCGTGGTGCCCAGCGAGGCCGTTCGAGAGCGTCTCGCCGTCGGTCGCAACGCCGACGACGCCCACCATCGGTCGCGCGGGGAAGGAGACCCGCTCGTTCATCCGGATCTCGCCGTCGCGCACCTCGAACATCCGCGTGAGCGGCGCCTCCACCTGCTCGATCAGCTGGCCGAACCCGGGAATCAGCGTGGCCACGCCCCACTCGATCGGCCGCACGTCCAGGATCTCGGCGACGAGCGAGTCCCCCGGCTCCGCGCCGGCCACGGCCACCGGTCCGGTCGCGCCGTTGATCCGCTCGAGGTCGATCTCGGTGACCAGGTCGTCCTCGCTCCGGATCTGGCCGGTGAAGCAGTCGTTCGTCTCGAACGTGACCGTCTCGCCGGGCTGAACCTCGAGTACCGGCTCGAGGTCCGGCCCGAACGACCAGATCACCTGGTCGCGCGAGAGGCGGTGCGCAGCCGCGACGGCCATCTAGCCAGTCTGCCCGATTGCGCCGAGGGCCGCCTCGAGCAGATCGTCGGGAGAGGTCATCGCGAGAACCGGCCTGGCAACAACGCGAAGATCATCGGCTCGACGCCGTCCGCAGCGCTCACGATGGCTGGACGGCGATAGCCTCTGCGATCGGTCCGCGAGGAGGTGGCATGAGCAAGAACGATGACACTGTGAACATCCGCTACATGGTCGACGACGTCGAGGCGGCGATCAGCTTCTACACGACCCACTTCGGGTTCACGCTGCTCTCCGACCAGTCGCCGGCCTTCGCCGATGTCGTCCGCGGGAGGCTGCGGTTGCTTCTGAGCGGCCCGAAGAGCTCCGCCGGGAGGGCCATGCCGGACGGACGCAAACCCGGGCCTGGAGGCTGGAACCGCATCCACTTCGTCGTCGACGACATCGCCGCCGAGGTGGAGCGCCTCCGCGCTGCCGGCCTCCGGTTCCGCAACGAGATCACGGCCGGCCCGGGCGGCAAGCAGATCCTGGTCGACGACCCGTCCGGCAACCCCATCGAACTCTTCCAGCCGCGCTGACCGCGCCGCAGACCCAGGACGGCGCCAGTCAGACGGTTGCGGCGATCCGCTGCGCGACGCTTCGCCAGCTCCAGAGCTCGACCGCGGCCTTCCGCGCGGCCTCGCGGATCGCCGATCGGTCGTCCGGCCCGAGCGCCAGGACCGCCGTGAGCCGATCACGCAGCGCGTCCGCGTCCTCGTTCGGGAAGCGCACGAGCCCTCGCAGCGCGGGCGGGTAGCTCTCGTCGAGCCCGTCCGCGACGGACGCGAGACCCGAGTGGTCCGCGACGACGGGCGGGCAGCCAGCCGCGGCCGACTCCGCGGCGACCATCCCGAAGGCCTCAGGGAAGATCGACGGCGCTGCCGAGACGTCCGCGAGCGCCAGCAGATGGACGAGATGGCGGTGCTCGAGCGGCCCGGTGAAGAGAGCGTCGAGCCCCTCGGCCAGCTGCTCGAGCTCGGCCCGGTAGTCGCCGAAGCCGACGATGACCGTGCGCGCGTCGATCCCGCGCAGCGCCTCGAGCAGCACCTGGACGCCCTTGTTCCGGATCAGCTTCCCGAAGTAGACGACCGTCGGCCGCTCGCCTGCGAGGAAGGCCGCGAGTCGCTCCGCGTTGCCCTCGTCCGGGTGCCGCTCGTTCGCGTTGCCCGGGTTCGGCGGGTCCCGGCGCGCCTCGGCGACGAGCGCCTCGAGCGCCGTCGTCGCGGGCCTGCGGCTGCCAGAGCTCGACGTCGACGCCGGGCGGGATCGTGTGCACGCGCTCGACGGTCCCGCAGATCTCGGCCAGCACCTCGCGGATGTGCTCGGAGCCGACGATCACCGCCGCCGCCCCCTCGAGCGCCTCGCCGCCCCAGCGCGACAGCTCCTCGTTCCCGCGCATCGAGTACTCGAGCTCGGAGCCGTGCGCCTTCACGACGTAGCGCGAGCCGCTTCCCGCGCCGACCGGCCCGCCGAGGAGGACGTGGTTGACGAACACGAAGTCGGCCGGCCCGTGCCCGCGCAGCGCAGCCGCGTTCGCCTCGACCCAGTCGTCGAGCTCCGCGCGCGTGCAGTCCTGTACCCGCTTGACCGTGTAGCCCGCGTACTCGTCGATCACGAACATCGGCAGCAGGCCGTGCACGTCGGGCCGCACCGTCGCGGCGCCGCCGAGGTCGAAGCGCGACGGGTCCGGGTCCTGCGAGAACACCGTCACGTCGTGCCCCTCGCGGCTCCACTCGCGCGAGAGCTGGCGGGCGTAGATGTTCGAGCCCGTTCCGGAGAGCAGGTAGCCGTGCCAGACGAAGATCCGCATCAGACGGCGAGCCTAGTGATCTCGCGAGGACTTCTCGTCGGGTGCGACGAGAAGCCGAAGCCTCATGCGTCCGCCGCCCAGAGGTAGTGGGCCGCGTAGGCCCGCCACGGGCGCCAGCGCTCGGAGCGTTCCTCGAGCGCGGCCGCGCCGCTCGGGAGCCCGAGTCTCTCGGCCGCCCGCCGCAGGCCCAGGTCGCCGGCCGGGAACGCGTCCGGGTCGCCGAGCGCGCGCAACGAGATGTACGTCGCCGTCCACGGGCCGACGCCCGGGATCTCGAGCAGCTGGCGGTGGACCTCGGCGCGGTCGGCGCCACCGTCCAATGCGAGGTCGCCGTCGGCGAGCAGGCGCGCGAGCCGCCGGAGGGTCGCCCTGCGCGAGCGGGGCATCCCGACGTCCTCGAGGCTCGACTCGGCCAGCGCCTCGGGCGCGGGGAACGCGTGGGTGATCGAGCCGTCGGGCTCGTCGAGCGGAGCCCCGTACGCGGCGACGAGCCGGGCCGCGGCCGTCCTCGCCGCGGCGACCGAGACCTGCTGGCCGAGGATCGCGCGGATCGCGCTCTCGGCCCCGTCGACCGATCCGGGCACGCGCAGGCCCGGGTTCGCCGCGACGAGCGGCCTCAGCGCCTTGTCCTTGCGAGAGCACGGCGGCGTGCTGGCCGGGATCGGCGTCGAGGTCGAGCAGCCTCCGGCAGCGGTGGACCGCGGCGGCGAGATCGGCGAGGCCGTCGAGCCTGAAGGTCGCCGCACGTGGTCGTCTCGCGGCTCGAGCTCCACGAGCCCGTGGCTGCTCGGTAGGCGCAGCGCGCGCCGGTACGAGCCGTTTGCCGCCTCCTCGACCCCCGGCACCGCGCGGGCGGCGAGCCAGCGCATCAGCCCCTGGCCGTCGAAGGGCCGGCGCACGGGGAGCCGAAGCGTCAGGCGGCCCGGCTCCGCGGAGTGCCCGCGCCGCCGCGCCCGCCGCAGGTCGGACGGCGTCGACGCCGAAGACCTGGCGCGTGGTGTCGTTGAACTGCCTGACGCTCGCGAAACCTGCCGCGAACGCGATCTCGGTGAACGGCAGCGTCGTCGTCTCGATCAGCACCCGAGCCGTCTGCGCGCGCTGGGAGCGGGCCAGCGCGAGCGGTGGCGCGCCGACCGTCTCGACGAGCGTCCGGTGGAGGTGCCGCTCGCTGACGGCGAGCGAGCCGGCCAGCCCGGACACGCCCGACCGGTCGACGACGCCGTCGGCGATCAGCCGCATCGCGCGCCCGGCGAGGTCGGCGCGCGTGTCCCACTCCGGCGAGCCGGGCACGGCGTCCGGCCTGCACCGCTTGCACGCGCGGTGACCGGCCAGCTGAGCGGCTGCGGCCGTGCGGTAGAAGGCGACGTTCTCCGGCTTGGGGCAGACCGGCGACGGGCAGCTCGGGCGGCAGTAGACGCCGGTCGTTCGAACGCCGACGATGAACCAGCCGTCGAAGCGGGCGTCGCGGCTCGCGACCGCCCGATAACACTGGTCGAAGTCCAGCTCGAGCACGCTCACGCGTCGATCATGCCCGCCGGCCGCAGGCTCGCGCTAGCGGAAATCGGACAGCTCGGTCCCCGGGATCCGGGAGAGTTAGGCGAACTCGATCACGCTGCGGATGCCGTCCTGGGCCTCCATCAGCTCGAACGCGCGGTTGACGTCGTCGAGCCCGATCCTGTGGGAGACGAACGGCGCGACATCGATCTCGCCGGCCAGCGCGCGCTCGACGAACTGCGGCACCTGGTCGCGCCCCTTGCAGCCGCCGAACGAGGAGCCCGCGACTCGCCGCCCGGTGATGAGGAAGCGCGGTACGACCTCGAGTACCTCGCCCTTGCCCGCGACGCCCGCGACGGTGCAAAGCCCCCACCCCATGCGCGCGGACTCGACTGCCTGCCGCATCACGGCCACGTTCCCGGTCGCCTCGAACGTGTAGTCGGCCCCGAAGCCGCCGGTCATCTCGACGATCTCGTCGACCACGTCCGGCCCGCCCGTGAGCGTGTCGGTCGCGCCCTGTCCCTTCGCGAGCTCTAGCCGCCCTGGCGAGAGATCGACGCAGACGATCCGCTCGGCGCCCTGGAGACGACAGCCCGCGACGGCGCCGAGGCCGACCATCCCGGCGCCGAACACGACGCACGTCGACCCGGCCTCGACCTTCGCCGTGTTGATCGCCGCGCCGAGACCGGTCGACAGCCCGCACGCAAAGAGACACGCGTGCTCGGGCGGCGCGTCCGGGCTCACCTTCGCCAGCGCGATCTCGGGCATGACCGTGTACTCCGCGAACGTCGACGTGCCCATGAAGTGCCGGATCGGCTCCCCGTTGCGGCCGAGGCGCGTCGTCCCGTCGGGCAGGTAGCCCTGGTTCTGCTGCTCGCGGATCGCGAGGCAGAGGTTCGTCCGGTCGCTCTTGCAGTGGACGCACTCGCGGCACTGCGGAGAGAAGAGCGTCACCACGTGATCGCCGGGCGCGACCGAGGTCACGTCCGGCCCGACCGCCTCGACGACGCCCGCCCCCTCGTGGCCGAGCACGGCCGGCGCGTACCCGGAGGGGTCGGCGCCCGAGGCCGTGAACAGGTCCGTGTGGCAGACCCCGCAGGCCGTCAGCCGGACGAGCGCCTCACCCGAGCGCGGCTCGGCGAGATCGACCTCCTGAACGACGAGCGGTTGACCGAAGTCCTCGAGTACGGCGGCCCTGATCCGCACGGGCGAAGCCTCGCATAACGGCGCTCAGCCGAGCAGCGACTGGCCGACGTAGCCGCCGGGCGACACGCCGGGAGGGACGGCGAAGAGCCCGCTCCCGGTGTGCACGATGTACTCGTTCAGCGCGTCCGATCCGCCCAGCCGCTGCTGCAGCTCGACGAACGCGGCCGGATGCCGCTGGAAGCTGATGAAGAACAGGCCGGCGTCGAGCTGGCCGAGGCGCTCGTCCATGCCGTCGGTGAACGAGTAGCCGCGGCGCAGGATCTTGATGCCGCCGTTCGTCGACGGCGCGGCCAGGCGGATGTGCGCATCGGTGGGGATCCGCTTCGACGCAAGGTCGACCGGGTCGAACTCGGCGTGCTCGCCGAGCGGTGCGCCGCTGTCCTTGACCCGGCCGATCGTGTCCTCCTGGTCGGCGAGCGACGCGCGGTCCCAGACCTCGATCAGCATCCTGATCCTCCGCGCGACGAGGTAGGTCCCGCCGCGGAGCCACTCCGGCCGGTCGCCCGCGCCGACCCAGACGTGCTGCGCGAGCGCTTGCCTGTCCTCGAGCTTGAGGTTGTTCGTCCCGTCCTTGAAGCCCATCAGGTTGCGCGGGGTCGCCTGCGAGCGGCTCGTCGTCGAGGTGCGGCCGAAGCCGAGCTGCGACCAGCGCATGACAACCGCGCCGCGGCCGATCCGGGCGAGGTTGCGGACGGCGTGGAAGACGACCTGCGGATCGTCCGCGCAGGCCTGCACGCAGAGGTCGCCGCCCGAGCGGCTCGGGTCGAGCTCATCGCCCGGAAGCGGTGGGAGCTCGGTCAGCTCGGCGGGCCTCCGCGAGGCGAGGCCGAAGCGCTCGTCGAAGAGCGTAGGCCCGAGCCCGAACGTGACCGTCAGCCGCGCAGGAGGCAGCCCGAGCGCCTCGCCGGTGTCGACCGGCGGCGCCGCGGGCTGGTCGACCTCGCCGACGAGCTCGCCGGCGGTCATCCGCTCGCCGGCCTCCGTCCACACCCGGAGGAGGTCGCGCAGATCCGAGCGCCGCTCGGCCGTGACGTCGAAGGCCGCGAAGTGGAGGCGGTCCTGGGCCGCGGTTGCGATCCCGGCCTGGTGGTCGCCGTGGAAAGGGATCTGCGCCGAGCCGCCCGACGAGTCGCCGAGCGCGCGCTCGAGCTCGACCCCGCCGAGCGTGAGGCCCGCGCCCACCGCGCCGGCGCCTGCGATCAGGCCGCGCCGCGTGAGCCTCGGAGAGCCCATTCCTATCCGGTGACGACGATCGAGCCGACGCGCGAGAGCGGCTCGGCCAGGGCGTCGATCGCCTGGCTGAGCTTGCGAGTGTCCGCGGCCGTCAGCGCGGTGTACGAGACAAACCCCGTCCCGCGGCGATACGGCGCGAGCGCCTGGTCGACGTCATCGAAGCGGCGGTCGATCTCGGCCGCGAGCGCGGGCTTCTTCGCGGCCACGATCCGGCGAACGGACTCGTAGGCGGTGCGCGAGCCATCGACGTTCGCCTGGAAGTCGTCGAGGTCGGTGTGCGAGTAGCGCTCCTCCTCGCCGGTGATCTTCGACTTCGAGACCTCGCCGAGCAGCTCGACCGACCCGTTCGCGATCTGCGCCGGCTCGAGCTTCACCCGCCGAACCCGGCGCTGCAGGTCCTTGACGTCGGCCTGCAGCCGGTCGGCGAGTGAGCCGAGCCCGCTGGTCGTCCTCCGAATCCACATCGTCTTCTCCATCGGATGGAAGCCGGTCCACTGAGCGGCCGGCACATCGCCTGCGCGCGCGTCAATGGCCGGGTCGAGTGACCCGAAGCTCTCCGCGACCGGCTCGACCCGCTCGTAGGGGATGCGCGCCCGGACGTAGAGGCGCTTGGCATCGGCGAGCCGGCCCTCACGGACGGCCGCCGTGAACGCCGCCGTCCGCGCCACGAGCAGGGCCGTCTGCGCCTCGAGGTACGCGCGGTAGCGCCCGACGGCCGCGGCCCCCGCGGCGGACACCTTGGAGGCGGAGCCCTCCGTGACCACGAACGGCCAACGCTCCTCGTCGGCGCCGGGGCAGTAGGTCTCGAAGGTGCCTTTGTGCAGCGTGACGGAGAACTTCCCGGAGAGGCCGGGCGCAATGCCTTCGGCCTCGCCGAGGATCGAGTTGCCGGAGACGAGCTCGACCTCGCTGACCTTGTCGGCCCCGTCGTTCTGCACCTCGAACGTGGCCGGGCCGGCGGGCGCCTTCGAAGGCCTTGCGCGGCAGCCGTCGTCCGTGATCGTGACCGCGATCGTGCGCGCCCCGGACGAGGAGCCGCCGTCGCCGGACGAGCCGCTCGAGCCGCAGCCCGCCAGAAGGAGGACGGCCGCCAGGCCGCCCGCGACCCCGAGAGCGTTGCTCACCCGCGCTGCACGGCGGCGAACGCGCTGGGCTCGGTGGCCTCCGCCTTCGGCCGGATCCGCTGCGGCCACAGCACGATGAGCAGCATCGGCACCGCATAGAGCAGGTAGCCGAGCAGCTCGCCCACGGTCGGCTTCGGCTGCAGGCCGAGCATCCCGGTGAGGAGCGCCGAGCGGACGCTGCCCGGCTCGACCAGCCACTCGAGGTTGAGCGCCTGCGTCTGGAGAGAGCTAAACCAGCCGGCCTCGTGGGCCGTGTGGATCGCGGTCGAGACGAGCCCTGCGGCGATCAGGACGAGCACGACGCCCGTGACCCGGAAGAACCGGCGCAGGTCGATGCGCACGCCGCCGCGGTAGATCCCGTAGCCGATCAGCACGGCCACGAGAATCCCGAGCAGCGCCCCTGCGCTCGCGGCGACCGGGCTGGTGGACGCGTCGAAGGCGGCGAGCAGGAACACGGCGGTCTCGAACCCCTCGCGGATCACGGCCAGGAACGCCATCGCCACGAGCGCGAGCGCCGATCCGCGTAGCAGGGCGCTCCCGGCCTCGCTCTCGAGGTGGTGCTTGAGGCCGCGCGCATGGCGCCGCATCCAGAGGATCATCCAGGTGACCATTCCCACCGCGATCAAGGCGACCACGGTCTCCAGTCCCTCCTGCTCCCGGTGCGGAAGGCTCTGGCTCACGAGCTCGAGCGTGACGCCCACGGCGACGCAGATCGCGACCGCGATCCCGACGCCGAACCACATCCAGGCGAGCGCGTCACGGCGTCCCCGCCCGTTCAGGAACGCGGCGACGATGCCGACGATCAGCGCCGCCTCGACGCCCTCCCGAAGGCCGATGACGAAGGTCGGAAGCACTACTCCGCGGCTGGTCGGGTGTCCATACCAGTCATGTAAGGCGAACCTTACAAGAACCTCTGACGATCGTTGACTGGCGGCGCGGGGCGGGCTACGGTCGGTGTGCAACGGGCGTCAGCTGGCGTTGGCAGGCGCCGGAGCGAACTGGAAGGGGAGAGATGAGGAGCAGGCTCTTGCTGGGGCTCGCTGCAGCCGTCGTATTCGGCATCGCGGTCCCGACGGCCTCGGCGACGTACGGCCATCTGCAGCCGGGCGTCCCGGAGGCGAACCTGAAAGAGAAGGTGCACGTGAACGTCGTGTTCATCGGCTTCTCACGGAGCCAGGTCGGCGAGCACGCTTTCCGCGACGGGCTCCCGAAGGAGTACGAGCCGGTGGTGCGCTCGCGGCTCTTCTACGGCAACACCGAGAAGCTCGGGATCGACTACCGCTACGACTACTCGGTCACGTACACGAACGCGGCCTGGGAGAGCGCGTTCTTCAAGGCGCTGAAGGGGCTCGCGCAGCCCGCGCCACGGACGGCCTACCAGGACGCGTACAACGACCAGGACGGCACGCGTGACGTCGGCGACAACAACTTCATCGACGCGCCGAGCGTCGAGAAGTGGCTGATCGACCACGCGCCGTCCGGGGTCAACACGCGCAGGGACACGATCTTCTTCGTCAACTGGTGGGGCCGTTCGGACTTCATCGACCACGTCTACACCAAGTTCGGCGAGCCGGACCCGGACACGGGCAACGACTTCGGCAAGGTGCGGGAGAGCCGCAAGATCATCGCGTGGGGCGGCACGACTCCCGACGACGAGGAGACGGGTCTGGGCAAGAAGCGCGGGGTCAACCGCGTCTGGTTCTACGACCTCTCCGCCGGGCCCGAGGCCTGGGGAAGCAACTACGACATCACGAATGAGGACGTCGACGGGGACGGCGAGCCCGACTACCGGATCCCGGTGGCCTGGGAGTACGCGGCGAACGGCTACCGCTCTCCTTCGCTCATGGCCGGCGATCTCGCGCTCATGGCGCGGTACGGGGCGATCAACCTGCTGTTCACCTCGTCGCCGCTCTACCCGCCGTACCTGACGCCTCAGCTTCTGCCGAAGGCGATCAACCTCGACCTCAACACGTACGAGGCGTGGCCTGGCGTCGACGCGAGCGGCCTGTACCAGAAGCCCGCCTACCTGGTGAACGAGGAGAACGAGCTGTTCCCGACGCCGATGTTCGCCGACACGGAGGACCTGAAGCTCAAGGGCAAGGCTGAGACCTGCTATGTGCTCTGGGTTCAGGACGTCACGTGCTACGACAATCGGCCGCAGTACCCGGCGTTCGCGAATCTGTTCCTCTACGCGGCGCTGAACATCGACGACTTCCTCGACCAGGGTCCGAGGCAGCGCAGCAAGAGCCGGATCTACGAGGCGCCGGTCTTCAACTACGCGACGACCGACGACATCGCGGCTCCCGGATTGCTCGGGTACGCCGACGACAACTACGTCGACGGAACGCAGAGCTTCGTGTTCGGCTTCATCTCGCCGGGCGTCGTCGATGCGGGCTACGGCCTGACGACGACCGAGATCCACGAGCTCGGCCACCACTTCGGGATGAGCCACCCGCACGACGGCTACGACTCGGAGACGGGCGTCGACTACGAGCCAACCGGCCCGTACAACTTCGCCTGGGACGCCGACGAGAACAACTCGATGATGAGCTACATCGACCTGAACTGGGACTTCAGCCAGTTCGATCGCGACAACGCGGCTCGCCACCAGGCGGCCGGCTACATCCTCAACGCGAACGTGATCGCGGGCCGGATCCTCGCCAGCAAGAAGGCGGGGAAGGCCGCCGGCTACCTGGCCGCAGCTGACTCCGCGGTCGCGAAGGCCGAGAAGGCGATGGCCGATCACGACTACACGGCCACCTGGTACGCGGCACGTGGCGCGTACGAGCTCGTCCTCGAGGGCGCGGACCGCGCAGACGTCCGCGTCGAGGCGAGCCAGGACGGCTGGTTCGTCCTTCCGAAGGTAAAGAGCAAGAGCCTCCGCTACGCGGCCTACGACCGCATCGGCGCGGGCACGCACCGCTCTCTGCCCTAGACGTGACGACTTGGCACGGAGGGCTCGCGCCCTCCGTGCCAAGTCGTGGTGTTATACTGAACCATATGGTTCAGTATCAGCAGATCGACCGGGCCTTCACCGCACTCGCGGACCCGACGCGCCGAGGAGTGCTCGAGCGCCTCGGCCGGGGCAGCGCGACGATCAGCGAGCTCGCCGAGCCGGCCGGCATCTCGCTCACCGGGATGAAGAAGCACGTGCGGGTGCTCGAGGACGCCGGCCTCGTCACCACCGAGAAGGTGGGCCGAGCGCGGCTGTGCCGCCTGGGACCGCGGCGTCTCGACGACGTGCACGAGTGGATCGAGCTGCACCGGCGGATGCTGGACGAGCGCCTCGACCGGTTCGGGGAGCTGATCGAACGCACGACGAAAGGAGACGCATGACCACCGACCAGCAAGCACGGCAAACCACCGTCACGGAACCGAGCGATCTCGAGATCTGCGTCGAGCGCGTCTTCGACGCACCGCGCGACCTCGTGTACGCGGTCTTCCACGACCCGAAGCTCATCCCCGAATGGTGGGGCGAGACCACGACCGTGGACGTGATGGACGTCGAGCCCGGCGGCAAGTGGCGCTTCGTCGTCAGCTACCCGGGAGGAAACGAGACAGCCTTCCGCGGGGAGTTCCGCGAGCTGAGCCCGCCCGAGCTGTCCGTGCGGACGTTCGAGTGGGAGGGCATGCCCGGCCACATCCTGCTCGAGAGCAGCGTCTTCGAGGACCTCGGCGACAGCACCAGGGTCACGACGACGATGCTCTTCGACACCAAGAAGGAGCGGGACGGCATGCGGGACTCCGGGATGGAGCGCGGGGTCAACGAGACCTACGGGCGGCTCGACGAGCTCCTCGCCCGGCTCGCCTCGAGCTGAGGCCCGGCAATCCGGGAGGGAGGCACCTCCTCCCTCCCGGACGCTGGAAGAGACGGCCCGCTCGCGTCGAACGTCAGGTGCGATGGCCTCCCCCGCTCCGCAGCTGAGCGGCGCCGCCTACCTGCGCCTGGTCGCGCTCGGCGCGCTGGTCGGGATCCCGGCCGCCCTGGTCGCGTCCGTGTTCCTCGCATTCGTGCACGACCTCGAGCACTGGCTCTGGGACGACCTGCCGAGCGCGCTCGGCGCCTCGTCCCCGCCGTGGTACCTCGTGATCGGCCTTCCGGCCGTAGGCGCACTTGTCGTAGTCATCGCCCGGAGGTTCTTCCCCGGCGACGGCGGCCACTCGCCACTCAAGGGGATCGGCGGCGGATACGTCCCGATCGTGAACGGGCCCGGAATCGCGCTGGCGGCGATCGGCACGCTCTCGTTCGGGGCGGTGCTCGGCCCCGAGGCCCCGCTGATCGCGCTCGGAGCGGTCACCGGGGTTCTCGTCACGAGCTTCGTCAAGCTCGGCGAGAAGGAGCAGGCGGTGGTCGCGACGGCCGGCTCGTTCGCGGCGATCTCGGCCCTGTTCGGCGGCCCGATCGTCGGCGGGATGCTCATGGTCGAGGGCGGGCTCGAGATGGGAGCGCTCCTCCTGCCCGTGCTCCTGCCGGGATTCGTGGCCGCGGCGGTCGGCTACGTGATCTTCGTCGGATTCGGACACTGGGGCGGCCTCGCGACCCAGAGCCTCGCGGTGCCGAACCTTCCCGAGTACAGCGGCCTCCACGAGTTCGACCTCGTGGTCGGGGTGGTCGTGGGCGTCGCCTCGGCGATCGCGATCGTCCTCGTTCGGCGGTTGGCAAACGCCGTGGTGGGCGAGAGCACGGTCCGGTTGGGCATGCCCGGGCTCCTGATCGCCGGCGGCCTCGCCGTCGGGCTCCTCGCGCAGCTCGCCGACTGGCTCGGCGCCGACTCCCAGGAGGTGCTGTTCTCGGGCCAGGCGTCGGTCCCGGATGTCGTCGCGACCGGCTCGACGAAGATCGTGATCGTCCTGCTCCTGGCCAAGGCAATCGCTTACGGGATCAGCCTCGGTTGCGGCTTCCGCGGCGGGCCCGTCTTTCCGGCCATCTTCCTCGGCATCGCGCTGGCGACGCTGTTCGTCGTCTGGTTCGACATCTCCCCCACGCTCGCTGTCGCGGTCGGCACCGCGGGAGGCATGGCCGCGGCGACACGGCTGCTGATCACTCCGGCGCTGTTCGCGTCGCTGCTCGTCGGGACCGCGGGCCTCGACGCCGTTCCCGCGGCGGTCCTCGCCGCGGCCGCGGCCTGGCTCACCATCGCTGCGCTCGACCAACGGGCGCCCGGCGCACCTACGCTCGAAGCCCCGCAGCCGAGCACCGCCTAACCGCTAGGCGGCGACGTGGACGAAGACGATCCGCGGAGCCGAGCGGGACGTCCGGTTGTGGTAGTCGCAGCGCGAGTCGACGTTTCCCTCTATCGTCCTGAACCGTGACGCCGTTCCCGACACGAACATGCCGACGTGGTTGTCGCTGGACGCGAAGTTCGACCCGTCCCAGTCGTAGCAGACGAGATCGCCGGGCTTCGGCTCGAGCGTGACGGTGAGGCCGGAGCGGCCGGCGCGCGCGTTGCCGACGATCGTCGGCACGTACTCGTAGTTCCGGCCGCGGCTGAACGCCTTCGAGCCGGCGAGGATGTACGCCTTCGAGACTGTGCGTGCGCACCAAGGCCCGTCGCCGTGGCCCCACCAGCCGTTGATCGCCGGGACGTGGTTCGACTCGGGCGGCTCCTCGACCAGGCCGACGAGCTTCTCCATCTGCGCGAGCGCCTTCTCGCGGACCGGCGTCGCCTGCGCCAGCTTCTTGCGCCGGTCGATCCGCTTCTGCATCGCCGGCGAGGGCTCCGTCAGGCCCAGCAGATGCTTCTCGAGGCTCGTCCCGAACGTCTGGTCGGGCTTCGCGTAGCCGAGCCAGTACTTCGCGCGGAAGCTCGCCTGCGCGGTCAGTGGCCCGAACTCGCCTCCGCTTCCGGCCTTGTAGTACCCCGCCCGCTTCAGGAGGTTCTGCGCGTACTCGACGTCGTCTCCGGTCATGTGGGGCGACGTGAGGGCGAGCATCCGCTTCATGACGGCGGCTCCATTATCTCGCGACGGGGACCTAGACCCGAGAATCCCCCCATCTAGGGTGGCGGGAAGGCGCTTTCCGCGACGACAGTAGGGACATAGGAAGGTAGACGACCTTCCGCTGACTTCGAACAGGAGCGATTGATGCGCACACTGAGGACGCTCCTGCGGCAAAACGACGAAAGCGGTCAGGCGATCGTCCTGCTGGCGGTTACCCTCGTGGTGCTCTGCGGAGTATCCGCGCTGGTCATCGACGTGGGCAAGGCCTACGTCGTGAAGCGCCACCTCCAGGCTACGGTCGACGCCGCGGCACTCGCCGGGGCACAGTCGCTCCCCGACCCGACCGCCGCGGAAGCGGCAGCCAGGTCGTACAGCGGCTCGCCCGGCCAGAAGAACGAGGCAGCCAAGCTGCCAGCTGTCAGCACGCTGGTTACCACAAAGTGCATCGGTACCAAGCCGTGCAGCCCCGTGAACGCCATCGTCGTGGACGCGACGACGACGACGCCCACGATCTTCGCGAAGGTGCTCGGGATCAATTCGTTCACGATCCACGCGAAGGGAACCGCGATGATGTCCCAGGGCAAACCTGCGCCCTCTCACATCATGGTCGTGGTCGACCGGACGGGGTCGATGAACAGCTCCTGCAGCGCAGGAGGCACGAAGCTGACGTGCCTGAAGGACGGGGTGAAGGCCTTCCTGAGCGGGATGGATCCCGCATACAACAAGGTCGGGCTGATCGCCTTCCCGCCGGGCACGGGGAACCCGTGTACGTTCAACCCGAAGACCACCGACGGGCCGACGTCGGACTACGACGCTCACGCGAACGGTTACGTCGTGGTTCCGCTGTCGAACGACTACAAGAGCTCGGCCACCTCGCCGCTGAACACGAGCTCCGCGCTCGTGTCCACGATCAACTGCATCAAGGCCGGCGGCACCACGGCGACCGCGACCGCCGTCGACGTCGCGCATGCCACGCTGGCCGCGAATCACGACCCGAGCGCGCAGGACGTGATCATCTTCCTCACCGACGGTGAGTCGAACTACGGGCCCTGTACCAACCCGAACAGCAGCGGCGTCTGCTCGAACAACACCTCGCCCTATCGCACGACGCCGTGCCACCAGGCGATCACCTCGGCCCACGCGTACGACGCGTCCGGCACCTGGCTCTACACGATCGCGTACGGGGCTTCGGGGCTCGTGTGCAAGGGCTGGAAATCGTCCGGGACCGGCAGCGACGGCCAGTCGTGCAACAAGAAGAACGGCTACCAGTTCAATTGCACCGAGAGTCCGTCGATCACGGCCGCGACCGAGGTCTCATCGATGGCATCGGATCCTTCGAAGTTCTTCAACGAGCCGAACCCCGGCGACCTCACCACGGCCTTCGAGACGATCGCCGAGGACCTGACCGGGCCGAGTCTCGTAGACGACGACTGGAACGGCTGACCCTCGGGTGAAGCCCCAGGAGTAGCGACGTGGCCCTCCGAGCGAGGGCCACGTCGCGTCTGCCTCAGCTCTGGGACTTCACGTGCTCGACGTAGCCCCGCACGTCGGCGGCCGGCTCCGCGTACGCGTCGCCGAGGGCGCCTTCCATGCGGGAGAGGTATTCCTCGGTCCAGGCCGGGAAGTCGTAGTCGATGGCACGCAGGAACTCGAGCGTCGCCGCCCAGCGCATGTCGGCGATCGACGGATTGTCTCCGCCGATGAACGGCCGCCCGTTTAGGAACCAGGCATGGAATGCCTCGAGCGGCCCGGCCAGCGAGGCCTCGGCGTCCTGCTGGGCCTTCGTCTTCATGTCGTCGCCTGCCTCGGAGGTCGCGACCTCGCCCGGATACTGGGGGAAGCCGAGCGCCGGGTAGGTCGCGCGCGCCAGGAGCGGATAGAACGTGCCGATCAGGTAAAACATCGCGCTGTCCACCATCGCCCGCTCGCCGGGGTCGGACGGATAGAACTGGTCGAGGCCGTGCTTGTTGCAGAGGTACTGCATGATCGCGCAGCTCTCCCAGAGCGAGCCCCTCGGCAGATCGCTCTCCTCGAGCAGCGGCGTCAGGTCGGCCGGGTCCTTCGCGAGGAACTCCGGGGTGGACTTCTTGCCCCACACGTCCAGCTCCTCGTAGTCGAGCCCCGCGGCCCGGACGAAGACGCGAGCGGTCATGTTGTTCACGCTCGGCTTGAGGATGCTCAGCGTGTTCTCGGCCATGTCTCCTCCGTTCAGTCGCCGTTCGACGCGGACGCTTTGACCGCCTTCGAGAAGTAGTCGAGGGCCGTCTTCGTCTTCGTCTGCTGGTCGCCCGCGAGGTCGACGCCGTGGTCGCGGAGGAAGGCCTTTGCCCCGAGCGAAACCTTGAGGGCGTCCGCAGGCGCACACTTCGTCGAGAGCTCGAGGATGCGCGAGTTGTCCGGGTAGTTCCAGAGCTCGGCGACGAGCTTCTGGTCGTAGTTCTTCGGCTTGAACTTCAGCTTCAGGACCAGAATCGGCCCCAGCGCCGTCAGGTCGTCGAGCGCGAGTCCATCCGGAGCGTGCTCCTCGTAGAACGCGCGTTGCTCCTTGGTGAAGAGCTTTCGGGACGGCCTCTTGCCCAGAACGACCTTCCAGACGTCTGCGTTGTCGACGGGTGCCTTCAGTGAAGCCGAGCACACATAGCCCCCGGGCATCGCGTCGACCTCGACGCCGAGGCTCGGTGATTGCCGGATCTCGTCCGGGAGTTCGCTTGGGACAATGGGCCGCAGCTTGACAACGGAGTCGCCTCCCTTTCCCTGAACCCGCCGCGCCCGCACGACCACGCCCTTCTTGTTCAGCTCAAGGTCAGGCGTGTCGAAGAAGTAGACCTGGCGAAGCTCGGCGTCAAGCGGGTCGATCCCCAGCGCCACGACCGTCGAGCGCTGGTCAGACTCCGGGATGGTCAGCTTGAGCTCGACGCTGTCTGCGCCCTCGATGAGGGTGAACAACTGCTCGAGCTCGTCGTCCAGAAGCGGCTTCTTGCGTGTGGTTGTCGTAGTCATGAGCCGATCCTACCCCTCTGTTGCAGGCAATCCTTCGGTTGCCAGCCGCTCGTTCGAGTAGCGGTCGTCGCCGGTCAGCTCGCGGGCGAACCAGTCCGGCGGCCGGAATACGTGGGCGGCGGCCGCGTCGGGGAACTCGATCTCGGCAGTAACGAGCCCGTCGAGCGGCCCGCGGTAGGTGTCGATCTCGATCGTCCCGGCCTCGGCGCCGGTCGTCCAGCGCGTCTTCTCGAGCCGCCTGCCCTCGGTGAGCGGCCACAGCTCCTCGAACGACTCCTTCGCGAGCGGGACCTCCACCTCTTCTCGCTCGAGCCCGGCGCCCCGCTTGACGGTGAGCACGTGCCGGTCGCCGCGCCGCCGTACGCGCACCTGGTCCTCGCCGACCGCGAGGTAGCCCTGGGCGATCTCGTCCTCGGAGTCGATCGCGAGATCGGCTGGCACGTGGTCGACGAGGAACTTCCGCTCGATCTCGAGCCCCATCACGCGTCCTTCAGCGCCGGGGCCACCCGCTTGGCAAAGAGCTCCAACTGGACTCGGAGGCCGGGGAGACCCTCGAGACGCGTGCCGGACCAGGACTCGATCAGGCTCGGATCGACCAGGCCGAGCGCCATGTGGCCGTAACCCTCCGGAACGACATCCGAGCGGATCCGGTCGACCCACTCCTCCGGAGTGCCGGCGATCGACAGCCGCTCGCCGACCTCGGCCGTCGTCAGCTCGAGCGCCTGCTGGACGTCTCCGCGGACGAACGCGTTCACGATCGGCCGGACCTCCTCGTACCCGATACCGTGGCGCTCGACCAGCTCGGGCGACATCGAGGAGAGGTAGAAGGCGGCCGCGATCCGGGCGGCCTCCTTCGCGGCCGCCGAATCTTCGGAGATCGCCCCAAGCATCGACGCGCAGAGATCGAAGCCGTCGTCGAGCGAGCGTCCGGCCCGAGCGGCTCCCTCTCGGACGTTGCCGGCGGCAAACGCGAGTGCTTCTCGGGAGTGCGCGCAGGCGACGTGCAGGCCGTCCGCGATCCCGCCCGCGACGCGGAACGAGCCGGGCCCCTTCATGGCGCCCATCTTCAGCGGAAAGGGCCGCTGAACAGGTCGCGCCGCGGTGAAGAGCCCCGAGTACCGGTAGTAGTCGCCCTCGAAATCGATGCTCCCGTCCGCCAGGAAGCGGCGCATCACCTCGTGCGCCTCGCGGAGCCGGGCGAGCGGCTTGGTTCCTTGCCACTCGATCCCGTACTGCGCCAGGAGCGCGAAGTTGCCGATCGAGAACACGATCTCGGCGCGGCCACCGGTGAGCTCGTCGAGCGTTGCAGCCTGCTGTGCGATCAGCGTCGGGTCCTTGAGGATGACGCCGCTGACCTCGGGGCCGAAGCGGATGCTCCGTGTTCCGGGCGCGGCGGCTGCGAAGAGGATCCACATGTCCTTGTGGTACGTCTCGTCGGCGCTGTAGCAGGCGCGGAACCCCAGCTCGTCCGCGGCGTGTATGACCTCGATCAGCTCGGCCAGCGGCTGGTCGGGAAGCAGTTGAACGCTGAAGTCCACGGGTTAGCGCTCGACCAGCGTCGACTTGTACTCGCTCCGGCCGAGGCTCCCCCACGGCACGAGCTCGACCTGCGCCTGGACGACGAGCACCGCGCGAAGCTTTGCGCCGATCGCCTCCGCGAGCGCCCCGTCATCCGCGCGGCCCTGCGCCAGCTCGACCGTGACGGGCAGCGGCGGTTCCTGCTTCACGCCCGGCGCGCGCGGCCTGACGAGGATGTGGCCGCTGACCTCGGGCGCGAAGCCGGCCACGACCTCGCGCACGGCCGCCGGGAAGACGTTCACGCCGCGGACGATCAGCATGTCGTCGGTCCGCCCGAGGCAGCGAACCCGGGGAGCCGTTCGGCCGCAGGCGCACGGGCTCGTCCGGACCTGGACGTGGTCTCGCGTACGGAAGCGCAGCAGCGGCGCGGCCCGATGCTGGAGATGCGTGAGGACCAGCTCGCCCTCGGCGCCGTCCTCGAGCTTTCGAGCCTCCTCGGTCTCCGGGTCGATCAGCTCGGCGTGGACGAAGCCGCGCGCACCGAGGTGCATCCCGTCCTGCTCCTCGCACTCGCCCCAGAGCGACACGCCGATGTCGCCGATTCCCATCGCCTCGGTCACCGTCGCGCCCCAGCCCTCCTCGAGACGTGCACGGAAGACCGGCTCCCCGCCGCCCGGCTCGCCCGCGACGAGGATGCGCTCGACGGTCGAGGACGGGAGGTCGATCCCGCGGTCGGCGGCCCACTCGACCAGGTGCGCGGCATACGAGGGCGTGAGCACGACCGCCTCGGGGCGCAGCAGCTCGACGGCTTTCATCAGACGCTCGGTGTTGCCGATCCCCACCGGGATGTGGCAGAGGCCGATCCGCTCGAACGAGGCGAGCGCCGCGCCCGCGACGAACGGGCCGGCCGTGTAGGTCGAGACGATTCGCTGGCCCGGCTCGATCCCGGAGGCCGCGTAGCTGCGGGCGGAGCCCGTCACCCAGTTGTCGAGGTCGCCCGCGGTCAGCGGGACGTAGCTGGGCGTGCCCGTCGTCCCGCTCGTCGAGTAGATGCGGACGATCTCGCCGGGCTGGGCGCAGAGGTGCGCGCCTACCGGGTTCTCCGGGGTGCAGCTTGCGCGGAGCTCGGCCTTGTCGGTCAGCGGCAGCTCGGCGATCGTGTCCAGGCCGCCCTCCGCGCCGGCGAGCTTCTCGCGGTAGAAGGGCGAGCGCTCGAGCAGGTAGGCCAGTTGGTCGCGGTAGCTCTCCCCGTCGATCGCGAGCTGCTCGTCCCAGGAGCGGGTCTCGATCTCGGGCTCGAGAATCACGGCTTGTACTCGACCGCGTCCTCGGCCGCTGCCGCGAGCAGGAAGCCGATCGGCTGCTCGCGCTCCTCGGCGAGGTGTGCGAGGAGGCCCGCCGTCCGGGCGAGGATCGGGACGGACTTCGCCGCCGCCTGCGGGAAGCCGAGGTCGAGCAGCACCGCGGCGATCGGCATCGAGACGTTCATCGTCAACGGCCTGCCCCACGCCTCGGCCACCGCCTCGCGGTAGCGGCGTGCCCGCTCGACGTGGACGCCGCTGACGCCGTGCTCGTCCGCCAGCTCGAGGATCCGCTCGGCCCGCGGGTCGACCGGCTTGTGGACCGGATGCCCGAATCCGGGCACCTTGCCGCCAGCCTCGCGGATCTCCCGCACGACGACGTGCGGGTCATCCTCGGAGGCCAGCAGCCGCGCGCACTCCTCGGAGGTTCCGAGCACGACCGGGCCGGCGCCGAGGATCCCCGCGGCGACCGCGCCCTGCAGCGAGTCCGGATCGGCGGCGAGCGTCATCCGCGAGGCGACGTTCGTCGGCATCATCCCGTGCTCCGCGATCGAGACGAGCAACAGGTCGAGGAAGAAGCGCTGCTCCTCGGTCGGCTCCTCGCCGGTGAGCAGCAGGTGGAAGTACTCCGTGAACGTCAGCCTGCCCATCAGGTCGCCGGTGAGGTCGCGCCCGCGCACCTCGACGCGGTCCGGGTAGGCCTGGCTGATGTGGGTGGTCGGGCGGTCGCTCAGAGCCCGAGATCCTCGCGGACGAGCTCGGCCCCGGCAACCATTGCCTCGAGCTTGCGGAACGCGAGGTCGCGCGAGAGGTACTTCATCCCGCAGTCGGGCGCGGCGACGAGCCGCTCGAGCGGCACGACCTCGAGCGCGGCGCGGAGCCGCCCTGCGACGACCTCCGGTGTCTCGGCCTCGTCGGAGCCGAGGTCGAGCACGCCCAGGAGGATCACCTTGCTCGGCAGCTCCCGCAGCACCTCCGGGTCGAGGCCCGGCTGCGCGGCCTCGAGCGAGATGTGCGTCGCGGTGCAGCCGTCGAGCTCGCTCAGGAACGGGTAGCCGGCGAGCCTCTCGTGGACGATCGCCGCGTAGCCGAAGCAGGTGTGCAGCACGGTGTCGCCCTCGATCCCCTCGAGCGCACGGTCGATCGCCTCGACCGCGTACTCGCGCGCCGGCTCGGGCCGCGCCTGCAGGTACGGCTCGTCGATCTGCACGATGTCGGCCCCTGCCGCCTTCAGGTCGTGGAGCTCCTCATTGACGGCCCCGGCGTACGCGAGCGCGAGGCTCCGCTCGTCGTCGTAGTGGTCGTTCTGCGCCTGCTGGGTCATCGTGAACGGCCCGGGCACGGTGATCTTGATCCGGCGGTCGGTGAGCGAGCGGAGGAACTCGACGTCGCGCACCTCGACCGGCCCCCTGCGGCGGATCGGGCCGACGACGCGCGGGACCGGGTTCTCGTGGCCGGTTCGGTCGAGCGCGACCCCGGGCTCGTCGAGGTCGACGCCCTCGAGCGCGGTCGCGAAGCGGTTCGAGTAGGACTCGCGCCGCATCTCGCCGTCGGTGATCACGTCGACCCCGGCCCGCTCCATGTCCTCGACCGCGAGCCTGGTCGCGTCGTCCTGCGCCTCCTCGAGCTGCTCCTCGGGAACGCGCCAGAGCTCACGCGCGCGCACGCGAGGAGGGAGTCGGTCCGAGAGCCGCTTCCGGTCGATCAGCCAGTCCGGCTGCGGGTAGCTCCCGACGACGGTCGTGAGGAGCGGTTGTGTCAGTTGAGCGCCTGCTCCAGCGCGCGTCGCGTGAGGACGCGCGCGAGGTGCTGGCGGAACTCGGCGCTCGCCGCCGTGTCGCTCGGCGGGCTCGTGCCTTCGGCCGCCTTCTCTGCCGCATCGGCTGCGTTTGCCCCCGAGGCAAGCGCAGCCTCGACCGCCTCGGCGCGAACCGGCGTCTGGCCCATGTTCGTCAGCGCAACGTGAGCGGAGCCGTTCGAGCGGGCGACGGCCACGCCGACAGTCGCCCAGTCCTGCGCGCGGCGGTGGAACTTGACGTAGACCCCCTCGGCCTTCGGCACACGGATCTCGGTGAGGACCTCCTGCGGCTCTAGCGCGGTCTCGAGGAAGCCCGTGAAGAAGTCCCCGGCTGCGATCGTCCGCTCTCCCTTCGGCCCGCGGGCGACGAGCTCCGCCTCGAGCGCGACGAGCACCGCGGGCATGTCGGCCGCGGGATCGCCGTGGGCAACCGAGCCGCCGATCGTGCCCACGTGGCGGACCTGCGGGTCGCCGATCCCGGCCGCGGTCGTGGCCACGAGCGGGTTCGCCTTGCCGAGCAGGGCGTCGTTCGCGACGTCGTGGTGGCGCGTGAGCGCGCCGATAGCGATCCGGTCGCCGTCCTGGCGCACGTAGCCGAGATCTGACAGGCGGCCGATGTCCACGAGCAGCTTCGGCCGGGCGAAGCGGAGCTTCATCAGCGGCAGGAGCGAGTGGCCGCCGGCGAGCAGCTTCGCGTCGTCGCTCGACCCGAGCAGCTCGATCGCGTGGTCGACCGACTCCGCAACCTCGTAATCGAACCGCGCGGGGATCATGACCGTGCCTCCTCGATCGCCCGCCAGACTCGTTCCGGAGTCGCGGGCATGTCGATGTCGGTGACGCCGAGCGGGGCGAGTGCGTCGAGCACGGCGTTGACGACGGCCGGGGTCGAGGCGATCGTGCCGGTCTCGCCGACGCCCTTCGCGCCGAGCGGGTGGTTCGGGCTTTCCGTGGTCGTTCGGTCGACCTCGAACGCGGGCAGTTCCGCGGCCGAGGGGACGAGGTAGTTGACGAGAGAGCCCGTGAGCAGGTTCCCGCCCTCGTCGTAGACGGCCTCCTCCCAGAGCGCCTGCGCGACGCCCTGCGTGATGCCGCCGTGCACCTGGCCGTCGACGATCTGCGGGTTGATCACGTTCCCCACGTCGTCGACCGCGACGTAGCGGACGAGGTCGGCCGCGCCGGTCTCGGTGTCCACCTCGACGACCGCGATGTGGGTTCCCGACGGCCAGCTGAACTGGGAGGGGTCATAGACCGCCGTCTCCTCGAGCGCCGGCTCGAGCCCGTCCGGCAGGTCGTGCGCGTGCCAGGCGGCGAAGGCGGACTCCTTCACGGTCATCGTGCGGTCGGTGCCCTTGACGCGGAACGTGCCGCCGTCGTACTCGAGGTCGTCCTCGGCCACCTCGAGCGTGTGGGCGACGATCTTCTGCGACTTCGCGACCACCTTGTCGGTCGCGGCGCAGAGCGCGGCCATCCCGATCGCGAGGCTCCGGCTGCCGTAGGTGTCCAGCCCGAGAGGCACGATCGACGTGTCGCCGTGGAGCACCTCGACGTCGTCGTAGTCGACGCCGAGCCGCTCGGCCACGACCTGCGCCCAGGTGGTGTCGTGGCCCTGGCCGTGCGGAGTCGTCCCGGTGAGAACCTGGACCGTCCCCGTCGGCAGGCAGCGGATCGTGGCCGCCTCCCAACCGCCGGCGACGTACTTGAGCGCGCCGAGGATGCGCGACGGGGCGAGGCCGCACATCTCGATGTAGGTCGAGAAGCCGACGCCGAGCTGCTTCGTGTCGCCGCGCTCGCGCCGCTCTGCCTGCTCGCGCCGGAAGCCCTCGTAGTCGAGAATCTCGAGCGCCCGGTCGAGCGCCGCGTTGTAGTCGCCCGAGTCGATCTCGAGCCCGGACGCGAGCGGCGCCGGGAACTCGGTGATGAAGTTCTTGCGGCGGAGCTCGACGGGATCCATCTCCAGCTTCCGCGCGAGCGCGTCGACGGCCCGTTCGATCGCGTACGTGGCCTCGGGACGGCCCGCGCCGCGGTACGCGTCGGTCGGCGTCTGGTGCGTGAAGACGCCCGAGCACTCGAAGTCGTAGCCCTTGACGTCGTACGCGCCGCCGTACACCCACGCGCCGAGCAGCGGCGTGCCGGGCGTGATGATCATCAGGTACGCGCCCATCGAGACCGTGAGCCGGACGCGGACCGCGGTGATCGTCCCGTCCGAGGTCGCAGCGAGCGAGATCTCCTGGTTCATGTCGCGCCCGTGGTGGGTCGCGAGCGCGTTCTCCGAGCGCTCCTCGATCCACTTCACCGGCAGGCCGGTCCGCTTCGCGACGACGATCCCGAGCGCCTCCTCCGGGTAGACCTGGAGCTTCGAGCCGAACCCGCCGCCGACGTCGGGCGCGACCACGCGCAGCTTCGACTCGGGGACGCCGGTCGCGAGCGCCAGCGTCACCCGTGCGATGTGCGGGATCTGCGTCGACGAGTAGAGCGTCATCTCGCCGGTCGCCGGAAGCGGTTGCGCGAGCACGCCGCGTGGCTCCATCGGGTTCGGGATCAGCCGCTGCTGGCGGTAGCGCTCCTCGACGGTGACGTCCGCCTCGGCGAAGAGCTTGTCGACGTCCTCGCCGCCCTTGAGCGGCCACGTGTAGCAGTGGTTCGTGCCGAACTCCTCGTGGACGAGCGGGGCGCCGTCGGCAAGCGCGGCCTCGATGTCGGCGACCGCCGGGAGCGGCTCGTAGTCGACCTCGACCAGCTCGGCCGCGTCCTTCGCGAGCGCACGGCTCCCGGCGACGACGACGGCGACGCCGTCTCCGGCGTAGCGCGCCACGGTCGTCGCGAGCGGCAGGTGGGACGGGTTGTTGATGTCGTCCGTAACAGGCCACGCCATCGGCAGCGGCGCGGCCCAGTCCTCCTCGAGCTCGGCGCCCGAGAACGCGGCGACGACGCCCTCGGCGGCCTTCGCCTTCGAGAGATCGACCCCGACGATGCGTGCGTGTGCGTGCGGGCTCCGCACCACCGCCATCCAGACCATCCCCGGAACCGTCAGGTTGTCGACGTAGCCGCCCTGCCCGGTCAGCAGGCGCGCGTCCTCCTTCCGGGGAGCGGAGGCGCCGATTCCGGTCTCGTGCTCGGTGACAGCCATCGCGGGCCTCCTCAGACGGCGGCCGCTTCTCGAACGGCCTTGACGATGTTGACGTAGCCGGTGCAGCGGCAGAGGTTGCCCTCGAGCGCGCGCCGGATCTCGTCCTCGCTCGGATCGGGGTTCTCGCGAAGCAGGCTGACGGTGGCCATCACCATCCCGGGCGTGCAGTAGCCGCACTGGAGCCCGTGCTGCTCGTGGAACGCCTGCTGCACCGGGTGCAGCTGTCCGTTCTCGGCGAGACCTTCGATCGTCATCACCTCGCGCCCGTCCGCCTGGACGGCGAGCAGCGTGCACGACTTGACGGACTCGCCGTCGAGCAGGACCGTGCAGGCCCCGCACGACGTCGTGTCGCAGCCGACGTTCGTCCCGGTCAGGCCGAGGCGCTCGCGGAGCACGTAGACGAGGAGCTCCCGCGGCTCGACCTCGAGCTCGTGACTCGTGCCGTTGACGGTGATCGCGATCTGTCTCACGACTTCCCTCCTTCGCGCCTGAACAGCCCGATGAACTGCCGCCAGATCGCCCCGAGCCCGAGCCGCAGGCCGCCGACCGGCTTGGCCTGGGCCGCGACGGCCGCCTCGGCCTCCTCCGGCTCCGCCACGAGCTGCGCCTGCAGGCAGTTCGCGAAGCTCTGCACCATCTGCTGCGAGACGTCCTCGACGATCCCCCGCCCGTACTGCGCGACGGCTCCGGTGAGCATCAGGTCGGTGGTGACGTCGACGCGCGTCCCTCCGTCGAGCTGCGAGAGCGCGGACACGATCGTCGCCTGCGCGGCCCCGCGCCCGCGCGACTCGCGCGCCTTGGCCGAGAGCGTCGCCCTGCGGGCCGGCTCGTCGGTCTCCTCGCGCTTGACGTCGGTGTCGAACGCCAGCGAGATCGGCCCCAGCTTCACGTTCAGCTTCGCCTTCCAGTTCGAGTCGTCGACGGTCTCCGTCAGCGTGGCGCCGGGCATGCACGGGATCACGCGCGGGACGTCCATCAGCAGGTCCCACGCCTTCTCGGGCGCGACCGGAACGTCGAACGAGCTCTCGATCTTCAGCTCGTCACCGCCTGGGCGCGGCTCTCCTTCGGCGCGCGCTGCACCTCGATCAGCTGGGCCGCGACCGAGACGGCGACCTCCTGTGGTGTGCGCGCGCCGATCCGAAGCCCGATCGGTGCGTGGATGCGCGTGAGCTCGTCGTCGGAGACTCCCTCGGCGCGCAGCAGCTCGACCCGCTGCTCGGTCGTCCGCCTGCTGCCCATGGCGCCGATGTAGCCCGCGTTCGTCGCGAGCGCGGCCTTCAGCGCTGGGATGTCGAACTTGTGGTCGTGGGTGAGCACGCAGATCGCGGTCCGCTCGTCCACGGGCGAGCGCTCGAGGAAGCGGTCGGGCCACTCGACGACCAGCTCGTCGGCTTCCGGGAAGCGCTCGGGCGTGACGAACTTCGCCCGGGCGTCGCACACCGTGACGCGGTAGCCGAGGAAGCGGCCGATCTCCGCGACCGCAGCCGCGTGGTCGACGGCTCCGAAGACGTACATGTTCGGGCGCGGCGCGAACGAGTCGACGAACACCTCGTCGTCGCCTACCTGAACGAGCGAGGTCTCGCCGGCCGCGAGCAGCCCCTGCGCCGTGCGGCCGATCTCGTCGCTCACATCGTCGTCTGCGAAAACGAGCCGCTCGGCGCCCGCGTTCGGCCCAGAGACGGGAACGACCCGCGCGACGGGCCGCTCCTCCTCGATCGCCTTGGCCAGTGGGTCGATCGTGGCCGGGTCCATCGCGTCGACGAAGATGTGAACCGTGCCGCCGCAGGGCAGGCCGACCTCGAAGGCCTCCTCGTCGGCGATCCCGTAGGTGCGCAGACGCGCCCCACCGCCCGCAAGCACCTCGCGCGCCTCCTCGAACACGGCCGGCTCGACGCAGCCGCCCGTGACCGAGCCTGCGACGTCCCCGCTCTCCGAGACGGCGAGCATCGCGCCCGGGTCGCGCGGCGCAGAGCGCTCGGTCGAGACGACCGTCGCCGTCGCGACCTTCGTGCCGGATGCTTTCCAGCGGGCGAGCGTCTCCAGGATCTCTCTCACAGCGGCCGCTCCTTGCTCGCCAGGCATCGACCGGTCGTTTCAGACGGACGCACGAGCAAAGCTCGCGCGTCCTGGTATCGGCATCGCAAGCGACGCCTCATCGGGCCGCCTCGAGGTAGCGCTCCGCGTCCTGCTCGAACCGGCTCCGGCAGCCCGGGCCGCAGAAGTAGTACGTGACGCCGTCCAGCTCGACGGTCTCGACGGCGTCCTCGATCGCGACCGTCATCCCGCAGACGGGATCGATCGCGACGGCCGGCTCGACGAGCTGCTCCGGCGAGCTCGGCCTCGTGTGTCGCCACGCGACCAGCTCGGCCAGGATCGCAACCGCGATCTCCTCCTGGCTCGACGGACCGAGGTCGAGCCCGGCCGGGCAGCGGACGCGCGCGAGCGCCTCCTCGTCCAGACCTCTCGCGCGAAGCTCGGCCAGCACCGCGGAGCCGCGCTTCGAGCTCGCCACGAGGCCGACGTACCCTGCGCCCCCGGCGAGCGCGGCCTGCAGCGCCTCCTCGTCGCCCTGACCCATCGACGCGATGACCACGGCGTCGGCCTTCTCCTGGAGCTCGTCCGCGACCCGCCAGCCGAGCGTGCGCGCCAGCTCCATCAGCGTGCGCGCGGCCGGGCTGTCGCCGACCACGGCGATGAGCGGGGCGGGCAGTCTCGGCTCTACGAGCAGGTCGATCGTCCCTTCGGACGCGCAGCCGCCCTCGACCCGGACGACCCGGGCCTCGCCGTCCGCGAGCGCGAGCAGCCCTTCACGGACCACTGTCGACTCGGTGCATGCTCCTCCGACCCAGCCGTGCAAGGCGCCTTCAGGAGTGACGATCGCATGGTCTCCTCTCCGCGCCGAGGCCGGGCGCTCGACACCGACGACGGTCGCGAGCGCGAACGGCCTTCCCTCTGCGGCGAGCCGGCCGGCCTCGACGAGAACGTTCATTCCGCCAATCCTGCCTCCTGGAGGGCGGCCCAGACCTTGTCCGAGGTGACCGGCATCTCGAAGTTCCGCACTCCGGCGTGCGCGAGCGCGTCCACGACCGCGTTGACGTAGGCCGCAGGCGAGCCGACGGTCGCCGACTCGCCGATGCCCTTGGCACCGATCGGGTGGTGCGGCGACGGCGTGACAGTCTCGTCCAGCTCGAACGACGGCGTCTCCCACGCGGTCGGGAGCAGGTAGTCCATGAAGTTGGAGCCGATGCAGTTGCCGTCCTCGTCGAACGTGATCAGCTCCATGGCGGCGATCGCGAAGCCCTCGGTCAGGCCGCCCATGATCTGGCCCTCGACGATCATCGGGTTGATCCGCACGCCGCAGTCGTCGACGGCGACGACGCGCTGGACCTTCCAGGCGCCCGTCCCGCGGTCGATCTCCACGACCACCGCGTACGTGCCGAACGGGTACGTCATGTTCGGCGGGTCGTAGTAGTAGACGCCCTCGAGCCCGTCCTCCATCCCGTCCGGGACGTTGGTGTAGGCGGCGAACGCGATGTCCTGAATCGTGGTCGACTTGTCCGGCGCGCCCTTGACGCTGAAGCGGCCCTTGTCCCATTCGAGGTCGTCCTCGGATGCCTCGAGTAGATGTGCGGCGATCTTCTGCGCCTTGGCGCGGATCCGGCGAGAGACCATCGCGGTCGCGGCGCCCGAGACCGGCGTCGAGCGGCTCGCGTAGGTGCCGAGGCCGTACGGCGTGTTGTCGGTATCGCCCTCCTGCACCTCGATGTCCTCCGGCTGGAGCCCGAGCTCCTCGGCGACGATCTGGGCGAACGTCGTCTCGTGGCCCTGGCCCTGTGACTTGACGCTCAGCTTGAGGACAGCCTTGCCGGTCGGGTGGATCCGCAGCTCGGCTCCGTCGTTCATCCGCAGGCCGGCGATCTGGTACTCCGAGCCTTTGCCCGCGCCGACGACCTCGGTGAACGAGGCGATCCCGATGCCGATCAGCCTGCCTTCCTTGCGGGCCTCCTCCTGCTCCTTGCGCAGCTCGGCATAGCCGAGCTTCTCGAGCGCGAGGTCCATCGCCTTCTCGTAGTCGCCCGAGTCGTACTCGAAGCCGGTCGCAGACTTGTACGGGAACTGGTCCGGCTTGATGAAGTTCCGCCGCCGGAACTCGACGGGGTCGACGCCGAGCTCGTAGGCCGCGGTCTGCACCAGGCGCTCGATCAGGTACGACGCCTCGGTGACGCGGAACGAGCAGCGGTACGCGACGCCGCCCGGAGCCTTGTTCGTGTAGGCACCGTCGGTCTCCACGTGGGCCGCCGGGATGTCGTACGAGCCCGTGACGATGTGGAAGAGACCGGCCTTGCAGATCGTCGGCTGGGCGTCCGAGAAGAACGCGCCGTTGTCCGAGAGCATCTTCACGCGCAGGCCGGCGATCTTGCCGTCCTTGACCGCGAGCTCGCCGTGCATGTGGTAGTCGCGGGCGAAGCCGGTCGAGATCAGGTTCCCGGTGCGGTCCTCCGACCACTTCACGGGCCGGCCGATCAGGAGCGACGCGGCCGTGGCGACGACGTAGCCAGGGTAGATCGGCACCTTGTTGCCAAAGCCGCCTCCGATGTCCGGAGAGATGATCCGGATCTTGTGCTCGGGGAGGCCCGCCACGAGCGCGAACAGCGTCCGGTGCGCGTGCGGCGCCTGCGAGGTCATGTAGATCGTCGCCTTCCCGGTCGCCGGGTCGACGTCGGCGACGCAGCCGCAGCACTCGAGCGGAGACGGGTGGCAGCGCGGGTAGAACGTGTCGAGCTCGACGACCTTGTCCGCGTCGGCGAAGGCTTTCTCGGTCGCGTCCTTGTCGCCGGCCTCCCAGTGGTAGATCGCGTTGTCGGTCTGGCCTTCCTTCTCGTCACGGATGACCGGCGCGCCCGGCTCGAGCGCCTGCTGAGGTGTCGTGACCGCGGGCAGGGGCTCGTAGTCGACGTCGATCAGCTCGAGCGCGTCCTTGGCGATGTACGCGGTCTCGGCGACGACGGCCGCGACCTCCTGGCCCTGGAAGCGCACCTTGTCGGTGGCGAGCACGGCCTGCGTGTCGCCGGAGAGCGTCGGCATCCAGGCGAGGTTGTGCTGGGCCATGAGGTCGCCGGTGACGACCGCGATGACACCCGGCAGCGCCTCCGCAGCCGAGGTGTCGATCGACTTGATGCGCGCGTGCGCGTACGGGCTGCGCAGGAGCTCGAGATGGAGCATCCCGGGCAGGACGACGTCGTCGACGTAGTTGCCGCGGCCGCGGATGAACCGCTCGTCCTCCTGGCGCTTGACGGAGTGGCCGATGCCGCGAATCTCTTCTTCGGTGGTCGCCATCTCTACCTCCCCGAGGCGTCGCTTGTCGATGCCGTTGCAGAGGGTGCGCGGTTCATCCGCGTGCCCGATTCGTTGCTGCGGCGGCGTGCTGGACGGCCTTGACGATGTTCTGGTAGCCGGTGCAGCGGCAGACGTTGCCCGACAGCGCCCACCGGATCTCCTCCTCCGACGGGCTCGGGTTCTTCTTCAGCAGCGCCGTCGCCGTGAGCATCATCCCGGGCGTGCAGAAGCCGCACTGGAGCCCGTGCTCCTCGCGGAACCCCTCCTGAATGGGATGAAGCCCCTCGGCGGTCGCGAGGCCCTCGACCGTCGTCACCTCGTGGCCGTCTGCCTGGACGGCGAACTGCGTGCACGACTTCACGGGCACGCCGTCGATGAGGACGGTGCACGCGCCGCAGCTCGTCGTGTCGCAGCCGATGTGCGTTCCGGTCAGCCCGAAGGTCTCGCGCAGAAGGTGGACGAGCAGGAGGCGCGTCTCGACGATCGCCGAACGCTCCTGGCCGTTGACGGTAACCGTGATGGGGCGGTTGATCACGCCCTCCCGGGGGACCATGACCTCGGTCATTCGCTGCTCCCTTCAGCCGCAGTGCGGAGCCCTCGCTCCGTGAAGACGCGGACGACGTTTCGCTTGTACTCCTCGCTGCCCCGCACGTCAGTGCGAGGCTGGGCCGCCTCAGCGGCGAGCCGTGCTGCCTCGCCGATCGCATCGTCGTCGAGCGCCTTCCCGGCGAGCGCCTCCTCGGCCGCGGTAGCGGCGAGGTTCGTCGGACCGACCCCGGTCAGCGCGATCCCGGCACGCCCGACCGAGCCGTTCGAGAACGAGACGTGAACGGCGACGCCGACCGTGGCGAAGTCGCCGACCTTGCGCTCCAGCTTGAGGTAGGTGCCGCCCGCCTTCGCGCCCGGGTCGGGAACCCTGATCTCGGTCAGGATCTCCGAGGGCTCGAGCTTCGTCGTGAACGGCCCGTCGAAGAACTCGCGGACCGGGATCGTTCGCTCGCCGCCCGGGCCGCGCGCCACGACCTCCGCGCCGACGGCGATCATGGCCGAGCCCCAGTCGCCCTGGGGATCGGCGTGCGCGAGCGAGCCGCCGACGGTGCCGCGGTTCCGGACGATCGGGTCGGAGATCTGCGGCGCCGCGTCGCCGAGCGCGCCGAATCGCCCCTTCAGCACGTCCGATCCCTCACAGGCCGAGTGCCGGACGAGCGCGCCGATCTTGAGGCCGCCGCCGTCCTCGGCGAGGGTGTCGAGCCCGTCGATGCCGTTGACGTCCACGAGCGCCTTCGGCGACGCGAAGCGAAGCTTCATAAGCGGGATCAGGCTCTGCCCTCCCGCGAGAACCTTGGCCTCGTCCCCGAAGCGCTCGAGGATCTCACCCGCCTCCTCGAGCGTAGTTGGTGCGAAGTACTCGAAGCTTGCGGGATACATAGGGGCCACCTCCTTGGGCCGCAGCAACGGTGCCACAGCGAGAATACGCCCCCGCGAGGGGTACCCGCTGCACCGACGTTCCCTACGATGTTCCCCATGCCCCTGGATTCCGTCGACGACGTCGAGCGAGCGCTCGCGGCCGAGTCGTATCTCCCGGACCGCGGGCTTGCGACCGCGATCTTCCTCGCGCACTCGATGGGCCGCCCCCTGCTGCTCGAGGGCGAGGCCGGTGTTGGGAAGACCGAGGTCGGGAAGACGCTGGCCCGCATCCTCGACGCCGAGCTGATCCGGCTCCAGTGCTACGAGGGGATCGACGCGGCGCAGGCCCTGTACGAGTGGGACTACTCGCGCCAGCTGCTCTACGCACGGGCTCTCCAGGCCGGCGAGCTCGAGCCCGACGAGCGCGTGGCGGAGCTGTACGGGCCGGACTTCCTGCTCGAGCGACCGCTGCTGCGGGCGATCCGCGCGGGTGCACGCGCCGTGCTCCTGATCGACGAGCTCGACCGCGCGGACGACGAGTTCGAGGCCTTCCTGCTCGAGGTGCTCTCGGAGTACGCCGTGACCGTGCCCGAGCTCGGGACGATTTCCGCGGACGCGCCTCCCGCGGTCGTGATCACCTCGAACCGCACGCGCGAGCTGCACGACGCGCTCAAGCGGCGCTGCCTCTACCACTGGATCGACTTCCCCGAGCTCGAGCGCGAGGTGGAGATCGTCCGCCTGCGCGCGCCCGGCGTCTCGGAGGAGCTCGCCCGCTCGGTCGCCGAGACGGTCGGCCGGCTGCGCGAGCTCGACCTCGTAAAGCTGCCCGGTGTCGCGGAGGCGATCGACTGGGCCCGCGCGCTCTCGCTGCTCGGCGCCTCGTCAGCGAACGGGAGGCCTGCCCGCGAGACGATCGGCTGGGCGGTCAAGAACCGCGACGACCTGCGCCGGGTCGAGGCCGAGCTGCCCGAGCTCGCCCCGTGAGACGACGCTTGCGTCGTCTCCCTCAGGCCGGGCGGGCCTCGCCCGTCCGGCCGTCTGAACTGACCGGTCGACACATTCTCCGCCAGAAGGTTGGCCATGAGTGAGGAGACGCTGACCCGCTTCGGGCGGGCGCTTCGGGACGAGGGCCTGCCGGTCGGGACCGGCCGCATCGCCGTCTTCTGCCGGGCCGCTGCCGTGCTCTCCCCGGACGACCTCTACTGGGCCGGCCGCGCGACGCTCGTCGGCCGGCCGCAGGACATCCCTTCGTACGACCGCGTGTTCGGGAACTTCTTCGGCGAGGTCGAGCCGGAGATGCGGACGCTCGTGCGCGTCACGGCTCCCACGCAGGAGGTCGACCTCGCGCTCGCGAGCCCGGTCGAGCTGCTCCGGGAGAAGAGCTTCGCGCAGTGCTCCCCGGAGGAGCTCGCCCAGCTCGCCGCGCTGATGGAGCACGTGCCGTTCTCGCTGCCCCCGCGGCGGGTCCGCCGCCGCCGGGCCTCGCGCCGCGGGGTTCCCGACCTGCGCCGCACGCTGCGGCGCTCGTTCCGGACCGGCGGCGAGCCCGTCGAGCGCGCGTGGCAGACCCGCCGGCGCAAGCCGAGGCGGCTGATCCTCATCCTCGACGTGTCCGGCTCTATGGCCGAGTACTCGCGCGCCCTCTTGATGTTCTCGCACGCGGTCCTGCGGGCCGACCGGCGCTTCGAGGCGTTCTGCTTCGGCACAAGGCTGACGCGACTGACGCGCGCGCTCGCGACCTCCGATCTCGACGAGGCGCTCGGCCGCGCCGCCGCCGAGGTGGTCGACTGGAACGGCGGCACGCGGATCGGCGAGTCGCTCAAGCGCTTCCTCGACGAGTACGGGCACCGCGGCCTCGCCCGCGGGGCGAACGTCGTGATCCTCTCCGACGGGCTCGAGGTCGGCGACCCCGACCTGCTGGCCGAGCAGATGGCCCGCCTCTCGCGCCTCGCGCACGAGGTGTTCTGGCTCAACCCGCTCAAAGAGGACCCGGCCTACGCGCCGCTCGCCCGCGGCATGAAGGCCGCGCTCCCCTACGTCGACGTCTTCGCGAGCGGCCACAACCTCGCGAGCCTCGAAGCGGTCGGGACGGCTCTCGAGAAGTAGCCTCCGCTCGTGGAGGTCAGGCGACTCGGCCGCACGGAGCTGGAGGTCTCGCGCATCAGCCTCGGCTGCGGGAACTTCGGTGGGATCGGCTCGGCGCCGGAGCTCTTCGGCCAGGGCGAGACGATCGAGGAGGCGTTCGCGCTAATGGACGCCGCCGCCGAGGCCGGAATCACCGTCCTCGACACGGCGGCCTCGTACGGCGGGGGCCGCAGCGAGACCTGGGTCGGCCGCTGGCGGGCGGAGCGAGGAGGCGACGTGCTCCTGAGCACAAAGGTCTTCTGGTCGGTCACGGGCGACCCGGACGACCACGGCCTGTCGGACGACCGGATCATGCGCGAGATCGAGGGCAGCCTCGGGCGGCTGCAAACCGAGCGGATCGACATGTACCTGACGCACGAGCCCGACCCGGAGACACCGATCGAGGAGACCCTGCGCGCACTGGATGAGCTCGTCCGCTCGGGGAAGGTGCGCGCGTTCGGGGCGAGCAACCTCGACGGCGCACAGCTCGAGGAGGCGCTCGAGACGAGCGAGCGGCTCGGCCTCGCACGCCTCGAGTGGGTGCAGAACGAGTACAGCCTCCTCCAGCGCGGCCCGGAGGCGGACGTGCTTCCCATATGCGAGCGCGAAGGCCTCGGCTTCACGCCGTTCAGCCCGCTCGCGGGCGGCTGGCTGACCGGGAAGTACCGGCGCGGCGAGGCGTACCCGTCCGGCTCGCGGATGACCCTTCGCCCCGAGCCATACACGGAGCTCGGGACCGAGCGCACCTTCGATGCGCTCGAGGCATTCGAGGCGGCCGCCGTAGAGCGCGCCGTGGACTCGGCGACCCTCGCGCTCGCGTGGGTGCTGAGCAACCCGCAGGTCACGTCCGTGGTCGTCGGCCCGCGCCGGCCCGCGCACCTCGAGCCCGCATTCGCCGCGCTGGAGCTCCCGCTCTCGCTGCAGGAGCGCGACGAGTTGGCCAAGCTCTTTCTGTAGAGATGGTTTCGATATGAGTTCACTCGGATCGACCGGTCATTTCCGACGGCCGCGCGGGCAGAGCCCGCACGTCCTGAGGTCGGCGCCGCAAGCGACGCCTTAGATGAGCGAGCTGCTCGTCCTCTCGCACGACGACGTCCGGCGACTGTTGCCGATGGGCGAGTGCATCGAGCTCATGCAAGAGACGCTCTCGGACCTCGCGCGCGGCCGGATGTGGCAGCCGCTGCGCTGGGCCATCCGGCCGCCGGACGAGGAGAGCCTGTTCGGCCTGATGCCCGCGCACCGCTCCGAGCCCGGGACCTCGTACGGCCTGAAGGCGGTCTGCATCTTTCCGGGGAACCCGGCGAAGGGCCTCGACGCCCACCAGGGCGGCGTGCTGCTCTTCGACGGCGAGACCGGCCAGCTCCGCGCGCTGCTCGACGGCTCGTCGGTGACGGCCATCCGCACCGCCGCGGTCTCCGCGGTCGCGACGCGCGCGCTCGCCAGGCCCGACGCGAAGGAGCTCGCGATCCTCGGCGCCGGCGTGCAGGCACGCTCGCACCTCGAGGCGATGGCCGCGCTCGGCCGGTTCGAGCGCGCACGGGTGTGGAGCCGCACCCCCGAGGCGGTGGAGGCGCTCGTCGCCGAGTCGCAGCCGCCGTTCCCGGTCGAGGCCGCCGCGAGCGCCGAGGAGGCCCTGCGCGACGCTGACGTCGTGGTGACGGCCACCTCCGCGCGCGAGCCGATCGTCGACCGCGCCTGGCTCGCCCCGGGAACGCATGTCAACGCCGTGGGCTCGTCGATCTCGGCCACGCGGGAGCTCGACTCGAAGACCATGCAAGCCGCGGCGCTGTTCGCCGACGCGCGTGAGTCGATGGTGAACGAGTCCGGGGACTACCTGATGGCCGGGCTCGACCCTGAGCACATCCGCGCGGAGCTCGGCGAGGTGCTCATCGGCTCGGGCGAGGGCCGCCGCTCGGACGAGGAACTGACCGTCTTCAAGTCGCTCGGCCTCGCGGTCGAGGACCTTGCGAGCGCAGAGCACGTCTACGCCCGCGCGCTGGCCGAGGGCGCCGGAACCTCGGTGCCGTTCTGATCCCCCTCGCCGAGATCCAGGCCGCGAGAGAGCGGCTGGCCGGCCGCGTGCCGCGCACGCCGCTCGTGCGCCTCCAGCACCCCGGCGAGATCTACCTCAAGCTCGAGAACCTCCAGCCGATCGGGTCGTTCAAGCTGCGCGGCGCGCTGAACGCCGTCTCCCAGATCCCGCCCGGGGAGCTGCAGGCCGGCGTCGTCACGGCGAGCGCGGGGAACATGGGCCAGGGCGTCGCCTGGGCCGCACGCGAGCTCGAGATTCCCTGCACCGTCGTCGTTCCCGACCGCGCGCCCGAGACGAAGCTGGCCGCGATCGAGCGCCTCGGCGGGCGCACGGTCAAGGTCACACACGAGCGCTGGTGGGAGGCGATCACCACCTCGAGCTACCCCGATGCCGACGGCGTCTTCGTCCACCCCGTCCAGGACGACCGCGTGATGGCGGGCAACGGCACGATCGGCCTCGAGATCGTCGAGGATCTGCCCGATCCGGACGTCGTGCTCGTCCCGTTCGGGGGCGGCGGGCTCAGCGTCGGGATTGCGAGTGCCGTCAAGCAGCTCCGCCCGGAGACGCGCGTCTACGCCGTGGAGCCGGAGACGGGCGCGCCGCTGACCGCCTCCTTCGCGGCCGGCGAGCAGCGCTCGGTCGAGTACCGGGCGTCGTTCGTGGACGGCTCGGGCTCGCCGGCCGTCCTGGACGCGATGTGGCCGCTACTCCAGGAGGCGCTCGATGGCGCATTTGCGGCCTCTCTCGACGACACGGCCGCTGCGGTGCGCCTGCTCGCCGAGCGGGCGCGGGTGGTCGCCGAAGGCGCGGGAGGGCTCGCTCTCGCGGCCGCGCTCAAAGGTCATGGAGGCGACGGAAAGGTCGTCTGCATCGTCTCAGGCGGGAACATCGACTCGTCGAAGCTGGCGACGATTCTCGCCGGCGAGACGCCTGAATAGGTTTGCGCAAGTTCGCGGGCGCATGGAGAATGCGCGGATGCCGGACCACACCATCCCGGAATCCGCCATCGAGCTGACCCGCGGCGAGGGCGACACCGCTTCCAGAGCGGTCGCGATCGACACAGGGCTCGGCTCGGAGCTGCTCGAGCTGCACATCGCCCGGTACGAACCGGGCCGCTCGCAGCCGAGAACGCTCGACGGAGCCCAGGAGGTCATGTACGCGGTGTCCGGCAAGGGCACGCTCGTCGTGGGCGGGCAGTCGCACGACCTCGAGCCCGGAACCGGGGCATATCTGGTTTCCGGCGAGACCTACGAGGTCGAGAACCCGGGCCCTGAGACCCTGCTCGTCGTCTCGGCCCAGGCGCCCCAGGAGGCAGGCCAACCCCTTTCGGGGCGGCGCACCGTCCGCTACGACGACCAGCCCGCGCTCCCGGCGAGCGGCGACCGCGAGTTCCGCTACCTCGTCACCGACGAGGTCGGCTGCACCGAGCTCACGCAGTTCTTCGGGATCATCGCCCCCGGGCGCGCTCCGGAGCACAGCCACGTCTACGACGAGGTGATCTACGTCCTCGAGGGCGAAGGCGTGCTCCACATCGACGAGTCCCACGAGCCCGTCGAGGCCGGAACGTGCATCCACCTACCGCCGTTCAGGAACCACTCGCTGGAGAACAGCGGCGATGCCCCGATGCGGATCGTGGCTGTGTTTCACCCCGCGGGAGACCCCGCCTCACGCGCGTACGAGGCAAACGAATAGCCGGTTATGGAGTCTCATTCCGGTGCAAGTAGTCAACAGGAGGGGAACATGAAGAAAGTCCTAGTTGCCGCGGTACTCGCGGCAGGGGTCGCGGCCCTGACCACCGCCGCCTTCGGCTCGGGCAAGTCGCCGAGCCGCGCAGCGTCGGCAGGGTCGGTTTCGGCTGCGGCCGTCAAGTGCGGCTCGACGCGCACCATCGGCCTCGCAGCCCCGTACACGGGCCCGGCCGCCGGTATCGGGAACCAGCAGGTCCGCTGGGTGAAGTTCTTCGTCAAGCGCTGGAACAAACAGAAGGCCAACAAGCACCGGCAGATCAAGGTCGTGGGCGGCGACACGCAGCTCGGCAACGACACCGCGTTTGCCGTCAAGGTCGCGCAGTCCTTCGCGTCCAACTCGAAGATCCTCGGGGTTGTCGGCCCGGCCGGCAGCCAGGAGGTCGTGGCGTCGACCAGCGCGTACAAGGCCGGTGGCCTCGGGTTCGTCTCCGGGTCGGCGAGCCGAACCACGCTCTCCGACGGCCACACCGACGGGAACCGCCGCGGATACTTCTTCCGCACGGTGCCGAACGATGCCGCCCAGGGCCCGGCGGTCGCCAACTGGATGACCAAGAAGCTGAAGTGGAAGCGGGTCTACATCATCGACGACCAGGAGACGTACTCGCAGGGCCTGGCCGACGGCGTGGAGAAGATCCTCAAGGCTCGTGGGGTGACGACCCTCCGCGACTCGATCGCCCAGACTGACTCGGATTTCTCGTCGAAGATCGCGAAGATCCCGAGCAACTACCAGGGCATCTACATTCCGTGGCAGCTCGCCCCGCAGGCCCAGGCGTTCGGCCAGCAGCTGAAGGCCAAGGGTAAGGGCAACATCAAGCTGTTCGGCTCGGACGGCCTGTTCGCGCCGGGCATCTGGAAGATCACCGGCTCATACGACTCGGCCTTCCCGTACGATCCGAAGAGCCCGATCGTCAAGGCCTACATCAAGGCCCACAACGGCGACGGCGAGTTCTTCGGACTTCCGTCGTATGTCGCCGCTCAGGTCGTCGTGGGTGCCGTCACCAAGGCATGCGCCGACGGCAAGGCGACTCGCGCCGAGGTGCGGAAGTACATCGGGAAGACGAAGCTGAAGAGCACGATCCTCGGCTTCCCGGTCTCGTTCGCGAAGACCGGCGAGATGCACACTCCGGCCAGCTACGGGATCTACCAGATCCAGAGCAACGGCTCGTTCAAGCGAATCGGCTAGTCGGCAACAGCTGAATCGAACGACGCGTGCGGCCCATCCTCGGATGGGCCGCACGTCTCTTCTGAGAGAGTAGGCGCCTCGTGGGCTCGGCAACCCGACAGCAGCTGTCCAGCCTCGGGGGCCTTGCGCTGCTGCTTGCCGTCTGGACGATCTACGCCGTCTACTTCTCGCCGACCACCGGCTGGACGTTCTACTTACAGCTGACGGTCGACGGGATCATCCTCGGCAGCATCTACGCGCTGATCGCGCTCGGCTACACGATGGTTTACGGGATCCTCAAGCTGCTGAACTTCGCGCACGGCGACGTCTACATGATCGGCGCGTTCATCGGCTTCGGCGTCCTGACGCTCCTCGGCGGGCCGCTCAACCCGGCGATCCCGGTCGCGTTGCTCGTCCTCTGCATGTTCGTCGTGGCGATGCTCGGCTCGGGCTTCCTGGGGCTCGCAATCGAGCGCTTCGCCTACCGGCCGCTGCGAAACGCCCCGAGGATCGCACCGCTGATCTCGGCGCTCGGCGTCGCCTTCTTCCTCGAGAACTCGGCGCTGCTGCTCTTCGGCTCGCAGTACCGCAACTACGACGGCTACGACCTGATCAGCTACAACGGCATCCACATCCGCGGCGTCTTCATCCAGTACCTCGGGTTGATGGTCCTGATCGGCGCCGTCCTGCTGATGCTCGCCCTCACCGCCCTCGTCCGCTGGACGAGACTGGGGAAGGCGATGCGCGCGGTCTCGTTCGACCGCGAGGCCGCCGCGATGATGGGCATCGACCCCGACCGGGTGATCGCAGCCACGTTCTTCATCGGCTCGGCCCTCGCGGGAGCGGCCGGTGTGATGTTCGGCCTGCTCTTCAGCCAGATCTACCACCTGATGGGGTTCCTCGCGGGCCTGAAGGGCTTCACGGCCGCGGTCGTCGGCGGCATCGGGAGCATCCCGGGCGCGATGCTCGGCGGGATCCTCGTCGGCCTCGTCGAGTCCTGGGCGCGCGGCTACCTCAACGGGAACGTCGCCGACCTCGTCGTCTTCGGGATCCTGATCGGGATCATGCTCATCCGGCCGAGCGGCCTCCTCGGAACCCCGGCGCTGCAGAAGGTCTGACATGTCCGAGACGCCTCCGCCCACACCACCCGACGACCAGGCGCAGAACCCGAGCAAGATCGGCGTCGACACCTGGGTCGAGCAGGCCGACGCCCGGACCGCGCAACGCTCCGGCTTCTTCGGCCGGGTCCAGCACCTCTGGGCGATCCTGCCGCCGGCCGGCAAGCTCGCGCTGCTGACGCCCGCAATCGTCGTTCCCTTCTTCCCGATCAGCCAGGGGAACCTCTTCAACTACGGGCTCTTCATCCTGATCTACGCGCTGTTGGCGCTCGGGCTGAACGTCGTCGTCGGCTTCGCGGGGCTCCTCGATCTCGGCTACGTCGCGTTCTTCGGCTTCGGCGCGTACACGTACGCCTTCCTCTCGGGGACGCACCACGAGAAGGGGCACGTCTACACGCACCACTGGTCGGCCCAATACTCGATCCTGTTGGCCGTTCTGATCTGCGCCCTGCTCGGGCTCTTCCTCGGGTCCTCGTCGCGGCGGCTGCTGGGCGACTACCTGGCGATCGTGACGCTGTTCTTCGGCCAGGCCTTCGTCATCTTCACGAACACCACCGACCCGTACGGCCTCACGAACGGCTCGAACGGGCTCGCGAACATCGACCCGCTCACGTTCAGGGCGTTCGGCTGGGACTTCACGATCTCGTCGACGAAGGGCTACTACTGGTTCTTGCTCGGCTGCGTGATCGTCGTGATGATCGTGCTCCATCTGATCAGCGAGTCGCGGACCGGCCGGGCCTGGAAGGCATCGCGCGAGGACCCGCTCGCCGCCGAGCTGATGGGGATGCCCGTCAACCGGCTGAAGATCATGGCCTTCAGCCTCGGCGCTGCGATCGCGGGGCTCGCGGGCAGCGTCTTCGCCGCGGCGCAGACCGGGGCGTTCCCGCAGAACTTCGGCACGCAGGTGCTGATCCTCATCTACGCGGTGGTGATCCTCGGCGGAACGGGAAGCCTCACCGGGATGATCGTCGGAGCGGTCGCGATCATCGCGTCCAGCCAGGCCCTGGACTCGACCGCGCCTCCGAACAACGCCCGGGTGCTCTTCTACGCGGCGCTCATCGCCACCGTCTACTTCACGATGCGCTCGTCCTGGGTGCGCCTGATCGCCGCCTTCGCCGCGACCGCCGTGTTCGGGCTGGCCGTGCACGCGATCGTGAGCGAGGTCTGGTCGAGGGGCACGAGCGGCGAGGTCACCTCAGGAGGCTTCCTCACCGGCGTGATCCGGAACTGGGTCCTGCTCCCGACCAACCCGTCCCGACTCGCCGTCTACGGCTACCTCTTGATGATCGTCTGCATCATCGCGCTGGTCCAGCTCAAGGGCTGGTGGCGGCTCGTCGTGCTCGTGCCGACGCTCTACCTGACCGCGTTCGTCTGGGAGAACCTCCTGATCCAGCAGCCGGCCGTGACGCGATACGTGCTCTTCGGAGCGATGCTGATCGCCGTGATGACGATCCGTCCCGAGGGCCTCTTCGGGCAGAAGAAGGTGGAGGTCATCTGATGGCGGCGCGGCTGCTCGAGCTCAAGGGCGTCTCGAAGGCCTTCGGCGGCCTGCAGGTGATCTCGGATCTCGACTTCCACGTCGACGAGCACGAGATCGTGAGCGTGATCGGGCCAAACGGCGCGGGCAAGACGACGCTCTTCAACCTCGTCACGGGCGTGTACGAGATCGACAAGGGAGAGATCGTGTTCGAGGGCGAGCCGATCGCCGGCCTCGCGCCCTACAAGATCAACCGCAAGGGCATCGCGCGCACGTTCCAGACGCTGCGGCTCTTCCTGAACATGACGGTCAAGGAGAACGTGATGGCCGCGGCCTACGGGCACACGAAGGCAGGCGTCGTGCGCTCGGTCCTGCGGACGCCCGGGATGCGGCGCGAGGAGAAGGAGATCTCGGCGCTGGCCGAGGAGAAGCTGGGCTTCTTCGGCGAGCGGTTGATGGGCTACCGCTGGAACCAGCCCGCGTACTCGCTCTCGTACGCGAACCGTCGCCGCCTGGAGATCGCGCGCGCGATGGCGACGAACGCGCGCCTGCTCCTGCTCGACGAGCCGGCCGCCGGGATGAACCCTTCGGAGACGCACGAGATCACCGAGCTGATCGAGAAGCTGCGCACGGACGGCGGCTACACGATCCTCGTGATCGAGCACGACATGCACGTCGTCGAGGGGATCTCGGACCGGGTCGTCGCCCTGGACCACGGCATGAAGATCGCCGAGGGCTCGTTCGAGGAGGTCGCGACCGACGAGCTCGTCGTAGAGGCCTACCTGGGCCGCGGCGCGGAGGCCGAGTGACGGCGCTGCTGAAGCTCAGCGGGATCGACACCTTCTACGGCCAGATCCACATTCTCCAGAACGTGGACCTCGAGCTCGGGGCGGGCGAGCTCGTCTGCCTGCTCGGGGGCAACGCCTCGGGCAAGTCGACGACGCTCAAGACGATCCTCGGCATCGTCAAGCCGCGGGCGGGCACGGTCGAGTTCGCCGGCGAGGACGTGACCGGGCAGTCGACGAGCTACCGGATCGGCAAGGGCATGGCGATCGTGCCCGAGAACCGGCGGCTGTTCGGGCCGATGACCGTACTCGAGAACCTCGAGATGGGCGGCTACCTCCACGGTGGCGGGACGAAGGAGGATCTCGACCGCGTCTACACGCTCTTCCCCCTCCTGCACGAGCGGCGCCGCCAGCTCGCGGGGACGCTCTCCGGCGGCGAGCAGCAGATGGTCGCGATGGGCCGCGCGCTGATGTCGCGCCCGAAGCTGCTGCTGATGGACGAGCCCTCGATGGGCCTCGCGCCGATCCTCGTCGAGCGGAACTTCGAGATCATCCAGCAGGTGCACGAGTCGGGGGTCTCGATCCTGGTCGTCGAGCAGAACGCGAACGTCTCGCTGGCGATCGCCGACCGCGGGTACGTGCTCCAGACCGGCCGCGTGGTGCTCTCGGGCGCGGCCTCGACGCTGATCCAGCACGAGGATCTGAGGAAGGCCTACCTTGGCCGTTGACGTCGCGTCTCTGCCGGGCCGGATCCGGCACCGCTTCCCGGTCTTCAAGGAGCGCGTCTACATCAACAGCTGCTCGCAGGGGGCGCTCTCGGACTCGGTGCGCGACGCGTACCGGCGCTACCTCGACGACTGGGACCTCTACGGCGCGCCCTGGGAGTACTGGGTCGGCCGCCTCGAGGCGGCGCGCACCGCCGTCGCGGGCCTGGTCAACGCGGACGAGGACGAGATCGCGGTGACGACCTCGGTCTCGGCCGGCGTGAGCGCGCTCGCGAGCGGACTGCGCTTCGACGGCGAGCGGGACAAGGTGGTCGTCAGCAACTTCGAGTTCCCGACGATCGGCCAGATCTGGCACGCACAGGAGCGGCGCGGCGTCCGCGTCGAGCACGTTCCCGCCGAGGCGGACGGGACGATCCCGCTCGAGCATTTCGAGGAGGCGATCGACGAGCAGACGGCGCTCGTCGCGGTCACGCACGTCTGCTTCCGCAACGGCAGCCGCCAGGACGTCGAGGCCATCGCGCGGCTCGCGCACGAACGCGGGGCGCTCGTCCTGGTCGACGCCTACCAGACGGTCGGCTCGCTGCCGGTCGACGTGCGCGCCCTGGATTGCGACTTCCTCGTCGCCGGCGTGCTCAAGTACCTCCTCGGCTCGGCGGGGCTCGGGTTCTTCTTCTGCCGACGCGAGCTCGTCCAGTCGATCGAGCCCACGGCGACCGGCTGGTTTGCCGACCGCGACATTTTCGAGATGGACATCCACGACTACTCGCCGGCACCGACCGCCCGCCGCTTCGAGGCGGGCACGCCGTCCATCCCGCCGATCTACGCGGCGATCGCCGGGATCGAGCTGATGCAGGAGATCGGGATCGCCGAGACCGAGCAGCACGTGCGCGAGCTGAACGCGCTCCTCCACGACGGCCTCGACGAGCTCGGCGCGCGGGTGGTGACCCCGCGCGAGCCCGAGCGGAGCGGCGCGCTCCTGTGCGTCCACTCCAGCGACGTGAACGCGCTCGTCGCCGCACTCGAAGGCGAGGGAATCGTCACGTCGTCACGCGACGACAACCTGCGCATCTCGGCTCATTGCTACAACACCGCCGACGACGTGGCGACGCTGCTCGACGCGCTGGGCCGGAACCGCGCGCTGCTCGCCCCGGTCTAGCGCCGATCACGGAGCGGCATGGCCGCAAGCACCGGACGGTCGTCCACGTGGCCACGCAGGATCGCCGTCGCACGCGTGACGCCGAGCGACCAGCGTCACCACGGCTCAGCCCTTCGACGGCACGGCGCCTGCATACGTGCCGAGGAGTCGCGTGAAGGTCGCGTGCAGGCTCAGCTCGGCGAGCGCGTCGACCATCTCGGGCAGCTGTGCGGGCGCCTGGACGTCGGCGTAGAAGACGTACTCCCACGGGCGACCCGCGCGCGGCCGCGACTCGAGCTTGGTCAGGTTGAGGTGCCGCTCGGCGAACGAGCCGAGGCAGCGGTAGAGGGAGCCGGCGACATGGCCAACGCCGAAGACAAGCGACGACTTGTCAGGCTCGGCCAGCGGCGCCGGATCACGCGAGAGCGCCCCGAAGCGCGTGTAGTTATCCGGATAGGTCTGGATCCGCTCGGCGAGCACCTCCAGCCCGTATAGCTCGCCCGCTCGCGAGGATGCGATCGCCGCCGTCCGCTCGAGCCGCTTCTCGGCGATCTGCTTCGCGGCGCCGGCGGTGTTGTACTCGGCCCGGACGGTCACGTCCAGGGCGCTCAGGAACTCCTCGCACTGCGCGATCGCCTGCGGATGCGAGACAACTTGCTCGAGGGTGTCGATCGTCGAGCCGGGAAGCGCGAGCAGCGAATGGTCGACGCGCACGACCGTCTCGCCGACGAGGTGGAGCCCGTGGCGCAGAAAGAGGTCATAGGTCTCGTTGATGCTTCCTGCCTGTGAGTTGTCCATCGGCACGAGTCCCCACGCGGCGCGGCCCACCTCGACCGACTCGAACACGGTGCGGATCGACGGCTGCGGGCGGTGCTCCGCCCCGGCGAAGAGCGCAATCGCACCCTGCTCGGAGTAGGCGCCGGGCTCGCCCTGATAGGCGACGATCTCCATCGGCTCTGCTACGTGCTCTGCGGCTCGTAGATCCGCGACGGCAGGCCCGAGAGCGGGATCCCGCCGTCGGGCCCGACCAGCCAGGTCTCCTGCATGTAGAGGCAGTCGTGGCCGTTCTCGGCGATCACGTGCGGGTGCATCGAGAAGACCATGTTCTCGCGCAGCTCCGTCTCGACGCCCTCTCCGATCTTCGGGAACTCGATCATGGTCATCCCGATCGAGTGACCGGTCACGTGGCCGAGGTGATAGCCGCGGTCGATGAAGCCCTTCGAGACGGCGCGGTGGGCGTCGTGTGCGGTGGCGCCGGGCCTGAGCGCGGTCTTCGCCGCCTCGAAGTACTCGTCATAGGCCTCGTTCATGCGCTCGACCTCGGCGTTCGGCGCGCCGATCGCGCGCGAGACCTCGACCCAGTGGCCGCCGGGGCCTGCGATCTCGAGCGACGGGATGCAGAACTCTCCGAGGGTCGTGTCCGAGCGGGCGATCGCGAACTCGGCGCCGACGAGCACCATGTTCATCGTCAGCCGCCCGCAGCCCTGGTCGACGAACAGCTGCTCCGCGGACGCCATCACCGCGGCGGCCGAGCGCCCGGGCTCGAACGCCTCGAGGAACGCGTGGAAGCCCTCGGTGTTGATCCGCACGCTGTCGCGCACCGACTCGAGCTCCTCGTCGCTCTTGACCGCGCGCGCGTGGTCGAACTCGACGTCCCAGTTGACGAGCTCGCAGCCCTGAAGCGCCGCGTAGTCGCGAACGGACATGACGTAGTCGAGCCCGTAGACGCCGACCCGCGTGCCGCTCAGCCGCTCCGCGAGCCAGTCGCCGGGCCTCTCGGCGAAGACCTGCTCCTCGATCCAGCTCGTGCCGTGCTCTCCGACGTAGCGGGCCTCGGCCGGGAAGACGATCGCCGGGTCGCCCTCGCGCGGCAGCAGCACGTACGCGTAGCGGTGCACGACCTGGAAGCCGGAGAGGTACGTGACCGCGCCTTCGAAGCCCGTGTACTCGTTCCCGCAGACGAGCGCCGCGTCGAGCCCGTCCCGCTCGAGTGCCGCGCGCACGTTCGAGTAGCGCCGCTCGACGTCTTGCGGACTCACCACGACTGCTCCACCCCGTGCACGAGCGCGAGTATCGCCTCGTTCAGCGGCGTCGGCACGCCGAGGTCGCGCCCGAAGCTGACGATCCCGCCGTTCAGGTAGTCGATCTCCGTCACGCGCCGTGCCTCGACGTCCTGGAGCATGCTCGCCTTGTGGTCGTAGGCCACCTCGGGCCTTGGCCGCGTGGTCGATCAGGTCCTCCGGGTCGGCGCCGAGCTCGATCCCCTGCGCGGCCGCGACTGCCTTGCCCTCGTCGACGAGGCCGGAGACCTGGCGCCGCAGGGCCGGGTCCTCGCAGACACGCCCGTGCGTGAGGCCCGTGAGCGCACCGACGGGGTTCGTGGCGGCGTTGAAGATCACCTTGAGCCACTGCGGGCCGCGCGCGTCGGCGACCGCCTTCGTCGGCAGCCCCGCTCGCGTGCACGCCTCGGCGAGTCGCTCGGCGTCCTCCATCGGCGCCGGGCTCGGTTCGAAGGGCCCGATCGTCGTGTCGCCCTTCACGTCCCACTGCACATGTCCTGGCTCGAGCACCTTGCCGGCCGGGAACGTCGTCCCCCGGATCACGCGAGAGACGTGTCGCGCGATCACCTCCTCGTTGCCGATCCCGTTCTGCACGGAGCAGACGGAGCCCTCGCCAAAGGCGTGCGCGGTCGCGGCGATCGCCGGCTCGGTGTGCATCGACTTTGTCGCGACGATCCCGAGCTCGCACGGCGGGAGCTCGGCCGCGTCCGAGGTCGCCCGCGGATGGCCGACGACCTCCCCGGCGCCCGAGAGCCGAAGCCCGCTCGCATTGATCGCGTCCACGTGGTCCTGGGCCAGGTCGTACGCCCACACCTCGACGTCGTCGAGCAGCGCGAGATTCGCCGCGAAGAGCGACCCGACGGCCCCACAGCCGACGACGCAGATCCTCATCGCCCACGCCTCCACGAGCGCGGGAGATGGAACTCGCGTCCACCGGTGAGCCCCGACGGGCGAAGGATCAGCACGAGTGCCATGATCGCCGCCAGGAAGACGAGGCGCGAGCCCTGCGGCAGGTCGAGCGTGAACCCGACGTTCACGCCCTCCTCGGCCTGGCTCAGGAACGAGTCGAGCCCGCTGATCGCGAGTGCGCCGATGACGGCGCCCCAGAGGCTCGTCATGCCGCCGACGACCAGCATCGCGAGCGTGATGAACGTCAGCTCGAGGTAGACCTCCTCGGTCGTGATCGAGCCGAGCTGGTGCACGAGCAGCCCGCCCGCAAACCCCGCCAGCGCGCCGGAGAGCGTGAACGCCCAGAGCCGCTGCGCGTGGACGTGGACGCCGACCCCGCGGGCGGCGGCCGCGTCCTCCCGCGAGGCCCGGAGCTGCCGGCCGAGCCGGCTCCGCTGGTAGACGAACGCGACGGCGATCACGACGAGCGCGCCGATAGTCCCCTGACGCGGTCCCGTCGACTCGGGCACCAGCGAGAGCGTTGTCGCGCCCGGGCCGATCTTGTCCCACTCGCGCAGGATGTTGTGCGTGATCTCCAGAACGGCGAACGTCGCGATCCCGGCCGCGAGCCCGGTCAGGCGCATTAGCGGGAGGCCGACCGCGAACGCGAACAGTCCTCCGAGCAGAGCCGCGAGCAGGAGCGAGGGAACGTCGCCGATCGTGTGGTCGCGCAGGAGCGGGAAGAGCGTGGTCAGCACGCCCTTCTTCGAGTCGAGCGGAACCGTCATCACGCCCGCAGCGAAGGCGCCGACCGCGACGAAGCTGATCTGGCCGAACGAGATCACCCCCGAGTTGCCGACGAAGACGTAGATCGCGACGACGACCGCGACCGAGACGAGGGCGTTCAGGAAGTAGACCTGGTTCGACGGCGAGGCGGTCGTCGAGACGAGCCCCACGGCGACGACGAGCAGCATGGGCGCTGCCAGCTCGACGACGGCGTCGACCCGCCGGCTCATACGCGTTCGGCCGCGGCGCGCCTGCCCCAGTTGAACAGGCCTGCCGGCCGCAGCAGCAGGACGAGGATCACGAGCGCGAACACGACCGACGGCAGGTAGACGGTCTTGTCCGTCGGCAGCGCGCCGTTGATGACCCCGGACGCGAAGCCGATCGTGAAGCCGCCGAGCGTCGCCGTCCAGAGCCGGTCGATACCGCCGACGACGACGCCGACGAGCACGACGATCGTGTCGCGCAGGGCGAAGTCGGGCGTCACGAACGGGAGCTGGACGGTCATCATCACCGCGACCGACGCGGCGATCAGGCCGGAGAGGAAGACGGCGAAGGCGATCACGCGGTTCGCGCGCACGCCGACCAGGCGCGCCGTGCGGAAGTCGCTCGCGGCGGCCCGCGTGTGCAGGCCGATCGTCGTGCGCATCAGCAGCAGCGCGAGCAGCAGCAGGGCTCCGGCCGCTACTGCGATCGAGACGAGCGTGATCTTCCGGATCTCGACCCCGCCGACGGTGATCGGCTGCGCGAGGGAGGTGAGCGAGGGCGCGACCTCGCCGAGCTGGTTGTTACGGAGGTCGACGATCAGCGCGATCGCCTGGAGCAGAAACGCGATCGCGAACGTGGTCACGAGCATCACCGCGGGCGACTGCCCTCGCAGCGGCCGGAAGACGACGAGGTCCATCGCGAGCGAGAGCGCCACCACGACCGCGAAGCACGCGACGATGCTCCACGCGATCGGCCAGCTCGACGTGAAGGCGAGCGTGTAGGCACCGGCCATCACGAGCTGCCCGTAGGCGAAGTTGACGAGCCGCAGCACCCCGAAGACGAGACCGATGCCGACGGCCATCAGCGCGTAGATCGCCCCGAGGCCCGACCGCGTCGGAGAGCGTCTGGAAGCTGAGGGTCGCGAGCGTCACGAGGCGAGGTAGGCGGAGACGATCTTGTCGGTGTCGTGCACGTCCTTCGGGGTCAGCGCGAGACGCAGCTCGCCGCCGACGAGCACATGCGTGCGGTCGGCGAGCGCGACCGTGTGCAGCGCGCGCTGCTCGACGAGCAGGATCGTGACCCCCCGCTCGCGGATCCCGCGCAGCGCCTCGAAGACGCTGTCGACGGCGAGCGGTGCAAGGCCGAGCGACGGCTCGTCCAGAAGGAGTACGTCGGGCTCGGCGACGAGCGCACGCCCGATCGCGAGCTGCTGCTGCTGGCCGCCCGAGAGCACGCCCGCGGAGCGGCGCCGGTACTCCTTGAGCACCGGGAAGAGGTCGTACGCGTGGTCGAGGCCGCCGTTTCGCGTCCGGTTCGCCGCAAGGCCGAGCCTGAGGTTCTCCTCGACGGTGAAATCGGCGAAGATGCGGCGCCCCTCGGGGACGAGCGCCACGCCCGCGTGCGCAATCGACTCGGGCGAGCGCTTGCGGATCGAGCTGCCGTACAGCCGGATCTCGCCGGAGTAGGCGGGGACGGCGCCCATGATCGCGTGGAGCGTGGTCGACTTGCCCGCGCCGTTCGGCCCGATCAGCCCGACGATCTCGCCCTTGTCGAGGCGCAGCGTGAGGTCGCGCACGGCAGCGACGGTGCCGTAGCGCACCTCGAGGCGCTCGAGCTCGAGGGCCGGCTCAGCCATCGCCCTCGGTGACCGGCGTCTCGCCGAGGTACGCGGCCGCAACGTCGAGGTTCGCCCGGATCTCCTGCGGGGTGCCGGCGGCGAGCGTGCGGCCCTGGTCGAGCACATGGATCCGGTCGCACACGCCCATCACGAGCGCCATGTTGTGGTCGATCAGGAGCACGCCCGCCCCGAGCTCGTCGCGGAGCATGCGGACGACCTGGGCGAACTCCGGCACCTCGCTCTCCGGGAGGCCCGCGGCCGGCTCGTCCATCAGCACGAACGTGGGCCGCATCGCGAGCACCCGCGCGACGCCGAGCCGCCGCTCGTCGCCGTGGGCGAGCGTGTCTGCGGGCGCGTCGGCCTGCGCCTCGAGCCCGAGCAGCTCCGAGCAGCTGGTCGCCGCGCCGCCGCGCCTCGCGCGGCCCGGCGCCCACACCGAGCGCCGCGACCTCGACGTTCTCCCGCACCGAGAGGCTGCCGAAACGAGCGGCTGTGCTGGAACGTCCGCGCGAGCCCGGCCCGTGCGCGCCGGTGCGAGCTCCAGCCGGTGATCTCCTTGTCGCCGAGCGCGACCGTAGCCCACGCTCGGATGGTCGAAGCCGCTGAGCACGTTCACGAGCGTCGACTTGCCGGCGCCGTTCGGCCCGATCAGGCCGACGACCTCGTGCCCGTGCAGCTCGAGCGTCACCTCGCTGAGCGCCTGCACGCCCTCGAAGGACCGCGACACGGAGGAGGCCCGAAGGGTCTCGGGCCTCCTCTCCGTTCTCCTCAGCGAGCGCGGTCTCGGGCACGCGCGCGCAACGTTAGAGCTTCGGGACGACCTTCGCCGTCACCAGGCCGACGCGCTTGGCCTTGTTGTCCTGGATCTTCATCACGCGGTACTGGCGCCCGAAGACCGTGTGCAACTTCGCCGAGAAGCTGATCCGGCTACCGAGCACCGGCACGTGCTTGAACTTCACCATCTGCGCCGCCAGAGCAGCGCCGTTCAGCGACCCGTGCGCCCGCCTGATCGCGGTGGCGACGCCGTCGATCGCGTCGGCTCCACCGAGGAAGCCGCCCGTGCCCGGCTGGGCTCCCGCGGCCTTCATCGACGCGATCATCTTGCGCACCGCCGCGCTGGGATCGTCACCGAACACGGATGCGAATGTGACGAAGTAGTAATTCGTCACCTTCGGGCTCTGCGTGTTCCAGTACGTGCCGTCGCCGGCCCACGAGTTCAGGATCGGCGTCTTGTTGTTGAGAGAGCGCAGGCCCGAGACGAACGCGGGCAGCTCCCCGAACGCGGTCGAGGTGACGTAGACGGCGGCCTTGTGCGAGTTCAGCTGCGTGACCGCGGCGCCGACGTTGTTGGCGCCCGTCGCGTAGCTCTCGCGGTCGACGATCTTGCCGCCCAGCGCCCGGAAGCGCTTGTCGAACGCCTGGACGACGTTCTTGAAGTAGACGAGGTAGGTGTTCGTCGCGAGAGCGGCGGTCTTCCAGCCGCGCCTGTGCGCGTACTCCGCCATCGCCGAGCCCTCGTCCTGCGCGACGTTGCCGAAGCTGAACGCGAGCTTGCCCTTCTTGCCGAAACGCTTCGGCCCCATCTGGTCGGTGCCGATACAGGGGGCAACGGCGAGCTTGCCACGCCCGATCGCCGCCTGGACGACCGGGGTCGCGTAGTCGACGTCGCAGGTCGTGAAGATGATGCTGGCGCCCTGGCCGAGCAGGCTCAGTGCGCACGCCTTCGCCTTGGTCGCGTCGTTGTTCTGCGTGTCGCAGGTCTTGATGACGAACTTGTGACCGGCGGCGCCGCCCTTCGCGTTGATCTGCTTGATGCGGATCTTCGCCGCGGCGAGCGCCGGGTTGTCGAACGGGGCCATGTTCCCGCTCTGGTCGTACGCCCAGCCGATGACGACGGGCTTCGCTGCCTGGGCATGGCCGCCGTTGGTGGCGGCGAGAGCGGCGATCGCCACGGTAGCCCCAAGGAGCGTCACTGCAAGCAGAACGCCCCACCTAGTCGCACGTCTCACTGCACCCTCCCTACTTCGCTGGAAAAAACACGCCCCGGATCGGGAATTGTATGCCTGCCGACCTGCACGTCAATCCGGCCTCCACGACGCCTCTCGCGCACGGACAAGCCGGAAGAGGGCGGTGTGGAGCGGCACCGGGACGCCGAGCCGCTCGGCCTCGCGGACCAGCGCTCCCGTGATGTGGTCGATCTCGGTCGGGCGGCGCGCCTCGACGTCCTCGAGCATCGACGGGTAGTGCCTGCTGCCGCGCTGCGTCGCGAGGACGTTCATCTCCCACGGGTCCTCGTGCAGCTCTACCCCGGCCGCCGCGGCGACCTGCTTGCCCTCCTCGACGAGGCCGTAGACGAGGTGGCCGAGGTCGCCCGGCTCTTCGCGGGCCGCGTAGTGCCAGTCGTGCGGCAGCCCCGTGAGCGCGGCGACGGCATTGACGGTCGCGTTGAAGATCAGCTTCGACCACTGCGCCGGCCGCAGGTCTTCGAACGCGCGCGCCTTGAGGCCCGACTCCACGATCAGGCCGGCGACGTCCTCGACCAGCGCGTACGGCGTCTCGCCGTAGGGGCCGAGCCACGTCTCGGTGTCGAGGATGTACTCGACATGTGTGTCCTCATGCCGCGTGCCACTCATGAACGTGACCGCCGAGATCACCTGGCGGCCGGGGAACGCGGCCTCGGCGCCGAGGCCGTTCTGAACGGTCATCACCACTGCCCCCGGCCAGTGGCCCTCGAGGCGCGCGGCGGCGGCCGCGAGCTCGGTCGTCTTGGTGGCGACGATCGCAAGCTCGGGCTCCGGGAGCTCACCCGGGTCGGTCGCCGCACGCACCTGAGCCTCGAACTCGTGCCTGCCGGAAACGCGCAGGCCGTGCTCGTTCAGCGCCCGCGCGTGCTCCTCGCGGCGGCAGAGGACGCTGACCTCGCAGACGCGCGCCAGGTGACCGGCGTACAGGCTGCCGATGACCCCGCCGCCGACTATGCAGACGCGCTCGATAGCGTCCTCCGCATCGCCTCGATCCCGCGCACCGCGAGCTCGCGGGGATCCTCCTTCCAGAGCGAGTCGGGCAACTCGGGGTCGGAGAAGATCTCCAGGTCGTAGAGCCCGTCCCAGCGCAGGGCGTCGAGGACCGGGCCGAAGTCGATGACCCCGTCGCCCGGGAGGACGCGGTCGTTCGTGTTGCGCGTCGGGTCGCGCCAGTCGGCGAGATGGACGGCGTAGATCCGGTCGCGGTGACGCTCGATCTCCTCGAGCGGCTCGCCGTGGAGCTGCCACGAGTCGAAGAGCAGGCCGACGTCAGCGCCGGCCTCGTCGATCAGCGCGGCGCCTTCGTCGAGCGAGCTGACGGACGTCCAGAAGTGCGCGAACTCGCGCTGGATCGGCTCGAGCGCGACGCGGACGCCGTGGGCCCGCCCAGCGTCTGCGATCGCCCTGATCCCCTCGACGACCGTCTCGCGGTCGTCGCCCGGCCCGGTCAGGAAGGCAACGCAGGACGGCTCGAAGGGCGCCAGGCGGGCGATCCCGTTTGCGATCGCCTCCACCCGCTGGGCCGGGTCGGCCGGCCCCTCCATCAACGGGAGCGGCAGGATCGACGGCACCTCCGGCACCGTGGCTGCGGCCTCCAGCCCACTCCCACGGAACTGCTCGAGCGAGTCGTCCGTGAGCTTCATCTCCCAGATCCCGATCCCGTCTGCACCCCCCGCGCGGTACGCATCGACGTCGTCGGCGAACGACTGCGTGACCGTCGTGATCTGCGAGATCGAGAGCTTCACCGGCCGAGCCGCTTCCGGAGCCGGTCGAACGGGCCTGGCTCGAGCAGCTGCTTCGCGACCATCGTCCCCGAGCCCGCGCCGAGCCCCGGCCCCGGGTGGGTGCTGGCTCCGATCTGCCAGAGGCCCTTCACCGGAGTCGAGTGCCCCGGGCTCGCCGAGAACGGCCGCCAGAGCAGGTTCTGGTCGAGCGCGAGCGACCCCGAGTACGGGTCGCCCTGGTGCAGGTTGATGTTGGCCGCCTGGAGGTCGGAGGGCGAGAGCGTCACGCGCTTGAGGAGCGCCGAGTCGAGGTTCGGGACGTGGCGCGCGATCCTGGCCTGGATCCGGTCGGCGTAGCGCTCGCGCAGCTCCTCGGTCCACGTGCCGTCGCCCACGTCGAGCTCGCCGGCCGCGTCGCCCTTCACCTGCCAGGGCAGCTCCTGCAGCTGGATCCAGAGCATCCCGGCGCCCTCGGGGGCACGCGAGGCATCCATCGTCAGCGGCTGGCCCACGACGACCGTGGCCTCAGCGGGGAGCAGACCCCGCTCGGCCTCGTTCACCGCGCGCGAGACGCCGTCCAGCCCCGGCGTGAGATGGACGATCGCGGTCTGCCCGAGCCGGAGGTCGCCCTCCCAGCGCGGCGGCTCGGAGAGCGCGAAGTGGATCTGCATCTCGGAGCGCCCGTACCGGAAGCGGCGGCCACGCTCGGCGGTCGGGCCGCCGACCGCTCCGTCGAGGAGCCGCCCGTAGAGCTGCGTGGGCGTGACGTTCGCGATCACCGCACGCGACGCACGGACCTCCTCGCCGTCCGCGAGCCGCACGCCTGCGGTGCGGCCCTCTCGAACGAGCACCCGATCGACGTCGCGCCCGGTCTCGCACGCGCCGCCGTTGTCCTCGATCAGCCGCACGAGCGCGTCCACGAGCCGCGCGCCGCCGCCACGCGGGATCGGCATGCCGCCCTCCTGGACCGCGACGCCGATCACCTGCGTCATGAACCCGGACGCGGCCGAGTCGGGGCCGAGCCCGGTGTGCAGCACCCACGGCGCGAGCAGGCCGTGCGCCCGCTCCGACGCGAACGTCTCGGTCAGCCAGTCGCGGCTCGAGACGAGCACGTCGCCGGCGAACTCGACCAGCCCGCGGCGGCCGAGCCTCCGCTGCGCCTTCAGCGCGAGCCGGAGCCCGTCCGTCGACCAGAGCTCGGTGCCGAGCACGCCGAACGCGAGGTCCGCATCCTCGAAGAACGACTCCACGACTCTCTCCCACTCAGCGCCCAGCTCCTCGACGTTTGCCTCGGTCGAGCGCAGCAGGAAGCACGCGTCGCCGTCGGGGAAGAGCGTCGCGGTCGGGTGCTCGGTATTCAGGTACTCGAGCCCGCGCGCGGCGAGCTCATCGCCGAGCTCGGCATGTCCCGCGCCGCCCACCCAGAGCGGGTGCCAGGCGCTGAAGACGTCGTGCAGGTAGCCGGGCTCCGTCAGCTCCGCGGTGCGAATCGCGCCGCCGAGCTCGTCCTCGCGCTCCAGCACGACGACGCTCCATCCGCCGCGCGCCAGCAATGCGGCGCACGCGAGCGAGTTGATCCCGCTCCCGACGACGACCGCGTCGCGCTCAGCCATCGACGAGCTCACGGAACTCCTCTTCGGTGACGAGCCCGCGCTTGCGCGCACCGAGCTCCTTCACCTCGGCGAGCACCTCCGCGCGCCGCTCCTCCGGGAGGTCGAGGCCGAGCTCGTCCGCCTTGATCCGGATCGAGTCGAGCCCGCTCTTCTTGCCGAGCACGATCCCACGTTCGGCGTGGACGAGCTCCGACGAGTACGGCTCGATCGACGGCGGGTCGTGGAACTGGCTCGCGACCGCGCCGCTCTCGCGGCGGAAGAGGGTCTCACCCGTCACCGGCTTCCAGGGCTCGAGCTCGTAGCCGGAGAGCTCCTGCACGCGCTCCGAGACCTCGCGTATCCGCTCGAGGCGGAGGCTCGACTCGACGCCGTAGAGCGCGCGCAGAGTGAGCGCGACCTCACCCAGGTTGCAGTTGCCCGCGCGCTCTCCCATGCCATTGATCGTCCCCTGCACCCAGCTCGCGCCGGCCTTGACCGCAGCGACCGCGGATGCGGTGGCCAGGCCGAAGTCGTTGTGCCCGTGGAAGTGGACGGGCACCTCGGAGCCGACCCACTCGACGGTGCGGCCCACGAGGTCGGCGACGGCCTCGGGCGACGCGATCCCGATCGTGTCGACCACGCAGACCTCCTTCGCGCCCGCCTCCACGGCGCCGCGGTAGACCTGCTCGTAGAAACCGGGGTCGGCTCGGGTGGAGTCGACCCCGAAGAACGCGGCGTGGATCCCGTGCTCGGCAGCGAACCGCATCGCGTCCGTGATGCGGCCGAGCATCTTCTCGCGGGAAACGCCGATCGCGTCCAGCTTGAGATCGGAGATCGGAGACTCGATCACCGACGCGCCCACGCCGAGCTCGACCAGCGCCTCGAGGTCGGCGGGGACGGCGCGCGAGAAGCCCCAGATCTCGGCATGCAGGCCCGCGTCGGAGATCAGCCGGACCGCGTCCCAGTCGTCCTGCGAGACACGCGGAAACCCGGCCTCGATCCGGTCGATCCCGAGGTCGTCCAGAAGGCGCGCGATCTCGAGCTTCTGCTCCGGGTCGAGAACGACGCCGACGGTCTGCTCGCCGTCGCGCAGTGTCGTGTCGTAGAGGCCCACCGAGCCTCCAAGGCGGTAGGGGTCGTTCAACGCGCCCGTCCAGATCATCCGCAGACCACCCCGTCCGGGAACGGCGAGAGCTTCTCGGCGCCCGACTCCGTGATCAGGAAGTTGTCCTCGACGCGCAGGCCGCCGCCACCCTCCCAGTAGACGCCCGGCTCGATCGCCAGCACCATGCCCGCCTCGATCGTGCCGCCGCCCGCCTGGTGCGCGTACGGCGGCTCGTGTGCGCGAGCGCCGATCCCGTGGCAGATCGGGTGCGACGGCTGCCCCTCGTAGCCGGCCTCGGCAAGCCCGGCGCGGACGAGCCGGTCGAGCTCGGGAAGCGATGCACCGGGCCGGCAGTGATCGAGCGCGCGGCCGTAGACCTCGAGCAGCTGCTGCTCGAGCTCCACGTACTCGGCGCGCAACTCGCCCGGGCAGAGGTTCTTCGTGTGGTCGGCCCAGTAGCCGTCCGCGCAGACCCAGATCTCGAAGAGCGTCGGCTCGTCCTCCTTCACCGGAAGGTCGCCGGTCGCCGTGAACGTCTTGATCCCCGGGCCCGACCAGACCAGCGAGAAGGCGAGCGCGAGCTCGACCTGCCCGTTCCAGCCGGTGCCCTCTCCGTGCACGAAGCCCTGCCAGATCGCGGCCGCCTGGGATTCCTTCATTCCGGGCCGGAGGTGTGCGCGCGTGTGCTCCATCGCAGCGGCGGCGATCTCGTTGGCGAGCCGCATCCGCTCCTGCTCCTGCTCTGTCTTGATCTCGCGCGCGCGCGCGAGAAGCGGCGTTGCGTCGGCGGCCGTCTCGCCGAAGCCGGCGAACCACGCGGCGGTGTAGGTCGTCGGCTCGCCGACCATACGGTCGCTGGCCTGGGTGCCCAGGCTAAGCTCGAGGCCGGCCCGGCCGTAGCCCCGCGCCACCTCCTGCGCGAGCTCCAGGGTGCGCGCGGTCGGGGGTCGCGGGTCGTCGGCGGCGTAGCCCTGGATCAGGCGGATGTCTGTGGTCCAGGCGGTTCGGGCCGCGTCCTCCTCCGAGGCCTCGAGACAGAGGAGCGTCGGCTCGCCCTCGCGCGGGAAGACGACGGCGTCGTAGCCCTTCATGCCCCAGAAGTTCGTCAGGTAGAGGACGTTGTCGGGCGCTCGGACGACCAGCGCGTCGAGCTCCTCCTCCGCCATCAGCCGGCGCACGCGTTCGAGCTTGGCGTCGTCGCGGGGCCAGCTCACGAGATCGTCACGCTTCCGGCACGCCCCCGTCACAGACAGGTGCGCGATCCGGCGCTATCGTCGACGTCGAGGGAGGCGGGTCAAAGAGCCCCACCCTGGGCGGGGGGATGAACACAAGAGAACGCTCAGGCGTCACCAGCGCACGCGCTCCGGGGCCGGCTCGCCGTGGGCCTCTTGCCACGAGATGACCGGATTGCGCAGCACGCCGATCCGCTCGATCTCGGCCTCCATCACGTCGCCGGGCTTGAGGTACATCGACGCGGGGTCGTCGCTGAACCCGGCCACGCCGCTCACGGTCCCTGTCGAGACCACATCGCCCGCCGAGTACCCCAGGGCGGAGTAGTGGCTCAGGATCTCCGGGATCGTCACGGACATGTTCCGCGAATGCGACTCCTGGCGCGGCTCGCCGTTGACGCGCAGCTCCATCGCCAGGTCGTGCGGATCCGGGATCTCGTCGGGCGTCACGATCCATGGCCCGAGCGGACAGAACGTGTCGATCGCCTTGCAGAACGAGAACACGCCTGACCGCATCTCGCGCCGCTGGATGTCCCGCGCGGTGATGTCGTTGAAGATCACGTAGCCGCCGATGTAGTCGGCCGCCTCCGCGGGCGCGAACCACTTCCCCGCCTTCCGGATCACGACGGCCAGCTCCAGCTCGTAGTCGAGCTCCTCGGTCAGATGCTCCGGGTACACGACCGGATCGTCGGGCCCGATGATCGCGTCGACGTTCTGGAAGAACACGATCCACGGCGCGATCTCGTGCGCCCAGTCGACGTTCTTCGACTCCTCCTCGTGCTCGCGGAAGTTGCCGGCCGTGTGGAAGAACTTCTTCGGGACGATCGGAGCCCGCAGCCGCACATCCGCGAGCGCGTGCTCTCGGCCAGTCGGCCCCGCCACGGCGCCGGCCTCGAAGTACTCGCGCATCGAATGCGCGCCGAGCTCGAGCACCCGATCGTCGCGCACCTCTCCGATGCGCCCGTCATCGAAGGTGACGAGCTTCACGCGACCCCGCAGACCCGCTGCGCGGCGAGCGCGTAGACCCTTGCCGTGTCGACCAGCCCCGCGATCTCGAGATTCTCGCCGTACTCGGTGTCGAGCAGACCGGTCGATGTCCCGTAGTTGACGGTCGGCACGCCGTAGCGAGTCAGGGCCGAGGCATCGGAGAACCAGCGCGTGACGTCGCGCTCGGGCGGAGAGCCGAACACCTCGGCATGACTCGCGTCGAGAGCCGCGACGAGCGGATGGTCCTCGGCGATCTCGGCTCCGGGCGCCGACACGTAGACCTCGCCCTCGACGCCGTACTCCGGATACCGCCTTTGGAGGCCACGGACCATCTCCAGCACCTGCCGTCGCGCGAGCGGCATCGCCTTCGTCGGCGGCACGCGCACGTCGAGGAACAGGTCGGTCCGGTGCGGCGTGCGCGAGACGCGCCAGCCGAACCCGCCTCGCAGCGCGCCGACGTTCACGATCGCCTTCGCGCCCCGGTAGGCATTGTCGGGGTCGTCCTCCCAGGTCGGGATCCACTCGAGCACCGCGTCGAGCACCTCGCGCATGCGCAGGATCGAGTTCTGGTCGCGCTTGCCCTCGCTGAACGCGGTGTGGATGAAGTTCCCCTGGGTCGAGATTCGCAGCCAGAGCGAGCCGAAGTGCCCGAGGACGACCTTGCCCTCGGTCGGCTCGCCGAGGATGCACATGTCGGCGATGCCGCCGTGGGTGACGAGGTGGCGCGTGCCGGTCGCGTAGCCGCGGAACTCCGCCCCCTGCGCGTCGCCCTGCTGCGCCTTCTCGATCTCGCCGCACACGGCGGCAACCAGAAGGTCGCCGCGCAGGCGAACGCCGTCGTCCAGCAGCGCGCGCACCGCTTCGATGTAGCAGGCCAGCGCGCCCTTCATGTTCGAGATCCCGAGCCCGTAGAGCCGCTTGTCGCGGATGAAAGGGTCCGGCTGGAAGCCCCGCACCTTCGCCAGCCACGGCTCGCGGCCGGAGTACGAGGTGTCCATGTGCCCGTTGAACATCAGCGCCGGCCCGCCGCCCGCCCCGCTCAGCGTGGCTAGGACGTTCGCGCGGCCCTGCTCGACCTGCTGCCACTGCACCGCCAGACCGATCTCGTCGAACGTCTCCGCCATGAAGCTCGCCATCTCGCCCTCGCTCCCGGTGAAGCTCGGGATCGAGATCGCCTGCTTCGCCCAGTCGACGAGCCTGTCGCGGTCGATCGAGACGGCCATCAGCGGAAGCTCGGCAGGACCCGCTCGCCGAAGAGCCGAATCTGCTCGTGCCGCCGATCGCCCCAGAGCTCGAGCATGACGTGGGTGCAACCCGCCTCGCGATACTCCTCGATCGCGGCGATGCAGTCGTCCGGCGTGCCCGCGACCGGCTTGCACTTGTCGAGCAGCGCGTCACCGACCTCCGCCTTCGCCGCGAGCCGCCCGCCGCGCTCCATCGCCTCGGCGACCGGGCGGATCTCGTCCTGCTCGATCCCGGCCAGGTCGAGCAGCGTGTCCGCCGCGCCCTGGATGTTCTGCACCTTGTTCGCGAGGTACATGCCCGCGATCTCGCGCGCGCCGTCGCGCCCCGCGTCGCGGTCGGACTCGTGGATCGAGGCGACGATGGTGCAGCCGATGTCGATGTCGCTCGCGACGTTCTCGCGCGTGTAGCGAACGAATGCCGGCGTCGTGATCGACGGCGTGAGACACCCGTCGCCGATCTCACCCGCGAGCGCCTGCATCTTCGGTGCGGTTGCCGCGACGTAGACCGGCGGCACCTCGCGGGGCGAATGGGCGGCCGGGTCGAGAGCGGGCACCGACGCGTTCCACGTCGAGCCGGCGTACTCGAACGCCTCCCCGCCGAGCACGCCGCGCACGATCTCGACGGCGTCACGCATCGGCCCGAGGGTCTTGTTCGTCTGCATCATCGCGTTGTTGAGGAAGATCTTCGACGTTCCGAAGCCGAGGATGAACCGGCCCGGGCCCGCCGCCTCCTGCACGACGCGCGCGTCCATCGCGACCTGCACGGGATGGCGCGTGAACGGCGAGATGATCCCCCAGCCGATCGTGAGCCGCTCCGTCGCCTGCGCGATGACCGCGGAGCTGACCGTCGAGGAGCGGGCCTCCATCTGGTGCTTCCGCCACCACGGGTAGGCCTCGGCGAGCCAGATCGTGTCCATCCCCGCCTCGTCCATCGCCCGCGCGGAGGCGACCATCTCGTCGAGCGGCTCCATGGTCAGCTGCATGACCCCGATCCGGAACGGCTGGGCCACGAGGAGCTAGCTCTCGGCCGGAGTCGTCGACGCTTCGCGGACCTGCTCGTCGAGCGAATTCAGGACGTGCTCGACCTGCTGGTTGACGATCGGCTGGAGCACGCGCTGACCCATCGAGCCGACGGGGCCGGCGATGTGAACGTCGGCCTCCCAGTCCATCTTCGTGCCGCCGCCGTCCTCGGTCAGCGTGAACGCCGTCGTCATGTTGAGCATCGCCCCCACGCCGTTGCCCTTGATCGAGAGCTGCGCGTACTCGGGCTCGCGCTCCTCGGTCTTCTCCATGTCCATCGTCAGCTTGAGGCCGCCGAGGCCGAGCGGGATCTTCACGTAGGCCCGCCAGTGCTTTTCGTCCTGGACGTCGAAGCTCTCGACTCCGGGCATCGTCTTCGCCATCGAGGCCGGGTCGTTCAGGACGTGCCAGACCGCCGCGCGCGGCGCGTCGAACACGCGCTCGCCGGAGACCTTCACGTCGCCTCCACGGACACTCGCTCCCGCGAGGACTCGGGGTCGCTGAGCAGCTCCCAGACCCGGTGGTATGGGTTGCAGCTGTCGTAGACGACCGGCTTGCCGTGGGAGCTGAGCGCATCCTGCAGCGCGGCGCACACCGCGTGGATCCCGGCGCCGCCGCCCTCGCCCATGCCCTTCGTGCCGAGCGAGGTGAACGGCGAGGGGCTCTCGGTGCTGCCGGTCTTGAGCGGCGGCATGTCGAGTGCGTGCGGCACGTGGTAGTCGTAGAAGTTGGGCGTCAGCAGGTTCCCATCCTCGTCGTAGGTGAACGTCTCATGCGTCGCCGCGCCGAGCGCCTGGGCGGTCGCGCCCATCACCTGGCCTTCGACGACCTGCGGGTTGATCCGCTTGCCGCAGTCGTCGACGGCCGCGTAGTCGACGATCTCGTAGACCCCGGTCTCGGGGTCGACCTCGAGGATCGCGACGTGGATCTGCGTCGCGTAGGTCAGCGTCAGGTTCCCGTATTTCTTCTCGACGTCCGGGACCTCGAACGGCGGCCGGTAGACGTAGCGGCAGTTGAGCGTGACGTCGAGGTCCTCGGGGAGGCCCGCGTTGTTCGCGTTGATGATCGCGCCGAGCGCCATGAACGGCAGCGCGGCCTCGGGGTTGCCCTTGATCCGGGCGAAGCCCTCCGCGAGCTCGATGTCGTCGGGCGTGCAGCCGAGGATCACCGAGGCGAGCTTGCGCATCTCGCCCGCGAGCATGTCCGTGGCGCCCTTGACCGCGCCGAGCCCCGTGACCGCGAACTGGCTCGCATAGGTGCCCGAGAAGCCGGCGTGCGAGTTCCAGTACGAATCGTGGCCCGCGCGGACGTGCACGTCCTCGACCGAGCAGCCGAGGATGTCGGCCACGACCTGCGACGCCGTCGTCTCGTGGCCCTGCCCCTGCGGCGTCGTCCCGAGCGTGACGACGATCTCGCCGAAGATGTCGAGCTTCACGGTCGCGACCTCGTTGTTGCCCGAGAACTGGAGCTCCGGGTTGATCAGGCGCGACTGGCCGAAGTTGTTCGTGCCCGAGTCGAGCGTCGAGCCGATCCCGAAGCCGAGCAGCTTCCCCCGGCTCTCGGCGTCCGCGCGCCGCTCCTCGATCCGTTCGTAGCCGATCAGCTCCAGCGCGGTGTCGAGCATCGCCGCGTAGTCGCCCGAGTCGTAGACGCAGCCGTTCGGCGTCGTGTACGGCATCTCCTCGGCCTTGACGTAGTTGCGCTTGCGCACGTCGACCGGGTCGAGCCCGAGCTCGTGCGCGACGATGTCGATCACCCGCTCGGTGAACCAGAGGTGCTGCATCCGCGAATAGCCGCGGTTCGGCGAGACGGGCGCCTTGTTCGTCACCACCTGCCTGAAGTCGAGCCGGATGTGCTTCCAGCGGTACAGGCCCGGGGTCACCTGCGCCCAGATCACGCCGCCGAGCGGCTCGTAGCGGAGCCACGCGCCCGCGTCGTCGAGCGCGATGGTCCGGAACCCGAGCAGCGTGCCGTCGTTCTTGACCGCGACCTCGGTGTCCTGGAACCAGCGCTCGTTCCCGTGCGACATCGAGAGGTGAAAATCCGTGCGCCACTCCGTCCACTGGACGGTCCGGTTCAGCTTCCGCGCGAGCAGGCAGCACGCGACGAGCTGCGGATGCGAGGTGATCTTGTTGCCGAACCCGCCGCCGATGTCCTGGGTGACCATGCGGAGCTTGTCCAGCCCGACCCGCATCGCCGGCCCCATCATGATCACCGCGAACCCGGGGAACTGGTTGTTCGTGGTGATCGTCCACTGGCCGATTCCGCGGTTGTACTCGACGAGCGCCCCGTTGCACTCGAGCGGGGTCGAGTTGAACCGGTCGAAGTGGAGCTCCGAGATCTTCACGACCCGGTCGGCCTCGGCGAACGCCTGGTCGAGGTCGCCCCACTCGTAGACGCCCTCCCAGGTGAGGTTCGTGCCGGCCTCGTCGTGGAGGACGGGCGCCTCGTCCTGGAGCGCGCGCCGCGCGTCGGTCACCACCGGCAGCGGCTCGTAGTCGACCTCGACGAGCTCGGACGCGTCGCGCGCGGCCTCGCGCGTCGACGCCACCACCGCGGCGACCGGCTCGCCGACGAACCGCGCCTTGCCGACGGCGAGGCAGTAGTCCTTGATGTGCGCGCCTGGCGGCGAGGAGATCTGGAAGAACGGGTCGGTCATGAGCGCGACCTCGTCCCCGGTCAGTGTCCCGTACACGCCCGGGTGCTCGAGCGCCTTCGAGACGTCGACCGAGCGGATCTTCGCATGGGCGTACGGCGAGCGGACGAAGTGGACGAAGCCCATGTTGTGGCGCTTGACGTCGTCCACGAACAGGCCCTCGCCCTGGACGAGCCGCTTGTCCTCCTTGCGCTTCACGCTCTGGCCCGCGTAGCCCGGCCGCGTCTCGCCCGCCTCGACGACGATCGGCTCGGTGACGGTCGTGGTCTCGGTCACTCCATGACCTCCTGGCCGGAGGCGGCCCTGATCGCCTTGACGATGTTCCAGTAGCCGGTGCAGCGGCAGATGTTCCCCTGGATCGCGCGCGAGATCTCCTCGTCGGACGGGCTCGAGTTCTCGCGCAGGAGAGCGGTTGCGCTCATCAGCATCCCGGGCGTGCAGTAGCCGCACTGGAGCGCGTGATAGTCGTTGAACGCCTGCTGGAGCTCGTTCAGCTCGCCCGGCTCGGACAGGCCCTCGACGGTCTCGATCGAGCAGCCGTCGACCTGGACCGCGAGCAGCATGCAGCTCTTCACGAGCGTGCCGTCGAGGATCACGCTGCACGCGCCGCAGTTGCCGGTGTCGCACCCGATGTGCGAGCCGGTCAGATCGACGTCGTCGCGGATGAAATGGATCAGGAGGCGGCGCGAGTCGACTTCTCGCTCGAACGTCTCGCCGTTGATCTCGACCGTGATCGTCTTCGAGGTCTCGACCGCGGCCACTACTCGCCCGCCCTCTCGGACGCCTTCGCGGCTGCGCGGGCCGCGACGACCTCGGCCAGGTGGCGGCGGTAGTCGGACGACGCGTGCACGTCGCCAGGCGGCTCGATCCCGGCCCCACGCACGGCCTCGCGCACCGCATCCGCGTCCGCGGAGGCCGGGGTCACCAGCTCGGGAACGGCGCCGACGCAGCCGAGCGCGACGCGCAGCTCCCCGTTCGCGGTCGCGGCCGCGTTGACGATGCAGGTGCCGTCCTTGCCGATCGGGATCGCGGCGAACCCGTCGCTGCGGCCGGCCGGGATCGTGATCTTCGTCAGCAGCTCGTCGGGTGCGACGGCGGTCATGTAGACGCCGAGGAAGAACTCGTCCGCGGAAACGGTCCGCTCGCCGCCCTCGCCCGCGATCGTCAGCTGCGCGCCGATCGCGACCATTAGCGGCGGCAGGTGGTTCGTCGGGTCGCTGGAGCAGATGTTCCCGCCGATCGTGCCGCGGTTCCGGACCTGAACGTCGGCGATCTGGGCACAGACCTCGCCGAGGATCGGCCGCGCCCGGGCCTCGGGCGAGGCGATCAGCTCGGAGTAGGTCGTCATCGGTCCGATCTCGAGCGTGCCGTCGGCGCCGAGCTCGATCCCCTTCAGCGCGGAGATCCGGTTCAGGTCGACGAGGACGTCGGGCGACGCCGCGCGCGCCTTCATGACGTTGATCAGGGTCTGTCCGCCGGCCAGGGCACGCGCGCCCTCGTGCTGCGCGAGAACCTCGAGTGCCTGCTCGAGCGTGTCCGGCTGCGCGTACCCCACCTCGCTGAGCAGCATGACGGTAATCGTATTCGGCGGCGCCGAGCGGCTGCAACGGGAACGGCGAGCCCGTCACGCGCCCGCGCTAGGGTCGCAGGGCCCTGGTCTCGCCCGTTGCGATCGCCAAGAAGTTCGGGGGTGCGGCCCCCGCAGCCGTCGAGCGGTTCTTCCTGGACCAGTGCCCGCAGCACGCGGCGGCGATCGCCTACCGCGTGCTCTTCTCGATCGTGCCGCTGGCGATCGTGCTCGTCTCGGTGTTCGGGCTCGTGCTCCAGGACGACAGCGTCAGACACGACGTGACGAACACGATCGTCGACGCCCTCCCCGTGTCCGCGGCCGGCAAGAAGGACGTCCAGGACGCGGTCACCGCGATCGCGACCCCCGCCAGCGCAGCCGGGCTGATCAGCCTGCTCGTGTTCGTCTGGGCGGCGACCGGGATGATGGGCGCGATCCGGGGCGGCCTCGAGTCGGCGATGGGCGCCACCCACTCGCGTCCGATGGCCCGGGGGAAGCTGATCGACCTCGCACTGATCGTCGGCGCCGCCGCGCTCGTGCTGGTCACCGCGGGGATCACCGTCCTCGGACAGCTCGTGCACACGGCCGGCGGGGGCGTCGCGAGTGCCGCGGACATCGGCGCGGGAACGCTCTCGGACGGCCTCGTCCGCCTGGCCGCGTTTGGCCTCTCGATCGTTGTCGTCCTGCTGCTCTACCGGTTCGTGCCCGCTCGCGGGCTGCGGATCAGGGACGGGCTCGCCGGAGCGATCGTGACCGCGATCTTCTTCCAGCTGATCGCGCTGGCCTCCGGCTTCCTCTACGAGCGGGCGACCCGGCTCAGCGTCGTCTACGGGTCGCTGACGGCGGCGCTCGTCTTCCTCTACTCGGTCTACCTCTACTCGTCGGCGCTGCTGCTCGGCGCGGAGATCGCGGCGGCCTGGGCACGGCCGCCAGAAGGCCCCGGCGCGCCGCTGCTGACCCAGCTCAAGCGCGCGTTCCTCGGGCTGTTCGTCCAGCAGGGGACGCCCGATTCGCCGAAAGGAAAGCCGCCGCCTCCCGGTTAGGCTCCGCCGATGCGCCGCCTGGCAGCACTCGCCGCCGCGATCGCCCTCCTCGGCCTCGCCGTGACCGGGGTCGCGAGCGCGGCCGGCAGGCCTGACCAGGAGCTCGCCCACCGCTACGCGCCCGTCGTGCGCGTGGTCGAGCAGAAGGAGGAGTGCGGGCCGGGCGAGCCGTACCGCCCGATCGACATAGACGCGATCCTCGACAAGCCCACGGTTGCGCTGCGCGGCCCGTGGACCGGGTCGGACCTCGTCAAGATCGCCCCCACCGCGACCGACCTCGGCAAGGGGCTCTACGAGTACCACCTCGACTTCCCGGGCAATCCGCTCAAGCCCGGCTGCAGCTACGAGCAGTGGGCGCGCAGAGTCACCGAGGGCACCAAGCCGACGGCGTACGCGCACGTCGCGACCGAGAAGGGACGCCTCGCGCTGCAGTACTGGTTCTTCTACCCCTTCAACGACTTCAACAACACCCACGAGGGCGACTGGGAGATGATCCAGCTCAACTTCGACGCGCCGGATGCGCAACAGGCGCTCGAGACCCACCCGACCGAGGTCGGCTACTCGCAGCACGAAGGGGCCGAGCGCTCCGCGTGGGACGACGAGAAGCTGAACAAGGTCGACGGGACGCACCCGGTCGTTTACGCGGCAGAGGGTTCGCACGCGAACTTCTACGACTCCGCGCTCTTCCTCGGACGCTCGGCGTCGGAGGGAGTCGGCTGCGACGACACCCGCGGCCCTAGCACGCAGATCCGACCCGCCGTCGACACGATCCCGACCGATCCGGCCGCCTCGTACAAGGCGTATCCGTGGATCGTGTTCGAGGGTCGCTGGGGCGAGCTGCAGCCTGCGTTCTTCAACGGCCCCACCGGCCCGAATATGAAGGTGCAGTGGACCAAGCCGATCACCTGGTCCGAGGGATGGCGCAACCGGAGCTACGGGATCCCGGCGGGAGGCGTCCTCGGCACGGCGGCGACCGGCTCGTTCTGCGGCGCCGTCGAGACCGGTTCGAACCTCGTCAGGCGGCTCGCGAACAACGCGGCGCTCACGCTCGGCGTTCTGGCCGGGCTCGCGATCCTGATCGGGTGGCTCTGCTCACGGACGACGTGGACGCCAAGCACGCCGCTCCGCCTTGCACGGCGCCGTTCGTGGGGCCAGACCGTCACGGCCACGTGGCGCATGTACGTAAAACGGCCCCTGCTGTTCATCGGCATCGGCCTAGTCACGATCCCGGTCTCGATCCTCGTGACGCTGCTGCAGACCGGGATCGTCAGCGCATCGACCTTCCTCGGTCTCTCCTCGGGCGGCGAGGGCGGCGGGGGCCGCGCGTGGATCGTGCTCGCGATCGGCACGATCCTCAGCCTGCTGGGCCTCACGTTCATCCAGGCCGCGGCCGCGCGCGCGATGGCCGAGATCGACGCGGGCCGGGACATCGGCGTGATCGGCGCCTACCGGCTCGTGGTCGACGCGATCAAGCCCCTGTTCCTCGCGCTCCTCGTCGCCGTTCCGCTCGTGAGCCTGCTCACGCTCTCGGTGTTCCTGATCCCGATCGCGCTCGTGGTCGCCGTCCGGTGGGCGCTGATCGCCCCGTGCGTCGAGCTGGAGTCCACGAGCGGGTTCCATGCGCTCCGGCGGAGCGGCCAGCTGGTGCGGCGCGAGTGGTTCAAGGTGCTGTCCCTCGTCGTCGCCACGGCCGGCCTCGTGCTCGTTTCCGGCCCCGTGCTAGGCGGCCTCTTGCTGCTCGGCACGAGCGCGTCGTTCGCCGTCGTCAACGCGGTCTCCGGCCTCGTGTACGCGATCGCGATGCCGCTCGTGGGGATCACGACGACCTACGTCTACTACGACGTCCTCGCGCGCGAGCATCTCGCCGAGCGCGAGCCTCGCCTCGAGGAGCTTCCGGCCGAAGTCACCCCGGCCTGATTGTCCGGCCTGTTTGCAAACGTGGCGCCGAATGGACGCGCAGAAGCAGCGTCACCGCCTCCACCATCACCTGAACTGGCAGAGGCGCATGGGCCGCGCCGTCGCGAACCGGCGCATCTTCCCGTACCTCGTGTTCGTGACCGTGGCGCTGTGCCTGATCGCGGCATTCGCCATGACGCTGCTCGACCGCGAGGACTTCCCGAGCTTCGGCATCTCCGTGTGGTGGGCGGTGCAGACGATCTCCACCGTGGGCTACGGAGATGTCGTGCCACACTCGACCTGGGGCCGCGTCCTGGGCAGTCTCGTGATCCTGCTGGGCGTGACGTTTCTCACCTTCGTGACGGCGATCGTCACGTCGCTCTTCGTCACCGCGGAGCGGGACGCAGACGCCGAGGAGGAACGGAAGCAGCGGACCGAGGAGCTGGGGGAGGCGATGGCTTCGTTGCGTCGAATTGAGCAGCGCTTGGACGCAATCGAGGCCAAGCTCGGGCACTAGCCTCGGCGCGTCGTAGTCTTGTATGGTCGCGCCGCGAAAACCCACAAGGAGGGCAGGGAATGGACAGCAACAGTGGGGCATGGTCCGGCTGGATCGCATTTGCCGGACTGCTGATGGTGGTGATCGGCTCGCTCGACTTCTTCGCGGGCCTGGTCGCGATCATCAACGACCGCTACTACACGGTCACGAGGGATCAGATGGTCCTCATTCACGACGTCAGCCACTGGGGCTGGGTAACGCTGCTCTGGGGCATCGTCATCGTTCTCGCGGGCTTCGGCCTCCTGGCCGGTTCGGGCTGGGCGCGCTGGTTCGCGATCATCGCCGGGACGATCACGTTCTTCGTCAATCTGGGCTGGCTGGGCAACACCGCCTATCCGCTCTGGACGCTGATCGTGCTGACCCTGAACGGCGTTGTCCTGTACGCCCTGATGGTGCACTGGAGCGATGCCAAGGAGAGCCTTGCGGCTAACTGACGGGAAGCAGCGGTTCACGCCGTCGCGCAGGTCTTGTATGGTCGCCGCGACCAAGCGACAAACGGCTACAGGGAGGGAAAAGCATGAATGAGAACGGTGGAGCTTGGTCCGGCTGGATCGCCTTCGCCGGATTGCTCATGATCGTGATCGGCTCGCTGGACTTCTTCGCGGGCCTGGCCGCGATCATCAACAACCGCTACGTGGCGATCTCCAAGGATCAGATGGTCCTGTTCCACAGCACCAACACCTGGGGCTGGATCGTGCTTCTCTGGGGGATCGTCATCGTCCTGGCCGGATTCGGGCTCCTGGCAGGCTCGGGCTGGGCGCGCTGGTTCGCGATCGTGGTCGGAGTCATCACGTTCTTTGCGAACCTCGGCTGGGTCGGCAACAGCGCCTACCCGCTCTGGACGCTGATCGTGCTGACACTGAACGGCGTCGTCCTCTACGCACTGATGGTGCGCTGGAACGAGGCGACCGGAAGGATGACCGCCTGATCCGACAGGCGCTCTAGCAAGACCGGCGAGCAGGCCGATCCAGGGAGCTGGAAGGGGTCTCTACCCCGACTCGGCCTGCTCAGTGCCCTTTAGAGAGAGAGGGGGACAGAGCCGGTTGGCTTCGGCCCGCTACGACTCGTCGCGGTTCCAGCGCTCGCCGCGCCGGTCCCAGACCCAGCCGACCGCGAGCAGCAGGAGCGCGAACGCGAGGAAACCGCCCAGGAAGCCCCAGGCGTAGATCGCCTTCGACAGCAACAGGAAGAGGATCAGGCCGACCAGGCCGCAGAGCACGACGATCCCCGCCAGCTTGAGGAAGAACTTGAAGCCGAGGCCGTCGTCGCTCACGGCGGCAACCGTAACACCCTTCCGGAGGCGGCGTGCGGCGACACCAGTTTGTAACCGCCTGTTCACACAACGTCAGCGCCGATCAGAACACCGGTGTGGGAGACTCGGCAAATGCCGAAGACGACAACGAAACCTTCGACTACCGTTGAGTCAGTGGCTTTCGACCGGATCCTGAACCGCGAGCTGTCGCGACTCGACTTCGACGCGCGCGTCTTCGAGCTCGCGTCCGACCCGAGCGTGCCGCTGCTCGAGCGCGTGAACTTCTGCTCGATCGAGTCGAGCAACCTGGACGAGTTCTTCATGGTACGCGTCGCCGGGCTCATGGACCAGGCCGCGTCGGGGATCGCCCCGCGCTCGCCCGACGGGCGCACGCCGCAGGAGACGCTCCGCGACATCCGGGAGCGCGCGCTCGACCTGATGCGCCGCCAGTCGAAGCTCTGGAAGGAGGATCTCTGCCCGGCGCTCGCCGAGCGAGGCATCTCGATCGCCAAGGTCGACGACCTCGCCGCGAAGGATCTCGCCGACCTCGAGCGAGTGTTCGAGCACGACGTCTTCCCTGTCCTGACGCCGCTGGCCGTCGGCCCGGGGCAGCCGTTTCCGTACATCTCCGGGCTCTCGCTCAGCCTCGGGCTCTTCGTGCGCGACCCGGTGACCGAGGAGGAGCGGTTCGCGCGCGTCAAGGTGCCCGAGCCGATCCCGCGCTTCCTCACGGTCGGGAAGCGCGAGGTGCTGATCGCGCTCGAGGACGCGATCGGCCACTTCCTCCCGAGGCTCTTCCCGGGGATGGAGATCCTCGAGCGGGCCATGTTCCGCGTCACGCGCGATGCGGACTTCGAGCTCTCGGACGAGGCCGACGACCTGCTCGAGGCGCTGCAGCACGAGCTCCGGCGCCGGCGCTTCGGCGACTGCGTCCGCGTCGAGGTCTCCGCGTCGATCTCGCAGGCGATGCTCGAGGAGCTCAAGGACGGCCTCGGCCTCGAGGACGACCAGGTCTACCCGGTGCGCGGAATGCTCGACCTCGCGGACGTGTCGCAGATCGCGAGGCTCGACAGGCCCGAGCTGAAGTTCGAGCCGTGGGTCGGCGTCTCCAGGCGCCCGTTCAGCAGCACTGCCGCCCCGCTCTTCTCCGACCTCAAGGCGAAGGACGCGCTCGTCCACCTCCCGTACGACTCCTTCGCGACGAGCGTCGAGGCGTTCGTGGCGCAGGCCGCCGACGATCCCGGCGTCCGCGCGCTCAAGACGACCGTCTACCGCACGAGCGACGACTCCGCGCTCGCGCCCTCGCTGATCAAGGCCGCAGAGGCCGGCAAGCAGACCGTGTGCCTCGTCGAGCTCAAGGCCCGCTTCGACGAGGGGCGCAACATCAGCTGGTCGCAGCGGCTGGAGCAGGCGGGCGTGCACGTCGTGAACGGGCTTCCGGGCCTCAAGATCCACGCCAAGTCGACGCTCGTCGTTCGCCGCGAGGCGGACGGCCTGCGGCGCTACGTGCACATCGGGACGGGCAACTACCACGCGCTGACGGCGAGGCTGTACGAGGACCTCGGCCTGTTCACGGCCGACGAGGAGATCGCGTCCGAGGTCGCCGACCTCTTCAACTACCTGACCGGCTTCGGCCGCCCGCAGGAGTTCCGGCGGCTCCTCGTGTCGCCGTTCAACCTGCGCAGCCGCATGCTCGAGGAGATCGAGCGCGTGACGAAGGCCGCACGCGCCGGGAAGGACGCGCACATCCAGATCAAGGTCAACGGCATCCACGACGCGGAGATGATCGAGGCGCTCTACCGCGCGTCGAACGCCGGCGCGAAGATCGACATCGTCGTCCGGCGCATCTGCGGGATCAGGCCGGGCGTGAAGGGGATGAGCGAGAACATCTCCGTGCGGAGCGTGCTCGGGCGATTCCTCGAGCACAGCCGCTTCTTCATCTTCGGCGCGGACGGGGAGAAGCACTACTTCCTCGGCAGCGCCGACCTCCTGCCGCGGAACCTCGACCACCGGATCGAGATCGTCGCCCCGGTCGACTCGCGGCCGCTGCAGTCGGAGCTCGAGTCGATCTTCGGCGCCCTGCAGTCCGACAACTTCCAGGCCTGGGAGCTCGGCAGCGACGGCTCCTGGACGCGCTGCTCGCCGAAGAAGGACGAGCGGCGCCGCGCCGCCCAGTCGGTTCTGCTCACGCGCGCCCGCGCACGCGCGCGACGGCAGGCGGTGAGCACCGAGTAGCGGCTTGCCGTCCGCAGAGCAGGCGAGGATTGGCGCGGTGAGAGTCGCCGTCGTGGATGTCGGTTCGAACACCGTGCGCCTGCTCGTGGGCGAGCGCGACGGCGCGGGGATCCGCCGCGTCGACGAGGAGCGCGTCCGCGTGGCCCTCGGCGCCGACGTCGAGCGCACCGGAGAGCTGTCCGCGAAGCGGCTCGCGCGGGCGGCCGACGCCGTCGCGCGCGAGGTCGGGAAGGCCCGCAAGCTCGGCGTTTCGGAGATCGCGGTCCTGCTCACCTCCCCCGGCCGCCAGGCGCGCAACGGCGCGGATCTTCGCGATGCGATCGCGGCCAGGACCGGCACGGACGTGCAACTGCTCACGGCGGCCGAGGAGGGGCGGCTGGGCTACGCGGGCGCCGTCGCTGCCGCGGGCGTCCCCGGAGGGAGCCTCGCCGTGTGCGACGCGGGCGGCGGGTCGACGCAGCTCGCGGTCGGCACCGGACGCGTCCCGAGCTGGGTGCGCTCGGTCGACATCGGGTCGCTCAGGCTGACCAGGCGGCTGCTTGCGGGCGATCCTCCTCCGCGGACAGAGCTGTCGGAGGCTCGTGCCGAGGTCAGGCGAACGTTCCAGGGGCTCGTCCCGCCCCTGCCGAGGAAAGCGCTCGCCACAGGAGGCACCGCCCGGGCACTCGGACGGATCGTGGGACGCCGGCTGGACGCCGAGACGCTCGAGCTCGCGCTCCGGGTCGTGTCGTCGTCCCCGGCCGGGCGGGTCGCGAGCCGGTACGAGATCCCGCAGTGGAGGGCGAGCGTCCTCCCGGCGGGCGCGGTGATCCTGACGCAGGTCCAGCAGCTGCTGAACGTGCCCCTCGAGGTCGCCCGCGGCGGCCTCCGCGAGGGCGCGGCGCTCGAGCTGCTCGATCGCGCCGAGCTGGCCGAGGCGCTTACCGCCTAGGCGCTCGCTTGCGACGCCGACCATGAGAGGCCGTGCCGGCTTTGCCGGTATGGCCGTTCAAACGCTCGCTTGCGACGCCGACCATGAGAGGCCGTGCCGGCTTTGCCGGTATGGCCGTTCAAGCGCTCGCTTGCGACGCCGACCGTGAGAGGCCGTGCCGGCTTTGCCGGTATGGCCGTTCAAGCCGGGGGCGGCAGGACCGCGACCGGGGCGAGGCCCTTGCGGTCGAAGATCACCGTCGCGCCCTTCTCGATCTCCTCGCCGCAGAGCTCCTCGAGCACGTCGCCGTGGACGCAGAGGACACCGGCATCCGGCTCACCCGCGACGCCCTCGAGCGCCGCCACGCCCCGGCCCTCGGCGAGCTCGTCGCGCGCCTCGACGCGAAGGCCCCGAGCCGCTGCCAGCGGTTCGGCGCTGTCCATGCAGCGGGCGTACGGGCTCGACGCGATCCGGTCGAAGTCATGGCCCTCGAGCTGCTCGATCAGCCGCTGCGACTGGAGGCGGCCCCGGTCGTCGAGCGGCCGCAGGGCGTCGTCGCCGTCCCAGCTCTTGCGGTGGCCCGCCCACGCGTGCCTGACGACGAGGAGCGGCCTCGACCCGTCGTGGCCGAGACCGCGCAGCACGGTGCGGTCGCGGTCGTAGCTCACCTGCCGCTGCGCCTCTGCCGGCTCGAGCCAGAGGATCTCGTCCACCTCGTCACCGGGGGAGAACTCCCCGTCGAGCGGCCGCATCGCCCAGTAGCGCACGTGCTTGAGGCGGTCGCGCGCGTCCCGGTAGGTCGTGGACGGGAGCGGGAACCGGAGCTCGCAGCGGAGACCGGTCTCCTCCTCCACCTCGCGCAGCGCGCCGTCCTCGTGCGACTCGTCGTCGCGGAGCTTTCCCTTCGGCAGCGTCCAGTCGTCGTACCGCGGCCGGTGCACGAGGAGCACCTCGACCCGCCCGTCCGACGTCCGCTGGACGACACCGCCTGCTGCGCGGACCTCGATCAGTCGCCGAGCGCCTTTCCGCGGCGAACCAGCTGTCGGAGGCGGCGCGGCAGCTCCTCGCGCACTCGCTGCTTCGTCGCGCGCTGCCTCTCGACGAGCCTGCCCGCCACGAGAGCGGCGGCAGCGTCGTCGCCCGCCTTCACGACCGTGCGGAGCCGCTCCTCGGCGACCGCCGCGTCCTGGTGCTCGCCCAGGAGGTCCTGGATCTCAGTGGCCTTCTCGACGAAGCGCGCTGCAGCCTTGCCTTCGAGCAGCTCCGCCGCATAGCGGGCGCGCTTCGACCGGATGCGCAGGGCGTGCAGCTCCTGGTCCGACTCGGTGCCGTCGATGCCCGCAGCCCGCCGGACCAGGCGGTGCACGTCGCGGTGGGCGAGCGCATCGAGCTTCTTGGCCGTGCCCGTCGCGCGCGGCGCGAGCCCCGCGTCCCGGAGCCAGGCAACCGCGGCCTGGTAGCGCCGATCGTCGAGCGTCTGGACGAGCTTCGTACGCGCGCGGCTCCGCTGTCCGGAGAGCCGGCGCAACAGCGGCTTGAAGGCGGCCTGGTCCTGCTCGTCCAGCTGCTCGAGCTCCCCGAGCAACCCGGCGAGCATCACGTCCAGGTCTCGCGTGGCGCCGAGCTCGCGGCCGACCCAGCCGAGCTCCGCGCGCAGCCGCTCGGACCAGTCGGCGTCGAGCAGCGGGCGCGCGACCCGGAGGTAGGCGCGCGAGCGCCTGAGCGCGACGCGGAGCTTGTGCACGTCCTCGTCGTCCCCGCCGAGCCGGAGCGCGACGTCGTGGCGAACCGCCTGCGCGTGCTGGGCGAGCAGCGCCGTGCTCAGCTGTGGGAGCCGGCCGGCCGGAAGCTCGTCCCCTGCGAGGATGCGCTCGAGCTCGGAGTGGCTCGCGGGAGTCGCGCCGGCCTCGCGGATGCGCTTTGCGACCTTTCGCGCCTCGGCCCCGCCGTTCAGGGGCGCCACCTCGAGCTCGCGGAATGACTCCTTCGTGTCGTCGCCGTTCAGCACGGACATCTCGTCGTCGACGATTCGGGCCGTCGCGCCGTTCTCGTCCTCGACCACGACGCTTCGCCTGCGCGTCCTGAGCCGCGCTACGGGCGCAAGTGACGCGCTGCCCGCGAGCGCCCCCGTCAGCGGCCCCGTGATCACGCCCGGCGGCCGCGGGCCGCCTCCGGCCTCGAGCTCATGCGAGGGGAGGCTCAGGCGCCAGACGCTGCGTCCGCCCTCGACCCGCCGGGCGAGGACGATGTCGGCCCGGCCGAGCACGCGGTCGGGCGTATCGAAGTACGTCGTCTCGAAGACGTGCTCTTCGGCGGGGAAGCCAAGGTCGGGAAACGCGAAACCCGGCCCGGCCAGCAGGCGCTCGATCCGCGTGGCCACGCGCGGATCGTATACGCCAATTGCAGCGGTTTCCGAGTTGTGACCGACTGGTGACAAAGTGGTATCAGCGTCCGCGGCACCCCCTTGACGAGGCCGCGCAGACGAGTAAGCTCGCGCTCCCACGACCGATCAAGGAGGGGAGAACTTGAGAGGGAGATGGCTCACCGACCCGCGCACCGGACGGCCGCTCGACGAGCTCGGGCGACCGGCGATCAACGTGCTCAGCGACGACGAGCTCGAAGCCGAGCTGACGACCGCCGCGGCGGCCGCCGATCACCAGCGTTTCGAGCACTTCCTCATGCTCCTCCGCGAACGCGCGCGGCGGCGTGGGCAAGACGCACTGACGGCCTGACCTAGCCGACGACAAGCACGGCCGCGCCGCGGATCGAGCCGGCGCGCAGCCGCTCGAGCGCCTCGTTGGCGTCCGCGAGCGAGAACGGCTCGACGCTCGTCCGGACGGGCACGCGAGGCGCGAGCGCGAGGAACTCCTGGCCGTCCCGGCGCGTGAGGTTGGCGACCGAGCGAACGACGCGCTCGCCCCACAGCAGCTCGTACGGAAACGACGGGATGTCGGTCATGTGGATCCCCGCACAGACGACCGAACCACCCTTCTCCACCGCGCGCAGGGCGACCGGAACCAGCTCGCCTGCCGGCGCGAAGATGATCGCGGCCTCGAGCGGCTCGGGCGGCGGCTCGCCTGATGCGCCCGCCCACTCGGCGCCGAGCGAACGGGCGAACTCCTGCCCCTCGGCGTCGCCATCTCGCGTGAACGCAAACACGCGGCGCCCCTGCCAGCGGGCGACCTGGGCGATCACGTGGGCCGACGCGCCGAAGCCGTAGAGGCCGACGCGGTCGGCGTCGCCGGCGAGCCGTAGGGCCCGGTAGCCGATCAGCCCGGCGCAGAGAAGCGGCGCCGCCTGCGACGGCGGCTGGTCGGCCGGGATCCGAAAGCAGAAACGGGCGTCGGCGACGGCCGCCTCCGCGTAGCCGCCGTCGAGCTGATAACCGGTGAAGAGCGCGCGGTCGCAGAGGTTCTCCCTCCCGCTCAGGCAGAAGCGGCACTCGCCGCACGTCCAGCCGAGCCACGGCACGCCGACACGTTCGCCGGCCGCGAGGTCGGCGCCCTCACCGGCCGCGTCCACGATCCCGACGATCTGGTGACCGAGCACGAGCGGGAGCTTCGGGTCGGGAAGCTCGCCGTCGAGAACATGCAGGTCGGTGCGGCAGACCCCGCAGGCCTCGACCCGGACCCGCACCTGCCCCGGTCCGGGCTCGGGCTCGGGCAGCTCCGCCTCGCGGAGGCGAGCGCCAGGCCCGGGCGAGTCGAGCACCATCGCGTGCATCACGGGCGTAGGGTACGGAGCCGCAGTGGGCAGGCAACCGTGCTGGTGAATGCGGCGCCGAGGGCGATCGCCGGGCTTCTCGCGCTGCTGGCGGTTGGAGCGACCTTCGGCTCGGGCGCCTCACCCCGTCCGTGGAAGCCCTCTGTCGGCCCGGCGATCCGCTACGCATCGCAACGGAACGGCGTGATCGGGTTCGCGATCCGCACGCGCTCGCGCTCCTGGGGCTGGCACTCGAGACAGACGTTCCACTCGGCGAGCGTCGTCAAGGCGATGATGCTCGTCGCCTACCTCAACCGCCCGTCCGTTCGCGTGCGGAGCCTGACCACCTCAGACCGCGCGCTGCTCGACCCGATGATCCGCTGCTCCGACAACGATGCGGCGAGCGCCGTTCTCGGGATCGTCGGCACGGGAGCGCTCCGGCTGGTCGCCTACCGCGCGGCGATGCGCCGCTTCACGCCCGTGGCCGGCTGGTGGGGCATGAGCCAGATCGACGCCGTCGACCAGGCGCGGTTCTTCCTCCGGATCGACCGGCTCCTCCCGCCGCGCCACCGCGCCTATGCGCTGCGCCTGTTGCGCACGATCACTCCCGGGCAGCGCTGGGGGATCGCCCGGGTGCGGCCGGCCGGGTGGCGCCTGTACTTCAAGGGCGGCTGGGGATCCGGGACCCGCTGGGTCGACCACCAGGTCGCGCTGCTGACCCGCGGCCACCAGCGCGTGTCGATCGCGATCCTCACCTCGATGGACGACGGCCACGCCTACGACGAGGAAACGCTGCGCGGGATCGCGAGACGCCTTCTCCGCGGGCTGGCCACTGCGCAGTCCGTACCGTAGGCCACGGGGCATTCCGCAGCCGCTCCCAGACCGTAAGCTTCGGCCCATGACGGACGAGGCAGTCGAGCGGGTTGCCCACGCCCTGGGCCGCGAGGAGACGGTCCGGGGCCTACTCGACACCGCCGCGCGGGAGCTGGTCGCGACGCTCGATGCGTCCGCCTGCCTGATCTCTCGCGTCGTCGGCGACCTCCTCGTGTCTCTCGTCGAGTTCTCGCGCGACGACCGGCAGCTCGGGCTCGGGCACGAGTACCTGATCCCCGACTACCCGCTCACGAAGCAGGTCGTCGACCAGGGACAGCCGCGCGCGGTCTCGCTCCTCGAGGAGGAGCCCGACCCGAACGAGGCCAAGCTGCTCGAGGAGCTCGGCTTCGAGTCGCTCCTCATGACCTGCCTGCCGTCGAACGGGCAGTGCTGGGGGCTCGTCGAGGTCTATCTCGACGCGCGGCGCTTCGACGAGGACGCCGCCGCGACCGCTCGGGAGATTGCCGTCCTCACGGGTCGGCAGCTCGAGCGGATCGACAGGCGCTAGGACGCGAGCGAGGTCTTCAGCTCGCGGAGCTGCGGGCTCGAAGGGCTCCCCGCGACCACGAACAGGCGCACCGGGTTCCGGCCGGTCCGGAACGCCGACTCGGCCGGGAGCACCGAGAACCGCACCGGCCCTCCCTGCGGGTCGCGGTAGGCGACGGAGACCGCCGCGATGTGACCGTCGAGCGCGACCGCGATCGCCTCGCCGGGGTTGACGCCCGAGAGCGTCCCGACCAGCGGCGAGGGAACCAGCGGCGAGCGTCTCGGGAAGGCGCGAACGAGCTTGCTCCCGACGGCGTCGACCCGCGCGTCGCCGGTCGTCGTCGCCAGGTGAAGCGTCCTGACCGGCGTGCCGACGAGCGACCGGTACGGGCCGGTCCCCGAGAACTGCTGGCCCCAGTCGCCGCTTCCGAAGAGCGAGAGCTGGCGCGCGAGCGAACGTCGACGCTGCTCGAGCGTCGCCTGGTAGGGGGCCGAGATGTTCAGCACCTTCACCGTGCTCGAACCCGGCCCGCCGGCAAGCGCCGATCGCCCGGTCGTCTTCCAGGGGATCTTCACGCCGAGGACGCTCGCGATCGTCGGGAGGATGTCCGGAGTCGTCACGTGGCGGTCGTCGACCACGCGCCCGTGGTCTTCGCCGGGAAGCTTGACGAAGAGCGGTGTGAACGCGAGCTCGGCCAGGTTCGTCCTCGACGGGCGCCGCCGCAGGTCGCCGCCGCGGAAGCTGATCCCGTGGTCGGCGGTGACGATCACGAGCGCCTTGTCCCAGAGCCCGGTCGCATGCAGGCGGTCGAGGAACCTCCCCAGCAGCCGATCGGTGTAGCCGACCTGCATGAGGTGCCGCTGCCAGGCCTGCAACGCGAGCTGCGAGCTCCACCACCGCTCGCCCGTCCGCCCGGGCGCGTTGACGGTCGCCACCGCGCGCACGCGACCGTCAGGGAAGAACAGCCACGGCGTGTGCGGCAGCAGCACGTGCAAGAAGTAGAGCGTCGGCGGGCCGCTTCCCGGTGCTCGGAAGGACGAGACGAAGCGGTTAAAGGAGCTCACCCGTCCCCGGTAGAACGTCTTGAGGTCGACCTTCGGCAGCTTCGTGTCCGCCTCGGGCTCCGACTCGATCCCCGCCGCCGAGCCTGACCCGAAGTCGCCCCACGACTCGTCGATCGCCGGCAGCCGCTCCTCGAGAGTCGGCGGGGCAATCAGGTGCAGGTAGACGGTCCGCGCGTCCGAGTAGAGCGAGGACAGGCGCTTCTCGACGTCCTGGTTCTTCTCCTTGCACAGGCGCGCCGGGCAGAGGCGCGTCTGCACCTCGGTCACCTTCATGCGGTAGCGCCCGCCGAGCAGCGTGAAGAGGTTGTTCGGGTAGTCGTGCGCGATTGGCAGCGCCCCGCGCTTCGGCGGGTTCCCGGTCAGGATCACCGGGACGGCGACGGTCGTCGACGCCGACAGCGTCGTCGTGTTGCGGAACCAGGTCGAGCTCGCGGCAAGGCGGGCGAAGTTCGGGAACCGCTTCGCATCGATCGCGCCCGTCTTGTCCTGGAGATCGATGACAGGGAACTCGTCGAAGAGCAGGAAGACGACCGGCGTCGAGGCCCTGACGCGCGCCGTGGCCGCGCGGCTCTCCGCGGTCGGGAAGACCAGCCGCTCGACCGGCGTGTTCAGCAGGAACAGGAAGAGGAAGACGATCGGCGCAGCCGCGAGCACCGTCAGGAACGAGCTCGCCGCGCGAACCCGCCAGACCGCGGCCGCGACTCCGAGGCCGATCCCGATCGCCCCGAGGATCAACACGGTCGTGCCGTCGACCCCGGAGCGCTTGAGCAGCTGGACGCCGAAGACCGCGCCGAGGAACGCGATGAACGCCAAGTGAAGAGCGTGCGCGGCCCGCTCGCTGGCGAGGCCGACCACGACCTCGACGGCCAGGAGCACGAGCGCAGGCACGAAGGTGACAGCGAGCGCGAAGAGGACGATGTCACCCGGCGTCGACCCCCGGACCGCGAAGAACTCGGCGTTCTTGCCGAGGATGTCGAAGATCGGCTGCGCGAGCGCGAACCCCGAGGCGGCCAGCAGCTGAGCGCCGCGCGTTGCGGGCTCACGAAAGCGGCTCGACCAGCCAAGACGCGGAAGCTCTACATGCGCGACCAAAGCGGCCATGCTAGCGCCTCCCCCAGGCCGGATATCCCTCGTTCAAGGGATATCAACCCCCTGCCGATAGGGAAACCGTGGCGGTCGACGTCTCTCTACCGCGCCCGGAGGCGTTCGGGCGTGCTGCGACGGTCCCAGCGCGCCTCGTGCTGGCCGGGATCGTGGTCGTCAGCTTCGTGCTCCGTTTCGCGGCGGCCCTGGCCCACACGACCCCGCTCTACTTCCCGGACGAGTACATCTACGCGGGAATCGCGCGCTCGCTCGCCGAGAGCGGCCGCCCGCTGATCCGCGACCACCCGGCGCACTTCCCCGCGCTGCTCGAGCCGCTCCTCGCCTCGCCGTTCTGGCTCTTCCACGACCCGGATCTCGCCTACCGGCTGACCCAGGCCGAGAACGCGCTCGCCATGTCGCTGGCCGCGATCCCCGTCTACCTGCTCGTACGGCGGCTCGACGGTGGGCAGTGGGCCGCGCTTGCGGGGGCCGCGCTGGCCGTCGTCTCGCCGGATCTCTTCTTCGCGTCGTTCGTGCTCGCGGATGCCATCGCCTACCCGCTCGTCCTCACGGCCGTGTACCTCGGCGTCTGCGCGCTCACCCGCCCGAGCCGCGGGACGCAGCTCGGGTTCGCGGCCTTCGCCGTGCTTGCGACCTTCGCGCGCGTCCAGTACGTCTTCCTGCCCGTCGCCTTTCTCGTCGCCGCATTGGTCGTCGAGCGCGGATCCGTGCGCCGGCTCGCCAGCCGCTTCCGCCTCTCGCTGATCCTCTACGCGGCCCCGCTCCTGGTCGTGCTCGCTCTCGGGCCGAGGCGGCTGCTCGGCTACTACTCGGGCGTCGCCGACCTCGGCGTCCATCCGCTCGCGCTCGGCCACTGGTTCGGAACCGATGCGCTGCTGCTCGCGTACACGGCCGGCTTCGCGCTGGTGCCGGGTGCGCTCGCCGGCCTCGCGTTCGCGCTCGCGCGCCCGCGGGTGCGAGAGCACACGGCCTACGCCGCGCTCACGGTCGGGGTCATGTTCTCGCTCCTCGCCGAGACGACGCTCTACGCGACGAACGGCAGCCCTCGCTTCCAGGAGCGCTACCTGATGATCCTCGTGCCGCTCGTCTTTCCCGCCTTCTGGGTCTGGGTGCAGCGCGGCCGGCCGTGGACCCGGGCCGTTGCGGTCCTCTCGCTCGCGTTGATCGCCCTCGCGGCCCGCGTGCCGCTCTCGGGCTACACGATCAGCGACGCGAAGCAGGACTCGCCGTTCCTGCTCGCGGCGTTCCGGCTCGAGCGCGCGATCGGGATCGGAGACGGGTCGCTGCTGATCGCCGTGGCCGCCACGCTGCTCGCCGGGCTCGCGGTCGCCACCTGCTTCCGGCCGGCGTTCGCGCGCTGGGCGGTCCTCGCGACGATCGTCGCGTCGGGCTTCGTGTCCTTCGGCGCCGTCGCCTTCGACAGCCACGTCGTCCGCTCGGTGCGCACGACCCTGCTGCCGAGCGACGCGCGCTGGGTCGACCATTCCGGCCTCGGCCCGGTAACGCTGCTGCAGACGCCCGCGACGCCACACGCCGCCGCCCACGAGCAGCTCTTCTGGAACCACTCGCTCGAGCACGTCTTCTTCCTGGACGATGCGACGCCGCTCGACGCATTCGGCTCGCCGCGCGCGCACGCCGGCCGGGACGGCCGCATCCTGTCCGGCGCGGGGACGCTGCGCGGCCCGCTCCTCATCTCGAACTACGCGGTTCGCGTGCAGCTCGCGAACGCCGTCCGGGTCGCACGCGGCGCGAACTACGAGCTCTGGCGCCCCCTCGGCACGCCGCGTTTCGCGCTGTTCGCCGGCGGCCTCTACCACGACGGCTGGCTCGCGCAGAGCGGCCACATCACCGTCTGGCCGGCCGCCAGCGGCGGCGTTCAGGGGACGCTCAGGCTGCCGCTCTCGCTCCCGCCGAAGCCGCGCTCGGAGCGGACTGTCCTGCAGCTACACGCCCCGGGCATCGACCGCCGCGTGGCGGTCCTACCCGGAAAGAGCGTCGTGCTGAACCTGCCCGTCGACCACCGCGGCCCGTGGACGCTGAACTTCCACACGAACCGGCCCGGCTACCTCGCCGACGCGCGGGCGATCAGCGTGATGGCCGGCATGCCGACCTTCGCCGGCCTGTTCTGCGGCACGTCCCCGCCGACGACCTCCGTCTAGAAGACCAGCCGTCTGCGCCTGATCGGATCCCGCGCAGCCTCGAGAGTCGTCTGAGCGGCTGCGGCCGGCTCTTCGCCCAAGTAACAGACTGTTACTAGCGGTCAAGAGCCGCCGACCCCTTCAGGCAAACCGCGATCAGGAGGGCGCACTCGCTCCTAGTAACAGACTGTTACTAGGTTCCGTGCGAGCGCTCCGCCACCTGCTCGCGCTCCCGGTCGCCCGGTAAGAGCCCCACCTTCCGAACTGCCGCACGCCGCCTGCTCTTAGACGCAGTCCTTCAGGCCTTGCGCCTCGGGCAGCGACTCGAGCTTCTTCAGCGTGTTGTTCTCGATCTGGCGGATCCGCTCGCGGGTGACGCCGAACGCGCGGCCGACCTCCTCCAGCGTGCACGGCTGCGCGCCGGAGAGACCGAAGCGGAGCTCGATCACCTTGCGGTCACGCTCGGGCAGCGAGGCCAGCGCGTTCTCGATGTCCTCGCGGCGCAGCGAGACCGACGCGGTGTCGAACGGCGACTCGGCCTGCTCGTCCTGGACGAAGTCGCCGAGCTCGGAGTCCTCCTCCTCGCCGATCGGCTTCTCCAGCGAGACCGGGTGCTGTGCCATGCGCAGGATGTCGCGCACCTCGACCGTCGTCATCTCGAGCTCGGTCGCGATCTCGTCGGGCCTCGGCTCGCGGCCGAGCCGCTGCACGAGCTGTCGCTCGATGTGCACGACCTTGTTGAGCTTCTCGACCATGTGCACGGGGATCCGGATCGTGCGGGCCTTGTCCGCGATCGCGCGCGTGACCGCCTGTCGGATCCACCACGTCGCGTACGTCGAGAACTTGTAGCCCTTGCGGTAGTCGAACTTCTCGACCGCGCGGATGAGCCCGAGCGAGCCCTCCTGGATCAGGTCGAGGAAGCTGAGCCCGCGGCCGAGATAGGACTTCGCGATCGAGACGACGAGGCGCAGGTTCGCCTCGATCATCTGCGTCTTCGCGATCATGTCGCCGCGCTCGATCCGCTTCGCCAGATAGACCTCCTGGTCGGCGGTCAGGAGCGGAACCTTGCCGATCTCGCGCAGGTACAGCCGGAGCGAGTCGAGGCTCGGCTCGACGGTGAGGTCGAGCTTCGGCCCCTTCTCCTCCTCGGCCAGCGCAGGTTGCTCGTGCGGCGGATGCTTGTGCTGCTCCCCTTCGACCAGCTCGATCGAGTGGTCGATCAGGTAGGTGTAGAAGTCTTCGATCTGCTCTTTGCTGAGCTCGACCTCTTCGAGGCCTGACACGATCTCGTCATACGTGAGGAAACCCTTTTCCGTACCGTCTTGAACGAGCTTGTGAAGCTCTTCGACGTCCGGAAGGGAGATGTCGACGGTGAGCACTTGACCTCCGGCTCTCTCGCGGCTTGGCTCCAACGCACTACCCGAAAAACGACGAAAGCCGGTAACGCTCTCCCCCGGCTCCCCCCTCGCCGCGTCGGATGTTACACGCGAAGTCGCTATTTCGGAACAATTTCTTTACAAGTTTGAGACGGCACCAACCGGCTCGCCTCGGGCATTTCTGAGCGGGACCTCGGCGAAGGCGGACAGGTCGTAGCCGAGCGGGGAGGCGAACGCGGCTAGTGCGGGCCGTAGAGCGCGGGCGTTTCCGTCTGCCACCTTGAGTGCGATGCCGAGCTCGTCTGGCGACGCGGCGCACATGAGGCCCTCGGCTCCGCCCTTGGCGATCCAGCCCGGTACCAGCCGCATCAGCTCGGTATCGGTTCCGCCATCGCCGCCGACGAGCTCGGGCCTGGCGCGCATCGCCTGGGCGATCCGGTTGCCGGCGTCGAGCTGCTCGAGCCGCGAGAACGAGAAGGCCGCGCGTTCCAGCGGGATCGCAAAGCAGACGACCCCGCAGCCGTCGATACCGGTCGCGATCTGACCCGGCTCCATGCCGGCGGCGTCCGCGACGAGGTCGACGAGCTCGAGCTGGAGCGGGTGGTCGGGGCGGAAGTAGCCCTCAACCGGCCACCCCCGCTCGCGGCAGACGGCGATCATCGCCGCATGCTTGCCCGAGCAGTTGTGGTAGATCGGCTCGGCGGGCCGACCCGGCTGCAGGCCGCATTCGAGCTCGTTCTCGCTGCCGCCGGTCTTCTCGAGGAGGGCGCGCACCGCCTCGATGTGCGCGGGGGTGCCGAAGTGCGAGGCCGAGGCGATCGCGAGGTCGTCGGCGGTCAGGTCGTCGCAGGCGCGTGCGAGGGGCAGCGCCTGGAGCGGCTTCGCGGACGAGCGGAGCGAGGCGGCGATGGCCGGGTTTCCGGCCTCGGTGACGATCTCCCCGTCGCGGACTGCGACGGCGTGCACCAGGTGGACGGACTCGATGATCTTCCCGCGCCTGACGGCTACGCTGAGCGGCTCCGCCATGGCCGGGAGCCTACGTGCCTGAACTCCCCGAGGTAGAGGCGCAGCGACGGGCGCTGGACGAGCCCGTCCGCGCGTTTCCGGTCGAGCAGGCAGGCCCGGCGCACGTGGCGACGCTGAAGACGTTCGACCCGCCGCTGGCGGCGCTCGAGGGGCGGCGGTTCGCGGGAGCCGAGCGGCGCGGCAAGCGCCTGCTGCTGCCGACCGAGGACAGCGAGCTCGTCCTGCTCGTGCACCAGATGACAAGGGGCCGGCTGCGGTACCTCGGCGCGGGCGAGAAGGAGCCGAAGGCACCGGCGTTCCGGCTGCGGTTCCAGGGCGGCGGGCAGCTCGTGCTCACCGAGGCAGGCGCGAAGAAGCGGGCGGGCGTCTGGCTGCTGACCCCGGAGGCGGCCGAGGGCGAGCTGGCGCACCTCGGCCCCGACGCGCTCGGCCTCGGGCCGGAGCGCCTGGGCGAAATCCTCGGGCGCGACCAGCGCCGGCTACATCCGTTGCTCCGCGACCAGCGCGCGATCGCCGGCATCGGCCGCGCCTGGGCAAACGAGATCCTTCACAAAGCGCAAGTGTCTCCGTTCGCCGTGTCCGGGGGACTGTCCCCGGGACACGTCCGAACCCTCGCGGATGCGATCGAGTCAGAGCTGCAGCGCGGGCTCGAGCTGCGCGAGCGCGGCGCAAAGGACGCGAAGGTCTACCGGGTCCACGACCGCCTCGGGGCGCCCTGCTACGCCTGCGGAACTCCGATCGCCCGCGTCGACTTCGAGGAGCACACGATCTACTACTGCCCGGAGTGTCAGACAGGCGGCCGCGTGCTCAAGGACCGCCGGCTCTCACGGCTCCTGCGCTAGCGCGCTCTCGACGAGCTCGGCCGCCGCGTGAATCGTGGCCACGTCCTCGGCCGGGAGCCGCGCCAGGAGCCCGGCGAGCCGTTCGACCCGCCGTTCCCGCCCTCGCGAGAGAACCCGCTTCCCCTTCGCAGTCGAGCGAAGTAGGACGCGCCGCCCGTCGGCCGGATCCGCCTCCCGCTCCACCAGCCCCTCCTCCTCCAGCGCATGGACGATCCGCGTCATCGTCGGCGCCCGAACCTGCTCGGCCGCCGCGAGCTCGCCGATCGTCCGCGCGCTGCCGAAGACCAGCACCGAGAGCGCCGAGAGTCGCGCGGCGCTGAGCCCCGTGGCCGGGTCCTCGCGGCGGACGTGCCGCAGCGCGTGAATGGCCGCGGAGTGAAAGCGATCCGCAGCGTCGACGTGCCGGCTTGACAGCTTCGAGTTCACTTAGTTAGGCTAACTAATGATATGCACACACGAAGGGGACGACGTGAGCGAGCTGCTCGAGGCGCTCTACACGGGGCAGCAGGACCGCGTAGCGGAGCTGCTCGCCCAGGACCCTGAGCTGAACGTGTTCGAGGCCGCGGCCCTAGGCCGGGACGAGCGCCTCGGGGAGCTCCTACAGGAAGACCCGCAACGCGCGAACGCGTTCGGCGACGACGGCTTCCAGCCGCTCGGGCTGGCGTGCTTCTTCGGCCACGTCGAGGCCGCGAAGCTGCTCGTCGCCGCCGGCGCGGATCCGAACACGCTCGCGAGAAACGAGCACGTCCAGACGTCCGCCCTCCACGCCGCGGCCGCGTCAGAGAACAAGACACGAGAACAGCGGTACGAGCTCTGCGAGCTCCTGCTCGACAACGGCGCCGACCCGAACCTCCCCCAGCCCGGGGGCTTCCGCGCGATCGACGCGGCGAGGCAGGACGGAGACGAGCGCCTCGAGCAGCTCCTGATCGAGCGCGGCGCCGAGCGCTAGGTCGCGACGCCCGCGCCGGCCCTGAGCCAGTCGAGCACGGCCGGCCATTCGTCGACGAGGAAGTGTCCCTGGCCCTCGACGATCTCGAAGCGCGCATTGGGCAGCCGGCTCGCGACGTAGACGCCGTGGGTGCGCGGCGCGAGCACGTCCAGCTCGCCCTGCCAGAGCGCGACCTCGACCTCGACGTCCTCGAGCTCGAACCCCCACGACTTGGCGAAGGCGAGATCGTCGTCGGCCCACCCTCGCACGCCCTGCCGGACGGCCTCGATCCACTGCTCCCGCGCGATCGCCCGGAACTCTTCACGCGAAGCCACTTCGCGGTCGACCTCGGGAAGCTCGCTCGCGACCTGGTCGATCACGCCGTCCGGATCGCTGCGCAGCGCATCGACGTACGGCTGGATGAACGCGTCGATCGCCTCCTTGCCCTCGAGCGCGGCGCCGAACTCCTTCACGTTCAGGTCGGCGAGGCCGTCGAAGAAGTCGAAGTCGGTGTCCGACGGCGCGGGGTCACCATCGCGCCGACGCGCAGGACGCGGTCGCCGAGAAGCGCGCCGCAGGCGAGCGCGTGCGGGGCGCCGCCGGATCCGCCGACCACGGCGAAGCGCTCGAAGCCGAGCTCGTCCGCGATCGCGGCGACATCGGCTGCGGCGTCGGCGACGGACCGCCCCTCGAGCGGGTCCGAGCCTCCGTAACCCGGCCGGTCGTAGGCGACCATCCGGACGCCGTGCCGCGCGTAGATCTCCGGGTCGGGATGCCGCGCGAACCGGCTCCCGGGCGTGCCGTGGCAGACGATGACCGGTGCGCCCTCGGCCGCGCCGCGCTCGACGAACGCGAGCGAGCGGCCGTCCGCCGTCCTTGCAGATCCTTCCCGTTCCACGGCCGGGATCATACGGACGAGCCGGCGCGCCGCACGTGAGCCCGGGTCACGGCCTCCGGCGTCGGTGCGCCGAGCAGCGTGAGGCCCAGCTCGATCTCTGCCTTCAGGAGCTCGAGGACTCGAGTCGCTCCGGCTTCGCCCGCAGTTGCGAGGCCCCAGATCACGGCTCGCCCCGCGAGAACCACCCGCGCGCCGAGCGCAAGTGCCTTGACGACGTCGATCCCGCGGCGTACGCCTCCGTCCAGCAGCACCTCGATCCGGTCGCCGACCGCGTCGACGACCTCCGGAAGCACATCGAGCGTGGCCGGGACGCCGTCGAGCTGACGGCCGCCGTGGTTCGAGACGACGATCCCGTGCGGCGCCGTGCTCTGCTGCCAGGAGCGCATCCTCGGCGGTGAGCACGCCCTTGATCACGAGCGGCAGCGGGCAGCGGGAGCGCAGCCACTCGAGGTTGGCCCACGTCAGGGACGGATCCACGCTCTCGTGGAGCGCGGTGTGGAAGTCGGTCCGCCTGAGCTCGAACGGGAGGTTCGGGATCGCAAGGTCGTCGGGAAGCGCGAAAGCCTCCCGGATGTCGCGCTCGCGCCGGCCCGCGACCGGGAGGTCGACCGTGAGGACGAGCGCACGGAAGCCCGCCTCGACGACGGCGTCCACGAGCTCGCCGGTGAAGCCGTGGTCCCGCGACCAGTAGAGCTGGAACCATCTCGGCGCGCCCGGTGCGGCCGCAGCGAGCTCGGCCGGCGAGGAGCCCGAGAGCGTCGAGACGCACATCACGGTTCCCGCCGCCGCCGCGGCCCGCGCGGTCGCGAGCTCGCCCTCGGGATCGGCGAGGCGCTGAAAGGCCGTGGGCGCGACGAGCAGTGGCATCGAGACGTCCGTGCCGAGGACGGTCGTCGCGGTCGAGACCTCGCTCACGTCGACGAGCACGCGCGGGCGAAGCTCCCAGCGCGCGTAGGCAGCCGAGTTCTCCCGCAGCGTGTGCTCGTCGCCCGCCCCTCCCGCGAAGTACGCGTATGCGCCCGGGCCGAGCCGCGTCCTGGCCGCCTCCTCGTACTCGTGGACGTTGACCGGCTCGGGGCTCGTCACGGCCCCGCCGGCCGGATCCTCAGCGTCTCGCCGTCCAGCTCGACCGAGCCTCCCTGCGCGCGCAGGAGGCGCACGGCGACCGCCGCCCCGAGATCCCGGAGGTCCTCACCGAGAACGACCGGCGCCGAGGCAGGCGTGATGGGAGCGAGCTCGAGCTGGGAGCCGTGGACGCTCAGATGCACCTGCTCGAGCCCGCCGTGTCGGAGGGCACAGCGTGCGAGAGCCGCGATCGCGCGCTCGGTCGCGCCGGGGTCGACGCTGATCTCGTCGCCCTCGCCGTCCACCACGACCCGCTCCTCGCCCAGCCTTGCTGCCGCCACGCGTGCGAGCTCGAGCGTGTCGCGCTCGTGAAGGCCCGGGTCGAAGCGCCCGGCCGCGATCCGCGCGCCGAGCGCGAGCTCGTCGATGAGGTCGGCGATCTGCTCGGAGGCGGCGTTGATCATCTCGACGTAGCGCGCGGCCGTCTCCTCGAGCTCGCCCTGGCGAGCGAGCGTCTGGCCGAAGCCGTGAACGGTCGCGAGTGGCGTACGCAGGTCGTGACACGCGAGCAGCACCAGGCTTGTGAACTGGTCGTCCCGAACGACGTTGGTAGCGTTGTCGGACATGCGCGACTGGGGCGAGCTTCTCACACACGATCTTCAGGCATCGCCGTCCGAGGTGCCGCTCGCGCTGTCGCGGACCGGCGTCGGCGGCGTGCAGAAGGCGATCCGCATCCGCTACGGCGAGAGCGAGAAGCTGATCGCGGCCGAGATCGACTGCACGGTCGACCTCGAGCCCGGGCGCAAGGGCGTTCACATGTCGCGCTTCCCCGAGCTGTTCGAGGAGGCGATCGAGGAGGTCGTGATCGGCGAGGCGCTGCTCGTCGAGCTCCTGGCAGAGCACATCGCGGCACACATCGTCGAGCGCCAGCGCGCGCTGCGCGCCGAGGTGCGGATCCTCGCGCGCTACCCGCTCGAGCGGCGCACGCCCGTGACCGACCTGCCCACGCAGGAGATGGTCTCGCTGATCGGCCTCGCGGCGGCCACGTCCGAGAGGACGCGGAGCCTCGTCGGCGTCGAGGCCAACGGGATCAACGCGTGCCCGTGCGCGCAGGGCCTCATCCGCGAGCGCGCGGCCGACCGGCTCGGCGAAGCGGGCTTCGACGACCTCGACGTCGAGCGGATCCTCGAGCTCGTGCCGCTGGCGACCCACAACCAGCGCGGGCGCGGAACGCTGTTCGTCGGGACGGACTCGACGGTGAACGCGGAACAGCTGGTGCGGATCGTCGAGGGCTCGATGAGCTCCCCGGTCTACGAGCTCCTGAAGCGGCCGGACGAGCTGTTCGTCGTCGAGCACGCGCACCTCCAGCCGCGGTTCGTCGAGGACTCGGTGCGGATTTCGCTGCGCGACGCGCTGGCCGCCTACCCGGAGCTCGACGACGCGGACTTCCTGCTCTCGCGCCAGGTGAACCTCGAGACGATCCACTCGCACGACGTGACAGCCGAGCGCTACGGCACAGCCGCCGAGCTGCGGCAGGAGCTGGACGGCGGCAAGCCCGCGGAGCGGCACACCGAGCTCCGCGAGTGGCTCAGCAGCTAGAGCTATCGCTTTGAGCTAGACCGGCTGCGCGCCGCGGCGGAACCGGAAGCGCTTCTCCGTCCCCGCGCGCAGGCGGCCGATGTTCGTGCGGTGGAGGATCAGCACCGCAACCGCGGCGAGCGCGGTGAAGACGATGACCGGCCACGGCTCGCCGAGCGCAACCGCGGCGACCGGAACCGCGAGGGCCGTCACGATCGAGGCGACGGACGCGTAGCGGAACGCGAAGAACACGAGCGCCCACACCACCGCCGCGATGGCGCCGACGAGCGGCGCGACCCCGAAGAACGCCCCGGTCGCGGTCGCGACCATCTTCCCTCCGCGCTGGAAGCCGAGGAACAACGGCCGCCAGTGCCCGAGCATCGCCGCCGCCCCCGCGATGACGCCCGCGAGCGAGCCAACGTAGACGGTCGCCAGAAACGCGGGCACGAAGCCCTTCGCCATGTCGATCGCGATCACGGGCACCCCGAGCCAGGGGCCGTAGCTCCGCCAGACGTTCGTCGCCCCGATGTTGCCGCTCCCGGCTTTCCGGACGTCCTCGCCCCGGAAGGCCCGCACGAGCCAGTAGCCGCTGGGAATGCTCCCGGCGAGATAGCCGGCGAGTGCGAAGAGCGCGGTGGTCAGCGGATCGTCACACGGTGATCCGGTAGCCGCCGACCCAGTCGTTGACCGTGTTCCAGTCGAGGTTGTCGAAGAACGCGTCGATGTACGAGGCCCGGTCGGTCCGGTAGTCGAGATAGTAGGCGTGCTCGTAGACGTCGAGCGCCACGAGCGGCGTCGCATTCCAGATCGGGAACGTGTTCTGCGCGTCGCCGACGTAGTTGAACAGCCGCTCCTCGTCCCAGTCGTAGGCCGTCCACGCCCAGCCGCGGCCGGCCATCCCGGTCGCCTTCAGATCGGCACGCCAGTCGGCGACCGAGCCGAAGTCGCGGACGATCAGATCCCTGATTGCGCCGTCCGGGTCGCCGCCTCCGCCGCCGAGGTGCTCGAAGTAGAGCTCGTGGTTCTTGATCCCGCCGATCGCGAAGCTGAGATCGACCTTGAGCGCCCGCACCTCCGAGTAGACCTGGTTCGCGGACGCGAGGTCGACCTCGTCCAGCTTGCCCATGATCTCGTTGCGCTTGTTGACGTAGCCCTCGTAGAGCTTGTAGTGCGCCTCGATCGTCTCGCGCGAGATGCCGTCGAGCTCGAGGAGCTCCGGCTTCAGCGCGCGAGCGGTGATCTCCTCGTGGTTGAACGCGAGCGTTGCCAACTGCGACTCCTTTCGAGAAACGCGGGACGGCTGAGCATATCCCGCGCGGTCGGGCCCAAAGGCGGTAGCCTCGAAGGCCCACGCCGCGAAAGGAGCAGACATGGCGTTCGAGGTTCCACCCCTTCCCTACGACTACGACGCGCTCGAGCCGCACATCGACGAGCAGACGATGCGCGTCCACCACGACAAGCACCACCAGGCCTACGTGGACAACGCCAACGCAGCGCTCGACGGCACGCCGCTGGCCGACCAGTCCATCGAGCAGGTGCTGGCCAACCTGGAGACGCTTCCCGACGACAAGCAGGCCGCGGTACGCAACAACGTCGGCGGGCACGCGAACCACTCGCTCTTCTGGGAGATCATGGGCCCGGACGGCGGCGGCGCGCCCGGCGGCGCGCTCGCCGAGGCGATCGACGGCACGTTCGGCTCGCTCGACGAGCTCAAGCAGCTCGTCAACGACACCGGCGTGAAGCGCTTCGGGTCGGGCTGGACGTGGCTCGTGCACGACGGCACCGGGCTCGCGGTCTACTCGACGCCGAACCAGGACTCGCCGATCCTCGCCGACGACGTGCCGATCCTCGGCATCGACGTCTGGGAGCACGCGTACTACCTCAAGTACCAGAACAGGCGGCCCGATTACCTGGGCGCCTGGTGGAACGTCGTCAACTGGGACGCCGTCGCCGCGCGCTTCGACCGCGCGGTCGCGGAGGTGGGCGCCCCGGCCACCTAGAGCGTGAGGGCCCTCGTCACCGGAGGGACCGGCCGGGTCGGGTCGGCAGTCGCGGCGCGGCTCGAGCAGGAGGGCTGGTCGGTGAAGGCGGCCGGCCGCGTCGACGGCGACGTCGCGGACGTCGAGCAAGCTCGAGCGCTCGTGGAGACGGCGGCCGTGGAGCTCGGCGGGCTCGACCTGCTCGTGAACGCGGCCGGCGAGGGCTTCTCTCCCGGGCCGGTCGAGGAGCTGACCGAGGCCGACTGGGACGCCGCGTTCGGCGCGACGGCGAAGGGCAGCTTCTTCGTCACCCAGGCGGCCGCCCCGCACCTCAGGGCCTCGCTCGGCTGCGTGGTGATGATCGAGGACGTCGCCGCCTACCAGCCCTGGCCGTCCTTCGCGGCCCACTGCGCGGCCAAGGCGGCCCAGGCGATGCTGACGCGCGTTCTGGCCCGCGCGCTCGCGCCCGAGATTCGCGTGTGCGGAGTCGCCCCGGGCTCGGTGGCCGTCGAGCCCGGGGAGGAGGAGCGGCGCGCGGCCGAGACGCTTGTCGGCCGGATCGGCTCGCCCGAGGACGTCGCCGGAGCGGTCGTCTACCTGGCCGGAGCGGACTTCGTCACCGGGACGACGCTCGTCGTCGACGGCGGCCGTCTCCTCCAATCCAGAGCGGCGGAGCGGACGTAAAACCATGCGATGGAACTCGCAATCGAAGTGGGTCGGGGCTTGCCCACCCCGGTGGTAAACGAGACGATTCGCCCCGTGGGGGTGAACGAGGCATCCGACGGCGAGCTGATCCAGCGGACCGGTGACGGCGACACCGACGCCTTCGAGGTCCTCTACCGCCGCTACGCTCGACCCATGTTCGGCCTCGCGCTGCGCCGCCTGGGCGACCGTGGCCGGGCCGAGGACGCCGTCCAGGAGACCTTCGCCTCGGTCTGGCGCGCGGCCCGCAGCTACAAGCCCGAGCGCGGCCCCGGCGGCCCCTGGCTCTACGCGGTCGCCCGAAACGCGATCGTCGACCGTAGCCGGGCGCGCAGCGAGCCTCCCGTCGAGACACCGGAGACGGAGTCCGCGGAGCCCGGGCCCCCCGAGCTCGCCGAGGCCGACTGGGTCTCGTGGCGCGTCCACCGCGCTCTCGAAGATCTCCCGGAGAGCCAGCGCACCGTGATCGAGCTCGCCTACTGGAGCGGGCTCTCCCAGTCCGAGGTGGCCGAGTTCCTCGACATCCCGCTCGGCACCGTCAAGACGCGGACGCGCGCGGCCCTCTCGCGCCTCGCCGACCTGCTGGAGGAGCTGGGATGACTCAGCCCCCTGACTTCCGCGAGCTGGTCGGCGACGACATGGACGAGCAGGAGCGCGCCCGGCTCGAGCGCGTGCACCAGATGCTCGTCTTCGCCGGGCCGCCGCCCGAGCTGCCGCCGGCGCTCCTCGAGCCGGACGCCGAGCCGTCCGGCCACCACCAGGAGGGCCTCCCCCGGCGACGGGTCGGTGCCCTGCTCGCCCTCGCGGCCGCAATCGCGCTCGTCGCGCTCATCGGCGGCTATGCGTTCGGCAGCAGGAACGGCGGGGACTTCAATGCCCGCGGCTCTGTGGCAATGCACGGCACGAAGGCCGCCCCGCGCGCATCGGCAACGCTCGACGTCGGCGATCTCGACAACGGCGGCAACTGGCCCCTGAGGCTCGTCGTTCACAACCTCCCGCAGCTGCCCCGGAATGCGTATTACGAGATGTTCCTGACCAGGAACGGGAAGCCGACCGCGAGCTGCGGAACCTTCGGCTCGAACGGGAAGACGGTGACAGTGCGCCTGAACGCGCCATACAGCTTCCGCCGATACACGGGCTGGGTCGTCACACGCCACGTCCGCGGCAGCCGGGCTCAGCCGGTCGTCCTCGCGACCGCGAGGGTCTAGGGCGAGACGCGGCCGCCGGCCACGAAGGCGGCGTAGGTGACCGGCATCAGTTGCTCGAGGAACAGCTCGCACGCCTGCGCGTAGCGGCGGATCTCGCGCTGCGCGGTCTCGGAGTTCCGCAGTGAGAGGAAGTTCATGAGCGAGCGCGCGTTGATCGTCCAGTAGAACTCGGTGTAGGCGCCGACCGGAAGCGCGCAGCGCGCGAGCTCGCGGGCCACGCCGAGCTCGACGAGCTCCTCGTACGCCTGGTAGGCCGCGTCGTAGACGGCCCGCAGCTTCTCGCGTGTGACCTCGGCGACCTCGTCGGAGACGGGCTCGAACGAGTAGGCGCCCGGCTTGCCGATCTGGCTCCGCACGTCGTCGGCCTCGGGGACGTAGAAGTCGTCGGTTGCCCGGGCGTAACGGAGGCTGAACTCGTTGAACGACCCGACGCGGTGCCGCATCCACTCGCGCGCGACGAAGATCGGGCAGCGGATGTGGAAGCGGAACGAGTTGTGCTCGAACGGCGTGCCGTGCCGGTCGCGCATCAGGAAGCGGATCAGCCCCTCGTCGGACTCGTCCATCGCGTCCTTGTGCCGGGCGAAGCTGACGCGCGCGCCGTTCACCACGGACAGGTCGTCGGCCATCGCGTCGTCGAGCCGGACGAAGCCGTGGTCGAGGACCCTCACGGTGTTGTCCGGTATCACTTCGGGCATGACCGCCACGGCGGCGAGTGTACCGGGGCTGTATGTCGGCACTTCCGGGTTTTCCTACCCGACGTGGCGCGGCGAGTTCTACCCGGAGGGATCGAGGCCGGCCGACTTCCTGCGGCTCTACTCCGAGCGGCTTCCGTCGGTCGAGCTGAACGCGACGTTCTACAAGCTTCCCTCCGAGGAGCAGATGCGCGCGTGGGCCGAGCGGACGCCGCCCAGGTTCCGCTTCGCCGTGAAGATGACCCGTCAGATCACGCACGGCGGCCGGCTCGAGCAGGTCGGCACGTTCTGCGAGAGCGTCCGTCAGCTGGGCGACCGGCTCGGACCGCTCCTGTGCCAGCTCCCGCCGACGCGTCCGCGCGACGACGGCTTCCTGCGTCTCCTGCGCGAGTCGCTCGACCCGGAGCTCGAGGTCGCGTTCGAGTTCCGCCACGAGTCGTGGGCGGAGGCCGACGTACCCGTCCGGGTGAACTCCCTGGACGGCGAGGCCCCGTTCCGCTATCTCCGCCTGCGCGAGCCGCCGTACGACGACGCCGCCCTCGAGGCGTGGGCCGATCGGCTGCGGCCGCTGCTCGAGGACGGTGTTCGCGTCTACTGCTACTTCAAGCACGAGGACGAGCCGACCGGGCCCGCCTACGCTGCTCGCCTCCTGCAACTGCTCGCCTGAGACGAGCCCGGATCCTCGTCTCTGGATCCCTCGAACGAGTGAATCTCGTGCGACTCCCCTTTCAGGGTGATAGGCGGATATCGGATTGCACATAGGTTCAGAGCACTTTCGGGCGACGAGGAAGCCCGGATCTGGAAAGGGGTTCATGGGGTTGCGGACAATGGGCGGGGGGTTCTGCGGCGGCTTTCGAATCGACGTGCCCTGGACGGCTCGACCGGGGGTTCGGCAGGGGCTGATCGCGCTGGTCCTGCTCGCGCTCGTGGTGCCGCTCACGGCGACTGCCCGTGGCGGCGCCCCGCACTCCTCGCAGGCGAGCTTCCTCGCTCCGTCGCTCGCCCGGGCCGCGCGCACGCATCCGAACACCTCGGTGGGCGTGATCGTCCGCAGCTCCGACGGAACCCTCGACGCTGAGCGCGCGCTCGACCGGTACGGCGCCGCGAGCTCCAAGCTGGGTCTGGTCGGTGGGGTGGCCGGCCGGATCCGCGCGGGGGACCTCCCCCGGCTCGCGGCGCTACCGGGCCTCGTGATCACGCCGGACCACTGGGTCGTCCTCGACCAGGCGAGGGACTTCGGCCGCCAGCAAGGTGGGCAGGGCGAGCTCTGGCAGCGCGCGGTGGGGCTCGACGACCTCGGCCCGGCCGGCGACGCGCCGACGATCGCGTTCGTCGACTCCGGGATCGAAGCGGTCCGTCAGGACTTCGGCGACCGCGTCCTCGCCGCGGTGAACCTGACCTCGCTCCCGAACAACTCCCGCGGCGACGGTTTCGGTCACGGGACGATGGTGGCCGGCCTGGCCGCGGGATCCGCGCGCCGCTACCCCGGCGCGGCGCCGACGGCCGGAATCGTCTCGCTCGACGTCATGGACGACAAGGGCATGGCGCGGACGAGCGACGTGATCCGCGCCGCCGACTGGATCTTCCGCAACAAGGACCGCTACGGCATCCGCGTCGCGAACTTCTCGCTCCACTCCTCGACGATCTCGAGCTTCCGCTGGGACCCGCTCGACAAGGCCGTCGAGAAGCTGTGGTTCTCCGGCGTCGTCGTCGTGACGTCCGCCGGCAACGACGGGAAGAGCTCGAATCGCCGCGTGCGCATGGGCTACGCGCCCGCGAACGACCCCTTCGTGATCACCGTCGGCGCGCTCGACCTGCACGGCTCGGCCAGCCCCGGCCGGGCGACCGTGCCCAACTGGTCTTCGTGGGGCTACACCTACGACGGATTCGCCAAGCCCGAGCTGGCCGCTCCCGGGCGCGCGATCACCGGGCCCGTTCCGAGCGGTTCCACGCTTGCGAGCCGGGGCCGCTCGGCCCAGGTGATCCACACCTCGACCGGCACGTACGAGACGCTCTCGGGCACCTCGCTCTCCGCGCCGATCGTGGCCGGGGTCGCGGCCGACCTCCTGGCTCTCAACCCACGGCTGTCGCCCGACTGCGTCAAGGGCGCGCTCATGCTCGGCGCGCGGGATCTCTGGAAGGTGCGCTCACTCGCGGCCGGCGTCGGGGAGGTCTACGCCCCGGATGCCGCAGACGCGCACAAGCCCCCGAACCCCAATCTCGCCCTCGACTCGTTCCTGGTCGCCGATCCGTCCGGGCCGGGCCTCGTCTTCGACGACGAGGCCTGGCTCGAGGCGGCGAAGGCCTCGCCGGCCTGGGACACCGTCTCCTGGAGCGACGGCTGGGCGGGCGCCGCCTGGTCGGTCGTCTCCTGGTCTGACGTCTCCTGGTCGGACGTGTCCTGGAGCGACGTCTCCTGGTCGGACGTGTCCTGGTCGGATGTCTCCTGGAGCGACGTGCTCCAGGACGACTCAGGCGACGACGACGGCTAGCCCTCTCTAAAGGCGTCGCTTGCGATGCCGTCCTCAGGACGTGCGGGCTCCGCCCGTGCGTCCGTCTGAAATGACCGGTCGAACGCTCTGTCGGCAAAGAAGCGCACTAGCTGAGGCGTTTCAGCACGCCGAGCGCGCGCTGGTCCCACGGGACGCGGTGCGTGACGCCCGCTCCGCCGAGCTGCTCGCGGTTCTCCAGGTACCAGTCGTAGGTCTCGCAGAGCGCCTGCTCGTTCGAGAGCCGCGGCGCGAAGCCGAGCACGCGGGCGGCCTTCGAGACGTCGACGTACGAGTCGCGGTGTGCGGTGCGGTAGTGCCACTCGGCGAGGGGCGAGAGCCGGGCCAGCTCGAGCCCTCGCAGCGCGAGCTCCGCGGGGCGCGCGGGCACGGGGCGCAGACGGCTGCGTGAGCCAGCGTGGGCGATCAGGCCCTCGAGGTCGGCCCGGACCGTCCCGAACTCCGCGGCGCCGATGTTGAACGTCTCCCCCGCCGCGTCGGCGACCGCAGAGCTGAGCGTCGCGTCGACGAGGTCCTCGACGGCGAGCAGTTGGTAGCGGTTCGAGCCGTCGCCGAGGATCGGGATTCGCCTGCCCTCGCGGATCCAGTCGAAGAGGATCTCGAACACGCCTAGGCGCTCGGGCCCGATGAACGTCTTCGGGCGCAGGACGACCACCTCGAGCCCACGTCGCCCGACACGGTGTGCGACCCGCTCGGCCTCGATCTTCGACTCGCCGTAGTGGCCGACCCCGACGAGGGGTGCGTCCTCGCGGAGCGGATGGTGCTTCGGGATCCCGTAGACCGCCGTCGACGAGATCAGGATCGCCCGGCGTACGCCGGCCTCGAGCGCAGCCGTGAGCGTGACCGCGGCGCCGTCGACGTTGACGGAGCGGATCGCCTCGCGCGAGGCCTGGATCGGAAGCGCCGCCGCCGCATGGACGAGCACGTCGGCGCCGTCGACGAGATGGGCGGCGGCGGACGGGTCGCGGACGTCGCCGCGCAGCTCCTCGGCCCCGCGCTCCAGCTCCTCGTCGTCGAGCGGCGCGAGGTCGAGCGTGCGCACGTCGTCGCCCTCGGCGAGCAGACGGCGCGCGAGGTGCAGGCCGAGGAAGCCCGCGCCGCCCGAGATCGCCCATCGCATGTGCCGAGGCTAGCGGCGCGAGGCCGGTGCCTGCAGCGCGATGGGCGCCCGCGGCACGGGCTGCGGCGGCGGCTTCGACTCCACGAGCACCGCGGCCACGAGCAGGATCGCCATCCCGACCAGGCTCTCGCCGATCAGGCTCCGCGGCAGCCCTGAGAACGGCGGCGCGCCCCGCTCGATGGCCGGCCGCACGAGGAAGTGGTGCGCGGCGCCCCAGAGCAGCGCGAGCGACACGAGTGCGAGCTTGACGAGCAGCACCTGCCCGTAGCGCTCGTTCCAGAGGTCGGCCAGGTGCGGCAGCCGGATCACGCTCAGGTAGATGCCCGCCGAGAGCAGCACGACGATCAGCAGCGTCGCGAGCTTCGAGAAGCGGATGAAGGCGTCGCGGCGCAGCCCGGGCGCCGCAGGCCAGACGACGAACGCGAGCATGAGGAGCCCGCCCACCCACATCGAGGCCGCTGCCAGATGAGCCCAGTCGGCGAACTCGGACAGCCGCGACGAGCCGGCGTCCACGGCCGAGTGGCCCGAGAGCGAGAGGCCGGAGGCGAAGCCGAGCGAGAGCAGGAAGGAGGCCCAGAGCAACCAGGTCCGCTCGGTCAGCCACGCGAGGTACAGGAGCGCGGTCACGAGCGCGAACCCGAGCGTCATCGCGACGAACGCGGTGCCGAAGCGCGTCCCGCCGGCAAGCGGCGCGAGATCGCCGTAGAGGAAGTCCACGAACGGGAGCTGCAACGCGTCCTCGGCCCGCAGCAGGAACGCGAGGACCCCCACCTCGATCGCACCCATCGCGCCGATGCCCACGATCCAGTAGAAGCGCTGCTCGGCCCTCGGCGGCATCGGGCCGCGCACGACGAGCAGGCGGAAGCCGAGCCCTCCGATCAGCAACGCGAGCGCCAGGAAGTAGAGCCAGCGGACGACGTGCTCCTCGTTCGTCGGCCCTGATGCGCCGAACGCCTGGGTCGCGGGCGGGGCGCGCTGGCGCACGCCGAACGTGAAGACCCCGGCGACGACGTGGCTGTCGGCCGAGACCACGCGCCAGCGGACCGTGTACGCGCCGCGCGCGAGGTGCTGGACCGGCACGGTCACGATCCGCCGGTCGGTGCCCGGCTTCGACTTCCCGGAGACGATGCGCCCCTTCGCCGTGAAGACGGTGATGGCGTTCGGCAGCGCGTCGACGCTCTGGTCGAACCGAAGCATCACGACCCTGGGCGAACTCGCCAGGCGCTGGGTAAACGACGGCTTCGTCTGCGTCAGCGTCGCGTGCGCCGACGCGAGCGCCGGGAACGCGAGCGCGACCCCGAGCAAGTAACAGACTGTTACTTGGAGGCGCTTCACCGGTGGGGCTCTCCCGCGAGCGGTGAGAGGTGGCCGAAGATCGGCGCGACATCGCGGTCGCAGAAGAGCAGGACGGCGAGCATGATCACCGCGAGCGCGAAGCCCGAGCGCCAGATCGCCGAGCGCGGCCGGATGAACGAGGCGAGCGGGAAGATCGCGGAGACGATCAGCGTCCAGCCGATCAGGTGGTGGAGGAAGGCCGAGCGGGCGAAGAACCAGCTGTTCTGCTCGTGGATCAGGAACGCCGTCCCCGAGACGAGCAGCGCGAACGGCATCGTCAGCCGCCAGTAGGGGCTGTGCAGCTTGCCGCGGACGAGGCCGAGCTCGGCGGCGCCGGCCAGCATCAGCACCTGCGCCCACGAGCTGTGCGCAAGCATGTGAATCGTCGAGTTGGTGAAGAAGACCATCACCGGCCACATCAGCACACCCATCGCGAAGACGAGGCTCGGCCAGAGGTAGGCGCGCCACGCACGGACGCGCCAGACCTCTGGCCCGACGATCCCCTCTGCAAGCAGGCAGAGCCCGAGCAGGACGAAGCCCGTCGCGAACATCCAGTGCACGAGCTCTGCCGGCGGTTGCATCAGCGGTCGTCCTCGTGCATTTCGAGATCCTCGATGACGCCGGGCGCGATGAAGACTGCGAAGACCACGCCGGCGAGCACGACGAGGAGCGGCGGCTCGACGACGAGCCACCAGAACCCCTGGCCGTGCGGGTGCAGGAGCGTGACGCGCCACGGCTGGACGAAGGCCCAGACGACCGCGGCGAACATGATCGCCGGGCCGAGGGCCGTGATCGCCCAGGCGCGCGCGGAGCGCCTGCGAACAGCTTCCTGGCTTACAACTTGTGTGCTCATCCCACCTCCCCAGCGGTTGCACGCGAATGCCGACACCGTGCCCGCGGGCTTGTGAGACGGAACCGCGGGCTAGGCGGGGAGCGGAGGAGGCCGGCTCTCGAACGCGAGGCCGAAGAGCCTGCGAGGCGTGAGAGCCACGCGCTCGGTGCCGTGAGCCGTCGCCTGAGCCTGCGGCGCGGTCGAGAGCCTGTTGGCGCGGGCGCAGGTGTCCTGCGCGTAGCGCTCGTAGTCCCTCAGCCAGCGTGAGACGACGCCCCAAGCCACCGCGACGAGGACGGCGAGCACGGCGAACACCGGGAGCGCGGACGAGTGCAGCCAGGGAGCGAAGAGCGGCCACCGGCCAACGGCGGCACGTTCCGCGTCTTGCTGCACGAGGTACAGGCCTGACGTGACCACGAAGGCCGCGACCCAGAGGCGCGGCGAGAGCTCGACGTGAACCCGCGGCAGCGGTCGCGGCCGGTGGCCGTGCGCGGCAAGGAGCCGCCGGCCGCCTCGCGCGGCCGTGCGGGCCCGGACGAACCGCCACGCGAGGCACGCGAGCAGGAGCGCGACTCCGAGCTTCACCCCGGCGAGCAGGAACGGGTAGTAGTCGGCGCCCGCGTAGCTCGGCGTCGTGACGTGTCGGCCCACGTCGAGCCGGTGTGTGAGGCTGCGGCCGACGAGCTCCGCGATCAGCGCGAGCAGCGCGAATGCGAGAGCCGAAGAGATCCGCTGGTGCCTTCGAGCCCGCTGCACCCTCTCAGTGTGCCGAACCTGACCCTCCGAGTTCAAACGTCAACCCTTTCGACCAAGTAACAGACTGTTACTAAGTCCAGGGTTTGAACCGCGCGGAGGAAGCGTTAGCCGAGGAGCGTGAGGTCCCAGCGTGGCTGGGAAGGGCGCTCGAAGCCGAGCAGGAGAATGCGCTGCCACTGCCCGAGGCAGAGCTCGCCGTCGGCGAACGGGATCTGCTCGGTGCGCGGGCCGAGCAGCAGGCACAGCAGCCGCTCGCGCTCCCGCTCGTCCTGGGGCACGAGGCGGGTGAGCAGCTCCTCGAGGTCGGTGAAGAAGCCGCTCTCTCGCTCCTGGACGCGCACGAGCGCGGCGTCGTCGAGCGGGGTCAGGTACGCGATGCCGTCCTCGTAGCCCGAGGCCCGCAGCTCGCGCTTGACCTCGTTCGTGATGTCGAGCACCGTCAGCGACGGCAGCGCCGAGGCGATCGAGTACGGGACCTCGACGCTAGTCACACCGCCTCCTTGCATCGCCTGCGCGCTGCGAAATCGCTTCGCACAATCGATGGCCCACCAAACTGGACGCGTAGCGTGCTGGTCATCTGGCTGCGACCTCGCGCGGCAGGCGGAAGTGGACGTCCTCGCGCGCGACCTCGATCTCCTCGAGATCCTCGTAGCCGAGCGATGCGAGCCCCCGCAGCACGCGGTCGACCAGCTCCTCGGGCGTCGAGGCGCCGGCCGTGACCCCCACCGTCTCGTGGCCGGTCAGCGTGTCCGGGTCGAGTCCGCTCTCCCCGTCGATCAGCTGCGCCTTCGCGCCGAAGCGCTGCGCCACCTCGACCAGGCGCTGCGCGTTCGAGCTCGTCTCGGAGCCGATCACGAGGACGAGCGAGGCGCCGTGGCCGGCCAACGCCTTGACCGCGTCCTGCCGGTTCTGCGTCGCGTAGCAGATGTCGTCCGCGGCCGGCCGGCGGAGATCGCCGAAGCGGTCTGCGAGCGCATCGACCGTTTCGGCGACGTCGTCCAGGGAGAGCGTCGTCTGCGTGATGACGGCGACCGGCTTGCCGTTCGTCTCCAGGCGCGCGGCGTCCTCGGGCGACTCGACCACGACCGTCGCCTCGGGCCGCTCGCCGCGGGTCCCGATCACCTCGACGTGGTCGACGTGCCCGACGAGCGCGACCAGATGCCCGCTGTCGGCGTAGCGCCGAGCCTCCGCGTGCACCTTCGAGACGAGCGGACAGACGGCGTCGACGACGACGAGCCCGCGCAGCTCACAGTTCTCGCGCACCGAAGGCGCCACGCCATGGGCGGAGAGCACGCAGATCGCGCCGGTCGGGACGTCGTCCTCCGAGTCGACGAAGACGGCGCCGAGGCCCTCGAGACGCCTTACCACGTGGTCGTTGTGGACGATCTCGTGCCGCACGTAGACCGGCGGGCCGTGCTGCTCGAGCAGGCGCTCGACGATCTCGATCGCGCGGTCGACTCCGGCGCAGAACGACCGCGGGGCGGCGAGCAGGACGCGTTTCACGCCCACTCCTTCGCCGCCGCCGTCAGCTTTCGCAGCGCGCGCCTCGCGTCTCCGGCCGCGCGCGCGAACCCGCGCGGCTCCTTCGCGAACGCGCGCATGAGCCCGCTCCAGTCGTAGCCGCCGTCGCGGCCGACCGCGCCTGCGATCCCGTTCAGCGGCCGGTCGGGTGTGTCGCTGACCGCGCGCAGGACGCCGTGCAGGCGCCCGGTGCGAGCGAGCTCGCCGCTCTCGAGGTCGACCGCGTCCGCACCGGTGCGCTCGTGCAGGCGGCGGCGCTCGTCCGCGCCGTCAACGACTGCGCTTGCCGCCAGGATCGTCGCCGGGCGCGCCCCTCCGACGCCGAGCGGCTCGCCCTCCCAGAGCACCGAGCCCTCGGCGTCGACGACCCGCGTTGCGTCGAGCACGGTCCCGGCGGGCAGGCCGTCTCGCAGCGCACCCGCGAGGCCGAACGAGACGAGCGCGCCCGCAGGCACGCCGATCACGGCGCCCAGCCCGACGAGCGCGCCCCGCTTGCCGGCACGGCGGGCGGCGCGGAGCTCGGCAGTCGTCGCGCAGGCGAGCGTCACCCGGTCAGCGTCCATGCGGCGCTGCGGACACCCTCCCTCATGCTGCCGGCGGCCTCGAACGCGGCCGACGGCTCGAACCCGGAGTGGATCCCGCAGTGCTCGCAGCGCGGGTCGTTGCCAGGCCCGTAGTCCTCCCACTCGATCCCCTCGAGCAGCGCGTCGTAGGTCGGGAAGATCCCGTCCGTCAGCAGGTAGCACGGGCCCTTCCACCCGTACGGGTTGCGCGTGATCGAGCCCCACGGCGCGCACGGCAGCTTGCGGTCGCCCGAGAGGAAGTCCTGATAGATCGGGGTCGCGAGCCAGCGGTAGCCGTTCTTACGCGCGGACGCGCGAATCACCCGGAACTTCTCCTCGTGCTCCTCCCGGGTCATGGTCAGGTTCTGGTCGATCTGCGAGTACTGGTAGCCCGGCGCTACGAGCATTCCGTCGATGCCGACCTCGTTCGTGAGGTAATCCATCATCTGGATCACGTCCTCGACTTCCGTCTCCTTGAAGACGGTCGTGTTGGTCGTGACTCGGAAACCGCGCGCGCGAGCCTGGACGATCGCGCCGACCGCGATATCCCACAGGCCCGGGTAGTCGCAGATGTAGTCGTGGATCTCGCGCATCCCGTCGAGGTGCACGACGAACGTGAGGCGCTTGTTCGGTTCGAAGACGTCGAGGAACTGCTCGAGCCGGAGCGCGTTCGTGCAGAGCTCGATGTTCTTGTTCAGCTCGAGGAAGCCGGCGACGACGTCCTCGATCCCCTTGAAGACGAGCGGCTCACCGCCGCAGATCGAAACGACCGGCGCCGGGCACTGGACGCCCGCGTCGATGCACTCCTCGACCGACAGCCGCGCCTTGTTCGACTCGTACTCGCGAATCTTCCCGCAGCCGATGCAGGCGATGTTGCAGGCGAGCGTCGGCTCGAGCATGAGCACCAACGGGTAGCGCTCGCCCTTGCGCTGCTGTTTGGCGACGTACTTCGCGATCTGAACCGTCGAGCCGAGCGGGAATTTCATCGGGAAAGCCTTTCTCGTAGACGACCGAGTGCGAGCAGCGGAAAGTGCAGCCGGTAGAGGTGGTAGCGAATCATGAAGTCAAGCGGAAAGCCGGTCCCTGTGTAGTGGTTCTCCGCCCAGTCGCCGTGATCGTCCTGCGCGGCGCAGAGCCACTCCGCGGCGCGGGTTGCTGCCCCGCGTTCGGCCTCGCCTGCAGCGACGTAGGCCAGTAGCGCCCAGGCGGTCTGGGAAGGCGTGCTGACGCCGCGGCCGCGGAGGGCCGGTTCGCCGTACGACCGGATGTCCTCGCCGAAGCCGCCGTCCTCGTTCTGCACGGAGTCGAGCCACGCGACCGCTCGGCGTATCTCCGGGCGGCCGGGGTCGACGCCGCAGGCCTCGAGGGCCGGGAGCGCGGCGGCGGTACCGTAAATGTGGTTCACGCCCCAGCGGCCGAACCACGAGCCGTCGGGCTCCTGCTCGGCGAGGAGCCAGTCGAGGCCCTTTGCCACGACGTCGTCGTAGCCGTCCTCCGCGGCGAGCGCTTCGAGCGCATGCGCGGTCACGTCGGCGCTCGGCTCGTCCGTGACCTTGCCGAAGTCGCAGAACGGGAGCCTGTAGAGCCAGAACGCCTCGTTGTCGACGTCGAACGCGCCCCAGCCGCCGCTGCGCGACTGCATCCCGGCCGTCCAGGCGAGCGCGCGCTCGACCGCCTCGTGGCCGCGGTGGCAGCGGCGCAGCGCGAGCGCGACGACGGCGCTGTCGTCGACGTCCGGGTAGAGGTCGTTCTGGAACTCGAACGCCCAGCCGCCCGGGGCGAGGTCGGGTTTGCGCACGGACCAGTCGCCCGGAACCGTGACCTCCTCGCCGATCAGCCAGTCGGCAGCGCGGACGAGCGCAGGATGCTCAGGCCCGAGGCCGGAGTCGCGCAGCGCCAGCGTTGCCAGTCCCGTGTCCCAGACGGGCGACTGACAGGCCTCGGGGCGGAGCCGGTCGTCCTCGTCGATCGTGAAGCCCTCCCAGCCCTCGACCGCGCGCCTGAGCGTCTCGTCCTCGAAGCCGTGCCCGAGTGCGGCAAGCATGAGGATCGACCAGACCCACGGAGGCTGGATCCCGCCCCAGGAGCCGTCCGCCTCCTGGTGCTCGCGCACCCAGCGCTCGGCCTCGGCGATCGCAGCCCGCCTCACGCGCGAGAACCGCGGGGGCGCCTTTCTCTTCCCGGGCCGCGCGCCGATCTCGCGCAGGTCGATGTCCGAACCGCGAACGGGCCGAAGGGCGCGGCAGGCGGCGAGCGGGACGAAGGTGCCCCGCGCCCAGCAGGCGAAGTTGTAGATCGAGAACGGCGCTCGGGGCGGAAGCAGGACGAGCCCGACCGGGATCGGCGTGATCCGCTGCCACGGCCACTGCCCTAGGAGGGCGAGGAAGCACTTCGTGAAGATCCGTGTTCGCGGGATACCCCCGCGGGAGCGGATGTAGTCGCGCGCCTTCGGGCCCGGGTCGATGCCCGCGAGCTTCAACGCGGTGTACGCCTCGACGGACGTCGACAGGTCGGGCGGGCCGTCGAACCAGATCGACCAGGTGCCGTCGTCGCGCTGCCGCGCCAGGAGCTCGTTCGCGATCTTGCGGTCGAGCTCGGGCGTACGCAGGCCGAGGACGTGGTGCCAGAAGAGGTGCTGCGCAACCATCGTCGCGTTCGACTCGAGCTCGCCGACCCACCAGCCGTCGGGGTGCTGCAGCGCGAGCAGGCGGTCGGTCGCGGCGTCGATCGCCGAGTCGATGCGCGTCTCGATCCCCTGGGTTGCGAGCGTCACGCGGCCACCTCCTCCCGTGAGCTTGCCAGCGCGCGGGCGGCCGCGCGACCGCTTCTGACGGCTCCCTCCATGGTGGGCGGCCAGCCCGTGGCGGTCCAGGCGCCCGCGCGCGTGATGTTCGCGCGGCCCGTCTGCGGCCCCCGGCGCCGTGCTTCGGTACCCGGACGGACCGCGATCGTGGCCGCGGGCTCGCGGCTGACGCGGGACCAGAGCAGCTCGGCCGGGCCGAGGCGCTCGGTCACGGAGCCCGCGATCAGGTCGACGAGCTCGCGGCCCCGGAGCGCCTCCAGCTCGGGCGCGCCGGAGGAGACGACTGTCAAATACTGGCCCTGCTCCGGCTCGTGCCCGGTCAGCAGGCCGCGGTCGAAGAGCCAGTGAGCGGAGCTGCCGAGGAGCGCGGCAAGCGGTTGGCGCAGCAGCCGGCGGTCGAAGAGCAGGTGCACGCTCACGATCGGGGAGTCCTCGAGCTCCGGATCCGGCTCGCCGAGCAGGCGGGCGGACTCGGCGGGCGGGACGGCCACGACGATCGCGTCCGCGTCGAGGGTGTCGAGGCTGGTGACGCGAGTGCCGGTCTCGATGGTCGCGCCCGCGGCCTCGAGCGCCCGGTGCGCGGCTTCGCCGTGCATCTCCCCGAGCGGGCGGACCGGCAGGACGAGGTCGGAATCCCCCTTCGAGCCCAGGAGCGCGGTCTTGACGGTGAAAACGCCCGCCTCCGCGCTCGCCTCGTCGGCCCGCAGGTTGAGCGCCGGCCGGATGAAGACGTCCCAGAAGCGCTCGACCGCGCGCTCCGACTGCCCACGCGCGCGAAGCTCGGCCCCGAAGGTCTGCGCGCGCGTGCTCTTGCTCCAGTGCACGAGCGCCTTGACGACCCGCACGCGCTCGCCGAGCGAGATGTGCCGGTACCGCAGCAGGGCGGGGCCGGAGCGCTTGATCTCGGCCATCCGCCCGTGCTCGTCGATCACGGTCAGCTCGAGCGGCTGGCGCCGGACCGAGCCGCTCTCGCCGATCCGCGCGAGGAAGCGCAGGTACTCGGTGAAACAGCCGAGCGCGATGTGCTGCCCGTTGTCCGGCGGCGGCTCGGGATCGCCCTCGCGCCTCGGCAGGGTCTGGACCGCGCCTCCGAGCGTCGGCCGCGCCTCGTACAGCGTCACCTCGTGGCCGGCGTCGACCAGCTCGAGAGCCGCGCTCAGGCCGGCGAGCCCTCCTCCCACGACCGCTGCTCTCATCGGAGCAGCCCCGCTCCGACGATGCGCAGCTTGGTCAGCGGCGAGAGCCGCAGGGAGCCGTCGAACACGTCGAATCCACGAGCTTCGATGCGGTCAAGTGTCGCACGGTAGAGGCCCGCGAACGTGCCGACGCAGGCGGCGCTGCGACCGTCGAGTGACGGAAGCAGCGTGAGCCCGTCCTCGAGGTACGCGCGCGCCCGCGCGGCCTGGAACCCGAGCAGCGCCTGCCATTCGGGCGTGACGCGCCCGGCTGCGATGTCGTCCTCGGAGACGCCGTAGGCCGCGAGCTCGTCCTGCGGGAGATAGACGCGGCCGAGCCCCCAGTCCTCGCGGACGTCCCGGATGATGTTGATCAGCTGGAGCGCGACGCCGAGGGTCTCCGCGCGCTCGACCTCGTCCGAACCGTAGACGGCGACGCACGCGACGCCAACCGCGCCCGCGACGTGCCTGCAGTACCCGTGCAGCGACTCGAAGTCGGCGTAGCGCCGCTGCTCCGTGTCCTGGAGGCCGCCGTCGACGAGGTCGTGCAGCGCCTGGACGGGAATCGGGTAGCGGGAGCGCGCGTCCGCGAGCGCGACGAACACCGCGTCGTCCGGCGTCGAGTCGAGCGCCGCGTGCAGCTCCTCGAGGCCTGCGCGCTTCTCCAGGTCGGCGAGCTCGCCGTCGGCGATGTCGTCCACGAGCCGTGCGAACGCGTAGATGGCGGCGATCGCGCGCCGCTTCGGTCGCGGGAGCACCATGATCCCGTACGCGAAGTTGCGAGCCTCGCGGCGGGTAATCCGCTCGACCTCCGCGTACGCGGCATCGACGTTCACCGGATCACCGCGAGCGCCAGCCGCGCGCGCGACGGGCGCGGCCGCCCGTTGAAGATGTCCCACTCGGCCCGGTCCAGGGCCGCGAGGGCCGCGAGCCCGCCGCGGGCGAACAGGGCGACCGCCAGGCCGATGCGCCCGCCGAGCGCACGCCGCAGGTCCTCGCCCGACGCGAGCAGGCCACGCGCCCGCTCGGCCTCGAAGACGAGCAGGCGGCGAAGCGGCTCGTTCGGCCCGTCGAGCTCGGTCACGCCGAACCCCCGACGGTCCTCGGCCGGCAGGTAGACGCGCCCGAGCGCGAGGTCGCGCGGAACGTCCTGGAGGAAGTTGACGAGCTGGAGGCCCGTGCAGACATCGTCGGAGAGCGCGATCAGGTCGGCCTCGTACCGGTCGAGCACCCCGAGTACGAGCCGGCCTACGGGGTCGGCCGAGTGAATGCAGTAGCCCTTGAGGTCGGCCCAGGTCTCGTACTCCGAGATCCGCTGATCCATCCGGTTCGCCTCGATCAGGCGCAGAAACGGCTCGCGCGGGAGGTCGTACGCACGAATCGTCGGCTGCAGCTGGCGCATCACCGCCCAGTCCGGCTCGCCGTCGTAGCAGGCGGCGAGCTCGCCCTCCAGCTCGTCGAGCGCCTCGAGCCGATCGGCTACGACGTCGCTTGTCGACGTCGCTTCAGAGGAGACGCGGGCTCTGCCCGGGTCTCCGGCTGACACACACTCTTGGGCAGACGAGCGTCTCGTGCCGTCCGGCCGGTTGGCCTCGAACTCGTCGCCGAGGATGTCGACGAGCCGCGCGAACCCGTAGATCGCGCGCAGGTGCGGCCTCACCGCGCGCGGGAAGATCAGCGACGCGACGGGGAAGTTCTCCGTGCGCGCCCGCTCCGCGACGGCGCTGGCCGAGGCCGGGTCCACGCGGGAAACCATGGCGCGCCGCGACCCGCGCCGTCAAACACTTAGCAACAGTCTGTTACTTGTGTCCGGTCAGACGGCCGGCTTCGGCCAGATCCGCGTCAGCGAGACGCCGGGCTGGATGCCGCGGCGAGAGGCCTCGCCTGCCGGAAGCTCGAGCGCCGCGCGCGCCTTGCGGCACGAGGTCAGGCGCCACGGTTTCATGGTCGGGGCGACCTTGACCACGCGGTCGGAGCGATCGAGGAAGACAACGTCGATCGCGAAGCGCATGAACGCCGTGTGAATCGAGGCCGCCGGCCGGAGCAGGAGTCCCTCCCCGGCCGGCAGGCCGCGCCTGCCGAGCAGGCCGCGCACGCGCGCGAACGGCGTCTCCGCGAGGAGACACCGTTCGCAGACGACGGTTCCGTCGTCACTCGCGAGCGCGAACTGGGGCAAATCGTGCGGCACTAGTACCCCACGTGGATGTGGTCGTAGTGGTTGGCCAGCGGGAAGGAAGGCCCGCCGAGCCCGAGCAGCGAGATCACCTGCGCCGGAAGCATCCTCCCCGGGAGCATCAGGAGGGCCCGAACGGCCCGCTCGGTCACGCCGCCCGGCTGCTGGTGCCCGAACATGGACACGTTTCCGAGCGCCGCGATGTCCATAGCGCGGCCGTAGATGTGCGCCGAGATGTGACCCGGCCTGGCGTAGAGGTGGTGCCCGCTGATCAGGCACGAGACCGTGACCTCGCCGTAGGTCCCGGCGAGGTAGAGCATCGCCGCGAGGACACGGACGTCGACACGGTGCGTTGCGATGTCGTGGCGACCGCCGGAGTAGATCTGGATGCGGTCGTCGTGCAGCACGCGGTCCTCGAGATCCTTCTTCTGCGACCGGAGCCCGTAGACGAGGCTCGCCATCCCGACCGCGCGGTAGTAGTGGCGGAGCGCCACCGTGCGGTCGGCGAAGGCCGTGTCGCTCGAGTACGACAGCGCGACTGCCCAGCTGTTCGGGCGACCGCCGAGCGATCCGAGATGGAGTGCCAGCGCCTTCAGGTTCGCGCGCGAGGCGGGAACCCGTCCGTTGTGGCCCTGGGTGCGGAGCACGGCCAGGACGAACGCCCAGTCGACCTGCGCCTGCCGCGAGAACTTCACGAGATCGCGAGCGAAGCGAAGGCGGAGGCGTGCGGCCGGGGGCGTGGGGTCGGGCGAGTCCTGGTACAGCCAGACCGTTGCGCCCGGGAGGCTTGCCTCGACGTCGAGCGGCTGCTTCGGCGTGGCCTGCTTGTGCAGCTTCTGGTGCTTCGCCTTGGGATGTGAGCGCTGGCCGGTCTCGTGCTTCACGGCCGGCTGCTTGTCTGCGCGGTCGACTGCCCGGAGGTTGCCGACGGACGCGCCCCGGGTGGCGACGGCCTTCGCGGTCAGCAGCTTCGACGCTGCGGCCGGAGCGGCCTCGCGGGCCTGCAGCTTCGTCGCGTGGACGACGGCCATGGGTGCCTGGTCGGTGGTGGTGCCCGTCGTGTCCGTCTCGGTGCTCGTGGACGCGGCGTCGGTGGTCCCGTCCTCGAGCAGCGCGCGAACGCTGTTGCCCGCGCCGGCCGAGAGGGCCAGCCCGGCAAAGAACAGGGCGCTGAACGTGAATGCGGTTGCGAAGCGCCGTCCCTTGCTCTTGCGGACGGGCTCGGCGTTCGGCGCCGGCTTCTGCGGCTTCGGGTCTTCGTCTTCGTCCCACTCGTCCCAGCCCCGGCCGAACACCGCCAGGAGGCAGCTCGCCAGCGAGATGAGGAGGAGGTGGCGGAGAAGTCGCCTGGTCAGAGAGTTCCGTCGTGGCATGCCTTTGCTCCCGTTTGGTCGGGCGCCGAGGGCCGCCATTCGGCGCGGATCTCTTGAGGTCCGCCGACCATCCAGCGGACTTGAGCCATATCGAGCCACTCAGCCGGGTGGCCCTCCCCCGTTCGAGGGATGTCCCGGGGAAATCACCAATTCGAGGGATAGGTAGGGCCGCTCGACGGAACCGATGAACCGCGCATCTTGAGCCATTCAGGCGGCGCGGCCACGCCAAGTGAATTTCGGAGGTGTCTCCGGCGTGACTAAACGAATCGCCCGCAGGATCAACAGGCTCCTTACCGGCCTACGACGACATCCCCGGACCTTCCCCGTGGGCAGGCCGCACGCGCTGGCGTGCGCGATGAAGTGAGAGAGGAGGTGACCCAGATGCTGAAGCTCTACACCTACGTGCAGGCCGCCGCCGATTCACTGCGCCGGCGCGAGGAGGGCCAGACCATGGCCGAGTACGGAGTCGTGCTCGCCGTCATCACCCTGGCCGTGATCGGAGCGATCACGCTTCTCTCCGACAACGTGCGGAACGCGATCGAGAGCGTTGCGAACATCCTGCCCTAGGCAGGCAAGTTTCTCCGAAAGGGGCCCCTTCTTCGGAGGGGGCCCACCCCTTCTAGCCACAGGAAATGCAGACCCCGTGACAGACATTCGCCGCAAAATTCAGCTTCGATCGGAAAAGGGCCAGTCGCTGACCGAGTTCGCGCTCGCCCTCCCGATCCTCGTCCTCCTGCTGTTTGCCGTGATCCAGTTCGGGATCGTCTTCAACAGCTACGTAACACTCACGGACGCGACGCGTGCCGGCGCACGAAAGGGCGCCGTCTCGCGACAGCTGCCCAACCCGACGAGCGCGGTCGTCACCGCGGTCCGCAGTTCCGCGTCCGATCTGAAGCAGAGTGACCTCAGCGTCTCGGTGAGCTCGACCTGGCTCGCCGGATCGGACGTCCGCGTCAGCGCCTCGTATCCGTACTCGATTCGCCTCTTCGGGGTGGTCGTGAAGAACGGCGTACTGACGAGCACGACAACGGAGCGCGTGGAATAGCTGCGCCGCTCGGCGTTCGACCCGGCAAACAATTTGTAAAGCCAGCCGCAAAACCAACCGACAAACCGAGAGAGAAACGGAGCCATGGCATATCGAGCTAGAAACATCATGATCGCGGTCGCCCTCGCGGCCGTGGCCGCAATCCTCACGAGCTTCTACGTGACGAGCTACAAGCGGCACGTTCAGCGCAGCGAGGACCACGTCACGGTGCTCGTTGCCAAGGCGGACATTCCGGAAGGAACCCCGGGCACGGACGCGGCCCACATGCTGACCCGCGTCGACGTGCCGAGGCGCAGCGTCGTCCCGGGCGCGATCACCAGCCCGGACCAGATCGCCAGCCTCGTCGCCACCCAGCAGACGCTGCAGGGTGAGCAGATCACCACCCGCCGGTTCAACCCGGTCGCCGAGAACGGCGTCAGGGCCGACCTGAAGGGCACGATGCGCGCCGTCCAGGTTCAGGGCGACGCCAACCAGACCCTTGCCGGCACGCTCAGCGACAACGACCACGTCGACGTGGTGGCCACGTTCAAGTACCACCGGGCCAACTCGACGACCGGCGACACGTTCTTCGCCAGCCGCGTCGTGCTGCGCGACCTCCAGGTGCTCAAGGCGCCGGAGGGCCCCGCAGTGGGCAGCAAGCTCACGAACAACCTCAACAGCAACTTCTCCGTCCTGCTCGCGGTGACCGACCGCCAGGCGCAGAAGCTTCTGTTCACCGTATCCCAGACGGGCAGCAACGGAGGCAGTGGCTCCGGCTGGTCGCTCCAGCTCAGGCCGGTGGTTCACGCGGCCGACAGCCCGGAGAGCGTCACCACGCTGGACTCGGTGCTCAAGGACGGGCTCAGCTCGTCGCAGCTCCACCGCTACTCCGGCGTCTTCGGAGGAGGATCGTAATGCTCGAAGAGACACAGACAGAAGACTCCGACCCGCGAGCGCGCCCGCATCTTCGTCACGGGCGACTGCGACGGGTTGCCGGATCTGCGCGACGCCCTCGCCAATCACCCGGAGGTCGAGCTCGTCGGCTCGTCCGAGTCGGTGATCGAGGGAGCGTCGAAGCTGACCGGCGGGCACCTGCAGGTCGTCCTGCACGCAACGCGCTCGGCGACGCTGCCGGTGAACGAGATCGCGGCGATCCGCGAGCACACGCGGGCACCGCTCATCCTCCTCTCCTCGAACGGCTCCCCGGCGCTGCTCGAGGAAGCGCTGGAGCACGACGTCGCCGACGTCCTGCTCTTGCCGCAGATGACCGACAACGTCGTCTTCTCGATCCGGAAGGCCGGCCACACGGGCAAGCGCCTCAGCGGCCCGCAGCGCAGGCACGGCCGGCTCGTGACGGTGTTCTCGCCCAAGGGCGGGACGGGCAAGACCGTGACCGCGACCAACCTCGGCGCCTCGCTCGCGAAGCACTGGGGCAAGCGGGCGCTCCTGCTCGACCTCGATCTCCAGTTCGGAGACGCAGCGATCATGCTCGGGATCGAGCCGGAGAAGACGATCTACGACCTCGTCACCGCTCCGGGCGAGCTCGACTCGGAGAAGCTGGCCGGCTACACCACGCGTCACGCCTCCGGGCTGGACGTGCTGCCGGCGCCGCTTCGCCCCGAGGACGCCGAGCTCGTGACCGAGGCCAAGCTGGCCCGGCTCCTGGAGGTCGCGCGTGAGTCGTACGACGTGATCGTCGTCGACACCTCGCCGTTCTTCCACGGGCCGATGCTGGCCACCCTCGACCGCACCGACGAGCTCCTGCTCCTCTGCGGGCTCGACGTTCCGACGCTGAAGAACGTCCGCCTCAGCCTGCAGACGCTCGACCTGCTCTCCTTCCCGCCCGACCGGATCAAGCTCGTGCTCAACCGGGCCAACTCCAAGGTCGGGATGAAGCCGAAGGAGGTCGAGGCGGCGCTCGAGCGTGAGATCACCTACGAGATCCCGAGCGACCGCACCGTGCCGGTGTCGGTCAACCGCGGCAACCCCGCGGTGCTCGCCGACTCGAAGGCCGACTTCTCCCGCGCCATCCGCGCGATGGGCAAGCAGCTCGTGGCTGCCCAGGCCGCGGCAAAGCAGAAGAAGAGCTTCCTCGCGACGTTGTCTAGGAGCTGACGGTGGGCCTCCACGATCGACTCCAGCGACAGAACGGCTCGACCAACGGGCAGACGCCGGACGCCCTCGACGCGCTCGCGGGCCAGCAGCCCGAGACGCCCGAGAAGCGCCCGGACCCGTACGCCGAGCTCAAGACCCGCATCCACCACGCCTGCATCGCCAAGCTCGGCCCGCAGCTGTTCTCGGCCGGCAAGGCGGAGGGCGGCACGTCCGACGAGGACATCGCGGAGAAGGTCCTCCGGGTCGTCACCGAGCAGCTCGCCCTCGACCGCACTCCGCTCACGCGTGAAGAGCGGCGCCAGGTCACCCGCGAGCTGACCGACGACATCCTGGGCTACGGGCCTCTCGAGCCGCTCCTCCGGGACGACTCGGTCACGGAAGTCATGGTCAACAACCACGACCGCGTCTACGTCGAGCGCAAGGGCAAGATCGAGCGCTCCGACGCGACCTTCGTCGACAACGCCCACCTGCTCCGGATCATCGACAAGATCGTGTCGCAGATCGGCCGGCGCGTGGACGAGGCCTCGCCGATGGTCGACGCCCGTCTCCCCGACGGCAGCCGTGTGAACGCGATCATCCCGCCGCTCTCGCTGCGCGGGCCGACGCTCACGATCCGGAAGTTCTCGCGCGACCCGTACACGATGGACGACCTGATCGCGTTCGGCTCGGTCTCGCCGGAGGCGGCGTCGTTCCTCTCCGCCTGCGTTCGCGGGAAGCTCAACGTGCTGATCTCCGGAGGTACCGGCACCGGTAAGACGACCACGCTGAACGCGCTCTCCGCCTACGTCCCCGACGACGAGCGCATCGTCACCATCGAGGACGCGGCCGAGCTCCAGCTCCAGCAGCAGCACGTGATCACGCTCGAGGCACGCCCGCCGAACATCGAGGGCGAGGGCGAGATCCGGATCCGCGAGCTCGTCCGCAACGCCCTCCGTATGCGCCCCGACCGGATCATCGTCGGCGAGGTCCGCGGCCCCGAGACCCTGGACATGCTCCAGGCGATGAACACGGGCCACGAAGGCTCGCTGACCACGATCCACGCGAACTCCCCGCGCGACGCCCTTGCGCGTCTCGAGACCCTGGTGATGACCGCGGGCGTCGAGCTCCCGCACCGGGCGATCCGCGAGCAGATCGCGAGCGCGTTCGACCTGCTCGTGCAGATCTCGCGCCTCGTCGACGGCTCGCGCCGCCTCACCCACATCACCGAGGTGCTGCGGATGGAGTCGGACGTGATCACGCTCCAGGACATCTTCGTCGCGCGCCCGCCCGACGAGGACAGCGGCGAGCAAGGCAAGCCGGTCAGGCTCCTGAACCCGCTCGAGAGCACCGGGCTCAAGCCGCACTTCCTCGAGAAGATGGCGGCGAACGGCGTCCAGCTGCCGCCGACGTTCTTCAGCGACACGAGCACGTTCCGGCCGAACTTCGCAGCCGCGAGCTACGGCGGGTTCGAGTGAACCGCCCGCCGACGCCCAGTCGCCGGCGGCTGCCTCGGATCCTCGTACTACTGGCGGTCGCGGCCCTGCTCGCGCCGCTGTCCGCTGACGCAGCCGTCACGCTCCGTGGAGTCGACGCGAGCGGCTACCCGACGATCCGCGCGACGCTCGTCGCCCCGGTCGCCTCGGACCAGGCTCCGACGCTGAGCGAGAACGGCCGCAAGGTCGTCGACCTGAGCCTGCAGAACCTCGCCTCGTCCAAGAGCGTCGTCGTCGCCGTCGACCGCTCGCAGTCGATGGCAGGCGACAAGCTCGCCGCGGCCGTCGACGGCGCACGCGCGTTCGTCGCCGACAAGGCGGGCTCCGACCGCGTCGCGGTCGTCGTCTTCGGGAACAAGGCCGTGAAGCTGACGGGGTTCTCGTCGTCGACGATCGACGCCGACGACTCGCTCCGGACGATGTCGAACGACACCAAGTCGGGCACCGCGCTCTACGACGCCCTCGCGCTCTCGACCAAGATGCTGTCCGGCGAGGGAGACCGCGCACGCGTGGTCGTCCTGCTCACGGACGGGCAGGACGTCTCCAGCCAGACGTCGCTGACGGACGCGATCGCGACGGCCAAGAAAGCCGGCGTGATCGTCTACCCGATCGGCGTCGGCGCGTCGGCCGCAACCCGCGGGCCGCTCGAGCAGATGGCCAGCGCGACCGGCGGCAACTACCACAGCGCGGCGACCAGCTCCGCGATCTCGGGGATCTACTCCTCGATCTCCTCCGAGCTTCGCCGCACCTGGCGGATCGAGTACGTCACCGCCGCGCGTCCGGGCGAAGCGCTGCACCTCCGCGTCGCGCTCGATCCGGAAGGCGCGGCCTCGACCAACCTGACGGTTCCGGGAAGCCTCGCGCCCGCCGATTCGGGCTCGAATGGCCTTCCCTCCCCGCTTCTACTCGCCGATGGGCGGGCTCGTGCTCGCGCTGCTCGTCGCGTTCCTCGTGCTCAGCGCGGTCGGATTCGTGCTGACCGGGACGAAAGGCTCCTGGGTCAAGGTCCGGCTGGCCCCGCACGTCGAAGGCGGCAGGAATCGCCGGCGCAGGCGCGAGAAGGGCGAGCGCCTCGCCGCGTTCGCGGGCCTCTTCCGTGCGACCGAGCAGGCGTTCGCGCACCGCGTCGTCTGGAAGAAGCTGACCCTCAAGCTCGATCGGGCGGACATCCCGCTGCGCACCGTCGAGTTCGTCTACCTGATGGCCGGCTGCGGGTTCCTGGTCATGTTCCTCGCGCTGCTCAGCGGGCGCTCGTCGATCGGCCTGCTGATCGCCCTGGGCATCGGCGCGTTCATTCCGTACGCGTGGGTGAGCTTCAAGGCGAAGCGCCGGATGAATATGTTCGAGGATCAGCTTCCGGACCTGCTCGTCACGATGGCCGCATCGCTCAAGGCCGGCCACAGCTTCAAACAGGGCATCCAGACGATCGTCGAAGAGGGCCACGAGCCTGCTAGCAAGGAGCTCGGCCGCGTCATCGCCGACACGCGGCTCGGGCGCCCGATGGACGACGCGCTCGCCGAGACGGCAGAGCGGATCGGCTCGAAGAACTTCTCGTTCGTGATCACCGCCGTGACGATCCAGCGCCAGGTCGGCGGCAGCCTCGCCGGGCTGTTCGACATGGTCGCCGACACGGTGCGCCAGCGGCAGCAGTTCGCCCGCAAGATCAAGGGCCTGACCGCGATGGGCCGCGCATCGGCCTACGTGCTGATCGGCCTGCCGTTCTTCATCGCGATCGCGATCACCGTCATGAACCCCAGCTACATGGACCCGCTCTACCACACCCCGACGGGCCACAAGCTGATCATGATCGGCCTGGTCATGATGGCGTTCGGCTCGCTGCTCCTGAGACGACTCGTTCAGTTCAAGGGATGACTCCGATGAGCCACCAGCCCACACCGACAACTCTCTGCCAGCACCTGGAGGTCAACTGATGCTGATCGTGCTCGCGCTCGCGCTCGGCTGCCTTGCTGCGGCCGCCTACTTCATCGGCGACGCGGTCACGCTCCCGGCCCGCGAGCGGCGCGTCTCGATGCGCCGCGCCGCGCGCTACGGCGCGTTCCGCACCCAGCTCGCGAATGCGCCGAAGCCGTTCACCGAGCGCGTGCTCAACCCGCTCGGGAACCGGCTTGCGAAGTGGACGCTGAGGCTGCACCCGAAGACGACGGTCGACGGCGTCAGCACGCGGCTTCTGGCCGCAGGGCTCTCGATCTCGCCGAACACATTCCTTGCCTTCAAGTCCGGCCTCTCGATCATCGGCGTCGTCGCGGGCGCGTTCTTCGGCGGCGCGATCACCGGCCCCGGCGGCGTGCTCCTCTTCGCCATCGCCATGGCCGGCTTCGGCTTCATCGCTCCGGACTTCTTCGTCTCGCACAAGGCGCGCGCCCGCAAGGAGCGGATCCGCGCCGAGCTTCCCGACGCGCTCGACCTGATGGCCGTGAGCGTCGAGGCGGGCATGGGCTTCGACGGCGCGATCGTCAAGCTGACCGAGCACATGGCCGGCCCGCTGGCCGACGAGTTCGCGCTGACGCTCAGCGAGATCCGCATCGGCGAGTCGCGCCAGGACGCGCTGAAGAAGCTCTCCGCGCGCGCCGGCACGCAGGAGCTGAGCTCGTTCGTCCGCGCCATCATCCAGGCCGATCAGCTCGGAATCTCGCTCGGCCGGATCCTGCGCGTGCAGGCGACGGACAGCCGCCTCAAGCGGCAGGCCGCAGCCGAGGAGAAGGCGATGAAGGCGCCGATCAAGATGCTGTTCCCGACCGTCCTCTTCATCTTCCCGGCCATGTTCCTGGTCATCCTCGGGCCGGCGTTCCTCAACCTCTCGAAGATCTTCTAACTCCGGACCGGAGGCGACGATGCCCGACAAACCCGACAGCCACGCAGCAGACACCGAGAAGGGCTTCGGCACCGGCCTGCGCGCGCAGCTCCAGCGTAGGCGGGCCGACGCTCCGGAGGCACCGGCCGAGAACGTCGAGGCCGCCGCCGCCCCGGCCACTCCGGGGGACTCCGTCTCCGAGGACGTCGCATCGCTCATGGCCGAGCTCGAGGCCGCGCAGAGGCGCGAGGCCTCGCTCCGCAAGGAGCTTGAGCACCAGGCTTCGGCGCACGAGGGCGAGGTCAGCGCAGGCAAGGAGCTGGCCCACCGGAGCTCGGCGCTGGACGAGCGCGAGGCCAAGCTCGCCGAGTTCGAGGTCGAGCTGGAGGAGCGCGAGCGCCGCGTGCGGGACCAGCGCGAGGTGATCGAGACCGAGCACGCCAGGATCGCCGACCTCCAGGCGGAGCTGGCCGCAGAGCACCAGCTCGCAGTCGAGCGGCAGCAGCAGGCCGATGCGCGCATGCGCGAGCTCACGAACGTCGAGCGCGAGCGCGAGAAGTCCGCAGCCGGCCTGAACAAGCAGCTCTCCAACCTCACCGACCGCGAGAAGAAGATCGAGCGCAAGGAGAGCGAGCTCGCAACGCGCGAGCAGGCAACCGAGGTTCGGCTCCAGGCCCGCGAGCGCGCGTACGACACGCGCGAGAACGAGCTGCGCCTCCAGGAAAAGGCGCTCGCCGAGCGGGAGCGCAAGCAGGGCACGCGCGAGGCCGACATCAAGAAGGAGGCCGCGCGCCTGGCCGCCAAGGACGAGGCACTCGGCGAGCGCGAGGCCGAGCTGCTCATGAAGCAGGAGCGCATGCGGACCGACGCCGACAAGTACGAGCACGAGCTCTCCGAGAAGTCCCGCGTCGCCGAGAACGCCGACGCACGTCTGGCGGAGCTCGACCGGCGCGAGACCGAGCTGATCGCCCAGGAGGCCGACCTGCACCGGCTCCAGGCCGCGCTCGCCCACCAGGAGGCCGACGCCAACAAGGGCCGCGACCTCGAGGAGTGGAACACGCGGCTGAGCACCCTGGAGCAGGAGCTCACCGCGCGCGAGGCCGAGCTCTCGAGCTACGAGTCGGTCACGGACTCGCAGAAGCAGCGGACAGACCGGCGCGAGAAGCGGCTCGGCTCGATGGAGGAGACGATTCGCGACCGGCTCAAGGAGCTCGACGAGCGCGAGGCCGACCTGGAGCTGCGCGAGGCGGGCCTCGAGGCCGACGTCGAGATCCGGACCGACCGGCTCGAGCGGCGCGAGGCGATGCTCGCGGAGCTCGAGGAGCGCCTCGGCAAGCAGGAGACCGAGCTCGCCGCCTACGTGGCCAAGGCACAGTCGGAGATCCAACGTCGCGAGTCGGACTGGTGGCAGAAGCAGCTCGGCAGCGACACCGAGATTCCCGCGGCCTGAACCTCGCGCCATAGACTCTCCGCCCAGTGCAGGGCCGGAGCCGCCTCGACGCGTGGAACTGGCCCTACGCAGTGCTGGCGGTCTGGGCCGCGTGGGCCGGGGCGATCGTGGTCACGGTGGCGATCGGGATCGCCGCAGGCGCCTACGACCGGAGCAAGGGCGCTCCCGGGGCCTCGCTGTTCCCCTTCTTCTCGTGGGACTTCGGCTGGTACGAGGCGATCGCCAGCCACGGCTACGGCTCGGTCGTCAGCCAGCGGTACGCGTTCTTCCCGCTCTGGCCCTGGCTGATCCGGGCCTCGGGCTCGATCCCGGACTGGCAATGGGCGGGGGCGATCGCGCTGCTCGCGAGCGGGCTCGCGTTCCTCGGCGTCGCCGCGGGAAGCCCGGCAAAGCGGCCGCGCCAGGCGGCAGTCGCGCTCGCCTGCTGGCCGGGCTCGTTCGCGCTGTTGCTCGCCTACCCCGACGGGCTCGCCCTCGCCTGTGCGGCCTGGGCAGGCGCGCTCGTCCTGCGCCGCCAACCGCTCGCGGCGGTCCCGCTCGGAGCGGCGGCGGCGATGCTCCGCCCGACCGGCCTCGTGATCGCGCTCCCGCTCGCGCTTCTGGCCAGAGGGCGTGGTCTGTCCTACTGGCTCGCCGCCGTGGCACCGGTCGCGGCCGCCGTTGCGGTCGAGGTCGTCTTCTGGACCCGCAGCGGCGACGCGTCGGCGTTCTTCGACGCACAGAAGCTCTGGGGGCGCTCGGGCCCCACGGGGATCGGCACCTGGGCGAGACACGTCTGGGACCGGACCTGGCCACACGCCGCGCTCGCCGTCGTGCTGCTGGCCGTGGCCGCCGTGCTCGTCGTGCTCGCCTACCGCCGCCTGGGCCTGCTCTGGACGGTCGCAGTGGCCTACGTCTGCGCGGTCCCGGTGCTCCTCGCCGCGACGACGAGCCTCGCCACGTTCGTCGACAGCGTGCGCTGCGCGCTGATCCTCCCGCTGCTCGTCGTCCTCTGGCGGCTGGGCCCCGCCTACCGGCCCTGGGCCGCGTACGCGACGTTCGTCGTCGCAACGCTGCTCGGCTCCGGGCTGATGCACAGCTTCGGCCGCCAGAGCCTGTACGCGTTCCCGATCTTCTGGGCGCTCGGCGAGGGCCCCGCCTGGCTGCGCCGCCCTCCGCTCGCGGCCGCCGGCTTCGCCGCGAATCTTGGGATCGCGCTCCTACTGACTCGATTTGCGCCCTAGATCCGTAGTCTTGGCCCTATGACCAACGCCACCCTTCACACCAACCACGGCGCGATCGCGGTCGAGCTCTTCGACGCGGACGCGCCGAAGACCGTCGACAACTTCGTCAAGCTGGCGCGAGACGGCTTCTACGACGGCGTCGTCTTCCACCGCGTGATCCCGGACTTCATGATCCAGGGAGGCGACCCGACCGGCACCGGCACCGGCGGCCCCGGCTACTCGTTCGAGGACGAGATCAACGACCACAAGGTCGAGCGGGGCGCGCTCGCAATGGCGAATGCGGGCCCGAACTCGAACGGGAGCCAGTTCTTCATCGTCACCACGAGCGCAGCCTCATGGCTCGACGGCAAGCACACGGTCTTCGGCCGCGTCACCGACGGGATCGAGGTCGCCGACAAGATCTCGATGGTCCCGACCGACTCGCAGGACAAGCCGCGCGAGGCCGTCGTGATCGAGCGGGTCGAGCTTCCGGGCGCAAGCGGCTAGGGCTGCGAGCCCGTCTCGCGCACCCAGACCGCGAGCGCAGGCTTGACGACTCCGTCGAACCGGAAGAAGCCTGTCCGGAAGTTCGTGTCCCCGACGGTGTCGTTGAGGAGGAAGTTGAACATCCCGGCGATGTGCGCATTCGCATGCGCCTGGGCGAGGAGAGCCGTCAACCGCTGCACCTGGTCGGCCTCGGTTCCCTTGGCGCAGTCAGGCACCTGGGCACTTGTCGTCTGCGTCGTGCCCGACTCGGTCCACCAGATCTGCGGGGTCCCGCCGGGAAGGTGGAGGCGCCTCAGCGCGCGGTACACGCGGTGGGTGTACCGCGGCTGCCACTTGCAGTACGGGTGGTAGGCGAAGCCGTCCATGATCGGGCGCCGGTAGCGGCTCTGGATCCATCTCACGCTGATCCGCTCCCCGGCCTCGAGCCCCCGGCCGAACGCGACCCGGCTCCCGTGGAGCGCGTACCAGCGCCTGATCTGGCGGGCGACGCGCTCAGGCGTCCAGCGGTCGTCGATGTTCGAGCTTAAGCCGAAGCCGAGCACCGTCACGCCGAGCGGGTGCACTGCGTCATACGTCGCCGAGAGGAAGTCCAGGTAGTGCATGGCGGCCCGACCGCGGAAACGGATCGCGGACTCTTCGGTTCGCCGCGCACACGGAAACGAGCAGAGGTCGGGCTCGTTCCAGACCTGCACCTCACGGATGTTCGGGTGCGCAAGCACAAGGTCACGCACGGCGCGCGCGTACTTCGCTGGATCCCGAGCCCAGTCCGACCGCTTGCCCAGCACCTGCGCGAGGACGCTCCGGTCGTCGGGCACCTGCCAGACATCCCGGTCCGGGGCACTGAGGTTGATCCAGACCCCGACCTGGTTGCCCGCCGGGAGCGCTCCCGTCCGGGCGGGATTCCAGTCGTGCCGCAGGTTGTCGTCGTTCACGCCGAAGACCTTGCCGCTCGTGCCCGTAGCCGAGGATCGCGCCGCTCCGAGTGCGAAGACCGCCGTGAGCACGAGCAGGAGAACGGCACGCGAGGGCCGTCTTCCGCGATGCTCGACAGGCCGCGCGTCCGACGCCGGAAGCGCGTCCCGGCCGCAGGCTGGAACGCTCAGTGAACCCCTCCCCGCACGCCTTGTAGGTCAGGCGAGGCGGGATTTCAAGACCGCCTGTTCGGTGTCTTACGCCTCGGCCGGCGCGGTCTGCGCCTCGGCGGGGATGCCGTCCTCGTCGGCGACCTGTGCCTCGGCCGAGAGATTCGGGAGCCACTCGAGCCAGGTCGGGAAGTACCAGTTCCACTTGCCGAGCAGCTTCATCGTCGAGGGCAGGAGCACCGCGCGGACGATCGTCGCGTCGAGCAGAATCGCGACGGCGAGGCCGAAGCCCATCTGCTTCAGGTCGATCTGCCTCAGCGTCCCGAAGATCGCAAACACGGCGACCATCACGATCGCGGCGCTCGTGACCGTCCCCGCGGTCGTCACGATCCCGCGCTGGACCGCCTCCTCGGTCGACATGCCGCGGTCGACCAGCTCCTTGATCCGGCTGACGATGAACACGTGGTAGTCCATCGAGAGCCCGAACAGCAGCACGAACAGGAACAGCGGCAGCCACGACGCGATTCCGCCGTTGGACTTGAAGTCGAGCAGGCCTTCTGCCCAGTGCCCCTGGAACGTCAGTACCAGGAGCCCGTAGGCCGCGCCCACGGAGAGCAGGTTCAGGATGATCGCCTTGATCGGGATCACGATCGAGCGGAACGTCATCAGCAACAGCAGGAACGCGAGCCCGAGCACGAACGCGAACACGAGCGGCAGGTGCGTCCGCATCAGGTCGTTGAAGTCACGGTTGCCGGCGGTCTCGCCGCCGACCGCGACCTCGACGCCCGGGACCTCGCCGATCGTGGCCGGGATGATCTCGTTCCGCAGCCTGGCGAGCGCGTCGTAGGCCGTCTTGCTGCGGCTGTCGGTCGAGGCGATCGGCATCGTGATCCGCGCGATCGTGCCCGCGCTGTTCATCGTCAGGTCGACCGGGAGCGCGACCTTTCCGGTCTTGAGCGCCTGCTCGCGCATGACCCAGAGCGCCTCCTGCACCTGCGTGCTGTTCAGGTCGTCGCCCTTGACCACGACGACCATCGGCACGGGCGAGCCGGGGAACGCCTTCTCGACCCGGTCGACGGTCTTCACGATCGGGATCGACGGCGGCAGGTCGGTGATACTCGGGAACTTCGTGCTCAGGTGGAAGGCCGGGATCGTCAGCGCGACGAGCAGCCCGGCCGACATGAGCGCCGAGAGCCACGGGTAGCGCAGGACCGGCCGCAGCACCGCGTTCCAGGCCCGCGAGCCGTCCTCCGAGGCCTCACGGTGCAGGAACGGGATCCGGCCGCGCTCGATGTTGTCGCCGAGCCGGTGCATCAGCGCCGGGAGAACCGAGAGCGAGCCGATGATCGCGACCGCGACGACGATCATCGTCCCGATGCTGATCGACTTGAACGTCGGGTCGCCGGCGACGAGCATCCCAGCGATCGCGCAGAGCACGGTCGCGCCGGAGATCAGCACCGCCTGGCCCGAGGTCATGGCCGTGCGTAACAGTGCGTCGTGGGGCGACTGGCCACGCGCGCGCTCCTCCCGCTCGCGCTTGAGGTAGAAGAGCGAATAGTCGACGCCGACCGCCATTCCGACGAGCAGGATCACGGACTGGGTCGCGTCCGAGGCCGGGATCGCGTGACTGAGGAGCGCGGAGAGGCCAATTGCCGCGAGGACGCCCGAGAAGGCGAGCAGCACGGGAATCCCGGCGGCCACGAGCGAGCCGAACGCGAACAGCAGGATGACGAGGGTCGCGGGGACGGCCAGCTTCTCTGCGCGCTTGAAGTCCTCGCCCAGGGTCTTGTCGAGCGCCTTGTTCGCACTCCCCTCGCCGAACTCCTCGACGATGTAGTCCGGGTGCGCCTTCTGGACGCCGGCAACCGCATCGAGCGCGCCTTGGACGTGGTCGGGCGCATCCTCGGCCTTGCCCTTGATGTCGAAGCGGACGAGGGCCGAGTGCTGGTCGTTCGAGACCTGGCCCTGGCTCTTGGAGATCGCGTCGAGCGGCGAGACGATCGCCGTCGCTTCGGGCACCTGACGGAGCTTCGCGACGACGTCGTTGATCACGGCCCTGAACTCGGGGTCACGCGCGACGTGCTGGGTGTTCTGGATCAGGACGGACTCGGAGGCCGGCTCCTTGAAGTCGCCGCTGCCGAGGATCTTCTGCGCACGACCCGACTCACCGTCGCCGGCGTTCGAGTCGAGCAGCTTGTTCACCCCGATGGTATTGCCGAGGAAGACCGCAACGACAACGAAGATCAACCAGCCGAAGAACGCGGTCTTCCAGTGACCGGCGCTCCAACGCCCGGCCCGGCCCGCGAGGTTTGTTCTCTCCACCAGCGCCAGCTCCCCCGGTCGCTTCGACTGGAGGGTAGCGCGGGTCGTTCTCGACTGCTACCCGGACCCGCCGTGCTCGCGCTCTGCCTCGGCTTCCATCCGCTGCAGGCGGGTGTAGTAGTCGGGGAACTCGTTCAGGTGGGCAAGCGCGATCTTCCCGGTGACAAGCGCGTCGTCGCCGGTCACGTCGGTCGTGGGATCGTGCGCGCCGTGCTCGAGCTCGACGTCCATGCCCATCCGGAACTGCTCGACGTCGAAGGGAGCCGTCTCCCAGTCGATCCCGATCTGCTCGCCGATCTGCCGAGCCTCCTCGGCGGTGAATGTCTTCCCGGTGCTCATGGCGAGACTCTACGCCCTCCGAACCTGATCCTTTCCAGCCTTCGTCGCCGAGAGCCCTCGAAGGCCGAGCCCTAGACTTGCCCGATGAGTCGCGGGCGCGACGCGATCGTCGTCGGCGGGGGCCACAACGGGCTCGCGTGTGCTGCGTACCTCGCGCGTGTCGGGCTCGACGTGCTCGTGCTCGAGCAGCGGGCCGCGCTCGGCGGGGCGGCGGTCACCGAGGAGCCGTGGCCCGGCTACCGGATCTCGACGGCCTCGTACGTCGTCAGCCTGATGCCGCCGCAGATCGTGAGCGACCTCCGGCTGGCCGAGCACGGCTATCGCGTCTCGATCCTCGAGCCGGACTACTACGTCCCCTTCCCGGACGGGACGACGCTGACGATGTGGGGCGACATGGCCCGCACCCGGGAGGAGATCTCGAAGCTCTCGAAGCACGACGGCGACGCGTACCCCGAGTTCGACCGCTACTTCGAGCGACTGGCCGGGTTGCTTCGAGACCTGCTCTTCGTCGTGCCCCCGAACCTGCGGCTAGGCGACCTCCCCCGCTGGCTCCGCCTCGGCGCGCAGCTGCGCCACTGGAAGGGCCGGGATGTCGCCGAGCTGCTCCGCCTCTTCACGCTCTCCGCGGCCGATCTGCTCGACGAGTGGTTCGAGGACGAGCGCGTCAAGGGCGCCCTCGGCACGCAGGCGGTGATCGGCGCCTGGGGAGGCCCGATGACCCCGGGATCGGCCTACGTGCTGATGCACCACTGGATCGGCGAGGTCGACGGGCACTCCGGCGCCTGGGGCTGGGTCCACGGCGGGATGGGTGGAGTCAGCGGTGCGCTTGCCGGCGCCGCCCGTGCCGCCGGAGCCGAGCTGCGCACGGACGCCCCGGTCCGGCGAGTGGTCGTCCGCGACGGGAGGGCCACCGGCGTCGAGCTCGAGTCCGGCGAGGTGATCGCGGGGCGCCTCGTCGTCTCGAATGCCCACCCGATCACGACGTACCGCGACCTCGTCGGCGAAGGCGAGCTTCCGGACGACGTCGTGCGCGACATCCGCCGCTTCCGCACGCGCTCGGGGTCGGTCAAGGTCAACGTCGCGCTGAGCGAGCTCCCGCGAGTCGCCGGCTGGGAGGGCGAGATCCCGGGCGATCCGCACACGGGCCTGATCGCGATCTCACCATCGATCGAGTACCTCGAGCGAGCGTGGGACGACGCGAAGTACGGGCGCACGTCGACCCATCCGTACGTGGAGACGGTCTTCCCGACCGTCCTCGAGGACGGCCTCGCGCCCGAAGGAAAGCACGTCATGCTCGCGTTCACCCAGTTCGGGCCGTTCGACCTGGCCGAGGGCACCTGGGACGACGAGCGCGAGCGCTACGGCAAGCGCGTCGTCGAGACGCTCGGCCCCTACCTGCCGGGGATCGAGAAACTCGTCGAGCACATGGAGGTGCTCGCCCCGCCCGACCTCGAGGAGCGCTTCAGCCTACTCGGCGGCAACATCTTCCAGGGCGAGATGAGCCCCGACCAGCTGTTCTCGCTGCGACCGGTCTTCGGGTACGGGGACTACCGATCGCCGATCTCTGGCCTGTACCTCTGCGGCTCGGGCACGCACCCGGGCGGCGGCGTCATGGCCGTACCGGGCCGCAACTGCGCTCGCGTCGTGCTCGGCGATGCGCGCCGCGAGCGCGCCGTCCGGCGCCTCCGGCGTCCTTACCCGACCACCTCGACCTGATATGCGGCCATCCCGGAGACGGCGTTGACGACGATCCGAAACGGCCCGGTGATGATCGGCGTGACCATGCCGTAGGCGTCCGCCGCCGGGGTCTCGTCCCAGGCCACGAGGTTGCCGTTCTGGTCGTAGATGTGCAGGTCGAAATCGACGTTCGGCTCGGTCGGATGCACGCTGAACGAATAGGTGCGACCGCCCTCCAGGACGACGTCGAGATACTCGGCTTGCCCGGTCCCGATTAGTCCGGCTCCGACAACAGGCATTCGCGCTCCTCCCTTTCACCTTCGGCCGTGGGCCGAGGTCGATGTGTTGGCCTGGACGAGCGCAGGACACCGTGCCGCCAGAGGCACGCCCTTGGATCGCCCGCCCTCACGCGAACGTCGTTCACCCGGTCGAACTGCCGGGATCCGAGCCGCAGCAACGCAGACACGTCCCGATTCACGGACAAACGCCTTCCGTTGCGTTCGCTACGAGCGTGAACCTAACGCCCGGTCCCCGGCCGGTCAAGACCGCCGCGGAGCGGACAGCTTCGGCGCCGGCCTAGTGCACGCAGGCCCGGCAGACGCGGTCTCGCATCAACCGTCCGCAGGCGGGGCACCGCCGCGGCTGCCGCGCCTCGAGGAGGCCCCGGCGCACTCCCATTCGGATCATGGCGGCGCCGACGCCGGTCGTGACGACGCTGAGGAGTGCGAGATGCTGCGCGAGCCCGTTCATGCCTGTCCCCTTCAGACGAACTCCGGACACGTTAGTTGGCGCGGCCGATCGCGCCTACGGGTGGAGCGGCCGCCACCGAGCACGTCCCGGGCAAGGCAAACGGTCGCCAACGCAAACGCGCACGTTCAGGCGGTCAACAAACCACCGCAGAAGAAGTGAACCGCTGCCGCCACTCCGGGCAGACGATCTCAGGCGGCGTACAGGATGAGTATGGCGGCTGTGGCCAGGATGATCGCGGCGATGAAAGCGATCTCGCTCGTGCGACTGCGCAGGCCGCTGACCAGGTAGACGATGAAAATCCACATCGCGGCGAACTGGCTCATGACGTCTAGCTCTACGTCGAGCACGTTCTTGGCGATGACCGCCTCGACGATGAGGCAAGCGCCGGCGACGAGCGCGACTCCGATCTCCGGTTCCTGGATCTGGCGGTGCCACCAAGTACCACCAGACGACGTGGTGACGGTCCGCATGAATCCTCCCTTCAACGCGAATGCTCGCAGCCAGGCGGCGCATCTTCATCGGGTCCAAGCGCAGGTTTTGTACGGCGAACTACTGAGGCAGGGCAGGCGTCCTGCCGACGGGCAATCACCCCAGGAAGCTGCCGGTTCTGATTCTGAGGGCCTCCGAGCGGCCTAGCTGGAAGAGGCCTTCCCTCGCTGAGCAGAATCGCCACACACGTGAAGTCCGACGCCCCGTTGCTCGGCTAGCACGCTCGGTTGGCCAGTGTTCGGGAATGTCACCGGCCCCGGTGGACGGAAACTAGAATTGTTGACTGCCCTTGGCGCGGTCGAGTGTTGTGGCTTCCGCCGCCGGGGGCGAAGGGAGTGAATTCTCATGCATACGGTGGCCCAGATCCTCGAGGGCAAGAATCCGCAGCACCGGTCGCTGTTCGGCACGAAGGGTTCGGCCTTCACGATTCGCGTCGGCAACAAGTACCCCAACCCCGTCGTCGCACTCGACCAGGCGTACCAGCCCTAGCATTGGCCCCCTCGGCCCATGCGCGCAAGCCCAGGAGTCTGCGCACTAACCACAGCAACGGATCGGTGCCCTCCCCGATACCTCGGCAGAGCAGACGCGCGATGCTGGCTTCGGTTACGGAAGGAGGTGATGAATCGTGCCCTCCGAGTTGCTCACGAAGAACGGCACCGCGCCGCCGCCCGCGTCCCCCCCGACAGCACCTGACAACGACGAGCTCCGCACGTGGGCGCGCAAGCACGTCGAGCGCGTCCGACGGTTGAAGATGCACGTCGCAGCGTTTCTGCTCGGAATGTTGGTGCTGACGCCCGTGTGGGCGCTCACGCAATGGCAGACGAGCGGCGGCTTCCAGCGATGGAGCACCGACCACAGCCAGCCCGGCGACTGGGAGCCGTGGATCCTCTACGTCGCTCTTGTGTGGGGTCTTGTCGTTGGGATCATGGCGTTGAAGGTGCATTTCGATCGGCCGACCACGGAGGCAGAGATCGAGGACGAGGTCACCCGATTGAAGTCGCGCGACTAGCTCCGGCGTGGATTAGGGAGCCTCGGGCCGGGTCGCGAGAAGCGCCCCCTCCGGCTTTGGCTCGCCGCCTTTGCCGGCGACCGGCACCGGGACGCTGCCCGGACGCTTCGAGTCATGGCCGAAAAGGCCGATGAGGTGATGAGCCCCGCTGCAGAAGTTCGCGCTCTTTCCGAGGTTTTTCCGCGAACCTCCCCCGTTTGAGTGACCCCACACCGGGCCACGCATCGTAAAGTCGCCCGAACGCGCCGCTTGAGAGCCCAAAGCAATTGGCGTGCGGCCCTACAATCCACAGTTTTCCACAGTTTCCACAGCGAGGTGGGGAGTGAATTCTGCACCGAGCCACGCGGCGGGATCGCCGCCGTCGCCTGAGCCTGAGCTGCCAGGCGAATTCGTGTCCGAGGACTTGCGGGCCGACTGCGCCCGCTTCCTGAACGAGCAGCGGCGACTGATCGGGTTTCGCCACCTGGCGTCAGAGAGCGCCGCATGGGTGCCGGGTCGCATGCCTGATTCAGCCTGCCCGGATGTGACCGCGGAAGGCCGGGGCGGGCCTGCGGCTTAGTCGCCGAAATTCCCGCGCTGCGCACGCCGGGCGGTGAAGGGGAGCTCCGGCCACTACTAGAAGAGGCGCTCAAGGCATAGCGTGCAATGCCCATGAAATCCTCGCCCGTGTCGCGCGTGATCCTCTATGGCGTGAAGCCGACGCCCGGACTCGAACCGGGGACCCCTTCATTACGAGTGAAGTGCTCTACCAGCTGAGCTACGTCGGCCTGGTCGAGTCAGTCTAGCGCCGGTCATTTAGGGTGTCTCTCGTGCTCGGGCCGTATCCGCTTTTGCGCATCGTCGTCTCGATCGCGGTCAACGCGCTGGCGCTCTGGATCTGCAGCGCGCTCTTCGGCGGAGTGACGATCACAGGCTTCTGGGCCTACGCGATCGGCGCTGCCGTGCTGGCCTTCGCGAACACGATCCTCAAGCCGATCCTTGCGATCCTGACGCTGCCGCTGATCGTCTTCACGCTCGGCCTCTTCTACCTGCTGATCAACATCGCGATGGTCGCCCTCGCCGAGTGGATCGCGCCGAACTTCTCGATCAACGGGTTCTGGGACTACGTCGGCGTCGTGTTCATCGTGTGGATCGTGAACTGGTCTTCGTACGCGCTGATCGATGCGTTCGCCCAGGCCAGGACGCCGGCGGCCTGAGGCGTCCTAGAGGCCGGCGCCCTCGAGCTCGGCAGCGTCCTCGTCGCCGAGCTCCAGGTTTGCCGCCACGACGATGGGATCGACCTGGCCGGGGCGGCGGAAGCCGGTGATGGCGGCGTCGACCGCGGGATTCCGTAGCGCCCAGGCGACCGCGACCGCACCGGGCGAGACGCCGTGCCGCTCGGCCACGGCCTTCAGCCTCTCGACCAGCTCCAGGTTGCGCGAGAGCTGTGGCTCCTGGAACTGCTCGCTGCGCCTGCGCCAGTCGTCATCCGGCAGGCTCTGGATCCGCTCGCGCGTCATCGCGCCCGTGAGCAGCCCGGACCCCATCGGGGAGTAGACGATCACACCGATCCTCTCCCGCTCGGCGAACGGGAGGATCCCCTCCTCGGCTCCACGATCGAGGAGCGAGTACGGCGGTTGAAGAGTCTCGACCGGCGCGATCGACTGGATTCGCCGCAGCTGCCCGACCTCGAAGTTCGACACGCCGATGTGCCGGGCAAGCCCCTGCTCTTTGAGCTCTACGAGGGTCGACCAGCCCTCCTCGATCTCCTCGTCGGGAATCGGCCAGTGGATCTGGTAGAGGTCGACAGCGTCCACGCGAAGGCGCAAGATGCTCGCCTCGAGCTCGCGCCTGAGCGAGTCGCGCTCGAGCCTCGAGATGGTCGTTCGCCCGGGCCCCTCGGTCTGCCCGCCCTTGGTGAACACATACGGGCGCTCATCTCGGCCCAACCCCGCGAGCGCCCGGCCGACGACCTCCTCCGAGTGGCCGAACCCGTAGTGAGCGGCCGTGTCGATCCAGTTGACGCCGACCTCGAGCGCGTGGTGGATGGCCGCGATCGAGTCCGCGTCGTCCTGCGCGCCCCACCCCCACTCGTAGTCCGCGCCCCCGAGCGCCCAGGCACCGAAGCCGACGCGGGTGATCTCGAGGCCGGTCCCACCGAGCTGGGTTGTACTGAGCTCTGTACGCCCCATCGCTCCCTTTCGCTCGAAGGCGTCGGGCGCACGATATTCGACGGCTCGCCCGCGCTAGGGCGTGTTTGCCCTGAAGCGCCAGACGTCGCTGCCCGCGTAGCTCGTTACCCACATCGAGCCGTAGGCGCGGAGAGCCTGGAACGCGCCGGCGCCCGCGGGGAACGAGTCCACGACGACCGCCTTCACCGGATCGACGCGGTAGACGACGTTCTGCTCCTTGTCCGGCATCCAGATCATGCCGTCCGGAGCGAGCGCGCCCCCCGCGAGCGTGCTGCCCGAACGAGAGCTTCGCGGTCACGGCCCGGCTCGACGGATCGAGCCGGACGAGCGCGTGGTCGCCTGCCTGGATCCAGAGGTCGCGAGTGCCGGCGACGAACGTCCGCGGCGCCTGAACGCCGACCGGGACGCGCACGATCGCGGCCGTCCTCGGGATCGACGCGGGCGACCGAGGTCGCGCTCCGGCCGAAACCGACCCAGATCGCGCCGTTGGCCACGCGCAGGCTGGCGGGCGTTGGGCCGATCCGGATGCGTTTCAGGACTCGCATCGAGCGAGGATCGACCACGACGAGTCGCCCGGACGCCCACGCGGTCACCCAGACCCGGCCGAAGGCCGCCACGACGGAGCCCGGCTCCCCGCCGACGCGAACGCTGCGCTTGCGGCGCGAGGCCGGGTTGACGCGCGTCAGCATCTGGGTCCGGTAGTTGACCGTCCAGAGGGCGCCGAAGCCGCGCGTCACGGAGAAGACGCCCGGACGCAGGCGGATCCGCCGGGTGACGCGGTTCGTGCGGGGGTCGACCCGCACGAGCGTCCCGGAGCCGTCGTTGGTGACCCAGATCGCGCCGAACCCGGAGACCGCACCGCCGGGCGCGGCGCCGGTCTGGATTCTGGCCACGACCTGGGGCGAAGAGCCGGCAACGGCGGCGACCAGGCCGATCAGCGCGAGCTTCGGCATCTGCGGTCCTACACCGCAGCGCGGCTAGCGGTTCCCGACGAGCACTCCCGCAAAGGCGCGGCGCAGCTCGACGAACAGCGCCTCGAGCGCGAGCCGCGCCGAGAGCTGGAACTCCTCGAGCGAGCGCCAGGCCTCGCGGGCGAGCTCGGCGGCGCGCTCGGCGCCCTCGAGCCGCTCGAGCGTTCCGTCCTCGCGGAGCTCCTCGACCCGGTCGGCGTGGACGAGCGCTCCCTCGGCGCCCGCGGCCATCACCACGAGGTCCCGGTACCAGGCGGCGAGCTCCTCCAACGACGCGAGCAGCTCCTCGCGCTCGGCGCCGCGGGCCGCCCGGCGCAGCCGCTGCTCGGTCTCCTTCGCGGTCAGCTCGAGCCCTTCGAGCGCCTCGTCCTCGCGCTCCTTCGCCTCGGCTCCCCGGGCTCTCGCCGACTCCAGCAGCCGCTCGGCCGCCGCCTCCGGCACGAACTCCGGGTCGGCGTAGACCGACCGCGCGACCTCCAGCAGCTCCGCCCGACGCTTGGCCGCCTCGGGGTCGAGCAGACGCTCGGCGCGGTCGAGCCGCCCGCCGGCGACGCGCGCGATCGACGTCGCCTCCTCCTCGGAGAGCTGCGGCGCGCGCGCCTGCACGTCCTCCCGCACCGCCCGCTCGGACAGCCGCCGGAACGGGATCGGCTGGCAGCGCGAGCGGATCGTCTCCGGGAGCGACCCGAGCTCGTCGGCGACGAGCACGATCACCGCGTAGGAGGGCGGCTCCTCGAGATCCTTGAGCAGCGCGTCGGCCGCCTCGTCGTTCAGGAGGTGCGCGCCGAAGACGAGGTAGATCCGCCGGTCGGCCTCGAACGGGCGCATGTGCAGGTCGCGGCGCATCTCGCGGACGGCGTCGATCCGGATCTGGTCGCCGAGCGGCTCGAGCACGTACACGTCGGGGTGCGTGCGCCGCTCGACGCGCGGGTCTCCGCCGAGCAGCTCGGCCGCGAAGGCGAGCGCCGTGCGCCGCTTCCCCACGCCGGCCGGCCCGTGGAAGAGGTACGCGTGGGCCGGCGTGTCGCGCAGCGCCGCGGCCAGCAGCAGCTTCGCCTCGCCCTGCTCAGGAATGCTGTCGAAGCTCGTCGAGCACCTCCCGTGCGATCTCCTGTGGCGTGCGGGTCGCGTCGATCGAGGTGATCCGTCCCGGAAACGCGGCGGCGAGCTCCGCGTAGGCCTCGGCCACGCGAGCCCGGAAGCCGGCATCCTCGCGCTCGATCCGGTCGCTGGGCTCGCGAAGGCGCTCCGCCGAGGTCTCGGGGTCGATCGCGAGCAGGTACGTGCGGTCGGGCAGGACGCCGCGGATCGCCTCGAGGTTCAGCTTCAGCACGCGGTCGAGGCCGAGCCCGCGCGCGATTCCCTGGTAGGCGAGCGACGAGTCGAGGTAGCGGTCGCAGACGACGTCGGCTCCGCGCGAAAGTGCGGGCGCGATCACCTCCTCGACGAGCTGCGCGCGGGCCGCGGCGAACAGCGCGGCCTCGGCCCAGGGTGCGACGTGCGGCCCGCGGAGGATCAGCTCGCGGATCTGCTCGCCGAGCTCGGTCCCGCCGGGCTCGCGCGTGGCGACCACCTCACGGCCGTCGGCCGCGAGCGCTTCGGCGAGCAGCCCCGCCTGCGTGGACTTCCCCGATCCGTCGAGCCCTTCGAATGTGATGAACACGCCGCCCCTAGGATATGAGGCGTGCGGGCGATCGTGACAGGGGGCGCGGGCTTCATCGGCTCGCACGTGGCCGAGGCCCTGCTCGCCCGCGGCGACGACGTGCTCGTGCTCGACAACCTCTCGACGGGCAAGCGCGAGAACCTGCCGGACGGCGCGCAGCTCGAGGTCGCCGACATCCGCGAGCCGCTCGACGACTGGTTCGCGGGAGTGGAGGCCTGCTTCCACCTCGCGGCCCAGGCGGACGTGCGCGTGTCCGTCGACCGGCCGGACTTCGACGCAGAGGTGAACGTGCTCGGGACGATCCGTGTCCTCGAGGCCGCCAGGCACAACGGGACGCAGGTCGTCTTCTCGTCGACCGGCGGCGCGATCTACGGCGAGTGCGAGAGCCCTGCGCCCGAGGAGGCCGAGCGGCGGCCGCTCTCCCCGTACGGCATCTCGAAGCTCGCGGGCGAGGAGTACCTGGCCGGGCTACAACCGCCTCTACGGGACGAAGCACGTGGCGCTGCGCTACGGCAACGTCTACGGGCCGCGCCAGGACCCGCACGGTGAGGCGGGCGTCGTCGCGATCTTCCTCTCGCGGCTCGCGTCCGGAGAGACCGCCCGGATCTTCGGCGACGGCCGCGCCACGCGCGACTACGTGTACGCGGGCGACGTCGCGCGGGCGACCCTGGCGGCGGTCGGCCAGGACGGAGGCGTCTTCAACGTCGGCACGGGGATCGAGACCTCCGTCAACGACCTCTACGAGCTCTGCCGCCGTGTGGCGGGCTCGGAGGCCGAGGCCGAGTACGCCGATCCGCGGCTCGGCGAGCTGCAGCGCAGCGTCCTCGACCCCTCGCGCGCGGAGCGGGAGCTCGGCTGGCGGCCGGAGATCTCGCTCGCGGACGGGCTCCGCCTCACCTGGGAAGCGTTCGCCTAGCAGAGCGCCGCCCTGAAGGCGTCACTTGCGACGCCGACCTTAGGACGCGTGGGCTCCGCCCATGCGTCCGTCTGAAAATGACCGGTCGAACCATCCCGGCTTGCTCGAAAGCGCAAGAAGGATCGGAGGGCCTGGCGGCGAAACCGACGCTCCGCCCGTGGAGCACGCACTTCATCCTGACCATCCCTGGCGCACGATCGCCGTCGTCGCCGGCGGGATCGCAGCTCTCGAGCTGCTCGGCCTGGTCATCGTCGCAGCCGCGCTTCTGGCGAAGCCCGTGGCGCACCACATCAAGGCCGCTGCCGTCGAGCACGCAACCGCCGCGCAGTCGACGCCGAAGCCCAAGAAGTCTCCCGTTGGGCCGCTTCCGCCCCGCAGCGCCGTCTCCGTGACCGTGCTGAACGGGAACGGTGTCACGGGCGCCGCCGCGGCCACCGCCTCGCGCGTACGCGCGCGCGGCTACAAGATCCGCTTCGTCGGGAACGCGCCGCGGGGTGGCTACGGGCGCAGCGTCGTGATCTACCGCGGCGCCCGGCGCGCCGAGGCGTACCGGCTCTCGCGTGACCTCGGCATCCGGCTGATCTCGCCGCTCGACGGCCTCCGCCCGAAGAGCTTCGCGGGCGCGCAGCTCGCGGTCGTCATCGGCGGCTAGCTAGCGCGCCTTCCGCGACATTTCCGTGACACTTCCGGGTGCGTGTCTGACACCGGAAGGAAGCAAGCGGAGATCGACTACCCGCACGCGATCGGCGACGAGGGCCGCGCCTGGCTTCGTTCGAAGCCGTTCGGCCACGACCCGCGCGAGTCGGCGCGGCTCCTGATCGACTTCGGCTACATCCTCCAGCTGCTCGACCTCCGCGCCGGCATGACGCTCTGCGAGCTCGGCTGCGGGTCGGGCTGGATGACCCGGCTTGCCGTCCGCCACGGCGTACATGCGGCCGGCTACGACGTCTCGCCCGAGATGATCGAGATCGCGCGCGAGCTGGCCGTGCAGGAACGAGTCGATGCGAAGTTCGAGGTAGGCGACATGGAGTCGCTCGACCTCGGCCGGCAGTTCGACGCGTGCCTCATCTACGACGCGCTCCACCACACGCCCCGCGCCGACCTCGCGCTCGCGAGCGCGCACCGAGCGCTCAAGCCGGGCGGGCGGCTCCTGCTCGTCGAGCCGAACTGGAAGCACCGTTTCCAGGGCAGCGACGCCTCCGAGGAGTACGGGACGACCGAGCTCGGCTATTCGCCGCGCCGCCTCAAGAAGCTCCTCCGCGCGCAGGGCTTCACGGACATCCGCCGCTTTCACAACACGCGCAAACGCCTCTTCTCGAACGCGCCGGGCGACGTGGCCGCCCATCTCGCCGAGCCCTGGGTCTACCGCGTCCTCGGCCCGTTCTGGACGCAGATCTGGCTCCGGGCCAGAGCGACCTAGGGATCGCTTGCGATGCCGATCTCAGGAGGGACGAGCTTTGCTCGGGCCTTCGTCGGCGTTGACCGGTCGACCCACACTGAGGTCGAAAGGCGCCTCTAGGGAGAGCCGAGCCGCGCCTCCACCTGCTGCAGAAGCGGCGGCGCGAGGTTGCCGTGCCTGTCGAGCTCGACAGCGCGCCGGAGCGGAGCGACCGCGCCGCGGTCGTCGCCGACGCTGACCTCGAAGCTGCCGAGCTCGTACCACGGGCGCCAGTTGAGCGGCTGCAGCTCGACCGCCTTCGTGTATAGCGCCCGCGCGGCTGCGTAGTCCCCGAGCTGCTCGGCCGCGCCCGCCTCGACGAACAGCGGCTCGAGCGCGAGCGGGTTCAGCGAGCGCGCGTGGTGCGCGTCGGCCGCCGCGCGAGCGGGCCTCCCCGCCTCGAGGGCCGCGACCGCCGAGTCGGTCGAGCGCTGGGCGAACCAGGGCAAGAGGAGCGAGAACGCGACCGCGCTCGCAACGATCGCCGGCAGCGGCGCGTAGACGGTCCGCCGCTCTCCTGCCGCGGTCTTCCCGCCGAGCAGCACCCCGACCGTGACGAGGAACGGCGCGCTCACCGCGACGAAGTCCCAGTCGAAGTCGACGAGCGAGTGCAGCACGTAGGCGAGCGCGGACACGGAGAGCGCGACCGCTGCCGCCCGCTCCTGCCCGCGTAACCGGCGCACCACGCGCACGACGCCGAGCGTCCCCGCCGCGACCGAGCCGAGCGCGAGCAGGAACCCGACGATCCCCGTCTCCGTCATGAACTGCAACGGCACGTTGTGCGGCTCGGTGACGACCACGTCGTTCGTGCGCAGCAGCCGGTGCGTGAGCTCGAACGATCCCGCCCCGGTCCCGCGCAGCGGCTGGTCCTCGAACGCCTGCCAGGCCTCCTTCCACCACTGCCAGCGGCTCGTCGAGTTGATCGTGGTCAGCCGGCCCGGCCCGACCGTCTCCGAGACCGTCGGCGGCTGCGAGAACTCGCGGAACCAGCCCTGCGGCTTCGACTCGACGACCAGCGCGGTCACCGAGATGGCCGCGCCGACGGCCAGCACGGCGAGCGCCACGCGGCCGACCGAGCGGCGGTGCGGGTCGCTCAGCGGCCAGCGCTCCTCGGCGACCGAGCCGAGATAGGCAAGCGCGCCGACCGCGATCCCGACCAGCAGGAACACGACCGCGAACCAGCGCCCGTCCCGCACACGCACCGAGTGCGCCTGGAGGTCCTCCGCGAGCCCGGGCCGCGAGAACGCCCACACCGCAACGGCGATGCCGGCCCCGCCGCCGAGCAGCAGTACTGCAGCCCCCTCGACCCGAGGCCCGCCGATCACGAGCCACACGCCGACCGCGATCAGCGCCACGAGGGCCCCTCCCCGCGAGTAGGTCAGCAGCAGCCCGACCACGAGCGCGTAGACGAACACCACACCGGCGACGCGCAGCCAGCGAGGGTGCTCGCGCCGCGCGGCGAGCCAGAGCGCCAGGGGCAGGCCGAAGTCCAGCAGGAGCGCGAGCGCGTTCCAGTACCCGATCGGCGAGCTGAGCCGCGCGATCCGCCCCGAGCCGCCCCACGACGGCACCGCCTTCCCGAGCAGCCCCCAGCCGAGCACGACCGCGACGAGCCCGGCGAGCACGTACGCCCACCGCTCGATCGCTCGCGGCGCGTAGACGCCGATCCCGAGCCCGACGAGCGTGAACGCGAGGTAGACGAGCCCGCGGTTGAGGTACGCCCACGTGCGGTCGGGCTGGATCGACCACAGGAGCGAGATCCCGCACCAGCAGACGAACGCCGTCAGGAGAGCGAGCGCCCAGAGCGTCTCGCGCGCGAACACGGGTTCGTCCCGACCGAGTAGCGCGAACGTGGCGAGCGCCGCCGCGAGGGCCAGCGCGCCCAACCCGAGCCACACCAGCCGCCCGTTCGACGAGCCTGCCGAGAAAAGCACGGATGCCCCGAGAAGAAGCCCTCCAGCCGCAAGCGCGAACAGCGCCGCGCGGCGCTCGAGGGCGGCGGTCATCAGGGTTTGAGGCTAACATCGGGGACGGCCAAATTCCGCGTTTACAAAGCCCTAACTCGGCTATTACCATGGCCTCACGCCGACCGGGCAGACTCGCCGCAGAGCCCCGCTGCCCGAACTGATGCCTAAGCGCCCGTCCGCGCATATCGCTCTCCTCGTCGCCGTGGCGGCAGGACTTCTCCTGGCCGTCCTTCTCCCGGGCCGGGCAGCCGCGGCAACGCCCTGCTGGAAGCGCGTCCTGAACGACTGGTCGAACGGCCGCGCGATCGGGACCTACCCCCTCCACTGCTACCGCGATGCGATCCGGCAGCTGCCCGAGGACCTGCGCGACTACTCGAGCGCCTCGGACGACATCGAGGCCGCGCTCCAGGTGCAGATCGCGAAGCGCAATGTGCGCATCCCGCAGATCAGCCCGAGCGGCTCGTCGAGCAGTTCTGGCAACGGCTCCTCGACCACGAAGCAGACGACCAAGACTCCGGAGGGCACGTTCCGGGCCGCCGACGGCGCCGATCTCCCCTCCCGCTCGGCCTACCGCAAGGCGATCGACAACCTCGGCACGAGCAACGCGGACGCGGTTCCGATCCCGCTTCTCGTGCTCGCGTCCCTCGGCGCCTTCCTGCTCATCCTCGCCGCCGCGCTCGCCGGCACGAAGCGGGTGCGCGCGATCCGCGGGTCGCAGCGCCGCGGGCCGCCCCGCCCCTAGCGTCTGATACAGAGAGCGCCGAGGTCGATGAAGCCGTACGCCGGCTGGAAGACCTGGCACCCCATCCGCGCCGAGAAGAAGTCCGGGCTGGACGCGTTGCCCACCGCCACCCATGGAGCAACGTTGCGGGCGAGGTCGGCATCCAGCTTGCTGTAGGCGAGGTAGCGGGCCGGTCCTGACAGGCGCGCCGCGGCCTCGAGCCTGCGCTTGTACGCGGGGTTGTCGAGCGGCGGGTACATCCCGCTCAGGAGTTGGAGATTGAGGAAGTTCGCGGGATCGGGATAGTCCGCCTGCCAGCCGCTGAGGGCCATGTCGAACGGCTCGCCCTTGCTCGCGAGCCGTTCGTGCAGGGCCCCGAACGGGAAGGTCTTCACCTGGGCGTCGATGCCGATCGAGGCCAGGTTCGCCTTGACGATCTGCGACTCCTCGGCGCACTGGCTGCACATGTAGACGACCGCGGTGCGCCGTTTCCTCCCCGCCAGCTCCCGTGCCTTCGCGAGATCCGGAGTCGAGGGGTAGATGTGCTGGTCGACGTAGCCCGGAATCCCCGGGGGCAGGTACTGGTCGGTTGGGCGCTCGGGCACGCGGGTGAAGGAATTGCCAAGACGGGCCAGAGCGCGGCGGTCGATCGCGTAGTTGACGGCGCGCCGGAGGCGGACGTCCCGGAAGATGCCTCGATGCGTGTTGAGGACGTAGAAGTCGAGCTCGGGCGGGGTGTCCGGGAAGTACCGCTGCCGGCCGTTCTTTGCCGCCTCGCCTCCGGGCCCGTACCGTTTCGCGAGCCTCGCAGCCGACCCGGGCGGAACGCCGTCCGCTAAGAAGTCTGCAGTGCCGCTCGTGACCTGGCCGAGGGCCTTGTCCTTGGAGACGCCGACAGCGAGCTCGATCCGGCTCAGCCGATGGGGCCGGCTGCCGTGGTAGCTCGGGTTCCGCTTCAGCACGATTCCCTGCCCGGGGGCGTAGGACGCGACGTAGTACGGGCCTGCCGAAGGGACGACTCGAAGACCTTTCGGGTCGACCGGAGTGCCCACCGGCACCGCACAGAAGAACGGCAGGGCGATGCGGGTGACGAAGTCCGGGGCCGGAGCCACCAGCCTGACCGTCAGCCTGTCGCCGCTCGCGGTGAGGCCCGAGATGTGCGGCGCCTTGCCGGCCATGTACGCCTTGGCCCCTTCGATGTCCGCCAGAGAGCCGTTCGTGACGGCCGGCCCGTGCATCCTCGCGTTGAGGCTGCGCTCGATCGTGTACTTGAACGTCTGGGCCGTGACCGGCGCGTCCGACGGCGGCGAGAAGCGGAACCCCTTGCGGATCGTGAAGGTGTACGTCTTCCCGTCACGAGAGCGCTCGGGCAGCGACTGAGCGACCTCGGGGACAAGCCTCGAGCCTGCCGGCCCCGCCTCGTCGGGATAGTTGAGCAGCTTCGCGCAGGTGGCGTAGAGCAGCTCCCACGATTCGGGGAGATAGGCCAGCGCGGTGTCCATCGAGTCCACGTCGTTCTGAGCGATCGCGCGCAACGTCCCGCCCGCGGCGGCCGTCGCCGAGAGGCCGGCGACGGCGTTCTGGACGGTCACCCACACGCGCCCGTCCGAGATCACGACGCCCTGAGGGCTGCCGCCGACGTGGATCGTGTCGCGACGCGTCGCCGTGGCCGCGTCGATGCGCATGACCGTCCCGTCGCGGCTGTTGGCGACCCAGACCGAGCCACCGCCGACTGCGATGCCGACCGGGCTCGCGCCGACCGGCACGGTGTTCGTGGGCGACCGCGTCCCGGGATCGATGCGAACGACCTTGTCGTCGAGCGTGTCGGCGACCCAGACCGCCCTGGCCCCGACGGCGATTCCGCTCGGGCCGTGGCCGACCGCGAATCGGGGTGAGCAGATCGGTTGCGAGGTCGAGGCGTGTCACGGTGTTGGCCGAGAAATCCGTGAACCAGGCCGCATCCGGCCCGAGCGCGATCCCGCTGGGGCGCACCGTTCGGGTCGACCTGCTGCAGCTTCCGCGCCGTTCTCGGGTCGAGGCGGGTGAGGAAGCCCGACGACGGCGCGACCCAGACCCGCTGCGACCTCGTCGCGACCGAGCCTCCGGCTTCGTCGATGTTGCCGATCGAGGTCGCGTGGCCCTCAACCGTGTTGAACCGCGGATCGATCTCCCTCACGGCCACGAACGGCTTCCCCGCTGGCGAGCCGACGACCCACACGGCGTTCCTCGAGCTCGCAAGGCCGGTGGGCGTGTCGTCCACCGGGAACGTCCGCGAGACGGTTTGCTTCGACGCGTCGATGCGCGAGACCGTCTGGTCGTCGAGGTTGGCCACCCAGATCGATCCCGAACCGGCCGCGATCGCCCCGGGCCTCGCCCCGACCGGAACCTCGCCGACGACGGAGTCCGAGCTGGGGTCGATGACCGCGACCGCATTTCCCTTCACCGTCGTTCCCCGCCCGAGCCTCCCTGGCCGAAGGCGAACACCGGGACTGCGACCACCGCCGCGAGGACGCCGATCAGGGCCGCGCCCGCGTACATGCGCCGGCGCTTGCGCGCAGCTCGACGTCGAGCGTCTTCAGCTGCGCGAAGTCGCTCTGCAGGCCCTCGACGCGAGCTGGTAGATGCGCTGCAGCTGGTCGATGTCCTTCAGGCGGCGCTCGCCCAGATCGCGGATCGTCACTCCGGGCGGAAGCTCCTCCTCGGCCAGCTCCTTCGTCGTCGAGGAGAGCAGCACCTGGCCGCCGTGGCCAGCGGCGCCGATCCGCGCGGCGCGATGGACGCCGATGCCGACGTACCGCTCCTCGCCCACCTTCGGCTCGCCCGTGTGCAGCCCCATGCGCACCCTGACCTCCGCTCCCGCGGGCCACGTGGTGGCCGCCAGGTCGCGCTGGGCATCGACCGCTGCGGCGACGGCGTCGGCCGCGGTCCGGAAGGCGGCGAAGAAGGAGTCGCCCTGGGTGTCGACGACCCGTCCCTCGTGCGCCGCGATCGCGGCCGGCAGCAGTCGGCTGTGCTCGGCGAGGACCTCGTCGTAGCGGTCTCGCCCGAGCTGCTTGAGCAGCGCAGTCGAGCCCTCGATATCCGTAAAGAGGAAGGTGACCGTGCCGGTCGGAAGGTCGTGCACCCCGCCCAATCTTCCTACAGGCGTTACTTATGTCACGGAGTCGTCCTCGTAGATCCGCTCTCCGCGGTGTAGTCGCTGCGCAATCTCGAACGTCTGGCGCTGCGACCGGGCGGTCGGGGCGTGCGCGGCCAGGTAGCGCGCCGCGGCGATGAGCGGCAGCGAGGCGTCGTCGGTGCCGCGGAGGAGCTCGTGCTGACGGGTCGCGGCCTCGACGCACTGGATCGTGTGGAAGTTCCGGTCCTCGCGCAGGAGGCAAGCACCGAGCGCGGCGACGAGTCGATCCGGGTCGCCGCCTGCGCCGAGATACGACGCGGCGAGCTGCCCCGCCTCGTCGACGTGCTGCTGGCCGTCGAGCAGCACCGGCAGCTCGGCGAGCAAGCCTCCGGGTCGGCGTCCGCCTGCGGCGCGGGCAAGGCGACGAAGAACGCGTCGCCCTGCGTGTCGACCTCGACGCCTGAGTTCGCCTCGAAGGCCGCCCGCAGCGCCGTCCGGTGGGCGACAAGCGCGTCCGCGTAGCCGTCGCCCAGCTCGTGGAGAAGCTGAGTCGACCCCTCGATGTCGGTGAAGAGGAAGGTGACGGTTCCGCCGGGGAGCTCGCGCACCCCGTAATCATCCGCGGATCAGGCCGCGGGCGGGAGGTCGTCGTCCTCGTAGATCCGCTCGCCGCGGTGGAGTCGCTGCGCGATCTCGAACGTCTGCCGCTGCGACCGGGCGGTCGGGGCGTGCGCGGCGAGGTAGCGCGCGGCGGCGATCAGCGGCAGCGACGCGTCTTCGGTGCCGCGTAGGAGCTCGTGCTGGCGGGCCGTGGCCTCGACGCACTGGGTCGTGTGGAAGTTCCGGTCCTCGCGAAGCAGGCACGCGCCGAGCGCGGCGACGAGACGGTCCGCGTCGCCGCCTGCGCCGAGGTAGGAGGCGACGAGCTGCGCTGCTTCGTCCACCTGCTGCTGCGCGTCGAGCAGGGCGGGCAACTCCGCGAGCCGCGCCTCCGGGTCGGCGCCCTCCTCGGGCCTCGGCAGCCGGGTCGCGGGGACATTCAGGAAGCGGTCGAGGTGGACGCTCATCGCAGCGTCGAGGATCCCGCGCACGAGGCCGGGTGACGCCGAGCGCCGCAGGCCCTGCTCGACGGCGTTCGCGAACGTGAACGTGTGCAGCGCGGTGTCCCAGTCGCCGAACTCGTTGGTGACCGGGAAGCGCGCGATCCGCGTGGCGGCCGCGAACGAGACGGCCGAGGCGAGCTCGACCACCGGGCGCGCCCGCGCGCAGCGCCGCGAGCAGCGCCTCGAGGATCTCCGCGGGCTCGGCGGTGAGGACGACCTCGACGAGCTCGTGCCGCCCGCTCCACTCGGAGCGCGGCGCCGCCAGAGCCTCCGGCAGCTCCTCGAACGCAGCCTCGAGCAGCGCCACGAGGTCGACCGGGTTGCGCCAGGCGTTGGCCTCCTCCATCCGCTCGGCGAACGCGAGCTGCGCCGGCAGCGCCGCGAGCACGTCCTCGGCCCGCTCCCAGCCCGCGACGTCGAGCGCCTCCAGGGCCTTGTTGACGAAGTCGAGCGTGTGGCCGCCGTCGAGGTAGCGGTGGTCGGTGGCCGCGCCGAAGAGGATGTCGGCGAGCTCCTCCTGCGAGGCTCCCGCACGCACGGCCGAGACGAGCGCCCGCTCGGCGCCCTCGGCGTCGCGCACCTCGACGAACCCGCGGAGCCAGCGGCCGAGCCGCTCGGGCTCGGCCTCGCCGGGCAGCGGCTCGAGCGGGAAGCGCGGCGCCTCCACGGCCGAGTCGGTAGCGACGTCGGCGAGCCCGTGGTAGAGGGCCGCGGCCCGCTCTTCACCCTCGAGACGGGGCACGAGGTTCATCAGGCAGGAGAGCGTCGTCAGCCCGCGCGACCAGCCGCCCCCGCGCCGGCGCACGCCGAACTCGAGCCCGGCGCGGAACGCGTCGGCCCCGGTCGGGTCGGCCTCGACGAGCACGATCGCCGCCTTCGCGATCACGAGCGAGATGTCGCGCTCGAGCCCGACCTGCAGCCGCGATCGCTGGTGCGCGACGCGGTCGCGCGGCGGAGTCAGGTCGACGTAGACGTCGTCGCCGTCGACCTCGACCGGGAAGCGGCGCAGCTCGTCGGCCCACTGGTCGAACGTGCCGCCCGTGCAGAGGTCGAAGCGCGCGTGGTGCCAGTGGCAGGTGAGGATCCCGTCCGCGACCGAGCCGCGATGGAGCGGAAAGCCCATGTGCGGGCAGCGGTTGTCGACCGCGAACACCGAGCCGTTCTCAGCGAGCAGGCAGATGTTGTGCCCGTCCAGCGCGACGACCAGGCGGCCGGCCTCGCGTAGCTCCTCGAGCGAGGCAGCGCGTCGTCGCAGGGCGGTCTCGACAACAGTCACGAGCAGAAGCCTAGAACCTCAACTATGGTTTAAGTCAAGTGCCTTCCGAGCTTTCGATCGGCGAGGTCGCAACCCGTAGCGGAGTCGCCCCGTCGGCGCTCCGCTTCTACGAGCGCGAAGGCCTGATCGCCTCGACGCGCACGGACGGCAACCAGCGCCGGTACGAGCGAGCCGTCCTCAGGCGGATCGCGTTCATCCAGGCCGGCCGCGCCGCGGGTATCCCGCTCGCCGAGGTCAACGCCGCACTCGCGAGGCTCCCCGCCAACCGCACGCCGAGCCGCCGCGACTGGGAGCGACTCTCGAACCGCTGGCGCGCCGACCTCGACGAGCGCATCGCGACCCTCGAGGCGCTCAGGAACCGCCTCACGACCTGCATCGGCTGCGGCTGCCTCTCGATCGACAAGTGCGAGCTGCTGAACCCCGACGACGAGGCCGCCGAGCAGGGCGCCGGGGCCGCACTTCCTGCTCGAAGACCAGCCCTGAGATACTCGCCCGGCTGTGGACCCGGCCACCGTGCAGGCCCTCGCCGAGACCGAGAACGCGCGCTTCGTCGCCGAGCGGCCGCGGTCCGCCGAGCTCACAGAGCAGGCGCGCCGGTCGATGCCGCGCGGCGTCCCGATGGCCTGGATGGACGACCTCTACGACCACCCGCCCGTCTGGATCGACCAGCGGCGAGGGCGCCACGTTCACCGACGTCGACGGCCACACCTACCTCGACATGTACGTCGCGGACATGAGCGCGTTCTGCGGCCACGCGCCTGCGCCCGTCGTCGAGGCGGTGGCCGCTCGCATCGCCCTCGGAAACCAGTTCCTGATGCCCAGCGAGGACGCGATCGTGGTCGCCGAGCACCTCGCCGCCCGGTACGGACTCCCGAAGTGGCAGTTCACGCTCTCTGCCACGCAGGCCAACACGGAGGTGATCCGCCTCGCGCGTGAGCTGACAGGGCGAGAGGTCGTCCTGGTGTTCGACGGGAAGTACCACGGCGAGCTCGACACGACGCTCGTGGTGTCCCAGGACGGGCAGGTCGTTCCCGAGATGGCCGGCCTCGCCCGGAGCATCGCCGGCCAGGCCCGCGTGATCCCCTTTAACGACGTCGCCGCTCTCGAGGCCGCCCTCGCGCCCAGCGACGTTGCACTCGTGCTGGCCGAGCCGGCCATGACCAACGTGGGGTTCCTCCTCCCCGCGGACGGCTTCCACGACGCGCTGCGCCGGGCGACCCGCGAGACCGGGACCCTCCTCGGGATCGACGAGACCCACTCGCTCGTGTGCGCCTACGCGGGCTTCACCCGAGACCTCGGGCTCGATCCCGACTTCCTCACGCTCGGCAAGTCGATCGCAGCGGGAGTCCCGCTCGCGACCTACGGGATGCGCGAGGAGATCGCCGCGCTGATCGCCCCGCCCGAACAGGCGCGCGACACGAGCGGCGTCGTCGTGGACGAGGTCGCAACAGGCGGGACGCTGTTCGCGAACCCGCTCTCGATGGCGGCCGGCCGCGCCGCGCTCCTCGACGTCCTGACAGAAGAGGCCTTCGAGCGCACCGCCGAGCTGGGCGGGCGGATGGCGGCCGGGCTGAGAGACGCATTCGTGAAGGCGGGCCTTCCGTGGAGCGTCGTCCAGTACGGAGCCCACGCCTGCTACTTCTTCGCCCCGAGCCGCCGACCGACGGCGCCGGCTCGCGGGCTGCCGACGACCCCGCCCTGCGCGCGCTGATCCGCGTCTTCATGGCGAACCGGGGCGTCTGGGAGTCGGGCTGGTGGCTCGGCCCGACGGTCTCGGTCGCCCACACCGCCGAGGACGTCGACCGCTACCTCGCGGTGTTCGAGGAGCTTCTGACTGAGATCGCGTGATGCGTGGGAAGGCGATCCGTCCGGGGCGGGCTTACCCCTCCACGGTGTTCACGATGGTGCACTCGCGGCGGAGAGCGTCGAGCGGTACCGCCTTGCAGCCTGACTCGTCCTTGTTGTAGCCGGTAGCCCCCTCGGTCGCGGTACAGGTCGCCCCGGCGCTGAAGCCGCTGATCGTGAAGGCAGCCGCCGAGGCCTCGCTCGCCGGCTGCGACGCCGGGGCGGGCGTGCCGCCGTTCGTGCAGCTGACGCTGACGGTGACCGGTTTCGGGTTCTTGTCGGAGAACGTCACACCAACGGTGAGCTGCACCGAGCTGAGCGTGTTGGTGATCGTGCAGGAGCTGGACTGGCCATTCGTGATCGACACGCGCTGACAGGCGCGCTCGTCCGATGTGTAGCCAGACGGTTTCTCCTCGGTCGCGGTGCAGGTCGCCCCCGCGCTGAAGCCGCTGATCGTGAAGACGGCCGCCGAGGCCTCGCTCGCCGGCTTCGACGCCTGGTCGGTCGTGCCGCCGTTCGTGCAGCTGACGGAGACGGTGACAGCAGCTCGGCTGCCGTCGGAGAAGCTCTTCTTGACGGTCAGGGTTGCGGAATTCAATGCCTTGGCCGTGTTCACGATGGTGCACTCGCGGCGGAGAGCGTCGAGCGGTACCGCCTTGCAGCCTGACTCGTCCTTGTTGTAGCCGGTAGCCCCCTCGGTCGCGGTACAGGTCGCCCCGGCGCTGAAGCCGCTGATCGTGAAGGCAGCCGCCGAGGCCTCGCTCGCCGGCTGCGACGCCGGGGCGGGCGTGCCGCCGTTCGTGCAGCTGACGCTGACGGTGACCGGTTTCGGGTTCTTGTCGGAGAACGTCACACCAACGGTGAGCTGCACCGAGCTGAGCGTGTTGGTGATCGTGCAGGAGCTGGACTGGCCATTCGTGATCGACACGCGCTGACAGGCGCGCTCGTCCGATGTGTAGCCAGACGGTTTCTCCTCGGTCGCGGTGCAGGTCGCCCCCGCGCTGAAGCCGCTGATCGTGAAGACGGCCGCCGAGGCCTCGCTCGCCGGCTTCGACGCCTGGTCGGTCGTGCCGCCGTTCGTGCAGCTGACGGAGACGGTGACAGCAGCTCGGCTGCCGTCGGAGAAGCTCTTCTTGACGGTCAGGGTTGCGGAGGTGTGCTCGCCGGTCGTCCCCCCGCCATCGCCGCCGTCTCGAATCGCGAACGCGATGCCCGCAACGCCGCCTCCGATCGCAAGGAGAACTGCCGCTAGCCCCACGAGCCGCAGGAGTCGCCGAGGAAGCCGTCCACCCGCTCGGAGTGCGAGATCGCGCTGGGCAGAGTCGAGGTTGTGCCGCGTCGCGCAGCGGCCGGCGAGATCGCCCAGCTGCTCCTCGATGCGGAGTGCTTCGCGAAGGTGCCTCGACGCACTCTCCGACTCCCCCGCGCAGAGATGGAGCGAACCTAGCTCGTGGTGCGCCCAGGCCTGACCGGCTATGTGACCCGCAGCCCGAGCAGACTCGAGCAGGCTGCGCAGCGAGCGAACGAGGTCGTACCAGCGCTTTGCGAGGACGAGGAGCCCGTTGAGCGAGCGCATGAGCCGGAGCTCTTCCTCGAACCGCCCTGCCCGGTCGAGCCGTCCGAGCAGGTCGAGGAGCGTGCTGACTTCGCCGGTGACATTGCCCAGGTCGCCGAGCTGTCCGCTGGCGGCCGCCGACAGGAGATCGTCTGCTTGCTGAATCCGGTTGGTGACGGCAGCAGCACTCTCCTGGAACTCCTCGACCGCAGCGACCGCCGTCTGCCTCTCCTCCGGAGCCTCCGCGAGCGCGGCCTTGAGCAGCGGCGCGTTGGTCGTCTCTTGCTCGGGCTCGAACTGCGCGAACGATCCGTTCTGCGTCCCAACCTCGAGCGAGTAGCCGCCGATTCGAACGGATGCCGCTGGCGCAATCGGCATCAGGAGGTAGGCCCTCTCGGGTCAACTCCGGAGCGAGTCCGGAGCCACGGCACACGGCGAGTCGCGACCCCCGAGACTGCGGCAATCCGGTTCTCGCAAGTGAAGGGCATGCTCGCTCTCCTCGTCGGTACCCGGGGCCGCGCGAGCACGCAAGACAGTCGCCCGATGATCTCGCGAAGCGACGAATGTGTCAATCCGCACGCGCCTTGTGGGGGCCGGGGCCTGCCGGCCGTTGTCCGCCTTTGGCAACGTCGCCCCCACCCGACGGCAACCCGGTTCAGCTGGTCGAGCGACGGTGCTGACCGGGACCGAGACTACGTCCGACAACGGTCTTACATTGGGCGGTCCGCTCGACCCGCGCGGCACCGCGTGAGCCCGGGCGCAGGACATACGATGCGGTAAGACCCCGGGAGGTCAAGCAATGGCTTCGGCACACGAGATGGAGACCGTTCACGTCACCGACGAGCAGCTCGAGAACACGGTCGCGCACGACGACGCGACGGTGGGCGTTCGCAGGCTGTTCACGATCCCGGGCCGCGACCCGTTCGCGGAGGTTGAGTGGGAGGAACGCGACGCGCTGATCCCCGGCAAGGACGCCCCCGCGTTCGAGCAGAAGAGCGTCGAGTTCCCGAAGTTCTGGAGCCAGACGGCCACCAACATCGTCGCGCAGAAGTACTTCCGCGGGCGCATGTCCTCGCCCGAGCGGGAGCGGAGCGTCAAGCAGATGATCGGCCGCGTCGTCGACACGATCGGTGCCTGGGGCCGCGAGGGCGGCTACTTCGTGAACGAGGAGGAGGCCGAGACCTTCGAGGCCGAGCTGAAGGCGCTCCTGGTCAACCAGTACGCGGCCTTCAACTCGCCCGTCTGGTTCAACGTCGGCTTCGAGGAGCGTCCACAGTGCTCGGCGTGCTTCATCCTCTCGATCGAGGACTCGATGGAGTCGATCCTCGACTGGATCCGCCGCGAGGGCGTCATCTTCCGCGGCGGCTCGGGCTCGGGCGTCAACCTCTCGAGGCTGCGCTCGTCGCAGGAGCAGCTCTCCAAGGGCGGCCACGCGAGCGGGCCCGTCAGCTTCATGCGCGGCGCCGACGCGTCGGCCGGGACGATCAAGTCCGGCGGCAAGACGCGGCGCGCGGCGAAGATGGTCGTCCTCGACGTCGACCACCCGGACATCGAAGAGTTCATCTGGTGCAAGGCGAAGGAGGAAAACAAGGCCCGCGTGCTCGAGCAGGCCGGCTACGACATGTCGCTCGACTCGGCCGACTGGGCCTCGATCCAGTACCAGAACGCGAACAACTCGGTCCGCGTAACGGACGCCTTCATGGAGGCCGCCGAGGCCGACGCCGACTGGAACCTCGTCGCCCGCACCGACGGCACCGTCATCGAGACGACGAAGGCGCGCGAGCTGCTGCGCCAGATCGCCGATGCCGCCTGGCGCTCGGCCGACCCGGGCGTCCAGTACGACACGACGATCAACAAGTGGCACACGCTCCCGAACACGGGCCGCATCAACGCGTCGAACCCGTGCTCGGAGTACATGTCGATCGACGACTCCGCCTGCAACCTGGCCTCGCTGAACCTGCTCAAGTTCCGCCGCGAGGACGGCGAGCTCGACGTCGAGGCCTTCGAGCACGCGGTCGACGTCGTCTTCCTCGCGCAGGAGATCCTGGTCGGCTACTCGTCGTATCCGACGCCCGAGATCGAGCGCAACGCGAAGGCATATCGCCAGCTCGGCCTCGGCTACGCGAACCTCGGCGCGCTGCTGATGGCTCGCGGCCTGCCGTACGACTCGGACGAGGGCCGGGCCTACGCGGCGGCGATCACGGCGCTGATGACCGGCCGCGCCTACCGCAAGTCGGCGGAGATCGCCGCGCGGATGAGCCCGTTCGGCGGCTACCAGCCCAACGCGGGCGCGATGATCGGCGTGATGTCGATGCACCGTGCGGCGGTCGGCAACATCGAGCACGCCGAGTCGGTGCCGAAGGATCTGCTCACCGCGTGCCGCAAGGCCTGGGACGAGGCGCTCAACCTCGGCGAGGTGCACGGCTACCGCAACGCGCAGGCCACCGTGCTCGCGCCCACCGGGACGATCAGCTTCATGATGGATTGCGACACGACGGGGGTCGAGCCGGACTTCTCGCTCGTCAAGTCGAAGAAGCTCGTCGGCGGCGGCGAGATCACGATCGTGAACAAGACGGTCCCGATGGCCCTCGAGAAGCTGGGCTACGCGCCCCCCGAGATCGACGAGGTCGTCGCGTTCATCGACGAGCGCAACACGATCGTCGGCGCCCCGTACGTGAAGACGGAGCACTACCCGATCTTCGACTGTGCCATCGGCGACCGCGCGATCCACCACACGGGCCACGTGAAGATGATGGGCGCCGTCCAGCCGTTCATCTCGGGCGCGATCTCGAAGACGGTCAACCTGCCCGAGACGGTCACGATCGACGAGGTCTCGCAGCTCCTGATCGACTCGTGGCACCTCGGCGTGAAGGCGATCGCGATCTACCGCGACAACTGCAAGGTCGCCCAGCCGCTGTCGGGCCGCAAGGACGGCGAGCAGCTCGAGGCCGCCGCGCCGCCCGTCCCGCTGACGCAGCGCCGCCGGCTACCCGAGGACCGCGTCGAGGTCGGCCGCAAGTTCCGCGTCGGCGACTACGAGGGCTACATCCACGTCGGCCTCTACGAGGACGGCACGCCCGGCGACATCTTCGTCGACATCGCCAAGGACGGGACGACGATCGCCGGCCTGATGAACTCGCTCTGCATCGCCGTCTCGATGGGCCTGCAGTACGGCGTCCCGCCGGAGGTCTACGTCGCGAAGCTGACCCACATGCGCTTCGAGCCGAGCGGCATGACGAACGACGCCGACATCCGCGTCGCGAAGTCGATCGTCGACTACGTCTTCCGCTGGTTCGGCAAGAAGTTCCTGAACACCGACCAGCAGGAGGCGGCCGGGATCCTCTCGCCGGAGGTGAAGGCGCGGCTCGCGAGCCAGTACAACGGCGAGAGCTCCGAGGGCGCAGGCGCTGAGACCGGCGAGGCAGCCTCGCCTGGGCAGACCGCCCTCTTCAACGCGTGGGAAGACGCGGTCGAGTGCGCCAAGTGCGGCGGCCGGATGGTCAGAACGGGCAGCTGCTACACCTGCCGCGACTGCGGGACTAACACGGGCTGCAGCAGGGACTGCGGGACCAACACCGGCTGCAGCTAGTCACCGTCCGCTCAGTCCGACCCTGACCTCTAAGCAGGAGTCGCTGCGCTCATTTTCGGCGCCAGCGGCCCGCCACAACCCCTGACCAAGCGGGTCAGGTTTGTCGTCGGGGCCTGACGCGCGCGGCGGGCATACCTCGGGCGCGGGCTACTGGGTGCTGCGGCCGCCTAGAAGGGGATGTCGTCGTCGCCCAGCAGCTGCTCGGCGTCCTTGCCGCCGCCGTAAACGAGGTCGAGCGACTCTTTGAACCCTGCGTGGACGCGGAAGGTCTCGGCGGCGGGATCGAACTTGGCGCCCGCGTCCAGGTAACGCCAGACGTACTTACTTCCACCTCCGCCTCCCCCGGACTTCAAATATCCGATTACAGAGAACTCGAATAGCTCTTCCAAGGCCTTGCCCGAACTCATCTCCTTCAGAGATGCGCGCTTGGACCATTCCTCCTCAAACCGAGCTGGCGAAAAGTGGACGCTGCCCACCCGCTTCAAGACTTCGAGGTACTCCTTGTACTCGGGTATGTGCTTGGCGATCTCGTCGTCAAGTTCCCGGAGGAGGTACGCCGAGTAGGTGGGCCTCGCCGCGATGACCGTCGCGTTGTCGAACTTCGGCTCAGGCTGCCCATCGTTACTCGCCCCCTTGTAGGCAACGAGCACCTCGTTGCAGTACTTGATCATGTCCCGCGGGCGAAGGAAGGTGCGATCGCAGATGTGGGCGTACTTGGTTTGCCGACCGGGCATCTCCTTCGTCTCATCGAACAGATCGTCCCAAGGCACGTTGCCCTCCGATCCCGAGACTTGCCCAAACCGACGCTCCATCAGTCCTTTTAGCGTGAGATCGTCTCCGCCCTGGTTCCACTCAACCTTCACCATGTTGTTTTCAGTGATCTTGTTCTTGTCCTCGAAATGCAACAGCTCATAGATGTCGTCGCGCAGGAAGACGACCACTGAAAACCGCTTGCCGGCGTCACGGGCTGCCTTCCAGAGGTCGCTGGCCGCGAGGATCAGACCAATCAAGCGGTGCGCGTAGCGTGGGTCGTCTGTAGTGAAGCCTAAGTCGAGCTGGTCGAAACACACGTAATAGTCGTGCTCAGGGTTTAGAGATGTGAGCACCGACTGCTGTACCGAGCGGTTGACCTCCTGAATGTGAAGAGGAAGTTCTTTGACCAACACCGTCTCGCCTTCGATCGAGGCGATCGAGAGCTTCAGCGAGCCCTTGAAGCGAAGCTTTTTCTGGGGTTGGAAGAGCTGAGTTAGGTCAGGATCGCGGGAGCCGTAAGAGTCGACTACGAAGTCCTCCAGATCGCCCAAGGCCTCAATGGCCGATTCGTCCCACGGCTGGGACTGGTCGACATTGAGTAAGAGCTTGGCGAGGCCGATGTTGATCAGGTATCGCCAGCTGTGAATGTACCGACGTTCTTCCGGGATTCCCCCCTGGGCTTGGAGGTCGTGATAGGCCCATGGGTAGTCATCGAACGTGTGCCCGAAGCTGAAGACATTCGGTTCGCGCTCGGTGATGAGCCGCTTGAAGATCGCGGTCTTGCCGCTGCCCTTCCGGCCGAGTACTAAGAATCGTTCGTGCGCTTTGGCGGCCATGTATGCGGGGTGGTCTTGGAAGCACTCGCGGAGGAGCTCGTCCGCATCTGCGTCGATCCCGCCGAAGTCTTTTATCTCGGAGAGCTGCAGCTCTGACACGTCCGACGCGGACAATAGTGCGAGACCCTGACAATGCGAAGCCACGCCACAACGACCGATGCGGCAGGCTAGGCTCGCGGCAAAGTTCGCAAGGGTGGCTGGTGTCTCGAAACCTGTTGCTGAGCGAGAGATTCCACGCAGGAGTTCTTGCAAGTGTCCAGGCCCCGGCTCACAAGTCATCTTTGCAACACCTGACACTGCCTGAATAGCGATATCCCCTTTATGGGGACGGCTCAGTGCCGATGTACTCCGGATGCGCCGTCAGCCCCTTCGGCTTTTGCTTGCGCTCGTAACGCTTGCCGCCATCTGCGCCTCCGCTGCAACCGCCGCGCTTGCGCGGGTCTGCCTCCACCCGGCCCGAAGCCCGTTCCGCGCTCCAGGAAGCTCGCTCGCGAGGTCGTCGCCTTCGCGCGGCGCCAGATCGGCGTCTTCTACAGCTACGGCGGCACGTCGCGCGCCACGGGCTTCGACTGCTCCGGGCTCGTGTACGCGGCCTACGAGTCGATCGGGAGGACGATCCCCCGCTCGAGCTGGGACCAGCGCCGCGTGGGCAGGCGCGTGCCCTTCGGCCGGCTCCTGCCCGGTGACCTGCTCTTCACCGAGGGCGGCGGGCATGTCGTCCTCGTCGTGTCGAGATCCCGGGTGATCTCCGCTCCGCAGTCGGGAGAGCGGGTCAAGTACGTGCCTCTCGCGCGTCTGCGGCACGAGTTCGCCGGCGCCCGCCGCCTACTGAAGTAGGTGTCAAACCCGCGGGGCTGCAGGGCAAATCGAGCAGACGCTGCTACGCTTAGATCTCCACAGAGCGAGTACCTGGTCGGCTCAACGCCTCCCATCTACCGTTCATCACAGGTAGGAGGAGGTGTTTTTTCATGGCTACAGGAACAGTGAAGTGGTTCAACGACGCGAAGGGGTACGGCTTCATCACCCCCGACGACGCGGGCAAGGACTTCTTTGTCCACCACAGCGCGATCTCCGGCGACGGCTTCAAGTCGCTCCCCGAGGGCGCGAAGGTCGAGTTCGAACCAGCCGAGGGCGAGAAGGGTCCCGAGGCGAAGAACGTCGTTCTGACGGCGTAAGCGAGGGCACGCGCGCGCCGCACCCGCGGCGCGCGCGACCTCCGAGGAAAGGACAGGCCATGCGGGGGAAGATGCTCTGGTTCAACGAGGTCAAGAACTACGGCTTCATCATGACCGAGGAGGACGAGCGGCTTTCCGTGCTCGGATCCGGATTCGCCGAGGGTCAGCGGCCCGAGGGGCGGTGTGCCGACATGGACGTGACGTTCGAGATCAACAGCAGCAACGGCACACGCCAGGCCGAGAAGGTGGTCTTCGAGGAGTACGTTGCCCCGCATCGCCCGCGGATTCGCGGCGGAGCGGGTCGCAGGTAACGACCAAGACGCGGCGCCGCACGGGCCACCGCGGCAGCCCTGCGAGTTGACGAGGACGCCGGGCGTGCGGCACGCTCACGCAGTGACGCCGGAGACCAGGTACGCCAAGAGCGGCGACGTCCACATCGCCTACCAGGTGATCGGCGACGGGCCCGTCGACCTCGTGTTCGTGCCGGGCTGGACCACGCACGTCGAGCTCGCCTGGGACGATCCGCTCGAGGCGGCCTTTCGCCGGCGGCTCGCGTCGTTCGCACGGCTGATCGTCTTCGACAAGCGCGGCACCGGGCTCTCCGACCGGGTGCCCGTGAACCAGCTGCCGATCCTGGAGGAGCGGATGGACGACGTCCGCGCGGTCATGGACGCGGTCGGGTCGGAGCGAGCCGCGCTGATGGGCGTCTCCGAGGGCGGCGCGATGGGCGCGCTCTTCGCCGCGACCTACCCGGAGCGCACGGCCGCGCTGATCCTCTACGGCTCCTTCGCGCGCGCGGGCGCGAAGCTGATGACCCAGGAGGAGCTCGACGCGCGGTTCCAGGAGCTCGAGCGCAACTGGCCCGACGCGATCGATCCCAGCGTGCCCGCGCCGAGCCGCGCGGACGAGGCGGGGTATCGCGAGACCTGGCGGACGTTCCTGCGAAGCGCGGCGAGCCCGGGGGCCGCGCTGGCGCTCCTGCGGATGAACAGCCAGATCGACGTCCGCGACGTGCTGCCGACGATCTCCGTGCCGACCCTCGTCATGTACCGGAGCGATGCGCGCTTCGGCCACGGCGCCGCCGCATGGCGCCACGAGGGCGAGGATCTGATCACGCCGCGCGGCGAGGCCGAGTACCTCGCCGAGCACATCTCAGGCGCGCGGCTCGTCGAGCTTCCGGGCGAGGACCACCTGCCGTGGGTCGGCGAGACCGATCCCTTGCTCGGGGAGGTTCAGGAGTTCCTGACCGGGGCGCGCACGGCGCCCGAGCCCGACCGCGTGCTCGCCACGATCCTCTTCACGGACATCGTCGGGTCGACCGCGCTCGCCTCGGAGCTCGGCGACCGGGAATGGCGCGCGCTCCTCGAGCGCCACCACGCGCTGGTGAGGCGTCAGCTCGAGCGGTTCCGCGGCCAGGAGATCGACACCGCGGGCGACGGCTTCGTCGCGTCGTTCGACGGGCCCGCGCGCGGGATCCGCTGCGCGGAGGCGATCGCCGAGTCGGTGAGCGCCCTCGGCCTCTCGATCAGGGCCGGGCTCCACACGGGCGAGTGCGAGGTCGCCGACGGAAAGCTCGCCGGGATCGCCGTCCACATCGCCGCCCGAATCGCGGCGCTGGCCGGGACGGACGAGGTGCTGGTCTCGAACACCGTGAAGGATCTCGTGATCGGCTCAGAGATGAGGTTCGCCGACCGGGGCCCGCACGAGCTCAAGGGCGTGCCCGGCGAGTGGAGCCTGTTCGCCGTCGACTCGGCGGCCGCCTCCTAGCGCTTCATTCGCTAGCGTCCACGCCGTGGCGGTCGTCATCGTCCTGCTGATCGTCGTCCTCGTCCTGCTGCTGGCGGGGTCGCTCGTCGGCCTGGCATTCAATCTGCTCTGGCTCGTAGCCACCGGTCTCGTCATTGGCGCGCTTGGGCGGCTCGTGCTCCCCGGGCGGCACGAGATCAGCGTCCTCGCGACGGCGCTCGTCGGGGTCGGTGCGAGCCTCCTCGGCGGGATCCTCGCGAGCCTGTTCGACGTCGGCTGGCTCATCCAGTTCCTCGTGGCGGTCGCGCTGGCCGCCGCCGGGATCGCGCTGTTCGCCTCCTCGGAGCAGCGCCGCAGCCCGACTTAGTCGAGCCCGCCTCCGGTGCGGCGTTGCGCCTCCGCCTTCAGCAGCGCCAGGCCCTCGTCGAGCGCCTTCTGGAGCGTCTTCTGCATGCGCCCTCGCAGGAGCCGCACGGGCAGTCCGGCCCATGACTCCTCCGAGGTGACGTGTGTGGAGTCGCCCCGCTGCTCGAGCCGGTGGACGTGGACCGCCTTGATCCCGAACGTCGTCCCGGTCCACCCGAGTTCCCGCGGCGGGTCAACGTGCCTGAGCGTCGAGGTGATCGTGCCGGGGCCTGCCTTCCATCGGAACGTCGAGCCGGGCGCGAGCTCGCCGTCGAGCTCGGCCGAGGCGATGCTCGCGTTCCAGCGCGGCCAGCCCTCGATGTCGGCGAGGACGTCCCAGACGACCTCGGGCCTCGCTGCGATGTCGATCTCGCCTCGTGCGACTGCAGGCGCTGCCGAGTCGATCTCCACGTCGGCCTACTTGCTCGAGTCGCTCTCGCTGCGCAGGCGTTGGTACTGGTCGATCGCGTCCGAGGCCTGCTTCGGGTCGAGATGCGCGGCAAACGACTGCGCCTTGGCCGACTCGTCCTTCATCCCGTCGATGGCCTTCTGGGTACCTTCGATCGCCTTTTGGGTGCTGTCGTTGCTGACCTTCGCGCCGAAGTAGGCGCCGACGACCGTCCCGATCACGCCGAAGCTCGCGGTCGCGATCGAGACCACGCTCGGGTTGTCGGTCTTGACGAAGCCCATGCCGAAGAGCGCGATCAGAGTCAGCGCGGCCAGGCCGAGCAGGACGGCGAGCAAACCGGCGATCGTCCTGAGCGCTTCGATCCAGCCGCCGCCGGACTGCTTGTCCGATTCGTCCTGCGATCCCGATGGCTGGGCGGCAACCACGGCTTAGAGTCTTCCACCGGGCGGCAGGACGCGCAACGGCGGCCGGCTCGCGCTGGACAGCAGGTCGCCTACGTTCTAGAAGTCCCATTCGACAGGAGGGCGTCGTGCCTCCTGGCAGGCGGAGGTGCTCGGCCCCTCTTCCCCGGAACGGACGAAGAGGAGGAACCATGCGGCTTGGGATCAATCGGCCCTCACCGGCGATGGTCGTCGCCTGCACCACGCTTGCGATCTCGCTCGGCGGCACCGCCTATGCAGCGGTGAGGCTGCCCGCGAACAGCGTCGGGAGCAGGCAGTTGAAGAAGGGCGCAGTCACCAACCGGAAGCTCGCCCGCGGCGCCGTGACCGGATCGAAGGTCGCGCGCAATTCGCTCACGGGCGCACAGATCAACGCGTCGACGCTCGGCACCGTCCCGAGCGCGACCACGGCTCAGAACGTGGCCACATCGGAGGCGTTCCACCTCGTCGGCGCGACCGGCGAGCCGGTCTTTCAGCATTCCTGGCAAAACGGCTACAACCCCGCAGACGAGCCTCTGAGCTTCTACAAGGACCGTGAAGGCATCGTCCACCTCAAGGGCAACATCTACGGCGGGCCGGCGAACAACGTCATCTTCCAGCTGCCGCCGGGCTACCGGCCGGCGAGCGGCAAGTTCACGTTCCTCCCGGCGGCGTGCGAGTGCACGAACGGGCAGACAACGATCGTGTCGATCGCGGGATCGGGCTTCGCGGCCGCCGTCGACGGTGGGGTGTCCGTGACGAACGGCTCGTTTCCCCAGCTCACTTCACGGCTCTACCTCGACGGGATCTCGTTCCGGGCCGAGTCCTGAGCACCGAGGTCCTGGAGACCCCGCACGGGCCCGCGCGGGTGCATCTGCAACCGGTCGAATCGCCCGTGGCCGGGGTCGTGCTCGGCCACGGCGCGGGCGGCGGGGTCGGGTCGCCGGACCTCGGCGGGGCTGCGAGCGCCGCGCACGCGGCAGGGATGAGCGTGGCGCTCGTCGAGCAGCCCTACCGCGTTGCCGGGCGGCGGAGCCCGGCGCCTGCGCACCAGCTCGACGCGGCCTGGATCGCCGTGGTCTCGCAGCTGCGCAACGACACTCTGCGCGGGCTGCCGATCGTGACCGGCGGGCGGTCGTCGGGTGCGCGCGTCGCGTGCCGGACCGCCGCCGAGGTCCGCGCGGCCGCGGTGCTGTGCCTCGCGTTTCCCCTCCATCCGCCCGGCAAGGGGGACGACCCCACGAAGAGCCGGCTACCGGAGCTCGAGGCCGTTCAGGTCCCGACGCTCGTCGTCCAGGGCGAGCGCGACCCCTTCGGGATGCCTCCGGCCGGACCGGGCCGCACGGTCGCGGTGATCTCGGGCACGCACTCGCTGCGGAGCAGCGCGGCCTTGGAGGCTGCGGTGTCCGCGTGGCTGGCCGACCTCGCGCTCTAGTTCGTCTGGTCGAAATGCAGCCAGCGCACGGCCGCAACCGTTGGGCAAGCGACGGACGACGCCGTCAGCGCGCGGCCCGGTGCGTCGATCGTCGGAGGCGGAAACCCGCGGGCCTCGCGCGTGGTTGCGGTCGCGAGGTTAAACAGGTGCGACTGCGTGCCACCCCAGCACTCCATGAATGCGAGCTCGCAGAAGAACGGCAGCGCCGAGAACCCTGGAGGCTCGACGATCCACTCGGCCGACGAGCCGTTGACCGTGATGCCCTTGTCGGCCTTCAGGTTGATCGTGAACATCGATCCCCAGGAGAGGTTCATGAGCACGAGATGCCCGACGTCCGGGAAGGGCGCGCAGACGAGCACCGAGATCCAGTCGCCCGGCCTGACTGGGAAGTTGTCGACGGTGATCGCCGCGTCCTGGGGCTCGTTCATGTGCGGCTCGTCGATCCATTCGATGAACGCGCTGTAGTCGACACCGCCGCTGAAGAACCCCTGGCTGACGTCCGCCCGGACCCCAGCCTGCAGGACCTGCTTGTCGCCTGCGCCGTCGATTCCGACCCAGAAACCCACCGTCATGTCGTCGCCGACCGGGTCGAACTCCGCCACGCGGGGCACCACGAACTGCCCGAACGCCCACTCGATCGTCTCATCGGGATGCTTGAGCGAGCCGTTGTCCACGACCGCACCGGCCCAGCGGTCGTCGAAGAACCTCGGCTTGCCGCGCTTCGGCTTCCGGCTGGAGAAGCCCGGCACAGCGCGGAGCTCGGGTGTGATGGCCGTCATGCGGCGGGAGAACACTCGCTTCCAGAGGCGCGCCAGCTCGGGCTGCTTCCTCGAGTCGGGCCGATCCGGGAAGCCGTAGCGCTTCAGCTGGCGCGCTGTGGCCCTCGCCGGGTCGAACCCCTCCGGCGTCGCCCCGAACACGGTGACCCTGTCGAGAACGCTCGTTGTCCGCGGACGTGCCATCCGGGCAATGCTGCCACTATCCGCGTGTGGGCGCAGCGGTTCTCTGGGGTGCGGTCGCCGCCTCGTCGCTCGTGATCGGGATGCTGCTCGGTCTGGCGCGGACGTGGCCGGAGCGGCTGGTCGGGCTCGTGCTCGCGTTCGGGGCCGGCGCGCTCATCAGCGCGGTCAGCTTCGAGCTCTTCGAGGAGGGAATCCAGGTCGGCGGGGCGGCCGCGGTCAGCATCGGGCTCGCGCTCGGCGCGATCGTCTACTTCACGCTCGCCCGGGTCGTCGACCGGATGTCACCCGGCCGGCGTGACGAGGCCGCCAGCGGCGGGACCGCGCTCGCGCTCGGCGCGTTCCTCGACGGCATTCCGGAGCAGCTGGTGCTCGGGATCGGGCTGGCCGCGGGCGCGGGAGTCAGCATCAGCCTGCTTGTCGCGATCTTCGTCTCGAACCTGCCCGAGGCGATCGGCTCGGCGACGGACATGAAGGAGGCGAAGACGCCGCCACGCAAGATCCGCCTACTCTGGTTCGGCGTGGCTGCCGTGTGCGCGTTGTCGACGCCGCTCGGCTGGGTTCTCGCGGACGGCGCGGGCGGCCACTTCAAGGCCGGGGTCAACGGCTTCGCGGCGGGCGCGCTGCTCGTGATGCTGGTCGACTCGATGATCCCCGAGGCGACGTCGAAGTCAGGCCGCGTCGCAGGGTTGGCGACGACCCTCGGTTTCGCGGTGGCCGCGGGGCTGTCGACCGCCACCGCCTGAACCGCCTAAGGGTTCACTAAGTCTTGCGGCCCGGGTCCTAACGAAGGCTTGCCTCTCGACGCCTAAGGATCCAGCCGGGGACAACGGCATGGCACCACCCCCGCCCGGGGCGCCAGGTAATCCCGGAGCCTGGCGCTCCTACCCGGCTCCTCAGCGGAGGGCGGTCTCGGTCTCCGGGTCGAAGAAGTAGAGCGACGAGGGGTCGAGCACGAGCCGCACGCGGTCGCCGCGCGCTGCCTTCGTCTTCGGGTCGAGGCGCGCGGTGCACGTCACGTGCTCGGGCTTCGCCTCGGCCGCGAGGTCGTCGACCTCGAGCGCCAGCTCGATCGTGTCCTTCGTCAGGACCGGCGGCGTGTCGAGCTCGAAGTGGGCGATCACCTCGGCGCCGACGGGCTCGGCGAGCGTGATCGGCGCCTCGAGCAGGAGCTTCCCGTTCGGCGGGCCTGCGAGCTCGGCGTCCTGCAGGTGCTCGGGGCGGATCCCGAGGATCACGTCGCGGCCACCGCGCGCGGCGACCGACCCGGGAAGCGTCCTCGCAGGCAGCTCCAGCGAGCGCGAGCCGAACTCGGCGAGCATCGACCCGTTCGACGGGCGCAGGTGCGCATGCACGAGGTTCATCGCGGGCGAGCCGATGAAGCCGGCGACGAACAGGTCGACCGGCCGGTCGTAGAGCACCTGCGGCGTGTCGACCTGCACGAGCTTTCCCTGGCGCATGACGGCGACGCGGTCGCCCATCGTCATCGCCTCAGTCTGGTCGTGCGTGACGTAGATGGTCGTCGTCCCGAGCCGGTGCTGGATGCTCTGGATCTCGGCGCGCATCTGGACGCGGAGCTTCGCGTCGAGGTTCGAGAGCGGCTCGTCCATCAGGAACACGGCGGGCTCGCGCACGATCGCGCGGCCCATGGCCACGCGCTGGCGCTGGCCGCCGGAGAGCTGGCCGGGCTTGCGCTTCAGGAGCTCGGAGATCCCGAGCGTGTGCGCGGCCTTGCCGACGCGCTCCTTGATCTCCTTCTTGGGCGTGTGGCGGAGCTTGAGCCCGAAGCCCATGTTCTCGGAGACGGTCATGTGCGGGTAGAGCGCGTAGTTCTGGAAGACCATCGCGATGTCGCGGTCCATCGGGTGGAGCTGGTTCACGACCTCGCCGCCGATCGAGATGTCGCCGCGCGTGATCTCCTCGAGGCCGGCGGTCAGGCGCAGCACGGTCGTCTTGCCCGAGCCGGAGGGGCCGACGAAGACCATGAACTCGCCGTCGGCGATCTCGAGGTCGAGCGAGTCGACGGCCATCGTCCCGCCCGGGAATGCCTTCGTCAGGTCTCTGAAGCCAAGGTCGGCCATGTCAGCTCCCGTTCCGGTGCTCGCTGATGAAGTCCCTGTACCAGAGCGCGCTGCGCTTCGGCGCGCGGCGCTGGCTCTCGAAGTCGACGCCGACGATCCCGAAGCGGCTCGAGTAGCCGTGCTCCCACTCGAAGTTGTCGAGCAGAGACCACACGTAGTAGCCGCGCACGTCCACGCCCTTGTCGATCGCATTCCCGACCGCCGCGACGTGGTCGCGCAGGTACTCCATGCGCTGCGGGTCCTCGACGACCTCGTTGCCGTCGATCGGCGGGTCGTCGAACGACGCGCCGTTCTCGGTGATGACGAGCGGGATGTCGCCGTAGTCGTGCTTCAGGCGGACGAGCAGCTCGGTCAGCGCGGGCGGCACGATCCTCCACCCCATCGCGGTGGTCGGCCCGTCCTCCGGCACCTCCTGCACGCCGACCGGCCCGTCGGCCTCGCTGAGCCGCACGACGGCCGGCTGGTAGAAGTTGACGCCGAGGAAGTCGATCGGCACGGCGATCTGCTCGAGGTCGCCCGGCTGGACGAACCCGAGCGGGCCGTACCGCTCCTCGTAGAGGTCGACCATGTCCGCCGGGTAGCCGCCGCGCAGCACCGGATCGAGGAACCAGCGGTTGCGGTTGCCGTCGAGCCTGAGCGCGGCCTCGGCGTCGCCGTAGACCTGCGTCAGGTCGAGCGTGATCCCGATGCGGCCGGTGCGATGGCCGTCGCGGAACGCCGTCACCGCCTTGCCGTGCGAGAGCAGGACGTGGTGGGCGGAGGCGAGCGCCGCCGGCCAATCGCGGATCCCGGGCGCCTTCGTCCCGTAGCCGTAGCCGAGGAACGCGGTCACCCAGGGCTCGTTGTGCGTGACCCATTCCTGGACGAGGTCGCCGAGGCCCTCGTAGACGAGCTCGGCGTAGACCTCGAAGCGGTCGACCACGTCGCGCGCGGCCCAGCCGCCCTCGTCCTGGAGCGCCTGCGGGAGATCCCAGTGGTAGAGGGTCGCGAGCGGCGTGATCCCGCGCTCGAGCAGTCCCTCGGTGAGCCGCCGGTAGAAGTCGATGCCCTTTCTGGTTCGCCGGGCCGCGGCCGTCCGGCTGGATGCGGGGCCACGAGATCGAGAAGCGGTACGCCCTCGAGGCCGAGCGAGCTCATCACCTCGAGGTCGTCCTCCCAGCGGTAGTAGTGCTCGCAGGCGCGGTCGCCGGTGTCGCCGTTCGCGACGTTGCCCGGGGTGTGGCTGAAGCGGTCCCAGATCGACTCGCCGCGGCCGTCGGCGTCCCACGCCCCCTCGATCTGGTACGCGGCCGTCGCCGCACCCCACACGAACTCGCTCGGGAAGCTCATCCCTTCACCGCTCCTTTCATGATTCCGCTGATGATCTGGCGCCCGAGGACGAGGAACACGATCAGGAGCGGCAGAATTGAGACGAACGTGCCGGTGAGGACGAGCGCGTAGTCCTCGACGTAGCCGCTGGCGAGCGTGGAGGTCGCGACCTGGACGGTCGGGTTGCGCGGGCCGAGGACGATCAGCGGCCAGAAGAAGTCGTTCCAGGTCGTCATGAACGTGAGCAGGCCGAGCACCGCCGCGACCGGGCGCACGGCAGGCAGGATCACGTGCCAGAAGACGCCGAGCGTGTAGCAGCCGTCCACCTTGGCGGCGTCGATCAGCTCGTCGGGCACCGCGCCGGAGATGTACTGGCGCATGAGGAAGACGCCGAACGCCGTCACGAGGTTCGGGAAGATCACGGCCTCGAGGTGGTTGACCCAGCCGAAGTGCACCATCTCGATGTAGAGCGGGATCACGCCGAGCTGGACCGGCACCAGCATCGTCGCGATCACCAGCAGGAAGAGGGCGTTCCGGCCGCGGAAGTGCAGCTTCGCGAAGGCGAACCCTGCGAGCGCGCTGAAGAAGACCACGGCGACGGTGACGGTCGACGCGACGATCGCGGAGTTGATCAGCGCCTTCCAGAAGTCGACGTTCACCTCGCCGGAGTCGAACAGCCGCGTGATGTTGTGCCAGAGCTGCGTGCCCGGCGTGAGCACGGGCGGGTAGGCGGCGATCGCCGAGTTGTCGTGCGACGCGACCACCAGCGACCAGTAGAGCGGGAAGATCGAGATGATCGCGACCAGCACGAGGATGACGTACGTCATCGGGCCGGCCTTGCCGAACTGCCGCGAGACCTTTCGCCTCTTGCGGCGCGGGGCGGGAGCGGGTTGCGCGACGGTCGACATCAGGCGTCCGCCGTCCTGATCCGGCGGATGATGAACAGGTTCACGGCCGAGATCAGCGCGATCAGCACGAACAGGGCCCACCCGATCGCGGCCGCATAGCCGAAGTCGAACTGCGTGCTCCCGAATGCCTTCTCGTAGAGGTACATGACGACGGTCTGGTACTGGCGCGCCGAGCCGCCGGTCCCACCCTGCTTCAGCGGCTGGAAGAGGTAGGGCTCGGTGAAGAGCTGGAGCCCGCCGATCGTCGAGATGATGACCGTGAAGATGATCGTCGGCCGCAGCTGCGGGATCGTCACGTGGATGAACTGCTTCCACCAGCCGGCCCCGTCGATCGCGGCCGCCTCGTAGAGCTCGTCGGGGATGCCCTGCATGGCCGCGAGGTAGATCAGCGCGTTGTAGCCGGCCCAGCGCCAGGTGACCATCACCGAGAGCGCGATCCAGGACGAGAGCCGTCCCGCCTCCCAGTCGACGTTGTGGATCCCGACGAAGTGGAGGACGTAGTTGACGACGCCGTAGTCGCGCGAGAAGAGCTGGGTGAAGATCAGCGCGACGGCGACGAGCGAGGTCACCTGCGGCAGGACGACGCCCATCCGGAAGAACGTCCTCGCGTGTAGGCCGGTGTTGAGGAGCGACGCGAGCCCGAGCGCGATCAGGAGCTGCGGGATCGTCGCGATCACCCAGATGCCGAGCGTGTTCTCGACCGAGTTCCAGAAGTACGAGTCGTGGAGGAGCGCGCTGTAGTTGGCGAGCCCGATGAAGTGCGGGTTCGGATCGAGCAGCGTGCGGTCGGTCAGCGAGACCCAGGCCGTGTATCCGAGCGGGAAGAGCCCGAAGACGAGGAACAGCACGAAGAACGGCGCGACGTAGAGGTACGGGGACGCCTTGCCGTCGACGCGGTGCAGGCGACCGCGGATTCCGATCCGCCTGCGAGCCGGGACTGCACCGACCGAAGACTGCACTGCCGTCCTTTCGCTCATGCCGTTCCCAACACCTCCCTAGAGGAACACCGATGAGGCGCCCGGCCCGAGCGGAGGGTGCACTCGGACCGGACGCTCATCGTCGGGGCAAACCGCTATGTGGCTGCCTTGACGTCCTTCAGGAACTGCTTCCACGACTGCGCGGGCGACTGCTTGTGCTGCTCGACCCGCTGGATCGCGTTCGTGGCCGCGGTCTGGATGTCACCCTGGTGCGGGCCCAGAATCTGCGGCTTCAGCTTCATCGCCGAGGTCGCGAAGATCTTGCCGACCGGGGCGTTGTTGAAGAACGGGTTCTTGAAGCCCTTGACGGCCGGGCTCTTGAGAAGCGCCGGCTGGCTCGGGAGGTTGCCCGTCTGCTTGAAGATGTACTTCTCAGCCTCGGGCGAGGTCAGGTACTTGATCAGCGCGACGGCCTCGGCCTGGTGAGCCGACTGCTTCGGGACGCTCAGGAACGAGCCGCCCCAGTTGCCGCCGCCGCCGGGAACGGCCGCGATGTCCCACTTGCCGGCCGTGTTCGGGGCCTGCCCCTGGATGTAACCCATCATCCAGGCGGGGCACGTCACGGTCGCGAACTTGCCGTTCTTGTAGCCGGTGTTCCAGTCGTTCGAGAACGCGGCGAGGCCGGCGCTCTCGTGCGACTTGATGCCGTTCATCGTCAGGGCCCAGGCGTTCTTGACCTTCGGGTTGGAGCCGACGATGACCTTGCCCTTGTTCGTGTAGTAGGCCGGGTTCAGCTGTCCGACCATCGCGTTGAAGACGTTGCTGCCGGCGTCGAAGAACGTGACGCCATTCGGCGCGTGCTTCTGGAAGCGCTTGCCGACGGCGATGTACTTCGACCAGGTCGGCCACATCTTCGAGACCGCAGCGCGGCTCGAAGGCAGGCCGGCCTTCTTGAACAGGTCGCGCCGGTAGCAGATCGCGAGGCTCCCGACGTCCGTGCCGAGACCGATCTGCGAGGCACCCGCGAGGGACTGCGACCACTTCCACGGGAGCCAGCGCTTCTTGAGCTTCTTCGCGCCGTACTTGTTCAGGTTGACGAACAGGCCGGGCTGCGACTTGAACTGCCCGATGAACCCGACCTCGATCGCCTCGACGTCGTCCGCTCCGGACCCGACCGCGAGGTTCTTGGCCAGGTTGGAGTGGTGGTCTGCGTAGCTCTGGATGTCTTCCTTGATGTCGATGTTCGGATGCGTTGCCTCGTACTTCGTATAGAGGTCGTGGTACCCGAAGTCGCCGAACAGGCTGACCCGCAACGTGACCTTGTCGCGACCGCTGCCCGACGCGGTCCCGGCCACGAGCCCGGTGGCGACGACGCCGACGACGCCGAGGAGCACGACAAGTGTCCCCAGTCGGTTTCGTGGGCTCTTCATAAATCGCTTCACGTGCACGTTTTCGTGCCTCCCTTTGATTGCTCGCGTCGTACGTGGAAATGCCCCGTCCTACTGACGGCGTTCAGGCCGCCTGGTTAGCGGTCAGCGCACCTCCTTGTCGCCTGCGAGCGTCCGTTCCCTCGGCGCTCCTTGCGCTCCACATGACGACCGGACGACGAGGTGCACCGGAGCGAGCTGCTGCACCGGAGCCGCGTCGGGGTCGTCGATCATCCGGCCGAGACCTTCCGCGGCCGCCTCGCCGATGGAGTGCATGTCCTGCCTGATCGTCGTCAATGCGGGCTGGATCAGCGCCGCCACGGTGATGTCGTCGAAGCCGACGACGGCCAGGTCTTCGGGAACACGCACGCCCAGCTCGTTGGCTGCACGCAGAGCTCCCGCCGCCATGAGGTCGCTTGCCGCGAACACGGCGGTCGGAGGCTCGGCCAGCTCGAGCAGCTGCCGCGTCGTGCGATAGCCGCTCTCGTCGTAGAAGTCCCCTTCGATCACGTACTCGTCGCGCACCTCGACGCCGAGGCGCTCCATCTCCTCCCGGTAGCCCTCGAGCCGGTCGAGGCCCGGGCGTGTCCAGGGCGGTCCGGCGATCGTCGCGATCCGCGTGTGCCCGAGCCCGTACAGATGGCGCACGGCCTGCGCGGCACCGTCGCGGTTCTCGGACATGACGTAGCCGCAGTGCGGCTCGCCGGGATCGGCGTCGATCGTGATGCATGGCAGGCCCGACGCGACCAGTCGTCGCATCTCCGGGTCGCTCGGGTCGTAGCCCATGACGACCACGCCGTCGACCCCGTGGTGGCCGGCCCGCCGCACGTAGGAGTGCGTTCCCCCGAATCCATTCCCGGGCTCGTCGCTCGAGAACAGCAGCAGGTCGTACCCCCGCTCGCCCGCGCCGTGCTTGAGGCCGACGAGCACCTGCTGGAAGAACGGGTGCATCAGGTCGGGGTGGCCTGCGCCGGTCTCGAGGATCACGCCGATGACGTGCGAGCGGCTGCTGACGAGCGTCCGCGCCGCGGCGCTCGGCGTGTAATCCAGCTCTCGCGCGAGGGCCAGGATCCGCTCGCGGGTCGCCTTGCTGACCTCGGGAGAGCCGTTCAACGCCCTCGAGACCGTTGCGACCGAAACGCCTGTCTTTTCCGCGAGTTCCTGGATGTTGGTCATGAGCCCTTTGTCTTCGGAAACGTTTACGGAGATTGCGACCGTAAACGTTTCCGGAAAGATTGTCAAGAGCTGATTTCGGACCCGCCTGCCGGCAGGCGTCGGCGCTGCGCCGCCCTAACAGTTCGCCGGTTTCGTCGTCGCAGCAGTCAAGTGAGAACGGCCTTGACCCCGGTCGTCGTCGCTGCGCTTCTCTTCGTGCTCGCCGGTTGCGGAAGTGGAAGCAGCAGCTCTCTCCCCACGCGCCCGAGCATTGCCGGGCCGTTCACCCAGGACGCGAACGGGGTCTGGATCTTCAAGCCGGCAGGGAAGCCGAAGCGGCTGGTCATCTTCTTCCACGGGCAGGGCGGGGCGACGGAGACGACACCCGAGAACCACCGCGCGTGGATCGACCACCTCGTCTCGAAGGGAGCCGTCGTCGTCTACCCGCGCTACGAGACGCTCTACAGCGCCTCGGTGCTGAAGGCCGCGAACGCGGGGATCAAGACGGCGGCCGACAAGCTCGAGCTCCAGAACGTCCCGGTGCTCGCGCTCGGCTACTCGCGCGGCGCGGCGATGGCCGTCGAGTACGCGGCCACGGCGCCCGGCAAGCACCTGCCGGTACCGACGGCGATCGAGAGCGTGAACCCCGTGCCCTACGGCGAGCAGGGGCGGATCGTCGACCTCCATCCGCTCAAGCCGAAGACGCTCATGGCGATCCTCGTGAGCGACAAGGATCCTCACGCCTCCGATGGAGCCGGCCTGCTCCTCAACCGGCTCCGTGGGGCGGGCTTCCCCGGCCAGCAGGTCGAGCTCAACATCGCCCACTCGCACGGCTCGTTCGTCGCCGACCACCTCGCGCCGCTGAGCTCGTCGCCGGCCGCCCGCAAGGCCTACTGGGTCCCGACCGACGAGCTCATCGCCCACCTCCGCTCGCTCGGCTAGCCGCGCGCAGGCGAATCAGCTCGACCGGCAGCGCGACGAGGCACGCGAGCTCGCGCGCGAGCAGCGTCAGCGGAGGCCGAGCCGGAGGCGACGAGCTCTCCACCGACACGTTCGCCTCGGGCAGTGCCGCGCGTACGAGCGCGCGCGCCCGGAACGCGTGCCAGCTCGAAGTGACGACGACGACCTCGCTCGCGCCGAGACTCCGCGCGGCCGACGCGACGCCCAGCGCGTTCTCCTTCGTGTTGCGGGCCTTCGTGTCCGAGAGAAGCTCGACGTCGGGACCGTCCCACGCCTCACGCATTAGCTCGACCTCGCCGGCCGCGTCCTGTCGCCGGGCCCAGCCGGAGAGGAGAACCGCGTCGGCATCGCCCGCGATGTGCTCCGCGTAGGCCAGGCGCTGCGCGCAGATCGCGTGCAGACCGACCGTGCGGCGGCCCGAGTAGCCGAGCACAGCGACCAGGCGCATCTCAGCGGCGGCGGCGAAGCCGGTCGAACGCGAAGAGCGTGCCGATCACGGTCAGCACGACGAGAACGGACTTCTTGCCGCGAAGCTTCGACTCGCCGCCCGCGCGCGCGCGCATATCGACCGGGACCTCGTCGACCCGCAGGCCGGCGTCGTCCAGGCGGATGAGCGCCTGCACCTCCGGCGCCTCGCTCGTGTACGGCTCGGCGAGCACGGGCAAGGCCTTCGCACTCGCGGCGTACATGCCGCTCGTCGCGTCGAGGAACGGCCGGCGCAGCACGAGCCTCATCGAGCGCCGCAGGAGCGCCGTCCCGAGCCGCCGCGGTGCGGACGGCTTGTACCGGTAGGGCGCGAACCCGTCGCCCGAGGCGAAGCGCGAGCCGACCGCGACGTCGCAGCCGCCCCCGCGCACGCGCTCGAGCAGCCGCGCGAGCTCCGCGACGGGATGCTGGCCGTCGGCGTCGACGCGACCGCAGAACGCGTAGTCGTGCTCGAGGGCGTAGCGATAGCCCGCCGCGATCCCGGCCGGCAGCCCCCGGTTCTCGCCGAACGAGATCACCTCCGCGCCGTGCGCCCTGGCGACCTCGGCCGTGGCGTCCGTCGAGCCGTCGTCGACGACGAGCAGGTCCGTCTCCGGAAGCCCCTCGTGCAGCTCGTCGAGGACGGCCGGGAGGTTCTCCTCCTCGTTCCAGGCGGGTACGAAGACGAGCGTGTCGGGCTTGGCTGCGTTCACGGCGACCCAGCGTAGCCCGGACGGCCTGTCACCGGATCGACACCGAAGTCGAACACCCGCGTAACCCATCTGGCGGCCGCGGTGTCGTACGGTCGCGGCGAGAGAGCGAACCACTCCCGCGGCTCATCGCATGGGTCTGCGGGACAACGGTTTCGGGGGCCCTTCCAATGCCCCGAGGGGTCCCCTCGCTCCCTCCTCCTGGGTTCGCCGGCCTACCGGCCAGGGCTCGGGCCGCGAACCAGACGTGCACCGCCTGCGGAGTCGACTCGACTGCGAATCGGCTCCGCAGGCTAGGCTGGGGAATCCACGAGCGCGTATTTGGTCGGCGAAACGCCTCCCACTACCGTTCACGAGAGGTAGCAAGGAGGTGTTTACGCAATGGCAACAGGAACCGTGAAGTGGTTCAACGATTCCAAGGGGTACGGATTCATCAGCCCCGACGACGGCTCGGACAAGGATCTCTTCGTCCACCATTCGTCCATCGCCGGCGACGGATTCAAGTCGCTGTCCGAGGGCGCGAAGGTCGAGTTCGAAGCAGCCGAGGGCGCCAAGGGCCCCGAGGCGAAGAACGTCGTGCAGCTGTCCCAGTAACCAGATGAGGGCGCGCGCCGACCGCGGCGCGCGCCCGTCTTCTACGGAAGCGAGGCTCATGGGCTCGAACAAGAAGCGACAGCAGACAATCGGAAAGCGAAACCGCGAGCGCGCCGTCGAGGAGAAGCGCAGGCTCAAGCGGGAGCGCAAGCAGGCCGCCGCTGCCGAGCGCCGCGAGGGCGGCGTCGTCGGCGAGACCGGCGAGGTCGGCGAGAACGGCGAGGTCAGGGAGATCGGCGAGAACGACGAAGTCCGCGAGAACGGCGAGACGGAGGCCGCGTCCCTGCCAGGCGAGGAAGCGGTGCCTGTCTCCGCACGCGAGCAAGACTTGGCACCACCCGCCTGACCGAGTTTCAAGCGGTTCTGGCTCAGTCCGGCTAGGGGTCGTCGGCGCTCGACCATAGAGTTTCCCAGCGGTGAAGCGGTCGACCCTCACCACCGCTGCCGGCGTCTGCGGGGTGCTCACGGCGCTCTGCTTCGTCGGCGGTGCTGCGCTGATGATCTGGAGCGGCGTCGACGGGTTGATCTCAGACACCGGACAGAGCGCGATCGACTGGATCGACGACGTGAACGGAGCGAACGACGCGTTCTTCGGTGGCGCGTGGCTCGTGGTTGCAGGCGGGCTGTTCGGGCTCGTCGCTCTCGTCGGGTTCTGGCGGCCGCTGCGCGACACGGCCGAGATGTTGATCCTCGCGCCGATCCTGGCCGTCGTCGGGATGACGATGATCACCGTCTCGCACCTGCTTGCGATCGCGATGGCGTACGAGCTTGTGCCGGGCTACGTCGAAGGAAGCCGCACGACGAAGGACTCGCTCGCGGTCACGACCGACACGCTGGCGAGCTTCGCCCACGTCGTCAACTACGCGGGTGGCCTGGTCGTGTTCGGCGTGGTCGTCCCGCTCTACGGATGGGCGATCCTGAAGACGAAGGCCCTCCCGCGGTGGATCGGGTGGTTCGCGATCATCACCGCGGTCTTCGCCGGCTGGCTCGGCGCCGCGGCGCCCGCCTCGCGCCAGCTCGAGGACGCGACCTACATCGGCTACGCCGCGTTCGTCGTCTGGGTCGCGGCGATGGGTATCGCGATCCTCCGGCGGTGACGGGCCACCACGCGTGTGGCTCGCTTCATTTCGTATAGTCACGTTTCTTCAAAGACAAAAGGGGAGGCGCGACGATGACCGAGATCGACGAGCTGGTACGCAACGCAGACTCCTACACCGAGGCGTTCGAGGGTGGTGAGCTCCCGCTGCCACCTGCGAAACGGGTCGCCGTGGTCGCCTGCATGGACGCGCGCCTGAACCCCAACGGGCTGCTCGGCCTGCAGGAGGGCGACGCGCACGTGATCCGCAACGCCGGCGGTGTGATCACCGATGACGAGATCAGGTCGCTTGCGATCTCGCAGCGGCTGCTCGGGACCGAGGAGATCATGCTGATCCACCACACCGACTGCGGGATGCTCACCTTCACCGATGACGACTTCCGCCGCCAGGTCGAGGAGGAGACGGGGATCAAGCCGGAATGGTCCGCGGAGACGTTCGACGATCTCGAGAAGGACGTGCGCCAGTCGATCGCGCGCATCAAGGCAAGCCCGTTCATCCCGAAAAAGGATCAGATCCGCGGCTTCGTGTACGAGGTCGACTCCGGTCGGCTGCGCGAGGTGACCTAGGGCGTCTGCAGGTCGCGCCGCTCGACGAGCAGTGCGCCCGCGCCGAGCGCGACGGCCGCGGCCGCGAGGACGACGAGGATCCCCCAGCCCCGGACGCCGTTCTGGAGCGGTGACTGGCCGACGAGCCAGAACGGCGAGAGGAAGCGGAAGGGCTTCAGCCAGTCGGCGAGCGTGTAGAGCCCGCCGACGAGGTACGCAGCGGCCGCGAAGGCAGCGGGCACGCCTAGCGCGAGCACCTTGCTTGGAACCGCAGCGCCCAGCGCGAGCGCGAGCCAGCCGAGGAGCAGGCCAAGCGCGGCGAGTGAGCCCATCGCGGCGGCAAGCCGTCCCATCGAGAGGTCCATGCCGAAGACCACGCTCCAGAAGGCGAGTGCGCAGAACCCCACGATGCAGACGAGCGCGACCTCGGCTGCGACTGCAACGCCCTTCGCGAGCACGGCGTCGCGGCGGCGAAGCGGGTAGGAGAGGAGCAGCTCGAGCCGCCCCGCATCCTCCTCACCCGCAAACGCCCGCGCGCCCGAGCCGATCCCCAGCACGAGCACGATCAGCGGCAGCATCAGGCTGAAGAGCTCGGCGTCTGTGTACCCCGCGCCCGTGGTGATGCCACCGCCGCTGATGCCGAAGAGCGCCTTGAGTGCGTCCGGGTAGCGCTCGACGAGCTGGGTCAGGTCGGGCGAGCCCTTGAACGAGGGGAAGATCGAGCTCGTGAGCAGCGTGTAGCCGGCGATGCCGAGACACCAGCCGATCAGCGCCCGCCGGTGGTCGAGCACGCCGCGGCGGATCAGCTCACTCTGCACCCGACGGCTCCTCGTACATCTCGAGGAAGATCTCCTCGAGGTCGGCCGGCTCCGAGACGAGGTCGACGATCCGGTGGACTGCGGCCTCCTTGATGATCGCGTCCATTGCCGGCTCGGGAGCAGAGAGCCGCACCACGGAGTCCTGTGTGCTGTCGACCCGCACGCCATCGAGGCCCTCGAACCGCTTCGGGTCGACGGGCTCGGCGAACACGATCGTCACGTGCCGCACGGCGCGTTCGCGCAGGTGCTCCACTGCGTCGACGTCCACGAGCCGGCCGCGGCGGATGATCGCGACGCGGTCGGCGGCGTGCTGCACCTCGTCGAGCGAATGGGACGAGAGGAAGACGGTCCGGCCGTCGGCCGCCGTCGCGCGCAGGAGCTCGCGCACCTCGGCCTGGAGAAGCGGGTCGAGCCCGGAGCTCGGCTCGTCGAGCACGACCAGCTCAGGCCGGTGCATGAACGCCTGCACGAGCCCGACCTTCTGGCGGTTGCCCTTCGAGAGGTGGCGGATCGGCCGGTCGAGCTCCAGGTCGAAGCGCTCGCACAGCTCTTCGCGGAGGCGATCGTCCGCGCCGCCGCGGAGGCGCGCGAGCGAGTCGAGCTGCTCGCCCGCGGTCATGCGGTCGTTCAACCGCAGCTCGCCGGGGAGGTACCCGATTCGGCGCCGAGCCTCGACACCCTGGCGCCGCGAGTCGAGGCCGAGCACGGACGCGCTCCCCTCGGTCGCGTGGATCAGGTCGAGCAGCAGGCGAATCGTGGTGCTCTTGCCCGCCCCGTTGGGGCCGAGGTACCCGAACACCTCGCCTCGCTCGACACGCAGATCGAGCCCGACGAGCGCCCGGATCTTGCCCTGGTAGGTCTTGGAGAGCGCGCGGGTCTCGACGGCCGGCGTCGTCACAGGGTCACTGTGCCACGCCGGCCGCCACCACCCATGGCAAGTCGAGCTAGGACTGGTCCTTGACGACGCCGATCACGTGGCCCTCGGGATCCTTGAACTGGCCGAGCACGACCATGTCCATGATGTTCTCGGGGCCCATGACCCGGGTGCCGCCGAGGCTCTCGGCCTTGGCGAGCGCCTCCTCGACGTCCGGCACCGCGACGTAGAAGGTGACGTGGCCGCCGTAGCCGTCCGGCCCCTGGCCGACGCCTCCGGCGATCCCGTCGTCGTCCTGCTTCTCGACCATCCCGTAGTTCATCGGGTTGTCCGAGTTGATCTCCCACCCGAAGAGCTCGGAGTAGTACTTCTGGAGCTTGTCGCCGTCTTTCCCGACGACCTCGAAGTGGACTACAGGCTGTCCCATCCCGCTCCTTCCTGCGCCGGAGTACCCGGCGCTCGCGTTTCACCGTACCCCTTCAGACCGGGCCCGAACCCCGAACTCATCGGCCGGCGACGGCGCTAGCCCGCGGTGGCGAACCGCTTGGCCGCGAGCGCCCGCTTGCGCTCGGCCTCGACCTCGCGGTTCCTGGGAGCCGCGTTGGTCACGAGCCGGTCGAGCAGAGCCTTGGAGACCGCCGCAACCTCGTCCACGGCCCGGTCGAACGCCTCCTCGTTGGCGCGTGAGGGCTTCGTGAAGCCGCTGATCTTGCGCACGTACTGGAGCGCGGACGCCCGGACCTCCTCATCGGTGGCCGGCGGCTCGTAGTTGTAGAGCGTGTGGATGTTTCGGCACATGCCTGCATCCTAGGCAAGCTCGGCCAGCAGGCGCTCGGCGCGTGCGACCGAGGCGACGGATCCCTTTTTCTCGCCGAGAACCCGCGCTTGTTCGAGTGCGTCCCGCTCGCGCTCGCGATCTCCGGCCAGCCGCGCAACCTCGGCCTCGGCGAAGCTGAGATCGACGTGCATGATGAAGTAGTCGGTCGGCTCGATGATCTCGGCCGCCTCGCGCAAGAGCTGCTCTGCCGAGTCGAACTGACCGCGCCGCGCAGCCACCCGCGCGCGAACGAGCCGGCTTCGCGCATGGGGCTCGAAGTCGTCTGCCTGCGCGAGCTCCGCAGCCTCGAGCGCGAGCCTCTCGGCCTCGTCCTCGCGCCCGAGGTCACAGGCGGCGTGAGCGAAGTAGCCGATCATCGTCGAGAGGTAGCCTGTCTCCGCTCTGCGGGCGAGCTCCTCTTGCCCTTCTGCGATCGCCTCGTACGCGACCGCCGGATCACCTCCTCCCGCCAGCTCCGTCTCCGCGACGACCATCGACGTCCCTGCCCAGAAGATCATGTCCTCGATCTCGCGCAGGAGCTCGCGGCCCGCAGCAACCTCGGCGCGCCCTTCCTCGAGCCGACCCGCTGACGCAATCAGCGCACCACGGATGGTCCGCGCGACTCCTTCGAGTCGCTTCGAGGTCAAGCTCGCGATGACCTCGTCGCAGCGGCGAATTCCGTCCTCGACGGGAGCCGGGCCCCACCACGTCTGCCAGAGAATCCAGATCTGAACGTCGTTCACCTGGCGCGGGCTCACGCGCCTCGCTCGTTCCAACGCCTCCTCGTTGAGGCGCAGCGCCTCCTCGGTCTTGCCGAGCCAGGCCGTGAACGACCCCAGCTGCCGCAGCGCCCACACGGCGCCTTCCTCGTCTCCGACGCGCTCGAGCACGGCGAGCTGCTCCCGAGCGGATGTGATCGCCGCCTGCATCGTCGCCGAGCGATCCGCTTGGATCTGGGCCTCTGTCCGTGCGAGCTCGCACCGTGCGAGAAGCCCTTCGTCTTGCACCGCCCTCGCCGCGGCGGCGGCCTCGTCGCGGTGTGCCTCCGCGCTCTCGAACTCACCAACCTCCACCAGCGCCATTGCCAGCTCGAGCTGTGCCATCCCGCGGGATGGATGCTCGTGCGGCAGGAGCTCCACCACCCGCCCCCGCAGACTCTTCGTGGCGTGGATGTCGCCGCGCTCCTCGGCGCGTTCGGCGCTTCGCGCCAGGCGGACGGCTGCCCGCTCGGCGATCGCGCTCGTCGCATCGTCGAGCGGCCCGAGCTCCGCGCGGTAGCGATACGCCTGCTCGAGGTGGTAGCCGATGATCTCGTCCAGCTCGACGAGATCGGCGCCGTGCTCCTCGAGCCAGTCGGCGAAGCGCTCGTGGAGCTCGGCCCGGACGGCCTTCGGAAGCGCTTCGTAGGCGGTGTCGCGGATCAGCAGGTGCCTGAAGCGATACGCCTCTTCGTCGACGAACACCGTTGCCTCGGGGCGCACGAGGTCCTTCCGGACCAGCGTAATCAGCCGGCCGTCAACCGTCGCCTCCTCCGGCCCGAGCGCCGCGACCGCTCCTCGGTGGAAGACGAGCCCCTCGACCGCGCCGCGCTCGAGCACGCCACGTTCGGCCGGCTCGAGCTGGTCGAGCCGCGCGGCAAGCAGCGCCTGGATCGTCGGCGGCACGACGATCTCGCCGCCCTCCTCGGCCATCGCGACCATCTCCTCGACGAAGAGCGGATTGCCTCCCGCGGCCTCGAGGATCCGCCCGCGCAGCTCGGGGTCGATGCGCTCGTCGAGCTCGGCTATCAACCGCTCGGCCTCCTCCGGCCCGAGCGGCTCGAGCTGTACGTTCGTCGCGTTGAGCTTGCCGCCGCCCCAGGTCGGGCGGAGGTCGAGCAGCTCCGGCCGGGCCATGCAGAGGACCAGGATCGGGGCGCCGCGGCTGAGGTCGGCGACGTGCTCGACGAGGTCGAGGAACGCCGGCTCGCCCCAGTGGACGTCATCGAAGACGACCACTAACGGGCGCTCGGCGGCCCGCGACTCGAGCAGCTTGCGAAATGCCCACGCGATCTCGGTGGGAGAGCTGGCGGCGGAGTCGTCGCCGAGGATCGAGGCGAGCGCGGGCTCCGTCTCGACGGAGTCGCCCAGCAGGCGCTTCAGGACCTCCGTCACCGGCCAGTAGGTGATCCCTTCGCCGTACGAGAGGCAGCGGCCGCGCACGACCGTTGCGCCGTCGAGCGTGCGCAGGAACTCCTCGGCCAGGCGCGACTTCCCCACGCCCGCGGCGCCGAGGATCGTGAACAGGTGGCACGAACGCCCGTCGACGACGGTGGCGAACGCGTTCTGGAGGACGTCTTGCTGGCGCTCCCGCCCAACCATCGCCGCCTCGTGGCGGCGGCCGGGCGCCTCCTGCACGGACACCAGGCGGTAGGCCCTGAGCGGCTCCGCCTTGCCCTTCGCCGGGATCGGCTCGACTGGCTCGGACTCGACCGTTTCCTGCACGAGCCCATGGGTCTCCTCGCCGATAAGCACCTCGCCCGGGGGGGCAGCCTGCTCGAGGCGCGCGGCCACGTTGACCGCGTCCCCCGTCGCCAGCCGCTCCTCGGTGCCGGTGACGACCTCGCCGGTGTTGACGCCCATGCGCAGCTCGAGGCGCGTGCCGTAGTTGCGCTCGAGCTCCTCGTTCAGCTCGCCGAGGGCGCCGCGCAGCTCGTCGGCGGCCCGGACTGCCCTGAGCGCGTCGTCCTCGTGCACGACCGGCACGCCGAAGACGGCCATGACCGCGTCGCCGATGAACTTCTCCACCGTGCCGCCGTGGCGCTCGACGATCACCTTCGCCGTCTCGAAGTAGCGCGCCATCACCCGGCGCAGGCTCTCCGGGTCGATCCGCTCGCCGAGCGCGGTCGAGCCGGTCACGTCGCAGAAGAGGACGGTTACGACCTTGCGCGTCTCCCGCACGACCCCCGGCTCGGGAAGGGCGGCGCCGCAGGAGTCGCAGAAGCGAGCGCCTTTCCGGTTCTCGGCCCCGCAGCTCGGGCAGACGACCATGGCGCGAGTCTAGGCATGTCACAGCATCGACACCGAAGCCGAACCGGCCCGTAACCCACGCGGCAAGGCCGCTCTCCTACCGTCGGGGGACGAGAGCGCCGGTACCTCGCCGGTGCACCGACAGAGAGGGAGAGACATGAGACGGAGGAAGCGAACCGCGGCCCTGACCGGGCTCGCCGCCGCCTGCTCGGTGGCGATCGTCGTCGTCGCGACCGGATCGGCCTGGTCGAACGACGCACCCGATCTGAGCAACGTCGCGACCGCAAACACGAGATCGGTCGGCTATGCGCCGGCGAGCAAGCTCTCGGTGGAGCTGCGCCAGACGGCGGTGGCTCAGGGCTCGACGAAGGCCGAGAGCGCGAGCACCCAGGTTTCGTACTACGGCTACGACAACGACACCCTCAATGCGGCGGGCGAACCGCAGATGCTCCCCAGCCCAGGCGTGGCGACAGAGGCGGGGAAGACCGAGCCCGATAAGAACACCTATCTCGTCTTCCGGCGAGGGCTGTCCGGTGCCGACCCGTCATACGACTACGGCACGCACTTCCTGTTTCAGGGCCACGAGCTCGGCTCGCCCGGCTACATCACGCGCATCAACCTGGACGCGGACGCTGCGCACCGCGTGACGGTGCTCGCGACCAAGGACAGCACCGGCGCCGCTCTCACGACGATCGACGGATCGACGTGGGATCCGTGGGCCAAGCGGCTCCTGCTGACGACGGAGAACGTCAACGCGCCGACCTACTCGGCGACGCCGGGCTACCCGTCGGACGTCGAGGACGTCTCGGGCGCGCTCGGCCGCGGCGGCTACGAGGGCATCCAGGACGACTCGGACGGGAACCTCTGGATCGTCGAGGACATCGGCGGCTCGAACAAGCCGGGCACGTCCGCGAAAATCCCGAACAGCTTCCTCTACCGCTACGTCCCAAAGCACCCCGGTGACCTCGAGCGCGGAAAGCTGCAGGTGCTCCAGGTGCTGAACGGCTCCGGCGATCCGATCACGCAGGCCTCCCAGACGCCGCTCAACTCGCCCGACCAGCTCGCGCTGCACACCTACGGCTCGAGCTTCAAGACGCAGTGGATCACGATCCACGACACCGCGGTCGACGGCGACGCGCCCTTCAACGCGAACGCCCTCGCAAAGGCGAAGGACGGCACGCCGTTCAAGAGGCCCGAGAACGGCGACTTCCGGCCGGGCTCGGACTTCCGCGAGTTCTTCTTCGACGAGACCGGCGACACGAACGCGACCAGCCCCGAGAACGACAGTGCGGGCGGTTGGACGTCCGTCTGGAAGCTGACGCAGAAGGATCCGTCATCCAGCCACGGCCGGATCTCGTTCTTCTACAGAGGCGACCAGGCCCACGCGGGCTTCGACAACGTCACGTTCCTCTCGAAGAACCTGATCACGTTCGTCGAGGACGCGGGCGACACGCTTCACGGCCAGCGGAATGCGCTCGACTCCGGCTACGTGCTCGACGTGACGCGCGACTACTCGAAGCCGTGGAACCAGCCTGTCCGGTGGCTGGCGGAGGGCCGCGATGCGTCGGCAACGATCGACTCGGCGAACGGCGGCTTCGGCAAGAACGAGGGCGACAACGAGATCACCGGAGTCCTCGCGTCCGACGGCGATCCGTCCGTGCGCGGGATCCTCGGAGCGAAGGTGCCGAGGCTGTTCCGTGACGGCTGGCGCTGGTTCTACACGCAGCAGCACGGGGACAACGTGACCTACGAGGTCATCCCCGCGAACTAGAGGGAGAGCTTCCGCCCGGCCGCCGCCAGGGCCGCGGCCGGGCGGGGAACCGAGGGCCCGTGGCACCGCGGGCCCTTGGCGTTCCCGGCCGAGGCGTAACCTTTCGTCGTGGCGACCTCCTACGAGCTTGTGCACGTCACCGCCACCGGCCGGGAGCGGGTACACCCGTACACGAGCGAGGAGCCGCTCGGGCCCGGGGACGTCGTCCACTATGAGGGGCGAGACTGGCTGGTCGAGCGGCTCGACGGCTCGCGCGTTCACCTCAAGCCCGCGGTCTACCGGCTCAGGCTTCGGCACCCCGACGGGCGCGAGGAGCTCGGCGCGTTTCGGCGCTTCCGGCCCGATGCTCCACGTGCGGGGCACACGTTCAGCACGCTCGAGGACGGCGAGCCGGTGAGCTGGCAGGTCGCCGACGAGCGGCTCGCTCGCCGGGACGACGGCCAGCCCTACCTCGACCTGACGGCCGAGCGCGACTACAGCGAGCAGGAGGACGCGCCGAGCCTGCCCGAGCACGAGCTCGAGCACGCGCTCTCGCGTGACGACTCGCCCGACGCGGCGACGGCGCTGGCGAGCGCCGAGGAGGCCGGCATGTTCGTCGAGCTCGTCGCGCTCGAGCCGGGCGAGGCACCCGACTGGGCCGAGGCCGAGGCGTACATCGACGCCCTCGAGCTGGAGGTCATCAACGACGACCTGTTCGAGCGCTGTGGCGTGAACCTCGACCAAGATCCCCGGGCGACATGGCTGGAGACCGTGAAGGCGCAGCTGCGCTCCGATCTCGAGCTGTTCCGGAGCGACCTCGAAGGCGAACGAGACCAGATCGAGGAGTGGGAGTTCCGCGAAGGCCGCATCTTCGCCGCGGTCGGCAGCTTCGAGGACGAGGCAAACGCGGACAGCGGGCACGGCTGGATGACGCGGCTGGTCGACGTGAGCGCGCTGAACGCAGCGGGCTTCAACCGCGTGCGCAAGGCCGAGCTCCAGGTCTGAGCCCGTCCGGGTGCGTTGCTAGCGTCGTTTGGCACATGAAGCTGGGGGTCCGTACGGGCTTGGCAGGCGCCGCCGTCTTGATCGCGCTCCTCGCGCTGACGGTCGTCCCGAGCGCGAGCCCGGAGCAGTCCGCGTCGCAGCTCCGGCGGGTTGCGGCCGGCTTCCTCGACGTCGGTGGCAACCACTCCTGCGTGGTGCTGGCTACCCGGGCTGTGCGCTGCTGGGGCGACGGCGCGAACGGCCAGCTCGGCTACGGCAACCTCAACTCGATCGGCGACAACGAGATCCCCGGAAGCGTCGGCCCGGTCGATCTCGGCGCCGGCCGCACGGCGCTCGCCATCAGCAGCGGCGGCGACCATACGTGCGCCCTGCTCGACACCAGGCAGGTGCGTTGCTGGGGCGCAGGCGCGAACGGGCGGCTGGGCTACGGGAACGTCAACGACATCGGCGACAACGAGTCGCCGGGAAGCGCCGGCCCGGTCGACCTGGGCGTGGGCAGGACCGCGATCGCGATCTCGGCTGCAACAGCACACAGCTGCGCCCTGCTCGACACCGGGCAGGTGCGCTGCTGGGGCAACGGCGGTACTGGCAGGCTCGGTTACGGGAACACGAACTCGATCGGCGACAACGAGACGCCGGGCGGCTTCGGCCCGGTCGACCTGGGCACCGGCCGGACCGCCACCGCCATCTCGGCCGGCAACGCGCACACATGCGCCCTGCTCGACACCGCGGAGGTGCGCTGCTGGGGCCAGGCTGCGAACGGCAGGCTCGGCTACGGCAACGTCACGGACATCGGCGACACCGAGACTCCCGGGGGCTTCGGCCCGGTGAACCTCGGTCGGCCCGCGGTCGCGATCTCGGCCGGCAACGCGCACACCTGCGCGATCCTGGATACCGGTCAGGTGCGGTGCTGGGGCCTCGGCACGAACGGCCGCCTCGGCTACGGGAACACGAACTCGATCGGCGACAACGAGGTGCCCAGCTCGGTTTCCCCGGTCGACCTCGGCGCAGGCCGCACGGCGGTCGCCATCTCGGCTGCAGGCGCGAGCACCTGCGCGATCCTGGACACCGGCCAGGTGCGCTGCTGGGGCGCAGGGGCGGACGGTCGGCTCGGCTACGGCAACCTCAACGACATCGGCGACAACGAGACCCCCGGCTCGGTCGGGCCGGTGGACCTCGGCACGGGGCGCACGGCGGTCGCGATCTCGGTCGGCGCGGCGCACACCTGCGCGCTGCTCGACGACGGGAGCGTGCGCTGCTGGGGGCTCGGAGTGAATGGACAGCTCGGCTACGCGAACGCCAACTCGATCGGCGACAACGAGACGCCCGGGTCCGTCAGCCCGGTCAATGCGGGCGGCCCGGTGTCAACGAAGCTGCGGCCGGCGCTGTCGCTCGCGCTGAAGCCCAAGCGCGACCGCCGCGCGGCCTACCGCTTCACGGCCTCGGGCGCGCTGAGCGGCTTCCTCGCCGACAGGACCATCTGTTCAGGGCCGATCACCGTCAGGGCGAGACTGGGGAAGCGGTCGGTGGCGCACAGGGCGACGCTGAAGCTCGTCGGAGCCAGCTGCCGCTACAGCGCGCCGTTCAGGGTCAAGCGCAAGGGGAAGTGGAAGGTGACGGCGGTCTTTGCCGGCAACGGCTCCCTGACCGCGCGCAGCGCCACGGCTAGGCTCTTCAGAGCCGGCTAAGGCGGCGCTCACGACGCCGTCATCAGGACACGTGGGCTTTCGCCCGCGTGTCCATCTGCAATGACCGGTCGACGTCAGGAGCGGTTGACGCCCATCGTGATGCTGCCGACGTAGGCGCTGCCCGCCTTGCGCAGCCGCAGCAGCGAGCGCGGCCCGCCCTGGGCGAAGACGAAGTCGTTCGCGTTGCGCGTCGTCCGCTTTCCCCGCCGGCTGTAGGGCTTGCGCCGGAACACCCTGTCCGTCAGCGAGTCCGGGAAGTAGAGCTGGCCTGTGTGGACGACGTTCCCGGCGACGTGCACCTTGACGTGGATGTGCACCGTGCGGCCGTGGTACCAGCCCGGGTAGACGCTGCGGAAGCGGGCGAGCCCGGTCTTGTCCGTTCGCTGGATCCCGCGCATGAAGGTCCGGCTCCCAGAGCCGGCCCCGAAGCCCGAGTAGGCGCCGAGCGCGTCCGCGTGCCAGATGTCGACCGCTGCGCCCTTGATCGGCCGGCAGGTCGACGCGTCCACGACGCGGAGCCGCAGCAGCAGCGGCACCCCCGGCCGGCCTTCCGTGATGTTGCGGCGGAGCTTCTCCCCCGCGATGTAGTACGGACCCTCGGTCTGCTCCGGCGTGAGCACACACGAGACCGCGCCAGACGCGACCGCGGCCGGGCCTGCGCCCTCAGAGCTCGCAGCCTTCCAGCCGAGCAGGCCGAGCAGGAGACCACCGAACCCGACGATCGATCCGCGGCGAGTGAGCCTCTGGCCGTTCACGCGCCCGACGGTAGCCGACGGGCGTAAGCGCCACCTAAGAGTGCTACCGTCGAGCACAAGATGAGGTGGGCGCCGCTTCTCATCGCGCTCGTTGCGCTGGCCGTGGTTCCGAGCGCGAGCCCGGAGCAGGCCTCGTCGAAGATTCGTCGCCTGCCTGCGGGCTTTCTCGACGCGGGCGGCGCGCACACCTGTGTGGTGCTCACCGACGAGACCGTGCGGTGCTGGGGGTACGGAGCGCACGGCGCGCTCGGGTACGGAAACACGAACTGGGTCGGCGACGACGAGACGCCGGGCTCGGTCGGCCCGGTCGACATCGGCGTCGGGAGGAAGGCAGTCGCGATCGCGACCGGCAACGAGCACACGTGCGCCCTGCTCGACAACGGCAGCGTCGGCTGCTGGGGCAGCGGCGAGCACGGCGCGCTCGGCCACGGTGACACGAAGACGATCGGAGACGACGAGACCCCGGCCTCGGTCGGCCCCGTGGACCTCGGCGCGGGCCGGAAGGCGGTCGCGATCACGGCGGGCGTCGCGTTCACCTGCGCGCTACTCGACAACGGAAGGGTGCGCTGCTGGGGATACGGAGCCGACGGACAGCTGGGATACGGGGCGACGAACGACATCGGCGACGACGAGACGCCGGGCTCCGTCGGGCCGATCGACCTCGGCGCGGGACGGAAGGCCGTCGCGATCAGCGCCGGAGACCTCCACGCCTGCGCCATCCTCGACAACGGGAGAGTCCGCTGCTGGGGCTTCAACCAGTACGGCCAGCTCGGCAACGGCAGCACGAGCAACGTGGGAGACAACGAGACTCCAGGCTCCGTCGCGCCGGTCGCGCTCGGTGCCGGACGGAAGGCACTCGCGATCAGCGCAGGCGCGTACCACACGTGCGCGCTCCTCGACAACGGCCGCGTCCGCTGCTGGGGCTCAGGCTCACACGGTCAGGTCGGCTACGGGAACACGGACACGATCGGGGATGACGAGACACCGGACTCGGCGGGCTACGTCGATCTGGGCGCAGGACGGAGAGCCCTCGCGATCAGCGCGGGCGGCTACGACACGTGCGCGTTGCTCGATGGAGGAGCCGTGCGCTGCTGGGGCGAGGGCGACGGCGGAGAGCTCGGCTACGGAAACCGGAACAGCATCGGCGAAGACGAGACCCCGGGCGGATTCGGGCCGGTTGACTTGATCCGGCCCGCGGTCGCGATCAGCGTGGGGCCAGTTCATGCGTGCGCCGTGCTCGACAATGGCCGGATTCGCTGTTGGGGGCACGGGCTGGAGGGACAGCTCGGGTACGGCAACACCGACACGGTCGGCGACAACGAGACTCCTGCGTCGGTCAGGCCCGTCCTCGCCGGCGGGCTCGTCGCGACCCGGGTGCAGCCGGCTCTCTCGCTCGCGCTGAAGGCGAAGCGCGACCGCCGCTGGCCGTACCGATTCCGGGCAGCGGGCAAGCTGACAGGCTTCCCCGCCGATCCCGCAACGTGCGCGGGACAAGTGGGAGTCAGGGCCACGACCCCGCGCGTCTATGCACGTGTCAGGTGGGTGAACCTTAAGCTCGGCGCCGCTGGTTGCAGCTACACGGCAGCACTCACGGTCAGCGGGCGCGGGTCGTGGAAGGTGACAGCTGCGTTCCCCGGGAACGGCTCGCTCAAGGGCCGCACCGCCCCGGCCAAGAAGTTCCGGGCCGGCTGAACGTGTTGCGGTCCGGTTAAGCCCGAATCCGCGGGCGCGTCGCCGCCCGTACCTCCATACGCATATCCACTTCAAGATTGGAGGTCAACATCAAGCGAAAGACAACCATCCGCTACGGCGCCGTCGTCGTCGCGGTGCTGGTGCTCGGAGCCGTCGCCGCGATCGCCGTCGCGTCCTCTTCGGGCTCGAACGGCCAGACGAAGGTGGTCGGCACCGCGCGCAACAAGGCCCTGCACGAGACGGTCCTCGTCAACCGCCGCGGGCGCACGCTGTACGCCCTCAGCGTCGAGCGGCACGGCCGCTTCATCTGCACGAACATGGCCTGCCTCTCGTTCTGGACGCCACTCACCGTGCCGAAGGGCGTCAAGCCCGGTGGCGTGAGCGGCCTCGGAACGGTCAAGCGCCCGGACGGCAAGATGCAGGTCGCCTACCGCGGCGCCCCTCTCTACACGTTCTACCTCGACCGCAAGCGCGGCGACGCCAAGGGCAACGGCTTCAAGGACGTCGGCACCTGGCATGCGGTCGCCGTCTCCAAGAGCCGCAAGTCCACGGCGGTGGTCTCCACCCCGCGCTCGTACGGCTACTAGCTCTCCTCCCCGGCACGAGGGCCGTCGGATCCACGGCCCTCGTGCACGCGTGGTCACGCCTCTCTGAGCGGGTCGTGACCCCAGTTCATCAGCGAGTGCCTCCAACGGGTATCGCCGACATGGCCGCACGGGCGCTGGGCGAGGTGCCGGTGCACGTAGCCGACGACCGTGCGCATGTGCCGGTAGTCGTCGTCGTCGAGCTCCTCGCCGCGCAGGCGGAGCAGACGGACGATGCGACGGCCCGAGGCGTGGCCGACCGACTCGCCGCTGCCTACGGGCTTGAAGCCCACGGCCTTCGACTCGTCGGTGCGCAGCCACGCCTCGAGCTCGAGGTCGCTCAGGTTCACGACCTCCTGGAACTGGAGCGAGATCCGCTGCAGCTCCTCGTTCGTCATCAGGCGGCCGGCGGGATCAGGACGCGGTTGATGACGTGGATGATGCCGTTGGATGCCCGCACGTCCGCCTTCACGACCTGAGCCGAGTTGACGAAGACCTTGCCCTTGGCAACGCGGATGGTCACCTTCGCGCCGTTCAGCGTCGTGGCCGAGCGAAGCTTGACGACCTTCCCGGCGGGCACGCGGCCCTTGACGACGTGGTAGAGCAGCACCGCGCGCAGCTTGGCCGGGTCAGCCTTCAGCTGGGCCAGCGTGGACGCCGGAACCTTCGCGAAGGCACGGTCGGTCGGGGCGAACACGGTCAGCTGCGTCTTGCTCGAGAGGGCCTTGGCGAGCCCGGCAGCCTTGACGAGCGAGACCAGGGTCTTGAACTGCCCTGCCGCGACCGCGGTCTTGACGAGGTTCGGCTTCCGCGTCGGAGGAGCCGACGTACCGGCCGTCGGCGCACTCAACGCTGTGGCCATGAACACCACGGCAATGACCGCGGCTCCGATGATCTGCAGCTTCTGCATTTCTGTCTCCCTTCTTCAGGCGGCGGGCCAGTGCCCGCCAGATGACTTAGAACGTGCGGTCTCGAGGACCGCGAGCGTGCGGTCGGCTCGATCGGGGTTCCGCCGTCTTCGCTCGCGCTCGTCGCGGCCGTCGAGGATTGCGCCCCAGACGAGCAGCGACATCGCGGTGCCGACCACGAGCGTGACGGCGATTCCGAGCAGGAAGATGCCCGGGTCGTTCATGACGACCTCCGCGGGAGCACGAGTGCGCCGAGCGCGAGGATCGACGGCACCCACAGGCCGACGAACAAGCCCTCTTGCTCGCTCCCGCCGAACCAGAGCGAGATCGAGGCGACGACCGAAATCGTCGCCCCGATCAGCACCAGCAGTCGCGCTAACGCGACCGGTCGGTCAGGCATGGCTCGCCATCGAGGCCGAGGGCTTGTCGCCGCGGGTGCGGACGAGCGCCGGCAGGCGCAGCGCCTCGTACACGCCGGCGAGGCCGACGAGGCCGTAGACGATGCGGCTCGCCGCGTTCGTCTCGCCGAACGTGAGGCCGAAGACCCACGCAACGAGGTCGAAGTCGGCGATCGCCACGAGGCCCCAGTTGAGCGCGCCGACGATCACGAGGACGGCGGCGAGCAGGTCGATGGTGCGCTTCATCTTGTCCCTCCTTTGTCTAGCTTGCGTCAAGACTGTACCGACTCTGTCCCGTGTTTGTCAAATTATTGTCCAATGTCTGTACACTAGGGCCATGAACGACGAGCGCTACCTGCGAATCGGTGAGCTGAGCCGCCGGAGCGGCGTCAGCGTCGACCTCCTGCGAGCCTGGGAGCGCCGGTACGGGCTCCTCGAGCCGGCCCGGTCGGACGGGGGCTTTCGCCTCTACTCGGACGATGACGTCGAGCGCGTCCGCACGATGCAGGCCCATCTGGGTGAGGGCCTCGCCGCGGCAGAAGCCGCGCGGCGGGCGCTTGCACGGGAAACCGAGACCGCCGGCCCAGTCCCGAGCGGCGCGGTCGAGCAGGCCAGGCAAGAGCTCACCGAGGCCCTGGCGAGCTTCGCGGAGGCGCGCGCCCACTCGGCGTTCGACCGCGTGCTCGGCGCCCTCACGCTCGACACCGTGCTCGCCGACGTCGTTCTTCCGTACCTCCACGAGCTGGGCGAGAGCTGGGCTCGCGGCGAGACGACGATCGCGCAGGAGCACTTCGCGAGCAACATCATTCGCGGTCGGCTGCTCGGACTCGCCCGCGGCTGGGGAGCCGGTGTGGGGCCGCATGCACTGCTCGCATGCCCTCCGGAAGAGCTTCACGACCTGGGGCTGCTCGCCTTCGGCCTGGCTCTCCGGAGCCGCGGTTGGCGCATCACGTACCTCGGACAGGACTCGCCGCTCTCAGCCGTCGCGGAGCAGGCGCGCTCGCTCCGGCCCGACGCCGTGGTCCTCGCGGTCACCGACTCCGCGCGGCTCGACCACGACCTCGCCGCGCTGGCCGCGCTGGCCGCGGCTGTCCCGGTGGCGCTCGGCGGCGCGGGCGCGACCCCCCAGCTGGCCGAGCAGGCGGGCGCGATGCTGCTCGAGGGCGATCCGGTGGCCGGGGCCGCCCGCCTGACCGCTTCCCGCTCGCTGCGCTAGCCCTGGCAGGCGAGAATCGCGTCGTGATCGATCCGATCCAGCGCTGGCGGCCGATGGACGACAAGCCCGACTACGCAGGGCTGCTCACCTACGGGTCGCTTTCGTACACGCAGGACCCGGCCGACCTCGAGGGCATCGACGTCGCGATCGTCGGCGCGCCCATGGACGACCTCGTCTCCGACCGGCCCGGCGCGAGGTTCGGGCCGCGCGCGATCCGAGGCGCGAGCTGCCCGCCCGGCCCCCATCTCGAGGCGAAGGTCGACGCGAGCGCCGTGCTGCGTATGGTCGACTACGGCGACGCGCCCGTGCTCCCGGCCGATCCGGCTCGCTCGCACGAGGCGATCGAGCAGACCGTCGGCGAGGTCGTGGCCGCCGGCGCAGTCCCGATCGTGCTCGGGGGCGACCACTCGATCGCCGAGCCCGACATCCGCGCCTGCGCCTCGGGGCGCGCCCCGATCGGCCTCGTCCACTTCGACACGCACACGGACACCGGCAAGGAGGTCTTCGGCCTCGAGATCTCGCACGGGACGCCGATGTACCGACTCGTCGAGGCGGGCGTCGTGGATCCGCGCCGCTACGTCCAGATCGGGCTGCGCGGCTACTGGCCCGGCGAGGAGGAGTTCGGCTGGCAGGCCGAGCGCGGGATCACGAGCTTCTTCATGCATGACGTACGACGGCTAGGGATCGACGAGGTCGTCCGCGAGACGATCGCCGTCGCCGGAGCGGGCCCGGTCTTCCTGAGCGTCGACGTCGACGTCCTCGATCCCGCGTTCGCGCCGGGAACGGGCACACCCGAGCCCGGCGGGATGACCAGCGAAGACCTGCTCTGGGCCTGCCGCACGATCGCGGCCGAGCTCGAGCTCGTGGGCGCCGACGTCGTCGAGGTGATCCCGACCGCGGTCGGCTCGGCCGACATCACGGCGCTCGTCGCCGACCGGATCGTCCGCGAGATCCTGACCGGGATCGCGCTTAGGCGCTAAGGCGTCGCTCGCGATGCCGACCAAGAGGCCGTGCGGGCTCTGCCCGTGCGGCCGTCCTAGCCGCGGGGTGCCAGCGTCTGCTCGAGCGCGAGCCTGACGAGCCAGATGCCGGAGAGGAACATGTACGTCACGACCGGCAGGGCCACGCCGATGAGGGCGACCATGATGGCGATCGTGTCGGGCTGGCCCGGAACGAGGTTCATGATCGGCGTGAGGAGCGCGCCGAGGACGAGCGCGAGGGCGAGGTTGACCCAGCCGCCGCGAAGCGTCTGCGGGCCGAATCCGGGCAGGCGGAAGGCGACCCATCCCGCGAGAACGGCGGCGGCCAGCACAAACGCGAGCAGGAACGTGTCCCTCGTCATCTCCCCTCCCCGCGGAGTCTGACACGCATTTGTGCGATCTGGAACCCCCGAATCGTCGAGGTGCCTAGGAGGGCGTGACGAAACATCGGCTGAGCCGCCGGGCGACATTCCGCCAAACCCTCCTAGCGAAAAAGGTCGCGATCGGCAGGCATCACGAGGTCGCGGGCGGTGCCCTCGCCGCTCGCGACGACGCCGCGGATGACCGCCGCGGGGATGCCAGCCGTCTTGCCCATCACGAGCTGGGCCGCGCCGGCGAGCTCGTCCGCGACGGCGATCACGGTCGCGTGCAGCTCGTAGCCGACGCCGTCGCGCTCGCCGTGGAGGTCGAGCAGCGGCCGGATTCCCGAGAGGCCGATGGCGACGTCGGTCGTGCCCTGGCGCCAGGCCCGTCCGAACGAGTCGCTCACGATCACGCCGACCTCGGCGCCGGTCAGCCCGCGCAGCCGCTCGCGCAGTCGGGCCGCGGAGGCGTCCGGGTCCTCGGGCAAGAGGACGAGCATCTCGGCAGCGGGTGCGTTCGAGGAGTCGACGCCTGCGGAGGCGCAGACGAAGCCGTGCCTGGTCTCGGCGATGACCAGCGGCGGCCGCGTCCGGACGAGCCGCGCCGACTCGCGCAGGATCACCTCGACCCGCCGCGGGTCGCCGTCCCCGGCGAGCTCGCGTGCCTCGGCCGACGGCTCGACATCGGCGAGCGCGACGACGCGGCCCTCTGCCTTGGAGACGACCTTCTGCGCGACGACGAGCACGTCACGGTCGTGCAGCTCGGCGCGCGCAGAGATCAGCGCGGCGAGGTCGTCGCCCTCGCCAATCTCCGGGAGCCCCTCGACCGGGTGGATCTCGATCACGGGAGGCTGGCGATGCGAATACCCGCGTGGCACCTGTAGCCGCGGTTCAGGTTGACGATCACCGCGGTCAGGCCTTCGAGGGCGCGCGCTGCCGACAGTGGGCCTGCGTCCAGCGCACGACCGGCGACCACGTGCGAGGCGAGCTCCAGCGCGAGCTCCTTCGCGCGCTGGTCGTCACCGCACACGAGCGCGTCCTCGTCCGGCGCCTCCTCGCCGAGGTTCCGGGCGGCGACGGAGTGGAGCCCCGCGGCGACCGGCGCGTCTACCACCTCGGCCACTCGCTCGGCGAGCGAGGCCCCTTCGGCGCCGGGGCTCGCGCCGTTCGCGCCGAAGTCGAGCTCGCTGGCAACCGAGAGCAGTGGCGTCGAGCCGAGAGCTCTGGACAGCGCTCGGGCCGTCTCGACGGCCGCGTCCGCGTTCACGGCAAGGACGGCGAGATCCGCGCCGGCGACCGCCTCGGCGTTGGCGTCGCCCGCGACTCCCAGCTCCGCGGCGAGAGCCTTCGCCTTCTCGGCGTCGCGCGAGCCGACGATCACCTCGTGGCCGGCCGCGCGCAGGCGAACCGCGAGGCCGCGGCCGAACGGGCCCGTGCCGCCGAGAATCGCGACTCTCATACCGGGACGGCGAGGACGGCTTCGGCGAGGCGGCGCCGGGCCTCCTCGTCGCTCATCAGCGTCCGCGCGACGATCGTCCTCACTCCCGCGTCCTCGTCCGCGTCGGCCTCGTCCACCACGAGCGCGTCGATCAACCCCTTGTAACAGTCTGTTACTTGTGCAGGCCCGGTTCCGCCCTTCAGGCGGGCGAGCATTCGGTCCGCGGGCCCGCGGACGGCGCGGCCGGCGATCAGCGGGCTGACCGCGACCACGGGGGCTCGCCGGGCCTCGAGCGCAGCGCGGATCTCCTCGACCGCGAGGATCGGGCCGATGCTGACGAACGGGTTGCTCGGGGCGATCGCGATCAGGTCGGCCGACTCGAGCGCGTCGAGCACACCGGGCGCGGCACGCGCCTCGCCGGCTCCCTCGAAGCGGACGCCGTCGACCTCGTCCTCGTGCCTGCGGCGAACGAACCACTCCTGGAACGAGAACTCACCAGCGGGAGTGGCCACCCACGTGCGCAGGCGGTCGTCGGTGGCGGGCAGCAGGACCGCTTCGACCCCCAACGCGTGGGCGAGACGAGCGGTCACGGCCGACAGCGGCTCGCCGCGGCGCAGCGCCTCGGTGCGCGCCAGGTGCAGCCCGAGGTCGCGGTCGCCGAGCTGGAACCACGTCTCGGCTCCGGCCTCCGTCGCCGAGTCGCGTGCGTTCCAGGTCTCCTCCGCGCGGCCCCAGCCCCTGGCCTCGTCGAGAACGCCCGCGAGCGTGTAGAGGATCGTGTCCAGGTCGGGCGAGACGTGGAGGCCCGAGACCTCGAGATCGTCGCCCACGTTCCCGACGATCGTGATGTCGCCCGGGTCGAGCGTCTCCGTCAGCGCGCGCGCGAAGCGGGAGCCTCCGAGCCCGCCTGCGAGCAGCGCGACCTTCACCGGGTGAGCCCGGCTCGAAGCTCGTCGAGGACGGCCGCCGTTCGCGGGCCGAGTCGCTCTTCCAGGCGCTCGAGATCGGCGACGGTGTCCACGTCGTCGACGAGATTCGGGATCTCGGCGGTCGCAGAGTCTGCCCCGAGCCGCGCGGCCCGGGCGCGAAACCGCCCGGCACTGCCCGGCCCGTAGAGCGGCGCGAACAGGCTCGGCGTCGCGAGCGCGAGCGCGTTGGTCGTCCCGTCCGCGGCCTCGACGAGCGCTAGCCCGCCCTCGGGAAGCGCCCCGAGGAGCGCCAGCAGATCGCGGGGCTCCGCACAGGGGAGATCGGCGTTGACGACCAGGATCGGCCCGGACTCGACGCCGCGGATCGCGGCCTCGACCGCCTCTCCCTGGTCGCCGTGGCGGGCGACGACAACGGAGCCGCCGGCGCCCTCACAGGCGGCGACGACGTCCTCGAGCATTGCCTCGGCGAGAGCGGCGCGCGTCTCCTCCGGAAGCGGCTCGAGCCGGCGCTTCGCGTCCGCGCCGCGATACGGAACCACGAACGTGGGCATGCCGCTAGAGCCTATCCGCCGGTGCTAGGTGTCCTGGCCGGGGCCGCGCGTGGCCCACTCGCGCAGCTCGTACCAGTGCGTGTTGCGCAGGGCCTCCGCGACCTGCGGGTCCGTGTGGGCGGCGTTGAAGACGTTGTGGTCGAGGTCGGCGCAGATCGCCACTGCCTGGAGTGGCACGCCCACCAGCTCGGCGAGGGCCTCCGACGGCACCTTCGCCTCGGCGACCGTGTAGTGCATGAACTGGAGGTTCGGAGCGATCTCCATCAGCTGCGGCCAGTCGGGACAGGAGCGGGAGCTCACGGCACGCTTCTTCCGGAGACGGCCAACCGTTCCTCCACGACCTCGGCCAGCGCTCGCAGGAACGCGGGGTCGGCGTTGGGCAGCTCGATCCGCTCCAGCTCGAGCCCGAGCTCGGCCGCACGCTCCTTCGCCTCGATGTCGAGGTCCCAGAGGATCTCGAGGTGGTCCGAGACGAAGCCGACCGGGGCAACGAGCACGCTCTCGATGCGGTCGGCATGCAGCCGCTCGAGCTCCTCGAGCACGTCCGGGCCGAGCCACGGCTCGCCGGTTGTGCTCGCGCTCTGGAAGGCGAACGACCAGCGGTCGAGACCCGCGCGCTCCGCGACGAGGCGCGAAGTCTCCAGCAGCTGCTCCTTGTACGGATCGCCCTCGTCCAGGATCCGTGACGGCAGCGAGTGTGCCGTGAAGACGACCCAGGCGTCGGTGTCGCGCACGCGGTCGGCCAGCACCTCGACGAAGCCCGGATAGTCGTGCCAGCTCTCGACGAGGACGAGCTCGGCGCGTCCCGCGACAGCCTCGTCGAGGCGCTCGCGATAGCCACCGATCGAAAGCCGTGAGTAGTGCGGCGCGAGCACGAGCCCGACGATCCTCGACGCGCCTCCGGCGAGCGCCGAGTCGACGGCCTCGGCGATCCGCGGCCGCCAGTGCTTCATCCCGACGTAGACCGGAATGCCCAGCTCCCGCTCGAGGGCGGCTCGCTGCGCTTCGGTGACGTCGTCGAGCGGGGAGCGCCCGCCGATCCGGCGGTAGCGCTCGGCCAGGTCGGCGACCGCCTCGTCCGAGACAGGCCGTCCGCCGCGCACGTCCTCGAGATACGGCCGCACGTCGTCGAGCCCGGAGGGGCTCCCGTAAGCCATCAAGATCACTGCATCGCTCATACGGGAACCAGGGTGCGCTCGTGCACGAGCTCGACCAGGCGGCCGAGATCGTCCGGATCGGTCTCGGGCAGGACGCCGTGGCCAAGGTTGAAGATGTGGCCGGGCCTGCCTGCGGCGCGGCGCAGCACGTCCTCGGCGCCGGCCTCGACGCGCTCCCACGGCCCGAGCAGGACGGCGCCGTCGAGGTTTCCCTGGATGCCGCGGTCGTGCCCGACGCGCTCCCACGCGACGTCGAGCGGCACGCGCCAGTCGACCCCGATCACGTCGCCGCCCGCGGCGGCGCGCTCTTCGAGCAGATGCGCGTCGCCGGTCGCGAAGTGGATCGTGGGCACGTCGACGGCCGCGAGCACGCGCTCCGAGTACGGCGCGGCGAACTCGCGGTAGTCGTCGACCGAGAGCGCTCCGACCCACGAGTCGAAGAGCTGGATCACGTCGGCGCCGGCGCCGGCGCACGCTGCCACGTAGAGCGCGAACGTCTCCGTCAGCCTGTCCATCAGCGCGTGCCAGACCTCGGGCTCCCCGTACATGCAGGCCTTCGTCAGCTTGAAGTCACGCGTCGGCTTGCCCTCGATCAGGTACCCGGCGACCGTGAAGGGCCCGCCGGCGAAGCCGACGACCGCCTGATCCTCCCGTAGGGCCTCGCGCACGAGCCGCACGGCCTCGAGCACGAACGGCACCGACTCCGAGGGATCAGGCACGCGCAGGCGCTCGACGTCGGCCATCGTGCGCACGGGCTCGGCGACGACCGGCCCGATGTTCTCGACCAGCTCGACGTCGACCCCCATCCCGAGAACCGGAAGCATGATGTCCGCGAACATCACGGCCGCGTCGACCCCGTGCGCGCGCACCGGCTGGAGCGTCACCTCGGCGCAGAGCTCCGGCCGGCGGCAGACCTCGAACAGGCCGTATTGCTTGCGCAGCTCGCGGTACTCCGGCAGAGAGCGGCCGGCCTGGCGCATGAACCAGATTGGCGTCCGTTCGACCGGCTCGCGGCGCGCGGCGCGTACGAGAAGCGGCTCTGTCACGCCAAGAGCCTAGCCGTCGACCGAGTCGCTTCCTCCGGTTCCAGGCAGCTCCCACGAGCCGCCGAGACGGATCGGCCCGGAGCCTCCGAGCTCGTTGCTGAACACGCTCAGCTCGAGCGCACGCTCGGCGCGCGCGAGCTCGATGGAGCCGTCCTCGCTGGTGAGGCCGACGTCGACGAAAAAGCGGCCCTCCCGCATCGGCAAGCCCGGGAAGCGCAGCCGGAGCACCTCGAGCCGTTCCGGCCTCAGACGGACGCCCTCGACCGTCTGCGACCCGATCGGCAGCTCGTTCGCGTCGCGGAAGCCGACCGTGACGCGTGCGTCCTCGACACCGTCCTCGGCGTAGAGCCAGACCTCGAGCGCGACCGGCTCGCCCTCGGTCACCCGGTCGCGAGCGACGCCGTCGCCTGCGACAGCCCGCACCTCGTGCACGCGGAACCTCGTGGGAGAGGCGCCGTCGCTCCGCTCGACCGAATCCTCCGCGCCGCGCCCGAGGTAGCGGTGGTAGGCGCGCACGACGTCAGCGGCAGGCCCCTCCTCGACCACACGCCCGTGGTCGAGCATGATCGCCCGGTCGCAGACGCGCTCGACGCCGCTCGGGTCATGCGAGACGAAGACAATCGTTCCGCCGGCCTCCTTGAACTCGGCGATCCGGCCGAAGCACTTCCGCTGGAAGGCCTCGTCACCCACCGCGAGCACCTCGTCCAGGAGCAGCACGTTCGGGTTGACGTGCATCGCGACCGAGAAGCCGAGCCGCATGTACATCCCGGACGAGTACGTCCGCACTGGGGCGTGGGCGAAGTCCTCCAGCTCGGCGAACCCGATGATCTCGTCGAGATGCTCGTCGACGTAGCCCCGCTTGATCCCGTAGATCGCCGCGTTCAGGTAGACGTTCTCGACGCCCGTGAAGTCGGGGTGGAAGCCGGCGCCGATCTCGATCAGCGAGCCGACGCGCCCGCCCACTTCGAGCGTGCCGGTGGTCGGCGCGAAGATGTGGGCGATCAGCTTCAGCAGCGTCGACTTGCCCGAGCCGTTGCGGCCGACGATCCCGAAGGCCTCACCCGGGCGGACGTGGAAGTCGACGTCGCGCAGCGCCCACAGCTCTCGCGTCCGCGGCAGCGAGCGCCGCAGGATCGCCTCCTTCAGCGACCGGGTCTGCGCAAGGCGGATCTTGAAGAGACGCCCGATGTGCTCTCCGACGATCTCACCCGCCGCGACGGCGGTGCCGGTGCTCACGTCAGAGCTCGACGGCCAGCCGGTCCTCGTAGCGCTGGAGGACACGCAGGCCGATGATCGCGAGCGCAGGCCCGACGAGGAAGATGTAGAGCAGCAGGCTCGTTCCGGGCACCACGCCGAAGAGCACGACGGAACGCATCCCTTCGACGTAGGGCGTGACCGGGTTGCCGTAGCGGAGCAGGTCGATCGCCCAGCGGTGGGTCGAGGCGGCGGGCAGCTGCTCGAGCCCATAGAGGACGGGTGTCAGGAAGAACCAGGGCAGGAAGATCACGCCGAGGAGGTGCTCGATGTCGCGGAAGAAGACGTTGGCGACCGAGAACAGGAGGGCGAAGCCGAGCGCAAGGCAGAGCAGCGCGGCGAAGATCGGCACGGCCAGGAGGAGCGTCTTGGCGGCCTTCGGCTCGACGAACAGCGCGAGCGGGATCAGGATCGCGAACATCACCCCGGCGGAGATCGTCTGCGCGAGCACGGTCGCGGCCGGGATCAGCTCGCGCGGGAACCAGATCTTCTTGATCAGCTCGGCGCTCGCGACGAGCGAGCCGCTGCCCAGCTGCACCGAGGCCTGGAAGAAGCCCCAGACGGCGAGGCCGACGAGGACGAACAGCGGGTAATGCGGGATGTTGCGCGCGGTCTTCCAGAGCACCGAGAAGATCAGCGTGTAGACGAGCATCATCGAGATCGGGTAGATGACCGACCAGATCAGCCCGAGCGCGGAGCCCTTGTAGCGGACGCGGACCTCGCGGCGGAAGAGCGTCCAGAGCAGCTCGTTGTAGCCGGCCACCCGCGCGATGCTCGGCAAGACCGGCGTCTTCGTCACGGTGTCGACGGCCACGCGCGCAGGATACTTCGGGGCAAGTGCCCCTCCCGGCAATGATCGCCCGGCCCTCGCCCGCTATCACGCTGCGCCGGAGCCCACCCCCGACCTTGCCCAGGCAACCAGCCTGCGCGGCGGTCGAGTGCGGATTCCGGCTTGGTGCTAGCGACCGAGAGCCTGGGCAACATCACCGGCAGGGGCACTAATGCGAATCGTCGTCGACGTCAGCCCGCTCTCGCGTCCCCGCACCGGGATCGGCAACTACCTGCGCGGGCTGGTCTCGGGGCTCGTCGAGGCCGGCGGCGGGCGGCACGAGATCGTGGCCTTCGGGCCTTCGGGGCCGAACGGACGAAAGCGGATCCGGGAATCGCTCGCGGGCCTGGACGTCGAGCTGCGGCTGCCGCTCCTCCCGAAAGCGCAGTGGTGGCGGTCGGGGTGGAGCCGCCTTGGCCGGCCTGCCGTCGAGAGAGTCGTCGGGCCGCTCGACGTGTTCCACTTCTCCGACTGGATGTACCCGCCGCAGCGCGGCGGGGTCAGGGCGACGACCGTGCACGACCTGGTGCCGCTGCGGCTCCCGCAGCTGGTCGAGCCGAGCACGCGCCGGATGCACGGGGCGAAGTACGAGAACGCGGCCCGCACGTGCGATCTCGTCTTCGCGAACTCGCACTTCACTGCCGGCGAGGTCGTCGAGCTGCTCGGCGTTGACGAGGAGCGGGTCGTCGTCGCCTATCCGGGGATCGACCCGCGCTTCCGGCCGGACGGCGAGCGGGCCGACCTCGGGGGGCCGTACGTGCTCGCCGTCTCGACGCTCGAGCCCCGCAAGAACCTCCCGGCGCTGGTCGCGGCGTTCGCGGTGCTGCGGCGCCAGCGGCCGGAGCTGACGCTCGTCCTCGCCGGGCTCTCGGGCTGGGAGGACCGGCCGCTCGACGCGGAGGGCGTGCGGCTGCTGGGCTTCGTCGAGGACGACGAGCTGGCGAGGCTCTACCGGGGCGCGTCGGCGTTCGCGTACCCGTCGACATTCGAGGGCTTCGGGATGCCGGTCGTGGAAGCGCTGGCCAGCGGCACGCCGGCCGTCGTGTCCTCGCACGCGTCGCTCGACGAGGCCTCGGGCGACGCGGCCCTGCGCGCCGATCCCGACGACCCGGAAGCCTTCGCGTCTGCGCTCGCGGACGCCCTCGAGCTCCCACGCGACCGCGGCCTCGCGCACGCGGCCCGGTTCACCTGGCGCGCGTGCGGCGAGGCCGTCCTCGCGGGCTACGAGAGCGCTTTGCGAGACTGACTCTCAGAAACGTGGTGGCGGAAACTCAGATGCTTCGACCGGTCATTTCAGACGGACGCATGCGCAAAGCCCATGCGTCCTGAGGACGTCGCCGCAGGCGACGCCTTGCGCATTGGCATGGACGTCTCGGCGCTCGAGCTCACGAGCGCGGGGACAGCGCGGCACATCCGCTCGCTGCTCGACGCGCTCGAGAACGAAGACGTCGAGGTGCGCCGCTACTCCTTCGGGGGCACCGGAAAGGGCCAGGTGCCCGTTCGAGACCTCGGCTGGTACCTCTTCGGTCTTCCGCACGAGGCGCAACGTGACGATGTCGACGTCCTTCACTGCCCGACCCAGCGTGCGCCGTTCCGGTCGGCGGTGCCGCTCGTCGTGACGATCCACGACCTTGCCGTGCTGCGCTACCCGGAGACCTTCAACCGCTGGACGCGCACCTACAGCCGGCACGCGCTCCCTCGCGTCGTGCGCGCGGCGCGGCGGCTGATCGCGGTGTCCGAGTTCACGCGGCGGGAACTGCTCGACGTCCTCGACGTGCCCGAGGAGAAGGTGCGCGTGATCCCGAACGCGGTCGGGCCGCCGTTCGCTGCGAGCGGCGAGGCAGCCGAGGGCGACTACGTCCTGGCCGTTGGCACGCTCGAGCCGCGCAAGAACCTCCCGCGCCTCGTCGACGGCTTCCAGCGCGCGGGTCTGAACGGCTGCGAGCTGCGAATAGCCGGGATGCGTGGCTGGGGCGACGCGGCGCCGACCGGCGAGGGCGTGCGCTGGCTCGGCTTCGTCCCGGATGCGGAGCTCGCGCGTCTCTACCGGGGCGCGCGCTGCGTCGCCTACGTCTCGCCGTACGAGGGGTTCGGCCTGCCGGTGCTCGAGGCGATGGCCTGCGGCGCGCCGGTCGTCGCCGGGCGGAACGAGGCGGCGGAGGAGGTCTCGGCAGGCGCGGCCGTTCTCGTCGACCCGCTCGACCCGGACGCGATCGCCGTCGGGCTGGCCGAGGCGATCGACCGGCGCGACGAGCTCCGCGAGCGCGGGCTCGAGCGGGCGCGCGCGTTCGACTGGGCCGAGGTCGCACGGAAAACGGTCGAGGTCTACCGCGAGGCAGCCGCGTGAGCGCTCCGCTCGTGGTGATCGACGCGGATGTGCTCGGGCGGGAGCGCACCGGCGATGAGACGTACGTCACCGGCCTGCTGCGCGAGCTCGCGGGCGTGCCCGACCTCCGCTTCGCCGCGGTCACGCGCCGGCCCGACCTCGTCCCCGACGGGATCGAGCCGGTGGAGCTGCAGACGCGCGGCCAGATCTGGCGCATGTCGTCTCCCCTGCCCCGGCTCCTGCGCCGCCTAGACCCGCCGGTTGCGCACTTCCAGCACGCAATTCCGCTCCGCTGCCCATGTCGCAGCGTCGTGACCGTCCACGACCTCTCGTTCGAGCGCGACCCGGGCCTGATGAGCCTGCGCGACCGCCTCGTCTTCCGGACCGCCGTTCCGCGCTCGGCCCGCAAGGCCGACCGCGTGCTGGCAGTCTCCGAGCGCACGAAGCGCGACCTGATCGAGCTCTACGACATCCCGCACCAGAAGATCGTCGTCACTCCGAACGGCGTCGATCCCGCGTTCACGCCGAACGGCCCGCGCGAGGACGGCACGCCATACGCGCTCGTCGTCGGGACGATCCAGCGGCGCAAGGACCCGGAAAGCGCGATCGAGGCCCTGGCGCTCATGGGCGACGACTCGCTCCGCCTCGTGTTCGCGGGCCCGGACAAGGGCGGGCGCGTGGCGGCCGAGCGCGCCGCCGACGCGGCCGGGCTCGCCGGGCGCGTCGAGTTCCGCGGCCACGTCTCCCAGGACGAGCTCGCGGCCCTCTACCGCGGAGCCGCGTGTCTCGTCTTCCCGTCGCGCTACGAGGGCTTCGGCTTGCCGGTGCTGGAGGCGATGGCGTCCGGCACGCCCGTCGTCGCGACGACCGCCGGAGCGCTCCCCGAGGTCGCGGGCGACGCGGCGATCCTGGTCGAGGAGCGGAACCCGGCTGCGCTCGCGGGCGGGATCGAGCGCGCGCTCGCCGACCACGAACGGCTCGCGGCCGCCGGGCTCGAGCGCGCGAGCCACTTCAGCTGGGCCAAGACAGCGCGCCGCACCGTCGAGGTCTACAAGGAGCTGCTGTGACCGACGTCGCGGCGGTCGTCATCTGGACTCCCGGCGACCCCGAGCCGGGCGAGTGCCTCGAGTCGCTCGCGCCGCAGGTCGGCGAGCTCGTGCTCGTGGAGAACCCGGGCGGCTCGCCGTCGGCTCCCGGCAAGACGCGCGTCCTCAGGAACGAGCAGACGCTCGGCTTCGGCGCGAACATCAACAAGGGTGCCGCGGCGACCGAAGCGCCCTACGTCGTCGCCTCGAACGCGGACATCGAGGCGACCCCGGGCTCGATCGCCGCGCTCCTCGAATTCGCGGAGGCCCGCTCCCGGTGCGGGATCGCGGGCCCGCAGATGCGCTACCCCGACGATCGCTGGCAGCCGTCTCGCCGGAGCTTCCCGACCGTCTCGGGGACGCTCGTCCGCCGCACGCCGCTGCGCCGCGTCCTCCACCCCGAGACGCGCCAGACGAAGCACTACCTCCTCGACGAGCGGCCGACCGAGCCGGTCGAGGCCGACTGGCTGCTCGGCGCGTTCCTGTTCATCCGCCGCCGCATGCTCGACGAGCTCGGCGGCATGGACGAGGGCTACCACCTCTACGGCGACGACATCGACCTCGCGTACCGGGCGCGCAAGACAGGCTGGGAGCGCTGGTACGTCCCCGACGCGGTCGTCGTCCACCACCACCAGGCCGTGACCGACCGCCGCTTCCTCACCCGGCGGACGCTCTGGCACTGGCGCAGCATGCTCCGCTTCGTGCGCAAGCATCCCGAGAGCCTGCGCCAGCTCTAGGTGCAAGACTGACGCCATGAGCGGGAAGACGTCGGTGCCGCTCGAGTTCATCGCCCACAACATCGAGCTCCCGGACGGAACGCGGACGATGCCGGACGAGCCGCTCCTCCGCGACTGGGGCACGACCAGGTCGGCGATGCGGACGCTGCAGCTCCTGCTTCCGGTCATCGACCCGGCCGACCCGCCGCACGTAGTCGACCTGGGCTGCAACGAGGGCGGCTATGCGGTCGAGTTCGCTCGTGCCGGCTACGACGTCCTCGGGATCGAGGGCCGCCGCTCGAACGTCGACAAGTGCGAGTTCGTGGCGCGGCAGCTCGGGCTCCCCAATCTCCGGTTCGTCCACGACGACGTGCGCAACATCAGGAGCTACGGGATGTTCGACGCCGTCTTCTGCTGCGGCCTCCTGTACCACCTCGACCAGCCGATCTCGTATCTGCGCGACATGGCCGACGTCACGCGGCGGGTACTGATGCTCCACACGCACTACGCCACTCCCGACGACGAGACGTGGACGACCTTCCGGCTCTCGCCGATGACCGTCCACGAGGGAAGCCTCGGGCGCTGGTACACAGAATGGGATCTCGACACGCCCGCGGACGAGGTCGAGGCCCTCGAGTGGTCGGCGGTCGGAAACAACGCCTCCTTCTGGCCCGAGAAGCGGCACCTTCTGCAAGCGATGCTGGAAGCCGGCTTCCCGATCGTGTGCGAGCAGTACGACTTCCTCGAGGACATCGTCGCAAGCGACTACACCGACGACCAGCACCGCAGCTTCTTCCTCGGCGTGAAGGTGCCGTTGCACGCGGAGGGCGAGGGCCTGCCCGACGACCTCGGAGCGCTCCGGGAGGAGCTGGCGGGCGCGCGCACGGTCCTCGACGAACGGACGCGTCAGCTGCAGGAGCGCGAGGCGAGGATCGACGCGCTCGAGGAGGAGCTGCGCTCGCTCAAGGAGTCGCCGTGGCGACGGATCAGGCGCACGCGCCGGCCGGGCCGCTGACCGACGCTCCCCTCCCGCCGGCCGAGCTCGTCCAGCGCGTCTGCCGGATCGACGACCCCGACGTCGAGGGCGCCTACCTCGCCCAGGGCCGTGCGACCCTGGCCCGGTTGGAGAGCCTGCTGCCGCCGGGGTGGTCGTGGTCGGGGAAGCGCGTGCTCGACTTCGGCTGCGGAGCCGGGCGGACGCTGCGCCACCTCCTCGGCGAGCCGGCCGAGCTCCACGGCTGCGACGTCCACGGCCCGAGCATCGGCTGGCTCGAGGAGAACCTCTCGCCTCCGCTCAACGTCGTCCAGAGCGGCACGCAGCCTCCGCTCCCCTACGAGGCGGATGCCTTCGACCTCGTCTACGCGCTCTCGGTCTTCACGCACATCGCGGACGGCTGGGCCGGGTGGCTGCTCGAGCTGTGCCGCATCCTCCGGCCCGACGGGATCCTGGTCGCGACGTTCATGAACGACGAGAGCTGGCGCCTCTTCGGCCGCGACGAGTGGGACGAGGAGCGAACCGGCATGCTCGTCACCAAGACGTGGAACCCGATGGACTCCGGCGGTCCGTTCGTCTTCCACTCCGAATGGTGGCTACGCGAGCACTGGGGCCGCGCGTTCGAGATCGACTTCCTCGAGCGGCGGCCGGCCGTCCCCGCGCCCGGCCAGACCGCGGGCGCGGTCGTGCTGCGCCCCCGTATCGGGCACCTCGAGGCGGCCGACCTCGAACGCCCCGGCGACGGCGCACGAGAGCTCGCGGCGGCCGAGCAAAACCTCGAGCAGCTGCACTCCGAGGCCGCCGAGCTGTACCTGCAGCTCGAGTCGGCGCATCGTGAAGACCAGCGGCTCCGGGAGGAGCTCGGCGCGATTGCGAGAAGCCACAGCTGGAAGCTGACCGCGCCGCTCCGCGCGGTCACGGCCGGCCTCCGATCGCGCAAAACCGGCTGACCCGGCCGAGTTAACGCGTTACCCATCCGTTCCCGCTAGTTTCTCCCCGCATGGCAGAGCGACTTCGCGACTTCCATCCGAAGTACACGCAGTTCGACGACAGCCCCGGCTCGACGCACAACCTCGTCCTCGGGCTCGTCGAGCCAGGCTCCCGGGTACTCGAGTTCGGCTGCGCGACCGGCTACATGTCGCAGGTGCTGCGCGACCGGCTCGGCGCGACGGTCGTCGGGGTCGAGCTCGACGCGGAGTCGGCCCAGCTCGCGGTGCCGCACCTCGACCGCATCCTCGTCGGCGACGCCGAGGAGCTCGATCTCGAAGCCGAGCTCGGCAGTGAGCGCTTCGACGCGATCCTGTTCGCGGACGTCCTCGAGCACCTGCGCCACCCGGAGGCGCTGCTCAAGCGCGTGCGGCCCTTCGTCGCCGAAGGTGGAGTCGTCGTTGCCTCGATCCCGAACATCGCCCACGCCAGCGTGCGGCTGGCCTTGCTCGGCGGCTCCTTCCGTTACCGCGAGCAGGGGCTGCTCGACGAGGACCACATCCGCTTCTTCACGCGCGAGGGCGTGCTCGACCTCATGGAAGGCTCCGGATACGTCATCACCCAGTGGCTGCGACGGCGCCTCGAGGTCGAGGAGAGCGAGATCTCGGTCCCGTCGTCGGTGCCGGAGGAGGCCCGCGCCTGGGCGAGCGGCGACCCCGAGGCGACCACCTACCAGTTCGTCGTCTGCGCGGTGCCCTCGGAGCCGGCCGCCCAGCTGCACACCTGGCGTACCAAGCTGAGCGAGGCGCGCTCGGAGCTGGACGAGCTGCGACCGCTCGCGGCCGAAGTCGAGGTACTGCGGGCCGAGCTCGAGGAGCTGCGGCCCCTGCGCGGCGGTGCCGAGGAGCTGGAAGGGCTGAGACGCGCCCACGAGGCGCTCCAGCGGCGCCTCGTGGCCGAGCGGGCCGCCTTCGCGGAAGGGATTGCGGCAGTCGAGGACAGCGTCTACGGCTCGCTCTCGTGGCGTTTCACAGCGCCGATCCGCAAGGTCGTGCGGTTCTTCCGCCCCCGGAAGTCCTAGGCGTGTCGATCAGCTCGAAGCTGAGAGGCACTCGCCGACGCACGCGTGAACAGGGGCCCGGCGGGCCGCCGGCTCCAGAGCCGCCTGCCGTCGAGCGCCTGCCCGTCTGGCCTTCGTCGGAGGAGGCCGCTGCGTCACCGTTCGTCTTCGTCCGCTGGCCGCCCGGCCACTACTACTCGCCGCTTCCGGACACGCGCGAGCTAGGCGCCGAGCCGCGCCACTCCGAGGTCTGGCCGGTTCCGGCGCGCGAGACGCCGGGGATCGCGTGGCGCGACGAGGAGCAGGTCGCCCTCTGCCGAGAGTTCGGGAGCCAGCAGCGGCTCGCGTTCCGGGACGAGCCGAGCGACGACGCGACCGTCTACTTCACCGAGAACGACCAGTACTCCGCCTTCGACGCGTGGGTGCTCGAGGCGTTCCTGCGCCACCTGCGGCCGAGCCGGCTGATCGAGATCGGCTCGGGGTTCTCGACGCTCGTCAGCGCGCGCGTGAACCGCGAGCTGCTCGACGGCTCGATGCACATCACCTGCATCGAGCCATACCCGCGCCCGTTCCTCGTCGACGGCGTTCCGGGCGTCTCCGGGCTCCGCGTCGAGAAGGTGCAGGAGACTCCGCTCGACGTCTACGAGTCCCTGGGCGAGAACGACGTCCTCTTCATCGACACCTCGCACGTGGCCAAGACCGGCAGCGACGTGGTGTGGCTCTACCAGGAGGTCGTCCCCCGGCTGCGGCCCGGCGTCGTCGTCCACATCCACGACGTCTTTGCGCCCGGCGAGTACCCGCAGGCCTGGGTGCTCGACGGCTGGGGCTGGAACGAGCTCTACATCGTCCGCGCGTTTCTCGCGTTCAACAGCGCGTTCCGGATCGAGCTCGGCGCGCAGTACATGCTCAAACGGCACCGCGACGTCGTGCTCGAGGCCTTCCCGGGCATGGCCGAGGAGCGGTACGCGCACCCGGGAGGAGGCTCGTTGTGGATCCGTCGGGTCGCCTGAGCGTCGCGCCGGCCGGCGAGCCGGAAGTCTCGGTGGTAATGATCCTCTACGGAGGCTGGGAGCTCGCCCGCCGTGCGATCGCAGCGCTTGCCGAGAACACCGAGCCGTCGTTCGAGCTCGTGCTCGTGGACAACGCGTCGCCGGACGACACGCTCCAGCGGGTCGAGGACTACGTCGACGGCGCCGCCATCGTGCGCAACGCCACGAACCGCGGCTTCGGCGAGGGCTCGAACCAGGGCGCCGAGGCGGCGCGCGGCCGCATCCTCTGCTTTCTGAACAGCGACGCACTCGTCGAGCCGGGCTGGCTCCCGCCCCTGCTGGAGACCCTCGAGCAGCCGGGCGTCGGCGCAGCCGTGCCGCTATTCCTGAACAAGAACGGGAGCGTCCAGGAGGCGGGCTCGGTGATCGACTCGATCGGCCACGCGCACGCCGTGGGGGCTGACGGCGATGCACGCGACTTCAGGTACCGCTTCCCCCGAGAGGTGGACTACGGCTCCGCCGCCTGCCTGCTCATCCGGCGCGAGCTGTTCCTCGAGCTCGGCGGATTCGACCGGGCGTTCTCGCCCGCGTACTACGAGGACAGCGACCTCTGCTTCCGGCTACACGAGCGCGGCCTGAAGACCATGTACGACCCGCGCTCCCGCGTCGTCCACATCCGCCACGGGTCGGGAACGTTCGAGAGCGCCCGCAAGCTGATGGAGGACCATCGCGAGATCTTCGTCGACCGGTGGGTCGAGCGGCTCGTGCGCCGGCCGCGACTCGTCGAGGTCGCCCAGAAGCCGAACCAGATGGTCGCGGCCCGCGACGCGGACGCGCTCGACCGGATCCTCGTCATCGACGACCGCGTCCCGCACACCGATCGAGGCTCGGGCGACCCGCGGATGTCGCACCTGCTCGGCGAGCTCGCCGCGCTCTGGCCCGCCGCCAGGATCACGCTCGCGGCGACCGAGGGGCAGGAGGCCGAGCGCTACGCTGAACCGCTGTTGCGCCAGGGAATCGAGGTGGTCTGCCCGCCCGTCGACTGGGACGACTGGTTCGAGGAGCGCCGCTTCCACTATGGCGTCGTGATCGTGAGCCGGCAGCAGAACGCGGAGCGCTTCGACGGCCATCTCGGCCTGACCCAGCCGCAGGCGCTGCGCGTCTTCGACACCGAGGCGATCAGCTTCCAGCGGCTCGAGCGGCTGGCCGAGCTGCTGCCGCCGGGGAACCAGCGCCGCAAGGCGCGGGCAGAGGGCGCGAAGACGAGAGAGGCGGAGATCCGCGCGATGCAGGAGGCCGACATCGTGTTCTGCGTCTCGGAGGACGAGGCGCGCTTCATCGCCGAGCTCGCTCCGGGGACGCCGACGTTCATCCTGCCGGGCGTCGTCGAGACCCCCGCGGAGGTCCCGGGCTTCGACGAGCGGCGCGACCTGCTCTTCTTCGGCGGCTTCCTCGCCGGCGCGCTCTCGCCGAACACCGACTCGCTGACCCATCTCATCGAGCACGTGCTCCCGCCGTTCTGGGAGGAGCATCCCGAGGTGGTCCTGAACGTGATCGGAGCCGACGTGAGCGACTCGATCCGCGCGCTCGAGGGGCCGAGAATCCGGATCGTCGGCTACGTCGAGGACCCGCTGGCCTGGCTCACCCGTGCTCGGCTGCATGTGAACCCGATGCGCTTCGGCGCGGGGCTCAAGCAGAAGTTCCTGGACTCGCTCGCAGCCGGCCTGCCGTTCGTCACGACGAAGGTCGGTGCCGAGGGCTTCCCGCTCGGAGACGTGGAGGACTCCGTGGTGGCCGACGATCCGGCCGAGCTCGCGCGGCTCCTGGGCCGCCTCTACACGGATCGCGCCGAGTGGGAGCGGGTGCAACAGCGCCTGCTCGAGCTCGCCGCCACCCGCTTCGACCGGGACAGCTTCCAGCGGACTCTGATCGAGGCGATGACGTACGTCGGCGTCGCGCCGCCGGCCGCGCGCTAGCCGACCACGAAGCGCGCTCGCGCCCCGAGCTGCCGCGTGTCGGAGAAGGGCCCGAACTGCGAGGGCGAGAAGGTCGGGCTCACCGAGAGGCGGACGCGGAACGGACCGCTCCGGATCGGCAGGCGGATCAGCACTGTCTGCCCGGCCCGCACGAGAGCGCCGCGCCTGGCCCAGGTCTCCCCAGCGCGCAGCGGGCTCACGGCAGCGACCGCGCGGGCGGTCGGCACGGGCCAGAAGCCGGGGCGCGTTACGTAGACGTCCACGTGAGTCGCCCCCGGCGGCCGGAGGTAGCGGGTGTACGTGGCGGTGGCGCCCGTATAGCCGTCGGGGGTGATCCCTTGGACCAGGCTCCTCAGCCGCAGCGGCGAGGGCACCCGCCAGAGGACGAGCTGTCCGGCTGACGCAACGCGCTTGCCGTCGACGTCCGCGTTCGACGTCGTCAGGACGTAGCGCGGCTTCCGGTCCGGGGAGCTCCCGGGCACGAGGAGGACAACCCGGCCCCGCCCGTCCAGCCGCGCGGTCAGGTCGGGGATGCTCGGGTCCTGCGCGGTCAGCCCGAAGAGCCTTTGGACGCTCCGGTTCCAGAACTCGGCCTGCCAGGCGACGTGCGGATCGGCGAAGTCCTTGGTGTAGAGGACCTCGACGCGCTTGTTCTTTCCGATCGAGTGGTCGATCCAGCTCGGATCGCCCGTCAGCCCACCGGCGCGCCGAGCCGCCCCGGAGAGGTGCTCAACCGTCCCGAGGACGCTGTTCGTCGAGCCGACGAGAAACACCAGCAGCGACACCGGGACGGCGAAGAGCGCCACGCGTCTGGGCACGACCGCGAACAGAAGGCTGGCGACGAGAGCCGCGGCCGCGAGAGCCAGCTTCGCGTCGTCGACGCTCCCCAACCGTTCCATCAGCCGCCAGACGGGAATCAACCCGTACGTGTCGTTGAACAGCGTCTGGTTCAGGAGCTCGCGATACGGAAGGGCAAGCACGAACGCGACGGGGACGAGCACGGCCGCCGCCGTCAGCACGGGCGGGCGAGGCAGGCCCCGCGCCAGCCAGATGACCAGCGCCAGGAACAGCGCGGGAGCGAGGTTGAACATGTAGCGCTCCTCGATGCGGAGCGAAAAACGCGACGCGAACGTGCCGACCTGGATGACGACCCAAAAGACGGACGCGGTCGTGACGGCGAGGAATGCGCGCTCCGCGGCCTTCGGTGCGGTCACCCGGCGGCAGGCGAGCCCGAACAGCACGATCAGCGCGCTCATAGGGACCAGGCCTACCGAGAGGGCAAGCTCGCCGAAGTGGTAGAGGATCCAGCGGAACGCCAACCGCACCTCGTAGTGGGCGCTCGAGATCTGCTCGTAGGTGCCGAGCCCTCGTGAGAGCGATCCCCCACGGACGAGCTCGAATCCGACGTAGCCCACGGCCGCGACCAGGACGACTACGAGCGACGGCCAGTAGCGCCTGACCTTGGCCACCACGACGCTGCGCCGCTCGGCCGGAGCGGCCGCGATCGCGTCGAGCAGCAGCACGAGCCCGATCGCCGTCGGAAAGACGAGCAGGAACACGATGCCCTGCAGCCGGGCTGCCGTGGCGAGCGCAATCGCGCTGAGCGCGAGGAGCTGCAGTGCCACCGTCGGGCGCTCGAGCGCAGCCGCGATCGCGAACAGCGCGAGCATCGTGGCCGGCAGAAAGGCGTTCTCCGTCAGGATCTCGGCCGAGTAGACGAAGCCCGGCATCGCCAGGTAGAGCACGACCACGAGCACCGCCCAGAGCGGTGCGAGCAACCGCCTGGCCCAGAGGTAGAGCGGGATCGCGCCCAGCGTCATCAGCGCCGCGTTGATCACCTTGACGAGCACGTAGCCGGTATGGACCGACCCCGCCAACCATGCCGGCGAGATCAGCGCCGGGTAGATGGTGCGGAGCGCCGCGGAGTGGTCGCGAAAGACGTAGTGCAGCGACGACAGGAAGTTGCGCGAGGTCTCGGCGTACAGGAGCTCGTCAGGAAGCTCCCACGGCGCGAGGATGTTCTGGGCCAGGAGGGCGCGGGACACGAACGATGCGAGCATCAGCACCCCGACGAGCGTGGCTGCTCCGGTGGGCGTCTCGACGGCGGCCCAGAGACGAACGAGCGCCGGCCGCCGCTCGACGGTCAGGTCGGCGGCAGCGTCGGCTCTCAGGCCCGAGCTCAAAGCAGCCTGCGCACAAGCGACCAGTAGGCGGACACGAGCGAGTTCGCGCGGACGACCGCCGCGGGCACCGGCACCATCTTCGGGTTGATCACCGGCGTCAGGTGGCGGGAGAGCTCACGGTCGGACACGGTTCGCGCCCGCTGCAGGTCGCGCCGATGCCGGAGCACCCAGCGCGTGTTCCGCGCACACCAGGCCCAGCCTTCGAGCTTGTCCCGCAGCCAGCCCTGGCGCCATGCGACAAAGACCAGCCCGGCCTCGGCTGCGAGCAGGACGGGCGCGAGCACGACGAGCAGCCGCAGCGAGTAGGCCGAGCTGACGAAGATCAGGCGGTTCCGCTCCATGAAGTAGTTCTTGCGGACGTTCCGCGCGTACTCGTACTCGTGGAAGACATCGGCTGCGGGCTCGAGCACGACGGTGTAGCCCTGCATGCGCGCGCGCCACCCCAGCTCGAGGTCCTCGTGGTAGAGGAAGAGCTCCGGGGTGAAGCCTCCGAGCTCCGCGAAGAGCGCGGCCCGGATCGCGAGCACCGAGCCGTTCGCGTAGGTGATCTCCCGGCGCGCGTCGATGGAGTCGGCCGGCTCGTCGTAGCCGTCGGACCATGCGAGGCCGGCGATGTGGACGACGCACCCGGCGGAGTTCAGGAGCTCGGGCCGGTCCATCCGCCGCAGCCTGCCCATCGCAATCGCGACCTTCTCGTCCTCGAGCGTGCGCACGAGCTCCGAGACCGCGCCCGGGGCGACCGTGGTGTCGGGGTTGAGGAAGAGCAGCGTCTCGTTGCTCGCGTGTGCCGCGCCGAACGACGAGCCCTCCGCGTAGCCCAGATTGCGGCCCGGCTCGAGCACGACCACCCCGGGCAAGGTGGCCGCCTCTTCGATCTCGGGCGACCGCCCGCCGTTGTTGACGACGATCACCTCGTCCGCGCCTTCCTCGTCGCGCAGGGAGCGCAGGCAGCGCAGGAGAGCAGGCCCCGAGTCGTACGCCACGATGACTACCGTCGCTGCCACAGGTTAGGAAAGCCTAAAGGCGCTTACTTTGCGCCAAAAACCCTCTGCTAGAGTCGATTTCCGGCCATGGCCACGACTCAGGACGTTCGCATCTCGGTCGTGCTTCCCTGCCTGGACGAGGAGGAAGCCGTCGGGCAGGTCGTGGACGAAGCCTGGGAGGGCATCGAGTCCGCCGGGGGCGACGGCGAGGTGGTCGTGATCGACAACGCCTCCACCGACCGCTCGGCCGAGGTCGCCGAGGAGCACGGAGCGAGGGTCGTCCTCGAGACGCGCCGTGGGTACGGCAGCGCCTACCTCCGTGGGCTCAAGGAGGCGAAGGGCGAGATCGTCGTCATGGCCGACGCCGACGGCACTTACCCGCTCCGAGACCTGAAGCTCTTCGTCGACGCGATCGACGACGGCGCCGACCTGGCGATCGGCTCCCGCTTCCAGGGGCGCATCCACCGCCAGGCGATGCCCTGGGCCCACCGCTGGATCGGGAACCCCGTCCTGACGGCGGTGCTGAACGTCTTCTTCGGGGTCAAGGTCTCCGACGCGCACTGCGGGATGCGCGCGATCCGGCGCTCGGTCGTGCCGTCGCTTCGCCTCCAGGCGACGGGGATGGAGTTCGCCTCGGAGATGATCCTCAAGGCGGCGAAGCGCAACCTCAAGGTCGCAGACATCCCGATCGATTACCGGCCCCGGATCGGCGAGTCGAAGCTGCGCACCTGGCGCGACGGCTGGCGGCACCTGCGCTTCATGCTGATCCACAGCGCCACCTTCCTCTTCCTGATCCCGGGAGCCGCGCTGTTCCTGCTCGGCCTCGCGGTGCTGCTGCCGATGAGCGGCGGCCCCGTGACCGTCTTCGGGCTGACGCTCTACATCCACACGATGATCGTGGCCTCCACGTTGACCCTCGTCGGGGCGCAGATCGTGCAGCTCGGGCTGTTCGCCCGCACGTACGCCGTGCTCTACCTCGGCGACCGCGACCGCATGCTCGAGTGGATCTGGGCCCGCTTTCGGCTGGAGCACGGGCTCCTGCTCGGCGGCCTGGTCGCCCTCGCCGGCTTCGGACTGATCGCAGGGATCTTCGTCGAGTGGGCCGCGAGCGGCTTCGGCGCGCTCTCGCAGGTGTACCTCGCCCTCCTCGGCCTCACGTTGGCGGGGCTCGGCGTCCAGGCGGTGTTCGCCTCGTTCTTCCTCAGCGTGCTCGGGCTCCGGAACGACTTCATCCTCGACGAGCGGAGCGAAGAGGCAACCGAGGAGGCCGTGCCGGTCGGCCTCGGCAGCGAGCGTTGGTCGTAGGCACCTAGGGACACCTTGACCGAGCCACTCGTCAGCGTGCTCATGGCGGCGCGCAACCACGAGGCGTACGCGGCGGCCGCTGCGACGAGCGTGCTCGACCAGGACTACGAGCGGCTCGAGCTGATCGCGATCGACGACGGCTCGGACGACGCCACGGCCGACGTGCTCGAGGGTTGCGCGGCGGAGGCGCCTCCAGGGCGGATGCGCGTGCTCCGCCACGAGCGCCAGGAAGGGATCGCCGAGACGCGCGCCCACGCGCTGAGCCTTGCTGAAGGGGAGCTGATCGGCCTGCTGGACAGCGACGACCTTTGGCTGCCGGGGAAGGTTGGTCCCCAGGTCGAGCTTCTCGGCGCGATGCCCGAGGTAGGCCTCGTTCACGCCGAGTACGAAGCCTTCGATAGTGCAACCGGGAGTCCAGTTCCCTGGGAGCGCGACTGGAACAGGGAGGCCGACCAGCTCGTCGAGCTGGTCCGGCTCGGCTGCTTTGTGATGACCGGCACGGTCCTGCTGCGGCGCTCGGCGATCGAGCAGCGCGGTCTCGGCTTCGTAAACCCGGGGTACCCGTCCTACGACGACTACCTCCTTTACCTGACGCTTGCCCTCGACTGGCAGTTCGCCCACGAAGAGCGGGTTGTAATGCGCTACCGCCGGCACGCGGGCAACCTCACGAACGTGCTCTTCTCGGCCAACCTCGCGCGCGCACGCGCAAACCTGCTGGAGCTGTTCGTGAGCATGTTCCCGGAGGCGAAAGCTCGCCTAGGCAACGAGCTTCGTCGGACGCTCGCCGAGCAGCTCGTCACCGCCGCCGTCCGCGAGCGCGGCAGGAGCAACACGCGCGCCGCGCGCTGGACACTCGAGGCGTTCCGCCAGCACCCGCCCACGGCCTTCGAGACCGCAAGCCGCGCCGTCCGCAAGCGGCTGGCGGAGACGTTCCGGGGCCACTGATGGCCCAGGCGATCGTGGACAAGGTCGGCGCTCTCGCCCGAGAGGAGGCGTTGAAGCTCGACCTCGGGTGCGGCCCCACCAAGCGTGAGCCCGACTACATCGGCGTGGATGCGATCGACGGACCCGCCGTCGACGTGGTCGGTGACGTGCTCGGCGTCCTTCGCGCGCTCCGCCCCGAGTCCGTGTCGGAGGTCTACTCCTCTCACCTCCTGGAGCACATAGACGAGCTCGACTCGCTCGTCGAAGAGCTGGAGCGCGTCCTCGTGGTCGGCGGGCGGCTGCACGTTCGCGTTCCCCACTTCTCTAACCCCTACTACTACTCGGACCCGACGCATCGCCGGCCGTTCGGGCTCTACACGTTCTCGTACTTCGCGGACGACGGGCTGCTCCGGCGTCGCGTGCCCACGTACGGCCACGTCCAGCGGCTCCGCCTCGAGCGGGTGCGGTTGAACTTCCGCTCCTCGATGGAGTTCCGGTTCCGCTACCGCGTCAAGGCCGCGATCGGCCGGCTCGTCAACAGGAGCGTCTGGCTCCAGGAGCTCTACGAGGAGAACCTTGCCTGGATCCTCCCGTGCTACGAGCTCGAGTTTGTGCTGGTCAAAGTGAGCTGACATAGCCTCTGCAATGTGGGAGCCCCGGACCTGAGAGCCGTGATCCTCGCCGGAGGGCTCGGAACGCGCCTGCGGCCGTACACGACCGTGCTCCCGAAGCCGCTGGTCCCGGTCGGGGAGCGGCCGATCCTGGAACACATCCTGCGCCGGCTGAACGCGTGCGGCGTGCGGAAGGCCGACGTCTGCGTCGGCCACCTCGGCGAGCTGATCCAGGCCTACTTCTCCGAGTCGAGCTCGCTCCCGGCCGACCTCGAGCTCCGCTGGCACCGTGAGGACGAGCCGCTCGGCACCGCGGGCGCACTCCGTCTGATCCCCGACCTCGAGGGCACATTCATCGCGATGAACGGCGACATCCTAACGACGCTGGACTATCGCGAGCTCGTGGCGTTCCACGAGCGGAGCGGGGCCGCGCTCACCGTCGCCACGCACGCGAAGCGGGTCGACATCGACCTCGGCGTGATCGAGACCGACGGCGACCGGATCGTCGCCTACCGGGAGAAGCCGAAGCTCGACTACCACGTGAGCATGGGGATCTACGCCTACGACGAGCGTGCGCTGGCGCACCTCCCTGCGGAGGGGCCTTGTCAGTTCCCGGAGCTCGTGCAGCGCCTCCTTGATGCGGGAGAGAACGTCGCGAGCTTCCGGAGCAATGCCGAGTGGTACGACATCGGCACCCCCGAAGAGCACCAGCGGGCGGTCGAGGCCTTCGAGCGCTCGCCCGGAACCTTCGCAACGTGAGCGGCTCCGAGCTCGACAGGATCCGCGCCGAGTACGAGGCTCGCGATGCGGCAGAGGGGAGCCCCTACCGGTGGGACAACCCCGGCTACGTCTCGTACATGCAGAGCCTCGAGCGCGCGCTCCTGCGGGCTCTTGCCGACGCTGACGTCCGGATCGCCGGCGCCAGCGTGCTCGACGTCGGGTGCGGGAGCGGCTACTTCCTTCACCGGATGCGCGAGTACGGCGCGGGAGATTGCCACGGCATCGACCTGATGGAGAGCCGGATCGCGGAAGCCCGGGAGCGCTACCCCGCGCTGGAGTGGCACGTCGGGAGCGCGACGGAGCTGCCCTTCGAGGATCGGGCCTTCGACCTCGTCACGCAGTTCACGTGCCTCTCGTCGATCGTCGACGGCGCCGTCCGGCTCGCCGCGGCACAGGAGATGCGCCGGGTCTCAAGCGTGTGGGTGCTCTCGTTCGACATGCGGCAGGCAGGCAAGGCGGAACGCGGGACACCGACCGTCGCAATCGACCGGGCCGAGCTGCTCCGACTCTTCGGCCCTCCGGCGCTGCTCCTTCGGCCCGCTCTCAACTTCGGCGCGGCGCAGGCGGCGGGAAGGCACGACCTGCTCGCGCGGACGGTGACCGCCGTGCCTTCGATGCGGACGCACTACCTCGGGCTCTGGCGCGCTCAGAGCGAGCGGTAGATCTCGTCCCAGACGCCGCCGACCGCCTCGAACGACCAGCGGGCGGCAGCGCGGCGCGCGACGTCCTCGCGGTCGAAGCTGTCGTAGCGGCCGAGGAGGCGCTCGATCGCCTCCGCCAGCGCCTCGGGGTCGCCGGCCGGCGCGAGCTCGCCGTCGTCGCCAACCGCCTCGGGGACTCCGCCGACATCGCTCGCGGCGACGGGCAGCCCGCAACAGAGAGCCTCCAGAACCGCGAGCGGCATGTTCTCGCTCAGGCTCGAGAGCACGAACGCGTCGGCGGCTCGCAGCGCGTCCGCGATCTCCGGCGGACTGGCCCGGCCAGCGAAGCGGACCCGCCCGCCGAGGTCGAGCTCACCCGCGAGAGCCTTTAGGTCGGCGGTCAGCGGCCCGTTGCCAATCAGCTCGAGCCGCGTGTCCGGCCGCCGAGCAACGACCCGCGGAAGCGCTCGCAGGAGCACGTCGAGGGCCTTCACCTCCACGTGCAGCGCGACGTTGACGAGTGTCCCGGAAGGGCCTACGCGCGCAGCAGGTGGATGGAAGATCGCGGTGTCGACGGTGTTCGGCACGACCCGGAACCGGCCCCGCACGCCGTAGCTCTCGATCGCACGCCGCAGCTGCTCGTTCACCGGACAGATTAAAGCGGCGCGCGGAAACGCGATCCGCGCCCGGCGGAGCGCCTGCGGCGTGATCGTCCGGCGGGACCACTCGCTGGAGTGCTCGGTGACCACGAACGGCCGCCGGAGAAGCGACCCGACGAGCGCCGCCGGCAGCGCCATCCCGTGGACGTGCGCGTGGATCAGGTCGACCGGCGTCCCCTCGCGCGCCAGGCGCCGCGCAAGGAGCAGTGCGGCGGACAGGTACGCGACGCGGCCGAGTCCGCGTTGGTAGCTGACGTGGACGACACGCAGCGGCCCGTCTCGCTCCTCCGTGAAGGCAAGGAGGCCGCGGACGGCCCCGTCGGGACCTTCGTTGACGAGGATGACCAGCCGATGGCCGAAGGCAGCCGCGGCCCGCGCGTGGTCGCGTGTGAACGGACCCGACAGCGGTTCGCGCGCGGTCGGGTACCACCTCGGCAGGACGAGGACCGTCCGTCCGCTCACTGACCGGGTCGCCAGGCCCTCGCCAGCCGAAAGAGGTCCCCGTAGTCGGCCACGTCCTCGGTCCGGGGCACGAACGCCTGGCGGAAGCCGATCGTCGTGACCCGGCGGAAGAAATACAGCCCGAGCAATGCACCGAAGGTGTAGGCGAGCGACGAGCCGACGGCCGCACCCCATGCGTGGAAGGGAGGAATCAGGCCGAAGTAAAGGGCGAGCGCCACGACTGCCGACGCCCCGCTGCCGTAGAGCGCGTACCGCGGGTACCCGCGGCCGGTGATCCCGGAGCCGAGGATCTTGCCCACCCCGAGAAGGAGTGTCCCCGGCAAGAGGATGAAGCCGAGCCAGATCGTGTCGTGGAACTTGGGCCCGTACAGCAGTGGCACGGCGACGAGGAGCAGCAGGCTGATGATGAACGCGGTCGGGATCGTCAGCAGCACTCCGTGGCGAACGGCCTTGGCGAGCGCGACGTCCGCCTCCTCGACGCTGACCTCGCCGGCCAGCGTCGCTTCGTCCAGGCTCGCCACGCGGGGGAAGAGCACCGTCTGCAGCGCCTGCGGGAGCACCCATGCCACGCTCGTCAGTGTGAGTGCGACCGAATAGACGCCCACCGCGCTCACGCTCGCGAAGGCAGCGAGGATCAGAACGTCGAAGCGGTAATTGATCTGCTGGAGGAGGTTCGCGCCCCAGCTCTGCAGCCCGAAGCGGAGAGCTCGCACGAGCGACTCGCCCTTGTCCACAACCGTGTCTCGCCGCGCCTCCGGGACGAGCAGGAACACCCCGACCACCGCGCCGACGAGGGCTGCCGCGGGGAGGCCGACCACCGCGCCGCTCAATCCGTAGGCGATGGCTAGCCCGGCGCCGACGACCAGCAGCGTGGCCGAGTGCGAGAGCTCGAGGGCCGCGTAGCCCTCGTATCGCTCACGCGCGAGCAGGATCGAGTCGGCAAACTGGTACGCGAGCACGGGCGGAAGGCTCGCGAGCGCCACGACGGCGAGCTCGGTCCGGATGCCGTGGAACACGGAGTCGTGCAGCAGCTCGAACACCAGGAGCCCGCCGACGAATCCGATCAGGCCAAGCACGAGCCCGGCGACGTAGCTCGTCCGGAAGGCCTCCCGCACGGACCAGCGGCCGCGGCTGACCTCGTAGGTGATGCCCGCCGACAGCCCGAGCGACACGACCATCGCCGTGAGCCCACTGAGTGTCACCAGCAGCGCGAACCGGCCGTTTCCCGAGGGCCCGATCGTTCGCGCGAGGACGATGCTGAGGAGGGCCGCGGCAGCGAGCGGTCCTCCCTGAACCACAACGGACAGCGAGGCGCCCGCGCCGAGATGCCGGCGACGTGGCGCGCTCAGCGCCGGGCCTCCGTCACTTCGCGGTAGAGGGAGTCGATGCGCGCGGTGCACGCGGCGGGGTCGAGCTCGGCGACCGCGAGCGCTCGACCGTTCGCCGCGAGGCGCCGGGCGAGGTCGTCGTCGTCGAGCACGCGGATGAGCGCGGCCGCCAGCGCGTCTGCGTCGAGAGGGACGAGCAGCGCCTGCTCGTCGGCAACGAGCTCGTCCCGCGCCCACGGAAGGTCGGAGACGACGACCGGACGGCCGCAGGCGAGGGTCTCCCACACGCTGCGCGGCGAGCTGTCGCTCGACGGGACGGACATCACGACGTCCGCAGCGCGGTAGACGTCCGGAAGCCGCTCGGCGGGAACGTTGCCCAGGACCGTGACGGCGCCTTCGAGATCGCGCTGCTCGATCGCCGCCAGCACGGCGCGCGGTGTCTCGACCAACGGGTGCTTGAGCAGCAGCTTCGCCTCGGGGTGCTCGGCACGCACGAGGGCGAAGGCGTCGAGCTGGAGCTCCGGGTTGTAGATCGGCCGCAGTCCGCGCACGCCCGCCACGAGCGGGCCGTCGATCTGGAGCCCCAGAGCTTCGCGCGCCGCCGCGGAGTCGCCGGGCGCGAAGCGCTCGAGGTCCAGCCCCCAGCGGAGGACCTCCACACGCAGGTCGCGGCCCGCCATGGCCCGCGTCTCGCGCGCGAGGTGCACCGAGTCCGCGAGCACGAGCACCGAGGCGTCGAGCGCAGGGCGCGAGCGCCTGCGGGCCAGCCAGCCGCCGGCGAGCACATCCGACCCCCACGCGGAGCAGATCAGCGGCTCCAGGCCTTCACGCGCGGCCATCCAGCCGTACTCGGGCAGGTAGTGGGCGTGGACGATGTCGGGCTCGAGCGACTTCGCGAGCCTGCCGAGGCCCGAGCTCATACGCAGGCCGCGGAGCGGCGGCGGCCAGCCCGCTCCCAGGCGGTGCGACGGCACCCCCAGATCGAGCTCCGGCCAGTTCGGCACCACCCGCCCCGCCACATGGACATCGTGACCGGCCGCGGCGACGGCGTCGGCCCACGCGGCGACGTGCGGGGAGTTCAACCAGCCAGCCACAAGCACACGCAGGCGCTCAGGCACCGCATGCCTCGTCCAGCACCTGCGCGAGACGCTCGGCGGCCGCTCGCCGTGAGTACCGCTCGAGCGTCCGCCGCCGCACCTCGGCCTGATCGGGCAGGCCGTCCGCCTGCCATCGTTGCCAGAGGGCGAGAATCGCGCGCTCGATTGCCGGACGGTCGCCCGGCTCGGCGGCCACACCGGCGTCCCACTCCGTGACGAGGCGGCTGGCCAGGTTGTCGGGCCGCGTGACGCAGAGCACCGGCCGGCCCGAGGCGAGGTACTCGAACAGCTTCCCCGACGGCGCAAGGCTCAGGCTCGAAACGTAAAGCAGCAGAGCTGTCGCACGAGCCATCTCGGCAACGGCCTCTCTGTGCCCGACGTAGCCAACCGACTCCACGTGGATCCCGGACGGGGACTCGAACCTCTCGTCCCGGATCGCACCGACGAGCCGAACCTCCACCCGCCCGCCGTCGATGTCCCCGCGGGACACGAGGGCGGCGAGCGCCCTGAGCACCGGAGTCGGATCTTGCTCACCGTAGATCGTTCCGACATGTGCGAGCACGAACCGATCGGCCGGCGGCGAGTTTCCCGCGGCCGCGGCCAGATCCGCCTCGTCGGCGCCATTGACGATCTCGACCCGGCGCGGGTCCTCGGCCGGCAACCCGTCGATCTCGAAGTAGTCCGCAGCCACGACGACCGTGGCCGCCCGCGCCGCAATCGCTCGCTCAGCCCGGCCGGCAAGCGCGTTCAGAGCCCTCGGCTGACTCTGCAGCCCCGGATTCGCCGACCACTCGTCGCGAAAGTCGGCGACCCACGGCGTCCGGGTCAGCCACGCAACGAGCAGCGCGACCAGGTGTGCACCGTAGGGCGCCGAGGTCGAAAAGAGCACGTCGGGCCGCTCGCGCCGTGCTCGTCGAAGGGCCGCGGCAAAGGCGAAAGGGGCCCAGCCGATACCGCCGTCCGGCCAGATCACCCAGGCGCGGAGCGACCGGAGTCGCAGGTGGTAGAGGACAATCCCTGCGTACCTCGCCAGCGGAAACGCGGCCGTACGCACGACGCGCGTGTCCGGGGGCACGTCGTCGAGCAGCGACGGGTCCTGCACCCCGTAGACGCGAGAGCGCGTCGACACGACCGTCGCGTCCCACCCGAGCCGGGCGAGATGCTCGACGAACTTCAGCGTCCGCTGCACCCCGGCTCCGCCGATCGGCGGGAAGAAGTAGGCAAGCACGAGAACCCGTCTGCGCTTCGTCATCGAGCGGCGCACACCCCGTCCACCACGGCCGCGTAGGCGGCGGCGAGCCGGGGCCAGGAGTAGCGCTCCAGCTCCGTGCGATCCGTCAGCGGCGGACGATCGTCGCCAACCACCTCGCGCAGCGCCGCGGCAATGGCGCGCGGATCCTCGGCCGACGTGGCCGTGCCCCTGTGCGTCGAGAGAACGATGCGGGCGGCCTCGGTCTCCGAGCCCAGGACGAGGATCGGTCGACTCGTCGCCAGATACTCGAACAGCTTTCCGGTGGCGACGCTTCGGCGCCTCGACCCCTCGGTCACGACGAGCAGGACGTCGGCGGCGCGCTGGAGCCGCAGCACGGCCAGGCGCTCGAGCGAGCCGATGCACCGCACGATTCCGGCCAGGTCGGGGCTGCCGAGCAACTGTGCTTCCTCGGTCGACAGGAGTCCTGCGAACACCACCTCGAGTCTGGCGGCGACTTCGGGCGCCTCGTCGCGCAACAGCCGCAGCGCATCGACGAGGTGCCTCGCCGTGCCCCCGGTGAAGCCCATGCTCCCGGTGTGCACGATCGAGACGCGCTCGCGGTCGAGCAGCGGATCGGGCTCGCCGCCGGCCGTGTCGACGTCGTCCGGATCGAAGCCGTTGGTGATCAACGCCACGGAACGGTGGAACCGCCGCTCGAGATCCTCCGCGATCGGACCCGTGACCGCGACGATCGCATTGGACCGTCCCGCGACCGACCGCTCCAGTCGATCGTCCAGCGAGCGCTGAGCCTGTAGCGGCCAGTCGCCCCGGGGGCGCTCGAAGCGCCAGCCGTCGCGGAACTCGGCGATCCAGGGAATCCCCTGCCGCGCGAGTCTCAGGCCGAGGAGATGCGCCGACTGCGGCGGCGAGGTCGTGATCACGCAGCCGGGGCGCTTGCGCCGTGTGAGACCACGTGCGGCCGCCATTGCGAACGGGAACCACGAGACCACGGAGACATCCGGGACGACCATCGACTCGAGCGGGCTCGGAGGGCTCGAGGTGGCGGCCGCCTTGCCCGCAGGCGCCTGCGCGCGGCGACGGCGCCAGTTGAGCCGCGACGCCAGGAGATCAGATGTGCGGACGACCCTCTCCGCCCCCTCGATCTCCCCGTCTCCGGACTCCTCGGAGGTGAGCACCGTGACGGGATAGCCGAGGCGGGCCAGGTACTTGGTCATCCCAGCCACCCGCCGCGCGGCCACGACGAACGAGGGTGGCGAGAACTGCGCGACGAGCAGGATCGATCGGGGCTCTTGGAGGGGCACGCGAACGAACGCTAACCGGCGTCAGGGCGTGCGGCCGAAGCGCCGAGCTGGTCTCCGCCTCCGCCCAGCGCGTTCGCCACCTCGGTGAGCGGCAGCAGGGCCCGCGAGAGGGCGACCGTCGCGTAGAGCGAGACCCCGGACCGGAAGCGGCGCCGCCCGAAGAACCGGTACTGGAGGCTGAGCTGCAGCCCGTCCGCCGTGGTCGAACTCGTCACCTCCGGGTGCTCGAAGCCGGCGGCCCGCAGCGCTCGCTCCAGCCCGGCAGGCGTGAAATGGGAGCGATGCCGGGGCAGATCGAGGTGGAACCACGCGCCACGGAACCTCCGGCTCTGCCACGAGCCGAAGTTCGGCACCGTGACGAGAAGCACACCGCCGCGGCGGAGAAGCGAGCGTGCCCGAAGGAGGTCCTCTCTCGGCTCGACGACGTGCTCGAGCGCGTGCTGGAAGACGACGACGTCGTACTCGGCCCCGAGCTCGAGGGCGTCGACGTTGCCAAGCGTCCCCTGCACCATCCGCACGCCGCGCCTGCGGCCCTCCTCGCACGCCTGGGCCGAGGGCTCGAGCCCCGTCACCCGCCACCCGTCCCTGGCGAGCACGACGCCCAGGTCGCCGCGACCGGCGCCGACGTCCAGCAGCCGGCCCGGGGGAAGCCGACCCAAGCTGCCGAGCGGTGGCTGCCGAAGCGCGCGCCGGTAGTACCAGCGGTACAGCGACGTCGCGAGCACGCGGGCAACGCGGGTCGGCGGCAGCGAATAGGCGTCGTACGCCTCGGGGTAGAAGCGCCCAAGATCGTCTGCGCGGACGGCCGGGAACGTGCGTCCGCTGCCGCACGCGGGGCAGATCCGAACCTCGAAGACGCCCGGTGTCCGGTGCAGGCGGTCGTACCCGCGGATCCGTGGCTTGGCCTCGAGCGGTCCACCGCACGCGGGGCACAACTCGGACGAGCTAGACACGACCGAGGCGGCGCTGCTCTCGGAACGCCTCGCGCAACGACACGAGCCGCCGGGCCGCCCGGCGGCGCTCCGGGGCCGTCCTGGCTCCTCGCTCGTGCGCCATCCCGCGCAGGCCGTCGCGCCAGCCGCGTGCGATCGCACCCGTCGCAACGCGGCTCCGCATCTGGCCGAGCGTCACCGCATCGAAGGCCGCCGAGGCGAGCACCGAGACGACCACGGTCGGGAGCGGGAGCTGCCGCGCCGCGTTCAGGAGGCGGTTGCGCGAGTGCCAGTAGAGCCTGAACGTGCCCCGCAGCGGCCCCGACGCGGTCCCCTGCGCGTGCCGTACCGCACTCGTGGGATGCAGGACAACGCGGCCCGGCACCTTGAGGCAGTAGTCCGCCTCCTCCCCGTACATGAACAGCGCCTCGTAGAAGCCGCCGAGCTCGAGGAAGTCCTCGCGGCGCACCATCATCAGCGCGCCCGACGCGGCCGTCACGTCGACGGGCTCGCGTGGGGCCTCCTCGCGCGGCCTGCCCTGCAGGCGCCCGTAGGTCGCCGTGTTCGGCGCGATCTCGAGCCCGGCCGCCTCGATCGTCGAGCCGTCCGGGGTCAGCAGAAGGCCGGTGGCAACCGAGACGTCGGGGTCGTCCAGGAGCCGTGCGAGCGGCACATCCCAGCCCGGCTCGACCTCGGCGTCGAAGTTGACGAACGCGAGCAGGCGCCCCCGGGCCTCGTCCGCTCCGCGGTTGCAGCCGGCGCAGAAGCCGATGTTCTTCTCGAACCGCACCGCGCGCGCCTTCTCCCACAGACGCTCGACTCCCTCCCAGCTCCCGTCGCTCGAGCCCGAGTCGACCACGACGCATTCCACGTCTGCCGTCTCCGTGTTTCGCGCCAGCGCCGAAAGCGTCTGCGGCAGGCACCCGGCGCCGTTGTGGTTGACGAGCACGACCGAGAGCTCCACAGGCAGTTGTTATAGCCGGTTCGGCTCCACATAGACTCCTGCGGCGATGAGCGACTCGCGGAGCTGGTCGGGACGGCAGGTGCTCGTCACGGGCGCCGGCGGGTTCATCGGGAGCCACCTCGCCGAGGCGCTCGCGCGCAAGGGAGCCGAGGTCCGGGCGTTCGTTCGCTACACGTCGAGGAGCGACAACGGCTGGCTCGAGCACGCCGACCCCGAGGTCGTCCCGGCGATCGAGATCTTCCGTGGAGACCTCGCCAACCCGGACGCTGTCGCGGGAGCGATCAAGGATCGCGACGTGGTCTTCCACCTCGGCGCGCTGATTCCGATCCCGTACTCGTACCGCCACCCGCGCGAGTTCGTGACTGCGAACGTGGTCGGAACGCTCAACGTGCTCGAGGCCGCCCGGAACAGCGGGGCCGCGCGCGTCGTCCACACCTCGACGAGCGAGGTCTACGGGACGGCTCAGACCGTCCCCATCGACGAAGAGCACGCGCTCCACCCGCAGTCGCCGTACGCCGCGTCGAAGGTCGGAGCCGACCAGCTCGCGCTCTCCTTCCACCGCTCGTTCGAGATCCCGGTCGCGATCGCTCGGCCGTTCAACACCTTCGGGCCGCGGCAGAGCGCGAGAGCCGTGATCCCGACCATCATCAGCCAGGCGATCTCGAGGGATGTGATCGAGCTCGGCGCCCTCGAGCCGACCAGGGACTTCCTCTACGTCGAGGACACCGTCGAGGGGCTCCTGGGCTGCGGCCTGGAGGCAAGCGCGGTGGGCGAGGTGGTCAACCTCGGGACCGGTACCGAGATCTCGATCGGAGAGGTCGCGGAGCGCGTGCTCGGGCTGCTCGGCCGGGAGGTGCCCGTCCGGCTGGACGAGGAGCGGCTACGCCCGGCCGACAGCGAGGTCGAGCGGCTGGTCGCCGGCACCGGCAAGGCGAAACGCCTCCTGGGCTGGGAGCCCGAGGTCGAGTTCGACGAGGGCCTGCGCCGAACCATCGACTGGCTGAAGGACTCGCTCGGCGCCTACAAGCCGTCGCTCTACAACGTGTAGAGCAGCCCCTCGATCACCGAGTCGACCTGCTCGTCCGTGAGCCGTCCGTAGAGCGGCAGCGTCAGGATCCGGCCGGCCAGCGCCTCGGTCTGCGGCAGCGGCCGTCGCGTGCGCTCCCGGTACGCGGTGAACGAGTGGATCGGCGGGTAGTGGACGCTCGTCTGGATCCCGCGCTCGTCCAGCGCCGCTCGGACCGAGGCGCGATCCGTTCCGTCCGGCAGGACGACGACGGCCAGGTGGTACGAGGAAAGGCGCCCTGGCCGGTCATCGAAGGGCACCACGAGCCCACGCTGTCCGTCGAGCGCTCGGCGGTAGCGCGCGACGACGCGCCCTCGCGCCGCGTTCTCGCCGGGCAGCAGCTCCAGCTGCTTCGACCCGACGGCCGCCCGCATTTCGTCGAGCCGGTAGTTGAACCCCGGGAGGACGACGTCGTAGTCGGCCGCATGGCCGCGCTGCCGGTCCCACGTGAGCGTCGTCATGCCGTGCGACCGGAGCAGACGCAGCTGCTCGGCGAGGCCGTCGTCGTCCGTGACGACCATGCCGCCCTCCCCGACAGGCAGGTTCTTGTTCGAGAAGAAGCTGAAGCACCCGACGTCGCCGAGCGTCCCGCACATGCGGCCGCCGAGGCTCGCCCCGGGCGCGTGCGCCGCGTCCTCGACGATCGGGAGCCCGCGGGTCTCGGCGAGCGCTCGCAGGGCGTCCATCTCGCACGGATAGCCCGCGTAGTGAAGCGCGACGATCGCCTTCGTGCGGTCGGTCAGCGCCGCCTCGACGTCCGCGGGATCGAGGTTTGGCTCCTCCGGGCCGAGGACATCGCAGAAGACGGGCTCGGCGCCGGTGTGGACGATCGCGTTCGCAGCTGCGACGAAGTTCAGCGACGGGACGACCACCTCGTCTCCAGGGCCGCACCCGACGGCCAGGAGGCCGAGGTGGAGCGCCGCGGTGCCGTTGGCTACCGCGACGGCGTGCGCCGAACCGCAGAACGACGCGAACTGACCCTCGAACTCGAGGACGCGCGGGCCCATGCTCCACCACCCGGAGCGGAAGGTCTCCAGCGCGGCGTCGGCGAGATCCTCGTCGACCACGATGTCCGCTAGCGGCACCTTCCAGCGGCGAGGCTCGTTCACGGCGAGAGCGTCCTCAGACGAAGCGGCGGCTGGACACGCCAGAGCACGAGCTGCCCGGAGGACGCGACCTTCGTGCCGACGATTTTCGTTCCCGTGGTCGAGAGGACGTAGCGAGGACGCAGGTCGGGCGAGCCCGCGGGCAGGTTGGGGACGAGGCGGCCGTTTACGAGCGACGTCGTCACGTCGGGGATGCTCGGGTCCTGCGCAGACACTCCGAAGAGGCGCCGCACGCTCCGGTTCCAGAACTCGGCCTGCCAGGCGACATGCGCGTCGGTCAGATCCGCCGTGTAGAGGAGCTCGACCCGCGCGTTCTTCCCGACAGCGCGGTCGACCCAGCTCGGATCGCCCTGCAGCCCGCCCGCGTGACGGAAGCCGCGCGCCTGCCAGGTGATCGTCGAGTAGACGCTCGCCGAGGACACCACGAGGAACACGAAGACCGCGCCGGGCACGGCCCAGCGGGCCACATGCCGCGGAACGATCGCGAACAGCAGGCCGACAGCCACGGCACCGATCAGGGTGAGCGCAATCGGTCCGGCGACGCCTCCGAGTGCCGTCCGGAGACGCCAGAGCGGGATCAGCGCGAACGTGCTGTTGAAGACCACCGTCGTCAGCAGCTTCGCGTACGGGATTGTCAGGAGCAACGCGATCGGGACGACGGCGGCGACCCCTGTCAGCACCCGCGGCCTCGGCAGGCCGCGCGCCAGCCAGACGACGAGCGCGAGCAGGAGCACCGGAGCCAGGTTGAAGAGGTAGCGCTCCTGGATGCGAAAGCCCCTCGGCGACTCGAACGTGCCGACCTCGACGACCTCCCAGAAGATCGCCGCGGTCGCAGCGGCGAGGAACGCGCGCTCGGCAACGGCCGTCCGCTCTGTCCAGGCAAGGCCGAGCAGGACGATCAGCGCGCTGAGCGGCACCACGCCGACCGAGAGGGTGAGCTCCGCGAGGTGGTAGACGACCCAGCGCGCCGCGGGCCACAGCGAGTAGTGGGACTTCGTGACGTAGCCGTAGACGCCGAGGTGCGAGGAGAGCCCGTGGCCCACGGAGACCCGGTAGACGCCATAGGCGACGGCCCCGAAAATGAGGGCGGCATACGTGGGCCAGAAGCGGCGAGCCGTGTCACGAACGTCCCGGGAGCGCCGGTCGAGGAGCCACGTCAGCGCGACCGCCGTCGGAATCACGACGAAGAGGAACACGGCCTGCAGTCGAATCGTCACGCAGAGCACCGCGAGCGCCAGGACGAGCAGCTGGCGGGTCAGCGTCGGCCGCTCGAGCGCCAGCGCGAGGACGAGCAGGAAGAGCAGCAGCGCAGGCGCGAAGGCGTTCTCGGTCACGATCGTCCCCGCGTACACGAACGACGGAATCGCGAGGAAGAGCGCCACGGCCAGCAGGGCGTAGGCCGGAGAGACGAGCCGCCGGGCCCAGAGGTAGAGCGGGATCGCGGTCGCGGTTAGGAGCACGGCGTTCATGGCCTTGGCCAGCGCGTAGGTCGTCGCCATCGACCCCGCGAACCAGGCCGGCGAGATCAGGGCCGGGTAGATCGTCGGGATGAAGTAAGGGTGGTCCCGGAAGAGGTAGTGCCCGGAGGCGGCGAAGCTCTTCGCCAGATCCGCATACTCGAGCTCGTCCGGCTGGGCCCAGGGTGCCTCGATGCCGCGGTTGAGCACGAGGCGAGCGGCGAGCGCGACGACGATGAGGCCCGCGAGGGCAAGCGGCGCCGCGTAGCGCGCGTCGAGAGCGTCGCGCAACCGTGAGGCCGCGGGGCGGTGCGCCACCGCGCGATCCATGAAGACGATCCTAGTAGGCGCCGCGTCCGGTCAGGACGGCCGGGATCGTCTTGGCCAGGATCCAGATGTCGAGCCAGATCGACCAGTTCTCGAGGTAGTAGAAGTCGAGCCGCACGAGGTGGTCGAAACCGAGGTTCGAGCGGCCCGAGATCTGCCAGAGGCCGGTCACGCCCGGAAGCACCAGGTAGCGCTTGCGATGCCAGCCCTCGAGCTGCGCGTAGTCGCGGAGCGGGAGCGGACGCGGGCCGACGAGGCTCATCTCACCGCGGAGCACGTTCCAGAGCTGCGGGATCTCGTCGAGCGAGAAGCGGCGCAGGATCCCGCCGACCGGGGTCACGCGCGGGTCCTCGCGGATCTTGAACAGCGGTCCGTCCGCCTCGTTCGACGCCTCGAGCTCGGCCTGGCGGCCGGCCGCGTCGGCGTACATCGTCCGGAACTTGAGCATCCCGAACTCCCGCTCGCCCAGGCCGATGCGGACGTCGCGGTAGAAGATCGGGCCGCGCGACGTGAGCTTGACGGCCGCCGCGATCGCGAGCCAGAGCGGCAAGCCGACCACGAGTACCGCGACCGAGACGAGCAGGTCGAACGCGCGCTTGACGACCCAGTCGATCCCGATGAACGCGGGCGGGTGCAGCTCGAAGAGCGGAACGCCCTGGCCGGGCACGAACTGCGCGCGCTGCGTCAGGAGCTCCGTCGCCTTCGGGGCGATGCGAACCCGCACGCCGCGCCTGTGAGCATCCGAGACGATCTCGACCAGCTGCCACTCGCTGAAGCCGGAGTCGGTCACGATCAGCTCGTCGACGCGCGTCTCGTCGAGGACGGCCGCGAGATCGTCCAGGTCGCCGAGGACGGGCAGGTCGACGCCGTCGCTCGAGGGCGCGAGCGCGCCGACGAACTCGTAGTCGATCCCGTTCCGCGCCGAGCCGAGCGCCCCATGTAGGTGGTTGACCTGCTCGGCCGAGCCGGCGAGGAGGGCGTGCCGCCGCGCGCCGAGCGCGCGCAGCAGGTCCTGCGTGACCGCGTCGTAACTCCCGCGCAGGGCCGCAATCGCGAGCGCGCAGCACACGACCGCCGTCGGAGCCAGCCCGAAGGTCGAGAACCGGTGGCCGGTTCCGACCCCGAAGGCAAGCGTGATCACCGCGACTACGAAGAGCGATGAGAGAACCCGTCCGAATCCCGGTCGCCGCTCCCGATCGGCGTAGAGCCCTGCCTGGGCGAAGACGAGGATCGTGATCAGCAGCAGGAAGGGCAGCCAGTCGGTCTCGATCCGCCAGAGCACGCCCCAGAGCAGATCCGACCGTCCGTAGTAGAACTCGCGCAGGATGAGCGCGGCATAGAGGCCCAGGACGAGGCCGGCGAGGTCGAGACCCACCAGCAGGGCGATGCTCGCGAGCCGCCGCCCCGCTGCCGCGAGCTGGCTCCGCGAGAGGAAGAACGCTCTGCCGGAGCGAATGTCCTCCGAGCCCTTCGCCGGCCGCGCACCGTCAGCCAGGGCGGGGATCCGGCCCCCCTCGCGCTCCGGTGTCTCGATTGCCATTGCCGCCTAGTGTGGCAGGCGCATGAATGCGTTGAAGGCCGGCTTCTTCTTTCCGGAGGCGGTCAGGAGGCCCGACTGCCAGCCTGCGAGCCTGGTTTCGTCGCGGAGCAGGAACCAGAGCATCAGGGTGATCCGCGGGTTCCGCCGCGCGACGGCATAGGCCTTGGTCAGGTACTTCGCCTGCTTCGCCCAGCTCACGCCGAAGTTCCGGTCGGGCGGCCTGGTCTGGTAGCCATACTCCGTGATCCACAGCTTCTTCGGCCCCCACAGACGGGTCAGGAGCGTGGTCAGCTGGCCGATGTTCGCGAGCGTGATGACGGTCTTCGCCTTCGGCATCGTGGTCGGAGTCTCGGTGGGTCGGTTGTAGTACGGGTGATGCGCGTAGACGTCGAAGTCACGCAGGCCGTAGCGCTTCAGCGCCAGCATGAACGTGAGCGGCGCCATCGAGGGGCGGCTGCTGCGGGGTCTGTTGTTCCCGCGCGGGTCGGTGGCACCGCATGCGACCGTCTCCTTCACGTTCGTCGAGTGGACGCCCGCCCAGATCGCCGAGCACATCTGTGCGTAGTTGCGGGCGGCGACGGGGATGTACGTCCTCCCCACCTTCGCGTACTGGGGCCGCAGGAAGACCGGGTTATTGGGCTCATTCCAGGCCATCCACCGGCGCACGGAGGGAAGAACGGTCCCGTCCGGGAGCTCATACGAGCCGCTGTAGCGCTTGGCAGCCGCGTAGGCAAACAGGCGCAGGTCGCGCATCTTCTTCGGGGCCCGATTGGGCTTGTTGCCGCCGTTCGCCCAGCGCGGCGTGCCGTAGATCGTGAAGAGGACCTGAATGTTGTTCTTGTGCGCGTTCCGCACCAACTCGTCGTACTGGTCCCAGTTGTACGCCGGGTCGCTCGGGTCGGCCGGCTGTGCCGGACGCTTCTTGGCGACGTACGTGCCCCAGTTCAGATCCATGCGGATGACCTTCACGTGGAGCTTCTTGTAGGTGGCAAAGGTCTGATCCGGGGCGACGAGCGGCTGCACGGGGTCGTAGATGCCCGCGAGCATCCCGCCGGCCGCCAACGCCGGGGCAGGCTTTGCGGTGGCGGCGACCGCCGCGAGGGCAATCGTCACGAGAGCGATCGAGGCGCGGAGCGCCTTAGACCTCACGTCGCGCCGCTTACGATGCTCGGGAGCATCCGCCGCAGGCCTTCGTCGAGCTCGATCTCGGGCTCCCAGCTGAGGATCTGCTTGGCCCGGGTGATGTCGGGCTGGCGCACCTGCGGGTCGTCGATCGGCAGCGCCTCGAACACGATCTCGCTCTTCGACTCGGTGATGCGGAGGACGGCCTGCGCGAGCTCGAGGATCGTGAACTCGTTCGGGTTGCCGAGGTTGACCGGCAGGTGCTCGCCGCTCTCCGCGAGCAGATATATGCCGCGGATCAGGTCGTCCACGTAGCAGAAGCTCCGCGTCTGCGAGCCGTCGCCGAAGACCGTGAGCGGCGCGTTCTCGAGGGCCTGGCGGACGAACGTCGGGATCGCGCGCCCGTCGTGGGAGCGCATCCTCGGCCCGTAGGTGTTGAAGATCCGGACGATCGCGGTGTCCACTCCCTGCGCGCCGTGGTAGGCCATCGTCAGCGCCTCGGCGTAACGCTTCGCCTCGTCGTAGACGCCGCGCGGGCCGATCGGGTTGACGTTGCCCCAGTAGCTCTCGGGCTGCGGGTGTACGAGCGGGTCGCCGTAGACCTCGCTCGTGGACGCGAGCACGAACCGCGCGCGCTTGAGCTTCGCGAGCCCGAGCGCGTTGTGGGTGCCGTACGAGCCGACCTTGAGCGACAGCAGCGGCTGACGCAGGTAGTCGATCGGGCTCGGCAGGGCCGCCAGGTGAAAGACGACGTCGACGGGCTCGTCGATCTGGAGGCGGTCGATCATGTCGTGGCTCACGAACGAGAACGCGTCGTCGCGGACGTGCTCGAGGTTCTCGAGCGTGCTCGTCTCGAGATTGTCGACGCAGATGACGCGGTAATCGCGGGCAAGGAGGTACTCGCAGAAGTGCGAGCCCAGAAAGCCGGCTCCGCCGGTGACCACAGCCGAAGGCATCGGGCCGATGTTAGCGACGGCGCTGGCGGTACCCGTCAGGTCTTACGAAGTCCTAACCCAAGCTTCACCTGCCCCCGACAACCCGGTTTGCAGGCAGTTTTCGCTGCTCGGTAGTTCCCCGCTGACAGGATCGGCGGAGTCGCTGATGCCTTCCGGAGGGCCGGGGACGAGGCTGTGTGTACGACGAAAGGAGGTGCACCGTGTCGACAGGGATCGGGCTGAGTGCTGCAGAGCTCCGGCACGAGCTCGAGGAAGAGCTGATGCTTGCGATGCGGACCGAGGGCGACGTGCTCACGGTTCACGTGATCGCGCACAGCATCGCGCAGGTCATCGAGCACGACCACCTACGGATCGCCGACCAGCTCGAGCAAGCCGGGGTCCGGCTGGGCGCCCCCGCCGTGAGCGACGCCCCGTGAGAGCGGCGCCGCCTCCGTGGAAAATCAAGGTCGTCGAGCCGGTAGTGCTCCGGCCGGAGCCGGATCGTAGGCGCGCGCTCGAGGCAGCTGGCTTCAACACCTTCCTGCTTCGCTCCGACGACGTCTACATCGACCTGCTCACGGACAGCGGCACCTCGGCCCTCTCGCAGGAGCAGCGCGCGGCGATGGAGCTCGGCGACGAGGCGTACGCCGGATCGCGGAGCTTCTTCCGGCTCGAGCAGATGGTGCAGGAGACGTACGGCTACCGGCACGTGATCCCGACGCACCAGGGACGTGGCGCCGAGCATCTCCTCTCAAAGCTGCTCGTGACGGAGGGCTCACTCGTGCCGTCGAACCTCTACTTCACGACCTCCCGGGAGCACGTCGAGCTCGTCGGCGGGACCTGGGTCGACGTCGCGATCCCCGAGGCCTCCGCTCCCGAGTCGACGCATCCGTTCAAGGGCAACGTGAACCTGACTGCGCTCGAGAATGTGCTCGCGGCGGCCGCGCCCGAGCGGGTGCCGTTCGTCCGCGTCGAGGCCTGCCTGAACATGGCAGGCGGCCAACCCTTCTCGTTGGAGAACCTCGCGGCGGTCCGTGAGCTGACTCGCGCACATGGGGTTCCGCTCTTCCTCGACGCGACGCGGATCTCCGAGAACGCGCTCTTCGTCAAGGAACGTGAGCCGGGCTACGGCGACCGGTCGCTGCCCGACCTGATCCGGGAGATCTCTGACCTGGCCGACGGCGCCGTCTTCTCGTCGAAGAAGGATCACTTCGTGCCGATCGGCGGTGTGCTCGCGCTCAACGACGACGACCTGGCCGAGCGGGCCCGCGAGCTCGTCGTCGTCTACGAGGGCTTCCCGCACTACGGCGGCATCGCGGGGCACGACATGGAGGCGCTCGCCCAGGGCATCCGCGAGTCCACCGACGAGACACTCGTGCGCCACTACGTCTCTCAGAGCGCCTACCTCGGCGGCATCCTGCTCGAGCGCGGGATCCCGATAGTCGTCCCACTCGGCGCGCACGCGGTCTTCCTCGACGCCAAGCGCTTTCTGCCGCACGTCCCGCAGGAGGAGTTCCCGGCCCAGGCGCTGGCGGCCGCGCTCTATCTCGCCGGCGGCGTCCGCTCGATGGAGCGAGGGATCGTCTCCGGCCAGCACGGCCACGAGCCGTACGACGGTCTCGAGCTGGTGCGGCTGACGATTCCGCGGCGGGTCTACACGCAGGAGCACCTCGCCTATGTGGCCGACGTCGTCGCCGACGTCCACGCCCGACGCGCGCTCGTGCCCGGGCTGAAGATGGTCTACGAGCCGGCCCACCTGCGCTTCTTCCAGGCGCGGTTCGAGGCGCTCGCGCCGTTCCTCGAGCGCGAGGCCGAGGCGCCCGCGCCCGAGCCGTCTCAGGCCTAGTCCTCCTTGCCAGGCCAGGAGAGCCTGGAGCGGACATCGACCACGCCCGGCACGGCCCGTACCTGAGCCTCGAACAGCTCGGCGTCCGCTCGCCGCTCCAGCCCGCCGCTGAGCGCCACCTCGCCGTCCTCGACCGCGACCTCGACGCTGTGCGGCTCGAGACCGAAGCGCCCGACGACGATCTCCTCGCGGATCTCCCGGGCGATCTCCGCGTCGCTGCGGACGAATGCCCGGACGAGGTCTGCGCGCGTCACGATCCCGACGAGCTTCTCCTCCTCGACCACGGGCAGCCGGTTGATGCCTCTCTGGCTCATCAGCCGTGCCGCCTTGCTCACGGGCATCTCCGCCTCGATCGTCAGCGCCGGCGAGGTCATGGCCTCGCCGACGAGGTGGGCGTCGAGCTTCGACCGGTCGACCTCGATGTCGAAGCCGGTCAACCACGCGAGCGGCTGCTGCGCGAACACCCCGGCCGTCTCCTTTGGAAGAACGTCCGCCTCGGAGAAGACACCGAGGACGTGGTTCTCGTCGTCCACGACCGGCAGACCCGAGATCCGGTGCTCGACCAGCAACTGTGCGGCCTGCTTGAGCGAGGCGCCCGGCCGTACCGAGACGACCTCGCGGGTCATGACGTCCGCGACCTTCATCGCTTGGCGCGGCGCTGGACGTGCCGGATTGTCGCGTCGCTTCCCGGCGTGAAGATGCTCTCGTGCCCGTCCTCCCACCGCACGCGGTAGTGCTCGTGCTCTCCGGTTCCGAGGACCTCGAGAATCTCTCCGGTTCGCGCGGTCTCCCCGATTTTGTGGCCGTGGATCTCGATCAGATCGCCTACGTCTGCATGCGTTTCGGGTGCCATGACAACCTCCTATCTCCCTTCGATGACTCCAAGCTCTAGGCCCACCCGCTCGAATACCTCGAGCGCGCGCTCGACGTGGGCCGACTCCAGCGCAGCGGACATCTGGACACGCACCCGCGCGGTTCCCTCGGGGACGACCGGGAAGCCGAAGCCGGTTACGAACACGCCCTCCTCCAGCAAGCGCTCGCTGAAGCGCATCGCGAACTCCGTCTCGCCGACGATGATCGGGATGATCGCCGCCTCGCCGTCCAGCGGGTGAAAGCCGATCTCGCGCAGCCGATCGCGGAAGACCCCCGAGAGCCCGCGCAGCCTCTCGACGAGCGCCGGCTCTCGGCGCAGGACGCGGACCGCCTCGAGCGCGCTACACGCCACCGTCGGCGGAAGCGCATTCGAGAACAGCTGTGGCCGCGAGCGCTGAGCGAGCACCTCGCAGACCTCTGCGCTGCCCGCGACGAATCCGCCGGCCGCGCCGCCGAGCGCCTTCCCGAGCGTGCTCGTTATGACGTCAATCTCGCCAACGAGGTCGAAGTGCTCGGCGACCCCGCGTCCGGTCGCGCCCATGACTCCCGTCCCGTGCGAGTCGTCCACGATGACGGTCGCGTCGTGGTCGCGGGCCAGCCCGACGATCTCCGGGAGCCGTACAAGGTCGCCTTCCATGCTGAAGACGCCGTCGGTGACGATCAGCTTGCGCGCGCTGCGCGGGCAGGCGGCGAGCCCTTCCCTGAGCTCGTCCATGGACGAATGCGCGTAGATCACCTTCCGCATGGGCCTCGAGAGGCGGACGGCGTCCACGATGCTCGCGTGATTGAGCTCGTCGGAGAGGATCACCGTCTTCTCGTCGGCAAGGCTCGGGATCACCGCCTCGTTCGCGTTCCAGCACGAGCCGTAGGTGAGAGCGGCCTCGGTCCCTACGAGGTCGGCGAGCTCCTGCTCGAGCTCGAGGTGCGGCGCGAACGTGCCGCAGATGAAGCGCACGGACGCCGTGCCCGCGCCGTAACGACGCAGCCCTTCGATCCCGGCAGCGACCACCTCGGGGCGCGCGGCGAGGCCGAGGTAGTTGTTCGACGAGAGCACGAGCACCTCGCCCCGACCGGCCATCTCCACGACCGGGCCCTGCGGAGAGTCAAGCGTGTTGAACCGCTTGAGCGTGCCCGCCTCCTGCAAACCGTCGAGCTCCGCATGGAGGTGCTCGTTCAGCGTCGGCTGCTTGACGCTCATGCCGCGGCCTCCGCGGCCTCGGTGTGCGCGTGCTCCGGCACGGCCCCGGGGTAGAGGACGATCTTGCAGGCTTCGCCGGCCTCGAGCACTCGGAAGGCAGACTCGAACTCGGCCAGAGGGAGCTCGTGGGTGATCAGCGGCCGGAGGTCGACGACGCCGCTCTCGAGCAGCCAGCGCGTCCGGTACCAGGTCTCGAAGATCTTCCGTCCGCTGACCGCGTGCACCTCGAGATTCTTGAAGATCAGCGTCTCGGCGACGTCGATCGCCACGGGGCGGTCCGGGATCCCGAACAGGACTACGCGACCACCGTTGCGCGCGATGCGAAAGGCGTCGGCGACGGCCCGACCCGACCCGGACATCTCGAAGACGACGTCGAAGCCGAGCCCCTCGTGGTGCTCGAGGAACCAGCCCGCCTCGTCTTTCACCGCGTCGACGTCGACAACGCCGCTCGCGCCCATGCGCGTCGCCAGCTCGAGCCGGAACGCCGTTCGATCCGCAGCGAGCACGACAGCCGCGCCGGCGGCCCGTGCGATTCCGATTGCGGACAGGCCGATCGGGCCACAGCCCAGCACCGCGACAGAGCGGCCCATGAGATCCAGGTCGCTGGTCGCGAAGACGGCGTTTCCGAAGGGCTCCTGCAGGGTCGCGATCTCCGGCGGGAGCTTGGCGCGGTCGTTCTGCCAGATCACCGATTCCGGAACCGCAACGAACTGCGCAAAGGCGCCGTCCCGGTCGACACCGAGGATCCGCGTGCTCTCGCACATGTGCGCATGTCCGGTGCGGCACTGGAAGCAGACGCCGCAGGTGACGTGGCTCTCGGCGGAGACGAAGTCGCCGACGGCGACGTTGCGCACATTCGCGCCGGCCTCGACGACCGTGCCCGCGAACTCATGCCCCAGCGTGATGGGCGGCGAGATCCTGTGCTGAGCCCACTCGTCCCAGCGCTCGATGTGGAGGTCAGTGCCGCAGACGCTCGCGGCCTCGACCTCGACGAGCACCTCGTCCAGCGCCGGTTCGGGAACGGGCACCTCCTCGAGGCGGAGCCCGGGCTCACGCCCGAGCTTGCGAAGGGCGAGCATCGTGCGCATCGCCTGGATCCTCGTGCCGGCCGTCGCGAGGAACATCCGTGCCGGGCCTGATTGCCGTTGCGGAATCTCCGCGATGGCAGCGGCCCCGAGGGGGCCTAGCATCACGCCTGTGAGACGGCTCCTTCTGCTGGCGGTGGCAGGGCTGCTCTCCGCGTCGGCCCTGCTCGCAATCGGAATCCTGCTCCTCGGCCACTTCGGTGACACGGAGGGCAGAATCCTCTCGACGACGGCGCTTCTCGCCGGCTACGGGCTGGTTGCGTTGCCGTCGACGATCCTCCTCGACCAGGGGCGCTCCCGGGGCCTCGCCTACACAGGCCTCGGTCTGGCCGTGGTCGCCGCCGCGCTCTCCATGGCCGCGGTCTGGACGGAGGACCCTCCCGAGTGGCTCGCGAAGACGATGGGCACCGCAGCGGTCGCGGCGGTTGCCGCAGCCCAGGTGGCCGCGCTGACGGCCCGCCGGCGAGACGGCGACCCGGTCTTCGTGCGTCGGTTGTTTGCCCTTTCCTGTGTGCTCGCAGCAGTCGTCGCAGCGATGGCCGCAGCCGCGATCTGGTGGGAGATCGACAACAGCGGCTACTATCGGGTGTTCGGGGCCGTCTTCGTGCTCGATCTCTTGACCGTCGCGCTCCAGCCGATTCTTGCCCGAGCCCGGCCGGCCGCCGAAGCCCACCGGCTCACCATCACCCTCGAAGGCGGCGAGACCGTGGAGCTGCGGGTCGAGGCACCGGACCTCGCGACCGCCGTTGCGAGTTCGATCCGCTCGCTCGAGCACGACGGACGCCTCGTCGCCCGAATCGAAGTCGGGCCCAGGTGACTGAGACAGCACGAGCCCGCGCGGTCACGATTCCCGTCGAGACCGGGGCCGCGTTGCCGGGCGACCTCTCCCTGCCCGACGCACCGCGCGGAGTGGTCGTCTTCGCACATGGCAGCGGCAGCGGCCGGCTGAGCCCGCGGAACGTCGAGGTCGCAGGCGTTCTCCAGCAGGCGAGCCTCGCGACGCTCCTCTTCGACCTGCTCACCGACGACGAGGCACTGAGCCGGGCGAACGTGTTCGACATCCCCCTTCTGGCGCACCGGCTCGGCCTGGCGACGCGCTGGCTGCGCGACAGGCCGGAGACCGAGGCGCTCCCGTTGGGCTACTTCGGCGCGAGCACGGGAGCGGCGGCAGCGCTGGTGGCCGCCGCCGATGCGCTCCACGACATCCGGGCCGTCGTCTCGCGCGGCGGCCGGCCCGACCTGGCCGAGCCCCGGCTCCAGCTCGTGCACGCCCCGACCCTCCTGATCGTCGGCGGCGCCGACGAGGTCGTGCTCGAGCTGAACCGCGCCGCGCTTGCCGACCTGGTCTCGTGCGAGCACGAGCTCGCCGTCGTCCCCGGCGCAACCCATCTCTTCGAGGAGCCGGGAGCTCTCGAGCAGGTGGCGGAGCTGGCGATCGCCTGGTTCACCCGATATCTCACTCCCGCGGCGCGCTGATTCCCGGACCGCTCGGGCGCGGCGCGGCCAGCAACCGGGCCACGTCCGTGATCGAGATGAAGCCCGTGAGCTGCCCGTCGTCGAGCACGAGCGCGCGGTGCAGATCCGCTTCGGCGAGCGCTGCGAACGCCTCCAGCGCGTCGTCGTCGGCGTGCACGACAAGCACGTCGTCGCGCGCGAGCATGCACTCGCGCACCACCCGCTCGTCCCACTGGCTCCTCGGAGTGTCGAGGACGAACCGCAGCGGCAGCACGCCGAGCACCTCGCCGTCGTGGACGACCGGGTAAGCCGTGTAGCGGGCAACCCCGGCCACCCCGTCCATGAACTGGCCAAGCGTCTGGTCGGGATCCGCGGTCACCGGGTCGGTGATCATCAGCTGCCGGACCTTCAGGCCCGTGAGCGCCTGCCGGACGGCGAGATAGCGGGCCTCCGCGCCCGCCGCGCCGAGCAGGAACCAGCCGAGGAACGCGAGCCAGGCGCCGCTGAAGGCACCCTCGACGATGAACAGCAGGAGCCCGCCGGCGATCATCAGGAAGCCGAATGCGCGGCCGATGTCCGCGGCGATGACGGTCGCCCAGGCGAAGTCGTGCTTGCCCGCCCAGAGCGCGGCCCGCAGCACGCGACCGCCGTCGAGCGGCAGCGCAGGGATTAGGTTGAAGACGAGCAGGAAGAGGTTGATGTAGCCGAGCCAGGCTGCGACCCCGTCGGCTGCGTCGGGCAGGCCCGCCAGCACCGCGATCGCCACGAAAACCGCGCCGAGCACGAGCGTCACGAGCGGCCCGGCGATTGCGATTCGAAACTCCGCGCCCGCGCTCGGCAGGTCGCCCTTGAGGCGCGCGACTCCCCCGAACAGCCAGAGGGTGATGCCCTCGATCTCGACCCCGTCTCTCCGCGCCTGGATCGCATGACCGAGCTCGTGCAGGAGCAGCGAGGCGAAGAACAGCACCGCGGCGACGAGCGCCATCGCGATGTACGCGCCGTTCGAGTGGCCCGGATTCTGGTCGGGGAAGACGGCCGAGGCAAGCGACCAGACGATCAGGGCGAAGACGATCGCCCAGCTCCAGTTGACGCCGATCTCGACGCCTGCGATCCGGCCTAGGGAGAAGGTTGCGTGCACTGGCCTCCGCTTCTCAACACTATCGGGGTGGGTCGAGAAGCTCGTCCGTAGCCGTCCGCAACCGTATCCGCGTTCTCCCCGACGCCGCCGGGACGCCCCGGACGGACGATTGGTGTTGATGATCGAGGATCTGCTGTTGCGTCCTGCGCCGCTGTTCGTGGACCGGCACGAGGCGGGCGTCGCGCTCGCCGCCGAGCTCCGGAGCGAGGCGGGGCCTCAGACCGTCGTCCTCGGGCTCGCGCGAGGGGGCGTCGAGGTCGCGGCGGAGGTCGCCAGGATCCTCGAAGCACCGCTCGACGTCGTCGCGGTCCGCAAGATCGGCCACCCGTGGCAGCCCGAGTACGGGCTCGGCGCGGTCACCCCGGGCGACGGCGTCTACCTTCGCGGCTCGGACGGACTCAGCGACGGGGAGCTCGAGGAGGTCGTCGAAACGGCTCGCGCGAAGGCGGCACTCCTCGACGAGCGCCTGCACGCCGAGCACGGGCCGCTCGAGCTCACAGGCAAGACCGTGCTCGTCGTGGACGACGGCCTCGCCACCGGCGGGACGATGATCGCGGCGCTTCGCTGGGCGAGGGGCTCCGGGGCCGCCCGGACCGTTGCTGCCGTACCGGTCGCGGCGGAGGACAGCCTCGAGGCGGTCCGCGCAGAGGCCGACGCGGTCGTCTGTCTCTACCCGCTCGCGGCGTTCGTCGCCGTGGGGGCCTTCTACCGCTCGTTCCAGCAGGTCGACGACGCAGAGGCCGTCCGACTTCTCGGCGAGAGCCGCACCACCCTGCCCTCCGGTCAATCCCCGTCGCGGGCGACGGGAACCAGCCGATAGAAGAGCGAGCGCGCGTCTTCCTCGTCGTCTGAGGTGACCGCGTGGGTGAGGTTGCGCCGGACCTGGAGCAGCGCGTGGACAAGGCTCGGCTGCGCGTCGAGGTCGAGGTCCAGCCGCTCGAAGATGCAGTGGCCCGGAATCACAGCGCCGCCCTCCTCCCAGAACGGGCAGTCGGCCCCGGGGCACGCCTCGACCCGGCCGGCCCGATATTGCAGCCCGCAGAGACGAACGCCGTTCAGCTCTTTCGGGTCCACACACCCCTCCGCGTCTAGTGTCGTCCAGCGGGCGGCGCGTTTAATCGGCGAAAGCGCGGGGCTTCCTGCGGGAAAGTACGCAATTCTCCGCACCTCGATCAGCGCGCGCCCGGATGCTCCGTCGCGCCTCGCCGCCGAGCATCCCGAGCGTGAGGACCACGTCGAAGGAAGCGGATCTCGCCGGCCCGGGAATCGGCGACTACGCCGAGCTCGAGCGCGTCCTCCCCGGCGACTACCGTCCTTTGCTCCCGCCGAGAGAGACGATGCAGGCGCTCTATGCGGCGAAGCGCCTGATCGAGGACCGTCTCTGCGAGGAGCTGAACCTGATGATGGTGCAGGTGCCGCTGATCGTCGACTCCACCAGCGGCGTCAACGACTACCTCGACCGCGACGGCTCACGGACGCCCGTTGGATTCCACATCTCGAACGACCGCGATCTCCATCCGGTCGACGCCGAGGTCGTGCAGGCGGCGACGAAGTGGAAGCGGATGGCCCTGCGCCAGTTCGGGATGGACCCCGGCGAGGGCCTGCTCACCGACATGCGGGCCGTGCGCAAGGACTACTTCCTCGACCACGACCACTCCGCCTACGTCGACCAGTGGGACTGGGAGCGCTCGATCAGGGCCGAGGATCGCACGCTCGACCACCTCACCGAGACGGTGCGGGCGATCTGGAAGGTGCTGAAGGAGGCCGACGAGTTCCTGCGTGATCGGTTCCCCGCGCTCGCGGACCCGCGCTACCCCGCACTCCCCGACGAGCTCGAGTTCCTGCACGCAGAGGACATCCTCGCCGCGTACCCCGACCTGCCCCGCAAGCAGCGCGAGACGCAGATCCTCCAGGAGCACCCGGCGATCTTCATCTACGGGATCGGCTGGACGCTCGCGGACGGCTACCCGCACGAGCTGCGCGCCGCGGACTACGACGATTGGTCGACCGAGACGGTCTCGGCGAACGGCTGCCCGATGCACGGGCTGAACGGCGACATCCTCGTCTGGAACCCGGTCACGCGGCGCCGCCACGAGCTGATGTCGGGCGGCATCCGGGTGACGAAGGAGTCGCTCGTAAGGCAGCTCGAACTCTCGGGCCAGCTCGACTTCCTCGAGCTCCCGTACCACCAGGCGATCCTGAACGACGAGATCCCGCTCTCGATCGGCGCCGGGATCGGCCAGTCGCGCACGATGATGCTCCTGCTGCGCAAGGCCCACCTGGGCGAGGTGAGCGTCACCGTCTGGCCGCAGATCCTCAAGGAGATGTGCGCCGCGCGGAACATCCAGGTGCTCGACTAGCGGTCGGTGCGCCTGCGGGTGCGGCCGCCGAGGTCGCGGTTCGACTCCATGTCGAACCACATCGCGAACAGCGTGAACTGCAGGCCGAAGATCAGCAGCAGCGCGACGAGGACTACCGACGCGGCCGTGATCGGGTTGCCGCCGATTCGAAGCACGACTTCCGCGATTCCCAGCCCGAGCCCGAGCACGCTCATGAAGACGCCGAGGACGTAGAAGAAGACGAGCGGGTGGAAGTCTCGGATCACGTACTTCTGCCAGAGCCGCCACCAGAAGGCCTTGTAGAGGAGCCAGGAGATCGTGGGCACGACCTTCCGGAGCCGGATCCCCGAGCGTTCGCCGACACCGTAGATCGGCTTGGAGGGATAGTCGCGCACGCGCCCGTTCCAGACGTTCAGGTGCACGAGCAGGTCGTTCGGGAAGCCGTAGCGCGGATAGAGGCGGTCGAGGTCGAGCAGGTCGAGGTATTCGAGCGAGACCGCCGTGTAGCCCGACTGCGAGTCGGCGACGTGCCAGTAGCCCGAGGCGATCTTCGTCAGCAGGCTGAGCAGCGCGTTGCCGAGGTAGCGGTAGCGCGGGATCACCTCCCAGGCCTGGCCGGTGAAGAGGCGGTTCGCCTTGGCATAGTCCACCTCGCCGAGCGCGACCGGGCGACAGAGGGTCTCCAGGTCGGCCGGGTCCATCTGCGCGTCGGCGGCCATGACCGCGGTCACGTCGATCCGCTCGTCGCGGGCCTGCTCGTAGCCGCTGACGATCGCGGCGCCGACGCCCTGGTTGCGCTCGTGCTCGATGACCACGATCCGCTCGTCGTCGAGCTCCTTGACGACTGCGACCGTGCCGTCCTTCGAGGCGTCGTCCACCACGATGATGCGGTCGACGAAGTAGGGGATCGTGCGGATCGTCTCCGCGATCAGCTTCTCCTCGTCGTGCGCGGGCACGACGACTGCGACCCGCTTGTCGTCGAGCACTCCCCGAGGCTATGCGGTGCGGCGGACGACCCGGGCGGCCGGCTCCCAGAGGAGCGCGGCGAAGATGCCCAGCAGGAGCCCGATCAGCGCCGCGACGACCACGGTGTTCCGTCGGCTGCGCGCGGTCGTCTTGGTCGCGACGGCGAACGTCTCCTGCTTGCCCTTCATCACAGCCTGGGTCACCGCGAGCTGCTGCTTGGCCGTGGTCAGCTGGTCGACGATCTGGGCGCGCTGGATCGAGGCGATCAGCCGATCGGTCGACGAGAGACCGCTCGACGCCCGGTCGATGGCCGCCAGCGACCGCGTGTAGCTGGCGATCTGGGCGTTGAGGCTGGCACTCAGCTGATCGACGTACGTGGACGTCCGGGCGATCACGATCTGGGCGAGCCTGTTCGTGGCGACCTGCGTCTGGCGCGGCGCGCCCCCGGTGACCGTGATCAGGACGAGCGGCGACTGGCCGAGCCTCGTCAGGGCGCCGGACACCGCGCGCGAGGTGACGTGGCCGCGCAGCTTTCCGACCGGCATGCCTGCCTGACGGGCCGCCTCGCGAAGAGCCTCTTCGCTGTGGATGATCTGACCGACCGTCGACGGGTTCGTCGCGTCGCTCTGGAGCTGCACCGAGCCCGTCGGCGACAGCGGCTGTCCGAGGTAGACGGTCGACTTGGCCGTGTACACCTGGCTGCCGCCGATCGAGACGAGCAGCCCGACCACGATCCCGCCGACCAGGCCTGCGGCCGGAAGCCACCAGCGCAGGAGAAGCGCATTCCAGTGGCGGTGGAGGTCGACCTCCCGCTCGGCGTCGGGATCCGTAGCCTCGTGCCCGGCCGCGCGCGGTTCGGTCGAGGTCGTCATCGCGGGCGCGACTCTACCTGCGACCCTTCAGGAGCATTGCGTAGACGCGCCCGTAGCCCACGAGGAAGAGCTGCTTGCCGTCGGTGACGACGCCGGCGTACTTCCCGCGGCGGAAGAACCAGAGCGGCTTTCCCGTGCGGGCGTCGAGCGCGTAGGTGCGGTTCTTGAACGTCGAGAAGTAGACGACGCCGTTGATCACGACCGCGGAGCCCGAGATCGGGCCGTTCGCCTTGAAGCTCCAGCAGACGTCGCCGGTGGCGGCGTCGAAGCAGTAGAACGTGCCGTCGTACGAGCCGACGAGCACGCGCTCGTTCCAGACCGCGGGCGACGCATACACGTAGCCCCCGGTCCCGTGCGACCAGCGCAGCTTCCCGCTGGTTGCGCCGAACGAGTAGACCTTGCGGTCGGTCGCACCGATGTAGACGCGGCCGTACGCGACCGCGGGGGTCGAGTAGAAGGTGCCGCGCGCACCGAGCCGCTCCTGGGCGGAGGCCTTCCAGACCAGCCGCCCGGTGTGGGCGTTCAGCGCGTAGACGTGGTGGTCGTAGGAGCCGAAGAAGACGCGCCCGCCCGCGTAGGCCATCCCGTCCTTGACCTTGTCGCCGGTCTGATACGACCACACCGTGCGGCCCGTGCGCGTGCTCAGCGCGTAGACGCGGCCGCGCCAGTCGCCGACGTAGACCAGGTTGCCGACGACGAGCGGCGACGATTCCGTCGGGCCCATCGCCACGCGCCAGCGCACCTTCCCCGTGTCGGCGTCGAGAGCAATCACCTCTCCGGTCAGCCCGGAGCGCGTGGCGTTGCAGGGCGGCTTGTTCAGGAAGGACATGAACACCGTGTGCGCCACGACCGCCGGGGTTGCGGCCGTGCAGCGGACCGTCCGGAGCCTCCACGTCACCCCCCGGAGCTCGGTGTTCAGCGCGAAGATCGTCCCCCTCGCGTTCGCGACGTAGAGGTGGCCGTACGCGGCGACGGGCGGAAACTCGACCAGCGAGCGCGCGCCGAAGTACCAGTGTGGCCGGTACGGAGGCTTGATCGTCGCCGGGATCCCCTCGGGCGCAGCCTCCCGCGACGGGTCGAAGCGGTACATCGGCCACACGAACCTGTTGACGGGCGGCGGCTTGGGCTTCGCCTTCTGCGTCGTGACGAACTCGACGGTCGACGAGCCGCGCACATCGCGCCCCTCGTGCTTGCGGTAGAGGCCGTACGAGACCAGGCCGGCGGCGACGAGCACGAGGGCCGCCCCGCCCACGAGCACGATCTTCTTCATCGGTGCCGGGGCTCGACCGCGTAGAGCCGCGAGAACCCGTGCAGGAGGAGCCGTCGCCCGTTCCCGGAGACGGGCACGAACGCCCCGTCGCCGAAGCGGAACACCTGCCTGCCGGTCAGCGCGCTCACGCCGTAGATCCGGTGCTGCCTGTTGCTGAAGTACGCGACCCCGTCGACGATCGTCGAGGCGCCCGCGATCGCGCCCGCCGTCGAGAAGTGCCAGAGCGCGGCGCCCGTCTTCGCGGAGAGGCAGTAGTAGACGCCGTTGTAGGAGCCGATGTAGACGCGCCCGTTCCAGGCTGCGGGCGACGCGTAGACGTACGAGCCCGTGCCGAGCGACCACAGCCGCGCGCCGCTCGTCGAGAATGCGGTCAGCGAGCCGCCCGTCGACGACGAGGCGAACACGCGGCCGTTCGCCACCGCAGGCGTCCCGTAGATCCGGCCGTTGACGCTGCCCGACCAGCGCAGCCCGCCGTTGCCCGCCGCGAGCGCGAGGAGGCGGCCGCCGTAGTCGCCGATGAAGACCGTGCCGTTCGCGTAGGACGCGCTCGACGTGATCTTGTTGCCCGAGTGGTACGTCCAGCGCGCCCTGTGCGTCCGCAGGTCGAGCGCGGTGACCGTGCCGCCCCAGTCGCCGAAGTAGTCGACACCGTTCACCACGAGCGGAGAGGACTCGATCGGCGAGCCGACCGCGTAGTGCCAGAGCACGCGCCCGTTGTGGCGGTTCAGCACCCACACGGAGCCGTTCATCCCGTGCACGACCACCTGGTCGCCGTAGACCGCGGGCGAGGCGGCCATCATCCCGCCGATGTCACGCCGCCAGACGGTCGCGCCGTTCTTCATCAGGTAGGCGCGGACGCTGCCCTTGTAGTTCGTGACGAAGGCGACCCCGTCGTCGACGACGGCCGGGAACTCGAGCAGCGCGCCGGTCGCGCGGCTCCAGATCGTCTTGAACGGCGGGCGGACGCGGATGTACGGATGCGCCTGAGTGCGCTGCGGGGTGGCGCCGTACATCGTCCACTGCAGCTTCTGCTGGTAGACGCGCACGCCGTGGAGTGGGCGGTTGACGAAGTTGAGCCGTTGGCTGTACGAGTCGTACCCGGGCTTGGAGACGGTCACCAGCAGACGCCCGCGGTGCGGGAGCAGGATCCGCGCGCGGCCGATGCGGTTCGTCAGCCCGGGGCGGCCGAGGACGCGGACGACGGCCCCGCGGACCGGCGTGCCGAGGTCTCCGTCGAAGACGAACACGCGCACGTATGAAGGCTTCGGGACCTTCGGCGGGCGTAGCGCGGCCGGCGCAACCGAGGTCGTCGGCGGGTCGGCCTTCTTGCCGGTGCCGCAGGCGGCCACGAGAACGAGCAGCGGCAACATCAGCAACGCTCTGACCCCCAGGCGGCGCACGACTACAGCAGGCTAGACGTCCCTGCGGCCAACTCGCTGACTCCATCGGCTCGGCCGGTCATTTCAGACGGCCGACGGGCTGAGCCCATCGTCCTGAAAGCGGCACCGCAAGCGGTGCCTCGGCGAGGATGGCTAGCGAGTTCCTTCGGCCTTTTCCCACATCAGCGGGGCGCCCTCGCGCAGATAGCGGCCGAGAGCCACTACCGTGGCCCAGCTCATCAGCAGGTAGTAGTAGGCGATCCCCGCTCCCGGGACCCTCAGGCGCAGCCTCCCGGCGGCGGCGAGCGCCAGCCACGCCGCCTGCGCGGCGAGGACAGCCTGGTAGACGAGCCCCTCCCCCACGAGCGCGATGCTCGTCGCGAGCAGCGTCACGTGCAGGAAGCCGCTCGCGTAGCGCAGCACGCGGTGCGAGAGCAGCTCCCAGAGGTAGACCGGCGGCACACCGCGCAGGCTGCCGGCCTCGAACAGGTGGCGCCACGACCACGGCAGCATCCGCACCTTGCGCCGGTACTCGTCCTCGATGTCGCGCGACGGCTTCTCGAACGCCAGCGCCTCCGGCTCGTAGACCGCGCGGCGGCCGCGCTGCACCATCAGGGCCGGGAAGCCGAGGTCGTGCCCGAAGGGCCACTCGACGTAGTCCGAGCGGCGGACTGCATAGATCGCGCCGTTGCCGCCGGTGATCGACCCGAGCCCGGACTCGCTCTCCCGCAGCCACATCTCGTAGCGCCAGTAGAGGCCCTCCTTGTTCGTGCCGTCCTCTCGCTCGAAGCGGACCTGGCCGCAGACGTAGGCGACGTCCGGGTCGGCGAAGCTGCGAACGAGCTTGCGCAGGGCGTCCGGGGCCCAGGTCGTGTTTGCGTCGCCGAACGCCACGACGTCGCTCTCGGTCTCGCGCACGGCGCGGTTCATCGACGGCAGCTTGCCGCCGCGTTCGCAGTCGAGCAGCCGGACGCGGCCGTCGAACGACGCGACGATCTCGTTGGTGCGGTCGGTTGAGCCGTCCGAGGCGACTACGAGCTCGAGCTGGTCCTCGGGGTAGTCGAGCCCGAGCAGGTTCTCGACCCGCCGACCGATGACGTCCTCCTCGTCGTGGGCCGGGACGATCAGCGTCACGCTCGGCGTGATCTCGTCCTTTGCGACCTCCTGGCCGCGCAGCCGGCGCAGGCCTGCGGCCGCCAGCGGATAGCCGACGTGCGTCCACGCGAGCCCGCCTAGGCTGACCCAGAAGAGACCCTTGAGAATCACGCGCGCACCGTACCCGAGGCATCTACCTCTGGCTATCCTCGCGGCGTGTCCATGGTCGTTCTCACCTGGATCGTCCGGCTTCGTCGGCCGATCCTGTGGACCGCCCGCACGGCGGCCGACCGCGAGGCGCGGCGGCGCTTGGCCGGGCTCGGCCTCCTTGCGCTCGCCGGAGGCTGGTGGCTGCTCCTGTGCGGCGGGCTGCTGGCCGGACTGGCCCTGTTCGGCGCAGGCCCCTCGCGAGTGGGCCTCGCGCTCTTCCTCGCCGTTCCCGCGGCCTTGGCGGTGGTCGCCGAGGGAGCGATCGTCCGTCGCCTACGAGGCTCGGCTCCCGTGACAGACGCCGCGCTGCCAGTCGTGGCCCTCTGGTTCGCCGTCTCGGCCGTGGTTGCCTACGCGGCGTGCTTCGCGGTCACCTAGCCGCGCGGTAGGCGGGGAAGTAGCCGTCGAAGCCCGCGCCGGCGAGCTCGCGGTAGGCGGCCTCGTCGTGGATCGCCTTGCCGACCGCCGACTCGATCAGGCCGCCCTCGTCGAAGCGGAGCTTGAACTCCAGCAGCGAGTCGTCCGCGCCGCCGACGCCGCCGCCGAGGTGGAACCGGGTAAACCCCTGCTGGCGCGCCCAGCGCGCGGCCTCGAGGAAGAGGAGGTTGTTCGCGCCGCCCGACCGCTCGGAGGCTCCGAGGTGGTAGTGGAGCCAGGGTGAGCTCGCGAGGCCGAGCAGCGCGGCCCTGAGCTCGCCGTCCTGGATCGCCTCGAAGAGCACGAGCGCGTCTCCGAGGCGCTCGGCGAGCGCGGGCCAGTACTCGGGCGGGAAGTAGTAGAAGCTCTCGGCGCCCTTTTCGGCCATCGTCCGCTCGTAGAGGCGCGCGAACGGCTCGAGGTCGCTGGGCGCGACCGTGATGCGCACCTCGATCCCGGAGGCCTCCGCCTTGCGCGCCGCACGCCGGTGGTGGCGGTGCAGCCGCTCGAAGAGATCGCCCTCGTCGAGCCGCCACGCCACCGTGCCGCCGCGTGGCTCGACATGGAAGCGCGTGTAGCGGTGGTTCGCGAAGCGCGGGTGGAACCACGTGAACGTCGTGACGACCCCTTGCTCGCGGCACCAGGCCTCGTACGCGTCGTAGAAGGCCGCCTCGCCGACCGGCCCGCCGAAGCCGTACGGCCCGGTCACGTCGCGCGCGTCGCCCCACTCGCGGACGATGCACGGGAAGACCGTGCCCTCGGCGTGGAGGAATGCCGGCGCCCCGGATCGAGCACAGCCGCGGTCTCGACGTACTCGCGCCGCAGGTAGACGTCGTCGCAGCCGAGCTCCGCGAGGAGCCCGTTCCAGTCCGCCGGATCGACCTCCGTCAGCGCGACCCGGCCTTCTCCCGGGCGCGCTCGATGTTCGTCGTGTCCTCGACCGGCTGCTCGCCGCTGCGGCCGATCTCCGCGAACGTCCTGAAGACGATCTTCAGGTCGAGCCGCAGCGACCAGTGGTCGATGTACCAGATGTCCTGCTCGATCCGCTCGGGCCAGCCGATCGACTCGCGGCCGCTCACCTGCGACCAGCCGGTGATCCCGGGCAGGACCGCCAGCCGGCGTCGGTCGTGCTCGCTGTAGTGCGCCGCCTGCTCGACGAGGTCGGGTCGCGGGCCGACGAGGCTCATCTGGCCGCGGAGGACGTTCCAGAGCTGCGGCAGCTCGTCGAGCCCGGTACGGCGGAGGAAGCGGCCGGGACGCGTCACGCGCGGGTCGTTCTCGACGACGCCGAACGGGTCGTCGGTCACCTCCGAGGCGCGCTCGAGCGCGTCCTGGACCATCGTGCGGAACTTGAGCATCCGGAACGTCACGCCCTCCTTGCCCGCGCGCGCCTGGGCGAGCACGGCGGGCCGGCCGCCGTCGACGAGGATCCAGACGGCGATGACCGCCAGCAGCGGCGAGAGCAGGACGAGCAGCACCACAGCCGCGATCCGGTCCCCGATCCACTTGACGAGCCGGCTCACCTTCTGACCGCCCGGTAGAGGCTGTCGTGCGCGGCTGCGGCCTTCTCCCATGTCAGCTCCTTGGCAGCGCGCTCGGCCCCTTTTGCCGCGGCAGCGAGGGCCTTGGGCTCGAGCAGCCGCGTGCACGCCTCGGCCAGCGCCCGGGAGTCGTCGACGGGCACGACCTCGCCCGCGCCGAACTCGCGCACGATCTCCCCGAGCGAGCCCACGTCGGTCACGACCACGGGCCGACGGTATCCGATCGCGGTCGCGAGCACCCCGGACGAGTCGAGACGCCGATAGGGGAGCACGACGACGCTGGCTTCGGCCATCAGCGACGGGATCTCGGTCTCCTCGATGAAGCGCAGCCGCCAATCGACGTTCGCGTCGCTGCTCTGCGGTACGGGATCGAGCGGATCGCCGGCCACGACGAGCCGCGCGTCCGGAATCTCCGGCAGCGCGCGCAGGAGGACGTCGAGCCCCTTGTAGTCGCGGATCAGACCGAAGAAGAGGAGCGTGCGGCCCTCGGCGGGCGGGATCGGCTGGCCTTCGAAGACCGGGTGCGGGATGCGTGCGATCCGCTCGCGGCCCAGTCCGAGCTCGACGAGCTGCTCGACGGCGCGGTTCGAGTGGACGACGACGCGCTCGGCGGCCTCGAGCACCTCCGGCCAGACGCGCGCGGCACGTGCCCGGCGCGGAAGGACGTCGTGCGCGGTCAGCACGACCGGCCGGCCGACGGAGATCCGCCGCAGCCAGCGCAGGTCGAGCTCCGGCCGCGGCAGCCACTGGACGTGGACGACGTCCGGGTCGAGCCGCTCGACCCGTCGGACGAGGCGGGCCGCGCTTGGCCCGTACTCGAGCCCTTTGGCCGGGATCCGCAGGCGGGAGCGGCGGAAGAGCCGCGTGGAGACAGGGGCGAAAAGCTCCTCGCGCTCGTAGCCCTCAGGCTCGGGCGCCTCGCCGTGGGGGAAGCGCGAGGTGAGAAACGTGACCGAATGGCCGAGCTTTGCCAGAGACGAGGCGAGCGCGTGGTCGTATGGCGGCGTGTAGGCGAGCGGGTCGACGAGGGCGACGCGCATCAGACGCGCGACCGGAGGTAGCCGAGGCTCGCGATTGCGGGCGCCGGGTCGTCCGCCGCGAAGACCGCGCGTACCTTCTTGCGCTGGAGGTAGTAGCGCAGGAACTCGCTCGGCGGCAGCTCGCGGCGCCTCGCCATCTGCGCCGAGACCCAGACGTCCTTCGCGAGGTAGATCCACGTCAGCTGCTCGGTCATCGTCTGCTCCGACGTGAGCGGCCGCCCGCAGAGATCGTCGTAGGCGACCCGCGCGATCCCGAGCTCGGGCCCGGTCGCGATCCCGGCCCAGACCGGCGGGCGGGTGTTCACCTCGATCACCTTCAGGAGCCCGTCGCGGTCGTCGCGGACGAGCTCGACGTGCGCCAGGCCGCGGTAGTCGACCGCGCGCAGGAGCCTCTGGCCGAGCTCGTGCACCTCGTCGTCATGGCCCGAGGCGAAGACCGCGCTCGTGCCGAAGCGCAGCGGGCCCTGCCGGACCTTGCGGCCGACGACGCTCGCGAGCGGCTCGCCCTCCCGCCCGATGTACGTGAAGAGCGAGAACACCTGCTCGTGCGAGTCGGGGATCAGCTCCTGGACGATCGTGTCGAAGCCGCGCTCCTTGGCGCGCTTCCAGAGCGCGACCGCTTCGTCCAAGGTCCCGGCGACGAAGGCCTTCTCGCCGAACGCCATCGCGAAGTCCTGTCCCTCGAGCGGCTTGAGCAGGAGCGGCGGCTCGAGGCCCGCCTCGCGGATCGACTCCGGGCTCTCGGCGCGGACCGTGCGCGGCGAGGGGACACCCGCCTCGGCGGCCACGGCGGGGAGCAGGTCCTTGCGGCGCAGGCGCCGGACGGCTTCGGGGTCGTCCGGGAGCGGGACGTCCGCCAGCGCGCGCACCTCGTCCCAGCGGTGCAGCACGGTCTCGACGTTCTCGTCGCGTTCCAGGAAGAGCACAGGCTTCTCGCCCCCCGCGCCCGCGTGGCGAAGCGCCTCGAGCACGTCGTCGTCGCCCGCGGCGAGGGTTCTGCGCCGCAGGTACCGCGAGCGCAGGCCGAACTCGTAGCGCTGGAGCGCGATGCCCTCGACCGGGATCCCGTCGCGGCCGAGGCTGCGCGCGATCGCGAGTCCCGCGTGGAGAAGGCCGTAGACGACCGCGGGCCTCATGCGTGTCCCTTCCGGCCACGGCCCGGGGACTGTCCCCCTGGCATGGCCCTCCTGGACATGTCTCCTCTCACGCGAGCGCCTCCTCGTAGGCGGCAAGCGTCGCGTCTGTCACGGCGGGCCAGGCGAACCGCTCCTTGACCCGCTCGCGCGCCGCGGTGCCGAACCGGCGGCGAAGCTCGCGGTCCTCGAGCAGCCGCTCCAGCGCCGCCCGCAACGCGCCCACGTCGCGCGGCGGAACGAGCAGACCGGTCTCGCCGTCCACGACGAGGTCGAGGAGCCCGCCGGTGGCGCCGGCGACCACGGGCCGCCCGTAGGCCATCGCCTCCGCGCAGACCACGCCGAACCCCTCGCGGTGCGACGGGCACGCGACGACCGCCGCCCGCTCGTACAGCGGCCCGAGGTCGTCGTGCGGGACGAACCCGAGCGCGCCGGGAACCCTGTCCCGCAGCGGCCCGTCTCCGGCGACGACGAGCCTCATCCCCTTTGCCGCCTCGACGAGCTCGAGGATGCCCTTCTCGGGCGAGAGCCGTCCCGCGAAGAGCACCTCGGGCGGTGCGGCCTCCTCGGCGACCTCGTCCGGGACCTGCACCCCGCTCGGGATCACGCGCACCTCCTGCGCGCCGAGGTCGCGAGCGGCGTCCGCAAGCGCGTTCGAGGGACAGATTGTCAGGCGCGCCCGGCGCAGGATCGAACGGGCAAGCGGCCGCGCTCTCCGCGCCAGCTCGACGTCCGTGCCCCAGAGCTGGACGACGAACGGGCGCCCGAGAGTCGCGGCGATCCCGCCGCTCGGAAGCCAGTGCGCATGGATCAGGTCCGCCTTCGGCGCGAGCCGCTTCGCCGCGCGTCGGAAGTTCCAGAGCATCGCCGGGAGCATCGCCGCGCGCCACGGCTCGCGGCGCAGGTTGCCGACGATCCCGGAGCCATACGCGATGCCGTAGTGCGGGAACGTCGCGGGAGAGACGACGTCGACGTCGACCCCGCGGCCACGGAGCTGCGCGACCGCCTCGCCGAGGAAGTTCACGGTCGGATCGCCCTCGTAGCGAGGGTACGACGTCGTCAGCACCAGGAGCTTCATTTCTGAGAGAAGACGGTCGGCGTCACGAGGGCGAGCATCACGAAGACGTAGAAATAGAGGAACGACATCGTCAGGTAGAAGACGTTCGCGGCCATCGTCCCGACGAGCGCGGCGGTCATCCCCCAGGCGAGCGGCCTCACCCGCGCGGCCAGCGGGTCGCGCGCCGCGGCGAGCGCCTTCCCCAGCCGGCGCGCCGCGGCAAGCCTCGCGAACAGGTACCAGAGGAAGACCGCGAACAGCGCAGTCCCGACGAGGCCGCCCTCGACGAGCAGCGCCACGTAGTAGGAGTGCGGGCCCCAGTTCGTCTTGCCCGTGACGAACTCGTAGTAGACCGAGAAGTTGTTGAAGCCGAGGCCGAAGAGCGGGTGCACGTGCAGGATCTGCGGGATGAACGAGTAGACGTCGAGGTGGGTGTTCGTCCCCGCCGCCGAGCGCGAGAGGCGCGAGCGCACGACGACGTCGAAGAAGTGCCGCCGCCGGTAGACCTCATACGCGACCGGGATCACGACGAGCGCGAGCGGCAGGATCGCGAGGCGCGAGAACAGCAGGTGCCGGTACGGGATCAACAGGACGAGCGCGCCCACCGTCAGCCCGAGGAGACCGCTGCGCGAGAGCGTCGCGAGCTCGACGATCAGCAGGAACGCGATCAGCACGGCGAGCCAGTTCCGCCTGCGTCCCTTCTCCAGCCGTAGGTACAGCGGCGTGAGGATCAGGATCGGGAGCAGCAGCATGATCCCGAGGTGGTTCGGGTCGCCGGTGAGCGCGTTCGGCCGGTAGACGCTCGTGCCGTTGACCGCGCCGTAGATGTTGATCTGGCTCGCCCCGCGCGTGAGCGGCGAGAGGAAGAGCGAGTCGAGGTTGTGCCCGGCCTGGGCCGAGAGGAGCTGCAGGATCCCGTAGGCGCCGTTGAAGACGATCCCGCCGAGGAACCAGGCGAGCGTCTTCCAGAAGTAGCGCCTCGAACGGCCTGTCAGGTAGATCACCCCGACGATCAGGAACGCGAAGTGGATCAGCCATTTGACGATTCCCTTGCCGAACTGGCTCAGGGCCTGGGTCGTCTCGAGGTTGAAGAACCCGATCAGGTAGACGAGCAGGAAGGCGCCGAGGAACGCGAGCAGCACGGCGGCCGTGCGGGGGACGCGTCCGCTCAGCCGGTGCGAGCCGATCCGGTCGAACGCGAACGAGGCGAGGAAGCCGAGCGCGGTCAGGTCGGCGAGGAAGACCGTCCCGGCGACGTTCCACTGCACCTTCTCGAAGCTCGCGCAGAAGACAGCCGCGAGGAAGAAGAAGGAAACCAAGACGCCTTCCCGGCTCTCATGGAAAACGTGTCGACCGGTCATTTCAGACGGACGCGCGGGCAAGCCCGCGCCTCCTGACGACGGCGCCGCAAGCGGCGCCTTGTTGGACTCGCGCGTCACCGTGAACCCTGCAGGCTCCACAGCAGCTCGGCGAGCTCCTCCACACGCGTCTCGCGCGAGAGCCTCTTCCGCTGCTCGGGAGAGAGGACGCCGTCGGCCAGCTTGCCGGCGCGCCAGCGCGCGTGCAGCCCGGCGAGCGCCTCGCGCAGGCCGCGCTCGTCGTCAGGGGCGACCACGACCCCCGCGCCGGTCTCGCGGACGAGCTCGGCGGCGGCGCCGTCGGGCGGAACCGCGGCCAGGATCGGCCGCTCGGCAGCGAGGTACTCGAAGATCTTCCCGGACGGGACGACGCGGCCGCGGCCGGCCGCTTCCGGGAGCAGCAGCAGGTTCGCCTCCGAGTCGCGCTGCAGCTCGAGCGCCTCGCGGTGCGGGACGTAGTCGAGCAACTCGAGCCTCTCGCCCAGCCCGAGCTCCTCCACCCACTCGCGGTCGACCGCGCGGAAGTCGCCGGCGAACCGGGCGACGACGTCGTCGAGGCCCGACTCGGCAAGCGCGGTCAGGAACGGCCTCGGATTGCGCTGGCCGAAGAAGCTTCCCGTGTGCGTGATCCGGAAGCGCTCGCCCTTGTGGTACTCGAGCCCAGCGAAGTCGTCGAAGTCGCAGCCGTTCGGGATCACGCGCACCTGGCCGACGGGCTCGAAGCTGCGCACCTCGTCAGCGATCGGCTCGGAGACCGCGACGATCCCGTCGGCCGAGCGTGCGGCGAGGCGGACGACCTGCTCGAGCGCCTTCTCCTTCGCGCGCACGGAGGCCTTGTCGAAGCGGCGGTCGGCGTTTCCGAGCACCGCATCCCGGAAGTCAGCGACCCATGGGATCCCGGTGAGGCGCTTGACGGACGCGCCGAGCAGGTGCATCGAGTTCGGCGGGCTCGTGGTGATGACGGCGTCGATCCCTTCGCTCTTGACGATCCGGACCGCGGTGGGCACTGCCGTCGGGAGCCACGTGACGCTTGCGTCGGGAAGCAGCACGCGCCGGTAGGCGAGCTTCGCCTGAGCGAGCAGCAGGTCGGTGCCCGAGAGCCCGTGCATCTCCTCCGAGGGCATCCGCGCGCGCGGGCCGAGGTACCTGGCGCGGTGGACGAAGGCCTGCGTCGGCGGGCGCAGGTCCTCGTCGCGGTGGATCCACTTCGGGTCGTCGGGCGCGAGCACGTGCGTCTCGATCCCGAGCGCCGGAAGGTGCGTGGCGATCTTCAGCGGACGCTGCACGCCACCCCCGCCCGCCGGCGGGAAATACATCGTCACGAGCAGGACTTTCATCGCATTCGGTAGAGAACGTATCGCCCATCCGCGTAGACGCGCGGAAGGTTGAAGCGCGTGTGCCGGACGCGGGTGCGGTCGACGAGCAACCAGCCGGCGCCGTAGCGGCGCAGCATCGAGAGCGGGCCGCCGTTGCGGAAGAACCGCTGCTCGTCGCGTACGCGGCGGGCCGGGTGGTTCGCCTTCGTGTCGCTGCTGTGGATCGGCGGCGTCGAGTTCACGTAGACCGGAAGAAAGGCGGCGAGCTCGTAGCCGGTCAGCTGGTCGGTGAAGACGACCGCCCTCGGCGGCAGCCGCTCGCCGAGCGCGCGCACGAGCGCGGGCGAGAGCTCGTCCCGCGCCGAAGCCGGCGGGCTCCACCGGGAGAACCCGTGCACGGCGACCGGCAGCAGGAACAGCACCACCGCCGTCGCGGCCAGGGGCCCGTCGCGCTCGATTCTCGGCAGTCGCCGGTCGGCGAACAGCGCGGCGAGGACCGCGGCGATGGCGGCCGCGAACGCGAACCACGTCAGCCACCCCGGCCCGCCGTGGCCGTGGCCGTAGGGGCGGCCGAAGTCGCCGGGCACGACGATCTGGAGCACGATCCCCGAGGCCAGCGCCACGGGGAGCACCGCCCAGCGCAGCAGGCCCGCCAGCACGAGCGCGGCGCCGGTCAGCGCGAAGGCCTTGGGAGCGAAGCCCGCGAGCCGCCGCGCCTGCGAGATCGAGACGAGGTCGGCCAGGTGCGGGAAGGCGAACGCGAAGAGCGTCACTGCGAACGCCGCGAGCATCCCGCCGAGGACGAACGACGCCCAGAGCCTCCGGCGCGCGAAGACCGCGAACGGGAGCAGCGCGAGCGCCGCCACGGCGGCTGCGCCTCCGCGGCCGAACACGTCGGGCTTGAGGCGATAGCTGTGCACCCCGAAGACGTCGAGCTCGTGGCGGTAGTTCGCGAACGCGCGGTGCACCTCCGCCGCGCCCGGGTTGTGGGCGACCGTGTCGCGCACGATCGGGAGCAGCCAGACGCCCACCGCCGCCGTCGGGATCGCGACCGCCGCGATCGCCGCCGCGATCGCACCGACGTCCTGCCTGGCCATCAGCGCGCGCACGACGAGGAACCCGCCGAGCACGATCAGGATGAGCGCCGAGTGCGGCGGGTGGATCAGCGTCATCGCTCCCGCGGCCGCCGCCACCGACACGAGCAACTGCCACGACGGCTCGCGCACGTAGATGAAGACCAGGGCCAGAAGGGCCGGGAGCACGAGCATCCGGCTCGCGTTCGCGGCCAGCGCGAGCGACACGAACGAGCCCCCGTGGCCGGGAGCGAGGCCGAGCAGCGCAAACGACCCGAGCAATGTCGCGAGCCCCGCCCAGTACGAGCGGAAGAGCGCGACGCCGGACTCGTAGGTGAGCAGGAATGACAGCGGCATCAGCACGGTCGGCCCGTGCAGCACGACCTGGGTCGGGTCGGCGCCGGCGAGCTTGGAGACGAGCGCGAGCAGGCCGTGCCAGAGCGGGAACGCATAGCCGGGGTGGAGCCCGCCGTCCTTGTACTCGTCGAGGCTCCGCAGAGAGATCGAGCCGAAGTCGACGAGCTTGCGGACGCGCGCGAGGTGGAAGAACGAGTCGCCGCCGAACGCCGCAACCCACCAGAGCGCGATCCCGACGGCGAGCCCGAGCCCGAGGATCGCGAGGCTCCACGCGGCGATCCGCGGAGGCGGGCGGCGCAGCGCGAGCGGCACGGCGCAGGCGCTCAGGCCCAGCATCACGCCGAACGCGAGCCAGATCGAGCCGTGGACGGCGAACATGACCATCATCCCGACGGCGAGCGTGGCCAGGCTCCACGTGAACGCGGGCGCGAGGCCGCTGAGCCCGAGGGCGCGCGAGACGATCCCGCCCGGGACGAGCAGGCAGGCGAGCGCCGCGGCCATCCGCAGGCCGAGCCCGACACCCGTCGCCGGAAGCAGGTGCGAGAGCCCGAGCGCGGCAGGCGCGGCGAGCCAGGCCAGCGGAAGCGCGCGCGGCTCGAGCTCGAGGCGGAGGTCGGCGGTCAGCGAGCTCACCGACGAATCAACCGCGCGAGCTGGACGAGTGCGGGCTTGGGGTCGTCGTGGGCGAAGACCGCGTCGACGTACGGTGGTCGCTGGAAGGCCGGGCGCTCGCCGGCCTGCAGCGTGATCGCCCAGCGGCGTCGCGTCCCGTTCATCGAGGCCTTCGCCGGGTGCTCTCCGACGAGATCCTCGTACGCGATCCGCGGCAGGTCGACGCCGCACGCGGTCGCAAGGCCGTGCCACTGCCAGAGCCGCGGGTTGATCTCCATCAGCCGCAGCACACCGTCGCGCGGGTCACGCTTGAACTCGACCTGCGAGAGCCCGGTGTGCCCGACCTCGCGGAGCAGCCGCAGACCCTGGTCGACGACGTCGTCGGCCCAGAGCGCCTCGCCCACGCGGCACGTGCCGACTCCGGGCGGTGTCTGCTGCAGCTTGCGCCCGCAGAACACGCCGAGCGCCTCACCGTCGGCCGAGAGATAGCTCCCCAGCGAGAAGAGCGTCCCGTCGCCGCCGGGGATGAGCTCCTGGACGAGCGGCTCGTACTCCTCGGCGTCCGCGTACGCGCGCCCGACGTCCTCGCCGCTCTCGCAGCTGAACGCCTGCCGGCCGAAGCGGCGCTTGAAGCCCTCGGTCGAGGACGGCTTGACCAGGACCGGGTAGCCGAGGTCGTCCGCGGCGGCGCGCGCCTCCGCCGCCGAGCCCGCCGCCGCCCAGCGCGGGACGGCGACTCCGGCCCGCTCGGCCGCCTCGAGCTGGGCGCGCTTGCTCTGGATGCGGGACAGGACCTCCCACGGCGGAAACGGGAACAGGAAGCGCCCGCCGAGCCGGTCGGCGCCCCGGGCGATCGCGTTCAGCGGCTCGTCGTGCGTCGCGAACACGGGCGCAGGCGCCTCGAGCCGCTCCCCGAGCTCCGCGAGGAACGAGACGAACGCCTCCTCGTCCTGCGGGTCCGGGCAGAGCACGCGCTCGGCGTAGCGCGAGCGGAAGCCGAGCGCGCTCGGACGGTGGTCGAGCGCGAGCACGCGAACCCCCGCGCGGCCCAGAGACCGGATCGCCGCGAGCCCGTTCACCCAGCCCACGTCGACCACGACCGCCGGAGGCCTCACGCGGGAGCCTCCAGCAGCTCCGGCATGTGCGCACTGGCGAGCCAGCGCGCAGCCTCCTTCGAGGTGCGCCGCCGCTCGCCGTGGAAGACGAGCGAGCGCAACCTCATCGACGCGAGCAGCAGCAGCCGCGCGCGCTCGGCCTCACGCTCGCCGTGGTGCTTGGCCATGAACCGAAGGTGTCCCCTCAGCTGCTCCCTGTACATCGGCCCCCAGTTTCGCGTCGTCGTCGCACCCCCCACGTGGACGAACTCGGCCTCCGGCGTGAAGAGCACCTTCCAGCCCGCCTGCCGGAAGCGGTAGCACCAGTCCGTCTCCTCGCTGAACATGAAGAAGTTCTCGTCGAAGAGCCCTACGGTATCGACGGCCTGCCGTCGGACGAGGAGGCAGGCGCCCATCAGGAAGTCGGCCTCGCGCACCTCGTCGTGCGAGAAAGCGCGCGCCGTAGAACGCGTTCAGCGCGCGCGTGCGGGGCGCGAGCTTGCGCAGGAAGAAGTACTCGGTCGCGAGCCGCCACAGGGTCGGGAAGCCGCGCACCGAGGGCTGGAGCGAGCCGTCCGGGTTGAGCAGCCGCGGCCCGACGACCGCCGCCTCCGGGTGCTCCTCCGCGAACGCCGTCAGCTGCTCGACTCCGTCGCCGACCGCCCAGGCGTCCGAGTTCAGCAGCAGGAAGTAGTCACCGGTCGCAACCCGCATCCCCGCGTTCGAGCCCGCGCCGAGGCCCTTGTTCTCCTGCTCGATCAGCCGGGCCTCGGGGAACCGCTCGCGGACGAGCCCGACCGTTCCGTCGGTCGATCCGTGGTCGACGACGATCGTCTCGTGACCGCGGACGCTCTCGAGACAGCGCTCGATCCAGGGCAGCCCGTTGTAGGTGACGACGACGACCGAAACGGCGTGCTCCACGCGGCCCTCGGGCGAGGCGAGCGACACGTCAGCTCGGTGGGAGCTGCGGGGCATCGTTCGGAGCCCAGAGGCCGCGCAGCGTCTGCCAGCCGACGAGCACCGCACCGGGAAGAGCCAGGGCCAGCGTGACCATGAAGAAGATGAACCCGGTCGCGAAGGCCTTGTCCGGGTCGACGCCGAGCCTGCCCAGAAAGCTGACGAAGAACGTCTCCCGCACGGCGATCCCGTTGATCGAGAACGGCACCAGCAGCACGAGGAAGAGCAGCGGCCCCATCACGTAGTACGGCCGCGGCGAGAGGTCGACGCCGACCGACTTCCCAGCGAGCCAGATCGCCAGCACGCGCACGGCCTGCACGGCGAGGGTCAGCGCGAAGACGCCTGCCAGCAGGTCGGGGTGGTCCCGGTAGGAGTGGAGCCCCTCGTAGCCTGCGCGGATCGGTCGCTCGAGCCTGACCTTCCGCAGGAGCGGCGCCGTGTGCGCGAGCACAGGCCGCGCGCGACGGGAGAAGAGCCCCACGGCGAGGACGATCGTCGCGAGCACGAAGAAGAGCTCGATCCAGAGGTAGGGCCCGATCGGATAGTGGCCGACCGCGAGCACGAAGCCGACGGCCGCGAGCGTGAGCGTCGCCGCGCCGCCGAGCGCGCGCTCGAGGAGCACCGAGGCGGCGACCGGTCCTCCCTGGCCCTCGTGCCGGCGGGCCGTCTCGTAGATGCGAACCGCGTCGCCGCCGACCGCGGTCGGGAGCACCTGGCCAGCCGTGTACGCGACGAAGTACGCGCGCACGAGCCAGGACAGGCGGTCGTGGATCCCGCGGACGCGGAGCAGCCGCCCCCAGCGCCAGGCCATCGGCCAGACGGAGAGGACCATGATCGCGACCGCGCCGAGGAAGTACCAGCCGTTCGCGGTCGCGAGGACATGCAGCGTCTCCCCGACGTTGATCTTCCAGAGGATGTAAGCGGTGCAGAGACCGGTGACGACGAGCGTCGCGAGGATCCGCGTCCGTTTGTTCATCTACGCGAGTGCCTGGGCATCGGCCGCGCGGAAGCGTACGTATTCGGCGGCCTGCGTCGCCCGCTCGAGAGCCTGGTCGCGGCTCTCGCCGGTCGCGAGCACGGCGCCTGCGCGGTCGGATCCCCTGTAGACGCGGGCCCACTCGACCCCGTCCACGGACGCTGCTTCGTCGAGGCCCTCGGCGACACCTGCGCCGGTGAGGAAGAGGACGCAGGCGGCACCTGCGCGGCAGCGGGGCCTGAGGCGACGCTCGGAGATCGGCTCTCCCAGGGCGGCCGAGAGCGCGAGCCCGTTCAGGTCGACGCCGAGCGCGGCCTGGCAGAGCTCGGCCTCGTGGCCGCCGCCCGTCCGCGCGGAGAGCGCCAGCACGCGCGGCCCGTCGGGCCCGATCCGCAGCTGGGTCACCGTCGCGCCCTCGGAGATCCCGATCGCCTCGGCCGCCTGCCTCGCCACGGCCACGGCCTCGTCGGCGTGCTCGCTCTCCCAGACATGCGTCAGCGGCGCGCGGTCGGTCACCGTCAGCGCGTGGAAGACCCCGCTCCTGGAGAACGCGTTCACGGTCACGACCGGCTCCTCGACAACCTCCTCGACCAGGGCCAGCCCGATGCGCGAGGCCTTGAGCGCGGTCTTGACCGCCCCACGGAGCTCGCGCGAGGAGCGCACGAGCGCACGCGTGCGCCGACCGTGCCGGTCGGGCGCTCGAACGAGACAGGGAACGCCGACGACCTCGTCCGGCTTCGAGACGACCCGCCAGCCGGTCTGCGGGACGCCCGCCTCCTGGAGACGTTCGCGCTGACGCAGCTTCGAGGTCGACAGGACCGCCGTCTCTGGGGAGATGGGGTGCGACAACCCGAGGCGTGCCGCGATTCGCGCCGCCGGACCGACGGGCCAGTCAGCACCGGGCGCGATCACGCCGTCGATGCGCGCGGCCTCGGCAAGGCGTTCCAGCGCGGGCTCGTCGTCGACGGAAACGATCGCTCGCCGGTCGGCGTACTGGAACCCGGGCGCTGCGGCGTCGCGATCCACGGCGATCACGAACAGGCCCCGCGCACGCGCGGCGGCGAGCAGGCCGAGCTGGCCTGCGCCGGCCCCCAGAACGAGCAAGCGTTCCAACGGTCTCCATTGTCACGATCGCACGCGACGGTGCCGCTCAGGCGCCATCTGCGACAATTGCTCCGTGGCCACGATCCTGGGGGAGCGGGTCGAAGAGATCCGGCTCGACCGCCGCCACGGCGGGAGCTGGATGGCGCGGCGGGCAGTCGAGGCGCTCGTGGCGGTCGCCGATCAGGACGGTTCGACCGGCGAGGAGCTGCTGGCCAACCTCTTGAAGGCCGGGCGTGAGCTCGCAAGAAGCCGGCCGGGAGTCGGCGCGGTCGCCGGTGCCGTAGGCCGTGTGCTTGCTGCCGCCGAGCGAAACGTCCAGCTCGAGCCCGAGCAGCTCCGACAGCTCGTCCAGGAAGAGGCGGCCGGCCTGATCGAGGGGCGCATCCGCGCCGCCGCCTCGATCGCGATCCAGCTCCAGGAGCGGCTCACCGAAGCCGTGGTGCTGACGCATTCCGCGTCGGCGACGGTCCGCGAGGCACTCGTGCACACCCCACCCGAGCGCGTGATCTGCACGGTGTCCTCCCCGCAGGACGAGGGTCGCGAGTTCGCCGACGACCTCCGGTCGGCCGGGCTCGACGTGGAGCTGGTCGAGGACGAGGACGCGCCGGCCGAGCTCCAGTGGGCCTCGCTCCTCCTCGTCGGCGCGGACACGGTCTTTCGCTGCGGCACGCTCTGCAACAAGGCAGGGACCCACGCCCTGGCGGAGGCGGCCGCAGCCGAGAACGTCCCGGCCATCGTCGCCTGCGAGGTGATCAAGCTCGCCCCGATCGAGGCCTCCCAAGCGCCGGGGCTGAACGCCTCCGAGCTCGACCTGACGCCGCCGGAGCTGATCGACTCCGTCGTGACCGAGGAGGGCGCGTACTCCGCCGAGGAGATCCGCGCCCTCGTCGATCGAACGCCGTTCCTGAGGGACGGCTACGCGTTGCTAAGCGGCCGCTAGGCGGCTTCGGCCAGAGTCTCGTACTGCTCGGCTTCCGCCTCGACAGGCCGGCGGCGCGAGATGAACAGCGCGGCGAGCGAGCCGACCGCGACGATCGCGGCGCCGACGTAGATCGCCGGGGTCAGGCCGTCCACGAACGTCGTCCCTGTTCCGTACCCCCCATAGTGCGAGAAGACCGAGGCGAGCACCGCGACGCCGAACACGCCGCCCAGCTCGCGGACGGCGTTGTTGGCGCCGGACGCCTGCCCCTCCTCCTCGGGCCGCACCGACGAGAGGACGACGTTCGCGACAGGCGCGAAGTACATCGCCATCCCGATCCCGGAGAGCACGAACGGCACGACGAGCTCCGAGTAGGCGGTCGTCGGCGTCGAGACGAACGCGATCCACGCGAGCCCGACCGCCTGGAGCGCAAGCCCGACCACGAGCAGCGGCCGGCCTCCGATCCGGTCGGAGAGTGCACCGGCCAGCGGAGAGACAAGGATCGGCATCGCCGTCCACGGAAGGATCCGCAGCCCGGCCTGGAGCGGCGTGTAGCCCTGCACCGTCTGGAAGAACTGTATGAGCAGGAAGATCGAACCGAACATCCCGAAGAACATCAGCAGGGACGCCGCGTTGGCGGCCGAGAACGTCCGGTTGCGGAAGAACCGCATCGGCAGCATCGGCGACTTCGCCCGGGCCTCCCAGAAGAGGAACGAGCCGAGCACGAGCGCGCCCGCCGAGAGCGCGAGCACGATCTCGGGGCTCGACCAGCCGACCTGGTTCCCGCGCACGAGGCCCCACACGATTCCGAAGAGGCCGGCGCTCGCCAGGATCACGCCCGGGAGGTCGAGCGAGGTGTTCAGGCCGTAGCTCTCCTTCAGCCGCAGCGCCGCGAGCGGGATCAGCACGAGCCCGATCGGGACGTTGAGCCAGAAGATCCACTGCCAGGAGATGCCCTCGACGACGGCGCCGCCGACGAGCGGGCCGAGCGCCACGGCGAGGCCGCTGATTCCGCCCCAGGCGCCAAGCGCGAGGCCGCGGCGCTCGGCCGGGACCGCGGCGCTCAGGATCGTGAGCGTCAACGGCAGCACGATCGCCCCTCCGAGGCCTTGCACCGCACGGGCGGCGATCAGCACCTCGATCGAAGGCGCGAGCGCGGCCGCGGCGGAGGCGAGCGTGAAGATGCCGAGGCCAGCAACGAAGATCTTGCGCCGGCCGAAGCGGTCGCCGAGAGCGGCGCCGGTTATCAGCAGGACGGCGAACACGAGGGTGTACGCGTTGACCGTCCACTCGAGCCCACCAAGGCTCGCGTGGAGCTCTCTGCGGATGACCGGCAGCGCCGACGTCACGACCAGGTTGTCGAGTGTCGTCATGAAGAGCGCGACCGAGGTGATCGCGAAGGTCCAGATCGTGGTGCTGCGGGTGTTCATCGTGCCTCCCTATTGGTAGTTATCACTCACTTACTTTCCCGCGAAAAAAACGCGCTACCCCTCCTCCATCGACGAGGCCAGGAGCCTCTTGGCCCACGGCGCCGGGTGATCGAGCAGATCCATCGACGCGAAGACGTTCATGAGCATCCCGAACGCGAAGAAGTCGCGGACGCGCTCCGGGTCGGCGGCCGAGACGCGCTCGACGTAGTCGACGAGCGCACCGAAGCCCTCCCGCACCGCCTCGCGCACGTCCGGGTCGTCGGAGTCCGCGTAGGCCTGCATCTGGGCGCGCAGTCGCGTCCGGTCCTTCAGGAGCCCGCGGTAGGCCGTCCCGATCGCCTTCAGCGCCTCCTCGCCCGTCTTGCCGGCCGAGGCGTCCTGGAAGAGCTCGAGCGTCTTCCGGAAACAGCGGCGAACGCTCTCGAGATACAGCTTCTTCTTGGTGCCGAAGAGCCGGAACAGATACGGCTGCGAGACGCCGGCCTTGCGGGCGATGGTGTCCGTCGAGGTGCCGTGGAGGCCGTGCTCACCGAACTCCTCGAGCGCCGCGGTGAGAATCTCCTCTCGCCGCTGCGCCGCCGTCTTTCGTTCCGAGGTAACCATGTAAGAAAGTTAGCACTCACTCACAACAGTGTCAAACAGCTGCCGACAGCACGTCCGCGCCTCCGATCCTGTCGAGCTCGTCGCCTGTCCAGGCCGCCCTCAGAGCTCGGCCATCACCTTGATCGCTTCGCGCTCGTCCATCGCCCGGTAGCCGTCTGGCACCTCGTCGAGCGGGCCGACGCGGTCGAAGACGCGGCCGGGCTCGATGGTTCCGTCGAGGACGTCAGGGCGCAGCTCTTCGATGTACGCGCGAACCGGCGCAGGTCCGCCGCCGATGACGACGTTTCTGAAGAACGTTCCGACCGCATCTGGAACCGACTCCGCCTGGGGCAGGCCGACGCGCCCGACTGCGCCACCGGGACGAGCGATGTGGAGAGCCGTCAGCGTCGACTGCTCGTGGCCGACGCACTCGAGGACCGAGTGTGCGCCGAGTCCGTCGGTTAGCTCTCGAACGCGCTCGACCGCCTCGTCTCCGCGCTCGCTCACGACATCCGTGGCGCCGAACTCCGTCCCGAGCGCGATCCGGTCGGGATAGCTGCCGAGGAGGATGATCCGCTCGGCGCCGAGCCGCTTCGCCGCGATCACGCCGCACAGGCCAACAGCGCCGTCTCCGACGACCGCCGCCGTCTTCCCCGGACCGACGCCGGCCACGACAGCGGCATGGTGGCCCGTTCCCATCACGTCCGAGAGGGTGAGAAGCGACGGCATCAGCGCGTCGTCGGGGCCGACCGGCAGCACGACGAGAGTGCCGTCCGCCTGCGGGACGCGCACCGCCTCGCCCTGTCCGCCGTCGACGTCGTCGAAGCCGAACCTGCCGCCGTGGAGACATTCGCTCTGCAGACCCTCGCGGCAGAACACGCAGGTGCCGTCCGACCACAGGAACGGCGAGACGACGAGGTCTCCGACCTTGACGGTCTGAACGTCGGCGCCGACGTCCTCGGCGATGCCGATGAACTCGTGGCCCATGCGGCGGCCCGCGTCGTCGTGCTCCATTGTCCTGTACGGCCAGAGGTCGCTACCGCAGACGGCGGCGCGCGTGACGCGGACGAGCACGTCCGTCGGGTCGATCAGCCGGGCATCGGGGACGGTCTCGACACGGACGTCGCCGGCGCCGTACATGACAGTTGCGCGCATGGTTACTTACCTCCCGGGGCTCATGACTCGATTTCCGGGGCGGCGCTGTACTCCTCGTCGGTGACGTGGTCGCCCCACGCCGCGGGGTTGCCGTCGGCGTCGACCTGGACCATCGCCAGGTGCGTCATGAAGCGGCTCGAGGCCGCACCGTGCCAGTGGTCCTCTCCCGGCTCGAAGAACACGCGATCGCCGGCCCGGATCACCTCGATCGGCCCGCCGCGGCGCTGCGCGAGGCCGACGCCCTCCGTGACGTAGATGGTCTGGCCGTTCGGATGCGTGTGCCACGCCGTCCGTGCGCCCGGCGTGAAGTGGACGCTGCTCGCGCTCAACCGCGACCCTTCGGCCGGCGCGGCGACCGCGTCGATGTACACCGCACCGGTGAACCAGTCGCTCGGCCCTGGGTTGGTGTCGATCCCGCTCCTGGTGATCTGCATGGCGTCTCCTTTTCCTCGGACCCCCATGTCTAGCATGCTGCCCCGTGCGTGACCTGGCAGCAGATGATCCCTGTGTGATGCGGGCCACCGCGAGTCGGATCGCCGAATGATCGCCGCGCTCGCCGGCCTGATCTGCGTGGCAGCGTCCGGCGTCATCCTGGTCACGCTGCACTTCTTGCCGACCGGGCTCGATCCGATCCGCTACGCCGTCAGCGACTATGGGTGGACCTCGTACCATGTGGGCTACCGCACGATGGTCGTGCTCCAGGGCATCGGCGCGATCCTCATCGCGTTCGGGCTGGCGCAGCAGACCGATGTGAAGTCCCTCGGCTGGCTCTATCTCTACGGCGTCGTCCGGCTCCTCGTCTCCGCGTTCATGACCGATCGGGAGCCCCAGGGTCTTCGCTCGCTCACGCGTACCGGTCGCATCCACATGCTTCTCGCGGGGACGGCCTTTGCTTCGATCGCCGTCGCAGCGTCACACCTCGACTGGACGGGCAAGCCCGCCGCTCTCGGCCCACTCGGATGGGTCGTCACGGCAACGGCGATCGCGACCGGAACCGCGCTCGTCGTCCCACCGATTCGGCGTGTCGCGCTCGGCCTGATCGAGCGAACCCACTACGCCGCTGCCATCACCTGGCTGATCGCCGTCGCGGCCTCGATCATCTAGGGCGGCGTGCCTCTCGCCTCTAGCTGACCGAGTCCTCGGGGAGCGGGATCAGCCGGGCGCGGTCGCGGATGTTCTGGAGGAGGCTCAGCCCTCTCCGCGCGTCGATGGCCGAGCGGTTCCACTCCACTCGGTAGCGCGCGCTTCCTGGCGGCGCCAGGAGCGCGCGGCGGCGGGCCGCGAGCGCGGCGACGAAGAGGCGCTTGCCGCCCGCGGTCGGGCCGGTCGCCGGGTCCCTCCGGAGGCGTCCGAGCGAGGTCGTCACGGTCGCGCGCAACGAGGCGGCCTTCGCGGCGAGCCCGGAGGTCGACAGGCGTCCGAGGCGCCAGTCGCGATAGGCGATCTCGTAGCCGGTCAGTGCGCGGCTGACCGGCTCGTAGTCGTGGATGAGCCGCTGGTGCTGTGCGTCCAGCGCGCGGAAGGCCAGATGCGGCGCAGGCTTCGCGGTCGCCTCCGGCTTCTCGCTCTTCGAGCCGAAGCAGCCCGCGAGCAGGAGCGCGGCCGGCAGGAGCGCGCAGGCGCGCCAGTAGACTCGCCGGCGATGAGAGTGCTGGTCACCGGAGCCTCGGGCTTCGTCGGGCGCGCCCTCGTTGAGGAGCTGCGTCACGGGGCCCGAGATTACGAGGTCCACCCGCTCGAGCGCGCCGAAGGAGACCTGGCCGACGAGGGCGTCGCGGAGCGCGCGGTGGCGGCGGCCAAGCCCAACGTCGTCGTGCATGCAGCGGCGCGGATCGGGGTCGTCCGCTGCGACGAGGAGCCGCTGCTTGCACTGCGCTCGAACGTGCTCGCGACGGTCCTGGTCGCACGTGCGGCCGCCGCACACGGGGCCAGGCTCGTCTACGTCTCCACCGCGGACGTCTACGGCGTCGCGGCCTGCGCGGACGAGGAGACGCCCACTGCGCCCGAGAGCCTGTACGCGCTGACGAAGCGCTGGGGCGAGCAGGCCGCAGAGCTCTACGCGCCGGTCGGCCTCGTCGTCCTCCGACTCGCGAATCCGTACGGCCCCGGGCTGGAGCCCGGCCAGGGCAAGGGCGCGCTGCCGAGCATGCTCTGGCAGGCGGAGTGCCGCGAGCGGATCCCCGCCTACCGGGGCGAGATGCGCACGTGGTGCTGGATCGGCGACGTCGCGCGCGCGATCCGGCTCGTGGTCGAGGCCGGCGCGGACGGGTTCTTCAACGTGGGCTCCGACGCCGACCCGGTGACGATGACCGACGCCGCGCGGATCGCGTGCGACACGACCGGCGCCCCGCACGACCTGATCGACGAGGTCGAGCCGCCGCCCGGCCGCGTCGCGCCGACGATCAGCGTCGAGCGGCTTCGAGCCCTCGGCTGGCGTCCGGAAGTGGGCCTCGAGGAAGGCCTACGACTGCTGCTCGAGTCGTGGCAACCGGCGCCGGCAGGCTGACGTGCCGCGCGCATTCGTCCTGACCGGAGGCTCGCGGTCCCAGCTCGGGCTGCTGGAGAACGCGCGCGCGCTCGGGCACGAGGTGTGCGTCGTCGACGGAGCCGAGACGGCGCCGCTCCTGGCCGAGGCCGACCACGCGATCGTGCGCAGCTTCACCGACGTCGACGGGGTGATCGCCGACCTCGCCGCGATGGGCATCGAGCCGGTCGCGGTTGCGACGATGGGCTCCGACCTGGCCGTGCTGCCGACCGCTCAGCTCGCCGAGCGCCTCGGGCTGCCGGGCCTTCCGGCGCCGACCGCGGAGACCGTCGCGGACAAGCGGAGGATGCGGGCCGCGTTCGAGGCGGCCGGCGTCGCCTCGCCGGGCGGGCGCGAGGTGACGAGCGCGGAGGACGCTCTCGCCGCGGCCGGCGAGCTCGACCTGCCCGTCGTCCTGAAGCCGGTCGACGGCTCCGGGCAGCGCGGCGTCAGCGAGGTGCGCGCCGAGAGCGAGGTCGCCTCCGCCTTCGAGCGCGCGCTCGCCGCCTCGCGCGGAGGCGCCGTCGTGCTCGAGCGCTACGTCGAGGGCGACGAGGTGACGGTCAACGGCTTCCTGCTCGAAGACGAGTACTTCCCGATGAGCGTCACGCAGCGGCTGCTGCACCCGCCCCCGCCGCTCGGCGTCTGCATCGCGCACCGCTATCCATCCGGGCTCTCGAAGGCGCAGGAAGGCGAGCTCTTCGAGGTCGCGCACGGGGCGAGCCGCGCGGTCGGGATCGAGACCGGCCCGTCCTACGTCCAGATGCGGATCCAGGACAGAACGCCGTGGGTGATCGAGGTCGGCGCTCGACTCGGCGGCGGCAAGGACGCGGAGCTCGCCAAGCTCGTGACCGGCTTCGACGCCATCCGGGCCAACGTGCTCTGGGCGCTCGGCGAGCTGACGCGCTCCGACCTGGGAACGGGCGAGCCGGTCGCGCCGTGCGGCCAGGTGCGCTTTGTCGTCGCGGCTCCCGGCCGGATCCGCCGCCTGGACGCCTCCCCCGCGCTCGCGCTCGAAGGCGTGCACGAGGCCGGCTTCTACTGGCGCGAAGGGATGGACCTCCCGCCGATGGTCTCCGGCGCCGAGCGGCTCGGCTACCTGCTCCTGACCGCGCCGGACGAGGCCGAGCTCGACGCCCGCACCGAACGGGCTCTCCAGGCGCTGGACGTCGAGATCGACGCCGTGCGCGCGCTCGTGTGAGCCTCCGGGTCCTTCATTCGCCGATCAACATCGCCGGCGGCCCCGGGGCGATCTCCCAGGGCCTGCGGGAGATCGGCGTCGAGAGCACCCTGCTCGTCTTCAACGAGCGGCCGTTCGAGCGCGGGTTCGACGTCAATCTCGGACTGCGGGACACGAGCAAGCGCTCGAGCCTCCCGTTCAATCTCCCGAAGCAGGCGCGTGCGTTCGCCTGGGCTGCGCGGCGCTATGACCTCTTCCACTTCCACGCGGGGCTGACGCTGCTTCCGCGCAGGGTGAACCTCCCCGCGCTCGAGCTCATGCGGAAGGGGATCGTCTTCCAGTCCTGGGGCTCCGACCTGCGCGGCCGCTCCGCCTCCGAGGTCGGCTACCTGCGGAAGGCCGACGCCGTGATCGTCGGGAGCTTCCTGACGCGCCGCCTCGCGCCGCGCGGGCCCTGGCCCGAGTACGACGTCGTGCACCCGGCGATCGTCCTCCACGACTGGGAGCCGTCGCCGGTCGAGCCGGGTGAGACGTTGCGCGTCGCGCACGCGCCGAGCAAGCGCGCCGTCAAGGGGACCGACGCGGTACTCGCCGCGGTCGAGTCGCTCCAGGCGCGCGGCGCGCCGATCGAGCTCGACCTGATCGAGGGCGTGCCGCACCGCGAGGCCCGTCTTCGCTACGAGGCCGCAGACGTGGTGGTCGACCAGCTCCGGATCGGCTGGTACGGGATGCTCGCGATCGAGTCGATGGCACTCGCCAAGCCGGTGGTGGTCCACCTCGACGAGGAGGCGGCCGCCGAGACCGAGGAGGCGTTCGGGCTCGAGCTGCCGCTCGTGCGCGCGAGCGAGTCGACGATCGAAGACGTGCTCGCGGGGCTGATCGAGGTGCGCGGGTCGCTGCCGGAGGCCGGAAAGCGCAGCCGTGAGTACGTCGAGCGCGTGCACGGCCACATCGCCGTCGCGCGGCAGGTGCTCGAGATCTACGAGCGCGTCATGCCCATTAGCTCGTAGAAGCCGATCGGCGACCAGCGGAAGCCGGTGACTCCGTGCTTCAGCAGGACGTGCTCGGAGGGCGAGTAGAGCGGGATCGCCGGCACCGCGTCCTCCACCTTTGCCGCGAGTTCGTTTTCGAGCCGCCAGCGCGCCTCGTCGTCGAGCGTGCGGACGGCTCGCATCATCGCCCGGTCGTAGGCGGGATCGCACCAGCGCGCGACGTTGAACGCGCTCCCGCACGGGAACAGGTCGAGGAGGTTGTACGCGTCGAAGAACTCGGAGCTCCAGCCGAGCAGCACGAGGTCGACCCCCGGCGCGGCGGGCGGGCCCGCCAGGCGGACGAGCTGCGTGAGCGTGGGAACCGGCCTCAACGTGACCGGGACGCCGTCCTCGCCGAGGCGGTCGCGGATCCGCGCCGCAAGCCGCGCACCCGTTGCGTCCTGGACGGTGTAGGCCAGCGTCAGCGGCGGCGGCTGGGCCGAGACATCGCGCAGTCTCGGGCTTCCCTCGTTCACGGTCGCCGCGCCCGGCATCGCGGGCGGGACGAGCGGGCCGGGCTTCGGCTGCAACTGGAGGATCGAGCGGTACACGAACTCACGCGCGTTCGGGTCGACGAGCGGCGTGTCGCGCGTGACGAGCCAGAGAAGCCCGACCGCAAGCGTGGGCAGCTCGCGCCACCCGCCGGGCGCACGCGCGGTCTGCACCCAGTGGAATCCGGGCGGCGCGACGTTTCGCGGGAGGATCCCGTCGACGCCTCTCGTGGAGGTCTTCAGCATGATGCGGCTCGGCTTGACGGCGGCCACGTTCCAGTAGTTGAAGTTGCGCTCGAGGGCGAGGCGGCCGCCGCTGTCGGAGACGAGCCGGAACGGGCCGCTGAAGGCACTCGCGCGCGGCGGCCTCGGGAAGAACACGGGCCACGCGACCTGCTCGTCGAGCCAGGGCACCGGATGCTCGAGGGTCACGCGCAGCGTACGGTCGTCGACGGCCTCGACGCCGACCTCCCCGCGCCCGGTCGCGTGATATCGGCGCGCGCCGCGGACGTTCCCCATCTCGGCCCGCGCGTAGGCCGAGCCGGTCTTCGGATCGAGCGCGTGGAGCCAGGAATCGCGGAAGTCCTGCGCACGGATCGGTCGGTCGTCGCTCCAGCGCAGGCCCTTGCGGAGATGGAACGTCCAGACGCTCCCGTCCGCGTTGTGCTCCCACGACTCGGCGAGGTCGGGCTGGACGCCGCGGCCGGAGAAGCGCGTCAGCCCCGCGTAGAGCTCGTGCGCGACGTTCAGCGAGGACAGGTCGGCGGCGCGCGCGGGATCGAGCGTCCTCGGCATGACAGGCAGCGCCAGCCGCAGCGTCGGGCCTCCTTTAGGCGGGCTCGGCGAGGACGAGCCGCAGCCTGCGAGCAGGACGGCGGCGGCGAGTACGCCTAGCCGACGAACCTGCGCCACACGTTGTCGAGCAGCTTCCAGGTGATGCCCCTGCCCATGCGGAGGAAGTCGTAGTTGCCCGTCGCGAGCACCTCCCCGCGGCCCGCCCGCGACCAGACGAGCGCTGCGTTGATCACGCCGAACTTGCCGGGAACGATCGCCTCGGCCGCGACGACGTGGTTGCGAGGCGTGAGCCCAGGGTCGATCCGGTCGCTCTCGGAGCCTGCGTAGCCGAAGCTGTCGCCCGGCCCGATCCCCGTCCCGCGGAAGAGCCAACGCACCCGCTCGAAGTCACGGCCGGAGGCGGCGACGTACGGCCCCGCCCGCGAGCGCGGGAAGCAGCAGCCGTCGTAGCCGACGCCCGCGAGCCCGAAGTCGGAGCGGTTCGCGCTGCGGGCGTCGAAGTCGAGCAGGGTCTCCGCGTTGTGCTTCCGATCGATCCGCACCGGCCGGTAGAACGGGTTGGCCTGGAGGATGAAGAGGTGCCCGCCCTGGTTGCGGTAGCGGCGGAGCAGGTAGTAGGTCCCGGGCTGGTAGTACTCGCTGTGGCCGGGATAGACGACTGCCGCGTAGCGCTTCAGCGTCGAGAGCGGCATGTGGCGCAGCTCGACGTCCGTCACGCTCTGGTAGCGCAGGTTGGCGCGCGCGCAGACCCAGCGCATGAAGGGAGCCGCTGCCTCGTGGTCGTCCTCCTCGCCGCGCTGCAGGAGGGGCCCGACGAACGAGACCCGCCGCTGGCGCCACCACTGGTACCACGTGTCCGGGATCCCGTTGAGGTCGGCGTCATAGGCGCTGTACGCGCGCCAGGTCAGGTACGGCCAGACGAAGAGCGCGGTGTGCGGTGGCGGGTTGTCGAGCGGGAAGCGGCCGTTGCGGACGACCAGCGGCGCCTCGAACTCGTCCCCGGCCGGGTCGGTCACGAGGTAGTGGTAGAGGCCCGAGCTGATCCCGCGCGGAATCGCGCCGCTCGCGAAGGTCCGGCCCGAGCAGTCCTGCTCGAGGCGGACCGTCGCCTTGCCCCCGTCTGCCGAGACCACGAGCGGCGGCCGCTGGCCGGGAGAGAAGCTCGACGTCGAGTCGACGTACGCGGCGAGCCGCTCGACCCTGACCGCCCGCGGCTTCGGCAGGCACCCGGACGTGTGCCATGGAGGCTGCGAGACGGTTGCCTCGGCAGCGCCCGGCCGCTGTTGCGCAGGCGGGATCACCGGCGGCAGCGCGTGCCCGGGATCGTCGTAACAGACTGTTACCAGGTAGCTCCCGTCGCCGACCGGTCGGCCGGCGAGCAGGTTCGTCCCGTCCCAGCTCAGCTCGGTGGTCCCGCTCGTCGCGGTCACGGTGACCCCGGTCCTGATCCGGTGCCAGCCGTGGAGCCGTCCGCCCCAGAAGTACGCGCGCAGGCCGAGCACCGATCCGGCCGGAGCCCTCACGCGCATGTGCAGCACGTCGTGGATGCCGTTGCCGTTCGGGCTGATCACGGCGGGCCCGTAGCCGAGCAACCGGAGCGGCGGCTGCCCCTGTGCGCCTGCTCCCGGGACGGCAACCGCGACGGCGACAGCCGCCGCCGCGACCAGCAGGAGTCTCACGCGGATGGAGCCAGGCTCTGCACGGGTCGCCGCTCGCGGTACCACCCGATCGTGCGCGCGAGACCGTCGTCGAGGTCGACCTGCGGCTCCCAGCCGAGCAGCTTCCGGGCCTTGTCGACGTTCGGGATCCGCATCTCGACGTCCGTGTAGTGCAACGGCTTGAAGACGATCTCCGACTCGGAGCCCGCCAGCCGGCAGATCCTGGCCGCGAGGTCGAACACCGTCACGACCGAGCGCGGGTTCCCGATGTTGAAGACCTGCCCGACCGCCTCGTCGCTCTCGAGAATCGTGAGCAGCGCCTCGACGACGTCGTCCACGTAGCACCAGGCGCGGATCTGCGAGCCGTCGCCGTGGATGATGAGCTCATCGCCCGCGAGCGCGCGCACGGTGAAGTGGTGGATCGCGCCGCTCCCGACCTGGCCCGGGCCGTAGACATTGAAGGGCCGCACCGACACGGCGGGCAGGCCGAACTCGTCGAAGTACGAGTGCGCGAGGTACTCGCCCGCGAGCTTGGAAACCGCGTACGTCCAGCGGGCCTCGCCCACCGAGCCCTGCGAGGTGACGTGCGTCTCCTCGACCTTGTACGCGTGCGTGCCGAAGACCTCGCTGGTCGAGAAGTCGACCAGCCGCTCGATGGTGCCCGCCTCCTGCGCCGCCTCGAGCACGTTGTAGGTGCCGATCAGGTTCACGCGCATCGTCCGCACCCGGCTCTCGAGCACCTTGTCGACGCCGGCGATCGCCGCCATGTGGACGACGTGGGTCGCGCCCTTGGTGAGCTCCCGCAGGTGGTCGAGGTCGAGCACGTCGCCCTGGACGAAGTGGAGATTCTTGTGCTCGGCGAGGTCGGTCCCCGTCAGCGAGTCGCGGTGCAGGTTGTCGAGGACGACGATCTCGTTGTCGCCGACGAGCCGACGCGCCAGCGAGGTCCCGATGAACCCCGCGCCGCCCGTCATCAGGATCGTTTTTCCGCTCAGCGCCACGCGCGGGAGTGTACCGGCGTCCCGATTCAGCAAACTGCAGGCGTGCTAGGGAAGCAGCTCTGGCGGCTCGGGAAGCACTCGGCCATCTACGGCCTCGGCGCCGTCGTCGCGCGGCTGATCGGGCTCTTCCTCCTCCCGATCGTCACGCGCTACCTGACGCGGGCGGAGCTCGGACGCGTCGACACGCTGATCGCGCTCTCGGTCGTGCTGGTGATCGTCTTCCGCGCCGGGATCTCGATGGCCTTCTTCCGCTTCTACTTCGACGCGGAGGACGAGCGCGGCCGCATCCGGGTGGTTCGCACCTCCTTCTGGTTCACGATGGGGATGGCGACGCTCGCGCTCGTGCTCGGCTCGGTGCTGGCGCCGCAGATCTCCGACTGGCTCTTCTCGACGCCCTCGCAGGCGAACCTCGTGCGCGCGGCCTTCGTGCTCGTGTGGGCGCAGATGAACTACGAGCAGCTGACCTCGCTGTTCCGCGTCGAGGAGCGGTCGACCGCCTACGTCGCGGCGACGCTCGTCAACGTCGTCGTCACGGTCGGCGCGACGATCGAGCTCGTCGCCGTCCTGCACAAGGGCGCGATCGGCGTGATCGTCGGCAACTTCACCGGCACGCTCGGCGTCTATTTCGCGCTGCTGGCCTACCGCCGCTTCCAGCTCGGGCTCGAGTTCGACCGGCCGCTCTTCCGCCAGATGCAGCGCTTCGGGCTCCCGCTCGTCCCGTCCGGGCTGGCGCTCTGGGCGATCGACTTCGCCGACCGCTTCCTGCTGCTGCGAATCAAGGACGCGGCAGAGGTCGGCCTCTACTCGGTCGGCGTGCGCGTCTCGTCCGCGTTGTTACTGCTCCTGATCGCGCTCCGAACGGCCTGGCCCGCGTTCGCGTACTCGATCGAGGACGACACCGAGGCCAAGCGCACGTACGCGTTCGTGCTCACCTACGTCCTCTACATCTGCTGCTGGGCCTCGCTTGCGCTCTCGCTGCTCGCGCCCTGGATCGTCCGCGTGCTGACGGGACCGCGCTTCTACAAGGCCTCCGAGGTCGTGCCGCTGCTCGTCTTCGGCGGGACGGCCTTCATCGCGTTCAACGTCATGTCGATCGGGATCGGCCGCGCGAAGCGGACGCAGTTCAACTGGGTCGTGACCGGGATCGGCGCGGCCGTCGACATCGGGCTCTGCCTGGTGCTGATCCCGCCCTACGGGATGATGGGCGCCGCGGCCGCGACCCTCGTCGCCTACACCGTGATGTTCCTCGGCATGACGGTGCGCGCGCAGCAGGTCTTCCGCGTCGGCTACCAGTGGCGCCGGATCGCGCTCGTGGTCGCCGTCTCGGCCGGGCTAACCGCGCTCGGGAAGGCTCTCGACGTCCCGCTCGCGGGAGCGATCGCCCTGGCGGCCGTCTACCCGCTGGTCCTGCTGCCCCTCGGGTTCTACCTGCCGATCGAGCTGCGGCGGCTGCGGGCGCTCGTCACGCCCGCCCGCTGAGCCGGGCGGCTTGCGCGGCGCCCTCGGCTGCCGCGAGACGACCGCGGCCAGCCCGAGCGCGGCCCAGACGGTCGGGTCCTCGAAGAACGCGTTGTAGAACAGGCTGTGCACGCCGATCGAGACGAGCACGAGCCCGAAGACGAGCGCGGCCATCCCCGCGAGGTCGTGGCCGGCCCGGCGGAACGTGAACAGGAAGCCCGCGACGAGCAGCCACACGAAGAGCGCGATCCCGACGATGCCCGTCTCGGCGGCGACGGTGATCGGCGTGTCGTGTGAAGCGGCCGCGGCCGGCTCCCTTCCGCGCAGGCCCGCCTCCTTCGCGTACGCGTGCTTGAAGCCGCCGATCCCGACTCCGACGACCGGGTGATGGATCGCGATCTTGACGCCGTTCGAGACGAGCTTCGACCGCCCGCTGGTCACACGATTGAGGCCGCCGTCGGCGTGGTTCGTGACGGCGTGCCTCACGTTCGGCGCCGCGACGACGGCGACGAGGAACACCGCGGCGGCCACGCCTATCGGGATCAGCGCGCGCCAGCGCCAGGCGTAGGCGGTGGCCACGACGAGCCCGGCGATCAGCGCGATGAAGCTCGACTGCGAGAACGAGAAGAGCAGCCCGATCCACATCCCGGCGATCGCGATCAGCGCGGCGATCACGGCCCGCGGCGAGCGTGAGAAGAGCGCGACGACCAGGCTCGCCAGGATCGCAACGACGAGGAAGCGCCCGTAGATCGACGGGTCCCAGAAGACCGAGTTGACGCGGAAGAACGGCGCGTACGTGTTGCCGACGAGCAGCTTCGGGTTCCAGAAGATGTCGCGGTTGATCCACTGCTCGATCCCGACGAGCGCGAACACGAGCGCCATCACGATCAGCTCGCCGTAGAGGACGCGCGCCCAGTTGCGCCGCCAGTCCAGGCGCGAGAGCGAGACGGCCAGCAGCCCGAACGGGAGGTAGAAGAAGAGCAGCTCGATCGAGCCCTGGCGCACGTCGGTGCCCCAGGCGAGCGAGAGGCCGCTCCAGCCGACGAACGCGGCCAGCGGCAGCGCAACCGGGCCCAGCTCTCGTGACCTGTCGTCGCCCTTCAGGAGCTCCCACGCGAGCGCGAGGGCAGCGGCCGCGACGACGCCGTAGAGCGGGACGAGCAGGTTCGCGTCGGTCGAGCCGACCGAGACGGGGATCCGAGCGGGAACGCACGCCAGGACCGCGAGCGCGAGCAGCCACGGCCAGCGGACGAGGAGCGCGGCCCCGACCCCGGCCAGGACGAGCCCCGCGACCGCGGCCGCTCCGAGGAGCGCGGCGTGTCCGCCGGGCTTGAGGTAGACGGCGAGCGCGCCGAGACCGGCGGCCCATGCCACGAGCCCGGCAAGGCGGTAGGTGCGCGTCGGGGCGAGCAGCAGCACGACGAGCCCGGCAGCGCCGACCGGCCCCGCGATCCGCACAAGCTCGGAGCTCACGCGCCGGCCTCCACGAACAGGACCGACTCGGCAGTGTGGCCGTTGGCGGTCGCCACCAGCCGGTAGCGGCCCGGCTGCGCGGGCGCTCGCAGGATCAGCAGCCCCGGCCGCGAGACGCCGCCGCCGTGTCCCAGTCGCCACCGGTACGTCCTCGCATCGGTCACGACGCGGAAGCCGATCCGCGCCTTCGCGCGCACATGCTGGACGTGCGGCCCCACCGAGATGAAGTGGATCCGGACGACGCCGAGATCGACGGGCGCAGAGACGTTCCCGGCGAGGTCCATCGTTCGGAGCGTCAGCCTGTACCGGCCTGGGGGCCGCCCGGTCCCGAGCCAGCGCGCGACACCGGTCTCGGCGTAGCGCTTGGTCCTTACGCGCGGCCGGCCGTTCACGTACACGAGCGCGCGGGACGGCTCGGTCGCCCTGTAGTGGATCCGGACGATGTCGCGCCGCCCGTCGCGGTCCGGCGAGAAGACCCGCGGCGAGAGCGACGCACCCGTGATCCGCGGCGGAGTCGGGTCGACCGTGATCGGGTTCGGCATCAGGATCGTCCGGTGCTCACGCGAGAGGTGCAGCCGCGGCTTGTAGGTGCCCGCTGGCACGACCTGCCCCGCATCGTCGCGCCCGTTCCAGCTGAACGTCTGCAGGCCCCTAGGCCGTACGCCGGAGCCGAGCAGCGTGCGCACGACGTGGCCGCCCGAGTCCACCACGACCAGGCTGATGCGGCCGGGCTTGCGCAGGACGAACTGGATCGGGATCCGACGGAGCGCGCAGTTGCAGTTGGGCCCGAGCAGCTTCCCGACGTGCGTGCGGTAGACAGGGCTGCGCTCGAGCTTCAGCTGCTCGGTGAGCGCGAAGGCAGCGGCGCTCCCGCCGAGCAGCACGGCGACGACGATCGCCACCAGCACGCGCGCCGCACGCAGGCGGTCAGGGCGCTTCGACATTCCGGACAAGGACGAAAGGCTCGGGGGACTCGCGGCCGAGGCTCGCGCCCTCGGTGGCGCTTGCGACGCCGAGCTTCAGGATGCGCGGCAAAGCCGCGCATCCGTCTGAAGCGACGAGTCGATTCATTCGCCCGTAGCGACTCACGCTGCTAGGCACGCACGACGTTTCGGACCAGGACGAAAGGCTCCGCGTACTCGCAGCCGACGCTCGCGCCGTAGAACTCGGCGTGTGCCCGGAGCGCCCGGTCGTTGCGTGGATGGGGGTAGTCGCGCCACTCGGTCTCGAAGCATGCAAAGGCCTCGAGCTTTCGCTCCAGGGTCGCGGTCACGTCGACGAACCAGTTCGGGACGAACCAGTTCGTCGCCGCGGGCGTCCACTCCGTGCTCGACGTAGGCGCGTAGGTGAGCACCCGGCGCACGGCCTGGCCCGGGGTCGGGCGCGTCGCGACCACGACCGAGTCGAACAGTGCTCGGTGGTCGCGGTTCACGTCCGGGTGAGCGGTGTAGACGACCTCCGGCCCTACCTCGCGGACGTGCTCCTCGACGACGCGGTTGATCTCGACGTGCGGCAGCGTGTCGAGCCGCATGTCCGGCAGGTCGAGGTGGACGTAGTCGGTCACGCCCAGCACGGCCGCGGCGCGCTTCGCCTCGTCGTCCTTCTGCGCGCGCGCCTCGACATCGTCCGGGTACTGCGTCGAGCTGCCATCGGTGACGCAGACGACGCGTACCTCGTCGCCGCGCTCGGCCGCGTGCAGGCAGAGCGTGCCGCCCATGCCGAGCACCTCGTCGTCGGGGTGCGCGGCGAAGACGAGGACTTTCATCCGAGCCGCGCGCCGACCGGCACCTCGGCCACGCCCTCCACCTCCTCGAGCACGAGCCCGCCCTCGCCGCACGCGACGATGGCGTCTTCCCCGTCCCGGCCGACGACCGTGCCCGCCGGCGCCGCCTCTTCCAGCTGAACCGGCCGCGCGCGCCAGACGACCACCCGCTCGTCGCCGAGGAACGTGAAGGCGCCGGGATACGGCCTGGTCTGGGCGCGAACCCAGTCGTGTAGATAGGGCGCACGCGTCTCCCAGTCGATGATCCCGTCCGCCGACGTGCGCTTCGGCCAGGCGCTCGCGCGACGTGTGTCCTGGGGCGTGCGAGGCGCGGTGCCGTCCAGCAACTGTGGAACGAACCGCCGCACGAGCTCGACGTGCGCCTCGGTCACCTTGTCGTACAGCGTCGTGGCCGTCTCGTCGTGGGCCAGCGGCACGTCGACCTGGCCGACGATCGGCCCCGAGTCGGCGGTCCCGTCGGCGATCTCGAACAGCGTCACGCCGGTCTTCGCGAGCCCGCCCAGGATCGCCCACGGGATCGCGGCGCGGCCTCTGTGCCGAGGAAGCAGCGTCGGGTGCATCCCGAAGACGCCGTGGCGCGGGATGCCGATGAACTCGTCCAGCACGAGCTGCGACCAGCCGACCACGAAGATCAGGTCCGGGTCGGCCTCGCGCACCGCGGCCACGGTTTCGGGCGAGTTGATGTCGGCTGTCTCGATCAGCCGCGCGCCGAGCCGCTCAGCGATCTCGTCGAACGAGCACTGGCCCGACCGGTCCCGGTCGATCGGCCCGGGCAGCGTCACGACCGCGGCAACCTCGGCACCCGCTTCCGCGGCCGCGGCGAGACAGTCCCGGCCCATCACGTCGAAGCTGACCCAGACAAGCCGCATAGCCCGCTGGATCCTAGTGCGGTTTCGCAACCGTCAACCGGTTCGACCGGTCATTTCAGACGGGCGGTTTGGCTACCCGCTTCCCGTTCTAGGCGCGACTTCAGGACGTGGCCGGCGTCCGAGACGGGCGACCAGGCCCCAGAGGGCGAATCCGATCGCAGCCACGACGGCACCGACGGCGATCACGTACGTCGCGCCGGCGAAGTCGATCAGCTTGATCCCGCTGAGCATGAGCACGCACGCGAGGCCGAGCCGCAACGCCCGGTCGGGCACCTTCAACGTGAAGTGGCTCGTCAGCAGGATCCCGGGGATCGAGCCGGTCAGCAGCCATGCCATCGCGTGCAGGTCGACGTTCCCCGCAACGAGGTGGCCGAAGCCCGCGACCCACAGCAGCGCGGCCGCGTGGAAGATGTCGGTGCCGACGATCTTCGCGAGCGTGAGCGGGAAGACCATCACCATCACGAGCCCGAAGAACGTGCCGCTGCCGACCGACGTCAGGCCGACGACGAAGCCGCAGACGGCGCCGAGCGTGAACGCGATCAGGCGGTCACGCCGCTCGAGCAGGAACGGCGCGTCGTCGGGCTGCACGCCGATCTTGACGAACGTCTTCGCAACGAGGCCGATCCCGCCGATCACGAGCGCCCCCCCGATGGCGTAGGACTCGATCGACTCGGCGCTGCTCGAGTGGTGCGAGAGCCAGGTGGCCACCGCGACGCCCAGCAGCGACATCGGCCCCGAGCCGAGGAACATCCAGAACGTCAGACGCGCATGGACCGTCCCCAGCCGCCTGTGCCTCACTGCGCCGAAGCTCTTGAAGATCGCGCCGTGGAGGATGTCCGTCCCGACGGCGAGCGTCGGCTTGAAGCCGAAGAAGATGACCAGGATCGGCGTCAGCAGCGAGCCGCCGCCCATACCGGTCATCCCGACGAGCGCGCCGATCAGGAAGCCGCTGAGTGTGAACTGCCAGGTCACAGCCTAGGGCGCTAGCCGCCCCGGTAGCTCGCGATCAGCACCTCGGCCACCTCGGGCCGAGAGAACTCGACCGGCGGGAGCTCGCCCGCAGCCAGCAGCTCGCGAACCTTCGTCCCCGACAGGAAGACGTGGTCGTCGCCGCCGTGCGGACAGGTCTTCGGCGTCGCCATCGAGCCGCAGACGCGGCAGAAGAACGCGTGCTCGAAGAACATCGGCTCGATGTCGAGCTCGTGCGGCTCGAACTCGTCGAAGATCAGCTGCGCGTCGTAGGTGCCGTAGTAGTCGCCGACGCCCGCGTGGTCCCGGCCGACGATGAAGTGCGAGCAGCCGTAGTTCTTGCGGCAGATCGCGTGCCAGATCGCCTCGCGCGGGCCGGCGTAGCGCATCGCCGCGGGGAACGCGGAGACGACCACGCGGTCGGCCGGGTAGTAGTTCTCGATGAGGACGCGGTAGCACTCGACGCGCGTTGCGGCGGGCACGTCGTCCGACTTCGTCTCGCCGACGAGCGGATGGATCAGGAGCCCGTCGACGGTCTCGAGCGCGCCCTTCGTCAGGTACTCGTGCGCGCGGTGGATCGGGTTGCGCGTCTGGAAGCCGACGACCCGCTTCCAGCTGCGCTCGGCAAAGGCGCGCCGGGTGTCGATCGGGTCGAGCGCGAGCTCCGGGAACGCCGGCTCCTGCCGCTCGAAGACGGTCACCCGGCCGCCGAGGTAGAGCGGCTTCTGCGCGTAGAGCCTCGCGACACCCGGATGCGCCTCGTCGGTCGTCCGGAAGCAGCGCTCCGCCTCGCGCTCCCTGTCGTATTCGTAGACCTCGTCGACCTCGAGCACCGCGAGGGCGCGGCCACTCTCGTCCGTCAGCGCGACCTCATCGCCCTGGGGCGACCGCTCGACGGAGAGGCAGACCGGGAGCGCCCACGGCAGCCCGCGCTCGAGGCGCATGTCCTCGACCACGCGCCCATAGTCGTGCCGCGACATGAAGCCCTCGAGCGGCGAGAGCGCGCCGGTGGCGAGCATGTCGAGGTCCGCGAGCTCACGAGGCGTGAGAGCGACCTGCTCGAGCCGCTCGACGCCGGCCGGGCGCGGCCCGGTGCGGTCGACGAGCCTCCCGCCGTGCGGCGCGATCAGCGGCTGCGAGTCGAGGAGGGTCATCGACCGACCTCCTGACGACGAGAGTGTCGACCGGTCATTTCAGACGGGCGCGCAGGCAAAGCCCGCGCGCCCTGATGGAGACGCCGCACGCGGCATCTCATACCGTTACCCCGGCGGGGACCAGGCCGAGCTCCTCGAGGCGGGCGACGACGAGCGCGGCGCTCTCCTCGGCCGAGTGCAGCTCCGTGTCGATCACGAGCTCAGGATTCGACGGCTCCTCGTAGGGATCGCTGACGCCGGTGAACTCCTTGATCTCGCCCTTGAACGCCTTCTCGTAGAGGCCCTTCACGTCGCGCCGCGCGCACTCGTCGACCGACGCCTTGACGTAGACCTCGACGAATGTGCCGACCGGCTCGACCCAGTCGCGCGCCTGCTGACGCGTCTCCTCGTACGGCGAGATCGCGGCAGTGATCACGGCGCCTCCCTGCCGGGTCAGCCGCGACGCGACCCAGCCCACCCGCTCGATGTGCGTGTCGCGGTCCTCCTTCGAGAAGCCGAGGCCCTTCGAGAGGTGCATGCGCACGTTGTCGCCGTCGAGGTACTCGACGACGAGGCCGCGCCGGTCGAGCTCGGGGCCGACGATGTGCGCGATGGTGGTCTTGCCTGCACCGGAGAGCCCGGTGAACCAGAGCGTGAAGCCGCCGGGCCGGACCCGATCGGACTCGGGGTGCTCGGCGGCGTGGATGTTGTCGGTCATGTCCCTCCTACGGGAGTGTCGAGGTGGATGCCACATTCGAGCTTGTCGGAGCCGGCCCAGCGGCCGGCGCGCTCCTCTTCCTCGGGGCTCGTCGGGCGCGTGCACGGAATGCACCCGATCGAGCGGAAGCCGACGTCGTGGAGCGAGTTGTACGGAATCTCGTTGACGTGGATGTACGCCCAGACGCGCTTCTCGTCCCAGTCCGCGAGCGGGTGCACCTTCCAGACGTCGTAGCGCTCGGACCACTGAACCTTGGGCGTCGTCGAGCGGCTGGGCGACTGGTCACGGCGAATCCCGGAGATCCAGGCGTCGTAGGGCTCGAGCGCGTGCAGCAGCGGCTCGACCTTGCGCACGTGGCAGCAGCGGTCCGGGTCGGTCTCCCAGAGGTTCGGGCCCTCGCGCCGGTGCTGCTCGGCGACGGTGATGAGCGGAGGCGGCGGCTGCAGCTTCACGCCGTAGCGCTCGACGAGCCGGTCGCGCGTCTCGTAGCTCTCGCGGAAGAAGAGGTGCGTGTCGAGCTCGATCACCGGCAGGTCGAGCCCGAGCTCCGAGACCATGTGCACGAGCACCGACGACTGCTTCTGCCAGGAGCACGTCAGGCAGAGCCGGTCGCCGAACTCGGCGTACGCCCAGCGCAGGACGTCCTCCGCCGTCATCGACTCGAAGTCGAGCTCAGGCAGTTGGGGCGCGCTCGCCATCGAGCAGGACCTCCTTGAGCGTGTCGCCGCGCAGGCCTAGGCGCAGCGTCTCGAGCGGGATGACCTCGTCAGGCGGGATGTTCCCGAGGTTGACGTTCGGGCCGAACTGCTTGACGAACCAGGCCTGACTCGATTTGGTCGGCGCCTCGAAGATCAGGTCGCCGAGCTCGACCTCGTGGACGATCTCGTCGACGAGACCGGTGCGCATCTCGCCGGTCGGCCGGTAGATCCCGGCGGTGCCGCCCTCGCGGCCCTCGGTGATCACCTTCCAGGCGCCGGCCTCGAGCTCTTCCTTGATCCATCCCACCCACTGGTAGGGCGCGAACACGACCTCCGCGTCCTTCGAGCCGACCTCGGAGAGCACGGTGAAGTCCTGCGCGAAGTCGGCGATCAGCTCGAGCTTGCGCTCGCGCGGGATCTCGAGCGTTCCGTCCGAGATCTCGACGTGGGAGAAGCGCTGCTCGTGGAGCCAGCGCCGGAACTCGTCGAGCTTGCCGCGCGCGTAGACGACCTCGAAGAGCGTGCCGCCGCAGACGACCGGCGTGTCGAACGAGCGGTAGAGGGCGATCTTCTTCTCGAGGTTGTTGGTGACGTACGAGGTGCCCCAGCCGAACTTGACGATGTCGACGTACTGGCCGGCAGTGTCGAAGAGGCCCTCGATCTCGCGCAGGTTGAGACCCTTGTCGATGACGTGGGTCAGGCCCTCGGCGCGCGGCTTGCCCGGGCGTGGGGGGAGGTCGAGGAATCCGTCAAAGCTTGGCATAGAGCTCCTCCAGCTTCTTGTGCGCTGCGGCTTGAACGTCGTGGTAGAGCGAGTTGCCGTGCGCGTCGATGCCGACCGTCAGCGGTCCGAAGTCCTTGACTCGAAACTTCCAGAGGCACTCGGGCATGAGCTCCTCCCAGGCGACCTCCTCGATCTCCTCGATCTGCGTCGTCTCGAGCGCGGCCGCGCCGCCGACGATCGCGAAGTAGATCATCCCGAGCCGCTGCATCGGCTCGATCGCCTCGTCGGGGAAGCCGCCCTTGCCACAGATCGCGCGCACGCCGTACTGCTCGCCGAGCGGCTCCGTGAAGCGCACCATCCGCGCGCTCGTCGTCGTGCCGATGCAGACCGGGTCGTACTTCGTGGTCGAGATTGCCGGATTCGGAGCGGACCGACCGGTCATTTCAGACGGAACCGCGGGCGAAGCCCGCCGTTCCTGAGAGTCGGCGCCGCGAGCGGCGCCTTGGTCCTCACGCTTGCGCACGCCCGGCGCGGTGTGAAGCAGGAACGCGCCGCGCAGGTCCATGGGCGGCTCGACCCCCTCGTCGAAGATGCGAATCTGCGTGCGGTCGCGGATCCCGATGATGTGCCCCTGGACGACGACCTCGTCGCCCGCGCGCAGCTTGAGGATCTCCTCGGGGTCGGTGATCGGGAACGTCACCTCATGCGTCGCCATCGCGCTCAGGCCTCCCGGTCGTAGTCGATCGCGCCGTCGGCGGAGATGTGAGCGCTCGCTCGCCGCGCCGCCCAGCACTGGTAGTTGACGGCCACCGGGTTCAGGGTCATGTGCGTGTCGGCGTGCTCGATGTGGCAGTTGAGGACGGTGACGTCGCCGCCGAGCCCCATCGGCCCGATGCCGGTCTGGTTCAGCAGGTCGTACAGCTCATCCTCGAGCTGCGACACGTGGGGATCGGCGTTCCGGGTTCCGATCGGACGCGCGATCGCCTCCTTGGCGAGGTACATCGCGTAGTCGGCGGAGCCGCCGATGCCGACGCCGACGATCCCGGGCGGGCACGGCTTGCCGCCTGCGCCGACGATCGACTCGAGCACGAACTTCTTGATCCCCTTCACGCCGTCGGCGGGGACGCACATCTTCAGGAAGCTCATGTTCTCGGAGCCCGACCCTTTGGGCACGCACTTGACGTCGAGCCCGTCCCAGTCCGGGATGAACTCCCAGTGCACGATCGGGAGCCGGTAGCCCGTGTTCGGGCCGGTGTTCTCGCGCGTGATCGTGTGGACCGCGTTCGAACGGAGCGGGTGCTCGAGCGTCGCCCGCTCGGTGCCGGCCTTCAGCGCCTCGTAGATCCGCGCCGGGTGGAGCGGGAAGCCCTCGCCGACCCGGCACGTGTAGACGGCGATCCCGGTGTCCTGGCAGACGAGGTTGTTCTGGTCGTCGGCGATCTCGACATTGCGGACGATCGTCTCCAGCACGCGCTTGCCCGGAGTCGAGGTCTCGCGGTCCCTCGCCGCCACAAGCGCGTCCCGCAGGTCCTGTGGGATGTCCTTCAGCGCCCAGACGTAGAGGTACGCGGCCGCGTCTTCGACGGCCTGGCGCAGATCGGTCGCCACCACGCTCATGGCTGTTCCCCCTGACGGTAAGCGCATCGACCGGTCATTGCCGACGGCCGTGCGGGCAAAGCCCACCCGGCCTGATATCGACACCGCAAGCGGCGTCTCACGCGGCCCTCTCCGCGGCGGCAGCGCCCGCGCGCCGGCCGAAGACCGTGCACTCGAGGAGGCTGTTGCCCATCATCCGGTTGCGCCCGTGAGTGCCGCCCGCGATCTCGCCGCAGGCGAAGAGACCCTCGACGGTCGTCTCGGACCGCTCATCGATGACGAGGCCGCCGTTCTGGTAGTGGAGGACGGGATAAGTCAGGATCGCTTGCCCGAGCGGGTCGATTCCGGCCGAACGGTAGCGGCGAAGCATGTAGGGCAGTGAGATCTCGGCGTCGTGCTCGGCGATCCGCGTCGTGTCGAGGAGCACCGCGGGCCGCCCGTCCGGGGTCTCCACCCCGCGCCCTTCCGCGACCTCGTCGAAGATCGCCTGGGAGACGGTGTCGCGCGGGCCGAGCGGGTCGGTGAACTCCTCGCCGTCCGCGTTGAGCAGCGTCGCGCCGTAGGCACGCGTCGTCTCGGGAATCGAGTAGCCCTGCATCGTGGGCGGCCACGCGCCGCCGTTCGGGTGGTACTGGAGCGCATCGAGGTCACGGCTCTCGGCGCCGAGATCCAGGGCGATCTGCGTAACCTCGCCCGTCGCGCCGGGATGGTTCGTGGAGAGCTCGTGGCGCTCCTCGGCCTCGCGGTAGCAGCGCCCGCCCGCGGCGAGGACGACCGTGGCCGCCTCGATCTCGACCTCGTCGCCGTTCTTGCGGCGGCAGGTCGCGAGCCAGCCGCTCTCCGTGGGCTCGAGCGAGACGAGCGGGCAGTTCGGGAGCGCCTCGCCGTCGGAGGCGAGGTACGCGTCGCGGAGAGCCGTCGTGATCGCGTGGCCGGTCCGGTCGCCGACCTGGAGCAGGCGCTTGCGACTCGCGCCGCCGCAGCGGGCGAGCCGGTAGCCGCCGTTTTCTCGCGTGAACTCGACGCCGTGCTCCTCGAGCCAGTGGATCGCGCTCGGCGCCTCGCCCGTCAGCACCTCGACGAGGTGGCGGTCAGCCGTCTCGTGCGAGCTCTGCCACACGTCCTCGCCGTGCTGCTCGGGCGAGTCGTCGTCGCCGAAGGCCGCCTGGATGCCGCCCTGCGCCTTGGCAGAGTTGCAGGACTGCAGCGCTCCCTTGGTGACGAGCCCGACGCGGGCGCCGGCCTTTCCGGCGGACACCGCAGCCGACAACCCGGAGGCGCCGCTCCCGACGACGAGCACGTCAAATGTGTGCCGCTCGGCCACGACCATCGGAGTCTAGCTAATTCCAGGGATTAGTTCGCCTTATTCCAAGGCCAGGGGCTATGCTCGCCGCCCGATGCGATGGCTGGCGAAAGCTGCGGTTCAGCGCGGTCTCGGCCTGCTACCCGAGGGCGAGCGGCTCAACTACCTCTTCCAGCGGCACGTGGCGCACAGCCTGCCCGCGGGCGAGTCGGTCTTCCGGCGCAAGTTCGCGCGCGCGATGCATCACCTCGGCGAGTACGAGAAGCACGGGCCGAGCACCCCCGCGGGAGAGGCCGTCTTCTACGAGTTCGGCGCGGGCTGGGATCTCGCGATCCCGCTCTCCTTTGCGTGCCTCGGCGTGGGGAAGCAGGTGCTGGTCGACATTCGCCCGAGCGCCCGGGTCGAGCTCGTCAACGAGTCGCTGGCCGTGTTCGAGCGGCTCTGGGGCTCGCTCGAGGCCGAGGCTGATCGTGAGCTGCGGCCGCTCGGCGGGCCGATCGGCTCGCTGGCCGAGCTCGAGGAGCGGCTCGGGATCGCCTACCTCGCCCCGCGCGACGCCCGCGAGACCGGCCTCGAGGCCGAGTCGATCGATTTCGTCTCGAGCACCGACACCTGCGAGCACATCCCGGAGCCCGACCTGGCGCTGATCTTCGCCGAGTCCCGTCGGCTCCTTCGGCCAGGCGGAGCGTTCAGCTGCCGGATCGACCTCCAGGACCACTACGCCTACTTCGACCGCTCGCTCTCACGCTACAACTTCCTCCGCTTCTCCGACCGCACCTGGCGACTCGTCAACTCGCCGCTCCACTTCCAGAACCGCACCCGTGCGCGCGACTACCTCCGGCTCGTGCGCGACGCAGGCTTCGAGGTCGTCTCCGAGACGCCCTCGGGGCCAAGCGAGGAGGGGTTGGCGGAGCTCCGTGCCCTGCCGCTGGCGCCGCGGTTCAGCAGCGGGTACACGCTCGAGGAGCTGGGCGTGACGGTCCTCTCGTTCGTCGCCCGCCGCGCTTGAGCGACTTGCCGCCGTTGCCGATCTATTGGAGATGGCACGCGGCCTCTCCCTCATCTCGCTGCTCGTCGCGCTCGGCGTGGCCGGGTTCATCATGAACGCGCAGCTGCAGCACTCACCGAGCGGCTCGAGCGCCCAGCACGAGATCGACCGGGCGCAGGCGGTCGCTGCGGGCGTGACCTTCCAGCAGGCGAGCGTCGCCCTCGAGCAGTCTCACGCGCTGAACGGCACCTATGCCGGGGTGTCGCTGGGCGGCTTCGGGGTCACGCTGGTGCGGGCGGACGCCTCCTCGTATTGCGTCCAGAGTGGAAGCGGCCAGAACCTGATGCACCTCGCCGGGCCTGGCGGCACTCCGGCAGCCGGCGCCTGCTAGCGACTACCAGATGCTGCGCAGAAGCTCGGCGACCTCGGCCGGGGTTGCCTTGCGCGGGTTGACGAGCGCCCCTGGGCGCGCGGCCGCCGCCTCGGCGACCTCGTCCAGCTCGTCCTCCGGGACGCCGAGGTCGCGCAGGCGCTCGAAGCCCGAGAGGCGGGCCAGCTCCTCGCAACGCGTGGGCGCGTCGTCGGTGCCGAGGGCCTCGCCGAAGCGGGCAATCTCGTCGCCGGCGACCGGCTCGTTGAAGCGCAGGGCCGGCGGGAGGCAGAGCGCGTTCGCCGCCCCGTGCCCGATCCCGTAGCGGCCGCCGATCGCCTGCGCCATCGCGTGCGCGAGGCCAAGCCCCGCCGAGCCAAACGCCATACCTGCGTGCATCGCTCCCTGCAAGAGCACCGTCCTGGTCTGGAGGTCGTGGCCGTCCTCGAGCACCAACGGGAGTGACTCCCCGATCAACCTTGCACCCTCGACCGCCTCCACGTCGGCCTCCGCGTTGTGGCCCTCGACGTACAGAGCCTCCGCGCAGTGGGCGAGCGCGTTCATGGCCGTGCCGCCGCTTACGCCGCGCGGAAGGTCGAGCGTGAGCTTCGGCTCGTAGACGATCCCGGCCGGATGGGCCCCGCTCCCGTGACCGCGCATCAGGCGACCGGGGTTCCGGATGCCGAAGGACGTCGTCCACTCCGCGCCCGAGTACGTAGTCGGCACCGACACGTGGCGCAGTCCTGACGCCGACGAGACCGCCTTGGTCAGGTCGATCGCGCTCCCGCCGCCGACGACGAGCAGTCCGTCGCAGCCCTCCGTGGCGGCAGCCGCGTCGTCGATCCGATCGGAAGGAACCTCTGTCCAACGGCCGCTCGCGGGCAGGTCGAGGCGATTCCAGCGGTCGCTCGCGAGGAGGAACGGGCGCTCGATCCCCACCTCGGCGAGGAGGCCAGGGAGCCCCTGGAGCCCCCAGCGGACGATCACTCGAGCCGCTCCCGTGCGAAGTCCAGGAACGCCTCCGCCGCGCGTGTCGGCGAGCGGCCGGCCGAACGGACGAGCGAGATCTCGCGTGCGGGATCGAGCCCCTTGACGCGGGCGACGGCGAGCGTTCCCGCGGCGAGGTCGGCCTCGACCGCAGCGCGTGAGATGAAGGTCACGCCGTAGCCGGCGGCGACGGCAGATCGAACCGACTCCTGCAGCCCGAGCTCGAGCTTGGGATGGAGCTCGCGCAGCCGGGTTCCCGCGCGGCGAAGCTCGTCCTCGATCACGAGCCGGACTCCTGCGCCCTCCTGCATCACGATCAGCGGCTCCTCGCGCAGCTCGCCGAGGTCGATCGTGCGGTTCGCGAACCGGTGGTCGGGCGGGCATACGAGCACGACCTCGTCGCGGAAGAACGGCTCGAAGACGACCCCGCGGTGGCGCCGCGAGGCTCCTACAACGCCGAGCTCGAGCTCGCGCTCGGCGACCCGGTCGACGACGGTCTGCGTGTCCGAGATCGAGAGCGAGATCGCGACGCCGGGGTTCTGGCGCTGGAACTCGCAGAGGAGCACGGGGACGACGGTGCTTCCCGGGCCCGTGGACGCGCCAACCTCGAGCGTGCCGCCGAGCTCGCCTTCCTCGCCCGTCTGGAGCTCTTCGAGCAGCTGCCCCTCGAGCGCGAGCATCCGCTGGGCCCCGCGGTAAAGGGCCAGGCCTGCCTCCGTGGGCTCGACGCTCCGGCCGGACCGGTCGAGCAGCTTGCGCCCGAGCCGCTTCTCGAGCGACCGGACCTGGAGGCTGACCGCAGGCTGCGTGACGCCGAGCCGCTCCGCCGCCTGCGAGAAGCTCTTCCGTTCGACGACTGCGCAGAACGCAGCCAGCTGACGCGTATCCATAAGGATCGATTATGCCTGGAGTCACACTTCCGGCACGATTTCGTCACCCCCGCGTGCGCGGTTCCTCGTTACGCTCGCCTCGGGGAGGAGGCCGGGCGAACCGTACTCAGGGGCGAAGGGCCGACGGGCTTCTCGCCGTGCGCCCGACCCTCTAGCATCACGGGGGTGGCAACCCCGCAGCCGCGCACGGAGGCCTCGGTGCACCCGGGGCCGAGCGACTCGTTCATCGAGCGCTTCGCCGGGATGGGGAACGGGTCGCCCAAGCGCCGTGTCGACCTCGAGCTCCGGTTGCTCGACATCGCGTTCTCGGCGCTCTTCCTGCTGATCGCCGTCCCGCTCCTGCTCCTGATCGCCGTTGCCCTCCTACTGACGAGCGGCCTGCCGCTCTTCTACCGCGGGCGGAGGGTCGGCAAGGACGGGCGCATCTTCCAGATGCTCAAGTTCCGGACGCTCAAGCCCGGCGCCGAGGAGCGGCTCGGCCCTTCCCTCGGCGAGGAGCTCGTCGAGCGGACCCGCGCGGAGACGACGCGGCTCGGACGACGCCTCCGCGCGACGCAGCTCGACGAGCTGCCCCAGCTCTGGAACGTCTTCCGCGGGGATATGAGCTTCGTCGGGCCGCGTCCGATCCGGCCGCGCTTCTTCGAGCAGCTCGCGGAAGAGCTTCCCGGCCTACTGGCAGCGCCTGGTCGTGCGCCCGGGCCTGACCGGGTTCGCCCAGGTCCGCCGCGGCTACGAGACGTCGATGGCCGAGAAGCTCGCGCACGACCTCGAGTGGATCGCCGACCGCTCGGTGCCGCTCTACCTCCGCACCCTCACGACGACCGCAGCCCGCGTCGTCGCGCAATCCGTGCGGGGGCTCTTCGGGCGCCAGGACTAGACTCAAGCGCGTGTGTGGGATCTGCGGGATCGTCTCCTCTGCGAGTCACGCGGACCCCGAACGGCTCGCGCGGATGAGCGCCACGCTCGTTCACCGCGGCCCTGACAGCGACGGCACGTTCGTCGAGGGCCCCGTCGGCCTCGCGGCTCGCCGCCTGGCGATCATCGACCTCGTGACCGGCGACCAGCCGGTCGCGAACGAGGACTCGACAGTCCACGTCGTCCAGAACGGCGAGCTCTACAACTACCGCGAGCTGCGCGCCGAGCTCGAGCGAGCCGGACACCGCTTCCGATCACACGGCGACACGGAGGTGCTCGCCCATCTCTATGAGGAGCACGGGCTCGACTTCGTGCGACGGCTGCGCGGGATGTTCGCCGTCGCGCTCTGGGATGCCCCGAAGCGGCGGCTCGTCCTCGCGCGTGACCGGTACGGGATCAAGCCGCTCTACTACCGCGCGAACGGCGACGGGCTCGAGTTCGCCTCCGAGCTGCGGGCGCTCCCGCGCGGCGAGATCGACCTCGACGCGCTCGAGGCGTTCCTCGCCTTCAACTCGATCCCGGCGCCGCTGACGATCTTCCGCGACGCGCGCAAGCTCCCACCCGGCCACCTGCTCGTCTGGGAGACGGGCGAGGTCCGGCTCGAGCGCTATTCCCGCCCCGCGCCAGCAGCGGCCGAGGCGCTGCGGGACGACGACGAGGCCGAGCTGATCGAGGAGCTGCGCGCGCGGCTGCGCGACTCCGTCCGCGCCCACCTCGTCTCGGACGTTCCCGTCGGCGTCCTGCTCTCCGGCGGTATCGACTCCGCGGCCCTGGCGGCGCTCGCGGCAGAGGAGAGCTCCGAGCCCCTCCGCACGTTCTCGATCGGCTTCGAGGAGCGCTCGTTCGACGAGCTCTCCGACGCGCGGCTCGTCGCCGAGCAGTACGCCACGCACCACCGCGAGCTCGTGCTCAAGCCCGACGCGGCGCTGCTCCTGCCCGCGCTCGCCGATGCGTTCGACGAGCCGTTCGCAGACTCGTCCGCGCTCCCGACCTACCTCGTGTCACAGCTCGCCGCCGAGGACGTGAAGGTGGCGCTCTCGGGCGAAGGCGGCGACGAGCTCTTCGGCGGCTACTACACGTACGTGGCCGACCTGCTCGCGCTGCGGGTCGGCTGGGCCGCCGGGCTGGCGCGGCCGGTCGTCGAGCGGCTGCCGAGCTCGAGCGCGCGCGCGAGCTTCGACTACAAGGCGAAGCGCTTCGTCCGCGCGGCACACCTGCCGCCGCTCGAGCGGCATCACGCGTGGAAAGAGATCTTCACGCCCGAGGCCCGCGCAGAGCTCACGGGCCGCGAGCACGGCTTCGACCCGGTCGACCTCTACCGGGAACGCTTCGCCGAGACCGGGGACGCCGAGCTGCTCGCTCGCCTGCAGGACGTCGACCTCGGCATCTACCTCGTCGACGACCTGCTCGTGAAGACCGACCGCGCCTCGATGGCGCACTCGCTCGAAGCGCGGGTGCCGTATCTCGACCCGGCGGTCACGAACCTCGCCCTCGCGCTCCCGACCAGGCAGCGCGTGCGGGGCTTCCGCAAGAAGGTCTTGCTGCGCAAGGCGGTGGAGCCACTGTTGCCGAGACAGATCGTCCGCGGCAAGAAGCGCGGGTTCTCGATTCCCGCGGCAGCGTGGCTCAGGGGTGAGCTCGAGCCGTTCGCGCGCGAGACGCTCTCAACGGAGAGGTTGCGGCGGCAGGGCTTCTTTCGGCCCGAGGCGGTCACGCAGCTGATCGACCGCCACGTCTCCGGCCAGGATGATCTCTCACGCCAGCTCTGGGGCCTGTTGTCGTTCACGCTCTGGCACGAACGCCACGTCGAGCGCGAGCCGACGGCCCTGCGCGAGCCCCGCCTCGAGGCGCTCGTCCAGTGAGCGACCTGCCCGAGTTCGGGCTCGGCTACCCCGGAACGGAACTGCGGCAACGGCTCGTCGAGGCCGTGCTGGCCGGTGACAAGACCGCCACGGCCGGCCTCCACGGCGTCTTCGAGGACGACCCGACGCCCGAGGTCGGTGACCGTTTCGTGGTCGAAGACGCCCAGGGAGTGGCCAGAGCGATCGTCGAGGTCACGGAGGTACGCGTGATCCCGGCGTCCGAGATCGACATCCAATTTGCGCGCGACGAGGGCGAGGGATTCGAGTCCGTGCAGGAGTGGCGCGAGGCCCACGAGCGATTCTTCGAGCGCACGATCGAGCCCGACACGCTGATCTCGGCGGTCCGCTTCAGCGTCGTGGAGCGACTCTGAGGGTCTGGATCGACATCACCGCGCCGGCGCACGTGCTGGTGTTCCGGCCGCTGATGGGGCTGCTCCGCGAGCGAGGCGCGGAGATCGAAGTCACCTCCCGCGACTACGCACAGACGGTGCAGCTGCTCGAGCTGCACGGGATCGAGGCGGACGTGCTCGGCCGGCACGGAGGCCGCTCGCGCCTGGGTAAGGCCCGCTCGCTCACCTCGCGGATGCACGAGCTCCGGCGCTGGGCGCGCGGTCGGCGGTTCGACGTCGCCCTCGCCCACGGCTCGCACGAGCTGACCCTGACCGCGCGGCGGCTCGGAATCCCGAGCGCGACGACCTTCGACTACGAGTTCGCGTGGCTCCAGCACCAGCTCGGCTGCCGTGCCGCGACGCGCGTCGTCGTCCCGGAGGCGATCCCGCCGGAGCGGCTCGAGCGCTACGGCGTGCGGCCTCCGAAGCTGCGCCAGTACCCGGGACTGAAGGAGGAGTACTACCTCGCGGACTTCGAGCCCGACCCGGGCGCGCTCGGGCAGTTCGAGATCGACCCGGCGCGGACGCTCGTCGTCGTCCGCACGCCGCCGGACGTCTCGCTCTACCACCGGCGCTCGAACCCGCTCTTCCCGCAGGTGCTCGACCACCTCGGCCGCGACGACTCGGTGCACGCGATCGTGCTCCCGCGCACGGCCGAGCAGCGCGACTTCGTCCGGGGCCTCGGCCTCCCGTCGGTGCAGGTGCCGGACCAGGCCGTGGACGGCCAGAGCCTGATCGCGCTCGCCGACCTCGTCGTCTCGGCCGGTGGGACGATGAACCGCGAGGCCGTCGCGCTGGGCGTCCCGGTCTACACGACGTACGGCGGTCGGCTCGGCGGCGTGGATGAGTCGCTGATCCGCGAGGGTCGGCTCATTCCGCTCAGCGACCCGCGCGCGCTCGACCTGCACAAGCGCGAGGGCCCGGGCGAGCGCGTTCGCCGCGATCCCGCCGAGATGCTCGGCCTCCTGCTCTCAGCTCGCGAGGGCCTCTAGCACCTCAGGCCCGTACCGCTCGAGCTTGGCCGGGCCGATGCCTGGCACCGACGCCAGCTCCGCGATCGTCTTCGGCTGGCGTTCAGCGATTTCGGCCAGCGTCGAGTTGTGAAAGACGACGTAGGCGGGAATCTCGTCCGCCCTGGCCCGCTTGAGTCGCCAGCGCTTGAGGGCGAGGTACGTCGGGTCGCTCGATTCCTCCGCACGCGCCTTCGGCGCTGGCGGCGACGCTTCGACTCCGAGCTCGGCCAGGAAGCGGCTCGGCTTCCCGGCCCACGTCAGCGCGAGATGGCGCTTCGCGCGGGTCATCCCGACGTAGAGCAGCCGCCGCTCCTCGGCGAGCGCGCCCGGCAGGCGCATTGCCTGCTTGCATGGCAGCTCCTTCTCCTCGACGCGCGGGATGAAGACCGCCTCGAACTCGAGGCCCTTCGCGCGGTGGAGCGTCAGCAGGTGGACGCCGCCCTGGGCGCCGTGGTCGAAGCGCGCGCGCAACCACTGAACCCACTCCTCGACCGTCCGCGAGCCGTCGTCGAACTCCTCGGCGAGCTTGCATAGACGGGCGAGGTCGGCCTGCCGCACGAGCTCGCGCTCGCCCACGCCGTCCGGGACGGGCTCGGCCATCCCCTGCTCGCGCGCGACCCGCCGCACCTCCTCCGCCAGCGGTAACTGAAAGCGATAGCTGCCGCGCAGGGCCTTCAGGAGCTGCCTCGCGCCGTCACGCGCGAGCAACGCCGCGCCCTGGAACGGGATCCGCGCTTCGCCGAAGAGCTCCTCGAAGTCGACCGAGCGTGCGTTCAGGCGGATGAGCACCGCCATCTCCTCGTAGGGGACGCCGTCCGCCGCCAGCGCCTTCACGCGATCGAGCACGAACGCGCCCTCGTCCTCGGGCGAGGCGAACCCCCGCACGAGCGGCTCCGGCCCGGAAGGACGTGTCGGCCGAAGCGTCTTCTCCGCGCCGCCGAGCTGCGGCACGAGCCGGTTCGCGAGCGACAGCACCTCCGGCGACGAGCGGTAGTTGGCCTCGAGCCGCACGACAGTCGCGGACGCGTACCGCGCGGCCAGACCGAGCAGCCACTCGGGCGAGGCGCCGGTGAACCCGTAGATCGACTGGTAATCGTCTCCGACCGCGCAGACCTCCTCGCTCTCGCCGAGCCAGAGCTCGAGCAGCGACTGCTGCAGCAGGTTCACGTCCTGGTACTCGTCGACGGTGAACGCGCGGTAGCGCTCGCGCAGGGCGGCTAGCGCCCACTCGTCCTCCTCGTACATCCGGACAGTGAGCTCGAGCAGGTCCTCGAAGTCGATCAGCCCTGAAGCCGCCTTGCGGCGCTCGTATTCGCGGAAGACGGTCGCCATGAGATCGGCCGGGATCGGCGGCTCGTGGCTGCCCAACCCGCGCCGGTAGGTCTCGGGCGTCAGGCGGCGGTTCTTCGCCCACTCGACCTCCGTCGCAAGGTCGCCTGCGGGCCGGAAGCGATAGGGCCGCGGGAGCGTGTTGCCGACCTGCCGGAGGAGCAGCGCCTTCGTCGAGAGGATCCGGCCAGGGCCCTCGCCGCGCGCCCTTCGCAGCTGCGCAAGAGCGGCCGAGTGGAACGTCCGCGCCTCCACGCCCTCCACGCCGAGCCGCTCGAGCCGCCCGCGCATCTCGGTCGCGGCCTTGTCGGTGAACGTGACCGCCAGAATCTCGTGCGAGCGGACCGCGCCGGACGCGACCTGCCAGGCGATCCGTCGCGTGATCGTCGTCGTCTTCCCCGAGCCCGCGCCCGCGAGGATGCACACGGGGCCGCGCACTGCCTCGGCCGCACGCCGTTGCTCCGGATTCAACCCGTCGAGAATCGCCTCCCCGTCCACTAAGGCGCTCGCTTGCGACGCCGACCAAAGAGGTCGTGCCGGCTCTGCCGGCGCGACCGTCCAACGCACCAGGTGGGATTCAGCACGATCCTGCTCTCCTCGAGAACTCGCCTCGAGCCACCCTAGCCTCGGGCCCAGACGAGCCTAGGTCAGCTTCTGTCCCGAAAGCGTGTCTTCTTCTACCGGCCTCGGAGCGCTGACGAGCAGAGGCGAGCGCATCATGCCGGCGAGCCGCGTCACGACCTCGAGCGTGTCCCCCTCGCCGACGAGCCGCTCCAGCTCGCCCAGCTCGTCCTGGAGCCAGACCGCGTTCACGATCGCCCCGCGCACGCGCATGATCTTCGGGTGCAGGGTCGGGACGACCGACTCGCCCTCGCCCCAGAGCTCCTCGTGCAGCTTCTCGCCCGGCCGCGCACCGACGATCTCGACCGAGATGTCCCGGTCGGGCTCCTTGCCCGAGAGGCGGATCATCTGCATCGCCAGCTCGACGATGCTGACCGGGTCGCCCATGTCCAGCACGAACACGTCACCGCGGCCGCCGATCGCACCGGCCTGGATGACGAGCGACGCCGCCTCCGGGATCGTCATGAAGTAGCGCGTCATGTCCGGATGCGTGACGGTGACCGGACCGCCCTTCGCGATTTGCCGGCGGAAGATCGGGATGACGCTGCCTGACGATCCGAGCACGTTCCCGAAGCGGACGGCGAGGAAGCGCGTCGCGATGTCCTCCCGTGCGCCGAAGGCCTCGACGATCCACTCGCAGAGCGCCTTCGACTGGCCCATCACCGTCTTCGGGTTGACTGCCTTGTCCGTCGAGACGAGCACGAAGCGCTTCGCGCCGAAGTCGATCGCGGCCTCGGCCACGACCCGCGTCGCGAGCACGTTGTTGCGCACCGACTCGAGCGGGTTCGCCTCCATCAGCGGCACGTGCTTGTACGCGGCTGCGTGGAAGACAACCTGCGGCTGGTAGCGCTCCATGACCTGGCGCATCTTGGTGTCGTTCTTGCAGTCGCCGAGGACGGGGACGGCGGCGGCGAAGCCGCGCTCGTCGACGAGCTCGCGCTCGATCTCGAACAGCGCCGTCTCGCCCTGGTCGACGAGCACGAGCCGCTGCGGGCCGAGCCTCGCGATCTGGCGGCAGAGCTCCGAGCCGATCGACCCGCCCGCACCGGTGATGAGCACGGTCTGCTCGCGCAGGTACGCGGCGCTCGCCTCGAGGTCGACCTCGACCGGCTCGCGCCCGAGCACGTCCTCGACCTGCACGGGCCGGATCTGCGCGGCGAGCTCGCTTTCGCCCGAGATCAGGTCGTAGAGCCCGGGCAGCGTCTTCACGGGGACGTTGTTCTCGCGGGTGATCGTGACGATCCGCCGGCGAGCCTCGCCCGAGGCCGACGGGATCGCGATCAGCACCTCGTCGGGCCGGTTGTCGCGCAGGATGTGCGGCAGCTCGTCGGTCGTGCCGAGCACGCGCACGCCATGGATGCGGAGGTTCTTCTTGCGGCGGTCGTCGTCCACGAGGCCGATCGGCGTGTAGCCGAGCTGGCGGTTGCGCTGGAGCTCGCGGATGACGAGCTGTCCCGCATCGCCCGCGCCTACGACCAGCACCTCCTTGCCGCGTGCGACGAGCCCGCCGCCGGACGGCCGCTCCATCAGCGTCCGCGCCAGCAGCCGCGAACCGGCGATCAGCGCGAGGCAGAGCAGCAGGTCGAGCGCGGCGATCCCGCGCGGCAGCTTCACGTTCTGCACCGGCGAGATCAGGTAGACGGCGACGTCCGCCAGCACGCTCGCGAGCGCGACGCCGTAGGCGATCCGCCACATGTCGCGCGTCGAGACGTAGCGCCACCAGCGGTTGTAGAAGCCGCAGAAGACGAAGACGACGAGCTTGATCGCGACCACGATCAGGATCGACCGGCGGAAGAGCGTCTCGTAGAAGACCGGGATGCCGTTGTCGAAGCGGAGCTCGAAGGCGAGCCACCACGCAAACGCGACAAGCAGCCCGTCCGCAACCAGCTGCCAGATCCGATGCCTGTTGATCGGAATCATGCGCGCACGGCCGCGGCCTCGCGGATCACGGCCACCACCCGCTCCTGCGTCTCCGCCGGAATGCCCGCCCACATCGGCAGCGCGAGGTTCTCGCGCGCGGCCCGCTCGGTCTCCGGGAACGCGCCCTCCTGGTGGCCGAGGTAGCGCAGCGCGGGCTGGAGGTGCAGCGGCGTGACGTAGTACGACGCGTGGCCGATCCCGGCCGCGGCGAGCGCCTCGGCGAGGCGGTCCCGCTCGGCCGAGCGGACGACGTACATGTGGTAGACGTGGCCGGGCTCGTCGGCCGGCAGCTCGCAGAGCTCGCCCAGGCCGAGCTCCTCGTAGCGCGCGGCCGCGTCGCGCCTGGCCTGCGTCCAGCCGTCCATCTGCTGGAGGAAGAGCCGCAGCACGGCCGCCTGGAGCTCGTCGAGCCGCGAGTTGTAGCCGACCGCCTCGAACTCCTTCTTCTCCTTCGAGCCGTGGAAGCGCAGCAGGGTGATCCGATCGGCGAGTGCGTCGTCGTTGGCCGCCACGAGCCCGCCGTCTCCGAGGCCGAAGAGGTTCTTGGTCGGGAAGAAGCTGAACGTCGAGAGAACGCCCGTCCTGGCGACGCCCTCTGCGCCGAACGCCTGCGCCGCGTCCTCGACGATCGGCACGCCGAGCTCGGTGAGACCCTCGAGCGGCATCACGCGCCCGAACAGGTGCACGGGCATCAGCGCCCGGGTCCGCTCAGTGACCCTCGCGGCGACGTCCTCGGGATCGAGGTTCAGCGTGGCCGGGTCGATGTCCGCGAAGACCGGGGTCGCGCCGCGGCGGGCGATCGACTCGGCGGTCGCGTAGAACGTGAACGAGGGGCAGATCACCTCGTCGCCCGGGCCGATCCCCATCGCGTCGAGCGCGAGCACGAGCGCGTCGGTCCCGTTCGCCACGCCGACTGTGCGCGGCACGCCGAGGTAGTCGGCGGCCTCGGCCTCGAACGCGCGGACGTTCGGCCCGAGGATGAAGACCCCGGAGTCGAGCACCTCCCCGATCCGCTCCTGGATCTGCGGGATCAGGTGCTCGTACTGGGCCTTGACGTCGACGAGCGGAATTGAATTGGGCACGGGGTTTGAGTCTAGTTTGACTTTGAGCGCCGTCGCACTACCAGGTACAGCGCGAGGGCCACGGCTCCTGCCACGAGTACGCCCTCGAGGAGCTCGAACCCGTGGTTGAAGCTCTCGTAGCTCGCGCCCACCGCCCAGCCGATACCCGCGAACACGAGGCACCAGAGCGCCGAGCCGGGAATGGTCAGCACCGTGTAGCGGCCGAGCGGCATCCGGAAGATCCCGGCCGGCACGGAGATGAACGAGCGGACAAGCGGGACAACCCGACCGAAGAGAACGGCCCGGTCCTCCCAGCGGTCGAACCAGCGCTCGGCCTTGGCCAGCCGCTCAGGCCCGAGGTGAAACCAGCCGCCGTGCCGCTCGGCCAGCGGCCGGCCACCTTTCCAGCCGATCCACCATCCGACCTCGGAGCCGAAGAGGTAGCCGAGCGTTCCGGCCAGGCACACCGCGACGTAGGCCCAGAGCGGCGTGGTCACGTCGTTTCCGAACAGCACAACGTGTTGGCTCGCGAACGCGCCCGAGGCGAGCGCGCCCGCGTAGACCATCACGAGCTCGCTCGCCGCCGGAAACACGGCGTCGATCGCCATCAGCACGAAGACGGCGTAGAGGCCGTGGTTGCCGACGAAGGAGGTGATCGAGCCCGACAGGGAGGCGAGCACGCGCGGAGTGTATGGGGAGAGGCGGCGCCGTTAGCGGCGGACGCCGAAGGTCCTGGAGAGCTGGACGGGCCCGTAGGCGTTCTGCGCGTAGACCCTGAACTGATACGTGCCCGGATAGGCGAAGTGGCCGCTCGCATAGCGACCGTTCCACTTGAGCCCGCGCGTCCCGGCCTTCAGCTTGAACGTGCCGAGCTTGCGCACCAGCACGCCCGACCTGGTCCAGACCGATCCGACCACCCGCGCGTTGTGTGCGAGCCGGAAACGGGCGACGACGCGGTTCGCCCTCTTCGGGCCGATGCGCGCCGACTTCGGCGCGACGTTCAGGAAGCCGAGCGTGTCGTTGACCCAGAACGACCGCTCGATCGAGGACTGCTGCGCCTGGTCGTCGGTCGCGTCGATCACCCAGCGCCAGCGGCCCAGTGCCTCCTGCGCCTGCCGTTTCGCGCTCGGGCTGCTCGGCCACGTGATCTTGTAGATCCCCGGATCGCGCTCGCCGGAGAGGCTGTACACGCTCTTCCCGGTCGGGTCGATCAGGTTCGCGGTCACTGTCGAGGGGCGGACGAGCTTGAACGAGAGCGTCTGCTTCTCGTTCTTCCCGTCACCGTTCGGCGAGATCACCGGGAGCGTTGGAGGCGGCGCGTACACGCCGGCGTACATGACCGCGAGCATCTCCTTGACCGCCCGCTCGCCGCCCTTGTCGGAGGGGCGGTTCAGCAGCTTGCCGTCGAATGCCATCGTCGTCGAGCCGCCGGCGTCCAGGGCCGAGCCGGTGACGGCGCCCAGCCGAACGAGCGCCTGAGCGAGCTCGAAGTTCGTGAGGCCGACGCTGTAGCCGCTTCGGCGCCCGTCGACGGCGACCAACACGATCTTCCCGTCCTTGCGCTGGCCAACGCCGGTGCGCGGATCTCGCGGGCCGAGCTGTGAAGGAAGGAAGTCCTCGCCGGCGGTGTAGACGGCCTTGCCGTTCCGGACGATCACAGGCCCGCCGCCGAGCGCGTCCGCGATCCCCGCAGACGGCCAGTCGGGCGTCAGGACGAGCTGGATGCGAACCGGCGTGCCCGGCGTCGCCTCGGCTGCCAGCTTCGGCGCCTGGGTCCCGATGGAGAGGAGCACCGCGCCGTTCGGGGGGATCGGCGTGCCGCCGCCGGTGGCCTGCGCGGTCACGGTCCCGACGAGCTCGCCTCCGCTCGTCGCGGGTGGAAAGTCGTCGAACACGGCCTCGGTCGAGCCGGCCACGACCGGCGTCTTCGTACCCCAAGCCGGCGTGTACAGCGTCGAGCCTTCGCCCATCGGCGTCCGGTTCACCGACACCGTCCGCCTGCTGCCGAGCCCCTGCCAGTAGCCGTAGAGCGCGACCCGCGCGACGTTCAGCGCTCCGGTCGACGAGATGCCGATGCTCGAGCGCGTCTTGATCGGCGGGCTCTTGATCACGCCGTCCTGCAGGACGAAACCGCTGGGATGCCCGTCCTTCCAGTTGAAGAGGTCGCCGTTCACGCCTGCGACGGTCGTGGTCGACGAGATCGCCTTTTGCATCGCGGTCACGCGTTGGCGCCCGAGGATCGTCCCGTTGGCGAGCACCGGCTTGAGCGAGTAGAGCCCGCCGGGCTTCGGCGCGGTCATGACGTTGATGACCACGGGCCCGTGCGCGGTGAACTGCACCTGGCGCGAGTAGGTGACGCCGGGCATGAGAACCTGCGTGGCGGCTTCAGCGGGCGCTGAGACGGCCGCGGCCAGACCCACCAGCAGGGCGGCAATGACGACTAGGCGGTTCACGACCCCGGCCCACGGTAGCGGAAGTCTGTAAATGAAGCGTTTGGGGGCGGGCGGGGGTAGGTTCCATCTGTGAGCGCGACCGTCGACACCCGCACAGGGCTCGTGGAGGAGCTGATCTCGCGCTATCCCGGGGTGCCCCCGGAGGCGGTGCTCAAGGAGGATCTGCTCCGCACGGGGATGGCCTTCGACGACGCGGCGCTGACGGACAACCTCGACGGCTCGGTCAAGCCGAAGTCCTACTTCATCTTCTCGTTCGACCAGAAGCCGCTGACCGAGCTCGGCGCCGCGGCGACACAGCGGCCGCCCGAGGAGATCGCGCTGACCGGTGGGCCACACGACCTGCGGCGGACGATCGTCTCCGTCCGCGTCAACCCGACCTCCCCGTACCGCGTCGCGCGCGTGGACGGCGGGCTCCGTCTCTCGCTCGACGGCCGCGACCTCGCCGAGGTCACGCTGCCGCCGATGCCCGAGTACTACCGGCACACGCTCTCCAACGGCAAGACGGTGATGGAGACCGCGCCGACGATCGAGTGGGGCTACCTGATCTACCTGACCGTGCTGCGCCTCTGCCAGTACTTCGGCGCGCACGAGGAGTGCGGCTTCTGCGACATCAACCACAACTGGCGCCAGCACAAGAAGGCCGGCCGCCCGTACACCGGGGTGAAGCCGGTCGAGGACGTGCTCGAGGCGCTCGAGCTGATCGACCGCCACGACGAGGGCTCGACGCACGCGTACACGCTCACCGGCGGCTCCGTCACCTCGACCGTCGACGGCCTCGCGGAGGCCGACTTCTACGGCCGCTACGCGCAGGCGATCGAGGAGCGCTTCCCCGGCCGCTGGATCGGCAAGGTCGTTGCGCAGGCGCTGCCGAAGGCCGACGCGCAGCGCTTCAAGGACTATGGGATCTCGATCTACCACCCGAACTACGAGGTCTGGGACAAGCGGCTCTTCTCGCTGATCTCGCCGGGCAAGGAGCGCTACGTCGGCCGCGAGGAGTGGCACCGCCGGATCCTCGACGCGGCCGAGGTCTTCGGGCCGCCCAACGTGATCCCGAACTTCGTCGCCGGGGTCGAGCTGGCGAGGCCGTTCGGGTTCGAGACCATCGACGAGGCGATCGCCTCCACCGTCGAGGGGCTCGACTACTTCATGAGCCACGGCGTCACGCCGCGGTTCACGACCTGGTGCCCCGAGCCGACGACGCCCCTCGGCCGCGACAACCCGGACGGCGCGCCGCTCGAGTACCACGTGCGCCTGCTCGAGGCCTACCGCGACGCGCTCGCGCGGCACGGGCTCGAGCCGCCGCCGGGTTACGGCGAGCCGGGCGTGGGCAAGGCGGTCTTCTCGGTCAGCTCCTTCATGGACGTCCTGTGAGCCGGATCTCTGTAGACGAGGCCCGGACCCTCTGGCACGAGGCGTCCGACGAGGAGCTGAAGCGGCTCGCGCAGGCGGTTCGCGCGCGCTATCACGAGCCGAACCACGCGACCTACATGGTCATGCGGATCATCAACTACACGAACGTCTGCGTGGCCCAGTGCGACTACTGCGCGTTCTATGTCCTCCCGAACCAGGACGGCGGCTACGTGCTCACGCGCGAGGACGTGTTCGCCAAGATCGACGAGCTGCTCGACGTCGGCGGCGACCTCGTCGGCTTCAACGGCGGCTTCAACCCGCGCCTGCCGCTCGACTACTACTGCGACCTGTTCGCGTCGGTGCGCGAGCGCTACGGGGAGCGGGTCGAGTTCTACGCGCTCACGGTCGCCGAGTTCGTGTTCCTCGCCGACCGCGCGCGCATCTCGTACGCCGAGGCAGCCACGCGGCTGCGCGACGCGGGCGTGCACTGGATCACCGGCGGCGGCAGCGAGATCCTCACCGAGGACTTCCGCGCACGCCATGCGAAGTGGAAGTACACCGTGGCCGACTACTTCGAGGCTCAGCGCGCGATCGTCGACGCCGGGCTGAAGACCACGGCGACGATGGTGATCGGCTTCGACGAGACGATCGACGAGCGGCTCGAGCACCTGCAGCGGACGCGCGACTTCCAGGACGAGGTCGGCGGGCTCTTCTCGTTCCTCTGCTGGACGTACAAGCCGTACGGCACGGCGTTCGGCGGGCGCGAGATCTCGCCGCAGGAGTACTGGCGGCACATCGCGCTCTCGCGGATCTTCCTCGACAACGTCGAGCACATCCGCACCTCGGTGCTGACGCAGAACGAGGAGGCCTTCCGCGCCCTCGACTACGGCGCGGACGACTTCGACCTGCCGATCGAGGACGAGGTCACCCAGAAGGCCGGCGCCCGCATCGACCTCGACCTCGACGCGCTGCTCGCGGTCCCGCGGAAGCTCGGCTACGACGTCGAGTACCGTCGCGCGCAGCGCCCGGCCTCGCTCGCCTCGTCGTAGGTCTCGTGAGCGAACTCTCCTGGTGGTTCTCGCCGCACCCGGCCTGGGAGCCGGGCGAGGACTGGCCGCAGGAGGTCCCGGTCGTCCGCTACGACGCCGGCGACGAGATCGCCTTGATCGACCCGTTCCTGCCGCCCGACGACGGCTTCGACCCGGAAGGGAGGCCCGTGCGCGTGCTCCTCACGCAGGGTGCCCACTACCGAGGCACCGCGGACTTCGTCCAGCGCTACGGCGCGTCCGTGTGGGCGCCATCGCACGCTGCGTGGCGCAAGCGCCCGAATCCGGCGACGACGGACGAGCTACCTCCGGGCGTCGAGGCGATCGAGCTCGACGGCGAGCCTGACCAGGTCGTCTTCTTCATCCGCGAGCACGCGACGCTCGTCAGCGGCGACGTCCTCAGCGGGACCGGCGGTCGGCTCCACATCTTCGTCGACGAAGCCGACCCCGTTCGCCTGCTGCCCGCCCTCGAAGCCCTCGCCAACCTCCCGATCGAGCGGGTGATCATCCCGCACGGCGAGCTGATCCTCTCCGACGGCGCTGCCCGTATCCGAACGGCGGTCGCCGAGGCACGGCGCGAGTAGGCTCAGCTAGTCGACGGCTGACAGGAACGCGAGCGTGCGCTCGCGGAGCAGCGCGGCGGCGGCCTCGTCGTAGTCCTGCAGGCTGCTGTCCGCGAACAGGTGCCCGTCACCCGGGTACAGGAACAGCTCCGCGCCGTCGACGGTCTCGACGAGCTCGCGCGCGGCGGGCAGGTCTTCCTGCGCCCACTCGTCACCTTCCATCATGTGGATCTGCGCGGGGACTCCCTGCGGCCACGACCCGAACTCGGAGACCGGGAAGCAGGCCGAGAACAGGAGCGCTCCCTTGACGCCCGGGCGCGTCTGGGCGAGCTTCTGGGCGGGCATCACGCCAAGCGAGAAGCCGGCGTAGACCAGCTCGGCCGGCAGGTCGGTTGCGGCCTGTTCCCCGCGCTCGAGGATCGTCCCGAAACCGACCTCCTGCGCGTAGCCGACCCCGTCATCCAGCGAAGCGAACGTCTTCCCGTCGTAGAGATCCGGCGTGTGGACGGTGTGCCCCGCGGCCCGCAACTCGTCGGCGAACGCATGAAATCCCTCGGTCTGCCCCTGGGCGTGGTGAAAAAGCACTACATCGGCCATGCTCAAGCCTCCCCTGGTCCGGCCTCGTCAGTCTGCTCCGCCAGCAGTTGCGGGGCCGCTTCGGCGTCGCCCTCCTCGACGAGCACCTGCGCCCCGCCCGACAAGACGAACGGATAGGCGCCGCCGGCATCGTCTGCCCTGATCGACGCGGCAATCCCGGCCGACGCGAGCAGGCCCTCGACGACCTCCGCCTCGGTCCGCGTCGGGTATGTGCCTACCGGGACCAACCGCTCCATGTCCTCGAGGATGATCGCAGCATTCGACTTATGTGTTCCAGACCACCTCGACAGGCCGGTCAAGCGCTGGAAGCGGCAGCGCGGCGGCCGCGGCCTCGACCGCGTCGCGCGCCGCACTCGAGAGACGTACCCAGGCATCGATCCGGACAGTGTGCTGCGCCCGTCTCCAGGTTCCGCGGATCTCGCCGTCGACGAGGAGCGCGCCCGGCCACACGCGGGGCGTCCAGAGAAGCTGCCGCCGGTCCTCGCGCGGAACGAGGAGCTCCCGCTCTGCTCCGTCAAGCAGGAAGTAGGCATCCCCGCTCGGCAGAAGGCGTGCGGGCGCGGCGGCCGTCTCGCCGGCGAGCATCTCCGGCTCGTCCTCCGCGAGCAGCCACTCGTCGCCGAGCGGCGATCGGACCGGTAGCAGCGATCCCTCGAGCGACGCGAATGCCTCGATCGCCGACCCGCGGGGGATTCCCGCCCAGCGCGCGAACCCGCCGGCAGTCGCGGGACCGAAGACGTGGAGGTAGCGTCGAGCGAGCTCGCGACAGGCGTCGGCCGGTTCGACCCTGGCAGCGGCGACCGTCCAGATCGTCGGCGCACGCGCGCCCTCCCAGCGGATCGCGACCGTACCCGTCGTGGCCGCGTACCTGATCGCGTTGCCGACGCCGAGTGCACGCGCGGCCTCCCGGTCCGTCATCCGCCTGCCGTCGAGATGGGCGTGCAGCCGCTCGGCCATGCGCTCGGCCCGAAGGCGGCCCTTGGCGCTCTCGGGAAGCCTCCCGAGCGAAAACAGCGCGAAGTCCCGCTTCGGGACGACATACGTGCTGTACCGAGGCCCCCAGAGCTGGGCGAGCGAGGGATCCTCCCACGTCGATGACCGGACGCCGTCGACCCGGGCGTGCAACGAGAGCAACGCGGCTCTCGGCATGCTGTCCTGCAGGCCGGCCCACGCCGCTCGTCGCAGTGAGTCCGCACCCTGCGGCATTCGCTCGTCGAGCGCGCCGACTCGCCGTCGGAACGCCAGGATCTTCTTCCGCGTGACCCTTAGTCGCGATTGCACCGAACCCGCCATTGAGCCCGCAGGACCTTAGTAACTCTCGGCCGTCTCGCCTGGGCCAGTGTTCACCCGGATTCGCGGGGCGCGGGCTACTCTTGTCGAGATGGCTTTGCCAATGCCACCGCCGGGCTCGAACTCCGACCGGCCGGATGCGAGCTACCGACCGGCGAGGCAGAAGAACGTCAACCCCAGCGATCCCCCGGACGGCTACTACGAAGCCTCCGAACCGCCGCTGCGAACCCTCGTCCTACGTCGCCTTCGGCAGATCGCTGGTGCCATCCGCCAGCCACGCGACGTCTGAACAGACCGTCGTCTGGCCAGCGTTCGGGGATGACGCCTGAGCAGAGCCAACCTAGTCGGCGCCTGGCACCGCGGCCCGACACGTTGCTAGCGCAGTGGGTCGGTGATTGCGAGATCCCGAGAGCGTTCTTCCTGCGGGCGTCAGGTGGTGCGCCCCGAGCGGTCACCGGCGAGGCCGACTGGACGACGGCTCCAAACTCAACAGCCGTCGGCTGGACAGCGGATGGACATGCGGAGGTGATGCTGCTGGGTGCGGCTTGCGGCATCGGTGCTCACCGGCCGGGGGTCTACCTAGTCGATCCCACATCGGGCCGAGCGACGTTTGTGCGAAAGCTTGGTCATCGCGAGAGCGACGCCTAGATCACGCCTCGCGGGGTCGTCGGGGATCGGCGAGACCAAGAGCGAAGTTCAGCGGCATGGGCCAGTGTGCGGGAATGTCACCCGAGGAATCCGAGCCGGGCGGTTCGGGCGTAGCAGTGGGCAGGGCGTGACGTGCTCCCACCGATTGAATGAACCACCGACGAAGCCGGTGGGACATGGGGCGTATTCAGGAAGCCATCTCGGGAGGAGGCAAGAAATGACGGAAGCGAGTCTGTACGAACGGCTCGGTGGCGCATTTGCCATCGCGGCAGTGGTTGATCACTTCAGCGACGCCGTCGTGGGCAACCCGATCACCGGTCAGGGGTCGGAGGACGCCGAACTCGACGAATGGAGCACCAACGATTTGGGCAGGCTTCCGGGCCTCAAGTTCATGCGCACGCTCTGGGTCTGCGACATTGCGGGTGGCCCCCAGGGCTATGCAGGAACGGAGCCGGGCAGTACTCCTCTCGGCCTGGAAGAAGCCCATCGGGCGCTGAAGATCTCTCCCACCATCTTCGACGAAGTCGCGGCTGAGCTTGGGCGATCGCTCGACCACTTCAATGTGCCCGAGCAGGAGAAGGAGGAGGTTCTGGCCGCGTTTGCCGCACACAAGGGCGAGGTGACTGAGGGCTACTCCGAGTAGCGCCTCGGGGCGGAAACCACCCCGACGGCTCTTTTGACGCGTTCTCAGTGTGTGATCCTCGCCTGGGCCAGCGTTCAGGAATGACGCCCGAAGCGCCCGATTAGGCGAGGGGCGGATGTGCCCAGACGACCGTCGTCCGCTTCGAATGTGCGGGCGTGACGGTTTCTGTTGGTATCGCACCGAGTCTTTCCGCGACGCGTTGGGAGCGGACGTTGTCGGGTGAGATCAGAGAGACAAGCCGGTCGATCTTTGGACGCTCATGTGCCCAGTCGCGAATGGCTGCTGCTGCCTCGGTGGCGTATCCGTGTCCCCAGTGCGCCCGCGTCAAGGCCCAGCCAAGCTCGGGCTGAGCATGACTTCCTGCCTTTGCCCAAGTCGAGGGTGTCCAGTCGCGTGTGTCGAAGATCATGAGCCCAGCTTGGCCGACCACCTGCCGGTCGGCTGCCGCGGTCTCGAGAACGAACGGACCAAGCCCATCGGTTCTCCAACCACCGATCATCCCTTCTTCGATCATGGCTCGGACCTCCTCGACCGCTGATACGGGCTCTTTTCCCAGGCCCTGCATAACCTCCGCGTCCGCGAACAGGTCGTACAGATCCTCCGCATCCAGCAAAGCTGGCACGCGCAGGCAAAGCCTCTCCGTGTAGAGGCGGGGCTCCCAAGGCGAGGTCTCATCAGGCACGCTGGAGACGCCAGCCGGGCCTCCACACACCGCGCGGGTGACGACGCCCTTGGTTGGGCCAGCGTTCCGGAATGTCCCCCGAAGATCGCGCTCTAAGATGAAGGGCGTGTCGCTGCCCGTGACGCTTCCCCTCATCGACCACTTGGCCCTGCGAGTACGTGACGTGAGGCGCAGCCGCACCTTCTACGAGCAGGCCCTTGAGCCGTTCGGAGTAGAGGTAGTGGAGAGCTCACAGGGGCCTGGGTTCGCCATCGAGGGCGGTGGAGATTTCTGGATCGGGGAAGGGGAACCCCCGGCCGCTCCCGTTCATGTGGCCTTCGCCGCAGCCGACCGAGCCACCGTTGACAAGTTCCACCGCGCCGCTGTCGAAGCCGGCGGCCGCGACAACGGCGCGCCGGGTCTTCGCCCGCATTACCACGCCGGGTATTACGCAGCGTTCGTCATTGACCCGGACGGGAACAACGTCGAAGCGGTCTTCCACGGGGACCGCTAGCTGCCAGCCGCGTGACGCTCGCTTGGGCCAGCGTGCGGGAATGTCACCAGAGCGGCCAAAGAGACGACGCTCCGGACGAAGTGATGTGGTGGTCGGCGGTGTTCCGGAATGACCCCTGATGGGCGATGCTGTTCGGGATGGAGGCGAACGGATCGGTCGTAGTCGTGAACAGGCAGGCGTGGTCAGGTGATCAACGCCTTGCGACAGGAGGTCGTCCTGGATGAAGGTCTTCAACCTCTACAACGGCGACTTGGATAACTCGACGGAACGCGAGGGCTGGAACGTTAGGGCGGCGAAGGTCGGTGAGTACATCGGCGGTGAATTGATCGGCGCAGGACTGTACGAGGCACAACCTGGCAACAAGGTCTGGCCGTATCACACGCATCACGCCAACGAGGAGTGGCTCCTCGTCGTTCGCGGCCAGCCCACGCTCCGCACGCCCGAGGGGGAGCGCCGGCTTGACGAGGGGGACGTCGTCTGCTTCCCGCGCGGCAAGGCGGGGGCGCATCAGGTCTGGAACGGAAGCGACTCCCCGATTCGTGTGCTCATGCTCTCGACACTCGTCGTTCCGGACATCGTCGAGTACCTCGATACGGGGAAGGTGGGCGCACGCAGCGTGGCGGGTGAACTAATCATGTTCGGCCGTTCGGGACCCGAGCTCGACTACTGGGAAGGCGAGGAGTAGCTGGAAGCGGTCTAGGAACGGGGCACTGGGCTGGGCCAGCGTGCGGGAATGTCACCCGAGCGCTGACGGTTGGCCCGCTTTCCGGTGGCCCGCCGTCCACTGGAAGCTGAAGCACGGCTGACGCACCCACGGGAGTTCCGGCGTCAGTGCGGCTGTGCGATGGCGGGCTCGCTTCCCGCCACCGAAATCTGCCTCAGAGTGCGGTGGCGGAAGTCACCGGGCCGACTGGCGCTGTCGGCACCCACGGACCTTCGATGTGGGTTGCCTCCGCGTTGCCCGGCCAAGGCGGCATCGTGATGCACAGAAACCGCAGCGCTTCCGCCCCGGTGCAGCGGTACTGGAAGGCAGTACCGACCGGGATGTCGATGGAGACACCCGGCGTCAAAACGGTCACGTCTTCCCCGCTCTCGTCCCGGCGCCAAATCTCCCCCCGGCCGGACAGGACGTGCCAGAACTCGCTCACCGTGGCATGGACGGTCGCCCGGTTCACCTGCCCTGGCGGGACCGTGGAATGGATCATGGTGCCGGTTGCGCCCTCCATCAAGGAGCGGATCTCCGCCCCGGCGGGGGACCGGGCATCGGGGGTCTCAGGAAGCGGGCGGGTCTGCATCGGCACTCCTTCGCGAACTCGTCCACAGCCTATGCGGTCACCGCTGGCAAGAACGGAGCCTGCCCGCCCCCGACTTCATCGACAGCTAGCCCTCTCGGCTGGGCCAGTGTTCCGGAATGACCCCCGAACTACGGAGGCTTCTCGGACCCGGCGGGCTTCCTTCCCATGCGTCTCGGGCTTGCTACTCCGCCGATGGCAAAGGGCAATCGCGACAAAGAAAGACGCCCACGTCGCGAGAATCCAGGTCGGGTCGACGTCTCGGAGTGAGCCTACCGAGTAGCCGGGAGTGCGGCTGGCCTCCAGGGAACCACACATGGCTTGAGAACAGAGGAACGATTCCGGCGGTGGAGATCTCGGTCGATATCGTCAGGCAAGAGTAGGCCCGACATCAGAGCGCCGGATCACTTTAGGCGTGAGGAACGCTCGTTGGGCCAGTCTCGCCATGCGCTGCGACCGTGAGTTCCAGCGGTCGCTGCAACACCGCGATCACCGCTTCGGCGTAGGCGGCCGGCAGCCCGAAATAGACCTGGTCAAGCTCTCCTGCGAGGCTCTCTACGTATCGGCCTCCGGATGGATCAGGCAGGACAGTCTGGCTCGCTTCTCGCGCACCAATCAGACCGTACGACGACGGGTGTCCAAGCTGGCCGGCCCATTCGAGCGTCACCCCGCCAAGAGGTCCGGGCAGAGGTCCTCGTCCGGACGGCCATACTCGCATCCGCTCATGGCCGCGCTGTAGCTCACGCACTGCGCAATCTTCCCAGGCGAGTCAGTGATGGGGTGAGCCAGTGTGCGGGAATGTCACGAGCGGGAGGCGTCCCCCTCGGCTGACATATGATCAACTCGTGCGGCGAACTGCAACCGGATCCCGCAGGGGATCGGCGGTGATCGGAATGGTTGGCCTGGCCGCCGCCGGGGTCGTAGCTCTAGGGCTGGTGGGCCACTCTTCCTCGGGCGCCTCAGCACGGGCGTCGTCGGCGCAGTGGGGAGTGTTCTCTGCGTTCTCGCAGCCCGCTACCGGAAGCATGGACGATCAGGTGCGGGCGATCGCCCACGACGTTGGGGCTGACGAGCAGGATCGAGGGAGCTTCCGCACACTCCTCAGCGGGGTTGGACGCTTCGACACCCGCCTCGTGGCCTTCCGTTCGTTCCACGGTCGGAACGTCTGTTACGCGATGCTCGCGGCTGAGCGGACTGATCCGGGGATGTCCTACTGCTACAGGCCGTACGCCGACAATGCGCCGGCGGGGCTGGCCGGGGAGCATTTCAGTGTCTCCGCCCTGGAAAGTCGCACGGGGCCGAGTCTTGATGTCGGCGTCCAGGTGTTCGGCGTTGCCGAGGACGACGTGGTCAGCGTCCGGGTGCTGGTAGCAGGCAACTGGCAGAAGATCCCGATCGTCAACAATGGCCTCTTCCTCGATCTGCCCGGCGTCACAAGGTCAGACGTGGGCACTGTCGAGGTCACGCTGGCCGACGGTTCAACGCAGCGGCACGATCTCCAGACGGGCATGTAAGCCGACAGCCGAATGCTCTCGCAGGCGAGAGCATGCTCTCACCGACTTGATCACGTAAACCACGCCGGTAACGCGGACGGTTCGATCCTGTAGGACGTGTGCCCCACGACGTTGGAATCGCCAGCGGCGTGGGGATCACTCGATCGAGGGACGCGAGGGAGTGCCTGCAGGGGCGATCTATAGGGCGATGCTCTCGGATCTGCGGCTCCGTCGGCGCCTGGTCGGCACGTCTCTTGTCGGCTTCGCCATGGTCTTTGGCCTGTCGGTCTTCTTCGATCGGCCGGGCCTGGGAGTTGCCCATGGTTTCTACATACCGATCGGACTGGCGGCGATGGCGACGGGCCCAATCGGGGGGGTTGCAGCAGGCCTGTTGGCGACTGTTCTGTACGCCGCGGCGGTCGTGATCAATCCGCACATACCGCCGAGCGACGTTCCGACGCTGGCAACCGCGATCCGGATGGTGAGCTTCGTGGGCGTGGGCGCAATGATCGGCCACTTCGCAGCCGCCAATCGCAGACTCATGGGAGGCGCGCTCGATCTGGTCGAGGAGTGGAAGGTCCTCGCGAAGCGCGATGCGATCACGAGCCTGCCAAACACACGCGCGTTCGAGGACGCCATCAACCGCCGGCTGGGGGAGGGGAGCCCGTTTCTTCTGCTGGTCGGCGATGCGGTTAGCGTTCCCGCCGGCCACACTGCTCGATCCTTGGAGGATACGACGGAGTGGTTGCGTGACGTCGCGATGCGGCTGACCACGCTTGCGGGGCGCGCTCACGAGATCGCCCGGATCGGTCATTCGCAGTTTGCTGTTCTCGCTCCCGTGACTCCCCACCGCGGGCCTGGCGAGCTGGCAGCGACGTTCGAACGTCGTCTAGAGGCGGAAGGTGCGCGGATGACCTTCGGCTGGGCCTCCCACCCGACGGACGGCGAAGACGCACTCGCCCTCTTCCGGGTGGCCGATGAGCGGTTGTATGCGCGCAAGATCGTTCGCGGCGAATGGGAGCCGAACGCTGCCTCCGCCGGTCTCGTGCAGGAGCTTCCTGTGCGACGCCGGGCCGTGTAAGCGATTCGCCAGTCGGGAAGCACCCGCAAGAGGTTTCGCGCCGATCGGCTGGTAGTGTCCGGTGCCTAGAGGTGTGCCGGGAAGTCTGGTCGGCGGTGTTTTGCCATGAGCGAGATCGCCGACTTCGCAACCATCATCCTTCTGGTCACCGTGGGGTTCGCGCTCGCGGTCTTTTCGACGAGGCTGACCCAGCGGTACCCGGTGCCCGCCCCGGCGATCTTCCTTGTCACGGCGGCGGTCGCGTCCGATCTGTGGCCGAGCTTGTACCGCTCGGTACCGGTACACAGCGTTGAGCGGATCGCCGTGGTCGCCCTGATCGTCATCCTCTTTAACGGCGGCCTCGACATCGGCTGGCGCAGGTTCCGGGCCGCCGCCGGGCCGATCCTCTCCCTAGGCATTCTCGGCACCTTCGCTACGGCCGGGGTCATTGCGTTGATTGCCCACTATCCGCTGGGGTTGAGTTGGATGCTGGCGGGCCTCCTCGGCGCCGCGCTTTCACCGACCGATCCGGCGGTCATGTTTTCGGTGTTCAGCGGCCGCGAGATCGATGGCCGATCGGGTACGACGTTGGAAGGCGAGGCCGGCGTCAACGACCCGGCAGGGATCGCGCTCATGCTTGGGATGATCGAGCTGGCAACGCACGAGCACGCATCGCTTGTTGTTGTCGCACGGGAGTTCATCGTCGAGATGACGATTGGAGCAGCGGCCGGATTCACCGGCGGTTTGGTCCTTGTCTTCACTCTCCAGCGGCTGCGCCTGGACAGCCAGAGCCTCTATCCAGTGTTGGCGCTCGTGCTCGCTGGGGCGCTCTATGGCGCAACCTCGCTCGTCCACGGATCTGGGTTCTTGGCGGTCTTCCTCGCGGGACTTCTTGTCGCCGACGCCAATGTTCCGTACAAGCGAGAGATCGAGCGCTTTCAAGCCTCGCTCGCCGGCTTCGCGGAGCTGGTCGTCTTCATTGCGCTCGGCCTGACTGTTCGCATTGGCGCTCTTGACGGGCGCATCTGGCTGGAAGGCATTGCGCTCATGCTCGGACTCGCGCTGCTCGCGCGCCCACTGGCGGTGGCGCTGACGCTTGCCGGCGCCCGCTTCTCGTTGCCCGAGCGCGCGTTCATTGCGTGGAGTGGCCTAAAAGGTGCAGTGCCAATCCTGCTGGCCGCTTTCGCGGTAGTCGCTGGGGTTGCGGGCGCGCAGCATGTCTACGGGGTCGTCTTCGTCGTTGTTCTCCTCTCGGTGGTCGTGCAGGGAACACTTGTGCCGATGGTCGCCAGAGCGCTGAACATCGCTATGCGTGAGCGGGCATCGCCGTCTGAGTGGATGACGAGCACCGCTCACCAGGAGTCGATTTCGTAGTAACGGCCGCAACACGCGTCAGTTCTCCGACTTGAAGTAGTTAGAGCACAGTGCCTCAGACTGCGAGCGTGGCGGTAGTAGCGTCGGAGTAGCGGCTCTGTCGCATGCGCAAGCGTCCTTGTCGCCTGACCGCGGAGCTCAGACGGTGGCTTCGACGTTCGTGACGAAGCGGAGCTCAGGGACCTCGTCGAGCTCGTCCACGTCGCGGGCCAGCTCGAGGAACGTCAGCAACCCTGCTCGCTCGCGGGGACCGAAGCGGTAGCGCAGCTTCTCGAAGTAGCGCGCGAGGAAGCCGGCCGGGTAGCCGTAACGCTCGCTCGACTCGTACGCGAGCTGCTCGGGCTCGGCGCGTGCCATGAGAAGCGACTCGACCAGCGCCTTCTCGAGCTCGAGCAGGCCCGGCGGGCCGGGATCGGCGCAGGCCCAGACGGCGAAGACCATCGGCAGGCCCGTCCGCTCCAGCCAGAGGCGGCCGAGATCGTAGTGCGGCGTCGGGTCCTCGAACGCGCTCTTGAGTGCCGCGTCGCCGATCAGCAGCTTCGCGTCCGCCTCCTCGCCGAGCGGTACGTGCTCGGCCTCCGGGAGGAGCACCTTCGTCAGGACGACCGACGTCGCGCTCTCCGGCGTGACCGCGATCGTGCGCACCTGCTCGAGCGGCTTCCGCGCGACGAGCTGGATCGAGTCGACGGCGCCCTCGGAGGAAACGCAGAGGCGGGGCAGCAGCCGCAGCCGATCGGCGTTGCGCGCGTACTCGATCGAGGAGATCGGCGCGAGGTCGATCTCGCCCGCGATCAGCCGCGCGTTCAGGTCGGTCGGCACGCCCTGCACCTCGTCGACCTCGGCGTCGAGCCGGTAGAAGACCGGCGCCATGTTCACGTAGGAGATGCGCCCGAGCCGGATCATCAGGACTCCCGGTCCACGACGGCGTCGGTCAGCGCCTCGAGCTCCTCGCGGCGAAGGTGACCGTCGAGGCAGGAGCGGGCGCGGCGCGCGTAGTCGAGCGCGACCACGCGGGAGCGGTCGAGCGCATCGGTCTCGCCGACCCTGAGCAGGGCTCCGTCGAGCGGCCCGCCCGCGAGCGCGCTGCGCACCGACTCGTCCTCGCGCGCGGCCAGGATCAGTGGGAGCGTCGGTGTGCCCTCCCGGAGGTCGGTCCCGGCGATCTTGCCGGTCTCGATCGTCTCGCCCGCGCAGTCGAGGATGTCGTCGGCGATCTGGAAGGCGATCCCGAGCGAGAGGCCGAACTCGCCGAGGCCGCGGTCGCCGCCGCTGCCGAGCAGGCAGGCGGCCTCGAAGAGCTTTCCCGTCTTGAGCGCGCAGCGCTCGAGGTAGGCCTCGACGGTGGTCTCGGGGTCGTGCGTCTGCGCACGCTGGAGCGCCTCGCCACGCGCGAGCGCGAGGGTCGCGCCCGCGAGGTAGCTGACGCCCGCCTGGTCCCCGGTCGCCGCGAGCTCGGCGAAGGCGCGCGCGAAGAGGTAGTCGCCGGCGGCGCGCGCGGCGGCAGGGCCGTGGCTCGTCCAGGCGGCTGCGCGGCCGCGGCGGTACTCCGCCTGGTCGATCAGGTCGTCGTGCACGAGCGTCGCCGTGTGCACGAGCTCGACGGCGGCGCCGGCCGCGAGCGGCGGGTCGCCCTCGGGCGCGGTCAGGAAGACGAGCAGCGGCCGCAGGCGCTTTCCGCCCGCCGCGAGCGCCTCCGCTCCGACCGTGGCCACGAGCCCGGGACACGCCTCGACGGCCGCGGTCAGCCGCTCGTCGAGGCCGTCGAGGAACTCGTCGAGCCCGGGGCTCTCGCGAATGGTTGCGAGGCTCACTCAGATACTCCTGTGTGAAGCGCGACGATGCCGCCGGCGAACAGGCGGTAGCGAACCTCGCCGAACCCTGCCGAGCGCATCACCGCCGCGAGGTCTTCGGGACCCGGGAAGCGCCGCACGCTAGCGGGCAGGTACGTGTACGCGCCGCCTCCGGGCAGGACCTTGCCGAGCAGCGGCACGATCCGGTCGAACCAGACGCGGTAGAACGGTGCGAGGCGTCCCTTCGGCTGCGTGATTTCGAGCACGGCGACCCGTCCGCCGGGACGCAGGACGCGCTTCAGCTCCACGAGCCCGCCCTCGAGGTCGGCGAGGTTGCGAACACCGAAGCCGACCGTGGCCGCATCGAACGAGTCGTCGCCGAAGGGAAGCGCGAGCGCGTCGCCCTGGACCCACTCCACCTGGCTCGACTTCTTGCGCGCCCGCGCGAGCATGCGCTCCGAGAAGTCCAGGCCCGTCACCCGGCCGCCCGCGCGCAGAGACGCGAGCGCCAGGTCGCCGGTCCCACAGCACGCGTCGAGCACCCGGTCGCCCGGGCTCACGACCGCAGCCGCGGTCTCGGCCCGCCAGCGCCGGTCGAGCCCGGCGGTCATGACGTGGTTCATGGCGTCGTAGACCGGGGCGATCCGGTCGAACATCGCGCGGACGCCCTCGGCCGGGAGCCTGCCCGCCTGCGTGGTCATTCCTGTCCCCAGCGGCGCGCGGCGGCGTGGTCGAGCCCGAGTTGGTCGAGGCAGCGTGCGACGATGAAGTCGACGAGGTCGTCCACCGACTCGGCTCCGTGGTAGAAGCCCGGCGCGAGGAAGAGGAGCGTCGCCCCCGCCTGCTTCACCCGCAGTCATGTTCTCGAGGTGGATCAGCGAGAGCGGCGTCTCGCGCGGGCAGAGCACGAGCTTCCGCTCCTCCTTGAGCGCGACGCTGGCCGCCCGCTGGATCAGGTTCGTCATCGCGCCCGAGGCGATCGTGCCGAGCGTGCCCATCGAGCACGGGCAGATGACGTACGCGTCGACCTTCGCCGAGCCGCTCGCGTACGGCGCGTGCCAGTCGCGCTCGTCGTAGAGCGTCACCGCCTCGCGCACGGGCTCGGTCAGCCTCGCGACCGTCTCGTCGTACGAGAGGCGCGCGTCGCCGTAGAGCTCGGTCGCCAGCACCTCGACCCCGGCGCGGGACGCGCAGAGGCCGATCTCACAGTCCGCTTCGGCGAGCGCCTCCAGGAGCCGGGCCGCGTACGGCGCCCCCGACGCACCGGTGATTCCCAGGAAGACGTGCACCGGCTAGCCGCCCTTCGACGCCTCGAGGAAGACGGCCAGCTTGTGCAGGTTGTCCTCGCCGAGCGCCTGGAACGACGGCATCGGCGACCCCGGGTTGACGCAGCTCGGGCACTTCAGGTGGTCGATCTGGAACTGGACGCCCTTCCCCTTTGCTCCCTCGGCCGAGAGGTCGGGAGCGCCGAGGTTCGTGCCGCCCGTGCCGAGGTAGGTATGGCAGTTCGTGCAGCCCGACTGGGCAAAGAGCTTGGCGCCGGCGATCGCCTCCGCGTTGCCCTGGAACCCCTGCTTGGAGGCCCAGGTCGGGACGGCCGCTCGATCTCGCTCGCGATCGGCTCCTTCGCGACCGCGCCCTTGTAGGTGAGGTCGGCCATGGCGAGGACGGTCAGCGCCGCGGCCACGATCACGACCGGGCGCCGCGAGAGCCGCCGCTCGGTGCTGCGGTCGATGAACGGCAGCGCGAGCAGCAGGATCAGGGCGATCGTCGGGATCCCTACCGTCGCCAGGATCACCGAGTCGGGCCACTTGAAGATCCGGAGCAGGTAGAAGAGGAAGTAGAAGTACCAGTCGGGCCGCGGCACGAACGTCCTCGTGCCCGGGTCGGCCTCGGGCCCGATCAGTGCGCCCAGGATGTCCGTGTACTTCCAGACGATCGCGAGCCCGGTGATCACGCACACCACGACGAGGCTCATGACCGTGTCGTGGAACATCGCGTACGGGAAGAACGGCTTCCCGCGCTCCTTGACGTCCTCCTTGTAGCGCTTGAACTCCTCGCGGCGCTCGTCGACCGAGCTCATTCCGTCGGCCTCCTGGACAGGCCCGTGCGCGGACGGGGCTGGACGAGGCCGGCCTTCGACGGCGGCGGCTCGGGCTCGCGCTCGCGGCCCGCCGCCTCGTCGGACCACGGTGGCGACGACACGCCCAGCCGGACGACGAGGTACAGGTGCAGGCCGATCAGCGCCATCAGCGCGCCGGGCACGATCAGCATGTGCAGCGAGTAGAACCGGGCGAGCGTGTCGGGGCCGATCTCCGCGCCGCCGCGTAAGAGCGAGGCGAGGAACGGGCCGACGAACGGCGCCGTCCCGTTGATGTTGATCGCGACGACGGTCGCCCAGTACGCGGTCTGGTCGAACGGCAGCAGGTAGCCCGGTCAGTCCCTCGAAGAGACCGGTCGCGAGCAGGAGCACGCCGATGATCCAGTTCAGCTCGCGCGGGTACTTGTAGGCGCCGAACAGGAACACGCGCCCCATGTGGAGGAACATCAGGATGATGAAGACGCTCGCGCCCCAGCGGTGCATCCCGCGGACCAGCCAGCCGAGCGTGACGTCGTTGGTGATGTGCTCGACCGAGCTGTGTGCCTCCGAGGGGGAAGGCTTGTAGTACATCGCCAGGATCACGCCGGTGACGAGCTGGACGATGAAGGCGGTCAGCGTCGCCGAGCCGAGCGTGTGGAACCAGTTCGTGTCGCCCGGGACTTTCCGGAAGAGGAAGTACTTGACCCCGCCGACGAGGCCCGAGCGCTCCTCGAGCCAGTCGAGCGGATACATGACGGCCTGTTGGGCCTTGCTTTGCTTGCGCGCCATCAGTGCGGGGGCTGGAGCGGGTAGAACAGCGCCTCGGGGCCGTCGATGTGCTGGCCCGGGCCGGCGAGCTCGTAGGCGTGGATCTTCGCGTTGGCCCCCGTGCCGTCGACCTCGGACACGCTGAAGAGGTTCCCGAGCACGAGGCGGCCGTCGACGATGGAGAACTCGTAGCGGTTGAGCGCGCGGGTCGGAGGCCCGGCGATCCGGTTCCCCTCCTGGTCGTACGAGCCGCCGTGGCACGGGCAGATGAAGCCGGCCGCGGGCAGCGACGGCGTCAGCGCCACCTCGCCGTTGTGCGTCTTGACGTTCTGCTCCTTGGCGTCGAACGTCGGCCCGCCCGGCTGCACGGGGCAGCCGAGGTGGACGCAGCGGTTCGAGATGCAGGTGAAGCTCGGCTGGCCGTTCAGCTGGCCGTTGTTGCGGATGAACGCAGTGCGGCGCGAGATCGCACCCTTCGCCGGATCCTGCTGAAAGGTGGCGACCATGTACTGGCCCTCGGGGAAGTTCTCGAGCGGTCCCAGGTCGACCTTCTTCTGGTGCTGCTTGAGGAAGCCGTCCAGCACCGACATCGCCAGCACCGGCACCGCGACGATCAGGCCGATCAGCGCGCCGATCGAGATCGTCGCGATCTCGAGGAAGACGTTGCGCGGGTAACGCTCGCCCGCCGCCGTCTCCTCCTCTTCCTCGGCGTGCGCCTCGGCTCCGGCGGCGCCTTCATCGACCCTCGGCGCGCCGTGGCCCGAGGCGACGTCGCGCGCCCAGAGGGCGCCGAAGATCACGAAGAGCACAGCGCCGACAGCCACGGCGACCCAGCTGACGACGAGGCCGACGAGAAGGCAGACGACCCCGACGGCAAGGCCGACGGGCCACAGGCTCGGCGCGGACTGCTCCTCCTGCCCGTGGCCTTCTTCGGGTTCCACCCGGCGCGCCTCCCCTTCGTCTCTAGCGTCGTCTAGCGGCGAGATTCAATCGTCGCACGTCTGCGTCGTCAACGACGTAACAGTTGGCGCAACGACCCGTCTTCCGCGGCTCTCACCGGCCCGAGACCGTACTCGTCCCAGCGGTCGTCGACCAACCGCTGGATCTCGTCGCTCATCTGGATCTCGGCCGGCCACGGTCGCGCGCCTTCCGCGGGGCCCTTGTGCGTCGCGTCGATGCCGATCTTGCCGCCGTAGAACTGCATCGACGGCGCGTGGTCGAGATGGTCGAGCGGGCCCTCGGTCAGTAGCACGTCCCGTTTGACGTCGACGTTGGCGCAGACGCGGAAGAAGACCTCTTCGTAGTCGTGCACGTCGACCCACTCGTCGACCACGACGACCGCCTTCGTCAGGCTGAGCAGGCCGAGGCCCCAGATCGCGTGCATGACCTTCTGCGCCTGGCCGGGGAAGCTCTTGCGAATCGAGACGAGGCAGCAGTTGTGGAACGCGCCAGCGACCGGGAGGTCGTAGTCGACGATCTCCGGGACGCTCATCCGGATCGCCGGCAGGAACAGCCGCTCGGTGGCCTTGCCGAGCCACGCGTCCTCGGCGGGCGGCTTGCCGACGACGATCGACGGGTAGATCGCGTCGCGCCGCATCGTGATCGCGTCGACGTGGAAGACCGGGAACGGCTCGGGCGCCGTGTAGTAGCCGGTGTGGTCGCCGAACGGCCCTTCGGTCGTGAGGTCGTCGCGGTCGATGTGGCCCTCGAGGACGATCTCGGCGTTCGCGGGCACCTCGAGGCCGACGGTCTTCCCCTGGACGAGCTCGACCGGCTCGCCGCGGAGGAAGCCCGCGAGCATCAGCTCGTCCACGTGCTTGGGCAGCGGCGCGCTCGCCGCGTACGCCGTGATCGGATCGAGCCCGAGCGCGACCGCGACCTCCATCCGGCCGTCCGCGAGCAGGTAGTCGGCGCGGCCGTCCTTGTGGATCTGCCAGTGCATCGCCGTCGTGTTTCGGTCGAGCACCTGCATCCGGTACATGCCGACGTTGCGCCCGCCCGTGCGCGGGTCGGCCGTGATCACCGCGGGCAGCGTGATGAACGGGGCCGCGTCGCCGGGCCAGCAGGTCTGGATCGGCAGTGCGCCGAGATCGACCTCGTCTCCGGTGAGCACGACCTCCTGCAGCGGGACCGCTGCGGACGCTCTTCGGCTGCGAGTCCGCGATCGACTTCAGCTTCTTGAGGCCGCGCACCTTCTCGGCGAGGCCCTGCGGCGGCTGCATCTCGAGCACGTCGCCGAGCTTGCTCCCCGCCTCGTCGAGGCTCTCGACGCCGAGCGCGAGACACATCCGCCGCTCGGTGCCGAACTGGTTGATCAGCAGCGGGTGGTCGGAGCCCTTCGGCCGCTCGAACAGGAGCGCGGGCCCGCCGCTCTTGACGACCCGGTCGGTGATCTCCGTGATCTCGAGGTGCGGGTCGACCTCGGCTGCGACGCGCACGAGCTCGCCTTCCCGCTCCAGGAGTGCGATCCAGTCGCGAAGGTCGGCCGGCAGCGCCATCGATTCAGTCTAGGCCGCGAGCTCCCGTGCCGCCTCCGGTGAGAGTCGTGCTCCTTCCGCGAGCTCGTCCTCGTAGGCTTTCGCTCCGAGCGCCGTGCGCACCTGAGCGACGGTCTGGCCCCGCAGCCAGTCCGCAGCCTCGTCCTCGCTCGCGACGCCGGTCTCGCGGCGAACCTCCTCGGCGCACCCGAGCAGCTGCGCTGCGCGGCGATGATCGGCACGAGAGACCAGCACCGCTGCGAGGCCGTCGAGCACGTCTCCGAGAATCGTCTTGCGCCTGGCGAGGGCGCCGTCGAGGCACTCCAGTAGAAGCGGACGCGCCTCCTCGAACCGCTCCTGGCCGAGCAGCGCCAACGCGAGGACGAGCCGACACGCGACCAGGATCCCGGAGTCGCCCACGTCCTCGGCCGTCGTTATCGCCGCGCGGGCGAGCTCCTCGGCCCGGGTCCAGTCGCGACGCGCGATCTCGACAACCGCCCGATTGGACGCAATGACACCGAGGTCGGGGTACCCGAACGTGCGTCCCAATGCGGCCGCTTCGTCGAGCAGTTCCCCCGCGCGGTCGAGCTCCCCTTTCGCAAGAGCGACGAAGCCCGCGTCGCGCAGCCCCGTCACCTCCCCTTGCGGCGTGCCCTGGGCGCGGAAGTAGGCGAGCTCCTCCTCGGCAAGCGCCTCGGCCCGCACGAGATCGCGTTGCTGCATCGCGACGTTGAACGCGTCGACGAGCAGCACCGATCGCCACTTCGGCGGCACGCTCTGCAGCGGAAGCACGACGTCCAGCCAGCGCTTCGCTTCGTGGAGCTGGCCACGGATGAACCAGTAGTTGAACGTGAGCATGCAGAGCCGTCCGAGCTCATCGCCACGACCGCCGGCCGCTAGCCAGTCCAGTGCAGCCCGGACGTTCTCGAGCTCGAGCTCGATCAGGGAGAGCCACTCGTCGCTCGTGTGGCCGTAGAAGCCGGTCCAGCCGTCTGCGGCGAGCTCGGCGATCCAGCCGGCGTGGCGATCGCGCAGCTCGGCGTCCTCACCTGAGCCTCGGAGCATCTCGGCCGCGAACTCGCCGATCGTTTCGAGCATCCAGAAGCGCTCCTCGGTGAGCCGAACGAGGCTCTTGTCGATGAGGGACTGGAGGATGTCGATGCGGGCCGTCGCGACCGCCTCGGCGGCTTCGAGCGTGCAGCCGCCGCGGAAGACCGCAAGCCTGGCGAACAGCAGCTGCTCCTCCGGCGTGAGGAGCTCGTGGGACCACGCGATCGTCGCGCGGAGCGTCTTTTGACGGGCCTCGGCGTCGCGGCCGCCTTCGAACAGGTCTAGCCGTTGCGAGAGGCGCTCGAGGATCTGCCGCGGCGAGAGCACTTTCGTCCGCGCAGCGGCGAGCTCAATCGCAAGCGGCAGGTCGTCGAGGCGGCCGCAGAGCTCGTCAACCGGCTGGTCCGCCGGCAGTCCGGAGCGCGAGCAGAAGAGATCGACCGCCTCGGCGTGCGCGAGAGGCGGCACCGCGTACTCCACCTCGCCCCGCACACGAAGGTGCTCGCGGCTGGTCGTCAGCAGCCTCAGGTTCGCGCACGATTCGACCAGCGTCGCCAGCTCCGGCGCGGCGTCGATTACCTGCTCGAGGTTGTCCAGCAGCAACAGCAGCTCCCGTTCCCCGATGTGCTCATGGAGCCCTTGCCTCGCCCCGAGCGTTTGCGCGATCGTCGGAAGCACCAGGTCGGGGTCGCGCAGCCCCGCCAGCTCGACCCAGAAGACGCCGGCCTTGAGGTCGGGCACCAGCTCCCCGGCCACCTCGATCGCGAGCCGCGTCTTGCCCGAGCCGCCCGGACCGGTCAGCGTGACCAGGCGCGCCCCGCCCTCGAGCAGCGCGGTCAGCTCCTCGATCTCGCGTTCGCGCCCGACGAACGAGCTGGCCGGGCGCGGCAGGTTCGTGTTGGAGATCGTCTGCAGCGGCGGGAAGGGCTCCGACCCGAGCTGGAAAAGCCCAATCGGCTCGTCGAAGTCCTTGAGCCGGTGCTCGCCCAGATCGAGTACCTCCGCGTTCACGCCGTCGCGGGCCGCCGCGGAGAGGAGCACCTGCCCGCCGTGAGCTGCAGCCGCCACCCGGGCGCCGAGATGCACGTCCAGGCCCACATAGCCCTCCTCGCTCAAGGCAGGCTCACCCACGTGAATGCCCATCCGAGCCCGGATAGGCCCGTCCTCGAGCGCACGCTGGGCCTCCACAGCCGCGGCGAGCGCGGCCTCGCCGTCCTCAAAGACTACGAAGAACGCGTCGCCCTGCGTGTCGACCTCGACACCGCCGTGGCGCTCGAAGGCCGCGCGCAGCAGGCGACGATGTTCCGCCAGCGCGTGCCCGTAGCCGTCGCCGAGCTCCTGGAGCAGGCGCGTGGAGCCCTCGATGTCCGTGAAGAGGAAGGTGACGGTTCCGGTCGGGAGCTCGCGCGTCGGCAAGCCGGCCGTCGCTAGTGATTACGGTGGCGCAGCCAGTGAGTCAGCTGGCCGAGGGCGATGACGGCCACGAAGATCAAGCCCGTGACGAGCATCGCCAGGATCACCTTCTTGCCCTCTTCGGCGGCCGTTGCCGCACCGAGCGGGGCGAGCAATGCGAGAGGCGCCATCGCGGCGCGACTCTACCCGACTCGACGCCGGTGAGTCTCGAGGGCGTGCTCGACCGGCTCGGACCCGTCTGCGACCCACGCGCCGCGCGCCGACGGCCCTTGGCCGAGCGTCGCCGCGGTCGCCGCCCAGGCCTCGCCGTCGCCCGGAAGCCCGTCGGCGCGGAGCTGCGCGCAACGTGAGATCAGCGCCGCGAGGTCGGCGACGGCCTCGACCGTTCCCGCCTCGGAGACGCGAACCAGGCCGTGGGCGTACAGGTAGTCGCCGAGCAGGAGCGCCGTGTCGTCGTCCCGGGGCTCGAACAGCCGCGAGCGCCCGTAGTGGAGCAGGTAGCCCTCGTAGATCGTCTCGAGCCCGAGGCCGTACCGCTCCTCGGCGAGCGGCGAGAAGACGGGCTCCAGCTCGCGCTCCTCTTCGGGGCGCAGGGCCTCGGCCCAGAGGGAGCTCTCACGAGCCGCCTCCTGGACGATCGTCTCCCAGGGATCCGCGGCTACAACCACCCGGCGAGCTCCTTCGTCCAGTAGGAGACGACCAGGTCGGCACCTGCCCGGACGATCGCCGTCAGCGACTCGACGGCCGCCTGACGTTCGTCGATCCAGCCGCGCGCGCCAGAGGCCTTCAGCATCGCGTACTCGCCCGAGACGTTGTAGGCGCCGACGGGCAGGTCGAAGCGTTCGCGCACCGCCCGGATCACGTCGAGGTTGGGCAGGGCCGGCTTGACGATCAGCGCGTCGGCGCCCTCACGCACGTCCAGCTCGCACTCACGCAGCGCCTCGCGGACGTTCGCGGGATCCATCTGGTAGCCGCGCCGGTCGCCAAATGCCGGCGCCGATTCGGCCGCCTCGCGGAACGGCCCGTAGAACGCGGACGCGTACTTGGCCGCGTACGAGACGATCGGCGTCTGCTCGCGTCCCGCCTCGTCGAGCGCGGAGCGGGTCGCACCCACCCTGCCGTCCATCATGTCGCTCGGGCAGACGGCGTCGGCGCCGGCCTCGACGTGGCTGACAGCCGTGCGCGCGAGAAGGTCGAGCGTCGCGTCGTTGTCGATCTCCTCACCGTCGAGGACGCCGCAGTGGCCGTGCGACGTGTACTCGCAGAGGCAGACGTCGGTCAGCAGGAGCAGGGCTGGCGAGGCCTCGCGGAGCGCGCGCAACGCCTGCTGGACGACGCCGTCCTCGTCCCAGGCGCCCGAGCCCTCCGCGTCCTTCTCGTGCGGGATCCCGAACAGGAGCACCGCGCGCACGCCGAGCCGCTCGAGCTCGCGGGCCTCTGCGTCGAGATCCTCGACCGCGTGGCGGCCGAGCGCCGGCAGGTCCGGGTTCGCCTCGGTCGTCGGGCCGACGAAAAGCGGGAAGACGAAGTCGTCGAGGTCGAGGCGCGTCTCGCGCACGAGCGAGCGCAGCCGGTCGCTTCGCCGGAACCGCCGCAGCCGCGTGCGCGGGTAGGTGCTCACGCGGGCAATCTACGCGCTCCCGGACGCGCGAGCCCGCCGAAGATCGCGCCGAGCACGGCGAGCCAGGCCGCCGTCACCGGCTGGCGGCTGCGGGTGGATCCTCGGAGGGTGGGACCGGAGCCACCGGTCTCGTCTCCTCGGTCTCCACCTCGACCGGAACGGCCCCGCCTTCCTGCCACGGCTCCAGCTCCACACGCTCGCCGAAGAACTCCCAGATCGCCCGGCCGGCCGCCAGCAGCGGCAGCGCGATCAGCGCCCCCGCGAGCCCGTAGACCTCGCCCCCGGCCAGCAGCCCGAAGATGACGAGCAGCGGGTGCAGCCGCAGCGCGCTGCCCATCACGTTCGGCACCACGATGTGGCCCTCGATCTGGTGGATCCCGAGGAAGAGCAGCGTCACCCAGACCGCGCCGAGCGGATGGACGACGATCGCGTACACGATCGGCGGGATCGCCCCGAGCCAAGGGCCGAGATACGGAATGACCTCGGTCACGGCGACCCACGCGCCGAACAGGACCGCGTACCGGTCGGCTCCCGGGACGAGCCCGGTGATGCCGAGGATCCACATCCCTAACCCGGCGCTCGTCCCGATGATCAGCGAGAGCAGGAACTGCCCGCGCACGTAGCTCGCCAGCGACTTCTCGATCCGCGGCAGCAGCGACGGTGAGCCGGGATGGGGCGGGAACCGCCGGTCCACCGCGCGTTTCAGCCGCGGCATGTCGAGCAGCATGTAGATCGAGACCACGATCACCAGCACGAGGCTGAAGAGGAACTTGATCGTGCTGACCGCCGCGCCCTCGATGAAGTCGAGCGCCTTTCCCGTGTACTTGGAGACGTCCTTCTTCTGGACCTTGTCGACGAGGTCGTGGCCCTGCTTCCGGACCTTGATCGAGCTGAGCCGGTGGGTGTTCAGCCAGTGCTGGAGCCGGTCGACGTCGCGATCCGCGTGCGTCTGCTGGGCCTGTCCGTGCTCGACCGTAAAGTAGTCGTTCACGCGGGTCGTGCTCGTCTTCGCCTGGTTCACCACCACCGTGCCGAGCGCGGCAGCCGCGGCGAGGGCGATGACGGCGAACGCCAGATACACCAGCGCCACACCAAAGCCTCGCGGGATCTTGGCTCGGGTCAGCGCACGGACGATCGGGTTCAGCAGGAACGCGATCAGCGACGCGACGAGAAACAGGAAGACGACGTGACGCGCCGCCCCCACCACCACCCACAGAAAGAGCAGCAGGATGGGGAGACCAACGAGCTGAATCCAGCGTGGGATCTGGATCTTCGCGGCCTCGGCGGGAGGCCCGGCCATGAGCGGCATCGTAGCGCGCGCGTCGTACCGCTTCGGAGCGTGCGGCCGCCTGCGTGGGACTGGGACTTCGAGTCGGACGGCGCGCTAGCGCTGCAGCCGACCCCCGCGGAGTCGGGTCCCGCATTGCGGCGGGAGCGCGCCTTCGTTAGCGTCCCATCAATGTCTGCACCCACCGGGCACGCACTTGCAGTGCGACGACGGCGGGCGGAGACGGCCGCTGCACGCCGGAAGAGGCGCCTGGTGGGCCTCCTCCTCCTGGCCGCAGTCGCACTCATCACGCTGCTGCTGACGGCGTTCGGATCGCGCGGAAGCGCGCCGATCACCGCGACCGCACCGGCTCCCGCGACCCGGCTCCTGCCCTCAGGGCCGCCGCAGCCGCAGGTGGTGGCGATGAACGGAGCGCTCCGGCTCGAGCTGCCGATCGCGCAGAACCGCGTCACCGCGATCGCCTACCACGCCTCGGGCGACGGCGCGCTTGCGCTCGACCCGGTCGGCCACCAGGGCAACCAGGGGATCGTCAGCCGCGTGACGCACAAGCTCTTCGGCAGCGGCCAGAGCGGGCTGCGCTACTACGTGCTCGAGGGCGGCACTGGGCCGCAGACGGCCGCGCTCGACGTGGGCGCCGCTCCGGGAACCGACGTCTACTCGCCCGTGGACGGGACGATCGTCGGGATCACGCCCTACATCCTCGCAGGCACGGCCTACGGCTCGCGGATCGACATCCAGCCGAGCGCTGACCCGTCGCTCGTCGTCTCGCTCACGCACCTGCGCCTCGACCCGAGCCTGACGGTCGGCTCGTCGGTCGGCTCGACCACCTCGAAGATCGGCACGGTCCTCAACTTCACCGGTGTCGAGGGCCAGGCGCTCGCCCGCTACACCCAGGACGCGGGCAACCACGTGGCCGTCTCGGTCCACCCCGCGGCCGCACTCGCGTACCCGTAGGAACGTCCTGAAGATCCTCTTCATCGCTGACGTCTTCGGCGCGCCCGGACGCGCGGCCGTCGAGGAGCGCCTGCCGAAGCTGAAGGACGAGCTCGGGGCGGGCTTCTGCATCGTCAACGCCGAGAACGTGGCCGACGGCGCAGGCGTGACGCCCCGTCTCGCCGACCGGCTGCTGCGCGCGGGCGCCGACGTCCTCACGCTCGGCAACCACGTCTGGCGCCGGCGCGAGATCGCGCCCTACCTCGAGAGCTCGGATCGGATCGTGCGCCCGGCCAACCTCTCCATGAAGGCGCCCGGGCGAGGGCTCGTCGTCGTGGAGGCGGAGGACGGGACCCCGGTCGCGGTCGCGAACGTCCAGGGCGGCCTCTTTATGAACACGCCCGTGAGCCCGTTCGAGGTCCTCGAGCCGCTCGTCGAGGAGGCGCGCTCGATGGCGAGGATCGTCGTGGTCGACTTCCACGGCGAGGCGACGAGCGAGAAGGTCGCGGCCGCGCGGCTGCTCGACGGACTCGTGACCGCGGTGATCGGCACGCACACGCACATCCAGACGAACGACGCGCGGGTGCAGCCGGGAGGGACTGCCGCGATCACGGACGCGGGGATGACCGGGCCGCACGACTCGGTGATCGGCGTCAAGGCCGAGCTCGCGATCGAGCGGATGCGGACGGGAATGCCGGTCCGGTTCGAGCCGGCCGGCGGCGATGTCCGGATCGAGGGCGTCCTCGTCGAGTGCGACGCGGAGGGCCGGGCCCTCAGCTGCGAGCCGGTTCGGGTCTCGGTCCCCTGAGGAGCAGGACCGCGAGCAGGGCCACCAGCACGAGATCTCGCGCGACCACCGCCCACGACGGGAACGCCTTCAGGTGCAGCACGAGGTCCCAGTAGCGGATCGGGAACCAGAGCTGGGTCAGGAGTAACGCGAGCGCGAGCAGCGCCGACGCGAGTAGCCCGCGCCGGCCCCGGACGAGCGGCACGAGGGGGATCAGCCAGATCATGAACTGCGGCGAGAGCACCTTCCCGAACGCGACGAACGCGGTGACCGAGGCGGCCGCGTAGCGGACGAGGCGCTCCGGGGTCGGCGGTGCGACGGCGGCCAGCGTCCAGATGCCGAGCAGGGCGACGACAAGCAGCACGGTCTCCGCCGCGCCGAGGGCGTCGGGGAGCGACCCGGCGAGGTTCTGCGAGCCGTGGCTCGTCACAACGTCCAGGTCGAGCCCGCCGACCTGATGCGCCGCGAGCAGCACGGCCGAGCCGAGGCTCTCGATCTGGAGAGGCCGCCCCGCCTGTCTCGAGATGCTCGACCAGAGGCCGTCGGGCGACAGCGCGAGGAACGGAACGATCGCCGCCGCGGCCACTCCACCCGCCCAGGCGAGGCACACGAGCGCCTCGCGGCGGCCGCGTGTCCGCCAGACGTACGCGAGCGCCGGCGGGACGAGCAGGACCGGAAACAGCTTCGCCGCAAACCCGAGGCCGAGCACCGCGAACCCGAGCCGTTGCCTCCCGCCGACGATCGCGGCGAGCCCTGCGACCGCGAGCGCGGCCGGCCAGAGGTCGTAGCGGTAGATGATCACGGAGCCGAGCACGAGCGGCGCCAGCGCGAAGAAGAGGAGCGCCCCGGCCATGTGCTCCCGCGAGGCACGCAGCGAGCGGAGCGCGTACGCCATCGCCAGGACCGCGGCGCCGGCGCAGAGCCCCATCAGCACCTGGAACCAGCTCTCGTACCGGTCGAAGCCCGGCTTTCCGATCGCCGGCACCGCGAATGCGGGGAGCGCGCCGGGCGGGTACTCGATCCGGAAGTCGCGGTACGGCACCTGGCCGTCGACCATCGCCGTCCCGTAGCGGTGGTACTCGATCGTGTCGCGGATCAGGCGGTGCTGGTAGAAGCCGAAGTGGAGCAGCGTGAACGAGACGAGCAGCGCCGCCAGGGCCACGTAGACGATGTTCGGCCGCCTGCGGACGAACATGCGCGGCGGGCTGGTCGTGCTCGACGCCCCGTTTGTCGACGTCGCGTTCAGGACGCGGGCGCTCCGCCGACGCGGCTCTCGGCGATCGGTGCCTGCACCCGTTCGGGCGCGGGCGCCTTGACGCGCGCGGCGGCCGGCGCGAGCACGGCGAAGGCGGCGAACGGGAAGAACCACGGCAGGTAGAGGTAGAACCAGTGTGTCAGCACGATCTGGAAGCCGATCAGCAGCGCGGCCGTCAGGGCCGCGAGCTGGAGCGGTGACTTGCGCCTCGGCACGAAGTAGGTCGCGATCGAGCCGAGCACGAGCGCGATCTCCAGCACCCGCTGGAGCACGTGCAGGTCAGGGAGGCCCGCGTGGTACTGCCGCCAGTCCCAGATCGAGAACGGCGAGTCGCGCCCGATCTGCCAGCCGATCGTCCGCGTCCAGAACTCGTGCGCCGCGTGGACCGGGCTCGGCTCGAGCAGGAGGATCGAGAACGCGGCCAGCGTCCCAGCCACGAACGCGGCGACGAAAGCGAGCTTCGACCGCACCTGCCCGACGGCGTCCGGGTACGAGGCCCAGAGCGGCGCCAGCAGCAGCGACGCGAACTTCGTCCACCCGGACAGCGCCACCGCCGCGCCGCGCGCCCAGGGCGAGGTTATGAGCCAGAACCCCCAGATCAGGAACAGCGGGGGCAGCGCGTCGTTCGTGTTCGAGTTCGAGACGTACTGGGTGAACGGGTACGCGACCCACGCGAAGGCGAGCGTCACCGCCAGCCGCTGACCGCCGAACCGCAGCCCGACGAGCGCGAGGCCGGCAAGGCAGAGCAGGTCGAACAGGACCGAGCTCACATGCGCAGCCGGGAGGTCGTCCCACTTTCCGCTCCAGCCCTTGATCAGGTAGCCGGGCAGGTACGCCTCGTACGCGACCGGGCCGTAGGTGTCGCCCTGGGGGTTGGCCGACTCGCAACGGCCGTTGGTCTGGACGCGCTCCCTGATCTCGCCGTCGGTGTCGGCCTGACCGCAGGCCTTGAGCGTCCCCTCGATCGGGAAGTTGCCGTAGGGCGACTGGCCGTGCGCGATCCGCTCGGCGCCGATGACGCCCGAGTAGCCGACGTCGATCACGTTCGACGAGCTGGCGTTGAGCCCGACGCGGAAGCCGGCCGTGAAGACCGTCGCCACGGCGAGCACCCACACCGGCCACACCGGCGCCGACCTCGGCGCGAGCCGTCCGCGCCACGCGGCCCAGACCATGCGGACGAGCAGGTAGACGAGCGGCGGGTACGCAAGGGGCACGCTCGTGAAGATGTCGCCGCGGTTGAAGTACCAGAGCGAGACCGAGAACGAGAGCATCGCGATCAGGTCGATGTTCCGCATGCTCAGCGGGCGTCGCAGGTCAGCGAGGCCGAGGAAGAAGAGCGCGCAGAACGCGAGCCAGAGGCCGGTCTTGTTGATCTCGGTCCCGCCGAACGCGCCCGGGGTGCCGCGGGCCATCTTCCACGCCACCTGCGGGCCGGTCCACGCCTGGGTCACGGCTCCGCTGTGGTCGTCGACGCGGCCCGTCGCGATCTCGCCGGCGCGGCCCCACCAGATCTTCACCGTCCACGTGCCGTCCTTGTAGGTCGTCTCGGTGATGCGGCCCTTGCGCGGGTAGCGGTCGAGCCACGACTCGACCTTCGAGTCGGAGAGGAAGATCTGCGTCGCCTCGGCCTTCGCCAGGCGCGGCTCCGGCGGCTGGAGCGAAAGCGGGCTCGGAGTCTTGTCGGCGCCGGCGAGGGTCGGAGCCGCGAGAGCCGCCACGACGACCGACGCGAGGGCGAGGGCGCGGCCCATGCGCCCCAGCCTAGCGCCCGGTCAGGCGCGCGAACGAAACGACCAGAGCTTGTTTCCGATGAAGTTCAGGGGGGTGACAACGAGGATCGCGATCGCCTGGGCGAGCACCTTGTCGAGGCCGAACGCGATCAGGACGCTGAGCAGCGTCAGGTTCGCCGCGTAGGCGACCAACGCGACGACCAGGAAGCGCAGGCCCTGCGACCCGACGTGACCCCGCTGGGCGCGAAACGTCCAGAGCCGGTTCCAGAGGTAGTTGTTGGTCACCGCAACGAGGAACGAGCACGTTGCGGCCGTCGCGTAGTGGAAGCCGGCCCCCTTCAGGAGGGCGGTGTAGACGACGAGATTCACTATGTAGCCGCTCGCCCCGACCGCGGCGAACTTCCCGAGCTGCACCCAGTTCTGCGGCCGGCGAAGCGCGCGGCCGGCGCGGCTGCGCCTGCGGGAGAGGGAGGCGGCGGGGGAGTCGGCCATCGGCGCGCGAGCCTAGCAACCGCGGGCTACCGGACCCGGAAGCCGACCTCGCCTTCGGGCTCCTCGCGCAGGGCGTCGAGCTCGTCGACCCGGGCTCCGTCGGGGCCCTGCCGGCACCAGCGCACCATCGAGTCGACCAGCTCCTCGTCGCCCTCGAACACGGCCTCGACGCTCCCGTCCGGGAGGTTGGCCACCCAGCCCGCCACTCCGAGCGACTGTGCCCGCGCACGTGTCTCGGCCCGGAAGAAGACGCCCTGCACGCGTCCCCTTGCCCGCACGCGCACCCGTGTGGACGTCACTCCCTGAAGCCCTCCTCGCCGACGAGCGGGACGAACCGGCACGGGACGGAGTGGACGACCGCCGGGCCTTCGGGGCTGCGCACGATCACCTCGAGACGCTGCGCGCGGTGGCCGCCGACCGGGACGACGAGGCGACCGCCGACGCGCAGTTGCTCGTACAACGTCTCCGGCAGGCCTGGGGCCGCGGCAGCGACGGCGATCCCGTCGAACGGCGCTCGCTCGGGCACGCCGAGCGTGCCGTCTCCGACGACGACCTCGACACGGTCGTACCCCGCGGCGGCGAGGTTGGCGCGCGCCTGCTCGGCGAGCTCCGGAATCCGCTCGATCGTCACCACCTCGCCGCCGAGCTCGGCGAGCACCGCAGCCTGGTAGCCGGAGCCCGTGCCCACGTCGAGCACGCGCTGGCCGGGAGACACCTCGAGCGCCTCGCAGATGCGCGCGACCATGTACGGCTGGGAGATCGTCTGCCCGTGCCCGATCGGAAGCGCCGCGTCCTCGAAGGCGTGGGCGAGGTCGCCCGCGAAGAGCTCGCGCGGCACGAGCTCCATCGCGGTCAGCACCCGCTCGTCGACGATGTCCCGCCCGCGCAGCTGGCGCTCGACCATCTCGCGCCGGGCCCGGGCGAGCTCGTCAGGCTGCATGCCGCTTGCGCGCGCGGACGCCGAAGTGCCCGAGAACGAGCTGCTTGACGTCGACGATGCGCTCCGGGCGCGCGCCGTCGAGACCGACGGTGAGCATCGGCACCTCGGAGTCGCCTGCCTCGAGCGAGCCGTGGCTACCGCCGCCCTTGTGGCTCCGGCCGGCGAGATCGGCGAACTCGAGGCCCAGGGGCGGTGAGACGATCAGCTCGCCGGCGTTCGGGTTCGCGAGCGCGCACCAGGCACGCTCGAGCGCGTCGGGCTGGTCGAGGATCGCGGTGTCGCCGCTCGTGCTCCAGCCTTTGCCTGACCGGCTGAAGCGGAGCTCCGCCCCGTCGCGGCGCGCCACGGCTTCGTCCCCTTCGCGGTAGAACGCGACCTCGGTCGCGTCCGTCCCGTCGAGCCGGCGGGCGAGCGCCGCGGCATCTTCGCGACAGCCCGGGAGCCGGTAGACCATTCCTGCCCGGTTGGACGCGGTCACGAGCGTGTTCTCGACGCGGGCGAAGCTCGACTGCAGCGTGGCCACGCGCTCGACGGGCGTCTGGCCGTGGTCCGAGCAGGCGATCACGGCGTAGCGCTCGAGGAACTCGTCCGGCCCGCCGGCCGCCTCGATCAGCGCGCCGACCGCCGCATCGCTGCGGGCGAGCGCCTCCTCGGCGGCGTCCGGTCCAAGGGCGTGCGACGCGAAGTCGTAGTCCGGGAGGTAGTAGAGAAGAAAGTCGAAAGCATCGCGGGTGACGAGCCAGCGCCCGACGGCGGCCGCGTACGCGTCGATCGAGCCTCCGGAGCGACCGAAGACGGCGACCGGCGCGCCCGTCACGTCCGACTCGTACAGGTTGAAGAAGAAGAAGCGCTTCGGCCCGTACGCGGGCCGGGTGAGCCACGGCAGGAGCGGCCTGTGGCGCGTGCGCCCGCGGTAGCAGGTGACGTTCACGGCTGCCGCCGTCAGTCCCGCGTCCTCGAGGTCCTCGTAGACCGTCGTCGCCTCCGGCCGAAGGTGCTGCTCGTTCATGTTGAAGATCGCGTCCAGGATCGAGCGGCGAGTGCCTGCCGCGCGGATGGCCGCGAACGAGGAGCCGTACTCGACCACCCGCCGCTCGCCGCGGTGGTACCAGACGAGGTGCGGGATCCCGTGCACGTCGGGCTGCGAGCCCGTCGCGATCGACGAGAGACACACCGGGGTCAGCGACGGGAACGGGCTGATCCCGCGGCCGTAGCTCCCGTGCGCGGCGAGGAAGGCCAGCGCGGGGGTTGTCTCCTTGGCGACCGCGTCCTCGAAGACCCCCGGCGTGAGGCCGTCGATGACGACGAGGATCAGCTTCTTGCGGTGGGGCACTAGTGCCCCGGCCAGTAATGCCGTTTGGCCACTAGTCGCGGGCGAGGCTGCGCAGACCCGCGTAGCGCTCGGGCTGGCTGCGGCGGGCGCGCAGCGCGAGCAGCAGCATCACGACCGCCTCGAGGTAGCCGACGAACGGAACGAACGCGAGCCCGGCGAGCACGAGCGCTGCCAGCACGATCAGGATCGCCGTCCCCATCCGCGTGCCTCCACGAGCCAGTGCACCGAGGACGATGATCGCGGCCGAGAGCGCTCCGATCAGCCCTCCGACGCCGCCGCCGATGCCGCCCGCCCAGCCGTCGAGCACGTATCCCGCGGCCGCCCCGATGCCCGCGGCGGCGATCGCGACCGCCAGCAGGAGCGCGCGACGAGGCGCCAGGAGCCCCGACAGAAGCGTCCCGATCGCGATTCCGAGGCCGAGCGAGACACCGATCCAGTACCAGGCCCACATCTCGCCGAGAGTCTAGAAGCCGCTAGGAGGCTGCGGGCGTCTCGAGGCGGCGGATCACAGCGAGCCCGAACTCGGCTGCGCACGCGCCGTCGACGATGCGATGGTCGAACGTGACGGAGACGTACCCCATCGGGCGGGCGACCACGTCTCCCTCGCGGACGACAGGGCGTTCGGCGATGCGGCCGATGCTGAGGATTGCCGCCTCCGGATGGTTCACGATCGGGGTCGTGAAGAGCCCGCCGAGCCTGCCGGCGCTCGTGACCGTGAACGTCGAGCCGCGGAGCTCCTCGGGGGCAAGGGTTCCCGCGCGGGCGGCGTCGGCGAGGCGCTCGACCTCCTGGGCGAGCTCGTCGACGGACTTCGCATCGCAGCTGCGGACGACCGGGACGACGAGGCCCTGGTCGGTCTGCACGGCGACGCCGATGTCGTAGCGGTCGAGGTAGACGATCTCCTCGCGGTCGAGGCGGGCGTTCAGCTCGGGAAACTCGGGAAGCGTCTCGGCGACGGCCTTGAGCGTCGTCGGCACGAGGCGGCGGAGGTCGACATCGCCGAAGTCGCACTCCTCGACCCACGTGACCGGCGGCACCTCGCGGTGCGCGCGGGACATGTGCTCGGCGACAAGCCGCCGGACGCCGCGGAGCCGTTCCCGCCGTCCTTCCTGGCCACGGCCCGGGGCCTGTCCCCCGGACATGGCTGCCGAGCGGACGTCCTCTTCGGTCACCCGCCCTTGCGGGCCGGTGCCGTCAAGGCCCTGGAGGTCGACGCCGAGCTCCTGGGCAAGCCGTCGGACGAGCGGCGTCGCCCGGACACGTCCCGCCTGGCCAGGTCCCGGGGACTGTCCCCCTGGCATGGCCGAAACAGCCCGTGCCGGCTCCGGTTCCGCGCGCGCCGAACCGTCCGCGGCGGCGCCGTCCTCGCCGATCACGACCAGCACGGTGCCCACCGGGACGACGTCGCCCTCCGCGACCAGAATCCGGGCCACCACCCCAGCCGCGGGCGACGGGATCTCGACCGTCGTCTTGTCGGTCTGGATCTCGACAAGCGGGTCGTCCTCGGCGACCTCCTGCCCCTCCGAGACGAGCCAGCGTGCGACCTCGCCCTCCGTCAGGCCCTCCCCGAGATCGGGCAGCTTGAACTCGTACGCCACGGCCGGAGACCCTAGACGAGCGCGTCGTCGCGAAGCACCGCGTGCGCGCCCTGGACGCCGTTCACGAGCTGGGTGATGCGAACGTCGACGATCACGCTTGCAAGCGCGAGCGCATCCCGGCGCTCGAAGCCGTGCTCCCGCCGCATCAGCTCGAGCATCCCGTCGACCGCCTGCGCGGCGGCCTCGTCGAGATCCTCGTCGAAGCCGAACGTCAGCCAGGCGCCGTCGACCCGCGCGATCGGGTTCTGGAGCTCGACGTCCGCGAGCGACAGCGTCAGCTGCACCCGCTCCATCGGCGCCTCGATCGCGAGCTGCGACACCTCGCCGTCGCCCTGTCGCGCGTGGCCGTCGCCGGCCGAGAACAACGCGCCGTCGACCGGGATCGGCAGGTAGACCGTCGCGCCCGCGACCAACTCGGCGCAGTCGATGTTCCCGCCCCACCGCCTCGGCGGCGACGTCGAGTGGACGCCCGGCTCCGGCGGCGGCATCCCCATCACGCCGAGAAACGGCTGCAGCCGGACGACCCGCCCGAACTGGTCGCGCCCGGTTCCCGCGTCGGCGGCGTCCAGGGTCCAGACGAGCGTGTGCGTCTCGCCGTCGGCCACGCCCAGCCGCTCGTTCAGCGTCGTCTTCCAACCGCCGGCATCGGTGATCCCCCAGGTCCCGACCCGCAGCTCGTCGACCCGGACGGCGAGCGTGCCGCCCGCACGCGCCCCGCGCACCTCGATCGGCCCCATCAGCGCATGACCGTCGTCCAGCTCGGGCTCACGCGGCTCGAACCGCTCGCGCGTGCCGCGCAGGTCGGCCGGCGGCCCGATCCCCCACCCCGCGTCCGCCGTCGAGAACACGACCGAGTCGCCCGGATCGACCGACAGCACCGGCGGCAGGTCCCGCGAGAAATGCCCGTGCAGGGTTCGCCGCTCGAATGGAAGCTCGTGCACCGCCATTAGACGACCCTTCCGCCCGCCGCGTCGAAGGCCTCCACCTGCGTCTCGGCGACCGGCGTGCCGGGCAGCTCGTCGCGCAGCAGCGCGAACACGACCGCGTCCCGCTGGTGGGGCGTCCCGTCGGGCCCGTGCAGGCGCCTCCGAAGCGTCCCCTCCTCGACGAAGCCAAGCTTCCGCGGGATCGCGAGGCTCGCCTCGTTCGCCGGGTCGACGCGCACCTCGACTCGCTCGAGCCCGTCGATCGCGAGGGCGACTCGGGTGAGCGCCGCGGCCACCTCGGTCGCAAAGCCGCGCCCTGCCTGGCTCTCACGGATCCAGTAGCCGATCTCGAGAGCTCCATTGCCGATCCGCGGATGCAGTCCCGTCCCTCCCACGACCTCCGATTCGTCGGAGGAGAAGATCCCGTACACGAAGTCCTGCCCGAGGTCGAAACGGCCGCGGAAGGTTCGCAGGAGCTCGACGGTCTGCTCGACGGGAACCGGCGCCTCGTGTGCCCACGGCATCCACGGCCGCAGGTGGTCGAGGCTCGAGTCGACCGCCTCCTTGAGCCGCGGCGCGTCGGCCGGCTCCCAGCAGCGCAGGACGAGCCTGTCGGTGACGATCCGATACGGCGGCGAGGCGATCAGAACTCGAGCAGTCTCCGCGCGGCGTCGAGCACGCGCTCGACCGACGGCATGTACGCGTCCTCGATCTGCCAGTACGGGTACGGGACGTCGTAGCCCGTCACGCGCACGACCGGCGCCTGCAGGTCGAGCATCGCCTTCTCGGCCAGGATCGCGGCCAGCTCCGCGCCGTAGCCCGCCGTGCGCGGCGCCTCCTGCAGGATCACGACGCGGCCCGTCTTCGCGGCCGCGGACAGCAGCGCATCCTCGTCCAGCGGCTTCAGCGTCCGGATGTCGAGCACCTCGACCGACGCCTCGCCCGCGAGCGCGTCGGCCGCCTCCTCGGCGAGCGGCACCATCGAGCCGTACGCGACCAGCGTCACGTCCGAGCCCTCGCGCGCGACCCGGGCCTCTCCGAGCGGAACGACGTGCTCCCCGTCGGGCACCTCGCCGCGCATCGTCCGGTAGTGGAGCTTCGGCTCGAGCACGACGACCGGATCGGGATCGCGAATCGCGGCTGCCAGCAACCCCTTCGCGTCGGCCGGGGTCGACGGAATCGCGACCTTCACGCCGGGCGTGTGCACGTAGTACGCCTCGGGCGAGTCGTCGTGCAGCTCGGGCGCGCGAACGCCGCCGCCGTAGGGCATCCGGACGACGAGCGGGAACTCCATCTTCCCGCCCGTGCGCCAGCGGTAGCGACCCACGTGCGTGATCAGCTGGTCGAGGCAGGGATAGGAGAACGCGTCGTACTGCATCTCGCAGACCGGCCGCCAGCCGGCCATGCAGAGGCCGACGGCCGAGCCGAGGATTCCCGCCTCGGCGAGAGGCGTGTCGACGCAGCGCTCGGCGCCGAAGCGGTCGCGCAGCCCGGCGGTCGCGCGGAAGACGCCGCCGGCACGGCCGACGTCTTCGCCCATGACCATCACGTTCGGGTCGCGGCCGAGCTCGACGTGGAACGCGTCGTTGATCGCGTCGACGAGCGTCAGCTCAGCCACCGAGGATCCTCCGCAGCTCGGCCAGGTCGTCCTCGAGCGACGCGGGCGGGTCCGCGTACGCGTGCGAGAACACGAGCCCGGGGTCGGCCGGCGGCTCGGCCTCCGCCGCGGCGATCCCCGCGCGCATCAGCTCCGCCGCCTCGGTACGCACGGCTTCCGCGGCCTCGTCCGAGAGGAGCCCCAGGCGCCGTAGGTACCCCTCGTAGCGGCCGAGGCACTCGCGCTCCTTCTCCTCCGCGACCCGGGCGGGGTCGATGTAGGCGGCGGGATCGTCGGCCGTCGCGTGCGGCGCCACGCGGTAGGTGACCGCCTCGATGAACGTCGGGCCCTCGCCCGCGCGCGCTCGCGCGACCGCTTCCCGTGTCGCCTCGTAGACGGCCAGCACGTCTGCCCCGTCCACCCGCACCCCGGGCATCCCGTAACCGGCTGCCTTGTCGGCCAGCGTCTCTGCGGCCGTCTGTTCCTGGACCGGCGTCGAGATCGCCCACTGATTGTTGTTGCAGAAGAGGACGAGCGGCGCCCGCATCACCCCGGCCAGGTTGGCGCCCTCGTGGAACGAGCCCTCGGAGGTAGCGCCGTCGCCGAAGTAGACGATCGCGCAGGCCGATTCGCCGCGCAGCTTCTTCCCCCAGGCGAGCCCGGCGGCATGCGGCACGTGCGTCCCGATCGGCACGCAGATCGACGCGACGTTCCAGTCGGCCGGGTTCCACCAGCCGGCCGGGTGGCCGCGCCACCAGGAGAGCGCGGTCTCGGCCGGCAGTCCGCGCAGGAGCCCGATAGCCGACTCGCGGTAGCTCGGGAAGATCCAATCCTCGCGCTCGAGCGCGTAGACCGAGCCGGCCTGCATCGCCTCGTGGTTCCAGAAGATCGCGTACGTGCCGATCCGGCCCTGGCTGTGGTAGACGACCGAGCGCTCGTCGTACGTGCGCAGGAGCACGAGCCAGCGGTGGAGCTCGAGCAGGTCGGCGTCGGTGAGCCCCTCGACCTCGCCGTCCGGAACGCTCTCGCCGTCGCCGATCACGCGGCGAAGGTCACGTGATTCCGGGACGCGTAGCGTTTCGGTCACGGGCGCGAATCTAGCCGAACCTGTGCGTGCGGGCGACCACGGCGACCAGGACGAGCGCGGCCGTCGCGGCGGCGACGCCGACGAGCTCGAGCTCGACGCCTCCGGCGATCGGCGCGCCCGCCGCGACCATCACCAGCGCAGCGAGCACCGCCGATCCGAAGCACGCACAGACGACGACCACGATCCGCCGGACGACCACCCGCAGGTCCCACCAGGCGGCCACGCGCGGCTCGATCGACCACCACGCGAGCTCGGCCACGAACAGGAAACCCGCTGCGTAGAGCGGGGCCCACGCGTCGGTGCCGCTCGGGCCCGTCGCCAGGCGCGCCGCCTGCTCGACTCCGAGGAAGACCATCCCGGCGAGCAGCGCCCCGCTGCGCCTGAACAGCAGCCCGGCGCAGAGGCAGAGCACGCCCCACCCGCCGACCCCGACGAGCGGCCAGCCGTCGAGCCGCCCGTGGCCGAGCGAGGTCAGCGCCAGCGCCGCGGCAACCACGAGGGCGCCGGCAGCCGTGGCTAGGCGCGCGCCAAGCGGGCGTGGCGCTTGAATGAGCTCACCTCCTCCAGTGCGAGCTCCAGGGGCATCCCCGCCCGCCACTCCACGGCCGGCACGCCCAGGCGCATGAACCGTGAGCGAAGAGCCTCACGGCGCAGCTGCCAGAGCCGGTACGCGAGCTCGCCGTCGGGGTGGCCCTCGTCAGGCGCGGCGAAGGGAACGGGCGAGGTCTCGATCAGCGCGAGGTCGAAGCCGCGGGCGCGCAGGTCGAGCAGCGAGCTCACGCCCCGCTCGTCGAGCAGCGGCGAGAGGGCCAGCACGAGCGAGCGCGGCGGCAGCGTGCGGACGGGCAGCAGGTCGATGTCCTTCCAGGCGTAGCTGAGGAAGATCTCGGCGTCTAGCAGCGAGTCGAGGATGCGGTAGAGCTGGACGATCCCGCTCGAGACGGTGAGCCAGTTGAGGACGCCGCCGAAGGCGACGAGGCCGACGCGGTCCTTCTCGCGCAGGTAGTGAAGGACGAGCGAGGCGGCGGCGCTGATCGTCTGGTCGAGCGTGCCCTGGTCGTGCTCCCTCGTCTCGAGGAACGTGTCGAGGAAGATCACGACGTCGGCGTTTCGCTCCGGGTGCGTCTCTGTGACCCAGGTCTCGCCGCGCTTCGCGGTCGCGCGCCAGTTGATCCGGCGCAGGCTGTCGCCGGAGACGAAGGGCCGGACGTCGGCGAACTCGATCCCGTCGCCGCGGGCACGCGGAACCTGGTTGCCGGCGAACGCCTGGGTCTCGAGCGGCCGCAGGAGCCGGCGCAGGCTCTCTCCCCGCGGATAGACCTTGAGCGGGCGCTCTTCCTGGAGCGTCCACTCGTACACGAGCAGCCCGAGCCGATCCTGCGATCGGAGCACGAGGTCGCCGACGCGGTACGCGCCCCAGCGGCGGCAGCGGAGCTCGAGGTCGATCTCGCGCCGCTCGGCCCACCCGAGCGAGATCAGCATCGGGTTCGGCGTCTCTGCCACGATGCCCCGCGGGAGGTCGAGCAGGAGCTCGAGCCGGCCGACCGGGTAGTCGGCGCGCAGCTCGATCTCGACGCCGACGGTCTCGCCCTGGAGCTGGCGCTCGTGCTCGAGCGCGAACGTCCAGTGGACCTTCGGCGCCTCCGCGAGCGAGAGTCCGACGACGAGCACGGCCGCGAACGGCGCCGCGAGCGCGACCAGCTCGGGCCGTCCGAGCACGAGCGCTCCCAGGAGCCCGAGCCCGGCGAGCGCCGTGTAGGCACCGAGCTTCGGGGTCGCGGTGCGCGTCACTCGGCGGCGAGCTCGGGCTCTGCCTCGGTCTTGGGCGTCGGCACCCGGTCGAGCAGCTCGGCGACGATGTCGGCCGGCCGCAGCCGCTGCACCCAGAGCTCGGGGCGGAGGGAGAGCCGGTGCGCGAGCGCGGGCACGGCGACCGCCTTGACGTCCTGCGGGACGACGTAGTCGCGGCCGTCGAGCGCCGCCCGGCAGCGGGAGAGCTTCAGCAGCGCGAGCGAGCCGCGCGGGCTGGCGCCGACCTGGATCCCGGATGCGCTCCGCGTGGCCGCCACGAGGTCGACCATGTAGAGCCCGACGCTCCGGTCGACGTGCACGTCCTCGACCGCTCGCTGCATCTCGAGCAGCTCGTCCCGCCCCACGATCGGCGAGAGCACGACCTCATCGGCGGCGCGCTCGATCCTGCGCTCGAGGACGTCCCACTCCTCCTCGCGGCCCGGGTAGCCGACGCCGAGCCGCAGCAGGAAGCGGTCCAGCTGCGCCTCGGGCAGCGGGTAGGTGCCCTCGTACTCGATCGGATTCTGCGTCGCGAGCACGAGGAACGGCGCCTCGAGCGGCCGGGTCGTGCCTTCGATCGTGACCTGCCGCTCCTGCATCGCCTCGAGCAGCGCGGCCTGGGTCTTCGGTGGGGCGCGGTTGATCTCGTCGGCGAGGAGGAGGTTGGTGAAGATCGGCCCCGGGCGGAACTCGAAGTCGGACTCGCGCTGATTGAAGATCGACGAGCCGGTCACATCCGAGGGCATCAGGTCAGGCGTGAACTGGATGCGCGTGAAGCCGATGCTCGTCACCTGCGCGAAGGCGCGGGCGATCATCGTCTTCGCGAGGCCGGGGAAGTCCTCGATCAGGACGTGTCCGTCGGCGAGCATCCCGATCAGCACGAGCTCGAGCGCCTCGCGCTTGCCGACGATCGCGCGCTCGACCTCGGACAGGATCCGGTCCGCCAGCTCCGCCAGCTGTTCGATTGTCACTGAATCGCCTCCAGCCGCTCGACCGCGCGCTCGATGGTGTCTCGGTCGACGTCGGGTGTGAACCGCTCCTCCGGCGCCTCGCGGTCGGGGCGCAGGAGACCCCACAGCTCGTCGCCGAGGGCAGCCTCGACCTCAGGCCCACCGGCGTCGAGCCTGAGCCCGCGGCGGTCCGCCAGCCGCTGCTCGGCGACCTCGCGCAGGATCGGGCGCAGCCGGTAGTGGAAGTCGAACGCCGTCGCGGCCGAGATCGTCAGCAGCCGCTCCGTCCGCTCCAGGTCGGGCGGCCGGACCGACTCCACGGGCTCGACCTCGAGCGCCTTGGCGAGCGCAGAGCCGGTCGAGGGCGGGAAGGCCTCGCGCGTGATCAGGACCGCGGTGAAGACCGCGAGGGTCCCGACGAGCAGGATGTAGATGTCGAGCTCGAGCTCGTGGCGGCCGGGCTGCACCGAGCGCGAGACGAACAGCGCGATCGTGATCAGCGTGAGGTAGAACGCCGAAGCCGTCAGGAGACGCTTCATGCCGCCCGCTCCTCGGGCTTGTGCTCGAGCTCCGCGCGGAGGCCGACGAGGGTCTCGATCGCCTCGTCCTTCATGCCCGCGTCGATCTGGTGCTCGCTGAACTTCGCCCGTTCGTAGAGCCGCGCCAGCCGCTGGACCGCGAACGCACTCACCTGGAGCCGGGCGAGCACGCGCTCGACGTACTCCTGCGGGGTCTCCGACTCCTCACGCGAGACGCCGTAGGCGCCGAACGTCTTCTCCATCCGCGCGTAGGTGCGGATCACGGCCCGCCGTGCGTCGCCCTCGGCCCGCAGGTCGTCGAGCGTGTCCGCTAGGACCTCGTCGAGAGCGATCGCGAGAGCCGCCTCTCGGTCCCAGGCGTCGCCCGCGCGCCAGCGCCCGTAATAGATCGCCGCCGCGCTGAATCCGATCGCCACCACGATCGACCCCATGACGAGCGCGACCTCCCAGCGGAAGTGGCTCGACGGGGAGTCGACCGCCGGCGCCGGCTTCCCCTTCTGCGACTTCGAGCTCTTCCCCGTCTGGAGCTTGGAGCTGGACGGCTGACCCGGCCGTCCGAACGGCAAGAGTTGGTGCCCTCTGGCGAAATAGATAGCGAGGCCTCCAACGATCGACATTGCCGTGACGAGCACGAGGCTGCGCCACCAGCTGGTCCGCCCTTCGAGCAGCGCCTGCCGCCGACTCCGGAAGAGGCCCCAGACCACGAAGATCGCTCCGAAAGGGAAGAGGACGATCATCACGCTCGCGACGTAGTCCGTGATCAGCGTGGGCGCGTGCTCGGGGCCTGCCCCAGTGCCACCGCCTGGACGGTGCGCGTGGCTCGCGACGGCGACGAGCGCAAGCAGCGCGATCAGCGCGATCCCGCTCAGCATGAGCTTCCGGGCGCCGCCCATGGCAGAACCCTAGACGAGCACGTTCACGGCATTCCGCTCGGCTTCGAAGACGGCGGCCTCGACATCGCCGAGATCCTCGCCGTCGACCTGGAGCGGCAGGGGCCGGTCGCAGGTGATCTCGATCCGGTCGAGGTCGTGGCCGAGCAGGAGGTCGGCCGGGCCCGGGCGGCCCCGACCGGTCAGGGCATACCGGAGCAGGCCCGGCACCGCCCACGGCCGGACCGAGGCAGGCGCAGCCACGTCGAGGCCGAGCTCGAAACGAGCCTCGGGCGTCACGCGCAGGGGAAACGACCCGGCGTAGGTGTACGGATCGGTGTTCGCGACGAGCGCGAACGCCGCACGTCCCAGGCCCTGAATCTCGAGCGCGGGCTCGAACCGGCCGCGCCGCTCGCCCAGGAGACGCAGAGCCGCGAAGAAGAACGCGCGGTCGCCCGGGCGCCTGCCGTCCTCGCGCCGCCCGAGCGCGTCGACGCGCCGGATGAGCTCTGCGTCGAGGCCGATCCCCGCGGAGAAGCCGAACCGGCGGCCGTTCACCCGTCCGAGCGAGATCGTGCGAGTACGGCCGAGCTCGATCGCCTCCGCTACCTGCCTCGCGGCCTCGGCCGCGTCCCTCGGCAGCCCAAGGGCGCGGGAAAGCACGTTCGTCCCCCCTCCGGGCAGGAAGCCGACCGGGATGTCGTCGTCGAGCCCGTTCAACACCTCGTTGAAACCGCCGTCGCCGGAGAAGACGACCAGCGCGTCCGCGCCGGACGCCTCACGGGCCAGCTCCACGCCGTGCTCCGGCCGCTCGGTGAGGAGCGTGCGCACCGTGCCGGCGCGACCGAGCTCTTCTTCCACCTCGTGGACGCCCGCGGCCGTCACCGAGCTGGCGAACGGGTTGACGACGAGGACGACGTCCATACTGGCGCGAGCATGCCACGACCCGACCGCGAGTCGGCAGTCATCGTCGCGGTACCGCAGGCCGAGCAGGCCGTTGGCGAGCTGCGGCTCCGCCACACGTATGACGCGCCGCTGGGGCTTCCGCCGCACGTCACGCTGCTCTACCCGTTCGTGCCTGTGGAGCAGATCACGGAGGGCGTCGAGGAGCGCCTGGCCCGGCTGATCGCGGCCGCTCCCGCCTTCGACGTCGTGTTCGCCCGCGCGGCGCGCTGGCCGGAGCTCGTCTACCTCGAGCCGGATCCGGCCGAGCCGTTCGCGCGACTGACCGCGGCGATCGCCGCCGAGTGGCCCGAGCATCCTCCGTACGAGGGCGTGCACGAGACGGTGATCCCGCACCTGACCGTGGCCGAGTCCGAGGACGGCGCTTTCCTAGACCGGATCGCCGCCGGGCTCGCACCGCAGCTCCCGATCGAGCTCCGCGTGCGCGAGGCCCAGCTCTACGCCGAGGGCGAGGACGGCCGCTGGTGCGAGCGGCGCAGCTTCCCGCTCGGCTAGGGCTCGGGTGTCGCGTACCCGCGCATGCCGTCGATCAGCAACGCGAAGAAGCGATCCGCGAGCTTGTCGGTGTCGCGCCCGGGCTGGAGCCATGTGTAGGCCCAGTTCGCGGCCGAGAGCGCGAGCAGCGCCGCGGTCGCGTCGTCGAGGTCGCTGCGCAGCTCGCCGAGCTCGCGCCCCTCGCGGAAGAGCGCCCGGATCCGCTCCTCGTAGCGGCGGCGCTCGGCGAGGATCTCCTCACGCCGCTCGCCCTCCAGGTAGCGCCACTCCTGGACGAAGACCGTGGCGACGTCGAGCTGATCGGCGACGACGCGGAGATGTGAGCGAAGCGCGAGCCGGATCTTCTCGGCCGGCCCGAGCTCGTCCGGGATCGCGTCGAGGCCCGCGTGAAACGCGCGCGCCCCCTCGAGCATCGTCTCGTAGAGGAGGTCCTGCTTCGATTCGATGTGCGCGTAGAGCGAGCCCTTCTGGACGCCGAGCGCCCCTGCGATCTCGCCGATCGACGTACCGTGGTAGCCCTTCTGCGCGAAGAGGCGGGCGGCCTGGCGGGTCAGCTCGGCGCGTCGCTCTGACACGCTTGGTAGCCTAACGATCGTTCGTTATGGAGCAGCGCGAGCAAGAGTTTCTCGAGTACGTCCAGAGCGGCGGCCAGGTCGAGACCGACGACTGGATGCCGGACGAGTACCGCGCGCGGCTGCGGAAGTTCATCGAGATGCACGGCAACTCCGAGCTGATGGGCGTCCTCCCCGAGCGCGAGTGGATCCTGCGAGCACCCACGCTCCAGCGCAAGCTTGCGCTGACTGCGAAGGTGCAGGACGAGGTCGGCCACGCGCAGCTGATCTACCGGGTCGTCGAGGACCTCGGCAAGCCGCGCGAGCAGTGTCTCGACGACCTGATCTCGGGGAAGTCGAAGTTCCACAACGTCTTCCACTACCCGACGAAGACCTGGGGCGACGTGGGCGTGATCGCGTGGCTGGTCGACGCCGCGGCGATCATCAGCCAGAAGGCGCTGCTCAAGTGCTCGTACGCGCCCTACGCGCGGATCATGAAGAAGATCTGCTGGGAGGAGTCGTTCCACATCCTCCACGGCCGCGACGTCGTGCTGACGATGATGCTCGGCACCGACGACCAGCGCGCGCTCGTCCAGGAAGCGCTTGACCGCTGGTGGGGGCCGCTGATGCAGTTCCACGGCAACCCGATCCCGCCCGACGAGGACCCGACCTACCTCTGGCGGATCAAGACGCAGAGCAACGACGAGGCGCGCCAGCAGTTCCTCGACGGCTACGTGCCGCAGATCTGGGAGCTCGGCCTGACCGTGCCGGACCCCGAGCTGCGCAAGGACGAGGAGACCGGCCGCTGGCACTACGCCGAGCCCGACTGGGACGAGCTCATGAGCGTCGTCACCGGCCACGGGCCCAAGACCGCGGAGCGCCTCGAGCTGCGCCGCTCGGCTCTCGAGAGCTCGGCGTGGGTCCGCCAGGTCGTCCTCGCCGAGGCGGCCTGACTTAGTAACAGACTGTTACTTGGAGGAAGTGGCGCGCGGTGGCTATCTGGGAAGTTTTCAGACAGGAGCGGAAAGGCCAGGCCTTCCAACATGCCGGGTCGGTCGTCGCACCCGACGAGCGCTTCGCGGACTGGTACGCACGTGAGCAATACGGCCGCCGCGGAGAGTCGGCGGCGCTCTGGATCGTCCCGCGCGACGCCGTCCACACGATCGAGGACTTCGTCGACGAGCTGCACCGCAACTACCACCGCGTCGACGGGTATCCGCTCAAGGAAAAGCTGAAGGAGGCGCGTGAACGAGCGGGCACAGCTGCTCCTCGCGATCGCTGACGACGAGCTGATCCTCGGCTGGCGCGACTCGGAGTGGACCGGAGTCGCGCCGTTTCTCGAGGAGGACGTCGCGTTCTCGTCCATCGCCCAGAACGAGATCGGGCATGCCCGGGCGCTCTACGAGCTGGCGGCGCGAGACCTCGGCACGACGGCCGACGAGCTCGCCTTCGACCGCAGGCCTGAGGAGTACCGCTGCGCGGAGCTGGTCGAGCTGCGCCTTCCTGGGTGGGAGCACACGATCGCGCGCCATTACCTCTACGAGGCGGCCGACGCGGAGCGGCTCGAGCAGCTGAAGGCCTCGGACGACGAGGAGCTCGCAGGGCTCGCGGCCAAGATCGACCGCGAGGAGGTCTACCACCGCATGCACGCGGAGATGTGGTTCGACCGGCTGAAGGACGAGCCGCGCTTCACGGCCGCGCTCGAGGAGCTCCGGCCTCTGGCTGCCGCGATCGCCGAGCCGGAACTCAGGGACGGCCACACCCCGGAGCTCGCCGAGCTCTGGGAGGTCATGACCGAGGTCCGCCGGTCGCAGCCGGCCGGCACGACGTGGTGACCGAGGCACAGGTCTGGGAGGCGCTCGCCGGGGTCCCCGACCCGGAGATCCCGGTCGTCTCGGTGGTCGACCTCGGCATCGTCCGCGACGTCAAGGTCGAGGACGGGCGCGCGCATGTCGAGTTTACTCCCACGTTCCTGGGCTGCCCGGCCCTCGAGGTGATGCGCGAGCAGATGGCCGCGCGCGTCGCCGAGCTCGGCGTCGAGGCCGAGGTCGAGGTCGTCCTCGACGACTCGTGGTCGACCGACCGGATCACCGGCGAAGGGCGCGAGAAGCTCCGCGCGGCCGGATTCTCGCCGCCCGCGCCAAGAGAGGCCACCGCACCGACACTCGTCCAGCTCGAGTCGAACGGCTTCCGCTGCCCGTACTGCGGCTCGCGCGACACCTCGCTCGAGAACATCTTCGGCCCGACGCCCTGCCGCTCGCTGCGCTACTGCCGCAGCTGCCGGCAGCCGTTCGAGCAGTTCAAGACGATCTGAGAGGAGGGTCGCCCGGCGTTTCTGCCAGGCGACCCTCCTCGAGACTCAGCGCAATCCGCCGTGCCAGGCTCGCACGTGGAGCTGCGCGATCCTGCGAAGCGACTGAGCCGTCATCCTCGCGGCTGCCGAGGCGAAGGGCACCTCTTGCTGGCAGACGGTGCCCTCGTCGGGAAGCGCCAGCGTCTCGATGTACGCGTTGACCGCATCGTCGATGCACGCCGAGTTCCCGCCGTAGGCCGTGTGGCCGTCGCCGCGCATCGTCAAGAGGCGGACGTTGCCGAGTGTCGCCTCCGTCCGGAGAGCGCCCTTGTAGGGCGTCGCCGGGTCGTAGGTCGTCGCGACCTCGAGGGCGGTCGGCGCGGAGCGCGACGTGCGGAACGGTCCGTCGTACACCCCGTTCGAGTGCGGGTCGTAGAGCCCGTAGTTCAGCTCGGAGTAGCCGGTGTTCCACCACGAGTGGTCGAACAGGCCCCACGACTCGTTCCCCGCGTCGAGGTACTGCTTGATTCCTCGCTCGTACTTCTGGTCGGCGGCCGTGATGAGGAAGTAGCGGTCGCCGCCCGGGTCGAACGTCCCGTCGTCGTTGCGGGCGTACGCGAAGTCCGACAGCAGTCGGAACCCTGTGCCGTCGCCGGCCTGCGCCAGCTGCAGCGACTGGACGAGGAGCGGCCAGATCTGCTTCGCGTACATCGCGAACGAGGCAGCGATGACGAGATCGTCACCGTCGACCGGCCGCGGATCGCTGCCGCCCGCGGGGAGCGGGTTGTCGTAGGCCTGCTGGACGAGCTGCTCGAACGCGTCGGCCGGGTCGCTGCCGCCGAAGCCGCATGCTGCCTGATCGGCGGCGCACGCCTGGAAGAAGCGTCCGATCGCCCGTTCGAAGCCCTGTGACTGCTCGCGGAGATTCGAGGAGGGATGGTCGATGTAGGCCGTCACGTCGACGGGCCCGTCGAGAACCATCGCGCGGTAGTTATGCGGAAACAGACTGGCGTAGGTCGCGCCCAGGAACGTGCCGTAGGAGAAGCCGAAGTAGTTGAGCTTGGCCTCGCCCATCGCGGCCCGGATGCGATCCATGTCGCGGGCCGTGTTCCCGGTCGTGATGTAGCGGGGCACGCTTCCGTTCAGGCTCTTGCAGCGGTTGATATACGCCTTGTCCTTCGCGACGAGGGTCTTGACGTCGAGGTTGAACGGCGTCGTGAACGGCTGCGAGTAGATGCCGTCGGTCTCCTGGTTGGCCTCGCAGTCGACAGACGGCTGCGACTCGCCGACGCCGCGCGGGTCGAAGCCGACGATGTCGAAGCGGTCATTGACGGCGCCGAAGAGGTCACCGCCAATCGCGTGGATCGTGTCGACGGCGGTTCCACCCGGGCCACCAAAGTTGACGAACAGCGAGCCGATCCGGTGTGCCTGGTCCTGCGCCGGCAGCCGGATGATCGCGAGGTCGAACGTAGGCCCGTTCGGCTTCTTGTAGTCGCGCGGAACCTTCAGGCTCGAGCACTGGTAGCCGTCACCGCAGTCCTGCCACGACAGGCTCGGGTTGCCGTGGTGCTTGACCGCGTGGCGAGCAGTCGGGCGCGCGGCGGCTGCGGCGACCGCCACAGCGACAGCGACGACCACGGCAATCGCCAGCAGCACGCGCGCGAATCGCGTTCGTGCGGACATGGTCATCCTCCTTGCGTTGGTCGGGCCGGGCGCCGCAGGCACCTCCGTCTAACTCAGACCCGAAACGTCGCGGCGGTCCTACCAGGTTCGTGAGATATGAGTCAAACCTCGCCGCGCCGCGGCCGGCGCGAGGGGCTCAGGCCTGGATGCCGACGTTGAAGCTCGGGTAGCGCTCGGTGAGGAGCATCGCGTACCCGTAGGTCTGCGTCTCCACCCGCAGCGCGAACGCGGCGAAGTTGCGGATCCCCTCGGGCACGCGTCCTGTCACGAGCGCGATGAACCAGCTGAACAGCGCGAGCAGGCGCGAGACGTAGGAGAGGACGCTGGCCAGGACGAGCGCGGGGATAGCCAGGATCAACCGGAAGAAGACCGTCCAGCGGCTCTGCCGAACGGGAGGATCGACCTCGAGGTCGATCGGGTACCCGGGCTTGCCGGTGAATCCCGGGTATGGATCGGCGATCAAGAAGAGGTAGGCGTAGACATGCGTCTCGTAACGGAGGTATATGGCCATGAAGTTGTGCAGCCCGTCGGGCACACGCCCGGTGAAGAGCGCCGCGAACCAGGCCGCGATCCAGGCGAGGAAGGTGACCACGCCCCAGAGCGAGAGCCAGATGATGGCGGGGATCACGAGAAGCGCGCGGAAGAAGACGGTCAGCCGGCTGCGCTGCAGGTCGTCGGTGACGACGAGCCGGATCGGGTGCTCGTGCTCCGCAGTCGCCGTGACCGTGTCGACGGCGTCGTACTGTTCGGGCGGCGGCGCGTCTGTGGGCTCCATGCGACGATCCTAACCGGGGGTCAGGACCCCACGAACCTGGGGTCGCGCTTCTCGAGGAACGCGGCCACGCCCTCCTTGAAGTCGTCCGTCCGGGTGGCGACCGCCTGGAGCTGGGCCTCGAGCTCGAGCTGCTCCTCGAGCGTCGAATGTTCGGCCTGGTCGAACAGCCGCTTCGACAGGGCGATCCCCCGCGTGGGAGACGCTGCGAGCCCCGCGGCCCACTCCGCGGCCTGGGGCTGCAGGTCGTCATCCGGGACCACCCTGGAGACAAGGCCCCACTCGAGCGCCTCCGCCGCGTCCAGCCGCCGGCCCGAGGTCATCCACTCGAAGGCTCGAGCCGTGCCGAGCAGGCGACGCACGAAGAACGTCCCGCCCATGTCCGGCACGAGGCCGATGTTGATGAAGGCGGGGACGAAGGTCGCGCTCTCGGCCGCGATCCGGAGATCGCACGCGCAGGCGAACGAGAGGCCGGCGCCGGCGGCCGGCCCGTTGACTGCGGCGATGACCGGCTTCTCGAGCTGACGGACCGCGAGCACGGTCGGGTGGTAGTCGGTCCGCAGCCGCGCTGCGATGTCGCGCGCTGCCTCGCCGAACTCGTTCAGGTCCTGCCCGACGCAGAAGCCGCGGCCCGCTCCGGTCACTACGACGGCGCGAACCTCCGGGTCGCGCGCGTCCTTGAACGCGCCGACGAGCTCGCGGTGCATCTGGCTCGTGAACGCATTGAGGACGTCGGGCCGGTTGAGGGTGATCGTCAGGACGGCGCCGTCCCGGCTGGTCTCGACCTCGGCCATCCGGCGCAGCCTACAAGCCGGTTGCTAGCGTCGGCCCATGGCCGAGCTGACCTATGTGTCGTCCGAGCAAGAGGCTCTCGACGCGTACTCGAACGCGGTGATCGGCGTGGCCGAAAGGCTCGCGCCGTCCGTGGCGAACCTGCGCGTCTCGCACGGCCGCCGCACGGGCGGCGGGAGCGCGGTCGTGATCACGCCCGACGGCTTCCTCCTGACCTCGGCGCATGTCGTCGCCCGCAGCTCGAAGGGGCGCGCATCGCTCGTCGACGGCCGCGAGCTCGCATTCGAGGTCGTCGGATCCGATCCGCATTCCGACCTCGCCGTCCTCCGCTGCGACGTGCACGACCTCGTCGCGGCCGAGCTCGGCGACGCGGAGCGCCTGCGCGTGGGGCAACTCGTGGTCGCGATCGGCAACCCGAACGGCTTTGCGGGCTCCGTCACGGCAGGCGTGATCTCGGCGCTCGGCCGCTCGCTCCCGACGCAGAGCGGGCGGATCGTCGACAACGTGATCCAGACCGACGCCGCGCTGAACCCGGGCAACTCGGGCGGCGCGCTTGCGGACGGCTCGGGCCGGGTCGTCGGGATCAACACCGCCGTCGCGGGAGTGGGGCTCGGCCTCGCGGTGCCGGTGAACCAGGCGACGCGACAGATAGTCGGCGCGCTGATGACCGAGGGCCGGTTCCGTCGCGCCTACCTCGGGATCGCGGGAGGCACGCGCCCGCTTCCACCGCGCCTGGCCCGCAAGCTCGGCCGCGAGGCGGGCGTCGAGGTCGTGACCGTTGTCGAAGGATCGCCCGCAGCCGACGCGGGTCTCCGCCCGGAGGATCTGATCGTGGAGCTCGACGGCTCGCCGGTCGCCGACGTCGGCGACATCCAGCGGCTGATGGTCGTGGAGAGGATCGGCGCGTCGGTGCCGGTGCGGGTGCTCCGCGAGGACCGCGACCTCGAGCTCTCGCTGGTGCCCGCCGAGCTCGACGGCTAGAGCGGCCCGGGCGCGTGGGCCGTGTGCTCCTCGTGGGTCGCGAGCTCCAGCCCGACCTGAACGACGAGCGCGGCGGCCAGGAGCCAGAGGATGAACGGCGGCGAGAGCCACTGCGAGAGCACGACCAGCACCAGGGCGACCACGGCGGTCGCGAGCCGGAGCACGACGTCTGCGTCGAACAGCGCCGGCGGCGTGGCGAGCTGAATCGCCACGAGACCCGCCATGCACAGAGCCGTTCCTGCGGCGGCGACCCAGCCGATCTCGTCGTACCGTGAGCCCGGCTCGAGCGACAGGATCGCCAGCTTCACGCCCACGCCGAGCGCCGCAATGCCGGCCGCGACGAAATAGTGCGCGTAGACGAACGTGATCCCGCTGCCCACGTTGCGGGTGACCACCGAGGCCGCATCGAGGAAGTCGAAGTAGAGCCACCAGATCGACGCCGCCATCAGGAAGCCCGCGAATGCGGCCGCTCCCGACCGGAGCGTCCAGCTGACCTCGGCCGTGCCGAGCACGACGGCGATCACCGACTCTCCGAGGACGATGATGATCAGCAGTCCGAACCGCTCGGGAACGTGCCTCGGGTGGACGGGCACGCCGCGGAGCATCCGCCAGGCCCTGACCGGAGCGATGTGCTCGAGGGCGAGGGCGAAGGCCCAGAACGCGTACTTCCAGGGCACCGGGACCGCGAGCGAGGCGAGCCAGATGCAGGTCCCGGACCCGAACATGAGCAGGAACCAGCGGGCGACCTGGCGCGCGATCTCGAGGTCGCGGTAAACCCGCATGTAAAGGACGAGCAGGACGAGCCGGACCGCGACGTAGGCGATGACGAAGCTGTTCTGGCCACCGTGCAAGGCGTCCGGGATGGTGCTCGCGAGCCCGGCGACCGCGAACATGCCGAGCAGTGTCAGAAGCCGGTAGACGAGGTCGTCGGTGTCGAAGCGGGTCGCGTAGAACGTGAAGCCCGCCCAGGCCCAGACGACCGGAAGAAAGAGCGCGAGGTAGCGCGCGAACCCGGCGGCTGTGGGGTCCGCGCCGAGGGTCGACGCGACCTCCGCTATCGCGGCGACGAAGACGAGATCGAGGAACAGCTCGAGCCAGGTCGCACGGCGCTCTTCGTCGACCTCGAGCGTCCGCAGCCGTGGTGGCTCGAGGAGACGCGCGAACCTGCTCAGCGGCCCTCGAAGCTCGGCTTGCGCTTCTCGGTGAAGGCGGTCAGGCCCTCCTTCGCGTCCACGGAGGCGAAGGACAGGTAGAGCGCGCGGCGCTCGGCCTCGAGCCCGGCGGAGAGGGTCGTCTCGTACGCACGGTCGACGGACTCCTTGGCCAGACGGGTCGCGACCGGGCCCTTCTCGGCGATGTCGCGGGCCAGGCGCTTGGCCTCCTCGAGCCAGGCCTCCTTCGCGACGACCCTCGCGACGAGCCCGGCAGCGAGCGCCTCGCTGGCGGAGAGCCTGCGGCCGCTCAGGATCATGTCCATCGCGAGCGCCTTGCCGACGGCTCTGGTCAGGCGCTGGGTCCCGCCGGCGCCCGGAATGATCCCGAGGCCGGTCTCGGGCTGGCCGAACTCCGCGCTCTCGGAGGCGACAATCAGGTCGCACGACATCGCGAGCTCGCAGCCGCCGCCGAGGCAGTAGCCCGACACGGCGGCGATCAGCGGCGTCCAGAGGGAGCGGATCAGGTCCCAGCGCTCGACGCGGCGCTGGTAGTAGAGGTCGATCGCGGAGGACTCGGCCAGCTCGCCGATGTCGGCGCCCGCGGCGAAGGCCCGTTCGGAGCCGCCCAGGACGATTGCGCGGACGGACTGATCGCGGTCGAGCTCCTCCAGCGTCGTCGCGAGCTCGTCCATCAGCTCGTCGGAGAGCGCGTTCAGCCGGTCGGGGCGGTTGAGCAGGACGACCGCGATCGCCCCGTCCCGCTCGGCGAGGACGAGATCAGCCATGTCCCCTCGGGCCATGCCAGGGGGACAGGCCCCGGGTCGTGCCCGAAAGGGACGTGTCCTGGCTCATTTCCGCTCCAGGAAGCGCTCGATCGCCGCCCGCGGCTCCTCGGTCGCCATCGACAGGGCGAGCCAGTCGCGGGCGTGGTTGATCGTCTCGTGCCAGGCGAGGTCGCGCCAGAAGTTGAGGTGCTGCTTCGCGTAGCGCGTCGTCTGCGGCAGCTTGCGCGCGAGCGACTCGACCACCTCGTCGACCTTCGCGTCGAGCTCGCCGGCCGGAACCGCCCAGTTGACGAGGCCCCACTCGGCAGCACGCGCGGCCGTGATCTCCTCGCACATCAGCACGATCTCGCGGGCGCGCCGGTCACCGACCATGATCGTCAGCCACTGCGTCGCGCCGCCCGCGGGCACCGACCCGTGCTCAGGCCCGACGTGCCGGATGAACGCGTCGTCCACCATCACCGCGAGGTCGCACGCCATCTGGAGCTCGTTCCCACCGCCGACCGCGATCCCGTTGATCCGCGCAAGCGTCGGCTTCCCGATCTCGCGCAGCCGGTCGTGCGCGTCCTTGAACGCGCCGAACCACTTCCAGTACTCCGTCGGGTTGCCCAGGTACTCCTCCGCCCAGGAGCGCAGATCGGCACCGACGCAGAACGCGCGGCCCGCGCCGGTCAGCACGACCACGCGGATCTCGTCGTCCCACGAAGCGTCCTCGCAGGCCCGCGCGAGCTCCCGCAGCATGCGGAAGTCGAACGCGTTCAGCACCTCGGGCCGGTTGAGCGTGATCGTCGCGCGCGGCGGCGCCTTCTCGTAGACGATCCGCTCGAGCCCGAGCTCGTCCGGCGACCGCGGCTGCGGCCGGTCCGGCTCCGTCACGAGATCTCCGAGAAGTAGACGCGGAACGGGACGCCCATTTCCTGCGCGTCCTTGCCGGAGGCCATCAGGCCCTCCTGGGCCGCCTTCCACGCGTCGCGGTCGGGAAACTCGTACTCGAAGTAGTAGGCGGCATCGGGGTCGGGCATCCCGCCGAGCACGCGCCCGTGGCGGATCACGGCACCGGGCACCTGCTCGCGGCTCAGCGCGACGTGCTGCTCATATCGCTCGGGGTCGCACTGCTCGGAGTAGAGGACGAAGACACGGACCATTTTCGGCTCTTCCCCCTTCGGTCGAGGACCGGCGGAGCGTACCGGGTTGGCGTGGTACGGTCGCGCGCGCCGTGAACGCCTTCGCGACCTTCCTCGCGGTGATCGCCGGCCTCGCGGGCTCGGTGCAGGTCGCGGTCATGGCACGGCTCGGCGACCGCGTGGGCGTGTTCGCCGCGCTCGCCTGGGCCACGATCCTCACGGCGCTCCTCGCCGTCGGGCTGCTGGTCGTCGCCAAGCAGAGCGTGGGCGGAATCGCGGACGCGGCCCGCCAGCCGGTCTGGCTCTGGACCGGCGCGCTGCTGAGCCTGCTAATCGTGTTCACGATCACCTACTCGGGCTCGCGGCTCGGGGTCGTCGCGACGGTGGCGATCCTGATCGCGGGACAGCTCTTCATGGGCGCGGTGATCGACCGCTTCGGCCTGTTCGGCGTCGACCGGGTCGCGTTCGGCTGGCCGCGCGTGCTCGGGATCGCGCTGCTCGCCCTGGGAGCGGCCCTGACCCTGAGGCGCTAGCCGTTAGCGCAGGCCGGCCAGGTCGTCCGGCCGCACCGGGACGCGCGTGAGCTCCTGCCCGCTCGCGTCGCGAAGTGCGGCGACGACCGCGGCCGTGGAGACGACGGTCGGCGGCTCGCCGACGCCCTTCGCTCCGTAGGGCGCGTCCGGCTCCTCGACCTCGACCAGCTCGGAGTCGACCCGCGGCATGTCGAGCGCGGTCGGGATCAGGTAGTCGGTGAAGCTCGCGTTCGTGATCAGCCCGTCACGCGTCTGGATCTCCTCCATCAGCGCGAGCCCGAGGCCCTGGGCGATCCCGCCCTCGATCTGGCCGTGCACCGCGCGCGGGTTGAGCGCCTTGCCGATGTCCTGCGCCGTGCCGATCCAGACCACCCGGGTCAGGCCGAGCTCGACATCCACCTCGGCGACGACGCGCATCGCGGCGCAGATGAACGCAACGTGGGCGCGCTCGGCCGTGACCTGGCCGGTCTCAGGATCGAGCGGCGCGGTGCGCTCGTGGCGGTACGTGCGCTCGACGTCGACCTCGCTTCGCCCGGCCTCGAGCTCGGCCAGCGCGTCGAGGCAGGCCAGGCGCACCGCCCCCGCCGCCATCCAGGTGAGGCGCGACGCCGAGGCCGACCCCGACGAGCCGACGCCGTCGGAAGACGCGGGCCCGAGGGTGACGTTCTCGGTGCCGAGCTCGGTGCGGGCGACCTGGAGGATGACGTCGTTCACGCCCTGCCCGAGCTCTGCGGCCGCGCACAGGACCTCCGCCGCGAGCCCGCCGTTCTCGCGCCAGAGCCGGACCCGCGCCGCACAGGAGTCGTCGAACCCCTCCGAGAAGCACACGTTCTTGAAGCCGACCGCGAAGCCCACTCCGCGCTTGACGCCCTGCCCGCGGGTCGTGTTCCCCGCGCCGCCCGGAAGGCGGATCGGGTCGCGTGGGAGCTCCTCCGGCTCGGGCACCGGGAGCTCGGCCGCGCGGCGGATCACCTCCGCGGCCGGGAACGAGCCGGTCACGAGCTGGCCCGTCGGCAGCCGGTCGCCCGGCCCGATCGCGTTCAGCAGACGCAGCTCGACCGGGTCGATGTCGAGCGCGTCCGCGAGCCTGTCCATCTGCGCCTCGTGCGCGAAGCAGTCCTGCACCGCGCCGAAGCCGCGCATCGCGCCGCACGGCGGGTTGTTCGTGTAGACGCACGTCGACTCGATCAGCGCGTTGTCGACCTTGTAGGGCCCGCACGCGAAGCAGGCCGCGTTTGCGGTGACCGCCGCGGAGCTGGACGCGTAGGCGCCGCCGTCGAGCAGGATCCGCACGCGGACGCAGACGAGCTTCCCCGCCGTCGTCGCGCGGTGCTCGGCCCAGATCTTCGCGGGGTGCCGGTGGACGTGGCCGACGAACGACTCTTCGCGGCTGTAGACGATCTTCACCGGCCGGTTCGTGTGCAGCGCGAGCAGGGCGCCGTGGACCTGCATCGAGAGGTCCTCGCGCCCGCCAAACGCGCCTCCGACTCCGGAGAGGTGGATCCGCACCTGCTCCGGCTCGAGCCCGAGGCAGGGCGCGACCTGGTCGCGGTCGACGTGAACCCACTGCGTCGCCACGTAGACGTCCACGCCACCCTCGCCGTCGGGCACGGCCAGGCCCGACTCGGGCCCGAGGAAGGCCTGGTCCTGCTGGCCGAGCTCGTAGACGCCGCTGACCGAGACGTCGCCTTCTGTCTCCGGGTCGCCGTGCGTGATCACGATCGTCCGGAGGACGTTCGGCCGCGGGTCGTCGCGGAACCCGTGGCCCGTCGTCGGGCTCTCGGGATGCAGCGGCTCCTGCCCGGTCGCGCGCTCGGGATCGACGACGAGCTCGAGCGGCTCGTACTCGACCCGGATGCGCTCCGCCGCGCGCCGGGCCTGCTCCGGGTGCTCGGCCGCGACCAGCGCGACCGGCTCGCCGAGGTAGCGGACGCGGTCGATCGCGAGCACCGGCTGGTCGGCGAACTCGAGCCCGTAGGTCTTGGCTCCGGGGACGTCGTCGTGCGTGAGCACCGCGTGCACGCCCGGCATCGTGAGCGCCTCGGAGATGTCGAGCTCGACGATCCGCGCATGCGGATGCGGGCTGCGCAGCGTGTGGCCCCAGAGCATCCCTTCGGCATGGAGGTCGCTCGCATAGGCGAACTCGCCCGTGACCTTCGGCACGGCGTCGATCCGCCTGACGCTCTCCCCGACCCGCCCCAGCTCGAGTGCCGCACCCGCGCCTTGTAACAGTCTGTTACTTGGTTGCGTGGATTCCGCAGCCGCCCGAGTTTCCCGCGACGAGCTTCCTTGTAACAGTCTGTTACTTGGCATCAAGCGCCCCGGGCCGCCAGGTGGACGGCGTCGAAGATCTTTGCGTAGCCGGTGCAGCGGCAGAGGTTCCCGGCCAGAGCCTCGCGGATCTCGTCGTCGCTCGGGTCGGGGCTCCGGGCGAGCAGATCGACCGTCGCGACGATCAGGCCCGGCGTGCAGAAGCCGCACTGGACGGCGCCCGCCTCGGCGAACGCCTCCTGCACGGGGTGCAGGCCCTCGGCGCCCGCGACGCCCTCGACCGTGACGATCTCGTGGCCGTCGGCCTGCGCGGCGAGCACGAGGCACGAGCAGACGAGCGTTCCGTCGAGCAGCACCGAGCACGAGCCGCACTCGCCCTGCTCGCACGCGTTCTTCGAGCCGGGCAGGCCGAGCCCCTCGCGCAGCGCGAAGAGCAGGCTCTCGCCCTCCCAGACGTCGGCCTCGCGGCGCGCGCCGTTGACGGTCAGCTCGATCTTCACGCGAGACAGCGCTCCAGCGCCCGGTCCGCGAGCACGCGCAGTGCGTGACGGCGATAGGCGGCGGTTCCGCGCACGTCGTCGATGGGGCTGGCGGCTTCGGCCACGCGCTCCGCAAACCCCTCTCGCTCGTCGAGCGGCGCGGTCACGACCCCAGGCACGGGCCCGGCCGAGCCGTAGACGGCGCGAAGCTCGCCGCGCTCCTCGTCCACCGCGAGCGCGAGCGAGACGACCGCGATCACCATCGCGTTGCGCGGGCCGATCTTCATGAACGTCTGCCTCGGCCCGCCGAGCTTCACGACGACGGCCACGATCAGCTCGTCCGGGGCGAGCGCGTTGCGCTTCGGGCCCACGACGAACTCCCGCAGCGGCACTGCGCGCGTCCCGCCCGCGCTCGCGAGCTCGACCTGGGCGTCGAGAACGAGCAGCGGCGGCAGGGCGTCCCCGGCCGGCGATGCGGTCCCGAGGTTCCCGCCGAGCGTGCCGCGGTTGCGGATCTGCGGGCCGCCGACCGTCCGCGAGGCCTCGGCCAGCGAGCGGTACTCGTCCGCGAACGAGGCCTGCATCGCCTCGGTGTACGTCAGCCCCGCGCCGAGCCGCAAGGAGCCGTTCTCGCGCGACCAGCCGCGCAGCTCCGGCACCTCGTTCAGGTTCAGGAGCGCGTCCGGCCGGCTGCGGTCGAAGTTGAGCTCGACCATCACGTCCGTGCCGCCCTGGATCGGCACGGCGCCCGGCCGCTCGGCCTTCAGGTGGAGCGCTTCGTCGAGCGAACGGGGGGTGAGGACGTCCACGGCGGCAGCGTACTTCTGCGGGAGCGTCCCTGAAACTCCTGCACCCGCGGGGTATCGTGGGGCCGTGGCCGACCTCGCTCGACGACTGGCGGTGGCGCGAGGCGACGAGCCCGCCGACCTCGTCATCCGCGGCGGTCGCGTGCTCTCGGTCTTCACGCGCGAGTGGCTCGACGAGGACGTCGCGATCGTCGACGGCTACGTGGCCGGGCTCGGCGACTACGAGGGCGAGGAGACGCTCGACGCGTCGGGCCGCTACGTCGTGCCCGGGTTCATCGACGCGCACATGCACCTCGAGACCACGAAGCTGCTCGTCGACGAGTTCGCCCGGCTCGTACTCCCGCTCGGGACGACCACGGTCGTCGTCGACCCGCACGAGATCGCGAACGTGCTCGGGACGGACGGCGTGCACTGGCTGCTCGACGCCTGCGGGGAGCTCCCGCTGGACGTCTTCGTGATGGCGTCGTCGTGCGTTCCCGCCTCGTCGTTCGAGTCACCGCGTCGCCCGTTCACGGCGGGCGACCTCGAGGGCCTGCTCCGTCGCCGCCGCGTGATCGGGCTCGCGGAGATGATGAACTTCCCCGGAGTCATCTCTGGCGACCAGCACGAACTCGAGAAGCTCGGCCTTCCGGGCGCCGAGCACGTGGACGGCCACGCGCCGGGCGTGCTCGGGAAGGCGCTGAACGCCTACGCAGCCGCCGGCATCTACTCCGACCACGAGGCGTACACGATCGACGAGGGCCGGGAGCGGCTCCGCGCGGGCATGTGGCTCCTGATCCGTGAGGGCTCGGCCGCGCGGAACCTCCAGGCGCTTCTCCCGCTCGCGAAGGAGTTCGGGCCGCACCGGATCGCGTTCTGCACCGACGACCGCGAGCCCGAGCACATCGCCGAGGACGGCCACATCAACTCGATGGTGCGCGACGCCGTCGCCGCCGGGATCCCGGCCGAGGACGCGATCGTGATGGCCTCGCTCAACCCCGCGACCTGGCACCGGCTGTTCCACCTCGGCGCGATCGCGCCCGGATACCAGGCCGACGTGCTGCTCCTCGCCGACCTCGAGTCGTTCGTGCCCGAGACGGTGCTCAAGCGCGGCCGCCCGGTCGGCGAGATCGACCGCGTCGACGTCCCCGAGTGGGTCAAGCACACCGTGCGCATCCGCCACGTCGCCGCCCGCGATTTCGCGATTCCGTGGGACGGCGGCGAGGCGCGCGTGATCGGCGTGATCCCCGACCAGATCCTGACCGAGTCGCTCGTCGCGGAGCCCGCCGTGGAGGACGGGCTCGTCGTCGCCGACCCGGAGCAGGACCTGGCGAAGATCGCCGTCATCGAGCGTCACCTCGGTACCGGCCGGATGGCAGTCGGGCTCGTCCGCGGGTTCGGCCTGCGCTCAGGCGCTCTTGCCTCCACTTTCTCGCACGACGCCCACAACATCGTCGTCGTCGGCGCCGACGACCAGGACATGGCCCGCGCGATCGCCCGCCTGACCGAGATCGGCGGCGGCGTCGTGGTCGTCGAGGACCGCGGAGTGCGCGCCGAGCTCGCGCTGCCGATCGGCGGCCTTCTCTCCGAGGCTCCGCTCGACGAGGTCGTCGCGGCCAGCAACGGGTGCATCGACGCGGCCTCGGTGCTCGGCTGCGCGCTGCCCTCGCCGTTCCAGACGATGGCGTTCCTCGCGCTCTCGGTGATCCCGAGCCTGAAGATCACCGACCAGGGCCTCGTCGACGTCGACCGCTTCGAGCTCGTGCCGCTCCAGGCGTGAGACATCGCGTGCGATGTCTCTTTCAGGCCGCACAGGCTTAGCCTGTGGGGCCGTCTGAAATGACCGGTCGACACATCAGAAGCGGAAGATGAGCCCGTGAGACACCTCCTCGCCAATGGCTACGTCGTCGTCATGGACGACGCGGGCACGGAGCACGCGGACGGCTGGGTGCTGGTCGAGGACGGCGCGGTGGCGGAGACCGGAGGCGGCGAGGAGCCGGCCGCCGACGAGCGCGAGGATCTCGCCGGCGCGGTCGTCACGCCCGGCCTCGTCAACACGCATCACCACCTGTCCCAGACGCTCACGCGCACCCGGGCGCAGGAGGCCGACCTCTTCACGTGGCTGAAGACGCTCTACCCGGTGTGGGCCCGGATCGACGCCGAGTCCGAGCACGTCGCCGCCCGCACGGGCCTGGCAGAGCTCGCGCTCTCCGGCTGCTCGACCGTCTTCGACCACCACTACGTCTTCCCGCGCGGGGCGGCGACCTGATCGAGGCGGAGATGACCGCCGCGCGCGAGATCGGCGTGCGGCTCATTCCCTCCCGCGGCTCGATGGACCTCGGCGAGTCGGACGGGGGGCTGCCTCCCGACTCGCTCGTCGAGGACGCGGACGACGTGCTCGCCGAGACCGAGCGGCTGGCGTCGCGGTACCCGGAGCTGGTCGTCGCGCCGTGCTCGCCGTTCTCGGTCACTGGCCGCCTGATGCGGGAGTCGGCGGAGCTCGCGCGACGGCTCGGCCTGACACTGCACACCCACCTTGCGGAGACCGTCGAGGAGGACGCCTACTGCCAGGAGCTGTACGGGTGCCGGCCGGTCGAGTACCTCGAGCAGCTCGGCTGGCTCGACGGGGACGTCTGGTGCGCGCACTGCGTCCACCTCGACGAGAGGGACATTGCGCGGTTCAGCGAGACCGGTACGGGAGTCGCGCACTGTCCGACCTCGAACCTGCGGCTCGGCGCGGGGGTCGCGCCGGTGCGTCGGATGCTCGACGCTGGCGTTCGCGTGGGGCTCGGCGTCGACGGCTCGGCGTCGAACGAGCGCGGCGATCTGTTCCTGGAGGTGAAGCAGGCGCTGCTCGTCGCGCGGGGGCGGGAGGGGCCGGAGGCGCTGACGGCGCGCCAGGCGCTCTCGCTCGGCACGTGTGGCGGCGCGGCCGTCCTGAAGCGCGACGACATCGGCTCGCTCGAGCCCGGCAAGAGCGCAGACATCGCCGTCTGGCGGACGGACGGGCTCGAGTTCGCCGGCGCGGACGATCCCGTCGCGGCGCTCGTGTTCGCCGGCCCGCACCGGGTCGACCGGCTGCTCGTAGGCGGCGAGGACGTGGTCCGAGACGGACGGCTCGTCCGGGCCGACGAGGGGCAGATCGCGCAGGAGCACCGCCGCCAGGCGCAGAAGTTCGCAGCGTGAGCGTCTCTCTCTCGACCCATGTCCTCGACACCGAGCGCGGCCGGCCGGGCGAAGGCATCCGGGTCGAGCTCTGGCGAGGCGACGAGCTCGTCGCCGGCGGCGAGACGGATTCCGACGGCCGAATCTCGCTCGCCGAAGGGCTCGAGCCCGACGACTACCGCCTGGTGTTCCACCCGGACTCGCCGTTCTTCGGGCGCGTCGAGCTGCAGATCTCGCTCGGCGACGGCCACCATCACATCCCGCTGCTCGTCTCCTCGTACTCGTGCATGACCTACCGCGGCAGCTGAGCGTCGACGAGCTGGCGGAGCTCTTCGAGGGCAGGACGCGCTTCGTCGAGCGGCTCGCCTCCTACGACGACCCGCTCGAGGCCGCGCCCCAGGTGATCGCCGGGCTGAGCGAGGACGAGAAGCTCGAGGCGCTCGACGCGCATCCGGCGATCGGCGGCGGAGACCTCTCGGCCCGCTCGGCGGCGGAGCAGGGCGCGGAGGCTGACCCGGCGGTGCTCGGGGAGCTCGCCGACCTGAACCGCGCCTACGAGAAGCGCTTCGGCTTCCGCTTCGTCGTCTTCGTGAACGGCCGCCCGAAGTCGGAGATCCTCGAGGTGCTGCGGACGCGCATCGAGCGCACGCGCGACGAGGAGCTCGACACCGGCCTCGCCGAGCTCGTCGCCATCGCCCGCGACCGCTGGAGCCGCAGCTAGCGCTTATGAGTCCGTATGCGAACGAGTGGCTCGACTTCCTGGCCCGCTGGCTGCACGTGGTCGCCGGGATCGCCTGGATCGGCACCTCGTTCTACTTCGTCGCCGTCGACAACCACCTGCGCTCGCCGGAGGACCCGACCGACGCTCGCCGCGGAGTCGCCGGCGAGGAGTGGGAGATCCACGGCGGCGGCTTCTACCAGGTGCAGAAGTACCGGGTCGCCCCGCCGAAGCTCCCGGAGCCGCTGCACTGGTTCAAGTGGGAGGCGTACACGACGTGGCTCTCGGGCTTCGCGCTCCTGATCGTCCTCTACTACGTCAACGCGAACACGTATCTCGTCGACAGGAGCGTCGCGGATCTCACGTCGACCGAGGCGATCCTGATCTCGATCGGCCTGCTCGTCGTGGCCTGGGTCGTCTACGACGCGCTCTGCCGAGCGATCCCGAGCCAGCTCGTCCTCGCCGTGGCCGTGATCGCGCTGACGACGGTCGCTGCCTGGGGCTGCAGCCAGCTGTTCAGCGGCCGGGCCGCGTACGTCCAGGTCGGCGCGATGCTCGGGACGATCATGGCCGCGAACGTCTTCGTCGTGATCATCCCGGCTCACCACAAGCTGCTGCGCGCGATGAAGGAGGGCCGCGAGCCCGATCCCGCGCCAGGCATCCGCGCCAAGGAGCGCTCCGTGCACAACAACTACCTGACGCTCCCGGTGCTGTTCGCCATGCTCAGCCCGCACTTCCCGGCCACCTACGGCCACAGCTACTCGTGGCTGATCCTCGTCGTGATGATGCTGATCGGCGCGTGGATCCGGCTCTACTTCAACCTCCGTCACGTCGGCTACAACGCCTGGCCGATCCTCGTCACCGCCGCGCTGGCGATCGCGGCCGTCGCGGTCGCGATCCGGCCGCAGGGCGGCTCCGGCGGAACCGGTGCGGCAAACGGTGAGGTGGTGCCGTTCGTGCGGGCGCAGTCGATCGTCCAGGAGCGCTGCGTACCCTGCCACTCGTCGAATCCGAGCAGGATGGACTCGCCGCCGCTCGGGATCACGTTCGACACGCCCGAGCAGATCAAGGCGCGGGCCGACCAGATCGAGCAGGTGGCCGTCGAGTCGACCGTGATGCCGCTCGGGAACGCCACCGAGATGACCGCCGCGGAGCGGGCGACGCTCGGCGCGTGGATCCGTCAGGGCGCGAAGATCAAGTAGGTTCAGCGCGTGCTCGAGATCACTGCGGGCGATCTCAACTTCATGGCGCGGCTGGAGGAGCTCACGGCTCCGCAGACAGTGGCCGCGTTCCGCAAGCTGCTGCCGCTAGAGAGCAAGATCATCCACGCACGCTGGAGCGGCGAGGCGTGCTGGATCCCGTTCGGCGACATGGACGTCGGATTCGGGCCGGAGAACGCGACCTGCTATCCGGCTCCCGGCCAGCTGCTCTTCTATCCGGGCGGGATCAGCGAGACCGAGATCCTGTTCCCGTACGGTTCCGCGTCGTTCGCGAGCAAGGCAGGCGCGCTCGCCGGGAACCACTTCGCAACGGTCATCGAAGGCGCCGAGCACCTCGCCGACCTGGGCCGCCGAACCCTGTGGGAAGGCGCCCAACCGATCCGCTTCGAGGAGCAGTAAACCGGCACCCCCACCCCTTCATTGGGTGGGGAATCGAGCTCCACCCGCCTCCCGCGGTTGAGCGTACTGCTCGAGCTCGCGCGTGTCTGTGAACGGACTGCGCCGAAGGTGTGACGATCAGTCCACCGACGCGAGCGTCGTCAGGGCTCCGGCGAGCGCTTCGACGCAGAGCGCGATGTCCTCGGCGCTCGTCTCCTCTTCCGCGGAGTGGCTGATCCCCCCGTTCATGCTCCGCACGAACACCATCCCGGTCGGCACCCCGGCCGCCGCGAGGACGCCCGCGTCGTGGCCCGCGCCGGAAGCCAGCTCGACATCCGGGAGGCCGAGCTTCCGGAGCTCCTCGCGGAGTGCGTCGGTCGGCGCCGCCGCCATCGCCACCGCAGCTGACCGGCGCATGTCGCCGGGAACGACCGCTAGCACCTCGTCGAGCCGCTCCGCGTCCGGCGCGCGGACGTCCACGCTCACGACGACGCGCGCAGGGATCACATTCGATGCGCCGGGCACGACCTCGACGCGGCCGACCGTCGCCACCGCTCCCTCGACCGCGGCCGCCACGCCGCGGAGCGAGAGGACGAACTCGGCCGCGGCCACCAAGGCATCACGCCGGCCAGTCATCGGCGTCGTTCCCGCGTGGCCCGCCTCGCCCTCGAATACGACCTCGCCACGAGCCGTCGCCACGATCCCCGTCACGACGCCCAGCGGCGCGCCCGTCTCCTCGAGCTGCGGCCCCTGCTCGACATGCGCCTCGAGAAGCGCCGCCGGCTTCGGCTCGAGCCACCCGTCGCGCAGGGCCCGCGACCCGGCACACCCAGGCCCGTGACAACCCTCCTCGTCGCGAAACGCCACGACCGCGAGCGTCCGCTCCTGCTGCCCGATCCGCTCGACGGCCTCCAGCCCGGCGACGACGCCGAGCGCGCCGTCGAACCGCCCGCCCGCGGGAACCGTGTCGAGGTGCGACCCGGTCCAGACCTCCGCGACCTCAGCGCCGCGGCCGCGAAGCCGCCCGAACAGGTTCCCGGCCGGATCGACGTCGACCTCGAGCCCGGCCTCGCGCATCCAGCCCGCCACGAGCTCGTGTGCCTCGTCCTCCTCCGGGCTCCCGCCGAGCCGGTTCGCGCCGGGCCCGCCGCCGATCGCGTAGAGCTGGTCGAGCCGCTCGATGACGCGCATGCGCGAACCGTACGTTCAGCCGGAGCGAAGCGGCCGCAGAAGCTGCACCCCGACCAGCGGGAACACGGCGGCCAACCCGAAGCCGACGCCCCACGAGCTCCCGGCAACGACGCCCGCGAAGGCGGGAGGCACCGCCGCCCCCGCCGCCGCGAGAACCGTCTGCTGCATCCCGAGCGCCGCGCCGCTGCGCGCCCGCCCCGCCAGCTCGGCTGCCGCAGTGAACGACAACCCGTTCCATCCCATCGAGAACGCGCCCGCCACCACGAGCGCGGCGACGAGCAGTGCCGTGGGCGCGTCGACCAGCACCGCGACGAGAGCCAAGGTCGCGCAGCTCGCCAGTCCCACGAGACGAAGCGGCCGGATCCGCGAGCCGATCACATCCGACCAACGGCCGCCGCCGATCCGCAGCCCCACCGCGAATACCTGGATCACCGCGAGCACCGCAGCCGCCTCGCCACGCGAGAAGCCCCGCTCGTCGTAGAGAAACAGGACGACGAACCCGGTGATCGCGACCTGCGCGACGAGGTAGAAGCCGCTTCCTCCGCACAGCAACCAGAGGCGGCCGTCGCGCAGCGTCGCCCCGAGCTGGCGAGGCTCGAGCACGTCCTCGGTCGCCTCCGGCTCGTGGATCACGATCGCGCCGAACGCGCCCCCGGCGACGCACAGCGCCGCCAGCAGGAGCAACCCCGCCTCCAGCCCGAGATGCGGCAACACGACCGCCGCGATCAGACCGCCGAGCGGGATCGCGGTCTGCCGCACGCCCAACGCGAGACCGCGCTCCGCGGCCGAGAACCAGTACATGACGGCGCGCCCGCTCGCGGCGTTGACGCTCGCCCCCGCCGCGCCGGCGAGAAAGAGGAGGACGAACAGCGAGGCGAACTCGGTTGCGTGCGCGGCCCCCACGAGCGCGGCCGCACAGGCGCCGAGCCCGAGCGCGAGCACGAGCCGCTCCCCGAGGCGATCGGCCAAGAGGCCCCACGGAAGCAGCGTGAACAACGAGCCGAGCCAGAACGCGTCGAGAGCAAAGCCGACGCTGACGAGACTCAGGTCGAACTCGCTCCGGATCGCAGGCGCAAGCACCGGGAGCCCGATCAGCACCGCCGCGAACGAGGTCTGCGCGGCCGTGCCCGCGGCGAGCACCAGCCAGCGGTAGCGGCTCAGCGTTGCCCGGGCTACAGCCCGAAGGGGTTGAACGGCTTCGGGCTCGTCGAGACGATGACGCTCTTCGTCTCGAGGTACGCGTCCAGCGTCTCGAGCCCGAGCTCGCCGGAGGACGACTCGGTCGACTCGCCGTCGATGAAGAGGCCGTACTCGCGGTCGGTCGCTACCGCCATCGGGGCGTGAACATAGCGGGTTTGTACGGAGTCTCGCGGGCCCTTCAGGGACCATAATCGAGGCGTGAGCGACGACCTCGAAGTCCAGGCTGCGCGGATCCCCGACCGCGATCGGCTACTGGCTGAGCTGCGGGAGGCCGGACTCGACGCTCGTGCGGTCGACGAGGTCGGGATCGAAGTTCGGGTCGGCGACGGCGCCGAGGAGGTCACCGACGAGGTGTTCGCGCACGTCGAGTCGGTGACGATGCGAATCGGGGCCAACTTCGTCCCGATCAAGCACGAGGGCGTGATCTACGTCCGTCCCCCGCTGAGCTGAGACTCGAACCTCGAGACGCACGTATCGGGTGGCAGTACGCTGGCGCAGCCGACCGCCACCTCACGAGCGGTGCCTACTGGGACGATCAGGAGAACGGCTCCGTGCTCCGCGCCAGTCGTCTACCACGTCGAGCGCTAGGCGTACGCTGTCGGCATGTGGGACGTCCTCACCTGGCACGACGGCACGCTCGCAATCGCGTGGTGGGCCGTGATCGTGCTCGTCGTCGCGCTGCTGTCGATCGGCGGCACGGCAGCTGCGCGTCGGAAATAATCACGCCTGTGGGATGCGCGATGCGCGCGCGGACCGTTCCGCGGCGGTCGACGAGAGCGCGCCGTGCTCAGGGGTCATTCCCGAACACTGGCCCATGAGAGAGTCCTCTCACGCAGTGGTGGCTCCTGAGCTACTTCAAGAAATACGACAACAGGATGACGCTGACGAGGAAGAACCGGGCCGACGATCGAGGCCCGGGAAAGCCGCCAGAAGAACGTGCCGAGTCGCCGGGACGGCCCTGTTCCGGGCGGTAGGGGGCTGTGGTGAGGATCCGCGATCTCAACTGGATGCAACTCGAGACGTACCTGAGGAAAGACGACAGGATCGTCCTCCCAGTGGGCTCGACCGAGCAGCACGCCTACCTCTCCCTCGAGACCGACAATATCCTCGCCGAGCGTGCGTCTGTCGAAGCGGCTGAGCCGCTCGGCGTGCCGGTGCTGCCGGTGGCTCCGTACGGCGTGACCGGCTTCACTGCGTATCCCGGAAGCCCGACGCTCCGCGCGTCCACGCTTCTCGCAGTTCTCTCAGATGTCGTCGATTCGCTGCTGGGCCAGGGGTTCGCGCGCGTGCTCGTCGTGAACGGTCACGGCGGAAACACCGAACCGGGCAGGGACTGGGCGCGTGGTCGCGTTCGCGGATCGGTCGTGTGGCATGAGCTTTGGGAGGGCCGGCCGGACGAGATCGCCGCCGCGATCGATCCCGACTACGACCATGCCTCGTGGTCGGAGAACTTCCCCTGGACGCGGCTTCCGGGTGTGGTCATCCCCGAGCAGCGCAAGCCTCCGGTCGAATGGCCCGAAAACGGGAATCCGGAGACGTGGAGGGAAGCTCTCGGCGACGGCTCCTTCGGCGGCCTCTATCAGCGATCCCCAGAGGACGAAGGCCGACTCTGGGAGGCCGCGGTGCAGGCGATCCGAGAGCGGCTTGAACGGTGGGACGAATAGAAGCGCTGCCGGTCACCGCAGCAACGTGCGACCCTGGCCGAGAAGTGCTGACAGGACGTCTGCGAAGGTGGCGAGAGCCACGTCCGCAGTGTCTAGGGCTTCGCTTCGGGGTGACATTCCCGCACGCTGACCCACAGCGGCGCGCTTACGGCTGGTCATCGGCGGAGCCACGGTCGTCGAGTCAATGCAGACGCGGAATCGTCGTCAGATGCCACATCTTGAAGGGCCTCACCGTGGCCCCAGGAGCGGAGGTCCAGGTCGTCCTGGGCGTCATGGTGACGAAACCTGGTCGCTATCGCTTCGACGCGCTTGCGCTCGACTATCACGTGGGCGGCACTGTCTTTCGAGACATCTACCCCTCCTCGGGGCAGCTTTGTTCGCCTCTGGAGAAGTACAAGAACACGTGTCCCGGGCTGCTCATCGAGAACCGAGGAGCGAGCCCCGGGCGACATTCCCGAACGCTGGCCCAGCGGAGCGTCTTAGCGCCGCAGCCGATGTCGGCGTTGCGGACCCCACGGATGGACGAGCATCCGAAAACGCCCATCTCCTGTCGCAGGGCTCCCGGTCCTAGGGGGTGACCAGTTTCCAGTGCCCCTCGGAGACGACTTCGACGGCTCCGTCGGTCACCTTGATGGCGGTGTGATCGTCAATCAGGTACGCCGGTTGCGGCATACCGGCGGCCCACCTTTCTGCGTTGGCCATGCAATTGTCCGGCAGGTCTTTGTTATCCAGGTGCGGGAACATCGAAAAGTCAACCAGTCCCAGCGCTCTGTCGCTGCCGGTGGGCGGCTTCCAGCGGACGAAGTCCTCCCCGATGCTTGGGGTCATCACCATGCTCCCGGCGCTCAGGCCCACCCAGACCGCGCGCAGCGACGGCATGAGGTCCGCCAGTCCGGACTGCCGCATCCAGTAGCACAGGTACAAGGGATCGCCGCCTCCCACCAGCAGAACGTCGGTCTCCTGGACCATGGGGATCCATTGCTCCTTGTCGAGGCTGGGCAACGCGGTGAGCTCCAGCACTCCCAAGGTCTTCCAACCCAATTCGCACATGGGGGTTCTGGCTTCTCGTCCGCTGATGAACCGCCATGCATGGCCAGCACCGTCGGGATTGGCGTACATCGCGGTGGGGATGCAGAGGGCGCTGGACTCGGCAATCGGTTTGCCCAGGAGGTCGACCAGCGCCTCGTTGATGCTCGGGTTCTTGATGCCAGCGGACGTGAGAAGAAACCTCATGCTGCCTCCCGGAGTCATTACTGCGAGAACTTTCTAGGCGCTGACGGATCCGTACGCGGTAGAGGCTGGCAGACCACCGAAAACTGATCGGCTCCGGCCACATCCGGCCTCACGACTTCAGGGCATTCCCGAACACTGGCCCAGGCGACACGGCCAGACCCACCTGCCCGTCGCGTCCGATCGTCCCGTGCGACGGGAGAAGTCGGGCGACCCGATGGGCAGCGGCTACGATCGGTAATTGGCAACCACCCGCGCTAAGTGGAGGTGATCGCATGAACGACAACCCGAAGGTGCAGGTCGCTCGCCTCGAGAACATCGAACGGCGTGGCAGAAGCATCCCCGTGCGCGAGCACCTCGGGATCCACGCGTTTGGAGTCAACGCCTACACGCCCAGCGAGGACGGAACACTCATCAACGAGCACGACGAGTCCGGGTCGGGCCAGGAAGAGCTGTACGTCGTGCTCGACGGAAAGGCGACCTTCGAAGTCGACGGCGAGACGTTCGATGCGCCGGCCGGGACATTCGTGTCCGTCCGCCCGGAGTCACGGCGGAAAGCGACTGGGGAGGGAACTGTCCTCGCCGTCGGCGCCAAGTCCGGCGAGGCGTACCAGGCGCTCGACTGGGGTGAGGCCTGGCCACTCCACAGCGAGTCGATGACTGCCTACGGCGAGCAGCGCTACGCTGACGCGCTCGACGCGGTCCGCCGTGGCCTCGAACGCTTCCCGGATCAGCCGGGCCTCAATTACAACTACGCGTGTTTCGCAACGCTCGCGGGCGACACCGACGACAAGACGTTCAACCACCTCCGACGGTCCGTCGAGCTGTTCCCGCCGTTCCGTGAGCAGGCGCGAGTGGACGATGACCTCGCCGCCGTACGCGACGACCCGCGGTTCGAGGAGGCTCTTCGCTGACGCCGAGGCCTCGACAGCTGACACAACGTCCGCCAACTCGGGTGACGTTCCCGCACGCTGGCCCATGCCGCCGTCCGCGCCTCAGAGAGACTTCGTCAGGTACACGAGCGTGTCGTCGACCTCGACTGGGCGGCCGCGCAAGGTGATCACCCCGGACACGCGCACCGGATCGATCCCCGCGGCGACGTACCCGAGCTTCGCATACAGACTCCTCGCTGCGACATTCCCGTCCTGACTGACGCTCAGGCTGATGCTCTCCCACCCTCGCGACCGCGCTTCCTGCTCAGCTGCATCCGTGAGTTGAGTTCCGATCCCCTGGCGCCGGCGCTCGGGCAGCACGAAGACGTCCTGAATCTCGGGAACGCGCAAGTGTGTCCCGACCCAAGCGACGTGCGCGTGCCCGACAGGCCGCTCATCGTCCCAAGCGACGAGGTAGGTCGAACCCATTTCAACCTGCTGGTCTAGTCGGCTAAGCGGCAAGCATTGGTCGACGTAGGCGACTTCGTTCGGCTGCAGCGCTGCTATCGACACCACGTCGGCGAGTGTCGCAGAGGCGGCCTCCCGCCACGCCGCTCGAGTGACATTCCCGAGCACTGGCCCAGGCGAGCGAATAGATCCCCACTTCGCAACTTCGTATTCGGCACGTCGTGGCAAATCGGCCAGGACGGTCACGCGCCCGCCGTTCAGGCTGTGCGGAGCGCGTCGACCGTCGCCGTCTCGACGAGGCCGGAGACCGCTCGCGCCAGATCGCCGTCGGACGTGACAAACATGTCCGCCTGTAGCTTCGTCAGCGCCACGTACTCGGCGTCGTACGTTGTCTCCCACCCCAGCTCGTCTGCGATCTTCCACGCCTGCCGCTGGAGCACCTTGTCCCCGAGGAAGCGAACCTTCAGCGAGTTGATCTGCGTCACCCGCTCGATCCCCTCCGCGGCCGAGATCTCACCCCGGCGGGCCGCCTCATACAGTGCCGCCAGCGCCTGCGAGCGAACGAGCGTGGGCGCGACGAGCTGGTGCTCAGCGGCGACCTTGATCTCGCCAGCAGCAATCTGGAGCAGCGTCTCGCAGTCGACGACGAACCGCGTCAAGCTGGAGACGCTACACGCTGCCGATGACTGTCTCCCCGCGCCAGGACGAGCCGACTCACCGTCGGGTGCTCTCTCAGGTGACATTCCCGGACGGCGCGCCCGCTCTGGGCCTGCAGCCCTGCCGCATGAGACGCGCCGAGGCAGGCGCTTGTACTACGAGGCGAGGTCGCCCGGGATCACCCGCGCCGTCATCAGGCTGCGTAGGCGCCCCGGGTCGCCGCGCACGTGGGCGTCGACGAGCTCGAGCCCCTGCCAGTAGCAGTGCTGGTAGCCGGGCGAGCGGGCGTCGAGCTGAGACCGAACCATTCTGTCGACGCGCTCATCGGGCAGCAGCGACCACGTCGCCGCGTACTCTCGCGCCTCGCCGCGGGAGGCGCCGCGGCCGTGGATCAGCATCGCAACGTTCGCCGCGACGGGCACCAGGAGCTGCCTCGCCTCGGTGACGCGCGAGCCGGTCTCCGCGTCGTAGTCGAAGCCGAGCCGGCCGAGCACCTCCGCGGCCAGCGCCTGGCCGTCGCCGCCGGCGACGATCGTCGGACCTGCCTGCGCGATCCCCTCGGAGAGGACGGCCTCCGGCGACCAGAGCACGTCGAGCGTCCTCTCCAGCTGGCCGCGGCCGCGCACGAGGTCGACCTCCTGCCAGACCCGATGCGTGTGGTGGCCGCCGTAGATCTCGTGCGCGGTGAGGTGCACGAGGTCGGCCGCCGGGAGCGGGAGGTCGGTGTTCAGCAGGATCCGGGTCCGGAGCCCCCCGAGGTAGTGCGCGTAGCCCGTCCACGGCTTCCCGGTGACGAGCTCGAGCTCGAACTCCTCACCCTCGGGCAGGCCCACGGTCTCGCGGGTCAGCCGCCTCAGCTCCTCGGCGACGTCGCGCACCGCCTGCCCCAGGAGGTCGGGCGGGATCCCGGTCTGCTCGAACCAGCGGGCGTAGCGCGCTCGCAGGTCGTCGGCACCCGGGAGCGCCTCGTCGAGGATCGCGGCCGCGTCTGCGAACGACTGCTCGTCGTGCCAGCGCGGCTCGACGCCGTAGACGACCTCGACCTCCTCGGCATAGGCAAGGTGCTCGCCTGCGAGTGTTCGGGCGCTCGTGCCGAGCGACCGCACCTGCGCCGCCAGCCACGGGTCGTCGCCTAGCTCCGCGACCAGCGCATCCGCCTCCTCCGCCAGCACCGCAGGCTCTAGCGGGTCTTCGGCCGCGATGCGCCGGGAAAGGTCATCCGGGCCGTAGTAGGAGTCGACGAGCTCGTCCGCGTGCCGGCCGAGCCGAAGGGCGAGCGCGAGGTAGCGCTCGACGGCGCTCACCGCTCGAACAGCGCCGCTTGGCCCTGACCGACGCCCACACAGAGCGTCGCGAGTCCGTAGTGGCCCTCACGGCGGCGCAGCTCGTGCAGCAGCGTCACCGCGAGGCGCGCACCGCTCATCCCGAGCGGGTGGCCGAGCGCGATCGCGCCGCCGTTCACGTTCACGCGCTCGGGGTCGAGGCCGAGCTCGCGGATCACGACGAGGCTCTGCGAGGCGAACGCCTCGTTCAGCTCGGCGAGGTCGATGTCGCCCACGGCGACTCCCGCCCGCTCGAGGAGCTTCCGCACGGCCGGCACCGGTCCGATGCCCATCACCCGCGGGTCGACGCCGGCAACGGCCGAGCCGACGAAGGCGCCGAGCGGCTCGGCGCCGAGGTCGCGCGCCCGCTCCTCGCTGGCGATCACGAGGGCTGCCGCGCCGTCGTTGAGCCCGCTTGCGTTTCCGGCGGTCACTGTCCCGCCCTCGCGGAAGGCCGGCTTCAGCGACGCAAGCTTCTCGGTGGTCGTGTCGGGCCGCGGGTGCTCGTCTCGCTCGGCGTCTCCGACGGGGATCAGCTCGTCGGCGAACCTGCCGGCCTCGTCTGCCTCCGCCCAGCGCTGCTGCGAGCGAAGGGCAAACGCGTCCTGGTCCTCGCGCGTGACGCCATAGCGCTCGGCCACGTTCTCGCCGGTCTCGCCCATCGACTCGAGCGGGAACATCTCCTCCATGTGCGGGTTCGGGAAGCGCCAGCCGAGGGTGGTGTCCCAGATCGTCTTGTTGCCGCGCGGGAAGGCCGTGTCGGGCTTGCCGAGCACGAGCGGCGCACGACTCATCGACTCGACACCGCCCGCGACGAAGAGGTCGCCGTCTCCCGCGGCGACCGCGTGGCAGGCGGCAACGACGGCCGAGAGTCCGGACGCGCACAGCCGGTTGACGGTCACGCCCGCGACTGAGTCGGGCAGCCCGGCGAGGAGGGCGCCCATCCGAGCGACGTTGCGGTTGTCCTCGCCCGCCTGGTTGGCGCAGCCGAAGTAGACGTCCTCGATCTCGCCTGCGTCGACGCCCGAGCGCTCCACGGCGGCCGCGATCACCTCGCCGGCCAGGTCGTCCGGCCGCACACCCGAGAGCACGCCGCCGTAACGCCCCACGGGCGTGCGCACTGCCGAGAGGATCACCGCGCGTGCCACGCGGCGAACGCTAGCCGACGAACTCGACTCTGACGGGCTGCTCGTAGGTGCCGAGCTCCTCCGCGCGAAGCAGCAGCTCGCGGACCGCCTGGCGGCCCTCGTCGCCGTACTCGCAGGTGAGCTCGTTCACGTACATGCCGACGAAGCGGTCGGCCAGCTCGAGGTCGAGGCCGCGCCCGAACTGGAGCGCGTACTCCATGGCCTCGCGACGGTTGTCGAGCCCGGCCTGGATCGACGCGCGCAGGACGTCGGAGAGGTCGAACAGCGTGTCGGCGCCGAGGTCGCGGCGGGCGACGTTCGCGCCGAGCGGCAGCGGCAGCCCGGTCTCGAGGAGCCACCACTCGCCGAGGTCGACGACCTTCTTCAGACCTTCACCCGCGTAGGTGAGCTGGCCCTCGTGGATCAGGAGGCCGGCCTGGCAGCGGCCCGAGGTGACCTCGTCGATGATCTGGTCGAATGGCACCGTGCGGTAGCGGAACGGGACGTTGCCGAGACACATTCGCAGGACGAGGAACGCCGTCGTCAGCTCGCCGGGGACGGCGATTTCGACGTCGCGCAGGTCGCGTGTGCACATCTCCTCGCGCGAGACCACGATCGGCCCGTAGCCCGAGCCCATCGATGCGCCGTGCGGCAGCAGCACGTAGTTGTCCTGCACGAGCGGGTACGCGGCCAGCGAGATCGCGGACACCTCGAGGAGGCCCTCGAGCGCCCACTCGTTCAGCGTCTGGATGTCGCGCAGGATGTGCTCGAACTCGAACTCGCCCGGGTCGACCTCGCCGGAGGCGAGGCCCCAGAACATGAAGGCGTCGTCCGGGTCGGGGCTGTGTCCGAGACGGATCAGCACAGGCGCGGGAGGCTAGCAGGGGCGAGCGGCCCGCGAGCGGTGATCGTGCCTAGACTGGTCCGGTGGCCAAGCCCGCGCTCAGCGAGGCGATTCAGGACTACCTCAAGGCGCTCTACCACCTGCAGGTAGACGGCGGCCGGGTCTCGGTGACAGGGCTCGCGCGCGCGCAGAAGGTCTCGCCCGCCTCGGCCAGCGAGATGGTGAAGAAGCTCGACGCGCTCGAGCTCGTCGAGCACGCGCCGTACCGGGGCGTCCGCCTCACGCGGTCGGGCGAGAAAGTCGCCGTGGAGGTGATCCGCCACCACCGCCTGCTCGAGCTCTACCTCGCGCGGACGCTCGGCCTGCACATCGACGACGTCCACGAGGAAGCCGACAAGCTCGAGCACGTCCTCTCCGAGGAGCTCGAGGCCAAGATCGACACCGCGCTCGGCTACCCGACCCACGACCCGCACGGAGACCCGATTCCGAACGCGGACCTCGAGTGGCCCAAGGACGCGAAGTGACGACGAACATGGAGCGTGCGTTCGAGCCGACGCCTGACGTCTTCGCCGCCTGGGTCCAGCTCAACACCGCGATCAAGGAGGGTATGGATCTCCGCCGCTACGAACTGGCTACCCTCGCCGCCGCGCGGCGGCTCCGCTCGAGCTACTGCTGCCTCGCCCACGGAACGGTGCTGATCGAGCGCTTTGGCGAACCGGTGCGCGAGATCGCGCTCGACCACCGCTCGGCTGGCCTCGACGAGATCGACGTCGCGGTCATGGATCTGGCGGAGCGTGTTGTCGACGACGCGACGTCCATCGGCGACGAGGACCTCCAGCGACTCCGCGACCTCGGCGTTCCCGACGCGGAGATCATGGGCGTCGTGCTCGCCGCCTCGGCGAGGTGCTTCTTTTCCAAGACGCTCGACGCCCTCGGCGTGCTACCCGACGCGTTCTACTCCGAGCTCGATCCGGAGCTACAGAGCGCGCTCGTCGTCGGCCGGCCGATCGCCGAGGCCTAGCAGCCGCGCGAGCGCGTAGATCCGCGCGTTCTCCTCGACCGCGAACGCGCAGGCCAGCGCTCCGTCGAGGTCGGAGCCGAAGCAGACCGGGCCGTGGTCGCGGACGACGACCGCCTGCCGCTCGCCCGCAGACGCGAGAACGGCCTCGCCGAGCTCTCTCGTCCCCGAGGGCACGGGTGGAGCGACCGGCACCCGCCACGGCTGCTCGGGCTCGACAGAAGGGATCTCGTCCAGCTCGCGCGAGAGCGCGGTCGCGTATGCCGAGTGCGTATGCACGACCGCGCCGACCTCGGGTCGCGCGGCGAGAACGGCCAGGTGCATCGGCAGCTCGACGCTCGGACCGGCGCCCTCGACGAGCGTGCCGTCCTCCTCCACGAGGCACACGTCCTCGGGCCGGAGCGTGTCGTACCAGAGCCTGCTCGGGGAGATCGCGACGAGGCCTTCCGCGCGAGCGCTCGCGTTCCCCGCCGCCCCGAGCACGAGCCCGCCCGCCGCCATCCGCCTCAGCGTCGCGCAGAGCTCCGCGCGAAGCGCCTCGTGCCTCACCGCCCGAAGAACCAGCGCTCGAGCGGGCGGAGCAGCTCCTCGCGGACGAACGGCTTCACCTTCTCGTCGTTTCCGTCCTGCTCGGAGACGCGCGTGTCGTCCTCGAGCGTGCCGTTCGCCGCATCGAGCGCGTCGGTGAGCTCGTAGCCCTCGAAGATGTAGTCGTCGCGCCGCGCCTCGTCGCTGCGCCGGTACTGCGGGTTGACCGCGCGGCCGACCGCCCACAGCGCGCCCGGAAGCCGCTCGATCCAGATCACCACCCGTTCCGCCTCACCCCGGTCGTCCACGCCTTGCACCTCGCGCTCCGCAAACCGGGCGGCGGACGGCTTCCTCACGGCGCAGACCCTACTACTAGGATCCCGGCATGGCCCGGTTTTCGAGCTTCCTCCGCAACCCGTTCTCGTTCCTGTTCGCGCGCTCGGGCAAGGAGGACCGCGTCTCCGCCTACATCGTCCGCGAGCACGAGCGTGGGCGGCCGCTGAAGGAGATCCTCGATGACCCGTACATCCGCAACCGCTGCACGGACCAGGAGCTGGCTCGCATCCTCGACCAGCCCGAGCTGATCCACGCACTCGGCGAGAGCGACATCGCCCCCGAGCGCGACCGGCTCGCCTAGTACTAGATCCGATCTCCTGGCCTCCCCGTACAGAGAACGGGGGTCGTATCAGCAAAGGAGGCAGGCATGGCTCGGAAGCTGACACGGCGGCGCTACGTCCTCGTCGCGGCACTCGTGGCCGCGCTCGCAGGAGGCTCGTACGCGCTGGCAAGCCACGGGCTGCACGGGAAGGAGCCGCCGCGGTCCAAGGTGTTCAAGGCTCACCTCAACGGCTACCAGGAGACGCCGTCGATCTCGTCCAGCGGGGTCGGCGAGTTCCGCGCGTGGCTCGTGGCGCCCGAGAAGATCCACTACGTCTTCAAGTACGCCGACCTCGAGGGCGGCAACTCGCTGTTCGCCCACGTCCACTTCGGCCAGTTCAGCGTCGCAGGCGGAGTGTCGTTCTTCCTCTGCGGCGGGAGCACGAAGCCCGACCCGTGCCCGAACGTGTCGGGTGCCGTGGAGGGCGACGTCACTCCGGCCGACGTGATCGGGCCGAACGGGCAGGGCGTCGAGCCCGGCTCGTTCCAGGAGATCCTCCGCGCGATGCGCGCGGGGCAGGCCTACGTGAACATCCACACCACGCGTTGGCCGGCCGGCGAGATCCGCGGTCAGATCAACAACAGGCGCCAGAAGACGTTCATCGGCTAGACCGTTGCACCAACGCCGCGCTCGCGCGCCCGCGCGAGCGCGGCGCTCCCAATCGCAACGTCCCAGGCGGCGATCCCGTTCGACTTGAAGAGGACGACGTCGTCGTCGGCCTGGCGGCCGGGCAGCTCACCGGCGACGACCTCCTGGAGCTCGTGCACCTCGAGCCAGTCGAGCACGCCCGCCTGCACCGGCTCGATCAGGTCGCCGGACTCGAGCCGCGCCTGCTCGCGCGAGTCGCAGCAGACGAAGGCCGCGCGCTCGAGGACGACGTTGTCCAGTTCCCGGTGCTTCGGGTCGTTCGCGCCGATCGCGCACACGAGCGCGCCGGGCTGCAGCCACTCGCCGCGCAGGACCGGGTCCGGCGAGGTAGTCGCGGTGACGACGACGTCCTGCGCGGCCGCGTCGCGGTGGCTCTCGCCGGCCTCCGCTCCGGTCTCCTTGCAGAACGCGCGCAGCCGCTTGTCGTTCCGACAGTAGGCGACGACCCGCTCGATCCCGGGCAGCGCCTCGCGGATGCACGCGACCTGGCTCCGCGCCTGCCAGCCGCAACCGATCACGCCGAGCGACGTCGCGCCCTCGCGGGCGAGGTACTTCGCGGCCACGCCGCTCGCCGCCCCGGTGCGGAGCTGGCCGAGCTTGTCGGCCTCGATGACCGCCGCGAGCTCAGCCTTGACGGTGTCGAACAGGACCACCACGAACGGCGTCCCGTCCTCGAGCCACGCGTACGACTTGAGCCCGGCGAGCCCGAGCTCCCGATCGACAGCGGACATGACGGCGAACATCCCGCCGTCGAGCCGCGCGCGCTTGCGCGGCGTGTTGTCGATCGCGCCCGCGGCAAGCCGGTGGAAGCAGCCCTCGACGGCCTCGACCGCGTCGGCCGGCGTGAGCAGCTCGCCGACCTCGGCCTCGGTCAGGTAGAGCGGCATGCGACGAGGCTACTGCGTTCCGCTAGCTGTGGGCCCAGACGACGAGCCCGCCGACGGCGAGGACGAGCGACCCGGCGACGGCCAGGACGACGAGGAGCGTGTCGCTGCCGCCGCCCTCCTCGGAGGCCGGCGCGGCCCTCGGCGCGGCCGCCTTGACCGTCTCGTAGACGTACACCGTGCGGCTGCGGCCGTCCGTGTCGGGGTTGGCGAGGAAGCTCTGGTACTGGTCGGCGCGGACCAGCCGCATGCGCGCGGCGAACAGGCGCCGGAGGAGGACCGGCGAGGGCAGCGGCCGCTTCCGGATCGCCGCGGCCCAGGTCGCCGCGCCCGGCGGGCGGAGGAGCGTCACCACCGGCGCAGGGCTCACGCGCATCCGCACCTGCGGCGTCCCGCTCCCCTTCGCCTCGACCTGGAAGGCGAGCGGTCGGCCGTCCCCGAGCGTCTGCGCGAACGGAACCGGCGCTCGACCCGGCAGCCGCAGCTCACCTTCGACCCGAAGCGGCGCCTCGACCGACTCCTTCCGGACGCGCACCGGGCCGGTGAACGTCGCGAAGGCGGGCTTCAGGCGCGTGCCCGAGAGCGACGCGGCCCGTGTCGAGTCGAGCAGCCGCGCCAGGTCGGCCGGGCGCGCGGCGCCGGTGTACGCGGTGCCCGGGCGCGGTCGTCGCGTTTGCGACCGTGAGCACGACGCGGGCGCCCTCGCGCCGGACACGCAGGCGGACCGGCAGGAACTGCGCGACCGGAGGCGCCCGCAGCGTCACGTCGGCGGCGAGCACCTTCCTCCCGGGCGAGAACCCGGCCCAGAGCACCTGGTCGACACGCAGGCCCGGCTCCGACTGCGTGCCCGGCGCGGCGCGGACGTCCGTGATCGGCCCGCCGATCGCGAACTGGTAGTCGCCCTTGCCCGAGACGAGCAGCCGCTGGCGAACGTGGACCCGCACCGGCCGCCCCGAAGGATCCACGCCGACGAGCACCCGGTCGGCGCTCGCGATGCTCAGCCGTAGCGCGAGGTAGCTCCGCGGCAGCGCCGCGTTTCCCGGTCACGGGCGGGCTCACGGTCGGATAGGGCACGGGCCCGGGAAGGACGACCTGCTGGCTCGGCTGCCCCGCGCCCGCCGCACCGGCGAGCACGAGCCCGCCAAGCGCGGCCCCGATCAGGACGAGACGCCTCACCGCTCAGCGCGTCTGCGGGATCGTCGGCAGCGTCGACGAGAGCGGGTCGTCCGGAACCGGCGAGTACGTCATGTCGTGGAAGCGCGCGAAGTAGATGTCGTCGTCGACGACGCCCTCGTGGTTGTGCTCGTTGAACCCGCGCTCGTCCCCGTTCGCGCCCTGCGTCGTCACCTGGTTGAGCGCGGCCTGAACCTTGTGCGGGTCGACCGAGCCGGCCTTGGTGAGCGCGGCGACGAGGACGTTCACGAAGTCGTAGGGGTACATCGCGAACTCGGGCGGCTGGACGACCTGCTTGCCCTTCGAGTTCGTGACGCCCACCTTGTCGGCGCCGTACGTGGCCTCGTACTGCGACTGGAAGCTCTTGAACGGAGCGACCCCGACCTCCGCGGTCATCCGGCCGGAGGCGAACGTGAGGCCGTCGACCCAGTCCGGGTGGTCGGCCAGGCGCTGGCGGATGTACGGGTCCGCGCCCGTCGGCGGGGTGTAGACGGGAACGTTCCAGCCCATGCTCCGCGCGGCCGTCAGCACCGCGGCGATCGTGGACGGCTGCCCCCAGACGAGCAGCGCCGTCGCTCCCGAGCGGCGTGCCCGCAGGATCTGGGCGGAGAGGTCGGTCGCGCCGGCGGGGAGCGTCATCCTGGTCACCACCGAGCGCGGGTTGGCCGAGAAGGCGCTCTCGACGTCGGATGCGCCCTCCTGGCCGTAGGCGCTGTCGTCGTGCAGCAGCCCGATCTTCAGCCCCTTCGGGATCATGTACTCGGCCAGGCGGAACGCGATCCCGTGGTTCGTCGGCGCGATCCGGAAGACGTTCGGCCTCGTGTCCGGGTCGACGAGGCCGGTGGCGCCGTCGTAGGTGATCGCGATCGGCACGCCGTCCTTGCGCGCCAGCTGCCAGGTCGCGGGGACGCCCGTGCCGTCGGTGACGATCGCGACCGCGCCCGCGGCGAGCGCGCGCCTCGTGTCCTCGACAGCGCGGCGCGCCGAGAGGTGGTTGTCGTAGAGCTTGACCGCGATCTTGTACTTGCGGTCGCCGACCGTGATCCCGCCGCCGCTGTCGAGCCGGTCGACCGCGAGCCCGACGCCGTTGCGGATCGTCTGGGCGACGTACGGGCTCCCCGTGACCGGCACGTCCACGGCGAGGACGATCTTCCCCGGAGGCGACCCCGTGCTTTTCCCGCAACCCCCTGCGAGCACCGCGAGGCCGGCGAGCAGAAGAGCTGTCCGGCGCACGGGCCGAGCTTACAGACCCGGATCAGAGGGTCTGCGCGCCGAGGTACGCCTGCCGGACAGCGTCGCTCTCGGCGACCTCCGCGACCGAGCCCTCGGCCACGACGTGCCCAGCGGCGAGCACGAGCACGCGGTCCGAGACGAGGCGCACGAGGCGGAGGTTGTGCTCGACGAGCAGCAGCGCGATCCCGCGGCGGCGGATGCGCCCGACCACCTCGGACAGGCGATCGAGCTCGTCCGCTCCCACCCCGGCCGCGAGCTCGTCCACGAGCAGGACGTCCGGCTCGGTCGCCAGCGCCGAGGCGAGCGCGACCAGGCGCCGCTCCGTGGTCGTCAGCACCTGGGTCTGCACGTCGGCGGCCTCCGCGAGACCGACGAGCGCGAGTGCCCTGAGCGCCGTGGTCTCGTCGGCCGTGACCTCGTCGCGCGCGTTGGGCGTTGCGAGGGCGGTCCGGATCCCGCCTCCGTAACGCCGCCGGACGCTTCGCCCGACGAGCACGTTCTCGAGCGCCGTCAGCTCGGGAAAGGTCGTCACGGTCTGCAGCGTGCGCGCGATCCCGAGCCGCACTCGCTCGGGTGGAGACGCGTCGCTCAGGTCGCGGCCGCCGAGCGTCACCCGGCCCGCGTCGGGACCGACCGCCCCGGAGATCAGGCGCAGCGCGGTCGTCTTCCCGGACCCGTTCGGCCCGACGAGCGCGGTCGCCTCGCCCGGAAACAACTCGAGCGAGATCCCGTCAACCGCGACGACCCCGCCGAACGCCTTCCGCAGCCCGTCCGCGCGCAAGACCGGGTCGCTCCCGACAGTGCGCGCCCCTTCCTCCTTGTAACAGTCTGTTACTTGCCTCGACGGCTCGGGCCGCTGGAACCAGCCGAGGCGGGCGAGCCAGCGCGTCGCCCAGGGGACGATTCCCGCTCCTCCGAGCGCGAGCACGAACACGAGCAGCAGTGCGGCGACGGCCGCATCGAAGCGCTCGAGCGGCAGCTGCAGGAGCCGCGCGAGCGGAGCCGACGCGAGCGCGATCAACCCGAGTGCGGCGACCCCTGCCGCGGGTCCCAGCGTCGCGGCAGCACCGCCGAGCAGCACCGCGACGAGGAGCTTGAACGAGAGGAACGGGTCGTAGCTCGCCGGGTCCGCGACCGCCGCGAGCTGCACCGAGAGCCCTCCCGCGAGCCCGGTCACGAACGCCGACGCCACGAATGCGCCCAGTCGCCTGCGCCCGAGCCGGACGCCGAGCGACGTGGCAAGCGGCGGAGCCTGGCGCAGGGCCGAGAGCTCCAGACCCGGCGCACCGTGGCGAACGGCCGCGATTCCGAGAGCCGTCAGGACGAGCAGCGCGAGCGCCACCTCGAAGTGCATCGTCGGCGTCGCGTCGAGCCCGAGCAGCCTCCGCTCGGGGACGATCAGCCCCTGCGAGCCGCCCGAGATCGACGGGAAATGCGAGCAACCCGAGCCAGACGAGCCACGCGAGCGCCCAGGTGCTCGCGGCGACGAACGCGGGGCGCAGCCGGACGACCCCGCCGAACAGCAGCCCCGCGCCGAGCGCGGCGAGCGCGCCGGCGAGCGCAGCCAGCTCGAGGGGCCAGTCCTCGCGGGCGACGAGCAGCGCCGAGGTGAAGGCGCCGATCGCCACGAACGCGCCCGCACCCAGCGACGGCAGGCCCGCGGTGCCGACCAGCAGGCCCAGTGCGGTCGCCGCGACGGCGAGGTAGATCGTCTGCGCCAGCGCGTCCACCCGTACTCCCGGAAGCGACAGGAACGGGACGATTGCCGCGATCGCGATCGCCCCAACGGCGAGCCACGCGGGCGAGCGCCAGCCGGCCCGGGCCTCCGCGAGCGCGCGTCCGAGCTCGGTCCGCGTGCGCCCGACAGCCACCGCGCTCACTCGCGCTCCTCCAGCGCCTCATGCGACGGCCAGACCGCGATCAGCACCAGCACGAAGAGCAGCGGCAGCACCTCGCGATAGGACGGGCCGAGCTGCCACGAGCCGACGTGAACGTTCGCGATCGCCGCCTCGACGACACCGAGCACGAGGCCGGCCGCGAACGCGTACAGCGGCGGTCCGAACCGAACCGCCAGCGCGGCGATCAGCCCTTTCAGGCCGAGCAGCGTGCCGGTGTTGGCGTTGACCGCCTCTCCGGGAGCGGCGGCGATCGCAGCGAGCATCGCGAGCGCGCCGGCGAGCCCGAAGGCGACCGCGACGACGACATCCACCGGAACGCCGACGATGCGCGCTCCCTCGGCGTCGTCGGAGACCGCGCGCAGCGCGCGCCCGAAGCGGCTCCGCTCGAGCAGCCACGCCGACCCGAGCGCGAGCGCCAGTGCCAGGCCGATCACGAAGAACGCGCGAGCCTGCACCTGCGCGCCGGCGATCTTGATGAAGCCGGAGTTTCCGACGCGGTGAAACGGCAGCGGGTCCGGGAAGACGTAGCTCGACCGCTGGAAGGTCGCGCCGATCACCGCACGGATCGCAAACGCGACGGCCGCCGTTCCCGCGACCCAGCCGATCGTCGACCCGCGCGCGAGGTAGGGCTGGACGAGCCCCACGTAGGTGGCCACTCCGGCGGCGACGCAGACGATCAGCCCGACGAGGAGCGCAGCGAGGAAGCGCGGCTCGTGCGCCCCCGATTGCGTCACCGGCGTCGTGCCCGCGAGCACGAGCAGCGTGGCGAACACGCCGAGCCCGACGAGGTCGCCGAACGCGAAGTTCACGATTCCGGTCAGCCGGTACATGAGCGAGTACCCGGCCGCGAAGAGCCCGTAGACGCCGCCGGCCGCGAGGCCGGACACGAGCACCTGCAGCGTGATCGTCACGCCAGGCGCTCGCTCGCGTTCGAGATCGTCACGAATATGAACTCTTGCGCATCCTCCTGCTGTGACGTCGCCGCTCCTTGCGGGCCTCGGACTGCAGCCGCGCGTCCTTGCGGATCTCGAGCGCCCGCAGCTCCCGCAGAAGCTTCCGGTAGCTCGCGAACCGCTCCGCCGGAAGCGACCCGTCCGCGATGGCGGCCTTGACCGCGCACCCTGGCTCGTGCTCGTGCGAGCAGTCGCCGAAGCGGCACTCGCCCGCGAGCTCGGCGATCTCCGTGAACGTGCTGTCGAGCATCTCCTCGTCGGCCCAGAGCTGCAGCTCGCGCATCCCGGGCGTGTCGATCAGCAACGCGCCCGCCGGAAGCGGCACGAGCTCGCGGTGCGTCGTCGTGTGCCGCCCGCGGCCGTTCGAGCTGATCTCGCGCGTGACGAGCAGCTCGCGCCCCGCGAGCCGGTTCACCAGCGTGGACTTCCCGACTCCCGACGAGCCGAGCAGCGCGATCGTCCGGCCCGGCTCGAGATACGGCTCGAGCCCGTCGAGGCCCTCGCCGGTCTCGGCGCTGAGCGCGATCAGCGGGACGCCGAGCGCAACCGACTCGACCTCGGCCAGCTCGAACGCAGGGTCGTCGGCGACGTCGACCTTGTTCGCGACGACCACCGGGGTCGAGCCGCTGTCCCAGGCGGAGGTCAGGTACCGCTCGAGCCGCCGCGGGTTGAGGTCGCCGCCGAACGCGGTCACGAGGAACACGGTGTCCACGTTCGCCGCGACGACCTGCACGACGGTCTGTCGCCCCGCCTCCTTGCGCGTGAACGCCGAGCGGCGCGGCAGCACCGCCTCGATCACGGCCTTGCGCTCGCCGTCGAGCGGCCTCGCCGCGACCCAGTCGCCGACCGCGGGCAGCTCGTCGTCGCCGAGCTTTCCGGCGGGAACTCCTCCGAGCCGGCCGAGCTCGGTCAGGAGCTCGCACGGCCCGTGGTGGCGCGCGGCGACGCGCGCCGGGATCAGGTTGTCGTTCTCGTAGGGCCGGAACGCGTCCGCGAAGAAGGCGTCCCAGCCGAGGTCTTGCAGGTTCAACGCAATCTCCTTTGACTTGGGAACGAAAAAGCGCCCTTCCGGGCGCGGATCGAGCCTCAGGAGTCGCGAAGAGCTAGCGAGCGCGTCCGGAGGCTCGGCGAGTGAACAGCTCAGTCATGTCGAACCTCCCTTCGTCGCTTGACCGCCACAGGTTAGCGCGTTCGACGGCAGTGCGCCCGGCATGATTCGAACATGCGACCTCTGCCTCCGCAGGGCAGCGCTCTATCCCCTGAGCTACGGGTGAATCACAGTGGAGCGTCGAGCGGAGGAGCCAGAGCAAGCAGGCGTCGATGTTCTCCTGTTACCCGGCGTCGCCGAGGTTCTCGACGTCTCGAACGACGATTTCGCAATCGCCACGGTCGCTGCGCGACTCAGATCCACTCATCTGCCTCTTCCGCTTGCAAGCGGAAGAGTTGGTGCTAGTGTCGAGGCCTTGAGAGCCTCCCGGCTCCGACAGGGGAGTGCGGCCGCTGAGAGAAACTCCGAGCTTCCGGTTTGCTGCTACTGACGCGTGGTGGGTATCAGGACGCTGTCTTCGGGTGGCGCTCCTCGTCTGTCTCGGCCTGCTCGGCTTGGCCGCGACGTACGGGTTTGCAGGCGGATCCCACGTGGCCACGGGGGCGGCCGCGACCTTGCCGAACCCCGACCCACCCCCGCCGCCTCCTCCGCCCCCGACGCCCAGGTACGTGCCTCCTCCGCCCCCGACGCACAGGTACGTGCCACCGCCACCGCCGCCGGCCGTGGCCGTCACGCCGCGGCCCGCGACCGTGCCTCACAAGCGCATCGTCAAACACCACGTCAAGCGGCGGCCGAAGAAGAAGTCGTCACCAAAGGTGCAGCTCAAGACCCCGATCGCCGCGCCTCTCCAGCCCGCAAACCGGCGGCCAAAGTCCCTGGCGACGGCGCTCTCGGCCGGGCAGGTTGATTCGCGCTCTTCGCCAGAGGGCGTGGCCCTCGCGCTCGGCGGCACGCTCGCCCTGTCGCTCGTTCTCCTCGGCCTAGCGCTGGCGCCGCTCCGGATCCTGCCGAGGTCCGTCCAGGGGGTTGTCTACGAGCGGCGTGAGCCGCTTCTCTACACCGCCGGCGTGATCTACTTCACCACGGGGCTCAGCCTCGCAATCGCCCTCTTCATGTCATGAGCCGCCTCCGTTTCTAAGCCGCCTTGCTGGCGATATTCGCCGTCGGCGTTCGGCCTTGGGATTAGAAGTCCCCTGCTCTACCAACTGAGCTACGGCCCCCACGAGCGAGTCTAGCGCCGGGTTTCGGCGATCCAGGGGAGCCGCGGAAGGAGCCCCCTCGGCCGCTGCGGGGTGAGGTCGGGGACTCGCGCTTCAGCGCCGGCGGCAGATTCCAGCTCTGCGGCGGGTTGAACCCCAGTAACCACATCCTGGTGCCGGCCTGAGCGAGCTTGAGGCTGTAGCTCCATACGACCTCGCCCTTGCCCCCTTCGTCCTTCACGATCTGCAGCAAGCCAGCCTCTCGCTCGGGAGGGTCTTGCGGCTAGAGATAACGAGGCCTGGCCCGCCTGGCCCTCAGCGAACCCTGAAGACGCCCTGCCCGAGAAGCTGCCCGTAGCGGCCGCGCTGGCGCGGACCGAAGCCGGGCCAGACGTACCAGCGGTAGAGGCCCCTCTGCAACCGGTACCGATGGCCCGCGTACGTCCAGCGGCGACCCAGCCTCAGCTTCGACGCCTTCGGCCAGGCACTGAGCATCTTCCTGGAGCCGTGGTAGAGCTGGAGGTTGTAGAAAGTCGCCTTCGGCACCCTCGACCAGCGGAAACGCGGCGGAGAGCGCAGGGTGCTTCCGTTGCGGGGCGATAGCAGCAGCACACTTGCGGCAACCGTTATGCGGAACGGCTGCGAGGCATTGCCCAGGTGGTCGTAGCTGACGATCGCGTAGCGGTACGACGTTCCGTTCTTGAAGCCCCCGTCCGTGTACTGCGTGGCTTTGCCCGCGTACGCGACACTCTGGGCCTTCTTGGCGCCCTTCGAGACGAGCACTTGCACGTGGTCGAAGTCCGCATCGGTCGGGAGCACCCACGCCAGCGTGAGCCTCCCGTACCGGACCGTCTTCCTGAGGCTCCGAACCTCTCCGGGAGCCGTGAGGTCGATCGTCCATGTGTAGGTGGTCGTCGGGCCGGTGTGACCGATCAGGTCGGTTGCCCGCACCGAGAAGGAGTGTGAGCCTCCCTTGAGCGACGTGTACGTCGTCGGACTCGTGCAGCTCCTGAAGGCACCGTCGTCTAGCCGGCATTGGAAGGTGCTCGAGGCCTTGTTCGAGCTGAAGCTGAAGCTGGGGCTCGTCTGGGTGGTTGGGTTCGTGGGTGCCTGGGCGATCGTGACGACTGGATTGATCGTGTCGACCGTCCAGGAGTAGGTCGCCGTGCTCGCGTGCCCGACCGCGTCCGTGCCCGTCAACTTCCAGGTGTGCCTGGCGCTCGCGAGCCCGGAGTAATCCTGCCCTGGGGGCGTGGCGCAGGGCTGGGGCGCTGCGGAGTCGAGCTGGCACTGGAATGTGACGCTCGTCGCGTCGGTCGCCGCGAACTCGAAGTGCGCGGTCGCAACGCCGCTCGGGTCGGACGGCTTCGAGGTGATCGAGAGGACCGGGGGAGCGGTGTCGACCGTCCAGGAGTAGGTCGCCGTGCTCGCGTGCCCGACCGCGTCCGTGCCCGTCAACTTCCAGGTGTGCCTGGCGCTCGCGAGCCCGGAGTAATCCTGCCCTGGGGGCGTGGCGCAGGGCTGGGGCGCTGCGGAGTCGAGCTGGCACTGGAATGTGACGCTCGTCGCGTCGGTCGCCGCGAACTCGAAGTGCGCGGTCGCAACGCCGCTCGGGTCGGACGGCTTCGAGGTGATCGAGAGGACCGGGGAGCGGTGTCGACCGTCCAGGAGTAGGTCGCGGTGCTCGCGTGCCCGACCGCGTCCGTGCCCGTCAACTTCCAGGTGTGCCTGGCGCTCGCGAGCCCGGAGTAATCCTGCCCTGGGGGCGTGGCGCAGGGCTGGGGCGCTGCGGAGTCGAGCTGGCACTGGAATGTGACGCTCGTCGCGTCGGTCGCCGCGAACTCGAAGTGCGCGGTCGCAACGCCGCTCGGGTCGGACGGCTTCGAGGTGATCGAGAGGACCGGGGGAGCGGTGTCGACCGTCCAGGGGAATGAGGCAACGTCGCTCGCTCCGTCTGTGTTGACTGCCTTCACCTGGAAGGTGTGCGATCCGTCGGCGAGAGCCGAGTACGACTGCGGGCTCGAGCACAACGAAAAGCCCAGCCCGTCCAGCTGGCACTGGAAGGTCGCCATCGTGTCGGGCGGGTCGATGTGGAACGTGAAGCTCGCCGTGCTCTGGTTGGACGGGTTCGAAGGCCCGGAGTCAATGACCGGCTGGGGTGGCGCAGCCGCGGTTGCGGGAAGAGTCAGCGGGACAGCCACGAGACCGGCAGCGAGCGTCGCCGCGAAGAGGCGGACCCAACTCACGGGCAGGCAGCAGCCGGACGGGGCGAGGCGGACCCCTTAAAGGCAAGCCGAAAGATGCCGCGTTCAGTGGTCCCGCGGCGGGTCCACACCTGAGATTGAAGACTCCGCATCGTCTGGGGGCGTCGAGTCGCTCCGAGACCACGAAGCTAGCGCGGACTTCCCCTGCATTCAAGACCTGACGGCCAGTTGATCGCGGGTCGCGAGTCGGTTGACGCCATGCAGCGGCGACTCTAACCGGCCATGGCTCCCGCTGCTATCGCGGGGTACCGAGGTTGCCTAACGAGCCAAGCGGCTCGATCCGCTCGAGCAGGCGCTTCACCTGGTTGACGAACCAGCCAACTTCACTAGTGGGTATCACGCGCTTCAGTGTCCGACGAACAGGCCGTCCTGGGACGGAAATCGTGTGGTCATCGATCATCCAGCGCTCGCCGTCGCGTTCGCGTAGACCGTGCCCCCGGTGAACGTGCGCTTCCACTCGCCCGATGCGACCTTGATGGGCGCGCCCGTGGGAAGCCCGAGCCAGCCGCGTGGATAGGCGGCGCTGTCGCCCATCTCTGGGATGGCGAAGTTGCTTCTCGGTGCTCGATCTTCGCGCTCCGTCTGATCCGGAGGAATTGGTGGTACTCTCGGGCGCTGAAACCGTCCTCTGGGGGAGGGCCGTTGAGAGAAAACTCCAGTTTCCTCCCACTACCGGAACGCGGTGGCTGTTGGGGGCGACCGCCGCCTGCCACTCCTGGTCGTGGGCCTCGTCCTGCTCTCGTCGCCACGGGGTTCGCGGGGACTCAGGCGGGCACGGGCGTGATCTACCTCGCCACCGGGCTCAGCCTCGCGATCGCCCTCTTCATGTCATGAGCCACCGCCTTAGCGTCTACGCCACCGTGTGTGCTGCCCTGGTCGTCGCGGTTTTCCTCGCGGCCGGAGCGACCGCGGCCGCGCCGCCGGCGCCGACGATCAGCGGCACGCCGTCAAACCCGTCGAACGACCGAAGTCCGACGTTCCGGTTCACGGCGGCACGGCCGATCCGCCGGCGACGTTCCGAGTGCAGGCTCGACGTCCACGTGCGTTCGCTGCGTGGCCAGAGCCCGGATCGAAGTCGTACTCGAGCCTCGCGCGACGGGTCGTACACCTTCGAGTACAGGCGTTCAACGCGGACGGCTCAAGCAGGACTTCACCGTTCCGCTGGACGATCGACACGACGCCTCCCCCGGCTCCCACGATCACAGCGATGCCGCCAGATCCGTCCAACGACAGGAGTCCGACGTTCCGGTTCTCCGACAGCGAGGGCGGAGTGACCTTCCAGTGCAGGCTCGACTCGGCGCGTTTGCCGGCTGCAGAGCCCGAAGACCTACACCGGCCAGACCGACGGTAACCACACCTTCCGCGTAAGGGCGGTCGATGTGGCCACAACGTGAGTGGCGCGACGTCCTATCGGCTGGACGATCGACCTAACGCGCCACCCGCGCCAACGATCAGAGTGGCCCGGCGAATCCGACCACCTCCAGCAGCGCGACCTTCGTGTTCTCCGACAGCGAGGCGCGACGTGGACCTTCCAATGCCGGCTCGACGAGCGGCCTGACCTTCGCGATACGCGGCTGCACGAGCCCGAAGACGTACTCGGGAGCTGGCCCTGGCGACTACATGCCTCGTCGTGCGGGCGAACGACCAAGCCGGCAACATCGGGGATCCGGCCAGCTACGCGTGGACGGTCGTACAGGCCGCCCGACACCACCGCGCCGTCGGGACGTGAGCCGTCTCCGACGAAGCGTCGGCTACAAGACGCTCCAGATCGCGTGGAGCCGCCCGCCGGATGCGGACTTCGACCACGTGCAGCGTGCTCATCGCGACCGCCCGAAAGGGAGCGAAGTCGGTGCCACGCAAGATCGTCTACACCGGCAAGTCGACGTCGCTACACCAACACGCGCTTCAAGAGCGGCCAGTACTACCGGTACCGGATCCTGAGCTACGACCACGCGGGGAACCAGTCGCGAGGCGTCGACGTTGTCGTCTCGCCGAGCATCCTCCTCCGCTCTCCTCGCGACGGGAGCGTCGTCCATGGCCCGCTGCGTCTCCGGTGGGCCAAGGTCGCGAAGGCGACCTTCTACAACGTCCAGCTGTATCGCAGCGGAAGCAAGATCCTCAGCGCCTGGCCGCGCGCCGCCAGGATCCGCGTAAAGGGGCACTGGTCATACTCCGGTCATCACTTCCGCCTGAAGAAGGGGCAGTACCAGTGGTTCGTGTGGCCGGGTTTCGGCCCCCGGGCGAAGGGCCGGTACGGCCGGCTGCTCGGTCAGGCCACATTCACGGTCGGCTGAACCTCTCGTAGAGCAGGCCACGGCGATGAGCCCGACCGGTCGCCGCACGACCGACCGTGCTCACCGATCGAGGAGAAGCGGGCCGTGGACGACGGCGCCCTCAGGCGAGACGCTATGCAAAGGTTCACCCGTGCGAGACAAAGCGGCCGTGGGAGACGAAACCATTAGAGGGAGTGCTAGTCGTTCCGCTCGCTCGGATCCCTGATGAACGAGGGACGATCATGCACATGCTCAAGCGAACGGACGAGCACTTCCTGCAGTTCGGCGAGATCTACTTCACGACGATCTACCGGGACGTCGTCAAGGGCTGGCACAAGCACCGGGAGATGACGCTCAACTACGCCTGCATCTTCGGTCGGATCAAGCTCGTGCTCTATGACGATCGTGAGAACTCGGCGACGAGGGGCACGCTCCAGGAAATCTTCCTCGGGCCGGACAATCATCAGCTCGTCGTCATCCCGCCCGGTGTCTGGAACGGATGCAAGGGGATGAGCGATCCGTTCGCGATCGTCGCCAACTGCTGCACTCACCCGCATGACCCGTCTCGAACGACGCGGCTCGACCCGTTCGACGGCGAAATCCCCTACGACTGGGGGATCAGACACCGCTGACGTCAGCCACCCGGCGCCAGGCGGAACCGAAGAGCATGTCGTCTAGAATCGCTCTGTACGCGTCCTTGGGGGAGAGAGCGACGTGAAGTGTCTTAGGGGGAGAGCGACGTGAAGGCAGTAATCCTTGCCGGCGGCTACGGGACGCGCATCGCCGAGGAGAGCGGGGTGCGCCCGAAGCCGATGGTCGAGATCGGTGGGAAGCCGATTCTGTGGCACATCATGAAGATCTACTCCGCGCACGGGATCAACGACTTCATCATCTGCTGCGGCCACAAGGGCGAGGTCATCAAGGACTTCTTCGCCAACTACTTCCTGCATGTGTCGGACGTGCGGTTCGACCTGCGGACGCAGACGATGACGAAGCTGCGCGACAACGAGATCGAGCCGTGGACGGTGACGCTCGTAGACACGGGCGAGGCAACGATGACCGGCGGACGACTGAAACGGGTGGCGGAATACGTCAGCGACGAAACCTTCTGCCTCACGTACGGCGACTGCGTCGGCGACATCGACATCGGCGAGTTGATCGCGTTCCACCGCGATCAGGGCGTCCTCGCCACGTTGACGGCGATCCAGCCGCCGGGCCGTTTCGGGGCAGTGGCGCTGGGCCCGGAGGAGACGAAGATCAGGACGTTCAACGAGAAGCCAGAAGGCGACGGCGGCTGGATCAACGGCGGCTTCTTCGTGCTCGAGCCGGAGGTGCTGGACTACATCCATGACGACTCGACCGTCTGGGAGCACACGCCGCTCGAGCGGCTGTCCGAGCAGAGCACGCTCGCGGCGTACAAACACCGTGGCTACTGGCAGAGCATGGACACAATTCGAGACAAGATGGTTCTGGAGGCTGATTGGGAGTCGGGACCGCCCTGGAAGGTTTGGTGACCGTGACGGCCCGGCCAGCCAAGATTCTCGTCACCGGCAACATGGGCTACGTCGGTCCGAGCGTCGTCGCCCGGCTGCGCGAGTCGTACCCGGATGCTTCTCTGATCGGCCTGGACGCCGGCTACTTCGCTCACTGTCTCACGGGCTGCTCGGCAATGCCGGAGCGAAGCCTCGACTACCAGTACTTCGGCGATGTGCGCGCCGTGCCGCCTTCCGTGCTCGAAGGGACCGACGCTGTCGTGCATCTCGCGGCGATCTCGAACGACCCGATCGGTAACGCCTACGACGACGTCACCTTGGAGATCAACCATGAGGCGACGGTTCGTCTCGCAAGCGAGGCGAAGGCGGCAGGAGCCCGCTCCTTCGTCTTCGCGGGAAGCTGCAGCATCTACGGAGTCAGCAGCGATGCCGTCGCAACCGAAGACTCACCGGCGCGGCCGCTCAGCCGATACGCCGAATCGAAGTGGCTTGCCGAGACGGACCTCCGGGAGTTGGCGAATGACACCTTCACCGTCACCAGCCTCCGCTTCGGGACGGCCTGCGGCATGAGCGACCGGCTGCGCCTCGATGTGGTGCTCAATGACTTCGTGGCATCGGCGATCGCTACCGGGACCATCACCATCCTCAGCGACGGAACGCCGTGGCGCCCTCTCATCCACGTTGCCGACATGGCCCGTGCGATCGACTGGGCAATCGCCCGCGATCCCGAAAACGGCGGCACCTTCCTCGCTGTCAACGCTGGCTCGGACAAGTGGAACTATCGCGTTCGCGAGCTTGCGGACGAGGTGGCGCGCGCAATCCCCGGCGTCGACGTCTCCCTTGCTGGGACCGGCGGGCCAGATAGACGCTCCTACCGCGTGAGCTTCGAGCGCTACGCGGCGCTCGCTCCGGATCACCAACCGGAAGTCGACATCCGGTTGGCGATCGAGGGGTTGAAAGAGGGTCTCGAGCGGATCGACTTCGCCGACCCGGAGTTCCGCTCGTCGCCGTTCATCAGGCTCTTCGTGCTGGAGGAGCTACGTGAGCGGGGGCTCGTCAACGATCGTCTCGAGTGGACGACCCATGTCGACGCCTACGCCGGCGCGCGCTGACGCCGAGCAGGCAGTCGTCCGACGCTGTCGCTCGTGCGGCGAGCGGCTCAGCCACGTCTTCGCGGACCTCGGGAGCTCCCCGCTGGCCAACGCCTACCTGACCGAGGCGCAACTCGAGCAGCCCGAGCCGTTCTACCCGCTGCGCGTCTACGTCTGTCAGGGCTGCTTCCTTGTTCAGCTGCCGCAGGTCGTGACGCCCGCAGAGATGTTCAGCGACTACGCGTACTTCTCGTCCTACTCCGAGAGCTGGCTCCGCCATGCACGTACGTATGCGGAGCAGATGATCGAGCGCTTCGGTCTCGACTCCACGAGCAAGGTCGTCGAGATCGCGAGCAACGACGGCTACCTCCTCCAGTACTTCAAGGAGCGCGGCGTGCCGGTGCTGGGCGTCGAACCCGCCGCCAACGTCGCTGCCGCCGCGCATGAGGCCGGGATCCCCACCCTCGTCGAGTTCTTCGGTCTCGACACCGCCGACGAACTCCGCCTGTCGGGTGAGGAGGCGGACCTGCTCGTTGGCAACAACGTCCTTGCGCACGTGCCTGACCTCGCCGGCTTCGTCGAGGGGCTCAAGCTCCTCCTCAAGCCGAACGGCGTCGTGACCCTGGAATTCCCTCACCTGCTCCGGCTGATCGAGAACGGCGAGTTCGACACGATCTACCACGAGCACGTCTCGTACTTCTCGCTGCTCGCGGTCGAGCGTCCCTTCGCTCACGCCGGGCTGGCGCTGTTCGACGTCGAGGAGCTGCCCACGCACGGCGGCTCCCTGCGCGTCTACCTCCGACACGTCGAGGACGCCTCAAAGCCGACGTCACGTCGTGTCGAGCAGCTGCGCGAGCACGAGCGAGAGGCCGGTCTGGAGCGCCTGGAGACGTACACTGAGTTCGACGAGCGCGTGCGTCTGGTGAAGCGAGACCTGCTCGACTTCCTCATCGGTGCGAAGCGGGAGGGGAAGTCAATCGTCGGCTACGGAGCCGCCGCGAAGGGCAACACGCTCCTCAACTACTGCGGAATCCGCGGCGACTTCGTCGACTACGTCGTCGATCGCAGCCCCCACAAGCAGGGTCTTTTCCAGCCCGGGACGCATCTACCCATTCTCGCCCCAGAAGAGGTCGAAGCGACGAAGCCGGACTACCTCCTCCTCCTCCCCTGGAACCTGAAGGACGAGATCATCGAGCAGATGAGCCACGTGCGAGCCTTCGGCTGCCGCTTCGTGGTCCCCATCCCGCACACGACGGTCTACGAGTAGCGGGGAATCTCGCGGTGGCAGGGGTCGATTGGAAGACGCTCCCCACGGCCGACGCGGTCGGGAGCGAGATGCACCGGCTCATGGCCGAGCTCTACCCCATCTGCCGCAGCCTGACCGGTGACGGCGTCCGCGAGACCTTCTCGATCCTCGAGCGCACAGTGCCCTTGGAGATCACCGAGATCCCCAGCGGCACCCAGGTCTTCGACTGGACGCTTCCGCGCGAATGGAACATCCGCGACGCGTGGATCGCAGGCCCGGACGGCGCGCGCATCGTTGACTTCCGGCGTTCGAACCTGCACGTCCTCGGCTACAGCGTGCCCGTCCGGGCGCGCATGACGCTCCGCGAGCTGCGGGAGCACCTGTTCACGCACCCCGAAAACCCCGATTGGATCCCCTTCCGCACCTCGTACTACGACGAAAACTGGGGCTTCTGCCTCAGTCAGCGGCAGCTCGAACAGCTCCCCGACGGCGAGTACGAGGCAGTGATCGACTCGTCGCTCTCGGACGGGTCCGTTGCGTACGCCGAAGCACACGTCCCGGGGGAGCTCGCGGACGAGGTCCTCTTCTCGACGTACGTCTGTCACCCCTCGCTCGCCAACGACAATCTCTCAGGAGTCGTGCTCACGGCCGCCCTGGGGAAGTATCTGCGGCCGATGCGGTTGCGCTACTCCTACCGCTTCCTCCTCGGCCCCGGAACAATCGGGCCACTGTCCTGGCTGTGGAAGAACGAGGCGAGCCTCGACCGCGTCAAACATGGGCTCGTCCTCTCCTGCGTCGGTGATCCCGGCCCGCTCACGTACAAGCGGAGCCGCCGGGGGAACGCTGAGATCGACCAGGCGGCGACGAACATCGTGCGGTCGACCGGGGGCACCGTGATCCCGTTTGAGCCCTGGGGAGGCGATGAGAGGCAGTTCTGCTCGCCGGGCTTCGACCTACCCGTGGGCGCGCTGAGCAGAACGCCCGCCGACAAGTTCCCCGGCTACCACAGCTCGGCGGACGACCTCGACCTCGTCCGACCGGAGTTCCTCGCCGACTCGTTTCGACGCTGCCTGGAGATCGTCGATGTGCTGGAGACGAACGGCCGCTACCTCAACCTGAATCCCAAGGGCGAGCCGCAGCTCGGCAAGCGGGGGCTCTACCGAAGCGTCGCCGGCGGCTCGAGCACCGAGGCGGCGCTCCTCTGGGTTCTCAACCTCTCGGACGGAGAACAGACGCTGCTCGACATCTCAGACCGCTCGGGCCTCGCCTACCCGGCGGTCCGGAAAGCCGCTGAGACGCTGCTAGAGCACGGCCTGCTCGAGAAGGTCGAGGGCTGATGAACGGACGCGCAGATCAGCCGCTCGTAAGCGTCGTCACGCCCGTCTACAACGGAGCGGAGTACCTCGGGGAATGCATCGAAAGCGTCCTCAACCAGACCTACGAAAACTGGGAGTACGTGATCTCCGACAACTGCAGCACCGACGGCTCTCTGGAGATTGCCCGCAGCTACGAGGCACGCGACCCGCGGGTGCGTGTTGTGGCGGAGGACGTCTTCCTCGGACAGCTCGCGAGCGCAAACCGTTCTCTCCGCGAGATCTCGCCTGACAGCAAGTACACGAAGGTCCTCCACGCCGATGACTGGATGTTCCCGGAATGCCTCGAGCGAATGGTCGAGGTCGCCGAGCGTGACGCGAACGTTGGCATCGTCGGCGCCTACAGGCTCGAGGAGACCCGCGTAACGCTGGACGGAATTCCGCACTCGCGCTCTATCATCCCAGGACGCGAATTGGGCCGGTCGACGCTGATCGGCTCGCCATACCCCTACGTCCTCGGATCCCCGTCTTCGCTCCTCGTCCGCAGCGACCTGATCCGTACGCGCGATTCCTTCTACGACCCGAAATTCCCCTTTGAGGAGAGATACGCGTTGACGGAGGATCAGGACGTGTGCTGCGAGATCTTTCGCACGAGTGACTTCGGCTTCGTTCATCAGGTGCTCACATTCACCCGTCGACCTGAGGGTTCTCCGTTCTCGGACTTCGTGCGCTTCGGAGCTAGCCTGCCCGAGGGAATCAATCTCCTCGCGAAGCACGGCCCTGCCTTCCTAACGAGAGCGGAGTATCAGCGAGTTCTTGCGGTGCTCACGGTCCAATACGGCTTCTTCCTGCTCACGAACGTCCGGCGGCTCCTTAAGCGAGACATCCGCGCGTACCACCGCACAGCTCTGGGACAGCTGGCGCGCTCGCTCGACCTGGGCGACGTGCTCGAAGGCGTACGGATACAGCTGCGGCGCATGCACGAGACCCGGAAGCTTCGGCCCGGGCGCACCTGACGAGGCATTACCCGTCAAGTGGAAGTGCTTCGAGATCGACCCCAACACGCACGTCAGGGAATTCTCGCGCCGCGCTCGCCGCGAGCGCCTCGTCGGACTCCTGCAAAGGGTTGATGTGAATGAGCACGAGTTGGTCGACACCCGCGTGACGTGCGATCCGGCCGGCGTCCCCGCCTGCCGAGTGGTTGGCATCCTCGCTCGATTCCTGTGCGTACCAGGCCTCGTGGAGGAGCACGCGGCTCCCTGACGCGAATCCCACGTTTCCCCGATCGGGCGCAGTGTCCGTGCAGTAGCTGAGGAGGTCGCCGACACGGAGTGCGAGCGTCGAGCCCGCATGAAGCTCCTGGACACGCGTCGAGAAAGCGAAGGGGCCGACCTCGAATTCCCCTCCCCCGGGGATCTCAAGTACATCGCGCGCGATCGCTCGAAGCGGAGCCGCGAAGAACGGCGGCCCGAGCAACCGTTTGAGGATCGACCGGGTCGACCCGGCTGCGAGCAACTGCCCCGGCCCCCAAACCGTTGGCGGCTCGCCCAGGGGCAGGGCCGGCAGATACGTCAGGCCGATGACGTGATCCAGGTGGAAGTGGGTGAGCACGATGTCGACTTCTTCGACGCCCGTCAGCAGGTCGGGGTGCTCGAGAAGGCGTCGGACGCCCGTGCCGGCGTCAATCAGGACAACACGCGACCCCTCGCGAATGAGAGCGCAACAGGTCTCGCGCCTGCCGGTGGGTATCCACCCGCCACTGCCGAGGAGAATGCCGTTCAATGCGTTCGTCTTCAGCTCGAGTGCGCGGCGACCGCGCGCTCGAGGGCCTCCTTTGTGCCGATGTCCAGCCAAACGTCGGACAGCCGAACGGGGTAAAGGTCGAAACCCTTCTCGCAAAGCGAGTTGAAGAACGACCCCGGCCACTCCTCGCGCTCGAGACCGGCGAGTGCGCGCACCCGCGCCGCCGCACACCCCCAGATCCAGCTGGACGGCGGCTCGGCGGGCTTGATGTGGATGCCGGTGATGCGCCCCGATTCATCAAAGCTGAGTACGTCCGACCGCTCGAGATCCGGCGTTTCGAAGAGCCCGAGCGCGATCTCGTGTCCCTGCTTCACGGCCTCGACTAGCGGGCGGTAGCCGTCTTCGGGTTCCCAGATCGTGTCGGGCCAACCGATCAGAACGATCTCATCGGATGCGAGACCCGCCATACCCGCGGCGAAGGACTCGCTCGTCGTCGACGGATAGGCCATAACGATCGTCGCACCCAATTCCTCCGCGTGCGCGATCACGTCTTCCTTCTCCGGTCGCGTCACGACGCGAAGCTCCGTGCAGCCCGCCCGGCGCATGCGCTCGATGACGTAGTCCATAACGGGCCGCCCCCGGATCGAGAGCATCTCCTTCGAGCAGGAAAGAGGCTGAAGCCGGCTGGCGTAACCGGCGGCGGGAATGACACCGGCGATCGCCATCAGTGCGTCAGTCAGCCGGCACCATCGCCAGCTCGACGGCCGGGTGGGGATCCACACCGGTGACGGCTTCGCGATAGCGCTTGGCGAGGGACGATAGGAGCGGAGCTTCCTCCGGCAGCGGCCTGTCGTCGATCGAGCGGAGAAGGGTGATCTCCGCCAGCGTGCCGGTGAGGCCGACCTCGTCAGCCAGGTAAAGCTCACTTCGCTCGACCGGCCGTCGCTCGAACTCGATTCCGAGCGAGGCGCACAGCTCGCACAGGACATCGAGCGTGATGCTCTCCAACGCTCCCTCCGAGGGCGGCGGCGTGTGCACGCTGCCGCCTCGCACCATCACCACACAGGCTCCTGTCGACTCGGCGACCCGGCCGGACTCGTTGAGGAGGATCATGTCCTCGTAGCCGCGGCTGCGCCCTTCAATCCGAGCCAGCCGCGCTACCTGGTAGTTCATGCCCGTCTTGATCCGCGGAGGCATCGCCACGTCGGGAGCGCGCCTCCACGTGCTGACACCCAACGTGATTGGGCCGGGCGGCTCCTTCTCCTGCTGGTAGCCCGTGAGGACGAGGTCGGCACGGGTGCCCTCTCCGTAGTGCCCCTCGACGACGAAGAGGGTGGCACGGATGTAGAGATCCTTGTCGCGACGATAGAGCGCCCTCGTCAGCTCGAAGCATGCGCTCTCGAACTCGTCGTAGGAGAATGTGACCGGGATGTAGAGGAGACTCGCCGAATCGGTGAGTCGGGCGTAGTGGCGCTTGAGGCGGACGAACCCAAAACGCCCATCTTCCTGCCAATAGCCCTTCAGACCCTCGAAGACGTTGAGGCCCCGGACGACTGCCTCCGCAGAGACGTGTAGAACGGCCTCCTCCCACGGTCGCACCTCGCCGGAGAAGAACACCCAATCTGGCTTCTGCAGGCGCAGAGAACCAGGGCCTGTGGACCATTTCGTGGGGTCGGCGTCTACCCTTGCAACGTCGCTCACGCAGCGATCCTAGCGTCCTCCGCGAACGAGCCACCGTGCTTCCTGTTTCGGCCGACAGACGGGCGCGTCCGCGAGTAGCAACGTCCGGTCACCCTGAGACTCGGTACCAAACCGCGTCGCGTGGGCAATGGCGCTCCAGACGAGATGGGGACGAGCAGCTCCCGCGACAAGTCCACCTGAGGGCCGACGGTGTGGGCAAAAACGGAACCAGCATGCTGCAACGGCGGCGCCACCCCGATCAGCGTGAGCCCACGCGCGTGGACGTCCGGATAGAGATTCATCTCGGCCGTGCGCCCGAGGCTTTCCCCAACGAGCACGACCGTCCCGAGATTGGCCACGCGCTGGGTGGCATCGACGATCAAACTCGGATCGCCGGTCGTGTCAACAATCGCCCTGGGCTGCTTGATCGGCCTCGACCACCGGTCGGGCCTGGGAGAGTCCTCGACAAGTACCCGCACCTGTCGGGCAATCAGACCTGCTCCAACGATCTCGATGGAGTCGGGAGGGATGCCTTCGAGGGTGGCGGCCGCCGCCTCCGCGACGACGAGCAGGGCGAGGGTCGCAGCCGTGTCAGAATCCAGGTTGCCCGGCATCCGCACTGGACGGCCACCACACCACGCGAGCGCATCGCCAGCAGCGACAAGCGACGGAACCTCGCCGGAGGAGATGGGCAGCCAGTCACGGTCGATGTAGGCAACCGACCCCGCCGGTAGTGCTGCCTCGAGCGCGACGCCGGTCGCATCGATTTCAGCTCGAATCAGGCGCGGACCTCCTGCAGGAGCGCTCCCGGGCTGACGCTTTGCCCCGACTCACTCGATCGATAAGCGGCTTCGATGAACGCCTGCACAGCGAGCCCGTCGCTAGCGGTGATCTCAGGAGGCTCGCCCCGGTCGATGGCCGTAGCAAGCCTGCTGAAGAAAATCGCCCGAATGTTCACCGCAGGTAGGCGGCCGAACGTCTGCCAGCGGTTCGTCCGGAGTCCGTCCAACGCCCGCAGCGTGTAGACGAGAGGATCAGGCTCGACGGCGATGTGGCCGTCAGGCCCCCAGAGACGGAGCTCTGCGCTCGGTCCCGAGCCCCGGAGGGCAGCGGTAGCGAAGAGCGATCCGAGCGCCCCATTCGCGTACTGAACGCTTACCGAGACCGCGTCCTCGACCTCGGCCGTAGGCTCCACGCTCTGCGTGCGGGCAGCGAGGACGTCTGCCTCCACGCCGGTGAGGTGGCGGACGAGATCGATGTAGTGCGAGAGATTCATGAGGCGCCTCTACGCCGACAGTGACGAGCGGGCTCGAGCGCTCCCCCTCTGGCTCAGGCATTACAACTACAGGCGACCACACGGCAGACTCGGCCATCAGCCACCAAGCTCACGGCTGAACAACGTGTCTAGGAACTACATCTCGGCAACTGTCGGGGTGGCGGCGGAGGGGTCGATCGGCCTGAACCACGTCTTGTCTTCGGACGGAAGGGGCTGATGGGCCCCGCTGAGCGTGTTGATTCTTGGCGGCGGCAACCATGACCGTCTGGAGCGTTGCAGTGCCAGCGGGTTCGAGCAGTTGATGGTGGGACTGAACCCTCGTCGGGTGGTTAAGCTTCGGCTATTCGCCCCGGTGGAGGTACACCTGCAACGTGCTCAGGGCATGAGTTCGCGGATCGACGAGAACGCCAACACAGGATGAGCGTGCAGTTAAGCGCGCACCGCCGTCAGTTCGTTCTTGGTCCAGCGCCAGTCTCAGTTGACGAATCGTGGACGTCGTTGGTCATCGGAGAAGGCATGCATCTTTCTTACCATCGGGCGCTTCCGGTAGCCGAGACGCGCGATCGAGATGGGAGTGTCTGGTACCTCTTGGGAATTGCGGTCCAGAGCGACCCGGTCAGAGCGTCACCGCTCGACGAGATCGCGTCGGCGCGTTCGCATGAGATCGACGAGCTCACTTCAACCTGGTCCGGCCGATGGGCCCTCGTCGGAGGCGGCCTGCTCCGCACCGACGCAGCCCTATTCGGTTGTTACTACACCCGAAATCCGCGCGACGGAAGACTTTTCGTGTCGAGCAGCGCGGCGCTCCTCCGCGAACACGTCGGCGGAGGTGACGCCTCGCCCCCGCTCCACTATCAGACGGGGATGGAGTGGTATCCGCCTCCGGCGTCGCGCTTCGCCGGCATCCATTGCCTCCTACCGAGCCAGACGCTCGCTTACACCGACGACCAACAGCCGGTGCGTCACCGTCCGCTCGTGCGCCATCGTGTCGAAGCCCCGTACGACGAGACTCTGGCCTGTCTCGAAGCCTCCTTCCGCACGATCCTCCGCAATCTCGCCCGGACCGGAGCTCCGCTGTGGCTCTCGCTGACAGGGGGTTACGACACGCGTGTCCTGCTCGCCGCCATGTGGCGCGAGAAGCTCGACTTCACGACCTTTACGTGGGACACCCCGGGCATGTCGAAGGCGGATCGGACCCTCCCGCCGCTGCTCGCGAGGGACGTGGGTGTCCCTCACCGGATCCTCAAGCGGCAACACTTCAACGAACAACGTCTGCGAACATTCGAGGAGCACACGGCGCTGCACACAGCCGATCTCGATCGCGAGCTCATCTCCTGGGGCCAGTACGACGAGCTGCCAGTCGATGCGATCGTCCTCCTAGGCAACGTCTTCAGTCTCGGAGCGCTCTACTTCTACGCAAAGTTGCCGCCACACCCCGACTCGGTCGCCGAAAGCATCGTGCACGCATACGGCTTCGCCGAGCATCATGCAGACTCGCCCGCCCATCACCACGGCATACGCGAGTGGGGCGAGTGGATCGAGGCACACCCCGAGCCGGGGATGGACTGGCGGGACCGCTTCTTCTGGGAGCAATGGAAGGGAGGCTGGTGCGCCGCATGCGAACAGGGCACCGACCTCTTGGAGGTGGAGCTGTTCAGCCCGGCGAACTGTGAGTCAGTCATGGCCGCGATGCTCCAAATCGATCCGGCCAAGCGATACGGCAAACGCTGGCAGGTCGATCTCACATATCGCATGGCCCCGTTCCTCACCGATCACCCCTACCATCTGGGTGGACCCGTGGTGGCCCGGTTCCGGTGGGGCGCCTCGGGGTGGATCCACCACCCGAGCAAGCGACGGTTTGCCACCGGCCGCATGAGATCGCTCGCAGCCCGCACACGAGGGGCCCGCGTCGGTTCGCTTAGCTGACTATGGCCCTCCGTCGAGGGTCAATCGGCGCCGCGGCTTCACGCCTTTCCCGCTCGAATGGCGATGCGTGACGGATCATTGAACATTCATGCCGTCTCTTCTCGCGAGGACGTTCAGGCGCGGCGGGCCCGGATCCTGCGCCTCTTTCCCATCCGCCGCAGCTGTAAGGAGGCCCCCTCGAGCAAGTCCCGGGCGTCGGCGGAGCGCAGAATCCTTCGCACGGCTTGAACGTGGTATGCGCGATGCTCGGGCTTGGCGAACCTCGGCAGGCTCCTGAGCAGGAAGGCTGCATAGAAGGCGAGGTACACGGCGACTATGCGCTCGTACTCCTCCTTCGTCAGGTAGACCGGCCCGTACTTGAAGACGAGATTGATTTGCTCGGGAATGTTCGCGCCCAGACGGGAGAACTTCGAGAACGGCGAGCGGTCGTCTCTGCGCGTGAACGTGAGCACCTGGTGGACGAAGCCGAAGTCGCTCTCGCGCAGGATCTCGCAGCATGCCGCCACGTCCTCGGTGAAGGAATACTCCTCGGCGATGTTGTAGTCCGGATCGTAGAAACGGTTTCGGGCACGAATGAGGTCGCTGCGGATGAGCAGCGACGACGGCGAGCCAAATAGGTATGGATAGGGCCCGCCGAGCAGCGTCGAGCGGCAGATCTCGCGTCCGGGGAGGACCGAGATGGAGTGCGGCAGCCCGGTGAGCGTGACCATGGTCTCCTCGAGCCGGTACGCGCTCACGACACCGACCGTCGGATTCCGCTCGCTGAGCTCGACCATGCGCTCGAGACACTCCGGGAACAGCCAGTCATCTGCGTGGAGGACCTTCGTGTACTTGCTCTCGCGCGAGATCTCGCGCAGACTCCGATTCCCGCTCTCGACCACGCCGACGAACACGTTCGGCGTCACAACCCGGATCCGCGAGTCGCGAGCTCCGTAGCCGCGCGCGATTTCCAGCGTGCCGTCGGTCGAGCAGTTGTCGACGATCACATGCTCCCAGTTCTCGTACGGTCTGGTTGAGGACGCTCTGGATGCATTCCTCGATGTAGTCCGCGCCGTTGTAGACGGGTGTCACGACACTCACAAGCGGCTGTTCGTTCCTGGGGATGCTCATGCGTGGCTCGGCCTCCTCGGACAAGTCGGGCTGGTGTCGTGTTCTCCCGCCCCTCCTACCACCGGATCCGAGAGGCCAGAGTGGTCGTGATTTCGACCAGAGTATCGTTTGCGACCTAGAAAGTTGGATAGGTCGGTCGCGGCGCGGATCCCAACGGTGCAGTAGACGAGGCCCACGCCGAGCGTTTAACGTCGGAGCCATGTTGGAGCGTCACTCCTCACGCCGGGCGCGGGTCCCCTTCATGGACTTCGGCCACGTAAGTGAGTCGCTGCGCGCGGAGATCCTGGAGGCGATCGCGGAGGTAATCGAGACGGGAAGGTTCGTGAACGGGCCCGCTGTCGAGGCCTTCGAAGACAGTTTCGCAGCGTTCTGCGGAACCGAGCTTTGCGTCGGAACGGGGAGCGGCCTCGACGCGCTCAGGCTGGCCCTCCTCGCCGCCGGCATCAAGCCTGGCGACGAAGTGATCGTCCCGGCCCAGACCTTCATCGCCACCTGGGAGGCGGTCACGCAGGCGGGCGGTACTCCGTCCCGGTCGACATCTCGGAGGCCGACTACGGCCTCGACGCAGACGCCGCTGCTGCCGCGGTCGGCCCCCGCACGCGGTTCATTGTGCCGGTCGATCTCTACGGACAACTTGCGGACATGGGAGCCGTCCGCGAGCTGGCTCGAGGCAAGGGGCTCTTCGTCGTCGAGGATGCCTGCCAGGCCCACGGTGCCGGCCGCGACGGCCTTCGGGCCGGCAGCGCGGGCGATGCGGCGGCCTTCAGCTTCTACCCGGCGAAGAACCTGGGCGCGTACGGCGACGCGGGGGCTCTCGTGACAAGTAGCGAATCTGTCGCCGAGGTCGCGCGGGCGATGCGTGAGCACGGCCAACGGCGGAAATACGATCACGAACTGCTGGGGTACACGGCGCGGCTGGACGCCGTTCAGGCCGTGGTGCTTGCACGGAAGCTTCCGCATCTCGACGATTGGAACGAGTCCCGCCGCGCCGCCGCGCGCTACTACTCCGAGAGGCTAAAGGGGATCGGCGACCTGAGGTTGCCGCCCACGCCGCCCGGGAGCGATCCCGTCTGGCACCTTTACGTCATTCGCACGGCCGATCCGGGAGACTCGCAGAGCACCTGGCCGCAGCCAGAATTGCGTCCGGACGGCATTACCCGAACCCGCCGCACCTGACGCTCGCCTACGCGGCGCTTGGGCTTCGGCGCGGCGCCTTTCCGGTCGCGGAGGCCCTCGCGAATGAGGGACTCTCACTGCCGATCTTTCCCGGGATGACCGAGGAGCAACTCGCTTCCGTTGTCGGGTCAGTCAGGGAGTTCTTCGATGGCTGAGGCGCCCGCGAACGATGCGCCCTACCGACTCATAGAAGACGTTCGCTTCGGGGACGACGTCCTCGTGTCTTCGTTCTGCAACCTCTACGGCTGCTCGATCGGGGACGGGACGCGGATCGGGCCGTTTGTCGAGATCCAGCGCGGCGTTTCGATCGGGCGCGCTGCAAGATCCAGAGCCACACCTTTATCTGCGACGGCGTCACGATCGAGGATGGGGTGTTCGTCGGTCACGGCGTTCTCTTCATCAACGACAAGTACCCGCGTGCGACGACGGATGAGGGCGTCCTCCAGGGGGCCGCGGACTGGGACGTTCAGGCCACCCGCGTGCGTCCGGGCGCCTCGCTAGGATCTGGCGCCGTGATCCTCGGCGGTGTGACCATCGGCGAAGCCGCACTCGTTGGTGCGGGCGCAGTCGTTCGCCACGACGTCGAGGGCGGCACGACCGTTGTCGGCGTCCCAGCCCGCCCCGTAGCCAAGGGCTCCGAGGATCCGCATCCCTCGAATCAAGGCTGAGCGAACGGCGCGGACGCCCGATCATTCGTGTGAGCCGATGTTGCGAGCCGCACCCACCGGACGGCGCGGCGTACTTCTCGTCGTCGCCTTCGTCGCCCTCGCGGCTGTGCTCGCGACTGCACATTCGCACACAAGAGCGGCCACGGCACGCTCGCAGGAACTTCCCGGCCTCTGGGCGCTCGAGGTGACGCCGGAGTTTGCCCCGCTCGTCCGCGCTCGCCTTCTCGCCCTTGCGAAGAAACGTGGCCTCAACACGCTCGTCTTGAACCGCCATTTGTCCAACGAGCAGAAGTGGCGGGTCGGCGCCTCCGTCGCCCGCAGCTTTGGTCTGCGCGTGGTCCAGCTGCGCCGTCGAGTGTGCGAGCGGGAGGGTCACGTTGTGCGCCGTCGTGACTCGCACGCCTGCCGCCGCCGAGCGGCTCTCGCGCAGCCGACATGTCGACATCGTCGTCCTGCGCCTTCGCGGCCCGAAACCTGTTCCCCGCCTGACCGAGAAATACGTTCGCACTGCCTCCGGAACCGCGTCCGCACGGCTGCTGCTGCTACCGACACTCAGGCCCCGCTTCGCCCGGCGCCGTTCCTGCGCAGGGCAACCTCGGCCGTCGCCGGTGTCCCATTCGTCGACCTCGGCGTGAGGCCGAGCGGCCGGTCGAGCAGGCGCGCCGTCGGACTCTTCCTCGGCGTACTGCCTCCGCGCCCTGGCGCGGTCAAATTCAGAGGCGATTTCGAGACCGGCAACATCGCGCAGTGGACGTGGGGTGCACAGTGCGCGAACACCGGCGTTCCCTCGACTGGGGCCTCGGTGCGCGGGACGATCAGCGTGCAATCAGAGGTCGTCGGGCAGGGAAGCTACGGGGCGCGCTTCGACCTCCCCGCGGCAGCAAACGCCTACACCGCCTGCGAAACCCTCGCCAAGCGCCGGATCGATCTCGCAAGCGACGACTACTACGGGCTGATGGTGCGCTTCCCGAGCGCCTGGCGCGAACCCTCACCCGCCGGCTGGGGCCTCTCGCTCGCACAGCTCAACTTCGAGAGGATCTGGGGAGCTCCGGTGATGCTGGCCGCGCACGCCCGCCGCATTGCGGTGGCGATGCAGTCCGGGCTCTGCAACAGCGTCCACACGAGCACGCCCGGCTGCGCCTACTCCAGTGGCCCAGGCGGGAACGTCGCGCCCATGACCGCGGTGGCGGCGCCGCTCGCGCTTGGCGTTTGGCATGAACTGATCGTGGACGTCCGCTGGGTGACTGATTCCTCCGGGATGATCGAGGTCTGGCACCGCCTGCAAGGAAGCGATGGCTGGGTAAAGACCGTCTCCCGGCGCGGCTACCCCACCGTCCAGTGGACCGCCGAGCACGGGCCGAAGGCAATTGCCGGCAGCGTGACCTCCGACAAGATCGGCGCCTACCGAGGCCGCGCCGACTTTCCGCTCAGCGTCTGGCAGGACGGCTTCGTCCGCACCACCTCCTTCGCCGCAGCGGCCGCTGCGCTGCGGTAGCCGATAAGAGACGTTCAAGCCGACACTTATGCAAGCCCTGCGTCGCTGAGGCTGCCGCCCACGCCGCCCGGGAGCGATCCGGCTGGCACCTCTACGTCATCCGTACGGCCGATCCGGGGAGACTTGCGGAGCACTTGGCCGCAGCCGGAATTGCGTCCGGGCGCGCTGCAAGATCCAGAGGTTGCCGGCGTCCTGGCCCACCCCGTGCGCCGCCCGTAGTCGGGGGCTCGGTGATCCGCATCCCTTGAATGAGGGGTGTGTGGACGAAGTGGACGGCCGATGGCTCGCGTAGCCGATGTTGGGAGCCGCACCCATCGGACGGCGCTCACTTCTCCTCGC
>CAWEYY010000003.1:0-1594956 GCA_963813435.1 uncultured Actinomycetes bacterium | reverse complement strand
GACCTGGATCCCCGCGTGGAGTGGTAGCGCGTCGGTGACCGGAAGCGGGCCGAGCAAGCACAAGACGAAAGCGGCGTAGACGAGAACCGCGCGGTTCGAGGCGATCAGGCTGCCGACCGCAACGAGGACGACTGGTAGCAGTGCGAGAGCCACACCCTCGGCTCGGGCAGTCGCCAGCATGACGCCGACACCTGCACTCGCGGCTGCCAGAGCTGCAGTTGCCCAGAGCATGAAGAAGCGGCGAAGAGCGTTCTCGGTCATGGGCGGTCGACCTACTTAGAAATCGTCGGCCAGGGCGCCCTCGCGGTTGATGACGAGGCCTACGATGTTCGCCTCGGTCACGGTGAGCTTGCGGAGTGCGCTCACGAGGTGCCGGCGCTTTGCCGAGCGGTTCGTGATCATCACGATCTTGGTCCGGGAGTGTGAGGCGAGCCCCGACGCATCGGCTGCGACGAGCACCGGCGGTGAGTCGAGGACGACGGTCTCGCAGTCGTCGTATGCCTTCTCGAGTAGGTCTCCCATTGCCGGTGAGGCGGCGATGTCCCCCGGCCGAGGCAGCGACGATCCGGCCGTGAGAAGGTGGAGGCCGCCGAGCGCCGGAAACGTATGCGTTACCTGCCAGGGGTCGAGACGGTCGCGGAGCACGTCGACCATGCCCGGTGAGAGGGGCACGTCGAACATCGTGTGGAGGTTCGGCTTGCGCATGTCGGCATCGATGAGCAGCACGGGCCTCTGGACGTGTGCCGCCACCAGTGCGTAGTTGGCAGCTAGGGTCGACCGTCCGTCGCCCGGGGAGGGGCTCGTGAAGACGAGTCCTCCCGTCTGTCTCGAGCCTAGGCGCGCCTCGACTGCGAGGCGGAGCGCCCGAAGGGGCTCTGCCGAGGGCGAGTCCGGTTCGACCAGGAAGCGCTTGCTCACGCGGTCACGCTCACCGCTCCGCCGGAGCTCGTGAGCTGCCGGTGCGGCTCTCGCCGTCTACCGACTGCCCCACTGCGACGGCCGGCCCTGTTCCATCGCGTGCAGGCGGGGCCATCCGATGGAGCCGCAGGTTCGGAATCGTCGCCAGGACGGGATGACCGAGTGTCTGCTCGAGCTCGTCGGCCTCGGGCAGGCGGTCGCGGAAGAGCTCGATCAGGAGCGCGAGCGCTCCACTGAAGATGAGGCCGAGCACGAGTGCAATCGCGACGTTCAATGGGAGGTGACGCGACACACGCGAGCTCGTTGTGGCCGCCTTCACCGTCACGATCCGCTCGCTGCGGGGCGCCGTCTTGCGCATGAAGCCCCTCAACGCGTCGGGAGCTGCGGCAGCAGCGAGCAGGGCTCTCCTCGGACTCGTGCTGCGAGCCGTGATCGACAAAAGGTCGAGATCCTGAACCTCTGCCGCGGAGAGCTTGACCTTCGAGATCCTCCCTGGCACGAGCCCAGCTCTGCCCTTGCCGACCAGCCATGCGCACGAGATCGCGCCGGGGGTACCGGCACGCTTCGCCGAGGTACGGGGAGATGCGGACTGCTGTTTTGACGAAGCCCTCGCCGCAGAGCCCTCCGACTTCGCGCACGTGGCGACGAGCGTCCTGACCTCTCCCGCGAGCGCGCCCGAGCCGACAATCTTCGCGTATGTCCGCGCTAGGTCCTGGGAGGCCTGAAGGTCCGGGGCGGCATCTCCGGCTAAGCGGACACGCACGAGGGTCGAGGCTTCGTAGGCTTGCGTCTGTCGCACCGTTGCGTACCAGGCGGCGCCTACGCATGCGGCCGTGAGTAGGAGGATGAACCACTTGTGGCGCCAGAGCGCGCGATAGACATCTCCGCCGTCACGGTTCGCTGAGAATAGCTTGGAGGGCTTGCAAAGGGCCAACCGACTGCAGGTTGGACGTCATCGCAGCCGAGCTCGGGAGCCGGGCTCACTCTCGTTCAGCACGACCTCTGAGAGCTCCTCCTCCCACATTCTCGTGACCCCATCCCAGTCGAACCGCGCCAGGGCATACTCGCGGCAGCGCGCCTGGAAGTCCTCGTTGCTGAAGGCCAGGGCTTCGCCGATCGCGGCAGCCAGCGACTCAGGGTCGGAGCTTCCAGCGACGAGCCGCTGATCGAGTGGTTCGAGCAGCTCAGGCGTTGCGCCGGCCGTCGTACCCACGACGGGCGTTCCGCTTGCGAGCGCTTCGAGCGTGACCATTCCGAAGCCCTCGTAGGCCACGGTCGGGAGAACGAAGAGGTCCGCAGCGCGGTACCAGTCGCGCAGGTCGTCCTCGGACACGCGACCCACGAAGCGCACGCGTCCGTCGAGCCCAAGCCTGGAGCTCAGGCGAACGAGCTCGTTCGTGAGCAGCCCACCGCCGACGACCGCGAGACCGAGATCCTCCGCGGCCATGATCGGCATCGCTCGAAGAAGCTCCTCGATGCCCATGCGCGGCTCGGCACGCCGGACAGTGACGAGCAAACGCCGATCCGGATCGAGCCCCAGGCGGGCCCGTGCGGCCCGTCTGCCGTCTCGGGGAGAGAACGAGCTCGTGTCGACACCTCCGGAGACGACCCTGATCTTGTCGGTCTCGTCAGGATGGTCCGCCGTCAGCAGGGACCTGGTGTAACTGCTCAGGACGAAAATGCGAGCGCACCGACGTACGGCTGCCCGGTCGACCATGACGGTGATTGGCTCGTTCAGGTACGCCACGACGCGCTCACGTCCCCAGGGCAGACGTGGACGCATGAAGCGGAGCTCGCGCGGAACAGAGGCGTGGTACGCCAGAACGAGGGGCGCGGGGAGGTGAGCGCGGGAAAGTCCGACCGCAGCCGCAGAGCCGTGGGCGAGGAGGACGTCGAAGGCCCCCAGGCGACGTGAGTGCCTGGCTATCTCGAGTACGTCCCGGATCGTCAAGGGGAGAAGCCCGCGCTCGATTACTCGATACACCGTCACCGAGCCCTCGCGATCATCTGTGGGGGAGCCCGGGACTCGTGGCACCAGCGCCGTCACATCATGGCCGCGTTCGGCGAGCTTGCGAGCAACCTCCGTCGCCACTCGGGCAACTCCGTTCCTCTCGGGATACCACGTGCCACTCGCGACGAGAATGCGCATGCCGGTCAGCCTGCGCGTGGGCGGCCCGCGAGCTCTTGGTCGACGAGCGCGAGGAGCCTTTCTGTCCTCGTCTCCCAGCTATTCCGAGAGGCAAGCTGCCTGCGGCGTGCGCGATCGGCTTCACTGTTGCTTTCGACCGCCTTCTGAGCGGCCTGGACAAAGCTCGTCGCCCCGTCAACGAGAACGACATCGGGCTCCATGCCGGCAAGCTCGGGAAGGCCGCTCGCCACAACCGGTTTCCCCGCAGCGAGGTACTCGTAGAGCTTCAACGGGAAGCAGCTCCGGGTATACGCGTTCGATACATACGGGATTAGTCCAACGTCAAACGCAGCGACGTAACGAGGCAGTTCCGAATACGGCTTTGGTCCAAGCCAGCGAACGGTTGGGAGCTGGGCGAGTCGCTCGAGCACGGGAGCGGTTTCCGCGGCGGGCCCGATCAGGAGCAGCCTCGAGTGTGGCAAGGCCAGTGCCACCTCCTCGAGAAGCTCGAAATCGACCTTCGAAGCGAGGAAATTGCCAAAGAAGCCGAGCACCGGACTAGGCAGGTTGGAAACCTCGGTGTCGGCGATAGCCCGATCGGATGCCTGGGCGAAATGCTCGTAATCGCCAGCGTTCGGTACCAGGTACGTCGCAGAATTGAGGTGGCGCTGTCGTTCGTACATCGCGGTGCTCGTCGTGAACACGAGACGCGATCGAAGGACGGCCATGCGATCACAATCGGCCACCATGTCTCGCTTTCGCGCCGAGGTCGTCTGCTCCGTGTAGTCATCGACACAGTCGTAGACGGCAAACTGCTCCCCGCAACGACCAGCCATATCGACCGCGCCGGGATCGTAGATCCACAACACGACGGGCTGCGGCAGGCCGGCGGCGAGGCGTCGGAGCAGTCGGGCGGTTACCGCAGAATTGACCGACTTCGGGAGTCCGTACGTGGAGCCCCACGGCAGGACATTGAGAGCCTTGCGTAGCAGCACGCCGGGCACGACCTTCTCCGTTGAGAACAGTCGCCGAGCGAGCGACCGGCGCTCGGCACTACGGAACAGAGACCACAGATGCCGTCCGAGGAAATAGCCTGTCTCGACAAAGAGCACCTGATGGCCTCGCCGCGCGGCGCGCAGCATGATCTGCTGCCTGTTAGTAGGCAGGGCGACGCGCCAGTCTTGTGGCGACAGGCAGATGATCGAGAAGGGTTGCTTCCTCACGCCTGAATACCGTCCAATCCGATCGCCTCGACTCGATACGGCCTTCATGTCGGGGGACGCCATCGCGCTCTCCGGCCGCTCTGAGCGAACCTCCGACCTCTGGATTCTAGGGTCAGGTCTCTCGTGGAGTCCGCCTTCAGGGGATTCGCGGCCTAACGAGTCCCGAGTCCAAAGCGTCCCACGGCGATGGTCCGCTAGAGCCAAATGCCTGACTGGAAGAACGCCCTCTGCGCGTTGATTCGGCTTACCCTGCTGCCGGCGGTCGTGAGGGAAGTCTTTTTGAGGAAGATGGTGACCATCCTCCTCTACCACGATCCGAGCCAGCAAAGATTTTCCGATCACTTGGCGATTCTGACGAGGTCGTACAACCTCGTCTCTCTTCGGGACTTTGTCGAAGCTCACCGTTCCGGTGCGCTCGACGCCCTCCCGCCGAAGGCGCTTGTGCTCACATTCGACGACGGTCATCGTGGCAACTACGCCCTCAGGTCCCTGCTACGGGCCTTGCCGGCACCTCCAACGATCTTTCTCTGTAGCGGCGTGGTCGACACCAACCGTCCGTTCTGGTTCCGGACGGTGGCGGACTCCGAGCCGCTGAAGCGAATCCCGGACGACCAGCGCCTCGCAGAGCTCCGAACCGCCGAGCAGGAACAGCCTTTGTCTGAAGTCGAACCACAGGCGCTGTCGCGCGAGCAGATCGTGGAACTGAAACCGTTCGTGGACTTCGAGTCGCACACGATCTCGCATCCGATCCTTCCTTATTGCAACGGCGCAAAGGCATGGGCCGAGATCAACGACTCCAAGCGGCAGCTCGAATCATCCTACGGCCTCTCGATTTACGCGCTCTCCTACCCGAACGGGGACTATTCGTCGCGCGAGATCACGCTCGCAAAGAGAGCGGGTTATGCCTGTGGGCTGTCGGTCGACCACGGCTTCAACTCGGCCCGGACAGATCTCTTCCGAATCCGGCGGATCGCGATCGATGACGCGGACGGCTCCAGCAAGCTCGTGGTCAAGGCGTGTGGCCTCTGGGGCTTCTTCAAGGGGCTCGTCGTCAAGCAGAGCTATGGATACACCGAATCACCCGCAGTCGAGGGCTAACGGTGGACGTGGTGGTTCTCTGCAGCCGGTCCCTTGACGAGTTCCAGCATGCTGTCATCGACACCTTCCTCTCGGCCGGGGGCGCACACCGAATCGTCGGCTGCGTCATCGACTCGCGGCCAGTGCCTTCGCTCTGGCAGCGAACCTCCGCGAACCTCGCCCGCGGGCGAGGAGGCTACGTGCTCGTCATGGCGCTGAATCGCCTACGGCACAGCCGCGCGCCGGCCACTGACACCTCAGCGCTCTTCGAACGGCTATCAGTGCCCGTCGTCAGGACAGAGCATCCATACAGTGAAGAGACGCTTCAGGCGATCCGCGACCTGCGGCCCGAAGTCATCGTCTTGATTGGAGGCTTCGGAATTCTGAAACGGCCCTTACTCGACCTGGCGCCACACGGCGTACTCTCCTACCACCACGGTGACATGCGCGAGTACCGCGGCCAGCCGCCGGCCTTTTGGGAGCTCTACAACGGCGAACAGCAAATCGGCGTCACCGTCCAGCGGCTCAGCCCAGGTATCGATTGCGGCCAGCCGATCGTCGAGCGAAGCTTCCCGATCCGGAGCAGCGACACGCTGCGCTCGCTGACGCAGACGTTCTTCGCCGGCAGCACGGACATGATGCTGGCGGCGGTTCAGCGACTCGAGGATTCGTCGTTTCGGGCAGAGTCGCTCACGAGCGTCGGGCGCCTCTACACGCTTCCAAACCTTCGGCAGTGGTTCGTGTTCCAGGCAAGGGTCGGTCGGCGCATACTTGCTGCGCGCCTACGCGCGCGCCCGGAGCATCACGCTCCGGACTAAACGACGCGACAGTTGGCTCCTGTATCGCGGCCGCTCTGACGCCGCGCGGCGCGTCGTCTTAGTCGGTTAACTACCTACATGGAGGCTCAGGGCCCGATCAACGAGGCACCGTATCGCTTGCTCGAGGACGTGACTTTCGGGCAAAACGTCGTCGTCTTCTCGTTCACGAACCTCTACGGCTGCCAGATCGGCGACAACACTCGCATCGGCCCGTTCGTCGAGATCCAGCAGGGGGCGCGCATCGGCTCCAACTGCAAGATCCAGAGTCACACCTTCATCTGTACCGGCGTCGAGATCGAGGATGAGGTCTTCATCAGTCACGGCGTCCTCTTCATCAATGACAAGTTCCCTCGCGCGACTGCGAAGGGCAGGCTGCAGGACGAGGGCGACTGGGAGCTCCTGCCGACGATCGTGGAACTTGGAGCGGCACTTGGCTCGGGCGCGGTGGTTGTCGGTGGAGTCCGCATCGGCCAGAAGGCACTTGTGGGCGCAGGAGCAGTGGTCACGCGCGACGTCGCGCCTGGACAGGTCGTTGTCGGCAATCCTGCCCGGCCACTCCGGCAATGATGTTCCTAGTCTCTTGGCCGGTGCTTGGATATGGGGCCGCCATGTGCCGTAGTCTTGTCGGGTATCGGGGAATGGAGGAGAAGTAGTTGGGTTGGGGGTCGCGCATGGAGCTGAACTCGTCGCTGGCTCCGCGGTGAAGCTTCCGCTCGTCGATCTCGAGCGACAGTACCTGTCGATCAAAGAGGAGATCGACGCGGCGTTGCTCGATGCGGTGGCGTCGACCCAGTACATCCTCGGAGAGGAACTCCTGCGCTTCGAGGACGAGTTCGCCGGCTACTGTGGCGCCAGGTACTGCGTCGGCGTCGGATCGGGAACTGCGGCGATCCACCTTGCGCTCGAGGCCCTCGGAGTTTCGCACGGTGACGAGGTGATCGCCCCCGCGAACACGTTTTTCGGGAGCGTGCTGCCAGTGCTGAAACTCGGCGCGACACCAGTGCTCGTGGACTGCGACGAAGAGACCGCGACCATCGACGTGGGCGCAGTCTCGGCCGCGGTCGGGCCGCGGACGAAGGCGGTGCTCGCCGTCCATCTGTACGGCCATCCGGCGGACATGGATCCGCTGGAGCAAGTTGTGCGCGAGCCATGGCCTCGCCCTTGTCGAGGATGCCTGCCAGGCACATGGGGCCCGCTACAAGGAACGACGGGCGGGCAGCCTGGGAAGGATCGCGGCCTTCAGCTTTTATCCGTCAAAGAACCTCGGCGCCTACGGGGACGGAGGCGCGGTGACGACTGACGACGCGCAGCTCGCGGAGCGCATCCGCGTTCTCCGGAATCTCGGGCAGTCGGACAAGTACACGCATGTCGCCGAAGGCTGGAACGAGCGTCTCGACACGATCCAGGCCGCCGTGCTCCGCATCAAGTTGAGGTACCTCGACCGCTGGAACGCGCTTCGCCGCCGACACGCCGCCGCCTACGAAGAGGCGCTTGCGGGCGCCCGCGTACTGACCCCGCAGACCGCTCCCTGGGCCGAGCACGTGTGGCACGTGTACGCCGTACGCACGCCGAGGCGCGAGGAACTGCGCTCGGCTCTTGCCGCCCACGGCATCGCCACCGGCATTCATTACCCGGTACCCCTGCATCAGCAACCTGCCCTCGCGCACCTGGGGTACGCACGTGGCGCCTTCCCGGTGACAGAAGCCTCGGCAAGCGAGCTGGTCTCGCTGCCGATGTTCGCCGAGCTCGAACCGGACGAGATCGAGCAAATCGCGGGAATCGTCGCGGATTGGGAGGCGACAGCAGCGCGCCTAAAGTAGGGAGGGAGACCTGAGCCTCGAATCAGCTGGCCGCTGGCCGAAGGCTCGTCCGGGAGCGCGACGCCGTTCGCGCGCCGTTCGGCTCGACCCGAACCGGCCGGCCGCCCAGGCCGAGGGAGCGGTCGACCGTCTCGATGACGCGCACCACGTCGAGACCGAGCTCGGCGGTCGACCGCGGCGTGCTTCCGGTGCGGATGGCCTTGCAGAAATCCCTGAGCTGAAGAGAGAGCGGCTCCGCGGCGCCGACCTTCGGGGAGAGGATGTCGCCGGTGCGGTACGTCAGCTGGTACTCGCCGAAGGTCTGCGGATCGCGCAGGTGCGCACCGGAGTCGAAGATGCGGACCGGCTCATTGCTGCTGTCGTCGTAGACGACCATCTTCTCTGAGCCGACGATCGTCGTTCGCCGCAGCTTGCTCGGGGCTAGCCACGCAAGCTCCACGTGCGCGATCGTGCCCGCCTCGAAGGCGAGGTGAATGAACGCGACGTCCGGCGTGTTCGGCATCACGCACCCCCTCGTCATCGCGCCTACCGTCGCCGGCAGCTCACCGAGCCAGTAGCGAAGGATCGAAAAGTCATGAGGCCCCAGGTCCCAGATGACGCTGACGTCGGGCTGGTGAATGCCGAGGTTGACCCGGCTCATGGAGATGAAGTAGATCTCGCCCAGCTCCTCGGAGGCCAGGACGTCGTGGATCATCTTGACCGGAGGGCTGTACAGGAACGTATGGCCGGGCATGAGAACAAGGTCTTGTTCGGCCGCCGCCTCGATTAGCTCCAACGCTTGCCGAGACGAGGCGGCGAGAGGCTTCTCGACCAAGACGTGCTTGCCGGCTCTCAAGGCTGCAAGCGCGAGCTCGTAGTGCGTCGAGACCGGTGTGGCGATGACCACGGCCTCAACCGCCTGATCTTCGAGCACCTCGTCGAGTGTCGTCGTCCGCGGAACGGCCGGATAGCGGCGCGCGAGCGCCGCCAGTGCGTCTTCCCGCAGGTCGCACGCCCAGACCACTTCGGCCTCGTGTATCTCATGGAGGTTGCGAACCAGGTTCGGCCCCCAGTATCCGAGCCCAACCACAGCGACCCTGAGCGGGCCCTGCCCGTAGTCGTCGGCAAGGCGGTCGTTGTTCCCGCTCATGCGGTCGCAACCGACCTGAGCAGCTGAAGCGGAGTTCTGAGGAGAATCCGGAAATCGAGGCCGAGGGACCAGCTGCGCGCATAGAGCACATCCATGTCCAGTGCCTCGCCGAAGTTCGAATGAGCCCGTGCGGTCACTTGCCAGAGGCCGGTCAAACCCGCCGGGACGAGGAAGCGCTCGAAATGGTGCGGGGCGAAATGCTCGAGCTCGTAGGGCAGGCACGGGCGCGGGCCGACGAGCGACATGTCGCCGCGCAGCACGTTGATGAGCTGAGGTAGCTCGTCGAGGCTCGTCTTCCTCAGCCATGCTCCGAAACGCGTGACGTCGTCAGTACGCTCGAGCTTGAAGAGCCCGTTCGAGCTGGGTTCGCCTCCGCCGGCCATGGTCGCCTCGATGTACTCCCGGTGCGGTCCATCGCCGGCATCGATGTGCATCGTGCGGAACTTGAGGAGCGTGAACTCCTGCTGATTGCAGGCCGAGACGTTGCTGCCGGAAGAACACGGGGCCAGCAGAGTCGCGCTTGATCTTCCACGCGAAGACGGCGAAGAGGGGCGCGGTCACGACGAGAAGGAAAGTCGCACCGGCGACGTCGAGCGCACGCTTGAGCAGCATCGATGAGCGGCTGATCCTGTCGGGAGGAAGCCCGAGCATCGGCATCGCCTCCAGCGTGTGCACCTCGGCGCTCGGCCCGACGATCTCGAAGAGCCGTGGCACGATGTCAATCTGGACAGCGAAATGCCCGAGGGAGCGGATGATCTGCAGTGTCTCCTCCGGGTCATCTCGTGAGAACGCGATGACCACGCGCTCGATGCCGAGCAGCCGGACGATTTCGGGCAGCTCTTCGGGGACCCCGAGGAGCGTCAGGTGCCCGAGGTTGGAGTGCCTTTCCTTGGGCTCAGAATCGACAAACCCCACCAAGTTGATGCCGTACTCGGGATGCTGAAGCAGCTTGCGTCCGACGAGCTGGCCGATGTCACCGGCTCCGACGATCACGGCGTTCTGGACGTAGGCGAGCGTTCGCCTCGACATGACGCGGGCAGCGGCGCGCCCGGTCGTAACGAACACAACCCCGAACACCCAGAAGAGCAGCACCTCCGTCATGTTGTGACTCGTATAGCCCGCGACACAGGGCGAAGGCGAACGCACCGAGCGTGACGAGCAGGAAGACCCGGGCGAGGTCGTCGAGCGTGGAGTGATCGGCGTCGGGCCTCGTCCTCGTCGTACAGGCCGAAGAGCTTCGCGGCTACGACCCAGACCGGCAGCGAGAGGACGAAGATCCCGAGATCGATCCACGCATCGAGCCCACCGACGTGCGAAAGGACCGCCGCAAGCAGAAAGGCGAGAGAGAGTCCCAGCAGATCTCCTGCGAGCAGGAGACGCCGAACAAGCCAACCGCGGTCCTTGGGCCTCGCGGCCTGTCGGCGACGCTCGAGCAGCTCGAGCGTTCGCTCGTCGACCACCTGCAAGAGTCGCTCTTCAAGGCGTCCGTTCCCGTCTGGGCGCACCTCGGTCGGGACTCCGACCTCGGTCGGAAGGTCGTAGCTCGTCCGCACGGTACGCTCCTTCTCCCCTCTCGTTTCGATGGAGCGAGCTCAGTCGAAGTGTCTGATGTCTGGTCGTCTATCTAATCGCGGATGTCCAATAGAGACAAGGGGGCCATGAAGAAGCCTTACGAAAGCCTAACCCTTTGACCAGCCCGTTCGGCTCAGCCCGCTCGCGCGCCGGACACGTGGCGAGCGGCCGCCGAGGCGCTATTCGGTGCTGCGCAACTCGTCGCGCAGGGCTTCCAGCTCGCCCAGATCGTGGGCGCTCGCCGTGCCGTTCGCCGAGGCGCGCTCAACCTCCTCGAGGGCGTTGGCCAGGAATTCGGAGAGCGTCTTGCTCTTCTCGGCCAGGTCGGCTTGTTCATGCGCGAGCTCCGCCTCTACCTGAGTACGCGCGCGCTCAGCCGCACTGAGGATCTCGTGGGCTTTCAGCTCCGCGTCCTTCACGATCGCCTCGGCCTCACGCGTGGCCTCTTCCTCCAGCTCCTGACGTCCCGCCCGTGGCCTATGTTCGGCGCGATCTCCGTAGATCCACTCCGCGTCGAGGTCACCCACGGCCGGTGTGTCTGATTCGCGCTTCGCGAGCCGCCGTTGACGCGCGCGCGACCCCAACCTACCGCTCCACAGGAGCCAAACGAGGGCCAGAACTCCGACCAGCGCCCAGAGGCTCGCAAGAATCGGTATCACGCTCGCACCAACGCGACGGGCCGGACCACAGCAAGACGTCTATGGCAAGTCATCCGGCGACCCGCTGGTCAAGCCGTGTCCGCCCCGGGCGTGAATCTCCGCTCGTGGGTGCGAAGTGGGCTCGGGCCAGGGTCCCGCCACCGCCTCAGATTGCTCTTCGATGGCGCTCGCAAGCACTGTTTCGAGCTCGGCATCCTGCCCTGAGGCTGGCAGTTCTTCTTCAGCGTCGAGTCGGAGCTCTTCCACCTTTGCCGTCAAGAACGCCGAGAGGCCTCTCCGCATCTGCTCCGTGATCCGACACAGTCGCAACAGCTCACGTCTTGCCTCATTCCGCTCTCGCTCGGCACCGGCCTTCCTCTTCTCCGCCTCGGCTCGAGCCTTGCGAAGAGTCAGCTCGGCGTCTCGCCTCGCGCTCTCTCGGATCGCGGTGGCGTGGCTCGTCGCTGAAAGAAGCGTCTTGGCCACAAGTTGCTCGTGTTCCCGATACCGCTTCAGCTCGCCTTCGAGCTCGAGGATCCGCCCACGAAACTCCCCCTGTTCGCCAGTAGAGCGCCTCGCGGTCTGCAAGTCTTCGCTCACGACTAAGATCGTAGATCCTAAGATCCGACACCGCAATCGCAGCCTGCGAGCCGCCGCACCAGCGTCCTCGTAAGTGCAGCCAAGCGACACATCCAGGGGGATGTTGCCCGGATCCTGGTAGCACGTTGACAGCCTAAAGGCTGGTCGTACCTGGCGGCTCGGAGCGCCGGGGCCGCGCGGAGACCGGTCCGGCAAGGGGCTCAGGATGGCCGGTCAACGAGGAGGAGATGACGTCGAGTGAGCAACGCACGTACCGGTGTTCACGGCGCAGCGGAAGCTGGAGATCGTGGTTTGCGCGGCCTGCGCGGTGACGTGTCGGTGAAGGAGCGTGCCGACAGACGCACCATTGCGAGAGAGCTCGTGCCTCGCGCGGGGCCGGACTGAACAGGCATCCGAATGAGGCACTCGAACCAGTGCCTGGAGACGAGCCGGACTGAAGGCACTACCTCGGCGTACTACTTCTGCAAGGGGGTCATGTCATGGTCGATGACTACGACATAACGGTCGTCGGAGCCGGGCTCGTCGGTCTTGCGACAGCGCGCGAGCTCCTCCTCCGACGCCCGAGCTTGCGTCTAGCGGTGCTCGAGAAGGAGTGCGAGCCGGCCTGCCACCAGAGCGGACGCAATTCAGGAGTAGTTCACGCCGGCCTGTACTACGCCGCTGGATCGCTGAAGGCTCAACTCTGCCGCGAAGGCCGCGAGAGGCTGTTGGGGTTCGCGGACCAGCACGGAATCCCCTATCGACTCTCCGGAAAGCTCGTTGTGGCCGTAGACGAGACAGAGCTGCCGCGGCTCGTAGAACTCCACCGCCGGGGCACCGTGAACGGGCTCCACGGGCTCCGCGAACTGAGCGGCCACGAGCTCCGCCAGATCGAGCCGCGTGTCGCCGGAGTCAAGGCGCTCCACGTCCCTGAGACGGGCGTCATCGACTTCCGTCTTGTTGCACATGCGCTTGCGAAGGAGGTCCGGCGTCTCTCCGGAAACATCCTCTTCGACCGCGAAGTGACCAAGATCGAAAGACGCGGCTCGCTCCACAGGATCACCATGCGCTCGGGAGACGTGCTCCAGACGCGAACAATCGTCGCCTGCGCCGGGCTGCAGGCGGACAGGATCGCCGCGCTCACGGGGATGCGTCCCCGTGATTATCGGATCGCCCCCTTCCGCGGCGACTTCTTCGTGCTCACACCCGAGGCGTCCTCGCTTGTGCGCGGACTGATCTACCCCGTCCCCGATCCGGCGTTCCCGTTCCTCGGCGTCCACTTCACGCGCCGCATCGACGACGCGGTTTGGGCAGGACCGAACGCGGTACCGGCGCTCGCGCGTGAAGGCTACAGCCGGATGAAGATCAACCTACGTGACACGAAGGAGCTCGCGGCCTATCCTGGGCTTTGGCGGCTAGGCCGTCGCTACTTCCGGACCGGCGCCCTGGAGATCTGGCGCGACATGAGCAAGCGTGCAGCCGTGCGGCAGATGCGACGCTACCTACCCGACCTCGAGCCTGGCCACGTGGCGTTCGGGCCGTGCGGGATCCGAGCGCAGATTCTCGCCCGCGACGGCACCCTGATCGACGACTTCATGCTTGAGCGTGACGGCGATGTCCTCCACGTCTTGAACGCGCCCTCTCCGGCCGCCACCGCCTCGCTGGCGATCGGAGCTCGGCTGGCCCAGCAGCTCGAGTAGGTCAACCCGGGGACGCAAGACGCTCGCAGCCCGGCAGGACGAAATTGAATGCTCGCTTCTTGGGGTGCATCGACTCCTCCCAAACCGCTTGGTTGAGCGATGCGCCCGGCAAGAATCGAACTTGCGACCTCTGCCTCCGCAGGGCAGCGCTCTATCCCCTGAGCTACGGGCGCTTCTCGGCGGTCAGTGTAGCCGCGCCTCGGCGCCGTGGATCTCGAGCACGGCGTCGTCAGGAACCTCTCGGCGGACATAGCCGAGCGCACGGCCGGGCACCGCGCTCGTCACCCGTCCGACGACCTTCTCGCCGAGGACGATCTCGTCGCCGGGCTCGGCGTCGGCCACCTCGAGCACGCGCAGGCGGCGGTTCGGCCGACCGCGATAGTGCAGGCGCGCGATCGGCTCCTGGCCCGGGTAGCAGCCCTTCGTGAAGGAGACGTGGGTCTCGTCCAGCCCGGCCTCGGCCGGAAGGATCGTCTCGTCGATCTCGCTGCCCCAGCGAGGCGTGCCTGCCTCGATCCGAAGCGCCTCGAGCTCCTCGGCGTCGGGCGCCTCCGGCTGCTCGTCGCCCCAGGTCTCCCAGGCCTCCACGCCGTAGTCGCCGTTGGGCACCCCGCCGCCCGGGTCTGTGAAGTGCAGGACTCCCGAGAGCCGTTCGACCGAGATCTCACACCTTGCCGCGAACCGCGCGCGCAGCAAGGTCGACGCAACGGTCTCGGCAAGCACGGCCTCGGTGATCAGCAGAAACGCGTCGGGCCCTTCACGCACGACGCGAAGCGGCGCGACGATCCGGCTCTTCGGCGTCAGCAGCAACGCCTGGCGAGCGTCGCCCGGCTCCAACGTCACGACCTCGTTCGAGACCATGCGCTCCAGGAAATCCGCGGCCTCGGGACCGCTCACGCGCACGTAGCCGCGGTGCAGCCGGACGAGGGCCGGAGTCGTGGTCGCCACACCGCCAGTGTAGGCACGCGACCCCACGCGGCAGGCCACGCGAGTTCACTCGAAAAGGGGACACAGCCGCTCGCGGCGAGGCCGATATCTAGGGCGACCCACCTCCCCATCCCCCTCGTACGAAACGGCCCTTGGGCCGTTTCGTCCGTCCAGGGTCAATCGAATCGGGCCGGCGCTGAGCCGGCCCTTTTCATTTCTCCCAGACCGAGACGTGCTGGCGGCTCTCGCCGGTGAACGGCTCCCGCTGCCACCCGCCCCAGCGCTCGCGCAGCCGCATGCCGGCGAGCTCCGCCATCAGGTCGAGCTCGGCAGGCCACACGTAGCGGAACGGCATCGAGAGCAGCTCGAAGCGCCCGTCGGCGAGGTCGAAGTGGTGCGAGACGAGACCCTGGTTCGCCACGTCGTACTCGTCGATCCCCCAGTGCGTCTCGCTCGAGTCGAAGACGCGAAAGGTCTCACCGGGCGGAACGCGCTGGAGCTCGGGGACCATCACCTCGACGACGAAGCAGCCGCCCGGCTGGAGATGCGCGGCGACGTTCCGAAAGCACGCGACCTGCGCCTCCTGCGTCGTCAGGTTCATGATCGTGTTGAAGACGACGTAGGCGACCGAGAACGCACCGTCCACGGTCGTCGTCGCGAAGTCGCCGATCGTGACGCCGACCTCATCGGCGCCCGGCTTCTCGCGCAACCTCGCAGCCATAGCGTTCGAGAGCTCGATCCCGTGCACCGGGACTCCCCGACGGGCCAGCGGCAGCGCGATGCGGCCGGTCCCGATCCCGAGCTCGAGCGCGCGGCCCTCTCCTGCGAGCCCCGCGAGGAAGTCCACCACCGGGTCGACGGCGGCAGACTCGAACATGTCCGCGGCGGACTCGTCGTACCTCGAGGCGACAGGCTCGTCGAAGTAACCGTCCTCGGCGTCCACCGCCCGAATCTACCGGGCAGCGGGCCTCAGACGGTGATGACCACCTTGCCGCGAGCGTGTCCCTGTGCGAGGTAAGTGAGAGCGTCGCCCAGGTCGCCCAGCTCGTACTGCCTGTCGATCACCGACGTCACGCTTCCGGCTTCGATGAGCTCACCGAGAGTCGCCAGGTCGTCCTTGTCGGGCTTCGCCACGAAGATCGCGACGTTCTGGCTCGTGAGCACGGAGGCGAGTCGGTCCGGAAGCCATTTGCCCAGCGGCCCGTACAGGCGATTTGTCTTCGGTCCCCCGACGCAGACGAGTGTCGCGTTCGGGCTCATGATCCGCCTGCACTCCTTCCAGGACCGGTTCCCTGGGATGTCGAGGATCGCGTCGTAGCGCTCGTCGGTCCGGGTGAAGTCGTCCTTCGTGTAGTCGATGACGCGGTCTGCTCCGAGCGACCGGGCGGCGTCCACGTTCGGCGGGCTGCACACGCCTGTCACGTGTGCTCCGAGCGACTTGGCGATCTGGATGGCGAACGTGCCCACGCCTCCGGATGCCCCGTTGATCAGGACGTTGCTCCCGGCCCCGACGCTCGCCTTGTCGCGCAGGCCCTGCAGCGCGGTGATCGCCGCCACGCCCACCGCGGCCGCCTGCTCGAAGGTCGCGTTGGCCGGCTTGGGGACGATCGCCCGATCCTCAACGACGCAGACGTACTCGCCGAAGGCTCCGTTTCTGACGCCGAAGACGTCGTCCCCGGTCTCGAACGACGTCACGTTCGCGCCGACCGCCTCCACCGTCCCGGCGAAGTCGGCGCCGAGCCGCTCGGTCTTCGGCCTGCGGAGCCCGTTTCCGAGCCGCGCAATGTAGGGCAGGCCCGTCAGCATGTGCCAGTCGAACGGGTTCACGGCAGCTGCGTGCACCCGCACCAGCACCTCGTCCTCGGCCGGGACCGGCTTCTCGAGCTCCCGGACCTCGAGGACCTCGGGTGTGCCGTACTCGTGGTAGACGGCCGCTCGCATCGTCGCGTTCTGTGTTGGCGCCTGGACGGACATCGTCGCCTCCCTATGATAAGACTTACAGCGTAAGCCAGCCTAGACGTACACTGTAAGTCTGTCAAGCGTCACCCGTAGGTTTCGCCCGCACGATGGCCACGCAACCAGACCAAATCGCCGAGCCGCGGCCCCCGCTGACCCGTGAGCGGGTGCTCCACGCGGCCGTCCGCATGGCCGACGAGAGCGGGTTCGAGTCGCTGAGCATGCGCCGGCTCGGGCAGGAGCTCGGCGTGCAGGCGATGTCGCTCTACAACCACGTCGCCAGCAAGGACGACCTCCAGGAGGGCATCGTCGACCTCGTCCTGGGCGAGATCGAGAACGCTCCCAGGGGAGTGGACTGGAAGACGGCCGTTCGCCACACCGCGATCTCCGCCCACGAGGTCCTCGTCCGGCACCCGTGGGCGGCGAGCCTCATGCACTCGACTCCGAGGATCATCCCCGCGCGGATGACGTGGATGGAGGAGCTGCTCAGGACGCTGCGCGAGGCCGGCTTCTCGGCCGACCTCACGCATCACGCGTACCACGCGCTGGACAGCCACATCACCGGCTTCACGCTCTGGGAGGTGAGCTTCCCGTTCGAGACCAGGGAGGAACTGATGGATTTGGCCGAGGGCTTCCTCGCGCAGATCTCGCCCGAGGAGTACCCCTACGTCGTCGAGCACGCGCACCAGCACATGGGCGACCCGGACCCGGAGGCTCCGAGCGAGTTCGAGTTCGGGCTCGACCTGATCCTCGACGGAATCGAGCGAATCCGGGACGCCTCACCCGCTGCGTGACGCCAGCTGCTCGGCCCGCCGCTTGATGCCTCGGAGCATCTTCCGCTCCATCACCAGCGAAGCCGGCTCCATGAGGAGCATCCCGAGACGCGCCGCGAGGGTCGGCAGCCTGAAGCGGTTGCGGCTGATCAGCCTCGTGGCGCCGCCGCGATCGTCGAGGACGAACGTCCAGACCCAGTTGCCGTCCTCGGATCGCCACGCGAGCACCCGCTCGGGCTCGACCAGCTCCACCCGCATCCGGTTCTTCCCGTAGCCGATCGTGTCGCCCACCTCCGGGTGCTGGAACTCGGGCAGGACGCGGTCGACGCTGTGCATGTCGAGTCCGAGGAGGTTCTCGATCCAGTCGTAGGTGTACGCGCCACCCCGAGGCGCAGGACCCATCTGCGCGATCCACGGCCACACGGCAGCCGGTGGCGCGTCGATCTCGATCGCGCGCGTCGCGACGCCATCCGCGTCTGTGAGCAGCTCGTCGCCTGGTAGCCGAGCCGAGGCCTCTGCGTGCGTCGCGCCCCATGTCAGAACGGGCCTGCGCAGAAGAAGGAAGTACGCAGCAAGGCCGACGAGCGCAAGGACTCCGTTTCGCAGACGCACGAAGAGATTCTGCCCGTGAAAAGCAGAAGGGCCGGCTCGGCCGGCCCTTCTGCAGTGGAACCCAACGAGGGGGTTCATGGGGGAAACCGGGTTTCCCCCATGCTCCCTACATCATGTCCGGCATCCCTCCGCCGGGCATGCCGGCCATAGCCGGGTTCTTCTCCGGCGGCTCGGCGACGATCGCCTCGGTCGTGAGGATGTTCTTCGCGATCGACGCGGCGTTCTGCAGCGCCGAGCGCGTGACCATGGTGGGATCGATGATCCCGGCCTTGACCAGGTCCTCGTACTCGCCGGTCTCGACGTTCAGACCCTGGCCCGCGGGAAGCGAGCGGATCTTGTCGATGACCACCGAGCCCTCGAGGCCCGCGTTCTCGGCCAGCTGGCGGATCGGCTCCTCGAGCGCGCGGGTCACGATGAACGCGCCCGTCCGCTCGTCGCCGTCCTTGGCGGGCTTGATCGCGTCGATCGCGTTCACGAGCGCGACGCCGCCGCCCGGGACGATGCCCTCTTCGAGAGCGGCCCGGGTGGCCTGCAGCGCGTCCTCGACGCGGTGCTTCTTCTCCTTCATCTCCGTCTCCGTCGCGGCGCCGACCTTGACGACGGCCACGCCGCCCGCGAGCTTCGCCAGGCGCTCCTGGAGCTTCTCGCGATCGAAGTCGGAGTCGGTGTTCTCGATCTCGGCCTTCAGCTGCTTGATGCGGCCCTTGATCCCTTCGGACTCACCGGCACCGTCGATGATCGTGGTCGAGTCCTTGTCGATCACGACCTTGCGGGCCTTGCCGAGCTGGCTGATCTTCGTGTTCTCCAGCTTCAGCCCCATCTCCTCGGTGATCACCTCGGCGCCGGTGAGGATCGCGATGTCCTCGAGCATGCGCTTGCGGCGGTCGCCGAAGCCCGGGGCCTTGACCGCGACTGCGTTGAAGGTGCCGCGAAGCTTGTTCACGACGATCGTGGCGAGCGACTCGCCCTCGACGTCCTCCGCGACGATCAGCAGCGGCCGACCGGCCTGGATCACCTGCTCGAGCACCGGCAGGATGTCCTTGACCGCCCCGATCTTCTGGTTCGCGACCAGGATGTACGGGTCGTCGAGGACGGCCTCCATGCGCTCGGCGTCGGTGATCATGTACGGCGACAGGTAGCCCTTGTCGAACTGCATGCCCTCCGTGAACTCGAGGTCGAGGCCGAAGGTCTGACCCTCCTCGACGTTCACGACGCCGTCCTTGCCGACCTTGTCGATCGCGTCTGCGATCACGTCGCCGATCTCCCGCTCACGAGCCGAGATCGTGGCGACCCGGGCGATGTCCTCCTTGCCCGAGATCTCCTTCGACTGCGTCTTCAGGCTCTCGACGACCTGGTCCACGGCGCCCTCGATGCCACGCTTCAGGCCCATGGGGTTGGCTCCGGCCGCGACGTTCTTCAGGCCCTCGCGGACGATGGCCTGGGCAAGAACGGTTGCGGTCGTGGTACCGTCGCCCGCCACGTCGTTGGTCGCCGTGGCGACCTCCTTGACGAGCTGCGCGCCCTGGTTCTCGAAGACGTCTTCGACCTCGATCTCACGGGCGATGGTGACGCCGTCGTTCGTGATCGTGGGCGCGCCGAACTTCTTGTCGAGCACGACGTAGCGCCCCTTCGGGCCAAGGGTGACCTTGACCGCGTCGGCGAGGATGTTCACGCCCCGCTCGAGCGAGCGGCGCGCATCCTCGTTGAACTTCAACTCCTTGTGAGCCATTCAGTTTCCTCCTTCGCGGCGCGCCTACGCGGACGCGCCGGCGAGTGCCTTCTTCTTCTTCGAACCCTTCGCGCCGGACGAGGTGACCTTGGCGAGCACGTCCGTCTCGCGCAGGATCAGAACCTCGTCGGCTCCGAGCTTGATCTCGGTTCCGCCGTACTTGGAGAAGATGATCTCGTCGCCTTCGGCGACCTCCATCGGCACGAGCTCGCCCTTGTCGTCGCGATTGCCCGGCCCGACCGCCAGCACGCGACCGCGCTGCGGCTTCTCCTTGGCGGTGTCGGGGAGGACGATTCCGCTCACCGTCGTCTCCTCGTCTTCGAGGACCTCGACGATCAGGCGGTCGCCCAGTGGCTGTAGATCCATCCAGCCCTCCTTGGGTGACTTTGTGACAGTACTTGGCACTCTTGACTGTTGAGTGCCAGAGCATCATAACGGGTTTTGCCCGGGCCGCGCAACGAGGTCGGCCCTCTCCAAGTAACAGTCTGTTACAAAGGTTTGTGTGCGACGGGAGTTCTCGGCCGGCGGGGTGCTCGTGCGGCGGCTGCGCGGGCGCTGGGTGATGGCGGCGATCCGGCCCCGGCGGGAAGGCGCCGGGCGTCTGGGCGCTGCCGAAGGGCCTGATCGACGAGGGCGAGCGACCCGAGGAGACCGCGCTCCGGGAGGTCGCCGAGGAGACGGGGGTCGAGGCGAGGCTCGTCGGGAAGCTGGGCGACGTCCGCTACGTGTACACGTGGGACGGCGAGCGCATCTTCAAGATCGTCAGCTTCTACCTCCTGCGGTACTCGCGCGGGCGCCTCGGGGACCTGCCTCCAGCGGTCGCGCACGAGGTCGCCGAGGCCCGCTGGCTGCCGCTCGAGGAGGCCCCGCGGCTGCTCGCCTACAAGGGCGAGCGCGAGATGGCCGAACGGGCCCTAGCCTCCGTGCACGATCGCCCACTATGATTCCGCGCGCCCAGTGCCAGGAGACGACGACGCCGTGTATGCCCTGAACTTCTACTCACCCATCGTGGCCGACCAGCTGCGGAGCCACCGCAAGACCGCCACGATCCGCCTCGGAGACAAGTCCGGCAAGTACCGGAAGGGCATGATCGTCCAGGTGCTCGCGGGCACGCGCTTCAGCCCCCGCGAGAAGATCTTCGACGCGGTGATCGACAAGATCGAGGTCAAGCTGCTGTCCGACCTCTCGCCCCGCGAGATCGAGCACGACAATCCGGAGATCCGCCGGCCGGAGGAGATGGCGAGCTTCCTCGGCCAGCTCTACAACCGTGAGGTCGGCCCGGACGACCTGGTCACCGTGATCCGGTTCTCCGAGATCCGCGGCTAGCCGCGGCGGATCTTCACGCCGAACTGCTCGTCCGGCCGGAGAGCCGCGCCGCACTCCTCGCACTCCACGGCGAACGCCGACGAGAAGCGCGCGTCGCAGGACGGGCAGCGCCAGCGCATCTCGCCGCCGCACTGGGAGCACTCGCCCGGTAGCTCGGGCTCGTTCTCCTCGAAGTAGCGCTGCGCCGACCCGCACCGGAGGCAGAACGCGACCCAATCTCCGAGGGTTTTTCGACGCTCCTCGCGGAGCCAATCAGCGGCCTTTCCCACAACCCGACTGTACCGCTGAGGCGATCGTTAGAGTGAGGCCCCATGGCGATCGCCCGTGAAGCGGAGCCGGTGGGTTCGCTGCAGGAGGTCAAAGAGGCGGGTCTCGACCGCGAGGATCTCCTCGGCGTCTACCGCAACATGTTGGTCACGCGCGGGATCGAAGAGCGCGGCCACATCCTCTACAAGCAGGGGAAGATCCCCGGCTCCTTCTACACGGGCCGCGGGAACGAAGCGGCCGCGGTCGGCGTCGCGACGGCGATGGACGACAACGACGTCGGGACGCCGCTGCACCGCGACATGGGCGCCCACATCACGCGCGGCGTCGAGCCCTGGCGGATCTTCGCGCAGTACATGGGCCGCGCAGACGGGCCGACCCATGGCAAAGACGGCAACGTCCACATGGCCGACTCCCGCCTGGGGCTGCTGGCGATGGTCAGCCACCTCCCGGCGATGCTGCCGGTCGCGGTCGGCTGCGCACTCGCCTTCCGCATCCGCGAGGAGAAGCGCGTCGCGCTCGGCTGGTTCGGCGAGGGCGCGTCCGCGCGAGGGGACACGCACGAGGCGATGAACCTCGCGGGCGTGCGCAAGCTGCCGGTCGTCTTCATCTGCGACAACAACCAGTGGGCCTACTCGACGCCGACCTATCTCGAGTACGCGACCGAGCACGTTGCCGACCGCGCCGAGGCCTACGGCTTCGACGGCGTCGTCGTCGACGGCACCGACGTGCTCGCCGTCTACCGCGAGACGAAGCGCGCGGTCGAGAAGGCGCGCGAGGGTGGAGGCCCGACGCTGATCGAGTGCCTCACCCTGCGCATGGAGGGCCACGCCGTCCACGATGACGCGTTCTACGTCCCGAAGGACATGTTCGAGCGCTGGGCCGCGAGCGACCCGATCGAGCGCTTCCGCACCTGGCTGCGCGAGCACGCGGAGCTGAACGACGAGGAGGAGGACGAGATCACCTCGGGCGTCAAGAAGCTGCTGAACGACGCGCTCACCAAGGCCGAAGAGTCCCCGCTCCCGGACCCGTCGACGCTCGAGGACGGCGTCTTCGCGACACCCGAGGACCTCGACACACCTCACCACAAATAGATGGCAGAAAAGACCTATTTGCAGGCAATTTCAGACGGTCTCCGCCAGGAGATGCGCCGCGACAAGCGTGTGTTCGTGATCGGCGAGGACGTCGGCGTGTACGGCGGCGCGTTCAAGGTCACGCTCGGATTCCAGGAGGAGTTCGGCCCGTGGCGCGTGATCGACTCGCCGCTCTCCGAGACCGCGATCGTCGGCGGCTGCACCGGGGCGGCGATCATGGGCCTGCGTCCGGTCGCGGAGATGCAGTTCGCGGACTTCATCTCGTGCGCGTGGGACCAGCTCGTCACCGTTGCCGCCAAGCAGCGTTACCGCGCAGGGACGCCGGTGCCGATCGTCGTGCGCCTGCCTTCGGGCGGCGGCTTCTCGGGCGGGCCGTTCCATTCGCAGAACCCCGAGAGCTCGTTCGCGCACATCCCCGGTCTGAAGATCGTGTGCCCGGCGACCCCCGAGGACGCGAAGGGCCTCCTCGTGACGGCGATCGAAGATCCCAACCCCGTCCTGTACTTCGAGCACAAGCACCTCTACCGGCGAATCAAGGCCGACGTGCCCGACGAGCGCTACTCGACGCCGTTCGGCCAGGCACGCGTGCACCGTGAGGGCGACGACGTGTCCGTCATCACCTGGGGCGCGATGGTCTGGACGGCCGAGGAGGCCGCGATCCAGCTCGAGGCCGACGGGATCTCGGTCGAGATCCTCGACCTGCGCACGCTGATCCCGTGGGACAAGGACGCGGTGCTCGAGAGCGTCCGCAAGACGTCGAAGGCCGTCGTCCTGCACGAGGACACGCACACCGGCGGCTTCGGCGGCGAGATCGCCGCGACGATCGCCGAAGAGGCATTCGAGGACCTCGACGCGCCGGTCAAGCGGATCACCGCCCCCGACACGCCCGTGCCGTTCTCGCCGCCGCTGGAGAAGGCGTTCATCCCGCAGGCCGACGACGTGGCCGCAGGACTTCGCGAACTGGCCGAGTACTGATGGCCACTACGTCCGCGATCGACGTCGTCATGCCCCAGATGGGCGTCTCCGTCTCCGAGGGGACGATCACGAAGTGGCTCAAGCAGGAGGGCGAGCACATCGCCGCCGACGAGCCTCTGCTCGAGATCTCGACCGACAAGGTCGACACCGAGGTCCCGAGCCCGGGAGAGGGTGTCGTGCAGCAGATCCTCGTCCAGGAAGGCGAGACCGTGGACGTCGGCACCAAGCTCGCGGTGATCGCGCCGCCCGGCGAGGCCGAGGTGGCGCCTGTGGCCGAGCCGGAGCCCGAGCCGGTCGCCGCGGAACCAGAGCCAGAGCCGGAACCGGAGCTAGAGGCAGAGCCTGTCGCCGCCGAGCCGGAGCCTGAGCCCGAGCCGGTCGCCGCGGAGCCCGAGCTCGTAGCGCCGGGCACAGATGGCACAGGGGAGAAGACCTTCGTCTCGCCGGTCGTCGCGCGAATCGCCTCCGAGCACGGGGTCGACGTCGCGCAGGTCGCCGGCACCGGCCGCGGCGGGCGTGTGACCAAGAAGGACATCCTTGCCTTCGTCGAGTCCGGGCCGCCGGCCGCAGCGCCCGCTCAACCCGAGGCGCCCGTCGAGCCCGCCGCTCCGGTCGAGCCTGCTCCTGCCCCTGAGGCGCCCGCGCCTCCACCCCCGCCCCCCCTCCGCCGCCTCCCGAGCCGACAGCGCCGCCGGCTCCACCCGCTCCGCCTCCGCCACAGCCCGCAGTCGTCGCCGAGGCCGGCGAGGAGATCGTCCCCATGAACGCGATGCGCCGCGGGATCGCGGAGCACATGCGCCGCTCGCTCGACACGAGCGCGCACGTGACGACCGTCTTCGAGATCGACATGGCGAAGGTCGTCGCGCTCCGCAAGAGGCTGAAGCCCGAGTACGAGGAGAGCTACGGAGTCAACCTGACCTATCTCGCGTTCATCGCCAGGGCGACGATCGAGGCGATCCACAACTGGCCCTGGGTCAACGCCGAGGTCCGCGGCGAGCAGATCGTGATGAAGAAGTACGTCAACCTCGGGGTCGCCGTGGCGCTCGAGGGCGGTCAGGGCCTGATCGTTCCGGTGATCAAGAACGCCGAGGGGCTCAACCTCCTCGGCATCGCCCGCGCGATCGTCGACATCGCGGACCGCGCGCGCAACAAGAAGCTGACCCCGGACGATGTCCAGGGCGGCACGTTCACGATCACGAATCCCGGCGGCTGGGGCGCGATCATCGGCACGCCGATCATCAGCCAGCCGCAGGTGGCGATCCTCGACGTCGAGGCGCTCGTCAAGCGTCCGGTCGTCGTCCAGGACGACGCCGGCGAGGACGTGATCGGCATCCGCCCGATGATGAACCTCTGCCTCTCGTACGACCACCGGCTCGTCGACGGCGCCTACGCGGCCCAGTTCATGAAGGAGCTCCGCGAGAGCCTCGAGAGCTGGGACGAAGGCTCTTACTGACCTCGCCGCGATGAGCCGCAAGGGCTACGTGATGCAGCCCGGCCTGGTGCCGTATGGCGAGGCCTGGGAGCTGCAGCGCTCGCTCGCGGCCGGAGTGACCGAGGGCTCGATCCCGGACACGGTCGTCCTGCTGGAGCACCCACCGGTGATCACGCTCGGGCGCCGTGCAGAGGAGCGCGAGCTGCACGTGCCCGAGGACGCCGGGGTCGAGATCGTGGAGACCGACCGCGGCGGGAAGTCGACCTACCACGGGCCCGGCCAGCTCGTCTGCTACCCGATCTTCGACCTGCGGCGGCACGGCCAGGACGTGAAGCGCTACTGCCGTGACCTCGAGGAAGCGCTGATCCGGACGCTCGCGCCGCTCGGTGTCGAGGCGACACGGATCGAGGGGCTGACCGGGATCTGGCTCGAGACACCCCCGCGGAAGATCGCGTCGCTCGGCATCCATGTCTCGAAGTGGGTGACGACACACGGCTACGCCCTCAACGTCGACCTCGACCCCGCGCCGTTCACCGAGTGGATCACCGCCTGCGGGCTCGAGGACGCAGCGTTCACGACGATCGCGCGCGAGCTCGGCCGGCCGGTGTCCGTCGACGAGGTCGTTCCGCAGGCCGTCGCGGCTCTCGAGGAGGTCTTCGAGCTCGACCTCGAGGAGCCCCCCGCCGACGTGGTCGAGCACATCGGCCGCCGCGACGCGTTAGCGTACGCCTGTGAGCCTGATCGACAAGATCAAATCCTGGTGGAGCAAGGACGACCTCGAGGTCGCCGACGAAGAGACGCGCATGTCCGAGAGCGAGCGCGACGTCGCCGAGGAGGACTACGAGGCGCGGAAGGACGACAGCCAGCTCGACGGCCATCTCGAAGGTGGCCAGGCCGACTACGAGCGCGACTCAGAGCCGCCGAGCTAGGCACGACCGACCCTCCGCTCAGACTCGGTGCCGGTGAACACGGGCCGGCTGGAGACCTTTGCAGACGGCGTCTTCGCGATCGCCGCGACGCTGCTGATCCTGAACGTCGACGCGCAGATGCCCGGCGGACATCCACGACCTCGGCGCCCAGATCCTCGACATCTGGCCGTCGTACCTGGCCTACGCGGTCAGCTTCGTGACGATCGGGATCATGTGGATCAACCACCACACGATGATGGCCCAGATCGAGAGGGTGGATCGCCGGTTTCTGATCGCGACGATCGGCCTGCTCATGTGCATTGCGTTCGTCCCGTTTCCGACCCGGATCGTCGCCGAGCACATCCGTGGCGCCGGCGCCCAGGACGCGGCGCTTCTCTACGGGTTCACGCTCGTCGTGACCGCGATCATGTTCAGCGTGAACTGGTTCTACGCGTCGCGGGGCCGCAGGCTTCTCCGCCCCGATGCCGACGCGGCGATCGTCAGCGGAGTCACCCGCAGCTACCTCCCGGGCCCGTACATCTATCTCGGCGCGACCCTGGTCGCGTTCGCCAGCCCGAGGGCGAGCGTGATCCTGTTCATGGCGATCGCGCTCTTCTACATCGTGGAGAGCTCGATCTTCGGCACCAACGAATCCGGCCTCTAGACTTCGGCTGATGGAGCGTTCGCTGCCCGTCGCCGAGCGGCCGCGCAGGCCCGAGTGGATGAAGGTGCGCGCGCCGAGCGCGGACTCGCGCTACTTCGACGTGCGGAAACTCCTGCACGGCGCGAGCCTGAACACGATCTGCGAGGAGGCTCGCTGTCCGAACATCGCCGAGTGCTGGGGCCGCGGCACGGCCACGTTCCAGATCCTCGGCGACACCTGCACGCGCGCCTGCCGCTACTGCTACGTGCACTCGGGCAAGCCCGACGGCCCGCCGGACCCGCTCGAGCCGCTCAGGCTCGCCGCAGCGGCCGCTCAGATGGACCTCAAGCACGTCGTCGTGACCTCGGTCGACCGGGACGATCTCCCGGACCGTGGGGCCGGCCACTACGCGGCGACGATCCGGGCGCTCAAGCGCAAGCTGCCCGACGCCTCGATCGAGATCCTGACGCCCGACTTCCTGGGCTGCGAGGAGGAAGCGCTGAACACGGTGCTCGCCGAGCGGCCGGACGTCTTCAACCACAACATCGAGACCGTGCGGCGCCTCCACGCGCGGATGCGCGGCGCCAAGGCCTCGTACGACAAGGCCCTCTGGCTGCTGCGGCGCGCGAAGGAGGTCGCGGACTACCCGGTGCTGACGAAGTCCGGGATCATCGTCGGCCTCGGCGAGACGAACGACGAGGTGGTCGAGACGATGCGCGACCTCCGCGGGCACGGCGTCGACGTGGTGACGATCGGCCAGTATCTGCAGCCCAGCTCGAAGCACGCGAATATCGACCGTTGGGTGCATCCCGACGAGTTCCGCTGGTTCCGCGAGCAGGGCGAGGCGCTCGGCTTCGGCTCGGTCTTCTCCGGGCCGCTCGTGCGGAGCTCCTACCGCGCAGACGAGCAGCGCCACGCGGCCGAGACAGGCCGCGGTGCCGTCGCGTACTGAACGGTGCGAGCCGCCCTCGTCCTCGCTCTCGCTCTCGTGCTCGTCCCGGTCGCCCTCGCGACCACGACCAGGCAGGCGCACCTTGTCCCGACGAGCGGGAACCCGCTGCGCGTCAGGGGCACGGGGTTCGTTCCCGGAGAGCGCGTCCAGATCAAGGTGACCGCAGGCTCGAAGCGCGTCGGCCGCAAGCTCCGCGCGAGCACTCGCGGCTCCTTCGTCGTCACGTTCAAGCGCGTGCGCGCGTGTGAGGGGCCAACCGTCGTGGCCCGAGGCTCTCGCGGCAGCCGGGCCTCGTTCACGATCTCCGAGATCGCCTGCCTTCACAAGTAGAGGGGGCCGGCTCTCGCCGGCCCCCTCTTGCCTGCCTGAGTTCGGCTCGCCTAGCCGCCCTGGGTCGGGTCGGAGGTGAACGCCTCGAACTCGGCCACCCTGACGAACCTGCGAGTCGACGCCGCGGCCACATTCGTGTCGCAATCCGTGGCGCTGGTCGGCTCCGCATCCTGCTCGCCCTGGTATCCCGGGCCGCCGGTGCACTGATTGGTCAGCACCCGCAGCCTGAGATGCGTGGCCTTGGTCTTCGGGATCTTGAAGTCCCGCATGATCAGCTGAGGCCCGTTCGGGCGCGGCGCGTCGCCTGGGAAGGCGTCGTCCGGGCTCGTGTAGACGAGCGAGTACCCAGCGTCGGTGGAGCAATCCGCCTTCGCTGCGTTGCACGCCCAGACCTCGAACCCACGCAGAGCGGCGAAGCGGCTCTGGCCCGGTCCGATCATTGCGCTGACCTCGACGTGGCTGATCTGCTGGGGATCGGTCCCCGCCAGGTCGACGGTCACCTGCTTGCCGGCGATGCCGGAGAGGGTGCCGTCGGCGGCGCGGCCGTCCGCAGACCAGTTGGTCGCCTCGGTCTCGTCGATCAGGGCAGCCTGGCCGGTTCCGTCACCTGTGGCCGTGGCACCTCCCGCGGCGGATGCCCAGTTCGTGGGCATGACCACCTGCATGGTCTTGACCTGATTCGAGCCGATGTTGGCACTGAAGCGGACGAAACCGTACCCCGGTGCTACGGCAAGGAAGTCGTACTTGCCGGGGGTGAACGACGCGGTCGCGTCCTTGTTGATGTCGACGCCGGAGTTGAGCGTCGCCGGATCGGTGTCGGCGATCGGCGTGACGCGGGCCTCGAAGTTGCCCACGTACACCTTGCCGACGACGGCCGGCTTGCCCGGTGCGTCCGCCCGAAGGTCGAACGTGACGTCGGTGTTCTTCTCCAGCGGAGACGCGAAGTCCGGCACCGGATCGGTGTCGGCGTTGCCATTCGCGTGAACCGCCGCGAGCTGTCCCATCCCGCGGATGGCGAACGCTGCCCAGATCTCCTTCTGGTTCGCGCCGCCGAAGCGGAGCATGTCGGCCGCGAGCATCGAGTTGCGCGCGTCCAGCATGGTCGGGCCAACCGGGTCGAGCAGCATCGAGTCGTACACGAGCTGGATCCAGCGCCGGTTGCCGGGGCAGTTCTGTGCAGGCAGCACGCCGGCGGCGCAGTCGGCCTGCAGGTCGGTATCGGTCGCTGGGAAGTCCTTCTTGTACTTGTTCACCAGCGCCTGCCGGACCGAGAAGTTCGTCGCGACCCAGATCTCTCCGTCGGAGTGAACCTCGTTGCCCGGCGTGTCGAAGCCGATGTCGGAGAAGTTGAGCGGATCGACAGCCGGCTGTGTCGACGGAGTCGGGAAGTCACCGGTCTGCGGCCAGCTCATCGTGTAGTCGCGGATCCCGTGCACCTTGTTGCCCGTCGCATACGCACCCTCGACAAACGGGTCCTCTCCGTCGGTCGGCACGAAGCCGTTCTCGTTGAGGTACTCGGCCGCGTCGAGGTCAGCGAACCCCTCGCCCATCGAGCCCGCGTGGAAGCCGGTGCGGTTCGCACCCTTCCCGATCATGCGGTTCTCGATCATGTGGGTGTACTCATGGGCAATCACGCTCGAGTCGTAGTCGCCGTCGACGCAGGGTGCGTAGAACGAGCCTGCGAGCGGCTGCCAGAAGTACATGTTCGTGATCGATGAAGCGCCGTCCGGAAGCGTGATCATGTTCGCGTTGTCACGTGTGGGCGTTGCCGCCCCCGACTGCACGTCTCCCACGAGCGGGTCGTTCTCCTGCCGGAGCTCCGTGAGGCCGAAGTTGCTGGCCTGCGCGTTGAAGTTCTGCTCCGTGAACCCGAGGTAGTACGCGAAGTCGTGCATGCGGTTGTGCATCACGAACAGGTTCACCGCCGCGGCACTGTCGTCGTAGGTCGAGCCCGGAACCGGTGCGGGCAGGGCGACTGCGCACTGCCTCGTGTTCCAGTTGTTCGTCCACGAGAACGAGTAGTCGCGGCCCGTGCTCGTCGGCATGAACTGCGGCGCGCTCGGGACCGTGTCGTTCGTCCAGGACGTGGCCGCGAGGTTGTTGTTGCCCCTGGTAGTGAACGTGGAGGCATTGGCCTTCAGGTCGAAGTCCCAGGGTGCCCTCGAGGCCAGATTGCCGGTGACGATGTCGCAGCCCGCGGAGGCCCGCCAGCAGAACATCTGCCGGGTGTCGGTGCTCGGGTTCTGCCACGGGTAGAAGGGCAGCGTCGCCAGTGGTGGGTTGGCAGGGAACGCCTGCCAGCGCGCCAGGTACGGCGCCGGAGGAGGCGAGTCGTCGAGGGTCAGGTGACCCGTATACGTGCGCGGCTCCTGCCAGGCAGCGCCGTCGGGGAAGTCGCAGACCTCCATGAAGTAGTCGCCTTGCGGCACGCCGCCGGCCGGCTCGTAGTGGAACTGCTCCGGCGAGAACAGCGTGTCGGCCTGCACGATCCGCGTCGTCCCGAAGTAGAGGTTGAGGACAACGTCGTTGGTCGGAACCGTCGCGGCCGCGAAGCCGTCCAGCGCGCGGACGCCCGGGCCGACCGTGTACGGGCCCTGCTTGACGTCACACGCACCGTCGGTGGCGGGCATGGTACCGCTGAAGTTGAACGTCTGGACGGCGTTGAAGTGCTTGCCGCCGCCGGCGAGGTTGTCGACCAGGCTCGTCCGGCTGAGGATCGAGCCGTTGCGGGCGTCGACGATCACGTTGTACGCAGTCGATGCCTTGCTGTCGAGCACGATCGCCTCGTAGGCCGGCACGGCCTGGCGGCCCTGCGGGAACGCGCCCCGCTTGATCCGCTGCATGTCACGCAGGCCGGCCACCTTGAGGTTCGTCCAGCCGCGGGCGACCTTCACGCCCTTCACGTTGACCACCGAGCGCTCGATCCCGCCGCTGCGGGCCGCCTGCACCCACGCCTGCGGCGCGGAGAGCCTGGTGTGGCCCTTGAGCGGAACGGAGCCGATCACGCTCGAGGAGACGTACGCGATCTTCCAGCCCTTGGTCTTGCTCCCGCGCAGGCCGACGGTCACGAGCCCGGCGCCGTCGAGCGCCTTGAGCTGGCCGAAGGTCTGCCGGAACGTGACCGCGTGACCGGTGCTCCCGATGAGCTTCGAGTCGGCCTGGAGCTGAAGGCTCCTGACCGAAGCCAACCGGAAGATGACTTTGTTCTTCGAGAGCCAGTACTTCGCGGCGCCTGCCGCCGTCGCTCCGGTCGCGTGCTTGGCGAGGTACCCGCCGGGACGCATGAGGGTCGACGGCGTTCCGTAGGAGTTGTACGTCGCCTTCGCGTGGAGCTTGGCGACCGCCGCTCGTTGAGCGGCCGATGGTCCTTTCGCCACTGACCGGACGAAGTCGCGCAGGTTGCCGTGTGATGTCGGCGCCCCGCGCACTCCGAAGCTCGGGCCAGCGAAGACGAGAGTGAGTGCGGCCACGGCCATAAAGGCTCGCAGCAGCAACTGCCTGCACCTCATGCTCTCCCCCTTCTTTGTAGACGCTGTCCAGGGACAGCGCGCCAGGGTTGCGATCCTGAAACCGATATCGAGGAATGTCAAGCACGACCCGTGTGCGGACATGGAGAGGGCCGCCCGGAGGCGGCCCTCTCCACGGCCTGCTGGGTGCGGCCTGGTTTAGTGGCTCAGGTTCATCCTCCAGATGCCCTGCGAGTGCGTCGCGGCGTACAGGAGGCGCTTGCAGTAGCCGTGCCCCGTGCACGTCGGCTCCCTGTTGGAGGGCTGGATCGCGAGGTGCATGATCTCGTAGTTCGGCATGCCCCTCATGGTGTGCCACGACGCTCCGTCGTGGTTCCCGCGAAGGACGCCGAAGTCCGTTCCGACGTACAGCGTGTGGGTCGCGTCGTCACGGACGACGTCGCTCACCGGTAGGTCGCCGTCCGAGAACGGCGTCGGGAACGCCGAGGCGCCGCTCTCCACGTTCAGGTTCGTGAAGGTGCCCGAACCAGGAGCGGAGCCGTTCTCCCAGACGCTGAACACGTGGCCGGGAGTCGCCGGCGTGACGGCGTTGTAGCCCGAGTAGCTGACCCACGCGTGATCCGGGTGATCCGGGTCGACGTAGATGCTGCTCGGGTACCGCGTCGGTGAGCTTCCCGACGTGGAGCTGTCTATCCGGTGCCACGTGACCGTGGCTGGGTCGCTCGCATCCGCGTTGTGCGTCACGAAGATGCGTCCGGCTCCGGTTGCGGCCCAGAGCGTGCCGTGGTCGGCGCCGTCACGCGCGATCCACGAGATCACGCCGCCGGCTCGATCGGTCCCGTACACCGTCCCGGCCAGGTCGCCAGGCTGGTTGATGCACGACGGATCCGGCGTGCTGGCGACGCCGTCGCAGTACGGGCCGCCGAGCGGCCGGTAGTCACCGCAGCCGACCTGCGCACCCGAGGTGACGAACTCCGCGCAGTTCGCCTCATAGAAGGCGATGTCGGGAGTCGTGTCCTGCGGCACGGCACCGGCATGGCCGGCTCCGAAGGCCAGGGTCCGCCAGACGTGCCTCGCGCCCGAGAAGATCGGGTGCGTGCCCGGGACCGGGTTCGGGTCGCTGACCTGCGGCCAGTAGAACGCGGGGTTCTCACCGCTGTTCACGATCGGAGCAGAGGAGATCACCCACCTCTCGGGATCGCCGTTCTTGAAGTTCGAGTCGCTGAAGCCGCCCGTGAACTCGTTGAAGCGCCACGTCGGCTCCGTCGCGTCGTACCCGGCGTTCCCGCCGTCGCCGTAGATGATCTGCGGCCAGGTGTTCCTGTTGCAGTCGTTGAGGTTCGACCAGGTGCTGTTGTCCTGCGTCCCGGCCATGACCTCGCACGACTTGGACGGGTTGATCGACACGCCGATGAACTGCAGCGTGCTGCTCAGCTTCTTGTCGATGTGGCTGAGCTCAACCGGGACCCGCGAGAGCAGCCGCTTACAGGCCAGGTAGCTGCCGGACGTCGTCGGCAACGGCGTTCCGCCGTTGCGGAACGGGTTGTCGCACTGCGCCGAGGTGTCCGCGAATGTCCCGCTCGTCCTGATCATCCCGCCGTCCGATCCCTCGAAGATCTGGGTGGAATTGCCGGGGTTGATCACGACCTCGTGCTGGTCGGGATGGATCGCGTTCGGTGCGTTGCTGCATCCCTGGTCGAAGTACGGCGCATAGGCGCACCACGGCGCCGGGTTGTCCTGTGCGTCGTACGTCAGGTCGGTGAAGGTGCGCATGTTGCCGGCACCCGACACCGCGCCGTCCGGATCACCCGCGGTGTCCGAGTAGAGCACGGCCCGACCGTTGGAACGACCGTTCCCGCAGCCGACACCCTTCGTGCTGCACGGAAGCTCGCCGTACTCGTACGACCCGATCACGTAGACGGTGTCTGGCTTCCCGTCCGGCGAGTAGACGTCCTGGTCGTACCAGCACTGACCCGTGCAGAAGTCGTCCGTGGCGAAGTACGGGTTGCCTGTCGCGTTCGAGGTCAGGCAGGTCCAGCCGTTGTAGTTGGCCGGGAACGTGTGGCTCGTCGGATCCGGCGGAGCGCAGGGAAGCGTCTGGGACGCAAGCAGCGTCGCCGCCGGCTGGTTGGCGTTGTCGATGCGCCAGAAGTTCGACGCCAGCGGACCGGCGATGCCGCCACCGTTCTGCGTGCCTTCGGTCAGGTAGATCCGCGTGTGCAGGTTCTTGACCGTCAGATCGAACATCGGCCTGTCGATCCCCGCGCCCTGGTTGAACTGCGCCGCGAAGACCTGGTTGAACGCCGTTGCGGAAGCGCCGGCATCACGTCGCCAGACACCCGCGTCGAAGGCGCCCACGTAGACCGTGCCCGGATTGAGCGGGTCGAGCCCGACATCCGTGACACCGAACGACTGTGGGCCCGGGTCGGGCTTGGCGCCGTCCCAGACCTCCGTGAACGTGTTGCCGCCGTCCCACGACTCGTAGAGCCCCGGCTCGTTTGCACCGGGCTCCACGCGGGTGGTCCCGCCGGCGCCGATCACGTGCGAGAGGCCGCGGACGGCCTGCGCCGACCCGACCAGGAGGTGCTTGCCGTTCTTCGGGTCGACCACGATCGCGCTGATCGCGCGACCGAGGAAGGCGTCGATGCCCGCGTTCACGCACGTGTACGTCGCGTTGCTGACGCACTTGTCCTTGAGCTTCTTCCAGTGCTCCCCGCCGTCGGTCGACTTGTAGATACCGACGCCGGCCTCGCAACCGGACGAGCAGCGATTCGGTTCGCCCGTCCCGAGGTAGAGCGTGTCGTCGTCGTTCCCGTTGTCGTGGTTGCTCCAGTGCTTGCCATGCTTGTCACCGGGCACGAGCACGAGCGTCCCGACCGAGTTCTGGTCGAGATCCTCGGGGCTCATCTGCTTCCACACGGGATCCGGAACAGTGGCGTTCTCGGTCATCCAGACGCCGCCGCCGGAGACACCGGCCCAGAGTCGGCACTTGTGAGCCGTGCAGTCCGGATCGGCGACGACCATCGGCGTACGGCTCGCGGTGTTGTTCGTCGCCCCGGAGAAGGAGATCACCCCCGGCTCGGTCGCGTGCACGCGCGGGCCGTACAGCTTCCACGTGTTGCTGTCCCACAGGAACGTGCGGCCGCGGTGGATGCGGCGGGCATCGGCCTTCGCGATCCTCGCGAAGGTCGTCTTCGCCCGCTTCACGATCACCGGCGAGATCGACTTCGCCGGATACGTGCGCATCGCCGACAGGAAGGCCTCGTAGCTGGTTGGCCCAAGGCCTGCCTTCGCCGCCGCGGTCTCCTCGGAGCCGCCGTTCTTCGGCACCACGGCTGCGCCGGGGCCTGTCGATCTCCCGGCCAGCAAGACCAGGAACAGGGTGAGCGCTACGGCCAGCACGAAGATCGCCGTCACGGCTCCCACACGAACTCGAGTCATCTCTCCTCCCCCTAACTGACGGATACGCCTGTTCTCGTCGTTGTCTCTCCCCAAGCCCTGGCCGCCTTGCTTGGCCCAGCGAGCCTGCGCCGCCTTGCGAGCACTCTCGGAGCGCTCCTCTTTCGTCATCTTGGCGGCCCGCGCCTTCCCACCCTTGAGACCACCACGACGGCCGAGCTCGACCGCGATCGGGTCCTTGCCGTTCTCGTTGGGTGTACCAGTGCGCTCAGGCATAAACTGAAGGCAGACGGACGTTTATATGCCTCTCTAGATCAGAAAGTCAAGCGGGGTGCGGCCTACGAGACCGCTCACGCATGAGGGCGTGAAGCTCTGCTAGCGGACTGCGGCGCCGGCGTCGACGATCCCTGCGCCGTAGGCGTCAGAGAAGTCGATCGGATCTGATTGATCGAGGTGGCAGAACCCGTTGAAGCACGGCGTGCCGTCGAGGGCCGGGGCGAGGTTGTCCGCGTCGTTCGGGCCCATCCAGTTGGTCAGCCGCGTGCGCGCGGTGTCCTGGAGCCGCGCGACGAGCGCGTCGGGGCGGTTCCGAAGGTTCCTGCGGGCCGAGAGCACGAGCGCCGCGACACCTGCCGCGTTCGGAGCGGCCTGGGATGTTCCCTGGAGCCAGCCGAAGCCCTGCCCGGCGAGCTTGAAGCACGCGGAGTTGAACAGAGCGGCCTCGTAGGGGTCGGTGCAGATGAGCCCGCGGGCCGCCAGGGCGCCGAACGAGCCCCAGCCGCCGTAGAGGATGTCGCCGTCGCCACCGTCGTAGAGCGGGATCTCGTACCGGCGCGCGCCGCCCGGTGCGGCGAGGTCGACGCGCGAGCCGTAGTTCGAGTAGTAGGCGAGCTGGTCACGCGCGCCCACGTGCTTGCGCCAGCGCAGCGGGACGTCTGCCGGCGCTGCGCCGATCGCGTTTGCGGTGGCTGAAACCATCGTCACTCCGGGGAGCCCTGCCGGAACTTCAAGCAACCCGCGCAGGTCGTAGTTCGCGAGGTCGGGGTCGCCGGGCGTAGCCGTCGCGAACCCCTCGGGGCCGTAGGTGACCTGGCCGACGCCCTCGAGCGCCTCGTCGCCGAGCGCCATGTCGACGCGGTCGATCCGGACATGCTCGTTGCCGGCCGACGAGAAGAGCGCAATCCCGTGCGCGCGGCAGTAGTCCATGACATCGCTGAGCAGGAGGTAGACCTGCTGGTCGTCCGGGTTCGACGGGTCGAGGAAGCCGCCGAACGACATGTTCACGATGTCGACGTCGCGCGAGGAGCACGCGTCCACGATTCCGGAGACGATCCAGCTCGTCAGCCCGCCGAGGCCGGCCGCGAGAACCTTGTACGAGGCGACGCGCACGCCGGGAGCGACGCCGTTTGAGGCGAAGCCGTTCGCGTCGCCGGCGATCCGGCTCGCGACCCAGGTGCCGTGGCCCTCGAAGTCGGTGTTGCGGCAGTCACGCAGCGAGGACGGGTCGATCAGTCCCGCGTCGACCATGGCCTGCAGGTCGTCGCAGTCGACGAAGTTGCCGCCGAGCCTGTTGGCCAGCTGGTCCCTCAGCTCGCGATGCTGCGCCTCGACGCCCGTGTCCACGACGGCCACGACGACGCCGTGGTCGCCGGTCGTCTTCTTCCAAGCGGAGGGGACGTTCATCCGGTTGTCGTCCCACTGGAGGATGCCCTCGGGGTTGGTGACGCCGAGGAAGGAGGGGAAGTCGTGCCAGGGGTCGGGGAAGTCTCTGCCTGGATGCCAGTCGAAGTCGGGCGCTCTCGAGAAGTCGTGGCCGCCCCGTTCGCGGTGGTTGTTGCTGAGCAGCATGTCCGGGAACGCGGACGTCACGTCCGAGTCACGGTTCACGCGCGCGAGGAAGCCGCTCGAGCGCGGCACGACCGCCATCGCGTCCACCTCGCTCAGATCCGCGACGACGACGGCGCCCGCGGCGTTGACCGACGCGCGCATCTCGGCGGGCGTCGTTCCGTGCTGGAACCTGACCACGGTGACGCCAAACGGGTTGCCGGCAGCGGTCGCCGATCCCGCTACCGCAAGGGCGGCACCGAGCACCGCCCGTGCTGAAACCGGACCACGGTCACCCCGAACGGGTTGCCGGACGCACTGGCAGTTCCCGCTAGCGCAAGCGCTGCGACGAGCGCAGCAAGAAGAATGCTGGGCCGCTTCACCGCTTCTAGATTCGGCAGGCGACCGACAATCCTCCATCACCCTTTTCCGGGAGATAGAAAGGGCCGCCCGTGAGCGGCCCTTTCGTCAGTCCGTCTTCGACTCGGGGCTAGTGGTGGTCTCCGTGGTCGTGCTTGTCGGTCATTCCCAGCGGGCAGGGAGTGACGAGCCACGGCGTGAGATTCAGGCTTTGACCGTGCCCGTCACCCTTGAGGCTGTCGAAGAAGACATCCGACTGCTCGCAGATCGGATTGCGGCCGGGCTCGAAGCTCGTCGGATCACCTGAGCCGCGGCCGTTCCGTGCGTCGGTCCAAAGCCCATAGGCCTTGTCCCTATTCGGATCGTCGCCATTTTTGTTCAGGTCCGGGTTGATCGATCCCGTGGCGTTCATCGTGTAATCGCCACCGAACAACCCCGCCCGGAACGTGTAGTCCCAGTTGGACGGCACGTCCGAGACCTGACGGTTCTTGAACGGGAGCGTGGCCGAGTTCTGGTTGTTCCCCGGCACGGGTCCCGCCCCTGGGTTGAATCCGGTGACGTCGGTCGGACTCACGACCGCCTCCGGTGCGAGGCACTGTTTCGCCGCCGCCGGGATGGTTGCGGAGCTCGGCCCGACCGTCGCCGTGGAGGTGATCTTGCAGCTCGCGCCCCAGAACCATGCGAGGTAGTTGCCGACCTCGGTCTTGCTCGTCGGCCATGCGCCGGAGCCGGCGGGCGAGCTGGTGTCGAGCCGCCGGTCGTGGAACGTGACGTTGAGCTCGCCGTCGGTGTTGATCGTCACCCACGGGAACCACTGATCGGCGCCCCAGTTCATCTCCGGGCAATCGGCCGAGTTCCCGCGGATGCTGTTCGTATTGCGTCCACAGTCGCGGTTCGGCGGCGTCTCGGAGCGATCGTTGTTCACGCGCGTCGGGCCGATCCACGTCACCCCGTCGTCTGTCGACTTGTAGAAGAACACGTCGTTGTTCGAGTCGCGGATCGTGCCGTTTCGGTTGTCGACGAGGACGACGTAGAGGTCGTCCGCGAACGCTCCGCCGCGCTTGTCTGCGGCGATCGAGTTCATGATCGGGTCGAAGCGGAAGCAGCTATTCGTCGGCACCGCTCGCGTGGAGCCCTGGCCGCGGGCGACGCAGTCGACGCGACCGTTGACACCGCGAGGCTCGTTCACGTCGTAGAGCGTGTCGACGCGGGAGGGGTTCGTGAACGTCTGCGCTCCATCCTTGGAGTTGACGACGAGGTACTGGTCCTCATCGGTCGTGTCGCCGTTTATGAAGCCGACCCAGAGCTCGCCCGTCGTCGGGTTGACCGTCGTCTCGGAACCCTGGTTGTCGGCACACTCGTTGCCAGGACGTCCGCCTGACGCGCAGAACGCGCCCGAACCGTTGATCACCTTCGGCTGCGACCAGGAATGGCCGCGGTCGTCCGAGTAGCTCAGGTAGATCTGCGCCGACCCGGTTGCCGAGAAGAGCGAATAGGTGACATAGAGACGGTCGCTTCCGACCTGATTGACGTTGCAGGCGATCGGGCTGCGGCTAATCGGACCGAAGCACTGGGGGCTGACCCCCGCGGGCCTTGGTCCGGCCGAGATCCACTCCTTGTCGTTGGCCGCCACGCTCCCGTTCAGGACCGCATCATTGTCCTGAATGAAGTTGACGGTGCCATCACCCGGCTGGCGTGGATCGCCGGGGCCGCCGCACACGGCATTGGCATCGGTGGTGCCGATCGCGACGCACGGCCGCGACCAGGTGAACCCGCCGTTCGTCGAACGGCTCACCCAGACGCCGCTCGTGTCGTCGGTGCGGTTGAAGTTGATGTCGGCGTAGTAGGCGATCCCCTGCCGGTCGTAGACGATCGAGGGATCGCCTCCCCCGTCGAGGTTGTCGCCGGACGGTAGGGACGGGAACGGGATGATGCCGTCGTACCAGTGGTTGCCGTTGTCCGTCGAGGCGTAGAAGCCCGAGGTCCCCCATCCGAGGCGGTAGTCGTTCGCCCCGCCGAGAACGTTGCTCTTCTCCTGGGGATTGATGTCGAGCGCGGTCTCGTCCTGCGGCATGCAGGAGTAGTCCTGGTTCGCCCGGATATTGCTTCCCGTGTCGCTCTTCTTCTCGACCTCGTCCTGCGCGAGCTGCCGGAGCGGCTTCGGGTTGCCTCCTTTGAGGCCGGCCTGCGGACACTCGGTGATCGCATTGCCGAGACTGTTGAAGTCCTGGTACTCCAGCGCTCCCGAGATCGCAGTCGTGTCTTCGTCCTCGTTCGCCCACGGCGGACCTTCGACGGCCGATGCGGTTCCTGCCCACATGACCGTGATCGCAGCGAGGGCGGCGAGGGGTAGAAACACTGCGAGTGCTCTCCTCACTTCTCCCCCTTTCTGTGCCGGCTCCCACCGGCACGCGGCGCCGACTATACGCCGCGTCGAAGCGCCTTGCACGGCGATGGAGAGCCATGGTGGCATACTTGACGACGATGGCCGTCGTCTTGTGGCTGTTGCTCGTCGCCCTCCTCAGCCTGTCGATCTCCGGGTCAGTCGCGCAGAGCTCGTCGAACCTCCGGCCTGCGAAGGTGACGACACACCGCGGTAAGGATCCCTGCGTCGGGGCCTTGCCGGGACACCGTCATCGTAAGCGACCGAAAAGACCGCTTCCCAGGGCCTGCTTGCCGCCCCCGTGATCGGCTAGGCCTACTAAGCGGCGGCCCGGAGACGCGCCTCCTGCTTGCGCGCAAGCGAGAGCGCATTCGAGAGGGTGAGCCCGCCCTCGAAGCCGGTGAGCTCCAGCTCGGCGGTCGCGTTCGCTTCACGCCACACGATCGCGTAGTTGCGAATGGCGACACTGCCCGGCTGGAGGACCGTGACGCCGAAGGCCTGATCGCCGAGCTCGCCCACACGGACACGCCTCGCCGAAGGATTCATCAGCTGACGGCGGCTGAGCTCGAGCTCGCGCTGGGCGCCGCTCGAGTCCTGGAACAGATCGGCCCGCGAGGCGACGACGAGTGGCCCCTTGGTCTGCGCCGTGCCCCCGCGACGGTACCTGCCGATCCACCCGCCCTTGCGCCCGAACCGCCGCGGGTCGCTCCGGGTCCCGGGCTGGTCGACGGAGAGTTGGTGTCCCACGTAGAACGGCGTGAAACCCTTTGGCAGATCGGCGGGCTGGAGCACGAGCTTCGACAGCTTCGAAGTCGGGATCTTCGCTCCCGACGAGCCGCAGCCAGCTAGCACGACCGTCGTCGAGCAGGCCACGGCTGCGAGTACGCGTACGACCATGACGGCAGCATCGCAAACGAAACGCGTCGGCCGAGCAGGGTCGCCGGCTCTCTTCTCTCCCCGAATCGTTCGATCCCTCGCGGGCAGAACTCGACAGCCCGCGACCCAGCCGTCGGATTTTCCGACACTCGGGCCGGCTAGTCAAGTTTTCGATACGTACGGGAAGGAGCGCCTGTTAGTCGTGCGGACGAGCCATCTTGCGGTAGTCCAACGCCTCGTCGAGGACGGCCTCGTCGACACCGGCGTCGCGCGCCACCTCGCGCAGGGAGCGGCCCGACGAGGCCGCCTCCTGGACGATCTCGGTCGCCTTGTCGTAGCCGATGAAGGGGTTGAGCGCGGTCGCCGCCGAGAGGGTCAGCTCCGCGTACCGCTCGCAGGTCTCGCGGTTCGCCTCGATCCCCTCGATGCACTTCTCGGCGAACAGCCGTGAGGCGCTCGCGAGGAGCGTGATCGAGTCGAACAGGTTGCGGGCGAGGAGCGGCACGAAGACGTTTAGCTCGAAGTGCCCCTGCAGGCCGCCGACCGTGATCGCCGCGTCGTTGCCGATCACCTGGGCCGCAACCTGCGTCACGACCTCGGGGATGACCGGGTTGACCTTGCCGGGCATGATCGAGCTCCCTTTCTGCAGCTCGGGGAGGACGAGCTCGCCAAGGCCCGCGCGCGGGCCGGAGCCGAGATAGCGGATGTCGTTCGCGATCTTGGTCAGCGACACCGCGACGGTCTTCAGCGCTCCGGAGGTCTCGACGAGAGCGTCGCGGGCGGCCTGGGCCTCGAACGCGTCGGCCGGCGCCGAGATCTCGAGCCCGGTCTCCTCATGCAGTCGCGCGCGCACGCGCGAGGCGAACTCCGGGTGCGTGTTGAGGCCGGTGCCGACGGCGGTGCCGCCGAGCGGGATCTGGCCGAGCCGCGGAAGGGCGTCATCGACCCGCGCGATCCCCTGCCGCACCTGGGCCGCGTAGCCCGCGAACTCCTGGCCGAGCGTCACGGGCACGGCATCCATCCAGTGCGTGCGCCCGGACTTGACGACGTCCTCGAACTCGCGCGCCTTCGCCTCGAGCGCCGCGGCGAGGCCGTCGAGCGCTGGACGGAGGTCGGAGGTGATCTGGTCGAGCGCGGCGAGATGGACAGCCGACGGGAAGACGTCGTTCGACGACTGGCCCATGTTCACGTCGTCGTTCGCGTGCACGTCGTCGCCGGCGAGGGCGGCGAGCACCTCGTTGGCGTTCATGTTCGAGGAGGTGCCCGAGCCGGTCTGGAAGACGTCGATCGGAAACTGGTCGTCGAGCTCGCCAGAGGCGACGCGGTCGCCCGCCGCCGCGATCCGCTCGGCCTTGTCTGCGTCGAGCAGCCCGAGCTCGGCGTTCACCCGCGCGGCGGCGGCCTTGATGCGCCCGAGCCAGCGTGCGACCGGAGCCGGGATCGGCTCACCAGAGACGGGAAAGTTCTCGACTGCCTTGCGCGTCTCCGCACCCCACAGCTCGTGCTGCGCTTCCGTTGCCACGAGATGCGAGTGTACTCAGGCGGCGTGGAGCCGGCGGCTCTCCGGCGGGCGGATCCGCAGGCGCCTGCGGAGCGCCTCGTCGAGCGTCAGCGACGGCGCCCAGCCGACGTACCCGCACCGCGGGCACTCGCCCCCGTCGACGCGATCGCGCGACGTTTGCTGCACGAGCCGCGCTTCGCCGCAGCGGAGGCATTCGACCTGAAAGTGCGCCATCTCACGATCAACATCGTCTCGACCGGGGGAAGGCTTGAGCGCTCGATCTAGTCGGCCAAGGCGTCGCTTGCGATGCCGACCTGGAGGCCGTACCGGCTTGGCCGGTGCGGCCGTCCAACACACCGCGGCCTTGCCGAGCCGTTGGCCAACAGCTCCGCTAGTCGGTCGAGTACTTCGGCTGGACCTTCTCGCCGCGGATCTGGGCGACGGCGTTGTTGGCGGCGATCGCGGCCTCGCCCATGCCGATCGTGATCAGGGTGATCTTGCCCGGGTAGCCGGCAACGTCGCCCGCGGCGTAGACGCCAGGGATGCTCGTCTCGCAGGTCGTCGGCTCGATCCTGATCTGGCGCTTGCCTTCGAGCTCGAGGCCCCACTCCGCGATCGCGCCGAGGTGGGAGTGGAAGCCGAGAAGCGTGATCAGCGCCTGGCAGTCGACCTGCTCGCTCTCGCCGGTCTTCGTGTTCTCGATCGTGACCGCCTTGATGCTCCCATCGCCGTGGACGTCGCGCACCTCGCACGGCGTCATGATCCGGACGCGGCCCTCGCCCTCGAGCGCGCGCGCCTCGTTGACCGACGACTCCAGCGCGCGGAAGCTGTCGCGGCGGTGGACGAGTGCGATCGGCGGGCTGGCCGTGTCCTGGAGTCCGAGCGTCCAGTCGAGCGCCGAGTCTCCGCCGCCGACGATCACGCACGTCAGGCCGTCGAAGACCGCCTTCTCGCGCACGAAGTAGTGGAGACCCTTGCCCTCCCACTCGTCGATCCCGTCGACGCCGAGCTTGCGTGGCTCAAAGGCGCCGTGACCCGCCGTGATGATCATCGCCCGCGAGAGATAGGGGCCGCCCTTGTCGGTGCCGACCGAGAGCAGCTCCTCGCCGTTCTCGCTCACGCGCTCGAGCGTCTGCACCTCCTCGCCGAGCCGGACGTCGGGCCCGTACTGCAGGCCCTGCTCGGCACAGAGCTCGATCAGCTTCGTGCCCATGATCTTCGGATGGCCGGCGACGTCGTAGACGTGCTTCTCGGGGTACACCGCGGCGACCTGGCCGCCGAGCTGCTCGAGGCTCTCGACGATCCGGACTGATGCGTCCCGGTGACCGGCGTAGTAGGCGGCGGCGAGCCCGGTCGGGCCCGCGCCCAGGATCATGATGTCGACGACGCCGTTAGCGCTCACGCGATCGGCATGCTAACCACGGCCTCCTCGGAGCCGACCGCGACGCGTTACATCTGGGCGATGACTTCGCAAACCTCGGCGCTCACGAAGACGGCGGGCGCTTCGGGCATATCCCGCAGCGAGCCGAAGACGGTCTCGGCCGCCCGCGCATCCTCCTCTGTCTCGAACAACCAGAGCGAATACTGAATCAGCTTGTCGCCACCGTCGACGGCGCGAGCCCAGTAGGCGCTCTTGCTGCCGGACATGCCTCCGACCAGGCCTGGACCGTGCTCGCGCGCCATCGAGGCGGTCTCCTCTTCGTGGCCCGGCTTGATCTCGACGCGACCAACGAGTGCGTACATCGGGCGCTCCTTTGACGGGTGAGGAGATTCTGCCCGGCGCCGCGCTACGGCGTTGGAGGCCGGACGCCGTCTAGTGACAGGAGCCGCAGCCGGCGGCGTCCTCGGGGCTGTCGCCCTCCTCCACCTGGAAGGAGTGGCCGCAGCCGCACGAGCCGGAGACGTTCGGGTTGTTGATCGCAAAGCCCGCCTGCAGGCCCTCGACCCAGTCGATCTCCGTGCCGGCCAGGTAGGGCGCGCTGAACGGGTCGACCACGACGGGAACCCCGTAGCTCTGGAGCTCGTGGTCGCCTTCCTGCGGGCCGCGATCGAAGCCGAGCGCGTACTGGAAGCCAGAGCAGCCGCCGCCCTGAACGGCGATGCGCAGGACCGCGGCCTCGCCCTCCGGCTCCTCGGACATCAGGTCGGTGATCTTGGCGGCCGCGCTCTCGGTGAGCGCGACAAGGGTCGCCGGGCGTTCGGTGATCTCCATCGCGCTCATCGTAGCAACGTCCTCCGACTGCCCGAATCACCCTTCGGGAGCATGAGCTTGTAACAGCTGCCTCACGCTTGGTTGAGCCGTTTTCCTCCTTGCTCGTGAGTCTCGGCGAAGTGCTAAGTTCCGGCTCGCTCGACACGGGAGGATCGCGGTGCTTGACAGCTGGTTGGCCTTCCTCATCTACGGGGTGTTCGCACTCGCGATTCCAGTCTCCATGGTGACCATGTCATTCGTGTTCGCCACGCGGCCTCGCAGGCGGACCCGTGCGCGCACGATCCCGTTCGAGTCGGGCGTCTCCAAGGGCCCGCCGAACCAGAACCGCTTCACCGTCAGCTTCTACCTAACGGCGATGCTCTTCATCGTCTTCGACATCGAGATCGTGTTCCTCTACCCGCTCGCGGTGATCCTGAAGGACCTCGCCTGGTTCGCGTTCTTCGAGTTCCTCTTCTTCCTCGCGATCCTCGCGGTCGCCTACATCTATATCTGGCGCAAGGGGGCCCTGAATTGGCAATGAAGAAGAATCAGAGGCGCCTGGCCGACTACGGGCTGAACTCCGAGCGCGTGCTCTGGAAGGGAAAGGGCCCTGGCGTCTTCGAGGACGAGCTCGGCGAGCTCGAGGACAAGCTCGGACTGACGACCGTCAAGAAGGCCGTCACCTGGGCGCAGGGCAGCTCGATCTGGCCGGACACGTTCGGCCTCGCGTGCTGCGCGATCGAGATGATGTCGATCGTCTCCGCGCGCTACGACATCGCTCGCTTCGGCGCCGAGGTCTTCCGCTCCTCGCCGCGCCAGGCCGACCTGCTGATCGTCTCGGGACGGGTTGCACACAAGATGGCCGCGCCGCTGCGCCAGATCTACGACCAGATGCTCGAGCCGAAGTGGGTGATCGCGATGGGCGCATGCGCGAGCTCGGGCGGGATGTTCAACAACTACGCGGTCCTGCAGGGCGTCGACAAGATCGTCGCCGTCGACATCCACGTTCCCGGCTGCCCGCCGAGGCCGGAGGCGCTCGTCGAGGGGATCGTCAGGCTCCAGGAGAAGATCAAGGCAGGCGTGCCGCCCGCCTACGAGATCCGCGGGGTCGCCAGCTGAGCTACGACGCCGTCCCCGGCCTCATCGAGACGCGCGACGCACACGGTGAGATCACGATCGTGGTCGACCCGGCTCGCCTGGTCGAGGCCTGCACGTACCTGCGCGACAGCGAGGGCTTCAACTTCCTCTCGGACGTCGCCGCCGCCGACTACCTCGGCTGGGGCGAGCACGGCGTCGCCGGCTACATCGGCACCGCCGGCGGCCGCGACCTGAACCGGCCCGGGGCGTCCGGGCTCGAGCGGCTTCCGGACCCGAAGCCGAAGCGCTTCTCGATGAGCTACCACCTGCTCGCGATCCCCGACGGCAAGCGCGTGCGTGTCCAGACCTGGCTCGACGAGGACGAGCCAGTGCCGAGCGTCGTCCCGGTGTGGCCGACCGCGGACTGGCACGAACGCGAGGCCTACGACCTGATGGGGGTCAACGTCCACGGCCATCCGAACCTCTCGCGGATCCTGCTCGAGGACGACTGGGAGGGCCACCCGCTGCGCAAGGACTACCCGATCGGCGGCGAGCCGGTCCGCTTCTCGGGGGAGGAGTAAGTGGTTCTCCCGGCAACATCCGGCGGCGCCTGGCCCGTGATCACGCTGTGCCAGGCCGCGTCCTCAGTCGGGCCCGGGCTTCATAGCCCGCGCCCTCCCTGCGTCCTTGCCTGGCTTGGTGCTCCCGACCCAGGCATCCACCAATGCCACCGGAAGAACCACTAGTGGCGATAGCCTCCGAGAGGCCGCGGATCTACGAAGGCACACGCATTCCCTCGCCGATCCCGACGAGCCTGCTCATCTCGGAGGAGCTGCAGGGCTCGGAGGACATCCTCCAGGTCAACTTCGGCCCGAACCACCCGTCGACGCACGGCGTCCTCCGGCTCGTGGTCGACCTCCACGGCGAGACCGTGGTCGGGCTGCGCGCGGTCGTCGGCTACCTGCACACCGGGTTCGAGAAGAACATGGAGGCCAAGACGTGGTGGAAGGCGATCACGTACCCGGAGCGGATCGACTACCTCTCCTTCCAGAACAACGAGCTCGTCTTCGTGCTCGCGATCGAGGAGCTGCTCGGGCTCGAGGTCCCGCGGAAGGCGACGTGGATGCGCATGTGCCTCTCCGAGCTCAACCGGATCCACTCGCACCTCGTGTGGCTCGGGACCGCCGCGCTCGAGCTCGGGGCGATCTCGATGTTCTGGTACTGCTTTCGCGAGCGCGACCAGATCCTCGACCTCTCCGAGATGGTCACCGGGACGCGCATGCACACGCGCTACTTCCAGGCCGGCGGCCTGGCCGAAGACATCCCGCGCGGGTTCTATCCCGACGCGCGCAAGTTCGTGGACTGGATGCCGAAGGCCGTCGACGACTACGAGGCGCTCGTCGACCAGAACGAGATCTGGCTCGAGCGGACGAAGGGCATCGGGCTCCTTTCGGCCGAGGACGCGATCGCGCTCGGGCAGTCGGGCCCGGTCCTCCGCGCCTCCGGGGTCGAGTGGGACCTCCGGAAGGCACAGCCGTACCTCGCCTACGACGAGGTCGACTTCCGCGTGCCCACTTACGGAAACGGTGACGTCTGGGACCGGTACAAGGTGCACATGGACGAGATGCGGGAATCGACCCGCATCGTCGGCCAGTGCCTCGACCGGCTCGAGGAGATGGAAGGCGAGCCGTGGATCGCGGACGACCGCAAGGTGGTGCTCCCGCCGCGCGAGGAGCTGCACACCTCGATGGAGTCGCTGATCCACCACTTCAAGATCGTCACCGAGGGCTACCGCGTTCCCGAGGGCGAGGTCTACGTCACGGTCGAGTCGGCGCGCGGCGAGCTCGGCTGCTACGCGGTGTCCGACGGCGGGCCGAGGCCGTGGCGCGTGAAGTTCCGGGCGCCGAGCTTCGTCGCGCTCGAGGCGACGGCGACCTGCATGTCCGACGCGCTGATCGCGGACATGATCGCGATCGTCGGCTCGCTCGACACGGTCATGGGCGAGGTGGATCGGTGACCGAGTTGGCGAGCGAGATCCGCAAGGTGGCGGCGGTCTATCCGGACTCGCGCTCGGCCGTGCTGCCCGCGTTGCGGCTCGCGCAGGAGAAGCACGGCGGCTGGCTCCCGCCCGAGGCGCTGCGCGAGGTCGGCGACGCGCTCGACCTGACGCCTGCGTATTGCCAGGCGGTCGCGTCCTTCTACGACATGTTCCACCTGGAGCCCGTGGGCACGCATCTGGTCGAGGTCTGCACGAACCTCTCGTGCGCGCTCGTCGGCGCGCAGCAGGTGCTCGAGGCCTTCGAGGAGGAGCTCGGCATCGAGCCCGGCGAGACGACCGAGGACGGGCAGTTCACGCTGCGCGCGATCGAGTGCGCGGGCGGCTGCGGGAAGGCGGTCGTCGTCTCCGTGGACTCCCGCTACCACGAGCCCGTGCGCGCGGAGGACGTCTCGCAGATGGTGAAGGAGCTGCGCGGTGGCGATTGACAAGATCACGCTCGCCCACGCCGACGAGCACGACCTGACGAAGCTCGCCGAGTACCAGGCGATCGGCGGCTACGAGGCGCTTGCGAAGGCGCGGAAGCTGAAGCCCGAGAAGATCGTCGAGGAGCTGCTCGCGTCGAACCTCCGCGGCCGGGGCGGCGCCGGGTTCCCGATGGGCCGCAAGGCGAGCTTCCTCGCGAAGGGCACCGGCAAGCCGACCTACCTCTGCGTCAACGCGGACGAGTCGGAGCCGGGCACGTTCAAGGACCGCGAGATCATGCTGCGCAACCCGCACCGCCTGATCGAGGGCTGCCTGATCACGGCGCACGGGATCGAGTCGCAGCACGTCTTCATCTACCTGCGCGGCGAGTACCTCGACGTGTTCGAGGTCATGCGGCGGGCACTCGAGGACGCGCGCAAGGCAAAGCTGCTCGAGGACGTGACCATCGTCCTGCACCGCGGCGCCGGCGCGTACATCTGCGGCGAGGAGTCGGCGCTGCTCGAGTCGCTCGAAGGCCGGCGCGGGCAACCCCGGCCTCGCCCGCCCTTCCCCGCGGTGAGCGGGCTCTACGGCTCGCCGACGCTGATCAACAACGTCCAGACCGTCGCGACGGTGCCGACGATCATCGCCAAGGGCGGCGAGTGGTACGCAAAGGTCGGGCCCGAACAGTCGCCGGGCACGGTCGTCTTCTCGCTCTCGGGGAACGTCGCGCGGCCCGGGAACTACGAGCTCGAGCTCGGAACGCCGCTGCGCGAGCTCGTCTACGACATCGGCGGCGGGGTCCCGGACGGCCGAGAGCTGAAGGCGATCATCCCCGGCGGCTCGTCGACCACGGTGATGACGCCCGAGCAGCTCGACACGAACCTCGACTTCAACTCCGTCGCCGAAGCGGGCTCCCAGCTCGGGGCCGCGGCCGTGATCGTCATCGACGACCGCGCCTGCATGGTGCAGCTCGCGCTCCGCTCGTCGCAGTTCTACATGCACGAGTCCTGCGGGAAATGCACGCCGTGCCGCGAGGGGACGCGCTGGATGGTGCTGCTCCTGCAGAAGCTGGAGGAGGGGCGCGCCGAGCAACACGAGCTCGACCTGCTGCTCTCGGTCTGCGACCGCATGCTCGGCAAGTGCCTGTGCGCGCTCGGCGACTTCGCGGCGGGCCCGGTGGTTGAGTACGCAACGGCCTTCCGGCAGGAGTTCCAGCGCCACATCGACGAGAGCGGCTGCCCCTTCGGCGGCGAGTCGTCGCTCGAGGGCATCTTCGCGCCGGTCGACCAGCACACCCACCACAAGGTTGCGGAGGTTCCTGCATGAGCACGCCCGAGCTGGCCACCGTCACCGTCCCGTCGACGGGCGAGAGGTGCAGGTCGCGCCGGGGACGGGCCTGGTCGAGACGGCCCTGGCGGCCGGGATCGAGATCCCCGTCTTCTGCTACGAGCCGCGACTCGGCCCGGCGGTCGGCGCGTGCCGCATGTGCCTCTGCGAGATCGAGGGGATGCCGAAGCTCCAGGCCGCGTGCACGCTGACCGCGCAGGACGGGATGGTCGTCCACACCGCGCAGACCTCCGAGAAGGCGGCCGAGGGCCAGGAGGCGACGCTCGAGTTCATCCTCGTCAACCACCCGCTCGACTGCCCGGTCTGCGACAAGGGCGGCGAGTGCCCGCTGCAGGACCTCACGTTCCGCTGGGGCCCGGGCAACACGCGCATGACCTTCCCGAAGCGGACGTTCGAGAAGCCGATCCCGATCTCGCCGGCGATCGCGCTCGACCGCGAGCGCTGCATCCTCTGCTACCGCTGCACGCGCTTCTCCGAGAGCGTCGCCGAGGACGGCCAGCTCGTGGCGCGCAACCGCGGCGCGCAGTCGATCATCGCCACGTTCGAGGATGAGCCGTACCGCGCGCCGTTCTCCGGGAACGTGATCGAGCTCTGCCCGGTCGGCGCGCTGACCTCGACGCAGTACCGCTTCGAGGGTCGGCCGTGGGAGATCCAGAACGTGCCGACGGTCTGCGGTCTCTGCCCGGTCGGCTGCAACATCCAGGCCACCACGCGCGAGGGCAAGGTCAAGCGGATCCTCTCGCGCAATCACCCCGAGGTCGACGAGGGCTGGCTGTGCGACAAGGGCCGATTCGCGTTCTCGCACCTCTACGCACGCGACCGGATCGCCGACCCGCTCCTCCGCGTCCGGCGCCGCGGGTTCGAGGAGCTCTCCTGGGACGACGCGCTCGACCAGGCAGAGAAGCTCCTGCGCGCCGCCGAAGGAAGGATCGTGACCGCCCTCTCCGGGTCGGAGACCGTCGAGCAGGCGTACGCGCTCGGCCGGCTTCTGCGCGAGGGGCTCGGCGCGCACTCCGCGGTGCTGCTCGAGGAGACGAGCCCGGCGCTCGACGCTTTCCGGCTGCCGCTCTCCGCGATCGGCAAGGCCGAGATCGTGGTCGTGCTCGGAGACGAGCCGGTGGCCGAGCGCGCTCCGGTCGTCGACCTCTGGATCAAGGCCGCGCGCCGCCACGGCGCCGACGTGGAGCACACCGGCGACCCGGTCGAGAGCTGTCGCCGGCTCGCGGACAAGCGCAACGCGCTCGGCAAGCGCCTGCGCGAGAGCGAGCGGGCCGTGCTGATCTGGTCGGGCGAGGAAGGCGCCGGCGGCGGGCACCTGGCCGCACTCGCGCACGAGCTCGGCTTCGCCGACAGGCCCGGTTGCGGCGCGTTCCATCTGCCGAGGACGCCGAACGGCCGCGGAGTCGCCGACGCCTGGGCGGCAGCCTCCGACGAGGAAGGCCCGAACCCCGAGCCGATCGGGCTGCTGATCGTCTCGGGCGACGAGGCCGCGTCCGACCCGGGCGTGCGCGCGCTCGCCGAGCACGCAGAGAGCGTCCTCATCACGTCCATGTTCCACGGCCTCGCGGTCGGCTGGGCCGATCTCGTCCTGCCGGGGACCGGCTACCTGGAGCGCGACGGGACCTACGTCAACCTCGAAGGCCGGCTCCAGCGGCTGCGCCGGGCGGTGATCCCGCCCGCCCCGGACGAGCTCGCCTGGATCTCGAAGCTCGCCGAGCGCTTCGACATCCAGATCCCGCCGCACGCCTCGGCCGTCTTCGCCGAGCTCTCGGACCGGATCTACGACGGGCTCCCGTTCGGCGAGGTCGGCGAGCAGGCGACGCTGAGAACCCGCAGCGAGGCCCCGGCGTTCGAGCTTCCGGAGAAGCCGGTGGCCGAGGAGGGCAAGGGCCTCGAGCTCGTCCGCTACCGGCCGCTCTTCTCGGGGCCGGCCGTCGAGCGGGTGCCCGAGCTGCAGTTCCAGCGCCCGGAGGCCGAGGTCGAGCTCTCGCCCGCCGACGCCGAGTCCCGCGGGATCGCGGGCGGCGAGACGGTCAAGGTCTCGCACAACGGCACCTCGCTCGAGCTGCGAGCGAGGATCAGCCGCGGCCTGCGCGAGGGCAGCGTGCGAATCGCCAACGAGCACGCGGGCGAGCTGGGCGGGCGCGTGGAGGTGACCAAGTGACCGACGCCTGGTGGATCTCGCTGATCAAGGCGTTCCTCGTCATCAACCTGCTCATGCTCACGTTCGCCTACATGACCTGGGTCGAGCGCAAGGTGCTCGCGCGGATGCAGCTCCGCTACGGGCCGAACCGCGCAGGGCCGTTCGGGCTGCTGCAGCCGATCGCCGACCTCGTCAAGCTGATCCGCAAGGAGAGCTTCTTCCCGGCCTCCGCGGTCGACGTCCTCTACATCGGCGCTCCCGTGCTCTCGGCGTTCACCGCGCTGCTCGCGTTCAGCGTGATCCCGTTCGGGCCCGGCTGGGACATCGCCGGATGGAACGTGAGCGGGGAGGTCGTGAATGTCCCGATCTCGCTCGTCCTGATCTTCGCCCTCAGCTCGCTCGGGATCTACGGATTCATCGTCGGCGGCTGGGCCTCGGACTCGAAGTACTCGCTGCTCGGCTCCATGCGCACGTGCGCGCAGATGGTCTCGTACGAGGTCGCGCTGACGTTCGCCGTCCTCGGCGTCGTCGTGATGGCGCAGTCGCTCTCACTCGTCGCCATCGTCCACGCGCAGCACGACACGATCTGGTACTTCGTCCCGCAGATCGTCGGCTTCCTGATCTTCTTCGTCGCGGGAATCGCCGAGACGAACCGCCCGCCGTTCGACCTTCCGGAGGCCGAGAGCGAGCTCGTCGCCGGGTACCACACGGAGTACAGCGGCATGCGCTTCGGCCTCTTCCAGATGGGCGAGTACGTGAACATGATCGTGCTCTCGGCGCTCGCGGTGACGCTCTTCTTCGGCGGCTGGTACGGGCCCTGGGCCCCGCTCGGGCCGCTCTGGTTCCTGATCAAGCTGTTCGCGATCCTGTTCATCTTCCTCTGGCTGCGCGCGACCCTCCCGCGCCTGCGCTACGACCAGCTGATGAACCTCGGCTGGAAGGTGCTGCTGCCCCTCGCGACGATCAATGCGCTCGTGACCGCGGCCTGCGTGGTGGCCTTCTCATGAGGCGTCCTAACCGCGAAAAATGCTCCACACTTTTCGCGGCACTGGTTTGTCCCGTCGCTTCGCTCGGGAGAGGGGAACGCTGATGAGCCCGCGGCCGCTGGACAGCGTCAAGGGCTTCGGAGTCACGTTCAAACAGATCTTCCGCAAGCCGATCACGCAGCAGTACCCCGAGTACAAGCGCCCGGTCTACCCGCGCTTCCGCGGGCGGCACCGGCTGCACACGCACGAGAACGGGCTCGAGAAGTGCGTCGGCTGCTCGCTCTGCGCGGCCGCCTGCCCGGCCGACTGCATCCGGGTCGTCGCGGCCGAGAACACCGCGGAGGACCGCGTCTCCGCCGGCGAGCGCTACGCGCGCATCTACGAGATCAACATGAGCCGCTGCATCTTCTGCGGCTACTGCGAGCTCGCCTGCCCGTTCGACGCGATCACGCTCGGCAACGAGTACGAGATCTCGGAGTACTCGCGCGACGACCTCATCTACACGAAGGACATGCTCCTCGCGGAGCCGGTCAAGAAGATCCCGGTCGCAGACGCGGACCTCTACGACACGCCGATCCCGTTCTACAAGGACCATTCCTAGGTGGACGCAGGCAACGTCCTCGTCTGGATCGTCTGGGTCCTCGCCGCGTTCGCGTGCCTCGGCTCGGGGCTCGCGGTCGTCTCGTTCACGAACCCGTTCTACTCGGCGCTCGCCCTGATCGGGAACCTCGCCTCGCTCGCCGTCCTCTATCTGCTGCTCTCGGCCGAGTTCGTCGCCGCCGCGCAGGTGCTCGTCTACGCGGGCGCGGTGATGGTGATGTTCCTGTTCGTGATTGCCTACCTCGGCGGGAAAGCCGACACGCCGTGGGCAGGCGGGCCGAGCTGGCAGGCGATCGCGGCCGTGGCGGCCTCGGCCGCGCTCCTGGTCGAGGTGATCATCGTGATCGGCCTCAAGACCGACGGCCGCCTCACCAACGCGCCCGCGACGGACTACTTCTCCGGCAACCCGTACGACATCGGGAAGCTCTTCCTGACCGACAACCTGCTCGCGTTCGAGATCACCTCGATCGCGCTGCTGATCGCCGCGGTCGGCGGAGTGATCCTCGGCAGCCATGCGCGCGCGCTCCCGGAGGAGAAGTGAAAGGCCCGGACACGCATCCGCGTTTCAGGATCACGGGCATTCAGATGGTGAGCTGGTTCCGGCGATGAAGGGCCCGGACATCGTCTGGTATCTCGCGGTCTCCGCGTTCCTGTTCACGACCGGGGCGCTCGGGGTCCTGATCCGGAGGAGCCCGCTAATCATCCTGCTCTCGCTCGAGATCATGCTCAACGGGGCGAACCTCGCCCTGATCGCGTTCGCACGCCTCCACGGCAACGGCGACGGGCAGATCTTCGCCCTGACCGTGATGGCGATCGCGGCCTCGGAGGTCGTCGTCGGGCTGGGCCTGATCGTCGCGATGGCCAGGCGGCGGCTCGAACTCGACGTGGACAAGCTCAGGACGCTGCGCGGTTGACCATCGCCGCCTGGATCTGCCTCTTCGCGCCGCTCGGCGCGACGCTCCTGATCATGCTCGCGGGCGAGCGCATCTCGCGCCGCGGCGCCGGCTACCTGGCCACGGCCTCGGTCGGCGTCTCCTTCGTCGCGGCCCTCGTCACCTTCGCGCTCCTCCTCGGCGACTCGCCCGGGGATCGGACGCACACGTCCGTGCTCTGGCACTGGCTCACCGCCGGCAGTTACGTGTTCAACCTGGGAATCCAGGTCGACCAGCTCTCCGTGTACATGATGCTGATCGTCGCCGGGGTCGGGTTCCTCATCGTTGCGTACTCGATCGGCTACATGGAGGGCGACGACGAGGAGCGCCGCTACTTCGCGTACATGGCGCTGTTCGTCTTCTCGATGCTCCTGCTGGTCCAGGCGGGGAACCTGCTGATCCTGCTCGCCGGCTGGGGTCTGGTCGGCCTCTCCTCGTACCTGCTGATCGGGTTCTGGCACGAGCGGCCGACCGCGGTCGCCGCAGCCAAGAAGGCGTTCATCATGAACGCGTTCGGCGACGCGACGATGGCGCTCGCGCTGTTCCTGCTCGTCCAGCAGACGGGCTCGCTCGACTTCGGCGTCGTCTTCCCCGCGGCGGGCGGCCTCAGCCCGACCGTGGCGAACCTGGTCGCGCTCGGGCTGCTCGGCGGCGCGGTGGCGAAGTCGGCCCAGCTCCCGCTCCAGACGTGGCTTCCGGACGCGATGGAGGGCCCGACGCCTGTCAGCGCCCTCATCCACGCCGCGACCATGGTGACCGCGGGCGTCTACCTGATCGTCCGCTGCAACGCGCTCTTCGAGGCCGCGCCGAAGGTGCAGGACGTCGCAGCCGGCCTCGGCGCGGCGACCCTGCTCGTCGCCGGCCTGATCGCGCTCGTCCAGACGGACATCAAGCGCGTGATCGCGTACTCGACGATGTCGCAGATCGGCTACATGTTCCTCGCGGTCGGGATCGGCGCCTACGCCACGGGGATGTTCCACCTGTTGACGCACGCGTTCTTCAAGGCGCTGCTCTTCATGGCCGCGGGGATCGTGATCCACGCGCTCTCGGACGAGCAGGACCTGCGGAAGATGGGCGGGCTGCGCACGCTGCTGCCGCGGACCTACTGGGCATTCATCGTCGGCGGCCTCGCGCTCGCGGGAATGCCCGTGTTCTCGGGCTTCTTCTCGAAGGACCCGATCCTCTCGTCGGCGCTCGCCGAGGGCTGGTACGGCGAGATCCTCTGGGTGGTCGGGATGGTCGGCTGCTTCCTGACCGGCCTCTACACGTTCCGGATGATCTTCCTCGCCTTCTGGGGCGAGACGAAGGTTCGCGATATCCATGCGCCGGTCAAGGACGTGCCGGGGATCTCGCTCGGCGTGCCGGTCGCGATCCTCACCGTGCTGGCGGCCTTCGCCGGCTTCATCCAGGTGTTCCAGCTCTGGACGCCGATCTCCGACTGGCTCGACCCGGTCGCGCCGCCGCTCGTCGAGCCGAGCAGCGCGCAGGAGGTCGTCTCGAGCGTCTGCGCGGTCCTGCTCGGGCTCGCCGGGATCGGGATCGCGTGGTGGATCTACGGAGCCCGCCGCGCCAAGGCGCCCGAGCCGCTGGCGCTCCTCGAGCGCAAGTTCTACTTCGACGAGGTCTACGACGCGATCTTCTACCGGCCGGCGGTCCTGCTCGCGCAGGGGCTCCTCCGCTTCGTCGAGCGGCCGATCGTGTTCGGCTCGCTCCGTGAGCTGGGCCAGGGAATGCGCGGGCTCGGCCAGGCCACCCGCAGCCTGCAGACGGGACTCGTGCGCACGTACGCGTTCGCGATCATCGCGAGCCTCACGGTCCTCACCGTGGTCCTGGTGGCGGTGCGCTGATGGACAGCGGCTGGCTCACGACCGTCCTGATCCTGCTGCCGGTCGCCGGCGCGCTCGTCGTCTGGATCCTGCCGCTGCGGCCGTTCTGGGTCGGGTCAACCGCGCTGCTGTTCGCGCTGGTCGAGATCGCGGTCTGGATCGACGCCGTCGCGCAGTACGACTTCTCGAAGCCGGGGCCGCAGCTCTCCCAGAAGACGAGCTGGTTCTCCGACCTGAACGTCTCGTACCACGTCGGCCTGTACGGCTTCTCGGTCTGGCTGGTTGGCCTGACGGGCGTCGTGATGGCGGCCACGATCGCCTACGCCTTCTGGGCGGGACGCGAGCGGCCCGAGGCCTATTTCGGCCTGATGCTGCTCCTGACCGGCGCGATCGTCGGCGTGTTCGTTGCGCAGGACCTGCTCCTCTTCTACGTGTTCTGGGAGGCCATGCTGATCCCGCTCTACTTCCTGGTCGGGGTCTGGGGCGGAGCGGGCCGCCTGCGGGCGACGCTGGTCTTCGTCATCTACACGATGGCCGGATCGCTCCTGATGCTGGCCTCGGTCATCGCGCTCGGGCTCTCGCAGGGAACGTTCGACATGGTCGGCACCGGGACAAACGGGAGCGACTGGATCTTCCTCGGCTTCGTCGCGGCCTTCGCGGTCAAGGCGCCGCTGTTCCCGTTCCACGGCTGGCTGCCCGAGGCCTACCGCGAGTCCTCGCCCGAGGTGGCGGCCGTGCTCTCGGGGGTGATCTCGAAGGCCGCCGCCTTCGGCTTCCTGCGGATCGCGATCGCCAAGTTCCCGGAGCCGGCCGTGGACTTCCGGATCCCGATCCTGGTGCTCGCGGGCTGCGGGCTGATCTACGGCTCGCTGCTCGCGTTCCGCGCGCCCGACCTGCGCGGCGTGATCGCCTACTCGAGCCTCGCGCAGATGGGGCTGATCACGTTCGGGCTCTTCGCGATCAACGACCTCGGCCTGAACGGCGCGGTGCTGCAGATGGTCAACCACGGCCTGATCTCGGCCTCGCTGTTCCTGCTCGCAGGCGGGATCGAGCGGCGGGCGGCGACCGGCGAGCTCGACCGGCTGGGCGGCATGGCGCGCGGGCGACCGGCCTTAGCGACGATGCTGATGGCTCTGGGCGTGATCGCGCTGGCGGTGCCCGGCTCGGCGGCCTTCGCGGGCGAGTTCGCGATCCTGGCCGGGGTCTTCCAGACGGGCTGGGGCTGGGCCGTCGTCGGTGCGATCGCGATCGTCCTCGCCGCGATGTACATGCTCCGCCTGATCTCGGCGGTGCTGCACAAGAGCCCGGGGCCCGCGGTCTCCGAGGCCGCGCTCGACCTGCGCCCGGCCGAGCTCGGGATCCTCGGCCCGCTCCTCGCGTGCCTGCTCGTGCTGTCGTTCTGGCCGGCCGCGATCACGGAGCGCTCGTTCGCCCTGACCCGGTCTTCGGCCGAGATCGAGCTCGCGGCGGCTTCGGGCCAGCTTCCAACCACGCTGTGCGCGAACGGTCTCTCGGCTCCTGCGCGCCGTGCGCTGATCAAGCTCGGGATCAAGCTGGTTCAGTCGCCTGACTGCAACTCCCAGGCGGGCGCGTTGGATGCGCTCTCGGCGCACACCCTCCGGTCGGTGCTCCCGTGATGCTCGCTTCCATCGCCACGCCGAGCATCGACTGGTTCGCGCTCTCGCCGTCGCTCGCGCTGCTCGGGGCGGGCGTCCTGTCGTTGTTCGCCGCGGTTCTGCTGCCGAGGCGCTGGCGGCGACCGTTCGGGGCCTCCGTCTGCGCGCTCGGCTTCGCGGGCTCGTTCGTGGCCGCCGCGCTCCTCTACGCGAACTCGGCCGACGGGCACGGCGTAATTGCCGACGCGATCCAGCGCGACCGGCTCGGCGCGCTGGCCCAGATGGTCGTCGCAGGCGCCGGGCTGCTCGTCATCGGGATCGCCTACGCAGAGCCGATGCCCGACGACCACGTGTCCGAGTTCTACGCACTCCTCGCCTGGGCGGGCGCGGGGATGGTCTTCCTCGTCACCGCGAGCTCGCTGATGACGATCTTCCTCGGGCTCGAGTGGTTCTCGATCAGCCTCTACATCCTCTGCGCGATCGACATCGATCTCGTCGGCTCGTTGGAGGCGGGCCTGAAGTACCTGATCATCGGGAGCTTCGGCTCCGCCATGCTCCTGTTCGGCTCCGCGCTCGTCTATGGCGCGACCGGCGAGATCGAGCTGAACCAGATCGCCGACGCCGTTCAGTCGCAGGGGCTCTCGCACGACGCGCTGCTCGTCGCGGGCCTGGCGTTCCTGATCGTCGGGCTCGGGTTCAAGGCTTCGGCCGCGCCGTTCCACATGTGGACGCCCGACGTCTACGAGGGCGCGCCGACCCCGGTGACCGCATTCATGTCGGCGGCGACGAAGACCGTGGCGCTGGTCCTGATGATGCGGGTGCTCGTGACCGCGTTCCCGCAGGAGGCGCGGCTCTGGACCGTCACGATCGCGGTGATCGCGTGCGCCTCGCTCGCGGTCGGGAACCTCGCGGCACTCGTGCAGCGGAACGTCAAGCGCATGCTCGCCTACTCGTCGATCTCTCAGGCCGGCTTCATGCTGATCCCGATCTCGACGAACAGCGCGCTCGGCGGGCGGGCGCTCCTGTACTTCCTGATCCCGTACGCGGCGATGTCGGTCGGCTCGTTCGCGGTCGTCGCCGCCCGGGAGCGAGAGCTGAACCAGCCGGTCACGTTCGACGGGCTCGCGGGTTACGGCTGGGAGCGGCCGTTGCTGGGCGCAGGCATGACCGTCTTCATGCTGGGCTTCGCCGGGCTGCCGCTGACCGGCGGGTTCGTCGGCAAGTTCTACGCGTTCTCGGCCGCGTACGAGCACGGCTGGACCTGGCTCGTGATCGTCGGCCTCGCCGCGACGGCCGTGAGCCTCTACTACTACCTCGGCGTCATCCGCGCGATGTACATGCGGCCCTCGGAGGAGCTCCAGCTCGCGCCGGTGGTCGGCGGCTCGCCGCCCCGCGAGCTGCTGCTACAAACGGCCGTCGGCGCGGCGATGGTGATCACGATCACGTCGTTCATCCTCGTGCAGCCGCTGATCGACCTCGCGAAGAACGCGGCGGACTCGATCTTCTAGAACAGATGGCTCGACCCTAGCTCGACGCGAGCGAGAACTGCATGATGCGCACCCCGACCGTCGGCGACGAGCCGAGCTGGTAGACCTTGGCGCCGGGGCCGATCCGGACGTCGGTGATCATGAACCCCCACCCGGCACGTCCGCTCAGGTCCTTCCCCTCCTCGCTGGCGGCCGGAAGCGAAAAGCGGATGCGGCTCGGCCCGCTGCGGGCCAGGCGCAGCACCAGGTACTCGTCTTCTACGCTCCTGCAGGGATTCCCAGCGGGGCCGGAAGGGCGCCGGACCAGAAGCACCACGACCGGGTCGCCGCCGACGAGCGCGGGCGTGGCGGACAGGGACTCGGTGATCTGGGTCCCGCTGGTGATCCGCCAGGAGCGGAGGAGCCGACCGGCCCGGTTGATCAGGGCGAAGCGGCTCTCGTGGGGCATCAGACCCGCAGGACCCCTTCCCGGAGCGGCCGACGCTCGACACGAGCCGCAGCCCACCCGGCAGTGGCTGGTAGTGCAGCCTCCGTCGCAGCTGATAGGCCGTGCTGAGCGGTCGTCCGGCAGGCGTGGCCGCCGGAACCCAACTGTCCCCTCCCCGCGGATCCATGAGTCCACCGGTCCAGTAGAGCGTGCCATCGGGCCCGAGACGGAGCTTGATGTTGGAGATGGTAGTAGCGAGCTCGCTCGTCCAGAGCACACGTCCGGTGGCCGACAGCCGGCTCAGCCCACGGTGGTACTTACCGGGACGCTTATGGGAGACGTAGAGGCTGCCCGCGGGGCCGAGCGCGAAGTCGGCGGGCACCCAGGGAAGCGAAACGGCGCGCGGGTGTGCGTTCGGCTGCCCGGGCGGCCACGCGAGCAGCCGCCAGTTGAACGTGTCGAGCGAGCCATACCGACCGATCCGCAGCGATCAGGAAGGACCACGGCCCAAGCGGATAGCCCATCTCGTCAGTTCCGATGGAGACGTCCGTCGGGCCGGCGCTCGCGACGATCGCCTCGGGCGCGCGCAGCTGGCCGAAGCGGTGGGTTCCGAGCTTGACGATCTGCGCTCCGGTGAGAACGCGGACGGACTCGAGGCCGGCAGGGACCCTGACCGAGCGCCCGCTCTTCCGGTCATGGATGACCGCGTAGTAGTAGAGCCAGTGCCCGCGCACCGTCCGGACGGGAACGACTCCACGCAACAGCCGTCGCTTATCGGTCGGAAAGGTTCTGGACTTTCTCGAGAGCAAGGTGACCCGCGTGAACACGTGCTGCAGGTCGTTGCGCACGTACAGGAATCCCCTCGCCGCCGGAAGCGTCCGCGTGTCGTACTCGACCTCGACCCGCTCGCCCGGAGCCACAAGCAACGGCGGAAACTCCAGCTGCGCCACCTTCAGCTTGGCCGCCGTCGGCGCCGAAGGCGCGCTCGCCGCCACGAGCGAGAGGCTGCCGGCGACGAGCACGAGAATCATCAGAGAGATGCGAGCGGCCGCTCTTGGCGACCAAACTCTGAGCGGCACGTGATACATGCCAACACCTCCGAGATTCGACTCAAGGTTCGCTGCTCAGCGAGGCCACCGCATCGGAGGGACCGCTGATCCGTGTTGTGGGGATCTACGGAGCTTCTAGCGGCGGAACTCGGCCACCAGGCCGAGGAGGGCCTGGAGGCAGATGATCCCCAGGCACGCGACGAGGGCCGAACGGGCGAACCCGGGCACCGCGCCCTCGGTCACGACCGGCGCACGCGCGGCTGCGCCGCACACGACGAGCCCGAGCACAGCCGCCCAGAGCACCGCATGCAGCCTCTTCCCCGTGCCGTCGAGCACCTGGCCGAACGCCTCGAGCGCAACGACGGCCACGGCTGGCACCGCGAGCAGCAACGCGTAGAACGCGACCCCGTGCGCCCCTGCCCCGTCCGCCGCCGCAACCACCACCACGAGCCCAACCGCAAGCGCGCGTCGCATGCTGCGCAGGTTCGGCGTCCGCGCCGAGGCTCCTCCGTTACGCTCATGCGAAGGTTCCCGTGGGAAAGGAGCGCGAATGGCCGATGTTCCGCTGACGTGGCTGGGCCACGGAAGCTTCCGCCTTGACTCGCCGGACGGCAAGCGGATCTACATCGATCCCTGGCTCAGCAATCCGAAGTGCCCCGACTCGGAGAAAGAGCCCGAGCGGATCGATGTGATCGCGCTGACCCACGGGCACGGCGACCACGTGGGCGAGACGGTCGCGCTTAGCAAGCAGTTCAAGCCGGAGATCGTGGCGCAGCTCGAGCTGAAAGGCTGGCTCGGCAAGCAGGGCGCGGAGATCGACGAGATGCCCGGGCCAAACAAGGGCGGGACCGTCGAGGCCGGCGGCGTCAGGTTCACGATCGTCAACGCGTTCCACTCGAGCTCGACCGATGACGGCGCCTACCTGGGCGAGGCGGCCGGGCTCGTGCTCGAGTTCGACAACGGGACGTCGATCTACTTCGCCGGAGACACGTGTGTGTTCGGCGACATGCAGCTGATCGGGCGGATCTACTCGCCGGGCCTCGCCGTCCTGCCGATCGGCGGGCACTTCACGATGGACCCGCGCGAGGCCGCGGTCGCGCTCGAGCTGATCGGGGCGAAGCGCTGCATCCCGTGCCACTACGGCACGTTCCCGCTGCTCGCCGGCTCACCGGACGAGCTGAAGGAGAAGGCATCCGGGGTCGAGGTGATCGTGCTCGAGCCGGGGGAGACGACCACGGTTTGAGGGAACGCTGGTTCGGAGCTAGCGGCCGCACGGTTCCGGAGATCGCGGTCGAGGGCGAGCTCGAGCTCGACGACGCGCTCGTGCTCGACGGCGTGTCCGACACGGCGGCCCTGAAGGAGGCGCACGACGCGGGGCGGCCGGTCGTCGTCCGCGCGTGCTCGGCCGACGGAGGTCAAGGCGGCGCTCGCCCGCCCGGAGGTGGCCTGCGTGCGTCGTTCCAGAGGAACACCGCGAGCTGCTCGACCTCGACCTGACCGAGCTCACGTATGGCTAGAAACCGCTCAGCGAAGGGACCGAGGCTCGTTGCTTCCAAGAAGGTTCGTCAGACGGTCGCACGGGCCAAGCCCGCGCGGCCTCTTTGGTCGGCGCCGCCGAGTCGGCGCCTCGGCTTTGTCGTGGCTCGACCTACTCGATCGCCGCGTGCGACCTCGACGCGGGCCAGTGGGGCGTCGCGACGCAGTCGAAGTTCCTCGGCGTCGGGTCGGTCGTCCCCTGGGCCGAGCCGGGCGTCGGCGCGATCGCGACCCAGGCCTACGCGAACCCGCGCTACGGGCCGGATGGGCTCGCCCTCCTCCGCGAAGGCAAGAGCGCCGAGCAGGTGGTCGAGCTCCTGACCGCCGCCGACGAGGGCCGCGACCACCGCCAGCTCGGCGTGGTCGACGCTGAGGGCCGTGGGGCAAGCCACACAGGCAGCGAGTGCCTGGACTGGGCCGGCGGGCGCACAGGCGCCGGTTACGCCGCGCAGGGGAACATCCTCGTCTCCGCCGCCACGGTCGACGCCATCGCCGAGACGTTCGAGGCGAGCACGGGCCCGTTGGCCGAGCGGCTGCTCGACTGCCTCGACGCGGCCCAGGCGGCCGGGGGCGACAGCCGCGGCCAGCAGTCGGCGGCGATCCTGGTCGTCGAGCGGGACGGCGGCTACGCGGGCCTCTCCGACAGCGTCGTCGACCTGCGCGTCGACGAGCACCCGAGGCCGCTCGAGGAGCTCCGCCGCATCTACGTCATGCACCAGGCGATCTTCGGCAAGACGCCGCCAGCCGAATGGCTGGACGTCGATGACGCGCTGGCTGCCGAGCTGGGCGAGCGGCTCGCGCGAATCGGCTACGAGGGCGACCTCGGCGAGGCGTTCTTCCGCTGGTCGGCGAATGAAAACCTCGAGGAGCGCGTTGACGGCATCGAGCGTGTCGATCCCGTCGTGCTCGAAGAGCTGAGGAGGCAGTCGTGAGCGAGCGGACGTACGGCGTGGCGAGCATCGACGACCTGGACCGGTATCCGATCACGAACCAGGAGGGATTGACATGGCGCCCGGTCCGGCGCCGGTTCGACATCCAGGCCTTCGGGGTGAACGCCTACACGGCCGAGGAGGCCGGGCAGCGGGTCGTCGAGGAGCACCGCGAAGAGAACGGCCACGAGGAGCTGTACGTCGTGCTCACGGGCCGCGCGACCTTCATGCTCGACGGCGACGAGCACGACGCGCCGGCGGGAACCCTGGTGCACTGCCCGCCCGGGACGCTGCGGGGCGCGATCGCCGCCGAGCCGGGCACGACGGTGCTCGGAATCGGCGCGAAGCCCGGCGAGGTCTTCCAGCCCTCCGGGTGGGAGTGGTCGTTCGCGGCCTTCTCGCGCCTTGACGGAGGCGACGCCGACTCCGCCCGCGAGGAGCTCGAGGCCGGCCTCGCCGCCTACCCGGACGCCTGGCAGGGCCACTACAACTACGCCTGCTTCGAGATGCGGATGGGGAATACGGACGCCGCCCTGGACCGGCTCGAGCGGGCGGCCGAGATCGACCCGCAGGTGGTCGCGAAGTACGCGCCCCAGGACGAGGACTTCGAGGGGGTCTTCGACGACCCGCGGTTTCTAGCGATGACCGGGCAAGCGCACACCAACGGCGCGGGCTCGTAGCTCCGGCACCGGGTCGGCCTCCGGGCGGGCGACGAGCAGCACCGCGCCGTAGCCGGGCTCGGACACGAGCGCGTCGACGAGCAGCTGCAACCCGAGCGCAAGTGCGAACGCCTTGTGCGCGTGCTCCCCGCCGAACGGCACAAGCTGCTCCTCGGTGGCCGCACCTGCGATCACGTCTCCGTAGGTCACCTCGCCCATCGAGACGTCCGTGACGATCGGATTCCCGTCCGAGCTCGGGATCGCGATCGCGAGCGGGTTCGTGCCCACCAGCTTCGGCCCGCCGTCGGGATGGGCCAGCCGTGGCGGTGACGTTGCCGTCAGAGCGGCGACGAGGCCTCCGTCGGCGAGCTTGCGCGCCCAGTAGCCGAGCATCCCGGTCGGGAAGCAGCGCTGCGCCACGACGAGCCGCGCCTCGGACGGCGGCGAGGCGAGCTGCGCCTCGACGATCGCGGCCAGCGTGAGGTAGCCGAGCGCGCCGTTCCCGTCCCAGCGCTCGTATGTGCTCTGGTGCACAAGCCGCTCGGGGCGTGCCGTCGGATCGAGGCCGGGGAAGCCCGTCAGCCACTCGACCCGCGAGAGCCCGTGGCCCTGTTTGCCCCGCCGTTCGGCTTCGAGAAAGTGGTCGGCGAGCGTGCGGGCGTCGGCCTCGGAGAACCCGAGATCTGCGAGCTTTCGGACGACCTGCCCTTCGTCGGGCCGCATTTCACGAAATCCTTACGAAGGCGAGCGGCAATTTCCCCGCCGGCGGCGTCATATCAGTAGTTTCAGCGGGGCTCAAGTAAAAGCCCCGGGGTCCGCTGGAACCGCGGAGGGCGCCCCTAGGGGCGCCCTTCGAGTTTGCTGCGAGTGTGTAGTTCTCAGGAGAGGACGGGCAGGGCCTTCACGATCCCGACGCCCTCTTCACGCTTCGTTGCGGCCACGGCTTCTGCGATCGCCGTGATCGCGCGCGCCGGCTCCGAGTCCGGATCGCTCTCGACGATCGGCTGGCCCGCGTCGCCCGCTTCGCGCAGGCGTACATCGAGCGGCACCCGACCCAGGAGCGGAACGCCCAGATCCTCGGCCAGCCGGTCTCCGCCGCCGGTCCCGAACGTCTCGCTGCTCATGTTCTCGACCACGCCGAGCAGGCGCATGTTCGTCTTCTGCGCCATCAGCGCCGCGCGCGCGGCGACCTCCTGCGCGAGCGGCTGCGGGGTCGTGACGATCACGGCCTCGGCGCGCGGCAGTAGCTGGCCGAGCGAGATCGAGACGTCCCCTGTCCCGGGCGGCATGTCCACGACGAGCGTGTCCAGCTCGCCCCAGTGGACGTCGGTCAGAAACTGCTCGAGCGCGCGGTGCAGCATCGGGCCGCGCCACATCACCGGCTGGTTGTCGTCGAGGAAGAACCCGATCGACATCAGCTTCAAGTCGCCGCGCACCGGCGGCACGATCATCCGGTCGACGGCGACGGGCTTCTGGTCGATCCCGAGCAGGTGCGGGATCGAGTGGCCGTAGATGTCGGCGTCGAGGATCCCGGTCCGCTGGCCTGCGCGCGAGAACGCGGCCGCCAGGTTCGCACTGAGCGTCGACTTGCCGACGCCGCCCTTGCCGCTCGCAATCGCGAGCACGCGCGTCGAGCGGTCGAGCGCGATCCCCTTCGTCCGCTCGGTGACCGAGCCGCGAAGGCGCGCGGTCAGCGCTGAGCGCTCCTCGGGGGTCATCACGCCGAACTCGAGCTGCACGCGCTCGACGCCGTCAACCGGCGCCATCGCCTGGGCCACCTGCTCCTCGAAGCTCGCCCGGAGCGGGCAGCCCGCGACCGTGAGCGCGAGCTCGACGGTGACGTCGCCGCCCTCGATCCGGACGTCCCTCACCATGTCGAGCTCGACAACGTTCCGCTTGAGCTCCGGGTCGATGACCGCCTCGAGCGCCTTGAGGATCTCTTCGCGGTTGGCTGCCATTCCTAGCTGAGCCTAGCGGAGTGCCTTTGGCCCGAGGCGCGCTTCCAGTCAGCGGAGCAGCAGGTCGCCGCTCGCGCTCTAGCGCGAGAGCGCCGCGTACAGCCCGTTGCAGACCGCAGGGGTCGCCGCTGCGACGACCCGCGAGCGCCCGGTGATGTCCAGCGGCGCGGCGCCGAACGGCGGGTCGTCCGGGAGCTCGATCGCGATCCCCCGCTCGCGAACCAGCAGCTGCGCGGCGGCGATGTCCACGGCGCGCGCGGCCTTCAGCGAGCAGACCGCGTCCACACGCCCGTCCGCGAGATGGCAGAGCGACAGGGCCAGCGACCCCATGATCCGCAGGCGGTAGGCGAGGTCGGCTACGGCCGGCGCCTTCTCGGCGACCAACGAGGTCAGCGTCGCCTCGAAGGAGAGGATCTCGATCTCCTCCCGCGGATGGATGTCTCCGAGCGGCTCGCCGTTGAGCCGCGCGCCGCCGCCTCGCTCGGCCGTCCACTCCTCGCCGCTCCCGAAGTCGTAGACGTAGCCGAAGAGCACGTCGTCCATGGTCTCGCCGTCCGCGATCGCGACCGAGAGCGAGAAGAACGGGATCCCGCGCTTCGCGTTGAGCGAGCCGTCGATCGGGTCGACGACGATCCGCAGCTGCCCGTCGCCTTTCAGCTCGCCCACCTCCTCTGAGACGATCGTCGCGCCGTCGATGGCGCGCAGCCGCTCGATGATCACGCGCTCGGCCGCCGCGTCCACCGCAGTGGTCTCGTCGCCGCCCTCCCCGTCGCCGACGACCGGCTCGCGCTCGGTCCGGGTCGGCAGGTCGCGGAGCACGCCGCGCACGTCCTCGGTCGCCTCCCGGCAGAGGGCGAGCCACTCGTTCAAAGCGGCAGGAAAAGAAGGCCGGAGACGAGCTTCGGGTAAAAGTAGGTGCTCTTCTGTGGCATCGTCTCGCCGCGCTGCGCGACGGCGAAGACATCCGCGATCCGCGTTGGACGCATCAGGACGGCGACGGCCGCCTCGCCCGAGTCGACCGCGCGCACCGCCTCCTCCCAGTCCGGCGTGTAGCTGATGCCCTCGTGGCCGAGCCGGTCGACGAGCTGAACGTCGAGCTCGCCCTCCCCGTCGACGGCCAGCTCGGAGTCACCGTTGCGATAGACGACCGCCGCGGCGCGATCGATCGGCGCCTCGTCAAGCGCACGCAGCGCCGCTCCAGGATCAGGAAGCCGCGTCTTCGCCGGCAGCTTCTCGCCGGGCTCGTGTTCGAAGATGCGATGCGTCGGGAAGATCATCAACCCGGGGTCGTCGAGGCTCACTAGGACGGCCAGGACGTAGGCGCTTTCCGGTGTGCCGGTCTCGGCGTGGTAGGCGAGCGCAGTCTCGTAGCGGTGGTGTCCGTCGGCGATCAGGACCTGCCGGTCGGCGAATGCCTCCGGGATCCGGTCGGCGGGGAGCCGCCAGAGCCGCGCACCTTCGACCTCGAGGTCGGGCTCTCGCTCAGGGCGACTCGCCGGTGACGGCCCCTCGTGGAGGAAGAAGAGCGGTTCGAGCTGTACGCGAACCTCGCGCAGCAGACGCAGGCGACCCTCCTTCGGGCCGCGGTGCGTGCGCTCGTGCGGAAGGACGACGCGATTCTCGTAGGGCTCGATGCACAGCGCGGCGACGAGCCCCTCGCGCGTGCGGGCCACGCCGTCGGGCCCGATGTACTCCTGCGAGAGCCACCAGAAGCCGGGCTCATCGTCGTCGAGCAGGACGCCGTCGCCTCGCCACTCCCGCCAGAGCCGGCCGGCCTCGGCCTCGCTCTCGGGCAGGGTCAGGTGAACGACGTTGTGCGGATTCCGGGCTCCGAGCTCCTCGCGTTCCTCGTCCGAGATGACGTCGTACGGGGGCGCGACGAGCATCTCGAGTGGCCCCGCATGCTCCGAGTAGCGGACGGCGCGAAACGGCTTGACGTGGGCCATCGCGGGCGAGCCTAGCATCCGGTTTCGCGCCTAGACTCGTGCCGTGAGCGCTGCAATCGCGTCCCTCGCCGAGGACCGGACGGTCGAGGGCATCTACGCGGTTGCGCGGAAGGAGCGACGACGAACGCGGGCCGGCGCCCCCTACCTCGCGCTGGAGCTCGTCGACTCGAGCGGGCGCATCGAGGCGAGGGTCTGGGCCGACGTCGAGCTGCTCGACGGACGGTTCGGTGAGGGCGATGCCGTGCGCGTGCTCGGACGAGTCGAGCGCTTCCGCGACCGGCTCCAGCTCGAGGTCCGCTCGCTAGAGGCAGCCGAGGCCGACCCGGCGCAGCTCGTGCCGGCCATGCGGCGCGACGCGGACGAGCTCGACGGCTTTCTCGAGTTCCTGGCAGGCGAGATCTCGCACGCGGGCCTGCGGGAGACCGTGGGGCGGTTCGTCGCCGACGGGCCGCTGCGTCAGGCCCTGCGGGAGCTGCCTGCCGCCGAGACGCACCACGCGTACGCGGGCGGGTTGCTCGAGCACACGGTCGGCGTGACAACGCTCTGCCGGGAGGCAGCGCAGCTGCACCCGCGCCTGCGCGCCGATCTCGTCCTGTCCGCCGCGCTCTTGCACGACGTCGGCCGCACGCTCGAGCTGCAGCGCGGGCCGACGTTCCGCGCGACGGAGGAGGGGCGGCTCCTCGGTCACGTTCACCTCGGCCTGCGGCTGATCGAGGAGCGGGCGCAGGCCCTGGATGCGGAGGTGCGGGCCGAGCTCCTCCATGCCGTTGCTGTGCACCACGAGGCCCGCGCCGCGCGAACCGCCGAGGCGGCGGTCCTCTACCACGCGAACCAGCTGGACGCGACTGCCGCTACGCGCCCGGTCGACTAGCGGCTCCCGCGGCGCCGGGAGAAATCGTCACACCCTCGGCACATTCCGGTCACACACGCGTGACGATTTCGCGGCTAGGCTCAAAACGGGGGTAAAGGGCCGAAGGCCCCCGGGGGAACGAATTGATCACGCGCGCGCGTGAAGCATTTTCGGGGCGCGCCGGCGTGGCGCCTCCCGCTAGGCGAGCTCGCCGACCCGGCGTTCGATGTCGTCGCGGAGAACGCGAACCTCCTCGATCGGCGCGCCGATCGGATCGGGCAGGTTCCAGTCCAGGTACCGCTTCCCGGGGAGCACCGGGCACGCGTCGCCGCAGCCCATCGTCACGACGACCTCCGCCCACTCCACGTCCTCGGGCGCGATCCCCTTCGGGCGCCGGTCGGAGATGTCGACCCCGACCTCGCGCATCGCCTCGACGACCTGCGGGTGCAACTCGTCTTCAGGATGCGATCCCGCCGAGCGGGCCTCGCCGCCGCGGCGCTCGTACAAGGCTTGCGCCATCTGCGAGCGGCCTGCGTTCCCGATGCAGACGAAGTACGCGCGCGGCAGGTCGCTCATCAGGCCGCCGGCACGCCACCGAGCGCGAATGCGAGCTGTTCTACCGTCTCGGGCATGAGCCGGTAGTAGACCCAGGTTCCGCGTTTCCGCGCAACCTCGATCAGCCTCGCCTCTCGCAGGATCCGCAGGTGGTGCGAGACCGTCGGCTGGGAGAGCCCCAGCCGCAGCTGGCACACGCACAGCTCGTCCGCGCCCGCGAGCTGGTTGACGATCGCGACGCGCGCCGGATCGGACAGCGCCTTGAACCGCCGCGCGAGCTGCGCCGCGACCGCCGGCCGAAGGGGCGGCGCTCCTGGGGCGCAGCACGGTTGCTCGAGCACCTTCAGCTGTTGCATCGACGTTTATCAATGTATCATCGGTGCAAACCAACGAGCGAGAGGAGGATCGATGCGCTGCGATTGTGGATGCGATTGCGACGAGAGCTGCGACTGCGGCTGCTGCTGAGAGCCGCTAGACGGCGAAGCGCACGTTGAGCACGTCGCCGTCGGCGACGATGTACGTCTTCCCCTCCACACGCTGAAGCCCGCGGCGCGCGGCCTCGGCATGGGAGCCGCACTCGACGAGGTCCTTCCAGGCGATGACCTCGCAGCGGATGAACCCGCGTGCCAGATCCGTGTGCACCGCGGCGGCCGCATCGAGCGCGGTCTCTCCGCGGTCGAGCGTCCACGCCCGCGCCTCGTTGTCGCCCGCCGTGAAGAACGTAATCAGGTCGGCGGCCTGGAAGACCTCCCGGAGGACGGCCTCGAACGCGGACGGCCCGTCGCGGTACTCGGCCGCCTCCTCGACGGGCAGCTCGGCCAGCTCGGCCTCGAGCTTCAGATCGATCCCGCCCGGCCCGTTCTCGATCACGACGAGCGGCTTCGTGGTCAGCGGCTCGAGCTCCGGCGGAGGCGGCTGCCCATACGAGGACAACGGCTCGCCGGCCTCGAGATGGGCCAGTATCCCCTCGAGCGCGGCGACCTCGTCCCTCAACGCAGGATCGCCCGACTTCGCCTGTGTCCGCACGCGCTCGAGGCGCTTCTCCACGTGGTCGCGGTCGGCGACGATCAGCTCGAGGCCGATCGCCTCGACGTCGGCCGACGGATCGCGCGCACCGGAGAACCCGTCCACGACGGCGAGCAGCGCGTCGACCTTGCGGAGGTTCCCGAGCAGCGCCGGGCCCGCCCCGGGGACGTCGACCACCTGGAGTGTCGCCGGGGTCGTCTTCTCCGAGCCGACCGTCTGCGCGACCGCGTCGAGCCGCTCATCGGGAATCGGCACGACGCCGAGTGACCCAGGGCCGCCGACGAGCGTGGAGAACAGCGTCGAGCGTCCAGAGCCGGGCAGCCCGACGATCCCGATCTGGAGCACGTGCGGCTACGCAGGCGTGAAGCCGACGCGCGCCTCGCGCGTGAAGCGCTTCACGTAGACGACGCGCCGCAGGGAAACCGTGTAGCGGCCGTCCTCCGCCTCGAACGCGAACGCGCCGTCGCCGTCGCCGTTCAGCGCACGCTCGAGATCTTCGGCCGCTTGCCCGGCGACGATCGAGCCCATCACCTGGCCGCCGTCGAAGCCAATCTCGATCCGGATCCGCTCGTCAACCACTGCTGACCACCTCCGCGAGAACGCCGTTCAACGAGTCCGGGTGGACGAACGCGACCTGGAGCCCGAAGAGCCCGTGGCGCGGCTGCTCGTCGATCAGCTGCGCGCCTCCAGCCGCGAGATCACCGAGGGCGGCGCCGACGTCGTCGACCTCGAACGCCACGTGGTGCATTCCGGGTCCGCGCTTATCGAGGAACTTGCCGACGGGCGTGTCCTCGCCGAGCGACGCAAGCAGCTCCACGCGGTCGGAGCCGATCCGGAGCGAGGCAGCCTCGACGCCCTGTTCCGGAACGGTCTCGCGCCGCTCGAGGGCCGCGCCGAAGAGGCGCTCGTACGTGGCGACCGCCTCGTCGAGATCCTCGACAGCGACACCGAGATGATGGATTCCGCGCGGCTCCACGCCGCCGATGCTATCGAGGTTCGCTCAGTCGGCAGCGACCACACGGACGGTGCCGACGGTCTCCGAGGAGCGGGACTCCGCCTCTGTGCCCTCGAGCAGCTCGGCCAGCTCGCGCTTGTCGAGCGTCTCCTTGTCCAGCAGCGCCAGCGCGATCCGGTCCAGCGCGGCCCGGTGCTTCTGCAGCAGGCGCAGCGCCTCGTGGAAGGCCTCGTCGGTGAGGCGCGCCTGCTCCTCGTCGCGCAGCCGCTTGGTCGCCTCGGAGAGCGCGTAGTTGTCGGCGCGCATCGTGCGCGAGTTCGCCGCGCTCGACATGCCGAAGTCGAACACCATCGCGCGAGTCAGCTCGGTTGCCTTCTCGAGGTCGTTCGCCGCGCCGTTCGTCACGCGCCCGAAGACGACCTGCTCTGCTGCGCGCCCGGCGAGGTAGACCTTCAGCAGGTCCTCGAACTCCTCGGTCGTGTGCAGATAGCGCTCCTCGCTCGGGAGGTTGAGCGTGTAGCCGAGCGCATGCCCGCGCGAGACGATCGTGACCTTGTGCACCGGAAGGAGGTCACCGGTCAGGTGTGACATGACCGCGTGGCCCGCCTCGTGGTAGGCGAGGATCCGCCGCTCCTTCTCCGTCACGACACGCTTTTGCTGGAGCCCTGCGACGACGCGCTCCATCGCGTCGTCGAAGTTGCGCTGGGTGAGCTGATTCTGATCGTCGCGACCGGCGAAGATGGCCGCCTCGTTGGCGATGTTCTCGAGCTCCGCACCGGTCAGGCCCGCCGTTTGCCGCGCGACGGCCTTCAGGTCGACGTCGTCGGAGAGCGGCTTGCCGCGCGTGTGGACCTCGAGGATCTCCTCGCGTCCCGCAAGATCCGGAGCCGCGACCAGCACCTGCCGGTCGAAGCGTCCCGGCCGCAGGAGCGCGGCGTCAAGATCCTGGAGCCGGTTCGACGCGCCCATGACCACGATCTGGTCACGCGACTCGAAGCCGTCGAGCTCGACGAGCAGCTGGTTCAGCGTCTGGTCCTGCTCCCGCGAGAAGCCGTGGCCGGTGCGCTGCGCGCCGACCGCATCGAGCTCGTCGATGAAGATGATTGCGGGTGCGTTCTTGCGTGCCTCCTCGAACAGCTTGCGGATCCGGGCAGCGCCGAGGCCCGCGAACATCTCGACGAACGCCGACGCGCTCTGCGCGAAGAAACGGGCGCCCGCCTCGTGCGCGATCGCGCGCGCGAGCAGCGTCTTGCCCGTCCCCGGTGGTCCGTAGAGCAGGATCCCCTTCGGCACACGCGCGCCCAGGCGCCCGAACCGCTGGGGATCGCGCAGGAAGTCGACCACCTCCGCGAGCTCGCCTTTCGCCTCCTCGAGGCCGGCGACGTCGTCCCAGGTGATGGACGAGTAGGAGACCATGGTCTTCGCAGCGGTCACGCGCGGCATCACCTGCAGCGTGCGCCACAGGATGTAGACCATCAGGAAGAGCATCACCGCAAACAGCAGCGGCAACCAGTTCGCGATCTCGTCGCGGAGGACGACCAACCAATCCATCCTGTCTCGTTATGGGTCGCTTTCGCGGCCGCGTCAACCGGTGCGGGTGCCGACGATCGCCGCGGTCCCGGGCGTCGTCAGGAGCTCAATCGCCGCGATTTGCGGATGGTTGAGCCAGAACTCGCGCACAACGTCGTGCGGTCCGCGCCCGGGCGTCAGGTCGTCCATCACGATCGTTGCGCCAGGCGCGAGCAGTCCGGCGACGTCCTCGCCGTCCACTTCGGGGTGCTGCTTCCCGCCACCGTCGTAGAAGAGGAGGTCGAACGGCGCCTCGGCGGGCATCAGCTCGTGCCAGTCGCCGTGGAGCACCGTGACGTTCTTGTCGCGGGCGAAGAGCGAGGCGGACGCTTGGGCGAGCTGCGCGTCGAGCTCGACGGTCACGAACGGCACCGTCGGCGGAAGCGCCGAGACGATCCAGGCCGCGCCGACGCCGCACCCGGTGCCGAGCTCGCCGACACGCGACCGGCCTCGCTGGCCTGCGAGCACATGGAGCAGCCGGCCGACCTCCGGTATCGATGAGCGCTCGAAGCCGAGCTCACGCTCCAGCTCGCGAGCCCGCGTGACGAGCGGCGGCTCGATCATGGGCTCAGTCGACGAGCTCGAGGCGAGGGCTCGCGCGGTAGGCGCGGCCCGCCTTGGCCGAGCGGCGGCCGTCCGTCATGACGATGTCGGCGGTGAAGTCGTTCTCGCCGCGGATGAGCGCGGAGCCGACGCCGTAGGAGTCGACCGGCACGCCGCGGGTCTCGAAGTCGCGGATCCGCTCAACGGTGAAGCCGCCGGAGACGACGATCTTCACCCGCTCGAAGCCGTCGCGGTCGAGCGCCTCCCGCACGTTCCGCACGAGCCGCTCGTTGACGCCGCGCGGGTCGAAGTCGCCCATCTCGTCCCAGAGCGACCGGTCGACGAGCTTCTCGGAGGTGTCGAGCCGCACACCCCAGAGCCGCGGGCCGAGCGCGCGCGCGACCTCGAGTGCAGTCTTGACCGAGTCGTTGTCGAAGTCGACCAGGACCGTGATGCTGATGTCGGGATCCGCGTGCTCGGCGAACTTGGTCGCCGCGAGCACCGTGTTCCCGCCGTACGAGCCGATCAGCGCGTGGGGGACCGTGCCGACCCCCCGGCCGCCCCACCACGAGGCCTGGGCCTCCGAGGTGACGCCGATCTCGGCGCCGACGACCTGGCCTGCGATCCAGGCCGCGTAGCCGTCCCCGGTTTGGACGCGGTGATGGTCGTGGCGGGCAGGCATGAAGATGATCGGCTTGCCGTTCGCGGCCTCGAGGACGCGGACGACGTTGCTCGTGATCAGCGTCCGCCTGGCGAGCACCCCCAGGTACGCGGTCTCGAGGTGCGCGAAGCCCGTGTAGTCGCCCTCGATCGTGAGCACCGGTTCGTAGGGCTCGAGCTGGTCGCCGTCGCGGAGGGCGTGGACGGTCAGGTCGTCCCAGTCCTCGGCGCAGAGCGTGAGGATCGCGATGGCCTCGTCGACTCCGCCCAGGTACGCGTGCTTCTTCTGGAAGACCTGCATCACGACGCGCGGGTGGCGATCGTCGCGCAGCAGCACCTGGCGCGTGTGGTTGAAGTACGCGTCGGTGTAGTAGCCCTCCCGCATCTTCTCGACGGGGAGCTCGAAGACCTCCGGCGGAAGGCGACCTCCCGCCTTTGCGAGGCGTCTTACGGATCGATCGTGCATTTCAGACGGCCGTCCGGGCAAAGCCCACACGGCCCGAGGTCGACACCGCCGAGCGGCGCCTTAGTTCGGGTCCGCTCCATGGGCGAGCTCGAGCTCGAGGCAGGCGGCCAGCGCGGCCTCGGCCACCTCGAGCTGCTCGGGAGTCGGCTCCGCGGTCGCGAAGCGGTGCTGGAGCTCGTGGCCGGGCCTGGAGAGCGTCTGCGCCAGCGGGTGTTCCGGATTCCGCACCATCCAGCCGAAGAGCTCCGTGGTCGCGGCGAGGGCGGCGACCTGGGCCGCGAGGCGAGCCGGCCCGCGCAGGTTGACGGGCGCGCGCGAAGCGATTGCGCCGCCGATCGCGGAGCTCACGAGGAGCGGGCCGAGCATGTGGGAGCCGCAGCGCTCGTGCTCGCGAGCGTGCGGAGAGCCCTGCTCGTAGCTGCCGATCGAGATGTGCTCGGCGCCGTGGTACGCCGCGAGCTCGGAACCGCGGAGAGCGAGCGCCGCGGGCAAAGCCGAGACGAGCCCGGAGAGGAGCTCGCGCACGAGCGGGCTGAGCCGGTTGGATCCACGAATGGCCCGGACGGCGAGCGCGCCCGCGAGCATCGAGCCGATCACCTCCGCGCGCTGAAACGGCAGCCGCGCCGAGGGAAGCGCTCGCCGGACCGCGGGCAGCAGCGCGAACATCTCGACGAACCTCGCCGGCCCGCGAAGGAGGGGTGAGGCGACCTCGTTGGCGCGAAGGCTCTTGTACCTCGCGGCGACCTCGAGCTCACCGGTGGGAGTACGGACGGCGCAGGCCCAGGCGTTCGGGCCGTGCACGAGCACGCCGTTCATCAGCGCCATCCCGCCGAGGCGGATCTTCTCTTCACGGTCGCGGGCGGCCATCCCAAGAGCGTAGCGCGGGCACATGGAGCCGCACCACTTTCGGCACAGTTGCGTCACCCCTGCGTGCGTGTTTCCTCGTTACGCTCGCAGCGGGGAGGAGGCTACTGGGACCTGCCGCCCCGAGCTGCGAAACCACGGGCGGGGCGGGCGTCAGGCCAGGAGCGTCCGAGCGACGTGGCGGAAGCAGCGCACGCCCAGCTCGAGGTCCTCGACCGCAACCCGCTCGTCGGCCGAGTGCACCAGACGAGCTGCGAGCTGGGGATCCATCGTCCGCATCGGGAAGAAGCCGTACGCGACGGTTCCGAACGCTTCCCGCAGCCAGTGGCTGTCCGTGAACCCCGCAACCAGCAGCGGCACGACCGTCGCGCCGGGCTCTTCCTCGGCGACGAAGCTCTCGACCGCGTCCCAGAGCGGCGTCTGCAGCGGTGAGCGCGTCCCGCCACGGCCGTCGGTCCACTCGAACTCGTAGTCCCCCTCGCCGAGAACCGACCGGATGATCTGCTCGGCCTCGGCCTGCGTCTGGTCGGGAAGCAGGCGGCAGTCCACGTCGACCTCGCAGACGGAAGGGATCACGTTCCGCCGCTCGGAGGCGGAGATCATCGTCGGCGAGAGCGTCAGCGACAGCAGCGGTTCGACCAGCTCGGCTGCGAACGGATCGAGGTCGCGCGCCAGCTCCAGCACCTGCGGAGCTTCCAGCGACTGGCCGACGACCGCCTGCACCAAGGCCTCGGTCTCGGGCCCCAGCTGCGGCTCGGCGCGATACGCGGCGAGGCGCTCGATCAGCGGCGCCGCCTTGGCCAGCGCGTTGTCCGCGATGCCCGGCATCGAGGCGTGGCCCGCGCGGCCGTGCACCGTCAGGCGGAACGGCGAGCTCATCTTCTCGGCGGTCGAGCACAGGTAGAAGGCGCGCCCGCCGAGCTCGACGCGCTCGCCCGAGCCCTCGTTGAGCGCGTAGTCGGCGCGAATCGCGTCCGGGTGCTCGCGGCAGAGCCACGGCAGGCCGAAGTCGTCGCCGACCTCCTCGTCGGCGGCCGCGACGAAGATCAGGTCGCCGGCCGGCCGAAAGTCCTCACGCGAGAGCGAGGCGAGGGTGACCGCACTCGCCGCGACCTCACCTTTCATGTCGAGCGCGCCACGGCCCCAGATCTCGCCGTCACGAAGCTCCGCCGACCACGGATCGACCTGCCACTCGGCCGGATCGGCGACGACCGTGTCGGTGTGCGAGAGGAGCAGCAGGCTCGGCCCATCCCCCCGACCGGGAATCCGCGCGACGAGGTTCGCCCGCTCGGGAACCTTGGCGTAGAGCTGGCTCTCGACTCCGTTCGCGGCGAGGTAGTCGCGCAGGAGCTCCGCCGCGAGCGTCTCGTTTCCCGGCGGGTTGACCGTGTCGAGCCGGATCAGCTCCCGGAGGAGCTCGGCGGTCTCGTCACGAAGAGCCGCGCCGAGAGCCGTTCAGTCCTCCTCGTTGGAGAGCTGCGTGAGCTTGTTGCGCGCCTGCCAGAGCTCGGGGTAGAAGCGCTGCTTGATCAGACCGCCCAGCAGCTCGACCGGCGTGCCCTGCGTGCCTACGACCTGATCGCCGATCACGCGCGCGACAACCAGGTAGTGCCGCATGCGCCAGAGCGAGATGTGCTCGTCCCAGGCGATCAGGAGCTCGGCGAGCTGGTACAGGTCTTCGTGCGCGCGGCCCTGACGGTAGACGTCGACGATCGTCAGGCCGCGCGCGCGAATGAGGCCGAAGAACGCCTGGCCCAGCTGCGGCGTGACCCGGCGGATCTCGCGGAACCCCGGCGAGTCGAAGCCGCTCCCGTGCCCGAGCACCTTGCGGATCGTCTGGTACTCCCACGGCGACATCTGCTCGAGCATGTCCAGCTGGGCGATCACGTACTGGACGGCCAGCACGCTCCTGCGGAGAAGGCGCGCGGCCGCGGCCAGGTCCTCCCGCTCGATTAGCGCGGTCGCCTCCTCGGCCTCGGTCCAGGCGAGCTTGAGCCAGAGCTCCGACGCCTGGTGGACGGTCTGGAATAGCAGCTCGTCCCGGTGCGCCTGCTCGGCGGGCATCTTCTGCAGCGCGAGCAGCTCGTCGGTCCGCAGGTAGCGCTCGTAGTCGCTCGCGGCGTCGCCCTCGAGGACGGGCGCGCTGAAGTCCTCCGCTTCGTGACCCTCCACGGCCGGAGCATACTTCTCGCGACGTGAGCGATCTCTTCGGCGACGCAGCCCAGGAGCGGATCCGCGATCTCGCGCCGCTCGCGCTGCGGTTGCGGCCGCGCACGCTCGACGAGTTCGTCGGTCAGGAGCAGGCTCTCGGGGTGGGATCGGCGCTGCGGCTCGCGATCGCCGAGGACCGCGTCGGCTCGATGATCCTCTTCGGGCCGCCGGGAACCGGGAAGACGACCATCGCGCGAATCGTCGCCGAGAGCACCGGCGGCGCCTTCGAGGAGCTCTCCGCGGTGTCGGCGACGGTCTCGGACGTGCGCGAGGTCCTCGCGCGCTCGCGTGATCGGCTCGGCGGCACCGGCCAGCGGACGATCCTCTTCCTGGACGAGATCCACAGGTTCAACAAGGCACAGCAGGACGCGCTCCTCCCGGGTGTCGAGGAGGGGCTCCTCACGCTGATCGGCGCGACCACCGAGAACCCGTACTTCTCGGTCAACTCGGCGTTGCTCTCGCGCTGCCAGGTCTACGAGCTTCGCTCGCTGTCGCAGGAGGAGCTCGCGCAGATCGTGCGGCGCGGCGCGACGGCCCTCGGCGCCGAGCTCGACGACGAGCTGGTGGAGCTGGTCGCCGTGCGCGCGGGCGGGGATGCGCGGAACGCGCTCACCATCGTGGAGGTCGCCGTCCAGACGGCCCGATCCGACGGCGGCGAGCTGCGGGCCGAGCACGTCGAGGACGCGGCCCGCAAGCGACCGCTCGTCTACGACAAGGGCGGCGATGCCCACTACGACTTCACGTCCGCCTTCATCAAGTCGATGCGAGGCTCCGATCCGGACGCGTCCGTCTACTACCTCGCGGCGATGCTCGAGGGCGGAGAGGATGCGCGCTTCATCGCGCGCCGCATGATCGTGCTGGCCTCCGAGGACATCGGGAACGCCGACCCGCGCGCGCTCCTCGTCGCGGTCGCCGCCGCGCAGGCAGTCGAGCACGTCGGCCTCCCGGAGGCGCGGCTCAACCTCGCCCAGGCCGCGATCTACCTCGCACGCGCGCCGAAGTCGAACGCCTCCTACGTGGCGCTGAAGGAGGCCACCGCGGATGTCCAGGAGCACGGCCACGAGCGACCGCCCGACGCGCTGCGAGGGACCGGGTATCGCGGTGCACGCCAGCTCGGGCGCGGAGCCGGTTACATTTACCCGCACGACGATCCGCGCGGGTTCGAGGAGGCGCACCTGCCGGAAGCGTTGCGGGGACGCACCTACTACCGACCGTCAGGGTCAGGCGAGGAGGAAGCACACGATGGCGATTGAGCGGCACGCGCACGCGACCTGGGAGGGCGACCTCGTCCACGGCTCCGGCCGGTTCGACACGGGCAGCGGCGCGATCACTGGGCAGCAGGTGACGTTCGCCTCCCGGTTCGAGGAGTCGGGCGGCAAGACCAGCCCGGAGGAGCTGATCGCCGCCGCACACGCGACCTGTGTGTCGATGGCCCTCGCGCACGGGCTCGCCCAGGCCGGGCACCCGCCGACGCGGATCGAGGCTGACGCGGTCTGCTCTCTCGACCAGACCGACGCGGGCTTCCGCATCACATCGATGCACCTCACGGTGCGAGGCGAGGTGGACGGCATCGACGAGGCGACGTTCCTCGCAGCAGCGGAGGAAGCAAAGAAGGGCTGCCCGGTCTCGAACGCCCTCGGCGGCGTGGAGATCGAGCTCGAAGCGGCGCTCGCCGGCTAGCCGCTCCTCTCTCCCCTAGTTAAGGCGCGCCCAGCCTCCTCCCCGCTGCGAGCGTATCGAGCGCGGGCGCCAGTGTCTGTCGCGGAACTGCGCCGAGAGTGTGACGTTCAGCCCACAGCGGTCGCGGTCAGTCCGAGCCGAGCTCGATCCGCCGCGCCGCGAGCTGGCCGAAGCGGCCGCTCAGCCCACGGAACGCGTCGGCTGCACGCTCCCAGTCGTACTCGGTGCGACGGAACTCGAACTCCCCGGGCCTGCGGCTGACCGCCCAGGCGGAGCGGCGGTCCCCGTCGAGCGGCATTCCGACGCTGCCCGGGTTGACGAGCGTCGTCCCGTGGGGCCCCGGGCGCTGGAACTGCTGGTGGCTGTGGCCGAAGACGACGACCCGGTCGCGCACGCCGGCCAGCATCCGGATCTCGTCCGCCTCATCGCCCGGCTGCGGTGCGAAGCTCTCGACGTCCGAGAGCGGAGAGCCGTGCACGTAGAGCACCCCGTCCAGCTCGGCCGTCCGCGGCAGCGCGTAGAGCCGGTCGATCTCCTCGTCCGGGAGGTCGCCGCGGAACAGCGCGTAGTCCTGCATCACCTCCGGGCGATCGGCGGGCGGCTCGCGGAGCCAGCGCTCACCGTTTCCGCGGATCCAGGTCGCGTTCTCGAGCTCCCGGAGGCGACCAAGTGTCTCGAGCGGCCACGGGCTCGGGGTGCCGTAATCGCCGCCGAGGAGCCAGCGGTCGACGCCCTCACGCTCCGCCTCGGCCAGCACCGCGTCAAGGGCGGGCAGGTTCCCGTGGATGTCGTAGAGCACCCCGAGCACGGCCGGTAGTCTCACCGACGTGAAGATCGTCTGCCTGGTCAAACAGGTGCCGCGCGGCGACGCGATTCGCTTCGACGACGAGACGAAGTCGCTCGTGCGGGAGGGCGTGCCGCTTGAGCTGAACCGCTTCGACGCCTACGCGGTCGCGCATGCGGCCCGGCTGCGGGAGCAGTACGGCGGCGAGGTGATCGCGATGACGATGGGCCCGCCCGCCGCCGAAGAGACCCTGCGGCAGGCGCTTGCCGTCGGCGCCGACCGCTGCATCCATCTCTCCGACCGGGTCTTCGCGCTCGCCGACGTTCTCGGCACGACGCGTGCGCTGGCGCTGGCGATCCGCAAGGAGGGCGCAGACCTCGTCCTCTGCGGGCGCAAGACGCTCGACTCCGAGACCTGGCAGGTGCCGCCCGAGGTCGCCGCGTTCCTGGACTTCCCACAGGTCACCGGAGCCGTCTCGCTCGAGGCGAGCGACGGAGCGCTGCGGGCCAGGCGGCTCGGAGACGAAGGCGAGGAGACCTACGAGGTCACGCTTCCCGCTCTGTGCTCCATCGCGTCGCCTCCCGACGGCGTGGACCTCGACGCGGAACCGGTCGCAGACGCCGACGGCCGGATCGTCGTCTGGACGGCCGCCGATCTCGTGCCCGACGTGCAGCCGAACGACAAGCGCTTCGGGCAGACAGGCTCGCCGACCCGCGTCCTTGCAGTTCGAGACGTCTCGCCCGAGCGCGCTGGAGAGACCTTCACCGACCCTGCGGCGGCAGCCGAGCGCGTGAAATCGCTCCTGTCTGAGCGGCAGGTCGCGCCGTCGGCGTGGGAGAAGCCCGAGCGGCTCGGAGAGAAGCCCGGCGAGTCGTACGACTGCTGGTCGATGGTCGAGCTCGTCGACGGAAGACCCGCGCGAGTGTCGCTCGAGCTCCTGGCGAAGGGACGCGAGCTCGCAGGCAAGCTCGGCGGGTCGAACGTCGCGCTCCTGCTCGGGCACGGGTTGGGGGAGGCGGCTGCCGAAGCGGCGCGGCGCGGTGCCGAACGGGTCGTGACCGTCGACGATCCGCGCCTGGCCGGGTACGAGCCATCGGTCTGGGCCGACGCGCTTCGCCAGGTGCTCGAGCGCGAGCGGCCGCATGCGCTGTTGATTCCGGCCAGCAGCCGCGGGCGCGACTACGGCCCGCGCGCGGCAGGGGCGCTCGAGCTCGGGATGACGGGCGACTGCGTCGATCTTGGCATCGACCGCGCGGGCAGGCTCATCCAGTTCAAGCCGGCCTACGGCGGGAACATCGTGTCCGTGATCATGAGCGCAACGACACCGCAGCTCGCGACCGTCCGACCGCGAATGTTCCAGCCGCTCGAGCCGCGCGACGCGGCCGGGACGGAGATCCGGGCTTTCGCCCTGGAAGGGCTCGCCGAGCCGAGCTCACGCCTGATCGAGCGCGACGAGTCGGAGCGAGGATTCGAGCTCGACGAGGCGGACGCGGTGCTGGCCGCCGGCGCGAGCCTCGGCACCTCCGGAATCGAGGTCCTGCGCGAGCACGCGGCCGAGCTCGGCGCGGCGCTCGGCGGCGATCTCGGCGCCTGCGAGGCCGGGCTCGTCTCGAGAGGCCGGCAGCTGGGACTGCTTGGCCGCGCCGTCGCCCCGCGCCTCTACGTCGCGGTCGAGACGGAGCCGGGGTACGAGCACGCGGCCGCGTCGGTCAAGGCGGGCGTGCTGGTCACCGTGCGAAGCGAGCCCGACGACGACGCCTCGGACGTCGCGCTCCTCGGCGACTGGCGCGAGACGCTACCGCCGTTCGTCGCCTCGCTCTCCGGCGCACTCTGATGCGCCTCCACGTCTACGAATGGGGCGATCGCGAAGCTCCGGCTGTCGTCTGCCTGCACGGAGTCACCGCGCATGGGCGCAGGTTCAGTCGTCTCGCCGAGGATCGGCTGGCAGGGCGGTACCGAGTGCTCGCTCCCGACCTGCGCGGGCACGGGCGCTCCGAGTACGACCCGCCGTGGAATCTCGCCACGCACGTCGAGGACGTGCTCGACACGGTCGAGGCGGCCGGGGTGGAGCGGGCGGCGTGGGTCGGGCACAGCTTCGGCGCGCGCCTGGTGCTGGAGCTCTGCGCGCGAGCGCCGGAGCGCGTCGAGCGCTCGGTGCTACTCGACCCGGCGATTCAGCTTCTGCCCCACGTCGGGCAGGATTTCGCCGAAGCGTCGGCGAAGGATCAGTCGTTTGCGACCGCCGAAGAGGCCGTCGACGCGCGGTTGATGACGGCGACCTGGACGCCTCGCGAGTTCGTCGAAGAGGACGCGCTCGAGCATCTCGAGCGCGGCGCAGACGGCGCGTTGCGCTGGCGGTATTCGCGCGCCGCGGTCGTCACGGCCTACAGCGAGCTGTGCACGGACCCGCCACCGCCATCCGTCCTTCCGGACCCTTCCCTCCTCGTGCACGCGGCCGAGTTCGGGCTCGTCCGGGAGGACCAGCTCGCCGACTACGTGCGGCGGCTGGGCGACCGCCTGGAGGTCGTCGGCGTCTCTGGCGGCCACGTCGTCTACTGGGACGCGTACGAGGAGACCGCCGACGCGGTCGAGAAGTTCCTGAACCGCGACAGAGCCGCCACACACGCGTAGCGGTTTCGCGATTACGCTCGTCAGCGGGGGAAGGACCACACGGGGTCCCCCGGGGGCTCCTAGATCAGCGGCTCGGCGGAAATGTCACAAAATGCGCGCGCCGAGGGCGCTGGCGACGAGCTCGACCGCGAGCTGGGCGGTCTCGTTGCCGCGGTCGAGGATCGGGTTGACCTCGACCACCTCGAGCGAGTCGACGAGCCCCGACTCCGCGACGAGCTCCAGCGCCAGATGGGCCTCGCGGTACGAAAGACCGCCGCGAACCGGTGTGCCCACGCCCGGAGCCACGTCCGGGTCGAGCACGTCCATGTCCAGGCTGACGTGCACGAACCCGTCGCCGGACACGTGCTCGAGCGCCTCGCTTACCACGGTCTCCACCCCGAGCCGGTCGAGGTCACTCATCGTGTAGACACGCGCGTCGAGCTCGACGAGCAGCGCCCGCTCCGCCTCGTCGAGCGATCGCACGCCGACCAGCGCGACACGACCGGGCTCGACCGCCGGGAGTCGGAAGGCCGCGCTCTCGAACTCCGAGCCCGCGATTCCGAGCGCCGCAGCGAGCGGCATCCCGTGGACGTTCCCCGTCGGAGACGTTTCGGGCCGGTTCAGGTCGCCGTGCGCATCGAACCAGAGCACGCCACCTGGGCCACGCACGCGGGCAAGGCCGCCGAGCGTTCCGAGCGCGACCGAGTGGTCGCCCCCAAGGACGAGCGGCAGGTACCCGCACTCGACGGCACGCGTGACGAGCTCCGCGATCCGCTCGCAGGTCTCCTTGATCTGCGGCAGGAAACGCGCACGCTCGTCGCCGACCGCACTTGCCTCGGCAACGGCGGCCACGACGTTGCCCCAGTCCTCGCAGCGCCGCCCGAGCTCCGTGATCTTCGCGTCGACGCCGGCGTAGCGAATCGCGGAAGGGCCCATGTCGACCCCGCGCCGGCCGGCGCCCAGGTCGAGCGCCGCACCGATGATCGCTACCGCCCTCGTGTCCGCCTGCCCGCCCACAAAAGCAAGGCTAACCGCGTCCGGCCTGCGGATCTGAGCCTCGACTCCCTAACCTCGACGAGATGAGCAGAAGGTCAAGCGAGACGAACCGCCGCCGATGACGGCTTTGCCGGCGTCGGCTCAGGGGCGCCTATCGATAGGAGAAGGACTCGATCGAAGTCGTCATGCCTCCGACGCCAGCGGGGGCGGACTTCGATCGACGAAGGTGGCGAGGGCCGGAATCGAACCGGCGACACCACGGTTTTCAGCCGTGTGCTCTACCAACTGAGCTACCTCGCCGCGGCCGCCTAGTCTAGCCGCGCCGCCCGCGAAAGAAGGACGTCCGGGCCGGTGCTACCGCGCCGCGAACGTCCTTGTGACCATGAGGCTAGACCGGCTCGCCCTTGCGGGCAAGCAGCGCCGTCCCGAGGCTCGCCTGAAAGTCCGCAAATTCCCCGAAACCGCGGTCGCCAAGCTCCTTCCGCAGACGCTCGGGCGGCACCCAGATGGGTGTCTCCGGCCCGGCCGAGAACGCAAGGACGACCCAGCCGCCGGGGGCGGTGACGCGAACCAGCTCGTCGAAGAACGGGATCATGTTCGCGAGCGACACGAGATCGAAGGTCGCGTCGCCGAACGCGAGCTGCGTCGCGTCAACCGCCTCGAAGCGCACCCGGTCCGCGAGCTCCGGCGGCGTGTTCTCCCGCGCCTGCGCCACCATCTCGGGAGCGAGGTCGACGCCGATCACGTCGCTGTCGGGAAATCGCGACGCGATCAGGAGGGCGGCCGCCCCGGTGCCGGTTCCCAGGTCGAGCACGTGCCTCGGTGGTCCCGGCAGCGCATCAAGCGCAAGCTCGAGCGACGCGAGGGCATCGGGGCGCCGCATACCGTCCCAGACGGGCGCCATGCGGTCGAACTGGGCGCGCAGCGGACCCCGGAACACTCGCCAGAGCCTGGGCCGTGAGACGACGGCGTTGGTCGCGAAGCGCGCGAAGCGCCGCCCGAGCGTCCGTTCCAGATCCGCCAGATTCACGGCGCGCGGAGGTGGATCCGTACCTCTTGCCCGGTCACCACACCGAACAGCTCGGCCGCGTTGCCGCCACGGATCGCGGCCGCCACATTCCTGAACGAGTCCTCGTACAGGATGATGTCGCCCGGCGCAGCGTCGGCGAAGGTGCGTGCCGCCACCGCGTAGTACCGCTCGAGCGCGAGCTCCAGCTCAACCGTGACCCCGGGGAGCACACCAGCCTCCTCGAGCTGCTTCCGCGTGAGATTGAGCCGCACGTTGCCGAAGTGGTCGACATAGAGCACGGTCGCGTTGATGCGGTTCTGGCCGATCTCCGGCTCGGGGATGTCGAGCTGGACGAGCGCCTGCGGGTCGACCGGCGGGCCGAACTCCTCCAGGGCGATACCACACGCGAGGTGGGCGGCCGCGGGCGAGAATAGGTCCCGGCCGTGAAACGTGCGCGAGACGGTGTCGAGCGCGTAGTCCGGGTTGGTGAGCTCGTGCACGATCTCGATCCCGCCGAGGCGATCCGCCGCAGGAAGGATCAGCCCGTTGTCGGGACCGACGAGGAGCCGGCCCTCGGTGGTACGCAGCGCGAGCGCCCGGCGGCTGCCGCCCACGCCCGGATCGACCACGGCCAGATGGACGGCCTCGGGCATGTACGGAACGGTGTCGCGCAGCACAAGCGCGCCCTGGAGGACGTGCTGCGGGGGGATCCCGTGGGTGATGTCGATGATCTCCGCCTCGGGCGCGATCCTCTTCATCACGCCGTGGCAGGTACCGACGAAGTCGTCCTGGAGCCCGAAGTCGGACAGGAACGTGATGAACACACCGAGAGCCTAAGAGATGCCGGGATCGGGCACACGCGCTGCGCCTGCGACCGCGTCCACGAGCCCATCCAGGTCGTGTCGGGCCGCCTCGGCGACCACCTGGACGCCCTGTGCTCGAGCCTCGCGGGTCGTCTCCGGGCCGATCGAGACCGCGGGGAGGTCGAGCTCGAGCGCCGCGAAGGCCCGCGCGGCCGAAGCTGAGGCGAGCACGACGAGGTCTCCCTCCGGTTGTGCGGCGGGCCTGAGCTCCCGCGTCCGGTACAGGACGACCGTGTCCGCGCCGAGCGCCTCCACGAGGTAGGGCCGCGCATCGGCGGCACCCGCGAAGAGCACCCGGCCGGGCCGTTGCGGAAGCTCGGCCACGAGCCCCTCCTGGGTGGAGACCTGGGGCACGACGGTCGGTTCGAGCCCGTGCTCCCGGAGCGCCGCCGCCGTTCCGGGTCCGATCGCCGCGAGCCGCGGAAGATCGCCGCGCCGGCGCCGGGCGAGCTCGTGAGCACCGCGCGGGCTGGTGACCACGACCCAGTCGTAGCCGGTGACATCGATCTCGTCCGGCCCGGCCGGCTCAAGCGTGAGCAGCGGGCAGAGCACGACCTCGAGCCCGAGCGCCTCGAGCCGCTCGGCGAGCGCTCGACCTTGCTCCCGCGGCCTCGTGACGATCACGCGCAGGGGCCGAGAGGCGGGACCCATCCCTAACCCCCACCCACCCGGGGGTTGCTCAAGGTAGCGAGGGAAAGCGCACGAGTGTGTGCCGGCTTTGTCGCGGATCCGGGTCGATCTGCCAACAGCGTTACGTGCCGACCAGGGTCGCGAGCTCCGCTGCGAGCGTGGCCGGATCGTCTCCGCTCCGCCGCTCCACCCACGTGCCGTCCTCGGCGGCTACGAGCGCGGCCAGGGTCTCGCCGTCATGATGGGCGGCCACCGGGGCCAGGCAGCCGCCGCCGAGGGCGAAGACGCAGGCGCGCTCGGCCTCGACCCGCCTTCGGGTCTCTTCGTCGTCGGCCCCGCCGACCACGTCCTCCTCGCCCGCGCGAACCTGCAGCGCGAGCGCGCCCTGGCCGGCCTCGGGGAGCATCTCCTCGGACGACAGCCGCCGGGCGATCTCCGCGCCGAGCCCGAGGCGATCGAGTCCGCACGCGGCGAGCACGATCGCGTCCAGGCCCCGCTCTCCCCGCTTGCGCAGACGGGTTTCGACGTTGCCGCGGAGCGGCTCGATCGAGAGCTCGGGCTCGAGCGCCAGCAGCTGCGCGCGTCGTCGCACCGATGCCGTCCCGATCCGCAGCCCCGGCCGGAGCTCCGAGACCCCGCACAGGGCGTCACGCGGATCCTCCCGCGCGAGGTACGCGCCGACCACGAGACCGTCCGTGTCCGACGAGGTCATGTCCTTCGCCGAGTGCACGGCGACGTCGATCCGGCCCTCGAGCAGCGCCTCCTCGATCTCCTTCACGAAGACCCCGCGCGCACCGATCTCCCCGAACGGCTTCGAGCGGTCGCGGTCGCCCGCCGTCGTGATCGGGACGAGCGCGATCTCGACTCCCGGCCGCCGCAGCGCAGCGGCCGCCAGCTCGGCCTGCGTCAGCGCCAGCCGCGAGCCGCGCGAGCCGATCCGCAGCAGCACTAGACGCCGACTTCGTCGCGCTCGGGCTTAGGCTCTGCCTCGCGCTCGGCCTTGCGCCGCGCCAGCTCGGCGATCTCCCCCGCATCGCGCTCGAGCCGCGCCAGCTTCGACGCGATGATCGCGACCCAGATCAGCACTGCAACGAACACGACGAGATACACAGCCGCGACGTACTTCTCCGACGCGCTCACCGGCCGACCCTCTGACGGACATCGCATCGACCGGTCAGTTCAGACGGCCGAACGAGCAAAGCCCGCTCGGCCTGAGAGAGACATCGCAGGCGACGTCTCATGCCAACAGCTCCCTCAGCTCGCGCAGCCGCTCGTCCAGCCGCTTGCCGGCCAGCTCGACCCGGTACATCGTGCCGGCGAGCGCCAGCAGCGCCGCCCACGAGACGCAGAACGCCAGGAACATCGACCCGGACATCTGCGGGCCGTGACGCGTGAAGACCGTCGGGTGGATGTAGTCGTTCGCGAGCCGGATCGAGAGCCAGCTGACCGGGATCAGCACGACGCCGAACAGCGCATACACCGCGCACATGTTGGCCCGCGCCGGCCCGGGCTCGACCGAGTAGCGCAGCATGAAGTAGGCCGAGTAGAACAGGAACAGGATCAGGAACGTGACCAGCTGGTTCGAGCTCCACGTCCACCAGATCCCCCACGAGACCCGCGCCCAGATCGACCCGGTGACGAGCGTCAGGGCTCCGAAGATCACACCCTGGTGGATCGCCGCGTAGCTCTCGAGATCGGCGCCGGGCGGCCGCTTCCAGAGGTGCAGAAACGCCTTCCATGCGCCCCACGCGAAGCACGCGTACGCCGTGAGCGCGATCGGCACGTGGATGTAGAAGATCTTCTGCGAGAGGCCCTGGTCGGCATCGAGCGGCGCGTAGAAGAAGATGAGCGCGAGCGCCGCCGCCATCAACACGACGGCGGCCGCGGCGAGCGTCGGGAGTGGGATGTGGCGCAGCCGGGCGAGCAAGGAAATCGGCTGCATGATCGCAGAACGGGCCTCACCCGCAGGCCGCTAGACTCGCGGCGTGGCTGACCTCGGCCGCGCCGCACTCATCGTCGCGTTCGGCCTCGCCCTCTACGCAGCGGTCGCGGGCGGGATCGCCGCGTACCACGGTCGCCGACGGCTGCACGAGTCGGCGCGCAACGCGCTCGTCGGCGTGTTCGCAGCGACCGCCGTTGCCGCGTTCGTCCTGCTGAACGCCTTCCGCACGCGCGACCTCTCGTTCACCTACGTCGCCGAGCACTCGAGCCGCAAGCTGCCGTTCCCGTACTCGCTGAGCGCGTTCTGGGGCGGCCAGGAGGGGTCGCTCCTGCTCTGGCTGTTCGTGCTGACCGCCCTCGGATCGGCCGCGGTGCTGCTCAACCGCACGCTCGTCCGGCAGCTCCTGCCCTGGACCGTCCCCGTGTTGGCGGCGATCGCCGCGTTCTTCGCGTTCGTGCTCACGTTCGTCGCGAGCCCGTTCGCACGCCAGATGGCGCCGACCGACGGAGCCGGCCTCACGCCGAGCCTGCAGAACCCGTACATGATGATCCACCCGCCACTCCTCTATCTCGGCTACGTGGGGCTGACGATCCCGTTCGCGTTCGCCGCGGGCGCGCTGCTCTCGGGGCGCGCGGACGAGCGCTGGATCGTCGTCACCCGCCGCTGGACGCTTCTCGCCTGGACAGCGCTCGGGATCGGAATCCTGCTCGGCGCCAAGTGGGCCTACGAGGAGGTCGGCTGGGGCGGCTACTACGCCTGGGACCCGGTCGAGAACGCGGCGCTGATGCCGTGGCTCGCGTCGACCGCGTTCCTGCACTCGGTGATGGTGCAGGAGAAGAAGAACATGCTGCGCGTCTGGAACGTGGTGCTCGTCTCGCTCGCGTTCTGCCTGTCGCTGTTCGGGACGTTCCTCACCCGGAGCGGCGTGCTGAGCTCGATCCACAGCTTCGCGCAGTCCTCGATCGGGCCGTGGTTCCTCGGCTTCATCGTCGTGGCGGCGCTCTTCTCGACCGCGCTCATCTTCTGGCGGCTCCCGCTGCTGCGGACGCGCACACGACTGGAGTCGCTCGTCTCGCGCGAGGCCGCGTTCCTCTACAACAACCTGTTGCTCGTCGCGCTGACGCTGACGGTGCTCTGGGGAGTCGTTTTCCCGCTGATCTCGGAGGCCGTGCACGGGGAGCGAATCACCGTCGGGCAGCCGTACTTCGACTTCTTCCTGCGCGTGTTCGGGCTTCCGTTGCTGCTGCTGATGGGGATCGGGCCGCTCGTCGCGTGGCGGCGCAGCTCGCTGCGCGCGCTCGGCGCGAGTCTCGTCTGGCCCGCGATCGTCGCGCTCGTTGCCGGCGTGGTGCTCGTCGCGCTCGGCGCAGGCTCGAGCCCGCCGGGCCTCGTCGCCTACACGTTCTCGATGTTCGTCCTCGCGGCGATCGTGCTCGAGTTCGTGCGCGGGACGAGAGCGAGGAAGGCGCTCGGCGACCGGACCTGGCTGGGTGCGTTCTCGTCGCTCGTCGGCCGCAACCGCCGGCGCTACGGCGGGTACGTCGTCCATGCGGCGATCGTCCTGCTCGCGATCGGGATCGCGGGAGGCGCCTATGGGACAACGAGGGTGCAGCACCTCCGGCCGGGCGAGTCGATGACGATCCGCGGCTACCGGCTCGACTACCTGGGCGCGGTCGTGCGGCGCGGGCCCAATGACGTCGAGGAGCGCGCGCGGCTCGCCGTCTCGCGCGGAAACGACCGCGTGACGACGCTGATGGCCGGCAAGAACGACTACCCGGCCGAGCAGCAGGTCTCGAACGAGGTCGCCGTCCACACGGACTGGCTACGAGCGCAGGACCTGTTCGTGATCGGCGACCAGTTCAACAAGGACGGCTCGGTCGTCCTCAAGGTGCTCGTCAACCCACTCGTCCCGTTCGTCTGGCTCGCGGGCCTCGTCTTCCTCGTCGGCGCCCTGATCGCGATGTGGCCCGACCCGCGAGAGCAGCGGCGGCTGGCCAGGCGCGCGGACCCGATCCCAGCGACGACCTGATGTACATCACCGACGGGGGGATGGAGACGACGCTGATCTTCCGCGAGGGCCTCGAGCTGCCCGAGTTCGCATCGTTCGTGCTGCTCGACGATCCGGCCGGTCCCGAGGCGCTGCTGCGCTACTACGAGCCCTACCTTGAGATCGCGCGCAGGCGTGGGGTCGGAATCCAGCTCGACGCGCCGACGTGGCGCGCGAACCGGGACTGGGGCGAGCGGCTCGGCTACTCGCCCGAGGCGCTTGCCGACGTGAACCGCCGCGCGGTGGCGCTCCTCGAGGCCCTGCGCGAGTCGACGGCAGGCGACCCAGAGATCGTGATCGCCGGCTGCATCGGCCCGCGCGGCGACGCCTACCGCGTCGGCGACGCAATGACCGCCGACGAGGCCGAGAGCTATCACTCGGCGCAGGTCGAGACGTTTGCGGACACGACGGTCGACCTGATCGGCGCGCTCACGCTGGCATACGCGGACGAGGCGGTCGGGATCGTGCGTGCCGCGGGCAGAACCGGCCTCCCGGTCGTGATCTCGTTCACCGTCGAGACGGACGGGCGCCTCCCGAGCGGGCAGGCTCTGGGAGAGGCCATCGAGCACGTCGATGCCGAGACGGACGGAGCGGCCGCGTACTTCATGGTCAACTGCGCGCACCCGACACACGTTGCCCCAGCCCTCCGGCCCGAACCGTGGCTCGACCGCGTCCACGGGCTACGGGCGAACGCATCCACGAAGAGCCACGCCGAGCTCGACGAGGCGGAGGAGCTGGACGAGGGCGATCCGGACGAGCTCGCGGCCGGTTACCGCGAGCTGCGCTCGCAGCTGCGCAACCTGGACGTCGTCGGCGGCTGCTGCGGCACCGACCACCGGCACGTCGACGCGATCAGCGCTGTCTTCACTCCGTGACGACGAACTCGAACGAGGCCCAGGCGAGCAGCGCGAAGATCGCGTCGTAGAGCGCGAGGAACGCCAGGTAACGGCCCGGGCTCGCGGCAACGCTCGCGCCGACGCCCCCGATCACGATCGGCAGCGCGAGCGGTAGGAAGAGCAAGGGCAGGAGCAGCTCCCGTGCACGGCCCGCTGCGGCCATCGCCGAGAGGAGGACGCCGACCGCGCAGATGCCGACGTCCGCGAGGAACACGCCCGCGACCGTCGCCCAGCCGACCGGGGTGAAGAAGAGCGCGAACGCCGCGAGCGCGACCACCTCGGCGAGCAGGAGGAACACGAGCGTCGCCAGGCCTTTCGCGAGCCAGATCGCGCTGCGGTCGCAGGGCGCGAGCACGAGCCCGTCCAGCAGTCCCTGCTCCCGCTCCGCCGCGAACGCCCGCCCGAGCCCGAGCAGAGCCGTGAAGATGATCGCCACCCAGAGCAGCCCGAACTCCGCCAGCCGCGACGACCCGGACGGCAGCGCGAAGTGGAACACCGCCAGCACCGAGACGACGAACAGGAGCATCGCGGGCAGCGTGTCCCGCGCCCGTAGCTCGAGCCGCAGGTCCTTGCGAGCGAGAACGGCCGTGTCCCCGAAGTAGCGCCTCATGCGAGTGCGAGCCTCCCGCTCGCAAGAGAGGCGACGCGATCCGGGTCGTGGGTCGCGACGAGCAGCGTCCTCCGCGCCCGCATCCCCGCGAGCTCGCGGTCGAGCAGCGCCGCCCCTTCGTCGTCCAGCCCCGAGAACGGCTCGTCCAGGATCAGCAGCTCGGGCTTGTGCAGCAGCGACCGACAGAGCGCGAGCCGCTGCACCTGGCCGCGCGAGAGCGTCGAGGTCCGCTCGCGCCGCGACTCCCACAGGCCGAAGCGCTCGAGCAGCATCCCGATCCGCTCGCGCCGCTCGGGCACGCGGTAGAGCCGCCCGTAGAGATCGAGGTTCTCGAGCGCCGTCAGCTCGCGGTAGACGAGCGGGTCGTGGCCGGCGAAACCGATCAGGCTGCGGTCGGGCTCGACCTCGAGCGTCCCCGCGGTCGGCAGGGCGAGCCCGGCGCAGAGCCGGAGCAGCGTCGTCTTCCCCGAGCCGTTCGGCCCCGTCACGACGAGGAAGCCGCCGCGCGGCAGCTCGAAGTCCAGCCCCTCGAGCACGCGCTTGAGCCCGTATCGCTTCTCGAGCCCGGCCGCGCGGATCACACGAGCACGTCCGCGAGCACGAACGCGAGGAAGGCCAGCGAGATGACGCCGTTCATCGTGAAGAACGCGGTGTCGAGCCTCCGCAGGTCGCCGGGCCGGACCAGCGAGTGCTCGTAGGCGAGCAGCCCCGCGACGACGGCCACGCCGATCCAGTAGAAGGCATTCACGTCGAGCCCGAGCCCGGCGGCCACGAGCAGCGCGACGGTGCCGAGGTGGGAGGCCCGTGCCCCCCAGAACGCACCGCGCTCGCCGAAGCGCGTCGAAACCGAGTGCAGGCCCTGCGCCCGGTCGACCTCGAGGTCGAGAAGCGAGTAGAACAGGTCGAACCCCGCAACCCAGAGCGCCACCGCGCCGCCGAGCGCCCAGGCCTCCCAGGGGATCGTGTTGGTGATCGCGGCCCAGGCGCCGACCGGCGCGAGCCCGTCCACCGCGCCGAGCCAGAGGTGGCAGAGCCAGGTCCAGCGCTTCAGGTACGGGTAGATCACGAAGGCGACGACCGGGATCGGCCAGAGCTTCTGGACGAGCGGGCTCAGCTGGTAGACCGCGACCAGAAAGACGGCGAGCGAGACCAGGCAGAAGACGACGACCTGCGCGTAGGAGAGCAGGCCGGCAGGGAGCTCACGACCAGCCGTGCGCGGGTTGCGCGCGTCGAGGCCGGCGTCGATCAGACGGTTGAGGCCCATCGCGAGCGAGCGGGCGCCGACCATCGCGACGGTGATCCAGAGCAGGTCGTGCGCGCTCGGCACCCCGTCGACGGCGAGCAGCGCGCCGACGTACGCGAACGGCAGCGCGAAGATCGTGTGCTCGAACTTGACGAGCGCGAAGAAGCGGGACGGGTAGACGAGCACGCTCATGTCTGTCGATGTGCCGTCGGCTCACCCGCGAGGAGGGCGACCGCGTGGGCCAGGGCCGGCCGTAGCACCTCGAAGCCGTCGCGACAGCCGCCCGGCGAGCCCGGAAGGTTGACCACCAGCGCGCTGCCGCGCACGCCCGCGACCCCGCGCGAGAGCAGGGCGTGCGGCGTCTTCGCGATCGAGTCGGCGCGAATTGCCTCCGCTATCCCGGGAGCCTTGCGCTCCAGCACCTCGAGCGTCGCCTCGGGCGTCACGTCTCGCGGTCCCAGGCCCGTGCCGCCGGTCGTGAGCACGACCGCCGCCTCCTCGGCGAGCTCGGCGATGGCCTCGGCGACGGCGTCTCGCTCGTCGGGCACGACCCGCCGCTCGACCTCGTAGCCCTCCGCGGCCAGCAGCTCGGCGAGGAGGTCGCCGCTCGTGTCCTCCCGCGTGCCCTCGGAGACGCCGTCCGAGACCGTGACGACCGCTGCCTTCACTCCTTCACCTTCTCGAGCAGGCGGATCTCGCCGATCTCCATCGCCGGGTCGACCCCCTTTGCCATGTCGTAGACGGTCAGCGCGGCGACCGAGGCGGCGACGAGCGCCTCCATCTCGACCCCGGTCTGCGCGGTCGTCTCGGCGGACGCGACGATCTCCACGACGTCCGCTCCGACCTCGAGCTCGACACCCACATGCGTCAGAGGAAGTGGATGGCAGAGCGGGATCAGCTCGCTCGTCCGCTTGGCCGCCATGATCCCGGCGAGCCTGGCGGCGGCGAGTGCGTCGCCCTTCGGCAGCGAGGAGAGCTGCTCGGCTGTCTCTGGCGCCATCCGCACCACCGCACGGGCGCGGGCCCGTCGGCGCGAGACCGGCTTTCCGCCCACGTCGACCATGCGCACCGCGCCGGTCTCGTCGACGTGCGAGAGCTCGCTCATCGGCCCGAAAGGTACCGCCGACCGAGCGCGAAGAGCCCGCGCCGGTGCCGCCACGCCGCCTGGGCCTTCTGCCCGAGTCCCTGCTGATAGAGCACTCCCGCCAGCCCGCGGAAGCCGTCCAGCTGGCCCGCGTTGTACGGATACCACCACGCCACCGGCGAGCGGCCGCGGTCGAGATCGGCGAACTTGACGCGGGAGAGCTCGTAGAGACCGTGCTTCGAGTGGGTGCGGCCGAAGCCGGACTCCTTCGTCCCGCCCCACGAGGCCTGGCCCGCGCCGTACGAGTAGGAGACGTCGTTCGTCCAGACCGAGCCCGCGTCCAGCCGGCGCGCGAGCCGCTTCGCCCTTGCGAGGTCGCGCGTCCAGACGCTCGCGCCGAGCCCGAAGCTCGAGCCGTTCGCGAGCCGAACCGCCTCGTCCTCGTCCGCGAACGGCGAGACCGTGACGACCGGCCCGAAGATCTCCTCGCGCTGGACTCTCGCCTCGCGCTCGACTCCGGTCAGGATCGTCGGCTCGTAGAACCAGCCCGGAAGGCCGGTGTCAGGGCGCTCGCCGCCGAGCCGCAGCTCTGCCCCGCGGCCGAGCGCGTCCGAGACCAGCTCCTCGACGTGCGCGCGCTGGGGCTCGGAGATCAGCGGCCCGAGCTCGGTCTCGAGCTCCTCGCCGCGACCGATCCGGAGCGCGCGCGCGCGACGGGTCAGCTCCTCGACGAACGGCTCCTGGAGTGGGCGCGCCACGTAGATCCGCTCGACGCCCGAGCACACCTGGCCGCAGTTGGAGAAGCTGCCCCAGAGCGCGCCTGCGACCGCGCGGTCGAGGTCGGCGTCCTCGAACACGAGCATCGGGTCCTTGCCGCCGAGCTCGAGCGTCACGGGCCGGAGCCGCTCGCCGGCAAGTGAGGCCACGCGGCGGCCCGTCTCGCCCGAGCCGGTGAAGACGACCTTCGCCGTCCCCGGTGCGCGCACGAGCGCCTCGCCGGCCTCCGGGTCCGCCCTGGACGACCTGCACGAGCCGCTTCGGCGCGCCCGCCTCGCGAAAGACGCGCTGGACCCATGCACCGGAGAGCGGCGTCACCTCGGAGGGCTTGACGACCACCGCGTTGCCGGCGGCGACGGCGTAGGCCGCCTGGCTGAGCGGGATCCCGAACGGGAAGTTCCACGGCGAGATCACGCCGATCACGCCGAGCGGCTCGTAGAGCAGGACGCCGCGCTTGTGCCGCAGGTGCGGCTGCCCGAAGCGCACGGGCTCCTGGGCCAGCACGCGGCCCGCGTTCGAGGCCGCCCACACGAGGTTGTCAAGCGCGACGAACAGCTCGGCGGTGTAGGACTCGACGAGCGGCTTGCCCGTCTCGGCGGTCACGGTCGCGGCGATCTCGTCCGCGACGTCGAGGAGTGCCGAGGCGACCCGCCCGAGCAGCGCCCGTCGCTCCGCGAATGACGACCCGGCCCAGCGCTCGGCCGCGAGCCGCGCGTCGACGACGGCCTCGGCGACCTCTCCCGGAGCGGACGCAGGGACGGAGCCCACGGGCTCGAGCGTCGCCGGGTTCACCGAGCGGAGCTGGCCGGCCTGTGCGGCGCGAGCCATCAGCGCCCGCCGACCGGCTCGGGCTCGGCCCCGGCGGTTGCCCGCTCGGCCCGTTCGAGCCACGGAGTCGCCTCCAGCCGCCCGAAAATCTCACGGGCCTCTTCCAGGTACGGCGCGGCCTCGTCAACCCGGCCGGCCGCGGCGAGCGTCTCGCTCTGCTCGAGCAGCGTCACCGCGAGCCAGAACGGAAGCTCGAGTTCCCTGAAGATCCGCGAGGCCGCCTCGAGCTCGGCCTCGTCCTCGTCCAGCCGCCCGCGGAAACGGTGAGCCTGCGCCGTGAGATACGGCGACTGGAGACTGGGAGATGCGTCTTCCAGCGAGTCGATCAGCTCGCGTGCCTTCGCCGAGTCGCCGAGCGCGATGGCCGCCTCCAGCGCCACCACCGCGGCCTGCTTGACGCTCTGCTGCCCGTGGCCGAGCGTTCGGCCCGCCTCGATCGTCGGCTCGTAGTGCGCAAGCGCCTCGTCGAGCTTCCCCTCGGCCCAACTCAGTGACGCCTGGGCTGCCAGATAGGACGAGCGGTCCTGCATGTCGTTCGATCCCTCGAGATGGGAGAAGAGCGAGAAGATCCTCTGCGCCTCGTCGAACCGACCGCGCGCCAGATGGATCTCGAGCAACGAGATCAGGAGGCTGAGCAGGACACCTCCGGACTGCGTCTGCTCTTCGGTCAGCTCGTCGAACAGCCCGAGCGCCTCGTCCCAGCGCCCGAGCATGTACAGCGGGTAGGTCATCTCGGCGAGATCCGCCAGCTCCGAGGGCCTGCTCCCGACCTTGCGGGAGACCTTTAGCGCCTCTTCCAGGTACGCGAGCGCTTCCCGGTACCGGTCCCAACGGAACTCCCGGTCGGAGAGGATGAAGTAGGTCGTGGCGGCCTGGTCCAGCAGGTCGTGCTCGAGCGCCACCTTGAGGGCATGGAGCATGAGCGCACCGGACTCCTCCACGTGACCGCGGCTAAACGCAACGGCCCCTTTGCTGCGGAGCGCGATCGCGAGCGCGGCCGGATAGGCCTGAGCCTCCGCGATGTCCAGCGCCAGCTCTGCCCGCTCGGCGGCCCGCTCGAGATCGCCCCTGAACCAGTAGGCACGGCTGAGAGCTGCGGCGAGGAGGGCCAGGTCCTCGTCGGGCGGATCGCTCGAGATGACCTCGAAGGCCCGCTCCATCCACGCGAGAGCCTCGTCACGATGAACGAAGCCGAGAAGCTGACCGTACTGCCCGGAGACCCGGGCTGCCGCGTGCGTGTCCCCCTCGGCCTCGAACAGCGAGATCGACTCCTCGAACAGGGCCCGGCTCTCGTCGGGGTCTCCGGTCCGGTTCGCCATCACGCCTGCGCGCGCCAGAATTGCCGCCCGCTCCAGCGGCTCCTCCGCCAGCGCACAGGCCTGCTCGAAGTACCGTCGGGCCTCACCTGCTGCGGCGAGTGACGCCGCGCGCTCGCCCGCGCGCACGAGCATCTCGCGCGCCTTCTGCTTGATCTCGGCTGCGTCCTCCGCGTCCGGGACGGCCTCGTACGCGTCCACGTAGTGGGAGGCGACCACCTCGATCACCTCGTCCTGCTCGCCCGCGAACGCCGACTCGAGCTCGGCGGCCGCGGCTAGGTGCTTGCTCCGGCGGTCGTGCCTGGAAAGCGTGCCGTACGCGACGTGCCTGACCAGGTCCTGCAGGAAGCCGTACTGGCCGTGCTCGGGCGAGCGCGGGTCCGCCTGAACGCCGAGCACCTCCTTGCGGACGAGCGAGGCTAGCAGCGCCTCGAGCTCCGCCCTGTCGAGGCCCGAGAGAGCAGCGAGGGTGTCTCTGCTGAAGGTCTTCCCGAGCACCGCCGCGTCGTCGAGCAGCCGCCGTTCGGGCGCCGTCAGGCCGTCGAGCCGCGCCGCGATCAGCGCGTGCAGCGTCTCCGGGACCTCGAGCGACTCAACGGCGCCGGTGAGCCGGTACGTCGAGCCTTCCTGGACGAGCAGACCGCGGTCGAGGAGCATCCGCACCGTCTCGACCGCGTACAGCGGCACACCCTCGGCCCGAGCGAGAATCTGCTCGCGAAGCGTCTCGGGGAGCCCGGGCACGAGCCCGGTCAGCAACTCCTCCATCGCTTCCGCCGAGAGCGGCTCGAGGTAGAGCGACGTGAAGCTGCGCTGCCCCGCGCCCCAGGTCGGACGGCGCTCGACCAGCTCCGGCCGGGCAAGGGCGACGACGAAGAGCGGATGGTTCCGCGACCAGTCGAGCATGTACTCGACGAAGTCGAGCAGCCCCGTGTCGGCCCACTGCATGTCCTCGAAGGCGAGCACGGTCGGGTACGTTTCGGCCAGCCGCTCGAAGAAGAGCCGCCAGGCACCGAACAGGTCTTGCTGGTCCCGGGCCTGATGCTCGGCGAGGCCGAGCAGGTGAGCAAGGCGCGGCTCGACGAAGGCCCGCTCCTCCGCGTCGAGAACGTGCTCGGCGAGCGTGGCGCGCAGCTTCTCCTCGGCGGCGGCTGGCTCCTCGTCCTCCGAGATCCGGCAGCGCATGCGCACCATGTCCGCAAGCGCCCAGTAGGTCACGCCCTCGCCGTACGGAAGGCAGCGGCCGCGATGCCAGTAAACGGTGTCCGCGATCCCGTCGAAGTACTTGTAGAACTCCCAGGCCAGCCGCGACTTCCCGATCCCGGCAATCCCCGTGACCGAGACGAGGTGTGCCCTGTTCTCGTCCGCGCAGGAGTGGAAGAGGTCCTTGATCTGGCGCAGCTCGCGGTCGCGCCCGACGAACGGCGCCTCGAGGCCCTCCGACTTCAGCGAGCCCCGCAGGCCGGAGACGACGCGGCTCGCCTTCCACAGCGTCATCGGCTCCTCCTTGCCCTTGAGCTCGAACGAGCCGGCCTCCTCGTAGACGACTGTCTGCTCGGTGGTGCGGCGTGTCGACTCGCCCACGTAGACGGCGCCCGGCTCCGCCAGGGACTGCACACGGGAGGCCGTGTTGACGAGATCGCCCGCGACCATTCCCTGCCCCTCGGCCCCGATCGTGACGGCGGCCTCTCCCGTCAGGACTCCCGCGCGGGCGCGCAGCCCCTCCTCGCCGACCTCCTGGCCGAGCGCGGAGACCGCCGCCACCAGGTCGAGCGCCGCGCGCACGGCCCGCTCCGCGTCGTCCTCGGTCGCCGTCGGCGTGCCCCACACGGCCATGACCGCGTCGCCGATGAACTTCTCGACCGTTCCGCCGTACAGCGAGATGATCCGGCTGCACGTGTCGAAGTAGCGCGAGAGCAGCTCGCGCACGTCCTCGGCGTCTCGCGTCCCAGACAGCGGCGTGAACCCCACCAGGTCGGCAAAGAGCACCGAGACGAGGCGGCGCTCCGCGGCCGGAGCCGCTTCGACAGGAGTCGGCGCGTCAGCCGTCAGCGCCGTGCCGCACTCGCCGCAGAAGCGCTCACCGGGCTCGTTCGCGGCGCCACACGACGGACAGGCAGGCGCAAGAGCGTGGCCGCACTCGGCGCAGAACTTGCGCCCTTCACGGTTCTCGGTCCCGCAGCTAGGACAAACCATCTCGATCAGGGCGAAAGCCTAGACCCGTAGCGTGGCGCAGCGGTCGAGGTCGGCCAGCAGACCTTCGATCCAGGCCGCCACGTCGTGCTCGCGCACGTACGCACGGATCGCCTCGAGCCGCCCGCGCCTCTCCGCGAGAGGCATGGTCAGCGCCCGGGCGAGCGCCTCGGCCTGGCCTGCGACGTCGAACGGGTTCACGCTCACGGCCCACTCGCCGAGCTCCTCGTAGGCGCCCGCGTTCTCCGAGAGAACGACCACGCCGTCGCGCTCGTTCACGAGCGGCGCCTCCTTCGCAACGAGGTTCATGCCGTCGAAGATCGAGTTCACGAACAGGACGTCGAACTGCTTGTAGGCAGCCACCGCAGCCGGGAGGTTGTCCTCGACGACGAGCTCGATCGGGTCCCAGCCCTCCTCGGGGAAGCGGTCGTTCACCCGCCGCGCCTCGCGCTGGATCGCGCCGATGTACTCGGAGTACTCGGGGATGTCCTGGCGCGACGGATCGAGGAGCGCGCGCATCCCGACTCTCCCGACGCGCTCCGGGTTCGCCTCGAGATAGAGCTCGAAGGCGCGAAAGCCGCGGACGATGTTCTTCGACGGATCGGTCCGGTCGACGCGCAGGATCAGCTGCTCTGGCCGCCTGGCGACGAGATCGCGCTCGACCGCGAGCACCTCGTCGCTCTCCGCGAGCTGCTGGAACTCGAGCGGGTCGACGGAGATGGGATGAACGCTGATCAGCGAGCGGCGCCCCTGGTACTCGGCGAGCCCTTCCTCGAAGTCGCACTCGGCGCCAGCCAGGTCGCTCGCGGCGCGCATGAAGTTCAGCTGCCAGCGGTGCGTGTGGAAGCCGATCGCGTCGTTCGCGAGCAACCCGTCGTGGATCGCGCGACGGGTCGCGTCCGGCAGCACGCGCCAGTAGTCGGTCTGCGGCCACGGGATGTGGATGAAGTGGGCGAGCAGCGCGTCGGGCGCGCGCTCCCGGACGAGCCGCGGCGCGAGGTAGAGGTGGTAGTCGTGGAAGAAGACGGCCGCCTCGGGGTCGCGCTCGAGCTCGGCGAGCACGGCCTCGGCGAAGCCCAAGTTCACCTGCGCGTAGCCGTCGTCCCAGGCGTGCTGGTCTGCGACGTCGAGCGCGGGCTTGTACGCGAGATCCCAGAGGTAGTGCTGCAGGAACCAGAGGATGGGATTCGAGACGACGTTGTAGTAGCGGTCGTAGGCGGCCTCGTCGTGGGCGACCAGCCGCAGCCAGAACTCCGACCCGTCGTCCGTCCGCTCGGTGACCGGCTCGTCGCCGGACTCTGCGGCCACGAGCCTGTCCTCATCGCTCATCGCGCTCGCGATCCAGGTCACGTCGTGGTGCGACAGCAGCCCGCGCAGCGCCGTCACGAGCCCGCCCGCGCCGCGCCTGGCCGTTCGCTCGCCGCTCTCGTCGCGCCCGTAGGTGACCGGCCCGCGGTTGGAGACGAGGATCAGCTTCCTGCGCCCTGCAACCACCGCCGGGGACCCTACCCGCGGCGCGCCGCTACAGTGCGTGGGCTGCAGCGCGATGAGGCTCGCGCCCAACCGCGGGGATTCCCGCTGATGGCCTCTACCAACGACAACCACATCGGAGGTAGAGATGGGCGATTTCGCCGTAGCAACAGTCCTCGCAGTGACGATCCTGCTGGCCTCGATGGTCTCGATCGAGGTCGGGGTCTCGGTCGCGTTGATCGAGCTCTTCGCAGGCGTCGTCGTCGGGAACGCGTTCAACCTCGACGTGCCGAGCTGGCTCGCGTTCATCGGCTCGTTCGCCGGGATCGTGCTCACGTTCCTCGCGGGCGCGGAGGTCGACGTGCCGCAGTTCCGGCGCGACTGGCGCGCGTCGCTCTCGATAGGACTCGTCTCGTTCTTCGGCCCGTTCGTCGTGGTGGGACTGCTCGCCTACTACGGTCTCGACTGGAACCGCCAGCAGGCGGAGATCGCGGGCATCGCGCTCTCGACGACGAGCCTCGCGGTCGTGTACTCGGTGCTCGTGGAGACAGGCCTCAACCGGACGCTGCTCGGCAAGCGCCTGATGGCCGCCACGTTCGTGACCGACTTCGGGACCGCGGCCGCGCTCGCCGTCCTGTTCATCACGCCGACGGTCTGGATCGTGCCGTTCATCGGCGTCTCGGTGCTGCTCGTCGTCGGCCTGCCGGCGCTTGGGCCCTGGTTCTTCGGCCGCTACGGAAACCGGATCATCGAGCCGGAGATCAAGCTCGTCTTCGCAGCGCTCTTCGTGCTGATGTGGCTCGGCGACCGCGCGCACTCACACGCGGTCCTCCCGGCCTTCGTGCTCGGGCTCGCGATGAGCTCCCACTACCACCGCCACCGCCTCGAGCAGGAGCGCCTGCGCGTGGTCGCGTTCGCCTTCCTGACGCCGTTCTTCTTCCTCAAGGGCGGGATGAGCGTCTCGGCAGGCGCGCTCTGGGCGAACCTCGGCATCCTGGCCCTGCTCTTCGCCGGGAAGCTCGTGCCGAAATTCGTCGGCATCTACCCGCTCGCGCGCCGCCAGATGGGAGCGGATGCCGCCTACGCGACGCTGCTGATGTCGACCGGATTGACCTTCGGGACGATCGCCTCGCTCTACGGCCTGAGCGCGGGAATCATCGACCGCACGCAGTTCTCGTTGCTGATCGGCGTGGTCGTCCTCTCCGCGATCGTCCCGACGGCGATCGCCCAGCGGTTCTTCCAGCCGGGCTCAGACCGCGGCGATCGTCTCCAGCTCGGCGCCGGCCGTGTCGTTGCCGGACAGGAGGTTGAATAGCACCAGCCAGTCGCGCAGCAGCCGGGGCATCAGGAAGTGGCGGCGCACGTACTCCTTGCCACGCAGGGCGCGCTGCCTGGCCGCGGCCGGGTCGGCCAGGATCTCGAGACAGGCCTCGGCACACTCGACCGGCGAGTCGACGAGCCAGCCCGTCTCCCCGTCCTGAACCTGGGCGACGATGCCGCCCACCCGGCTCGCGACCATCGGCTTCGTCTTCCAGAGCGCCTCGGTCACGGTCAGCCCGAAGCCCTCGCGGATCGACTTCTGGATCGCGGCGGCCGAGTGCACCTGGAACGCGTTCACCTCGACCGAGCCGATGTTGTTGAGGTTGGACAGGATGTAGATGTCCGGGTCGCCCGCCGCGTACGACACTGTGCGGCTGTAGTAGTCCCAGCCCTCGGGGTCATCGTGCGCCATCGAGCCGACGAGCGCGAGCTGCACGTTCGGATGCTCCTCCTTGACCAGACGGTAGGCGTCGATCACGCCGAGCGGGTCCTTCCAGGGGTCGAAGCGGGACACCTGGGTCAGGAGCGGCCGCCCGACGTCGATCCCGAACTGGTCGACGATGTAGGCCGCGTCCTCGGGCGAGAGGGCCATGTTCTTCGGTGTCAGCGGATCGATCGCCGGCGGCCAGATGTACGCGTGAGGCAGGCCGCTCGCGCGCGGGACGTACTCGGGCATGTGGAAGATCGCCGCGTCGTAGCGCATGAGCCATGGCGTCAGGAACCCGAGCGCCTGCGGATTCGGCTGCGACAGGTCGATGTGGCAGCGCCAGATCCAGCTCGCCGCGCTGTCCGGGAAGTGCTCGACCATCGCTGCCGGCTGCGGGTCGTGGACGATCACGAAGTCGTAGACGTCCTCGAACTCCTCCGCGTTGAGCGCGTTGTAGCGGCGGAAGATCTCCTCGTCGTCGGGAGAGAGGCCCGACTCGCTTCCCTGGAGCGCGTTGTGGATCGCCTTCGTGACGCCGAAGAACTCGTCCGCGCCGCCGATGATCCGCCACTCCACGTCCAGGCCCGCGTCCTTCATCAGCGGCACGAGCGCGTAATTGATCTCGGCGACGCCGCCCCCGAACGCGGTCGCGGAGAGGTGGACGACCCGCTTCCCGGCCAGCGGCTCGGCCAGCCTGCGGATCTCCTCCATCAGCCCGCGCGTGGCGATGGTGGCGTAGTCGCCGAGCGACTTCTGACCGACGTTGACAAGTTGCAGCATGATTTTTGGGGGCTGGACGACGCGGCGTCCGAGCATAAACGGTGGTCAGGAAGGACTCGGCCAGATTTCGGCGAAGGACGGGGGTTCGGCGCTAGGGATTCGCCGGGCGTTCCGCGAGCTTGACCGGGAGCTGGAGCCTCGAGCTGCCGCGCTGGACGGTGAGTCGCACGACCTGCCCAGGCGAGAGGTCCTCGGTGATGATCCGAACGACGTCCTCCGAGTTGCGGATGGGCCGCCCGGCGATGGCCAGGATCACGTCGCCGCCCGGCGCGAAGTCGACGCCGAGGTACTCCTGCCTGCGGTTCCTGTTCCAGGCGCGCAGGCCGGCACTCCCCGCGGGCGAGCTCGGCTCGACGCTCGTCACGACCGCTCCTCTGCTCGAGGAGTAGCCGAAGTGGCGAGCGAGCGCAGGAGTGAGATCGGTTGTGGCAATCCCCACAAACGGGTAGGAGATCGAGCCGTTGGCGATCAGCTGCTGCATCGAGCGCCGCGCCGAGTTGATCGGCACCGCGAAGCCCACGCCCTCCGCGTTGCCGGAGTCGCTGCGGATCTGTGCGTTGATCCCGATCACGCGGCCGCGCGCGTCGAAGAGCGGCCCGCCCGAGTTGCCGTGGTTGATCGGCGCATCGGTCTGGATCGCGTCCACCAGGCTGTACTGCGAGGTCAGCGAGTCGATCGAGCGGCGGATCGCGGAGACGACGCCGACGCCGAGCGAGTTCTCGTTGCCGAACGGGCTGCCGATCGCGGCCACCGGCTCGCCGACCGTGACCGCCGCCGAGTTGCCCAGCGGCACGGCGTCGAGTGAGTGGTCCTTCGGGTCGACCTTGAGCAGGCCCACGTCGTCGAAGACGTCCCAGCCGATCACCTTCGCGGCCGCGCGGTCGTGGTCCTGGAACTCCACGTAGACGTTCTTGGCAACCTTGGCCGGGCCCGAATCGGAGGGCTCCGTGATCACGTGCGAGTTGGTGAGGATGTAGCCGTCCCGCGAGACGACGAACCCTGAGCCCTGCGCGACCTGCTCGGGGTCGCCGCCGCTGACCGCGAAGATCGTGACCACGCCCGGCGAGCGCGCCGCGTAGATCCGGCGCGGGTCGAACCCGTTTCCGGCCAGCGGCTTGGCCGACGCGCTCACGGCTGCGGGAACTGCAGACCCCGTGTCGGGGAGCACCGGCGAGGCGCGGAACACCGTGGTCGAGGAGCCGCCGTCGACCCAGCCGGTCAGCTTCCCGATCCCGAGCGCGGCGATCCCGCCTACGACGGCACAGACAACGGCGACGACGGCCAGAGAGGAGGAGCGCACAGCCGTCTCACTCTAGCCGGATGCCGGATAAGCGCCACCGCGCGCGTTTTCACGGGAAAACGATCAGGAAACGGCCACGGGCTCGCGCTCATGCGGCTCCGCAGGCGCGGGCTGGGGCAGGACGAGCCTGAACACCGCGCTTCCGGCGCGAGACTCGACCTCGACCGTCCCGTCCATCAGCACGGCCAGCTCTCGCGCGATCGCGAGGCCCAGGCCGCTGCCCGACGCACGCGCGCCGTCGAGCCGGAAGAACCGCTCGAACAGCTGCTCCTGGTGATCGTCCGGGATTCCGCCGCCGTCGTCCTCGACCTCGAGGACGGCGCGCCCGTCTCGCATGAGCGTGCACACGCGAACCGTCGTCCCCGGAGGCGTGTGGCGCAGCGCGTTCTCCACGAGGATCCGGCCGATCTGGAGCACTCGAAGCTCGTCCGCGAGGGCGACGGCTCCCTCGCTCGTCACGAGCTCGAGTGCGTGGTCACCAACTTGCGCGGCCGGGCCGAACTCCTCCACGATCTCCTCCCCGAGCGCTGCGAGATCGACCGGCTCGAGCTCGACGGTGAGGCGGCCGGCGTCCAGCCGCGAGAGGTCGAGCAGGTCCGACGCCAGCTTGGTCAGCCGCGCAACCTGCTCGCGCATCGAGTCCAGGAACTCCAGCCGCGTGGGCTCGTCCAGCACCTCGTCGTCCAGCAACTCGAGGTAGCCGGCGAGCGAGAAGAGCGGCGTGCGGAGCTCATGCGACGCGTTTGCCACGAACGCCCGGCGTGCGTCGTCCAGCTGCGAGAGGCGGACGCGCATCCGCTCGAAGGCGCGCGCGAGGTCGCCCAGCTCGTCCCTGCCATTGTCGCGCACCGGCTGGTCGAAACGCCCGCCGGCGATGCGGTCGGCCGCGCGCTCCAGCCGCTTGATCCGGCGCGCGAACACCCGCGCGGCACCGTAGCCGAGCAGGAGTGCGATCAGCAGGGCGGCGCCGGCCGAAAGGAGAACCCGCCGCTGGACGAGATGAACGCTTCCGAACTGGTTCTGCAGCGAATCTCTGAGCAGGAGCACGTAGTCCCCGCCCAGTACCGGTCTCGCTGCTTCGGCGTAGTCCTCGTCGCCGTCGCGCACGGTGCCGTGCTGCGGAAGCCCGGTGGTGTACGCCCGCAGTGCGACCGGGTCGTCCGTGACGTCCGGACCCACCCCACCGAGCGAATCCTGCGCGTTCGTCATCACGAGCGGGCGGCTCGTGAACCGTTGCAGCAGCACGACCCGCGCGCCCGTGCTCGCATGAACGCTTTCCACAAAATCAGTGGTGTAGGGCGCCGCCGGAGTGACCTTCTGTTGGGCACTCGCCCGCTCGAGCTGCGAGACCCGCGTGTCGATGAGGCGGTGCTCCAGCGACGGCACGACCGTGAAGTAGACGATCCCGAGCGCGGCGGCCACGACCAGCAGCAGCGCAAGGCTGAGCTGGGTGCCGACGCTCCACGAGAGGCGGCTCACCGGCTGCGAAAGCGGTAGCCGACGCCGCGCACGGTCAGGATGAACTCCGGCTCGCGCGCGTCTTCTTCGAGCTTCTCTCGCAGGTGGCGGACGTGCACGTCGATCGTCCGCGGCTCGCGGTAGTCGGAGCCGCCCCACAGCGCCTGGAGCAGCTGTTCCCGCGTGTACACGCGGCCGGCATGGGACGCGAGGGTCCGCAGGAGCTCGAACTCGACGTATGTGAGCTGCACAGGGCGGCCGCGGACCTCGACCTCACGCTTGGCCAGATCGACCGTGAGCCCGTCGCTCTCGATCACCTCATCGGACCGGTCGTCGGCCGGGCTCGTGGCCGCGCGTCGGAGCAGGGCCCGGACACGGCTCCGGAACTCGCGGATCGAGAACGGCTTCGTGATGTAGTCGTCCGCGCCGAGCTCGAGCCCGAGCACCTTGTCGAGCTCGTCGTCGCGGGCCGTCAGCATGATGATCGGAACGCTGCTCGAGGCGCGCAGGCGCCTGCAGACCTCGAGCCCGTCGAGCTTCGGCAGCATCACGTCGAGAACGACGAGATCGACCGTCTCGCGCGCGAAGTGATCGAGCGCCTCCTGCCCGTCGCGCGCTTGCACGACTCGGAACCCGTCTCGTTCGAGCGGGTAAGCGAGGAGCTTTTGAACTGCATCCTCGTCATCAACAAGCAAAATCGTGGAGGAATCTGGCATCGGCAGTGCCTGCCGGCGCTGGACGATCTGCGGCCTACTATAGCCACGCAATGGCCGCGCTCCCGCCTCGTCCTCCGCAGCGCCGGGCGAGGCCGGGCTCGCTCGAGCGCCCTGTCAACGGTCGTCTCTACCGCGGGACCTGGCTGATCGTCGGCATTCCGCTCTTGATCGCCGCGTTCAGCGTGCGAAAAGCGGAGCCGCTGCCGACCCCGCAGCCCCTCCTGCCCGCCTCGTTCGACCGCGCAGGGGCGGTCGCGCTCGCGAGCGAGCTCTCCGAGACGTACCCCGACCGGGCGCCTGGAACGGCGAATGCCGCGAACGCGGCGCGTTGGTTCGCCGAGCAGGTCGCGCCGTACGGCCTGAAAGCCGTCCCGGACCGTTTTCGCGCCACTCTGCCGGGCGGCGCGCGCAAAACACTCGTGAATCAGGTCGTGACCGTCCCGGGGAAGCTCCCGACGGAGATCGTCGTCATGGCTCATCGCGACGACGGCGGCGGAGGCGCAGGCGCCAACGACAACGCATCGGGGATTGCGACGCTGATCCAGCTGGCGCGATCGTACGGCACTCCCGCGACGGCGGCCGGCGCGCGCGCGCTGAGCCCGATGCACACGCTCGTGTTCGTCGCAACCGACGGGGGCGCCTTCGGCGGGCTCGGCGCGCGCCACTTTGCGCAGACGCATCGCGGCCGCGTGCTCGCCGTGGTCAATCTCGACACGCTGGGCAGCCGCGGGCCTCCCCGGCTCGTTCTGGCCGGTTCCGAGCCCCGCCTGGCGGCCCCGGGGATCGTCGCGACCACCTCGCAGCTCGTGCTCGCCCAGGCCGGGCAACGGCCCCACCGGCCCAGTCCGCTCGCGCAGCTCGTCGACCTCGGATTCCCGTTCACCCTCTACGAGCAAGGGCCGCTGCTGGCCGAGGGGCTTCCGGCGATCACCCTCACCAGCGGCGGCGAGCGCCCGCCGTCCGCCTTCCTCGACCGGGCGGACCGCCTCGACGGTGCGCGCATGGCGTCGCTCGGGCGCTCGGCGCAGCAGCTGGTCCGCTGGCTCGACTCGGGCATCGAGCTAGCTCCGGGAACAGCAACCTACCTCTACTTCGGCCCGCGGATCCTGCAGGGCTGGGCGATCGAGCTCGTCCTGATCGCGGCGCTCGTTCCGTTCCTGGTCGCAGCCGTGGATCTCTTTGCGCGCTGCCGGCGGCGCCACATCCCGCTGGGCCCTGCGTTGCGCAGCTATCGCAGCCGAGCCGGCTTCTGGCTCTGGACCGCCGCCGTCTTCCTGCTCTTCGCGCTGCTCGGCTTCTGGCCGGCCGCGCCCGCCCTGGCGCTTCCGCTGACCAGCTCGCCCGGGACCGACTGGCCGGTCGTCGCGCTCGTCTGCATGGCCATCCTCGTCGGCCTCGGCTGGTTCGTCGCACGTGCGCGCCTCGTGCCGAGCCGCGCGGTCTCGTCGACCGAGGAGCTCGCCGGAGCGACAGCCGCCCTGCTTGCGCTCGCCGTCGTCTCGCTGCTCGTCGTCGCGACCAACCCCTTCGCGCTGATCTTCCTGCTTCCGTCCGCGCATGCCTGGCTCTGGCTTCCGCAGGTACGCGCCAGGCCGTTGTGGATCCGGGCCGCCCTCCTGGCGGCGGGGTTCCTGGGGCCGACGCTCTTGCTGGGCTCGCTGGCGTCGCGCTACGGGCTCGGGCTCGACACGCCGTGGTATCTCGCCGAGCTGACCGCCACCGGCTACGTGAAGCTCCCGGCTGTCGCCATCGCCGTGGGCTGGCTCGCCGTGGCCGGCCAGGTGGCCGCGCTCTCGGTGGGTCGTTACGGGCCGTATCCAAGTCGCGCGGAGCGACCGCCGCGCGGGCCGATCAGGGAGACAGTCAGGCGGGCCGCGCTTACAGTTAGATCGAGGACACGGGCGGCGGGAGCAGAAGAGAAAGCAGCGGAAGGCTGAATGTGAGACGGATCGTGAGGATCGCCGGGACGACCCTCGTCGTCGCCGGCGCGCTGATGCTCGTCTGGGTGGTCGTGGTCTGGCGCTGGCAGGACCCGTTCACCGCCGCGTACACGCACTGGAAGCAGCATCAGCTGGCCAGCAGCTACGACCACCGCTTCGTCGCCTACAAGCTCTCGGCGACCCCGCGCACGACGATCTCGCCGGCACTCGCCACCAAGGTGCTCGGCCAGGAGGCGCGCCGCTACCGGCTGTCCTCTCGCCGTGGCCAGGCGATCGGGCGGATCCGCGTGCCGCGCCTCAGCCTGAACATGATCGTCGTCAACGGGACCGACGCAGCCTCGCTCGAGAAGGGGCCTGGGCGCGATCTGCGGACCTACATGCCCGGCGAGGGCCAGTTGATCTACATCGCCGGACACCGGACGACCTACCTCGCGCCGTTCGCCCACATCGACTCGATGCGACCGGGCGACCTGATCATTCTCGAGGTCCCGTACGGGACGTTCCGGTACCGGGTCTTCCGGCACGTCGTCGTTCCGGCCGACGACCTCGCCGCGCTTCGCTCGCACGGCCGCGAGGTGGTCGCGCTGCAGGCCTGCCACCCGCGCTTCTTCGCGTCCCACCGCTACATCGTCTACGGCCGGCTCACGCAGGTCGCGCCTCGCGGCGGGCACATGTTCACGCCGCCCTCGACGAGCCTCGCCGCCGCACCGCTTGCCGCCACGCAGGGATGAGCGTCCTCAGCCGAGCCTGAGGTAGCGCGCAGGCTCCCCGGCCGCAATCTCACCCTCGCCGCGCGGGACGAACACGAGCACGTCGGCTCCCGCGGCGCGCGCGATCATGTGCGACTCCTGTCCGGCCAGCGGCTCGAGCGCGATCGCCCCGTCGCCGGCGACCGAAGTACGTGCGCGGACGAGCTCGTCGCGCGCCCCGTTCCGCCTCACTGCAACCGCGAGCCGCCCCGGCTCGAAGCGGGGAAGGGGATCGGCGTGGCCCTGGAGCGCCAGTACGGCAGGGCGGACGAACAGCTCGAACCCGACCAGCGCCGAGACCGGGTTCCCGGGCAGCCCGAAGACCAGCGTCGATTCGCGAACGCCGAACGAGATCGGCTTGCCGGGCTTGACGGCCACGCGCCAGAAGACCTCTTCGACTCCGAGCTCCGCCTCGACACGCCGCACGAGATCGTGCGGGCCAACGGAGACCCCGCCCGAGGTCACGAGCACATCGGACTCCAGACCGCGCGCGAGCACCTCGCGGTGCGCCGCCTCCTCGTCCACGACGGCCGCCAGCCGCTCCACCTCTGCGCCTGCCGACCTCAGCTGCGCGGCGAGGATCAGGCCGTTTGCCTCGTAGACCTCACCCGGCCCGAGCGGCTCGCCCGGAGGCCGAAGCTCGGTTCCCGTGGTCAGGACGGAGGCGCGCGGGCGGGCCGCGCACCTGACCCCGGCGACACCGGCGGCGGCAAGAGCGCCGAGCTGAGCGGGGCCAAGGAGGTGGCCGGCCTCGACGACCGTGTCCCCGGCTCGCACATCGCCGCCGCGAGGACGAACGTTGGCGCCGGAATCCACGCGGTCGCGAATCCCAACATCGTTGTCATGTTCGACAACATACTCGATGGGGACGACGGCATCGGCTCCGTCGGGTACCACGCCTCCCGTGGCGATCCCCATCGCTTCGCCAGCAGCCAGGGCTCGACCGGCGGGAACACCCGCAGCGATGCGCCCGACGACCGGAAGCTCGCCCGGGGTGTCCTGCGAGCGCAAGGCGAAGCCGTCCATCGCCGAGCTCGCGAACGGGGGCAGGTCGACGGCAGCCCGCGCCGCCTCGGCCAGGATGCGACCGTCCGCATCGTCGAGCGGCACGACCTCGGCGCGAAGCGGGCGCACCCGCTCCAGGATCAGGCGCTGAGCCTCCTCGATCGTCAGCAAGTCGGCCACGAGCGCCGCATACGCTACGCGCGCAGGATAGGCTCCGGGCGCCGTGATCTCGGTCGTCGTCCCGGTCCACGACGAGGAGCGAACGGTCGCGCTCCTCTACGAAGAGCTGCAGGCGGCCCTCGAGCCGCTCGACCAGCCGTGGGAGACGGTCTTCGTCGACGACGGGTCGAGCGACGGCTCGTTCGCCGCGCTCACGCGCCTGCACAACGCGCACGACAACGTCCGCGTCGTGCGTCTGCGGCGCAACTTCGGCAAGGCCGCGGCACTCGCAGCCGGGTTCGCCCAGGCGCAGGGCGACATCGTCGTCACCATCGACGCCGACCTTCAGGACGACCCCGCGGAGATCCCGCGGCTCCTTGCCAAACTCGATGAGGGCTTCGACCTCGTCTCGGGCTGGAAGACGCACCGGCGCGACCCTCTCAGCCGGCGGGTGCCATCGAAGATCTTCAACTGGGTGACGGGTCGTGTCTCGGGCCTCAGGCTCCACGACCTGAACTGCGGGCTGAAGGCCTACCGCGCGGACGTGCTCAACGGCCTGCGCCTCTACGGCGAGTTGCACCGATTCATCCCGGTCCTGGCGCACTACCGCGGCTACCGGATCGCCGAGCTGCCGGTCAACCACCGGCCGCGCGAGCACGGCCGGTCCCGCTATGGCGTGGAGCGCTACGTGCGCGGGTTCCTCGACCTGCTGACCGTCTCGTTCATCGGTCGTTACCGCCATCGGCCACTCCATCTGTTCGGCGGGCTCGGCCTCGTGCTCGGGTTCTTCGGCTTTCTCGTCCTTGCCTACCTGACCGTGCTCAAGCTGGACGGGCACGCGATCGGGCAGCGGCCGCTCCTGATCCTCGGCGTCCTGCTCGTGGTCGTCGGCCTCCAGTTCTTCTCGCTGGGGCTGATCAGCGAGCTGATCACCAGCCAGCACGAGGAGCTCACGGCCGTCCGGGAGCGCACGGAGCTCCACGTCGACGAGATCCTCTCCTAGCGTTCGACACACGTTGGTCACAGCCGCGTCACACACGCGTGCGCCTTTCCTGAGTACGCTCGCAGCGGGGAGGAGGCCGGGCGCGCCTGAACTAGGGGACCGGCGGCGGAGGGACGGCTGATGCGGGTTCTCTACTTCGGGACCTACGAGCGCGACTACCCGCGGAACGCTCAGGTGATCTCTTCTCTCCGACTGGCAGGCGCTGAGGTCTTCGAGCACCACGCGGGGGTGTGGGAGGGACGCAGGCAGAGCTGGCAGGCAGGGGTTGGCACTGCGGCGCGGCTTGCGGCCGCCGAGCTCCGGCTGCTGCGCGTGCCGCACGTCGACTTCGACGTGCTCGTCGTCGGCTATCCGGGGCACTTCGACCTTCACGCAGCCCGCCGAGCCGCCGGCGAGCGGCCGGTCGTGTTCAACCCGCTCGTCTCGCTCTCCGACACGTTCGTCGGCGACCGCGGCCGCTTTCGGGCCGGGTCACCCGCGGCGCGCGTGCTCGCAGCCGTCGACCGACACGCTCTCCGTGCCGCCGACCTCGTGGTCGCCGACACGCAGGCGAACGCCACCCACCTGGCCTCGATCGGGGGAATCCGCTCCGAGAAGATCGAGGTCTGCCTCGTCGGCGCCGAGGACCGCCTCTTCCAGCCAGGCTCGGCTCCCGAGGAGCCGTTCACGTTCCTCTTCGTCGGCAAGCTGATCCCGCTGCACGGACTGGAGACCATCCTCGCCGCCGCCCGCGCCGGGCCGGAGCAGCGCGTCCGGCTCGTCGGGAGCGGCCAGCTCGAGCCGCTCCTCCGAGAGCGTCCCCCGAACGTCGAGTGGGTGCCGTGGGTCGAGTACCAGCAGCTCCCGCGGGAGCTGCATCGCGCCGGATGCGCGCTCGGGATCTTCGGCACCTCGGACAAGGCACGGCGCGTGATCCCGAACAAGGCGTTCCAGGCACTCGCCTGCGGCACCCCGCTGATCACGGCCGACACGCCTGGTGCCCGCGAGCTGCTCGTCCACGAGGAGAGCGCGCTGCTCGTCCCGCCCGGAGACCCAACCGCCCTCGCTGCGGCCATGAGGCGGATCGCGGCAGACCCCGACCTGGCACGCATGCTGAGCGAAGGCGGCCGCCGAGCCTACGTCGAGCACGCGAGCGAGGACGTCCTCGGGAAGCGCTGGCTGGCCCTGCTCGAGCGCGCGATCGCCGTACGATCGTCGTCCCGATGACCACGCGCCGCGCGCTCACTCCGCCCGTCCTGCTCTGGGCGGCGATCGCCGCCTACGCGGCCGGCTTCTCGGCGCTCTCGGTGCTTCGGCACCGGGCGTTTCACACCGGGCGGTTCGACCTCGGAAACATGGTCCAGGCCGTCTGGTCGACCGCGCATGGCCACCCGCTGGAGGTGACAAGCCTTCGTGGAGACCAGATCTCGCGCCTGGCGGCCCACTTCGACCCGGCGCTCGCGGCCTTCGCGCCGCTGTGGCTGCTGTGGCCCAGCCCGGACGCGCTGCTCGTCGCCCAGGCGATCGCAGTGGCGCTCGGCGCCTTGCCCGTCTTCTGGCTCGCCCGCAAGCACCTCGACTCGGAGCGCGCCGGGCTCGGGTTCGCGCTCGCCTACCTCCTCTACCCGCCCACGCAATGGCTGACGCTGAACGAGTTCCACCCAGTCGCGCTCGCCTGCCCGCTCCTGCTGTTCGCGTTCTGGTACCTGGACGAGGACCGCCTGATCATGTTCGCACTCTTCGCGCTCGCCGCCATGACGACCAAGGAGGAGGTCGGGTTCGTGGTCGCCGGGCTCGGGATCTGGTACGCGCTGGCCCGCCGCCGGCGGATCGAGGGCGCGCTGATCGTGCTCGGCGGAGTCGCCGTCTCAGCCTTCGCGATCGAGATCGTCATCGCGCACTTCAACCGCGCCGGCAGCTCGAGCTTCTTCTCGCGCTACAACGAGGTCGGCGGATCGCCCGGCGGGATTCTGCGCACCGCGGTCACCGACCCGTGGAAGATCGTCACCTCCGCGTTTACCGGGCGCGGCCTGGGCTACCTGCTGGAGCTTCTGGTTCCGCTCGGCCTGCTCGCGTTGCTCTCGCCGCTCGTGCTCGTCGCCGCGGTCCCGGAGCTCGCCGCCAACCTGCTCTCGGCCGCGACCACGCAGACGTCGATCCGCTTCCACTACACGGCCGGGCTGATCCCGGTGCTGGTGGCTGCATCGGTGCTCGGCGCCGCGCGGGTCGCAAGACACCGGCCGGACCTCACCGCCCCGCTCACCACGGCCGCGGTCGTGCTCGCCGTCGCGTCCAACTACGCGCTCGGCGCGGTCCCCCTGTGGCGCTACCTGCCCCTCGGCGAGCAGACCGAGGCGACGGCTGCGCAGGTTACGGAGCACGACCGGATCGCCGCGAGCGCGCTGCGGCTGATCCCGGCGAAGGCGGTCGTCAGCGCTACGAACACGCTCGGCGCGCACCTCTCGGCGCGGCGGCGCGTGCTCAGCTTCCCGTACATCCAGGACGCGACCTGGGTCGCCGCCGACGAGACCTCGCCCGGCTACGCCGACCGGCTGGCGCCGTTGCCGACCGCCGTCCAGCTCTCCTCGCTGCGGCGCAATCCCGACTGGCGGCTCGTCTTCGAGCGCGACGGGATCCTGGTCTTCCACCGCCGCGGCTGACCTCGCGCAAGCTCCACGGAAAGCACCACGAAGATCACCACCACGAGCGCGTTGCGCACGACCAGGAGCCAGGTCGGCCACGCGATCCGGAAGAGCGCGTGGTAGTGGAAGAACCAGGCCTGTGCGAGCAGAAGCGAGGCGGCGGTCAGCGCGATCGCCGCGGAGCCGCCCGCGATCACCACGAGCGGCACGAGCCAGACGAGGTACTGCGGAGAAAAGACCTTCGTGAACGCGAGCAGGCCGGCGACGGCCGCGGCGAACGCCAGTGGCAACCGCGCGCGCTCGTCCCGGGCCCGCGCGTACAGCACCCAGACGAGCGCGACGGCCAGCGCCTCGAGGACGAGGCTCGCGGTCGAGAGAGCATCCGGCAGCGACCCGCTCAGGTTGCGGCCGGCAACGCTGGTCGTCTCGACGACCTTCGCGTGGTAGACGCCGAGCCGTTCGGCGACCAGGAGCACCGATGCGCCCAGGCTCTCGACCTGCAGCCCGCGCTCCGCCTGCGACCGGAAGCTCGACGACACCCCGTGCGCGTCGTAGGCCGCGAACGGACTGACGACCAGCGCCGCGACGACCGCGAACACGCAGAGCGCCGCCGCTGTTCGCCGCGGTCCGGCGCGGCGCCAGGCGTAGATGCACGCGAGCGGCACGAGCGCGAGCGGGTAGACCTTCGCGGTCACGGCCAGCCCCAGTGTCCCGAACGCCAGCAGGTCGCGGTCCTGCAGCAGGAGCCAGAGCGCAAGGACGGTCAGCAGGGCAGGCCAGGCGTCGTAGGTGTTCAGCGAGATCGGCCCGAGCGCGGCCGGCGCCACGGCGAGGAGACCGACCGCCACCTGCAGCCGCCGCCGCGAAGCCCCGATCTCCACGAGCACGAGCGCCGCGAGCAGGATCGTCGCAACGCCGCAGAGGGCCATCAGCGTCTTGAAGGCCGCGTTGTAGTGCGAGGCTCCGAACGCCGTTGCGGGCATGAACGCGGCGAAGGCTCCGGGCGGGTACTCGACGAAGACGTCCCGGTACGGGAGCTCCCCGTGCAGGAAGCGCTCGGCGTAGCCCTGGTAGACGTGGACGTCGCGGAACCGCGCAGCCCGGAAGAGCCCTCCGTCGGGGACCGCGCACGCGGCGATGAAGACGGGCAGGGCTACGAGTGCAGCACGCAGCGCGTCCCGCACGCCCGCCGGCTCGGGGCGCGGCTCCACCCGGCTACGGCGGCGGTGGAGGCGGAGGCGGCCCGGGCGGAGGTTCGGGTGGCCCGGTCGGCGGCGGGGGCGGAGGCTCTGGCGGGAGCGGCACGGTGCCGCTTCCTCCGCCGGTCGGCGGGGGGCGCTTAGCCGGCGCGGTGGTCGTCGTCTGCGGGGTCACGCTGGCCGGCGGCGAGTAGTAGTTGCCCGAGTAGCCGAGGCTCGAGCCGTACTGGCCTTGCGTGAACGGTTTCCACGTCACCGCGTCGATCGGCTGCTGCCAATCGAGCGCGGGCGTGTTCGCCATCGCCGCCTCCATGAAGCGCTGCCAGATCGTCGCCGGGAACGTGCCTCCGGCAACGGCGATCCCGTGGACGTTCTCCATCGGGATCTCCCCTTGCGGGTAGCCGACCCAGATCGTCGCCTCGAGCTGCGGCACGTAGCCCGAGAACCAGCCGTCGGCGTGGTTGTCGGTCGTACCCGTCTTGCCGGCAGCCGGGCGCCCGAAGTAGGCGCCGGTGCCCGTGCCCCCGAGCACGTTCTCCTCGAGGATCTTCGTCACCTCGTAGGCGACGCCGTCCGAGATGACGCGCTTCCGCTCGGGATTGCCCCAGCCCGCGTCGGTGTCGATCTTGCCGTTCGCGAACTTGACCTCCCGGATCGCCATCGGCTTCGAGTAGATCCCGCCCGCCGCGAGAGTCGCGTACGCGGACGCCTCGTCGAGCGGGGAGATCGCGTCGGCGCCGAGGCCCATCGCGGGCACGACGTCGAGATGGGTCGTCACCCCGAGCCGGTGCGCCATCTCGGCCACCTTCTCCGGTCCGACGTCGAGCGTGAGCTGGGCGTAGACCGTGTTGTCGGAGCGCAACGTCGCGCTCGTGACGGAGATCGAGCCCGCGTACGAGTGGTCGTACGTCTGGACGTCCCAGGCAGGCGTGTACGGATCCGGCTGGTAGTGGAACGGCGCGGAGGTGTAGTAGGTCGTGTTCGGGTTCATCCCCTGCGCGATCGCGGCCGTGAGGACGAAGGTCTTGAACGTCGAGCCGGGCTGCCGTCTCGCCTGCGCGGCGAGGTTGAACTGGTTGCCGGTCAGGCCGGGCGTCACCGCCGTCATCGCCCGGATCGCGCCGTTCGCGGGGTTGATCGAGACGACTGCGGCCGCGGGGTCGTTCCGCAGGTAGAGCGTGTCGCGGATCGCCTTCGCAGCCGCCACCTGGAGACGCGGGTTGATGGTCGTGTAGACGCGCAACCCGCCCGAGCGGACGGTGCTCGACCCGTACTCGGCGATCAGCTGATCGCGCACGTAGCTGAAGAAGTACGGCTCCTTGATGCGCGTGTAGAGCTTGCCCGGCCTGAGGCGCAGGTCCCGGACCGCGATCGCCTCCTTGTACTGGGCACGCGTGATGTAGCCGTAGTTGAGCATCGCGCGTAACACCTCGTCGCGCCGCGCGATCGCGCTCGAGGGCCGGTGCAGCGGGTCGTAGCTCGACGGCGCCTGCGGGAGGCCGGCCAGCATCGCGGCCTGTCCCAGCCAGAGCTCGCGCGCGGGCTTCGAGAAGTACGTCTGCGCCGCGGCCTCGATCCCGTAGGCGTGGTTGCCGTAGTAGACCTGGTTGACGTACTCGTCGAGGATCCGGTCCTTCGACCAGCGGCGGCTCAGCTTGATCGCAAGGCAGGCCTCCTTGACCTTGCGCTTGAACGTTCGCTCCTTGGAGATGTAGAGGTTGCGCACGAGCTGCTGCGTGATCGTCGAGCCTCCCTGGACCACCTCGCCTGCGCGGAGGTCGCTCCAGGCCGCGCGCGCGATCCCCTGATAGTCCACGCCGCCGTGCTCGTAGAAGCGGTGGTCCTCGATCGCGACCGTGGCCTTCACGACCCACGGGCTGATCTTCCAGAGCGGAACCGGCGTCCGGTTCTTCTCGGCGGGAATCGACCCGAGCAGGGAGCCGTCGGCGGCATAGATGAACGAGTTCTCGCCGCTCCTGACGGCGCCGAGCTTGTCGAGGTCGCAGCTCGAGCGGAACTTGGCGACGGCGCCGACCCCGGTGGCGAGCAGCACGAGCAGGATGACGAGGATCGCCCCGAAGAAGATCTTCACGCGCCTGCCGCGACGGTTGGATTGCCGGCCGCGGCGCCTGCGCGCGCGCTTGAGGACGTCGTCGAGCCCGTCGTCCCGGCTGCGCCTGCCGCGCGGGGGAGGAGTCACGCGAACACCCCGGCCTCGCGCAGGCGCGCGTGGGCCTTCATCCGGAGCTCGTTCGCGAGCCGCTCGGCCGCCGGCTCGTCCTCGGCCCAGACGCTCAGGGAGACGCGGGCCTTCTCGCCGAGCGACGTGACCGCGACGTCCGCGCGCTCGTCGCCCGCAACCTCGCGGAGCAGGCCGCGTACGGCGTCGAGATCACTGTCGAGAGGTACCTGGACGGTCACGTGTGCAAGCTTCCTTCGTCCACGGATCGAAGAGTTGCGGATGGTATCGGAGGCGATTCGCTCGTTCGGGATCACGATCCGATCGTCGTCGGCGGTGCGGATGAACGTGTACGTGAGGCCCACTTCCTCGACGATGCCGCTGTACCCGGCGATCTCGACGTGGTCGCCGAGCCGCAGCGGCTGCGCAAAGGCGATCAGCACTCCTGCGATGTAGTTGCCAAGCGTCCTCTGCGCGGCGAAGCCGACGATGAGCCCGATCACCGCGGACGAGGCAAGGATGCCCGTGGCCGCGGCCCGCACCGGCGGAATCACGAGCAGACCGGAGAGCAGGCCGACGAACACGATCAATGAGACGACGCTCCTGCGAAGAATCCGGTAGCGCGTCTCGACAGCCGGCGGCAGGTCTCTACGGCTCATCCGCCTGTCGATCAGCCAGGCTATGACGAGCGTCAGTAGCACGACCGCGCCGAACACGATCAACCGGTTCCAGTAGTGCATCAGCGCGTCTAAGGCACCGCTTGCGGTGCCGCCCTCAGGACACGCGGGCTCTGCCCGTGAGTCCGTCTGAAATGACGAACCGAACCAATCGCCCTCATCTCGAGAAAACTTCTTAGTCGAAAGGCAGGGCTTTCCTGCCGGCGAAGCCCTCGTCGAGGCCGTGCCAGAAGGCGACCTCATCCTCGCCGACCTGCCAACAGAGCAGCACTTCCTCGTCCTCGCGCAGCGCCGGGAAGTCGACGAGCCCGCGGTCGAGGTCCTTCACCACCACGCCCAGGCGCTCCAGCCGCTCGACGCACTGGGCGACCTCGTTGGCCTCGCGCTGGAACTCCTCCTCGAGCGTGCGCGGCTCCTGCGGGTCGAAGTCGCCGCCGTTGCCGGCGATCCTGTGGACGAGCTTCGCGCGCCGGGCGGCCGTGACCGTCATCGCCCGCCGGTGTTGCACGAGCGCCTCCGCGACCGGGCGCACCTCGACCAATGCCTCGTTCGCCTCCTCGGGGGTGAAGTAGCGCGTAGCCATCCGAGTATCATCGCGCGCGGTGTCCGCCGGTCAACGCGTTCGCGAGAAGCGGGCGGCTCGCGTCGAGCCCGCACCGCCCCGGGCGCGGAATCCGGCGCTCGAGATCTTCCTCTGGACGCGGGCCGCAATCTGGGCCGCAGCGCTCTTCTCGCTATTCGTCTTCGTGCCGAACCGGCACCCACGCGCCGCTCGCTGGGACGACCCGACCCTCACGCACGACCTGGGCGCCGTCACCGACGTCTGGGCGCGCTGGGACAGCGTCTGGTTCCTGCGGATCGCCGAGCACGGCTACAGCTCGGCGAGCGGGGCGGCATCGGCGTTCTACCCCCTGTACCCGGGCTCGGTCGCAGTGCTCGGCCGGGCGCTCTTCGGCCACTACGTCCTCGCCGGGATCCTCGTCTCGCTCGCTGCGGCGCTCGGCTCGTGCCTGCTGCTCTACCGACTGGCCGAGGAGCGCCTCGGCGCCGACGGCGCGCGCCGCGCGGTGCTCTACCTCGCGCTCTTCCCGTTCGCGCTCTTCCTGCAGGCCGTCTACAGCGAGTCGCTCTACCTCCTGCTGACGCTGGCCGCGTTCGTGCTCGCGGAACGGAAGCGGTATCTCCTGGCCGGCGGCGCGGCCGGCCTTGCCCTCCTGACCCGCCCGACCGGGCTGGCGCTGCTGCCGGCGCTTGCGCTGATCGCGTGGCAGGAGCGTGATCGTGTCCGCGCGCTGGCCTCGCTCGCGGTCGCGCCGGTTCTCTTCGCCGCCTACCCGCTCTACCTCTGGCGCGCGGAAGGCGACCCATGGGCGTTCCTGCACGCACAGAAGATCTGGAGCCGTCACCTCTCACCCGCAGGCCCTCTCGGTGGGATCTGGGACGGCCTGCGGGCCGGCTGGGCCGGGGTCGAGCAGCTCGCGTCGGGCTCGCACACGCACGTCTACTGGACTCCGGTGCAGGACACCGACCCGATCCGGGCGGCGACGATCAACCTCGAGTGTCTCGCCTTCCTCGCCCTCTTCGTCGTGCTGACGGTGATCGCGTGGAGGCGCTTCGGCGCGCCCTACGGGCTCTTCGCGGCGGTCAGCCTCGCGATTCCGCTGAGCGTCCCGAGCGAGCGCTGGCCGCTGCTGTCGCTCCCGCGCTTCGGCCTGACCATCTTCCCGCTCTTCCTGGCGCTTGCCGCGCTGGGCGGCCGGCCGCGGGTGCACACGGCGATCGTCGGCGTGAGCTCGCTCCTGCTCGGGGTCGCGACCGTCCAGTGGTCGCTCTGGCAGTGGGTCGCGTGACCCGTCCGGTCCTCGCGGCCACCGTGGCGCTTGCGCTGCTCGCCGGAGGCACCGCCTGCGGGGAGCGCAAGGAGCCGACCGGGCCGCTCGTCCAGGTCTACCCGGTCACCGTCCAGGGTTCGAGCGTGGCCCCGACGGTCGTCAACAGCGTGCCGCGGCGGATCGTGCCGCTCGGAGCCGGGCCGCGGCGGATCCTGCGCGCGCTCGGGCTCGAGCGCCGCACCGTGACGGTGAACGACTCGCTCGTGGGCCTGCCTCTCGTCGACCAGATCAAGCGCGCACGGCCCGACCTGATCGTCGCCTCGAGCGACGCGGATCCACTCGACCTGGCCCGTGCGAAGACCGCCACCCACGCGGCCGTCTACGTCGAGCTCGACAGCTCGGTAGACGACGTCGTGCACTCGATCGACGAGATCGGCCTGCTGACGGCAGCGCCGGTGGCCGCGCGCAGGGTGACGGGCTCGATCGAGCGAGCGCGGCGGCGCGTGGCCGCCAAGCTGAGCGGCTATCCCGTCGTCCCGACCTTCGTCGATCTCGGGAACTTCACGACCGTGCCCACCCGAAGCCTGTTCGGCGACCTCCTCGCGAAGGCGCACGGGCGGAGCGTGGCCGGGCCGAGCCCCGAGCAGGGCCCGTTTCCGCTCGGCCGCCTGGCGAAGCTGAACCCGCAGGCGTACATCGCCACCTCGGCAGGCGGAGCGACGCTTGCGCAGCTGCGCCAGAACCCCGCGACCGCGCACCTCCAGGCCGTGCGCAAGGGCCGGTTCGCGATCACCCCGAGCCGTCTCGTCGCACCCGGCCCCGACGTGGGCCTCGCGCTCACGCAGATCGCGCACTTCCTCCATCCAGACGCGTTCCGCTGATGTGAGGAGCGGAAAGCTCGTCGCCTGGCTCGCGCTCGTCGGTGTGATGAGCGCGCTCGCCTACACCAGCCGCTTCGTCGGCGGAAAGCCGCCGCGCGACGCCCTGTACCAGTACAGCCTCGCCGTGAGCGGGCTCCTCGAGTACGCGGTCCTGCTCGGGATCGTCTACTGGATCGCGCGCGGGATGCCGCGCGAGTGGCTCGGGCTCAGACCCCCGCGGTCGTGGGGACGGGCGGCGGCCCTGATGGTCGCGCTACTGATCGCCGTGATCATCGCCGAGCAGATCCTCGAGGCGATCCTTCACGCCGCGCGGGAACAGGGGCTCGAGCCGACCCGCTGGGAGCCCGACCGCGCGGGAGCCTTTGCGCTGAACGCGTTCGTCGTGGTCGTGGTTGCCCCGATCGTCGAGGAGCTGACCTTCCGCGGGGTCGGGTTCGCCGTCCTCCGGCCGTTCGGCGACGCCGTGGCTGTGATCGGGACGGCAGTCGCCTTCGCCGCCGTGCACGGGCTCGTGGACGGGTTCGTGCCGCTGCTCGTCTTCGGGCTGGCGATCGGGTTCTTGCGCCTCAAGACCGAGAGCATCTACCCGGGGATACTCTTCCACGCGTTCTTCAACGCGACCGCGCTCGCGATTGCGTTCGCGTCCTAGGCCGGTATCCTCGCGCGCGTGCGGCGCGCCCTGATCCTCGTTCTGGCTCTCGCGTTCGTCCCTGCGGCACACGCGTCGCCGCCGGCCGTGAGCGCCCAGGCCACGCCTGCGAGAGGCGCGGCGCCGTTGAGCGTGACGCTCACCGCGAGCGGGGACGCAGCCACGTACCACTGGGACCTCGGCGACGGCACGACCGCCGACGGAGCGGTGGTCACCCACGTCTACGCGGCCGGCTCGTACACCGCGCGCGTCACCGCGACGGCCGGAGGCGAGTCCGCGCAGGGCGAGGTGTCGGTCGTCTCGCTGGGCCTGGCGCTCGCCAACCCGCACGTCGGCCGTTACCAGCAGCGCCTGCGCTTCCACGGCCGGCTCGTCCCCGGACTCAAGGGCGTTCCCGTCGTGCTCTACCGCGACGGCGTGAGGCTCGGGAGCGGCAAGACCCGCCGCGGAGGGCGCTTCACGCTGCGAGGCCGGGTCGGGGGCCCTGGCGCGCAGTACACGGTTCGCTACGGAGACGTCGTCTCGAATCCGGTCACGCTCGCCGTCCGCCCGGGGCTCGACACGGCCTTCGTCGGCTCGGGACGGGTCGGGCAGCCCCTGGCGCTGAACGCCCGTGAGCGGCCCGTCGGCGCCGGGACGCTCACGGTCCGCGTCTGGCGCTCCGGGCGGCTGCTCGCGACACGCACCGGTCAAGGCCGGCTGCGAATCGGCCTCGGCACGAACCGCTCGACGACCTACCGCGTCCTCGTCTCGATCGCTCCCGCGCAGGGCTTCGCGGCCAACCGGCGGCTACTCACGCGCACGGTCTTCGTGCCGTCACTGCGGATCGGGAGCGCCGGCCCGAGCGTCTACGGGCTCGAGAAGCGGCTGAACGAGCTCCACTACGCGCTCGCCCGGGTCGACGGCTACTACGGCGTCGACACCTCCGACGCGGTCGTCGCCTTCCAGAAGCTTCACAACCTCCCGCGGACCGGAACGACTGACCTTCGCTTCTGGCGAGAGCTCAACGCGGAGACGGTCCCCGTCCCGCGCTACGGCGGCACCCACGTCGAGGCGAGCAAGGAGCGGCAGGTGCTGTTCGTCGTCCGGAACGGGCGCGTGACGCTGATCGTCCCCGTGTCGACCGGGGCAACGGGCAACACGCCGGTCGGAACCTGGCACGTCTACAGCAAGGTGCCGGGTTTCAACGCCAAGGAGATGTACTACTCGTCGTTCTTTGTCGGCGCGTTCGCCATCCACGGCTACCACAGCGTTCCGCCGTACCCTGCGAGCCACGGCTGCGTCCGCATCCCGCTCTGGGTCGCGCCGCGCGTGTACTCCCTGATCGACTACGGCACGACGGTCTGCATCTACTAGGGCCTGGGCCGCGATCGTCGCCGTCCTGGCGCTCGCGGCCGCGGGCTGGCTCGTCTACACGCAGGTGTGGGGGACGGGCGGCGAGAAGCCGGTCCCGTACCGCGACGTGACCTCGAGCTTCGGCCGCGTCGAGTTCGCGCACAAGGCGCTCGGCGTCTACCACTCGCGCGGGTCGTTCGAGCGAATGCTCTCCAGCGCCATGCCCGGCCGCGCACCGAGGCCGCCGCGCCTGAACTGGGACCGCGACCAGGTGGTCGTCATCGCGCTCGGCCCACGCTCGAGCACGGGGTACTCCCTCCGGATCAAGCGCGTCGTCGAGCGGCGCCGCGGCATCTACGTCTACGCCCGCGAGCAGACGCCCGCGCTGGGCGAAAAGGTCACGGCCCGGGTGACGTACCCGTACCGGATGCTCACCATGCACGGCAGCGCGAAGCCGGTTTACGTCAAGCTGCAGGGGCGACCATGAGCGAGCAGGACCCCCTGATCAAGCAGCTGCGCGAGCAGATCTCGGACAACGACCGCGCGATCATCGAAGCGATCAACGCGCGTCTCAAGCTCGTCGCGAGGCTGAAGAGCTACAAGGAATCGCGCGGGATCTCGTTCGTCGACCCCGAGCGCGAGGAGTGGATGATGCAGTACCTCTCCCGCGCCAACCGCGGCCCGCTCTCGGCGGAGGGGCTGCGCGAGATCATGGAGGAGATCCTCGACCTGACCAAGCGCGAGGTCGAGCGGGGGACCTAGGCCTCTTCGCCGTTCGCCTCGGCGAACTCGTCGGGCGTGACGTTCTCGAGGAACTGCTTGAACTCGGAGACGATCTCCTCCTCGTTGATGTCCTCGCCCTCGAACTCGATCGCGGACTCCTCGATCACCTCTTCCGCGGCGAAGATCGGCGCGTCGGCGCGGACCGCGAGAGCGATCGCGTCGGACGGCCGCGAGTCGATCTCGATCTCGGAGCCGTTCTGCTGGACGGTGATGCTCGCGTAGAAGGTGTTCTCCTTCAGCTCGGTCACGGTGATCCGGACCACCTGGGCGTCGAGCTGGCTGAGCATCTCGGTGACGAGGTCGTGCGTCATCGGCCGCGGCGTCGACGCGCCCTGGAGCTTCATCAGGATCGCGGCCGCCTCCGGGTGCCCGATCCAGATCGGGAGGAACTTGTTTCCATCGGCGGTCTTCAGAAGGACGATCGGCTGCTTCCCGACCAGGTCGAAGCTCACCCCGTAGATGACCATCTCGTGCATCAGGCCTCGTCCCCGGGTCCGATCATAGCCTCAGGGTAGCCGGTCAACCTCCGGCGCGATGCGGGCAGCGCGCTGGTGGCCGCGGCTCCACATCGTCGAGCGGAACGCGGACTTCTCGGCCGGTTTCAGGGTCCTCGAGAATGGCGCGCCGGTCAGGCACGCTCATCGGATCGAGCCCGCGCAGGTAGAAGGCTCGGCCGTGGAAGAGGACGAGGTCACCGATTTTCATTGCCGCAGTTCTAGAACGGTTGTCGGCACCCGAGCAGCCGCCCGCATCCCCTAAAAGGGCCGCTAGACTGGGCGCCCCGGGCGATTAGCTCAGTCGGTTAGAGCGCCGCTCTGATAAGGCGGAGGTCCGTGGTTCGAATCCACGATCGCCCACTTTGGCGCGCCGTCACCGACGGCTCCGACGTCAGCGCCAGCGGACGAACAGCCAGCCCGGCAGCCGGAGGAGCCGCGGGGTCCGGCGAGGAGTAACGCGCAGCATCCCCGAAGGCTTCTTCGAAGGATTGAACACCGTCACGCGGACGGGCGCCGACGTGGTGACGTTGCCGGCGGCATCCCGCGCGGAAGCGATAAGCGTGTGCGGGCCGACTCGCGCGAGGCTCGTGCGCCAGCGAAGCGTGTACGGCGCGCGCTTCAGCTCGGGGCCGAGCGAAGTCCCGTCCAGCTTCAGCTGCACCCCGGCGACGCCGGTGTCGTCAGTCGCGGCCACCTTCACCGACACACGCCCGCCCAGCCGCGTCCCCAGGGCCGGCGAGGTGATCCCGACCAGTGGCGCGACGTCGTCGCGGTAGGTCGCCGTGTACGAGGCCTGTGTAGTCGAGGCGATCACGTCGTGACTTGCGGGCCTGCCGTCCGACCAGCCGACGAACTCCAGCCCGTGCGGGCCGAGCGCCTGTGACTGCGGCGCGCTGATCGTGTTCCTCGAGCCGAGAATGACCGTGCGCTGGAACGGTGTCGTCCCCGGAGTCGGGCCCACGACCAGCTTCACCCCTCGCGGCGAGGAGTCGAAGGAGAGCGTCGACGTCTTCGGTTGCAGGTTGACCGAGGTCGTCGCGGAGTTGCCGCCCGAGTCGGTCGCCTTGAGCTGGAGCTCGAGATATGACGGGTAGTCATGGTCCGGAGCAAAGAACGACCCGCTCGCCGTGCCGGTGAAGCTCTGGACGACGTGCGTGTGGCAGTTCGACGGGCAGTGGTGAAGGATCAGCGTCCAGGTCAGGGCCGAGTCAGGGAGCGGGCCGTCCTGCTCGTCGTCGGCCTGGCCCGAGAAGTTGATCTTGTCGCCCACCTTCCACGTCGTCGACGCAGACGGAGTCAGGATCTTCGGCGCCGGCAGCGTGTCGGCCACGGAGATCGCCATCGGGTCGCTCGTGTTCGTAGCGCCCTGCTGGTCGGTCACCGTGAGCCGTGCGGTGTAGATCCCCGGGTTCTCGTAGACGTGGGGGTTCGGCACCGGCCCGGAGTCATCGCTCTGTCCGTCGCCGAAGTCCCAGTGATACGTCAGAACATCGCCGGGGTCGGGGTCGCTGGAGCCGCTTCCGTCGAACTGGACGGTCAACGGATTGTCCCCGCTCGTCGGGTGTCGCCGTGGCCTCGGCGGTGGGAATCAGGTCGTTCGCGAAGTAGCGGATCCGCTCGATCGTCCCGCCGTCGAGATCCGCGTAGTAGAGGTTGCCGTCGGGACCGATCTCGAGGTCGACGGGCGCTGCGGCACGCGCAATGAAGGTCTGGATGTTTCCGGGATCAGGGAGGCCGTTCGCGCCGGGGAACATCACCCAGACGCACGTCCGCGAGTAGTCCGCGAAGAAGAGGGCACCGTCGTACGCGGTCGGATACGGACCGCCGTTGTAGAAGGCCAGCCCGGAGATCGAGCTCGAGCCGGGAGAGCACTGCTCCCCTGGCACGACGAAGGCGGTGTGGTTGTAGGTGTAGTACGGAGGAGTGACGGCCCCGGGCGTGTTGTAGAGGAGGGTGCAGATCGGGATGTTGGCGCTCTGGTAGCCCGGCTGAGGATTCGCGCCCTCGTAACATGGCCAGCCGAAGTTCTCCATCGTCGCGTCGCTCCCCGAGGGAATCCGGTCGATCTCCTCCCAGTCACCCCAACCGACGTCGCCGATCCAGAGCTCGTTGGTACCCGGGCGCATGGTGAAGCGAAACGGGTTGCGAAGCCCCGAGGCGACGATGCGCCGGGCGACCGGATCGGCGCTCCCGGCGAGCGGGTTGCCGGGCATCGCCGCGCCCGTGGCGGGGTTGACTCGAAGAATCGAGCCGTTCAGAAGCGCCGGCTCGCCGGGCTTTCGGAGCAGGCTCTGCGAGCGGAGCGCGCCTCCCTCGTCGTCGGGGTCATTGCAGGCGTTGTTGTCCCGGCCGGCGTCGACGACGAAGAAGTTCGCGCCGTCGCCGCCGCTGACATACAGCGAGCCGTCCGACCCGAACGCAAGGTCTCCGACCGAGTGGCTCGGGAACTGCTGGCACCAGCCGTCGAGGAGATCCAGCTCGGAGCCCGGCACCGCCTGGTCAAGCGAGGCGTTGGCCGTCAGCCGCACGAGGCGGCCGCTGACCACGCAGCCAAAGGTCGTCGGGCCCGGTGGATCCGGGCAGGCGTCGTTCCAGACCGGCGGAGTCCCTCCGATCGGCGCGTCGAAGGTAAAGAGCGCCCAGATGTACGGGTGTGCAGCGCTGAAGTTAGGGTCGAGCACGATCGAGAGCAGCCCGCGATCCCAGTAGTCGTCGACCTCGGTCCGCAGGTCGGCGAACGTCGTCGGAGTCGGATCCGAGAGGCTCGAGTACTCCAGGATCAGCCCGCTCTTCTCGGCTACGAACACTTTGCCGTCGGGCGCGAAGCGCACCTGGGTGGGGTTGGTCAGGCCCCTGATCACGGCGGTCTGCTCGAAGTGCGGCTGCACGTCGGCCAGCGCGTGCGGGACCAGGCAGAGCACAAGCACGCACAACCCTCCGAGTACCCCCTGGCGACGCAACCTCACTGCCCTAGTTGTACGTGTACGCCGGCTCCGGCGCCAGAGGGAACTGCGTCCTAGGCGACGAGCCGCTCGAGCGCTTCGGCCAGCTCTTCGAGCTCGGCCTCGTCGCCGAAAGCCAGCTCGAGGTGCCCTGCCCGGATTCGTGCGGGGAAGCCCGTTGCGCGCTCCGCGGCCTTGCGTGCTCGCTCGGCGAGCGCAGGATCCACCTTCGGCGCCTTGCGCGGCTTCGTCTTCGCACCCGCCCAGCGGGCGGCCCGCTCGGCGTTGCGCACAGACATCCCGCGACGGACGATCTTGCGCGCGAGCCGGCGGCGGCCTTCCTGGTCGGGAACCGCGAGGACCGCGCGCGCGTGACCCTCGGTCAGCTCGCCACGCTCCACGAGGGCGAGCACGTCGTCCGGAAGCTCAAGGAGCCGCAGCCGGTTGGAGACGGTCGGCTTCGCCTTGCCCACGCGTTCGCCGAGCTCGCCGAGCGTGAGCTCGAACTCGTCCATGAGGAGCGCGTAGGCGCGGGCCTCCTCGACCGCGGACAGCTGCTCGCGCGCGACGTTCTCGACGAGACCGAGCAAGATCGTGTCGCGGTCGTCGGCCTCGCGCACGAGCGCGGGCACCGTGGGAACGCCCGCCTCCCGGGCAGCGCGCCAGCGGCGCTCGCCGGCGATCAGCTCGTATCCGCCGGCCTTCCGCGGGCGCACGACGACGGGCTGTACGAGCCCCTGCGCGCGGATCGAGTCGGCCAGCGCGCTCGTCGCCTCGCTGTCGAAGCGCTTCCGCGGCTGGCGCGGGTTCGCGTGGATCGTCTCGACGGGAAGGTGCGCCAGCTCCGGCTCACCCGGCCCGCCGACGAGCACCTCCAGGCCCCGGCCGAGGCCGCGGCGCTTCTCAGGAACGGCCGACAAGCTCCATCGCCACCTTCCAGTACGCGTCGGCGCCGGCCGACGTGCGGTCGTAGGTCGTGACGGGCTCGCCGTGGCTGGGCGCCTCGGCAACCCGCACCGAGCGCGGCACGGGCGTGCGGAACACCAGCTCGCCGAAGTGCCGGCGCACCTCGGCGGAGACGTCTGCCGACAGCCGCGTCCGGCGGTCGACCATCGTGAGGATCACGCCGCCGAGAGCCAACCGCGGGTTCAGCCGCGAGCGGACGAGCTCGAGCGAGCCGACGAGCTGCCCCAGGCCCTCGAGCGCGTAGTACTCGGCCTGCACGGGGACGAGCACCCGGTCGGCGGCGGCGAGCGCGTTGACGGTCAGCGGGCCGAGCGACGGCGGACAGTCGACGAACACGAACGAGTAGCCCTCGCCGGCCCCTGACAGGGCATCGGCCAGATAGCGCTCGCCGTCGGGCCTCCGGGCCAGCTCGACGGCCGCGGCGGCCAGCTCCGGCCTCGAGGGCACGAGCTCGAGCCGCGGAAAGCGCGTCTTCTTCGCGAGACGCGCGAGCGGAATCCCGTCGAGCAGGTCGAGCGACGAGCTCCCGTTCGCCTTCTCGCCCAGACCCGAGGTGGCGTTCGCCTGGGGGTCGAGATCGACGACGAGCGTCCGCTCGCCCGCCTCCGCAAGGCAGGCGGCGAGGTTGATCGCGGTCGTCGTCTTGCCGACTCCGCCCTTCTGATTGGCAAGCGCATAAACCCGGCCGGGCACACGGCCACGCTAGCTACGCGAGCGGACGTTTCCTGGCGATCCCGGGACGGCGCGGAAAGCCCGCAGGTGTCGGGCCGAGCTTCCGCAGGACGAGGAATCCCGGCGGCGAGTCCAAGAGCTCCGCGGCGAGCTGGCCGGCAGCCTTCTCGACGGCGCCTGCGTCGGCGCTGGGACCCACGAACAGGATCGCCGCTCCGCCAGGAGCGACCAGCGGCAAGCACCACTCTGCGGCGACCGGTGGCGGAGCGAGCGCCTTCGCGAGCGCCACGCCCCAGACGTCGACCGGCTGCTCTTCGACCCGGCCGCAGACAACTCGCAGGTTCGGGAGCTCCGCGGCCCATCGCTCCAGGAAGTCGCACCTGCGCCGGTTCGACTCGAGCAGCGTCACCTCCCGCTCCGGAAGCGCCGCGGCAAGCGGGATTCCCGGCGCGCCGCCTCCCGACCCGACGTCCACGATCGGGCCCTCGAACCGCCTGACGAGCTCGAGTGCGGCCAGGCTGCCGTCGACATGCACGCGCCGCGCCTCGTCCCGGTCGCGGATCGACGTGAGGCCGGGCGTCGCGATGACGGCTTCGAGCCAGCGCTCGAGGCGCTCGTCCGTCAAGCTGGGTCGATCACGACGTAGCGGTTGGGCTCGGTGCCCTCGCTGCGCGTGGTCACGCCCGGAAACTCCTTCAGGCGCAGGTGCACGGTCTTGCGCTCGACGGCCGTCATCGGGTCGAGCTCGACTGCCTGGCCCGACGAGATCACCCGCTCGGCGTTGCGCACCGCGAGGCCCTCGAGTGTCGCGTCCCGCCGCGCGCGGTAGCCGGCCGCATCGACGACGACCGGCTTGCGGTCGTCGCCGTGGCCCCGCCACACGATCGCGTTCACGAGGTACTGGATCGCGTCGATCGTCTGCCCGTGCTTCCCGATCACGAGCCCGAGCTCGCGGCCGACGACCGTCGCCTGCAGCACCTCGTCGTCCTCCCTGATCTCCAGCCGTCCCCGAACGCCGATCGCGTCGAGCATCCGCTCGACGACCTCCCGCACCTCGACGGCGATGTCGCTCTCGTCCTCCGGCGCCGGCGCGCTCTCGGGAGCCACGACGGCCTCGGCGTCGACCGTGGCGATCACACGCGCAGGCGTGTACCCAACGCCGAGCAGCCCTCGCTCGCCCTCGGAGACGACCTGGAACTGGACCGCGGCCTTGTCGAGAGCGGGCTGGAGCTTCTCGAGCTCGCGCAGCGCCGTCCACTTCGCCTCGCCCACGGTCTCGCCGGTCGCCTCGACCTGCAGCGCCTGCGGTGCGTCGCTCATCTGCGGGCCTTGCCCTTCTTCTTCCTGCGGACACGCTTCGGAGGCCCTGAAGGAGCGGCCGGCGAGGCGGGCACCGGGGCAGTATCTCCCGCTCCGTCGGTCTCGGGTTCGGCGTCCCGGGGTGGCTCCTCCTCCTTCGGCGGCGTGCGCGATGAGCGTTTCGCCGGCGGTTGCGGCTTGGGCACCAGCCTGCGAGTGATCATGCCCTGGCCGACCGTCCACAGGTTCGTCGTGACCCAGTAGATCAGCAGGCCGGTCGGGAAGTTGAGCAGGAAGAAGACGAAGCCCACGGGCATGACCAGGAAGATCGTCCGCTGGGTCTTGTCCATCGTCGCGGACATCAGGAACGTCGAGGCGAGCTGGCTGCCCACGTAGACGACGAGCAACACGTACCCGGACCAGTGCGCGTTCACGTGCGCGGCGATGTTCGGCACGAAGTTGTGCAGCCAGGAGAAGTCGCCGTTCGCAACGCAGAAGTTCGGGTTGGTTTCGTGGCCCGGACAGGGCGGGTGTTTCGAGAAGCCGCGCAGCACGAGATAGAGCGCGAAGAAGACCGGGAGCTGGGCCAGCATCGGCAGGCACGAGGCAGCCGGGTTGATGTTGTTCTCGCGATAGAACTTCATCAGCTCTTCCTGCTGGCGCTTCTTGTCGGCCTTGTACTTCTTCTGGATCTCCTTCATCTCCGGCGCGTGCAGCTGAAGGTTCTGCATCGAGTGGATTTGCTTGACGGTCAGCGGCACGAGCAGGATGCGGACGATCAGCGTCAGGACGACGATCGACCAGGCCCAGGTGAACCCCGCGTTGAGGTGGAGCCAGTCGAGGACGTGGCGAAGGAGCTCCTCGAGCGGATGAAGCGGGTTCGAGGACGCGAGGAGCAGCGCGATCATCGGAACAGCCTCTGGTCGTGCGCGTAGTCGACGCCGCCGCGGCTCCACGGGTTGCAGCGCAACAGCCGCCAGCCCGCGAGCACCGACCCCCGGATCAGCCCGAGCTCGCGCACGGCGTCAAGTGCGTACTGCGAGCAGGTCGGGTGGTACTTGCAGTTTCCTCCCCAGAACACGCCGAGCGTCTTCCGGTAGAGGTGGATCAGGCCCATGCCGACGAGCGCCGGAACGCGGGTGACGGCGGCGATCACGCGGCAACCGCCTGGCGGCGAGCGTGTCGACCGGTCAGTGCAGACGGCTGCACGGGCATAGCCCGAGCAGCCTGAGATCGACACCGCAAGCGGCGTCTCACGCGGAGGCCTTCTCGAGGATCTCGTCCACGCGCTCGCTCAGCCAGTCGAAACCGCGCGTCTCGGCCGCCTCGGCAAGGCCGGTCCGCACGACGAGCACGTAGTCGTTGTCGTGCGGGAGCTCGGACGAGCGCGCGCGGAAGATCTCGCGCAGCCGGCGCTTGATCCGGTTGCGGGTGACCGCGTTGCCGACCGCCCGCGGGACCGCGAGGCCCAGGCGCGGGCCTTCCTCAGCTACCGCCTCGTCCTCACGCGCGAACCAGTAGAGGACGAGGAACCGGGTCGAGACGGACCGGCCCTGGCGATAGACGGCGTCGAAGTCGCGTGAACGCGAGAGGCGGTGGCGGCGGGTCACGCGCGCAGCTGGCGCTCCAGCTTCACGCTGACAGGCGCTTGCGGCCCCTCGCGCGGCGGCGCTTGAGGATCGCCCGGCCGGCGCGGGAGGACATGCGGGCGCGGAAGCCGTGCCGTCGCTTCCGCCGACGCACGTTGGGCTGATAGGTCCGTTTCACGAGTGTCCAGAGTTCGAAGAAGATGAAGAAGAACCGCCCGAGCTGAGGCGGCTTCGGGCCAGTATAGACGGAGCCGCAAGGGGTGGTTCTCCACAGAGATTCGGACCCACAAGCGAACGCGAAGATGCTGCACAGAGGGCACTCGGAGAGGTGCAAGCGTCGCCTTCTTCGACAAGACCGTCCACACCTGTGGAGACCTGTGTGGAGGTTGGTTTTTCTCCTGCAAATCCGCCTCTTTTTCGCCCGCGAAGCCGGGCGGGACGGGCCAAAAAGTTCGCATTGAGCGAGGGCCTGCACGCTGCTATGCTCGGACGCTTCGCCGAACCCCGAAAAGGAGCTTGCCGGCGGCGTGGAGTCCTCAATCGAGCTGACTGCGGAAAGCCTGTGGAGCGAGGTATCTAGTCGGCTCAAAGGCGCCCTCAACGAGACGACGTACCGCACGTGGTTCGACCACGTTCACGGGATCGATCTCAACGACGACGAGTTCGTCCTCTCCGTTCCGAACGCCTTCACGCGCGACTGGATCGAGGGCCATTTCCTGGGCCTGATTCGAGCCGCGGTCGGCGACGCGACCGGCAAGGAGCGGCGCGTCCAGCTCGCGGTCGCGCAATCCGAGGAGGAGGAGCCCGTCGGGCAGGTCGAGGCCCAGCGCCGCGAGGTGCTGGGGATGGGGCTCAACCCGAAGTACACGTTCGACTCGTTTGTGATCGGCTCGTCCAATCGCTTCGCCCACGCGGCCGCGCTCGCGGTCGCCGAGGCGCCGGCCCAGGCCTACAACCCGCTCTTCATCTACGGCGGCACCGGGCTCGGCAAGACGCACCTCCTGCAGGCGATCGCGCAGTACGTCGGCGAGCACCAGGGCGAGCTCTCCGTCCGCTACGTGACGAGCGAGACGTTCATGAACGACTTCATCAACGCGCTGCGCGACAAGCGGATCGAGGGGTTCAAGCAGCGCTACCGCGCCTACGACCTGCTCCTGATCGACGACATCCAGTTCTTCGAGCATAAGGAGCGGATCCAGGAGGAGTTCTTCCACACGTTCAACTCGATCTACGAGGCCGGAGGGCAGCTCGTGATCTCGTCGGACCGGCCGCCGCGGGAGATCTCCACGCTCGAGGAGCGGCTGCGCTCACGGTTCGAGTGGGGCCTGATCACCGACATCCAGCCGCCCGATCTCGAGACGCGGATCGCGATCCTCCGCAAGAAGGTCAAGACAGACGGGATCCACATCCCCGACCCGAAGGTGCTCGAGTTCATCGCCGGGCGCATCTCGTCCAACATCCGCGAGCTGGAGGGCGCGCTCACGCGCGTCGTCGCGTTCTCGTCGCTGACGGGCCGGCCGATGAGCGAGGACCTCGCACAGGACGTCCTCCGCGACGTCTTCCCCCAGGGCGAGGTCCCGCAGGTCTCGATCGAGCGGATCCAGGAGCTCGTGTCGGAGCGGTTCGGGCTCTCGCTGGGCGAGCTCTGCGGCGACAAGCGTTCGCAGAACATCGTCTACCCGCGCCAGGTTGCGATGTACCTCTCACGCGAGCTGACGGACTCATCGCTGCCGAAGATTGGCAAACAGTTCGGTGGCCGCGACCACACGACGGTGATCCACGCGACCTCCAAGATCGCGCGCATGATCCGCGAGGACCGCAATGTGTACAACCTTGTGCAAGAGCTAACCGCGCGCATCAAGCAGGCCCGCTGAAAATGTGGATTAACCCGTCCGACGCCGGCGACCTGTCGACAACCCGTGTTTCTCCCCAGCCTGGCCTCACAGCAAAAGTGGCGCTCCCAAGCCGCCCGAGCGCGTCATCCCCAGTCTCCACACTCTCTATGACTACAACAAAGGAATTTCATAGATGATCGAAGCAGACACGGTGATCGCCCAGGGGACTCTCAAGGCAACCTGCTCGCGTGACGAGATGCTGCACGCGCTCGGCCTAGTCTCGCGCGGGGTCTCCACGAGGAGCTCGGTGCAGATCCTGGCCGGGATCCTGCTTGAGGCGAGCGAGGGAAAGCTGCGCCTGGCCGCAACGGACATGGAGGTCTCGCTGCGGACGCAGATCGAGGCGAAGACCGACGCCGACGGGTCGGTGGTCGTGCCCGGACGGCTGCTGCTCGAGCTCGCGCGGCTGCTGCCGGAGTCGGAGGTCTCGATCGAACACAAGCTCGAAGAAGCCGTCTGCGAGATCACGTGTGGCACCGCGAGCTACCGCCTGCACACCTACAACGCCGAGGACTTCCCGCGGCTGCCCTCGACGGACGGGATCGAGCTGCACGAGGTCGACCGCCACACGATGCTCGAGACGATTGCCCGCGTCAGCCGCTCGGCGTCGCGAGACGAGTCGCGGCCAGTGCTCACAGGTGTGCTCGTCCAGTTCGAGCCCGGTCGGCTCGTGATGGCCGCGACGGACTCCTACCGCCTGTCGATGAAGGAGACCGCGCTCGAGGGCTCGATCCCCGAGCTCGAGGCGATCGTGCCGGCCCGCGCGCTCGCCGAGCTCACGCGGATCGCTCCCGAGGGCGAGAAGCTCTCGCTCGGTGTTCACGAGAACCAGGTCGTGTTCGGGACCGCCGACGCGTGGCTCACGACGCGCCGCATCGACGGCCAGTTCCCGAACGTCAAGCAGCTCGTGCCTGACGAGTTCGAGCACGAGGTCGCGCTCGGCCGCGACGAGCTGCTCGACGTGGTTCGCCGCGTGGCGGTGATGGCGCAGCGAAACTCGCCGCTGCGGCTGCGCTTCGCCGACGGCGAGCTGACGGTCTCCGCCCAGACGCAGGACGTGGGCGAGGCTCGCGAGTCCCTTCCGGCCGCGTTCACGGCCGATCCGCTCGAGATCGGCTTCAACGCGGAGTTCCTCCGGGACGGCGTCGAGTCGATCGTCGGCGACCAGGTTCGCGTGAAGCTGATCAGCCCGCTTCGCCCGGCCGTGCTCGAGGGCGAGAGCGACGACTTCCTGTACCTGATCATGCCGATCCGGCTCGCCGGGTAGCTGATCGTCACCGCGGTTTCTCTCCGGGACTTCCGGTCCTACGCGGGGCTCGACCTGGGCCTCGAGCCGGGGCTCGTGCTCGTGACCGGGCCGAACGGCGCCGGCAAGACGAACCTGCTCGAGTCGCTGCACGTCGGAACGCAGGGCTTTTCGCCGCGGACGCGGGCGGATGCGCAGCTCGTGCGGTTCGGCCGCGACGCCGCGCGGATCGCCCTCCGCGGCGACCGGGCCGGGAGGCCCGTCGAGCTCGAGGTGACGCTCGAGCTCGGGTCCGGCAAGAGGGCGAGCCTGAACGGCGCGAGGCTGCGGGCCGCCGAGCTGCTCAGGGGCGAGGTGGCGACGCTCGTCTTCACTCCCGATCGGCTCGTCGTCGTGAAGGGAGGGCCTGCCGCTCGCCGCGCCTACTTCGATCGGGTGCTCGGCCGCCTCTCGCCTGCCCGCGCAGGGCTGCCCGCCGAGTACGGCGCCGCCATCGGCCAGCGGAACGCCGCGCTTCGGCGCGTGGCTCAGGGCCTGTCGTCACGAGACGCGCTCGCGCCGTGGAACGAGCAGGTCGCCGCTTTGGGGACCGCGCTTGTCGAAGCCCGCGCGGATGTCCTGGCGCACCTCCAGCCGCGGTTCCGCGAGCGTGCGGAGGAGCTCGGCCTGCCCGAGGGCGAGCTCGCCTATGCGGCGGAGCCTCCGACCGCCGAAGACCTCGAGGCCCGCACCGACCGCGACCTCGAGCGGGGGACGACGGGCCTCGGCCCGCACCTCGACGACGTGGGCGTCCTCGCGGCCGGCCGCGACCTCCGGGCGTTCGGCTCGCAGGGCGAGCAGCGCCTGGCCGTGCTCGCGCTCCTCCTCGGCGAGGCGGAGCTCCTGGCCGAGCGCCGGGGAGTGCCGCCGCTTCTGCTGCTCGACGACGTTCTCTCCGAGCTCGACCCGACCCGGCGGCGGATCCTGGCCGACCGGCTGCGCGTCTCGGGACAGGCGCTCGTCACGAGCGCGAGCAGGAACGCGCTGCCCGGCGATCCTGCCCAGACGATCGAGGTCACCCAGGGCCGGGGCGGCGTCAGCAAGGCGGAGGCCGCGTGATGGAGAAGATCGGCAAGACCGTCAGGCGGGAGCTCGGCCGGTTCGGGACGGCCGGGGCGATGACCGACCTCGTCGCCGCATGGCCCGGCGTCGTCGGAGAGCAGGTCGCCGCAAACGCGTGGCCGGCGCGCTTCGCGCGCGACGGGACGCTGCTCGTCTCGACCAGCTCGTCCGCCTGGGCCTTCGAGCTCGGGCACCTCGAGAGCGAGATCCTCCCGCGCCTTCAGGAGGCGCTCGCAGAGTCCGGCCCGACCCGTCTCAAGTTCGCTCCGGGGCCGTTGCCCGAGCTCTCGCCGGTTGTCTCCGAGGTCCCGAAGACGCCTCTCGCCGAGCCCACCCCGGAGCAGGCGCGTGAGGCCCGCTCGTGGGCCGCCGAGATCGACTCGGAGGAACTTCGCAAAACAGTGGAAAAAGCTGCGCGAGCCAGCCTCGCGAGGGTCGGTTACGGCCGCTCGGTCTGATAGACTAGGAGTAACTAAGAAATGCACCACTTGCAGGGATTTTTTGTCAACTAAAGCTTCCTATACCGCCAAAGACATCTCCGTTCTCGAGGGTCTCGAGCCGGTGCGGCTGCGGCCCGGCATGTACATCGGGTCTACGGGTATCCGCGGGCTTCACCAGCTCGTCTTCGAGGTGGTCGATAACGCGGTCGACGAGGCCCTCGCCGGGCGCGCCGACACGATCGAGCTGACCATCCATCCGGACAACTCGGTGACCGTGACCGACAACGGCTCGGGGATCCCCGTCGACGAGATGGCCGACCAGGGCATGTCCGCCCTGACGGTCGTGCTGACGAAGCTCCACGCAGGTGGCAAGTTCGGCGGCGAACAGGCCGCGTACAAGGTCTCCGGGGGTCTCCACGGCGTCGGCATCTCGGTCGTGAACGCGCTCTCCGAGTGGCTCATCGCGGAAGTGAGGCGCAACGGGAAGACCTACCGCCAGACGTTCGCGCGCGGCGAGCCGACCTCGGAGCTCGAGGAGGTCGGCACGTCGAAGGAGACAGGCACGACGATCACATTCCTGGCCGACGGCGAGGAGATCTTCGAGGAGGTCGAGTGGTCCTACGAGACGCTGAGCCAGCGTCTCCGCGAGACCGCGTTCCTGACCAAGGGCCTGCGGATCATCCTCAAGGACGAGCGGGCCGGCGGCGAGAGCGCCGAGTTCCACTTCGAGGGCGGGATCAAGGACTTCGTGATGCACGTCAACTCCGCGAAGGACCCGGTGCACAAGCGGATCGCGTACTTCTCCAGCGAGGGCGAGCAGGGCGCCGTCGAGGTCGCGATGCAGTGGAACTCGTCATACCAGGACTCGCTCTACACGTTCGCAAACAACATCAACACGCACGAGGGCGGCTCGCACCTCTCCGGGTTCAACGCGGCGCTGACCCGCACGATCAACCGCTTCGCACGGGAGCTCGGCCTGCTGAAGGAGAAGGAGGACAACCTCGAGGGCGAGGACGCGCGCGAGGGGCTCGCCGCGGTGCTCTCGGTCAAGCTCCAGGAGCCGCAGTTCGAGGGTCAGACGAAGACGAAGCTCGGAAACCCGTGGGTGAAGGGTTTCGTCGAGCAGGCCGTCAACGCGAAGCTGGCCGAGTTCCTCGAGGAGAACCCGACCGACGCGAAGCAGATCATCCAGAAGGCGATCGCTGCGTCGCGAGCGCGGCAGGCAGCGCGCAAGGCGCGTGACCTGACCCGGCGCAAGGGTGCCTTCGGCGGGGACATCGCGAAGAAGTTCGCCGACTGCCAGGTCCGCGACCCGGAGCTCGCCGAGATGTTCATCGTCGAGGGCAACTCGGCCGGCGGCGCCGCCAAGGAGGCGCGGGACAAGTCGAACCAGGCGATCCTCCCGCTGCGCGGGAAGATCATCAACTCCGAGAAGAACCGGATCGACAAGGTGCTCTCGAACACCGAGATCCAGCTGCTCGTGCAGGTGATCGGCACGGGGATCGGCGACGAGTTCGACATCTCGAAGCTCCGCTACCACCGGATCATCGTCATGACCGACGCCGACGTGGACGGAGCGCACATCCGCACGCTCGTGCTCACGTTCCTCTACCGGCACATGCAGGAGCTGTTCGACCGCGGGCACGTGTTCATCGCGGTGCCGCCGCTCTACCTGGCGCGCTTCGGCAACCAGCAGAGCTACCTCGAGAAGGACTCGCAGCTTGAGGAGCTGCTGGTCCGCGAGCGGTTCGGCTCGCTCGAGATCACGTCGCGCGACGGGACCCCGATCAAGCTGACCGAGCACCGCTATCGGCGCTTCGGGAGCGCACTCAGCGAGTACCTCGGGTGGGTTGCCCGGCTGCGCTCGGACTTCGGGCCGCAGGCCTCGGACTTCGTCCTCCGGCACGGGCTCGTCGAGACCGAGGCCGCCTCGCCCAAGGACGCCGCCAGTGCGATCGCGAAGGCCGACCAGAACGGCTTCGGGCTCGAGGCGAGCGCCGACGGCGACTCGCTGCTCGTCCAGGTCATCGAGCTCGGCACGAACGCGACCATGAACGTGGTCGTGCCCGGGGAGCTGCTCGGCTCGCCGATCTACGAGCACGTGCGCAAGGCGCACGCGCGGCTGGCCGAGATCGTCGGCGGCCTGCCCCCGTTCGCGGTGACCCTCGGCAAGGAGTCGGAATACGCGCTCACGTTCGAGGGCCTGCGCGAGTCGGCGCTCTCGCTCGCCAAGACCGGGATCCAGATCACGCGCTTCAAGGGCCTGAGCGAGATGAACGCGCCCGAGCTCTGGAAGACGACGATGGACCCGGCCGAGCGGATGATCGTCCGCGTGGACGTCGAGGACGCGGCCGCCGCTGACCTCTGGTTCTCGCGTCTGATGGGTGACGAGGTCGAGCCGCGCCGGGCCTTCATCGAGCAGAACGCCCTCGAAGTGAAGAACCTGGATGTCTAATCCGCGAAAAGTGCTGCGCACTTTCCGCGGTGCTGGTTTGATCATCGCTTCGCTCGATGGAGTTGATCGGTGTCTGAACTAGAAACCGGTCCTCTGGGCGCAGGGAGAATCGAGAGCCGCGAGCTCGACCAGGAGGTTCGCACCAGCTTCCTCGACTACGCCATGAGCGTGATCGTGAGTCGGGCGCTGCCGGATGTGCGCGACGGCCTGAAGCCCGTCCATCGCCGGGTGATGTACGCGATGCACGAGGCCGGGCTCCAGCCCAACCGTCCAACCCGAAAGTCCGCCCGCGTGGTCGGCGACGTCATGGGGAACTACCACCCGCACGGCGACCAGGCGATCTATGACGCGCTCGTCCGGCTCGCGCAGCCGTTCTCACTCCGCTACCCGCTCGTCGACGGCCAGGGCTACTTCGGCTCCGTCGACGGCGATCCCGCGGGCGCGATGCGCTACACCGAGTGCCGCCTCTCGCGGATCGCGACCGAGCTCCTGCGCGACATCGACGCCGACACCGTCGACTTCATGCCGAACTACGACGAGTCGCGCCGCGAGCCGATGGTGCTGCCCGCGCGCTTCCCGAACCTGCTCGTCAACGGCTCCGCCGGGATCGCCGTCGGAATGGCGACGAACATGCCGCCGCACAACCTCGGCGAGATCGTCAACGGGATCGTGGCGATGATCGACGAGCCGGCGATCAACGTCGAAAGCCTGATGAAGCACGTCAGGGGACCCGACTTCCCGACTGGGGGCGCGATCGTCGGCTACTCAGGAATCCGCGACGCGTACCGCACAGGCCGCGGCCGCATCACCGTCCGCGGCCGCGCGCACATCGAGCAGCTGCGCGGCGGCAAGAGCGCGATCATCGTCACCGAGCTGCCGTACGGCGTGCGCAAGGCCGGCGAGGGCGGCGTGATCGAGAAGATCGCCGACCTAGTAAAAGCGGGCACGCTCACCGAGGTGCCGATGTCGGACGAGGCGCTGCAGGACCACTCCGACAAGGAGGGCATGCGGATCTACGTCGAGCTGAAGCGGGATGCGATCCCGCAGGTGGCGCTGAACAAGCTCTTCAAGCTGACGCCACTGCAGACGACCTTCGGGTACAACGCGGTCGCCCTTGTCGACGGCGTTCCGAAGACGCTCTCGCTGCTCGAGCTCGTCCGGCACTACCTCGACTACCAGCGCGAGATCGTCACCCGCCGCTCGAAGTACGAGCTGCGCCAGGCCGAGCGCCGCGCTCACGTGCTCGAGGGCTACCTCAAGGCGCTCGACAACCTCGATGCGGTCATCGCGCTGATCCGCGCCGCCGCGGACACCGACGACGCGCGAACCGGCCTGATGGAGCAGTTCGAGCTCTCCGAGGTCCAGGCCCAGGCGATCCTCGACCTCCGCCTCTCGCGCCTGACCGGCCTCGCGCGCAAGGAGATCGAGGAGGAGTACAAGGACCTCCAGGAGCGGATCACGGAGCTGCGCGCGATCCTCGGCGACCCGGCCAAGGTAGATGGAGTGATCAAGGACGAGCTCGCCGAGCTCGTCACCGGCTATGCGAAGGACGACGAGCGCCGCACGGAGATCGTGGCCGGCGAGGACGAGCTCGAGCTCGAGGACCTGATCGCGGAGGAGGACATGGTCATCGCGATCACGCGCTCGGGCTACGTCAAGCGCTTGCCCGTCAGCGCGTACCGCGAACAGCGCCGCGGCGGGATCGGCGTGATGGGCATGGATCTCAAGGACGAGGACTACATCGAGCACCTGTTCGTCGCCTCGACGCACGACTACCTGCTCTTCTTCACGACCGTCGGCAAGGTCTACCGGCTGAAGGTGCACGAGCTGCCGCTCGGGACACGCCAGTCGAAGGGCCGCGCGATCGTCAACCTGCTCCCGTTCGCCCAGGACGAGCAGGTCAAGGCAGTGATCGCGACGCGCGAGTTCAAGGAGGCCGAGTACCTCGTCCTCGCCACTCGTAACGGGATGGTCAAGAAGACCCGCTTCGAGGAGTACAACACCCCGCTCAAGGCGGACGGGATCATCGCGATCAAGCTGCGCGACGGCGACGCGCTGGTCGACGTCCTCCACTCGTCGGGAACCGACGACATCATGCTGGTCTCGCGGAAGGGCCAGGCGATCCGGTTCGCCGAGCAGAACGCTCGCCCGATGGGCCGGGCCACGTCGGGCGTCAAGGGCATGAGCCTGCGCAAGGGCGACGAGGTCATCGCGGCTGCGATTGCCCGGGACGACCTCGACATGCTCGTCGTCACCGACCAGGGGTACGGCAAGCGGACGCGGATGCCCGACTACCCGGTCAAGGGTCGCGGCGGGCTGGGCGTGAAGACCGTTCAGCTGACGGAGGCGCGTGGCCAGCTCGCGGGAGCGGTCGCGGTGCGCGAGGGCGAGCAGCTGATCCTGATCTCCACTGGCGGGACCGTGATCAAGATGTCGGTCAGCGAGATCAAGCGGCTCGGCCGCGCCACGCAGGGCGTGATCGTCGTCCGGCTCCGCAAGGCCGAGCTGGTCTCCAGCATCGCGCTCGTCGCAGAGTCCGAGGACGACGAGGTGGACGCTCCTGCTTCAGAGCCCGCCGCGGAAGAGCCTGCCGAGACGCCCTAGAACGCCGCGCCGACACCTCCCGTTTCACGAAGGCGAAGAAGCGCGATATAACTTTCAACGCAGGCGCGCGTTCGGCAGGGAGGTGGACCCATCGTGTACCACAAGGCAGCCGACTTCCTTGAGCCGGTCGAGATTTCCGAGCATCTGGACAAGCTCGAGCTCTACCTCGGGCAGGTGTGCCGGGTCGCAGGGATCTCGAAGATGCAGCTGGACTACTGGACGAACAAGGCACACATCCCGACCAAGGGGAAGAAGCAGCGGATCTACGACATGGATGCGCTCGAGACGGTCATGCTCATCAAGCAGGCGAAGGACAAGGGCCTCAATCTCGGCGCGGCGATCGAGGCGGCCCGCACCTTCCGCGCCGAGCAGGCGCGGGCGAATTAAACGGCCGCACCGGCAAAGCCGGCACGGCCTCTCACGGTCGGCGTCGCAAGTGAGCGCGAACTAAACGGCCGCCCCGGCAAAGCCGGCACAGCCTCTCACGGTCGGCGTCGCAAGCGAGCGCGAACTAAACGGCCGCACCGGCAAAGCCGGCACAGCCTCTCACGGTCGGCGTCGCAAGCGAGCGCGAACTAAACGGCCGCACCGGCAAAGCCGGCACAGCCTCTCACGGTCGGCGTCGCAAGCGAGCGCGAACTAAACGGCCGCACCGGCAAAGCCGGCACAGCCTCTCACGGTCAGCGTCGCAAGCGAGCGCCTTAGCCTGCACCCCGAAGAGTTGCTGCGGCGTCCTCCGGGGCGAGCGGGTTGACGAAGTGTCCCGTCGCGAGCTCGAGCGACGCGAACACGGTCAGGCGCGGGACGATCTCGAGGCGCCAGTGGCCGTCCGGCCGCAGCCAGAGGTTGGCCGGCCGCGGCCCTTCCGCGCCCCGCAGCCGGCGTAGCGCCTCCGCTGCGAGGTCGAGTGCGGTCCCGAGGAGCGTGCTCTCGAAGCCGTCCTGCTCGTGGTCGAGCGGCGCGACCAGGCACTCGTAGGGCGCGCGGCCTGCGAAGGGGCAGAGCAGGACGAGGCCGTCGCGCTCGACGACGACACGCTCCTGCTCGAGCCGCTCCCAGGCGAGGTAGTCGCAGAGCTTGCACGGGTCTTCGAGCGAGACCGGCTGCTCGCGAAAGCCGGCGAGCTGCGAGTGGGAGTGCGGCAGGCTCGAGCCGGCCGCGCGGCCTTCGTTGATACCGGCGAACACGCTCGCGAAGCCATCGGCGCGGGCCGCCCCTGCTCGCGCCCGCCACGCCTCGGCCACGAGCTCGAGCTGTGCGGCGCCCAGGTCGGCGATCGAGCGAACGTGCTCTGGCGCGTGGACGACCACCTCCTGGCGCCCGAAGGCGGGGAACTTGTTCGGCACGACGCGGACCGACCAGCCCGGAGTGTCCGGCTCGCGGCCGACGGGAAGCGCGAAGACCTCGGGCGGGGTGCGCTCCTCACGGCCTTCGCAGAACGGACAGCTCTCGCGCTCGCCCGCCCCCTCCGGCTCGAGCGTCGCCCAGGCTGCGCCGGGGCGCTGGGACCGCCCGGGCGCAACGGCTACCAGGCGCCCCGAGAGCGGGTCTACCCGCAGGTCGCTCAGGAGTCTTCGTTCGGCTGTTCGAGAAACGGCTTGAGCAGGTCGATCGGCGCCGGGAAGACGATCGTGGTCGACGGGGTGCCGCTGATCTCGATCAACGTCTGCAGGTAGCGCAGCTGGAGGGCCGTCGGGTGCTTCTCCAGGACGAGCGCGGCGTCCTTGAGCCGCTCGGAAGCCTGGAACTCGCCTTCCGAGCTGATGATCTTCGCGCGGCGCTCGCGCTCGGCCTCTGCCTGCCTCGCCATCGCGCGCTGCATGCTGGAGGGAATCTCGACGTCCTTGATCTCGACGATCGAGACTTTGATTCCCCAGGGAGAGGTGGCCTCGTCGATGATCCCCTGCAGGATCGAGTTGATCTTGTCGCGCTCCGAGAGGAGCTCGTCGAGCAGATGCTGGCCGAGCACGGAGCGTAGGGTCGTCTGCGCGATCTGAGACGTGGCAGCCAGATAGTTCTCGACCTGCACGACCGCATCGGACGGGCCGACAATCCGGAAGTACGCGACCGCGTTCACGCGGACCGGGACGTTGTCCTTCGTGATCACGTCCTGCGGAGGAACGTTGAGCGTGATCGTGCGCAGGTCGACCTTCACCATCCGGTCGACGATCGGGATCAGGATGAAGAGACCCGGGCCCTTGGGCTGGGGCAGCAGGCGGCCGAGCCGGAAGATGATCCCGCGCTCGTACTCGCGGGCGACCTTGAGCGCTCCGATCACGAACAGGAGCACGATCAGGAGGGTGATGCCGAGGATCACGAGCGCGATGTTCATTCGACTCCGATCCTACTCGGGAACAACGTGCACCACCTCCAGCAGGAGCTCGGGATCGACCCCGGAGACGCGGACGCTCTGGCCGGGCCGCAGCGGCGTTCCGTCCGCCGAGCGGGCGCGCCAGAGCTCGCCGTTGACGAAGACGAGGTCGTCACGCCTCGCCTCGCCGACCTCGCCGACCATCATGTGCACGCCGACCCGGACCGGGCTTCGCCGAATCTGGACGCCCTTCGCGATCGCGAAGGCCCAGAGGACGCCGAGGCCGACGGCGAACGCGATGATCAACGGCGCGTTCACGTCGTTGTACGGAGGCGGGGCATTGTGGAAGAGCATCAGGCAGCCGACGACGAGCGCGATCAGGCCAGAGACGGTGAGCGCCCCATGGCTCATGACGTGCGCGTCGATCACGAGGAGCGCGGCGCCGAGCAGGATCAGCGCGAGACCGGCCCAGCTGATGGGCACCACAGCGAAGCCGAACAGCGCCGTCACGAGAGCGACGGCCCCCAGCGCACCCGGGAGCACGACCCCCGGGTGGAAGATCTCGAAGCCGATCCCTGCGAGGCCGGCCAGGAACAGGAGCGGGAGGATGTTCGGGTTGATCAGCGTGTTCAGCAGGCGCGTGAAGAAGCCCGGGTGGACCTCGTCGATCTGCGCGCCGGCGGTGTGGAGCACGAAGTCCTTGCCCACGGTCTTCTTGCCGTCGACCTTGTCGAGCAGGGCGGGCAGGCTCGGCGCGATGTCGTCGATGACGTTCAGGCGTAGAGCCTGGTCAGCGGTCAGATTCGAGGCTTGGCGAACGGCGCGGTCGGCCCAGCGCTCGTTTCTCCCGTGGAACTTCGCGAGGCCGCGCAGTGACGCCGCAGCGTCATTGACCACCTTGCGCCGGAGATCGCTCCCGATGTTCGCCCCGTTCGACTCGATCGGGGTCGAAGAGCCGATGTTCGTCGTCGGCGCCATCGCCAGCTCGTCGGCCGCCTGACCGATCCACACGCCGGCCGAGGCCGCCCGGGCTCCCGGCGGCGCGACGTAGACGATCACGGGGATCTTCGAGCTCAGCTCGTTCTTGACGATCGTCCGCATCGAGTCCGAGAGGCCGCCCGGGGTGTCGAGCTTGATGACGACCGCGTTGTACCCCTTGTCCTGCGCGCGATGGATCTGGTGATCGAGGTAGTTCGCCGTGACCGGGTTGACCTCGAGCGGGAAGTCGACGACGAGCACGCGCGGCTTCGACGAGGACGATCCTATGGCGAGTGCCGGAACGGCGAGGGCAACAGCCACTGAGGCGAAAAATGCCCGCAGAAACGGCTCTTTCACGGTTGTAAAGATGGTATCAGCGCACCTTGCGGCTCCAGAGCGCTTGTGCCACCCTCGATGCCGGGTCAGCTGTCAGACGGATTCGATATGTCCTCAAACGGATCGACCGGTCATCTCCGACGGACGCACGAGCGGAGCTCGTACGTCCTGAAGCAGGCGTCGCAAGCGACGCCTTAGCGATGCGAGCGCTCCTGGTCGCAGCCGTCCTTGCCGTCGCCCTCCCAGCACCAGCCTCCGGGGCGGCGCTTTCGCTTGCGTCGAAAGACGTCGGTGGAGGCTCTGCCGTGCGCACGGCGCGCTTCGACCTCGTCGGCCTGCACTGGCAGGGCCAGGGCTCGGTCCGGTTTCGAACGCGCGCGCTTGACGGCCGCTGGAGCGCCTGGCGGACAGCTGCGCCCGAGGGTGACGATCGGCCTGACCGCGGCCGCGAGCACTCGGCCACCGGCTGGCAGCTCGGGAGCCCGTACTGGGTCGGCGGCTCCGACGCGCTCCAGGTCCGCAAGGTGAGTCGCGTGACCCGGGTGCGTGCGTACTTCGTCCGCAGCGCCGGCGCCGCGGCCGCCAGCCGTACCCGTACGCCGCAGCTCGCGGCGAAGCCGACGATCATCACGCGTGCGGAGTGGGACGCGAACGAGGCGATCCGCCGCGGGACGCCGGCCTACGCCGACAACGTCCACCTCGCGATCGTCCATCACACGGCCGGCTCGAACAGCTACACGGCGGGCCAATCGGCGGCGATTGTGCGGGCGATCGAGATCTACCACGTCAAGGGCAACGGCTGGAACGACATCGGCTACAACTTCCTCGTCGACAAGTACGGCCAGGTCTTCGAAGGCCGGTACGGCGGCATGACGCGGGCCGTGATCGGAGCGCACGCGATGGGGTTCAACGCGGGCAGCACCGGGGTCGCGCTGATCGGCAACTACAGCTCCGTCGGAATCACTCCGGCGGCGAAGGCCGCGCTCGTCTCGCTGCTCGCCTGGCGGCTCGACCTGGCGCACGTCGATCCGCTCTCGAAGGTCGTGCGCATCTCCGCGGGCAACTCGCGCTATCCGGCCGGAAAGGCAGTGACGCTTCGCGCGATCTCGGGGCACCGCGACACGTATCCGACCGGCTGTCCCGGGGCGAAGCTCTACGCCCAGCTCCCGGCCATCCGCGCGGCTGTGGCCAAGACCGGGCTTCCGAAGCTGTACGAGCCCGCCGTCGCGGGGAATCTCGGCGGCCCGGTGCGCTTCACGGCGCGGCTCTCGAGCTCGGCCGACTGGACGGTGAGCGTGCGCGACCAGAACGGCGTGGAGGTCGCAAGCGGAACCGGCACGGGCACGAACGTCGACTGGACATGGGACGCAAGCACCGCGGCCCTCGACCAGCGCTACACGTGGACGATCTCCGCGCCGGACATGCGGGCCGCAACGGGGGCGCTCGGCACCCCGCTCCCACCCCCGTCGCTGCGCCAGGTCAAGGTGTCGCCCGCGCTCGTGAGCCCGAACGGCGACGGGAAGAACGACCAGGCGAAACTGACCTACAGGCTCAACACCCAGGCCATCGTCACGGCGACCGTGCTCGACGCCTCGAACGCGCCGGTCGCGACGCTCTTCAAGCAGCTGCGTGCCGCGGGCTCTCGCAGCTTCACCTGGAAGCAGATCGACGTTCCCGACGGGCGCTACCGGCTCTCGCTGACCGCGAAGAGCGGGACGGGCAAGCAGGTTGAGGTGACGATCCCGATCGCGGTCGATCGCACGCTGGCCGGCTTTGCGCCGAGTTTCCCCGCGATCTCGCCGAACGGCGACGGCGTGCAGGACGCGCTCGACTTTGCGTTCCGTCTGTATGCGCTCGCGCACGTGAAGCTCCAGATCTACTCGGGCCCGGTCGTCGCGGAGACCCCGTTCGAGGGTGACCTCGGCGCCGAGCCCCAGCGGCTCAGCTGGGACGGCGGCGGCCTTGCGGACGGGACCTACAAGGCGGTCCTTAGCGCGACGGACGCGCTGATGACGGTCAGGCAGGCGGTGCCCCTGCGGATCGACCGCGCACCGCCGGTCCTCAGGCTCGTGTCCCTCGGCCAGCTGCGCTTCTGGCTGAGCGAGCCTGCGAGGCTCACGCTCGTGCTGGACGGGCGCACTCACCGGCTGACGCTGAAGAAGTCCGGCTACTTCCGGGTCGGCCACCGCGGGTCGGTGCGCGGGCTGAGCGCGTTTGCCGTCGACGCGGCGGGAAACCGCAGCAAGGTCATCCGCGCCAGGCGCTGAGCGGCTGCCTCAGGCAGCGGCATAAACTAGAGCGGCCGTGCAACCTCCTTTGCGCAAGCGCCGTCAGATTCGGCAAGACCCGCGGCCCGAGGGGCCGCTCGTCTACGAGAAGCTGAGTGATCCGATTCTGGTCAGACGCGCGCAGGACGGCGACCGTGAGGCGCTCGCCGGGCTGTGCGAGCGTCATGCTCCACGGGTCGAGCGGCTTGCCGGGCACCTGCTCAGCGATTCCGAGGACGCGCGTGACGCGGCTCAGGAGGCGCTCGCGAAGCTCTGCGTGCGGTTACCGCAATTCCGGGGCGAGTCGCAGTTCGCGACGTGGCTGCATCGCCTCGTCGTCAACACGTGCCACGACGTGGCCGCGCGTCAGCGAGTGCGCCGCTGCGAGCCGCTGGCCGAGGACAACCGGATCGCCGCCGAGGCCGACCCCGCGCGCGAGGCGGATCTTGCGGAGCTCAGGCAGGAGCTCGGCGCCGGGCTCGCGAGCCTCTCGCGCGAGCAGGCGAGGGTCGTCGTGCTGAAGGACGCGCTCGGCTACTCGTTCGCCGAGATTTCGGCCCGATCCGGGATGCCCGTCGGGACGGCGAAGTGCTACGCGCACCGGGCCCGCGCTGGGTTGCGCACGCGGCTTTCCAACCACCGGGCCGCGTGAAGACTGCACTCGGCAAGGCGGAGATCGAGGCGATCCTGCCTCACCGGGACCCGTTCCTTCTGATCGACGAGGTCGTTGAGCTCGAGCCCGGCGAGCGCGTGGTCGCGCGGAAGACGGTGCGCCCGGACGAGTGGTACCTGGCGGGCCATTTCCCCGGCCGGCCGGTGATGCCCGGAGTGCTGATCGTGGAGGCGATGGCGCAGACCGGAGCGGTCGCGGTGCTCTCCCTGGAGGAGAACCGCGGCCGGCTTGCGCTCTTCGCGGGAATCGACGACGTCCGCTTCAAGCGGATCGTCGAGCCGGGCGACGAGCTGGAGCTCGAGTGCACGCTCGAGATGGTGCGCGGCCCGATCGGGCGCGGCAAGGCAACGGCCCGCGTGGGCGAGGAGCTCGCTGCGCGTGGCACCCTCACGTTCGCGGTGGAGCGATGATCGGCACCGCCAACGGCGTCGCCGCTTCGATCACCGGCCTCGGGTGCCGCGTCCCCGAGCGCGTGGTCACGAACGACGAGCTCTCGACCATGATGGACACCTCGGACGAATGGATCCGGGAGCGGACGGGCATCCGCGAGCGGCGGATCGCGGGTCCCGAGGAAGCCCTCTCCGATCTCTGCCTGCCCGCGGCGAGGGAGGCGCTCGAGGACGCGGGCGTCAAGGCCTCCGAGATCGACCTGCTGATTGTCGCGACGGTCACGCCGGACATGGCGTTTCCGGCGACGGCTGCAATCCTCGCCGACCAGCTCGGCGCCGAGAATGCGGGCGCCTACGACCTCTCCGCCGGCTGCACGGGCTTCATGTACGCCGTTGCACAGGCGTACGGGATGCTCGCCGGCGGCCTGGCGAAGAAAACGCTAGTCGTGGGCGGCGACGTGCTTTCGAAGCTCATGGACTGGAGCGACCGGCGCACGAGCGTCCTGTTCGGCGACGGTGCGGGCGCGGTCGTGATGGAACTCGTCAACGGCGGCGGGTTCCTCGGCTTCGAGCTGGGCGCGGACGGGTCAGGCGGGCCGCAGCTCTACATTCCCGGCGGCGGCTCGCGGCACCCTGCGAGCGCCGAGTCGGTTGCCGAGCACCTGCACTTTGTGAGGATGAACGGCCGCGAGGTCTACAAGTTCGCCACCCGCGTGCTCGTCTCGTCCGCCGAGGCCGTGCTGGCCGAGTGCGGCCGCACTATCGACGAGGTGGACGTGTACGTTCCGCACCAGGCGAACGTCAGGATCATCGAGCACGCGCGGAAGAAGCTCGGGATCCCGGAGGATCGCGTGGTGATCGACGTCGACCGCTACGGCAACACATCATCTGGATCGATCCCGCTCGCGCTGGCGGATGCGCGGGAGGATGGGCGGCTCGAGGCGGGAAAGCTGGTGTTGATGACAGGGATGGGCGCGGGCCTCACGTGGGGTTCCGGCCTGATCGAATGGACAAACGGAGGACGGGGATGAGCGTCGAGAAGATTGCGTTCTGCTTCCCGGGGCAGGGCTCGCTGGAGGCAGGCATGGGCCGGGAGATCGCCGAGGCGGTGCCCGAGGCAATGGATGTGTACCGCCGCGCGAGCGAGGCCTCGGGGCTCGATCTCATGCGGCTCTGCTTCGAGGCGCCCGAGCACGAGCTCGTGCAGACCGACGTGCAGCAGCCGGCGCTCGTGGCGACGAGCCTCGCCGTGCTCGCTGCGCTGCGAACGCGCGGGTACGAGCCGGATTTCGTCGTCGGCCATTCCGTCGGCGAGTTCGCGGCGCTGGCCGCATCCCAGGCGCTCGGGACCGAGGACGCGATCGCCCTCGTCCGCCAGCGCGGACTGGCAATGGCTGCGGCCGCGCGGGAGAACCCGGGCTCAATGGCTGCGATCCTCGGCCTCGACGACGAGATCGTCGAGAACCTCTGCCTCCAGATCGCGAACGTGTGGCCGGCGAACTACAACTGCCCCGGCCAGATCGTCATTTCCGGAGAGAACCCGGCCGTTGATGCGTGCTGCGACGAGGCGCAGCTTCACGGCGCGCGCCGCACGGTCAAGCTCCGCGTGTCGGGTGCGTTCCACAGCCCGCTGGTCGCCCGGGCGGCCGAGGTTCTGCGGCCTGCCATCGAACGCGCGAAGTTCTCCGAGCCGATCGCCCCGTTCATGTCGACGGTCACGGCCAAGATCGAGCCGGCGCAGCGGCTGGCAGTCCTGCTCGTCGAGCAGCTGACCGCGCCGGTCAAGTTCACGCAGGCCGCGCGCGAGCTGATGCGCCAGGGTGTGAGGGTCTTCGTCGAGGTGGGCCCGGGGAATGTCCTGAGCGGTTTACTGAAGAGGATCGACAGAAGCGTGAAGGCGATCCCGGTCGGAGACCTGGCCTCGCTGGAGAAGCTGAAGGAGACGCTGGGCGCTGCCTGACGCCTTCTGCTCGCTGGAAGGGAAGACCGCACTGGTCACGGGCGCTTCGCGCGGGATCGGGCGTGCGATCGCGTTCTCGCTGGCCGAGGCCGGCGCCGAGGTCGTGGTCGGCTACCACTCGGGCGCCGACGAGGCCGAGGCGGTCGCGAAGGAGGCGGGCGGGCGCGCCGTCCAGGCCGACGTCTCCGATGCGGAGGACGCGAGGCGGCTCGTCGAGGAGGCCGGCGACCTCGACATTCTGGTCAACAACGCCGGTCTCACCCGCGACGGTCTACTCGCCCGAATGCCCGACGACGACTGGCGCGCGGTGATCGAGACGAACCTCTCCTCGGTCTTCTACACGTGCCGGGCCGCGGTGCGCGGGATGATGAAGAAGCGGGCCGGGTCGATCGTCAACGTGTCGAGCATCGTCGGCGTCCACGGCAACTGGGGCCAGACGAACTACGGCGCCTCGAAGGCGGGAATCATCGGGTTCACAAAGTCGCTCGCGCGCGAGCTCGGCAGCCGCAACGTGCGCGCGAACGTCGTCGCGCCCGGGTACGTGAACACGCGGCTGACCGACGTGCTCCCCGAGGAGGCGCAGCAGGCGATGCTCACGAACACGCCGCTGGGCAGGCTCGGAGAGCCAGAGGACATCGCCGGCGCTGTACGCTTCCTCTGTTCGGACGAGGCCTCGTTCATCACCGGCGAGGTACTCCTCGTCGACGGCGGGCTAGGGATGTAGAGATGACCAACGGAAGCCTCAACGGACGGCGACGAGTCGTGATCACGGGCCTGGGTGCGGTGACCCCGCTCGGCCTGGACGTCGATACGACCTGGAACAAGCTGCTCGCAGGCGGCTCGGGTGCGGGTCCGATCACGCAGTTCGACCCGGAGGCGTTCCCAGTCCACTTCGCTTGCGAGGTCAAGGGCTTCGAGCCGACGGACTACATCGAGTACAAGCAGGCCCGGCGCATGGACCGTTTCGCGCACCTGATCGTCGGGGCCGCGCGCCAGGCCGAGAAGGACTCCGGACTCGAGATCGAGAAGGAACAGGACCGTGTCGGCGCCGCGATCGCCACCGGAATCGGCGGGCTAAAGGCACTGCAGGACTGCTACGACGACCTCCTCCAGCGGGGGCCTGACCGCGTCAACCCGTTCTCGATCCCCGAGATCATCCCGAACATGGGCGCGGCCTGGGTCTCGATGCAGCTCGGGACGAAGGGGCCGCTGACCTCGCAGTGCACGGCCTGCGCAGCGTCGAATATGGCCATCGGCGACGGGCTCGATGCGATCCGCCTCGGCCGCGCGGACGTGATGCTCTGCGGCGGCACCGAGGCGCCGATCACGAGAATCGGGATCGCAGGGTTCAGCGCCATGCGCGCGCTCTCGCGGCGGAACGACGCGCCCGAGAAGGCGAGCCGCCCGTTCGACGCGGGCCGCGACGGCTTCGTCATGGGCGAGGCGGGCGCCGTGCTCGTCCTCGAGGAGCTCGAGCACGCGAAGGCCCGGGGCGCCGAGATCTACGCTGAGCTGCTCGGCTACGGCGTCTCGTCCGACGCCCAGCACGTCACCGAGCCGGACCCGACCGGCGAGAACCCGGCGCGGGCGATGACGATGGCGTTCGGCGACGGCGGCATCTCGGCAGACGAGATCGACTACATCAACGCGCACGGGACCTCGACGCCACTCGGGGACGCAAGCGAGACGCGAGTGCTGAAGATGGCGCTCGGCGAGGAGAACGCGCGCAAGACGCCCGTTTCCTCGACCAAGGGCGCGACCGGCCACTGCCTCGGCGCGGCCGGCGCGGTCGAGGCGATCTTCACGGTGCTGGCGATCAAGCGCGGCGCCTTGCCGCCAACGATCAACTACGAGGAGCGCGATCCCGAGTGCGACCTCGACTACATCCCGAACGAGTCTCGTGAGGCCGACGTCAAGGTGGCCGTCTCGAACTCGTTCGGCTTCGGCGGCCACAACGCCACGATCGTCTTCCGCCGCTTCGAGGACTAGTCGCAGGCGTCCGCGTAGAAGTCCAGGTACTGGGAGAAGTGCGCATTCCAGTAGCGACCCTCGTGGCTGCCGGGCCAGACGTGAAACGTGACGTCTGTGCCGTCTGCCCGTAGCTCTCGCGCGAGCTTCGCGGCTCCGGGCCGGAGGTGGTCGCGGTTACCGATGTCGATCCAGACCGGCGCGTCATAGGGCCGGCGCTTATGGGCGATCCCGATCAGATCGTGCCGTGCGAAGTCGGCGTCGTTGTCGAACGCGAACGAGCCGTCGAACGCTTTGTCGTCGGACCCGCGGGCGAGGACGGCCGGCGAGTGGCCTCCGACCGCGCAGAACCGCTTCGGTGTGCGGCCGAGGTCGAGCGCCCCGAAACCGCCCATCGAGATCCCGCCGATCGCTACGCGGTTCGCGTCGGCGCCGCTGCGTCTGAGGGCGATCGGGATCGCTTCCCGCAGGACGTACGATCCCCACGGCCCCTCGCCGCGATCGTGCCACCAGCCGACGTCTCCTTCTGGGAGCAGAACTACCGGCGCGCGGTCGCCGAGCCGCCGCAGCGCAGCCAGGAAGGCCGGACTGAGCATGTCGATCGGCGCGGCGCCGTAGCCGTGGAGAAAGACGAGCAGCGGTCGTCCCTCGCCGCCCCCGGCCGGCGTGACCAGGACCTCGTAGAGCTGTCTGCTCATCAGCTTGCTCTGCAGCGCGAAGTTGGTGACCTTAGGTGGCGCCGCCAACTCGGCCTTCTCCGACCCGCAGCCGCAGAGCGCGAGAGCTGTCAGCAAGACCGGCAGCCGGAGTCGCACTTAGCCGACCTCCGCCTGAAGTGCCGCGAGGCGGTCGCGCATGCGACCGGCCATGACGACATTCTCCTTTGCCTCGTAGTGAGCCAACGCCTGGCCGAGAGCCTCGGCGGCTTGCTTGCGCCGGCCGGCTAGCGTCAGGACCTCGCCGAGGTCGGCGTAGGTGTCCGCCAGGGCGTTCAGCGCCTCGGTCTTCTCGCCGATCTCGACTGCCTCCCGCGCGAGCCGCTCGGCATCGGCGTGCTGACCGCGATGCGCCAGCACCATCGCCTGAGCCTCCCGCCAGAGCATCTGTGTCGACGCGTCGTCGATCGAACCGAGCTCCGCCGATCGGAGTGCCCAGCGCTCGGCCTCGTCGAGCCGTCCGACCTCGCAGTACATGCGCGCCAGACCGGCTGCAACCGTGGAGAGCTCCGACGAATGACCGAGCTCCTCGTGAATGCGGCAGCTGGCCTCTCCCGCTGTGATCGCGGCTGCCGGATCGTCGGCAAGAAGCTCGATGTCGATCGCGTAGCCCTCGATTGTCCCGAGCACGTTCCGCGCGCCTCGCTCGATCAGCTCCGCACGGAGCTCGTCGAGCAGTGCCCGGCCTTCGTCGAGCTGGCCGAGCATCGCGAGCGCCACCGCTCGGAAAATGCGGAGCCAGTAGGTTCGCTGTTCCCGTGGATCCTGCCGGTCCTGCCAGGCGAGCAGCTCGGTGAGCGGGGTCGAGCCGTGGAAGCGTGCATGGCCCTGATAGCCGACGAGTGCCGTCCAGCCTGCCGATGCCGCATGCGCCTCTGCCTGCTCGTAGGCGGCGGCCATCTGGTCCATCTGCGCCCGCATGTTGGCGACGGTGCCAATCGCTCGATAGGCGATTCGGAGCGCGAGGTCGTCGCCGGCTGCCTCGAAGGCCGGCAGCGCCTCGGCGACGAGCGCCTCCAGCGCATTGGCAGCTCCCCTCGGCTGAACGGAGATACGCAGAGCCGCCTCGTGGATCCGTCCGCACAGCTCGCCGACGCCGTCGCCATCGGCAGCTGCGCGCTCGGCGAGCGACCTCGCGCGGCCCAGGGCCTCATCGGGCTTCGTGTCCCAGGAGAGCGCGTCGATGAGGTCCGTCTCGAGGGCGAGGTCAACCTCCGATGGCACCAGCTCGGCGGCGCGCTCGAGGAGCCGCGCGGCGCTGCCGAAATCCAGCCGGCCGAGCGCACGTCGGCCGGCGGTGGACAGACGCTCTCGCGCTGCCATCGCGAGCCCCTCGTCCTCACGTCCCAGCTCTCTCTGGTAGTGGACGGCCTGCTCGAGGTGGTAGCCGAGGAGCTCGTCCAGCTCGACAACGGCGGTCCCGTTCTGCTCGAGCCACCCGGCGAAGCGAGCGTGGAGGTCCGCGCGCGCAGCCTTCGGCAGAGCGTCGTAGGCAGCGTCGCGGATGAGGAGGTGGCGGAACCGGAAGCCGTCCTCGCCGGGGATCTGCGCCTTGTCAGGAGCGATCAGCTGCTTGCGGACGAGTGCCGCGAGGCGCGGCGTTACCACCGCTTCGTGCAGAGCAAGCGCCTGGACTGCGCCGCGGTGGAAGACCTCTCCCTCGACCGCTCCGCACTCCAGCACGGTCCGCTCGGGCTTCTCCAGCCGGTCGAGGCGCGCCGCAAGCAGTGCCCGAAGGGTCGGCGGGACGACCACTTCGCTGTCGTCCTCCCCGGTCATCGCCAGGATCTCGCCGATGTACAGCGGGTTCCCTCCGGCCGCCCGCGAGATCTGCCCGCGCAAGGTGTCATCGATCCGAGTCGGCATGAGTAGCTCGACATCCTCGGGAGGCAGCGGCTCCAGGCTGAGCAGCACCGGCCATCCGGCGCGCCGCTCGGTCAGCTCGGGGCGCGCCATGCAAAGGAGCAAGATCGGCGAGCCGGACGAGAGCAGCGCAACGTGCTCGATGAGGTCCAGGAAGGTCTCCTCGCCCGCATGGACGTCGTCGAATACCACCACCAGGGGGTCCAGCGCTGCAGCATGTTCGAGCGTCTTGCGGAAGGCCCACGCGATCTCCTCCGCCGAAGCGGTCGTATCGGCCGTGCCGAGCAGCGAGCTGATCGCCGAGGCCGCGTCCGCATCCGGCGGCAGCGTGTCGAGCTGCTTCAGCACCTCGACCACGGGCCAGTACGTGATCCCCTCGCCGTAGGGAAGGCAGCGACCGCGGACGACCATCGCGCCGAGGGGAGCAATGGCCTCGGCGACCAGCCGCGACTTCCCGACGCCTGCGTCACCGACGATCGTCACGAGCTGGCAACACTGCTCCGATCCCGCGCGCTCCCACGCGTCACGGACGAGTGCCAGCTCGCGCTCGCGACCGACGAACTCCGTCTCGTGCCGGCGCTCGGGTGCCTCGTGCACGCGCAGGAGCCGGTGGGCGGCAACGGGCTCCTTCTTGCCCTTCAGCTCGAGTGGCGCGACGGGCTCGACGTCGACTGCCTCGCGCACGAGCGCGAGCGTCGGCTCTCCGATGAGCACCTCGCCTGGCTCTGCCGCTTGCTCGAGACGCGCCGCGACGTTCACCGCATCGCCGGTCGCCAGCCGCTCCTCCGTGTCGGTGACGACGACGCCGGTCGTGAGACCGATGCGCGCCTGGACTCCGAGTTCGGGCAGCGCGTCGCGCATCTCTGCGGCGGCCCGTACCGCCCGGAGCGCGTCGTCTTCGTGCGCCGTCGGCACGCCGAAGACCGCCATGACGGCGTCGCCGATGAACTTCTCCACTCTTCCCTGGTGGCGCTCTACGATTGCCTTCATCCGCTCGAAGTAGCGCGCGAGCAGGGCGCGGAGCGCCTCCGGATCGACCGATTCCCCGAGTGCCGTCGACCCGGTGACGTCGCAGAACAGGACGGTGACCGTCTTGCGCTCCACGCGACCATGATTGCTTAGGTTGAGGGCAAACGGCCGGTAAGCTCGGCGTCGTGGCGACGGACCGATGGGCGACCTTCGACTGTTACGGGACGCTGATCGACTGGAACGGCGGGATTCGGGCAGAGCTGGCCCGCGTCTTCGGAGAGGAGCGCGCCGACGAGAGGCTCGTGCGCTACCACGAGCTCGAGCCGCAGCTGGAGGCCGACGGGCAGCTGACCTACCGCGAGGTCCTGACCGAGGCGATGCGCCTCCTCGGCGCACCCGAGGGCGAGGAGGACGGCCTGGCCCTGTCGCTTCCCGCGTGGCCGCCGTTTCCCGAGGTTCCGGGCGCGCTGATGCAGGCGCGGGGGCGCGGCTGGAAGCTGGCGATCCTCTCGAACACCGACCGCGACTACATCGAGGCCTCGACGGCGCAGCTCGGCGTTCCGTTCGAGCTCGCGATCGTCGCGTCGGAGATCGGCTCGTACAAGCCCGGGTTCGGGCACTGGAACGCGTTCATTCAGCAGACCGGCCGGATGCCCGACGTCCACGTGGGGGCGAGCCTGTTCCACGACGTCGCGCCCGCGACGGAGCTCGGGCTCGCATCGATCTGGATCAACCGTCTCGGCGAGAAGGCCGAGCCGGAGCCGACGCGGGAGCTGACCGACCTCTCGAAGCTGCCCGAGACACTCGACGAGCTCGCGCCGGCATGAGCCCCGAGCTGCGGCCGCCGAGCGTGGAGGACACTCCGGCGATCAGCCGCCTGCTCCGCGAGTGGGCGCTCGAGTTCCTCGGCGAGGAAGGGGTGAGCGAAGTCGAGATCCGGAGCTGGTTCGCCCTCCCGGACATCTGGATGCGGGTCGCCGAGCGGGAGGGCCGGCTCGTCGGCTACGTCGACGCCGCTCCCGCGGAGGGCGGTTACGTCAACGTCGACGTGCGCTCCCTCGAGCCGGATGTCGCCGGCACGCTCATCTCCGCGGCGACCCAGGCGCCCCGGCCCGCCGACACCGTCGCGCTGCGCGGATTCGTCCAGGGCGGCGCCCCGGTGTCGACCGAAGCGTTCAAGGCGGCCGGCTGGAAGCTGATCAGGCACGGCTACCAGATGCGGATCCAGCTGACGAACGACATTCCGGAGCCGACCTGGCCGGACGGCTTCTCGGCACGCACTTTCCGGCCGGGGGAGGACCAGCGTGTCTACGAGGCCAACCAGGAGGCATTCGCGGACGCCTGGGGATTCCACCGGCAGGAGAAGGAGCGCTGGCGTGCCTTCACCGTCGACCACCACGACTTCGACCCGTCGCTGTGGTGGCTGGTCGACGACGGTGACGAGATCGCCGCGTTCACCATGAACTTCTGGCACTTCTCCGGCGACAAGACCTTTGGCTGGGTCGGCGTCCTCGGGACGCGTCCGCCCTGGCGAAGGCTCGGGCTGGCCACCGCGCTGCTGCTGCACTCCTTTCACGATTTCCGGCGTCGCGGGGCGACGAGGGTCGGGCTGGGCGTCGACGCGGAGAACACCACCGGGGCCGTGAAGCTCTACGAGTCGGCCGGGATGACCGTCGAGCGCCGCAACGACACCTACGAGCTGAAGCTGTGAGCCGGCTCCGCGCAAAATGCCCCGACTGCGGCACGTTCACGGCCGTAGCGCTCGGGCCGGGCTACGAGTGTCACGCCTGCGGGCGGGAGTTCGGCGCCGGGCTCGTGCGGGTGCCGCAGGCCTGGGGTGAGGGCGGCGACTCGATGGCCGAGGCCGCACGCCTCCCGCTCCCGTACCCGGAGGTCGCCGTCGTCGAGGAGGAGTCGCTCGGCGAGCAGAGCCTCGCCGTCGCGCTCGAGCTTCCCGAGCGGCCGCTCGTGCTCGGCGGCTGCTGCTGTGCGCACATCGGCGCCGTCGAGGGGCTCGCCGCGCGCCACGGCCGGGTCGCGCTCGTCTGGTTCGACGCGCACGGCGACCTGAACACGCCCGAGACCTCTCCCTCGGGGGATCTCTGGGGGATGCCGCTTCGGATGCTGCTCGACGCGGGCGCGGTGGAGCCCGACGACGTGATCCTCCTGGGCGCCAGGAACCTCGACCCGCCCGAGCGAGAGTACATGGCGTCGATCGGCCTGCGCACCGACCAGGCCGAGCTCGAGTCCGCGATCGACGGTGCGCCTGGCGTCTACGTTGCGCTCGACGTGGACGCGCTCGAGCCGGACGGCGTCAGGCCGTTCATGCCCGAGCCCGGGGGCCTGACCCTCGCGGAGACCGAGACCATGCTCACGCGGATCCGCGACCGCGCGCCCGTCTTCGGCGCCGGCCTGAGCGGCCTCGCGGCCGAGCTCTCCAACGTCGAGCCGCTCACGCGCCTACTGGCGGCTCTGGGCCTGTAACTCCCAGCAGAGGCCCCGGGTCTAAACTCGCAGCTTCGATGCCCGAACGGATCGACGTATCCATCGAGCACAAACACGTCCCGGTCGAGGACGGCGGCGGGCGCCCGGACCCGAACACGTGCCCCAAGTGCCAGTCCCACTACCGCGACGACGAGCTGGCCGAGAACCTGCGCGTCTGCCCGCAGTGCGGGTACCACTTCCCGGTGCACGCGCGCGAGCGGATCCGCCAGCTCGTCGACCCCAGCACCTTCGCCGAGGAGGCCGAGGAGCTGCGCTCGGACGACCCGCTCGGCTTCTTCGACCTGCGCCCGTACACCGAGCGCCTGGCGGAGGCCGAGCTCTCGACCGGGCTCGGCGAGGCAATGGTGATCGGTCGTGCGGCGATCGAGGAGCGGCCGTGCGAGCTGGCGGTGATGGAGTTCGGCTTCATGGGCGGCTCGATGGGTCGGGTCGTCGGCGAGAAGTTCGCGCGCGCATGCGAGTCGGCCGCGGAGCGCCGCGTGCCGCTCGTCTCGGTCACGACGACAGGCGGCGCGCGCATGCAGGAGGGGATCCTCTCGCTGATGCAGCTGCCGAAGACGGTCTGCGCCGTCGAGGACCTGCACGATGCGGGCGGCACGCTCATCAGCGTCATGGCTCATCCGACGACGGCCGGCGTGCTGGCGAGCTTCGCGAGCCTCGGCGACGTGCTCGTGGCCGAGCCCGGCGCGCTGCTCTCCTTCACCGGCCCGAGGGTCGTGCAGCAGACGACCCGCGAGAAACTGCCCGAGGACTTCGGCCTCGCCGAGTCCAACCTCCGCTACGGCCACGTGGACGCGATCGTTCCGCGGCCCGAGCTGCGAGCGACGGTCGCCCGGTTGCTGCGGCTCTTCGGCGATGGCGCGTGACGCTGAGCTACGTCTGCGGGGGCAGTTGAGCAGGCTGCGGAGCCTGCCGCTCCTGCGCGGCGCGCGCGTCTCGGGCGAGCTCGAGCGGCTGCAGCGCCAGCTCGACCGCATCGTCGCCGAGCCGAGCGACGAGGAGATCTGGCGCTCAGTCGAGCTCGCGCGCCATCCCGACCGGCCGTACACGCTCGACTATGTGGAGCGGCTGCTCGAGGACTGGTTCGAGCTCCACGGCGACCGGCAGCACGGCGACGACGCGGCGATCGTGGTCGGCTTCGGGAGCTTCCGCGGCCGCACGATCGCGCTGATCGGCAACCAGAAGGGCCGAGACGTCAAGGAGCGCACGCGGCGCAACTTCGGCATGGCCTATCCGGAGGGGTACGGGAAGGCGATGCGCGCGATGGAGATCGCCGGCCGGCACGGGTTCCCGGTGATCTCGCTCGTCGACATCCCGGGCGCGTACCCGGGGGTGACCGCCGAGCAGCACGGTCAGGGCGGGGCGATCGCGCGCTCCCAGGCGCTCATGTCCCGGCTCGAGGTGCCGGTCGTGACCTGCATCATCGGCGAGGGCGGTTCCGGAGGCGCGATCGCGACGGCGGTCGCCGACCGCGTGCTGATGCAGGAGAACGCGATCTACACGGTCATCTCGCCGGAGGGCTGCGCGGCGATCCTCTGGCGCGACGCCGGCGAGGCGCGGAAGGCGGCGGCGGCGTTCAAGCCGGACGCGGCGCATTGCCTCGAGCTCGGCGTGATCGACGCGGTCGTGCCCGAGCCGGAGGCGGGCGCGCACACGGATCTGGACGAGGCCGCGCGGCTCCTCGGCGACGCGCTCGCGGAGTCGCTGGAGCTGTTCGACGGCGTGCGCGGCGACGAGCTCCGCAAGCAGCGGCGTGTGCGGTTTCGCACGATCGGACAGGTCCCGGCAGCACGGTAAAAAGCCGTAGGAGCGGCTCTTTTCCACATGTTCCACAGGCTTATCCCCGGCCCGTACACAAGCTTTACACAGTTTCTCGGGACTAGTGCCACGGTTTCCGACCGGTAGCGGTAGGCGTTGCAAGACGTAGACGCGCGCCGGTTGCTCGCGCTCTCCAGGGAGGCGCAGTGGGCGTTTCCGTCCTCGTACGGCGCCCCGTCGGCGCCCGGCGAGGAGTCCGTGAAGCGTCTGGTGGCCGAGCGCTCGGCGCTACCCGAGGCGGCGCAGGCGCTCGACGACGAGGAGGCGACGGAGCTCGCGGCGAACGCGTGGCGTGCATGGATGGTCGAGCGCGACGTCGACGGCGGCAGGCGCTTCGTTGACGTGATCCTCGAGCGCGGCGGGCGCTCCTCACGCTCGCTCGCGCTCTACGGGTCGGGCCTGCTCGCCCTGCGCGCGGGCGATCGCGCCGTGTCGAGAGATCGGAACGCCGAGGCGCTGGAGGCGGCGCGCGAGCTGGGCGACCCGGAGGCGCTCGCGCTCGCGTGTCTCGGCCTCGCGCGCGTGGCGCTTGAGGACGGCGACCACGAGGCGGCGCGCACGCTCGCGGTCGAGGCGCGCGGGCACTCGTCGGCGCTCAGGCCCGTCATGGGCCAGGCGCCGCTGCACATCCACGCTCAGGCTGTCCGCCAGAGCGGCGACTACGACGGAGCGGCCGGGCTTTTCGAAGAGAGCCTCGCGCTCAACCGCGAGGTCGGCGACCAGGGGATGGTCGAGGTCGAGCTGCTGAACCTGAGCCTGGTCGAGCTCCATCGCGGGAACGCCGAGGCGGCCCGGCGCCTGCTCGAGGAGCTCGCGCCGCCCGCCGACGACCCGCTCGGCGCGGGCGCGCTGGCGTACGCGCGTGGCGACGCGGCCGCGGCGCGGTCCCTCCTCGCGCAGGTCGACGCGGAGGAGCTGCCGCAGGACGACCGCGCCGAGCTCGAGTGGCTCCTGGCGGAGCTGCGGTAGGCGTGGCCGAGCCGAAGCTCCGCGAGTACCGGCGCAAGCGCGATCCGAAGAAGACCGCCGAGCCGTTCGCCTCGGGCCGCAAGCGAGGCAAGAAGCCGCTGTTCGTCGTGCAGCGCCACGACGCGCGGCGGCTCCACTACGACCTCCGGCTCGAGCGCGACGGCGTGCTCGCAAGCTGGGCGGTTCCGAAAGGCATCCCGCTTGAGCCAGGGCTGCAGCACCTCGCCGTCCACGTCGAGGACCATCCGCTCAGCTACGGGACCTTCGAGGGCGAGATCCCGAAGGGGGAGTACGGCGCGGGCACGGTCGAGATCTGGGACACGGGCACGTACGAGGTCCTCGAGGAGAAGCCCAACGGCGGTCTCACGGTGCGGCTCGAGGGACGGAAGCTCGACGGGGTCTGGGGCCTCGTCCCGGCGAAGCTCGGCGGCGACGAGAAGAACTGGCTGCTCATCCGCAAGCGCGAGGAGGGAACCGCACCAGGGGGCTCGCAGCGCAGGTACGCGCCGATGCTCGCGACCCTCGCGGAGACGAACGAGATGCCGCGCGGCGACGGGTGGGAGTACGAGATCAAGTGGGACGGCTACCGCATCGTCGCGCGGGTCGCGGGCGGCGAGGCTCAGCTCCGCACCCGCAAGGACCAGGACTACACGCAGCGCTTCGACAAGGTGGCGAGGGAGCTCGTGAAGGCGCTCAAGACCCCCGACTGCGTGGTCGACGGCGAGGTGTGCGCGCTCGACGAGAACGGGCGCCCGAGCTTCTCGGCGATGCAGCAGGCAAAGGCCGGCACGCCGATCGTCTACTACGTGTTCGACCTGCTCGAGGTGGACGGCGAGCCGGTGATCGACCTCCCGCTCTCGGAGCGCCGTGCCCGCCTGCGGAAGCTGCTCGACGGACGGAACCGGACCGTGCTGTTCTCCGAGTCGTTCGACGACGGGAAGGCGCTGCTACGGGCCGCCGAGGAGCAGCACCTCGAGGGGATCATGGGCAAGCGGCTCGAATCGCGGTACCTCCCCGGCAAGCGCTCGCCGGAGTGGCTCAAGTACAAGACGCACGGCGAGCAGGAGCTCGTGATCGTCGGCTACACGCGCGGCAAGGGGCGGCGGGAGTGGTCGTTCGGGTCGCTCGTGCTCGCGGTCAACGGCGCCGGCGGCCTGGAGTGGGTCGGCAACGTCGGCACCGGGTTCGACGAGGACGAGATCGAGCGGCTCCTCGGAAAGCTCCGGCCGCTGGAGCGGAAAGACTCGCCTTTCCCGGAGGCCCCCAAGATGCCGCGCATCCGCAAGGGCGACGTCGTCTGGGTGGAGCCGAAGCTCGTTGCCGAGGTCTCGTTCGCGGAGTGGACCCACGACGGCCGCCTCCGTGCTCCCGTCTACCTCGGGCTGCGCGAGGACAAGGATCCGCGCGAGGTGCGCCGCGAGCTGCCCGACGCTCCGCCCATTCCGGCGGTCGTCCGCAAGGGCAAGCGCGTGCTGCGGCTCTCGAACCTCGACAAGCCGTTCTGGCTGGAGGAGGGGATCACGAAGGGCGACCTGCTCGCGTTCTACCGCGACATCGCGCCCGTGCTCGTGCCGCACCTGCGCGACCGGCCCTTCACGCTCAAGCGCTACCCGGACGGCTGGCAGGGCAACCACTTCTTCCAGAAGGACGCGCCCGCCGGGATGCCCGAGTGGATCCGGACGGTCGACCTCGAGGTCTCGACGCGCGAGAAGCCGCGACGCCGCCGGAAGATCAGCGCGCCGCTCGTGAACGACGAGCTTGCGCTCCTCTGGATGGTGAACATGGGCTGCATCGACCTGAACACGTGGTACTCGCGGGTCGACAGGCCGGACCGGCCCGACTTCGTCCTCTTCGACCTCGACCCGGCCGACGACGTCGGCTTCGCCGAGACCGTGCAGGTCGCGCTGCTCGTGAAGCAGGCGCTGGACGCGCTCGGGCTCGTCTCCTTCTGCAAGACGAGTGGCGCGGACGGGATCCACGTGCTCGTGCCGGTCGAGCGGCGGCACACCTACGAGGACACGCGCGAGTTCTCGGCGATCGTCGCGCGGGCGCTCGCCTCGACGCACCGCGGGCTCGTCACGACCGAGTGGACGCGGTCGAAGCGGCGAGGCGTGCTGATCGACTCGAACCAGAACGGCGAGGGCAAGACGATCGCGTCCGTCTACTCGGTGCGGCCCAAGGCGGGCGCGCCGGTGTCGACGCCGCTGCGCTGGGAGGAGGTCGACGAGTCGCTCGACCCGGGCGCGTTCACGATGGACGCCGTCAAGGAGCGCGTGCGCCGGGAGGGCGACCTCTTCGCAGGCGTTCTTTCGACGCGTCAGTCGCTGAGCGCTGCTCTGCGCTCGATTCGCTAGTCGACCACCGTGTCAGTGACGGCCGCCGATGAGTCGCGCGCCGCGGCCGTGAGTCAGGAAGCTGATCGTCCACCGGAAGAAGACGAGGAGCCTGTTCTCGAAGCCGATCAGGTAGAAGAGGTGGACGGTGAGCCATACCACCCACGCGGGGAATCCGGAGAAGTGGAGCCCCTTGACGTCGGCGACCGCTCTCGAGCGGCCGATCGTGGCGAGGTTGCCCTTGTCGACGTAGCGGAACGGCCCACGCTTCTTCCCGCGCAGGCGGTCTCTGATCAGCTCGGCCGCGTACCGGCCCTCCTGCATCGCCACCGGCGCCACTCCCGGGAGCGGCTGGGTCTCGCCGTCGCTTCCCTGCACCCTGACCATGTCGCCGAGCGCGAGCACCTCGGGATGTCCCTCCAGCGTGAGATCCGGCCCCACGGTCACGCGACCTGCACGGTCGACGTCGAGGCCGGCAGCCTCGGCCAGCGAGGCGGCCAGCTCGGACGCCGTGACTCCCGCGGCCCAGATCACCGTGCGGGTCTCGATGCGCTCCGTGTCGCCGTCCGGGCCGCGGATTGCCACGGATTCGGGCGTCACGTCGACGACCATATGGCCCACGAGCGGCGTAGCACCGAGCTGCTCGAGCGACCGGGCTGCTTTCCGGGAGAGCGACTCCGGGAAGCTCGTCAGGACGCGGTCGAGCGCTTCGACGATCAGCACGCGGGCGCTCCCCGTGTCGATGTCGTGAAAGTCGCGGCGCAACGTGTCACGCGCGAGCTCGGCGATCTGGCCTGCCATCTCGACGCCGGTCGGGCCGGCCCCGACGACGACGAAGGTGAGCCAGGCCCGCCGGCGAGCCATGTCGGTCTCGGCCTCGGCTGCTTCGAAGGCGGTGAGGATGCGCCTGCGGATGTCGAGGGCGCCGGCGAGCGACTTGAGCTCGGGCGCACTTTCCCGCCAGTCGTCGTGGCCGAAATACGAGTAGTGCGAACCGCCGGCGACGACGAGCGTGTCGTAGCCAATCGACACCCCCGTGTCGCCGTTTGCGAGATCGGCGATCACCGAACGGTGCTCGAGGTCGAACCCCGTCACCTCGGCGAGCAGCACGCGGACGTTCCTCTGCCGCTTGAACACGGTGCGCAGCGGCGAGGCGATCTCGGCCGGCGAGAGGGCTCCGGTCGCCACCTGGTACGCCAACGGCTGGAAGAGGTGGAAGTTCTGCCTGTCGAGGAGTGTCACCTCGACCGGTGCCCGGCGCAGCCCGCGTACCGCCTTGAGCCCGCCGAAGCCACCTCCGACAACGACGACGCGATCGGTCATCGGTCCGGGTTGGGCACGTCGACGAACTTGACGTAGTAGCCGAGCTCGTCGAACCCGAGCTTCGAGTAGAGCTCCTTTGGCCAGTCCTCGTAGTCGGCGACCAGGAAGACGAACTCGGCGCCGCGTTCCCGCGCGGCGGCGATCGCTCCCAGGGTCACGGCCTTCGCGTAGCCGTGCCCGCGGTGCTCGGGAAGCGTTCCGATGTCCTCGACCTGCGCGTCCGGGCCGTCCTGGTAGAGGTCGGCGTAGCTGACGATCTCGCCGTCGACGACCACGGCGAAGAAGCGGGCCTCGACCTGGCTGCCGATGACGTGCTTGCCGGCGAACAGCTCGGCCATGACCTCGGGCCGGCCCCACGGGTGGCCCTCGTTGATCCGTAGCCGCGCAGGGCGCAGGTCCTCTTCTGCCACCTCCTGGACGAGGCTGAGGTCGGCATCGCGGTCAGGCTCGCGGCGCTGGGCCATGACGACCACGCGGTTCACGCGCCATCCCTGCTGCTCGAAGTGCGGCACGAGTCTTTCGCCGCGCTCGGCGTCCGGGACGAAGATCATGCGCCGCTCGAGCCGCCTCGCCTCGGCGAGCACCTCCTCGGGGTCGCCGCCGCGTTCGACGCGCAGGAAGTTCGCGTCCAACCGCCTGGGCAGCTCGTCGAGGTAACCGGCTGTCCCCACGGTCGAAGGCTCCGTTCGCGTGACATAGGTGTCGCCGCGGTCGAGGAACGCGTAAGCGCGCGCGAGGTCGTCATTCACGCCTCTACTATCGCTCCGTGCCGTCGGTTCAGGTAGCGGTGATCGGCAGCGGTGCCGAGCACGAGGAGCGCGCCGAGGAGGTCGGGCGCCTGCTCGCGGAGCGCGGTTGCACGGTCGTGACGGGCGGCCTCGGCGAGGTGATGGCGGCCGCCGCGCGTGGCGCGAAGGCGGCTGGAGGGGCGACGATCGGGATCCTTCCGGGCGAGAGCCGGGACGACGCGAACGAGTGGATCGACCATGTCGTCGTGACCGGCATGGGCCACGCCCGAAACGTCGCGGTGGTCGCTTCGGGGGACGCGGTGATCGCGGTCGGCGGGAGCTGGGGGACGCTGACCGAGATCGGGTTTGCCTCGCGGCTCGGCCGGTCCGTCGTGATTCTCGAGCCCGGCCTGGCCGTGGACGGCGTGCCGAGGGCGTGGTCGCCCGCCGAGGCAGTCGAGCTGGCGCTCAGCCGGCTCTGAGCAGCGGCTGGGTCAGGCAGGTCGGTCCGCCGTCGCCCTTCGAAAGCTCCTTGCCCTCGTAGACGTCGACCGCGACTCCGGCCTTCTCCAGGCGCCTGCGCGTCTCCGGATTGCCCTCGACGGCCAGCGCGACCCGCGGTGCGAGTGCGAGGACGTTCGGGCCCATCGTCTCGAACTCCTCGTCGGGCACCGGCACGATCTCGATCCCGCGCTTCTCGAGAAGCTGAGCCAGCCGCGCCGGCAGCAGGGGTGGGTAGGCGACGACGAGATCCGGCGCGAGCGGGCTGAGCAGCGAGAGCAGGTGCATCACCTCTCCGCGGCCGTGCCAGTGCGGGAGGTCGAAGGCGAGCACCTCGACGTCCGGCAGAAGGCGGCGCAGGGCGTCGATGCCCTCGTCGCTCGTCCGGTAGCCGCGGCCGGCGAGGAGCGTGTGCTCGTCGAGGCGGCAGAGATCGCCGCCCTCGGCCCGCTCGCCGCCTTCGAGGCGGCCGGTGATCGGCACCCCGGCCCGCTCGAGCTCCGGCGCGAGCGCAGCTGGCTCACCCCTTCGGCACTCCTTGCCCGGGTTCAGCAGGAGGGCGCCGTCGTCGGCGACGAGCACCGGGTCGTAGACGAAGATCGCGTCCGGGTCGCCCCGAGTCTCGGCGACCACAACCTCCGCGCCCGCCTCCGCGAGCAGAGAGCAGAGCGCCTCGTGCTCGCGCGCGATCCCGGCCGGGTCGGGTGCGCTGCGCCAGCCGCACGCCTCCCAGCCGTCCAGCTCGTCCATGCGCGGCGCGCGAACGAGCACGCGCCGGAGCTCCCCGGTCATCGACCGGCAGCCGTAGCCCGCCTCGACGGTCACGCCGAGGATCGTACTTCGGCCAGCCTCCGCTCCAGGAACGCGCGCTCCGCCGGCTGGGGCGTGAGCTCCAGGGCACGCGAGTACGCCGCCGCGGCCTCGTCTTCTCGCTCCAGCCGCCGCAGGAGGTCAGCGCGCGCCGAGTGCAGATGGCGGTACTCCTCGAGCCCGTCGATCCGGTCGATCAGCACGAGTCCCGCCTCGGGCCCGTCCGCCATCGCGACTGCCACGGCCCGGTTCAGCTCGACCACGGGCGAGGGCGTCAACTGAGCGAGCCGTTCGTAGAGCGCCGCTATCTGCGGCCAGTCCGTCTCCGGCTCCAGGTGGAGCGACGCGATCGCGGCCTGGAGCTGATACGACCCGGGCCTGCGCAGCGGCAGCGCCCGGTCGAGCATCGTGCGGCCCTCCTCGATTCGCTCGGAGTCCCACAACGAGCGATCCTGGTCGTCGAGCAGAACGAGCTCGCCGTCCGAGTCGAGCCGCGCGGCCCGGCGGGCGTCGTGGAGCAGCATCAACGCGAGCAGGCCGAGCACCTCGGGCTCGTCGGGCATCAGCACCGCGAGCACCTTGCCGAGCCGGATCGCCTCGTCGCACAGCTCGGCGCGCGGCGGCGGGCCGTAGCCCTCGTTGAAGATCAGGTAGACGACCGCCAGTGCCGCCCTGAGCCGCTCGGGCAGCAGGTGGTCGGGCGGGACGCGGAACGGGATCCCGGCCGCCCGGATCTTCCGCTTCGCCCGCACGAGCCGCTGGGCCATCGTCGGCTCGGGGACGAGGAACGCACGCGCGATCTCGTCGGTCGTCAGCCCGCCGAGGGTGCCGAGGGTCAGGGCGACCTGCGCTTCAGTCGCGAGCGCGGGATGGCAACACGCGAAGATCAGGCTCAGCCGTTCGTCGGGAATCGTCTCGTCCTCCTCGTCGGCATGGACGGGCTCGAGCGCGGCCAGCAGCTCGGTCTTTCTCCGAAGCGTTTGCTCGCGGCGAATCCGGTCGATCGCCCGGTTGCGCGCGGTCGTGAGCAGCCACGCGCCCGGGTTGGCGGGGGCGCCTTCGCGCGGCCACCGCTCGACCGCGGCGGCGAAAGCCTCCTGCACCGCGTCCTCGGCGAGCTCGACGTCGCCGAGCGCGCGGGCCAGGATCGCGAGGGTGCGCCCCCACTCCTCCCGGAAGACTTCCTCTACCAAGGCGTCGCTTGCGATGCCGACCAGGAGGCCGTGGCGGCTTTGCCGCGGCGGCCGTCTAACCCACTGTCTTGGGCGCAGAGCGAACCCGGTCTCCTTTCGCGTTGGCCGTTATGCGCCGTCCTCCTCGAAGACCATCACGGGCCTGACCTCGACGGAGCCGTGGCGCGAGGCCGGGACCTTCGCGGCCCACTCGATCGCCTCGTCGAGCGAGTCCGCGTTGATCAGGTAGTAGCCGCCGAGCTGCTCCTTCGTCTCGGCGAACGGGCCGTCGGTGGTCAGTGTCTCGTCGTTCTTCACGCGGACGGTGGTCGCGGTCTGCGTCGGCTGCAGCGCGTCACCGGCGACCATCGCGCCGCTGTCCTCCAGGTCCTTCGTGAACGTCATGTAGGCCTGGTAGATCTCGCCGCGCTCCTCCTCGCTGAGCGATTCCCAGCCGTTCTCCTCGCCGTAGATCAACAGCATGTACTGCACGTCGTCCTCCTTCGGTCGCTTACGAGAGTACGACGAACGGGATCGTCGCGAATCGACATCTCGGTGCCGATACAGCATGGATGAAGCTGGCGGTGCCGTTGCTGCTCGTCGTGCTCGTGGCCAGTGGCTGGGGGTGGGAGCACCATGTCCGGACCCACAACGAGGTGGCGCTGAGCGCGGTCGCAAGCGACATGGCAGGTCGCCCGGTGCACGTCTCGTGCCAGAGCTTCTGGAAGGCGTTGGTTGACGTCGACAGCCGGCTCGGGGACGTCCCGTTCCCGAACGGCTACGCGGCCGACCGCACCCACCTGACCCGCGCGGTGTGCGGCAAGCTGATTCGCTTCCGCACCTCCTCGAGCCACCTCGAGCTCGACTGCCTGAGCGCGATCGACTGGAGCCACTTCTCCGCCCTCGATGCGGCGAGCTCGACATGTATCCGAGGGGCCGAGCCCACCAGCGAGGCGCTGATGACGCTCGCTCACGAGTCGATGCACCTCCGCGGCTGGGCCGACGAGGCGGCCGCGCAGTGCTACGGGATCCAGGAGGTCGCGTACGCGGTCGAGCAGCTCGGCGGGACGCTCGCCGAAGGCAAGGGCGTGGCGTCGTTCATGCTCGCGATGGAGGGCGGGCTGCCCGAGGATTACCAGTCGGGCGAGTGCCGGGCCGGCGGGCAGCTCGACCTGCACTCGGAGACGGACGCGTTTCCGACCGAGGCCGCGCTCGGGCCTCCACCCACCGGCTACTACGGGCCGCAGCTTTCGTCTCGACCCTAAGACGCCGCGGATCCCGTCTCGCCGCCGGTTGTGCTCGAGACGCCCTGGACGAGCACTTTCGTGAAGCGCTCGCTGAAGCCGGCCACGAACGCGAGCGCCCCGTAGAAGGCGAGCGCGCTCTCATCATCCGGCGAGGCCGTCTGGAGCAAGCCGCTCGCGAGCACCAGGTACGTGAAGAGACCGAAGACCGCACCGAGAACCGGCCGGTAGCTTCCGAGCATCAGGATGGTCCGCTTTCCCAGGTCGTAGTGGACGTCGTACTTCTCCGAGGCCATCCGCTGAAGGACGCTGACGAATGCGCCGATCGCCCCGGCGCCGTACGCGACGAGCAGCGTGCGGAGCACCTCGTTCCTGCCGGCCGGGAGCGGTGTGTCCCACCAGAGGAAATCGACGCGCGGGAGCAGGGTCACCGCGATCGTCGCGAGTACCGCTACGAGCCCGAGGCCGATGAGCATGCCCTCGACGTACAGCGTGCGGCCGATCTGCGCGCCCGCCTCGTTGTAGTAGGCCTCGATCTCGGCCAGCTCGCCTTGCTGAGCGGTGGCGATCGCCTCGGCCTCTGCGGGCTCCGCCTTGCCACCCACCTTGTCGAGGCACCCGAGCAGGTGGCTGGCCACGGCGACGATGCGCCTCAGTGCGACGCTCTCGCTCGTGAACCTGAGCGCCTCCACGACCCGAATTGCGAGCGTCTCGCAGGTAAACAGGGCGTCGGCGACCGGCGGGGCATCCCGCGTGACCCAGTCCGTGGCGCGGTGGAAGCGGCGCGTGTCGTCGACGAATGGACGAAGCAGCAATGGGGCCTTTCTGCGCGTCAACGCGACACCCGAAGGCTCGGTGATCGACCAGTACTCCTCGACGATCTCGCCGTGGCGGGCCTCGAAGGACGCTCGCGTCTCGCGGTAGCGGTGCTCCCAGTCGACGCCGTCGGCCAGATGCCCCTGCCGCCACCTGTCCCAGTAGAAGTGATCCCAGGCGAGGTCGGCGAACCTGACCTGGTCGGCATCCCGCGGGTGGAACGCGACGCGCTCCGCGTCCTGTGCTCGGTCGAGATGGAAGAGATTGGCGAGCCAGGTGCTCATCTGCGTCTCCCGTCCGATCCGGGCCGCAGGGCGGATCTGGCTATCGCTGCTCCTGACGTTACGGGATCGTGACGCTCGTTGCAAGTTGTCGAGCCGTCGTCAGGGCGCTAGGGCGCTGACAGTCCGAAACTACGCCCTCGAGACCATCCGGTCGAGGAGCGCGAGCGCGCCCGCCTTGTCGAGCGGCTCGTTCAGGTTCCCGCACTTCGGGCTCTGGACGCAGGACGGGCAGCCGTGGTCGCACGGGCATCCGTCCAGCAGCTTCGCCGTGTCCTCGACCCAGCCCTCGAAGGCCGCGAACCCGCGCTCGGCGATCCCGACCCCGCCCGCGTGGCCGTCGTAGACGAAGATCGTCGGGCGGCCGGTCTGGAAGTGGAGGTTGGTCGAGAGCCCGCCGATGTCCCAGCGGTCGCACATCGCCCAGAGCGGCAGTAGCGCGATCAGCGAGTGCTCGGCCGCGTGAAGCGACCCGAGCAGGCGTGGCTCGCGCTCGATGCCCTCGAGCATCCACGGCTGCGGGAGGAACCAGACGGCCTCGGTCTCGAACTCGGTCTGTGGCAGGGCGAGCGGGACGAGCTCCAGCGTCTCCTGTGTCTGGATCGAGCGCTTCTGGAAGCCGACGACCTGGTCGGTGACGACGACGCTCCCGAACGCGAGCTCGAGGCCGAGCCGCGTCTCGACTCGCCGGGGCTCGACGATCGCGGTCGTGGTCTCGGTCTTCGCCTGCGTGTAGTAGTCGCCGCGGAACGGCTCGACCACGGCAGTCCGCGAGCCGAGGTCGAGCTCCCGCACGCGGTAGCTCTCGCCGAGGTGGAGGTAGATCGCACCTTCGTGGACGGTCGAGTAGGCGCGCTCCTGCTCGACGATGCCGAGGATCGCGCCGTTGGACGCGTCGACGATCGTGAACGACTCGGGACCGGTCGAGCGGAGGGACAGCCGCGCGGCCGGGTAGTCGCGGCCTGCCCAGACGTAGCCGGCCTTCGTCTTCTGCAGGTCCGACAGGACGGCCGCCCGCTCGAGCGCGGTGTTGCCGAGCAGCTCGCGGTCGGCGTCGTCCAGCGGCGCCTCGAACGCAGCTGCGCGCACGTGGCCGTCGAGCACGCGCGGGTTCTCGTGGTCGAGGATCGCCGCCTCGACGCGCCGGCCGAGCAGCATCTCGGGCTCGCGCATGAAGTACTGGTCGAGCGCGTCCTCGCTCGCGACGAGCACGGCCAGCCCGTGACCTCGGCGCCCCGCGCGGCCCCACTGCTGGCGCAGCGACGCGACCGTTCCGGGAAACCCGACGGAAAGGACGCAGTCGAGGAGGCCGACGTCGATGCCCAGCTCGAGCGCGTTGGTCGCCGACACGCCGAGCAGCTCGCCCTCGAGCAGCCGCCGCTCGATCTCGCGTCGCTGCGCGGGCGTGTAGCCGGCGCGGTACGGCGAGAGCGCCGAGTCGTCCCCGAGCCGGTCGGCGGTGAAGCGGTGGATCAGCTCGGCCGCGCGCCTGCTCTTGGCGAAGCAGAGCGTCCGCAGCCCACGCGAGACGAGACCGGCCAACAAGCGTGACGCCTCGCCGAGCGGGCTCGCTCGCAGGCCGAGCTCCTCGTCGGTCAGCGGCGGGTTCCAGAGCGCGACCGTCCGCTCGGCGCGCGGCGCGCCGTCGTCAGCGATCACCGTCGCGTCCGAGCCGATCAGCGAGCGCGCCAGCTCTCCCGGGTTGGCGATCGTGGCCGACGCGAGCAGGAACTGCGGCTCGGCGCCGTAGACGCGCGCGAGGCGCCGCAGCCGCCGCAGCACGCTGGCGACGTGCGAGCCGAAGACTCCGCGGTAGACGTGCGCTTCGTCCACGACCACGTACGCGAGGTTCGAGAGCACGTCGCCCCAGCGGTCGTGGTGCGGGAGCACGCCGATGTGGAGCATGTCCGGGTTGGACAGGATCAGGTTCGACCACTTGCGCACCTGCCAGCGCCGCTTCGTCTCGGTGTCGCCGTCGTAGATCGCGGCCCGCAGGCGCGGCAGGTGAACCGAGCCGAGCGCGCGCAGCTGGTCCTGCGCCAGCGCCTTCGTCGGGTAGAGGTAGATCGCCCGCTGCTTCGGCTCTCGCGCGAGCGCGTCGAGGACGGGCAGGTTGAACGCGAGGCTCTTCCCGCTGGCGGTTCCCGTCGTGACGATCAGGTGCTCGCCCCGCGCGGCCGCTTCCCACGCCTCGGCCTGATGCGTGTAGAGCGACTCGACGCCCAGAGTCTCGCGAAGCCGCGGGTGCAGCTCCTCCGGAAGCGGCACCGTCCGGGCCGCGCGGGCGGGCTCAAACCCGAGGTGCGCGAGCTCCTCTCCGTGGAGCAAGTCGTCCCAGAGGGCAGCGCTTGTGGCCACGGGACGATGGTAGCCTTGCCTTACCGGGGTGCCCTGCGGGGCTGAGATCACACCCGACGAACCTGACCCGGGTCATGCCGGCGGAGGGAGCAGATGGTTCCACGCGTTTTGACGATTGCCGGGTCTGACTCCGGCGGCGGCGCCGGGATCCAGGCCGACCTGAAGGCGTTTGCTGCGGCGGGCTGCCACGGCATGAGCGCGATCGTCGCGCTGACCGCGCAGAACACGACCGGTGTCGCGGCCGTCCACGAGGTGCCGCCGGAGTTCGTCACGGCCCAGCTGGAGGTCGTCTTCGATGACCTGGGCGTCGACGCCGCCAAGACCGGGATGCTCTCCTCGTCGGCGACGATCGACGCGGTGGCCGACTTCCTGGGCGAGCATCCGGTGCCGCTCGTGGTCGACCCGGTGATGGTCGCGAGCTCGGGCGCGCGCCTGCTGCAGGACGACGCGGTGGCGACGCTGGTCGCGCGGCTCTTCCCGCTCGCCACGGTGGTGACGCCGAACCTGCCCGAGGCCGAGGCGCTCGTCGGGGACGGGCTGCCGTACACGCTCGCCGAGCGGATCGTCGACCTCGGCGCCCCGGCGGTGATCGTGACCAGCGGCCACGCGGCTCAGCCGGTCGATCACCTCTTCGACGGCGAGGAGCACGTCGAGATCCCGGTCAAGCGGCACGCCGTCCGAGCGACGCACGGGGCCGGCTGTACGCATTCGGCCACGCTCGCGGCGCTGCTCGCACGCGGCGAGAGCCTCGAGAGCGCCGCACGCGGCGCGGCGAAGGCGGCCTCGCGTGCCGTGGCGCAAGGGCTGACCGAGCTCGGCGCCGGAGAGGGACCGGTCGACGTCATCGGGCTCAGGGGTGCCGCGTGAGACGGCGCTTGCGCTGTCTCATTCAGGTCGGGCGGGCTTGGCCCGCGCGACCGTCTGAAGTGACCGGTCGACACACCCGGCGTTGGAGAGACGCATCTTGAACCTGCAGACGGGCGCCGACCTGCGCGTGATGCGGGAGCGCAAGCCGCTCGTGCACCAGATCACGAACTACGTGGTCATGAACGAGACCGCAAACGCGACGCTCGCGATCGGGGCCCTGCCGGTGATGGCGCACGCGCCGCAGGAGGTGGAGGAGATGGCCTCGGTCGCGGGTGCGCTCGTGCTCAACATCGGGACGCTGTCCGACCACTGGGTCGAGGCGATGCTCGCGGCCGGGCGCGCGGCCAACCGGGCCGGCGCGCCGATCGTGCTCGACCCGGTCGGCGCGGGGGCGACGGGCTATCGCACGCAGACGGCGCAGCGGCTTCTCGGCGACCTGAAGATCGCGGTCGTCCGCGGCAACGCGTCGGAGATCGCGACGCTCGCCGGCCAGGAGGCCGAGATCCGCGGCGTCGAGTCGATCGGTGCCGCGGCGAGCCCCGAGCTGGCGCAGGCAGCCGCGAAGGCGCTCGGCTGCGTCGCGTCGGTGACCGGCCCCGTCGACCACGTTTCCGACGGCGAGCACTCGTACTCGGTCGCGAACGGACACCCGCTGCTCGGCACGGTCACGGGAACCGGCTGCATGTCGACCGCGATGACGGGCTGCTTCCTCGCCGTTCGGCCGGAGGCGCCGCTCGAGGCAGCCGCGGAGGCGCTCGTCGCGTTCGGGGTCGCCGCCGAGGACGCAGCCGAGCACGCGAGGGGGCCGGGCACGTTCCATGCCGCGCTGTACGACGCGCTCGCGGCTCTCGACCCGGACACGGTCGACGCTCGCTACCGCGAGGCGTGAGGCTGCACGCGATCGTGGAGGACCTCGAGACCGCGCGGGCCGCGGTCGAGGGCGGCGCGACGGTGGTCCAGCTCCGGGTCAAGGGCGCAGGCACGGATGAGCTGGTCGAGATCGGCCGCCCGTTCCGTGACCTTCAGGCGACGTTCATCGTCAACGACGACGTCGAGGCGGCGATGAGGCTCGATGCCGACGGGGTCCACCTCGGCCGGGACGACCCCGGGGCCGAGCGCGCCGTCCGGGCGGGGCTCCTGCTCGGCACCTCCGCGGCTTCGGTCCCCGAGGCGCAGGCGGGTGAACGGGCCGGCGCGGCCTACGTGGGGGCCGGGCCTGTCTGGGCGACGCCGTCGAAGCTCGACGCGGACCCGCCGATCGGGCTCGGCGGCCTGGCCGAGATCTGCGCGGCGGTGAGCGTGCCCGTGGTCGCGATCGGCGGGATCGACGCGACGAACGCGGCCGACTGCATCCGTGCGGGGGCCGCGGGTGTGGCCGTCATCCGGGCGGCAACTGACTCCGCAGCTCTCGGGGCCGTGATCGATGCGGCTCTCTGACCTCGGCGAGACCGGCCTCCTCGCGGAGCTCGAGCGCCGCGGCCTCGCGCGCGGGATCGAGCACGACACCGCGCAGCTCCGAGACGGTCTCGTCGTCACGCAGGACGCGCTCGTCGAGGGCGTCCACTTCCGGCTCGACTGGACGAGCCACCGCGAGCTCGGCTTCAAGGCCGCGGCGGTGAACCTGAGCGACCTCGCCGCCGCGGGCGCGGAGCCCGAGGCGCTGCTCGTCACGCTCGGCGCACCGGGAGAGATGGAGCTGGAGGACGTGCTCGAGCTCTACGAAGGGCTCAACCAGCCGGGCGTGCCGGTCGTCGGCGGCGACACGACGCGCGCGGAGCTGCTCTACCTGTCCGTCACGGCGCTCGGGCGCTCGGAGCGGGTACCGGGCCGCGCCGGGGCGCAGCCGGGCGACCTGCTCGTCGTGACCGGCCCGCTCGGCGCCGCGGGAGCGGCCTTCCGCAACCACGCCTACGCGCGGCCTCCGCTCAGGCTCGACGAGGGTCGCCGCCTCGCCACTGTCGCCCACGCGCTGATGGACGTCTCCGACGGCCTTGCCGTGGACGCGGGTCACATCGCGGAGCGATCGGGCTGTCGGCTGGTCGTCGACCTCGAGCGGATTCCGCTCGTCGAGGGCGCCAAGCTCCAGGACGTCGGCTTCGGCGAGGACTACGAGCTCCTGGCCGCTACGCCGGACGCTCTCGGGTTCGCGGTCATCGGCCGCTGCGAGGAGGGCGCCGGCCTGGAAATCCGGCTTCATGGCAAGCCCGTAGCACTTTCGGGTTGGGACCACTTCGGCGGGCGGGAAGCGGGAGCCGGCGACTTGCGCTGATCTGCGGGAGTCGTGAGGCTATGAGCGCGTGCTGGTCTTCATAGTCAGGCGGCTGCTATGGGCGTTCCTGCTCGTGGGGGTGATCACGTTGATCACCTTCATCATCTTCCTGATGCTGCCCGACGGGACTGTCGGGTCGCGCCGGGCGCTCACGACCCCGAACCTCGCGACGCAGTGGAACCTCCAGCACCGCTCGCTGCCCGACCAGTACGTGCACTTCGTCGGCCGGCTCGCACACGGCGACTTCGGCCACTCGCTCCGCCAGTCGCTGACCGTCAGGGAGATGATTGGCCAGGCGCTCCCGGTGACGGCGTCGCTCGTGATCGGGGGGACGATCCTCTGGCTGCTGATCGCGTTCCCGGTCGGAATCCTGTCGGCCTTATACCCGCGCTCCTTCGCCGACCGCGGGCTGATGGTCCTGCTGCTGCTGGGCATCTCGGCGCACCCGGTCTGGCTGAGCCTCGTCTTCTCCTACCTGCTCGGTGTCAAGGCCCACCTGTTCCCGGTCGAGGGTTACTGCAGCTTCGTCTACGACCCGCACAGCTCCTACCAGTGCGGCGGCCCGAGGTACTGGGCGTACCACATGATCCTGCCCTGGTTCACGTTCGCCCTCATCTTCGCCGCGCTCTACGCGCGGATGATCAGGGCAAGCCTGCTCGAGTCGATGCACGAGGACTACGTGCGGACCGCCTATGCGAAGGGGGCGAGCCGCTCGCGGGTGCTCCGGAAGCACGTCCTGCGAAACGCATTGCTGCCCGTGGTCGCGATGCTCGGGATGGACTTCGGCCTCGCGCTCACCGGGGCGATCTTCATCGAGACGATCTACAACCTGCCCGGGCTCGGCCATGTGCTGTACCAGGCGCTCGCCACGAACGACGAGCCGGTGATCCTGGGCGTCGTGGTAGTCGTCGCCATGACGGTCGCGTTCGCGAACCTGCTCGCGGACATCGCGTTCTGCATACTCGACCCGCGACTCCGGCTGCGGACCCACTCGGAGGAACGCGGCGTCTCGAAGTCGCTTCGTCGCCGCCCGAGCGCTCAGCCGCAGGTAACCGAGTCAACGACCTGAGTGGCCACCTCCTGGACGGCGCCGCTCGTGGCGCCGTCTGAAATGACCGGTCGATTCGTCTTAGGTGTCAGGGACGGCTTCTAGGCGAACCACGGCGCCCAGGCCTGCTCGAAGTGCGAGCGGGGCCGGGCGCCGATCACTGTCTCCTGCGCCTCGCCCTTCTCGAAGAGAATCGCGGTGGGGATCGAGAGGACGCTGTAGCGGGAGGCCGTGACGGCGTTCTGGTCGATGTCGAGCTTGTAGAAGGCGATCCGCGCGCCGTGCTCCTCCTCGAGCTGGCGGAGGATCGGCTCGACCGCGTGGCACGGGCCGCACCACGGCGCCCAGAAGTCGACCACGACCGGCCGGTCGCTTTGGAGAACCTTCTCCTCGAACGTCGAGTCGGTCAGCTCGTCCACTGAAAGATGATGCTACAGGCGGCCTGTCAGCACCCGGAGGCGCAGGGCCGGGACCTTCCACATCGCCTCGAGCACGATGCCCTTGCTCATCTTCGAGCCGCCGTGCTCTCGGTCGGCGAACGCGATCGGCACCTCGACGACGCGGAAGCCGGCGCGCAGGGCACGGTAGGTGGTCTCGATCTGGAACGCGTAGCCGAGCGAGGAGATCGCATCGAGGTCGATCGCCTCGAGGACGGCCCGCCGGTAGCACTTGAAGCCGGCCGTCAGGTCGCGCACGCCGACGCCCAGCAGCACCCGTGCGTAGAACGAGCCTCCCGCGGAGACGAAGCGCCGGACCAGGCCCCAGTTGCGCACGGAGCCTCCCGCGACGTAGCGCGATCCGACCGCCAGGTCCGCCTCTTCGACGGCCGCCAGCAGGCGCGGAACGTCGGCCGGGTCGTGGGAGAAGTCGCAGTCCATCTCGAGAATCAGCTCCGCGTCTCCTGCAAGCGCGTGCCGGAACCCGTCCAGGTACGCGGGGCCGAGGCCCTCCTTGCGGGCGCGGTGGAGGACCTCGACGTGGTCGAGCTCCTGCGCCAGCCGGTCGGCGAGCTCGCCGGTTCCGTCCGGTGAGCTGTCGTCGATCACGAGCACCGAGACGCCGTGCTCGCCGAGTGCGCGCACCATGCGCTCGAGGTTCTCGCGCTCGTTGTATGTCGGCAGGCAGACCACGGGTCGCACGCCCGTATCATCGCCGTGGTGGCGACGACGCTCCCGCGCAACGCGGAGGTGGCCGAGCAGCTCGAGCTGCTGGCCGACCTGCTGGAGATCGAAGGCGAGGCGGCCTTCCGGGTGCTCGCCTACCGCCGGGCGGCCACGCGCGTGCGAGACACGGGCGGCCCCGTCGCCCAGCTCGCCCTCGACGGCAAGGCCAAGGAGCTCCCCGGGATCGGCGCGACGATCCAGGACAAGATCGTCCAGATCGTCGACAAGGGCGAGATCGAGGCGCTCACCAAGCGGCGCAAGACGATCCCGCCCGAGGTGGTCGAGTTCCTCCAGATCCCGGGGCTCGGGCCGAAGACGGTGCGCAAGATCTGGATGGAGCTCGGCGTGACCACGCTGGCCGAGCTGAAGACGGCCGCCCGGGAGCAGCGCCTGCGCACGCTTCCGGGGCTCGGCGCGAAGGTCGAGGAGAACATCCTCAAGTCGGTCGGGCGCAAGAAGAAGGCAGCCGGCCCGCCGCGGACGCTCCTGGGCCGTGCCCTGCCCGCGCTGCTCGAGGCGGTCGAGGAGCTCCGGGAGCACCCGGCCTCCGACCGAGTCTCGGATGCGGGGAGCGCGCGCCGCCGCAGGGAGACCGTCCGCGACCTCGACATCATCGCGACGGCGAGCGACCCGGCCGCCCTGATCGACCACTTCACGGGTCTGCCCTGGGTCTCCGAAGTGGCCGCGAAGGGCCCGACCAAGGCGACCGTCGTCTCGCACGAGGGCCTCCGCTTCGACCTGCGCGTCGTGCCGCCCGAGTGCTACGGGAACCTGCTCCAACACTTCACCGGCTCGAAGGACCACAACGTGGCGATGCGCGAGGAAGCCGTGCGCCGCGGGCTCTCGATCTCCGAGTACGGCGTCACCGGGGTCGAGAGCGGCGAGGTGTTCACGGCCACGACCGAGGAGGAGCTCTACGAGCACCTCGGCTACGCCTACATCCCCCCCGAGCTGCGCGAGAACGGGGGCGAGCTGGAGGCGGCGCGGGCGGGCAAGCTTCCGAACCTCGTCGAGCTGAAGCAATTGCGCGGCGACCTGCACACGCATTCGCACTGGTCCGCGGACGGGAAGAACACGCTCACGGAGATGGTCATCGCCGCCAAAGAACGCGGGTATGCCTACTACGCGATCACCGACCACTCGCACTACCTGCGCGAGGGCCGGATGGAGCAGCAGGCGAAGGAGATCGACGTCCTGGCCAAGAAGGTCGCCCCGCTCCGGCTCCTGAAAGGCGTCGAGGTCAACATCAAGGCGGACGGGACGCTCGACGTCCCCGACGAGCAGCTGGCCGGGCGCGACTGGGTCGTCGCCTCGATCCACACGGCTTTTCAGCGGGATCCGACCGAGCGTGTGCTCGCGACGATGGAGAACCCGAACGTCGACTGCATCGGGCACCTCACCGGGCGGAAGCTGAGCAGGCGCGACCCGATGGACATGGACATCGAGCGCGTCGTCGAGAAGGCGGTCGAGACGGGGACGTTCCTCGAGATCAACTCGCAGCCCGATCGGCTCGACCTCTCGGACGTGAACGCACGGCTGGCGGGAGAGGCCGGCGTGAAGATCGTCGTCTCGAGCGACGCGCACCAGATTTCGGCGCAGGACTACGTCCAGTTCGGCATCGCTCAGGCCCGGCGGGCATGGCTTGGCGCGGATCAGATCGCGAACACGCGGACCTGGGCGCAGCTGAAGAAGCTGATGAAGAAGTGAGCCTCCGCGCCGACGGGCCCGAGGCGCTCGACTGGCTGGCTTCGTACCTCGAAGGGATCTCGGAGCGGCCAGTCCTGGCGCAGGTCTCGCCCGGGGAAGTGCGCGGCTCGTTCGACGCGTCGCCGCCCGAGCGAGGCGTCCCGTTCTCCGAGGTGCTGCGCGAGCTCGACGAGAAGCTCGTTCCCGGGCTAACGAACTGGCAGAGCCCGCGGTTCTTCGCGTACTTCTCGACGACCGGGTCCGAGCCGGCGGCGCTGGCCGAGCTGCTCGCGGCCGGGCTGAACCAGGTCGGCATCCTGTGGCGCACGTCGCCGGCGCTGCAGGAGCTCGAGGAGGTGACGACTGGCTGGCTGGCGGAGCTGCTCGGGCTCCCGGGCGGCTGGCACGGGCAGCTCGAGGACGGTGCGTCGCTCTCGACGCTCTCCGCGCTCGCCGCGGCGCGCGAGGCGCGGCCCGGGTTCGTGCTCGCGTCGGAGCAGGCACATTCGTCGGTCGATCGCGCGTGCAAGCTGCTCGGGCTCGAGCTGCGCAAGGTTCCGGTCGACGAGGAGTTCCGGATGCGGCCGGACGCGCTCGAACTGGATGGCGCTTGCGCGGTCGTGGCAACGGTCGGGACGACCTCGACTACCTCGGTCGATCCCGTGGCGCCGATCGCGGAGGCGTGCGCGGCGGCCGGAGTGCTGGCTGCATGTCGACGCCGCCTATGCGGGTTGCGCGATGGTCTGCCCCGAGTTCCGCGGGGCGTTCGCGGGAATCGAGGGCGCGGACTCGCTCGTCGTCAATCCGCACAAGTGGCTGCTCACGCCGCAGGGCTGCTCGGCGTTCTGGACGCGACGGCCCGACGACCTGCGCGCCGCGTTCAGCGTCTCGCCCGCGTACCTGCGCACGAGCGACGGGGTGGTGAGCTTCAGCCAGTACGGGCCTGCGCTCGGCCGAGGCTTCCGGGCGCTGAGCCTGTGGGCGGTTCTGCGCTGCTACGGCCGCGAGGGCCTGCAGGAGGTGATCCGGCGCGGCGTGCGACTCGCGGAGCTGTTCGAAGGGTGGGTCGCGGCGGAGCCCGGTTGGAAGCTGTGCGCTCCGCGTCCGTTCTCGGTTGTCTGCTTCCGACGCGAAGGTTCGGACGAGGAGAACGAGGCGCTGCTGGAGCGCGTCAACGCGAGCGGCGAGGTCTTCCTGTCCGGCACGCGTCTGAACGACCGCTTCGTCCTCCGCCTGGCCGTGGGCAACCACCGGACGACCGAGGACGACGTCGCCCTCGCCTGGAACGTCCTGAAGCGGGAGGCCGCGACGACCTGAGGCGCCGTTTCGGCCATGTCCCGGGGACAGGCCCTAGGACCTGTCCAAAACGGCCAGGGTGGCGTCGTGCAGAGCCACGCGGTAGCGCCAGAGGGCTCTACCCGTGGCGAGCATCGCCGCACGTAGCGGGCCTGCCAGCTCGCCGGTCGTGCCCCAGCGGGCAGCCGCGATCTCGCGGGTGTCGACCGGTTCGAGCGCGTTCGCGTCCGTTCGCGCGCCGAAGACCAACGTACGCCACTCGATCACCTCGCCCTCCGAGCGAAAGACCGCCTCGGAGCTGACGAGGAACCGGTCGAGCGCGATCTCGATGCCGAGCTCCTCGAGCGCCTCGCGCTGGACACCGGCCTCGAACTGCTCGTCCTCCCGCACGCCGCCGCCGGGCGGGCGCCAGACGCTCGGCGGATAGGACGGCTTCTGGATGAGGGCGAGCCGCTCCTCGGGATCGAACACGAAGAACGTCACGTCGTGGCGTCGCTCGGGCGCGCTGCCGGCCAGGGCGAACTCCTGGCGGCTGACCATTCCCTCCCAGCGCAGGCTGTCCGGCGCGCCGTAACGCTCCGCGAGCGACTCGAGGACGGCCTCTGTGACGTGCACTCCGCCGATGGTACGGTCGCGCCGTGCTCCGAGCCTGCCGGTCGCGCCAGTAGATGCCGCTCGACGCGCTGGCGCTCGCGCTCGCGGCGGCCCTGCTCCACGCGCTCTGGAACCTCCTCCTCGCCCGCGAGCACGACACGGAGGCGGCCGCCGCGGTCGGAGTCTCCGTCGTGGTGCTCTCGGCGGTCGTGCCGGCTGCCCTGACCTGGCGCGTGGAGAGCGCGGCGATCCCGTTCATCGTGATCTCCGGGACGCTGGAGCTGGTCTACGTGGTCCTCCTGGTCGCCGCCTACCGCCGCTACGAGCTGAGCGTCGTCTACCCGGTGGCGCGCGGGCTCGCGCCGGTGCTCGTGCTGATCCTCAGCGTGATCGTCGCGTTGTCGTGGCCCTCGGCCGGCGAGGTCGCCGGGGTCCTGGCCGTTGCCGCCGGGGTGCTGCTCGTCCGAGGCTTCAGTGGCAGCCTCGGCGGTCTTCTGGCCGGCGCGCTGATCGCCGCGGTTATCGCCGGGTACACGGTCGCCGACCGCTACGGGATTCACCACGCGAACGCGGCGCCCTATCTCATGCTCGTGCTACTCCCTCCGGCGGTCGCCTATCCGCTGTTCGTCGGGCGGCAGCGGTACGCGAAGGCGTTCGGGCCCGCTACGGTGGCGATCGGGGTCGCCTCGGCCGTGGCGTACCTGCTCGTGCTGCTCGCGTTGCGATTGGCCAGCGCGCCCGCCGTGGCCGCCGTCCGCGAGACGAGCGTCGTGATCGCGACCGTGCTCGCCGCCGTGGTATTGAAGGAACGCGTCGGCCCGGTGCGCCTTGCGGGATCCGTCCTGGTCGCGGTGGGCGTCGCGCTGCTGGCGCTCTCCTAGAGGCGGCGCAAGACCTCGACCAGCTCGGCCGGCGAGCCGACGACCAGATCCGCGGCCTCGCGCAGCCCGCTGGGCGACTCGGCAGACACGATGGCCACGCGAACCGCCACCTCGCAGCCGTCGAGCCCGCTGAACGCGTCGAGGTCGGTCGCGTCGTCGCCTGCATAGAGCGCGCGCCGCAGGCCGCGTGACTCGAGGAGCGCGCGCACAGCGGTTCCCTTGTCCGCATCGACCGGCGGCCGCAGCTCGAGCACCTTCCGTCCCCAGTGAGCCACAAGCCCAGCGTCACGCGCTCGCACGGCCACGCCTTCGAGCTCGGTGCGCGCGGCCGCATCGTCCGGCGCCTCGCGCCAGTGGAGGGCGACCGTCAGGCCCTTGTCCTCGAGCCACGGCCAGTCGACCTGGGCGAACGGGCGCAGCTCCTCCCGCCAGCGCTCGGCCTCGGGCGCAAGCTCGAGCCCATGTGTCCCGACGTAGACGACGCCGTCCACGCCGACGAGCTGACGCGCATCCTCGCCCGGCCGGCCGCTGATGCAGGCGACGAGCGCGTACCTGCCCGCCAGCCGGGCCACCTCGGCCCGCGCCTCGTCGGGGACCTCTGCGAGATCGGGGCGCGCGACGATCGGGGCCAGCGTCCCGTCGACATCGAGCATGATTGCCGCCTGCGCCGGATCTGCGGCGAGGGGGGCGAGCAGCGCGGTCCCATCCTTCACAGGCCCCAGAATAAGGCGGTCGCTTGCGACTCCGACCAAAAGAGGCCGTGCCGGCTTTGCCGGCGCGGCCGTCCAACGCACCGTCTGGGATGACAACGAACTCGCGCTCCTACCGAGAAGGGCACTAGCCGGGTGCGGCTCGTCGTCATCGGTCTCGTCGCGGGTCTCTTCAGCGCGCTGTTCGGCGTGGGTGGTGGGATCGTCATCGTGCCGCTCCTGATCCTGGCCGTCCGCTTCGGCGAGCGCCCGGCGATGGCGACCTCGCTCGCAGCGGTCTTCGTCATCGCGCTCGTCGGAGCGGTCACGTACAGCATCCACGGGGAGGTGAAGCCGGCCGCGGCGGCGGTCGTCGGCATCCCGGCCGTGCTCGGAGTGGTTGTGGGAACCGCCTTCCAGCAGCGCCTTGCCAACCGGACCCTGTCCCTCGCCTTCGCGGCCCTGCTCGCGGTGGTAGGGGCGCGGATGCTCGTCTGATGTGGGCGCTCCTCCTCGCCGGCGCTCTCGGCGCTCTCGCGGGCGTGCTCGCCGGGCTCTTCGGCATCGGCGGCGGGATCCTGTTCGTGCCGACCCTGACGCTCGTCCTCGGCCTGACGCAGATCCACGCTGAGGCAACGAGCCTGCTCGCGATCCTCCCGGCCGCGGCCGTCGGTGTCTGGCGTCAGCAGCGCTACGGCAACGTCCGCTGGCGCCAAGCGCTGATCGTCGGCGTCGCCTCGATCGTCGGCGTGGAGGTCGGAGTGCAGATCGCCGAGGCGTTACCCGAGGATGCGCTACGCCGCCTGTTCGGCGTGCTGATGCTCGTCGTCGCGGCGCAAGTCGCCCGCCACGCGCTTCGCCGGCCCGCGCCGGCCTAAGGCGCGCGTCCGTTTATCTGCACGCGGCGCACGCGCCGCGCAGGACGATGTCGTGGCCGGCGACGGCGTAGCCGCTGTTCGCCTCGACGTCCCGCAGCACCCGTTCGAGCCGCTGGTCGGCGAAGGCCTCGATCTTCCCGCAGTCGTCGCAGACGAGGTGATGGTGATGCTCGACCGAGTCGCGGACGGGCTCGAACCGCGCGACGCCGTCGCCGAGGTCGACCCGCTGCACCAGCCGCTTGTCGGAGAGCACCTCGAGCACGCGGTAGACGCTCGCCAGGCCGACCCGCTCGCCGCGCGAGCCGAGCGCCCGGTGGATCTCCTGCGCGCCGACGCAGCACTCCTGTCGGTCGAGGTAGTCGATGACGCGCCTGCGGGCTGCCCCGCGCCGGTACCCCGCCGTGCGCAGCTCCGCCATCGCCCGCTCCGACCACTCCGTCCCGGCCATTCGAAGATGGTAACGGTTCTCGACAACGTTGACGAGAACGATTATCGTCTTCAGCTCGATGAGAATCGTTCTTGTCTCGCTGCTCACCGTGGTCGTGGCCGGGTGCGGGCCGGCCACCGGAGCCAAGGGGAAGACGACGGTGGTCGCCTCCTTCTACCCGCTCGCGTTCGTCGCCGAGCAGATCGGCGGGCCGAAGGTCGACGTGACCAACCTGACGCCCCCAGGAGCCGAGCCGCACGACGTCGAGCTCACCCCCGGCGACGTGGCCCGCATCCAGACGGCCGACGTCGTCCTCTACCTCTCGCACGGCTTCCAGCCGGCAGTCGAAGAGGCGCTCGACGGCGCGAAGGGCAAGCGGATCGACGTGCTCGCGGGCCTCGGGCTCCACGAGGAGTCGGGCAAGACCGATCCGCACGTCTGGCTCGACCCCGTGCTCTTCGCACGGATCGTGAGGCGGGTCGGGGCCGCGCTCGGCAACCGCGAGCGCGCGAACGAGCTCGCCGCGCGGGTCCTCTCCCTCGACCGCGACTACCGCACGGGCCTTGCCCACTGCGCCCACCGCGACTTCGTCACGAGCCACGCCGCGTTCGGGTATCTCGCCGCCCGCTATCACCTCCGCCAGATCGCGATCACCGGGATCGATCCGGAGTCGGAGCCGAGCCCGAAGCGCCTGGCCTCGCTAATCGACCTCGTCCGCCGTGAGCACGTGACGACCGTGTTCTTCGAGCGCCTCGTCTCGCCGCGCCTCGCGCAGACCGTGGCGCGTGACGCGGGAGCAAAGGCGGCGGTCCTCGACCCGATCGAGGGGCTGACTCCGCCCGAGCAGTCGCGCGGCGCCAGCTACTTGACCCTGATGCGCAACAACCTGCGCGCGCTGCGGGGTGCGCTCGGATGCCGCTAGCGGTCGAGTTCGACAAGGTCGACTTCGCCTATGAGCGCGGGCCGACCGTGCTGCGCGACGTCGACCTCGAGGTCGCCGAGGGCGAGTTTCTGGCGATCGCCGGGCCGAACGGCGGAGGGAAGACGACGCTGCTCCGGATTGCGCTCGGCCTCGAGCGCCCGACGAGCGGGCGTGCGCTCCTCTTCGGCGAGCCTGCGGACCGCTTCTCCGACCGGCCGAAGCTCGGCTATCTCGCCCAGCGCGCGCAGCTCGGCGTGCAGGCACCCGCCACCGTCCGCGAGGTCGTGGCCGCCGGCCGCTCCCCGCTCAACCTCTTCGGCCGCCTGAATGCCGCCGACCGCGGGGCGATCGACGAGGCGATCGAGCGGGTCGGCCTCTCGGCGCTCGCCAAGCGCCCGGTCAGGAGCCTCTCCGGCGGCCAGCAGCAGCGTGCGTTCATCGCCAAGGCGCTCGTCGCCGGCCCGAAGCTGCTCGCGCTCGACGAGCCGACGGCCGGGGTCGATGTCGAGGCACAGGAGGCGCTCGCCGATCTGCTCGCCCGCCTGCACGGCGAGCTCGGCGTCACGGTCCTGTTCGTCTCGCACGAGTTCGGCGCGATCGAGCACGTCGTCCAGAGGCTCGTGCTCGTGCGCGAGACGATCGTCTTCGACGGCTCGCCCGCGAAGCTCCCCGGCCTGTGGCACGACCCCTCGCACACGCATGTTTGAGTTCGAGTTCATGCGGCTGGCGCTGGCCGCGGGCGTCGTGATCGGGCTCCTGGCGCCGGTCGTCGGCTTCTTCCTCGTCCAGCGGCAGATGAGCCTGATCGGCGACGGGATCGGCCACGTCGCCTTCGCCGGGGTCGCGGCCGGCTACCTGCTCGGCATCTCGCCGGTCTGGACAGCGCTCGCAGCGGCGATCGTCGGCGCGGCGGCGATCGAGTGGCTCCGCGCGCACCGGAAAGCGGCCGGCGACCAGGCGCTCGCGCTCGTCTTCTATACGGGGATCGCCGCGGGGGTGGTGCTGATCTCGGCCGCCGGAGCGCTGAACGCGAACCTCTTCACGTACCTGTTCGGGTCGATCCTGACCGTCACCCGGCACGATCTCGTCACGATCGCCGTGCTCGGTTTCGCGGCGCTCGTCCTGGTCGCGATCCTGCTGCGCTCCCTGCTCGCGGTGGCGATCGACGAGGAAGGCGCGCGGGTCTCGGGGCTGCCCGTGACGTGGCTGAACGGCACGGTTGCCATGCTCGCGGCGCTGACGATCGGGATCTCGATGCGCGTGGTCGGGATCCTGCTGATCGCGGCGCTGATGGTGCTCCCGGTGATCGCGGCGCAGCGGGTCGCCTGGAGCATGCGCTCGACGATGGGCCTCGCGGTCGGAATGGGGCTCGGCTCGGTGCTTGCGGGCCTCACGATCTCGTACTACGCGAACCTTCCACCGGGCGGGACGGTGGTGCTGACGGCGACCGGGCTCTTCCTGGCGTCCGTCGTGCTCGAGACCATTCGCGCGCGCGCCTGACTGGGGCGCGGTCGAGTTCGTTCGGAGATTCGACCATAATGGCGAGGAAGATGGCCAGGCGGCTCGTCTTCTTCGTGCTCTTCGGGGTTCTGCTGCTCACCACCGGCTCGGCCGGGGCGGGCGGGTCCAGCGCGGGTGCGGGCGCAACCGCGCGGGCGTTCTCGATCCGCGTCGTCGTGCCGGGAGAGCCGGGCGCGCAGGGCGGGCTCGTCTCGGCGCCGCCCTACAAGGTCTCGTTCGGCGCAGGCTTCTCGTACCCCGAGGACGGGTCCGTCGCGAAGACCGGCGCGATCACGAGCTCGGCCACGAGCGACGTCGGCTCACGCGCGATCGCCCGCGCGAGCGGCGAGGCCGCCTCCGTGTCGCTCTTCGACGGCGAGATCACCGCGGACTCCGTGAGCGCGAAGGCGGCCGGCTCGACGCAAGGCCGCACCGCGATCGGGCGCCTCACCCCGTCGGTCATCGCGGGCCTCATGGTCTTCGGGCAACCGGCTGCCGCGTCCCCGAACGCGCGGATCCCGCTCGGCGACTGGGGCTACATGATCACGCTCGAGCGGGGCACCGACACGAGCTCGCGCCCGTCCGGCGCACAGACGTTCGCCGGCTTCATCACGGCGCTCGACATCCACCTGACGGCCGCGCACGGCGGCCTCCCCGCCGGCTCGGAGATCCAGGTCGGCTACGCGGAGACCAACGTCCAGGCCGCGGGTCCCGCGCAGCAGAAGCCCGTCGCGCCTGGCGCAACGAAGAAGAAGAGCCGCGCGTCGAAATCCCCGAAGACCGGCAAGCTCGGCCCCCTTCTCCCGGCTCCTTCGAACCTGCAGCCGAGGCTGACCGCCGGCGGCTACGTGTTCCCCGTCTACGGGCCTTCGTCGTTTGGCGACACCTACGGCGCCTTCCGCGGCGACGTGCCCGGGAACTGGCACCACGGCGACGACATCTTCGCGCCGCTGGGCGCACCGATCCTCGCCTGCTCGGACGGGATCGTCTTCTCGGTCGGCTGGAACGAGATCGGCGGCAACCGCCTGTGGCTCCGCGACTCGCAGGGCAACGAGTTCTACTACGCGCACCTCTCGGCCTTCTCGCCGCTGGCGAAGAACGGCAGGCACGTGAAGGCGGGCGAGGTGCTCGGCTTCGTCGGCAACACAGGCGACGCGGCCGGGACGCCGACGCACCTGCACTTCGAGGTGCATCCGGCCTCGCTGATCTTCATGGGCTACGACGGAGCGGTGAACCCGACGCAGTACCTGACTGCGTGGAAGCACCTCCAGGACGTCCGCTTCCAGAACGTCGCTGGTTGGGTTCCTGCGGGAGCGATCTCCGATCCGGCGCCGAAGCCGGCGGCGATCCTGCTGCAGGTCTCGGACATCTCCGCGGCGAGCGGCCTCGACCCGGGCTCGCTGGAGCGTGCGATCTCGCCCAAGGCGCCCGGAGAGGGCGACGGGGCCCTGCTCAGGTCGCTCGGCTTCAGCCCGCCCGTAAACGCCGGTACTGACAGCGGCTAGCCGACCCGTAGGCCTCGACCGGTCATTTCAGACGGACGCACGGGCTAAGCCCGCGCGCCCTGAAAACGGCACCGCAAGCGGTGCCTCGCGCGGCTAGCCGACCCGTACGCCTCGACCGGTCATTTCAGACGGACGCACGGGCTAAGCCCGCGCGCCCTGAAAGCGGCACCGCAAGCGGTGCCTCGCGCGGCTAGCCGACCCGTACGCCTCGACCGGTCATTTCAGACGGACGCACGGGCTAAGCCCGCGCGCCCTGAAACGGCACCGCAAGCGGTGCCTCGCGCGGATAGCGGCTAGCGGCTAGGCGGTGTCGCCGTTCGAGCCGCCGCCGTAGCCGAACTCCTCGTCCGAGCCGAAGATCCTCTCCTTCAGCCAGCGGCGCGTGTCCGGGCCTGTCACCGGGTTGAACAGGATCCCGAGCGTGATCCCGACCAGGAGGAGAGATGCGTTGAAGCCCTTCTTCGCCTCCTCTTGCGGAGCCTTGATCCGGTCGGCGGCGCTGCGCAGGTCCTCGATCGCGGACCGCAGCTGCTCCTGGATGTCCTGGTCGCTGGCGACCCGCGTCGCCGCGGCGGTCACGGTGCGCCCGCCCAGCAGCTCGTCGTAGACGCTGCGCGCGGTCGCGTAGGCGCTCTTGAGGCTCTCGCGGAGCTCCTCGTCCTGGATCGCCCGCTTGACGTACGGGGTGACGTCGGCAACTCGATCTTTTGCACTGGCCATCAGATAGGCCGTCCTTTCATTGGTTGGCACGGTCATGTTCTACCGCATAGGCGCGCGCCGTGGCTCACGCAGGGAGCGCGGCCTGGCGCTCGGTCGACGGAGCCGCCTGCGGGCGCGAGCTCCTGCCGCGGTCGAAGACGACGTCGAGCACCTGCTCGATCGAGTCCACCGGAATGAACTCCAGCGCCTCCCGCGTCTCGGCCGGGATCTCCTCGAGATCGGGTTCGTTGTCGCGCGGGAACACGATCCGCTTCAGCCCCGCGCGCTGGGCGGCCAGCACCTTCTCCTTGAGGCCGCCGATCGGGAGCACCTGGCCGGTGAGCGTGATCTCGCCGGTCATGCCGACGTCCTCGGCCACCGGGATGCCGCGGACGAGCGACGCGATCGCGGTTGCCATCGTGATGCCCGCGGACGGCCCGTCCTTCGGCACTGCGCCGGCCGGGACGTGGATGTGGACGTCGTGCTCGGAGAACCAGTCCTCGGTGAGGCCCAGCTGTTCCGAGTGCGCGCGCACCCACGAGAGCGCGGCCTGTGCCGACTCTCGCATCACGTCGCCGAGCTGTCCGGTGATCGTGAGCGAGCCCTTGCCCGGGTACGCGGTCGCCTCGATGAAGAGGACGTCGCCGCCGACGGTCGTGTAGGCGAGGCCCGTGGCGACCCCGGGCTCGGCGGTGCGCTTGCGCGGGTCGGCCGGGAAGCGGCGCGGCCCGAGCCACTCGCGGGCCCGGGGCTCGTCGACCGCGACGCTCGTTGCGCCATGCTGGGCGATCTCGCGCGCCGTCTTGCGGCACAGGTCGGCGATTCGCCGTTCGAGGTTCCGGACGCCCGCTTCGCGCGTGTACTCGCGGATGACGACACGCAGGACGTCGTCCGGGATCGCCAGCTGCTCCTCGGTGAGGCCGTGTGCCTCGAGCTGCTTCGGCACGAGGTACTTGCGCGCGATCCCGAGCTTCTCGTCCTCGGTGTAGCCGGAGAGCTGGATCACGTCCATCCGGTCGAGCAGCGGGCCCGGGATGGTCTCGAGCTGGTTCGCCGTGCAGATGAACAGGACCTTCGAGAGGTCAAACGGGAGGTCGAGGTAGTGGTCGCGGAAGTGGCTGTTCTGTTCGGGGTCGAGCACCTCGAGCATCGCGCTCGCAGGGTCGCCGCGGAAGTCGGCGCCCATCTTGTCGATCTCGTCGATCAGCAGCACCGGGTTCTTCGACTCGGCGTCGCGCAGCGCCCGGATGATCGTGCCGGGCATCGCGCCGATGTACGTGCGCCGGTGGCCGCGGATCTCTGCCTCGTCGCGGACGCCGCCGACCGAGAGCCGCTCGAACTTGCGGCCGACGGTGCGGGCGATCGACTGTCCGAGCGAGGTCTTGCCGACTCCGGGCGGGCCGACGAAGCAGAGGATCGGACCTGACAGGTCGTTCTTCAGCTTCGAGACGGCGAGGTACTCCAGGATGCGGTCCTTGACCTTCTCGAGGTCGTAGTGGTCCTCGTCGAGAATCGTCCGGGCGCGGTCGAGGTCGAGGTTGTCCTCGGTCGTCTCCGTCCAGGGCAGCGACAGAATCCAGTCGAGGTACGTGCGGATGACGCCGTACTCGGCCGCGGCTGGCGGCAGCTTCTCGAGCCGCGCGACCTCGCGGTCGACGGCCTTGCGCGCCTCCTCCGGGAGATTCTTCGCCTCGATCTGCTCGCGCAGCTCGGTCACCTCGGCCTGCTGCTCGTCGCCCTCGCCGAGCTCGTCCTGGATCGCCTTCAGCTGCTGGCGCAGGAAGAACTCGCGCTGGCCCTTGTCCATCTCGGACTGGACCTGCGACTGGATCTTCGAGCCGAGCTCGACGACCTCGAGCTCGCGGTTCAGGATCACGAGGATCTCGCGGAGGCGCACGGCGACGTCCGCCTCCTCGAGCAGGCCCTGCTTCTCCTCGGTCTTGAGGCGTAGCGTCGAGGCGACGAGGTGCGAGAGGGCGCTCGGGTCGTCCACGTTCGCGGCGGCGAGCTCGAGCTCCGCCGGGAGGTAGGGGACGAGCGAGATCAGCCGGCCGAACTCGTTCTGGACGCTGCGGGTGAGCGCCTCGAGCTCGGGGCTCTCCTCGACCACGTCTGGGACCTCGCTGAACTCCGCGACGAGATACGGCTCGTCCTGGACTGGGCGCTCGAGGCGGATCCGCCCGATTCCCTGGACGAGGATCCGGAGCGACCCGTCGGGGATCTTGATCATCTTGTGCACGATCGCGGCCGTCCCGATCTCGTTGAGGTCGTCCCAGCCGGGTGGGTCCGCGTCCTCGTTCTTGACCGTGACGAGCGCGAGCAGCCGCTCGCCCGCGGTCACGTCGTCGACGAGCTTGACCGAGCGCTCCTGGCCGATAGCGAGCGGCGAGACCGACTGCGGGAAGATCACGGTCTCCTTGAGCGGCAGGACCGGCAGAACCGGCGGGATCTCGAGGTCGCCCTGCTCGAGCTGCTCTTCGAAGCTCAGCTCGCTCACTTCAGCGTCCCGACGACGATCGCGACGCGCGTCTGCTTCGGAGCGGTGGCCACGATCGGAAGCTCGATCGTCAGCATCCCCTGCTCGTAGCGGGCGGTCGCGGCGGAGGTGTCCACGGGCTCATCGAGCGAGATGCGCCGCTCGAACGGCCCGTACTCCAGTTCCATCTGCTGGTAGCGGCCCTCGCCGGGCGGGCGGCAGCGCTCGCCGGCGACGACGAGCACGCGCTCCGCTGCGACGACCTTGATCTGGGAGGGGTCGACCCCGGGAAGCTCCACGAGCACATGCAGCGCAGGCGGGTCGTCGGTGCGGATGCAGTCGACGTTCGGGCGGAAGCCGCGCTTGGCGATCAGGAACCGGGGGACGTGCCACAGGTCGTCCACGAGCTCGCGGATCTCGTCGTGCAGGCGGTCGATGTCGTTTCGTTTACGCATATTTGAAAGCCGCACCGAGGCCGCCGGCCGTTCCCCCTTGACAGCCCTGTACGTGGTGTTAAGTTAGCAGACGCTAGGTTAGCGCCGACTAACTATCGCACTGCGAAGGAGGGTGCCGCCGCAGTGGAACGCTGGACGCGTTTGATGGTACGCAATCGGTGGCTGGTGGTCGCAATCTGGGCCGTGATCCTGCTCGTGGGCGGCTACGCGAACAGCAAGCTCCCGGACCTCCTCTCGAACACGTTCACGATGCCCGGCACCGACTCCGAGCGGGCCCGCACGATTCTCGAGAAGCATTACGGCGACCGCAGCGACGGCGCGTTCACGGTCGTCTTCACTGTCCCGGACGCCTCCGACCCCGCGCAGCGCGCCCACCTCCAGGCCGCGATGGCGCAAGCGGCCGAACTGGTCCCGAGCGGCGAGGCGCGACCGCTCGTCCAGGGCACCGACCACGTCCTCTACGGCGACATCGTCTCGACGCTCGACATCGCCAAGGCCAAGGGCTACACGGACAGGATCCTGAACGCGTTACCGCACGGCCACGGGGTCCAGCCGTACGTGACCGGCCAGGCCGCGATCCAGCACGACCTCGACCCGATCTTCAACGAGGACCTGAAGAAGGGCGAGCTCCTGATCGCGATCCCGATCGCGCTCCTGATCCTGCTGTTCGTCTTCGGGCTCTCGGGGGCCGTCACGATTCCGCTCCTCTTCGCGGCCTGCACGATCATGGGAACGCTCGGGATCGTCTACGGCTTCGCCCACCAGATCACGATGGCGACCTACGTGACGAACCTCGTCCAGCTGATCGGGCTCGGGATCGCGATCGACTACTCACTGCTGATCGTCTACCGCTTCCGCGAGGAGGTCGAAAGCAACGGCTCGAAGGACGACGCGATCGTCCGCACGATGGAGACCGCCGGCCGCGCGGTCGTCTTCTCGGGGGCGACGGTGGCGATCGGGCTCGCGCTGCTGCTCTTCATGCCCTCGCCGTTCATGCGCTCGATGGGCATCGGCGGCTTCCTCATCCCGCTCGTCTCGATCGCTGCGGCGGTGACGCTGCAGCCCGCGCTGCTCTCGATCTACGGGCGCGGAGGCGTGCGGCGGATCCCCGTCTTCGGCCGAAAGAAGAAGCAGGCCGAGAGCCGCGGGTACTGGGAGCGTCTGGCGAGCTCGATCATGCGCCGGCCGATGCTCTTCCTGGTCGGTGGGACCACGTTCATGCTCCTGCTCGCCGTTCCGGCCTTCTGGCTCCAGCTGACGCCGGGCTCGGCCGAGGGGATCCCGCGTCACCCGCAGGCCGTGCATGGCTTCGACATCCTCAAGGGCGCGGTCGGGGCAGGCGCGCTCTCGCCGACGCAGGTGATCGTCGACACCGGCAAGCCGGGCGGCGCGGCCGACCCGGCCGTGCAGCAGTCGATCCAGACGTTCGTGACCGACGTGAGCAAGGACCCGGAGGTGCGCTTCGTCCGCTACCGGCCGGCGCCGCCGTTCATCGACCCGAGCGGCCAGTACGCGCAGATCGTGATCGCGGGCGTGCACGAGTACGGGGACAAGCCCGCGCAGAAGTTCGTGCACACGCTTAGAGACAAGATCATCCCGGCGGCCGGTTGGCCCGAGAACGTGCGCGTGCTCGCCGGCGGTGGGCCACCGCAGGGCGTCGACTTCATCGACCGCTCATACGCCGTCTTCCCATGGCTCGTGCTCGGCGTGCTCGGGCTGACCTACCTGCTGCTGATGCGCGCCTTCCGCTCGCTGCTGCTGCCGCTCAAGGCGGTGATCCTGAACCTGCTCTCGGTGGCCGCCGCCTACGGCGCCCTCGTCGCGGTCTTCAAGTGGGGCGTCGGCAGCGACGCGTGGGGGCTCTACCAGTACCCGCAGATCGAGGCGTGGATCCCGATCTTCCTGTTCGCGATGCTCTTCGGGCTCTCCATGGACTACGAGGTCTTCCTGGTCACGCGCATGCGCGAGGCCTGGGACGAGACCAAGGACAACACCCGCGCCGTTGCGCTCGGGCTCGAACGCACCGGGCGCATCGTGACCGCGGCCGCGATCGTGATGGTCGCCGCCTTCTCCGGGTTCATCGCGGGTCGCGTGCTCGGCCTGCAGGAGTTCGGCTTCGGCCTGGCCGTCGCGATCTTCCTGGACGCGACGATCGTCCGTGCGCTGCTCGTCCCTTCGCTGATGGCGCTGTTCGGCCGCTGGAACTGGTGGCTCCCCGAGCGCATGGCCCGGGTCATGCGTGTCCGGCCGTCGCCGCTCGAGCCCGCGCGAAAGCCCGCGCTCCGCCCGGCCGGACGCTAGACCTCGTAGCATCTCCGCCCGATGGAACGGTCGCTCAAAGGCGTGATCCTGGCCGGTGGGAGCGGCACTCGGCTGCACCCGCTGACGCGGATCACCAACAAACACCTGCTGCCGATCTACGACCGGCCGATGGTCACGTACGCGATCGAGGCGCTCGTCAATGCCGGTGTCACCGAGCTGATGCTCGTCACCGGGGGAACGCATGCGGGCGAGTTCTTCCGGCTGCTCGGAAACGGGCACGAGTACGGCATCGACCGGCTCTTCTACGCGTACCAGGACCGGCCGGGCGGGATCGCGGAGGCGCTTGGCCTCGCTGAGCGCTTCGGGCGCGGCGACCGGATCGTGGTCATGCTCGCCGACAACGTCGTGGAGCGGTCGCTCGCTCCCGCGGTCGAGAACTTCCGCGCCCAGGAGCGCGGCGGGCGGATCCTGCTCGCGCACCTGGACGAGCCCGAGCACCTGCGCCACCTCGGCGTCGCCGAACTCGACGGCGAGCGCGTCGTCCGGATCGTCGAGAAGCCGGCCGACCCGCCCAGCGAGTACGCCGTCACCGGGATCTACTTCTACGACGAGCAGGTCTGGGACGTGCTGCCGACGCTCGAGCCGTCGGGTCGTGGCGAGCTCGAGATCACGGACGTGAACAACTGGTACGTCGGCGAGGGCCAGATGGAGTACGACGTGCTCGACGGCTTCTGGGGCGACGCGGGCGAGTCGATCGACGCGTACTACGAGGTCAACGACTTCGTGCGCGCCAACGGCGCCAACAAGGACGAGGCATGGTCGACGGCGTCCGAGTGATCCCGCTGAAGCGCTTCGAGGACGAGCGCGGCTGGTTCTCGGAGCTGATGCGCTCTTCCGGCCTGCCGAAAGAGGTGCGCCAGTCGAACCTCGTCTTCTCGCGGCAGGGCGTGATCCGTGGCCTCCACTACCACGAGCGCGGGCAGGACGACCTCTTCGCGTGCGTGCGCGGAATGGTTCGCGTGGTCATACTCGACCGTGAGTCGGGCGAGGCGTTCACCGAGGACATCGGTGACGAGAACCCGGTCGCCGTCTACGTCCCCGGCCACCACGCGCACGGCTACGAGGCGCTCACGGACTGCCTGTTCCTCTACCACGTGACCGAGGAGTACGACCCGGACGAGCCGGACGAGTACGGGCTCTGCTGGGCCGACCCGCGCGTGAAGCACCTCTGGAGCACGGAGTCGCCGATCCTCTCCGAGCGCGACCTCGCCGCGTGCTCATAACCGGCGCGGGCGGGCAGCTCGGGGTGGCGCTGCGCGAGGTCTTCCCGGACGCCGATGCACGGACCCGCGACGAGCTCGACGTGACGTGGCCGATGGACGTCGAGACCGATCTCGTGCTGCACGTGGCGGCCTGGACGGACGTCGACGGTGCCGAGGCCGATCCGACCGGAGCGGAGGCCGTGAACGTCGTCGGGACGCGGAACGTCGTCGCTCTCGGCGCGCCCGTCGTCTACTACTCGACGGACTACGTCTTCGACGGGCGTAAAGGCGAGCCGTACGTCGAGTCCGACGAGCCGAACCCGCTCGGCGTCTACGCCCGGACGAAGCTCGACGGCGAGCGCGAGGTGCGCGAAGGCTGGATCATCCGTAGCTCGTGGCTCTTCGGCTGGACGGGCAAGAACTTCGTCCGCACGATGCTCGCGCTCGGGCAGGAGCGCGAGGAGGTGAGCGTCGTCGCGGACCAGGTCGGCTGCCCGACGTACGTGGGGCACCTTGCGGAGGCGACGCGGGAGCTGCTCGAGCTGTCGGGCGGCGTCTGGCACGTGGCGGCCGAGGGCGAATGTTCGTGGGCCGAGTTCGCCCGCGCGATCTTCGACGAGGCGGGGCTGGACTGCGACGTGCGCGAGATCACGACCGAGGAGCTCGGCCGCCCCGCGCCTCGCCCCGCGTACTCCGTTCTGCGCAGCGAGCGCGAGGGAGCCCCTCGATTACCCCACTGGCGCGAAGGCCTGCGGTCCTGTCTTTCGCGCCTCTAGCGCCAGGCCGCTTCGTCGACCGGAGCCCGCTCGCGGAGCGGCTCCCACCAGTCGCGGTTGTCGACGTACCACTGGACGGTCTGCGCGATGCCGTCTTCCCAGGCGATCTCGTCGCGCCAACCGAGCCGCTGGCGGATCCGCGTCGAGTCGAGCAGGTAGCGCCGGTCGTGGCCCGGCCGGTCGGGGACGATCGTCTTCAGCGTCGCGGGCTTGCCGGTCAGCTCGAGCACGGCGTTCGCGATCTGCTCGATCGACTGCTCGACCCCCGAGCCGACGTTGTAGGTCTCGCCGGGCTCGCCGCGGTCGAGGACGAGCTCGATCGCGCGGCAGTGGTCGAGAACGTGCAGCCACTCGCGCCGGTTCTGCGTCGAGGCGTAGAGCGGCAGCGGCTTGTCGTCGACCGCGTTGGAGACGAAGAGCGGGATCACCTTCTCCGGGAACTGGTACGGCCCGTAGTTGTTCGCGCAGTTGGTGATCGTGACCGGCAGGCCGTAGGTCTTGAAGTAGGCGCGGACGGCGTGGTCGGCGCCTGCCTTCGACGCGTTGTACGGCGTGCGCGGCTGGTACGGCGAGTCCTCGGTGAACGCCTCGTCCGAGTCGAGCGGGAGGTCGCCGTAGACCTCGCAGGTCGAGACGTGGTGGAAGCGCTCGACCTCGCAGCGCCGCGCCGCCTCGAGCAGGGTCTGCGTCCCGATCACGTTCGTCTGGAAGAACCGGCCCGGGTCGACGACGGCCAGCGAGTTGTGGGACTCGGCGGCGAAGTTGACGATCACGCCGATCTCCTCGTCGCGCAGCGTCTTCTCGGCGAGCTCGAAGTCGGCGATGTCCCCCTGGACGAAGACGATCCGGTCGTCGACGTCGGCCAGGCTCTCGCGGTTTCCCGCGTACGTGAGCAGGTCGTACGCGACGACGTGGTCGTCCGGCCGCCGTTCCAGCCAGTAGCGGACGAAGTTCGAGCCGATGAAGCCCGCGGCCCCTGTGACGAGAACCCTCATCCGCCAGATCATGCGGAGTGATGGGCGATCTGTAAAGAAACGAGGAATTCCGCACATGAGTGCGCTACCCTCAGAGCCTGGCTGCGGCCGGCCAACCGGGCCGGTACGCGTCCTCCAGGCTCAGGCCTAGGCCGATGCTCAGCAAAGTCGCAGCAGCCTTTCTCGCCGCACTGGGGCTCACTTCCGTGAGTGCCCCGGTCCAGCACGTCTCGACACGGCCCGGTGGGACCGGTCCGCGCGCGGTTCAGGCGGCCCGCGCGCAGCCGTTGCCGGTCGTCTTCGTCAGCGGCCACGGCTGGGGCCACGGCGTCGGGCTCGCGCAGTACGGCGCCTATGGCTACGCGCTGCACGGCTGGAGCTGGGACAAGATCGTCGCGCACTACTACCCGGGGACGACGCTCGGCGACGCGCCCGTCAAGAAGGTACGCGTGCTGCTTGCGGCCGGCGCGAAGCGTGCGGTGATCTCGTCGCGCTCGGCTTACACAGTCGTGGACGGGGCGGGCAAGAGCCACAAGCTCACGGCCGGCGTACAGCGAATCGGGCCGGGGCTGAAGGTGCGACTGTCCTCGGCCAATGCATTGTCGGCGCTTCCAGGCCCGCTCGTGTTCACGCCCGGGAGCGAACCGCTCTCCCTCGGGGGCCGCGGCTATCGCGGATCGCTGCGCCTCCAGGTCGTCGGCTCCGCTCTCCAGATCGTGAACATCGTTGGGCTCGAGGCGTACCTCCGCGGCGTCGTCGGGTCGGAAATGCCCGACCGCTGGCCGGCCGAGGCGCTCGCCGCGCAAGCCGTGGCCGCTCGCACGTTCGCGCTTGCCCAACGGAAGACATCAGGCACCTTCGACCTCTACAACGACACGCGCAGCCAGGTCTACGGTGGAATCGCGGCCGAATCGCCGAGCGCCGTGGCCGCCGTCACCGAGACCGCGGGCCAGGTTGTCCTCTTTGACGACCAACCGGCCGTGACCTACTTCTCGTCGAGCTCGGGCGGCAAGACGGCCAACGTGCAGGACGTGTGGCCGACGTCCGACCCGGTCCCGTACCTGGTCTCGGTCAAGGACCCCTACGACACGCTCTCGCCGTACCACAACTGGGGGCCGCTCCGGTTCGGTGCGTCGAAGCTGGCGAAGCGGCTGGGCGTTCCCGGGAGCATCGTCGACTACCGCGCCAATGTGAGCTTGTCCGGCCGCGTTCGGACACTGACGTTCACGGGGACGAAGGGCACGAAAACCGTCAAGGGCTCGTCGGTGCGTTCGGTGCTGGGCCTGCGCTCGACGTGGTTCCGCCTCGGGCTCCTGAGCCTGACCAACCCGACCGGCGCGATCGTCTACGGCTCCAAGCTCAAGCTTGCGGGGACCGCGCGGGGCGTGCGCAAGATCACACTCGAGTCGCGCGTCTACGGCGGGAAGTGGAAGCTCGTCGGTCCGCTCGTGGCGAAGAGCGGTGTGCTCGGCCCGCGCGTCGCGCCGAAGGTCACGACCGACTACCGGCTCCAGAGCGGCGGCTTCCGGAGTGGGGTCGTCCGCGTGGCCGTGGCGCCGCTCGTGCAGCTCGCCGCGGGAGCCGACGCGGTGTCGGTCACCGGCACGGCCCGCCCGGCGATGACAGGCGCGACCGTTCAGGTGCAGCGGCTCGGCGCGTCCGGCTGGGAGACCGTCTCCAGCACGACGACCGACGCGCAGGGTGCGTTCGCCGCGTCCGTCAACCTGACGCCCGGCAGCTACCGCGCCCGGGTCGCCCTCGGCCACGGGTTCGCGATCGGTCTCTCCGGCACGATGACGGTGACGCCGTGAAGCGCTGGCTCAAGGCGCTCGCTTGCGACGCCGACCTGAGAGGCCGTGCGGGCTTTGCCCGTGCGGCCGTTGTGTCCGCGGGCGCGGCGGCGCTGGCGCTCGGAGTCCCGGTCGCGGCGCAGGCCTCGTTCAGCCCGAACGACCCGCTGCTTCCCAAGCAGTGGTACGTCGACCAGGACCGCGCCTTCGAGGCGTTCAACGTGCTCTCGGCGTTGCGCCCGGTGCGTGTCGCGGTGATCGACTCCGGGATCGAGCTCTCTCACCCCGAGCTGCAGGGCCGCGTGGCGCTTGCCCGGAGCTTCGTCGGTGGGTCGTACGTGGACATCGAGGGCCACGGCACCTTCGTGGCCGGCGAGATCGCGGCTACGGTCGACAACGGCCGCGGGATTGCGGGCCTCGCCCCGTCCGCGCGGCTGCTCGTCGCGAAGGTCGTCCGGGACGACGACGGGACCGTCTCCCCGAAGGCCGAGGCCCGCGCGATCAGATGGGCGGTGAAGCGCGGGGCGAGGGTGATCAACGTCAGCCTCGGCAGCGTCCGCGACCCGGAGGACCCGGGCAACACCGGCTTCTCCCGGATCGAGCAGCGCGCGGTGAACTTCGCCACCGCCCACGGCGCGCTCGTCGTGGCCGCGGTCGGCAACAGCACGTATGCGCCGACCAAGCCGTGGCGCTACGCGAGCTTTCCGGCCGCGCTGCCGCACGTCCTCGGCGTGGGGTCGTACGACCGCAACGGCGACGTCTCCTCGTTCTCGAACCGTGACGAGGTTTACGTCGACGTGGTCGCGCCGGGCGAGGACATGCTCTCGCTGTTCCCGCGGCCGATGACCGCCAAGTACTCGAGCTGCGACGAGCAGGGCTACTCGAGCTGCGGCCCGAAGGAGTACCGCCACGCGTCCGGGACGTCGTTCTCAGCGCCCCAGGTGAGCGCGGCCGCGGCGACCCTGTTCTCGATGCGGCCCTCGCTGAGCCCGGACCAGGTCTCGACGCTGATCGAGCGGACCGCCACCACGGCCACTCCCGCCAACGGGTGCGGGGCGTGCTCGGGCAGCCGCGATTCCCTGTCGGGTTGGGGGAAGCTGGACATCAGCGCGTCCGTGCGGGCCCTGCGGGCGAAGCGCGTGCCCATCCGGGACCACTTCGAGCCCAACGACGACATCTCGACCGGCCACAAGGTCCGTGGCAAGAAGGCGCGCTTCCGCGCCACGATCGACTACTGGGACGACCCGAACGACGTCTACCGGATCAGGCTCGAGCGCGGCCAGCGCGTCTCCGTCGTGACGGGCCCGACGCCGAACGTCGACATCTCGCTCAATCTCTGGCGGCCGGGGCTCGACTCGCTCGCGGGAACGAGCGACTGGTTCCGGGCCGCGCGCTCGGTGCATCCGGTCGGCGATCCCGAGCGGCTGAGCTACCGCGCGACGCAGACCGGCTGGTTCTCGCTCCAGGTCTCGGCGGTCCGGCCCGATTCCGGGTCGTACTGGCTGCGGATCAAACGCTCCTAGAGAAGCTCGTCGTCCGGCACGTCGCGGATCTGGCGCGCCGGGTTGCCGACCATGACCGCCCGCGCGGGGACGTCGCGCAGCACGACCGCGGCCGCGCCGACGAATGCCTCCTCGCCGATCTCGATCCCGGGCAGCAGCACCGCGGCTCCGCCGATCCGGGCTCCGCGGCGGATGGTCGGCCCCTTCCGCAGCGCGTGGCGCCGCTCGGTCCGGCCCATGAAGTTGTCGTTCGTCGTCACGACGCACGGGGCGATGAAGACGTCTTCCTCGAGCGTCGAGTACGCCGTGACGTAGGCGTCGGCCTGGATCTTCGAGCGTGCGCCGACGGTCGTGTCGTTCTCGACCAGCGAGCCGCGGCCGATCACGACGTCGTCGCCGATCGCGCAGCGCTCGCGCACGCAGGCCTGGTCGCCGACGATCACGCGCTCGCCGACCGTGGTGCCCGCGAAGACGATTGCGCCCGTCGAGACGATCGTCCCCGCGCCGAGCTCGAGCGGAGGCAGGTCCTCCTGCGTCGCTGTCGAGCGTGGCGAGAGCGTCGGCTGCTTGCCCACGACTGCGTAGTCGAGGATGCGGCAGCCCTCGCCGACCACCGTGCCCGGATAGACGACCGCGGTCTCGGCGATTACGGTCACGCCGATGGCTCCTGCTTTGTGCTGGCTCGCTTCGTCAGGTCGAGCACGATGCTAGAGGGTCTTGCCGGACGCGTAGCGTGGCCACTACGCGGGGGTGGCCACGAGCGACGCCTGCAGCTGTTCGAGCACCCGCACGACCGCAAGGCCATCGTGTGCCGCGCGCAGCGGGTCGCCCTCGCCCGCGATCAGCGAGAGGAAGTGGCGGCACTCGAGCCGCAGCGGCTCGTCGGTCGGGATCTTCGGGCTGTAGATGTCGCCGGTCCGTGTCTGCCACTCGCCGTACTGCTCGGTCGGCTGCCACGGGCCCTTCTCGAAGATCGTCACCTTGCGCTCCAGCTCCATGTCGTCGAAGACGACCATCTTCTCCTTCCCGACGACCGTGATCCGCCGCATCTTCTGCGGGTCGAGCCAGGAGAGGTGCATGTGCGCGACCACACCCGAGGGGAAGCGGAGGTAGCAGAAGACGACGTCCTCGATCCCTGGGGTGAGGTACGAGTTGCCGTGCGCCCAGCCCTCCGACGGCTCCTCGTCGAGCAGGTAGAGGATCACGGAGAGGTCGTGGACGCCGAGCGACGAGAGAGCGTTCTCGTCCGCCCGGATCTTCCCGAGGTTCTGCCGGTTCGAGTAGAGGTAGAGCACCTCGCCGAGCTCGCCGGTGTCGACGAGCCGCTTCAGCGCCGCCACTCCCGGGTGGTAGAGCAGCAGGTGGCCGGGCATCAGCACGAGGCCGTTCGCCTCGGCGGTGGCGACGAGGTCCTCGGCGTCGGCCGCGCTCGTCGCCGGCGGCTTCTCGACGAAGACGTGCTTGCCGGCCTCGAGCGCGCGCTTCGAGAGCTCGTAGTGCGTCGACGCGGGGGTGGCGACGACGACCGCGTCCAGCTCCGGGTCGGACAGCATCTCGTCGTAGTCCGCGGTCGTCCGCGTCCCCGGATAGCGCACCCCGTAGCGCTCGAGCGCGTCCGGAGACGAGTCGCAGACCCAGCGCAGCTCGGCGAGGTCGGCGAAGTTGCGGGCCAGGTTCGGGCCCCAGTAGCCGAGGCCGACCAGGCCGATCCGGATGGTTCGGCCGGTGGTGCTGGTGCGGGTCTCGTTCGTCATGATCAAGCGAGGGTAGGACGCAGGGAGCCCGCGTGCTGAGATAGCACGTGGGCGACTGAGGACGACGCCTCGCGCCGATCAGGGCGGGCGAGAGACGTGCCGGGCGCCGCCGGTCGAGCCACCTACAATTTCCAGACCTTGCCGTCGACGCGGCCGGTCGTGTTGGTCGCGTTGCGGAAGTCGATCACGAGGTGCGCCTCCTCGACCACGCGCTCGTAGTCGATCGACCCGTGTGCGGTCACGATCGCGACGCAGTCGTGGTCGGCAGGCGCGAGCGGCACCGAGCTGAGCCCGTGCTTCGGGAGCTCGGGAACGTGCGGATCGTGGTAGGCGACGTCGGCGCCGGCGTTTCGCAGCAGCTCGATGAGCTTGAGCGCGGGCGACTCGCGGGTGTCCTGGACGTCGGCCTTGTAGCTGACGCCGAGGATCAGCACCTTCGAGCCCTTGAGCGACAACTCGCGCCCGTGGTTGAGCGCCTGCGAGATCAGGGAGCGGCAGAAGTACGGCATGTTCGCGTTGACCTTGCCCGCGAGCTCGATGAACTCGGTGTAGAAGTCGTACTGGCGCGCCTTCCACGAGAGGTAGAACGGGTCGACGGGAAGGCAGTGCCCGCCCAGGCCCGGCCCTGGCTCGAAGCGCATGAATCCGAATGGCTTCGTGGCTGCCGCGTCCACGACCTCCCAGATGTCGAGTCCCATCCGGTCGCAGAGCTGCGCGAGCTCGTTGACGAGCGCGATGTTGACCGAGCGGAAGATGTTCTCGAGCAGCTTCGTCAGCTCCGCCGCCTCCGGCGACGACAGCGGCATGACCGTGTCGAGGGCGCTCTCGTAGAGCTCGACCGCGCGCCTCGTGCACTCCTCGGTGAGGCCCCCGACGACCTTCGGCGTGGTCTTCGTCGTCCAGTCCTCGCGGCCGGGATCGACCCGCTCGGGCGAGAACGCGAGGTGGAAGTCCTCGCCGGCGGTCAGCCCGCTCTCCTCGAGGACAGGCTTCAGGCGCTCCCGAGTGGTTCCCGGGTAGGTCGTCGACTCGAGGATGACGAGCTGGCCCTTCTGCAGGCGCGCGGCGACGTTTCTCGTCGCGTCGAGCACGATCGAGAGGTCCGGCTCACGCTGCGCCGAGAGCGGTGTGGGCAGCGCGATCAGGATCGCGCCGGCCTCGCGCAGCTCGTCGTAGTCGGTCGTCGCCCGGATCAACCCCTTGTCGACGAGCTCGCCCAGTACTTCGGAGGGAACGTCCTCGACGTAGCTCTCGCCGCGATTGAGCTGCTCGACTCGGTCGGGCTGGACCTCGACGAGCAGCACCGAGCGGCCGGCCAGCGCGAACGTGTGGGCCAGTGGCACGCCGACGTAGCCGGCGCCGATGATCGCGATCTCGCTCATGCCGCGCGTAAGGGTATAGAGCGCATCTGAGCGCGTCGGCCCGCGACCTATCCTGGGTCACATGAAGGAATGGGGCAGCGGTGGGATTCAAGAGGCCGATTGGGCGCCGCACGGCGAGGGCGGTTCGCGGCCGATGGCCACGAGCCGGTTGCCCGGGAGGGCGCGGGACTGGAGGCAGCTCCTGCTCGTGCTGCTCATCGTGGGCGGGGTCGTCTGGCTCCTGTACCGGGCGTTCGGCCCGGAGCGTCACATCAAGGTGAACCCGACGAACGAGCAGCTCGCGAATCGGTTCGTGCAGGCACTTCTCGTACGAGGAGACTGCGCGGCCGCAGCGCACTTGGCCTCGCAGAGGCTGAACATCCCCAAGACGGGGAGCTGTTGGGCGTATGTCGACCGCGAGCTTGGCACGGACTACTACCGGTGGCGCCTCGTCCGCGGGTCCGGCGCCGTTGTGCCCGGGTGCGGGTTCGAGGGCGATCTGGCTGCGCGCTACGGCATCCGGGTCGCTCCGGAGTACTCGGGCTACGACGACTGCGTCGCGTATCGGCTGGTGACGCCCCTCAACGGTGGGTACCAGGGCGGGTACCTGGTCGTCTGGCCTCGTCCTCGGGACGGCAAATGGAAGGTCAGGCGGCTCGACCTCGACGTCGCCCAGTGCAGCGGGAACTGCCGGCCGCTCTGGGCGCGCCGGGTGCCGCGCGAGCAGGCGTGAGCCTGCGTCAGGAAGCCAGAAGCGCGGCGGCGATCTTCTCGGCCGCGTGCCCGTCGCCGTAGAGCTCGGTCGCGTCGTCGGGGAAGCGCGCGTTCTCGAGCGCGGGGCCGAGCGCGTCGATTGAGTCCGGATCCACAAGCGTGTTCGCTCCGGCGAGGACGGTGTCGACCCACTCGGTCGAGGGCCTTAGCGTGACGCATGGCATCTGAAGCCAGTAAGCCTCTTTCTGCAGGCCGCCCGAGTCGGTGACCACCCGTGTGGAGCCGGCGACGAGCGCGAGCATCTCCAGGTAGCCGACCGGCTCGATCGCGTGGAGCTGCGGGGCCGGCCGGATGTCGTGCTCCTCCATCACCTTGCGCGTGCGCGGGTGGACGGGGAAGACGAATGTCCAGCCGCTCTCGTTCAGCGCGCCGACGAGGCGTCGTAGGCGCTCAGGCTCTGTGTTTGCCTCGCGGTGGATGGTCAGCACCGCGTACGGCTCGTCGGGGCGCGCACCGGTTCGCGTGGTCGCGATCGGGGCGAAGATCCGGGTCGCGTCGGCCATCACGTCGCCGACGACCTCGGCGCGGCCGTGAACGCCTTCGCCCGCGAGGATCTCCCGGGAGCGCTCGTCCGGGCAGAGGAGCAGCTGCGCGAGCCTGTCGACCTCGATCCGGTTCCGCTCCTCCGGCATCGAGAGGTCGCCGCTGCGCAGCCCGGCCTCGACGTGCGCAAGCGGCAGCTCCAGGGCCTGCGCCGCCTCCGCGCCGGCCAGGGTCGAGTTGGTGTCGCCGTAGACGAGCACCCAGTCGGGTCGCTCGGCGCCGAGGCACTCCTGGATCACGGCCTCCATCGCCTCCGGGTCAGGCGTGCGCAGATCGAGCCCGTAGCGCGGCTCCGCGAGGCCGAGCTCCTCGAAGAACACCTGCGAGAGCTCGGGGTCGTAGTGCTGCCCGGTGTGGATCACGACCTCCTCGATCTCTCGCTCCCGAAGCGCCACGGAAGTGGGCGCGGACTTGACGAATTGCGGGCGGTTGCCGACGACGGAAACGACTTTCATCCGGGGCTACACTAAGCGGCGCCTCGGGCCGTTAGCTCAGTTGGTAGAGCAGGGGACTCTTAATCCCAAGGTCGAAGGTTCGAATCCTTCACGGCCCATCGCGACCCTCGCGGGTACCCTCGGCAGGTGCCGCAGCGCTCCGACATCCGCAACGTCGCCATCGTCGCCCACGTCGACCACGGCAAGACGACCCTCGTCGATGCGCTGCTCTGGCAGTCCGGGGCGTTCCGCGCGAACCAGGATGTCGCCGAGCGGATCCTCGATACCGGCGAGCTGGAACGCGAGAAGGGGATCACGATCCTGGCGAAGAACACCGCCGTCCGCCACGGCGCCGTGAAGATCAACATCGTCGACACTCCGGGCCATGCCGACTTCGGCGGCGAGGTGGAGCGCGGGCTGACGATGGTCGACGGCGTCCTGCTCCTCGTCGACGCGAGCGAGGGCCCGCTGCCGCAAACGCGCTTCGTGCTTCGCAAGGCGCTTGAGGCGCGCCTCCCCGTCGTCCTCGTCGTCAACAAGGTCGACCGCCCCGACGCGCGAATCGCAGACGTCGTGAACGAGGTCTACGCGCTCTTCCTCGACCTCGACGCGGACGAGAGCCAGATCGAGTTTCCGATCGTCTACTGCAACGCCAGGGCAGGTCGCGCCTCGCTGGAGCCCGACCCGGACGGTCTCGGGCCCGACCTCGCGCCGCTGCTCGAGCTCATCCTCGAGCACATCCCCCCTCCGGTCTACGAGGAGGGTCACCCGTTGCAAGCACTGGTCACCAACCTCGACGCTTCGCCGTACGTCGGCCGCCTTGCGCTCTGTCGCGTGCAGCAAGGGACGATTCGGCGCGCACAGGAGGTTGCGTGGTGTCGCACCGACGGGACGATCACGCGCGCGAAGGTGACCGAGCTGTTCGTCAGCGAGGCCCTCGACCGCGTCGACGCCGAGGAGGCGGGTCCCGGCGACCTCATCGCCGTCGCCGGCATTCCCGAGGTGATGATCGGCGAGACCCTGGCAGACCCGGTCGATCCGCGGCCGCTGCCCGTGATCTCAGTCGACGAGCCGTCGCTTTCGATGACCGTCGGCATCAACACCGCCCCACTCGCGGCGAGAGACGGCGACAAGGTGACCGCGCGTCAGGTCGAGAGCCGTCTCCAGGCCGAGCTCGTCGGGAACGTTTCGGTGCGCGTCCTCCCGACCGAGCGGCCCGACGTGTGGGAGGTGCAGGGTCGCGGCGAGCTGCAGCTGGCGGTGCTGATCGAGCAGATGCGACGCGAGGGATTCGAGCTCACGGTGGGCAAGCCGCAGGTCGTGACCCGCATCGTCGGCGGTGAAGTGCACGAGCCGATGGAGCGCGTCTCAGTCGACGTGCCCGAGGAGTACCTCGGCGTCGTCACCCAGCTCTTCGCGCTTCGAAAGGGACGCACCGAGGCGCTCGTCAACCACGGCACGGGCTGGGTGCGCATGGACGTCGTGGTCCCCGCCCGCGGCCTGATCGGGTTCCGCACCGAGTTCCTCACCGAGACGCGCGGGACCGGCATCCTCCATCACGTCTTCGAGCGGTTCGAGCCGTGGCACGGCGAGCTCCGAACGAGACCGACCGGCAGTCTCGTCGCCGACCGCGCGGGGAAGACGACCGCCTTCGCCCTCATCAACCTCCAGGAGCGCGGCTCGATGCTGGTCGGGCCGGGCGCCGACGTCTACGAGGGGATGATCGTCGGCGAGAACGCCCGCGCCGACGACCTCGACGTCAATGCGACGAAGGAGAAGAAGCTCTCGAACATGCGCTCGGCCTCGTCCGACGAGCTCGTCCGGCTGATCCCGGCGCGCGTTCTCTCGCTCGACCAGGCGCTCGAGCTGATCCGGGAGGACGAGTGCGTCGAGGTCACGCCGCAGAACGTGCGCCTGCGCAAGGTCGAGCTGTCCGCACAGCGCCGACAGACGGCCGCGAGCCGCATAGCGCGCGGGCTGGCGGTCATCTGATGGGCGACAGGCTCACCCGAGAGCAGCACGCTCGCCTCGCCGCCACGCTCGCGGAGCTCGAGGGCCCGAAGCGCCGTGAGGTGGTCGACGCGATCAGTGCCGCTCGGGCCCACGGTGACCTCTCGGAGAACTTCGAGTACCACGCCGCGAAGAACGAGCAGGGCCTGCTCGAGCGGCGCATCACGATCCTCCGCGACCGGCTCGACCACGCCGAGATCGTCGAGGACGGCGCGGCGGACGTCGTTTCCGAGGGGTCGCACGTAGTCGTCGTCGACGAGTCTGGCGCGCGAATTGACGTCGAGGTGTCCGCTCTCGGTGGCGCGGGCACCGTCTCGCCGTCCTCGCCGCTCGGCTCGGCCGTCCTCGGCAAGCGGGTCGGCGATGCGGTCGACGTTAGGGCGCCGAGCGGCTCATGGCGGGCGACGATCGCCGAGATCCGCGCGGCAGCGCCAGACACCTGACCGGGTGCCGAGATATGGCAGGCTGTCTCGGTGGTTCCGGAAGCGCATCTCGAGTCGACTGAGCACGGGCTCGTCGCGAAAGGCGAGGGCTGGTTCGTGCTCAACGCGCGTGACGCGGTCTGGGGTGTCTCGGAAGGGCGCGGGACGTACTCCTGGCTCGAGGGCGAGCCGGAGTTCTCCCAGCTCGGGATCCACCTCGTCGCGATGGAGCCGGGTGAGCCGATGTCGATGTACCACTGGGAAGAGGATCAGGAGGACTTCCTCGTCCTCATGGGCGAGGCGCTGCTGATCATCGAGGGCGAGGAGCGGCCTCTTCGCCAGTGGGACTTCGTGCACTGCCCGCCGGGGGCGAAGCACACGATCATCGGGGCCGGCGACTCGACCTCTCTCGTGCTCGCTGTCGGCGCTCGCGACAAGACGGCCGGCCCGGACTGGGGCGGGTACAGCGTCGACGAGGCCGCGACCAGACACGGCGCGAGCGTCGAGCAGGAGACGACCGATCCCGCGGAGGCGTACGCGCGCTATCCCGCACGCCACCCCGAGCGTTTCCGCGACGGTTGGATCCCGAGCTAAGAACGGCCGTAGCGACAAAGCCGGCACGGCCTCTCACGGTCGGCGTCGCAAGCGAGCGCCTAAACGGCCCCTCCGGCAAAGCCGGAGCGGCCTCTAACGGTCGGCGTCGCAAGCGAGCGCCTTAGGCTTCGTCACAGGCGTTTCGAGCGGCCGCGCGTTCCCCGGCGAGCCGCCCGCACGGTCGAGTAGTCTCGCGCTCGGTGCGTAGGGGATCGATCGTCCAGCTCGTTGCGATCGGAGTGCTGTGCGGCGCGGGTGCAGCAGCGGTCGCGCTCCTCATCCCCTGGCTCCCGGATCCGGCGAGCAAGCAGGCCGACCGGATCGACTTCGTCTTCTGGTTCGTGACCGCGATCTCGATCGCGATCTTCGCCCTCGTCGCGGCGGTGATCATCTACGCGCTGATCAACTTCCGGGCGCGGCCGGACGAGGACGAGGACGGCCCGCCGATCCACGGGCACACCGGCCTCGAGATCGCGTGGACCGCGGTCCCGGCCGCGCTCGTCACCGCGATCGCCATCGTGAGTGCCATCGTGCTCGGCCAGAACGGCCGGTTCTCCAGCGCCTCGGCCTCGCCGGCCCATCCGCTCGAGCCGCTGACCGTCGACGTCATCTCGCAGCAGTTCGCTTGGAGCTTCAAGTACCCCGGCTTCGGCGACGCGGTCTCGGCGACGCTCAGGCTCCCGGTCGACGTGCCGGTCAAGCTCGAGATCACGTCGCTCGACGTGATCCACTCGTTCTGGGTGCCCGAGTTCTCCCAGAAGCAGGACGCCGTCCCCGGATCGATCAACCCGCTCGTGATCACGCCGACGCGGACCGGGACCTTCCCGGTCATCTGCACCGAGCTCTGCGGCCTCGGGCACGCGCTGATGCGCTCCGCCGCGATCGTGACCTCGAAGGACGCGTTCCTCACATGGGCGAACGGCCAGAAGAAGAAGCTCGCGGGGCCGCCGTCGGTCTCGGGCAAGGCGATCTTCACCGCGAACGCGTGCAGCAGCTGCCACACGTTCACGCCCGCGGGCGCGACCGCGAAGATCGGGCCAGACCTCGATAAGCTCTCGGCCGAGGCGAAGCGTGCGGGCCAGCCTCTGGAGTCGTTCATCCGGGAGTCGATCGTGAACCCGAGCGCCTACGTCGAGCCTGGCTTCCCGAACGGAGTCATGCCGACCAGCTTCGCGACGCTTCCCAAGCCGCAGCTCGATGCCCTCGTCGCCTACCTCGCCTCCGGAGGAAAGCAGTGACCGGAGCGGTCTTCGTCGAAGAGCCCGCAGGCCACGCGCCGGCCCCGTCCGCGCCGAGCGGCTGGCACCGGCTCCTCGCGCCGGGCTGGCTGCGCGTGCCGTGGATGACGGCGCTCTTCTTCGGGATCGGCGTGGGAATCACGTGTCTCGTCCGCTGGCTCGAGGGCTGGTACCCGATCTGGGACGGTCGGGTGATCACCACCGTCTCGCTCGTGACGGTGCCGATCGGCTTCCTGGCCGGGATCGGCGGCTTCGACTACTGGGTCAAGCTACGCGATCGGCTCGCCGACACGTCCCGAGGACCACTCGGGCCACGGCGCGCGGAGCTGGCGCGACTACTTCCGGATCAACACCGACCACAAGGTGATCGGGATCCAGTACCTGGTGACGACGATCTTCTTCTTCGTCGCGGGCGGCCTCCTGGCGATGTTCATGCGCGCCGAGCTCGCGCAGCCGGGGATGCAGTACGTCGACAACCAGGCGTTCAACGGGCTCTTCTCAGTGCACGCGGCGCTGATGATCTTCCTGTTCGTCATCCCCGCCTTTGCCGGGATCGGGAACTACGTGATCCCGCTCATGATCGGTGCGCCGGACATGGCGTTCCCGAGGCTGAACGCGCTCTCGTTCTGGCTGCTGCCGATCGCCGGGTTCATGATGCTCGCGAGCTTCCTCGCGCCCGGCGGCGCGTTTGCGTGCGGCTGGACGGGCTACGCAACGCTGTGCTCCACCCACCAGCCGATCGGCGCCGTCTTCTTCAACATGGCCGTTCAGTGGGCGGGCGCGAGCTCGATCATGACCGCGCTCAACTTCCTGGTCACGATCATCACCATGCGCGCGCCGGGGATGACCTTCTGGCGCATGCCGCTGCTCGTCTGGGCGAACTTCACGACCTCACTCCTGGTCGTCATCGCCACGCCGTTCATCGCCGGCTCGCAGTTCTTCGTGATGTTCGACCACGTGATGCACACCCACTTCTTCGACTTCAACGCGGGCGGCTATCCACTGGGGTACCAGCACATCTTCTGGTTCTACTCGCACCCGGCCGTCTACATCATGATGCTGCCCGGCTTCGGGATCGCCTCGGAGGTGATCTCCGTGATGTCGCGGAAGCCGATCTTCGGCTACCGGCTGATGGCGCTCTCGCTGATGGCGATCCTCGTGCTCGGCTTCTCCGTCTGGGCGCACCACATGTTCGTCGCCGGGATGGCGCCCTGGCTGCGCGTGCCGATGATGGTCACCTCGCTGATCATCGCCGTGCCGACCGGGATCAAGGTCTTCTCCTGGCTCGCGACCTTATGGGAGGGGCGGATCCACCTCGAGACGCCGATGCTGTTTGCCCTCGGTTTCGTCTCGATGTTCGTGATCGGCGGCCTCTCCGGGATCTACCTGGCCGCGGTCCCGATCGACATCCACACCTCCGACACGTACTTCGTGGTCGCGCACATCCACTACGTGCTCTTTGGCGGGTCACTGTTCACGATCTTCGCCGGGATCTACTTCTGGTTCCCGAAGATGACCGGCCGGATGTACGACGAGCGGCTCGGGAAGCTGCACTTCTGGCTGACGTTCGTCGGCTTCAACCTGACGTTCTTCCCGATGCACTGGCTCGGGATCCAGGGCATGCCGCGGCGCGTCGCCGACTACGTCCCGCGCTTCGCCGACCTGAACCTGTTCATCTCGATCGCGTCCTTCGGCCTCGGGGCATCGACGCTCGTGTTCCTCTACAACATGGTCAAGAGCTGGCGCTTCGGGCCGGTCGCCGAGGCCAACCCGTGGCATTCGCTCACGCTCGAGTGGCAGGTCAGCTCGCCGCCGCCGATCTTCAACTTCGACGAGTTGCCGCAGGTGGTCGGCCATCCGTACGAGTACGGCGTCCCGGGCGCCCGCCACGCAGTCTTCAACGGCGACCGCGCGCCCGGGCTCGAGGAGGTTCCGACCCGATGAAGCACGTCCTCGTGATCGCGAACGAGACCGTGGCCGGCCAGAGCCTCATCGACGCGCTCAAGCGCCGCAGCGCCGAGGGCCCGCTGCTCGTGACCGTGGTCTGCCCGGTCAACCAGCCGCGCGAGGGCTACGTCGTCTACGAGGACACGCGGCGCGCGTCGGCGGGCCGGCGCCTCGAGCGGACGCTGGAGGCGCTGCGCGAGGACGGGATTCCGGCCTCCGGGCTCGTCGTCGAGGCCGATCCGGTGTCGGCGGTGCGTGACGCGCTTGCCCAGCTCGAGCCGACTCCGGACGAGATCATCGTCTCGACCCACCCGCACCAGAAGTCCGGCTGGCTCAAGCGGAACGTCGTCGAGCAGATCCAGAAGGTGGCCGGCGAGCGGCCGGTCGAGCACGTCGTCGTGGATCTCGACGAGGAGTCGTCCGGCGAGACGAACGTCCTGGTCGTCGCGAACGAGACGATCGTCGGCGAGCAGCTGCTCGAGCGGATCCGGCAGCGCGCCGCCGAGGGGCCGACGTCCTTCCTGATCGTCTGCCCGCAGAGCGACCCGACGATGTCGGAACACCCGGACGCGGAGCGGCGCCTGCGGCGTGCGCTGGCCGTGCTGCGCAGCGAGGGAATCGACGCCCACGGCCAGATCGCGCACCCGGACCCGTTCACCGCAGCGTCGCAGGCGGTCCAGGACGAACGCGTCGACGAGATCATCGTCTCGACGTTCCCGGGCCAGACGCAGTCGAGCTGGCTACGGGGCGATCTCGTCAACCGGCTGCGAAAGCACACCGGCCTTCCCGTGGAGCACATCGAGGTCGAGCCCGAGCAGGAGGCCGTCGCCGGATGAGTGCCCACGCTGAGGCTCACGCGTCGCACCCGCCCGCGGCGCACCAGAGCTCGCGCGTCGACGCGCGCACGCTCGGGATGTTCCTCTTCATCGCGTCGGAGGTCATGCTCTTCGGCTCGTTCTTCGCCGCGTACTTCTTCGTGCGCGTCGCGAACGGAACGCCGTGGCCGACCCCCGGCTACGAGCTCCCGGTCTTCGTCGCCGGAGTGAACACGCTCATCCTCGTGACGTCGAGCTTCACGATGCACTGGGCGCTGCAGGCGATCAAGCGGGGCAACCGCGCGGGGCTGAAGGCCGGTCTGACGCTCACGTTCCTGCTCGGCTTCACGTTCCTGCTCACGCAGCTGCTCGAGTACTCGCGCGTCGGCTTCGCGCCGTACACCAACGCGTTCGGCACGGTCTTCTACTGCCTCACCGGCCTGCACGGGGCGCACGTCTTCGTCGGGCTGACGCTCCTCCTGATGGCGACGGTTCGCTCGTTCCGCGGCCACTACTCGGAGGAGGAGCACCTCGGCGTCGAGATCCCCGGGATCTACTGGCACTTCGTCGACATCATGTGGATCGTCGTCTACACGACGGTCTACATCTTGTAGGGATGTCTCCGGGGAGCTCGCTCCAACCGTTCGACCGGTCATTTCAGACGGGCGCACGGGCAGAGCCCGCGCGTCCTGAGGGCGGCACCGCAAGCGGTGCCTCGGAACAGTGATCAACCCGCTTCGGAGCGAGGCGGAGGCGTTCCGGTTCTTGCTGGGCGCCGCTGTCTACTTCGGGCTGATCGCGATCGCGGGCGTGATCAACGAGTGGGCCGGGCTCGTGGTGTTCGTCGTGCTCACGCTCGGCGTGATCGGCTGGTGGTGGCAGGCGCGGCGGGACGAGGCGAGGCCGAAGACGGCTCCTGTCCATCGCGGCGACCCGGACGAGCGGCGCATCCTCGTTGTCGCGAACGAGACCCTCGGCGGCGGCGCGCTCCGCGACCAGATCCGACAGCGCAGCGAGGGCTACCGCACCGAGGTGCTCGTCGTCACGCCCGCGCTGAACACGAAGCTGAAGACGCTCACCTCGGACGAGGATCGTGCCCGGGAGCAGGCGCAGGAGCGGCTTGACGCGAGCCTTGCACGGCTACGGGAGGCGGGCATCGACGCTCGCGGGGAGGTCGGCGACGGCAACCCGCTTCAGGCGATGGAGGACGCGCTGCGCACGTTCGGCGCGGACGAGATCATCATCTCGACCCACCCCGAAGGCCGCTCGCACTGGCTCGAGCGGGGCGTCGTCTCGGGCGCCCGCGAGCGCTTCGCGGTTCCCATCACCCACGTGGTCGTCGACCTCGAGGCTGAACGCGAAGACATCCGCTGACGCGGCGCTACTTGCCGGCGACCGACGAGACGTACTTGGCGACGGCCGTGATCTGCGCGGGGGTGAGCTTGCCCTTGAAGGCGGGCATGATCGCGCCGCCGTTCGTCACCTGGCTCTGGACCTTCGCGAGGTTGGGCATCACGTCGTCGAGGTTCGGCCCGACGGTGCCGCTCGCGCCCGCGTCCTTCAGCGTGTGGCAGCTCCCGCAGTTGGCGGCGAAGATGTCCTTGCCACTCGTCGGAGGGCCGCCGCCCTGGCCCGGAACTCCGGCGACCGCCGCGACGTAGGCCGCGACCGCGTCGGCGTCCGCGCCTCTGACGAGGTTCGCGGGCATCTTCCCGCCGGCGAGTGCGACCTGCTGGCGGACGACCTGCTCGATCGTCTCGCTCTTGAAGCCCTGCTTCCGGCCCGAGGTGAAAGCGTCGTCGAGGTTCGGGCCGATCGTCCCGTTGGTCCCGGCTGCTGCGAGCGTGTGGCACCCGCCGCACTTCTGCGTGAAGAGCTGCTTGCCTTTGGTCTGGTCGCCGCCCTTCGCGATCCCGCCGGTCCCGCAGCCGGCCGCGAGCAGCGCGGCCGCGAGCGCCACGACGGCGATGCAGCCCCGCACCCAGTCGAAGTTCAGTCCCGCCGGCACCGCGGCGAGTCTAACCCTGGTTGGCGACCAGGTAGGGCTTCAGCTGAGCGAGCGTCTGCTTGGCCTGCGCTGCATTCGTGCCGGTCGGCTCGAGCTGCAGGTAGCGCTTGAAGGCCGCGGCCGCGGTCTGCGCGTCGGTCGGCTGTCCTGAAAGCCGGAGCGACTCGATCGCGACGCTGCCGAGTTGGAGCTGCGCGCTCGCCTCCTGCGGGGTCCCGCGGGCGGCCGTGGCCGTGCGCTTGTACGCGTCCTGCGCCTTCGAGAACGCCGTCGTCATGGTGACGAAGGTCTCGCTCGCCTTCTGGCTCAGCTCCTTGCTCACGGGATCGGAGGCCAGCGCCTGCCCCAGCTGCGAGCTCGGGTTGAGCCCCGGCGGGATGGCGTTGTTCGCCGCGAGCGCGGTCTGGGCCGCCGCGGCAGTGTTCAGCGCGTCCTCGGCCTTCGTCCGGTAGATCCCGGCCAGCCGGTTGAGGACGTCGATGTCCTTCGGGTTGCGCCGGTTCGCGGCTTCGAGCGTCGCGATCGCCTTGTCGGTCTGCTGGTTCTGCTGGTAGAGCGACGAGAGGTTGAGATACGCCTCCATGTCGTTCGGATGCGCGGCGACGACCTTCTGCGCGTCCGTGATCTGCGAGCTCGTCGAGCTGCTGCTGCCGCCGAAGAAGTTGCCTCGCAGGATGTCGCTGATGCCGGTCGAGCCAGAGCCGATGCCGAGGAAGATGAAGCCGCCCGCAAACGCGACGGCCAGGAACACGTAGACCCATTTCGCATGGCGGCGTAGCCGCGAGAAGAAGAGCTGGTCCTCCCAACTGGGCGGCGCCTGTTTCTTCTTGGGCATCGTGTCCGCGCGTTGCTTGGTCCGCCCCTGTGCAGCTCCTCTGGCCATGCTAAGGCGCCGCTTGCGGTGCCGTCGTCAGGACACGCGGGCCTTGCCCGTGTGTCCGTCGGAACTGACCGGTCGACAGGATTGAGTTCACAGCCATGGCTGGAAGCCCTAGCGTAGCGGGCGGACGCTCGACCAGTCGAACGCGGCCCGGATGTCGCTGAGGCGCGCCTTCGTCTCCTTGTCGCAGAGTGCGCCCTCGATCCCGGCCGCGTAGAAGTCCTCCGGGTCGAGCCCGAGCGTGACTGCCGCTTCGCAGTCGAGCGAGAGGTCGGTGGAGAACATCGCGGGGTCGTCGGTGGAGATCGAGCAGAGCGCTCCGGCGGCAACGAGCTGCGGCAGCGGGTGGTCGGCCAGGGTGTCGACGGCCCGCGTGCGCAGGTTCGAGATCGGACAGACGTCGAGCACGACCCGGCGGTCGGCGATCTCGCGCAGGAGCCCCGGGTCCTCCGCCGCCCGGATCCCGTGCCTGAGCCGGTCGGCGCCGAGGGCGTCTAGGGCACCGCGCACCGAGGGCGGCCCGACGACCTCGCCCGCGTGCGGCACCGAGGCGAGCCCGAGCTCCCGGGCGAGTTCGAAGACCGGTGCGTACGGCTCCGGCGGGTACTCCGCCTCGAGCCCGCCGAGCCCGACCCCGAGGACGCCGCGGTCGCGGTATCTGGCCGAGTAGCGCACGAGCTCCTCCGCCTGGTCCAGCGGGCAGCCGCGGTAGATGTCCGGCGTGAGCCGGACCTCGACCCCGTAGCGCTCGCGCGCCGCGTCGGCGCCGTCGCAGTACCCGGAGAAGATCTCGTCCCAGCCCACCCCGCGGGCGACCCGCTCGGCCGGCGAGAAGATCCCCTCGAGGTAGACCGCGCCGTGTGAGTGCGCCTCCTCCGCGTAGTCGAGCACGACCTGCTCGAAGTCCTGCGTGGTCTGCAAGGCGTTCGTGGTCAGGATCCAGACGTCGATGAAGTGCGCGAAGTCGCGGAAGTCGTAGAGCGCCTCGAGCCCTTCCACGGTCTCGGCCGGGAGCGGGTAGTCGTTGCGGCGGGCGATCTCGAGCAGCGTGCGCGGCCGGACGGTCCCCTCGAGGTGGACGTGAAGCTCGATCTTCGGATACGTCACAAGGCCGGTGCCGCCGGCCGGGTCAGCCGGCAGTCGGAGCGGTCTTCGCGCCTCGCCAGCGCGGCTCGAGGATCGTGGCGAGGCCGATCGAGAGCAGGTAGAGCGCGACGAGCGGCAGCACGGTCAGGACCGTCGAGATCGGGTCGACCCCGGGGAGCGCGACTCCGATGACGACCATGACGAAGACGCCGATGCGCCACGTCCTCCGCAGGCGCGCGGCCGAGAGGATGCGGAGCCGCACGAGGCCGAGCACGAAGATCGGCACCTCGAACGCGAGCGCGACGCCGAGCAGGACGACCGCCACGAACCGGTAGTACGGGCGCGCCTGGATGATGATCGTGTAGTGCTCCTTGTCGTAGTTCGTCAGGAAGTGGATCGCGGGTGGCAGCACAACCCAGTAGGCGAACGTGATGCCGCCGATTCCGAGGATCGCGGAGAACGCGACGAGCACCGCGATCGAGCGCTGGTGGCCCTCTTCGATCGCGGGCGCGAAGAACGCCCACACCTGCCAGAAGACGATCGGGAGCGCGATCAGGAACGCGGCCCAGATGGCGACCCAGATCGAGGTCGTGAACGGCTCGATCGGGCTGAACGTGTAGGGCCGCCTGTGGTCAGCGGGCAGCGGCTGGTTCAGCCAGTGCAGCAGCCGGCCGTGGAACGTGTACGTGACGACGAACGCGGCCGCGATCGCGATCAGGCAGATGAACAGCCGCGTGCGAAGCTCTTCGAGGTGCTCGACGAGTGTGGCCTCCTCGCCGTGGCGAAGACGCCGCGGAAGGACTCTCATGCGCTACGGCTTGGTCGGCGGAACGTCGTCCGCGGACGGAGGCGGCAGCTCGGTCGGCTCGTCCTTGTCCGCGCCGCTGATCGAGTCCTTGAACTCACGCATGCCGCGACCCAGCGAGCGCCCCATCTCGGGCAGCCGCTTCGGGCCGAACACGAGCAAGGCGACGACGAGGATAAGGATGAGACCCGGGATTCCGATCTCCGGCACCATGGGCGAAGCGTAGCACCGCCCAGGCGGAAGCTCCGCCCGGTTGCCCTCGACGGCCGGATGCGTGCCGCTAGCATGAGTCGCACATGGCTCTGCTCGAACTGAAGAACCTCCACGTCGCGCTCGAGGACGGCACCGAGATCGTCAAGGGTGTCGACCTCTCCGTGGACACGAATCAGGTCCACGCGGTGATGGGCCCGAACGGCTCCGGCAAGTCGACGCTCGCCTACGCGCTGATGGGTCATCCCGCCTACCAGATCACCTCGGGACAGATCCTGTTCGACGGCGAGGACGTCACGGAGCTCGAGGCGGACGAGCGCGCCCAGCGCGGCCTCTTCCTCGCGTTCCAGTACCCGCACTCGGTTCCGGGCGTGACCGTGACGAGCTTCCTCCGCTCCGCGATCAACGCGATCCGGAAGGCGAAGGCGGGCGGCGCCGACGACCCGATGCCGATCCCGGAGTTCCGCAAGGAGCTGCTCGAGGCGATGGACGAGCTGAAGATCTCGCGCGAGCTCGCGCAGCGGTACCTGAACGACGGCTTCTCGGGCGGCGAGAAGAAACGCGTCGAGATCCTGCAGATGGCGATGCTGAAGCCGCGGATCGCGGTGCTCGACGAGACCGACTCCGGCCTCGACATCGACGCGCTGCAGGTGGTCGCGAACGGCGTTCAGGACCTCGTGGGCCCCGACATGGGCGCGCTCGTGATCACGCACTACCAGCGCATCCTCGATCACATCACGCCCGATTTCGTGCACGTGTTCGTCGACGGGCGTATCGTGGAGGAAGGCGGTCCCGAGCTGGCGCACAAGCTCGAGGCCGAGGGCTACAAGGCGTATGAGGAGGCGATCGCCTGATGGCGGTCACGGAAACCGAAGTCGTCAGCGGAATCGGCTCGGATTACGAGATCAAGTACGGCTTCCACGTTCCCGAGGACTACTTCTTCAAGTCCGGCCGCGGCCTCTCGCACGAGCTGGTCGACGCGATCTCCTCGCACAAGGACGAGCCCGCCTGGATGCGGAAGTTCCGCCACCGCTCGCTCGACTACTTCCTCGCCCGCCCGCTGCCGACCTGGGGCGGCAATGTCGCCCAGATCGACTTCGACAACATCTACTACTACATCCGTCCGACCGAGAAGCAGGCCTCGTCCTGGGAAGACCTGCCGGCCGACATCAAGGACACCTGGGACAAGCTCGGGATCCCTGAGGCCGAGAAGAAGTACCTCGCAGGGGTCGGGGCGCAGTACGAGTCCGAGGTCGTCTACCACAAGCTCCAGGAGGAGCTCGAGGCGCAGGGCGTGCTCTTCCTCGACATGGACAGCGGCCTCCGCGAGCACGAGGACATCGTCAAGCAGTACTTCGGCACGATCATCCCGCAGAACGACAACAAGTTCGCGGCGCTGAACTCGGCCGTCTGGTCGGGCGGCTCGTTCATCTACGTGCCGCCGGGCGTGAAGATCGAGATGCCGCTCCAGGCCTACTTCCGGATCAACGCCGAGAACATGGGTCAGTTCGAGCGGACGCTGATCATCGTCGACGAGGGCGCCTACGTGCACTACGTCGAGGGCTGCACCGCGCCGATCTACTCGAGCGACTCGCTCCACTCGGCGGTCGTCGAGATCATCGTCAAGCCGAACGCGCGCTGCCGCTATACGACGATCCAGAACTGGTCGACCAACGTCTTCAATCTCGTCACCAAGCGCGCGGTCGCCTACGAGAACGCGACCATGGAGTGGGTCGACGGCAACCTCGGCTCCAAGCTGACGATGAAGTACCCGGCGATCTGGCTGCTCGGCGAGGGCGCGCACGGCGAGGTGCTCTCGATCGCCTTCGCGGGCGACGGCCAGCACCAGGACGCCGGCGGCAAGGCCGTCCACATGGCGCCGAACACGACCTCGGTGATCACGTCCAAGTCGATCTCCAAGAACGGCGGCCGGGCCGGCTACCGCGGCCTGCTCGAGGTCGCCAAGGGTGCAAAGGGCGCGAAGTCGAAGGTGGTCTGCGACGCGCTGATCCTCGACGAGGACTCACGCTCCGACACCTACCCGTACATCCGGATCGACGAGGACGAGGTCGACATCGGCCACGAGGCGACCGTCTCGAAGATCGGCGAGGAGCAGCTCTTCTACCTGATGTCGCGCGGGCTCTCCGAGGCGGAGGCCTCCGCGATGATCGTCTCCGGCTTTGTCGAGCCGATCACCAAGGAGCTCCCGCTCGAGTACGCGGTCGAGCTGAACCGCCTGATCCAGCTTCAGATGGAAGGGCTCGGTCGGTTGAGCCGAGGCGCCGCTTGCGGTGCCGACATCAGGACGCGCGGGCTTGCTCGTGGGTACGTCTGAAATGACCGGTCGACACAATGGGAGCTTGAAGCGATGCAAGTAGAACGCACCGACTTCGTGTCGGTGCCGGTCACGGACATGGAGCGTGCGACCGGCTTCTACGAGGAGCACCCTTGGCCTGGAGATGGTTCCGGGCGGGTTTCCGGAGTTTCAGCTCGGCGAGAACCTGAGCCTCTACCTGATCGACCTGACCAAGGTCGGGCGCACGTTCACGGGCCCGCACACCGCGTACATCGCGCTGCGCGTGCCCGACGTCGAGGAAGCGCGCTCCGAGCTCGAGGCGAAGGGCGTCGAGTTCGAGGGCGAGACCCACGACAGCGGCGTCTGCCACATGGCGTTCTTCCACGACCCAGACGGCAACTCGCTGATGCTGCACCGCCGCTACGCACCGCACGCGGACGGGAGGCTGCCGTGACGGCCGTCGGCCACGTCGACTTCATCGCGGTTTCCGTCTCCGACCTCGCCCGGGCCGACGAGTTCTACGGACAGACGCTCGGCCTCGCGCGGAACCCGCACAGCTCCGGTGAGCGCTGGGTCGAGTACGAGACCGGCAATCTGACCATCGGACTGTCTCAGTTCGGCGGCGCGGTGGGCCTGCGCGTCCCCGATGTCGAGGAAGCGCGGGGCGAGCTCGAGGAGGCCGGCGTCGAGTTCCACATGGACACGTTCGACTCCGGCGTCTGCAACGGGGCGCCGTTCAGCGACCCTGACGGCAACCGGCTGCTGTTCCACCGGCGCTACGAACAGATCGAGAGCTTCGACGTCCCCGAGGGCGAGATCGAGCGAACCGACTTCGTCGGCGTCAACGTCACCGACCGCGAGCGAGCGGGGGACTTCTACGGCAAGACGCTCGGCCTGAAGCGCAACCGGCTGTCGAGCGACGACTGGCCCGAGTTCGGTGCCGACAACGTCGGCTTCGTCCTCAGCACGCCCGAGCAGAAGGGCGGCGGAGAGTTCCAGCCCGAGTACGGGATCGCGCTGCGCGTGGCCGACGTGGCGGAGTCGATGGAGCGCCTGCAGGAACGCGGCGTCGAGTTCGAGTTCGCCGAGGCCTACGACTCGGGCGTCTGCCACATGGCGTTCTTCGCTGATCCCGACGGCAACAGGTTGATGCTGCACCACCGCTACGCGCCGTACTCCGACGGGAGCCTCCCCTGATGCAGGTCGAGCGCGTCGACTTCATCAACGTCCCGACCCGGGACATGGCGCGTGCGATCGCCTGGTACCGCGACGTTCTCGGCTTGCCCGAGGATTCGAACAACCCCGAGGAGCTGACCGCGGGTCAGGTGACGATCACGTTCTGGGAGCCCGAGAGCGAGGGCTTCGAGTTCAAGCCCGATGTCGGCGGCTTCGCCGTCCGCGTGGGGGATGTCGAGGCGGCGAAGGCGGAGCTTGAGGCACGCGGGGTCGAGTTCGTCGGCGCGGGCGACACCGGCGTCTGCAACATGGCGGTCTGCCTCGACCCGGACGGGAACGCGGTCATCCTGCATCGGAGGTACAAGCCCTATGACTAGAGCCGAGGCACTCGAGCACTACCGCGAGCTTCCGGTCCCCGGGACGACCGAGGAGCACTGGCGCTTCACGGACCTGCGCGGCTTCGACCCCGACTCGTTCGGCCAGGGCGAGGGTCAAACCCCGGACGCGGCCGCGAAGGCGATGGTCGAGCTCGACGTGGCCGCCATGGCGACGGTCACGGAGACCGGGATCGAGATCTCGCGTGCGCCCGCGGAGATCCGCTTCGAGCCGCTCGACGAGGCGCACGAGCGGCTGGGCTCGCTCGTCTCCGCGCAGGACGACAAGTTCGCCGCGCACAATGCGGCCGTCTGGCAGCACGGGCTGCTCGTCCACGTTCCGGCCGGCCTCGAGCTCGAGCGTCCGCTCTACGTGCGCGTGGCGAACGCGGTCGAGGGCGGGTCGCTCTTCTGGCGCCTGCTCGTGATCGCCGGCGAGGGCTCGCGCTTCTCGCTGGTCGAGGAGTACACGTCGGCCACGCCGTCGCTCTCGGGCTACTCCAACGCCGTCGTCGAGCTCCATGTCGAGCAGGCCGCGAAGCTCGAGTACGTGTCGCTGCAGAACCTCTCCCGCGAGACGTGGCACTTCGCGTCGCACCACGCGCGGGTCGAGCGCGACGCCGAGCTCGACTGGGTCAGCGGCGGCTTCGGCTCGAAGAAGGGCAAGGTGCGGATCCAGAACGACCTCGCGGGCCCGGGCGCGACCTCACGCGTGACCGGCGCCTACTTCGCAGACGGCGAGCAGCACCTGGACTACGACACGTTCCAGGAGCACATCGCGCCGAACACGGAGTCGGACTTCGCGTTCAAGGGCGCGCTGCGCGACCACGCCACGGCCGTCTGGCGCGGGATGATCCGCGTCGAGGAGGGCGCGCAGAAGACGAACGCCTACCAGGAGTGCCGCAACCTGATGTTGTCGCCGACGACGCACGCCGTTCCGATCCCCGGGCTCGAGATCCTCGCGAACGACGTCCGCTGCACCCACGGCGCGACCGTCGGTCGCGTCGACCGGGAGCAGCTCTTCTACCTGATGGCCCGCGGGCTCCCGCGCCCCGAGGCCGAGCGGCTGATCGTGCGCGGCTTCTTCCAGGACGTGCTCGACCGGATCGAGCTGGAGCCGGTGCGCGAGGCCGTCACGAGCGCGCTCGAGGCGCGCATCCCGCAGGCCTAGATGACGGCCGCGCCCTTGAGGCAGTCCCGCCGGTAGCGGCGAGGAGTGACCGCGTCGCAGGCGGCCTTTCGTTCCGCGCCGAGGCTGTGGAGCGCGCCGAGGATCGTGCCGATGCCCTCGTAACAGCGGGCTCGGTAGCGCGCGGGAGCGGCATTGCAAAGCTGCGCGGCCTCTTTCCCGCCCGCGTAGTTGTTCGCGTAGTCGCGCGCCGCGCCGTACATGCACTCGCTGGCGTCCTTGCCCGCGATCTTGCAGAGCTTGATCGTCTCTCTCGAGTGGTACTGCGTGGTCCCCGACGCGTCGCGGCCGTACGACTGGAAGCAGGTCGCGACCCAGCCTGGCTCGCTCTTTCGGCACCAGGCCGCGGTCTTGCGCCAGCTGTAGCCGTCGAGGGACAGAATCCTCGACGTGACCATCAGGTAGCAGTAGAGCTTGTCCTGCTCGGACACGATCGTGCATGGGTAGAGCGGGTTCTTGGCGCGGAGGTAGCGCGAGGTTCCCATCGTGGTGTCGAGGTTCTGCATGAAGACGCCGCCCGTACAGGAGATCCGGTCGAAGCTCGTCTGGAGCTTGTGGCAGGTCTGCAGCGACCAGGGCAGCTCGTTCCCGCTGTAGATCATCAGCCCGTGTCCGAGGCCGTGGACGCACTGGTACAACAGGAAGGCGTCCGTGTTCACCGCCGGCGCCGTGCACAGCCGGCGGGCCTTTCGAACGACCTCGTCCTTCGGAAGGCCCGCAAGCGCGACCTGGAGGACCCCGTGGTAATAGCCGGAGTTGCAGGTCATCCCGCCGTGCGCGAGCGCGTCGGCCGCGTTGCCTTTGTAGTGCGCGAGCCCGGCGTGGCCCACCCAGTGCGCGATCTGGTGGCAGTCGGCGTGCACCTGCTCCATCGCCCGGTCGTCGGTGGCGAGCAGGGCGAGCGCCTTCTCTGGCCCGTCCTTGTAGGCGATGTTCCCGAACGCCTGGCGGTAGCAGTACGGCTTGCCGCTCTTCTCGCAGCTCCCGACTGTCGTGTCGTCGGGCTCGAACGCGGCCCCGGTTCCGGAGCTGCGTGAGGCCTCGGCGACGAACGAGGCGACCTCTTCGATCTGTCCGCTTGCAAGGCGCTTGCGGAACGAGGGCATGCCGTTGCCGCCGACCCGGACCTGATGGGCGACCGTCGACTCGTCGGGCTTCAGCTCGTCGAGGTTCGGCCCGATCTGCCCTTTGGCGCCGGCGGCCTCGAGCGTGTGGCAGCTTCCGCAGCCGGCGCTCGCGAAGACCTTGGCTCCGGGCGAGTCGGCAGCGGGCTTGGAGCCCGAGCAACCGCCTGAGATGAGCCCGATCGCGAGGATGACCCCACCGCTGAGAAGGCGAAGCTTTCTAGCCACGGCGCGTGGGTACGATAGCCACGTGGTGCTGACAGCACGATCCAGCCTGGACGCGCAGAAGCTGCGCTCCGACTTCCCGATTTTCGAGCAGAAGATCCACGGGAAGCCGCTCGCCTATCTCGACTCGGCCGTGACCGCGCAGAAGCCGCGCCAGGTGCTGGACGCGATGCGCACGTTTTACGAGACCTCGTACGCGAACGTGCACCGGGGCGTCTACACGCTCTCCGAGCGCGCGACCGCGGAGTTCGAGGGGTCGCGCGAGTCGGTGGGGGCGTTCATCAACGCGCCGTCGGCGCGCGAGGTGATCTTCACGCGCTCGGCGACAGAAGGGCTCAACCTCGTCGCGTACGCGTGGGGGCTGAACAACCTCGGCCCGGGCGACCTCGTCGTCGTCACCGAGCTCGAGCACCACTCGAACTTCGTGCCCTGGCAGTACATGGCGAAGCGCACGGGCGCCGGCTTCCGGATGATCCACCTGACCGACACCGGCGAGCTGGACCTCGGCGATCTCGAGGCGATCCCGGGCGACGGGAACGTGAAGGTGGTCGCGACGAACCTCGTCTCGAACGCGCTCGGCACGATCAACCCGGTCGAGAAGCTTGCCGCGTGGGCGCACGCACAGGGCGCGATCATGGTCGTCGATGCGGCCCAGGCTGCGCCGCATCATCCGGTCGACGTCCAGGCGCTCGACTGCGACTTCCTCGCCTTCTCGGCCCACAAGATGTGCGGCCCGACCGGGGTCGGCGCGCTCTGGGGCCGCCGCGAGCTGCTCGAGGCGATGGAGCCGTTCAACCTCGGCGGGCACATGATCAGCAGGGTCCGGTTCGAGGACACCACCTGGGGCGAGATCCCGCACAAGTTCGAGGCGGGCACGGCGCCGATCGCCGAGGCGATCGGCCTGCGCGCGGCGATCGACTACCTGAACGCGATCGGGATCGAGGAGATCGAGGCGTACGAGCAGGAGTTGGCCGCCCACGCGATCGAGCGGCTCTCGGAGGTGCCGGGGATCGTCCTCTACGGGCCGCCGCCCGACCGCCGGGCCGGGATCGTGTCCTTCAACCTCGGTGACATCCATCCGCACGACGTCGCGCAGGTGCTCGACTCGGAGGGGGTCGCGATCAGGGCGGGTCACCACTGCTGCCAGCCGCTGATGACTCGCCTCGGCGTCGCGGCGACGAACCGCGCGAGCTTCTACCTGTACTCGGTGCCGGAGGAGATCGACCGGCTCGTCGACGGCATCCAGAAGACCCGAAAGCTGCTCGGGTAGCCGTGGCCGAAGACCTGTACCGCGAGGTTATCCTCGACCACTACAAGAACCCGCGCGGCCACGGGGTGATCGAGGACGCCGACGCGTCGGCGGAGGGGCTGAACCCTCTCTGCGGCGACGAGATCTCGATCTACGTCCAGTTCGCCGAGGACGGGGACACCGTCGAGGAGGTCAAGTTCTCCGGCCGCGGCTGTGCGATCAGCCAGGCCTCGACCTCGATGCTGATGGAGATGGTCAAGGGCCGGACTGCAGAGGAGATCGCGGGCCTGCCGAAGGAGAAGCTGCTCGAGGAGGTCGGCATCCCGCTGACGCCGATCCGGCTCAAGTGCGCGCTGCTCGGGCTCGGCGTGCTCAAGGTCGCCTTGCACCGGGCCAAGGGAACGCCGCTCCCGGAGGAGTGGGCGGGCCTCGATGAGCTGGAACTGACCTAGAGCGGCTGTGGGGTGCCTTAGGTGGCCCTAATCGACGTTGGTCCGGTCGACGATCTGCCGCCGGGGACGGTGAAGATCGTGCACGCGGGCGAGATCTCGGTCGGGATCTACAATCTCGGCGGCAGCTACTACGCGATCGAGGACCGCTGTTCGCACGACGACGGGCCGCTCTGCGAGGGCGAGTTCGACCTCGAGGAGGGGTACGCGGTCTGCCCTCGCCACGGCGCCCACGTCGACATCCGCAGCGGGCGGCCGCTGACGCTGCCCGCGGTGCTTCCGGTCGAGACCTTCCCGGTGCTCGTCGAGGACGGGATGGTCAAGGTCGATGTCAGCTAGTCCCGTGGGCAAGCGGTGCTGGCAGAGCTCGGACCCGCTGTACGACGTCTACCACGACGAGGAGTGGGGCCGGCCGGTCGTCGACGAACGGGGGCTCTACGAGCGGTTCTGCCTCGAAGGGTTCCAGTCGGGGCTGTCGTGGCTGACGATCCTGCGCAAGCGCGAGGGATTCCGGGCGGCGTTCGCGGGGTTCGACCCCGAGCGGGTGGCGCGGTTCGGCGAGCGGGACATCAAGCAGCTCCTCGGAGACTCGTCGATCGTGCGTCATCGGGGCAAGATCGAGGCGACGATTGCCAACGCGCGGGCAACGCTGGCCCTGCGCGACACGGGCACGTCGCTTCCGGCGTTCGTCTGGTCCCATCGGCCGAAGAAGCACAGAGCTCCGCGGTCGCACGCCGACTGGCCTACGGAGACGCCGGAGTCGGTCGCGCTGTCGAAAGCCCTGCGTAAGGCGGGCTTCCGCTTCGTGGGGCCGACGACCGCGTATGCGGCGATGCAGGCGTGTGGCGTGGTGAACGACCACCTGGCGACGTGCCCCGCGCGGAAGCCCGCCGCGCTCGCGCTCGCGCTCGCCGCGACGCGGCTCCCAGTGTGAGCCCAGCGCAGTAGCCGGGCATCGGCACAGATTCGTGGCGGACCCGTCACAGACACGTGCGCAGTTCGCAACTAGGCTGAACGCCATGGCAGGGGGCGGGTCGGGACCCGAAGTTAGGCGCGCGCGGGACCCTGGACTTGCGAAGTAGGCTCCGGCCGTGCTCGACGATCGCGTCCGCGCCGTGCTCGTGCGCCTCGAGGAGGTCGACGCCACGGAGCGCGCGCAGGGACTGCCTTCCGAGCAGCGCTCGCGCCAGGTCGCCCGGACGACCGGGCAGTTTCTCTTCTCGCTGGTCTCGTCGCACGCCGACTGCTCGGTGCTCGAGATCGGCGGCTCGCGCGGCTACTCGACGATCTGGCTCGCCGCAGGCGTCCGCTACCTCGGCGGCAGCGTCGTCTCGCTCGAGCACGACCCGCCGAGGATCGAGGTCTGGCAGGCGAACATCGCCGAGGCCGGCCTCGAGGACAGCGCACACCCTCGTCCCAGGAGATGCCCTCGAAACGCTCCCTGCGCTCGACGACGTCTTCGACGTGGTCTTTCTCGACGCGGAGAAGGAGCAGTACGAGGAGCTCTTCCAGCTCGCACGGGCGAAGCTGGAACCGGCTGCGCTTGTCGTGGCCGACAACGTCCTCTCCCACGTCGAGCACCTCGGCGCCTACTCGGCCGCGCGCCAGGCAGACCCGACGCTCGAGAGCGTCACCGTCCCGCTCGACCGGGGCCTCGAGCTCTCGGTAATCCTCCGGCAGGCCTAGGCGTACGCCGAAGCCTGTAAAGTGAGATCACCGCGGAAAGGAGGTGGTCCGAGAGTGAAATCTTCAAGTACGGGCAGTGGAGGTACCAGCGGGTAGAGGTGCGTCCCCGGGACCTACGGGGAATCGCCTAGCCAGCGTAGGGGGCTCGCGCACTCCGCGCCGTCGGTCCGAGACGTCGCTTGCGATGTCGACCGGAGAGGCTGGCCCGGCTTGGCCGGGGCGGCCGTTCCGATTAGACCGGCAGGAAGTGCCTCTACCAATTCAACGCTGGTAGCCGGTTCAGAGGGCCGCCTCGTGCGGCCCTCTGTCATTTCTGGAGCGCTCGGCGCAGCTGCTCGTCGAGCGGCACGAGCGGGAGGCCGAACGTCTCCACCGCGTCGTCGTTCGTGACCGTGTTGTCGCCGTGCTCGAGCATCTTCAGGAGGTCGCGCGTCAGCGGAATGTCGCCCGGCAAGCGCTCGGTGACGGCGGCGTTCATGCGCATCAGGCCGACCGGGACGTGGATGCTCGGGCGGCGCTGGCCGAGCATCTGCTTTAGCTGCGCCCAGAATTCGTTCCAGCTCACCGCGTCGGGCCCGCCGAGCTCGAAGATCCGCCCGTTCGCTGCGGGGAGGTCGACTGCGGCCGCGAAGTAGGACGCGACGTCGTCCACCCAGATCGGCTGGATCCGCTGGGACCCGGAACCGATGATCGGCGTGACCGGCGCCAGCCGCGCGAGCTTCGTGAACGTCGGAAGGATCCCGCCGTCGCGCCCGAAGATGAAGCTCGGCCGGAAGACGACGTACTCGAGCCCCGAGGCGGCGACGGTCTGCTCCATCTCCCACTTGGCCCGGTAGTAGGGCACCAGGTCGCGCGTCTCCTCACTCGTGCCGAGCGCGCTCATCAGCACGATGCGGCGAACTCCGACCGGCGTCGCCACGGCGACCAGATCCCGGGTTGCCTGCTCCATCACCCTGCGGAACTGGTCGTCGCTTCCCTGGCGAATCGCGACGAGGTGGACGACGACCTCCGCTCCCTCCACGGCGCGCATCAGGCTCCCGGCGTCGGTGACGTCACCCTGGACGAGCTCGCAGCCCCAGGCGAGAAGCGTGTCCGCATCGCTCCCGGACGGCTTGCGGACGAGGCAGCGAACCGGGAGGTCCCGCTCTCGCAACGCGTGCACGACCTTCGGGCCTACGAAGCCCGTTGCCCCGGTGACCAGGATCACGGACTCGATTGTACGACCGCACTGGTATACGGTTTAGATCGGGGGAGGACTGCGGCATGAGAGGAAAGAGGGTTCTTGGATTCGTGGGGGCGGCGGCTCTGGTGGCCGTGCCTGTCGCGACGGCTCAGCTCGTGATCGGGTCGACCGTCTTCCGCGCCGTCGCGGTTCCTTCGGGGCAGGCCGCTGCCGCGCGTGTCACGTGCGCGCCGGGCTACCTCGCGGTGAGCGGAGGAGTGCACGCGCCTGCTCCCGGAGTGGCGACGTTGGGAGTTCGGCCGATCGGGCTACGCGCGTACGCGTTCCGCTTCGGCAACCCGACGAGCTCCGACGCGCGCGTGACCGCCGCCGTCGCCTGCCGCAGGATCCCGGGCCTCACCGCGAAGAGCCCGTTCCTCCGGCTGACGCTCGTCAAGTCGAAGCCGGTGACCATCCCACCGGGCGGTCAGAAGACGGTGTCGCTCGCATGTCCGGCCGGCACGCTCGCCGGGGGCTCCGGGTTCGACCTCGACTCGGGAAGGTTGAGCGTCCGGCGGCAGACGCAGACGCTGCGCGCGTTCTCGATGACCACCCGCAATCTCGGCTCGACGAGCGGGTCGACCGGCCTGTACGGGGGCTGCCTGACGCTGGTCCGCCCGCCGGGGGCTATGAAGCAGCAGCTCCAGGTGTCGGTGCTGACATCGACGACGCCGATCCTCCCGGGCGCGCAGGTATTGACGCAGCGCTGCCCGAAGGGCTGGTTCTCGCTCTCGACCGGCTACTCGTTGCCGGCCGGGCTCAGAGTTGGCGGTTCGGCCGCGACTGCGGCCGGTGGCCGGTGGACGGTCACGAGCGCCGCGGCCGCACAGACACTCGCCGACCTCCAGCTCGTTTGCGGCCGGCTCGCGTCGAGCTAGCGCTCGAAGTTCTGCCAGTAGCGGCTGGGCGTCGGGCCCTGCTGGCCCTGGTACTTGGAGCCGAGCGTGTCCGCGCCGTACGGGTGCTCGGCTGGCTCGGTCAGCTGCACGAACGAGAGCTGGCCGATCTTCATCCCGTAGTAGATCGTGATCGGGAGGTTGGCCACGTTGGAGAGCTCGAGCGTCACGTGGCCGTCCCAGCCGGGGTCGACGAAGCCAGCGGTCGAGTGGATCAGGAGGCCGAGCCGGCCAAGGCTCGACTTGCCCTCCAGCCGGGCGACGAGGTCGTCCGGGAGCTGCAGACGCTCCAGCGTCGAGCCGAGGACGAACTCGCCCGGGTGGAGGATGAACGGCTGGTCGTCCTCGATCTCGACCAGCTCGGTCAGGTCCTCCTGAGGCTGCTTGACGTCGATGAACGGGTAGCGCGCGTTGTGGAAGACGCGGAACAGGCGGTCGACGCGGACGTCGACGCTCGACGGCTGGAGGAGCGTCTCGTCGTAGGGGTCGATGCGGATGCGGCCCTCCTCGAGCAGGCGGCGGATCGTCCGGTCGGAGAGAACCACGCGGGCGATTCTACGGCCCGGCCTGCCGGGAAAGGCCTATCCTTGTGCCTCTCTTGACGCACGAACCGGACGTAAACGGCCGCGCGCGCGAGCGCCGGGCCAGGCGCCGGCGGCAGGTGCGTGTCAGGCGGGCGGTCGCCGGAGGGATCCTGCTCGCCCTGGCGGCCGGGATCACGCTCGGAGCCCGCGCCGTCGGCAGCGATCACCAGTCGACCGTCTCCTCGCGCCAGGCCGCACCGGTCCGCGAGCCGGTCACGCGTGCCGCCCCGAAGGAGATCCGCGGCGTTCACGTGACGATGGGGCTCGCGTCGCTGCCGGGCAAGCTGCAGCACTACCTCGCGATCCCGGGGCTGAACGCGATCGAGCTCGACGTCAAGGACGAGAACGGGCGCATCGGATTCGTCCCCTCCGGGGTCCCGCTCGCACGGCGAACCGGTGCGGCCGCTCCCTACTACAGGGCCAGGCAGGTCGCCAAGGCCGTGCACGAGCACGGCGCGTACCTGATCGGGCGCGTCGTCACCTTCGAGGACCCGGTGCTCTCGACGAAACGGCCAGAGCTCGCGATCCACAGCAGCGACGGCTCGCTCTGGCGCAACAACGCGGGCCTCGGCTGGACGAACCCGTACGACCGGCGCGTCTGGCGCTACAACGTCGACGTCGCGGCCGCAGCGGCCAAGGCGGGCTTCGACGAGATCCAGTTCGACTACGTTCGCTTTCCCAGCGACGGCGACCTCTCGCTGATCCGGTACCCGCGCGTCGGCCCACAGCCGATGCGCTGGACGATCCCGGCCTTTGCGCAGTACGCGTCGAAGCGGCTCCATCCGCTCGGCGTTCGCGTGTCGCTGGACGTCTTCGGCCTGGCGGCGACGCGCGACCTCGGGATCGGCCAGCTGCCGCGCCGCCTCTCGGCCCACGTCGACGCCCTCTACCCGATGCTCTACCCGTCCCACTACAACTCCGGCGAGTACGGCATCTCGTACCCGGACGGCCGGCCGGGCCTCGTCGTCTCGCGCTCGCTCACGGACTTCCAGCGCGCGGTCGAGGGCCGCAAGACGAGGCTGACGCCGTGGCTCCAGGACTTCTCGCTCGGCCGGACGTACACGCTCGCGGACGTGCAGAAGGAGGTCGCCGCCGTGCGCGGTCACCACGGCCGGGGGTTCCTGCTCTGGAACCCCGAAGGGATCTACGAGACAGCGGCGCTGGAGCGGCCCTAGACCTTCTACCTGTATTGCCGTTATTCACGTATGCAACCGGCCGCCGGCTCCGCTAATGTCAGAGCCGTGGCGGTGACGAAGGCGATCGAGCTTCGGACCGGGATCCCGGGCCCGCGCTCGAAGGAGATCCTCGAGCGCAAGCAGCGCGCTGTCGCCGACCCGCTGTCGATCTTCCTGCCGATCGTGATCGCGGACGCGCACGGCGCAACGCTGACGGACGTCGATGGCAACACGTTCATCGACTTCACCGGCGGGATCGGCTGCCTCAACGTCGGCCACTCGCATCCGCAGGTCGTGGCGGCCGCGCAGGAGCAGCTCGAGCACTTCTCGCACACCGACTTCACGATCGTCCCCTACGAGGTCTACATCACGCTCGCCGAGCGTCTCTGCGCGCTCTCGCCGATCCGCGGCGCGGCCAAGGCCGCGTTCTTCAACTCGGGTGCGGAGGCAGTGGAGAATGCGATCAAGTTCGCGCGTTCGTACACCGGCCGGCCTGCTCTGATCGCGTTCGAGGGCGGCTTCCACGGACGCACCCTGCTGGCGATGAGCCTCACCTCGAAGACGCATCCGTACAAGGCCGGCCTCGGGCCGTTCGCGCCGGAGGTCTACCGCGTGCCGTTCCCGAACGCCTACCGCGGGCCGAGCGCGGCCGACGCGCTCGCGGCCCTCGAGCGCGCCCTCGTCACGCAGGTCGCGGCCGAGACGGTCGCAGCGCTCGTCCTCGAGCCGGTTCAGGGCGAAGGCGGGTTCATCGTGGCGCCGCCCGAGTTCGTGCAGGGCGTGCGCAGGATCTGCGACGAGAACGGGATCGTGCTCGTCACCGACGAGGTGCAGACCGGCTTCGGGCGCACCGGGAGCATGTGGGGGATCGACCACTCGGGCGTCGAGCCCGACCTGGTCACGATCGCGAAGTCGATCGCCGCCGGCCTGCCGCTCTCGGGTGTGATCGGAAAGGCCGAGATCATGGACGCGCCCGGCGACTCGGCGATCGGCGGCACGTACGTCGGCAACCCGGTCGCGCAGGCGGCGGCTCTGGCCGTCCTCGACGTGATCGAGGAGGAGGGCCTCGTCGAGCGCGCGGCTGCGATCGGCGAGACGATGCGCGAGCGCATGCTCGCCTGGCAGGAGCGCTGGAGCCAGATCGGCGACGTGCGCGGCCTGGGCGCCATGCTCGCGATCGAGATCGTCGACGACCGCGAGACCAAGAAGCCCGAGCCCGAGCTCGCGAACAGGGTGCTCGACGCTGCGACCGAACGCGGCCTGCTGATGATCAAGTGCGGGATCTACTCGAACTGCATCCGCGTCCTCACGCCGCTCGTCATCACCGACGCCGAGCTGGACGAGGCTCTGGGCGTCTGGGAAGAGGCGCTCGAGGCCACGCTCACCTAGGGCCGCCGCTACGGGCACAATCTCGCCAGTGGTCGGCGAGGTCATCGCGGAGCGGTACGAGCTCGAGGAGCTCGTCGGATCCGGTGGGATGTCGAGCGTCTACCGCGCTGACGACCGGCTGCTCGAGCGCCAGGTCGCGCTGAAGATCCTGCACGAGCAGCTGTCAGCCGATGGCGAGCACGTCGAGCGCTTCCGCAGCGAGGCGCGCGCGGTCGCGCAGCTCTCACACCCGAACATCGTCACCGTGATCGACCGCGGAGAGCAGGACGGCCGCCAGTTCATCGTTTTCGAGTACATCGACGGCGAGAACCTGAAGGCGCTGGTCGACCGGAGGGGCCAGCTGCCCGAGCGGGAGGCGCTCGACCTCGTGCTGCCGGTCGCACATGCACTGGCGTTCGCGCACCACCACGGGCTCGTGCACCGCGACGTCAAGCCGCAGAACGTGCTCCTTGCCGAGGGCGGCGAGATCAAGGTGACCGACTTCGGGATCGCGCGGGCGCTCGACGTCGACGGATTGACCCAGACAGGGACGGTGATGGGCACGAGCGACTACATCGCGCCCGAGCAGGCCCGCGGCGACAAAGCGACCGCGCAGACGGACGTCTACTCGCTCGGGATCGTCCTCTACGAGCTGCTGATCGCGGACGTCCCATTCCACGGCGACAACTTCGTCGCGGTTGCGCTGCGGCACATCAACGACCCGGCGCCCGGCGTGCGCGAGCGGCGCCACGACGTCTCTCCGCGGCTCGACTCGGCGATCCGGCGCGCGACCGCGAAGAGCCCACGCGACCGCTTCGCCTCGATGGACGAGTTCGCGCGCGAGCTCCAGGCCTGCCGCGACGAGCTCGGCGGGAACGGAACCGGGCCGAGCGACGCGACGCTGCTCGTCCCGCCGCCGCCCGGTGGGTACACGCCGCAGCGCCAGTTCGTCGGTCCGCTGCTCCTGGTGCTCGCTGGCCTCGCCCTGCTCGCGGGCCTGTTCGCCGTCGTGTTCGCGCTGACCGGGACGACGCCGAACTTGCCGCACTTCGCCAAGAAGCTCGGCGGAGACGGCGGAGGGCCGGTGTCGCTCAAGGGCTTCACTGCGTATGACCCGTTCGGCACGGGTGGCGAGCACGACGAGACCGCCAGGTTCGCGACCGACGGGAACGGCACGACGTACTGGCGAACCGAGCACTACAACGGATTCGCCCTTAACAAGCCCGGTGTGGGCCTCGTCCTGGATGCCGGCCGCGACCGGAAGCTGTCGACGCTGGTCGTGACGACCGATACCCCGGGCTTCACGGCCGTGATCAAGGACGGCCCGTCGCCGAACAGCTCGTTTACGACGGTCTCGGCGTCGAAGGTCGTCGGAAGGAGCACGACGTACTCCATCACCGGAGGCAAGGCGCGCTACTACCTCGTCTGGATCACGTCGCTTGGCCAGAACGAGAGCGTTCACGTGAACGAGGTCACTGCGCGCGGCAGCTGAGCGACAATCAACACATGGCGCAGGCGGTCGAGGAGCGAAAGCTCGCCACGGTGCTCTTCGCGGACCTTGTCGGGTCAACCGAGCTCGGCGGCTCGCAGGACCCCGAGCGGACGCGCGCGCTTCTGAACCGCTTCTACGCGGCGATGGCCGAGGAGGTCGAGCACGCGGGCGGCACCGTCGAGAAGTTCGCGGGCGACGCGGTCATGGCCGCGTTCGGCGCGCCGGCGGCGCTCGAAGACCACGCCGAGCGGGCGCTGCACGCGGCGCTGGCGATGCTGCAGCGGGTGCGTGAGCTGGACGAGAGGCTCCAGCTTCGCGTCGGAATCAACACCGGCGAGGTCGTCGTCGGGCAGCCGCGCGAGGGCAGCTCGTTCGTGACCGGCGATCCCGTCAACGTCGCCGCGAGGTTGGAGTAGGGCGCAGAGCCGGGCGAGATCCTCGTCGGCGAGCGGACCGTCGCCGCCGCCCGGGGTGCGTTCGAGTTCGCCGGGAGCCAGACGATCGAGGCGAAGGGCAAGCCGGGCGGAGTCCGTTGCCGCCGGCTTCTGCGCGGGCTGTCCCTGATGCGTCCGCGTGGAGTCAGCGGCCTGCAGCGCGCGTTCGTGGGCCGCGACGCCGAGCTGGAGCGCCTGCTCGACTCCTACCGCGCGGCCGTGCAGGAGCGCAGGCCCAGGCTGGTGACCATCCTCGGCGACGCCGGCGTCGGCAAGAGCCGCCTCGTGCGCGAGCTCTGGGACCGGCTCTCGGACGAACAGCCCGAGCCGCTGCGCCGCACCGGCCGCTGCCTTCCCTACGGGCAAGGCATCACCTACTGGCCGCTCGCCGAGCTGCTGCGCGAGCACTTCGGGATCCTCGAGGGCGAGCCTGCCCAGCGGACGCTCGATTCCCTCGGGGAGCGGCGCTTCCTCGCGCTCACGCTGGGCCTCGACGTTGCCGAGGGGCTGCACCCGCTGCTCGTCCGCGACCGGTTCCAGGACGCGTGGTCGGACTTCCTCGGAGACGTGAGCTCGGAGCGGCCGTTGGTGGTGCTCGTCGAGGACGTCCACTGGGCCGACGACCAGCTGCTCGAGCTCCTCGAGCGCCTGATAGAGGACGTTCAGGGGCCGCTGCTGCTGATCGCGACGGCTCGACCCGAGCTGCTCGACACCCGTCCGGGTTGGAGCTCACGGGGGTCGGCCGAGCTGATCGAGCTCGAGGCGCTCTCCGCGGAGGACGCGGTGCGGCTGCTCGACGAGCTCATGGCCGCCGAGCTCCCCGAAGACCTGCGCAGGGTCGTCGTCGAGCGGGCGGAGGGCAACCCGTTCTTCGTTGAGGAGCTGATGTCGACGCTCATCGACCGGGGCCTCCTGCGCCGGGACAACGGTGCGTGGACGGTCCTGGAGCTGCCGGGCGACTTCGAGGTGCCCGACTCCGTGCAGGCGGTGCTCGCCGCGCGGATCGACCTCCTCGAGCCGGCGGAGAAGGAGGCGCTGCAGGCCGCCTCGGTGATCGGCCGCGTGTTCTGGCCCGGGCCCGTCTACGAGCTCGTCGAGGGAGTGCCCGACCTGCGGGTGCTCGAGGAGCGCGACTTCGTCCGCCGCCGGGCGGGATCTTCGATGCCCGGCGAGCGGGAGTATGCGATCAAGCACGCCCTCACACGGGAGGTCGCCTATGAGAGCTTGCCGAGGGCCCGCCGGGCGCGACTACACGCGGACTTCGCCCGCTGGCTCGAGCGCTCGGCGGCCGAGCGCGACGAGCTCGCGCCGCTGCTCGGCCACCACTACGCGCAGGCCGTGCGGCCCGAGAACGCCGACCTTGCCTGGGCGGACGACGAGGCCGAGGCAGCTGTCCTTCGGGAGCAGGCGGGCTTGTGGCTGCGCCGGGCGGCCGCGCTGGCCGTGGGCCGGTACGAGCTCGAGGATGCGATCGGCTTCTACCGCCGGGCGATCGAGCTCGAGGATGACCGTACCGAGGTGGCGAGGCTCTGGTGGGAGCTCGCCGACGCACACGGCCTGCGCTTCGACGGCGAGCGTCTCGTGGAGGCGATGGAGACCGCGATCGACCTCGCCGACGACCCGCTCCTGAAGGGAGAGATGTACGCCGGCCTCGCGCTGCACTCGACCGGACGCGTCGGGATGTGGCGGACGTACCCGAAAGAGGGCCGGGTCGAGTCGTGGATCGAGCAGGGCATGCAACTCACCTCACCCGGGAGCACGGGGAGGGCAAAAGCGCTGCTCGCGAGCTCCTTCTGGCCGGGCAGCGGGTCGACGGCCGAGGCCGTCGAGGCGGCCGCCATCGCAGAGCGGCAGGGCGACGCCGACCTGCACGCGCTTGCGCTCACCGCGCTCGCCTTCGAGGCGTCACGTGCCGGCGAGTACGACCAGGCGATGACTCACGCCAGGCATTCGCTGAAGCTTGTAGAGGAGGTCAAGGACCCGGACATCGCCGGCGACTCGTACCTCGCCGCGGTCCCCGCGATGGCCGTGCTCGGGCAGTACGACGAGGCCGAGGTGCTTACCGTCCACTTCGGCAGGATCAGCGATCAGCTGACGCCGCACCACCGCGTGCACGGAATCGCCCTCGCGTGCGAGCTCGAGGAGTTCCGCGGCGGCTGGGACCGGGTCCTCGAGCTCGAGCCCACTGTCCTCGAGCGGGTCGACGCCAACGTCGAGACCCCGTGCGTCCGCAGCGCACGGTCGCTCCTCCTCTGCGCCCTCGCGCACGCCCACGGGGGCGACGACGGTGGCGCCCGTCGCCTCGAGGAGCGGGCGAGAGAGCTATGGATGGAGGGGCACGGGCTCGTCCTGGGCGGGCCGATCCTGCAGCTGGCGCTCACGCGGGGCGACCTGGACGAGGTCGCGCGCCAACTCGACGAGGAAGCTCAGCCCAGGCGGATGACCTGGTTCACCTCGTCGGTGACCAGCGTCTTCGACGGGCTCGGAGCGCTCGGGCGCCTCGAGCAGCTCGAGGCGCTGATCGCGGAGTACTCGCGGCCTAACACCGTGTTAGAGCCGTTCGCGGTTCGAGCACTCGGCCGCGCGAAGGGCGACCCTCAGCTGCTCGAGCAGGCGGCCGTGCTCTTCAAAGGCTTCGGTCTCGACTGGCACGCGAAGCAGACGAGGAAGCTAGTAGCGGAGGCGTGAGCGGCGCTCGTGTCGCTCCAACGCAAGCTGGATAAGGCGGTCGACGAGCTCCGGGTAGGGGACTCCGGACGCCTCGAAGAGCTTCGCGTAGACGCTCGTGGCGGTGAAACCCGGGATCGTGTTCAGCTCGTTCAGGAGCACCTCGCCGTCGTCGCGGACGAAGAAGTCCACGCGCGCCATGCCCTCGCACTCTCCGCCGACGAACGCGCGCACGGCGAGCTCCTGCACGCGCTCGATCGTCTCCTCTGACAGGCGCGGCGGGATCACGAGGTCCATTCCGCCCTCGTCGTACTTCGCCGAGAAGTCGTACCAGTCGCTGCCGCCGAAGCCGTGCGAGACGATCTCGCCCGGGAGCGACGCGATCGGCTCCTCGTTGCCGAGCACGCTGCACTCGACCTCGATTCCGGGAACGAACTCCTCGACGAGCACCTTCTCGTCGTGCTGGAACGCGAGCTCGACGGCGTGCGCGAGATCTCCCTCCGAGAGCACCTTCGAGATCCCGACCGACGAACCGAGCCGCGCAGGCTTGACGAACACGGGGTAGCCGAACGGGTTCTCGGGCGCCTGGCCCAGCCTCAGTGTGATGTTGCGCGTCACCGGGATGCCGCGGTCGCGCATGACCGCCTTGAAGACGTCCTTGTCCATCGCGAGCGCCGAGCCGAGCACGCCTGCGCCCACGTACGGCACCCCGGCGAGCTCGAGCAGGCCCTGGACGGTCCCGTCCTCGCCGAAAGGCCCGTGCAGGACGGGAAAGACGACGTCCACCTCGCCGAGGGTCGCAGGCACCTTCGAGGTTGGCACCGGGAGCGTCTCGGCAACGGAGCCGTCCTCGCCCGTGCCGAGCTCCCAGCGCCCGTCGCGGCCGATCTCGACCGGCACGGTCTCGTAGCGCTCGGGATCGAGCGCCTCGAGCACGGAGCGCGCCGAGGCGAGGGAGATCTCGTGCTCGCTCGAGCGCCCTCCGAGGAGGACGGCGACACGGATGCGCCGGCTCACGGAGGCGGCGGAGGCGGGCCGGGCACGGTGAAGCTGCCGACGACGATCGTGATCGTCGAGCCCTTCGCTGCCCTGCTCCCTCCGGTCGGCGTCTGCGAGAGGACGATCCCCTCCAGGCCCGGGTCGGTCACGTCCTGCGTCTGGACGCGCACCTTGAAGCCTGCGCTCTGGAGGGTCGAGGTCGCCGAGTCCTGGTCCTGGCTCGTCACGTCGGGGACGGTCGAGCTGGGCGGGCCGTTCGAGACGCTGAGGATGATCGTGGAGTTCGGTGCGGCCGAGCCGCTCGGATCCTGCGCGACGACCTGGTCCCTCGGTGCGCTGCTGTCGACGTTGGCTCGCCTGACGCCGAAGCCCGCGCTCTGCAGCTGGGCGCTCGCGGCGCTGAACGTCAGGCCGACGACGTACGGCACCGAGACCGGCGTCGGCCCGCTCGAGACGTTGATCCGCACGCGGGAGCCCTGGACGACCACCGTGCCCGCCGACGGCTCCTGGCCGGTGACGGTGTTGGGTGGCTTGCCGGAGTGGACCGAGAAGATCTTCGGCACGAGCCCCGCGTCTCTCAGCGCGCTCTCGGCGTCGGTGGCGTCCTTGCCCATGACGTCGGGCACCTCGACCTTCGGTTTCCCGTTCGAGACGGTGATCTCCACCGTGCTGTTCTTCGCGGCGCGGAAGCCGGCAACCGGGCTCTGGTCCATGACGAGGCCCGCCTTCACGGTGTCGCTGGGCCGGCGAGTGACGTGGGCGACCAGGCCGGCGTCCTCGATCTTCGCGACGGCGAGCCCCTCAGCGAGCGGGACCACGTTCGGGACGGCGACCGTCTTGTTCGCGTTCAGCTGGTCCTGGATCTTCGTGTACGCGAACCAGGCCGCTCCACCGGCCGCGGCGAGCAGCAGGACGGCCAGGATCCACGGCCAGATCGGCCGTCGCCGCCTGGGCGGGCCCTCGTAGCCGTAGTACCCGGCCGGAGGGGTCGCTCCCGGAGGCGCTGTGGCGCCCGTGTCGGCGGGGCGCGTGATCACAGAGGTCGGCGCCGCTGCCATCAGGCCCGCACCGGCAAGTACCGCGGTCGCCGCGTTCGCCGTCTCCTCCCCGACCGGCAGGCCTTCGAGCACGCGCTTGAGGTCGGCGTCCATCTCCTCGGCGCTCTGGTAGCGGTCGGTCGGCTCCTTCGCGAGCGCGCGCAGAACGACCAGGTCGAGGTCATGCGGCACGTCTTCGCGCAGCTCGGACGGCGGCCTCGGGACCGTGGAGAGGTGCTTCATCGCGATCTCGAGCGGCGTGTCGCCGGTGAAGGGAACCTGACCGGTGAGCAGCTCGTAGAGGACGACGCCGACCGAGTAGAGGTCGGACGACTGGTCGACGGGCGCGCCGCGCGCCTGCTCGGGGGAGAGGTACTGCGCGGTTCCGATGATCGAGCCGACCTCGGTCATCTGGCTCGCCCCCGAACGGGCGATCCCGAAGTCCGTGACCTTCAGGCGGCCCTCGGGCCCGCAGAGCACGTTGTGCGGCTTGATGTCGCGGTGGACGATCCCGTTCCGGTGCGCGAAGCCGACCGCGGCGAGGATCTCCTCCGTGTACTCGATCGCGAGCTTGATCGGCGCCGGCCCGCGGCCGACGATCAGCTCCTTGAGCGAGCGCCCGTCGAGGTACTCCATCGCGATGTAATAGGTGCCCTCGGCGGTGCCGCGGTCGTAGATCTGGACGATGTTCGGGTGCGAGAGCCCGGCCGCGTTCTTCGCCTCGCGCCGGAAGCGCTCCACGAACTGCTCGTCGGCCGCGTGGCGGTCGTTGAGGATCTTGATCGCGACGCGACGGCCGAGCTCCTGGTCCTCGGCCAGGTAGACGTCCGCCATCCCGCCCGCGCCCAGCTTCCGGACGATCAGGTAGCGCCCGTCGAAGACGGTCCCGATCAGCGTGTCCGTGACGGCCATTTCATGAGGTTAGGGGTTCGACCTTCCGGCCAGTAGCGCCTGCATGATCTCCTTCGCGATCGGCGCGGCGGTCGTCCCGCCGGTGCCGGTCTGGTTCTGGAGGACGACCGCGACCGCGTAGCGCGGCGCGTTCGCGGGCACGAACGAGATGAACCACGTCGTGTTCGGGGTGCCCGGGCCTCCGGTCTCCGCGGTTCCAGTCTTGCCCGCCACGCGGTAGCCGGGGATCTGGGCGGCAGTGCCTGTTCCGCCGGTCACGACGGCCTGCATCATCTCGTTCAGGTCTGTGGCCGTGGTCGTCTTCATCGCGCGGCGATACTTGCGCGCCTTCGTCCGGCTGATCACGGTGCCGTCGGGCGCGGTCACCCGGCCGACGACGAACGGACGCATGACGAGACCGTGGTTGGCGACGCCCGAGGCGACCATCGCCATCTGCAGCGGCGTCACGAGCATGCGCTCCTGGCCGAACGCGAGGCGGCCCGGATCGACCTGGAACTGCGGCTGCGTCGGGTCGAAGAGGCGGCCGTTCTTGTAGAGACCGCTCGGGGCTCGCTCGTTGTCGGGCGTCTCGAGCGGCGGGTCCTTGTAGAAGCCGTAGCGCCTGGACGCGTTCAGGATCGACCGCGCGCCGATCGACTTGCCGACGTCGCAGAAGACGGCGTTGATCGAGTGCTCGAGCGCCTGCAGGAACGAAACGGCGCCGAACACCTCTGGCCCGTTCTGGTCGCCGAAGTTCCGGACCTGCTTGCCGTACTCGATGCAGTAGCCGCGGTCGACGAAGCGCGAGTCAAGCGTGTAGCGGCCGGAGTCGAGCGCGGCCGTCGCGGTCACGACCTTGAAGCTCGAGCCCGGGACGAAGAGCCCGTCCGTCGCACGGTTGACGAGCGGCGAGGTCGGCGTGCACGGCGACGATCTCGCTCTCGTGGTGATGCGACCGAAGTTCGACTCGACCAGGTTCGGATCGTAGGTCGGCCGCGTCGCCATGACGAGCACCGCCCCTGTGCGGATGTCGATGGCGACGGCGGCTCCGCATTGCCCGTTGAGCGCCGCCATCGCCGTGCGCTGCGCCGAGGGCCGCAGCGTGAGCCAGAGCGTGTTGCCCTTGATCGTCGCGCCGCGGAGCTTGTCGAGCGTCCGGTCGATGACGGTCTTCAGATTCGTGTTCGAGCCCGTCAGGTAGTCGTTCTCCGAGGCCTCCAGCCCTGCCCGCGCCCGCGACTGCGTCGAGTAGCCGACGACGTTGGCGAACAGGGCGCCCTGGGGGTAGCGGCGGAAGTAGAGCGTCTGCCCGCCGACCCGCCTGCGGCGGTTCGTGGCGAGGATCGTTCCGTCGGCGGCGCGAATCAGCCCGCGCTTGATCGAGAACTGGGCGACCCGCTGGATCTCGTTGTCCTGACGGTCGGCGAGCCCGGCGGTCGCCCATGTCTGCCAGTAGGTGGTCGCCACGATCAGCGAGGCGATCAGCCCGAGGCCGATGATCGCGAGGCGTGCGATCTGGCGGTTCACAGGCGGGCCGCGTTCGCGCGGTTGGAGACGAGGAGCAGCCCTGCGAGCAGGACGAAGTTCGCGACGACGCTCGAGCCCCCGTAGCTCACGAACGGGAGCGTGATCCCGGTGAGGGGGATCAGGCGCAGGATCCCGCCCACGATCAGGAACGTCTGCAGCGCGAACGCGAACGTCAGGCCGGCGGCGAGGAGCTTCGAAAAGCCGTCCTGGGCCAGCATCGCGATTCGCATGCCTTTGGCGACGAACACCATGTAGACGAGCAGCAGCGCGGCTGCGCCGACGAGCCCGAGCTCCTGGGCGAGCGCCGAGTAGATGAAGTCGGTGTTCAGCGACGGGATCAGGTCGTGGCCGCCGGTCGTCTTGAACGTCCCCTGGCCGAGCCCCGTGCCGAACCAGTTCCCGTGCGCGAGCGAGTAGAGCGACTTCACGAGCTGGTAGCTGGCGCAGTCCTGCCGCGGCAGCTCCTTCCCGTTGAGAGCGCAGAAGACCGGATGGTCGGTCCAGGGGTGGAGCCAGATCGTGACCCGGTCGCGGACGTGCGGGACGAGGTGGTACACGCCGTACGCTCCGGCGACGAACAGCGCGCCGCCGATCGCGACGAACAGCGCCCGCCCGGTTGCGACATAGAGCATCGCCAGGAAGATCCCGAAGTAGAGGAGCGCCGAGCCGAGGTCGTTCGTCTCGACGAGGACGAGCATCGCGCAGCCCCAGATCACGAGCAGCGGCCCGAAGTCCTTCGGCCTCCCCTGGGCGAGCACCTCGCGCTTCTCGCGCAGGTAGCCGGCCAGGAACACGATTAGGAACACCTTCGCCAGCTCGCCGGGCTGGAACTGGAGCGACCCGAAGTGCACCCAGAGGCGCGCGCCGTTGACCGACTGTCCGATCACCGGGAAAGCGGGGAGCACGAGCAGCGCGATCGCGCCGATGCCGAAGAGGTACTTGTAGCTCTCCAGGTGCCGGTAGTCGTGCCGCAGGAGGAAGAGCGTCACGACGAGCGCTCCGAGGGCGACCACGATCCAGAGGCTCTGGCGAAACGCGTCGGTCGGGTCCAGCCGGTAGATCTCGGTGACGCCGATCGCGGTCAGGAGCGCGGCCATCGGCAGCAGGTACGGATCGGCGTACGGCACCGTCAGACGGCAAACCAGGTGCGCGGCGAGGTAAAGGGCGAAGAAGAACCCCGCGTAGGAGAGCGACGCCGTCGAGACGACCGCCTGCCGCGCGATGTAGACGCTCGCGAACCCGATCGCGGTCATCACGCCGACGACGACCAAATTCACAAGCTCACGGTTTCGCAGACTCATCTGCCGATCTCCACTTCGTACTGGTGCACCTCGGCCAGCGCCGACGACTTGCTGCGCAGCGAGTGGTCGAAGAGCTTCTGGCGCTCGGGCTGGCTCAGCTGCGCGGTCAGCACCGGGCTCACGTAGATCGTCCGGTAGAGGCGCAGGTTGCCGGCCACGTTCCAGGGAACGCCCTGGTAGACGGCGATGTGGCCGTTCGACTCGCCCCCGACGAAGTGCGAGCGCCAGAGGCCCAAGACGGCGAACGTGAAGGCGAGCAGGACCGCGATGACGGCGAGCGTCGCGAGCAGCACGCGCCGACCCACGCGCGACGCGGGCTCGGGCTCGGGCGGCCTGCCGTTCCGGGCTTCGAGCGCCTGGTCGCCGACGACCGGGATGCGGTCGAGCTCGTCGAGGGTGGCTTCCTCGTCGTCGAGCGGCTCCTGCGGGGGCGGAAGCGTGAGCGTGTGTCCGGCCTCGCTGCCGTCGCCGTCCTCGATCTCGAAGAAGACCACGGTGATGTTGTCCTCGCCGCCGCCGCGGTTGGCCGTGCGCACGAGCCCCTTCGCGGCGGAGCGGAGATCGCCGCGCTTGCGCTCGATCTCGCCGAGGATCTTGGCGTCGCTGACCATCGTCGTCAGCCCGTCCGAGCAGAGCAGGAAGAGGTCGCCCGCCTTCGCCTCGATCGAGAACGTGTCCACGTCGACGGTCGGGTCGGTGCCAAGCGCACGCGTGACCACGGACCGCTGCGGATGCGAGTCGGCCTCCTCCGGCGAGAGCTTGCCGCTGCGAACGAGCTCGGCGACCAGCGAGTGGTCGTCCGTGAGCTGCTCGAGCGCTCCGTCGCGCACGAGGTAGGCGCGCGAGTCGCCGACGTGGCCGATCCAGATCTTGCCGTCCTCGACGAGCGCCGCGGTCATCGTCGTCCCCATCCCCGAGACCGCAGCGTCGTGCGTCTGGCGCACGTAGACGCGGCGGTTCGCCTCCTGGACGAGCGCCTCGACGCGCTCGCGGCCGCCACCGGCTCCGGCGGCGTCGCGGAGGGCAGCCGCCGCGAGGCCGGACGCCACCTCGCCCGCCTGCGCGCCGCCGATCCCGTCTGCCACCGCGAACAGCGGCGGCTCGCAGACGTACGCGTCCTCGTTGTGCCGCCGCCTCCGGCCCGGGTCCGTGGTCGCTGCGCTTCGCCCGACTCTCAACGCTCGTACCTCAATTCGGTTTCGCCGATGCGGACGACGTCGCCGGGGGCAAGCGCCGTCGGCTCGGTCACGCGCACGCCGTTCAGGTACGTGCCGTTCGTGGAGCCGACGTCCGAGACGAAGACGCCGTCCCGCCTGGGCTCGATCTTCGCGTGCCGCGAGGACGCGTACTCGTCGCGCTCGATCGGGATGTCGTTCTGCGGGCTGCGCCCGAACGTGAGCGGGGCGGAGTCGAGCTCCCACTCGTCGCCCTCGGCCAGAGCCGGGCTCTTGACCACGATCACGCGCCCAACGTTAAGCCCCGCGGCCTCGCGGAGCGCCGCAGCCTCCGACGGCGCCAGCACGAAGCTCTCCTGCGGGAGGCTCACGTCCTTCGCGGCCGTCCGCACGATCCGCCAGATGAACAGGTAGAGGAGGACGAGAAAGAGGATCTTGAGGACGAGCAGCGCCTCCGTGACCGCGATCGACGCGAGCGTCACGACGTCACTCCGTGTCGCGCCGGAAGACGAGCTCGCTCGAGCCGAGCGTGATGCGATCGCCCTGGCGCAGCTTCGCGCGCTTCAGACGACGTCCGTTTACCTCCATCCCGTTGGTCGAGTTCAGGTCTACGGCCCAGTAGGCAGCTCCTTCGAGGCGCACCTCGGCGTGGCGCCGAGAGACGTTCGCGTCCGCCAACTGGATGTCGCAGTCCTTCGAGCGCCCGATCACCGCCCGGTCGTTCTCGAGCTCGTACTTCGTCCCGTTCACCGTCAGCGTTACGAGCTCGCGGCCGAGGCCGAGCTCCTCGACCGAGACCGCCTCGGTCTCGACCGGCGGCCGGTAGACCATCGTCGCTCCCGGAACCGGCTGCGACTCGGGCTCGCCCGGCTGAGGGGTCGCGCCCTGGACCATCCGGGTCGCGATCCCGAACTCGCCCATCTCGAGGTCCTCGTCGGTCTCGAACACGACCTCCGGGGGCGAGAGCAGCTCGTAGCGCTCGCGCTTGGCGTTCTCGGTGATGTACTCCTGCAGTTCGCTCCGGAGAGAGTTCTCGTAGCTCGTGAACTGCTCGTGGTCGGAGGGTGCGAGGTAGACCGTGTACTCGTTGGGCGCGTAGATGCGCGAGACCGAGACGACGCGGTGGTCCTCCATCTCCTTGACGAGCTTGCGCGCGAGCTCGACCGGCTGCACGTGCGTGCGGAAGGCGCGCCCGAAGACACCCTCGAAGAGGCCTTCGATCCTGTGCTCGATGTTCCTGAGGACGCTCATTCGGCCGGGTTCTACCCGGGCTGAACTCTAGCTCCGGGCCTTCACGGCCATGAAGATGCAGGTCGCCCAGGCCCCGAGGACAAGCGGAATCGCGGCCACGGTCGGCGCGGGCGTCACGGTTAGCACCATGAATGCCGCGCCGAAGCCCGCGATCCACCAGAGCCCGCGCTCGCGCGCGTAGGGAAGCGCGACCGCTACGGAGGCCAGCGCTACGGCCTCGAACAGGAGCGCCGGATGATCGAGGAGAGCCCGCCAGAATGCGACCGCGACGGCGAGCGGATCCTCGCTGCCCGCGATCCCGAGGCCCTTCGGCGGCGCGGCGCCGGTGAGCGGGAGCGACGCGTGGCGGAGGCCTGCGACGATCGCGGCGAGCAGCACCGCGGCGCCGACCTGGAGCGCGCGGCGCGACGGGTTCCGCACTCCCTGCGCGGCCAGCGGGAGCAAGCCGAGCGCCGCGATCGGCGCGAGCAAGGGACCAAGCGCGAGGACCAGGCCGTCGCGGGGAGCGTGCCAGGAGAGCGCGAGCCAGACGCACGCGAGCCCTGCGTATGCGAGCGCAAGCCCCGAGGAGATGTTCCCGAGCGGGAGGATCGGCACGGCGAGCGTGAACGCGAGGCCGAGCCTCGGCCGGTAGAGCGTCAGCGCGAAGGCCAGCAGGCCGATCAGCGGGGCGGAGGAGGCTGCGAAGAACGGGATGGTTGCGGCCGTCCAGCCTGCGAAGACGCCTGCCGCGGCGGGAGCCGCAAGCTGGCGAGCGACACGGGTGGCGGAGACGTCGCGTCCGCCCGAGCGGCGCTGGATGCGCTCCGCGAACGCGTCGCGCAGCTCGTGGGCGAGCCGGCTCGCAGAGGGGCGTGCGGCCGCGTCGAGAGCGAGCATCCGGTTGACCAGAGCGCAGAGGGGTCGCGGCAGGTCCGGACGAACCTGCTCGAGCGGCGCCGCACCCGTCTCGATCCGGCGCGCGGTCTCGAGCACCGAGCCGTTCCAGAACGGATGCCAGCCCGACAGGCCCTCCCAGAGCATGACGCCGACCGCCCACACGTCCGCCGAGGGGTCGCCGGAGTCTCCCTTGAGCCGCTCGGGCGGGACGTAGGCGAGCGTCCCGGGGACGTCGCCCGTGGCCGTCAGCGCCTCCTCCTCCGCGAGCTGCGCGAGCCCGAAGTCGAGCAGCCGCACGGAGAGCTCCTCGCCCTCGGCGACGAGGACGTTCGACGGCTTGACGTCGCGGTGGACGATTCCACGCGCGTGCGCGTGCGCAAGAGCCTCGAGGACCTGCGCCGCGGCCTCGACCGTCGCGCGATCGTCGAGCTCTCCGGCGCGGAGGGCCTGGCGCATCGTCTGGCCGGGCACGTACTCGTACGCGATGTAGACGTTGCGGGAGTCGCGCTCGAGCGCATAGGCGCGCAGACAGCGCTCGTGCCTGAGCCGAGCCGCCGCGAGCGCCTCCCGCTCGGCGCGCGTCGCAGCCTTGCCCTCGCGCGGGACGATCTTCAGCGCGACGTCGAGGCCGGTCCGCTCGTCGCGCGCGAGCCAGACCGACCCGGAACCACCGCTGCCGAGAGGGCGCAGGGGCCGATAGTGCTCGGCCACGAGCTCGCTTGGGGACAGCGCAAGTGCAGCCTCGGCCACGACCCATGACATTTCGCGCAGCCGGCGCGAATCCTCTGCTTCCAATCGGCGCGAATGGACGAGTCGGCCGGGGAACGAGATAGAGTGAGCCGGCTTTTTCCTGCAATTTCAGGCTATGAGCGAGCGCGAACCCGACATCGAGTTCGATTTCTTCGAGGAGGAGCCGCCGACCCAGGAGTCGTCGCGGCCCGAGCCCGAGACCCGCCGCGGAGGCCGCGGTGGGCGCCGACCCCCGAGCGCCCCGCAGAACCTCACCCCGCTGCTGCGTCTCGTGGGCCTCGTCGCCTTCGCGATCCTGATCATCGTGCTGCTCGTCTTCTGGATCAAGAGCTGCCAGGCGGCGGGCAAGGAGAAGACCTACAAGAGCTACATGTCGAAGGTCTCCGAGGTCGCGGACTCCTCGGAGCAGATCGGAAAGCAGCTGAGCGAGGCCCTCCTCGCGCCGGGGGTCAAGCGGGCCCAGCTCCAGCAGCAGATCTCCGGGCTCGCCCGCCGCGAGCAGCTCGACGTCCAGCGTGCACAGGACATCACGCCGCCCGGCCCGCTCCGTGACGAGCACTCCGCGGTGATCCAGGCGCTCCAGTACCGGGTGAGCGGCCTGACCGGCCTCGCGAACGCGCTGGCGGCGACCGCCGCGACGAAGAACGTCAGCAGCGCGGCCTCGCTGCTCGCGGCACAGATGCAGCGCCCGCTCGCGAGCGACGTCATCTGGGACGACTCCTTCAGGGCGCCTGCGCAGGCCGAGCTCAAGCTGCAGGGGATCACCGGGACGAACGACCAGGGCGGGCCGCTGGTGCCCGACTCGAACTTCCTCCAGAACCCGGAGCTGGCGACGACGAGCGCGATGACGCCCGTCCTCGAGAAGCTCCGCGGCGCGGCGACGAGCACCACGGGCGGCCTGCGCGGGACGGCACTCGTCTCGACGAAGGTGCTGCCTTCGGGCAAGGAGCTGAGCACCTCGGGGACCACCGACATCGTCGTCTCGACCGACCTCGCCTTCCAGGTGACCGTCAAGAACTCGGGCACCGCGCAGGTGCTCTCGGTGCCGGTCACGCTGACGATCGAGCAGTCGAAAGGCGGCAACATCACGAAGAAGGCGACGATCGACTTCCTCAATCCAGGTGAGGAGAAGGTGGTCACGTTCCGCAACTTCCCGTCGCCGAACTTCGCCACCACTGCGACCGTCAAGGTGGAAGTGACGCCCGTGAGCGGCGAGACCAACACCAGCAACAACTCGGCCGACTACTCGGTCATCTTCTCGGTGGCCTAGGACCGCTGGAATGAGCGTGTCGTCCTCGACCGCCGCGTGGATTGCGATCGGCGCCGCAGCCGTGGCGGTGGTTGCGCTCCTCATCTGCCTCTGGCTCTGGCTGCGGATCCGAGGGCTGCGCATGAGCCAGTCGGTTCTGCTCGGAGGCGGCAAGGGAGACCTCGTCGACTTCGCGGTCTCGCTCCAGGGACGGATCGACGATCTGCACCGCGCGGTGGACGAGGTTGCCGCGGGGCTCGTGCGGGTCGACAGGCGCATCGACGAGTCCGTGCGCAACACGTCGATCATCCGCTACGACGCGTTCGGCTCGAGCGGCGGGTCGCAGTCGGCCTCGCTGGCGGTGCTCGACTCGCAGCGCACGGGGATCGTCGTTAGCGCGATCCAGGGCCGCGACTACGCGCGCATCTACATGAAGGAGCTTGACCGCGGCACGCCGTCCGTGGCGCTCTCGCCCGAGGAGGCGGAGGCGGTAGAGCGCGCCATGTCACGCTGACGGCGCGGAGCACTCCGGCTGCTAAATTCGTGCGGATGCAGCAGGTTCTTGTGCTGAATGCGAGCTACGAGCCACTGAACGTCACCACCGTTCGGCGTGCGCACGTGCTCGTGTTCAAGGGCAAGGCCGAGGTGATCGAGAAGCTCGAAGACCCCCTCAGATCGGCGACCGACACGTATCCGCGGCCGCACGTGATCAGGCTCGTCACGTACGTGCGGGTGCCGCGCACGCTGCAGCGGAAGATCTCGCGCCGCGCGCTGTTCGCCCGTGACGGGTGGCGCTGCATGTATTGCGGGACGACGGGCGGGCGGCTGACGCTCGACCACGTGGTGCCGCGCAGCCGCGGTGGCGGGTCGGTCTGGGAGAACGTGGTCACCTCGTGCGCGCCCTGCAACATGCGCAAGGGGAACCGGCTGCCCGAGGAAGTCTCGATGTCGCTGCGCAACAAGCCGCGCCCGCCTGCGCCCGTGCTCTTCATCCACCTCGCGACGCCGAGGATCCCGAACGGCTGGGAGCCGTACCTGCACGGCTTCGGCGCGCACGCCACCGCGACCGCCTGACCTTCCCGTGACGCGGTAGCGCGCCGGCGGCGTACTTCAGCCGTAGGCAAACCTGGAGGACACCATGAAGATCGCCTCGATTGCCGCGCTGGCGGCATTCCTTGCAGTGGCGGCCGCGCTCGCGGGTGTGGGCCGGCCGACGGCCGCGCACGGCGCCTCGACGGACACCCGAACGATCACCGTCAGTGGGAACGGATCCGCGCGTGCCGTCCCCGACACGGCCGTGTTCTCGTTCGGCCTCGAGACCGACGGCGCGACGGCGAGGTCTGCATCGGCGGCCAACGGCGCGGACATGCGGCGCGTCATCGCAGCGCTCGTCGGCGCAGGAGTCAACCGTGCCGACCTGCAGACGCAGGACGTCTCCGTCTATCCGAGGCGAAACGGCTCGGGAGCCCTCGGGGGATTCACTGCGAGCGGATCCGTGTCGGCAACCGTTCACGACATCGCCCGCGCGGGGAACGTCGTCGATGCCGCAGTCGCCGCGGGCGCGAACCAGGTCTCGGGCCCGCAGTTCGAGCGTTCGAGCCGGTCCGAGCTCTACCGGCAGGCCCTCCGCACCGCGTTCTCCGACGCCCGGGCAAAGGCGCAGGCACTCGCCGAGGAAGCTGGCGCCCAGCTTGGCCAGGTGCGCCGGATCGACGAGAGCGACTCCGGGTCCGGCCCCATCTACCCGATGGCGATGCGCGCCGCTGAGGCGACGCCCGTCGTTCCGGGAGTGCAGGAGGTCAGCGCCAATCTCACGGTGACGTTCGCCCTTGCCTAGAAGCGCTCATCACGACGTCAATTGTCTCGACCGGTCATTTCAGACGGATGCACGAGCAGAGCCCGTGCATCCTGACAGCGGCATCGCAAGCGATGCCTATCCCCGCTCGATCGGTAGGCCGAGCTGCTCCCACTCGCTCCACGAGCCGGGATAGAGCTTGCCGTCGCGCCTCTCGAGCGCGAGGCGGTGGAGCGTGACGCAGGAGGTGACGCCCGAGCCGCAGTAGGCCACGAGCTCGCCCGGCGGCAGCTCGGGGAGCGGCGCGTTCCAGGGCGCGTTCACGGCTCCCGGAATCCGGCCGGGCACCCTGTCGACCGGGTTCTCCTCGCCCCGGTACCGCTCCGGGAGTCGCGCGTCGACGGCCACGAGCTCGTCAAGGCGCGAGGCCAGCTCCTCCGCGCCGATCACGTCGTCGCCGCGCAGCCTCGGCTCGAACACGGCCGGCTCGACCTCCTCCTCTCCTGTGCGAAGCGGCCCGAGCCAGGCGTCGGGCTCGAGCACGGCGCAGTCGTCGTGGCCGAAATGGCGCAGGAGCCACCAGAGCCGCTCGGCGCCGCCCATGCTCCCGTAGGCGACGACGAACACGCCCTCGCCGATCCCGGCGCGCGAAGCTGCCCGCACGAAGTCCTTCGCGGCCGGCAGCGGATGGCGCCCGGCAGTCCCCGGCGGCGCGGCTAGATCCTCGTCCACGTCGAGAAACGACGCCCCCGGAAGGTGTCCGGCGAGGTAGACCTCTCGCCCACGCTTCGGGCTGCCGAGCTCCCAGCGGCAGTCGACGAACTGGATGCGAACCGGCACGCGACGAAGCTACCAGTCGTGGCTTTTCCGGCCCGGAGGTAGGCTCCTGGCTGGCACGCAATCCGCCCGTGCGGTTGCGCCGAGGCAATCGTTACGGGTCTGCCAGTCGATCTGATGGTACGAGATGCCTAAGCCGTCTCTCCGAGCGGGGCGCTACATGCCCGGTCTCGACGGCCTGCGCGCGATCGCCGTCCTGGCCGTGATCGCGTACCACGTCGGCTTCGGCTGGGCGTCGGGTGGGATGCTCGGCGTCGGCGTCTTCTTCACGCTCAGCGGCTATCTGATCACCGACGTGCTCCTGTCGCAGTGGTCCGAGGGACGGCTGCGCCTCGGCGACTTCTGGCTGCGCCGCGCACGGCGGCTGCTCCCCGCGTTGTTCGTGATGCTGGCCGTCGTCAGCCTGTGGGTCGCGGTCGCCGACCGGTCGCGCCTGCATGACCTGCGGTTCGAGGTCGCCTCGGCTGTCGGGTACGTCAACAACTGGTGGCAGATCTTCCATCACCAGTCGTATTTCGCGAGGTTCGGGCCGCCGTCGCCGCTGGGCCACCTGTGGTCGCTCGCGGTCGAGGAGCAGTTCTACTTCATCTGGCCCTTCCTGCTGCTGCTCGGAGTGCGCTTCATCCCCGAGCGGGCGCGCCGGTTCAATATCCGTCCCCGTCTGGCGACGGTCACCTTCCTGGTGGCGACCGCCTCCGCAATCGAGATGGCGCTCCTGTACCAGCCGTCGTTCGACGCGTCGCGCATCTACGACGGCACCGACACGAGGGCGTTCGGGCTGCTGTTCGGCGCCGCGCTCGCAATGGTCTGGCCCAGCCGCGCACTCACGCGGCGCGTGACGCCCACCGCAGTCGCGATCCTCGACGTGCTCGGAGTGGTCGGCCTGATCACGATCGCGGTCCTCGTCTGGCGTACGACTCAGTACTCGGCCTTCGTCTACCAGGGTGGGATCGTCCTCCTGTCGCTTGCCACGGTGCTGGTCGTCGCCGTCTGCGCGCATCCGGCGACCAGGGTGGGCCACGTGCTCGGGCTGAACCCGCTGCGCTGGATCGGCGTGCGCTCGTACGGCATCTACCTGTGGCACCAGCCGATCATCGTCCTCACGACCCCGGCTCTCGCGCACGGTCACGATCCGATCCGCGTCACTACTCAGGTGGCCGCGACGTTCGTCGTGGCCGCGCTCTCGTGGCGCTACGTGGAGGAGCCCGTGCGCCGCGGCGCTCTCGGACGGGTGTGGAACAAGGTCAGGTCGGAAGGCTGGCGCCCGCGGGCTCTCTCGCGCGAGACCCGCGTCGGGCTCGTCGCAGCGACAGTCGCGCTTGTTCTCGCCTCGGTCGCCCTGGCCGGCGTCAGGCCGCCGGGCGTCTCGAGCTCGGCCTCGGGGCAGATGCTCGGCGCGGTCGGCTCGATCCAATCGGTGTCGCCCGAGCCGGACCGTGCTGCCGACGGCGCCTCCCTCGAGAGCGTGAGCCGGGCCGCGAGCGGATCGCTGCGCACGTCGTGCCGCGGCGTCATACACATCGGCGACTCGACGTCGGAGGGCCTGAACTCGCCGCGGTACCTGCCCGACCCGCGCCAGCGGATGAACGCCCAGTACGCGCGCGTGGGGGTCGTCAGGCGTCATTTCGAGATCGCGGGCGCGACGTCGATCGTCGAGACCCTTCCGGGGGGAGCGAACGCGTTCGAGGTAGCACAGGACCGCGTACGCAAGGGCTATCGCGGCTGCTGGGTGCTCGCGCTCGGGACGAACGACACCGCGGACGTCTTCGTCGGCTCGGGCGTGAGCCGCGACACGCGGATCCGGCGGATGATGTACGTGCTCAGCGACTTCCGTGTGCTCTGGGTGAACGTGAAGTCGCTACGGCCGGACGGGCCGTACTCGGGGCCGAACATGCGGCTCTGGAACCAGGCGCTGAAGCGGGCTTGCTCGGACTATCCGAACATGCGTATCTATGACTGGGCCTCGGTCGTCAGGAACAGCTGGTTCATCCCGGACGGGATCCATTACTACTCGCAGGGCTACGCCTCCCGTGCCTACTTGATCGCGAACGCCCTGGCGAAAGCGTTCCCGCGCGGCAAGGACCCGAGCAGCGGGTGCATGGTCCGCACCAAGTCGCTCAAGGTGCCCGTCCGCAAGTAACAGACTGTTACTTGCTCAGCTGAACGCGCTGCGAAACACGGCGGGCCGTAACCCGATCGGACGCTTGCAGCGCCCGCACCAGCTCTCGCTCGAGCCCTTCTGCTCCGAGCGCTCCCGAAGCAGCGGCTTCTCACAGGTGCATTGCTCGTTGCTCTTCATGCGGCCTCCTCGATCGACTGTGGTGCCCGGACCGGACGGCGGTCGTGCGTGTGGCCGAGCAGGTGGCTGTGCGCCTCGGTCCCGTAGCCGCCTGGAACGGGGATGTAGAACTCGGGGTAGCCCCACATGCCGTGCTCGGACACGTCCAGGCCGGCGGTCTCCGTCTCCTCCTCGACGCGGATTCCCCAGAAGCGCTTCATGACCCAGAGGCATCCAAACGAGGCGGAGAACGTGAACGCGCCGACGGCCGCGAGCCCGATCAGCTGCACCCAGACCTGGTGCAGAGAGCCCGTGTAGACGAATCCGCCCTGGCCGGTGTTCAGCGTCGACGCGAGCGCCGGTACGGCAAAGAGCCCGGTAGCGACTGTCCCCCAGATCCCGGAGACGCCGTGCACCGAGACGGCTCCGATCGGGTCGTCGATCCCGATGCGCTCGACCGCGAGCACGCCGACGACCGCGATCACGCCCGAGACCAGCCCGATCACGACGGCGGCCCACGGCGCGACGAAGCCCGACGCGGCGGTGACCGCCACGAGAGCGGCGAGCACGCCGTTCAGGATCATCGAGATGTCCGGCTTGCGGAGCACGAGCCACGCGGTGATCGCGCCGCTCACGGCGCCCGCGGCGGCGGCGAGGTTCGTCGTCAGCGCGACATAGGCGAAGAAGCCGACCTTCTGCCCGGTGACCACCGCGAGCGTCGAGCCCGGGTTGAAGCCGAACCAGCCGAACCAGAGGATGAACGTGCCGAGGACGGCGTAGGGGATGTTGTGGCCGGGGATCGGGTTCGCGCGGCCGCCCTCGAACTTCCCGATGCGCGAGCCGAGCAGCAGCGCGCCGGCCAGCGCCGCGAGCGCGCCCTGGTAGTGGACGACGGTCGAGCCGGCGAAGTCCTGCATCCCGAGCCCGAAAAGCCAGCCGCCGCCCCAGACCCAGTGGGACGTGATCGAGTAGATGATCGTGAAGACCGCGCCGAAGACGAAGTAGACCCAGAGCTTCGCCCGCTCGGCCATGGCTCCCCAGACGATCGCCAGAGACACGCCCGCGAATACGACCTCGAACATGTAGCCGCCCGCGGCCGGGATCGTCGTGAAGAACGAGTACGGCGCCTTGCCGATCGCCAGCATCGAGTCGACCGAGGGCACGAAGCCGTGGGTCCCGATCACCGAGCCGCCGTCGCCGAAGGCGATCCCGAACCCGACCGCCCAGTAGACGAGCGAACAGACGGCGAAGATGAGGACGTTCTTGCCCGCGATGTGGGCGGCGTTCTTCATCCGCGTCAGGCCCGCCTCGAGGAAGGCGAAGCCGGCCTGCATGAACATCACGAGCACCGCGGCGACGACGACCCAGAGCGTGTTCGCCGCGATGAGGAGGTCGCTGTTCTTCATGACGTCCTCTCCTGACGGTTTGCGTGTCGACTGGTCAGTGCAGACGGCCGCACGGGCAAAGCCCGCGCAGCCTGCTGGAGACACCGCAAGCGGCGTCTCATGCTGCCTTCTCCGTCTGCGCCACTGGCAGGCCGGTGCGGTTGTGGGTGACGTTGTAGACCGGTGTCGTCCAGACGAGGCCGTCGCCGCAGTCGTTGCCGCTGCGGGCCGCGTCGGCGATCGTCAAGGCGGTCTCGCCCGCGAGCTCGTCCGCCACCACGAACGTGAGCAGCGCCTTCGGCAGGAAGCGCGACTCGAACACCCGTCCTCGGTACTCGTGCGTGATCCCGCGCTCGCGGCCGTGTCCGACGGCCTCGAGGACGGTCACGCCTACGTGCCCGGTCCGCTCCTCCACCGCGTCGATCACGAGCTCGACGCGCTCGCGGAGGACGACCGCCTCGACCTTGGTCATGTCACCACCTCGCTTCGTCGTTCCAGCAGGACAACGTCTCTCCACGCGCCGTGCAGCCGCCCGATCCGCTCCCGCACGCCGACGACGCGGAAGCCGAAGCGCCTCAGCAGGGCGAGGCTCGGCTCGTTCTCCGGGAACACGCCCGCCTGGAGCGTCCAGATGCCGCCGCGCTCGGAGCTTTCGATGCTCGTGGCGAGCAGCGCGGCGCCGACGCCCTCGCCCCGGGAGCCCTCGGCGACGTAGACGGTTCCCTCGGCCACGCCTGCGTAGCAGGGCCGCTGCGAGGTCGGCGTGAGCGCGGCCCAGCCGACGACCTGCCCGTCTCTGACCGCGGCGAACCGGTGCTCCGGAAGGTGCGCCTCATCCCAGGCCTCCCACGAAGGCACCTCGGTCTCGAAGGTCGCGTTCCCGGTTGCGATCCCTTCGGCGTAGATCCGCGAGACCTCGAGCCAGTCGCCCGGCGCGAGGTCTCGCACGACGGCGGCAGTCGCGATCACTAGCAGTCGTAGTAGAGGGCGAACTCGGCCGGGTGCGGCCGCAACCGCACGACGTCGACCTCGTTGGCCCGCTTGTAGTCGATCCAGGTGCGGATGAGCTCCTCCGAGAAGACGCCGCCCTCGAGCAGGAACTCGTGGTCTCTCTCGAGCGCGTCGAGTGCCTCCGCCAGCGAGCCCGGCACCTGGGCGACGCCGCGGTCCTCTTCGAAGAGATCCCAGTCCGCGGGCTCGCCCGCGTCGAGCCCCTTCTGGATCCCGTCGATGCCGGCCATCAGCATCGCCGAGAACGCGAGATAGGGGTTCGCGGCCGCGTCCGGGCACCGGAACTCGATCCGCTTGGCCTTCGGCGACTCGGAGTACATCGGGATGCGGATGCAGGCCGAGCGGTTCCGCTGGGAGTAGACGAGGTTGACCGGAGCCTCGAAGCCGGGCACGAGCCGCCGGTACGAGTTTGTGGTCGGCGCGCAGAACGCGAGCAGCGCGGGCGCGTGCGTGAGCAGGCCGCCCACGTAGGCGCGCGCGAGCTGCGAGAGCCCCGCGTAGCCCGACCGGTCCGCCATCAGCGGCGTGCTCTCCTTCCAGAGGGACTGGTGGGTGTGCATGCCCGAGCCGTTGTCGCCGTAAAGCGGCTTCGGCATGAACGTCACGGTCTTGCCCGCGGCCCGCGCGACGTTCTTGACGACGTACTTGTAGGTCATGATCTGGTCGGCCATCCGCGTCAGCGGCTGGTAGCGCAGGTCGATCTCGCACTGCCCGCCGGAGGCGACCTCGTGGTGGTGGAACTCGCACGGGATTCCGAGCCGCTCGAGCGTCAGCACCATCGCGCTGCGGAGATCGTGCAGCGTGTCGTGCGGCGCCGGCGGGAAGTAGCCCTCCTTCGGCCGCACCGTGTAGCCGAGCCCTGGCTCGCCGGAGTTCCAGTGGCCCTCGGCGGAGTCGATGGCGTAGTGCGAGCGGTGGTCGGCCAGCTCGTACGAGACCGAGTCGAGCACGAAGAACTCGCACTCAGGGCCGAAGTACGCCGTGTCGGCGATCCCGGTCTCGGTCAGGTACTGCTCGGCCCGGCGGGCGATCAGCCGCGGGTCCTTGGCGTAGCCCTCCTTCGTGAGCGGGTCGGCAATCTCGCAGACGAGCGAGAGCGTCGGCGCCTCGGTGAAGGGGTCGAGCACGGCGCTGGCGGGGTCGGGCATGAGCAACATGTCCGACTCGGCGATGCTCTGCCAGCCGCGGATGGAGGAGCCGTCGAAGCCGAGCCCCTCGTCGAACGCGGACTCGTCGAATGCCGTGATCGGCAGCGTCACGTGCTGCCATGTGCCGAGCAGGTCGCAGAACTTCAGGTCGACCATCTGGGCCTGCGTCTCGCCGGCCCACTCGAGTGTTTCTTTTGGCGCCGGCTTCTCCGCGGAGCCGTTCGCCAGGTAGTGCCTCGTCTCTTCCGCCGCCATGCTCACTCCTTTCGGACCAAACAAAAAGGGCCCAGGACTCTGAAGTCCTGAGGCCCCAATGCCTCCGCGCCTGCCTTCCGCGGCCGACGCTGCAGCCCAGAGTAGTGAAGAGCGCGGACGCTGTCTAGAGGGACTTTGTGTTGCGGTCTTCGCAATGCGTAGGTACCCTCGGTCGGCGATGTTGCTCCTCGCCTGACTCCGGTTTCCGCGCGCGCCGCCTCGTAGGCGAGCGCGCACTTTCCGTGTCCCGTCGAGTTGGAGCAACTGATGAAAGCCCTGGAAGTCGACAACTTGCGCAAGGAGTTCGTCCGCCGTGACGGCCGCCGCGGCAAGCGGCGCGTCACCGCACTTGACGGCGTGACGTTCGAGGTCGAGCGCGGCGAGTGCGTCGCGGTGCTCGGGCAAAACGGCTCGGGCAAATCGACGCTGGTCCGGCTGCTCTCGACGCTGCTCATCCCGGACGGCGGCAGCGCCCGCGTCTTCGGGCACGACGCGTTCCGCGACACGCGGGCCGTTCGCCAGATGGTGAACCGGGTCTCGGTCGAGGCCTCCTTCTTCAAGAAGATGTCCGCGGTCGAGAACCTGAGCTACGCGGCGCGCTTCTACGGCATGCGCAGCTCGGAGACGCGTGACCAGATCCCGGAGATCCTCAAGCGGGTCGGTTTTCCCGACGACCGACGCGGCGACCCGATGGAGGGCCTGTCGCGCGGCATGCAGCAGAAGGTCGCGCTCGCGCGCGCTCTTCTGACCGCGCCGATTCTGCTGCTGCTGGACGAGCCGACCACCGGTCTCGACCCGCGCTCGAAGCAGGAGGTGCAGCAGTTCATCCGCGAGGTGCGCGCCGAGCACGACGCGTCCGTCCTGCTCTGCACGCACGACCTCGCCGAGGCCGAGACCCTCGCGGACCGCGTCGGGATCCTCGACAACGGCAAGCTGCTCTGCCTCGAGCCCGCCGACGAGCTGAAGGCCCGCTACAGCGCGGACACGCTCGAGGAGGCGTTCTTCGCCGCGAGCGGCCACGCGTTCGAGAACGGAGGAGGTGAGTCATGAGGCGTCGCTTGCGATGCCGCCATCAGGACGCGCGGGCTCGCCCGTGCGTCCGTCTGCGCCGCTTTCCGGGGGCGCCCGGATCGAAGGAGGCGATATGAGGGCAATGAGCCTCGCGCTGCGCCACGAGCTGATCGGCCTCGGGGGCGTCGTCGAGCGCAACATCTACCTCGTCAAGCGCTACATCTGGTGGGACGTCGCGTTCTTCATCTGGACGGTCGCGAACACGCTCACGATCGTCTTCATCGCCGAGGGCATCCCGGCGATGGGCGGCAAGGTGAACGTCAACGAGCTGACGACCATCCTGCTGGTCGGCGCCGTCATCTGGGCCTACCTCGGGATCATCTTCGAGATCCTCACCGAGACCGTCGCATGGGAGCGCTGGGAGGGGACGATCGAGTACACCTTCATGGCCCCGCTCTCGCGGCCCGCTCACCTGCTCGGCATGGGCATCTTCGCGATCGGTTACGGCGTCGTGCGCGCCGTGCTCCTGTTCGGCGTGGTCGCCGTGTTCTTCAGCCTGAGCCTCCCGGACGCGAACTACACGGCGGCGCTCGTGCTGCTGATGATCGCTTCGATCTCCTTCATCGGCGTCGGGATGATGACGGCGGTCCTCCCGCTGATCTCGCCCGAGAAGGGGACGCAGCTCGGATTCGTTGCGCAGGGGCTCCTGCTCGTGGTCTCGGGCGTCTACTACCCGATCTCGGTGCTGCCCGGCTGGATGCAGGTCCTCTCGAAGATCTCGCCGGCGACCTACGCACTCGAAGGCTGCCGCGCGGCGATCCTCGACGGCGCGGGCCTGACCGATCTCTGGAGCGACATCTGGCCGCTGATCGTGATCGGGATCGTGGCGGTCCCGCTCGGCCTCTGGACCTTCCGCAGGGGTGAGTGGTACGCGAAGAAACACGGGAAGCTGAAGCGGTCGGGATGAGGCGGCTCCCGGCCGCCACGGTCTTCTACGGCCTCGAGTTCCTGCTCTCGATGCCCACGTGGGTCGTGGTCGCCGTCTACCTGGTACAGGACCTGCACCTCTCGCCGCTTCAGCTCGTCCTCATGGGGACGGCGATGGAGGCGGCCGTGTTCCTCTTCGAGATCCCGACGGGCGTCGTCGCGGACACGTACGGCCGCCGCCTCTCGCTCGTGATCGGCTACCTGGGGATGGGGACGACCTGGCTGCTGGTCGGCGTCGCCTCCGCGCCCTGGCTCGTGATCGCCCTGTGGGCGCTCTGGGGTCTCTCGTACACGTTCACGAGCGGCTCGTACGAGGCCTGGATCACCGACGAGGTCGGCGCCGAGAACGTTGGGCCGATCTTCCTGCGCGGCGCCCGGGTGGCCTATGCGGGCTCGTTCGCCGGGCTCGTCCTGCTCGTCGGGTTGGGAACGGTCTCGCTGCGGGCGGCCGTCATAGCGGGCGGTGTGATCACGCTGCTCTCCGGGCTCGCCTGCATCGTCCTCATGCCCGAGACCGGCTTCGTGCGGCACCCGCGTGAGCACCGTGCCTCTGCGCTCGCCCAGCTCCGGACGACCGCCGTGAGCGGCGGCCGGTTCGCCTGGGCCCGGCCGATCGTGATGACGCTGATCGCCGTCGAGCTGTTCCTGGGCGCGTCGAGCGAGTCGTTCGACCGGCTCAAGGAGGCGCACTTCCTCCGCGACATCGGGCTACCGGCTCTCGGCGATCTCGAGCCGGTCGTCTGGTTCGGCATCTTCGCGCTCGTGACGATGGCGCTCGGCTTCTTCGCCGTCGGACGCCTGCTGAAGCGCTACGAGCGCACGGGCACGCAGGGCGTCGCGCGCACGCTCTTCTCGCTCACGCTCATCCTGCTCGTCGCCCAGCTCGCGTTCGCGCTCACGGGCTCGACGTGGCTCGCGATCGCCGCGACGCTCACGGTCTCGCTCGCTCGCGGCCTCAGCAACCCGCTCTACATGACGTGGCTCAACGAGCAGATCACGGACTCGAGCGTGCGGGCGACGGTGATCTCGCTCAGCGGCCAGGCGAACGCGGTCGGCCAGGCGGCAGGCGGCCCCGTCCTCGGCGGGATCGGAAACGTCTGGGGGATTCCCGCGGCGCTCGGCGCGGGCGCGCTCGTGATCACTCCCGCGCTCGCGCTCTACGGTCGGGCGATCGGGCACAAGGGCCGCGAGCCCGAGCTCGCCGAACTCGCCCCGACGTCAGACCCCATCGGCTGAGGCGTCGCCTCGCGACGCCGTTTTCAGGATGCGGGGCTTCGCCGCGCATCCGTCTGAAATGACCGGTCGGTTCGTTTGAATATCGACCAGCGGTGTTAGTCTGTGACCGGTTCGTAGGCGACGAGGCCTCGGACGCCTGGGCGTCCGGGGCTTCTGTGTTTGAAGGGAGGAACGAGCGTGGCGCAGGTCGAGAGCAAGCCGAGGGCGACGAGCGATCCGAAGGCTCGGAAGGACGTCCTGGCGAGGATTCAGGAGGAGAAGATCGAGTTCCTGCTCCTCTGGTTCACGGACATCGAGGGGCACCTGAAGAGCTTCGCGGTCACGCCGAGCGAGATCGAGGCCGCGCTCGACGACGGGATGGGCTTCGACGGTTCGTCGATCACGGGCTTCAACGCGATCGAGGAGTCGGACATGGTCGCCATCCCCGACCCCGAGACGTTCACGCCGATGCCGTGGAAGGAAGGCGAGACGAGGGTCGCGCGGATGATCTGCGACGTCGTCACGCCGGACGGCCAGCCGTACGAGGGCGACCCGCGGTATGTCCTCCGACGCGCGCTCGACCGCATGGCCGGTCTCGGCTTCGACACGTTCAACGTCGGGCCGGAGCTCGAGTACTTCCTCTTCAAGGACGACCGCGGCACCGAGACGCTCGACGAGGGCGGTTACTTCGCGATGACGACGATGGACGCCGCGAGCGAGCTGCGCCAGGAGACCGTGCGCGCGCTCGAGACGGTCGGGATACCGATCGAGTACGTGCACCACGAGGTCGGTCCCTCCCAGCACGAGATCGACATGCGCTTCGCGCCCGCGCTGACGATGGCCGACCACACGGTCACGTACCGCCTGATCGTCAAGGAGATCGCCAAGAAGGCCGGCTACCACGCGACGTTCATGCCGAAGCCGATCTTCGGCGAGAACGGCTCGGGGATGCACACGCACCAGTCGCTCTTCACCGAGGGCCGCAACGCCTTCTTCGACGAGGACGACGAGTGGCATCTCTCCGAGGTCGGCAAGGCCTTCATCGCCGGCCAGCTGCGGCACGCGCGCGAGATCTCCGCGGTCTTCGCGCAGTGGGTCAACTCGTACAAGCGGCTCGTGCCCGGCTACGAGGCTCCGGTCTACGTGGCCTGGTCGCAGCGCAACCGCTCGGCGCTGATCCGGATCCCGCTCTACAAGCCGGGTTCCGAGCAGGCGACCCGCGCGGAGATCCGCTGCCCCGACCCCGCCTGCAACCCGTATCTGACGTTCGCGACGCTCCTCCACGCCGGCCTCGAGGGGATCGAGCGCGGCTACGAGCTCCCTGCACCGATGGAGACGAACCTCTACCACCTGACGCCCGAGCAGCGGCGCGAGCGCGGGATCGTCTCGCTCCCGGAGACGCTGGGCGAGGCGATCGACGAGCTGGCCCAGTCGGAGCTCGTGCGGACCGCCCTCGGCCCGCACATCTTCGACCGCTACGTCGAGCTCAAGCGGAAGGAGTGGGACGACTACCGCGTGCAGCTGACGGACTGGGAGCGCGACCGCTACCTGTCGGTGCTCTGAGTCCACAACGACCGCGAGCTGCGGAAAAATCCAGCAGCTCGCAGTCGGCCGTCAGTTTGATCTCGACTGCCGCAGAGCAGCGAGACCGGTGCTCATTCTCTCACGTCGCGCTAGAGGAAGCTGCCGAGAGCGTCGCGCTCGACGCTCAGCTCGACGACGCCGGTCGTCTGGTCGATCTCCTCGATCGTCTCGGCCGGGACGAGGTGGCGCCGGTGCGCGAAGAAGAGCCCCTTCCGGCGGACGGAGAGGGCATCAGGAAGGTCCGGCTCGGTCCCGTACATCGGGCACTCGACCAGCCCGACGACCCGGCCGCGCGAGTCGGCCACGACGTAGCCGGGCGTGTCGAGGAGCCTTGAGGCCGGTACTGACATCCTGCGGCTACGCTATCCGGCCGCTGCAAGGGGAAATCGGGTCCCGCGTAAGGCTTCTGTAAGCGGCCTACGGCTTGCCGGTCATCGCAAACCAGGCGACCGCGAGCGCGAGCAGGTAGATGCTCGCGAGGATCGGCACCGCGAGAACGACGCGGCCCTTACGGATGGAGATCCACGCGAGGATCCCCACGATGATCAGGAGGAGGGCGCCGGGCTCGGAGACGATGAAGCCGACGCCGACCCAACCTGGCGTGTCTGCGCCGTCGGGGAACTCCTTGTCGACGATCAAGGCGGCGCCCGCCCGCATCAGGATGAAGGCGGGCAGGATCCCCAGCAGCCAGGTGCCCACCACGACGCGTGCTAGCAGCGCCGAGTTGCCGGGGCTGCGGCGGCTCGCGTAGCCGGCGATCGCGATGGTCGCGGTCGCGCCGAACAGCACGGTCGCCCCGACGACGTGCAGGAAGAGCGGAAGGTCGAAGCTGTCGGGTCGGAGCGCCGCGAGCATCAGGCGCCTGGCTTCCAGATCATGAGCGCCAGGACGACGATCAGAAGGACGCCGCTTCCGTAGCTCAGCACGAGCGCGGCGGGATCTCGCACGCGGCTGACGAGCTCGGCGCTCGGCTCATCTCCCGATGCGACGAGCTCCTGGGCGAACTTCGCGGTCTCCTCGTCGCGCCGGCCGCCCACCGAGCCCATGACCGAGGAGGCGATCAAAAGCACGATCGCCGCGATCACCCAGCCCTCGCCGTAGCCGTAGTTGAAGGGCGCTTTGTGAACCAGCCAGAGGCCGAAGACGAACGCGAGCACGGCGCCGATCGCGATCGCGACGACGGCGATCCGGATCAGGCCGAACAGGAGCACGACCTCGCTGGGCTTCCGGTCTCGCCGCGCCGCGACGAGGTTCAGCGTCGCGGCCACGACGCCCCCGCCGATCATGAGGAACGCTCCCGTGACATGGAGGACGAGCAGCCATTCGTACAGACCCACGGCGCAACCCTAAGGTCTCGGCCGCTCCTACAATCGATGAGGTGGACGAGACTGCCCGTCACCTGCGCCTCCTGACGCAGACGATCGCCGCCGTCAACTCGAGCCTCGACCTCGAGGAGGTGTTGGCACTCGTCGCGCGCCAGGTCGCGGATGCGCTCGCCGCCGACGCGTGCTTCGTCTACCTCTACGACGAGCAGGCGTCCGAGCTCGTACTGCGGGCGACGCACGGGACGCGGGTCGAGGAAATGACCGGCCGGCCGCGTATGCGCCCGGGCGAGGGGATCACGGGTGCGGCCGCAGCTGCTCGCGAGCCGGTGATGATCCCGGCCGAGGCGCACCTCGACGAGCGGTTCAAGGCGTTCCCGAACCTGCCGGAGGACGAATACGAGTCGATCCTCGCGGTGCCGATCCTCGCCAGGGACAAGCTCGAGGGCGCGCTGAACGTCCGGACGCGAGAGCCGCGCGAGTTCTCGCCTGCCGAGATCGACCTCCTCGTCGCGATCGCCGCGCAGGTGGCGCAGTCGATCGAGCACGCCAAGCTCTACGCCCAGGCGCAGCGGAGGGTCGGCGAGCTCGAGGCTCTCGCGCGCATCTCCGAGGCGGTCTCGGAGTCGCTCTACCTGGAGGAGTCGCTCGAGCGAATCGTCGAGGCGACGGTCGACGCGCTCGACGCCACGGGCGCGGCGCTGGTGCTCGAGGACGGCGAGGTCGCGTGGCCGGAGGGCCAGGCGGGCAAGCACGCGGTGCGGGTGCCGCTGCGCTGGAAGGGGCGACAGATCGGCGAGCTCGTCTGCGACCGCGACACGCCGTTCACCGGGGAGGACCGCGCGCTGCTCGGCTCGATCGCAAGCCACGCGGCGGTTGCACTCGAGCACGGGCGGGCGGTGCTGCGCGGCGTGCTCGCCCAGGAGATCCACCACCGAGTCAAGAACAACCTGCAGACGGTTGCGTCGCTCTTGCGCCTGCAGGCGAGGACCGACGGCGTGGACGCCGACAAGGCGCTCAACGACTCGGTCAACCGAATCCTCGCGATCGCGGCCGTGCACGAGGTGCTCACCGAGCGGCGTGAGGAGGACGTCGAGCTCGACGAGCTGCTCGACCGGCTGCGCGCGATGCTCGTCCAGGGGCTCGGCGCGTCGAAGTCGATCGAGGCGGCGCTCGAGCCGGTGTCTTTGGCGGGGGATCGGGCGACCGCGCTCGCGCTCGTCTTCTCCGAGCTGTTCCAGAACGCGCTCGAGCACGGCGGCCAGTCGGTGCGCGTGGAGCTTGCTCGGCGCAACGGCGACGTCGTGCTCACGATCGCGGATGACGGGGTCGGCGTGGAGGGCGAGCCGGTCTCCGGGACAGGGCTCTCGATCGTGCGCGCGCTGGTCCGAGACGAGCTCGGCGGGACGCTCGAGCTCGACTCGAACGGCGGCCTCCGGGCCGAGGTGGTCTTCCCGGTCGCCTGAGCCGGCTCCGCGGCGACAAGTCACGCTTTCGTCACAGTCCCGGCACAGACGCGTGCGCGCTTCAGAGCTAGGCTGACGCCTGAGCAGGGGGAGGGTCGGGACCCGCAGTTAGACGCGCGCGCGAGAACATTCACTAGCCTCCCCGCCATGAGCTACCGCATCTTCGACGCATCCGAGATTCAGGAACGACGCAAGCCGGTCGCCGCCGCGCTCGACGCTCGGGCGATCAAGGTGAACCAGTTCGACTCGCAGCCGGGCCAGGCCGGGAAGGAGCACGACGAGGTCGAGTCCGGCCAGGAGGAGATCTACGTGCCGGTTAGCGGAACCGGCGTGCTGCGCATCGGCGATGAGGAGATCGAGCTCGAACCCGGCCGGTTCGTGCTCGTGAAACCCGAGGCGACGCGCCAGGTCGTCGCCGGCGAGGACGGGCTCTCGTACGTCGTCGTCGGCGCCGTCGTGAGCTAGGGGCTAGGGCGTCCGCTCGAGGACGGCCAGCCGCCAGATGCGGCCCGAGTGTTCGTACACCGGCGTGAGCCCGTGCGACCGCGCCGCGCCGAGGATCGCCTCCGGCGAGTGCACGTACGACTCGAACTGGAGGATCAGCCGGAAGAAGACATTTGCGACGCGCGTTCCCAGGCGCGTCCACCACGTGTTGCGCGGGAACGTCAGCGCGAGCAGTCGTCGCGAATGCCCGGCGGCGGCTCCCACCAGAGCCTCGGGATCCGGGTAGCAGCAGACGACTCGGTGCATGACGACGACGTCGGCCGGCCCGGTCACCGCCTCGTCCTCGACGAAGTCGCCGTACCGGCGCTCGACCCGCGCCTCGACTCCGGCCTCCGCCACGAGCTTCGCGCCCTCCTCGTCGTAGCCGTGCGAGAGCTCGACGTTCGTGGCTCGCGAAGCGCCGCGCTTCAGCAGCTCGAGCTCGATCGCGCCGACCCCGCCGCCGATCTCGAGCACCTCAGCGTGCTCCACACCTCTCGCGGCCACCTCGTTCACCATCCGTTGCGCCGTCCTGTCCAGGCCCTTCCGCCGGTAGCGGCGGGCATCGCGCCGCGCGGTGCGCGCCCCGAAGGCCCGCTCATAGCCGCGCGCACAACAGTTGCTCACGCCTGGGAGTCTACGATCAGTCGATGAGGATCCTGGTCGCCGAGGACGAGACAATCATCCGCCTCGACCTCAAGGAGCTGCTCGAGCGCTCGGGCTTCGAGGTCTGCGCGGAGGCGAAGGACGGCGTCGAGGCGGTCGAGCTCGCCCAGAGCGAGCAGCCCGACCTGGCGGTGCTCGACGTGAAGATGCCGCGGCTGGACGGGATCGAGGCCGCGCGGCGGATCCTGGACGAGCGACCGATCCCGATCGTGATGGTGACCGCGTACGGTCAGGAGGAGCTCGTCTCGCGGGCCGTCGAGGCCGGCGTCTTCGGCTATCTGGTGAAGCCCTTCCGAGAGCAGGATCTGCTGCCGGCGATCCGCACGGCCTGCGCGCGGCACGAGGAGCTGGCAGCGCTGCGCGAGCAGGCCGACTCGCTGGCCGAGGCACTCTCCGCGCGCAAGGCGATCGAGCGCGCGAAAGGCCTCTTGATGGAACGGGAGGGCCTGACGGAGCAGGAAGCGTTCGCGCGGCTACGGAAGGCGAGCCAGGTCTCAGGCCGCCCGATGCGCGTCGTGGCCGAGGCCCTGATCGCGACGTTCGACGAGAGCTCCGCCTAGCGGCGCTCGAACAGCTCTTCCCAGCGGGCGAGCAACGACTGCAGCTCGTCGCGTGCTCGGCGGTGCTCGGCGAGCGTCTCGACGTTCGACCAGTCCTCCGAAAGCTCCCGCTCGAGCTTCGCGACGGCCTCCTCGCGCGAGGCGATCTCGACCTCGATCTGCTCGAGCTCGCTCGACTTGGCGCGCTTGGCCGGCGCCGGCTTCGGTTTCGCGCGCTTCCTCGGCGGCGCCGCGGGCTCCTTCGCGGGTGCCTCCCGCTCCGCGCGAAGGCGCGTGTACTCGGCCCAGCCGCCGTCGTACGAGTTGACGTCGTGCTCCTCGATCGCGAGCAGCCGCTCTGCAACTGCGTCGAGCAGCGCGCGGTCGTGAGAGACGAGAAGAACCGTTCCGGGGAACGCGTCGAGCGCTCCCTCGAGCGCCTCGCGGCTCTCGAGGTCGAGGTGGTTCGTCGGCTCGTCGAGGAGAAGGAAGTTCGCGCCCGACGCGACCACTAGCGCGAGCGCGAGCCGGCGCCGCTCACCACCCGAAAGGGCCACAACCGGCTTCTCGTGTGCCTCCCAGCCCGAGAAGAGGAAACGCCCGAGAAGCGACTGCGCCTGTGGCCGCGGCAGCCCGGTCGTGCGCTGCGCGCAGTCGAGCACGCTGCCGCGCTCGTCCAGCTCGACCTCGTGCTGCGAGAAGTACGCGGCCTCGACGCCGTAGCCGAGCCTGACCGAGCCCGCGACCGGCTCGCGGCTACCGAGGATCGTCTCCAGAAGCGTGGTCTTCCCCGAGCCGTTCGGCCCGACGAGGCCGACGTGCTCGCCGCGCTCGATGGCGAACGTCGCGCCCGCGAGCAGGTCCTTCTCGCCCGCTGCTATGGCGAGGTCCTTCGCCTCGAGGACGGTGCGGCCGCTGCGGCTCGGCTTGAGGAAGTCGAAGCCGAGCGACTTGCTCTTCCGCGTGAGCAGCTCGAACTCACCCGCTGCGTCCGCACGCTCCTCCTCCAGCCGCGCGATGTGGGTCAGCTTCGCCTGGGCCTGCTTCGCCTTGCTCTTCTTGTACCGGAACCGCTCTACGAAACGCTCGAGTCGCGCGATGTCGACGCCGACGCGCTCGGCCGTCTTCGCCGCCGCTGCTGCGCGGGCCGCCTTCTCGAGGCGCCAGACGTGCCAGGGGCCCGGAAAGAAGAGCGAGCGGCCGGCCTCGAGCTCGAGGACTCCCGTTGTGACGGCCTCGAGGAACCAGCGGTCGTGGGCGACGAGGATGACGGCGGCGTCCAGTGACTGCAGCTCCTGCTCGAGCCATTCGAGGTTGGCGACGTCCAGGTGGTTCGTGGGCTCGTCGAGCAGCAGCAGGTCGGGGTCTCCCGCAAGCGCGCGGGCGAGCGAGGCGCGCGTGAGCTCGCCGCCCGAGAAGGTCGCGAGCGGCCGGTCCAGGTCCTTGTCCAGGAAGCCGAGGCCGCGGAGCGTACGGGCCGCGCGCTCGCGCCAGTCGTAGCCACCCGCATGCTCGAGCCGTGCCTGAGCCTCGGCGTAACGCGCGAGCGTCGCGGCGCCGTGGTCGCCGTCGGCCATGGCCTGCTCGAGCGTTCGGAGCTCATCCTCTGTCGCGGCGAGATCGGCCGCGCCCTCGAGCGCGTACTCCCGCAGGCTGAGGCCGCTCTGGATCGGCGGCCGCTGGTCGTGCAGCGCAACGCGGGTGTCCTTGGCGAACACGAGCTCGCCGCCGTGCAGGTCCGTCTCGCCGGCGAGGATCCGGAGCAACGTCGTCTTGCCGGCCCCGTTCGGGCCGGAGAGCGACAGGCGGTCGCCGCGCTCGACCGAGAACGAGACGCCCTCGAAGAGCAGCGAGCCCGCGATGTCCTTGCGGAGATTGGATGCGATCACGACCGCCATTGCGCCTAAGCGTAGAGTCCGGCTTCGTGCGGGTGCTCGCGCTGGACGTCGGCAGTTCCTCGGCCCGGGCTCAGCTCTACGACGAGCGCGCGCGGGAAGTCGGCGACCCGGCGCGGCAGGCTTACGAGCCGAGCCTCGGGCGCGGCGGCTCGGCCGAGCTCGATGCCGACGAGCTCGTGCGCGCGGCCGGCGTGGTGCTCGAAGCGGCCGGAGCCGACCACGACGCGCTCGCGATCTCGTGCTTCTGGCACAGCCTGCTCCTCCTCGACGGCGACGGCCGGCCGCTCACACCGGTGCTTCTCTGGCAGGACCGGCGCGCGGCGGCGCAGGCCGAGGAGCTCGCGCGACGGTTCGACCCGCAACGTGTGCACCAGCGCACAGGGTGCTTCCTGCACCCGAGCTACTGGCCGGCCAAACTCGCGTGGCTTCGAGCCGAGCAGCCGGAGACGCTGGCACGGGCGAAGCAGGCGGTCTCGTTCGGCGACTACCTGTTCCTGCAGCTGATGGGTGAGCTGAGGAGCACCCTTTCGACGGCGTCAGGCACGGGGCTCCTCGACCTGCGCGGCCGCGCGTGGGACTCGGAGCTGCTCGACGCGCTCGACCTCGATCCCGCGCTGCTGTCGCCGCTCGGCGACGAGCCGGCCGGAACGGTCTACCCACCGATCGGCGACGGCGCCTGCTCGAACCTCGGCGCCGGTTGCACGACGGAGGATCGAGCCGCGCTGATGATCGGAACCTCCGGTGCGTATCGAGTGCTTCGTGAGGGCGAGCCGGAACCGCGGCCTGGACTCTTTTCGTACTTCCTCGACGAGCGGCGGGTCGTTGAAGGCGGCGCGGTGTCCGACGGCGGGAACCTGCACGCGTGGCTCGAGCGAATCCTTGACATCGACCTCAGGTCGCTCGCCTGGAAGCGGCCCGACGCCCACGGACTGACGTTCCTGCCGCTGCTCGGCGGCGAGCGGAGCACCGGCTGGAACCCCCGCGCCACGGGCGCACTCATCGGGCTCACCCTCGCCACCGAGGCCGAGGACATCGCGCAGGCCGCGCTGGAAGGAATGGCGTACCGCCTGGCCGACGTCGCCGACGTTCTGCCCGACGTCCTAGAGATCGTCGCAACCGGGCATGCGCTGCTCTCGAGCCCGGAGTGGATCCAGGTGTTCGCCGACGTCCTGGGGCGCCCGGTGACCGCGTCGATGGTCGGCGAGGGATCGTCCAGGGGCGCCGCGGTCTACGTGCTCGAGCGCCTCGGAATCGACCCGGACCCTGCGCCGCTCGGAGAGACCTACGAGCCAGACCCGGAGCGCACCGAGATCTACGCCGCTGCGCGACGGCGGCAGCGGCAGCTGTACGAGCGGCTCTTCTAGCGCGCGCCGACCGTGGCGCCGACGAGCGAGCGCACAGCCTCGGCGATGTGCTCGGCGTCGATCCCTGCCGCGCTCATCAGCTCGGCCGGCTTCCCGGACCCGGGCATCTCGCGCACGGCCAGGCGCACGAGCCGGACCGGCGCCTCACCTTCGGAGAGCGCCTCGAGCACCGCATCGCCGATCCCGCCTTCGGGCCAGTGGTCCTCGACCGTGAGCATGCGCCCTCCGGTCGCTTCCGCGGCCGCGCGCAATGTCTCCGCGTCGACGGGCTTGACCGAGTAGAGGTCGATCACGCGCGCCGAGATGCCCTCGCCCGCCAGCGCGTCGGCCGCCTTCAGCGACTCGTGCAGCGTGATCCCTGCGGCCACGATCGCGACGTCGTCGCCGTCACGGAGCACGCGTGAGCCGCCGATCGGAAACTCCTCGTCGGCGCCGTAGATCACGGGAGTCGCCGCGCGCGTCGTACGCATGAAGACGATCCCCTCGCGGTCGGCCATCTCCGCGACCAGCTTCGCCGTCTGATTCGGGTCGGACGGGTAGAGGACGGTCGAGCCGTGAACCGCGCGGATCATCGCCAGGTCCTCGAGCGCCATCTGCGAAGGGCCGTCCTCGCCGATCGAGACACCCGCGTGCGACCCGCAGAGCCGGATGTTCGCCTGGCTGATCGCCGCCATGCGGATGAAGTCGTACGCGCGCGAGAAGAAGGCCGCGAACGACGAGGCGAACGGCACCCAGCCGCGCACCTGGAGCCCGACCGCGGTCGCGACCATCTGCTGCTCGGCGATGTACATCTCGAAGTAGCGGTCGGGGTGGGCGGCGGCGAAGATCTCGGCAAAGGTCGAGTTGTTCACCTCGCCGTCGAGCGCAACGACGTCTCCGCGGAGCGAGCCGAGCGCGGCCAGAGCGTCGCCGTAGGCGCGACGGGTCGCGACCTCCTCGCCTTCGCCCCAGGTCGGCATCTGCACGTCGTCGTTCGTGTCGAAGCGGTGCGGCTCGGCGCTGCGGTCGGGCTCGGGCACGTCGACCACGATGTTGCGAACGCCGCCGAGCTCCTCGATCGCGCCGTCCGGGTCGTCGAGCGCCTTGCCGTGCCAGCCGAGCTTGTCCGCGACCGCCGCGACGCCCTTGCCCTTGATCGTCTTCGCGATCAGCACCGTCGGCTGCCCGTCGGTTGCGACCGCCTCGGCGTACGCGCGATCGATCGCCTCGACGTCGTGGCCGTCGAGCTCGATCACGTGCCAGCCGAAGGCCCGCGCCCGGTCGGCATACGAGCCGAGATCCCAGCCGTGCATCGTCGGCCCGCGCTGTCCGAGCCGGTTCACGTCGACGATCGCCGTCAGGTTGTCGAGCTCGTAGAAGGCCGCGTGCTCGAAGGCCTCCCACATCGAGCCCTCGGCGATCTCGCTGTCGCCGCAGAGCACCCAGACGCGGTACGGCAGTCGGTCGAGCTTCTTCCCTGCGAGCGCGATTCCGACCCCATACGGGAGCCCCTGGCCGAGCGAGCCGGTCGCGACGTCGACCCACGGGATCGCCGGCGTCGGGTGTCCCTGCAGGCGGCTGCCGAAGACGCGGAACGTGAGCAGCTCCTCCTCGGAGATCGCGCCGGCCGCGCGGTACATCGAGTACAGCAGCGGCGACGCGTGGCCCTTCGAGAAGACGAGGTGGTCGTTGTGCGGGTCGTCGGGCGCGTCGAAGTCGTAGTGGAGGTACTTCGACATCAGCACGGCCATGAGGTCGGCGGCCGACATCGACGACGTCGGGTGGCCGGACTTGGTCACCGCGGTGCTTCGAATCGAGTCGACGCGGAGCTGTTGGCCCAGCTCGCGCCAGCGCTCGGCGTCGGTCATCCGGGTAACGTAACGGTCCTGATGAAGGTCGCGGTTGCCTTCGATCACCGCGGCGTGAAGCTGCGCGAGGGAATCCTCGCCGAGCTGGCCGCGCTGGGTCACGAGGCCGTCGATCTGGGCACGGATTCTCCCGAGCCTCGGATCGACTATCCCGACAAGGCGCGGGAGGTCGGCGAGGCGATCCGCGGCGGCGACGCCGAGCGCGCGATCCTCGTCTGTGGCTCTGGTGTCGGCGCATCGGTGGCGGCCAACAAGATCGCCGGCATTCGCGCGGCCGTCTGCCACGACACGTACTCCGCGCACCAGGGCGTCGAGCACGACGACATGAACGTGCTCTGCCTCGGATCGGAGATCATCGGCGCCGAGCTGTCCACCGAGCTCCTGCGCGCGTTTCTTGCCGCACGCTTCGACGGCGCCGAGCGCTACGTGCGCAGGCTTGAGAAGATCGAAGAGATGGAGGGTGAAAGGACATATGGCTGAATCGCGTCTGCAGCAGCTCTCGGCGCTCGGGCAGAGCGTCTGGATCGACTACCTCTCGCGCCGGCTTGGTCCACGGCGGCGAGCTCGGGCGGCTGATCGCCGAGGACGCGGTCGTCGGCGTCACCTCGAACCCGACCATCTTCCAGAAGGCGATCGCCGAGGGCGACGCCTACGACCAGCAGCTCCGCGAGGTTCTCGCGGAAGAGGACGACGCCAAGGAGGTCTTCCTTCGCCTGGCCGTCAAGGACGTCCAGGACGCCTGCGACCTGCTGCGACCGGTCTGGGACAAGGGGCAGGACGGCTACGTGTCGATCGAGGTCGACCCGAACTTCGCCTACGACACCGTGGCGACGACCTCGGAGGCGCAGCGGCTGCACGAGCTCGTCGACCGGCCGAACTGCTTCGTGAAGATCCCCGGCACCGAGCCCGGCCTCGCGGCGATCGAGGAGATGATCTCGCGCGGCCGCAACATCAACGTCACGCTGATCTTCTCTCTCGAGCGCTATGCAGAAGTCGTGGAGGCCTATCTCCGCGGTCTCGAGCGGCTCGTCGCGGCCGGCGGCGATCCGTCGAAGGTCGCGTCCGTGGCGAGCTTCTTCGTCTCGCGCGTCGACACCGAGGCTGACCGCAGGCTGGAAGAGAGCGGCGCCGCAGACGAGCTCAAGGGCAAGCTGGCGGTCGCGAACGCGAAGCTCGCCTACCAGCGCTACAGGGAGCTCTTCTCCGGCGAGCGCTGGGATGCCCTGAGAGCGAAGGGCGCGCACACGCAGCGCTGCCTGTGGGCCTCGACGTCGACCAAGAACCCGGCCTATCGGGACGTCCTGTACGTCGAGGAGCTGATCGGCCCGGAGACCGTGAACACGATGCCCGAGGAGACGATCGAGGCCTTCCAGGACCACGGAGAGGTGGCGCTCACGCTCGAGAGCGATCTCGAGGGGGCGCACCGGGTCTTCGAACGCCTCGCCGAGGCGGGGGTGGACTACGACGACGTGGTCGCGGTGCTCGAGCGCGAGGGCGTGCAGAAGTTCTCCGACTCGTTCTCGGAGCTGCTCGAGGGCGTCCGCGCCAAGCGCGGCGAGCTCGTCTCGGCCTGAGCCGCTATCGCGATGAGGATCTACTCCGAGGTCGCCGGCGAGGGTCCGGCGATCGCCCTCGTCCACGAGGGCATCTGCGACAGCCGCGTGTGGGACCCCCAGTGGGAGACGTTCACGCGCGGCCACCGGGTCCTACGGCATGACATGTGCGGCTTCGGGCGCTCGCCGCTCGAGGCCGGCCGCTTCGCGCATGCGCGAGACCTGATCGAGCTTCTAGGGCAGCACGGGTTCGAGCGCACGGCACTCGTCGGCGGCTCGCTCGGCGGCCGTGTTGCGCTGGAGGTGGCGATCGCCCGGCCTGACCTGGTCTCCGCTCTCGTGCTCGTCGCACCGGGCCTGCCCGGGCACGACTGGTCCGAGGAAGTGACGTCGGGCTGGGCCGAGGAAGAGGCCGCGCTCGAGACGGGCGACCTCGACACTGCGGTGGAGATCAACCTGCGAACCTGGGTGGACGGCCCTCGCCGAAGCCCCGAGCAGGTCGACCCGGGCGTTCGGGCGAAGGTCGCGGAGATGCAGCGCCGGGCGTTCGAGCTGCAGCTCCCGTTCGAGGAGACGGCCGAGGAAGAGCTGCTGGTGACGGACCTGGCCGACCGGGTCGGCGAGATCACAGCCCCGACGCTGCTTGTCGTGGGGGACGAGGATGTCTCGGACATGCACGCCATCGCCGACCGCCTGGTTGCCGAGATTCCCGGCGCGCGTCGCGCGACGATCGCAGGCGCAGCGCACGTTCCGAGCATGGAGCGCCCCGCCGAGTTCGACGAGCTCGTGCTCGGATTCCTCGAGGGAGTGCAGTGACCGTCGTCGCGCCGGCCGAGATGGTCGAGCGGATCTGGGCCCGCGACGCCACCCTCTGGACCGGAGCTAACGAGGCGAAGTGGCTCGGCTGGCTCGACGAGCCGATGCGGATGCGCAGCCGCGTCGGCGAGCTGCAGCAGTTCGTCGAGGACGTCGCCGCACCGGGCGTCATCGACACGTTCGTCCTGCTCGGGATGGGCGGCTCGAGCCTGGCGCCGCATGTCCTGAACAGGACGTTCGAGGGCAGCTCCTTCCACGTCCTCGACACGACGCACCCGGCGATGATCCGCCACGCGACGGAGCTGCTCGACCTCGACGCGACGCTGTTCATCGTCTCGTCCAAGTCCGGCACGACGCTCGAGACGCGCTCGCAGCTCGACTACTTCTGGGAGAAGACCCGCAAGCGGGGGGAGTTCTTCGTTGCAATAACCGACCCGGGCTCCGAGCTCGAGGCGCTCGCGAAGGAGCGCGGCTTCCTGCGCGTCTTCGACGGCGAGCCGACGATCGGCGGGCGCTACTCCGCGCTGTCGGTGTTCGGGATGGTTCCGGCCGCGCTGCTCGGGATCGACCTCGAGCGGCTGCTCGATCGCGTGGACGAGATGGCCGAGGCATGCCGGGGCGCCGACGGAAACCCCGGCCTCGAGCTGGGCCTCGACCTGGGCGCCGGCTGGGAGGAGGGCCGCGACAAGGCCACGATCAACCCGAACACCGGCGACTTCGGACTCTGGGCCGAGCAGCTGCTCGCGGAGTCGACCGGGAAGGACGGCAAAGGCCTTGTTCCCGCGCCCGGCGAGTCGCGCGACGGGCCCGACCGCCAGGCGCCGGAGGTGCGGCTCGCGAGCCCGTACGAGCTCGGGCAGGAGTTCTTCCGCTGGGAGTTCGCGACCGCGGTTGCCGGCTCGATCCTCGGGATCAACGCGTTCGACCAGCCGAACGTCCAGGCGGCGAAGGACAAGACGAACGAGGTGCTGGCCGAGGGCCGCGACCCGGACGTCGAGCCGAAGGGCGACCTCGAAGCGCTGCTCGGCGAGGCGGAGCCGGGCGACTACGTCGCGATCCAGGCGTTCGTCGACCCGGTGCGCGAGGCCGAGCTCGAGCCGCTCATCGAGCGGGCGCGGCAGACCGGCTGCGTCGTGACGCACGGCCTCGGCCCACGCTACCTGCACTCGACGGGCCAGCTCCACAAGGGAGGGCCGAACACCGGCCTCTTCGTGCAGGTCGTCGACGAGCCCGGCGACGAGGTCGCGATCCCCGGGCGAAAATTCGGCTTCCGGCGGCTGATCCGCGCACAGGCCGCCGGCGACCTCGCCTCACTCGAGGAGCGGGGCCGCAGAATCGTGCGAGTCAGATTGGAGGATCTCTAGCGATGCAACTCGGAATGGTCGGACTGGGACGGATGGGCGCAGGCATGACCGAACGGCTGGAGCGGAACGGGCACGAGATCAAGACGTACGACCCGAAGGTTCCCTCCACTGCGGACTCTCTGCAGGAGCTCGCCTCGCAGCTCGAGCCGCCGCGGGCGGTCTGGCTGATGATCCCCGCCGGCGAGGTCACCGAGAATGCGTTCAAGGAGCTGCTCAGCGCGCTCGAGCCCGGCGACACGATCGTCGACGGGGGCAACTCGAACTTCCGCGACTCGCAGCGTCGCCACCACGAAGCGGCACAACGCGACCTCCATTTCCTCGACGCGGGCGTCTCCGGCGGGATCTGGGGCCTGCGCGTCGGCTTCTGCCTGATGGTCGGCGGCGAGGACGAGCCGGTGAAGCGCCTCGAGCCGGTCTTCCGCTCGCTCGCTCCCGAGGACGGGTACGCGCACGTGGGCCCGTCCGGCGCGGGGCACTTCGTGAAGATGGTGCACAACGGGATCGAGTACGGCCTGATGCAGGCCTACGGCGAGGGCTTCGAGGTGATGCACGCGTCCGAGTTCGACCTCGACCTCCACGAGATCGCGGGCATCTGGCGCTACGGCTCGGTCGTGCGCAGCTGGCTGCTCGAGCTTCTCTACTCCGCGTTCGAGGAGGAAGGGCGCGACCTCGAGAAGATCGAGGGCTACGTGGACGACTCGGGCGAGGGCCGCTGGACGGTCTTCGAGGCGATCAACGAGAGCGTTCCCGCGCCGGCGATCAGCGCCGCGCTCTACGCGCGCTTCGCCTCGCGTCAGGACGAGTCGTTCTCGGCGAAGGTCGCCGCCGCGCTGCGCAACCAGTTCGGCGGCCACGCGGTGAAGCCGGCCGGAAGCTGATGGCCGTCGCCGAGCAGGAGGAAACCCGCTCCTCGAGGGGCTCCAGCTGCGGCGGACGCCCGACCCGTGCGCGCTCGTGATCTTCGGCGCCTCGGGCGATCTCACGCGCCGGAAGCTCTTTCCCGCGCTCTACTCGCTCGCGTTCCGGGGCCTGCTGCCCGAGCAGTTCGGAATCGTCGGGGTCGCGCGCACCGAGCTGAGCGACGACGAGTTCCGCGCGCGGATGAAAGAGGCGGTCCAGGAGTTCGGCCGCGACAAGTTCCGGGACGACATCTGGGACGCGCTTGCGCAGGGGATGCGCTACCTCGCGACGGATTTCGAGGACGAGGACGAGGGGGCGCGAGTCACCGCGGTGCTGGGCGAGCTCGACGAGCAGCGCGGGACGGCGGGAAACCGCGTCTACTACCTGGCGGTCCCGCCCGACGTCGTCCAGGTTCTCGTGCGCCGGATCGGCACGCACCGGTCGAGGAAGGGCTGGGTCCGACTGATCGCGGAGAAGCCGTTCGGCCGCGATCTGGCCTCGGCGTGCGAGCTGAACTCGGAGCTGGAGGAGTACTTCGAGGAGAGCGAGGTCTTCCGGATCGACCACTACCTCGGCAAGGAGACGGTCCAGAACCTGCTCGCGCTGCGGTTCGCGAACGGGATCTTCGAGCCGATCTGGAACCGCCAGTTCGTCGACCACGTTCAGATCTCGGTCGCGGAGTCGTTGGGGATCGGGGGTCGCGCCGAGTTCTACGAGCAGGCGGGTGCGATCCGCGACGTCTTCCAGAACCACCTCCTCCAGCTCGTCGCGCTGACCGCGATGGAGCCGCCGATCGACTTCGGCGCCGAGTCGGTCCGGAACGAGAAGGTGAAGGTGCTGAAGGCGATGCACGCGCCGAAACCCGAGCACGTGGTCCGCGGCCAGTACGGGGCCGGGTTCATCGAGGGAGAGGAAGTGCCTGGCTACCGCGAGGAGTCGGGCGTGGCGGGCGACTCCATGACGGAGACGTTCGTCGCGGCCAGGCTCCGGGTCGACAACTGGCGCTGGGCCGGCACGCCGTTCTACGTTCGGGCGGGCAAGCGGCTCGCGCGCCAGGAGACGACGATCGCGATCGAGTTCAAGCGCGCGCCTCACCCGCCGTTCGAGGACGACGCCGACGAGGAGCTGCGCCCGAACGTCCTCGTGATCCACATCCAGCCGGACGAGGGTGTCTCGCTCGAGTTCGCGGCCAAGGTGCCCGGGCAGGGTCTGAAGCTCCGCACCGTGCACATGGACTTCCTCTACGGCGGCGCCTTCCGGACCGGCATCCCGGAGGCGTACGAGCGGCTGATCCTGGACTGCCTGCTCGGCGACGCGACCCTCTTCACTCGCGCGGACGAGGTCGAGGAGCAGTGGTCGCTCGTGGACGCGATCGTCGAAGGCTGGCAGCGCGACCGGCCCGTGTTCCCCAACTACGAGGCGGGGACCTGGGGGCCCAACGCCGCCGAGGAGCTGATGGAAAGGGACGGGCGCTTGTGGCGACGGCACTAGCATCCATTGGCGAGATCGAGCGCGAGCTCGGCGCTCGGCGGGTCGATCCCGAAACGGGCGAACCGTTCCAGCGCACGAGCGTCATGACGCACATCGCCTGGGTGCCGGAGGCCTGGGTCGAGATGGCCGAGGACGTGCTCTCCGGGCTCGCGGAGCGGCACCCCTCGCGGACGATCGTGCTCTTCCCGAGGCCCGACGTCGCGGAAGGGCTCGAGGCGAGCGTCGAAGTGGACAGCTTTCCGGTCGGCAGCGAGCGAAAGATCTGCACCGAGACGATCCGTCTACGGCTTTGCGGGAAGCGGTCGCAGGCGCCCGCGAGCGTGGTGGCTCCGCTGCTGCTCCCGGACCTGCCGGTCTTCCTCCGGTGGCGCGACTTGCCGCCGTTCGGCGAGCGGCCGTTCGAGCAGCTGGTCGGCACCGTCGACCGGGTGATCGTCGACAGCACCGAGTGGCCTGGCCTCCCTGCGCCGTACGCGCAGCTGGCAGAGGTCTTCGACCGTGTCGCGGTCTCGGACATCGCCTGGGCGCGGACGAGCCGCTGGCGGGCGCAGCTAGCCTCCCTCTGGCCTGGAATCGCCGACGTCCAGCGGATCGCGGTGACCGGAACCGAGGCGCAGGCGAACCTGCTCGCCGGGTGGCTTCGATCGCGCCTGAAGCGCAACGTCGAGCTCGAGCACCGGCCCTCCGACCGGCTGGTCGGAGTCGACGTGGACGGCGAGCCGACGCCGTTTCCCCCTGGGGTTCCGCCCGATCCGGCCGATCTCTTGAGCGATGAGCTCGAGCGCTTCACCCGCGACCGTGTCTACGAGGACGCGGTGCGGGCAACGGCTTGAAGTCTCGTTACTTTTTGCTCGTGTGAGCGAGAAACCAGGCGTGAACGCTGCCGAGAACGCGTTTCGGCGTCACTACGACCAGGTCTACCGCTACCTCCGCTGGCGAACTCACGACCACCACCGGGCGGAGGAGCTGACACAGCAGGTCTTCACGGAGGCTGTCGGATCGCTCGAGGAGACGGGCGATCCAGCTCTCGCGTGGCTCTACACCGTCGCCGAGAGGCGCTTTGCCGATGAGGTGCGGAAGCGCGGGCGTCAAATCTCTCCGGTCGCGACGCGCGAAGCGCTCGAGTACCCGCCCGAGGCGGCGTCCGCAATTCGGGCGGCATTGGAGCGGCTGCCCGAGGGACAGCGCCAGGTCGTCGTTCTGAAGCTGCTCCGCGGCGCGCGGTTTGCGGAGATCGCTGACTCCCTCGGGCTCACGGAGGCCGCGGCGAAGATGCGATTCGTCCGCGCGCTCGAGGCCCTGCGTACAGAGCTCGAACAGGAGGGGGTTACGCCATGACGATTCGCGATCCGGAGGTGCTCGAAGCGCTGCGCGACGAGCCCGAGCTGCTGGCGATTGCCGACGCGGTGGTGGAGACGCAGCCGTCGGCACGGCACTCACGGCGCCGCGCGGTCTCTCGCTCGGCTGCCGTCGTTGCGGTTGGCGCGGCCGTGCTGGCGGCGGTGCTGCTCTGGCCGAACAGCGGCGGCGGCCGAAACCGCATTCTCGACCGCGCGCAGGCCGCGATCGGCAATGGACCAGTCCTGCATCTCATCACGAGCGTTCCCGCCGGCGAGGAGCTCGTCGACATCCGCACCGGCCGCTCGACCGTGCCGACGTACGAGATGGAGAGCTGGAGCGACCGAGACCTGAAACGAGTGCACACGCTCTTGCGAATCGATGGTCGAATCGTGGGCGAGGTGCTGCTTCCCCAGGATGGAGACAGCGACATCGACGTCGACGTCGACCCGGCCTACGTCGCGCTCTGGACCGGCTATCGCGAGGCGCTGGCTTCCGGAACCGCGAAGATCGAGCGAGAAGGGACCCTGTACGGCCACGCCGTCTACTGGCTCGTCTTCCCTGCACCCGGGGGCGGATCAGCCCGAAATGAGGTCGCCATCGACCGCAAGACCTATCAGCCGCTCGAGTTCCGTTTCCGCACGGGTAGCACGCGGCAGGACGAGCGGGTGCTCCTTGCGCGAACGGAGCCCTTCAGTACTTCCGCATTCACCCGATTGACCTCTGGGCCGAGCCCGCTTTCGGGCGAGACGACCCAAAGCTCCGGGGTGGTCGAAGAAGGTTCGGGTCGCCCAGGCAACGTGCCGAAGGGCTGGCTGGACGCCGGGCCAACGATCGGCGGTCTGAAGCTCTCGGGTGTCAGCCGGACGCAGGAGGCAAGCGGCGAGAAGACAGGCACCGGTCTCGAGCTGTTCTACGGCTCGGCGGAGAGTTTCCGACGATCGGTGACCATCGACGAGACGAGGAGTCCCGTCGATCCCACGGAGTGGAAGGCGATCCCGAAGGGATCCATCAGGATCACGAAGGGCGGAGGGTCCGACAACGGTGGCGAGTACGTCGTGTGGTCGGGTTACCTCGTCGAAGACGGCGTGTACGTCACGATCCAGACCGCAGTCAGCCGCGCGGCGGTCCTCGAGTCTGCCCGGGCCCTGCGGCCCGCGTGACGCAGAGGCCCCTCGGCGCCGTATGTCTTTCGTGAAGCCGAGCGCGCAGGACTTTGCGGAGGCGGCGGAACGCCACCTCGACGGCGTGCACGCATTCCTCGTGTACCTGACGGGAGACCGAAACGTGGCCGAAGACCTGACAGCCGAGACCTTTGCCCGGGCACTGGAGCGCTGGCGCCGGTTCGACCCCCGCCGCGGGAGTGCGCGCACCTGGCTCTGCCAGCTCGCGCGCTCGACGGCGCTCGACCACTTCCGCGCGGAGGACCGCAGGCGGCGTCGCGAGGGTCGTTGGGCGGCCGATGTCGAGGAGGCCGGCGAGGCCGTCTTCGGCGAAGGCCTGTCGCCCGAGCTCGAGCGGGCGCTCAAGCAGCTGTCCGCGGCCGAGCGTGAGGTCGTGGCGCTCCGGATCGTGCTCGAGCTGGACGGCGAGAGTGCGGGCCGCGTGCTCGGGATCAGCGCGACGGCGTGCTCGACGCGCCTCAGCCGCGCGCTGCAGAAACTGGAGAAGGAGGTGGGCGCAGATGTCGCCGCTTGAGCTCGTGGACGACCGCTTCGGAGATCTCGCGCGCGAGCTGCGCGCGGCCCGCCCGGTCGCGCCGCCTGCGCTTCGGGAGCGCGTGCACGCGCTCGCTCCGCGCCCGAAGCGCTTCGAGATCAACTTCCGGATGCTCGTTCCGGCCGTCGGGCTGGCGACGCTCGCCGTGAGCCTCGCCGTGGCCGGTGGGCTCGGAGCGCTGCACGGTGCCAGTGGGCATCAGCAGGCGCTGCAGACCCAGCTGCCGAAGGCGGCGCGTCCGCTCTTGAGGACTCCGCCCATGCCGGAGGCCTTCAAGGCTGATCACGGAGCCCTGGGCGCAGCTTTGGCGCCTGTCGCGGGTCGCCTGCAGCAGTACGACGCGAACCTGACCGTGCGCGTCGACAACAGGGATGACCTCTCGAAGACGACGCAGGACGCACTCCGTTTCACACGGCGGCTCGGCGGGTTCGTCGTCTGGGCCCGCTACGCGGCGCCGAGCGATGGCGGCGACTCCGAGCTCGCGTTGCGGGTTCCGGTCGAGCGTGTTCAGGCCGCGATCGCGCACTTCTCTGGCTACGGCGAGCTCGTCCGTCAGCAGATCGTGCTGAAGGACCTTCAGCAGAGGGTCGACGACCTGACCGCTCGCATCGGGCGCCTCAACGCCGAGATCGCCACCATCAAGGGGCAACTCGCGGGTCAGCTCACGCCCGAGAAGCGAGTGGCTCTCGAGCAGCGGCTCCGGCGTGACCAGGCGCGCGTTGCGGCGCTCACCCACTCGAAGACCGCCAGCGTCCGCCGGGCGAGCCTCGCTCGCATCGCGCTGACAATCGACGCCCAGCCGAAGGCGGCCGCCGCACCGGGGCGCATCCACCGGACGCTCCACGAGGCCGGGTCCGTGCTGGTGCGGGAGCTGGAGGTACTGCTCTACGCGCTGGTTGTCGCCGGCCCGCTGCTCCTTCTCGGCCTCGCGGCGATCCTCGTCGGGCGGTCGGCTCGCCGGCGCTCCGACCAGAGGCTTCTCGAGCGGAGCTAGTGGACGATCTTGAAGCGCGGCTTTGTCACGGCGAGCCGCACGGGGCTCGACCACGACAGCTGGGGCTTCGGACCGATCATCAGGCTGTCGATGCCACGCACGCGGTAGAACCAGGTCCCCGGAGTGAGCGGGAGCGTGAGCGACGTTGCGAACGTCGTCTGGCTGCCGGCCGTCTTCCACGGGTAGGCCTTGCGGCTCCACTGCACCTCGTACTTGTCCGCGGCGAGCGTCGGCTGCCACGCGACGAGCGGCTGCCCGTAGAACTTCGGGTTGCGCTTCGGCGCGCTGATCAGCTTGCCGGAAGGTGAGAGGCCGGACGCGTACGGCGCCGACTGGCCGGTCACCGCGGGCTCGCTCGACTTTCCGAACGTCAGCTTGCGGCCGGCAGCGCAGGAGTCCTGTGTGAGCTCGGCGTCGCGGTACTTCACGCCGCCGCTCGGCCGGATGACGGTCTCGCCGGCGGAGTGGAAGTTGGACACAGGCGCGGTGAGGGTGATGTCGTTGCCGACGACGTTCTGGACGATCGCGTGCTCGGAGAACGGCGAGCCGATCTGCAGCGGGTCGCCGGCCAGGATGCCGGTCGCGTTGGCGACGGTGATCGTCGTCGCGCCGGCGAGGACCGGCAGCGCGAGCACCGTGGAAAGCACCTGGTCGGGGACGATGTCGACCGGCATGACCGTCCAGTAGTAGCGCCCGCTCGGCCAGTCGCTGTCCCAGAGGTCGACCTTGGCCGACTGCGAGTTCGACGAGACGTCCATCTCGTTCGTCTTGATGGTGATGTCGTCAGCCGTCTTCGAGTCGGGCTCGCCGCCAGCCGGAAGGAACGACGTGCCCGCGGCGGTGACGCCGTTGACGTCGCTCGGCATCGCCAGCGGGCCGCTCTCGCGGGGGACGTAGGCGGGGCTGCCCACGATCGCGCCGCGGAAGACCGGGTTGAGGCAGTCCTCGTCGGTGAAGACCTCGACGCGGTAGAGCGTGTACGGGTTGCCCCAGATCGAGGTGTCGCCGCTGTAGACGAAGGCAGGCATGACCTCGTGCGCGCGCACATGCGCTGCATCCGAGATGACCTTCGAGACGGTCTGCTGAACCGCTAGCGGCCCGGTCGCGAACGCAGGATTCGTGCTCGTGTAGATGGGGCTCCAGGGGCCGTACGAGACGGTGGGGATCCCGTTGTCGGGATTGCCGCTCAGCTGCCTCATCGCCCGGACGCGCCACGACACCGTGCCCGTCCACGTCGGGTCCTGGTGGAACGTGTAGTACTCGCGCTCGTCGGCCATGTTCGTGCGCGTCGTGAACTGCTTGTCGGCGTCGATCAGCCAGACGGTGTACCCGCTCGCGCCGGGAACGGCGCTCCAGCGCAACAGGCCCGGATAGCTCGGAGCGACCGGCGCGGGAACGGTCGTCCAGCGCATGTTGAAGCCGAACGGAGTGCTCCACTTGCCGGCGCCCCTCGACGTCACCGCGCGCACGTGCGCATAGAGCGAGTAGGGCTGGCCGGTCATCCAGGGGAGCGAGATCGGGACGGAGACGGCCGGGATCTTCAGGCCGTTCGCAGACCAGATGATCGCGTTGTCATTGAAGCTCCGGCTGGTCGCGAGCTCGAACTGGTACGTGCGCGCGCCCCGGACCGGGCTCCAGCCGAACGAGGGCGTCCGCGCGAACGTGTGGACGACGGCCTCGTCGGCGCGCAGCGTGAATCCGTGCAGCCCTTTCGGGGCTGCGCCCACGCGCGCCTGCGCAGATCCGCAGACGACGAGCGCGACCAGCAGCACGACACCACAACGGACGCGAGCCATCGTTCGAGAGATTTCGGCACTCCGGACCGCCTCGGAGTCACTCGTTCGAGTGACTCAGTCGAGGGACACGGCGCGCTCGAGTGCCGCGCCGGCTGCGAGCACGAGCGCGTCGGAGCCGGGCGGGCCGGCGAGCTGCACCGAGGCGGGCAACCCGTCCTCTGCGGAGCGGCACGGGAGCGCCAGCGCGGGCCAGCCTGCCGCGTTGAACGGGAACGTGAGCTTCGTGAGCGTCTCGCGGAGGACGAGCTCGTCCTGGCCGGTTCGAGGAGCGACACACGTGAGCGTGGGAGTGAGCAGGAGGTCGACGTCTGCCGCTGCCTCCAGGAGGTGCTCCCGGTAGAGCTCGCGCGTCTCGACCGCGCGCTCGTAGTCGGCGTCGGTCACGGCCAGGCAGCGCTCGATCTTCACGCCCACGTTCTCGCTGTACGAGTCGCGGTGCTCCTCGTAGAGCTCCCGGTGGACGTCCGCCACTTCGCGCATGAACACCGGCCAGGTCCCCTGCGGCAGTGGGACGTCAACGCGTTGCCGGTGCGGGAAGCGCGCGGCCGCCGCGTCCACTCTCGCCCGCACGAGGGGGTCGGCGAGCTCCAGCCAGAGGACGCCGACGCGAATGTCGTCGAGCTCGACCTCGGTCGGAGCGAAGCCCGGCGCGAGCACCTCGAGTGCGCGGGAGCAACCGTCGACGTCCCTGGCCATCGGCCCGGCGTGGTCGAAGCTCGACGCGAGCGGGAAGCACCCGTCGAGCGGCACGAGCCCGTAGGTCGGCTTGAAGCCCGTGACGCCGCAGCAGGCGGCCGGTATCCGGATCGAGCCGCCCGTGTCGGTGCCGAGGCCGAGCTCGGCCAGCCCGGCGGCCAGCGCCGCGGCGGAGCCGCCGCTCGAGCCGCCCGCGATCCGTCCTGGCGCGAGCGGGTTCGGGACCGTGCCGAAGTGCGGGTTCTCGGAGGTCGTCCCGTACGCGAACTCGTGCAGGTTGGTCTTCCCCACGTCGACGTAGCCGGCGGCCTCGATTCGGCGCACGGCCTCCGCCGTCTCGGTCGGGACGTGCTCGGCGAACAGGATCGAGCCGTACGTCGTGACGAGCCCCGCCGTGTCGAACAGGTCCTTGACCGCGAGCCGCATTCCCGGTTCCACGGCCTCCGCGCCCTCAGGGCGTGCGAGGAAGATCCCGTCGGCGGCAGCGCCGGCGCCCGCAGAAGTCACAGTCTCGTCACGCTCGCGTCACACACATGTAGGACCTTCCTGAATACGCTCGCCTCGGGGAGGAGGCCGGGCGAACCGTAGTAAGGGAAGGCCAGGAGGTCGGCGGGGCCGGCCGGTCTGCGCGCCGGCCGTCAGTCCAGGGCGAGGTAGACGAACGCGACGATGACCGTCGCGGCCAGCAGGAACAGGAACACCCCGAACAGCGCCAGGCCGAAGATGAGGTTCTTCCGCTCCAGCTCCCGGTGCGACGGCTCAGTCACAGCAGCGGGTCGATCGCCATCGCCACGAACAGGACGGCCAGGTAGACGAGCGAGAAGTGGAACAGCACCTGCGCACGGGCCGGTGTCGTCTCTTGCCGCAGCCGCCACGCCAGCCGTAGGAACGCCGCACCCAAAAGCACGGCCGCCGCCAGGTAGAGCACACCCGCGGTGCGGTACGCGAACGGGAGCAGCGTCACGGCGAAGAGCACGGCCGAGTAGAGCAGGATCTGCCGCGCCGTCTCGCGGTCGCCGCGCACCACCGGGAGCATCGGGATCCGCGCCGCTTCGTAGTCGCGCTTGATCAGCAGCGCGAGCGCCCAGAAGTGCGGCGGCGTCCAGAAGAACACGATCAGGAACAGGAAGAGCGCGGGCAGTGCCAGCTGTCCGGTGACGGCCGCCCAGCCGACCAGCGGCGGGATGGCCCCGGCAGCGCCGCCGATGACGATGTTCTGCGGTGTCGAGCGCTTCAGCCACCCGGTGTAGACGAGCACGTAGAAGAGGTTCCCGACCAGGGCGAGCACGGCCGTCAGCACGTTCACCCTCGACGCGAGCAGCACGAAGGAGAACGCGGACAGGGCGAGCCCGAACTCGAGCGCGCGTGACGGCGGGATCCGCTCGTCCGCGACGGGGCGGTCGCCGGTCCGAGGCATCAGCCGGTCGATGTCCCGGTCGAGCACGTGGTTGAGCGCGCTGGCGCCGCCGCAGGCCAGGGCGAGGCCGACCATCGTCACCACGAACGTCCCGAGCGGGGGAGCTCCCTGGGCGCCGACGAACATCCCCGCTGCGCCGGTCAGCAGGAGCAGCGACATGATCCGCGGCTTGGTCAGCGTCACGTAGTCGCGCAGGGCCGCCCTCGGAGCCGGCTCGCCGCGGAAGCATGCGGCGACGGCGACCAGGGCGGCGGCCAGTGCGAGCCCGGCGAACGCGAGGTGGAGCGGCCGCGGCGTGACCAGAGCCGCCAGCAGGAACGCCACGAGCGCGATCACCGTCGGCGTGAGCAATCGTCGGTGCGCGATCCACGCGGCGGCGACGAGCGCGCACAGCGGTGGCAGTGCGAGCGCCGCGAGCGCGCGGTGCGCAGCTCCGAGCTCGAGCGCCCCGCTCACGACTGCCGCCGCGCATGCGCAGGCCGCCGTGAACGCCACGAGCCGCAGCCAGGGACCCGGGGCCAGGCTAGGCACGGGCCTCCGAGATGCGGCGCCGCAGATCACGCAGCGGGCGCGGGCTCGAGACGTAGGGAACGCCGTCGAAGTTGTGCGGCGGCGGAGGCGAGGTCGTGTACCACTCCAGCGTGTCCGCCATCCACGGGTCGTTCCCGGCGCGCACGCCGGAGCGCGCCGTCTTCACGACATTCACGAAGAAGAACAGGATGCCGAGCGCCATCACCCCCGAGCCGATCGTCGAGACGAGGTTGTACCACTCCCAGATTCCGCCGTACGAGTACGTGTAGACGCGCCTCGGCATCCCCAGGAGGCCGAGGAAGTGCATAGGCAAGAACGTGAGGTTCATCCCGACGAACATGAACCAGAAGTTCAGCTTCCCGAGCCGCTCGTCGAGCAGTCGGCCGAACATCTTCGGCCACCAGTAGTAGAGGCCCGCGAAGATCCCGAAGATCGAGCCGCCGAAGAGCACGTAGTGCAGGTGGGCGACGATGTAGTACGTGTCCGTCACCTGCCAGTCGAACGGGTACGCGGCGACGAAGATCCCCGAGAGCCCGCCGATCGTGAAGACGGCTATGAACCCGAGGGCGAACAGCATCGGCGTGTCGAGGATCAGGTTTCCGCGCCAGGTGGTCGCGAGCCAGTTGAAGATCTTGATGCCCGTCGGGACGGCGATGAGCATCGACGTGATCATGAAGAACGCCTGCACGTAGTTCGGGTACCCGACCGCGAACATGTGGTGCGCCCAGACGAGCATCGAGAGGAACGCAATCGCAACCGTCGAGAGCGCGATCGCCTTGTAGCCGAAGATGGGCTTGCGCGAGAAGACCGGGATCACCTCCGAGACGATCCCCATCGCGGGCAGGATCATGATGTAGACCTCGGGGTGGCCGAAGAACCAGAACGCGTGCTGCCAGAGGAGCGCGCTCCCGCCCTGGTCGGGGATGAAGAAGTGCGTGCCGACCTGGCGGTCGAGCAGCAGCAGCGTCAGCCCGGCCGAGAGCGTGGGCAGCACGAACACGAGCAACAGTGCGTAGATCTCGATCGTCCAGACGAAGAGCGGTATGCGCATCCACGTCATCCCGGGCGTCCGCATGTGTTGGATCGTGACCAGGAAGTTGATCGCCCCCGCCAGCGACGAGAGCGTGAGGATGTGGAGCGAGAGGATCCAGAGGTCGACGCCGTTCCCGGGCGTGTACTGGTCGGTCGAGAGCGGCGTGTAGCACGTCCACCCGCACTTGGCCGCGCCGCCGTTGGCGAAGAAGCTCGTGTAGAGCACGATCCCGCCGAGCAGGAAGAGCCAGTACGAGAGCGCGTTGAGCCGCGGGAAGGCCATGTCCCGCGCGCCGATCATGAGTGGGACGAGGTAGTTGCCGAACCCGGCCAGGATCGGCACGACGACGAGGAAGATCATCGTCGTCCCATGGATCGTGAAGAGCTCGTCGTACGAGTCGCGGCGGATGAGGTGCTCGTTCGGCGTCGCGAGCTGTGCGCGCATCAGTAGCGCAAGGATCCCGCCGGCCACGAAGAACGCGAGCGTCGTCCCGATGTAGAGGATGCCGATCCGCTTGTGGTCGGTCGTCGTCAGCCAGCTCGAGCCGCGGCCGCGGGAGATGACGGCCGACGGAGATACGGATTCCGCCCTAGCCGCCACTGCTGCCTCCCGGGTGGAAGCGCTTCTTCAGGTACGCGAGCGTCGCGCTCATCTGCACGTCGTCCCACGTCTTGCCGACGGCCGGCATCTTGACGCCTCCCTGCCGGAGCAGGAGCGTGAGCGCGGCGGGGTCGGAGAGGAGCGCACTGCCCGCGATCGGTGGGCCGATGTCGCCCTGGCCGTCGAGACCGTGGCAGGAGGCGCAGACTCCTTCGAACGTCTCGCGTCCGAGTGGCTGTGGCTCGACGCGCCGCTGCCGAACGAAGGCGTTGTACTCGGCGGGCGGCAACACGTCCACGGTCGCGAGCATCTGCGTGTGCTGGATGCCGCAGAACTCGGCGCAGCGACCGGGGAACGCGCCGAGCTTGTCTGCCCGGAAGGACATGCGGTTGACCCGACCCGGGATCGCGTCCATCTTGCCGGCCAGCGACGGCACCCACCAGCTGTGCGCGACGTCGGCCGAGCCGATGTCGAGCTCGACAGTTTGGCCGACCGGGATGCGCAGCGTGTTCACGGAGCGCGCGCCGTTGGGATAGGTGAAGAGCCAGTAGAACTGGTGCGCCTCGATCCCGATCGCCTGCGGATTCGTGCCGGCGGGCGCGGTCCGGGCCCCGGAGGCTTTGAAGAGGACGAAGGCCGCGATCACCGCCAGGATCACCACCGGCCCTGCCGTCCACGCGAGCTCGAGGTTCGTGTGGCCGCGGATCTGCGGGCCCTCGACCTCGCGCGCCCGGCCGCGGCTGCGGTAGCGGACGATGAAGATCGCGAGCGTCAGCTCGACCAGGAGGAAGATCCCCGCGGTGATGCCGAGGATCAGCCAGTAGATCTGGCGGATGTCGTGCGCCTGCGGCGACGCGGGCGAGGGTGGTGCGATCCCGCCGTTGCCGGCCAGCGCCGCCCCCGCGCAGGCGAGAGAGAGCAACGCGACGCATGAGAGCGGGAGCAGGCGGCGCACAGGCGGGTGGCATTCTAAGGCGGTCGCTTGCGACGCCGACCCGGGAGGCGGCGCCAGCTCGGCCGGCGCTGCCGTTTGACGCACCTCCTGCGTTCCGCGAGGTTCGCTCGTTCTGTGCGAGATAGCCTCTTTGGGCATTGGCTGAGGGGACGCGCGTGGAGTTGCCGGCGGGAGTGGGAGACCACTTCGAAGTCTTCATCAACGGCGTTCCCCAGCAGGCCGGTCGCGACTATCGGCGCATGGGGAACGAGCTCCTCTTCGACCGACCGCTGGCCCGTGAGGGCAAGCTCGGCTTCTGGCGCTGGCTCTCGCTCTTCCTCGGCGTCGCCGGCACCTACCGGCAGAACGACAGCGTGGACGTCGTCTACGACGTCAACGGACGGCGCGTCGTCGCGACCGGGCTGCCCCTAGAACGCGCGGGTTAATCTCCAGGGACGTCGACGGGCTCGTCGTCGACGAGCACATGGGCCTCGCCGAGGTGGCAGTCGGCGGCCCAGCGCGCGATCGCGTGCAGCACCGCGTCGAGCTCCTCCTCCGAGCTCTCCTCGACCCGGACCTCCCAGCGCTCGCCGCCGAGCGGGACGATGTCGGTCTGGGCGAAAGGCACAAGGTCTCGGACCAGCTGCGTAGCCGCAGATGACGACGGGGCCTCGATTCGGACGGTGCGGATTTGGCTGCTCCCTCGGGCGGCGGGAGCCGTAAGGGTACCTCGTCCCGAGCGGCGGTCGCCCCGTCAGTCGACGAGGGTGAGGACCTCGTCGAGGACCCCCAGGCCCTCGTCGAGCTCCTCGCGGGTGATCGTCAGCGGCGGGGCGACGATGATCACGTTCCAGTGGGTCATGAGGTAGAGGCCACGCTCCATGGCGGCCTTCATGAGGCCGGCCACCGGCGCCATCGCCTCGCCCGAAGCGTTGAACGGAACGAGCGGCTCGCGGGTCTCCCGGTCGCGCACGAGCTCGATCCCCCAGAACAGGCCCTTGCCCCGAACCTCGCCGATCGACGGGTGACGCTCCGCCAGCCGCGGCAGCTCCGCGGCGAGCACCTCGCCCATCGCGGCCGAGTTCTCGACGATGCCCTCCTCCTGGAAGGCCTCGATCGCGGCGATGGCCGCCGCGCAGGCAAGCAGGTGACCCGAGTACGTGAGGCCGCCTGCGAAGAACTTGTCCTGCACCCAGTCGGCGAGCTTCTGGTTGATCACCATCGCGCCGAGCGGCACGTAGCCGGAGTTGATCCCCTTTGCCACGGTCATGATGTCCGGGACGACGTCCCAGTTCTCGCAGCCGAACCACTTGCCGGTGCGCCCGAAGCCCGCCATGACCTCGTCGAGGATGAGCAGGATCCCGTGCCGGTCGCAGGTCTCGCGGATCGACTGCAGGTAGCCGTCGGGCGGGACGATGATGCCGTTCGTCCCGACGATCGTCTCCATGATCACGGCAGCGACGTTCTGCGGTCCCTCGTACTGGAGGATCTCCTCGAAATGCGGCGCGCCCGAGCAGACGGGGCAGGGATCCGGATGTCCGGCCGGACAGCGGTAGGTGTACGGGTCGAGCATCCGAACGACGCCCGGGATGCCCGGCTCTGCCGGCCAGCGACGCGGGTCGCCGGTGAGCGTCACGGCGCCTGCGGTGGCGCCGTGGTACGAGCGGTAGCGGGCGACGATCTTGTGGCGCCCCGTGTACCAGCGGGCGAGCTTGATCGCGTTCTCGTTCGCCTCGGCGCCGCCGTTCGTGAAGAACGACATCGTCAGGTCGCCGGGCGTCACCTCCGCGATCAGGCGCGCGAGCTCGGAACGCGTCTCGTGCGCCATCGGCGGGCCGATCGTGGTCAGCTTCTCGGCCTGCTCTTTGATGGCGGCGACGACCTTCGGGTGCTGGTGCCCGATCGAGACGTTGACGAGCTGGGAGGCGAAGTCGAGGTAGCGGTTGCCGCCGTAGTCCCAGAAGTAGCGGCCCTCGGCGCCCGCGACAGGCAGCGGCGAGATCTGGCTCTGCACCGACCAGGAGTGCAGGACGTGCTGCCTGTCGAGCTCCTGGATCCTCTTCGCGTCGAGCCCTGCCTCAACGGCCATGGTGCGATCGTAGCTCCCCGGCGCGGTAACAGTCTGTTAACAGAGGGCGGTTAGGTTTGACTGTCCTTGGAAGCTGGAAACGCAGTATCGGCGGACGGGATGTCTGCGAAGCGGTTCGACAGCTAGGAAAGGGAGAGATTTCGAATGAGACGGATGACACTCGCGGCCGTGCTGGTCCTCGTGCTTGGCACGCTCGCAGGAAGCGGAGTCGCGGCTGCCAAGACCGGAGGCGGCGGCCACGGGAAGGGCAACGGCCACGGCCACGGGAAAGGCAAGGGCCACGGGAAGAAGCACAAAGGAAAGGGCGGGAAGCCGAGCGTCACGATCATCGCCTCCGGCTTCAACAACCCGCGCGGCTTGACCTTCGGCCCCGGCGGCCTCTACGTCGCGGAGGGCGGCCTCGGCGGGTCGAACTCGACAGTCGGCCAGTGTGAGCAGGCGTCGGGTGCGGCGGCTCCATATCTCGGGAGCACGAACGACCCGGTGCTCGGCGGCCGCATCTCCAGGATCGACCACAAGGGGAACGTGTCGACCGTGGTCAACGCGCTCCCGTCGAGCCAGACGAGCGCCGCGCTCGGGAACCTCGTGAGCGGCGTGTCGAGCGTTCAGTTCCTCGGCCACAAGCTCTACGGGCTCCTGGCCGGCGCGGGCTGCTCGCACGGCGTGCCGACCGTTCCGAATGGCGTCTTCAAGGTCGGCAAGAACGGGATGTGGAAGGTCATCGCCGAATCTCAGCGCGTTCCAGGCCGCCAATCCGGTGGCCCAGCCGGACGATGAGGACTTCGAGCCGGACGGGACCTGGTACAGCATGGGCGTCAGCGGCAACGCGCTCTACCCGATGGACTCGAACCACGGCGAGCTGGACAAGGTCACGCCGTCCGGGAAGATCAGCCGCGTGATCGACATCTCGGCGCAGGTCGGCCATGTCGTGCCGACGGCCATCACGACTCAGCGCGGCAAGGGTCACGGCCATGGTCACGGCTGGAAGCACAACAGCCGAGTTCCGAACTTCTACATCAGCAACCTTGGCGTCTTCGGGCCTCCGGACGGCACGGTGCCGAACCAGAGCGTCTGGAAGCTCGGTAACGACCTGAAGCTCAAGCTGCGGGCCACAGGGCTCGAGCAGGTCCTCGGGCTCGCGTTCAGGGGCGGCAAGCTCTACGCGCTCGAGATGAGCACGACGCCTGGAGGTCCCACGCCCGGGACCGGCGCGATCGTCCAGGTTGGACCCAAGGGGCCCAAGAAGACGATCGTTTCCGGCCTGATCTTCCCGACGGGAATGACGGTCGGGCGGGACGGCGCGTTCTACGTCTCCGAGCAGGGCTTCGGCTTCGGTGCAGGCGAAGGCCGGGTCCTGAGGATCACGGGATAACTGAGCTCGGCGCCACCCGGGTCGGCTCTCAGCGGCCGGCCCGGGTGGCTTCTCATTCCGCGCTAGGCTGGCACCAGCAAGAGCGAGGAGGCCGGCCATGACCGAGGTAGCGGAACAGCGCGAGTCGCGGGCGGGCGGCGAGATCGCCCGCATCAGCCACTGGATCGACGGAGCGCGCGTCGAGGGATCCTCCGGTCGCAGCGGGCCCGTCTACAACCCGGCCAAGGGCTTCCAGACCGGAGCGGTCGACTTCGCGAGCGTCGAGGAGGTCGACGCGGCCGTCCAGGCGGCCACGCGGGCCTTCGAGAGCTGGCGCACGATCTCGCTCTCGCGCCGAACCGAGCTCTTCTTCCGCATCCGCGAGCTCGTCCACGACCACTCCGAGGACATCGCGCGCATCCTCACGCTCGAGCACGGGAAGGTGCTCTCCGACGCGAAGGGCGAGGTCGCGCGCGGGCTCGAGGTGATCGAGTTCTGCTGCGGGATCCCCGAGCTGCTCAAGGGTGGCTATTCGGAACAGGCCTCGACCGGGATCGACGTCTACTCGATCCGCCAGCCGCTCGGAGTCGTCGCCGGTATCACGCCGTTCAACTTCCCCGCGATGGTGCCCATGTGGATGTGGGCGCCCGCGATCGCGTGCGGCAACGCGTTTGTCCTCAAGCCGTCGGAGAAGGACCCGTCCGCGTCGATGTTCACCGCCGAGCTGCTGAAGGAGGCCGGGCTCCCCGACGGCGTCTTCAACGTCGTGCACGGCGACAAGGTCGCGGTCGACGCGATCCTCGAGCACCCGGGCATCGCCGCGGTGTCGTTCGTCGGCTCGACGCCGATCGCGCGCTACGTCTACGAGACGGGCACCGCGAACGGCAAGCGCATGCAGGCGCTCGGCGGGGCGAAGAACCACATGATCGTGCTGCCCGACGCCGACATCGACATGGCCGCGGATGCTGCCGTCAGCGCCGGCTACGGCTCGGCCGGCGAGCGCTGCATGGCGGTCTCGATGCTCGTGGCCGTCGGCCACGCTGCCGACGACCTCGTCGAGGCGATCGTGGAGCGGCTGCCGAAGGTGAAGGTCGGCGACGGGCTCGACCCCGAGTCGGAGATGGGCCCCCTCGTCACGCGCGAGCATCGCGACAAGGTCGCGTCGTACATCGACCGCGGCCGCGAGGAGGGCGCGACGGTCGTCACCGACGGTCGCGAGACCGCACCGGACAACGGCGGCTTCTTCCTCGGCGTCTCGCTCCTCGATCACGTGAAGCCAGGGATGGACGTCTACAAGGACGAGATCTTCGGGCCGGTGCTGGGGATCACGCGCGTGGACACCTACGACGAGGCCGTACGCCTCGTGAACGAGAACCCGTACGGAAACGGCGTTGCGCTCTTCACCCGCGACGGGGGCGTGGCGAGACAGTTCCAGTTCGACGTCAAGGCCGGGATGGTGGGCGTGAACGTCCCGATTCCCGTGCCGGTCGCGTACTACTCGTTCGGCGGCTGGAAGAGCTCCCTCTTCGGCGACCTGCACATCTACGGGCCCGAAGGGATCCAGTTCTACACGCGCGGGAAGGTCGTCACCTCGCGCTGGCCCGACCCGGCTACGAGCAGGGTCGACCTCGGGTTCCCGCAGACGCGCTGATGGTGGTTGGAGTCGCGCTGTTCGATGGCGCCGAGGAGCTTGATTGGGCGGGGCCGTGGGAGGTGCTAGCCGCGTGGGCCGGCCAGTGGCCCGACGACGGCGTGCGCGTCTTCACGGTCGCGCGCTCCGAAGGGCCGATCACCTGCGCGAAGGGGCTGCGCGTGCTCCCGGACGAGACGTGGGAGAGCGCGCCGCCGCTCGACGTGCTCGTCTATCCGGGCGGCCGCGGCACGCGCACCGAGCTCGCCGACCCGGCCGTCCTCGACTGGATACGTGGGCTCGCGGGCGCCGACACGCTGATGACGAGCGTCTGCACCGGCTCGCTCGTGTTTGCCGCGGCCGGCCTGCTCGACGGTCGTCCCGCGACCACGCACTGGGGCTCGCTCGAGACGCTGCCGACGCTCGGCACCGACATCGAGGTGCGGCCCGACGACCGTTACGTCGACACCGGGAACGTGATCACGGCCGCCGGAGTGTCAGCCGGGATCGACATGGCCCTTCACCTCGTCGAGCGGCTCCATTCGACCGAGCGCGCCAAGGAGGTTCGGCGCTACATCCAGTACGACCCCGACCCGCCGGTCTAGCCCGCTGCTGCCTGGTCGGCCTCGGCGCGCTGGCGCGCCCCGAGCATCGGCCCCTCTGCACGCACGGTCGGGGCGAACCGGCTCAGGCCCACGTCATCGTCGACGTCGACGTACACGGCCTCGAAGCCTCCGCGCCGGGAATACGTCTCATGCCAGAACGACGTGCCGCCGCGATCGCGCAGGTAGTCGGACCACCACTCCTTGTGGGGGAGCGTGCGCGCCCAGGCCTCGAGCGAGTCGAAGTTGCGCCAGTACTGGCGCATCCCGACGTGTAGTGGCTCTTCCGAGTAGATCAGGCGCTCGTGCAGGAGCAGCCCGTTCGGCTCCTCTTCGACCGTGGCTTCGATCAGCGGACCGAGTTGCTGGACCGTCTCGTAGCCGCGTGGCTCCTCGACACGCATGCCCAGGTAGATCACGACGAGGTCGGGATAGGCCGAGAGATCGACGGTTGTACGGCGCGGCTTGTCGGGCATGTCAGGCGCCTCTCCGCCCGAGCCTCAGAGGCCGGGCTTCGCGGCCATGTCGACCACGATCAGGATCAGCAGCACGGTATCGAACCGGAAGATCATGAAGAGCCGGTTGACTCGGCGCCGCACCTCCTCCGACTCGGGCCCGTGCTTCTGCGCCGCTTCGTCGATGCGCCCCAGCTCCGGTCCGACGAACAGGACGCCGACCGCCGCCGCGATCGCCCAGCCGACCAGGGCGAAGTCGATCCAGAACTGACCCCAGCCGATGTTGCCCTTCTCGACCAGGGCGATGCCGAACGCGAGGACCGCGAACAGCGCCGGCGTGTAAACGCGAGTGCCGATCCAGGCGCCGGCCTTGCCGATCGACGCGAGCGTCTCGGAGTCCTTGCGGCGCTCGAAGACGATCCCGAGCGTCGTCAGCGTGATGTCGCCTCCGACCCAGATGACGACGCAGAGGACGTGGAGCGCCTTGTAGATCTCGTACGAGGTCGGCGCGTACCAGAGCATCGCGATCAGCCCGACGAGGAGCGCGACGCCGGCGAGCAGCGCCGACGGCGCGAACGGGGCCTTCTCGGAGGTCGTCGCCGTGGTCATCGCGTGCCCGTTGCGGCCTTCGGCTTCAGCTCCTGCCCGAACTTCGCCCGCGCCACGAACTCGCCGATCCCGGGCGAGGCGACGAGCTCGTCTGCCTCGACGAGGACGTTTCCTCGCAGCAGCACGACCTCGGGCGACCCGGTCACGGCGGTGCCCTCGTAGAGGTTGTAGTCGGTCTTGGAGTGCTGGTCGGCCGCGGTGATCGTCACCTTCTTTTCCGGGTCGAAGACGACGATGTCGGCGTCGGAGCCGACGGCGATCGTGCCCTTGCGCGGGTAGAGGCCGAACAGCTTGGCGGGGCTCGTCGCGAGCAGCTCGACCATCCGGTTGAGCGAGATGCGGCCGGCGCGGACGCCGAACTCGTGGATCATCTGGAGCCGGTTCTCGAGCCCGGGCCCGCCGTTCGGGATCTTCGAGAAGTCGTCCTTGCCCATCGTCTTCTGCCCGTCCCAGAGAAACGCGCAGTGATCGGTCGAGATCGCGGAGAGGATGTCCCTCCGGACCGCGTTCCAGAGCACGTCCTGGTTCGCCTTGTCGCGAGGCGGAGGTGTGTAGACGTACTTCGCGCCCTCGAAGTCGGGCCGCTCGAGGAACGTGTAGTCGACGAAGAAGTACTGGGTGCACGTCTCGCCCCAGACGTCCCAGCCCTTCTCGCGTGCGAGCGCGATCGGCTCCACGGATTCCTTGCAGGAGACGTGGACGATGTAGAGCGGGCAGCCGGCGACGCGCGCGAGCTGGATTGCGCGGTTCGTCGCCTCGCCCTCGGTCTCGGGCGGCCGCGTGAGCGCGTGGTACTTGGGCTCGGTCTTGCCCTCGGCGAGCGCCTTCTTCACGAGCACGTCGATCGCGTCGCCGTTCTCCGCGTGGACCATCACGAGCGCGCCGGTCTCGGCAGCGACCTCCATGGTCTTGAACAGCGTCTCGTCGCTGACCATGAGCGCGCCCTTGTAGGCCATGAACAGCTTGTAGGAGGTGACGCCCTCGTCCGGGAGCGACGCGAGCTCCTCGAGCGTGCCGCCCTCGTCGAGGTCGGTGACGGCCATGTGGTAACCCATGTCGATCACCTGCTTGCCGGTTGCCTTCGAGCGCCACTCTTCGAGCGCGGCAGCGAACGTCGAGCCCTTGGGCTGGATGACAAAGTCGACGTGGCAGGTCGTCCCGCCGAAGGCCGCGGCGGTCTGGCCCGACTCGACGTCGTCGATCGTCACCGTGCCACCGAACGGCATGTCCAGGTGCGTGTGCGGGTCGACGCAGCCCGGGAGCACGTACTTGCCCGTGGCGTCGATCACCTTGTCGGCCGCGTGGTCGAGCGACTCGCCGATCAGCGTGACGGTCTCGTTCTCGACGTAGATGTCGGCGGCGTAGTCGTCGGCCGCGGTGACGATCCGGCCATTCTTGATCAGTACGGACATGGCGACCTCCTTGGCTCCCGGGCGAGTTTATGCTCGGTCCCATGCCGCTGTCACCGAGCCGAACGGTTGCCGAGCTGAAGGAGCTGCGGGAGCTGACCGGCGACGCGAACGGCGCGCAGCGGGTCGCCTGGACCGAGACCTGGGAGCGGGCGCGCACGTGGCTCGGCGACAAGCTCGGCGGGCTGCCGCTCGAGTACGAGGTCGACGAGGCCGGCAATCAGTGGTGGACGCTGCGCGGGGCGAGCGAGCGCGCCGTGCTGATCGGCGGGCACATCGACTCGGTCCCGAACGGCGGCTGGCTCGACGGGGCCTTGAACGTCGTGGCCGGGGTCGAGGTCGTCCGTCGCCTGGTCGAGGCAGGCGAGGCCGCGGCGACCGTGCGTCTGGTCAGCTGGGCCGACGAGGAGGGTGCGCGCTTCGGGCGCTCGCTGTTCGGCTCGTCTGCGGCGGCCGGCTCGATGGCCGATCAGGACGAGCTGCGTGAACGCCACGACGCGGACGGGGTCTCGCTTCCCGACGCGATCGGCGCCTACGAGGTCGAGCTCGATCGCGCGCTCGAGGCGCGGAGCCAGCTCGAGAGCGCGGCCGCCTACCTCGAGCTGCACATCGAGCAGGGACCGGTGCTCGAGTCGCTCGAGCTGCCGCTCGGAGTCGTGCTCGGAACGTTTGGCGTCGAGCGAAACCTCGTCACGTTCACGGGCCAGGCCGCCCACGCGGGCTCGACGCCCATGGACAGACGCCGCGACGCGCTCGCCGGAGCCGCCAAGCTGGAGCTCGAGATCCGCGAGATCGCGAAGCGAACGGGCGAGGGCGCGGTCTGCACGATGGGCGGGGTCGTGACGAAGCCGGGGATCGTGACCTCCGTCGTCGAGACCGCCGAGTGTCTGCTCGACCAGCGCCACCTCGACGCGGGAACGCTCGCGGCGATGCTCGACGAGGCGAAGTCCGCCTCCGAGCGCTTCGCGGAGGAGGAGGGCATCGAGGTCTCCTGGGAGCGGATCTGGAACATCGAGCCGATCCTGTTCGACGAGGCGCTGATCGGTCTCGCCGACGAGGCGGTCACCGAGGTCGCCGGCCGCTCGCACCACCTCCCGAGCGGGCCGCTGCACGACGCGGCCGAGGTCTCGCGCGCCGGTGTCCCCACGGTGATGCTCTTCGTCCAGAGCCTGCGCGGCCTCTCACACACGAAGCTCGAGGACACGACCGAAGAGCACCTCGAGCTGTCGGTCCAGGCCCTAGACCGCCTGGCCGACAAGACGATCGCTCGCGTCGCCGCCGGCTAGCCGCAGACAGGGGGTTATGCTCAGGCCGCCCACGACCTGGGAGGCGCAGATGCTGAGCTTCGGACTGACCGCCCTGCCTGACCCCCCGTACACGCGGCTGGTCGAGTTGTTCCAGCGCGGCGAGAGCCTCGGCTTCGAGTACGGCTGGACCTACGACTCGCACATCCTCTGGCAGGAGACCTACGCAACGCTCGCGATCGCGGGCGTGCAGACCGAGTCGCTCAAGCTCGGCCATTGCGTGACGAATCCGGGCATCCGCGACCCGACGATCACCGCGAGCTGGTACGCGACCATGCAGGACGTCACAAACGGCCGCATGGTGATGGGCATCGGCCGGGGCGACTCGTCGCGCCGCGTGGTCGGCCTCAAGCCGGTCAGGGTGGACGAGTTCGAGCGGCGCCTGCGGATGGTCAAGGACCTGATGAACGGCCGCGCGGTCGACTGGAACGAGAAGGAGCTCGAGCTGAAGTGGGTGCGCAAGGAGCTACCGCAGATCCCGATGCACGTCGCCGGCTACGGCCCACGCGCGCTCGGAGTGGCCGGCCGCGTCGGCGACGGCGTGATCATCCAGCTCGCCGACCCGCAGATCATTCAGTGGATCATGGCCACGGCCCGCAAGGCCGCCGAGGAGGCGGGGAAGGACCCGGCCGCGCTGCAGTGCGTCGTCTGCGCGCCGAGCCATGTGTCCGACGACCTCGCCGAGGCGCGCGACCAGGTGCGCTGGTTCCCGGCGATGGTCTCGAACCACGTCATGGATCTGATCGAGCGCTACGGCGAGAACTCCCACGAGATCCCGAGCGCGCTCACCGACTACGTCAAGGCGCGGAAGTTCTACGACTACAAGGATCACAGCCGCGTCGGCGCCGCACACGGCGAGTTCGTCACCGATGAGATCTGCGACCGCTTCTGTGTGCTCGGAAACAGCGAGCAGATCACCGAGAAGCTGCAGGAGCTCGAGTCAGTTGGCGTCGATCAGTTCGACATCTACTTGATGACCGAGAAAGCTGACGAGACGCTCGCCGCCTACGGCAGCGACGTGATCCCGGGCTTCTCGGGCGTCGCCGCCTAGCGCAGCAGCCGGCTCATCGGGACGAACACGACCCTGCCGAACCGCGCATAGGCGAGTCCGGTCGGCTCGATCTCTACTCCGCGAATCTCGTTCGCGAGCACCCGGTTCTGCGCGACGATCCTGTCCTTGCCGGTCGGCAGCCGCAAGACGTGCACGGCGTGCGGGAGACGGCCGCCGGCCAGAGGAGCTGCGTAGGCCGCCAACTTCGAGCTGACGTCGAGAAAGGCTGCGCGCTTCGCCACGCGCCAGACGTGCAGGCGCTTGCCCGAATGAGAGTTGAAGACCTCGAGCGTGTTGGTCTTCGTCAGGACTACGAGGTAGTCCCCGCGCACCGCTGCGTCTTTGGCCGTGCTCGGCGTGACGACGCGGAGAAGCTTGCCCGCCGTCGAGTAGAGGCCGACGCTGCCGTCCGGGCGCAGCACCGTGACCTGCTTGCCGTCGGTGGATACGGCATCCATCGAGCCGGCTCCGGACGCGATCGTCCTCAGCCCGGTCCCGATCCTCTGCAGCCGCGCAGAGGTCACGTTGTCGCTCTTGTCGGTCGACCAGCGGTTGACTCCCAGGAACCCGCCGTTGCCCACGAGGCAGCTGATCCACGTGCCTGCCAGCCCGCCGGCGTGAGGGCCGCCGCAGATCGCGACGCCGCCGACCTCGCCGGTCCGAATCGCGCTCGCGAGCCTGCGCTCCTTCGGCCTAGGGAACGACGACGTGTAGAGGTAGTCGTCGCTCTCGGAGTTGCCACCCTGGTTCACGATCCAGGCCACCCGCGGGGCAGCGACCGCCAGCTCCCGAACGCCCGAGCCGGTGCTCGTGTCGTCGGCGTGACAGGTCTGCTTGCCGCTGACGGCCATGGTGGTTCCCGTCAGCACGTTCCAGACGTACACCCGGTTGCAGGGCCGGCCGACGTCGCTCGCGACGTCGTAGGCGACCCACGGACCGTCCATCGCGAGCGCTTCGATCTGGCCGGGCGCGCTCTTGGAGGAGAAGCCGGGCCTCCGCCGACGGCCGAGCTCGCCGGGATAACCACGAGCATGACCCCGAAAAGCCCGAGAAGCACCGAGCGCCACTTCACTTCTGTCACCTCCGCACCCAATGCTCGCGCGCGCGTGTGCCTCCCGCATCGGTGCCGATGCTGACCCCGCATGTGGGCATCTACTGGCGTGTTAGCCTCACCAGCGGTGAGCGGGCTGCGACCGACTCGATGGCTCCTTGCGGCGACGCTGGTCGCGCTCCTCGCCGTGGTCGCGGCCGGCTGCGGCTCGAGCAAGAGCTCCTCCTCGTCGACGAGCGCGAGCTCGTGCGAGCCCGACCAGTTCAACCTGATCAAGAAGGGCCAGTTGACGGTCGCCACCGACAACCCGGCCTTCAATCCCTGGTTCGCCGGCGGCACGCCGAAGGGCTCGACCTGGAAGTTCAACGACCCGACCACGCAGAAGGGCTACGAGAGCGCCGTCGCGTACGCGATCGCCAAGCAGCTCGGGTTCACGTCGAACCAGGTCAAGTGGGTCGTCGTCCCCTTCGAGCAGCTCTTCAAGCCCGGCCCGAAGAACTACGACTTCGACGTGAACGAGGTCTCGGTCACGAACGCGCGCAAGAAGAGCGTCGACTTCAGCGACTCGTACTACGACACCAACCAGGCGCTCGTGGCGATCAAGGGCACGCCGATCACGAAGGCGAAGACCCTGGCCGACCTGAAGAAGTACAAGCTCGGCGCGCAGGTCGGGACGACGAGCTACAACTACATCGTCAAGAACATCAAGCCGGACCAGCAGCCCGCCGTCTACAACAACTCGAACGACGTCAACTCCGGCTTGAAGAGCGGCGGGATCGACGGGATCGTCGTCGATCTGCCGACCGCGTTCATCATCGTCGGAGCCGAGGAGGTCCCGAACAGCGTCGTCGTCGGCAGCTTCCCGTCCAAGGGCGGAGGCGACCACTTCGGGGCGGTCTTCGCGAAGGGCAACAGCCTCGTGACGTGTGTGAACAAGGCGCTGGCGACGCTCAGGGCGAACGGGACGCTGAAGCAGCTGCAGACGAAGTGGATCTCGAACTCGGGCGCCCCCGTCCTGAGGTAGCGCTCAGCGGGTGAGCGTCGGCGCGGATCCCGGCCGCGGCTCGAGGATCCTGGCCGACCTGAAAGGCTCGGGGGGAGGGCAGAGCAGCGTGTGGATCGCGCTCGCGAGCACGCTCGTGTTCGCGGGGATCCTCATCGCCCTGGTCGTCACCTCGCCCGGCTGGCCGGCGGTCAAGGAGGCGTTCTTCAACCGCCAGGTCTTCGCCGACAACTGGAAGGGGATCGCGCATGCCTTCCTGCTGAACATCAGGATCTTCCTGATCGCGGAGGTCTTCATCCTCGTCTTCGCGCTCCTCATCGCGATTCTGCGAGGGCTTCCCGGGCCGGTGTTCTTCCCGATCCGGATGCTGGCCATCATCTACACGGACCTCTTCCGCGGGGTCCCGACGATCCTCGTCATCTACATCCTCGGGTTCGGCGCGCCGGCTCTCCAGCTGACCGGGGTACCCGTCTCGCCGCTCTTCTGGGGAATCGTTGCGCTGGTTCTCGTCTATTCCGCGTACGTCGCCGAGGTCTACCGCGCAGGGATCGAGTCGGTGCACTCGAGCCAGGAGGCGGCCGCCCGGTCGCTCGGGCTCTCACGGCTGAAGACGCTGCGGTTCGTCATCGTCCCGCAGGCCGTGCGCCGGGTGATCCCGCCGCTCCTGAACGACTTCATCGGCCTGACGAAGGACACGGCGCTGGTCGCGCTGATCGGCCCGGTCGAAGCGTTTCGCCAGTCGCAGATCGACGTGGCAGCGACGTTCAACTACACGCCGTACGTCTGCACGGCGATTCTCTTCATCCTCCTGACAATTCCGCTCGCGCGCCTGACCGACTGGCTGATCTCCCGCCAGCGGAAGCGGCAGCTCGCAGGAGGCGCGCGGTGAGCGAGAACGGCAGGGCCCTGCAGCTCGAAGAGATCCGGAAGTCGTTCGGCGAGAACGAGGTGCTCAAGGGCGTCGACCTCGACGTCGGCGAGCACGAGGTCTTCTGCCTGATCGGCGCCTCCGGCTCGGGGAAGTCGACCCTCCTTCGTTGCGTGAACCTGCTCGAGAAGGTCGACGCCGGCCGGATCCTGCTCCACGGCGAGGAGATCACCCGCCGCGACGTCGACGTCAACCGCGTCAGGCGCGGGATCGGGATCGTCTTCCAGGCGTACAACCTCTTTCCGCACATGAGCGTCCTCGGGAACGTGACGCTCGCGCCGCGGAAGGTGCTGCACAAGCCGAAGGCCGAGGCGGAGGCCGAGGCGGTCGCGCTGCTCGAGCGGTTCGGGCTGGCCGACAAGCGCGACGAGTACCCGGACCGCCTCTCAGGAGGCCAGCAGCAGCGCGTCGCGATCGTTCGCGCCCTCGCGATGAACCCGGACCTGATGCTCCTCGACGAGGTCACGAGCGCGCTCGACCCGGAGCTGGTGGCCGAGGTGCTGAGCGTGATCCGGGAGCTGGCCGAGGGCGGCATGACGATGCTGATCGCCACCCACGAGATGAGTTTCGCGCGCGACATCGCGACCCAGGTTTGCTTCCTCGACGCAGGCCGGATTCTCGAGCAGGGCCCGCCGGAGCACATCTTCGTCGAGCCCAGGGAGCAGCGGACGCGCCAGTTCCTCGAGCGGATCGTCGAAGCCGGACGCCTGTAGGAGATACTGCGGCCATGGAAGACCTCGCCGTCCTCGACGTCGTCCCGAACGAAGTCCTCGCCGACCTGATCTGCTCGCTGCTCGAAGAGGCCGGCATTCCGTGCACGCAACGGCTGACGAACGTCGGCGGCGCGATCGGGGTCGGGATGCCCGTGATCGGCTCGCGGGAGATCCTCGTCCCAGCCGATCAGCTGGATCGCGCGCGCGAGGTCCTCGCGGAGCAGGAGCAGGCGGGCCCGCTCCCGGGCGAGACCGACTCCTAGCTAGCTGTCTACGAGACGCCGTCGAGCAGCGCCCAGTTGCCCGCGAGCGCCGATTCGGCGAGCGAGACGAGCCGCTTGTCTTCGTGGCCCTCGAGCTGCGCGCGTGCCTCGGCCGCGTGCTCGTGGTCGCGCTCCGAGTGGAGCTCGAAGTAAGCGGTCGCGTCCGTGCATGCCTCGAAGCCGTAGTGCTCGACGAGACCGCGGAGCTTCGTCGCCGAGATCTCCGGCTGCCCCGACTCGATCGCGTAGAGGATCGCAGCGGCGCCGGCCTGGTCGTCGGCGGCGGCCCAGGCGGACGAGCAGCAGCGCGTCTCGGGCAGCGGCTCGTGCGTCTCCGTGCCGAGCGCAGCGGCGAAATCGTCCCAGAGCGAGATGTGCGCGGCCTCTTCCTCCGCGTGCAGGTGCGCCGTTCGCGCCGCGCGCGCGAGCGCGACGACCGCGTGCCGGTACTCGCCCGCGTAGCGTGCAAGCTCGTCGTGGGTGAGCTCGCCTTGCTCCCAGCGGACGTAGAAAGGATGCTCGAGCACGTTCCACCGCTCCCGGGCGGCGTCAATCGCTGCGATCACGTTCATGTGGCTCCTCCCAGTCGCACGACCCCGTCCGCCGATCCTAACGGCTATCCCGGCGGAACGATGAAGCGGGCGCTGCCCATCGCGCGGTAGCGCGCGAAGGAACGCTTGCCGAGTCCACCCCAGACGAACCAGCGGTACCGGCCCGGGCTGAGCGTGTACCGATGGCCCGCCCACTTCCAGCTGCTCGCGAGCCCGAGCTGGCGCTTGCTCGGCCAGGCGGCGAGGATCCGCGTCGACCCGCGGAAGAGCTGCACGTGGTAGTAGTCCGCGCCCGCCATCGACCCCCAGCGCAGGATCGGCTTGGGCGCGGCGCGCGGGACGTACGGCGTCTTCTGGAGCGTCAGCACCTTGGGGAAGCCCGTGACGGTGGCGGTCTTCGAGACGTTGCCCGCCTGGTCGGTGCTCTGGATCGCGTACCGGTACTCGAGCCCGCTCCTGATCTTCGCATCGATGAAGCGCGAGCCGGTACCCTCGAAGACGACCTGCTCGTCCTTGCTGCCGCGGGCCCAGCGCTTCACGACGATCCGGTCATCCGGGCTCGACGACGTCCAGCGAACGAGGTCGGAGCCGGCCCGGCTTGCGACGCCGACCTTGGAGAGCGCCGGCGCGGTGGCGTCGTACTTGAGCTGGACGGACGCGGACGTGACGTTTCCGGCCTTGTCGCGGCAGCTCCCGGTGGCCGTCGCGGTTGCGCTCGCGTTCCCGGAGAAGGGGGCCGACGTGCAGCTCGCGATCCCCGAGAGGGCATCGGTGCCCGCCCAGGTGATCGTCACCGGGTGCGTGTACCAGCCGTCGAAGTCCGGCGTGCGGCTCAGCGTCGCGCCGGTGATGTGCGGAGGCGTCGCGTCGTACTTCAGCCCGAACGCCGGCGCGGAGGCGACGTTGCCCGCCTTGTCGGTGCACGTGGCGCCCGAGGCCGAAGCGGATCCGCTGTCCGGTCCGGAGTAGGTGACGTCGGTGCAGCCGGCCGTGCCCGACATCGGGTCGGTTCCGGTCCACGTGATCTTCACGGGGTCCGAGTACCAGCCGTTTGCATCCGGAGGCCGGGCTGCGGTGCCGGACCCGGGGATCGGGGGTGTCTCGTCGTACTTCAGCGAGAAGGGCGCGCTCGCGGAGTTCCCGGCGTTGTCCTGGCACGAGCCCTGAAGCGTCGCGGAGGCGTCGTCCGGCCCCGAGTAGCTCGTCGATGTGCAGCTCCCGCGATCCCGGAGGTGGCGTCGGCTCCGCTCCAGGCTAGGCCGACCGAGTGGTTGTACCAGCCGTTGGCGTCTGGGGCTCGAGCCGGGGACGCGCTGACGCCATTCGGCGGGTCGGCGTCGATCTTGATCGTTCGCGAGGACGATGACGTGCCGTCGTCGTTGGTTGCCGTGCACGTCTTCGTCACGCCGGTCGTCGGGCCCGGGATCGTGATCGCCGGGTCGCAGCCGGTGGTGTTGGTCAGCGGCGGGTTGCCGGTCACCGTCCAGTGGAGGATCACGTTGTTCCCGTGCGTGCTGCCTCTCCACCAGCTGTTGTTGCCGGCGATGCCGTCGATCGACGACGAGATGGTCGGCGTGTCGGCGGCAGCGGCGCCCGGCATCGCGGCAGCGACGAGCGAGACGACGCAGAGCGCGACGACCGGTCTCAGCGCGTCTCGCATCGTTCTATCCCGGCGGAACGATGAAGCGGGCGCTGCCGATCCGGTCGTACTTCGCGAATGACCGGCGGCCGATGCCAGCCCAGGCGTACCAGCGGTACTTCCCGGGCTTGAGCCGGTAGCGGTGACCCGCCCACTTCCAGGTCGTGGGAAGCGCCAGCTGCCGGGCTCGCGGGCCACGCGGCGAGGATTCGCTTCGACCCGCGGAACAGCTGGACGTGGTAGTAGCTCGCGCGGTGCACCGCTGCCAGCGAAGGATTGGGTTCGGTGCCGTCCGAGGGATGTAGGCCATCTTGTCGAGCGTCAGCATCTTCGGCAGGCCCGTGACGGTGACCCGCTTCGAGGCGTTGCCTGCCTGGTCGGTGGTCTGGATCGCGTACACGTACTCGAGTCCGACCTGGATCTTTTTGTCGACGAAGCTCGACCCCGAGCCGCGGAAGACGACCGGCTGCGCGGAGTTGCCGCGCGCCCAACGCTGCACAACCGCGGTGTCGGCTGCGCTAGTCGACGTCCAACGAACGAGATCGGACTTGGCCGCTCTGCTCGTGACCCGACCTTCGAAAGCCACCGTCGGGTCGTACGTCAGGCGTGCAGAGGTGACGTTGACGCCTGTCCGGCAGTGCCTGTTGCCTTGCCGAGGCGCCGTCAGGGCCCGAGTAGGTCCCGAGTGCAGCTTGCAATCCCGGAGGTCGCGTCGTCCCGCTCGAGGCCAGTGCAACCGGTGTTTCCAGCCGTTGACGTCAGGGCTCGGCCGGAGTCGGGGAGCCCGGGATGCGCGATCTGACGTCGGGGTCGCACTCCGTCGGTGTTCGTCGCGGTGCACGCCTTCGTTACACCGGCTGTCGGCCTGATGGTGATTGCCGAGTAGCAGTGACGTCCAGTGGAGGACGACGTAGTTCCCGTGCGTGCTGCCCCTCCACCAGCCGTTGTGCCGGCGATTCCGTCGATGCTGTACGAGATCGCGGGAGGGTCGGCGGCCGCCGAGCTGGGAGCCAGCATCGCGAGCAGCGCGAAGACCGCGAGCGCGAAAATCGCGCGCGATCCCCCGGTATTCAGTCGACCCCTCGGCCATGCCTGCATCGGACGGCGACGCATTGGGCCTTCTCCCCACGAGATATCCCTACTTACAAAGACTAACTCCCTGCTAGCAGGGATTCCAGTCCTAGCCGCCGGGCGGTGGGAGCGGCGCCGGTCCTCCGCCCGTGCCAACCGGCGATGGAAGCGGCACCGGGCCTGACGGCGTGCTGGTCGGCTGCGTCCTCACCACTCGGGTGGACGAGGCCGGCTGGCTCACTGGCGCCGAGACGGTTCGGACGGCGAGCTCGGCCCTTGCCGTGTGCGTCGGGCGCCGAGGAGCGCGATGGACGCGATGCGTCTTGGCCGGCGCCTGCACACCCGCGCCGCTGAAGGGGTCCGGCGTGCGGAGCGTGCGGATCGTGCCTTGCGACGTGGCGCGCTGCGCCGAGTTGCCGTGCCAGGCATGGAACGACGAGCCCCCGGCAGCGAACAGCGCCGCTGCGAACGCGACGGCCCCGGCCGCCCAGCCGATCCTCGGGCGCCACCGTCGCCGCGGCTCGCGGGTCCGCACGGCGGCTGCCGGCACAGGCGGGGTCGCGGGCCGGGAGAAGCCGAGCTCGTTCGTCCAGAAACCGATCCCTCCGTAGCGGCTGGCCGCCACGTAGAGGTCGGAGTGGCCCGCCGCCTTGAACTCGCTCGCCGACGGCCACGTGTCGCGGCCGTCGCAGAACTGCTCGAGCGCGGAGCGGATCCGATCGTTGGTCCAGCGCCGCTGGCCGTTGCGCTCCGCGCGCACGACGCGATACCACGTGCTGCGGCCGCCTCCGACCCGCTCGAGGAGCCCGGCGGAGACGAGCTCGGCGAGGTCGTAGGCAGCCTGCGAGCGGCTGACTCCCGCGATCTCCTCGTAGAGCCCGCGCGTGAGCTTCGTGGCGCCGTCGTGCCCGAGCGCGTCGAGCACGCGCTGTTGCGTGGCCTTGAGCTCGGATCGGGCGGCAGAGACTCGTTGCGGCACTTTCATCCTCCTCCCCAGGAGGCTTCCGAGTCGAACCTTAGCGCACGCCCGCTCGCGGGTCTCGCCTCGAAAAGAAGTTCACATAAGCCATGCTTATACAGCTGGACGAGGCCGCGACCCGCAGGGTCCGGTGGTTGAAACGCGCCGGTTGCACCCTCGCGAGAGCCTGTTTCCCTGTCAGCGGAGCCGTTCGTGCCTTTCGTCCAACGGCTCGATCGCATTCGTCCAACCGGATTTCACGCTGAAAATCTGAACGCTAATGATGCGCTCAGAAATTTCACTAGAAATCAGTCTGGATTCATGAAAAAGACGCTTGAAATAAGCGAAAGAGATTGCTACGGTCATTTCCGGCATGACCACAACTGCGGTGGCGACAGAATCAATTCAGGGCCTCGGGGGACGCCGTGTAAGGCTCATGGCTGGGGCCCTGGTCGCCTTCCTGTGTGTGTTCACCTACGCCGTCGCGGCTCCCGGACACGCCCGAGCCGCCGGGCCGGTTTCCGCTCCCGTGCCTGCAATTCCGGGCGTTTCCGATGCCACTGCCGGCGCGGCGGGCGCCGACGAGCCGGCGCTTACCTCCCTCGCGCCTTCAAGCGAGCCGGCGCCCACCGACCAAACCGCTTCGACGCAGCAGTCCGCGAGCTCCGCGGCATCGGCGGTTCAGCAGCAGCCCCAGAACATCGTCATCTCGATCCGGATCAACAGCCCCGGAAACGACGCCCCGATCACGCAGATCAACGCGTCGGTTGGCGCCGCCGCGAGCTCCAACGGCTCCGCAACCGGCCAGAGCGCCGGATCTGGCGCTGGATCGGGCCAGCAGGGCGGGAATCAGAACGCTTCGACCACGCAGGCCGCTGACTCGAACGCCTCGTCGGCCCAGAATCAGCCGCAGAACACGGTCATCTCGATCCGAATCAACAGCCCGGGCAACAACGGCGCGATCGTGCAGCAGAACCTCACGGTCAGCGTCTCGTCGTCCGGCAACGTGAGCATCACCGGCCAGCAGCAGGGGCCGCCGGAGGTCTCGGCGGACGAGAGCGGCACGAAGGCGCCGCTCACGGCAGCGCCCATGAATCATGGCACCAGGCAGATCAAGACCGGCGGCGGCACTTCGAGCGCCAAGGCCGCCCCTCCGTGGGCGCCGAAGGCCTCGACGGCGGCGGCAGAGCCTGCGAGCGGCGGCTCGAAGCCGGCCGGCGCCTGGCACGCAGCCACCTCGCGCTCGGCTGCTCCGGTCGTCACGGCGACGAAGGCAGTACGCCACACGCTCGTCGCCGCGACTCATCGGCTGATTCCCCGGCAGATGGCCGGTGCGGCGCGACATTTCGCCACCGTTCCTCACAACGCGGCCGATGTACTCAAGAATCTTGCCCCGCCCCCGCCGGTTCCGGCGAGCGATGGCGGCCAGAACGTCTCGAGCGTCGTGCTGCTCACGCTGGTCGCGGTCCTCGGAGCATTCGCCGTGCTGTTCGGCTCGAGCCTCATGGGCCACGCGTCTCAGACCTTCGGCCGCTGGAATTGGCGCCTGAGATGAGGGAGCGCTCTGCGGCCGTGGCTGGACGAATAGATTGGACGAAGCGGGCCGCGATCGCTCTGTTCAAGCCGGATTCGCAGGCGAATTGCAACGCGCTCTGGCGGCTTCGATGACGCTGACGGTGCTCCTGGTCGATCGCCATCCCGTCGTCCGCGAGGGTCTTCGCTCGTGGCTGGCCGCTTCGGACTTCGACGTCGTGGGTGATGTGGGAACCGCGACCGAGGCGATCGACGCTGCGCTGCGCCTGCGGCCCGACATCGTCGTGCTGGACGCGCTTCTGCCCGACGGCGGAGGCCCGGCCGTCTGCGACGCGGTCGCGCAGTGCCTTCCCCGGACTGCGACCGTCGTGTACTCGGCCGAGCTGGACGAGGAATCCGTGCTCGCAACCGCCTCGGCAGGAGCTCGCGCGTACCTGCTCAAGGACGCGCCAAAGCCCGATCTCTCCAACGTTTTGCGCCGCGTCGCGGCCGGCGAGCGCTTCGTCGACCCGGCTGTTGCGGAACTGCTGTTCCGCGCCCAGGGCGCCGCGGCCCGCCCCCGCCTGACCGAGCAGGAGCTGAGCGTCGTCAGGCTCGCCGCGCAAGGGCTCACGAACAGGGAGATCGGCGCCCGCCTGTACCTCAGCCGGCACACGGTCAAGGAATACCTCAGCAACGCGATGCGCAAGCTCGGGGTCGGAAGCCGGGTTGCAGCCGTGGTCGAAGCGGGACGCCTTGGCCTGCTCGGCCCGGTTCCGCTGTCGAAAGCCTCCTGAACGACCCCCACCCGGGGGGATCAAGACCCGCCACGCGGGGGCTACCGGGCACAGGGCCCGGCTTCCATCATCACGCGTAGAGCTCGCCTCTTCCGCTACCGATCGGAGCAAGAGACGAACACCGCGAACACTGTGGCCCACGCATCCACATCTGGCTCTGCCAGGGGGGTTGCCTGCGCGGTGTCTTGGCGCGCGCGCCTGTGCGCGCTCGCGGGCGTGCTCGTCGCCGCCGGGCTGGGCTCGCCCGGGGTCGCTCGTGCTGCTAGCCCCGCGGGTGGCAGTGGGCTGGCCGAACAGGTCCAGCTCGCTCTGACCCAGCTCGGCGAAGCCGTTCAAGGAAGCCGCGGGTTTTCGAGCGCGAGCAGCGGAGTGAGCCTGAATATCCCGAGCACGATCCCTAGGGGAGCAATGCCGGCTGCAGTCGACGGCGCGATTCCGACGAGCGTCGCTGCCGCGATCGAGCCGAGCACGACGAACTCCGGTCCTGCGGCCACAGTGTGGGCGGGATCCGGAAGCCCACCGTCGGCTTCACTCGGGACCGAAGCCTCGGGACAGGAGCGCGACGCAGCCGACTCCGGGCGACCCGAGCGCGCGCAGGGCTCGAACGCCCGGGCTGCGTCGCGCTCAGACGTTCGACCCGGCGCTGGTGTTTCGACAGTTGTGCCGCAGAGCAGCGTCGCGGCGTTGCGAAGGGTAGTTACCACCCACGGGCTGGGCCAGGCGCACGCACCCCGGGCGCGCGCGAAGCCCCAACGACCGCCGGCGGGAGTTGTGCCGCAGCGGCTCCCGCCGCGGCCTCTTCCCCCGCAGCCGGACATGAACTCCTCCGGACAGGCGGGCGGCCAGGGCCCGTCTGTGACGCTGCCGCTCGCCGCGCTCGCCGGCCTGCTGAGCTTTTTCGTCTTGCAATTCCTGCCTCGGGCCTTTCCGGTCCCGGCCTTCCGGAAACCGAGGCTTACCGTCACTACTGCCTGGAACCCGGGCTGACCTTCCTTCTCCGGCCTAACCGCGCGCCGCGGGTCTGCAACGGCGCGCAATTCCGTAACGACGAGAAGTGAAGGAGAAACGCAGTGAAATTGAAGCTACTGAGCGTTGCCGTGGCGCTCATCGCCCTCTGGGTGGTGCCCTCGGCGCTCGCGGACGGAGGTCCCGGTGGTGCACAGATCGGGGCCCAGAACGCGGCGACGAACCAGGGTGCCTTCGGAGTGGCGGCGAGCAACCAGAACGCGGTCAACGCCAACGTGCCGGTCTCGATCGCTGGAGGAAACATCTACTCCAACGGCCCGAGCTCGGCAAACCAGAACGCGAGCTCGTCGGCCAACACCGACGTCTCGAACTACGCCAAGACCGACCAGAACCAGCGGCTCGGTCAGAACATCGGCGGCTCCAGCTGTCTCGCCGGCTGTGGTGGCGCGGGCGGATTCCAGGCCGGGATCCAGAACGCCCAGACCAACCAGCTGGCGGCCGGTGCCGCGAAGAGCGACCAGAACGCAGTGAACGCGAACGTCCCGGTCAATGTGGCCGGCGGCGACGTGAAGTCCGGCCCGAGCTCCGCCTCGCAGACGGCGAACTCGTCGGCCAACACCGACGTCTCGAACAACGCTGAGACCAACCAGCACCAGTCGCAGAACCAGAACGTCGGCGGAGGCAGCTGCCTCGCCGGCTGCGGCGGCGCGGGTGGTTTTCAGGTTGGTGCCCAGAACGCCGAGACCAACCAGGCGGCTCTGGGCAAGGCGGACAGCAAGCAGAACGCTGTCAACGCCAACGTCCCCGTCTCGATCGCCGGCGGCAACGTCTACTCCGGCCCGAGTTCGGCGACTCAGAACGCGACGTCGAATGCAACGACGAACGTCTCGAACGACGCGAACACCGACCAGCGCCAGCATCTGAACCAGAACGTTGGCGGCGGGTCCTGCAAGCTCGGCTGTGGTGGCGCGGGCGGATTCCAGGCCGGGATCCAGAACGCCCAGACCAACCAGCTGGCGATCGGGCTCGCGAAGAGCGACCAGAACGCGGTGAACGCGAACGTGCCGGTCAACGTGGCCGGCGGCGACGTGAAGAGCGGCCCGAGCTCCGCCGATCAGACGGCGAACTCGTCTGCCACCACGAACGTCTCGAACACGGCCAACACCGAGCAGGATCAGCTGCTCTGCCAGAACGTCGGCGGCAGCAGCAAGGGTGGCGGCTGCGACAAGAAAGGCCGGGAAGGCGACATCCTCGAGAGCAAGGACGGCCGTGACGGCAAGGACGGCTGCTACGCCGGTTGCGGCGGAGCGGGCGGCTTCCAGGCCGGCCTTCAGAACTCCGAGACGAATCAGCTCGCGCTTGGCGGCGCAGTCAGCAAGCAGAACGCCGTCAACGCGAACACCCCGGTCTCGATCGCCGGAGGGAACATCTACTCCGGTCCGAGCTCGGCGACCCAGAACGCGTCGTCGGACGCGAACACCACCGTCTCGAACGACGCAACCACCAACCAGCGCCAGGGCCTCTGCCAGAACGTCGGCAGCAGCAGCAACGGGTGCGGTGAGCGTCGCGCGATCATCATTCGCGACGGGAAGGACGGCCGCGACGGCAAGGACGGCTGCTATGCCGGTTGTGGCGGTCCCGGTGGCTTCCAGCTGGGCGTCCAGAACTCGAAGACGAACCAGGGCGCTCTCGGCCTCGCGTTCAGCAACCAGAACGCCGTGAACTCGAACGCTCCGGTGAACGTCGCCGGGCATGACGTGAAGAGCGGCCGCGGCTCGAGCTCCGCCGACCAGACGGCGAACTCGTCGGCCACTGCCAACGTCTCGAACTCGGCGGAGACCACCCAGCACCAGGGACTGAAGCAGAACATCGGCGGGGGCAGCTGCCTCGCCGGCTGCGGCGGTGCGGGCGGTTTCCAGGCTGGTCTTCAGAACGCCGAGACCAACCAGCTCGCGATCGGTCTCTCGAAGAGCGATCAGAACGCCGTGAACTCGAACGCCCCGGTGAACGTCGCCGGAGGGAACATCTGGTCCGGCCCGAGCTCGGCGACCCAGAACGCGACGTCGAGCGCAACGACGAACGTCTCGAACGACGCCACGACGAACCAGAACCAGTGGCTGACGCAGAACGTCGGCGGCTCCAGCTGCCACGCGGGCTGCGGCGGCGCCGGTGGCTTCCAGCTCGGCCTGCAGAACGCCAAGACGAACCAGGGAGCACTCGGCCTCGCGTTCAGCAACCAGAACGCGGTCAACTCGAACACTCCGCACTCGATCGCGGGCGGGAGCATCTACGGAGGCTCCAGCTCCGCGTACCAGACGCCGACGTCGAACGCGAACACCACCGTCGGCAACACCGCCGAGACCGGACAGGGCCAGTGGCTCAAGCAGCAGGTTGCCTCGCCCTATTCCGCGCCGAAGCGGCTGACTCGGAGCCCGGCGAAGAGCACCACCTCGCCGTCTCCGCTCTCCACCCCGGTGACGGGCACGCAGAGGCAGACCGGTTCGACGGCCACGACTCCCGGCGTTGCCGGCGAGCGCACGGCCAAGCTGACCGGCGTCAAGACCTCCGCGATGCTTCCGTTCGCCGGTGCGTCGCTCAGCGAGGCGCTCCTGACCGCCCTCGCCCTGATCCTGCTCGGCAGCGTCATGCGCCGCGCCGGGCGGGCCAGGAAGAACGGGGGGGTGGACACGCTCTGAAACCGCTCGAGGGAGTGGCTCCGGCGAGCGCCGGAGCCACTCCGCTCGTCCCGGCAGACGGCGAGTAGCTATGCGATGGCGCCTCCTGACAGCAAGCGTGGTGATCGCGGCGGCCGCCTGTGTGCTCGCGGGCGCGGTGCTCGGCGCCGTGCGCGAGTCGCGCTTCGCCGAACGGGCGACCGTCCCGTATCGCGCGACCGTCGACTGCTACGGCCGCGCCGACTGGGCTGCGCTCGTCGACTCCGGCTACCCCGACCTGAAGGGCCACGAGGCGGAGGTCTACGGCCTCTGGCGCTACGAGATCCGGCAAGTGGCGCTTCCCGTGCGCGGGTGCCGCGCGCTCGAAGCGTGGAAGCACGCGCCGGCGGCCCGGCTCAGCATCTGGATCTTCGTGCTTGGCCACGAGCTCACCCACGCCGAGCAGAGCGACGTCTACAACGCTCCGTGGAGCCGGCCCTTCGACGAAGTCGAGGCCGACTGCGGCGGCTTCGCGAAGTTCGAGCAGCTGAGGCGCGCGCTCGGGATCAAGCGGCACGTGAGGCCGCCGCCGAGGGGCTTCGCGCGGTGCCCGGTGAAACGCGCCAAGCAGCGATAGTCGACTACCGGTCTGGGCGTCGTAGAGCCGGATCTGCCTCGTCAGCTTTGACCAGGAGAGCGCGATCGCCGTCGGGGTGCCGGGCTATGGAACCGTCAACGCCTGGATGCGCCCGTGCCCGTGCACGTTCTCGGCCCAGGCGACCCTCCGGCCCTCGATCGAAAGGCCGATCGGGGTTCCGGCAGCGCGCGCGAGCAGCTTCGGCGCATTTCCGTGGAGCATGTAGATGGAGCGACCCACGGGAAGACGATCCCGCCAGCGCCGGCAGAGGCCTCGGCCGTGCCCGCTGGCAAGGTGCGGCTCGGCAGGAGTTGGGCTCCACTCTTGACGTTGAAGCGCCGGATGAGCTCTGCTCTCCGTCGGGTTGCTCGAGCAGCACGATGACTTGGTCGCCGAGGAGCGCCAGATCCCTGACGACCCCGTCGAGTCGCATGCTCAGCAGAGCTTGCCGCCGAGGTCGCTTACGCTCACCGGACCATCCTCCGCCACCCGAGGTACGAACACTCGCCTGCCGGAGTCGGCGACCGCGCCGGAACGACCGCGACGCGCCCTGTCCGACGGCAAGAATGGCCGGCGGGCGCGACACCGGTGATTGCGGGAGCCCGTTGCGAAGGTGACCTCTGCGCAAGGATCACACCCCCCCGCCCGTGACGACGAGTGGGTCGGTCAAGGGCAACGTCACAACCAAAGGGCCTGTTGACGCACGTCTCGGCGACCCAGCCGTACGCAAGCGTCGCGCCGTCCCCGGCGACACCGCCGAAGCGGTCACCGCCCCCGTCCCGCGCAGGTCGCCCTGGAGCAGGTCGACAAGACCGCCTGTGGCCGGGAGCGCCGCTGACAATCGTCGTCCTCGACGTTGTTGCCGCCGCTGTCGAAGCCCAGAGGGCACGGTTGCCGGCCAGGGCGAGGACCGCGGTGTACACCCGCCGCGTAATCGACCTCTTCCGACCACCTAGGTCCTTTGTGTGGTCAAGCGCCGGACGCGAACACGCCCGGCCTCCGCGATCCAGCCGATTCGGTCACCGTCCTGGGCGAACGCGTAGATCCGGCCGGGCGTCGTCACGAGCGTGCGTGGCGTAGCCCCGGCTGCAACCGTCGTCGCCTCCTGGGGCCCGCCTGCGAAAACCAGCGAGATCGCCAGCAGGAACAGGCTGCCCACGGTGCCGAACCAGTTCCTCGCACGGCTTCTCACGATGCTCACTTCCTTCCGGCGAGCGCGGACCGAATGCGTGCCATCGGGACGAACTCGAGATCGCTGTAGGAGCGCCCTGCCGCCCTTGCGTCGCTGGCGTAGACGAGACCGAGCTCGTCGATGTCGACCCCGACGAAGCCCGAGGTCGCTGGCGGCTGCTTGAGCCTTGCGAGGACGACATCCCGTCCCGTTCGCGCCTGAACCACGTGGAGCACGAGGCTCGTCCCGTAGCGGGTCACGAGGTATGCGGCGGTCTGGCCCGAGAGCGCGAGATGCGCGGCTCCCCGCGGCAGCGCTTTACTGTGAAGGAGCGCACCGGTGCGCCAGTTGTAGAGCTCGAGCTTTGGCTCCACGGTGAGAACCGCGAGGTAGATGCCGCTGAGCGCGATCTGAGCCATCTGTCCCGGCTTCCTCAGACCGATCCCGGCCGGCGTGAGCCTCTTCAGGAGCTTGCCGGTGCTGGCGTAGATGACGACATCGGCGGGCTGGTAGGTCTCGTCGATATCCCCCGCTGTGCGGAGCACGGCGACGTGGCCCGAATCGGCAGCAGCGGCCACGATCCCGTCCTGGCCGGCGACGACTCGCCGCAGCCCGTCGGAGCCGATCACGTCCAGCCCGCCTCGCGTGAAGCGCTGGACATCCGTTTTGGTGTCGGTCGTCCAGCGGCTGACGGCCAGCAGGCTGTCCGAGCCGACCAGTCCCTGGATCCACGTTCCCGACCAGCAGCGGGGATTCGCGGAGCACTCCTCGGCGTAGCGCGCGGTCCTCGCGAGCAGCCGCTCCTTCGCCGTCGGCAGGGACGAGACGTAGAGCTTGTCGGTCTCCTCGGTGTTCCCCGCCGTGTGGACGATCCAGGCCACGCGCCGGCCGGCGACGGCGAGCTCCGTCACGTTGCACGTCCTCAGATGACTGACGGCCGTCCTCTGGCCGTTGAGCACGTTCCAGACGTAGATCCTGGGGCAGTGCCTGCTACTAGTCCAGCCTGCGTAGGCGACTCTGGGCCCATCCATCGCGATTTGTCGCACGATCGTCGGCGTCCGAAACTCCTGCGTCCTCGGGGCCGTCCCGGCGTCTGCCGACGCTCCGACTGCGAGCGCCGGCAGGAGGCCGAGAAGCACCAGCCGGCTCAGGAGCGCGCGGGGCAGCTCAACTCACCGCCGGAGCACCTTCGCCAGCGGGACGAAGACGAGCTTGCCTCGCTCGGGCGCGCCCGAGCGGGCGTGCTCGCGGTACGTGATCGCGTAGACGAGGCCGCGGGGGCCGATCGCCGCGTCGCGGCTGTAGTAGCCCGAGCCCCGACCGGTCGCGAGGACGACGTCCTTGCCCGTCGTCAGCCGCATCACGTGCAGCTTTCGTGCGACCGCCGATCGCGGATCGACCGAGTAGACGGCGAGCTGCCCGTAGACCGCCAGAGGCTCCGGCAGGTCCGCCCGTAGCGGCAATGGGCCACGTGTGGACGAGTGTCCCGATCTTCCAGTTGTAGACCTCGAGGGTGTTCGTCTCGGTCAGGACGACGAGGCGGTCGCCCTGAGCGCGATCTCCTCGGCCGAGTCTGGAGCGATCTCCTTGAGAAGCGTGCCGCTTGTGGAGTAGATCCCGACCGTAACCGGCGGTCTCCAGTGCCGTGCCTGCCCGTACATCGGCCATGAGTCCTCAGAGCGAAGCACCGCGATCCGGCCGGAGTCCGCCGACTGCGGATGATCGCGCCCGGCCCGACGACGATCTGCTTGAGGCCGCCAGACGAGACCGGTTCAGCCTCTGTCCGATGCACGTGCCGTCGCTGGTCGACCACCATGTGCCGACGGCCAGCACCTTGCCGGAGCCGACTGCGCCGGCGATCCACCGTCCGTACCACGCCGCGGCGCTTACGTCGCTGCTGAGGTAGCGCCTGCTCGGAGGCCAGCAGCTGTCGGCGGGATCCGATGGTCGCCGACGAACAGGTGCTCCTGCGTCTGGTAGCGAGTTTCCGATCACGTACCGCGTGATCCAGGCCACGCGCATGCCTGCGATCGCGACCTCCGACGTGTGCGTGCCGTACTTGCCCTGCATCGTCGTGGTCTGCGCTTGTCAGCATGTTCCAGACGTAGACCTTCTTGCCGACTGGCGTACGCGACCCGTGGCCCGTCCATCGCAAGCGTCGCGATCGGGCTTTGCGTCTGCTTCACCCTGACGCTCGGCGTGTCGCCGTGGCGGCCTGTAGCGATCAACAACGAGCAGCAAGCGACCGACGAGAGAAAGGCGCAAGCTTCACAGCCCTTGTCATGATTCTCACCTCCGTCCAAATGGTCCCGGACGAGGCTCGATGGCGCATCGTGGGCGCCCCGATGCGGCGGTGAGAACTACTGATCCAGCTGGATGGAGGCGGTGCCGCTCAGGTCGAGCCAGGTTCGGCTGCGGCCCTGGACGATGCGGATCATCACGGCCTCGCAGTGGCGGCAGCGGACGACTATGCCCGCTCCCGTGTAGACGTCGAGCCGCGCCATCTCCTCGTGGGCGCCGCAGCCGCCGCAGACACAGTCGGAAGCGGTCAGGTCCGAGCCCACGAGCTCGAGCATGAGCCCGCCGATCGCGTTGCCGTCCAGCTTCAGGTCGCGGATCTCCATCTCAGCTCCCCGTGGCTCCGAAGCGCTCGGTCCTGATCCAGGCCGCCTCGTAGCCGAGCTCGAGGAGCCCGTCCGCGGCCGCGTCCACGAAGCGGGTCGAGCCGCACACGTACACACGAGGCTGGTCGGAGGCCGGCCAGGCGACCTCGGCGAGCAGGTCGTGGTCGATCCGCCTCGCGTAGCCCTTCCAGCCGGGCGGCTGCTCCCGTGTCAGCGTGTGGACGACGTCGAAGCCGTCGCCGGCCGCTGCGAGCCGATCGAGCTCGTCGCGGTAGATCACGTCCTCGAGCGTACGGGACGAGAGCAGCAGCCGCATCGGAGCCGTCGCGCCCGTGCGTGCGCGGTGGCGCGCCATCGCCATCAGCGGGACGACCCCCGAGCCGCCGGCGACGAGCAGGACCGGCTCCGGCTCGTTCCCGTCCCAGACGAAGTACCCGCCGATCGGCCCGCGCACCTCGAGCATGTCGCCCTCGCGCGCCTCGTCGACGAGGTACGGCGAGACCTCGCCGTCGTCCAGCCGCTCGACCGTGAGCGCCAGCTCCTCGCCGGGAGCGGACGCGATCGAGTAGCTGCGCTGGGCCTGGTAGCCGTCCTCTGCCGTGAGCCGGACGTCGAGGTGCTGGCCCGCGCGGTGTCCGGGCCAGCCCGGCGCCACGAGCTCCAGCGTGTGAACCCGAGGCGTCTCCGGTTCGACCGCCGCGACTTCGGCGGCGACCCAGGTCAGTCGCCCCAGTACCGCTGCTCCAGCCACGGGTCGCCTCTCAGGTGGTAGCCGTTCGTCTCCCAGAAGCCGGGCTCGTCCTCGTCGCGGAGCGACAGGCCACGCACCCACTTGGCGCTCTTCCAGAAGTAGAGGTGCGGCACGAGCAGCCGCGCGGGCCCGCCGTGCTCGGGGTCGAGCTCCTCGCCGTCGTAGCCGTATGCGACCCAGGCCTTTCCGCCGGTCACGTCTTCGATGGGGAGGTTGGTCGTGTAGCCGCCGTCGCAGAACGCGACCACGTAGGACGCGTCGTGCTCGACGGCGTCCAGCAGCGTGTCGACGGACACGCCTTCCCAGTTGGTGTCGAGCTTCGACCAGCGCGTGACGCAATGGATGTCGACCGTGGGCTTCTCGCTCGGCAGCGCGCGGAGCTCGTCCCACGTCCACGTGACCGGCTCAGAGCCGCCCTGGATCGTGAACGTCCACTCCTCGAGCGGCGTGTGCGGGGTCGGGCCCGCAGAGAGCACCGGGAAGTCGTCGGTCAGGTACTGACCAGGCGGCACCCGGTCGGGCGGGCCGTCGCGCCTCTTGCCGCGGAAGCCTCGCGAGAAGACCACGGCCGAAACCTTAAACGGTCGTGCCCGCCAAGCCGGCACGTCCTCTCATGGTCGGCGTCGCAAGCGAGCGCCTTATGGACTTTCCCATCAACTCGCCGCGATCCCGGCGACGGTTGCGGGCACGCCCTCGAACTCGCCGACCGGATCGAGATGACCGTCGTCGCCGACCGTCCAGCCGAAGACGCGCTGGTGGTCCGCGTCGATCGCGTACAGGAAGCGGCCGTCGCCCGTGATTGCCTCGTCGCGGATTCCCGGCTCGCCGATGATGGTCGAGCCGGCCACTGGCTCGAGCAGCTCGAGCGCGCCGCCCTTGCCGATCGCGTAGCTCGAGATCGTGCCGTCGCCGAAATTGGTCACGAAGACGAAGCGGCCGTCCTTGGTCGTTGCCGCCCAGCACACCTCGCTGCGCGTGTCGCCGATCGACTCGCTGACCGGGCTCAGGTGCCCGGGCTCGGCGAGCGAGTACGAGGACGCGGCGGCCTTGCCCTTCTCGCCGCCGAACGCCTCGGTCACGATCACCGAGCCGTCGGCGAAGTCGAACCCGTAGGGCGTGGCACCCGAGGAGGGGATCGTCTCCGGTCCCTCGGCGATGCCGTTCGCGTCCACGGTGTAGGAGCTGATCGCGTTCGTGCCGCGCTCGGTGACGACGATCGTCTTGCCGTCCGGGCTGAACGAGATCTGCGCCGGGTCGGCGTTGCCCGCGCTCAGCGGTCGCGTCGAGCCGTCGATCGGCGAGAGCTTGCCTCCCCCGATCGCGAAGCCGCTGATGTTCGGCGTGCCGCCGTTGTTGAGCGCATAGACGATCTCGCCGCTGATGGCGATGCTCGTCGGCGCCGAGCCGCCCGAGGCGACCTTGTCTGCGAGCTTCGGGCCGTCCGCGCCGATCGCGAACAGAGTCAGCTCGTCGCTGCCGGTGTTCGCCACCAGCAGCCAGGCGCCGTCGTCGCTGAGGACGATCGAGCTCTGCGAGGCGAGATGCGGGACGCCCGTGCCGCGGCCTCCGGTCTCGTAGCTGCCGAGCCGGTCGAGCGCGCCGTCGGCCGAGCGGTCGTACGCGATGATCTCGTTCTTCTCCGCGTCGTTGGTCTGGACGTAGATGCGTTCCATGTCATTCCCTCCGTGACCCCTTGCTTGTCGACCGATCAGTCTCGGGTCGACGCCGTCCGTTACGCCTCAGCGCGAAATTGCCAGCAGCGCCGGCGTCATCTGCCCGCCCGGGCCCGGACGGAGAACGGTCACGTAGGCGGAGGATCCGGAGATCGCGGTCGTCCAGAGAACGCGAGAGGTCGGCTTCGGGCCGTGCGGGCACGGGAGGCGCTCGCCCTGGGTCGTGTGGCCGTGCTCATGACCCGCGTCCTGGCCGGCGAGCGGCGGCAGCGTGTAGAGGAGGCGACCGGCGCCGTTGGCGTCCAGGGGGCCGATCCGGAGCTGCTGCGAGCAGCGCGAGACGCGGACGTAGAGGAGCCTCCCGCCGATCCGGGCCGGATTCAGCAGTTGCACCTTGCGCGAGGAGCGGAGCACGCGCTGCTTTCCCGTGGCGAGGTCGAAGGAGAGCAGGCGGCTCTCGTCCGGGGTCGCCAGGTGGTAGACGACGACGTCCTTCGCGAGCGACGGCCGGCCGAGGCGTCCGGCTGCTCGTGCGCGGCTGATGATCGTCGTGCTGGCCGGGTCGGCGAGCGAGAACGCGCGGATCTGTTCGGAGCCGTTGGCCAGGCGCACCCGGTAGACGAGCCAGCGGTCGGAGATGGCGAGCTTCACGACTCCGGGAACCGTCTGCTGGAGGATCGGTGTGAGCGTCGCGCGGTCGGCCACCGTGATCGTGTCGCCGGAGCGCCAGGCGATCTTGGCGCCGCCGAGCGCGGGGTCGGTTCCGGGGAGCTGCATCTGCTCGCCGTCGCGGAGCAGGAAGCCGCCGAGGCCAGGCTCCTGCCAGACGAGGTCGTCGCCTGCGACGCTCGGGTCGCCGCCGGGAGACGCGACCGACGTGGCCGCGCGCGCGTCTCCCGCGACGAGCGCGAGCGTCAGCGATGCCGCCGCGAGGACGCGCAGCGCGCGCTGGCCCTGCGGCCGCTCGGCGAGCGCCTCCTCGTCACCGCCGCGCGCGACGAGCACGAGCACCGGGAGTGCCCGACCCGCTGCAAAGCTCAGGCCGATGACAACTGCCCCCGGAACGCTCGCGAGCCCGACGCAGAGCGGCAGCAGCGCCCAGCCGGCCGCGGCGGGGACGAAGGTCGTCACGCCGGTCCCGAGCAGGACGCCGTAGAGGAACAACGCCCGCGGGAGCGGCATCGACCGGCGCCACGGCTCGGGGACCTGGAAGCGGACCTGCGGCCGGACGCGGAACCCGGCGAGGTCCGAGATCACGGCCGCGGCGGCGAGCGCGGCTGCGCCGATCAGGAAGGCTCGTCCCGGCTCGATCGCTGCTCCGAGCGCTCCAAGCACGCCGAAGATCAGTGCGGCGCCGAGGCCGAGCCCGGTCGCGAAGGCAGCCCCCGCGGCGACGAGCGCTCCGTGTCCTCCGAGTCTCCGCGCGGCACTCACGGTGCCGACCATCGAGAGGCTTCAGGGCGACCAGGCACCGGCGAGCCCGACGAGCAATCCGGTCAGCGCAAGGGCGGCGGTCAGCACTTGATCTTCGTGTCGAAGTACATGACGCAGAACACGCGCCGGCCCTGGTAGCAGTAACCGGTCAGCGCGGCGTCGCCGTTGATCCGGTTGCGGACGTAGCCGCAGCAGTCGACGAGCCTGCGGATGTGCCCACCGCAGCAGCGGTACCACGAGCCGTCGATGTGGGAGCGGAACCCGTACTTCCGTGCGGCGTTCTGGCACACGCGCGTGCGAGGAGCGGGTGGCAGCGGGTTCCCGTCCGGGTCTCGCAGGAGCCGTCCCTTGGCGTCGACCGGGCGTCCGGCCTTGTCGATCGGCCGGCCGAGGTCGTCAACCGGCTTCCCGTCGGCCGCGCGGAGCGGGAACCCACGGCTGTCGATCCGCGGAAGGCCGACCGGGTGCGGGCACGAGCCGGTCGTGTAGATGTGGCCGCAGAAGTGGAAGGCCTCGGCCTTCTGCGCGCGCAGCGCGGCTGCGACGAAGCCGCCGCTGCCGACCGCGAGGAGCAGGCGCCCGGCACGCGCCAGGAACCCGCGCCGCGAGCTCGCCTCGGTGACCGCGTCGCTAAACATGCGCCGGGCTGCTTGCGGCGGCGATCACGCTCTCCAGCTGGTAGAGCGAGTTGAACGTTCCCTTCGCCAGCACCTCGCCGTCCGGTGCGACCGCGACCGCGTACGGGCTTCCGGGAATCGCGAGCTCGCGCCAGACCTCGGCCTCCGCCTCCTCGTCGAAGACCTCGAGCTCGACCGCCGGGTCGGAGGCCACCAGCCGAAGCGAGGGCTCGAGCGCGTGGCAGAGCGAGCAGCCCGGCGAGCTGAAGACCGCGACGAGCACCGGCGCGTGCCGCTCGAAGCGGTCGACGAGCGCGATCCGGCTGCCGATCTCCGGGCCTTCGTGGTCGATCGAGAGGGCGGCCTGAGGCGCGATCGCGAGCTTCAGTTCGCCGACCTCGCGCGCGAGCGCCAGCACCGCGACCCCCAGGACCACCACTGCACCGAGCGCGACGCCGAGGCCGATCCCGAGCCAGGACTCGGTCGAGGGCTCCGTGTCGGGCACGACGGCCAGGACGGCGAACGCCGTCGCGAGCAGCGCCGCGCGAGCCACCGCCCACCACCCGATCCGCGAGCGCGTCCCGAAGCACCCGCACGGCGAGCCCGCGCGGCCGCGGAGGATCGCGACGACGAGCGCGAGCGCGAAGAGCCCGAGCAGGGCCGCGGCGGCCGCGAGCGCGCCGGGGAGATCCGCGGCCACGGCGACGGCGAGGCCCGCCTCTGCGGCGATCACTCCCCCCCACAGGACGGCCCGCGCGGCCGCGCTCGTCACCCCGTACGAGGCGAATGCGTCACGCGCGCGCGAGCCGGCCAGCAGCTTTGCCGTCGCCGAAGCGAGCAGCACTCCGGCGAGCACAAATCGAAGTAGACCCACGACCGTCAAAGGCGGTGGAGAATACCCGGAGGAGACGACGTCTCGTGCCCAGGCGCTGAGCGCCCCGGGGGCATACTGCGCTCGACCCGACGCGAGGAGGAAGCATGTGGTGGGGAATTGGTGGCGGTCTGGTGCTCTACCTGGTCCTGTTGATCACCCTCGGAGTCATCACGCTGAGGAAAGGGCACTGGGTGATGTTCATCATCGGGATATTTCTCCCGATCTTCTGGCTCATCGGAGCCGTCATCCCGCCGGTCGCGGGCAAGGCGACGACCTAGCGAGCCGGCATGGCGCGGCTGAAACGTCCGAACATCATCGAGCGGCAGATGTCGGCGCTCCTGAAGTCGCCGCCGCGTGTGACGACCGCGGCCACGGTGATCGTGACCGCAACGACCGCCGTGGTCGTCGTCGGCGGGCTCCTCATGCGGTTCCTCGACCACAAGGAGTACGCGAACGTCTGGGTCGGCATGTGGTGGGCGATCCAGACCGTCACGACGGTCGGGTACGGCGACGTGACTCCCAAGGCGGTGTCGGGCCGAATCGTGGCCGTCTTCGTGATGCTCGAGGGAATCGCGCTGCTGACAGTCGTCATCGCCGGCATAACATCCACGTTCGTTGCGCGCGCCCAGCGTGAGCTCGCGGCAGGCGAGGCGAAGGAAGACGACGCGGCGGAGGCGAGGGTCGAAGGCCGCCTCGACGACCTCTCGGCGCGGCTCGAGCGCGTCGAGTCGATGCTGAAGCAGCTGACGAACAGCTAGCAGCTAGCGCTTAGTCGCGGCGGGCGAGCCAGTCGCCGACGACCTGCATGTACCGCTCGCGCTCCTCGAGGTGCGAGAGGTGCGACGACTCCTCGAGCAGCACCCACTCGGAACCGCGGATCCCGTCGCGGAGCACCTCCTGGAGCGGCGGGGCCGCCTCGTCGTAGCGGCCGGACACGATGAGCGTCGGGACGTCGATCGAGCCGAGGCGATCCTTCGACTGCCAGTCGCGGATCGAGCCGATCACGTGGAACTCGCTCGGTCCGTTCATCGTGTGGTAGACGGTCGGGTCGCGGTCGATCCAGGCGAACGACTCGTCGACCTCGGCCGGCCAGGGGTCGAGGCGGCAGAGATGACGCTTGTAGAAGACCGTGCACGCGTCGGCGTACTCCTGCTCGTCGGTTGTGCCCGCCGCCTCATGGCGTCGGAGAGTCGCTTCGACCTCGGGGGGCAGCTCGGCCCGGAGCCGGTTCGCCTCCGAGACGAAGTCCGGAAACGACGCGGCGGTGTTGGCGAGCACGAGTGACCGCAGGCCTTGCGGGTGCGTCAGCGCGTACTCCTGCGCGAGGAAGCCGCCCCACGACTGGCCGAGCACGTGGTGGCGCTCTCTCAGGCCGAGCGTGTCGACGAGGTTGTGCAGCTCGCGCACGAAGAGATCGACCGTCCAGAAGTCGGCGCCGCGCTCCGGGTAGTGCGTGCTACGCCCGTTGCCGATCTGGTCGTAGTGGACGACGGCGCGGCCGCTGTCGGCGATGTCCGCGATCGCAAGCAGGTAGTCGTGCGTCGCCCCCGGCCCGCCGTGGAGGACGATCAGCGGCGTGAGTGCCTGCGGGTCGTCTGGGCGTAACTCGCCCGTGATGCGGTACCAGGTCTCGGCCGTCTCGTCGCCGACGTCGAACGGAACCGTGCCCTCGCTCATGGCCATGCGGCGAGCCTAGCGGCGCTAGGGGTTGACCGGCGTTGCCATGTCCTGCTGGATCTGCGCGGCCATGAGCGCGCGGTTGTAGACCCGCACCTCATCGATCAGGCCGGAGAAGTACTCGCCCCAGATCGAGTTGCTGCCGATGCGAAGCGCACCGGTCGAGGTGGTGATCGCGCCGGTTACGGCGAGCGAGGAGACCTGGGTGCCATTGAGGTAGAGACGCAGGTTCGAGCCGTCGTAGGTCGCGCTCAGGTACGACCAGCTTCCGACCGGCAGCGTGCTTGTCCCTGCCACCGACCGGTTCGAGCTTCCGATCACCGCCTCCGTGTCGGGCCGGCCGTTGCCGGTGCTCGAGTACAGGGCGTAGACGAGCTGACCGGTGCGCTCTTTGAGGATGATCGTTCGGAACACGTTGCTGGCGCTGGCGGGGTTGACCCACGCCTCCAGCGTCATTGCGGTGGTCAGGTCGAGCGAGTTCGAGTCGTTCACATTGACCCGGGCGCTGGTGCCATTGAAGCTGAGGGCCTTGCCGAACTTGCCGGCGGTCGACGAGCGCCCACATCGCCCCATGCGTCGGTTCGATCGTCTCGGTCATGGAAAAAACCTTTCCAAACCATCTTCGCACGCTCGCGTCGCAGTGAACGATGGGACGTCGCTACCACCGGCCGGCCGTCCTCGGCGTGTGCGCCATCGCCGTGCTCGCCACCGCCCTGGGCGTGGCCGCCGGGAGCGGCGTCCGGATCTCGCGCATCGCCGGCGGCAGTCCCCCCACCGCGGGCAAGGCGTGGGTCGTGAAGCTCGCGGTGCGCCCGCGGTCGTTCCACGGTGTCGTGCGGGTGGTAGCGACGGGCTCCTCGCGGCTCAGCGCCCGTGCTCGCGGCGGCCACGGCGTCTACCAGGCGCGGCTCGTGTTCCCGAGGTCAGGCATGTGGAAGCTCTCTGCTCAGGCGGGCGCCTCGCGCTCGAAGCTCGGATCGATCCGGGTGCGCTTCTCGCCGCTCACCTTCGTCGAGCCCACGGGGATCGATGTCCAACCGGACGGGTCGCTGCTCGTCGTCGAGTTCGGGCGTCAGAGGCTCGTACGGGTCGCGCCCCGCACCGGGCGCATCACCCAGATCGCCACATTTGCGAAGCCGTGGGGTGTCGCGCTGGCGCCTTCGGGGAGCATCTTCGTCTCCGACCAGGGTTGGTTGAAGCGCATCGACCCCGGGCAGGCCGCGACGATCGTGGCGACGGCCGACCCCGGGATCGAGATCGGGCCGGTTGCGGTTACGCCGGGCGGCGACGCCGTCTACTCGACGGCCTGGGGCGTCTATCGCGTGGCGCACGGAACGCCTGGCACGCCGCAGCAGCTCGCCCCGAGCACCGCCTTCTCAGGTCCGCACGGGATCGCGGTTGCTTCCGGCGGCGCGCTGCTCGTCTCCGACACCGGCAACAGCGTGATCAGGCGGATCGACCCCGTCAGCGGCTCGGTGACGACGTTCGCCTCGATCGGCCACCCGCGCGGCATCGACATCGCGCCGGACGGCAGCGTCTACGTCGCCGCTGCGGACGAGCACCGCGTCGTGCATCTCAGCGCCTCCGGAGCCCGCCTCGGCACGGTCGGTCCGCGCTTCCGCGACCCCTACGCCCTCGCGGTGGCCGCCGACGGCACCGTCTACGCGATCGACGTGGGCACGCCCGGTCTCATTCGCCGCATCGCGCCGAACGGAACGTCGTCGGTGGTCGGCCGCTGAACCGCTACTCGCCCGAACACGCGGTCTAGCAAGCCAAGGCCAGACCGCTGAAGGCTTATGCTGGCACGCGGACCCCCGAGGCCGAGCACCCGATGGAGCGCAAGCTCGACCCCGCCCGGTTTTGCCTTGCCAGGTCGGGAGGCTTGCTGTCGCCGGCCGGCAACCTTCCGGCTTTACGTCCGGTAGCGCCGCCGGCCCTGGATCAGCGCGTGGTTGAGCATCGTTTCGTCGTCGTCCTCGTGTGCGATCACGACGGCCTTGTTCCAGACTCCCGGATAGACGACTCGGTCGCTATACAACTGGGTTCGGAAGCGGTCCTCATAGACGCTGGGAAGTGCGTCGCCAGCGCCGTACATACGCCGGCCCCCATCGCTCCCACGGATGACCGCGACCAGTTCGCGTGTCTCCTCGTAGTCGTCAGCCGCGACGAACTCGGCCAGCGGCTGGTGCGGGGATCCGCTGCTGAGGAAGGCGACGACGTACTTTCGATCCCGCCCCCACTTGTTCTCGCGCATCGTCTCGCCAAGTCCGATGTGAACGGCGCCTTCGGCGCGCGTCGTGCCAATGAAGACGCGGTAGCGCGAGTAGTGCTCGCGCGTACCCGGCCACTGATACGACTGCCCCTCCCGCTCCCGCACGAGCTGCCAATCCTCTGGGAGATCCGCCGTCCGCTCGGTAGCCGTGACGGCTGTTCTGCCAGAGGTGCGATCGGCGCCGACGGGCTCGATGATCGGATTGTGGAAGCCTGCCTGTCCAAGCTGAATCAGAAGTGGACCGAGTTCCTGATCCGGAACGTTCTGCAGAGTGACCGAGAAGGGGGACATTCGTTGTTCTCCTACATTGATAACGTAGAGAAACGTAACTTTGTAAAGACACGTTGTCAAGAAGTCTGTTACAGTGGGGACAGCGCGAAAGACCCACACGGAAGCCGTCGAGGCTCCGAGATTCCCTCTTCGACTGTCACATCGGGCTTGCGTGCATTGGGAGGACCAAAGAGCCGGTTCTCCACCCTGAACCGTGACAGTTAGGAGCACCAATGTTTGCCACCGTTAGACGCTATGAGGGTGTCGACCAGAGTCGCATCGACGAGCTGACGAAGAAGGTCGACGAGACCCTGCTGCCCAGCCTGAGCAAGTTGCCGGGCTTCGAGGGCTACTACCTCATCGAGGCCGGAAACGGCGTCATGAGTTCGATCGGCTTGTTCGACACTTCTGACCACGCCGAGGAGTCGACCCGCGTCGCAGCCACCTGGGTGCGCGAGGAGAAGCTGGACACCGCACTTCCCAATCCGCCGAAGATCACGGACGGACTGGTGAGGGTGTACACGAAGAACGGAGCCGTCCGGGCATAAGCCCACGGCCCGACGCAGAGAGGGCCCGCAAACCGCGGGCCCTCTGTGGCGCGAGCGGCATCTGATGAGAGCGATCACAACGACCGCGTCCCTCCGCAAGGATGACTCCTCCCGTGACGCGACACTGAATCCAGTGGAGCTCCCCTCCGGGGAAATTGTCTCCTGGGCCGCTGCCTTTCCGCGGCCGGGACAAGGCAAGCTCCACCGGCCGACCGAAGGGAACCACTGCATGTCGGATTCTGCTTCTCCACCCCTTACGGCTAAACCCACACGGTAGGTCGGCTCATGTGCGGGATCGCCGGATACAGCTTCTCTCTCGAGAGCACCGTTGATCGGACGGTGGCCGCCCGCGCACTGCTCGCAGGCATAGCCGAGCGCGGGGCGGACTCAGTGGGCTTCGCCTACCGCGGCGACGACTCGAAGGTCACGGTGCACAAGCAGCGTACGGGCGCAAGCGAGCTCCTCGACCGCATCGAGCTGCCCCGTACCGCTACACAGCTCCTCGTGCACGTCCGGGACTACACGAAGGGTCATCCGGGTGTCCCGGCCAATAACCATCCGATTCGCCACGGAGCGGTCGTCGGGATCCACAACGGCAGGATCGCCAATGACGACGAGCTGTTCGCAGCCCATCGCATCGCACGTGCCGACCCCAGCATGACCGTCGACTCCGAGTTGATCTTCGCGCTCGCCGAGCAGTTTCGGGGACTCACCGCCCTCGCGCTCCAGGGACTGGTCGGCTCGATGGCGACGGCCTGGCTCGACGAAGGCCGGGAGGAGCTGCTGCTTGCCCGCGGGATGGGCCGGCCGCTGTGGATCGGCACCTCGACGCAGGAACTCTTCTTCGCGTCGACGCGCGCCGCGCTGGACTTGGTCGAGGAGTATTTGCCCGTCAAGCTCCGCAAGCGCGAGGTGCGTGAGGGATCCGTGCTCGCGGTGAACGGCGGACGGATCGTCGGGCGGGACTCGTTCCACCCGGACATGTCGTTCGAGGAACAATCTCTGCCGGCAGTGCGTGCGCCGAAAGAGGCTCGCGCGACACGAGCACGACTCGCCGCACTGCACGCGTGATGGATAAAGGTTTTGAAGGTGCCCCCGGCAAGAATCGAACTTGCGCACGCGGTTTAGGAAACCGCGCGTCGCCCAACTAGGTGTCTAGGTATCCCCTGGAAATCGAGTGTTTTTCTTGAGCAGTTCGTCAGCTCGCCCGTGCACTGCCCTTGTCGCGAGCGGCCGGAGGACTAGGCGCAACCCCTGATCGGCCCGAGGGCGAGGAAGTGAACGAGGACGAGATCGTGGACGAATTCAAGAAGTTCCTCGATGACCTCTCGCCCGATCAGTTCGCCGCCGGTAACGAGTAGCGACTAGTAGATGTAGACGGTTTCGCCGTAGTCGCTCGACGCGAAGATCGTCGGAGCGATCCACATCGGCATCCGCACGCAGCCGTGCGACGCGGGGTACGCCGGCACGGAGTAGAAGCCGTGGATGGCGAACGCGCCGAGGAAGAAGGACGAGTCGTACATCCCGTCGGGGAGGAACCCTGGAATCTTGCTGTAGACGTGCCAGCGGCCGACTGGCGTGTTCCCGGTGGCGCCGGTCGAGACGTGGACGACTCGCACGACGCGGCCGCCGACCACCTGGAACAGAACCTGACGCGTCTTGTCGACCTCGAGGTGGCGGTACGGGCCTCGGTAGCGGGCCAGCGGCACGTGCGCGGTCTGGAGCCGACGCCAGAGAGCGGGTGTCACACGGCCGGTACGCGACATGCCATTCACCTTCTGGAACGCGAGGACGGCGTCCGCAGTGTCGTACGAGTAGTAGGTGTCGACTCCGCTTATCGCGTAGCGCAGCTTGGCGAGCCGGCCCTCGAGGATGCGCACAGTTGGCCCTCGCGCGCCTTGCGAGAGATGCGGGAGGACGACGTTAGAGCGCAAGGTCTCTTGCCGCCCGAGGTAGGAGCCGTTTGGCGTGACGGTGATCCGGACGACGTAGTCAGCGACACGGTCCGTGCTGAGGCGCACGGTCGCGCGGTCTGCGAACAGGCGTGGCCGAAGCTCGCGACCGGAACGCCAGATTCGGATCTGCAACGCTCCCGAGTCTCGTGGCTTGAGCTTCGCGCGCAGGACGAGGCGCTGGCCGAGCATGCGCGCGTCGGGGAGCGCGACGTCGAGCCCCGGGCGGAGAGCGACTGCAACTGCGTTCGATGGGACGGTCTCGAACCTCGCGATGTACGTCGCGGGAGTTGTCTGACGAGCTCGGAGCTGGAATCGTCCCTTGCGGTCGGCCTTGACCGTTCCCAGAGGCGAGTCCGCGGCGTAGAGCGTGATCGGCGCACCACGCAGCGCCGGGACCATCCGGCCGCGGAGCGTAACGGGCTTCCCGTACGTGGCGACCGTCGGAGCGGTGAGGGTCAGTTGGGCGGCGATGATCGTGACGGAGGACTGCGCGCTGGAGCCGTCAGCTGCCGTCGCGGTCACGGTCGCCGTGAAGCGGCCGGCCCCGTAGCGGTGCTGGACGACCGGGCCTTCGGCCTGAGTCTTGTCGCCGAGGTCCCAGCGGTAGGCGATCGCGTCACCAGAGGCGGTCAGCGTCACGTCCAGCGGGGCGGGGCCGAGCGTCGGGACCGCCTGGACGCTGACCGTCGGCGCAGCGTTCGCGGGCGCGATCCAGACGAGAAATGCGAGGAGCGGAAGGACGCGCAGCACTGTCATAAGGTTAGAGGCTTGATGCGAAACGCAGCCCCCTCGACCAGCGTGTTATGGCGCTCGGGGATCGCAACTTTGCGGCGGGGGCGAGCCGGTAACAAGCCCTCGGAGCCGGGAATCGTCGGATCCCCGCTCTGAGCGATCCCAAGCCGGGATACAAGCTCCTACACGCGCGCTAGGACCGTGAAGCCGTTCGACAGCCAGATTTCGGTGCCGTCTCCGAGTGTCAGCAGAGGAGGCGCGCGAAGCTCCGACCGCCCGGGCACGGCGCGAAGATCCTGAGCGACGCGCGGGCGAAGAGGGCGCGGGACATGCCCCTCGCCCTGGCGGAGGCGGTGTTGACGACCACGCCTGCACTGGCCGACGATGAGACTTTCATCCGGAAGTTGATGATCCCCGTTCCGCCGACCGGAAGCGAAGTGAATGTCCTGCAGACCGATCCGCGACGGAGGACGAAATGTGGAGGCGCGCTGACGAGAGTCAAACCCTGCGGAACCGTGTCACAGACCCGCAGCAGGAGGGCCGGGTCAGCGCCGACGTTGGAGACTCGCATCAGGTAGGTCACGGTCTTCCCGCGAGCCGTGGCGCGCGGCGTCACCCGCAAGCCGACTTTGAGCCGGACCGCGTCGAGCTTGGACGGCGAGAATGGCGCGGCCTTCTCCGCCCGCGAGCCCCTGGAGGCGGTGCTACCGAGACCAGCTGAGACGAGCACGCCCGCGCCAACTACAAGGGCAGTGACTACTGCGACGCGCCGGACGGCCACGCGGCTCATAGTGCGACCCTATAACAAAAGGACGGGCGGCTGTCCACTAAGACACGGTTGCCCCGGTTCCAATCCAGCCGAAGCGGGGCAAATCGAGGCGCATGTTGAGAGTGCCCCCGGCAAGAATCGAACTTGCGCACGCGGTTTAGGAAACCACTGCTCTATCCACTGAGCTACGGGGGCCCGCGCCCAGTGTAGAAGGCTCAGAGCGAGCGGAGGATGTACGCCTCGACGGGGTCTTCCTTGCCCTTGACCTCGAGTGCCGGAAGCCGTTCGAGGACCGTGCCGGGTGGGAGCGCGGCCGCGGTTTCCGCGCCGACGACGACCGCGCCGACCGGCGCTGCCGCCTCGAGCCGAGCGGCGAGGTTGACCGTGTCGCCGACGACGCCGTGCTTGCGGTGGCCGCTCTCGCCGCCGACGACTCCCGCGAGCACCTCGCCGCTGTTCACCCCCGCGCGGAAGCGGGGCCAGTCTTCGTGGCCGGCCGCGATCTCGCTCGCGGCCGCCTGGAACGCGAGCGCGGTCCGCGCGGCGCGCAGCGCGTGCTCGGGCTCGTCGCCGTGCTGGTTGAAGATGACCATCACCGCGTCGCCGATGATCTGGTGGACCATCCCGCCGTCGGACTCGAGCAGCGGCACCAGCCGGCGGAAGTAGCCGTTCAGCATCGCGGCCACCTGGGCGGGGCTCATCTTCTCGGAGTACGAGGTGAACCCCTGGAGGTCGGCCAGGATGACGCTCACCTCGCGCGTGTTGGCGAGCGTCTCGTCGAGGTAGAGCGGGCTGAACCGCTCCTCGTGCCACTCCGTTCGCGCGCTGATCGCGATCGCCGCGAACCCGGTCAGCATCAGCAGGTGCCACTCCCACCACGAGAGCCGCCAGCTCCGCGCCCACGCGATCACCAGCATCGCCTCGGCGAGCAGCGCGAAGGCGAGCGCGATTCCGAGCAGAAACCCGGCCCGGCGCCGCCGGTAGAGGCGGTAGTAGCCGACGGCCGCGATTCCGTAGAGGGCGACGCCCATCAGGGCGAGCACCACCTGCCAGCCGTTCAGCTCTTCGCTGCCGAGCGGCCCTGCAAGCGGGTCGAGCTCCGCGAGCGAGACCGCCGCCCAGCCGACCATCACCACCGAGAGCCCGATGACCAGCGGCCACGACAGGCTGAGGATGCGCTCGGCGGTCCTCGGGCGAAGCGGCAGCGACGACGCGGCGGCGAAGACTCCGGCCAGCACGAGCCCGACCGGCGTCGCGAGCTCGAAGCCGGCGTTCTTGCCGATCAGCACGCCAGGGGTCGCGAGGGCATGGAGCCCGAGGAAGCCGGCGGCCGAGACGAACGCAAGCGAGACGAGCAGCAGGCGCGCGTCGCGGCGGCGGCGGGCTGCGACTCCGACCGCGTAGCCGAGTGTGACCGCGAGCGCCGCGGCGCCGAGCACGAGCCAGAAGTGCGCGGGATGGTTCTCCCAGTGCCCGTCCGCGGCCGGGTGAGAGAGGACGACGACGAGGACGACCGCACCGAGGATCAGCACAAACGCGGGCCACAGCGCCTCCGGGGAGGAACGCGGCCGGGCGATCTCGGTCATCTCAGGCGAGCTCGAGCTGGCCGTGCGCCTCCCCGTACGCCGCGAGGAGGTCGAGGAACGGCACGGCGTCGAAGGCCTCCGGCCCGAGCACGCCCGCGCCCGACCAGGCCCCGTTCGCGAGCAGCTCCATCGCGACGACCGGGTTGAGCGCGGTTTGCAGGACAACCGCCTGGGAGCCGTACTCCCGCATCGTCGTCTCGTTGTCGGAGACGTGGTACAGGTACGTGCGCCGCGGGTTCCCGTCCTTGCCGGTGCCGTTGACGACCGTTCCCGCGCACGTCTTGCCGCGCATCCGGTCGCCGAGTGTCGCCGGGTCGGGAAGCGCTGCGGCGACCACGTCTCTCGGAGCGACCTCGACACCGCGTACCGTCACCGGCGTCGTCGAGTCGAGCCCGAGCTTGTGCAGCGTCTTCAGCACGTCGATGAACTCGTCGCCGAGCCCGTACTTGAACGTGACGCGCTTGCACTCGATCTCGCGCGGGACGAGCACGACCTCCTCGTGCTCGACGTTCACGCACTCGAGCGGGCCGATCCCCTCGGGGAAGTCGAACACCTCCGGCTCGGAGAAGGGCGGCGTCGTGTAGAAGCCGCGCTCGCGCTCCCAGATCAGCGGCGGGTTGAGGCACTCCTCGATCGTCGTCCAGATCGAGAACGTCGGCGCGAAGTCGTAGCCCTCGATCACGAGATCCGCGCCGTCGCGGACGCCGACCTCGTCGATCTCGGAGAAGAGATGGTCGGCGGCGTAGCGGGCGAAGACGTCCGAGAGGCCGGGCTCGACGCCGATCCCGGCAAGCGCGAGCAACTCTGCTTCCTTCCAGCGCTCGTGCTCGGCGAACTGGAGGTCGCCGAGCATCACGCCCGGCTTCGAGTACGGCTCCTCGGGATGCGGTTCGGAGAGGGTCATCGCCATGTCGAGGTACGTGCAGCGCGTCCGGAAGGCGGCCGCGAAGATCGGCGGGTTGAAGCGGGGGTCGGCCGCATTGAGGACGACGTCGGCTTCCGTCGCGAGCGCCGCGATGCTCGCCTCGTTGGATGCGTCGACCTGGGCGGCCTCGAAACGCGGGTCGTCGAGCCGCGCGACGAGCGCCTCCGGGCGGGCCGGGTCGAGGTCGGCGAGGGTCATCCGCTCGAAGAAGTCGCGCTTCTGGGCGACCGCGGCCACCGCGCTGCCGACGCCTCCCGTGCCGACGACGAGGATCTTCACCGGCTCAGCGCTCCGTGCCGTTCGAGCAGCTCGAGCACCTCGTCGTGCGGCAGCCCGCGCTGCACGCGGCCCTCACGCCCGGTGACGTCGGGCGCTGCCCAGAGAGCGTTCAGCACGGCCTCCTCGGTCGCCTCGACGGTCGCTGCGAAGAGCTCGTCCAACGCGTTGTCCTCGACGCCCTCGCGGCGGGCTGTCGAGAAGGCGAGGAAGATCTCGCCGCTGCCGTGGTGGGCGACCGACCCGGTTCGAGCGAGGCCCAGGCCGGCGCGGCGGGCGACGCGTTCGAGCTGTGCCGGGCCGAGAGCAGCGTCGGTCGCGACGACGGCGATGCAGCTCCCTGCGGGCTCCGGCGGCGACTCGCCCGGGAGCAGCCGCCCGACCGGGACGCCTGCGACCTGCAGCTGGCGCGCCGAGCCGAAGTTGGCGAGCACGAGGACACCGAGGCCGCAGCCTAACCCGGGTAGCGCGCGGCTTGCGGTGCCGATTCCGCCTTTCCAGCCGAGAGCCGTCATGCCCGTGCCCGCGCCGACGGCGCCTTCGTCGAACGGCCACCCCGATGCCGCCTGCACGGCTCGACCGGCGTCTGCCGCCTCGACCTGGACATCGCGCGCGTCGTTCAGGTCGCTGTCGTCGCACTCGCCGACGACCGGGATGACGACGCGGTCGACGCCCACTGAGGAATCTGCGGCGATCGCGACGTCGACCGCGCCGTCGAAGATCCGCCCGACCGCCATCGTCGAGGTCAGGTAGATGGGCGTCCTGACGCGGCCCCACTCGCGGATCTCCAGCGAGCCGGTCAGCTCGCCGGCGCCGTTCAGGACAGCGGTGCCCGCGCAGACGGGCTCCTGCACGAGCGGCCCGACCGGCGCGGGGACGACCGCCGTCACGCCGGTGCGCGCGACGCCGCGTCCTTCCGGCGGCTCGGGCTCGTCGCGCCAGACTGTGACGTGACCGACCGTGACGCCGGGCACGTCCGCGATCGAGTCGGTCGGTCCGGGCTCGAGCTCACCGATCGCCAGGCCGAGCTCCCGCAGACGCGGGCCGCGAGGAGGGGGAGGGCCGTCGGGCACGGGAGGACTGTAAGGTCGCCGCGTGAAGCTCGCCATGCCCGTCGTCTGGAGCGACGCCTGCCTGCTCCACGATCCTGGCGGCGAGATCTGGGTCGGCGTGCGGACTCCCGGGACCGAGACCGCGGCAAGGATCGAGGCGATAAGGGCGGCTCTCGTCGAGGCGGGTGCGAGTCTCGTGGAGGCGATCCCGCACGAGGACGCGGCGCTGCTCGAGGTTCACGATCCGGGTCTCGTGGAGTACCTGCGCACGGCCTGGAGCGAGTGGGGCGCGGCGGGCCTGCCCGCGGATCCCGGCCAGGATCGCGTCGTCCCGTATGTATTCGCGCACCGCGGCCTCGCCTCGCGGCTGCGGGAGCCCGCGGCGGTGTGGGCCAAGCCCGGCTTCTACGCCTACGACACGATGACGCTCGTCGGGCCGGGCACGTGGGAGGCCGCGCGCGCTGCCGCGGAGGCGGCGCTGACGGCCGTCGACCTCGTCGTCGCGGGCGAGCCCTTCGCCTATGCGTGCACGAGACCGCCGGGCCACCACGTGACCAGGGACGCGTTCGGTGGCTCCTGCTATCTCAACAACGCCGCGATCGCGGCAGCCTCGCTCCAGGCGAAGCTCGACGGCCCGGTCGCGGTGCTGGACATCGACGCGCATCACGGGAACGGCACACAGGAGATCTTCCGCGACCGGACAGACGTGCTCACCGGCTCCGTCCACATCGACCCGGGCACGGGCTGGTTCCCGCACTTCCTCGGGTTCGCCGACGAGAACGACGAGGCGAACCGCAACCTGCCGATGGCTCCGGGCTGGGGCGACGAGCCGTGGCTGGGCGCGGTCGCCGAGCTCGCTGCGTGGGCGAAGAGCTTCGGCGTGTCCGGGCTGGTCGTCGCGCTCGGAGTAGACGCCGCGGCCGCCGATCCGGAGAGCCCGCTCCAGGTGAGTGCCGCTGGCTACCGCGAGGCGGGCAGGCTGCTCGGCGCGCTCGGGGTTCCGACGGTCGTCGTGCAGGAAGGCGGCTACGACCTCGACTCGCTCGGCGAGCTCGTCCGCGAGTCGCTGCTCGGGCTCGAGGAAGGGCGCGCGTGATCGAGTACTCGCCCGAGTACCTGCGCCGCATCGTCGAGCGGCTGGCGTCGATCGGCTCGCATCCGCTCGGCTTCCGGGTCGCGGGCACACCGGAGGAGCGCGAGGCGGTCGACTTCATCGCCGGGGAGATGCGCTCGCTCGGGCTCGAGAACGTCGTCGAGGAGCCGGTCCCGGTCGACGGCTGGCGGCTCGAGGAGGCGTACGTCGAGCTGGCGGACGGATCGCGGGTCGAGGGCGCGTCTTTCGGCGGCGTCCCCGAGACTGGCGCGAAGGGCGTCGAGGGCGAGCTCGTCCGCGTCGGGCGCGGCGGCCGCAGGCAACTCGACCGGCTCGACGTCGGCGGCAAGATCGTGCTCGTCGAGTGGCAGGTTGCGCGCCTCTGGCCCTACCACGTCGGCCTCGAGCTCGGGCTGCGCGGCGCGAAGGCGATGGTGCTCTACGCGCCCGAGGGCGGGCCGTTCTACCAGGCGCCAGGAGCGCTCGGCACGTTCGACGGGATCTGGCACGCGGAGGGTCCACCCTGCGTGACGATCCAGCGCGAGGACGCGCCGAAGCTCGACGGCCGGGTTCGGGTCGTCCTGCGTGCGCCCCGCAGGCCGAGCACCGGCTGGAACGTCGTCGGGGAGCTGCCCGGCCGCCGCCGGGGCGCACCGACGATCGTAGCCGGCCACCACGACGGCTGGTTCCGCGCCGCGTTCGACGACGCGACCGGCGTTGCGGTCACGCTCGAGCTCGCGCGCGCTTTCACCGAGGCGGGCGTTCGCCCCGAACGGACGATCGCGTTCGTCTCCCACACGGCCGAGGAGTACGGCATTGCCGAGTCGGCGTACGACTGGTGTTACGGCGCCTGGTACCAGGTCGTTGCCGAGCATCGCGAGTGGACGACCGGCTCGCCCTTCTACCTCAACGTGGAGGGCTCGGGCAGCCGCGGCGATTCCTTCACGCTCGACGTGCCGCCGGAGCTGACGGGCTGGATCCGCCGTCACTGCCGCGCGGCCGAGCGCGACGGCCTGCTCCCCAACGGCTGGAAGCTCGACCGTCCGAACACGTGGACGGAGGTCTGGCCGTTCCTCGCCGCCGGGATCCCGGCGATCAACGTCTCGACGTTCACCGACGAGTTCGAGCGCACCGAGTACCACACGCAGTTCGACACGACCGAGACGGTCGACTTCGGCTACCTCGCGAAGCTGACCGAGCTCTGCGGGCGGCTGCTGCTCGACGAGCCAGTCATCGACTTCGCGCCTCGCGTGCGGGAGCTCGCGAAGCACGGGGTCTGGCCCGGCGACCTCTCGGGCGACCCCCGCAAGCGTTTCACGGCTCTGGCTCGTGGCCTCCACGGGGTGGACGCGATCGACGCCCCGCGCTACCCGCATGAGCAGACGGCCGCCGACGTCGAGCACCTCGGGCGCGCGCTCGAGGATCCCGACAGCGCCGAGGGCCACCTCGCGCGCGTGGGCATCAACTGGCTCTGCTCCGACCTGTCGCACGAGGCCTTCAGGATCGAGCGCCGCCGCCGCGGCCGGCGGGCGCGCCGCGCCTGCTGGGGCGCGATGGCCGACGCCGATCCGGGCCCCGACCTCTGGCGCGAGCTCGCCTCGCTCCGCGGCGAGCCGGGCGCGCGCGAGCCGGGCCCGTGGCTCGAGCAGAGCCTTCGCCGCCACCTCGCGCGCTCCCGCCGCGAGCTGGCGCGCCGGATCACGCGGATGGTCTTCGCCTGCGGCGGCCGCGTTCAACCGCTCCCGCGGCCACGCGCGCGCGACCTTCCTGGTGGAGAATCCCGCGCGTGAAGCCGCTGCCTCCCGGAGGGACGATCGGCGTCGCCGCGCCGGCCAGCCCGTACGACTCGCGCTCGGAGATCCTGCGCGGAGTCGAGTGGTGGGAGTCGCAGGGCTACCGCGTGAAGCTCGCCGACGGCGTCTACGAACGGGACGACTACGTCGCCGGCGACGCCGAGCAGCGCGCGGCCGACCTGAACGCGCTCTTCGCCGATCCCGAGGTGGACGTCGTGCAGGCCCTCCAGGGCGGGTACGGCTCGGCCCAGACGATCCCGTACCTCGACTTCGACGCGATCGCGGCCAACCCGAAGCCGCTCGTCGGCTTCTCCGACATCACGGCGCTGCACGTCGCCGTCGCGCGCCGAACCGGGCTGCCGACGATCTACGGGAACGGCCTCGTCGGCGTCGGCGACCCCGAGGCAACAGAGTTCACGCGCGCGAGACTCGTCCAGGTCCTGACCGGTGGCGCGGCCGGCCCGGTTCCGCCGAATCCGGACGATCCCTACGTCCGCGCAATCCGGGGCGGCACTGTGAGCGCGCCGCTCCTCGGTGGCTGCCTCTGGCTGCTCATGCAGACGATCGGCACGCCCTGGGAGGTCGAGCTCGACGGCGCGATCCTCTTCTTCGAGGACGTCAAGCTGCCGCCGTACTACCTGGACGGCGCGCTGACCCAGCTGAAGCACGCGGGCAAGCTCGACGGGGTCGTCGGCGTCGTCGTGGGCGAGATGAAGGACTGCGACTGGGGCGACCTGCGGCAGGCCTCCGATTGGGCCCGCTCGCGGTCGCTCGAGGACGTCCTGGAGGAGCATCTCGAGCCGCTCGGCGTGCCGGTCATCTACGGCCAGCCGCTCGGCCACGGGAAGCACCTGGCCGCCCTTCCGCTCGGCGTTCGGTATACGCTCGACGCCGACTCTCGCTCACTGACGGTCGACGAGTCGCCCTTCGACGAGTGAGCTTCAGCAGGAGGCGAACATGGGCAAGGGGTTGAGGCTGGCAGCGCTATTCGGCACGGTCGCCGTGCTTGCGGGTTGTGGCGGAGGCGGCGGCTCGGGCAGCAGCGGCGGGACCTTCAGGCTGGGCACGAGCTCGCGGATCGACTCGCTCAACCCGTATGTGGCCTTCAACCAGGACGCCTACTCGGCGTTCGAGTACATGTACCCATTCCTGATCCAGTACGACAAGAAGAACGCCGAGTTCGTGGCGGACTTCGCAACGTCCTGGAATTCGAGCAACGGCGGCAAGACCTGGACGTTCAAGACCCGGCCGAACGCGAAATGGTCTGACGGGAAGCCGATGACCGCCGAGGACGCGGCCTGGACGATCAACACCGACGTCAAGTACAAGGCCACGGGAGCGGCCAACGCGGCAGGGCTGATCGCGCACATCAAGGACGCTCAGACCCCAGACCCGAACACCCTGGTGGTCCACTACACCGCTCCGGTCGGGAACGTGCTCGGCCAGTTCCAGCAGTTCGCGATCCTCCCGAAGCACATCTGGGCCTCGCACACCGGTCACAACGGGAACGACCTGAACAAGTTCCCGAACTCGGCGCCGGTCGTGAGCGGCGGGCCCTTCAAGCTGACGAAGTTCAAGAAGGACCAGATCGCGCTCTTCGAGCGCAACGACTCGTTCTACGGGCCGAAGCCGAAAGCCGACGCGTTCGGCCTGCGGATGTTCTCGAACGTCGACACCCTGATCGCCGCGCTCAAGGCCCACGAGATCGACGCGATCGAGGACGTGCCGGCCACGGGCATCAAGACGCTCAAGGACGGCGGCTTCACGATCTCGGACGTGCCCGGCGTCGACCAGACCGACTTCATCATCAACTCGACCCCGAGCAAGACGAACCACCGCGAGCTGCTGAATCCGCAGGTCAAGGACGCGTTCGTGCACGCCGTCGACCGCGACCACATCATCAAGGTCGTCTTCCTCGGCCACGCGAAGCCGGCGAACTCGATCATCCCTGCGGCGACGGGTGCCTGGTACAACCCGAACCTGAACCCCGAGACGTTCGACATCGCCGCGGCCAACAAGGCGCTCGACAAGCTCGGCTACAAGAAGGGCAGCGACGGGATCCGCGTCGCCGACGGGCACAAGATGGCCTACACGGTGATCACGCCGACCGACGTCCCGAGCACGAACCGGACGTTCCAGATCCTCCAGCCGGACTTCAAGAAGATCGGCGTCCAGCTGACCCAGCGCTCGCTCGACTCGAGCGCGGCGTTCGACGCGATCACGGCGCCGAGCAACAAGTACCTCAACTTCGACCTCGCCCTCTGGGACTGGGTCGGCCTGATCGACCCGGACTTCATGCTCTCGGTCGTGACCTGCGCGCAGTACGGCGGCTGGAGCGACAGCGGCTACTGCAACAAGCACTACGACGCCATGTACTCCCAGCAGCAGCTCACCCCGAACCAGGAGCAGCGGAAGAAGATCGTCTGGCAGATGCAGTCGTTCCTGCAGCAGCAGCACCCGTACATCTGGCTCGCGGCGACGAACCACGTCGACGCGGTCGACCCCAAGTGGACGGGGCTCGTCTACTCGCCGCAAGGGCCGTTCAACTCGCTCTCGAAGTTCAGCCTGAGCGAGGTGCACAAGAGCTGATCCTGGCTCGGGTGACGACGTGAGAGGCGCCGACTACGTCGTCAAGCGGGTCCTCTTCGCGCTGGTCACGATCTTCATCGCGATCACGCTCAACTTCATCCTCTTCCGGATGGCTCCGGGAGACGCCGTCACGAACCTCTCCCGCGTCCCGCACGCGACCCCCGAGACGCGGGCCGCGCTCAGGAAAGAGTTCGGTCTCGACAAGTCGAAGCTCGCCCAGTACGGCATCTACCTGAAGCAGCTCGCGCACGGCAATCTCGGCATCTCGTTCGCGAACCAGCAGCCCGTGTCTCACAACCTGCGCGCGGCGCTGACCAACACGATCCCGATGGTGCTGCTCGGGACACTGTTCGCGATCATCTTCGGGACGCTGACCGGGATCGTCTCGGCCTGGAGGCGGGGGACCGGCGTGGAGGGAGCGACGATGACGACCGCGCTCGGCTTCTACTCGATGCCGACGCACTGGCTCGGGCTGATGCTCGTGATCCTGTTCGCGGGAACGCTCCCGACCGGCGGGATGACCAACGACTTCCTGATCAACCCGTCCTTCTTCACGCACGTGAAGGACATTGGCGAGCACATGATCCTTCCCGCGCTCACGCTCGGCCTCGTCCTCTACGGCGAGTACACGTTGATCGCGCGCTCGGCGATGCTCGAGACACTCGGCGAGGACTACATCCTCACCGCGCGCGCAAAGGGGCTGAAGCCGTGGACGATCGTCCGGCGCCACGCCCTGCCGAACGCGATGCTCCCGATCGCGACGCTGATCGCCCTCTCGCTCGGCTACATCGTGGCCGGCGCGATCCTCATCGAAACGGTCTTCTCGTGGCCGGGCATCGGGCGGGCGGTCTACGAGGCCGTGCTCCAGCGCGACTACCCGATGCTGCAGGGCGCGTTCCTCGTCCTGACGTTCTCGGTCGTGTTCTTCAACCTGCTGGCCGACCTCCTCTACTTCAAGCTCGACCCGAGGATCACGGAGTGAGCGTCGCTCGCCTTCGGCTCGCTCCCACGGGGGAAACCATGTTTCCCCCGTGCCGTGCCCCCTTCTTACAACCCAACGTGGTGGAACCTCCCGGTTCCCCCACACCCCCTCCACCCACTCATGGGCCGAGGATCGGCCCATGAGTGTCGCCCTCCACGAGCCGGGCGCCGTCTCCGAGCCGGATCCCGTCCGCACGCGGCGCGGGTTCGTGTGGCAGACGATCAGGGACCGGCCCTCGGCGGCGGTCGGGGCGATCATCCTCGCGATCATCATCGCGATGGCGGTCCTCGCGCCGTGGATCGCCCCCTACGACCAGCACAAGCAGGTGGGGCCGGTCTTCGGCCATCCGTCCTGGAGCCACCCGCTCGGGCTCGACGACGGCGGGATCGACATGGTCACGCTCTTGATGTGGGCGGCGCGGATCTCGCTGGTCGTGGGCCTGGCGGCGACGTTCGTCTCGATGGTGATCGGCGGGACGATCGGCGTCCTCTCCGGCTACTTCGGCGGGAAGACCGACACCGCGCTGATGCGGTTCACGGACTACTTCCTCGTCATCCCGGACGTGCCGCTGATGATCGTGATCGCCGCGATCTGGGGCCCGAGCCTCTTCCACATCGTGATCGTGGTCGGGATCCTGCTCTGGGCCAGCACGGCCCGCGTGATCCGGGCGCAGGTGAAGAGCGTTCGGGAACGCGTCTACGTGAAGCGGGCGCGGGCGCTCGGCGCCGGGCACACTCGGCTCGTCTTCAGGCACGTGCTTCCGCAGGTCGCGCCGCTGCTGATCGCCAACACTGTGCTGACGATCGCGGTCGCCGTGTTCGACGAGACCGCGCTCGCGTTCCTCGGGCTCGGCGATCCGGCGCGCATCTCGCTCGGGAAGATGATCGAGAACGCGTTCGAGCGCGCCGCGATCTCGACCGGCGCGTGGTGGGCGATCGTCACCCCGGGCGTCATCGTCATGCTCCTGATCCTCTCCTGCAGCCTGCTCGGCACGGCGCTTGAGGACTCGCTCAACCCGCGGCTGAAGGTCGCCCACCTCTCGGCCAGGACGTTCCGGCTGCGTCCGCTCGTCGGCAGGGGCAAGGACGCGGTGTGAGCGCGCTTCTCGAGATCGAGGACCTCCACGTCTGGTTCGAGCTCCCGGACGGCGGTGAGCTGCACGCGGTCCAGGGCGTCAGCGTGTCGCTCGACGCGGGCGGGCGGCTCGGGCTCGTCGGCGAGTCGGGCTGCGGCAAGACGACGACCGCGCTCGCCCTGATGGGTCTGCTCCCGTCGAATGCCAGTGCGGCCGGGCGTGTGCTGCTGAACGGCGAGGACCTCCTGGCGGGCGGCGAGGAGACGATGCGCCCGCACCGCTGGGTCGACGTCGCGATCGTGTTCCAGGGCGCGATGAACGCGCTCAACCCCGTGCAGACGGTCGGTGCCCAGATCGTCGAGGCGCTCGAGATGCACGGACGGGCACCGCGACGGTCTCTCGGTCGGGCGCGCACCGCCGAGCTCCTGGAGGCGGTCGGGATCCCCGCCTCGAGGGCCGATCGCTACCCGCACGAGCTCTCGGGGGGGATGCGGCAACGGGCCTCGATCGCCATGGCGCTGTCCTGCGACCCGAGCGTCCTGATCGCGGACGAGCCGACGACCGCGCTCGACGTGATGGTCCAGGCGCAGATCCTCGAGCTGCTGGACGGGCTCTGCCGCGACTTCGGGCTCGCGCTCCTGCTCGTCACGCACGACCTGCCCGTGGTCGCGCACCTCTGCGACCGGGCGGCGGTCATGTACGCGGGCGAGATCGTCGAGTGGGGCGGGGTCGACGCGCTGTACCACAAGCCGCGGCACCCGTACACGCGGCTTCTCTTCGCGGCGACGCCGGACCTGCACGAGAGCGGCATCCCTGTCTCGATCCCGGGCTCGCCCCCGCGGCTCGACCGCGAGCTCGAGGGCTGTCCGTTCCGGGCCCGCTGTGACAGCGCCTTCGATCGGTGCACCACTGAGCGGCCGGCGCTCAAGGCGCTGGGCGAGGACCGTGCCGCGGCGTGTCACCTGAACGACGTTCCCGCGGAGGTTGCGTGAGCGTCAACGGGCGGTTGCTGGAGGTCGAGGACCTGGTCGTCCACTACCCGGTCCCGCGCGGCCTCATCGCGACGATGTCGCGCCAGCCGCAGAAGCTCGTGCGCGCCGTCGAGGGCGTCAGCTTCAGCGTCGACCGGGGCGAGCTGGTCGCGCTCGTCGGCGAGTCGGGCTGCGGCAAGACGACGACCGCGCAGACCGTCCTCCGCCTGCTCGAGCCCGCCGGCGGCCGGATCGCGTTCGACGGCCAGGACATCACGTCGTTCTCCTCGAAGACGCTGCGCCCGCTGCGCCGCCGGATGCAGATCATCTACCAGGATCCGTACGAGTCGCTCGACCCGCGCCTGCGGGTCCGCGCGACGATCGAGGAACCGCTCCTCATCCACGGGGCGGGCGGCTCGAAGAAGGCGCGCGCCGAGCTGATCCGCGACGCGCTGAACCGGGTCGAGCTGAATCCGCCGGAGCTCTTCCTCGACCGCTACCCGCACGAGCTCTCGGGCGGCCAGCGCCAGCGCGTGGCGATCGCGGCCGCGATCGTGCTCAACCCGGAGCTGCTCGTCGCCGACGAGCCGGTCTCGATGCTCGACGTCTCGGTGCGGGCGGGCGTGCTCTCGCTCCTCGACCGCCTGCGTGAGGGCGGCCTCGGGATCCTCATGATCACGCACGATCTCTCCACGGCCGCGCGCTTCGCAGACCGCATCGCCGTGATGTACCTCGGGCGGATCGTCGAGGAGGGCCCAGCGGAGACCGTCGTCGGCAACCCGCAGCACCCGTACACGAAGGCGCTGCTCTCGGTCGTTCCGCGCAGGGACCCGCGCGAGCGGCTCGACCCGCAGATCCTGACCGGCGAGGCGCCCGACGCCGTGAGCGTCCCCTCCGGCTGCCGCTTCCACCCGCGTTGCCCGATCGCGATCGAGGATTGCAGCTCGATCGACCCGGCGCTCGAGCCCGTGTCCGGGAGCACGGATCACCTAGCTGCCTGCACACTCCTGCCTCACGATGACGACAGCTGAGCTCCTGACCCGCGAGCTGGAGCTCTTCGAGCGAGAGCACCCGCGCTCGCGCGAGCTCGCGCAGCGCGCCGAGGAGTCGCAGCTTGCAGGGGTGCCGATGCCGTGGATGATCCGCTGGGCCGGCGGCTTCCCGGTCTACGCCGACGAGGCCTGGGGCGCGCGCTTCCGCGACGTCGACGGGCACGAGTACGTCGACTTCTGCCTCGGCGACACCGCGGCCATGACCGGCCACTCGCCGGAGCCGACGGTTCGCGCGGTGACCGAGCAGGTGAAGCGCGGGATCACGCTCATGCTGCCGAGCGAGGACTCGCTCTGGGTGAGCTCGGAGCTGGCGCGGCGGTTCGGCCTGCCGAGCTGGCAGTTCGCACTGACCGCAACGGACGCCAACCGCTTCGCGATCCGGCTTGCGCGCGGGCTCACGGGCCGCCCGAAGATCCTCGTCTTCAACTGGTGCTACCACGGGAGCGTCGACGAGACCGTCGCCACGCTCGACGGCGGCTCCGTCGTCGCGCGGGACGGCAACGTCGGTCCCCCGGTGCCGCTCGACGAGACGACGCGCGTGGTCGAGTGGAACGACGTCGAGGCGCTCGAGCGCGAGCTCGCACACGGCGACGTCGCCTGCGTGCTTGCCGAGCCTGCGCTGACGAACATCGGGATCGTCCTCCCCGAACCCGGGTTCCACGACGCCCTGCGTGAGGCGACACGCGTTGCCGGGACGCTGCTGATCATCGACGAGACCCACACGATCTGCGCCGGCCCGGGCGGCTACACGGCCGCATACGGTCTCGAGCCCGACATGCTCACGATCGGCAAGCCGATCGCGGGCGGCCTACCCGCGGGTGCGTACGGCTTCTCGGCCGAAGTGGCCGCGGGCCTGGAGGCGATGCTGCCGAAGGACGAGCGCGCCGACATCGGCGGGATCGGCGGCACCGTCGCGGGGAACGTCCTCTCGTTCGCGGCCATGCGCGCGACGCTCGCGGAAGTGCTGACCGACGAAGCCTTCGACCGGATGATCGACCTCGGCGAGCGCTTCGAGGCGGGCGTGGCCGGTGTGATCGAGCGGCACGGGCTGCCGTGGCACGTGACGCGGCTCGGCTGCCGGGTCGAGTACCTCTTCCGTCCCGAGCGCCCCCTGAACGGAAGCGAGGCGGCCGCGGGCGGAAACGCCGAGCTCGACCGCCTGATCCACCTCTACGCGCTCAACCGCGGGATCCTGCTGACGCCGTTCCACAACATGGCGCTCATCTCGCCCGCAACGACCGAGGCCGACGTCGACCTCCACACCAAAGTGTTCGACGAGGCCGCCGGCGAGTTGGCCGACGGCCTGGTCTGAGCCCCTCCTCGGTCAGGAGGGGCGATTGGCCAGCGTCAGCTGGACGCTGTGCAGGGAGCCCCCGCGGCGGTAGGTGATCGTCACCTGCGCGCCGGGCTTGTGCGCGGAGATCGCGGCCGCGAGCTCGTCGGAGGTCGGGGTCGACGTGCCGTCGATGGAGACGACCACGTCACCCTTCTTCAGTCCAGCCTTTGCGGCCGGCGTGCCGCTCTGGACGCCTCCGATGAGCGCGGTGTTCGAGTTCGCGGCGAGCTGGACGCCGAGGTAGGCGTGCTCGGCCTTGCCGCTCGAGATCAGCTGCGAGGCGACCGAGCGGACGGTGTTGGACGGGATCGAGAACCCGACGCCCGCGTTGTCGCCGGAGTCGCTCTGGATCTGCGAGTTCACGCCGACGACCTGGCCCTTGGAGTTCAGGAGCGGACCGCCGGAGTTGCCGTGGTTGATGGCGGCGTCGGTCTGGATGGCGTTGGGGATGGTGAATTTCGTCTGGGAGCTGATCTGCCGGTGGAGCGCGCTGACGATCCCGCTCGTGACGGTCTCGGAGAGGCCGAACGGGCTACCGATCGCGACGACGGTGTCTCCGACCTGCAGCGCGGCCGAGTCACCCACGTTGAGCGGGTGCAGCTGCGACTGCGGGGCCGAGGAGACCCTGATCACGGCGAGGTCGGTGGTCGGGTCGGTGCCGACGATCGTGGCGTCATAGGTCTTGCCGTTCCAGAACGTCACCTTGACCGAGTGCGAGTTGGCCACGACGTGGTCGTTGGTGACGATGTTCCCGTTCATGTCGTAGACCCAGCCCGAGCCCTCGGCCTGGGCCTGCTGCGTGCCGCCGAGCGGAGACGACGTCTCGGTCGAGACGTTGATCTGCACGACGCCGCGATTGGCCTGGCGGTAGATCTGGTTGATGGACATCGGCGACGTGCTCGCCGCGGGCTGTGTGCTGTCCACGGTCACCTGGCGAACGACCGTCTTCGTCCCGTCGTTCGAGGCGAAGGCGGAGTAAAGGAGCGCCCCGCCGCCCGCTGCCACGCAGGCTACTGCGAGGAGGGAGGCGATTCGGGGGAGGTACGGGCGACGGGGCATTTGGAGAGAGTTCCTTTCAGGTCGTTGACGCACTCAATGTCACCAGGGACGCCTAAGAGCATCGTTAAACGCGTCTAAGAACTGGGTAAGAACATGGGTGGTTTCTCAGGGAGTTCTCAGACTCCGCGTTCACAATGGTGCCCATGAAGGTTCTGGTCGTGGACGACGAACGGGCCGTGCGCGAGTCGATTCGCCGCGCGCTGGAGCTCGAGGGCTACGAGATCGAGCTCGCCGAGGACGGGCGCCAGGCGCTCGACCGGCTCGAGTCCGACTCGCAGCCGGACGCGGTCGTCCTCGACATCCTCATGCCCGGGCGTCGACGGGCTGGAGGTCTGCCGCACGCTGCGCAAGTCGGGTAGCAGCATCCCGGTCCTGATGCTCACCGCGCGCACGCAGGTGGAGGACCGCGTGGAGGGGCTCGACGCCGGCGCCGACGACTACCTGACGAAGCCCTTCGCGCTCGAGGAGCTCCTCGCGCGCCTGCGTGCGCTCCTGCGCCGAACGGCCGACGGCTCCGGCGAGACGCTGCGTTTCGAAGACATCGAGCTCGACCCGCGCACGCGCGAGGTCAGGCGCGGCGCCGAGCCGATCGAGCTGACGCGCACCGAGTTCTCGCTGCTCGAGCTGTTCATGCTCAACCCGCGCCAGGTGCTCACGCGCTCGGTCATCTTCGAGCGCGTCTGGGGCTACGACTTCGGCTACGGCTCGAACTCGCTCGACGTCTACATCGGCTACCTCAGGCGCAAGACCGAAGCGGGCGGCCAGCCGAGGCTGATCCAGACCGTGCGCGGCGTCGGGTACGCACTGAGAGAACCGTGAGCTTCAGGGCAAGGCTGACGCTGGTCGCCGCGGTGGCGGTAGCGCTCGCGGTTGTCGTGGCGTCGGCGGTCGTGTTCTTTGTCGTCCGCAACGAGCTCCGAGGCCAGGTCGACAGCACCCTCAAGGCTCGCGCTCAAGAGATCATCAACGGCCCCCAGCCGCACGTCGAAGGCGATTTCCTCGATATTCCCGGCGCCCCGCTCGGCTCAACAACCTTCGTGCAGGCCGTCAGCTCTGGCGGCACCGTTCTCCGAACCCGGTACGCGCCGGGATCGCTGCCCGCGAGCCACCGCGCGCTTGAGGCAGCTCAGGGCCGCGGAGAGCAGTACTTCAGCGATGCCACCGTCTCCGGGCGCGATTTTCGTGTCCTCACGATCCCCGGCAACGGCATCGCGCTTCAGGTGGCTCGTGACCTGACTGAGGTGAACCACACGCTTTCCCGGATCACCCTGTTCCTGTTCCTGATCGCGGCCGGCGGGGTTCTGATCGCGGCGGCGCTCGGGCTCGCCGTCTCCAAGGCCGCGCTTGCGCCGGTGCGGCGTCTGACCGAGGCGTCTGAGCACGTGACCGAGACGGGTGATCTCTCGGAGCGGATCGAGACGAGCGGGCACGACGAGCTCACACGCCTCGCGGCGAGCTTCAACACGATGCTCGCGGCGCTCGAAGAGTCGAGCCGCGCCCAGCGGCAGCTCGTCGCGGACGCTTCCCACGAGCTGCGTACCCCGCTGACGAGCCTGCGCACGAATATCGAGGTGCTCGCCGGCGAGCGCACGCTCCCGCCGCACGACCGCGAGCGGTTGCTCGGCGACGTGGTCGAGCAGCTCGGCGAGATGACGACGCTCATCGCGGAGCTGATCGAGCTCGCCCGTGCGGAGCAGCACCCGGAGGAGGCCGCTGACGTGCGGCTCGACCTGCTCACTGCCGACGCCGTCCAGCGTGCCAGACGGGACCGGCCTAACGTCACCTTCACGACAGACCTCCGGGAGTCGATGGTCCGCGGCGCCCCCTCGACCATCGAGCGCGCGGTCGCGAATCTGCTCGACAACGCGGCCAAGTGGAGCCCGGAGGGCGGCGAGATCGAGGTCGGCGTTCACGGCAGCGAGGTCACGGTGCGCGACCACGGGCCGGGGATCGCCGAGGAGGACCTGCCGTACGTCTTCGACCGCTTCTACCGCGCGTCGGCCGCCCGCGGGCAGCCCGGCTCCGGGCTCGGCCTCGCGATCGTGAAGCAGGTCGCCGAGGCGCACGGCGGCCACGTCGTCGCCGAGCCCGCCGAAGGGGGAGGAACCCTGATGCGCCTCACCCTCGACGGAAAAGCTTCTTAGGCGTTTCTTAGCCGCCGTTAACGTCGTTCTCAGGGTCGACTGGTTCCCTTCGAGTGTCTACAACGAGCCCTAGGAGGCCGAAAACACCAGTGGGACTTTCCGTGATCGAGGACAGGAGAGAGACATGGATACATCCGTGAGACGAAAGCTCGTGGCGGCAGCCGCGGCCGTGCTGGCAGTCGGCGGCGCAGGAGCCGCGATCGCCGCGACCCAGTTCAAGAGCTCCCCGAGCCAGGAGAGCAAGGCCGTCGTCAGCGACGCCGCGAAGCAGCTCGGCGTGCAGCCGAGCGAGCTCTCGAGCGCGCTGAAGAACGCGCTCAAGGACCGCGTGGACGCAGCCGTCGCCGACAAGCGCCTGACGAAGGAGCAGGGCGACGCGCTCAAGAAGCGGATCGACTCCAACGAGTTCCCGCTCGTCGCCGCGCCCGGGCTCGGCTTCCGCGGCCGCGGCCACTTCGGCTTCCGCGATCACGGCTTCCGTCACCACGGGCTCCCCGGCCTGTCCACGGCGGCGAAGTACCTCGGCCTCTCCGAGAGCCAGCTCCGCTCGAAGCTCGAGTCGGGCAAGTCGCTCGCGGACGTCGCCAAGGCTCAGGACAAGTCCGTGTCCGGCCTCGTCTCGACGCTCAAGGGCGATCTCCAGAAGAAGCTGGACAAGGCCGTCTCCGACGGCAAGCTGACGAAGGAGCAGGCGGCCCGGATCATGGACGGCGCCGGGCGGATGATCACCGCCGTCGTCAACGGGAAGCTCCCCGGCCCGCCGCCGAACGGCAAGGGCTGGTTCCGCGAGCACCGTGGCTTCGGCCCGGGCATGCAGGGAGGAGCACCGCCGGCCGCCCCCGGCACGGACGCGTGACGCAGCCGACGAGGATCGAAGCGGCCCGCGGGCGGGCCGCAAGCGCGAAGGAGCTCGCGGTCGCCTCGGCCGCCGCGGGCTTCATCGCCGTCCTCCTCCTGGCGAGAGCTGGACATCCGGGACACAGCGCGAGCTCGTCCTCGACCCGCAGCAACTCGCAGTCGACGAGCCAGTCGCAGTCCGAGTCCAGCGACGACGACAGCTTCGACTTCGGCTCGGGCTCTACCGCTCCATCGACCGGCGGGGGCGGGGCGCAGGCCCAGACGAGTGTCTCCTGAGCGGCGTGTCTTCCGCTCGATGGGTGTCGACGTCCTCGTCTGCGGGGCAACCGACGACCAGCACGCCGCCGTCCGGCGCCTCTTCGACGAGTACGACCGTGTCTTCTCGCGCTTCCGTGCCGAGACCGAGCTGAACCGTGTCAACCGGGACTCCTCAGAGGTCGTGGTGCTCTCACCGCTCTTCGCCCGAGCCCTGCGCACCGCGCTCGGCGCGGCCGCCGCAACGGACGGTCTCGTTGACCCGACGCTGGGCGGCGCGATCGTCTCCGCCGGCTATGACCGCGATTTCTCCGTCCTCGCGGACGACGAGCGGCCTGTCGGCCCCTCGGTGCCGGGCCGCTGGCAGAGGCTCCGTCTCTCGGCGCGCCTGCTCTCCCGGCCGCCGGGAATCGCGCTCGACCTGAACGGCGTCGTGAAAGCGCTCGCCGTCGACGCCGCGCTTGGCCTGATCTCCGGCGACGCGCTGGTCGTCGCGGGCGGCGACGTCGCCACACGAGGAGGGGCGGTCGTCGGCCTTCCGGGCGGCGGCTCGCTGCGCCTGATCGCGGGCGGGATCGCGACGAGCGGGACGACGAAGCGCTGCTGGCGTCGCGGGGGCGAGGTCCAGCACCACCTGATCGACCCGCGCACGGGCCGCCCGGCCGCGTCGCGCTGGGACGAGGTCACGGTCGCCGCCGGCTCGTGCGTCGCGGCTGACGTCGCGGCGAAGGCGGCCTTCCTGCTCTCGAAGGACGGGCCGGACTGGCTCGACGAGCGCGGCCTTCCCGGCCGGTTCCTCTCGGGCGGCGAGGTAATCCCGAACCGCGCCTGGAGCCAGGCGTTGCTCGAGCACGAGCGAGCCGCGTGACTCTGGCTGCGGCGAACTACACGTGGTACGTGGCGCGCGCGGGCGGGATCCTCGCCTTCGCGCTGCTCTCGACGTCCGTGATCCTCGGGCTGCTGCTCTCGGCCCGCGCGAAGCTCGAGCGCTGGCCGCGCTTCGCGCTCGAGGACGTGCATCGCTTCGTCGGCCTGCTCGCCGGGAGCTTCATCGCGATCCACGTCGTCGCGCTGCTCTTCGACAGCTACCTGCCGTTCTCTCTGCGGAGCATCCTCCTGCCGGGTGCCGCGCCCTATCGGCCGCTCGCCGTCGCGTTGGGCGTGATCGCGGCCGAGTTGCTCGTCGCGCTCGCGATCACGAACCGCTTCCGCAAGCGGCTCCCACACGCGTTCTGGCGGCGTGCGCACTACCTCAACTTCGCCGTGTGGCTTCTGGCGCTGGTGCACGGGATCGCGGCCGGCACCGACTCGACGTCGACCTGGGCGCTCGGGATGTACGTCGTCTCGGCCGGCGTCGTCGCGGGGCTGACCGTCAGGCGGGTCCTGGTCGCCCGGCCCGCGGTCGGCGAATGGGCGTTGCGCCTCTGGCCGGGAACGGCCGCGGTGGTCACGGCCGAGCTGGTCGTGGCGCTGGCGCTGGGACCGCTGGGTCACCACGCCTAGGGCGACGATAATCCCGCCGTGGGTTTTCGCTTCAGGCCCCTGACTCAGGCCGACGCCGAGGCGATCGCCGCGTGGCATTACCCCGAGCCGTACTCGTTCTACGACTGGATAGCCGACCAGAACGACTTCGCCGAGCTGCTCGACCCGGACAAGCGCGGAGAGGCCTACGCGGCAGTGGACGACCCGGACGGCGAGCTGATCGGCTTCTTCTCGTTCAAGACGAGAGGGCCAGACACGATCGAGGTCGGGCTCGGGCTTCGTCCAGACCACACCGGGCGCGGGCTCGGGCTGGCGTTCGTCGAGGCCGGGCTCGACGAGGCTCACTCGCGGCTCGGGCCGCAGGAGTTCTCGCTTGCGGTCGCGACGTTCAACCAGCGGGCGATCACGGTGTACGAGCGGGCCGGCTTCACCACTGTCCGCACGTACCTGCACCACACCAACGGGGGCGACTGGGAGTTCGTCGAGATGCGCCGGCCCGCCTAGGTGGCCGCCGTCTTGTTGGCGTGCACGTCCGCGGCGCTCTTCGGCGCGTTGGCGGTCGCGGTCCGGTTCGCGTTGCGCAGCGTCGACGACCCGGAGCTCGGCGCGCTGGTCACCGTGACCGTCGCGCTTGTGCTTACGACGGCGATCGGCCTCGTCTCGAGCGCCGGCGACGGCTTTGACTGGGGCGAGCTCTGGCCGTTCCTCGTCGCGGGGGCGATCGCGCCCGGCCTCTCGCAGCTGCTGTTCACCCGAGCGGTTCGCGAGGCGGGGGCGGCCAGGACCGCGGTCGTGATGGGCATCGCACCGCTCGTCTCGGTCGCGATCGCGCTCGTGGTGCTCGACGAGCCGTTCCGCCTCGCGCTGGTCGGCGGCGCGGCGCTGATCGTGGGAGGCGGGATCGCCCTCGCCGGTGAGCGGGTGCGGCCGGCGGATTTCCGCCACTACGGGATCGTCCTCGCGGTCGGGGCGACGCTGCTCTTTGCCGTGCGCGACAACCTCCTGCGCTGGCTCGCCGGTCACACGGACACGCACGCGCTGCTGACCGCGCCCGTGACACTGGTGGCCGGGGCGGGGACGGTCGCCGTGTACCTGTTCGTGACGCGCGGCCGCGAGTGGACGACCCAGGGCGGCGGGGCGGTTCGCGCCTTTCTCCCGTCCGGGGTGTTATTCGGCCTGTCGTACGCGGCCCTCTTCGAGGCGTTCTACCGCGGGCGGGTCACGGTGGTCGCGCCGCTGGTCGCGACCGAGTCGCTGTGGGGCGTCCTCTTCGCCGCGCTCCTCCTTCAGCGGACGGAGCTCGTCGGCAGGCGGGTAGTGATCGGGGCGGCCCTGGTCGTCGCCGGCGCCGCGGTGATCGGCGCGTCGCGATAATCCCGGCATGGGGTGGCTCGCGGAGCTGATCGACGAGCGCGGCGATGAGGCGCTCGACCTTCACGCGAAGACCATCAACCCGCAGTTCGTGAGGCTGCTGCGCGCAATCGGGTTCGACCGCCGGTGGGCGCGGGCCGAGGGCGCCTACCTCTGGGACAGCGACGGCAACAAGTACCTGGACGTGCTCGGCGGCTTCGGGATGTTCAACGTCGGGCGCAACAACCCGCGCGTTCGCGCCGCGCTCATCGAGGCGCTCGAGCTCGAGCGGCCCGGCTCGGTGCAGATCGGAGTCGACCTCCTGCCCGCGCTGCTCGCCGAGGAGCTGCTGCGCCGGGCGCCGTCGAGCGTGGGCCGTGCGCTGTTCACGAGCTCGGGCGCGGAGTCGGTCGAGGCCGCGATCAAGCTCGGCCGCGCGGCGACCGGACGCTCCCGCGTGCTCTCGGCCGAGCACGGCTTCCACGGGCTGACGCTCGGCGCGCTCTCCGCCAACGCGAGCCCCGAGTTCACCGACCGCTTCGGCCCGCTGCTGCCGGACTTCGAGCGCGTTCCGTGGGACGACCTCGATGCGCTCGAGCGCGCGCTGATCCCGGAGGACGTCGCGATGTTCATCGTCGAGCCGGTCCAGGGCAAGGGCGTCAACCTCCCGTCGCCCGGTTACCTCGAAGGCGCGCAGGACCTCTGCCGCCGCTACGGCGCCCTCTTCTGCATCGACGAGGTGCAGACGGGCTTCGGCCGCACCGGACGGATGCTCGCGCTCGAGCACTGGGGCCTCGAGCCCGACCTGATCACGCTCGCCAAGTCGCTCTCGGGCGGCTACGTCCCGGTCGGCGCGCTGCTGATGTCGACCGAGGTCTACGAGGCCGTGTTCGACACGCTGCCGAACGCGATCAGCCACGGCTCGACCTTCGCGCCGAACGACCTGGCGATGGCCGCGGCGCTGGCCACGCTGCGCGAGCTCGACGGGCAGGGCCTGGTCGAGCACTCGGCCCGGATGGGCGAGCTCCTGCTCGAGCGCACGCATCGCCTGGCCGAGCGCTTCGAGGTCGTCCGCGAGGTGCGCGGGCTCGGCCTCATGTGGGCGGTCGAGTTCGAGGAGCCACCCGGCGGCTCGCGCACGTGGAAGCTCCTCGAGCGGATCCAGCCCGGGCTCTTCTCGCAGCTCGTCGTGGCGCCGCTCTTCAGCGACCACCGCATCCTCAGCCAGGTCGCCGGCCACTCGATCAACGTCATCAAGGCGATCCCGCCGCTCGTCGTGACCGAGGAGGACGTCGACTGGCTCGTGTCCGGCCTCGAGGACACGATCGCCCGCGCCGAGAAGATGCCCCGCGCGCTCGTCCGCTTCGGCCTGACTGCCGCGCGCGCCGGGCGGACGAAGCGCTTAGCCAGGGTCTAGAGCCGTTCGGCTGAGGTCAACGGCTCGATCGGTCAATTCAGACGGACATGCGGGCAGAGCCCACATGTCCTGAGCGCGGCGTCGCAAGCGACGCCTTAGTGCTCGCGCGGTTCCCAGTGGAACCAGCGCAGTGCGACGATCGTGCCCACGAGGCCCCACGCGAGCAGCACTGCGATTGACCCCGGGTAGGCCCAGATCTGGTGGCCGTGCAGCAGGATCCCGCGGATGATCCGGATGAAGTAGGTCAGCGGAAGCACGTCCGCGATCCAGCGCAGGAAGGCCGGGAACGCGTGCGGCGAGAAGAAGGCGCCGGCGAGGAACGCCGCCGGGAGGTAGATCGCGTTCACGGCGGCCGAGGCGCCCTCCGCGCTCTTGATCAGCGACCCGACCGCGACGCCGAGCGCGCAGAAGCAGATCGCCCCGAGCAGCAGCGCGAGCACGAGCGAGCCGACGTGGTTGGGTGCGCCGATGCCGAACAGGAGCCGGCCCAGCACGATCAACGCGACGGCCTCGACCGCGAAGGCGGCCAGGAACGCCGTGAGCAGCGCGGCGATGTAGGCCGGCGCGGGGAGAGGGGTCGCGCGCAGCCGCTTGAGCACGCCGCTCTCGCGCCTGATCACGAGCACGATCGCAAGGCCCGCGAACGCGATCGCGATCGCCCCGTAGCCGATCATCCCGGCGAGGAGGTAGTTGACCGCGCGCACGTTGCCCTCGCTCTCGATCCGGTCGTGGCGGTAGGTCGAGCCGAGCAGGACGAAGAAGACCATCGGCAGCAGGAACGTGAAGAACGCGAGCTCCCGGCTGCGCACGTAGAGCAGCAGCTCGCCGCGCAGCTCGTGCCGGAAGAGCCTCACGTGTCCTCCTCGCCGGTCAGCTGCAGGTAGATGTCCTCGAGCGTCGGCCTGGTGACGACGAGGCCCTCGAGCTCGCGGTTCTCGGCGAGCGCCCTGGAGGTCAGCTCGTGGAGCACCTTGGTCGGTCGGTCGGTCTCGAGCGTCACCTCGCGCCCGTTCTCGCGGTAGCGGATCTCGGTCGCGGGCGTGTCGCCGATCAGCTCGGAGGGTCGCCCAACGGCCACGATCTTCCCCTCGCCGAGGACGGCGACGCGGTCGGCGAGATGCTCTGCCTCGTCCAGGTAGTGCGTCGTGAGCAGGATCGTCTTGCCGAGCTCCCGTAGCGAGCGCAGCGTCTCCCAGGCCTGACGCCTCGCGTGCGGGTCGAAGCCGGTGGTCGGCTCGTCGAGGAAGATCAGCTCGGGGTCGCCGACGAGGCCCAGCCCGAGGTCGAGGCGCCGCCGCTGTCCGCCCGAGAGGCGGCGCACGAGAACGTCCCGCTTGTCCTCGAGGCCGATCAGCTCGACGACCTCTTCGACGGGCCGCGGGCTCTGGTAGTAGCCGGCGAACAGGCGCAGGCTCTCGGCCACGCTCAGCGTCTCGTACATCGCCGACGACTGGAGGACGACGCCGATCCGCTCGCGCCACTCGCCGCCCGCGTTCGCCGGGTCGACTCCGAGCACCTCGACCTCGCCCGCGTCGCGCTTGCGGTAGCCCTCGAGGATCTCGACCGTGGTCGTCTTGCCCGCGCCGTTCGGGCCGAGCAGGCCGAAGACCTCGCCGCGCTGGATCTCGAAGCTGATCCCGCGGATCGCCTCGAGGTCGCCGTAGGACTTGCGGAGGTCGCGCACGCTGACAGAGCTCACGGTCGGCGACTGTAGCGGCTGCGCTCTCGTCTCACTGCTGCCGCCCCGACGCGTGTCGGGCGGGCTCAGTCCTCGAGCTGAAGCTCGAACGTGCCGCCGGCCGGGAACGGCGGCTCGGGTCCGCCGCTGAGCTCGGCGGCGATCCGCCCGCAGTCGGGCTGGTGGCCGACGACCACGACCGTGTCTCCGCGGCCCTTGACGACCTGGAGGACGGACTCGGCGGTGGCGCCGGGCGCCAGCCGCTCGTCCGGCTCGACGGGAACGGAGAGGGCCCGGCCGAGCTCGGCGCCGGTCTCGCGCGCGCGTAGGAGCGGGCTCGTCAGCACGGCATCCGGCAGCACGTCGTCCGCGGCGAGCTGCTCGCCCAGAGCGCGGGCCGAATCGCGCCCGTTGGGCGTCAGCGGCCGCAGCTCGTCGGGCTCGCCCGGAGCGGCCTCTGCATGGCGGACGAGAACGAGTCGCACGCCGCCGAGCATAGTGCGCGGCGCTGGATAGGCTGGCCGTATGCCGACGCTGCGCTACGTGATCGCCGACGTCTTCACGGACACGCCGCTGGCCGGGAACGGGCTCGCGGTCTTCACCGACGGGCGCGGTCTCGAGACCGAGCAGATGCAGAGGCTCGCGCGGGAGATGAACCTCTCGGAGACGGTCTTCGTGCTCCCGCCGGAGAGCGACGGGCACGCGCGGATGCGGATCTTCACGCCCGCGACTGAGCTGCCGTTCGCCGGGCACCCGACACTCGGGACGGCCTTCGTGCTCGCTGCACCGCTGCAGCTCTCCGTGATCAAGCTCGAGACGAAGGCGGGAGTCGTCCCGGTCGCGCTCGAGCGGGAAGGCAGCAGGATCGTGTTCGGCCGGATGGAGCAGCCGCTCCCGGCGTGGGAGCCGTTCGCGGACGAGGACGCGCTGCTTCGCGGGTTACGCGTCGAGCGGAGCGAGCTGCCGATCGAGCTCTACGACAACGGCATGCGCAACGTGTACGTCGCGCTCGGCTCCGAGGACGAGGTGGCCGCGGTGCGTCCTGACTTCTCGGCCCTTCTGGAGATGCCTCCGGTGCTCGGGATGAGCTGCTTCGCCGGCTCCGGCTCGCGCTGGAAGACGCGAATGTTCGCGCCCGCGGGCGGCGTCGCGGAGGATCCCGCGACGGGCTCGGCCGCGGGACCGCTGGCCGTGCACCTCGCGCGCCACGGCAGGATCCCGTTCGGCGAGGAGATCGAGATCTCCCAGGGCGCCGAGATCGGCCGGCCCTCGACGCTCTACGCCCGCGTCGACGGCTCGGGGGACGAGATCGAGCGCGTCGAGGTCGGCGGCAGCGCAGTCGTCGTCGCGCGCGGTGAGTTCCGGCTGCCTTAGTAACAGACTGTTACTAGGTTCCTCGGCCGCTGGAAGCCGCGCGAACCGAGCGCCTCGACCCGGGCAAGTAACAGACTGTTACTTGGGATTCGCGCGACGCTATGGATCGAGCGCGACAGCCTCGATCGCGGGTAGCTCGGGGGCGAGCGAGCGCCAGAAAACGCCGCCGTCGGTGGACAGGTAGAGGCGGTTCCGGGCCGCGTAGAGCACGTAGTCGGGATCGTCGTCGGCGATCGCGATCGCGAATCCCGGAGGAAGGCCGCCGCCTGCTTCGCGCCAGGTCTGGCCCGCGTCGTTCGAGAGCGCGAGGGGCGGGCGCCGGTCGACGACTGCGATCACGGTCGACCCGTTCGCCGCCGCGGCGACGACCCGTGGCAGCGGGAGCGCGAGGGTCTCCGGCTCCACCTCGACGTCGACGGGCCCGAGCACGACCTCGTCCTCGAGCTCGACCTCGTAGACAGCTTCGGCCGTCCGGACGAGCGCTCTCACCGGAGCCGCCCGCTCAGCATCCCGGCGACGAGCGCGCTCGCCTGGCGCGCCGCGGCGACGGGCGCGTGTCCGGTCGAGCGTGAGACGAGGTAGGCGGCGGAGAACGCGTCGCCCGCTCCGGTCGGGTCGCCCTCGATCGCCCGCGCCTCCACGCGCTCGAGCCTCCCGTTCGCGAGCACCAGCGAGCCGAGCGAGCCGAACGTGACGAGCACCTCGGGAACGCCGAGCTCGCGCAGCGCCTGCTCGGTCGGCTCGCCGTCGAGCAGCGCCTCCGCCTCCTCCTCGGCGAGCTTGAGGATCGTGACGTGCCGCAGGACCTCCGGGTCGAAGTCGGCGTCGAGCTCGAGCGGGCCGGTCCGCGCCGGGCGGACGAGTCCCTGTCCGTCCAGCGACACGCGCCGGCCGCGAGCGAGCTCGGCCATCGTCTCGGCGGGGAAGTCCGACCGCGCGAGCGCGCCCGCGTGCACCCAGCGCGCGCCGGCGAGCCCCTGCACGTCCTCGGCGGTCCACGGGTCGCCGATCTCCAACACCTCCATCACGCGGTGGTCGCCCTCGTAGTGGAACGAGTACGTCGCGGTCGCTTCGCCCGGTCGCCAGAGCACGGGGAGGCCGAGCGCGACGAGCGCGGAGGAGAACAGCTTTCGATCGGCGTCGGCGCACTTCGCGACCACGAGCGCCCGCGCGCCCAGGGCTCTCAGCGCGCGCGCCGCCCAGTACGGAGGGCCGCCCGGCCGGGGCGGCTGTCCGTCAACGAGATCGCGCGAGAGGTTCCCGACTACGGCGATCCCCGGCACGCGCCGAGACTATCGACCCAGCGAGCAGGGCCAGGAGGAACGCGGTGGCGAAGCTCGGGAGCGAGGCGCTGAAGTCGACCGGCCCCTTCGTGTGGTGGATCAGGTCGAGCCACCAGCTCGGTCCCTGCGGGAGCAGCCACTGGTAGACGGCGAACCCGGTGAGCCACGCCACGATCTGGGCGATCCGAACCGGCGGGCCCTCGAAGATCGCGCGCCGGTCGTAGTGCAGGCCGGCGAGCAGCCAGTCGGCGATCAGGACTCCGAGCAGCGGCACGAAGAACGAGCCGAGCAGGAACAGGAACGTCTGGTAGTTCTGGAGGTCGAGCACTAGCGCGCCCGCGGTCGCCGTCGCAGCGACGACCGCGATCAGGAGCCGCTGTGGGAGGCCCGGGAAGATGTTCTGGATCGAGACGGCCGTCGAGTAGATGTCCGCGAACGCCTCATCCGTCTCGTCGACGGTCAGCGCGAGGAGGGCGATCACGCTGAGGACGCCGCCCGTCGCTACCGCTGCGGGGATCGCGGCCGCGTCGCTGATGTTCCGCGAGAGGAGCAGGAGGGCGCCGAGCCCGAACATCCAGATCGTGGGGACGAAGTAGCCGACGCCTGTGCCCCAGAACGCGCTGCGCCGGTTGCGGCCGAAGCGCGTGTAGTCGGCGGCGAGCGGCGTCCACGAGATGATGCTCGCGAGGACGAGGTCGAACCCGGCCCACGCTGAGCCGCCGTGTCCATGCCCGTGCCAGAACTCGCCCAGGCTCGAGCGGTCGAGCACCCACCAGGTCAGGTAGAGGAGCGAGGCGAGCACGACCCAGATCGCGAACTTGCGGACGTAGCGGCGCACGAACCCGATCGGCCCGAGCAGCGCGAGCACGACCGAGATCCCGCCGAAGAGCAGCGTCCAGAGCCAGCGCGCGTGGAAGCCGAGCACCCGGTCGGAGAGTGCGGCCGCCGCCGTCGCGATGATCAGCAGCTCGAAGATCGACCAGCCGAGGTTCTGGACGACGTTGAGGAAGGTCGGCAGGTACGAGCCGCGCTGTCCGAGCGGCGCGCGGAGAACGACCATCCCCGGCACGCGCGCGTCCGCGCCGATCGCGCCGGCGATCCCGAGTAGCAGGTTTCCCACGAGCGCCGCGGCGACGATCGCGACGAGCGCCGACCGGAGCGAGAGGCCGAGCCCGAAGTCGCCGTCGACGAGCACGGCGCCCGCGACGATCACCAGCAGGCTTACGGAGAGGCTGCTCCAGAGCAGGAAGAGGTCGACGAACCCGAGCACGCGCAGGCGCTCAGGCACCGGCTCGATGCCCCAGCTCGGTGTCCGGTCGTCCATCGCCTCCCTCCGCCGGAATTACCCGGATCAGGTTCGTCGGGTGTGATCTCAGCCGCTCTAGAAGCGGCACCCCGGAAGTGTCATCGTAGCGTTGTGACGGAGGGCAGGCGGCGATCGAGACTCACGCCGATGAGCGGTGAGCTCAAGGCGCAGGAGGACTGGGCGGTCGTCACTCCCGAGGCGGAGAGGAGGCCTCGGCGGAAGCGCCAGCGAAAGCTTCTGCCTGCCACGCGCCGTGGCCTGATCCTCCACGGCCTGCTCCGGTTCCTCGCGATCGGAGCCGCGCTCGCCGGCGGAGTCGTGCTGATCGCTCTGGGAGTCGTCTGGCTCCGCGGAGGTTCGGCCTCGCGGGTTATCCCGCTGGCGTTCTTTGTCGCCGCGGCGCTCCTCGGGGCAGCGGCGTTACCGGGCGGGATGGGGACGCGCGAGCCGCGGGGGTACTGGCAATACTGGCAGCAGCGCAGCGAGCGCGAGGCGGCCTTCAGCCGGTCGTTCGTGTACGGCAGCTTCGCGCTGCTGATGTTCGCGATCGCCGCCGTGCTCGACTTCGAGGTCTAACGCTCGGCCCGGCCGGTGAGGGCTGCGACCGCGCCGAGGCCCACGAACACCGAGCCCGACACGTAGCGCTGCACGCGCGGGAAGCTCGGGCTCAGGCGGAGGCGCTCGCCGAGCGTGCCCGAGACGAGCGCCCACATGCTGTCGCTCAGGAAGCCGAGCATCGCGAAGAGCAGGCCGAGCACGAGGATCTGCGCCCAGGCCGCGCCAGCGTCGGGGTCGACGAACTGTGGCAGGAAGGCGAGGAAGAAGAGCGCCGTCTTCGGGTTCAGCGTGTTGACGACGATCCCCTGGCGATAGAGGCGGCCGAGGTCGCGCGAGGGCCGGGCCTGCGGCTCCAGTTCGGGCTCGAGGCCGAGCAGGCGGCGGATCCCGATCACGATCAGGTACGCGGCGCCCAGGTACTTGACCGCGTCGAACGCGAGCGCCGAGGACGCGAGCAGCGCGGAGAGGCCGATCGTCGCCGCCAGGATGTGGACGAGCGTCCCGGTCGTGATCCCCGCGACGGCGACGATCCCGGCCCGCCGCCCGTGCGAGACGCTCTGGGTCACAACGTAGAGGACGGCCGGACCAGGGACGACGAGCAGCAGCAGCGCGGCTCCCACGAAGACGGCGAGTCGCGAGGGATCGATCATGCGCCGACGTTACACATCTGTGTCGGTGTCTGGCACCGCGAAAATCGCTCGAAGCCTTACCGGCAGCGGGATCGTGGAGAGCGAGGCACACTTTCGTTCGCGTGTCTGACACCGGACGAACCATCGTCGCCATGGGCGGCCTCAGCTGGGACGACGGCGAGCGCCGGCGGCTCCAGGACTACTTCCTCGGCGCGGCCGGCCGCGAGCGGCCGCGGGTGCTCTTCGTGCCGACCGCGACCGGCGACAGCGTCGAGGCGACGCTCATGGCCTACACGCAGCTCTCCGGGCAGGCGGACGTCTCGCACCTGCTCTTCCACCCGTGGCCGCCGTCCGGGCTCCGCGAGTACACGCTCGACCAGGACCTGATCTTCATCTCGGGCGGGAACACGGCCAATGCGCTCGCGATCTGGCGCGCGCACGGCTTCGATCGGATCCTGCGCGAGGCCTGGGAGGCGGGCATCGTGCTCGCAGGCTGGAGCGCGGGGATGATCTGCTGGTACGAGGCCGGGGTGACCGACTCGTTCGGCCCGCAGCTCGAAGGGATGCGCGACGGCCTTGGCTTCCTCCCCGGGAGCGCCTGCCCGCACTACGACGGGGAGGACCAGCGGCGCCCGGTCTACACGCAACTCGTGGCCGAGGGCTTTCCGCCCGGGATCGCCGCGGACGACACGGTTGCCCTGCGCTACGACGGTACCGAGCTGGCCGAGGTCGTCACCGCCCGGCCGACCGGGCGCGCCTACCGCGTCATGCCCGACGGCGAAGAGCCGATCGAGCCTCGCGTCCTCTAGCGGGCAAACGTCACCTCGCCCGCCTCGACGAGGCGGCGCTCGCCGTCGACGTCGATCGCGAGCTCGCCCGAGCGGGTGATCCCGACCGCGTTCCCGGAGACGCCGTCCACCGAGACCGCCCGCCCGCGCAGGAAGTCGCGCGCGCCGAGCCGGTCGAAGACCGCGTCGATCCCGCCCTCGCGCCAGAGGTCGTACTCGCGCTCGAGCCGCGCTAGCAGCAGCGCGAGGATCGGCGCTCGCTCGCGCACCACGCCGTCGGCTGTGCGCAGCGACCCCGGAGCCACGCGCGATTCGGGCAGCTCCTCGAGCTTCTGGTTCACGTTGATGCCCATGCCAAGCACGATCACCCCGTCGCGGCCCTCGGCGAGCACGCCCGCGACCTTGCGCCTGTTGAGCATCACGTCGTTCGGCCACTTGATCTGCGTCGCCAGATCGAGCGTCTCCTCGACGACTTCGGCCACTGCGAGGCCTCCGATCAGCGAGAGCTGGGCGATCTCCGGGCCGGGCGGGGGCCGCAGCAGGACCGAGCAGAGGATCGAGCTCCCGGGCGGCGCCTCCCACGTCCGGCCGAGCCGCCCCCGGCCGCCGGTCTGCTCGTCGGTCACGGCCACCGCGCCTTCGGGGCCCGAGCGGTCGACCAGAGCCTGGGTCGACTCGCAGCGCTCCTCGTAGACGTACGGCCGACCGAACCGTCCCGTCAAAAGCGGCTCGACCACCTCCGGCGCCAGCGAATCCGCGGTCACCGCGTAACCCTCCTGCCGACAACGTGTCGACTGGTCATTGCGGACGGCAGCCCGGGCAGACGCCCGGGCGGCCTGAGAACGCCGTCGCAAGCGCCGGCTCACACCCGCTCGATCCGCACCGCGCAGACCTTGTACTCGGGCGTGCCGATCAGCGGGTCGCCCACGTCGTGTGTGAGCCAGTTGACCTTCGCCTGCGCGAAGTGGAGCGCCATCCAGACGAGCCCCGGGTAGACGCGGTCGCCGATCGCCGCGCGCGCCTCGAGGTCGCCGCGGCGCGAGACGAGTCGCACCCAGTCGCCGTCGGCGACGCCGAGCGCCGCCGCGTCCTCCGGGCTCATCTCGACGAACGGGTCCTCCTGCTTCTGCACGACCCCCTCCTCGCGCATGGTCATCGTTCCCGAGTTGTAGTGGTAGAGCGTGCGCCCGGTCGAGAGCACGAACGGGTACTCGGAGTCGGTCGGCTCGATCGGCGGGTGGTACTCGACCGGGAAGAACTTGCCCTTGCCGTTCGGCCGGGCGGGGCTCGGCGAGTGGAGATACATCGAGCCAGGGTCGTCGCGGTCGAGGCACGGCCACTGCAGCCCGACGTCCTCGATCCGGTCGTAGCGGATCCCGAACCAGTTGGGTGAGAGGTCGGCGAACTCGTTCCAGACGTTCTCGGCCGACTCGTACTCAGGCCAGTCCGCGCCGAGCTCCCGTGCGAGGTCGATCACGATCCGCCAGTCCTCGCGCGCCTGGCCGGGGCACGGCACCGCGCGGCGCACGCGGTTCACCCGCCGCTCGGTGTTCGTGAACGTGCCGTCCTTCTCGGCGAAGCTCGAGGCCGGGAACACGACGTCCGCGTGCTTGCGGCTGGTGTCGTTCAGGAACAGGTCCTGCGAGACGAGGAACTCGAGCCTGTCGAGGCCCTGCTCGACGTGGTGGGCGTTCGGCTCGGTCTGCGCCGGGTTCTCGCCGACGAGGTAGAGAGCCTTGATCCGGTCGTCGTGGAGGCCAGACATCATCTGGTCGAGGCGGTACCCGGGCGTCTCGGGCATCTCGACTCCCCAGGCCTCCGAGAACTTGCGCCGCATGTCCTCGTCGACCGCCTGGTAGCCGGGGAAGTAGGCCGGGTTCGCGCCCGCGTCGTTCAGGCCCTGGACGTTGTTCTGCCCGCGCAGCGCGTTCAGGCCCGTCGACTCGTAGCCAAGGTGGCCGGTCATCAGCACGAGGTTGGAGAGCGACCAGATGTTGTCGATCGCGGACGCATGCTCGGTGATCCCGAGCGTGTAGAAGATCGCCGCGTGCCGCTCGGACGCATACTCGCGGGCGGTTGCTCGGATCGCCTCGGCCGGCACGCCTGTCACCTGCTCGGCGTCCTCGGGCGTGTAGCGGGAGACGACCTCCGCGACGGCGTCGAAGTCCTCAGTGTGCTCGCGGATGTACTCCTCGTCCTGGAGCCCCTCTTCGAGGATGACGTGCATCATCGCGTTCAGCAGCCATACGTCCGTTCCCGGCCGCAGCTGCAGGTGCCGCTTCGCGATCTTCGTCAGCCAGATCTTGCGCGGGTCGGCGACGACGAGGGTTGCGCCGTTTCGCACGGCCTTCTTCATCCGCAGCGCCAGCACCGGGTGCGCCTCGGTCGTGTTCGACCCGATCACGAGCAGGAAACGGTCATTGTCGATCTCCGGGATCGAGTTGGTAGTTGCTCCTCTGCCTAACGACCTGACCAGGCCGTAAAGAGTCGGCGCGTGTCAGGTGGCCTCGCAGGAGTGAACCGAGTGCGTGCCGAGCGCCGTGCGGGCAAGCTTCTGGAGGAGGAAGTTCTCCTCCATCGTCAGCCTCGCCGAGGCGAGGATGCCGACTGTCTGCGGGCCGTGCCGCTCCTTCACCTCCTTCAGGCCCTTGGCCGCAGCCGCCAGCGCCTCTTCCCAGGTCGCCGGGTGCAGCTCGCCGTCCTCGCCGCGGATGAGCGGCTCTGTCAGACGGTCCGGATGGTGGACGAAGTTGAAGGCGAAGCGACCCTTGACGCAGAGGTTGCCTTCGTTCGAGACGTAGCTCGGATCGGAGGTGATCTTCACGATCCGCTTCGTCTCGGGGTCGACGTTGATGTCGATCTGGCAGCCGACGCCGCAGAACGTGCACGTCGTCTTGACCTTGTCGAGGCCCGCCTCGTGGCCCGCCGGCTCGCCCTCGAGGAACTTCTCGTAGATCGCGCCGGTCGGGCACGTCGAGAGGCAGCCGCCGCAGAGCTCGCACTCGGTGTCGAGCCACGAGTGGCCGTGCGTCGGCACGACGCGCGCCGTCGGGCCACGGCCCTCGAGCGTGAGCGCCGAGCACTGCATAACCTCCTGCGTGTAGCGCACGCAGCGGTTGCAGAGGATGCAGGCGTCCGGGTCGTAGCCCATAAGGCGGTTGCGGTCCTCGTAGCCCTCGCGCTTGGCGTCCGGGAGCACGAACGGTGCCTCGGCGTCGAGCTCGCCCGCGAGATCGTGGAGCTCGTTCGGCCGGCCGCCCGGGCTCGCGTTCAGGTGCTCGGCGAGGAGCATCTCCGTCAGCGTCTTGCGGAACTGCGGGACGTCGGAGTTCGTGGAGACGACCATCCCCTCGGTGACTCGGGTGGCGCAGGCGGGCATCGGCCTCGGCGCGCCCTCGACGCCGACCACGCACATCCGGCAGCCCCCGTACGGCTCGAGCTTGTCGTCGTGGCAGAGCGTCGGGATGAAGACCCCGTGCCGCGCGGCTGCGTGGACGAGCAACTCGCCCTCTGGTGCGCTAACGCGCGTGCCGTCGAGCGTGAAGTCGACCATCGCGGTCACTGTACTGTCGCCTCCATGAGGGCGTGACCGCTGACCGCGAGGGCCGTGGAGACGTGTCGCAGACCCGCCCGGCCGAACAGCTCTGTGTACTCGTCCCGCGACCGCTCGCGGCCCCCAGCCAGCACGAACATGTTCAGGTCCGAGAGCTTGGCGGCGGCGTTCTCATTCGGCGGCCCGAGATCTCGCTCGATGACGAGCAGGACCGCGTTCGGCCCCATCGCCTCGCGGCACGTGCGGAGGATCGCGGCCGACTCCTCGTCCTCCCAATCGTGGATGATTGATTTGAGGACGTACGCGTCGCCGCCCGACGGCACGGACGAGAAGAAACTCCCGGCGACGACCTCGCAGCGATCGGCGACGCCCGCCGTCTGCAATACACGCTCAACCCCGCTCACGACGTGCTCTTGGTCGAAGACAATCCCACGCGTCGCAGGATGCGCGGCGAGTATCGAGGCGAGCAGCGTACCGTTGCCACCTCCGACGTCGACGACCGTTCCGAAACGTCCAAAGTCGTACGCGGCCAGGATCGAAGCGTTCGCTCCGGCGGTCAGCGACATCATCGCCTCGTCGAAGATCGCGCTCTCCTCCGGATGAGCGGCGCGCCACCGCCACACGTCGGATCCGTATAGCGATCGAAACGAGTTCTCGCCGTTGCGCACGGCGTTCGCCAGATTGCCCCACGAGCTCCACAGGTAGTCACGTCCCATGAGCCTCACCCACCCGCGCAGCGAGCCCGGCACGTCTCCGCGAAGAGGATCTCCGAGCTGAGTAAGCGAGAACCGGTGGCCGTCATCCTCGTGGAGTACGCCGAGGCTCGCGAGAGCCCGTAACAGGCGGTAGAGCGCGGAGGAGTCCGCGCCGCTCGCCTCGGCGAGTTCGTCGGCCGATCGTTCGCCCTCCGCGAGCAGATCGGGGATTCCGAGGTCGACGGCGGCATGGATCGCCTGCGTCACCCTGAACCCGTCGACGAGCCGCCCGAGGTCTGCGCTCACGCAGCCGTCTCTCCGGCGAGCGGCGCGAAGAGCCCAGGCCAGTGAGTCATTGCGCTCCGCATGGGGAGCGGCGCGGCCTGGCCGAGACCGCAGATCGAGGTCGAGACCATCGCGTCGAGCCACTCCTCGACCTGCTCGCGCGGCATCGCGGCCTCGCCGCCGGCGAGCTCCTCGAGCACATGGTGGATCCCGCGCGTGCCGATGCGGCATGGCGTGCACTTCTGGCACGACTCCTCGGCGAAGAAGCGCATCGTCTCGGCCAGCAGCTTGAGCGGCGAGTACGTCGCCGGGAACACCTGGAGCGCGGCCGAGCCGGGAGAGGCTCCCCATTCGCCGAGCGCCTCGCGGGTGAGCGGCACGTCGAGCGCGGCCGGCGGCAGGATCCCGCTCGCCGCGCCGCCGGGCACGAGCGCGCCGATGTCCTGCGTCGCTCCGCCCGCGTGGTCGTCGATCAACTGGCGCGCCGTGACGTCGAGCGGCGCCTCGTAGCAGCCGGGCTCGCGCACGGTTCCCGAGATCGACCAGAGCCGCGACGGCGTCCACTCGCCGCGCGCGATCCGCGCGACGTGCGCCAGGGTCTCGACGTTGTTGATCAGCGTCGGGCGGCCGAGGTAGCCGGACTGCGCGGGGAACGGCGGGCGCAGCCGCGGCATCCCGCGCCGGCCCTCCATCGACTCGAGCATCGCCGTCTCCTCGCCGCAGACATACGAGCCCGCGCCGACGACGATCCGCACCGGCAGCCCGCGCGCTTCGATGGCTTCGGCGAGGCGCGCGCGGGAGGTCGCGTACTCCTCCCGCAGGTAGACGTAGGCCTCGTCCGTCTCGCAGAAGCGCATCGCCAGCTCGAGCCCCTCGAGCAGGAGCTGCGGCCGAAGCTCCATCACGTAGCGGTCCTTGATCGTCCCGGGCTCGCCCTCGTCGGCGTTCACGATCACGACGCGCGGCTTCGGCTCGTGAAGCACCGCGTCCCACTTGCGCCAGGTCGGGAAGCCGGCGCCGCCCATTCCGGTCAGGCCCGACTTTTCGAGCGCTGCGAGCAGCTTCTCGGGAGCGAGCTCGGGAGGCCGACGCAACTCGTCGGGCTCGACCAGGAAGCCGTTCGCGCGGTGCTCGACTTCCGGCTCGACGACATCGCCGCGCGTGAGCACGGGCGCGAGGTCGCAGTGGCCGAGACACTCGACCTCGACCACGACGCCGTCGGAGTGCTCCCGCTCGCGGGCGAGGAGATCTTGCGTGCCGAGGCAGTCGCAGACCGGCCCGATGCACACGCGCACGGCGTCGGCCGGGACTTTCAGGAACGAGTAGAACGAGACGACCTCGTCGACCTCGCCGCGGCGGATGTTCATGTGGTCGGCCAGCGCGTCCGAGAGCTCGGGCGTCACCGGGCCGACCTCGCGCCGGATGAGGCCCAGGTTGTCGAGCAGGCTGGTCCGCTCGACTGGAAGCTCCTCGAGCAGCGAGGCGAATCGCAGCGCGTCGGTGCTCACGTCCGGATCTCGAGCCGGAGCACGTCGGGCCGGTGGTAGTGGCCGACCGGGTCGAAGCGCTGGCGCTGCTCGTCCAGGCGCGCGGGCTCGAGCTCGGCGTAGAGGATCCCCTCCTCGTCGTACAGCGGGCCGGCCAGGTAGGAGCCGTCCGGGCCGAGGATCGCCGACCCGCCCCGGCCCAGCAGCTCGTGCCCCTCGAGGAGCCGCCGCAGCGGGAAGTCGTCCGGGTAGCCGGCCGCCGTCTGGAAGTGCGACGGCGCGATCACGAACGCGCGCGACTCGCGGGCGATGTGGACGAGCGTCGACTGCCACGTGTCCCCGTCGTCCGCGGTCGAGGCGATGTAGATCTCGACCCCTGCCTCGTAGAGCGCGAAGCGCGCGAGCGGCATGTAGTTCTCCCAGCAGATCAGCCCGCCGACCCGTCCGAAGGCGGTCTCGACCGTGGTCAGGCCGCTGCCGTCGCCCGGGCCCCAGACGAGCCGCTCGTGGTTCGTCGGGACGAGCTTGCGGTGGGTGAGCGCGAGCTCGCCATCGGGCGCGTGGTAGAGCAGCGAGTTGTAGAGCGTCCCCGGCCGAGCTGGGTTGCGCTCGGTGACGCCGGTGACGAGCCAGATCTCGTGCTCACGGGCGATCTCGCCGAGCCGGCGTTCCGCCTCGCCCGGGATCTCGACCGCTCTCGCGCGAACAGCGCGTAGGCCTCCTTGGCGCCCTCCTCGGCCCAGCCCGCGAGCGCCCTCGCCCAGATGGACGTCGGGTAGGCCGGGATGAACGCCTCGGGGAAGACGACGAGTCGCGCCCCGTTCCCCGCCGCCTCGGCTGCGAGCGAGGCCAGCCTGTCCAGCGTCCCTTCCCGATCGAGGATCGCGGGCTCGGCCTGGACGCAGGCGGCGGTCACTGACTCGCGCACGCCTGGATTGTCGCCGTCTCAGCGCCGGACGCGCAAGACGGCTCGCATCCCGAGCTGGCGATGATCGGCCACCGAGCACCAGAGGCGGTAGCGGCCGGCGGGCAGCTTGAACGTCCGCGTGACGCGCGTGCCGGGGCTCGCCTGGGGGAACGAGTACGTCTTCTTGCCGCCGAACTTGCGCAGGCGGAGGTCGTGCACGTCCTCGCCCTGGTTCTGGAGCTCGACGACGACCTTGCCCGTCTTGACGGACGCGCGAGACAGAACGAGATGGAACTCCGTCGCGCCGACGCCAAGGCGTGCGGGTGCTGCCGGATGCGTGGTGAGCGCGGCCACGGCGGTCGCCGCCAGCGCGAGCGCCTTGATCACTTGAGGAGCGTGACGCGGCCGAACGAGCTGGCGTGGGGGATGATCCCCTTGGCGTCGGCTCCGAGCCACTGCTCGAGCAGCGAGGAGTAGATGCTGCGGAAGTCGGACGTGTTGCGGAGGTTTCCGTCCTCGTCGAGCTTGGTCACGCCGGGGAACTCGCCGATCATCTTCCCGCGCGCGCGTGTGCCGATCAGGAAGGCCGTTCCGGCCGCGCCGTGGTCGGTGCCGCTGCCGTTCTCCTCGGCGCGGCGGCCGAACTCCGACCAGACGAGCGTCAGCACACGGTTGGCGAGGCCACGGGCCTCGAGATCGCGCTGGAACGCGTACAGGCTCTGGGCGGTGACATCCAGGCCGTCGGCCAGGGCCTGCGGCTGGTCCGAGTGTGTGTCGTACTCGCCGGGAGCCGTGATCGCGACACAGCGGAGCGGCAGATTCACGGCGAGCATGGCCGCGAGGCCCGCGAGCTGGTCCGGGAAGCCACTGTCGACCTTCGGGTACGCCACGGGGCTCCCGTAGCCGTTGCCGTTCGACTTGAACGGCGCGAGCTGGCGGCGGAGCCGGTCCGACTGAGCGGCCGCCTTCGCGGCCTGGTTCAGAAACCGGTCCTTGCGCCGCGCGCCCAACGGGCCCATCGCGTCGAGCATCCGGTTCTCCACCTCACCCCAGACCCCTGAGGCCCAGAACGAGTAGTCGTCCGGCGAGGCCAGCGACGCGACCGGGACCTTCGTCGAGGCGATCGAGGGCTGCAGCTGGTAGTCGAGCGAGAGGCCCTGGAGCGGGTTGTCCTTGCTGCCGACGCGGTCGAGGTAGCGGCCCATCCACCCGCTGACCATGCGCGCGTCGGTGGCGCCGACCTCCCAGAAGTGCCGCGAGGTGAAGTGCGACTGGTCGGGGTGCGTGTAGCCGATGGCCGGCATGACCGAGACCTTGCCCTCGGCGTGGAGCGTCGCGAGCGGGTTCAGCGACGGATGCCAGAAGAGGCGCGTGTCCTCGGTGAACGGCTTCCCTGCGGCCGCGTCGAGCGCAAGGGTCGGGCGCAGCTTGCGGTACTTCGCGTCGTTCGCCGGGTAAAGCACCGAGAGGGAGTCGGCTCCGCCGGGCAGGAAGATCGAAACGAGCACGGGCTTCGCAGGCCCGGACGCAGCCCGCGCAATGCCTTCCTCGAAGAGGCCGAGCTTGCCGATCCCGTAGACCGAGAGCGCGAGGCCGAACGAGCGCGCGACGAACGAGCGGCGGTCGAGCCCGGTCCCCGCCGGAAGCGGCATTCCCGGCTCGATCGCCGGGAGCCCGCGACCGGCCTCGGCCGCGCTCTTGCGGACGAGGGACGCGCGGGAGAACTCGTTGCAGTGGTGGCAGCGGTCCGTCATGAGGTCTGGAGGTCGGGGGAGGTGGCGAGCAGCTGGCGCAGGGCGTTCTCGATCAGCGCCGGGTACTGCTTCTTCTTCCAGTCGGAGTTCGCGTCGTGCAGTGCGCGGTTCGCGAAGCGCTTCAGGTCGGTGTGCGTGCGCGCCGTGATCGCCGGGTGCCCGAGGAACGTCTCGGCGTGGTGGACGAGCTTCGTCGCGTTGCGCGGGCGCTTGACCTTGCCGCTGTCGAGCGTGTGCGGCCGCATCGCGTAGTTCGCGATCATCCAGCGCGCGCGGAAGGTGGCGGTGTCGAGCCAGCGCGTGTCGTCCCAGCCCGCGACGTTCGGCGGGTAGAAGAGCTGCTGGCCGGCGAGGCTGAGCAGCCACGTCCACGATTCGGTGTCGATCCCGCGCCTCGTCGAGCGGAGCAGGCCGGCCAGGTAGACGACCGGCGACTTCACCATCCGCGGCCCGTTGTAGAGCTGGGGGTGCCGGAGGATCGCCTCGACCACCGGGCGCACCTGGTAGTCGTGGTGGACGTAGAGGCGCTCGAGCGCCTTCCTCGTGCCAGCATGCGGCGCCGTCGGGATGAAGTAGCTCCAGAGCTTGGTGACGAAGAACGACGGGTGCTTGCGATGGTGGACGCAGAGGCGGCACGAGTCCTTCCAGTCGAAGTGACCGCGCTTGCCAAAGATCTTCTTCACGCCCGTGTCGTGCCGCTTCTTGTCGAAGTGGAAGTTGACCGGGCCGAGATTGTCGTTCCAGTCGTTGTCCCAGCCGGTCAGCGCGCGCGCCTGCTCGCGCACGTCGTGCTCGGTGTATGCACCGCGATCGGCGCCGAGCGTGAAGAGCTCCATCATCTCGCGCCCGTAGTTCTCGTTCGGGTCGTCACGCGTGTTGTCGGTGCCGTTGAGCCAGAGCAGCATCGCCGGGTCGCACGTGACCTCCCGGAGGAGGGTCGCGAACGAGCCGAGTGCATGCGTGCGGAAGAGCCGGTTCTGGCGGAGCATCAGCCTCGCGGGCCCGACGCCCTCGCGCGAGGTGGCGAACCAGTCGTGCCAGACGAGCGTCATCCGCTCGGTCAGCGGGCGCCTCGTCCGGACCATCCGGTCGAGCCACCAGAGCTGATCGTGGCCCCAGGCGTCGTTCGGGGCGAGCGGGCGCCCGTTGTCGTCGTGCGGCTTCGGGCCCTTGAGCCGCTCGCGTCCGGGGTGCGTCAGGTGGTGGACGGCGCCGTGGAGGCCCATCCTTGCGAGCCGCTCCGCCTCACCCGGACGAGGGCCGAAACCGGCACGCCAAAGCAGCCTTTCGGCCTGCGGCTTGCCGAAGTGTCCTCGGTACACGGGGGCGGCCATGCTCTTGCTCTATCGGCTGGGAGCTTCCGGGTCTCAACCCCGTTCGGGTCAGGACGCTTAACCCCTGCTTAATGCGGCGTAACGAGGGCTGAACACGCGGCGGATATAACGCGAAGCGATGACGGGACGCCTGCGGATCTGGCCCGTTGCCGGGTTGGCTGCTGCCGGAGCGCTCGGGGGGGCGCTTGCGCTCGGTGGTGCCGCGCTGTTCGCCGGCTTCTCTCGCTCGATCACGACGGTCCGCGAGCTGCAGCCGGTCGAGGCGCCGCCGAACCCGGCCTCGTTCCAGAACACCAAGGCGCTGTCCATCAACGAGATCTACCGGCGCGCTGCGTCGGGCGTCGTCCAGGTGACAGCGACCCAGGTCGTGAACACGCCGTCGGTCGACCCGTTCTTCGGGTTCCCTCTTCCGCAGAACCAGCGTGAAGAGGCGCTCGGCTCGGGGTTCGTGATCGACAAGGCCGGGCACATCGTCACGAACTACCACGTGATCGAGGGAGCGCGCACCGTGAAGGTCAGCTTCTCGAACAACGAGAGCATGAAGGCCCGCGTTGTCGGCTCGGATCCATCGACCGACATCGCCGTCCTTCAGGTGCGCGCTCACTCGCGTGCGCTCATTCCGCTTCCGCTCGGCAACTCGGACGCGGTGTACGTGGGCGACTCGGTCGTCGCGATCGGAAATCCGTTCGGCCTCGAGCGGACGGTGACGGCCGGGATCGTGAGCGCGCTCCAGCGGGTTATCGAGGCGCCGGACGAGTACTCGATCGACCACGTCATCCAGACCGACGCCGCGCTCAACAAGGGCAACTCCGGCGGGCCGCTGCTCGACGCCAGCGGCCTCGTGATCGGCGTCAACTCGCAGATCCAGACCGGGACCGGCAGCAACGTCGGCGTCGGCTTCGCGGTGCCAATCGACACGGTGAAGTCCGTCGCCGCGCAGATCATCAAGACCGGTCACGCCGAGCACGCCTTTCTCGGCATCCGGGTTCAGGTCGTGAACCGTAGCGTCGCCAGGCTCTTCCGCCTGCGCGCCTCGCACGGCCTGCTCGTCGCGAGCGTCCAGCCGCACGGCGCCGCCGCGTCCGCCGGGCTGCGCCCCGGGCGCGAGGCGGCGACCATCTCTGGAGAGACCTACCCGTTAGGGGGCGACCTGATCGTGTCCGCCGACGGCACCCCGCTCGATTCGCTCGACGGGCTTCGCGACATCATCGCGGACAAGCAGCCTGGAGACACCGTCGCGTTCCAGATCTGGCGTGGCAACGAGCACCTGACCTTGAACGTGAAGCTTGGGCGGCAGCCGACGTCATGAAGCTGACCGTCCACTCCGGCCCCACCCCCTGGGGCCTAGTTCCCGGCGGCGGCCGTTCGCCAGCACGGCTCGCCGGGCCAGAGGAAGGAGGCCCGCCGCCTGCCCGGGCCTCCTTTCTCTTCTTCAGTCCATAGGCCGAACGGCGTCGCCCGCCTGCTCGGCCGCCGCCTTGACGCCTTCGGCGAAGGTCGGGAAGACGTGGTGCATCGCGGCGAGATCCTCGACGGTCGCGCCGAGCCGGAGTGCGACCGAGAACCCCTGGACGACGTCGCCCGCGTTCCGTGAGACGACGTGCAGCCCGAGGACGCGGCGACTCTCGCGGTCGAAGACGATCTTGAACAGCCCGTGCCGCGCGTCGATGTACGAGAACCGGCGCACGAACTCGTTGCTCGCGATTCCCACGTCGTAGCCAAGCTCCCGCGCCTGCTCCTCGGTCAGGCCGACGCCGCCGAGCTCCGGGTCCGTGAAGATCGACGTCGGCAGGTAGGAGTAGTCGGCGCTCGCGCCGCCGGAGCCGAACATGTCCTCGACGGCGATCCGCGCCTGGTACTGGGCGATCGGCGTCAGCTGCGCGACGGCGTTCACGTCCCCGGCGGCCCAGACTCCCGGCACCGAGGTGCGCATGTGCTCGTCGACGGCGATCCCAGCCCTCGTCGTCTCGATCCCGAGCGACTCGAGGTTCAGGCCCTCGACGTTCGGGACCCGTCCGGACGCGAGCATGACCGTCTGGGCGCGCACCTCGAAGGCATCAGAGCCGTCACGTGGCGCGATCGTGGCGACGGCCCCGCCCTGCTCGCGGCGGACGCTCTGGACGAAGACGGACGTGGCGATCTCGATCCCCTCCTCCTCGAGCGCGGCCGTGAGCGTCGCGGACGCGTCGTGATCCGAGGCCGGCGCGATCCGCTCGAGAGCGTCGACGATCGTGATCCTGGCGCCGAAGCGCGAGAAGAGCTGGCCGAACTCGAGCCCGACCGCCCCGCCGCCGACGACGAGCAGCGACTCCGGCACCTCCGTCAGCTCGAGGGCCGAGACGTGGTCGATCCAGCCGAGCTCGTCGATCCCGTCGATCGGTGGCACGGCCGTGCGCGAGCCGGTCGCGATCAGGATCCGCTCGGCCTCGAGCTCGTGTTCACCGACGCGAACGGCCGAAGGCCCGGCGAGGCTCGCCTCGCCGGTGAAGGTCGAGAAGCCCGCCGCCTCGAGGTCCTCGACCCATTGCGCCTGCGGCTTCTTGAGCGTCTCCTTCCACTCGCGAACGCGGGCGAGGTCGGCGCGGGCCGGGCCTGCCTCGACGCCGATCCGAGGCGCAAGCGTGTTCAGGTCGTGCACGAGCTCGGCCGCGACGACGTAGGCCTTCGTCGGTGTGCAGGCGACGTTTGGGCAGCTGCCACCCCAGCGCTCGCGCTCGACCAGCGCGACCTTCGCGCCGTGCATGCGCGCCGCCTGGCCGGCCGCGTCGCGCGCAGCGGACCCTCCTCCGATCACGATCAGGTCGAACCGCTCGCTCATGCCGCGTCTCCTTCCCTCGGTCCGGTCACGGGCGATTGTCTCGCGCTTCCACGCTTCGTTACAGTCGCCGGATGACGGGGGTGGCCGCAGAGTCCGATGCGGCGCTGGTCGAGGCGCTTCGCGCGGGTGACGAGTCCGCCTTCCGCGAGCTCGTCCGCGAGTACCAGCCGTCGCTCGTGCGCGTCGCTCGGACCTACGTGCCGACCCAGGCGGCCGCCGAGGAGGTGGCGCAGGAGACCTGGCTGGGGGTGCTCAAGGGGCTCGACCGCTTCGAGGGCCGCTCGTCGCTCCGAACCTGGATCTTCCGGATCCTGACCAATATCGCGAAGACCCGTGCGAAGCGGGACGGGCGGACGCTGCCGTTTTCGGCGCTCCAGGAGCCCGGCCGCGTGCCCGAAGCGGCGGTCGACGCCGACCGCTTCCTCGACCCCGAGCACCCGCGCTGGCCGGGGCACTGGGCCGTCAAGCCGGAGTCGTGGCCCGAGGACGCCCTCATCGCGGCCGAGACGCGGGAACGGCTGGCCGAGGCGATCGAGGCGCTGCCCGCCACGCAGCGCGCGGTCATCTCGCTCCGCGACATCGAGGGGTGGTCGAGCGAGGAGGTCCGTAACGCCCTCGAACTGAGCGAGACCAATCAACGTGTACTGCTTCACCGCGCGCGCTCGAAGGTACGGGCGGCGCTGGAGTCGTACCTGCAGGAGGACGGCACGTGAGCACCGACGTCGAACAGCTGAGTTGCCGCGAGCTCGTCGAGCTCGTGACCGACTACCTCGAGGGCGCGCTCTCGAAGGAGGAGCGGCTGCGGTTCGACGAGCACATCGGAATCTGCGAAGGCTGCCGCATCTACCTTGCGCAGATGCGCCAGACGATCGTCGTGGCCGGACGCCTGTCCGAGGAGTCGCTAGCGCCCGACGCCGAGCGGGACCTCCTCGAGGCCTTCCGCGGCTGGCACTCGGGCTGAGCCGGCGGGCCGGGGAGTTGCACGAGTTGCGGCAGGAGTCCTGGCGGCGATGGGAGAACTCCGTGCCTGATGCGACGCTGGGGATCGAGCATCGTGTTCGCCCTTCTGCTGGTGGCCGGCCTGGCCCTGGCGGTCTTCGGAGCACTCATTGCGAGCGGCCACTACGTCGACGAACCCGGGACGGGCGCGTCCCCGCCGACGCCGACCACCAGGAGCCGCCCCGCGCCTCCGGCGCCGACGAAGCGCGTCGTTCCCAATCCGACGCCGGCGACGAACACAACGCCTTCGACCACGGTCGTGATCACGATCAAGGCGAGCAGGGGGGCCTGCTGGGTGAACGCCCACCGCGGGTCGCCGAGCGGCAAGCAGCTCGCGTACCAGACCCTGCAGCAAGGCAAGTCGATCACGCTTCGCGGGCCTCGCATCTGGCTCCAGCTCGGAGCAGCGGGCAACGTGGACATCACCGTGAACGGCCGTGCGCGCCCGGTTCCGTCAGCCGGGACGGGTTTCGTGCTCGGCTAGTCCCATGATCGAGCAGCACTTCGGGGACAGCGCCCCGTGGTCGCTCGGGGTCGAGGAGGAGGTGATGATCCTCGACGCGGAGACGCTCGCGCTCACCCCCGGGGTCGAGGCGCTCGTCGGCTGGGCCGAGGGCCGCTCGCTCCCGGGAGTCATCAAGATGGAGCTGCTCGCGTCGATGGTCGAGCTCGCGACCCACGTCTGCGCCACCGCCGAGGAGTCGTTCGCCGCGATCGTGGAGCTTCGGCGGGGCGCGGCCGAGGCGGCCGGCGAGCACGGGCTCGTCATCGCGGCGGCAGGAACGCACGCGTTCAGCATCCCGACCGCGCAGCAGATCGCGCCCGACCCGCGCTACCTCGAGTTCGTCGAGTACGCGGGGATCTCCGCGAGGCGGCAGGCGGTGTGTGGGCTCCACGTCCACGTCGGCATGCCGAGCGCGGAAGCGTGCATGGTTGCGCTCGAGGGCGTGCTTCCGTGGCTGCCGGTCGTGCTCGCGCTCTCGGCGAACTCGCCGTTCCTCGGCGGCGAGGAGACGGGGCTTGCGTCGAGCCGCGCGGAGGTGCTGGCCGAGCTGCCGCGCGCGGCCGCGCCGCCCGCATTCGAGTCGTACGCGGAGTGGGAGTCGTTCGTCGAGCGCTTCGTCCGTCTCGGGCTCGCCGACGGGTACACGCGCTTTTGGTGGGACATCCGCCCGCATCCGCGTTTCGGGACGCTGGAGATCCGCGCGCCGGATCAGCCGACGGCCGTCGAGCTGAGCGCCGCCCTCGCCGCGCTCCTGCAGGCGCTGTGCGCGACCGTCGTCGAAGGCCCGCCTCGCGGGCTCGCGCAGCGCGGCGACTACGCGCAGAACCGCTGGGCCGCGCTCCGGTTCGGGCCGCGCGCCGAGCTGATCCACCCCGACGGCGAGCGGCTCCTGCCGGTTCCCGAGCTCGCAGCCGAGCTGCTCGAGCTGGTCGGCCCCGCCGCCCGCGGGCTCGGCACCGAGAGGCTGCTCGATGCGATCGACCCGAACCGCTGCGAGGGCGACCGGCAGCTCGAGGTCGCACGCGCGGAGAGCCTCGAAGCGGTCTGCGCGGACGTGGCGGAGCGAACGCTACGATCGCCGTGATGGTCCACTCGGAGACGATCCAGGTCAGCGGGATTCGCTGCGAGCGCTGCGTCGGTCGCCTGGCCGGTGTGCTCCAGGGACACGAGGGCCTCGAGGAGGCATTCGCCAACCTGATGGGCGAGGTGCGCCTCACCTGGGACGACGAGCGCACCGACCGCGACGCGATCCTCGCCTCGCTCGCCCGCGGCGGCTTCCATCCGCTCGAGGCCGTCTGAGCCGGGAATACCACCGCCGGGCCCGGTCGTTGCGAACCAAAGACCGTTGCTAGGGTGGCCGGATGAGCGAGACGACCCCCGAAGCAGACCCCAGGAGGCTCGCCGAAGAGGCCCGCGACCGCGTCCGGTTCGAGGAGGACGCGCTCGATCTGGCCGACCAGGTCTACCGGGTTGCAAGGAGACTCGTGTCCACTCGGGAAGAAGCAGAGGACTTGATGCAGGAGACCTACGCACGGGCGTTCCGGTCGTGGAAGTCGTTCCAGCCGGGCACCAACCTCCGCGCGTGGCTGCTCAGAATCCTGACGAACCTGAACATCGACCGCGGCCGGCGCGTCCAGCGCTCGCCGGACATGCAGCCGCTCGAGGAAGGCGATTACTTCCTCTACAACAAGCTCGAGGCCGCGGGCGACTCCGACACCGACCGCGTTGAGCAGCGGCTCTCGCAGGACGACACCGTCGCCGCGCTGTCGGCGGTGCCGCACGACTTCCGCGATGTGATCGTCCTCGTCGACATCGGCGACTTCAGCTACGCGGACGCGGCGCAGATCCTCGAGATCCCGATCGGGACCGTCATGTCGCGCCTGCATCGTGGTAGGCGTATCCTGAAACGAGAGCTGGCCGAGCGAACGGTTGGGAGCAGCGTCTGATGACGCCGGGGCTGGAAGTCGATCCGTGTGACAAGTGCGAGGAGATGATGCAGCCCTACCTCGACAAGGTTCTGAGCGACGAGGAGCGGGCCGAGGCCGAGGCGCACCTCGACGGCTGCGCCTACTGCCGCAAGCGCTACACGTTCGAGGTCGAGCTACGCACGTTCGTGCGCACGGCGGTCGTCGAGCAGATGCCGCCGGAGCTGAAGCTGAAGCTCTCTGACCTTCGCACTCCGCTCTAAGGCGCTCGCTTGCGACGCCGACCAAGAGGCCGTGCCGGCTTTGCCGGTGCGGCCGTCTCTAGCACGTAGCTCTTGCCGGGCCGGTCACGACGACGATTCGGCGTGGGTCCTTCCCACCGGGAAGCGCGCTGATCGCGCCGCAGCCGAGCTGTGACGCGAGTCGCCTGGCGAACGCCTCGCCGCCGGGCTCGAAGTAGATCGTCGTGTGCGGGTAGTCGAACCGCCCGGCCTTCGTGACGTGGCCGATGCGGTATCCGAACGAGCCGATGCGCGTCGCGACCTGGCGCGTGTAATTGATGTCGCCTCCGCCGTTCAGGACGTCGACCGTGACCCGCCAGGGCGGGGCCAGGGTCGAGGCGTGGCTCGCGGCGGTTGTCGAAGCGCCGCGGCCGAACGCGAGCAGCAGCGCGGCGCTGAGCACGGCGAGCAGCGCAGCCGAGACGCCGACGGCGATCCAGCGCGCGATCGGCCGTCGCGGCGGAGGCTCGACCGGCAGGCCGGCCAGTCGGCGCGCCTCGCGGTGATCGATGTCGAGGGCCGTCGTGTAGCGCAGGAGCGCGAGCACCGCGGCCTCGCTGCTCGGGAAGCGGTAGAGGCGCCCCTCTTCGAGCCATTCGACCTGGTCAGGCCAGAGCGCCGCTTTGGTAGCTGCCTCCTGGATCGTGAGCTTGCGCTGCAGGCGCAGCGCGGCCAACACCGAGCGCTGCTCGGAAGGCGAACCGTCTAGGGGTCGGGCGAGCTCCATCGCGTTGGCCTCAGGCTCTCCGGGACCTCATCGGCATAGTCCACGTCTCCTGGAGGTCCCAGATCGTCGCAGGGCACGAGGACGGCATCGATCGTGCGTGCGCCCTCGTCCGGAATGCGGCTCCAGGCCTGGCGTGCGAGGAGGACGGGGTGGAGCCTGACGCCGTCGTACGTGGCGGCGACCGCATTCGCGCCTTGCGATCGCCAGACGTCGATCACGCGGTCGACCGCTTCCGGGCTCAAGTCCGGGCCGTCGCCGAGCACGACCACCGCAGCCTCCGCCTCGGGCGGTAGCGCCTCGAGACCGCAACGAAGCGACGCGCCAGGACCGCGCTCCCACTCCGGGCAGAGGACGGTCTGCGCCGAGATCTCGACCTTGTGCGCGCCGAGCACGGCGACCACGCCGTCCACGGAGCTCTTCCGAACGCGTTCCAGAACCGGCTCGAGGAGCAGCCGCTGCTTGGGCGAGCCGAACCGGCTCGACGCGCCGGCCGCGAGCACGACCGCCCAGGCCTCGCCTGTGGCCACGCTAGGCGATCGCGTCGACCGCCCGACGGACGAGCACGCGGGCGAGATCGAGCTTGTATGCGGTTCCCTCGAGCGGTGTCGCCTGGTCGAGGTCGGCCTCGGACTCCAGGCGCCACGGGATCGGCGCCACGCCCGATAGCGCGAGCCGCACGTCACTGCCGTAGCGCGCTGCGGCAACGCCGACGAGCGGGAACGACCAGCGCGCGCGGTCCATCGCCTTGAGGTAGGTGCTCGCCTCCGGCGGCTCGAGCTGGAGCTCGAGGATCAGCTCCCCGGCCTCGAGCGTCGTGACGTTGCGCTCGCCGTCGGTCGGCAGCCGGTAGAGGTCGTCCAGGGCGAGTTCTCGCCTGTCGGTACGGAGCCTCGCGCCGAGCGCGAGCAGGGCCGCGGCGGGGTCGGACGGATGCGCCGATGCGCAGCGCTCGTTCCCGAAGATCGCGTGCTCACGGTGCGAGCCCTGGCGCGCGTGGCAGCGGTCGCCTCCGTGCAGGAAGCACGGGAAGTCGAGCCGCCAGTACCAGCAGCGCGTCGCCTGCAGGAGGTTGCCGCCGATCGTGCCCATCGAGCGGAGCTGCGGCGACGCCGACAGCGAGCAAGCCTCCCTGAGCGCCTGCGGGACCTCGGGGTCGAACTCGAGCTCGGCGAGCGTCGTGCCCGCGCCGATCCGCGTTCCGCCGTCGCGGATGCCGCGCGGCAGTACCCCGCGCAGCTCGACGAGCGTGTCCGCCTGGACGAGCCGGTCGCGGAGGAGGGGCACGACCTCGGTTCCGCCGGCGAGGGCGATCGAGCCGTTGCCAAGCGAGGCCGTTGCGGCCTCGACCGAGTCAGGCCGGAGCAGCTTCAACGGACTTCCGCTCGCGCTCGCTCGCCTCGCGCAGGGCCCTGAGCATCTCCTCGCGCGTGACCGGAAGCGACCGCACGTCCGCGCCGGTCGCGTCGCGGATCGCATTGACGATCGCTGCGGCGGTCGGGACGATCGGCGGCTCTCCTAGCCCCTTCGAGCCGAGGTTCGTCAGGTGCTCGTCGGGGATGTCGAGCAGCTCGACCACGATCTCGGGGACGTCGGCGATCGTCGGCAGCTTGTACGCGTCGAGCGTCTGCGTGAGGATCGTCCCGGTCGCCGGGTCGACCAGCCGCTCCTCAGAGAGCGTGTGCCCGACGCCCTGGATGATCCCGCCCTCGACCTGGCTGCGGGCGCCGAGCGGGTTGATCACGCGGCCCACGTCGTGGATCGCCGCGATGCGCTCGACCCGAACCTCGCCGGTCTCGACGTCGATCGCCACGTCCGCGACCTGGACGCCGAACGTCAGCACGCGCATGCCCGTCGGATTCGGCCCGCGCGCTCCCTTGCCCAGGATCTGCGCGTCCTCGAGCAGGCCCGTGACCTCCTCGAGCGCCCACGACTTGCCGTCGGCCGAGATGACCTTGCCGCCCATCAGCGTGATCCCGTCCTCGTCGACCTCGAACCGCTGGGCCGCGATCTCGCGGATCTGCTTCGCCGCGTCCGCAGCGGCCGCCCGCACGGCCGGCCCCATGGAAGGCGTCGTCGACGAGCCGGCCGAGATCGACGCGTACGGCCCTCGCGCCGAGTCGCCGAGCTCGACCCTCACGCGGTCCATCGGGAGGCCGAGCTCCTCGGCCGCGATCTGCGCCATCGCCGTGCGTGTCCCCGTGCCGATGTCCTGCATCGCCGTGACGACCGTCACGCGCCCGTCCGAGCCGACTCGCACCCACGCATACGAGGGCGGGCCGCCGCCGCCGTACCAGATCTGGCTCGCGAGCCCGACCCCGCGGCGCCACGGTCCCTTCGAGCGGGCCCGCACCTCCTCGCGGCGCGCCCAGTGCGGCTCGGCGCGCTCGTAGCACTCTCGCAGCCGCTTGGACGAGTACGGCTGGCCGTCCACGACGTCGACGTCCGCGTGGTTCAGGTTCCGGAGCTCGAGCGGGTCGATCTCCAGCCGCGCGGCGAGCTCGTCGAGCAGGCACTCCAGCCCGAACGTGCCCTCGACGAACCCGGGTGCGCGGAAGGCGGCGTTCGGCGGCAGGTTCAGCTTCGCCGCGTAGGTCTGCGTGCGGACGTTCTCGCAGGCGTAGAGCATCTCCATCGGCCCGTAGGTCGGGCTCGCGAAGCCGCGCCACCCGATCGCGTTGACGAACTCGCCCTCGAGCGCGACGAGCGTGCCGTCAGAGCGCGCGCCCGCGCGGAGCCGCTGGATGGTCGCGTTGCGGTTGCCCGTGGCGAGGTTCTCCTCGCGCCGCGTGAGCGCGCAGCGGACCGGGCGGCCGGTCGCGGTCGCGAGCGCGATCGCAACGAAGGTCTGGTCTCCGGGTCCGTTCTTCGCGCCGAAGCCGCCGCCCATGAAGTTGCAGACGACTCGCACGCGGTCGGGCGGCAGCTCGAGCTGCTCGGCGACCGCGTCGCGGACGCCCCAGATGTACTGCGTCGAGATGTAGACCTCGAGCGTGTCACCCGTCCAGCGGCACACCGTCTGGTGGGTCTCGAATGCGTTGTGCAGGACCGTTTGCGTCCGGTACTCGCCCTCGACGACCACGTCGGCCGCGGCGAACGCGGCATCGGGGTCGCCGCGCTCGTAGCGCCGCGGATCCTCGATCAGGGACTCCTGCTTGACGGCCTCCTCCGGGTCGAGGAGCGGCTCGAGCGCCTCCCACTCGACCTCGATCAGCTCGAGCGCGGCCTGGGCCTCCTCGGGCGTCTCCGCGGCGACCGCGGCGACCGGAGCTCCGTGGAAGCTCGGCTCGAGCGAGAGCACGTGGCAGTCGTCCGGGCCGACCACACCCCGGACGCCGTCGGCCTCGCGGGCCCGGGTCAGGGTGAGTTTCTTCACGCGCGCGCGCGCGAAGGGGCTGCGGAGAATCGCGGCGTGGAGCATCCCCGGGAGCACGAGGTCGGCGGTGTAGACGGCCTGGCCGCGGGCGCGCTCGTAGCCGTCCGTGCGCGGCTCCGGCCGCCCGACGACGACCCCGGGACCGGCCGGCCACTGCTCGAGCGCGGCCTCGTCCTCGACGACGACCCACTGCTCGGTGTAGCGGCCCTCGACCTCCTTCTGCGTGCGGATCAGCCTTGCCACGCGAGCACCGCCTCCTCGATTCGCGGGTAGGTGCCGCAGCGGCACAGGTTGCCGGCCATCGCGTGCCGCACCCGTTCGGGTGTCGGCGTCGGCTCGGCGGCGACGAGCGCTGCGGCCGAGACGATCTGCCCCGGCGTGCAGAAGCCGCATTGGAGCGCGTCCGCGCGCACGAATGCATCGACGAGCGGGTGGTCGCGCAGGCCCTCGATCGTCGTCACCTCGCGCGTGCCAACCGTGTGCACGAGCGTGATGCACGAGAGCACGGGAACGCCGTCGAGCTGGACCGTGCAGGCGCCGCAGTGCCCCTCGCCGCAGGCGACCTTCGTCCCGGTAAGGCCGAGGTCGGCTCGCAGCGTCTCGGCAAGTGTCCGCTCGACCGGCGCGTCGACCCGAAAGCGGTCGCCGTTCACCGTCAACTCAAGCACCGGACGTCACCGCCAGGATGTCCGCGAGGTGGACGAGCCGGAAGGTGGTGCGGCTGACGATGCGCTGCTCGGCCTCGTCGTCGAGCTCGGGGAGCGAGCGCCAGAGGTCGCGCGCTGCGATCAGGAGATCGCGGATGCGCTCGCGCTCCTCCAGATGGCCGTCGCGGTCGGCGCAGGCGTTGAGGGCGAGCCCGAGCACGCCGATCGTGTCGGCCTGGCGCGTCCAGAGGAGCGGGGTCGCCATCGACAGGTACTGGTGGATGCGCGCGAAGGCCATCGGCTGCGAGAACGTCCCGCCTCCCCGCGGCGGGCCCGGCTCGAGCGGCGGCTCCCCTTCGGCGATCCGGGCCGCGTTGCCGACGAGCATGTCGCGCACGGCATCCTCGTCGAAACCCGCGAGCCTTGCCGTCTTGACCGCGATCAGCAAGGAGCTCGGCTGCTGGCCGTAGGGGTAGTCGGACGCGTAGACGACCTGCTCCGACGAGACGAGGTGGAACAGGCTGAGAAGGTCGATCGGGCTCCAGACCGACGTGTCGAAGAAGACGCCGGCCTTGCCGCCGAAGCGGTCGGCCAGCTCCGCGAGGTCGGCGATCCCCGCGTGGGCGATGATCAGCTGCGCGTCGGGGTATCTGTCGACGAGCCGCGCGAGGTGGTCGGCGATCGGCGGGAGCCCGCGGCCGCCGTGGATGAGGATCGGCACGCGCCGCTCGGCGGCGAGCGCGAACACCGGCGCCAGCCGCTCGTCGTTGAGCAGGAATCGCTGCGCACGCGGGTGGAGCTTGATTCCGCGCGCCCCGAGGTCGAGGCAACGGGTCGCCTCCTCGATGGGCTCCTCGGCGAGATCGAGCCGCACGAAGGGGACCAGCCGGCCCTCCGACTGCACGGCATGCTCGAGCGTGCGGTTGTTCGCCTGGCGGAAGGCCGGATGCCGGTCGGGCTCGTCCATGCAGAACATGAAGCAGCGGGAGATCCCGTAGCGGTCGTTGATCCGCCCGAGGTCGTCGTAGCCGCCGACCATTCCGTCGATGTCGTGCCCGAGGTGCACGTGCGCGTCGAAGATCTCGGTGCCGTCGGGCAGCTCCCGCGCGAGCTCCTCGTCATAGCTCGCGATCAGGGATTGTGCCCGCTCGAGCACGTCTTCCATGTGTTCGAGTCTAGATGTACGATCCCCTTCGCCGTGTCAGACCTCTTGATCTACGCAGACTCGCTTCGCTCACCCGAAATGCGGCACGAGGTGCCCGTCGCGATCCCGGATCCGTTCCTCTACATGGAGCGCAACGGCGACCGGAACGCGGTCGTGAGCTCGTTCGAGATCGACCGGATCACGGCGGTCGCTCCCGATCTCAAGGTCCTCCCGCCGGAGGAGTTCGGGGTCGACGAGCTGTTCGCCAAGGGCCTCGATCGCGAGGACATCGAGCTCGAGATCGTGCTGCGCGCGACGAGGCACTTCGGCCTCGACGACGTCACGGTGCCGACGACGTTCCCGCTCGGGCTTGCCGACCACCTGCGCTCGAACGGGGTCACCGTGACCGCCGACCACCGCAGCTTCGTCGAGCGGCGGCGCGTGAAGAACGTCGCCGAGCTGGCCGGCATCCGGCGCGCCCAGCGCGCGGCCGAGGCCGGGATGACCGCAGCCCGTGAGCTGCTGCGCGCGGCCGACCGCAAGAACGGCACGCTGGTGCTCGACGGCGAGTCGTTGACCTGCGAGCGGCTGAAGCCCGCGGTCGAGCAGGCGTTCACCGCCAACGGCGCGTTCGCCGACGAGTTCATCGTCTCGCACGGGCCGCAGACCGCCGTCGGCCACGACATGGGCTCGGGCCCGATCGCGCCCGGAGAGCCCGTCTGCCTCGATCTCTTCCCGCGCGACCGCGAGTCGGGCTGCTTCGCCGACATGACGCGCGTCTTCGTCGCGGGCGAGCCCGCCGACGAGCTGGTCGAGTTCCACCGGCTCTGCCGCGAGGCGCTCGACCGCTCCGTGGCCGCCGTCAAGCCCGGCATCCGCGGCAGCGAGCTGCACAAGATCAGCTGCGAGGTGTTCGAGGAAGCCGGCTACCCGACGCTTCTCTCGAAGCAGCCGGGCGAAGTGCTCAGGGACGGCTTCTACCACTCGCTCGGCCACGGCGTGGGCCTCGAGGTCCACGAGGAGCCGTGGCTCGGACGCGCGCCCGGCGAGCTCGTGGCCGGCGACGTGATCGCGGTCGAGCCCGGCCTCTACCGCCACGGCTACGGCGGCTGCCGGCTCGAGGACCTCGTCCTCGTGACCGAGGACGGTCCCGAAGTCCTCACCGAGTACCCGTACGACCTGCAGCCCTAGCTTCGACCGCGCTCAGTAGCAGGCACCGCAGCGAGCGGCCTAGGATGGCGCACATGACCACAGACCGACAGGCGATCGAGACCATCCTGCTCGAGGAGCGGAGCTATCCGCCTCCGGCCGAGTTCGCCGCGCAGGCCAACGCGCAGCCGGAGATCTACGAGCGGGACTTCGACGAGTTCTGGGCCACCGAGGCGCGTGAGCGCGTCTCGTGGTTCGAGGACTTCACGACGCTCTTCGAGTGGGAGCAGCCGTACGCGCAGTGGTACCTCGGCGGCAAGCTCAACGTCACGTACAACTGCGTCGACCGGCACGTCGAGGCCGGCAACGGCGACAAGGTCGCGTACTACTGGGAGGGCGAGCCCGAGGACGAGCGGCGCACGCTCACGTTCGTGGACCTCCAGCGCGAGGTCGTTCGCTTCGCGAACGCGCTCAAGAGGCTCGGTGTCGAGAAGGGCACTCCGGTCGGGATCTACATGGGGATGATCCCCGAGCTCCCGATCGCGATGCTCGCCTGCGCCCGGCTCGGGGCGCCGCACACCGTCGTCTTCGGCGGCTTCTCCTCGGACTCGCTCTCGGACAGGCTCAACGACATGGCCTGCGAGCTGCTGATCACCCAGGACGAAGGGCTCAGGCACGGCGCCAAGGTGTCGCTCAAGGCCAACGCCGACGACGCGCTCGCGGACTCGCCGGGCGTGAAGAAGGCGATCGTCCTGCGCCGTACCGGCGGTGACGTCGAGATGGCCGACGGCCGCGATCTGTGGTGGCACGAGCTCGTCGAGAGGGAGAGCGGCGACCCCTCGACGTGCCCGTGCGAGCCGATGGACTCGGAGGACCTGCTCTACCTCCTCTACACGAGCGGCACCACCGCCAAGCCCAAGGGGATCGTCCACACGACCGGCGGCTACCTCGTCGGCGCCGCGACGACCCACCACTACATCTTCGACGTGAAGCCCGAGTCGGTGTACTGGTGCGCGGCCGACGTCGGCTGGGTGACCGGCCACAGCTACATCGTCTACGGGCCGCTCTGCAACGGCACCACGGGCGTCATGTACGAGGGCGTTCCGAACTACCCAGACAAGGACCGCTGGTGGGCGATCGTCGAGCGGTACAAGGTCGACATCCTGTACACGGCGCCGACGGCCATCCGCACGCACATGAAGTGGGGGCCGGAGCACGCGGCGAAGCACGACCTCTCGTCGCTGCGCCTGCTCGGGTCGGTCGGCGAGCCGATCAACCCGGAGGCGTGGATCTGGTACCGCGAGCACATCGGCGGCAACCGGACGCCGATCGTCGACACCTGGTGGCAGACCGAGACGGGGATGGTCCTCATCACCCCGCTTCCGGGTGTGACCACGACGAAGCCCGGCTCGGCCACGCGTCCGTTCCCTGGGATCGACGCCGCGGTCTACGACGAGCAGGGGAACGAGGTCGGGCCCGGGGGCGGCGGCTACCTGGTCCTGCGGCGCCCGTGGCCCGCGATGCTGCGTGGGATCCACAACGACGACGCGCGATACCGCGAGACCTACTGGTCGAGGTACGAGGACTCCTATTTCGCGGGCGACGGCGCGCGTCGGGACGAGGACGGCGACTTCTGGCTGCTCGGCCGCGTGGACGACGTCATGAACGTCTCAGGCCACCGGATCTCGACGATCGAGGTCGAGAGCGCGCTGGTCGACCACCCGCGCGTGGCCGAGGCCGCGGTCTGCGGGCGCTCGGACGACCGCACGGGCCAGGCGATCGTCGCGTACGTGACGCTCAAGGGCGGCGAGGACGGCTCGGTCGAGATGCTCGAGGAGCTGCGGGACCACGTCGCCATGAAGATCGGGCCGATCGCGAAGCCCGCGAACATCGTCTTCACGCCCGAGCTGCCGAAGACCCGCAGCGGCAAGATCATGCGCCGCCTCCTCCGCGACGTCGCCGAGGAGCGGCCGCTCGGGGACACGACCACTCTCGCCGACCCGACCGTCGTCGAGGAGATCAAGCACCGCGCCGAGACGGAGAAGCCGGACGAGTAGCATCCTCGTATGGCCGAGGAGCTGACGCACGAGCAGGAGCGCAAGCTCGCGGTCGACCTCTTCAACCTCGTCTGGACGCTGCTCGAGCGGCCGGACCGGACGCCAGAGCAGGACGACGAGATGGTCAACGCGACGCACGCGTCCTGCCACCACTGGTCGAAGGTCGGCACGGCGGCCAATATCGCGCGCGGCGAATGGCAGATCTCCCGCGTGTACTCGGTGCTCGAGCGACCCGAGCCCGCCGTTCACCACGCAGGTCGCTGCCTCGCCTACTGCGAGAACAACCCGGACGAGCTCGAGGACTGGGACCTGCCGTTCGCCTACGAGGCCCTCGCCCGCGCCCACGGCGTCGCGGGGAACTCCGCCGAGTCGGAACGGTTCGCCGCTCTGGCGCGGGAGCTCGGAGACCGGATCGAGGACGAGGAGGACCGCGAGATGCTGGATCGCGACCTCGCGACTCTGCCATGAGCGTCTGGCCGATCGGGCCCGACGGCGAGCTGACTCTCTAAGCGAGGAGCTTTTCGAACGGAGCGGCGTCTTCGAACGGCCCGATCAGGGCGAGGTTGATGCCCTTGCCGTCGATCAGGTCCTGCGCCACGCGCTGGACGTCCTCGGCGGTCACCGCGTCGAGGCCCGCGACGACCTCGTGCGGCTCGAGCACCGGGTCGCCGAGCACCTGGCGAGAGAGGCCGTAGACGATCATCCCCTGCGGGTTCTCGAGCCTCAGCACGAAGCGGCCCTTCGCGAGCGCTCGTGCCTTCTCGAGCTCCTCCGAGGGAACGGGCTCCTCGGCGATCCGGCGGAACTCGCGCACGATCGTCTCGACGGCTTCCTCGCTCCGCGCGATGTCCACGCCCGCCTGCGAGTAGAGCGAGCCGGCGTCGGTGTAGCTCTGGTTGTGCGCGTAGACGTAGTAGGCGAGGCCGCGCCGCTCGCGCACCTCGGTGAAGAGCCGGGACGACATGCCGGTGCCGAGCACGGTCGCGAGCAACTGGACCGCCCAGCGGTCCGGGTGGTCGAGGGGGTAGCTGGGAACGCCGAGGCAGAGGTGCGCCTGGTCGGAGTCCTTGTGGTGGATGACGACCTGGTTGCCGCCTCCGTTCTGAACGGTCGCCGGAGGAGCCCCGGTCGACTCGGCCTCGAGGTCGCCGAGCAGGGACTCGATCGTCTCGAGATAGTCCGCGTCGAGGCGTCCCGCGACGCCGACCACCATTCGCTCCGGCTTGTACCAGCGGCCCGTGTAGTCGAAGAACGTCTCGCGCGTCGCGGCGCGCACCGTCTCCTTCTTGCCGATGATGTCCCAGCCGAGCGGCTGGTCGCCGTAGAGAAGGTGCTCGTAGACGCCGCCGATGAAGTCGCGCGGCGTGTCGTAGTACATGTTCATCTCCTCGACGATCACGCCCTTCTCGCGCTCGATCTCGTCGGGATCGAACTTCGAGTTGCGGATCATGTCGATGAGGACGTCGAGCGCCCGGTTGCGGTAGTCGGCCGCGCACTTGACGTAGTAGCCCGTGTACTCCTTGCTCGTGAAGGCGTTGAACTCTCCGCCCAGGCCGTCGACCTCCATGCCGATCTCGCGTGCGGTCGGCCGCCGCTCGGTGCCCTTGAAGAACATGTGCTCGGCGAAGTGGGCGATCCCGTTCGTCTCGGCGGTCTCGTAGCGCGAGCCCGCGGCGAGCATGATCATGCAGGTGACCGACTGCACTTGCGGCATGTCGGCGCTCAGGACGCGCAACCCGTTGTCCAGGCGTTGCAGGTCGAAGACGTTTGTGGTCGTGCTCATAGGCCAACCTCCTGACGCAGTGTGTGTCGACCGGTCAGTTCAGACGGCCGACCGGGCAGAGCCCGACCGGCCTGAGGTCGCCGACGCAAGCGTCGTCTCATGCTGCCAGGCTCTCCCTCCACGTATCCGGGATCGGCACGGTTGCCCCCCGGCTGTAGTCGTATCCGACGCAGACGCTCTTCGCCTCGGCGACCAGGCGGCCGCCCGCGCGCAGCTCGTATTCGAGGTCGAAGCTCTTCGTCCCGAACCGCGCCGGGCGGACGCCGATCTCGACCTCGCCCTCGAAGCCCAGCGGCGAGCGAAAGTCGATCTCGATCCGGGCGACGATGATCCCGAGGTCGTCGAAGCTCGACGCGGTGCCGTGCTCGAGCATGAACGCCACGCGGGCCGCTTCCAGGTAGGTCAGGTAGACCGCGTTGTTGACGTGGCCCATCGCGTCGAGGTCGCGAAAGCGGATTGTCTCCCGGTGCACAAAGCCGAAGCCGTCCACGTGCGAGATGCTAACGGCGGCATGGGAGGTGAGAAGACCCGCCGCGCGATCGCGTCGCAGCCGGACTGGCTCCGGAGGGTGCCGACCGACCGGCGCCTGCCCGAGGGCCGCGTGTGCCACACGGGCTGCGGAACCTCGTTCCATGCGGCGCAGACGGGCGGCTGGGCCGAGCAGGCGCTCGAGCTCGTTCTACGACCGCGCGAGGCTGATGTGCTCGTCGCGATCAGCCACGAGGGAGAGACGCCGCTGACGCTCGAGGCCGCCCGCGCCTTCGATGGCCCCGTCTGGCTGATCACGGGCAAGCCGGACAGCCCGCTCGGCGAGCTGGCGGACGAGGTCGTCGTCGCCACCCCCGAGGTCGAGGTGAGCTGGTGCCACACGGTCAGCTACACCTGCGCGGTGACCGCGCTCGCCGCGATGCACGGCAAGGACGTCAGCGGCCTCGCGGGCGCGGTCGACGCGGCGCTGCAGCAGCGCGAGCCGGTGAGCGGGCACGAGCGCTTCCTCGTAGCCGGGGCCGGCCGCGACTGGCCGACGGCGCAGGAGGCCGTGCTCAAGCTGCGCGAGGGCTCCCACGTCGCAGCCGAGGCGCATCACACCGAGCAGCTCCTCCACGGCCATCTCGCGGCCGTCGACGAGTCGGTGCGCGCGTTCGTGCTCGAGGGCGAGGGCCGCGCGGCGGAGAGGGCGGCCGGCGCGGTCGCCGCGCTCCGCGAGATCGGCTGCGAGACGACGCTGATCCCCACGGTCCACCCGGTCGTCGACATCGTGCGCTTCCAGCAGCTGACCGCCGACCTGGCCGAGGCGCGCGGCGTCGACCCCGACCCGATCCGGACCGACGACGAACGCTGGAAGCGCGCCCACGACGCGTACGAATGACCCGTTAGTGGAAGACGACGAGCCCCTCGGGGCCCTGTCGCTTCGCCTCGTCGAGAGCGCCCTCGGCAGCCTGGAAGAGGGTGAGCTGCTCCGCGCTGCGGCGCAGCGTCTCCGAGTCGCAGATCCCGACGGTCAGCGTCGCCCCCTCTGATGCGGCGCGAAAGCTGAGGCGGATCCGCTCGACCTCGATCATGACCTCCTCGAGCTCGTCCTCCAGGAGCCCGAGCGCGAACAGCTCGCCGCCGATCCTCGCCGCGACCTCGGTCGCCGCGCACCGGCCGCGCATCAGCGTGCCCAGGCGTGCCATCAGCCTGTCGACCTCCTCGAGCCCGAGGCGCTCATTCAGCGCCGCCGTGCTGTCGAGATCGAAGAGCGCCAGCGCGACGTGCTCGGCCTGCGCGTGCTCCTCGAGCCAGCCGAAGAACTCGCGGCCGTCTGCGAGCCCGGTGACGGGATCCATCCCCGGATCCTAGACTGCGCGCTCGGGGCTAGAACGCCGCGAGCTCTGCGAGCAGCCGGTCGACCTCGTCCGCGGTGTTGTAGTGGAGCAGCCCCACGCGGACGGCGCCGTCCGGGAGGCCGAAGCGCTCCATGACCTCGACCGCGTAGTAGTTCCCGTGCCAGACCGCGAAGCCGCGCTCGCCGAGGTGCTCGGCGACTGCCCGCGGAGTCCTGCCCTCGACGTTGAACGCGAACGTCGACACCCGTCCGTCCATGCTCGTCAGGCCGAGGAGGCTGCACGAGTCCGGCAGGCCCGCGAGGAAGCGTTCGCCGAGCTCCCGCTCGTACGGGAGGATCGCGTCCCAGCCGATCGAGTGGACGTACTCGACCGCTGCGACGAAGCCCGCGAGCAGCTCGTGCGGGAGCGTTCCGGTCTCGAAGCGGTGCCCGAGCGGCTCGTTCGCGGCCGGACGCACCTTGTACGGCCGCCAGCGCTCCAGCAGCTCCGTGCGCGCGAACCCGAGGCCGAGATGCGGCCCGAAGTACTTGTACGGCGAGCAGATCAGGACGTCGATGCCCGCGGCCGCGACGTCGATCGGCCCGTGCGGCGCGTAGTGGACGGCGTCGATCCAGGCGAGCGCCCCGACCTCGTGCGCGAGCTCGGCCACGCGTGCCACGTCGACCAGCGTCCCGACGGCGTTCGAGGCCCACGGGCAGGCGACCACACGCGTGCGCTCGGAGAGGAGCGAGGCCAGGTGGTCGAGGTCGACCGTCGTGTCGTCCCTGATCTCGGCGAACCGGACCTCGAGGCCGAGATCGTGTGCGAGCTCGAGCCAGGGCGAGACGTTGCCGTCGTGGTCGAGCCTCGTCACGACGATCTCGTCGCCGGCCTGAAGCTCCCGGCCGACCGTTCGCGAAAGCGCGAAGTTGAGCGTCGTCATGTTGGCCCCGAAGACGACCTCCTCCGGGCGGCAGCCCAGGAACGCGGCGCCGGTCCGGCGCGCTTCGTCGACGAGCTCCTCGGTCATCCGGCTCGTCTCGTAGGGCCCGCTGACGTTGGCGTTCGACTCGCGCATGTACCTCGCGATCGCGTCGATCACCTCGTCCGGCGCCTGCGAGCCGCCCGGCCCGTCGAAGAAGACGAGCGACCGGTCGAGCGCCGAGAAGCGGCGGCGAACGGCGGCGACGTCGAACGCGACGGTGCTCATGAACGGGACGGTAGCGGATGTCCCAGTGGGCTCCTACCGGCAACCTGTCAAACTGGACCCCTTCGTCTGGACAACCCGAGGGGAGAGCAATGGAGACCGACACCACAGGTCAATCCGATGCGCTGGCGCCCCAGGATGGGGGAGGCGAGGGCCACGTCGTCGAGGCCCACGAGCTGACGCGCCGCTACGGCGAAGGCGAGACGGCCGTCGACGCCCTGGTCGGGGTCGACCTCCAGGTGTCGAGCGGGAAGCTGACGGCCGTCATGGGCCCGTCCGGCTCTGGCAAGTCGACGCTCATGCATCTGCTGGCCGCACTCGACCTGCCGACCTCCGGCTACGTGGTGCTCGCCGGAACGAGGCTGGGCGAGCTGAGCGACACCGAGATCACGAAGCTCCGGCGCAAGCACATCGGATTCGTTTTCCAGTTCTTCAACCTGCTCCCGATGCTGACGGCCGACGAGAACATCCGCCTGCCACTCTCGATCGCGGGCGAGAAGCCCGACGCCGAGTGGTACGACAACCTCGTCGATAAGGTCGGGCTCGCCGATCGCCTGAAGCACCGTCCGGCCGAGCTCTCCGGCGGCCAGCAGCAGCGAGTCGCGATCGCGAGGGCGCTCGTCTCGAGGCCGACGGTCGTCTTCGCCGACGAGCCGACCGGCAACCTCGACTCGAAGACGGGAGGCGAGATCCTCGAGCTGATGCGCGACTCCGTGGACTCGTACGGCCAGACGACGGTCATGGTCACGCACGACGCGCGCGCGGCCGCGATCGCCGACCGGATCCTCTTCCTTGCCGACGGCAGGATCGTCAAAGACCTGGGCAAGGCGACAGCTCATCAGGTCAGTACGGCGATGGAGGAGCTCGACCACCAGTGATCGCGGTTGCCCTGCGCGGACTCTGGGGCCGCAAGCTCCGGGCAACGCTCACGGCGATCGCGATCGTCCTCGGCGTCGCGACCGTCACCGGCACGTACATCCTCACCGACTCGATCTCGAACGCGTTCGACTCGATCTTCACCGGCATCTACCGCGGCACGGATGCCGCCATCACCGGCCGCTCCGCGATCACATCCTCGACGTCAAACACTGAGCTGCCGTCGTTCGACGAATCCCTCTTGCAGAAGGTGCGGCGGCAGCCCGAGGTGGCCGCGGCGGTCGGAGGAGTCGGCGGCGAGGCGCAGCTGATCGGCCGAAATGGAAAGGTCATCGCCTTCGGCGGTGCGCCGAACCTCGGTTTCTCGGTCGATCCCTCTCAGCCTCAGTTCAACTCGCTCACGCTCGTCGACGGCGACTGGCCGGGATCCGGCGAAGTGGTGGTCGACCGCTCCACTGCCGGCAAGAAGGACATCAAGGTGGGCTCGATGATTCGCGTCGAGGCGCAGGGACGGGCTTTGCCGCTTCGCGTCTCCGGCCTCGTGAACTTCGGGGCTGCCGCCTCGATCGGCGGCGCGACACTCGCGGGCTTCGACCTCCCGACCGCACAGCGTCTGTTCAAGAAGGTCGGCGAGCTCGATCAGATCCGCGTCGCGTCCAAGCCCGGGGTCTCCGAGCAGCAGTTGGTGAGCCAGATCCGCACGATCCTGCCTCCGCAGACGCAAGTGCGCACCGGCGAGGCGCAGGCCGAGTCGGACGCGAGCGACACGAAGTCGTTCCTCAACATCCTCCAGTCGTTCCTGCTCGCCTTCGGCGGGATCGCGCTCTTCGTGGGCGCGTTTGTGATCGCGAACTCGATCTCGATCACGGTTGCCCAGCGCACTCGCGAGTTCGCCACGCTCCGAACGATCGGCGCCTCCCGCCGGCAGGTGCGGATCAGCGTGCTCATCGAGGCGGCGGCGGTCGGGATTCTTGCTTCCGTCGTGGGCATCTTGGTCGGGCTCGGCCTTGCGAAGGGCCTCTTCTGGCTCTTCGACTCACTCGGCTTCACGCTTCCGAACAGCGGCCTCCTGCTCCAGACGCGGACGGTGATCGTCGCCCTCGTTGTGGGGATCGGCGTCACGATCCTGGCCAGCCTGCGCCCGGCCTTTCGGGCGACGCGCGTGCCACCGATCGCGGCCGTGCGCGAAGGCGTCGAGCTGCCGCCCGGCCGCTTCGCCCGCTACCGCGGAGTCGGGTCGATCACGCTTGCGGTTGTCGGCTTCGCCCTGCTGGCCTACGGGCTCTTCGGCCCCGGTCTCTCGACGACCGCCGTCCTGCTCTTCATGGGCCTCGGAACCGTGCTGATCTTCTTCGGCGTCGCGCTGTTCTCGTCACACCTCGTCGTCCCCCTGGCCCACGTGCTCGGAGCACCGGGTGCCCGGTTCGGCGGTGTGTCCGGCGAGCTTGCCCGCGAGAACACGCAGCGGAACCCGCAGCGCACGGGCTCGACCGCGGCGGCGCTGATGATCGGCCTCGCCCTCGTCACGCTCGTGGCGATGCTGGCCGCGGGAATCAGGAGCACGTTCTTCGACGCGGTGGACAAGCTCTGGCAGACGGACTACGCGGTGACCGCGGAGAACAACTTCTCCCCGATTCCGGTGAGTGTCTCGGCGCCTATCCGCAAGGTCCCGGGCGTGACCGCCCTGGTCGGCGTGCGGACCGGCGAGGCTCGCATCCTCGGCGGAAAGCGTGAGTTGAGCGCCGTCGACCCGGGAGGATCTCGCATCTTCACGCTCGACTGGAGCCAGGGATCGCAGGCAGTGCTCGACTCGCTCGGGACGTCAGGCGCGTTTGTCGAGAAGAGCTTCGCCGACAACCACGACCTCAAGGTGGGGTCGAACGTCAGCGTGCTGGTGCCTACCGGCGAGCGCAAGTCGTTCCGGGTGGCCGGCGTCTTCGATCCGCCCGCAGGGGGCTCTCCCTTCGGTCCGGTCACGATCGGCAGCGCCGCCTTCGACCGCCTCTTCCCGCAGCCTCAGAACCTGTTCGTGTTCCTTAACATCGCGGGCGGCGTGACGGACGCCAACACACAGAAGCTCGACCGCGCGCTGGCGAGCTTCCCGAATGCAAAGGTGCAGAACCGGGACGAGTTCAAGACGAACCGGGCGGCGGGCATCAACCAGATCCTGAACGTCCTCTACGTCCTGCTCGCCCTGTCGGTGATCGTGAGCCTGTTCGGCATCGTCAACACGCTCGTGCTGACGGTGTTCGAGCGGACCCGCGAGCTGGGCATGCTCCGGGCGGTCGGAATGACTCGAACCCAGGTTCGGTGGATGATCCGCTACGAGAGCGTGATCACGGCTCTCATCGGCGCTGTAATCGGCATCGCGCTCGGGATCGTGCTCGCGGTGCTGCTGATCGCGCGCGTAGATGAGATCAACGTCGCCTGGCCCGTGTTTTCGCTCGTGATCTTCGTCCTCTTGGCGCTCGTCGTCGGGCTGGTCGCTGCCGCCTTCCCGGCGCGGCGGGCGGCGCGTTTGAACATCCTCGAAGCGCTCCAGTACGAGTGACCTGAGCGCAGCGGTCTTCCGTCCGAGGGCGCGCATACGCTGCGGTCGTGCGACGACTGCGTCCGTTGACCGAGCAGGAGTGCTACCTCCGCTGCTACGGGTCGCGCGACGAGATGGTGCGAGTCGTCCGGCTGGAGCGCAAGCGCCAGAGGCAGCTGGCACGGATCAGCGGTGAGGAGCTGCGTCAGCTGTTCGAACTCCGGCTCGACTCGCGCGAGGCCGAGCTGGCCGCGTGAGGACGTGCGCCCGCTGGGGCCGGTCCCGGGGGTCGTGGCGCGCGTGGGTGAGCCGCCGTCGCCCGAAGCCGCTCGGCTGTGAGCGGCGCTGCGCGCCGACCGCCACGCGCCGCCCCCGCTGCCGCTAGGCGCCGCTTGCGGTGCCGGCTTCAGGACGGCGAGCTCTGCTCGTCGTCCGTCTGAATGAGCGGTCGAAAGCGTCGAGGTTCCGCGCCAAACGCTCCTCGGAGTGTTCCGGATGTCCTAGCGCCCGGCCTGCGCGTTGTCTTCTGCGGGATCAACCCGGGCTTCGTCTCCGCGGAGGCCGGCGCGCACTTCGCCAACCCTCGCAACGACTTCTGGCGGCTCCTGCACGACGCAGGCTTCACGCCCAGGCTCTACGCGCCCGACGAGCAGTTCTCGGTGCTCGAGCTCGGCATCGGGCTGACGAACGCGGCCCATAAGACGACGCGCGGCTCGAGCGACCTGCGCCGCGCCGATTTCGCCGGCTCGCACGAACGGCTCCTGGAGCTCGCGCTCGAGTACCACCCGCGGGCGATCGCGTTCGTCGGGAAGGAGGCGTTCCGCGGCGCGTTCGGCAGACGGGTCGAGCACGGCCCGCAGGAGGAGACGCTCGACGACGTCGGCACCTACGTCCTGCCGTCGACCTCACCGGCGAACGCCGCCGTCCGCTACGCGGAGCGCCTGAAGTGGTTCAGCGCGCTGAACGAGTGGCTCGAGCCGGTCGATCGCCCCGCGGTGCGCGCCCTCGTCGTCGACGACGCAGGCCGGGCCCTGCTCGTCCAGTTCCGCGACGTCACCGGCCAGACGTGGTGGGCGAACCCGGGCGGCGGGATCGAGGAGGGCGAAGACGTCGGGGTCGCCCTGCGCCGCGAGCTCGCCGAGGAGATCGGGCTCACGGAGTTCGAGCTCGGCCCGGAGGTCTGGCGGCGCGAGCACACGTTCGGCTGGGCCGGCCGCATCATCCGCCAGCGCGAGCGGGTGTGGCTCGTCCGCGTCCCGAAGCACGAGCCGAAGCCGAGCATCGACCTGACCGAGGAGAACGTTGCGGAGATCCGCTGGTGGACGCTCGACCAGCTCGAGGCGACCTCCGAGGAGCTCGCGCCAAGGCGGCTCCCGGAGCTGCTGCGCGATCTCGAGGAGAACGGGCCGCCGCGCGAGCCCTTCGACGCGGGCGTCTAGACAGCTACAGGTGGCGGGGAGAGCGCTGAGCGCCCTCCCCGCCCGCTGCTACCGCAGCACGTGCCGCTCGTAGAACACTCCGTGCGGCCAGGGTCCGCCCGGGTACGGCCAGGTCGCGACGATCTCACGCGTCCGATTTTCGACGACCCCGATCGCTCCGGGCCTGGTGAGATCGATGCTCTCCAGGGCGATGAACGTGTACCTGTCGTTCCCCGAGAGCCACTGATGGCCGCTGATCCCGAAACCGGCGAAGGCTACGAAGCGGACCTCGAGCGACCCCGTGTCCATCACTGCCATCTGCGATGGAATCGAGCGCAGGCCGACGACGAGCGTCTTGCCGTTCTTCGTCAGCTGCATCGTGTCCGGCTGGACGCCGATGAACGTGTCCGAGACGAGCACGGGGATCTCGCCTGAGACATCCAGGGCCTTCACTCTGTTGTCGTTTCGCACTGTCACGTAGGCGGTCTCGCCGTCCCGGGTCACGAGAACCTCGCTCGGCCGATTGCCGATCGGGAACTCCCAGAGCAGCTCACCCGTCCGGGCGTCGAGCTTCGAGACCGAGTTCGCGACCTCGTTAGTCGCGTACAGGTCCCTGCCGTTCCTCGTGATCCAGACGGCATGCGTCTTCGCGAGCGGGTTGTAGCTCGCCGTCCACGTCGAGACCATCTCGTCGCTGCTGGTGTCGACGACCCCGACGGTGTTCGTGTTGTAGCGACCGAAGTACAGGAATCTTCCGTTCCGGCTCGCCACCATGTGGTGCGGAAACGAAGCGGTGCCCGTCGAGATCGTCTTCACGATTTTGAAGTCGGTCTTCGAGAGCACGCTCAGCTGATCGCTCCGCTCGTCGGCCGTGTAGACCTTGCCGGTATGACGCGGCGCGATGACGCTGATCGGCCGACGGCCGATGGGGATGACGCCGAGCACCCTGCCCGTGCCTGCGTCGAAGGCGGCGAGCGTGTTCTGGTTGCCGTCGAACCGCTCGACGGCCCACACGGTGCCTCGCGTGTGAAGGCGCTTCGTCTCGCCGCCTCGTCCGGCAACGGCGCCTATCGCCGCGAGCGCGAGCGCGCCCGCGACCAGCACTGAGATCAGCGCAAGCCTGCGCATGAGAACCTCCTCTGCGGTAGCGGCCCGGCGACTGCTGCGGGAATGGAGCCGCCGTGACTCCGCTCCAGAGTACGCCGAGGTCGATCTCAACTCAAATACATCTTTGGAACATCTTGTATAACCGCAGGTAATGGAATTGGAGGCGCGGCTTCGCGCATTCGCCGCCGTCGCTCGCGAGGGCTCGTTCTCCCGAGCGGCCGATGATCTGCACGTCAGTCAGCCGGCGGTGTCGAAGCATGTCGCGCTGCTCGAGGACGAGCTTGGCACCCCGCTCCTCGTCCGGGATCGCCGTGGCGCGGTGCTGACGCCGGCCGGTGAGGTGCTCGCCGACTACGTCCTGCGGGCTGAGGCGCTGCTCGGAAACGCGCAGCGAGCGCTTGCCGGGGGCGGCGATGCGCAGTTTGGGACGCTCGCGCTGGCCGCCTCGGGGATTCCCGGCACCTACCTCCTGCCCGCGGTCATCGCACGCTTCCACGAGCAGTACCCCGCCGTCGAGCTCGACTTCCGAGTTTCTACGTCTGGCGGCGCGCTCGAGCTCGTCCGCGCGCACGAGGTCGAGCTGGCCGTCGTCGGTGGTCTCACGGTTCCGCCGGAGCTCGAGAGCGAGCCCGTCGTCGACGACGAAGTCGTGCTGGTGGGGCCGCCGCGGCTCGGCGGCCGGCGTCTTCGCGCGAAGGAGCTCGAGGGCCTGACCTGGATCTCACGCGAGGAGGGATCGGCGACGCGTGAGGCGGTCGAGGCGGCACGCTGGCAGGTCGGCCTCCGCGCGGTTCGGACGCTCGAGCTGCCTTCCTGGGAGGGCGTGAAGCTCGCCGTGGCGTCGGGAGCCGGAATCGCCGCGATCAGCCGTTTCGCACTCGAGCGAGAACTCGCGACGGGCACGCTTGCGATCCTGGACGTGGCTCGCTGGCGGCTCCCTCGGACGATCGCCGTGGTGACGGCGCGCGACGTACCGCTAACGCCACCGGCAGATCGGTTCCTTGAGCTACTGCGAGAGAGCTTCCTGCCTATGCCTTCGGTCTAGCCGCGCCAGGCGTTCGTGATCGGCGTGCGCCGGTCGCGGCCGAATGCCTTTGGCGTGAGGCGAACGCCAGGCGGGGCCTGACGCCGCTTGTACTCGGCCCGGTCGATCAGCCCGACGGCGCGCTCGACGACCTCGGCGTCGAAGCCGTCGGAGGAGAGCTCCTCGGCCGTGCGGTCGTGCTCGACGTACTCCTCGAGCACGCGGTCGAGCTCGGAGTAGGGCGGGAGCGAGTCCTCGTCGAGCTGGTTCTCGCGCAGCTCGGCGGTCGGCGGGCGCTCGATGATCGACGCGGGGATGACCTCGCGGCCGGCGCGCGCGTTCAGGTGGTCCGCGAGGCGGAAGACGTCGGTCTTGAACACGTCCTTGAGGAGCGCGAAGCCGCCGGCCATGTCACCGTAGAGCGTCGCGTAGCCGACGGAGAGCTCCGACTTGTTCCCGGTCGTGACGACGAGCCAGCCGAATTTGTTCGAGAGCGCCATCAGGAGGAGCCCCCGGACCCGCGCCTGGAGGTTCTCCTCGGTGAGGTCGCGCTCCCGGCCCTCGAAACTCTGGGCCAGCGCGCCCTCGGCCGCGGTCACGACCTCGTCGATCGGAAGCTCGCGGAAGTCGGTGCCGAGGCTCTCGGCAAGCCTGCGCGCGTCGCGCTGCGTCTCGCAGGACGAGAACCGTGAAGGCATCGAGACGAGATGGACGCGCTTCGACCCCAGCGCCTCGACCGCGAGCACCGCGGTCACCGCGGAGTCGATCCCGCCCGAGACGCCGATCGTCACCTCGGCGAAACGGTTCTTGTCCACGTAGTCCCGCAGTCCGAGCTCGAGCGCCTGGCGCATCTGCTCGAGCTCCTCGAGCCTCGGCGCGACGAGCGGCTCGACTTCCCGCGTCTTCGGTCGCGGCGAGCCGATCGGCACGACTGCCGGCTCCGGGACGGTCCCGCGCTCGCGCGCGAGCGCGCGTCGGCGCACGTCCCGCAAACGTCGGCCCACGGCCTCGACCGGCTCGACGTCGACGACGAGCAGGGCCTCCTCGAAACCCGGCGCCCTGGCGAGGACCTGGCCCTCCTCGTCGAGCACGAACGAGTGGCCGTCGAAGATCAGCTCGTCCTGCCCGCCGACCGCGTTGCAGAACGCGATCAGGCATGCGTTGTCGCGCGCGCGTGTCGCAAACATCTCCTCTCGTTCCTGGTCGCGGCCGAGATGGAACGGCGACGCGGAGATGTTCGCGAGCAGCTGAGCGCCGGCCAGCGCGAGGTCGGTCGCGGGTGGTCCCGGCTGCCAGAGGTCCTCGCAGATGGTGGGGCCGATCAGCGTCTCGCCGTGCTGGAGCAGCAAGAGGTCGCGGCCCGGCGCGAAGTAGCGGTCCTCGTCGAAGACGCCGTAGTTGGGCAGGAAGCGCTTGCGGTAGATCGCCTTCACCTCGCCGTCCACGCAGACGGCGCACGCGTTGTAGAGGTCGCGGTCGAAGTGCGGGAAGCCGACGAGCGCGGCGATTCCGTGCGTCTCCTCGGCGATCGAGCGCAGCGACGCCTCGGCCGCCCGGACGAACCCGGGGCGAAGCAGGAGATCCTCGGGCGGGTACCCGGTGACGGCGAGCTCGGGGAAGAGGGCGACGTCGGCGTCGGCCTCTCGTGCCTCGGCGAGCGCTTGCAGGATCCGCTCGCGATTGCCGTCGAGGTCGCCGACGGTCGTGTTGATCTGCGCGAGCGCGAGTCTCATTGGCCTGGTTTTAGACTATCAGTCGAAAACCTCCGGCCGCGGAGGCTAGCGGCGGAGGCGAATCGCGTTGAGGTCGTCACGCTCGATCTCATCGGCTCGGCGGATCAGATCCTCGATGTCGTCGTGCTCGGCGTGGAGGTAGCGGCCGGCGAGCGCGTCCGCCCGTCCAGACGCGAGCACGTGCACCAGCTGGGGTGCGAGCTCGGGCGGCGTCCAGGGCGCGTCGTCCGAGAAGAAGCCGCTCGTCATCTCCGTCCGGACCAGGCCGGGGCTGATCAGGAACACGCGGACGGGCGTGTCCTTCAGCGCGAGAGCAAGGGTCTCGGCGAAGCGGTTGACCGCGGCCTTGCTCGAGGTGTAGGCGGTGTTGCTCGCGCCCGGGAGGTAGCCGGCGCCGCTGCCCGTGATCACGATCCGGCCGCTGCCGCGCTCGAGCATGCGCGGGACGACGGTCCGCGTGCTCAGGTAGACGCCGAGGACGTTCACCTCGAACACGCTCCACCACTCGTCGGGGTCGCTTTCCCAGAACTCCGCGTTGCCGCCGATGCCCGCGTTGGCGCAGAGGAGGTCGATCGGGCCGAGCACACTCTCGGTCTCGTCGACCATCCGCTCGACGGCTGCACGATCGGTCACGTCGACCTCCAGCGCGAGCCCGTCGATTTCCCGCGCGACCTCGTCCACCTGCGCGTGGGTTCGCGCTGCGACGGCCACGCGTACGCCTGCCGAGGCGAGCTCTCGCGCGATCGATGCGCCGATCCCCCGCCCACCGCCGGTGACGAGCGCGACCTGGCCCGTGAGGTCGTCGGCCATGCGGCGAGGATAGTCGGCGTCAGTAGTTCTCGGTGAGCCTGCGGTCGAGCAGGACGCGGAGGGACGGAAGGACGTGCCCCGCCCCGGCCTCGGCGAGTTGCTCCGCCTCGTCGCCTTCGCCGATTCCGATCACCGCGAGGCCGGCCGCGCGGCCCGCGGCGACTCCCGCGACGCTGTGGGTGAACGTGACGGCCTGGTGCGGCGGGACGTCGAGTGCCCGGCAGGCGGATCGCAGCAGATCGGGTGCCGGCCGGGAGCGCAGCTCCTCGCTCACGGATGACGTCGGCGTCGACGCGCGCCTCGACCAGGGTGGCGAGCCCGGCGAGCTCCAGCATCCGCGAGGCATGAACGCTCGCGGAGATGACCGCCCGCTGCACGCCTGCGTGGCCCGTGGCCTCGAGGTAGCGACGCGCTCCCGTGAGAGCCGTAGAGCCACGCCTGCGCAGCCCGCGCGAGAGTATCGCGGCCTTTCGTCCGGCGAGCCCGTACGCCGTGTCCGCCTCGGGCGGATCGCGGAGATCTCCCTCTGGCAGGCGGATACCGCGGCTGCCGAGGAACGCATGGATGCCTTCGAGCCTCGGCCGCCCGTCGATGTACTCGCGGTAGTCGGCCGTGCGGTCGAACGGGATGAAGTGCCACCCCGCCTGCTCGCTCACGCGCAGGAGGAACTGGTCGAGCACCTCTCCCCACGCCCACGCGTGGAGCACACCGCTGTCCGTGAGGACGCCGTCGAGGTCGAACAGGCAGGCGGTGACGGTGGACGGCAACCCGAGCATGGCGTTGTCGATCGGAACCGGGGAGAGCCATGGTGCGGGGTGCACGAGCTCCATCCGCGCCAGGCGGGTGAGCGCGCGAGCCGCCTCGAGCCGCTCCTCCACAAGACGGGTTCGGCGGTGGCTTAGCTCGTCGGCGGGCAGCGACTCGGCGGCCGCGTACAGCGCCCGTTCGCCTGCGTCGAGCGCCAGCTGCCAGTGCGAGCTGATCGTGTCGAGCTCGAGCGTTCGCGCCGGGGCTTGGACGGCCATCGTGGTGTCAGGATCGTCCTTCCGCCCGAGACTTGCATCCGCCATAGCTCGCGGGGACTTGCGCCGTTCTACCTAGGTTCGCCGCGCGCCTTCGCTGCGGCCAGAGCCACCTCGTCCAGCGTCTCCGGGTTCTCCAGCGACGAGAGGTCGCCCGGATCGCTGCCGAGCGCCTTCGCCTTCACGGCGCGCCTGACGATCTTCGCGCTGCGCGTCTTCGGCAGCGCCGAGACGAACAGCACCCGGTCGGGCGCGAACGCCTTGCCCAGTTCTCTCCCCGCGAGCGCCCGGATCTCGGCCGCGAGCTCGTCCGAGGGCTCGGCGCCCGGAACGAGCGCGCAGAAGACCCACGCGACCTCGCCCTTCACCTCGTGCGGCACCCCGACCGCCGCGGCCTCGGCCACCAGCGGGTGCGCGACCACGGCCGACTCGAGCTCGGCCGGCCCGAGCCGCTTGCCTGCGATGTTGAGCGTGTCGTCGGACCGGCCGAGGAGGAACCAGAAGCCGTCCTCGTCGACGAGCGCCCAGTCGCCGTGCACCCACACCCCGGGCAGGCGCCGCCAGTACGTGTCGAGGTATCGCTCGGGATCGCGCCAGAACCCGCGCGTCATCCCCGGAAACGGCCTGCGACAGACGAGCTCTCCGACCTCGCCGCGCACCGAGTGGCCCTCGGAGTCGACGACATCCATCGCCATCCCGAGGGCAGGGCCGCCGAGCGAGCACTCCTTGATCGGCACGGCGGGAACGGGCGAGAGGAAGCACGCGCCGACCTCGGTCCCGCCCGAGCAGTTGATGATCGGGCACCGCCGGCCGCCGACGTGCTCGAAGAGCCAGCGGTACGGCTCCGGGTTCCACGGCTCGCCGGTCGTCACCAGCACCCGCAGCGACGACAGGTCGTGCGAGTCGACGAACTCCGTGCCATGCGGGATCAACGCGCGCACGAGCGTCGGCGAGAGGCCGAGGATCGAAACGCGCTCGCTCTCGACGAGCCCCCAGAGCCGGTCGGCCACGGGCCAGTCGGGCGCGCCCTCGGCGAACACGACCGTGCAGCCGAGCGCCGCGCCGCCCACGACCTCCCACGGGCCCATGATCCAGCCCATGTCCGTGACGAAGTGGATCACGTCGCCGGGCCGTGCGTCGGCCTGGTAGGCGACCTCGCGCGCGATCGCGACGAGGAAGCCGCCCTGGACGTGTACTACCCCCTTCGGCTGGCCGGTCGTCCCCGACGTGTAGGTGAGCAGGTACGGGTGCTCGGAGTCGACCTCGAGTGGCTCGAGCTCGCCCGGGCAATCTGCGACCGCTTCGTCCCAGAACACATCGCGGCGCTCCTGCATCGGGACATCCCCTCCGAGCCGCCGCCAGACGACCACGTGCTCGACGGAGGGCGACTCCGCGAGCGCCTCGTCGACGAGCGCCTTCATCGGCACCTCGCGGCCGCGGCGCAGCGAGCCGTCCGCGGTGACGACGACCTTGGCCTCCGAGTGGACGAGCCGTGACGCGATCGCGGGCGCACCGAAGCCCGAGAAGATCGGCACCTGGACCGCGCCGAGATGCGCGCAGGCGTGGGAGGCGATCGCGACCTGCGGTGACATCGGCAGGAACAGCGCCACGCGGTCTCCGCTCTCGACACCCAGCGCCGCGAGTGCCTCCGCAAAGCGCGTCACCTCGTCGGAGAGCTCCGCGTACGTGAGCGCGTCGCGCTTCCCGTCCTCGCTCTGCCAGACGGCCGCCTCCGCGCCGGACCGCTCGCCTCGCGCCCAACGGTGCACGCAGTTCCAGGCGAGGTTGAGCCTCGCCCCGACGAACCAGGTCGCCCACTCAGGCCCGCGCGACTCGTCGAGAACGCGCTCCCACGGCTGCGAGAACTCGAGCCCGAGGTCCTCGACCACTGCGGGCCAGAACCGCTCGGGCTCCTCCGCCGAGAAGCGGACGAGCTCCCAGTAGTCGTCGAATCCGAGCCGCCGGGCGAGCCGCATGGCGTTGGACCGCTCGCGAACCTCGTCGCTCGGCCGCCAGATCACGTCCACGCGGGCAAGCGTAACTTGACGTCGGATGCTAGTGCCCGCTAACCTAGTGAGAACTAACTTGCGACCACGCTAGGGGGATCATGCGCGCGAGGATCTTTGCGGAGGAGAACAAGAAGTGGTGGACCCTGGGCGCGCTTTCGTTCGCCCTGTTCATGATCATGCTCGACAACACGGTCGTGAACGTGGCGCTCCCGTCGATCAAGAGCGACCTCGGGATCAGCCAGTCCGAGCTCGAGTGGACGGTCGCGGCCTACGCGCTGACGTTCGCCTCGCTGCTTCTCACCGGCGGCAAGCTGGGCGACCTCGTCGGGCGCCGCCTGATCTTCATCATCGGCCTCGTCGTCTTCACGGTCTCCTCGCTGCTCTGCGGCCTCTCCGGGAGCGCCACCGAGCTGATCGGAGCGCGGGCAGTCCAGGGCGTCGGCGCGGCGCTGATGATGCCCGCGACGCTCTCGATCATCACCGCGACGTTCGCCGCCAAGGAGCGCGGCACCGCGATCGGCGTCTGGGCCGGCGTCTCGGCCATGGCGCTCGCGATCGGCCCGCTGCTCGGCGGTGTCATCACCGAGCACATCTCCTGGAACTGGATCTTCTACGTCAACGTCCCGATCGGCATCGGCGGCGTGATCGCCGCGCTGATCGTCATCCCCGAGTCGAAGGACACCTCGCGCGAGCAGCGACTCGACCTACCGGGGCTGCTCACGTCCGGGCTCGGGCTGCTGGCGCTCGTCTACGCTCTGATCGAGGCGAACCAGTACGGCTGGACCTCGACGCGGATCATGAGTCTCTTCGTCGTCAGCGCGATCCTGCTCGGAGCGTTCATCTTCCTCGAGCTGCACCAGAGGCTGCCGATGCTCGACCTTTCGCTCTTCAAGAACGGCACGTTTGCCGGCGCGAACCTGGTCGCCATCCTGGTCACGATGGCGATGTTCGGGATCTTCGTCTTCTTCCCCCTCTACATGCAGACGCTGCTCGGCTGGTCGCCGATCCAGGCAGGCGCAGCCCTCGTGCCGTGGACCCTGATGGTCGTCATCTTCGCCCCGGTCGCGGGCAAGCTCTCCGACCGCGTTGGCTCCCGCTGGCTCATGGCCGGAGGCATGAGCGTGGTCGCGCTCTGCTGCCTGCTGCTGTCGACGATCTCGCTCCACTCGAGCTTCTGGCAGCTCCTGCCCGCGTTCATCCTCGGAGGACTCGGAATGGCGTTCGTGATGACGCCGATGTCGGCGGCCGCGATGGGCGCGGCTCCGGTCGAGAAGGCCGGCGTCGCCTCGGGCGTGCTGAACACCTTCCGCCAGGTCGGCGTCGCGCTCGGCATCGGAATCACCGGCGCGATCGTCGCCGACCGGGCCGCAGCTGCCATTCGCGGGGGAGCGAGCCAGCCGCAGGCCTTCGTCGACGGACTCACCTTCGGCATGCGCGTGAGCGCCGTGATCTGCCTCGGCGGAGCGGTGGCCGCGGCGGTGCTGGTGCGCAAGTACCGGCACGTCGAGCCGGCCCGGCAGGAGGCTCCGCTTCCGGTCGCGGGCCAGGAGGTCACCCCGTGAGCTCCAGGCTCCCCGGGCCCGAGCGGCGCGCTGCAGTCGTCGAGACCGCGTGCCGCGTCTTCGCCAAGGGCAGCTACCGCAGCTCGACCACGGCCCTGATCGCGCGCGAGACCGGAGTGACCGAGCCGGTTCTCTATCGCCACTTCGCCTCGAAGCGCGAGCTCTATCTCGCCTGCCTCGACACGGTCTGGGAGCGTATGCGCGTGCTGTGGGAGGAGGCGCTCGGGCGCGAAGAGGACCCGGCGAACTGGCTGAAGGCGATCGGGAACGCCTACATGGAGGCGCGGGCCGCCTCGAGGACGGTTCTCGTCGACCTCTGGATCCAGGCCCTGAGCGAAGCTGCGGACGATCCCGAGATTCGCCGGGCGCTTCGCAACCAGGTGCGCGAGGTGCACGAGTACGTCGCCGACGTCATCCGCCGTTCCCAGAAAGCGGGCGGCATCGTCCTCCAGCGCGATCCGAACGCCGAGGCGTGGATCTTCATCTCGCTCGGCCTCCTGAACACGATCGACCACCGTCTCGGCAGCCTCGGCGCCGGCGAGTTCGACGACATCATCGCCAGCCGTCGAGAGTGGATGACCGGCAAGCGCGACTAACAGCGCTCTCGACCTAGACGGAATTCCAGCCCGCGCAGACTCCGGGGCTTCGCCCCTCCGCTGCACGCGCCGTCGCTCGTTGACGCTCTGCTCGTTCGAGGTACCCCGAACCAGTGATCGCGCGCCGGGGCGCGCGGGCAAAAAAAAGCCCCCCGCTGCGGCTCGGGGGGCTTAGAGGTTGTGCCCGCCTGCTTGAGAGGCGACGGCCCGGAGGCCTTGGCTCTGCGGCCCAGCCACGTCCTCCGGACCCTGGTCGCCGTCTCTCTGGCGCGCCCCTTGCACCGTAAGCCTGGCGTCCGGCTAGGTGCAAGGTGGACTGACTATAGTGGCGACCCCCAGATCAGTCAAGTACCTCGGTCAAGTGATTTTGAGACTGGCCAGTTCACCCGGTTTCCGGCACAGACATGACCTTTTTGAGGGATTACGCCGAAGGTACACTTGCGCCGAAATCAAGTATGCGTTTCACTTCCCAAAGACACCATGCCGCGAATCTCCCTCAGCGCCCAGACCCAAGCACCCGCCTCTCCCGCAGGCGCTCGCCTCGGTGAGCGGCTCCGGCAGCTGCGCGTTGCCGCGGGTCTGACGCAGAGCGATCTCGCCGGCGAGCGCTTCTCCAAGGAGTACGTCAGCCAGATCGAGCGCGGCAAGACCCGCCCCACGCGCGAGACGATCGAATGGCTCGCGGCACGACTCGGAGTCGATGCCGCGTTCCTCGAGCGCGGTGTCTCCGCCGACGAGCGGAGCCGCGTCGAGGCGATGCTCGCCCGCGCGGAGGCGCTGTCGAACGCGCACCAGTACGACGAGGCGATCGAAGAGCTCGAGAACTCGCGCACGGCCGTCCTCGCCACCGGGGCGCCCGAGCTCGAGTACCGCTCGCTGTCGACCGAGGCCTGGGCCCGCATGGAGCGGGGCGAGGTCAGGCCGGCGCTGCAGCAGCTCGAGCGCTGCCGGACGATCGCCGACGGTCCCGGCTTCTCGGACGTCGACCGCGGGCAGATCCTCTTCCAGATGGGCGTCTGCCGGTACCACCTGTCCAGCATCGCTTCGGCGGTCGGGCTCTTCAGCGAGGCACTCGAGCTCGCCGAGACGTCCGGACTGCCCTGCGACCTGCTGCGCTCCGAGATCCTCGGCTGGCGCTCCAGGTGCTACCGGCGCCAGCGCGACCTCGAGGCCGCGCGCGAGGACGTCGAGCGCGCTCTCGAGTTGGCGCGAGCGCTGGACGACCACCGCACGATGGCGAACGTCTACTTCCAGGCGTCGCTGGTCGCGGAGAGAATGGGCCACTGGGTGCTCGCCCGCAGCTACGCGGAGCGCGCCAAGGCCTACTACGAGCAGCTGAACGACGAGCGCAACGTCGGGCGCCTGCTCAACAACCTCGGCGGGCTGAACTTCCAGCTCGGCAAGCCCGACAAGGCCGTCGAGGACCTGAAGAGCGCTTATCGCGTGCTGCTCGACAGGGGCAGCGATGCCGAGGCGGCGAACGTCGTCTCGTCACTCGCACACGTTCACCTGATGACCGGTCAGGTGCAGACGGCCGAGGAGGAGGCGCGGCACGCGCTCGACCTCCTCGAGGGCCGCGAAGATTTCCTGCTCGACATCGCTCCGACCCAGCTCGTTCTGGGCCGGGCGCTGATGGAGCAGGGACGTCTCGACGAAGCGCAGGAGACCCTGCGTGTGGCCGAGACAAGCGCAGAGCAACTGGAGTCGATCAGCCATCGCGCAGCCGCGTGGATGGCACAGGGCGACCTTGCTGGCCGCCGCGGCGATGCTCAGACCGCGGCGCGTCTGTATCGCAAGGCAGCTGAAGCCCTACAGGATGTCCGCTTCTAAGCCGAGAAAGGAGGTGACTATGAAGAAGGCACGCCTCATCTCCCTGACCACCTCGCTGTGTCTCTTGGCGTTCTACCTTGAGGGTTATGCCAAGGGTTTCGGCAGGGCTTTCACGTTCCTCGGCGGCCCCGGGAGCTGGTTCGACGGCCACTAGACAGTGCGTCGCTCGCGCGGGCTCTCGTCTCCCACGGGAACCCCAGCGCGTCGCGACGGCTACGTCGCCCGGCCGCACTCCTGCTCAGCGGTAACGGCGACTGTCTAACCGGCGTTTTGGGGTCTCCTTTCATCGCTAGACTCGGCCACGTGGGTCGGGTCGCCGCGGTGGTCCTGTTCGTGACCGTTCTCACCGCGGGGTGCGGCGGCGGTTCGAGCTCGTCCTCGAGCGCGGACTCGATCGCATCGCTGCTGAAGCGGCCAGGGCCCGAGGTCGCGGGGACCCCCGGGGCGGGAGATTTCGTTCCAGGCCCGATCCGCTATCCGTTCGCGGTCATAGACAACGAGGGGCGCGCGATCGAGCGGCCGACGGCGGAGGTCTGGGTCGCGACCGGGCGGGATACGAAGCCGTTCGCCCGCAAGATCGCCAGGCTGGAGCCGATCGGGCTCCCGGGCAAGTCGAAGCCGGCTCTTGGCGGCCTGACCCGCATCTACGTCGCGCATTTCAGCGTCCCGAAGGCGGGGCGCTACTGGCTCGTGGCCGAGCCGAAGGGTGCGGAGATCCAGGCCGTCACCGTGCTCGACGTTCAGTCCAAGCTGCCGCTGCCGGCGGTCGGCGCCAAGGCGCCGGTCTCGGCAACTCCGACGCTCGCGAACGCTCCGGCTACGGCGCTCACCACCGCCCGGCCGCCCGACGTCGGTCTGCTGCACTACTCGATCGCGAGCTCGCTCGCCGCGCACGCGCCGTTCGTCATCACCTTCGCGACGCCGAAGTTCTGCACGAGCCGCACCTGCGGCCCTGTCGTGGACGTGGTCGACGCCGTGCGCAAGAAGTTCACGGCGAGCCCCGTGCGCTTCATGCACGTCGAGGTCTACACCGGCAACAACCCTGCCAAGGGCTACAACCGCTGGATGCGCCAGTGGGGCCTCTCGAGCGAGCCGTGGACGTTTCTCGTCGGCAGCGACGGCCGCATCAAGGCGGAGTTCCAGGGCTCCGTCTCGGAGGCCGAGCTGACGGCTGCGATTCGCCAGCACCTCCTGTAGAGACATCACGAAGGAATCGTGGCGTCTCTCACGAACGCGACGGGAGCACAGAAGCTCCTCCTCTCCCCTAGCAGCGGCGGCTCCGGCCGCCGCTGCGCGTTAGCTAGGACGGCCGCACCGGCAAAGCCGGCACGGCCGCTTCGGTCGGCGTCGCAAGCGAGCGCCTTTGTCCGGGAATAACGAGCGGGTACCGGTCGTCTATGGACGAAATATCTCGACGCGCCCTACAGTTCCCGGAACCGATCTAGGGGGAGCACGTGGACCTCGGCACCGGCAGAGTCAAGCTCACCGATCTCGCCTCTTGCGGCGGCTGCGCTGCCAAGTACTCGGCGGCACGTCTCGAGCAGCTCCTGGCCGGCTTCGTCCCGGCGGAGGCGGAGAACCTGCTCGTGGGCCTCTCGCCCGCGGACGACGCGGCGGTGTACCGCCTCGACGACGAGCGAGCGCTGATCTTCACCCTCGATTTCTTCCCGCCGGTCGTCGACGACCCGGGAGACTACGGTGCGATCGCGGCGACGAACGCCCTCAACGACGTGTTCGCGATGGGTGGGATGCCCATCCTCGCGCTGTCGATCGCCGCGTTCCCGGAGGAGCTCCCGATGGAGATGCTCGCCGAGATCTTCGCCGCCGCCGACGCCCAGGTTCGCGCCGCGGGCGGATTGCTCGCCGGGGGCCACACGATCCGCGACGCGGAGCCGAAGTACGGGCTCGCCGTGATCGGCATGGCACACCCCGACGCGATCTGGCCGAAGAACGGCGCGCGGCCGGGCGACGCGCTCTTCCTGACCAAGCCGCTGGGGACGGGTCTGATCATGAGCGGCCACAAGCAGGGCGAGATCGGCACGCAGCAGCTCGAGCGCGCGATCCGGTGGATGCGGACGCTAAACAACGACGCCGCCCAGGTCCTGCGGGGCCTCGAGCCGAACGCCGTCACGGACGTGACCGGATTCGGCCTGTTCGGCCACACCCACGAGATCGCGGACCGCAGCGGCGTGCTCGTGCGGCTCGAGTCCGAGCGCTTCCCGGCGATCGACGGTGCGCTCGACCTCGCTCGCCACGGGGTGCGCACGAGCGGGGACCCGCGCAACCGCGACTTCGCGGGGCCGCATATCGAGTTGATGGACGACGTCTCGGAGACCCTGGTCGCGCTCGGCTACGACCCGCAGACGGCCGGCGGGCTGCTGGTCTCGATACCCGCCGAGCGAGGCCCAACCCTGGAGGCCGAGTTCGCGGCGCGCAAGCTCTTCCTCCGTCGGATCGGCCGCGTCGAGGAGGGCGCCGGGGTCATCGTCGAGTGATCGCCCGCGGGATGATCCACGGGCGGTTTCAGCCGTTTCACAACGGACATCTCGAGTATCTGAAGGGGGCGGCCGCCCGCTGCGACGACGTGTTCGTCGGGATCACGAACCCCGATCGCCGCCGGATCAAGCCCGAGGCGTCTGACCCGCTTCGGCATCTGCCCGAGTCGAACCCCTACAGCTACGTCGAGCGCCTGCTGATGGTGAAGGCCGCGGCCGGCGACGCGGGGATCGAGCCGGCGCGGCTGCACGTGATCCCGTTCCCGGTGAACGAGCCCGAGCTCTGGCCCGCCTACGTCCCGGACGACGTCGTCCAGTTCATCCGCCTCTTCTCCGACTGGGGCGGGACGAAGCTCGAGCGCCTGCGTGAGGCCGGCTTCGAGGTGGTCGTGCTCGACGAGGGCACCGGGAAAGAGGTTTCCGGCATCGACGTGCGCCTGGCCCTTCGCGAGGGCGGCGACTGGAAGAGTCTCGTCCCACCGGGCGTGGCGGCTGTCCTCGAGCGGCTTGACCGGGTCCCCGTGTAAGGGATCCGGGGACCCCGTGTAAGGGTCCTGTAAGAGTCCAAAACTTTCCCGAAGCGCGCGCGTTTGAACGGTTAGGGGGAAACCGCAACAGGGGGTTCCGCGCATGCGCACACTGTTCCTCTTTCTGACCACCGCGCTGGCACTGGTGGTCACGGGTGCGTCGCAGCCCGCTTCCCTTGCGACGAAGTCCGTCAAGATCACGGCCTCCGCGTTCTCACCCGCGAACGTGACGGTCAACACCGGCGACACGGTCACCTGGACGAATGGCGACACGAAGAGCCACCAGGTGATCGCGAACAACGGGAGCTTCGCCTCGACGACGCTCGCCGCGAACAAGAAGTACTCGCACGTCTTCAACACGGCGGGCACGTTCAACTACCACGACGCGCTTCACCCGACGCTGAAGGGCAAGGTCGTGGTCAAGGGCTCGCCTCCCGAGGTGACGATCGGCGCCGCGCAGCCGATCCTGACCTTCGGGCAGGGCACGCACGTCGGCGGGGCCGTTTCGACCAAGCAGGCCGGCGAGACTGTCACCGTCTGGGCACAGCCCTACGGATCGGTCTCGGCGGTGCTGGTGGCGACGCTGCTCACCGGCGTGAACGGAGCCTGGGACCTCCCGGTCCAGCCGACGACGCTCACCACCTACGAGGCGCACTGGAAGACCAAGATCAGCGCCAAGATCCAGGTGGCCCTGCGTCCCGAGGTGCTCTTCTCCGCGAACAGGCGGATCGGCTACGTCCGCGTGAAGAGCGACCGCTCGCTGGCCGGACACAAGGTGTACGTCCAGCGGCTCACCCGCTTCAACGAATGGGTGAAGTTCAGGCGAGTGATTCTCGGCTCGGGATCCAAGAAGCACTTCTTCCTGCACCTCCCGAAGGGCCGCTACACACTCCGCGTCTTCATCTCGATGAACGAGGTGGGCGCCGGCTACCAGGACGGCTACAGCAACACCGTCCGGGTTCGCAAGAAGAGGTAGCGCTGAGGATGCACGGCGCGGGATAGCCTCCGCGCCGTGCATCCGATCATTGTCATCCTGCTCGACGGGCTCGGCGACCGGGCGCACGGCGTGCTCGGAGGGCAGACGGGGAACGAGGCGGCGGAGACGCCGAACCTCGACCGGCTCGCCGCGTCCAGCTCGTGCGGGGTCCTCTACGCCATCGGGCCCGGCCGGGCGCCCTCGAGCGAGGTCGCGCACTGGTCGATGCTCGGCTACCGGCCCGACGAGTTTCCCGGGCGGGCGGTCTTCGAGGCGCTCGGGCGCGGGCAAGAGGTGAGCGATGAGCACGTCTTCGCTTACGCGGCGCTGCGCCCCGCCGAGCGGCGGGACGACGGCTGGTGGCTCACCGGCCGTCCCGACCCCGAGCAGGATGCCGAGGAGGCGGCGCGGCTGGTCGAGTGCTGCGACGGGATCGAGGTCGACGGGCTGGGCTTCTCGCTCGGCCACGTCTGGCGCGGGGAGGCGGTGCTCCGGATCTCGGGCGGAGCGGACGAGCGGGTCACCGACACCGATGCGTTCTTCCGCGCATGGCACCCGATGCTCCGGCCGCAGCCGCTCGTCCCGGAGGCCGAGCGGACCGCGCGGGCATGCGAGGCCTGGACGCGTGAGGTGATGCGACGGCTCGAGGGCGAGCGCTTTCCGGTGATCACGCTGAAGTGGTTCGGGCGGCCTCGGGCGGTGCCGAGCTTTCTCGAGCGCCACGGCGTCACGGGTGCGTTCGCCGCGGAGTCGGCGTTCCTCCGTGGGCTCGGGATCGCGCTCGGGCTCGAGCCCGTGGTCGCGCCGGAGACGGACGACCCGGTCGGCGATCTCCGCGCGCGGCTCGACCTGGCGAGGACCCGGATCGAGGCCGGTGACACGTTCGTCTTCTGCCACCAGAAGACGACCGACACGGCCGGGCACACGAAGGACCCCAGGATCAAGCAGGAGACGACCGAGCAGTTGGACGCGGCGCTCGGCGACCTTCCGATCGACCGGGCGGTCGTCTGTCTCACCGGAGACCATGCGACGCCTGCCTCTCCGGACGTGATCCACTCGGGAGACCCGGTACCGCTGCTCGTCGCGGGCCCCGGTGTGCGGGCCGACGGCGTCGGGCGGTTCGGCGAGCTCGACTGCGCCGCCGGGATCCTCGGCCAGCTCCGCGGGCCCGACCTGATGCCGGTGCTGCTGAACGCCGCCGACCGGCCGCTCTTCCTCGGCTCTAGGCCGACGCCCTTCGAGGGCGCCGACGGCTACCCTGCCGTGCTGGAGCCGCTGCTCTAGTGCACGTCGAGACGACCGCCGCGCGGCGCCGGAGCTTCGAGCTCTCGGCGGCGCAGTTCCTCTGGCCCGCGCTGGCCTCCGTCGGCGTTCTCTGGCTGATCATGGTCACGGGCGCCGCGGTGAGGCTGACCGACTCCGGGCTCGGCTGCCGCCACTGGCCGGGCTGCGAAAAGGGCCACCCGCTCCCCGCCAAGGACTACCACGCGTACATCGAGTTCGGGAATCGTGCGCTCGGCGGGATCACGATCCTCGTCGTGCTGCTCACCGCTCTGGCTGCCATGCGGACGCCGTCGCTTCCGCGCTGGGCGCGGCGGCTCGCGCTCGCGTTGTTCGTCGGCACGCTCGCGCAGGCTCCGCTGGGCTACCTCGCGGTCAAGACCGACCTCCGCTGGCCGATCGTCGCTGCCCACCTGCTCCTGTCTGCGGTCGTCCTCGCGGGAGCGGTAGTGCTCGCGCTCGAGGCCTACTCGGTCGCGAACGGACGCGCCGAGCCTGCGGTCTCGTCCGAGCTCCGCTGGATCGCGCTGGTGGTCGGCGCTGCGGGCCTGGCCCTGCTCGTCACCGGGACGCTCGCGACCGCGGCCGGGCCGCATTCCGGCGGCGGCGCCGAGCACGTCGACCGGCTCTGGCGCCTGCAGCCGCTCATCTACGTCCACGCTGGCGCGGTGGCCGTGTTTGGGACGGGCCTCGTCTTCGTCCTCGGCTACCTCGCGCCGCGACGGGCAGACGTGCCGCGCCTGTTCGGGGTCGCGCTCGGCGTCCTCGCGGTCCTGCTCGTCCAGATGGTGGTCGGCGAGGTTCAGTACCGCACGCACCTGCCGTGGCCGCTCGTCCTCGCGCACGTCGGGCTCGCGGCGGCGGTCTGGGCGATTCTCGTCGCATTCATCACGGTTCTGTGGCGTCCGCCGCGGGCGCTTGTTCCGGGGCGCACGTAGACTGGAACCATGGCCGGCGAGCTGCGCATCCACCGGCGGCCGGAGCTCAACCGGCCCGTCCTGATCGGCGCCTTCCGAGGCTGGAACGACGGCGCGCAGGCGGCCTCGCTCGCGGCCGGCTACCTCGCCAAGACCTGGGAGGCGGAGCGGTTCGCGGACGTCGATCCCGAGGAGTTCTTCGACTTCCAGGCCACCCGGCCGCACGTCTCGCTCGAGGAAGGGATGTCGCGGCGGATCGACTGGCCCGAGACGGCGTTCTTCCATGCGCGACCCGACGGGATCGAGCACGACATCGTCCTGCTGCTCGGCATCGAGCCGAACCTGCGGTGGCGGACGTTCGCCGATCTGCTCATCGATCTCGCGCAGGAGCTCGGCGTGGAGCTGATGATCACGCTCGGGGCGCTGCTGGCAGACGTCCCGCACACGCGGCCCTCGCCCGTGACCGGCAGCGCGAGCGACCCGGAGCTCGTCCAGCGCCTGGGCCTCTCGGCCTCGCGCTACGAGGGCCCGACCGGGATCGTCGGCGTCCTGCACGACGCGTGCAAGCGCGCGGAGATCCCCTCCGCCAGCCTCTGGGCGGCAGTGCCCCACTACGTGTCGCTCACACCCAGCCCGCGCGCGGCGGTTGCTCTGTGCGAACGGCTCGGCGACCTGATCGGCGTCGAGATCGACGTCGCCGAGCTGGAGGAGGCGGCCCAGACCTACGAGGAGCAGGTGAGCGAGGCGGTCGCCTCCGACGAGGAGACCGCCGCCTACGTCGACGAGCTCGAGCGCCGGGCCGACACGATCGAGGAGTCGACCGACCTTCCGTCCGGCGACGCCCTCGCGGCCGAGCTCACGCGCTTCCTTCGCGAGCGCGAGGAGAACGGCGGCGGCGAGGACGCCGCCCGCGAGCAGTAGCGGCCTAGCGCCGTCGCGGGGTCTAGCCGAACGTAAAGGCGTACGCGCGGATCCCGGGCGTGAAGCGCAGCTCGAGCAGTCCCGTGCGCTCCTTCGGATAGCGCAGCAGCGTGTAGAGCCGGCTGAGCCCCGAGACGCGCACCGTGTCGACGGGCTTGCCGTTCACGCGCACCTGGATCCGCCCGTGGCCGCCGAGCACGAGGAAGACGTTCTGCGCGTCGAAGTTCAGGCGCAGCCGAGCCCCGGGGCCTGCGACGATCCGCTGTCCCTCGACGCGCCAGAGACCTGAGTAGGCGAGGGAGTCGGGAGGAACCGCCTTTCCGAACCGGTAGAGCGCCATGCGGCCCGGCACGATCTGCGAGCCCGAGTAGCGGTCCAGCCGCTGCCAGCCGAGGTACGACTCGGGCGTCATGGTCACGTGGTCAGGCGTCGTATCCGCAACCGGCGCGAAGCGGCTCGTCGCGGGCCGCCCGAGCAGCTCGCGGATCTTGGACTCGGTCGCGTCGTAGTCGCCCTCGCCCTCCTTGATCTCCCGGATGTCCCCGTGCCGGTCGATCAGGTACTCGGCCGGCCAGTAGGAGTTCTGGTACGCGCCCCAGGTCGCGGCGGCGTCGTCGATCGCGACGGGATAGCGGATGCCGAGCTCGCGCGTCGCCCCACGGACGTTCGAGACCTCGTGCTCGAATGCGAACTCGGGCGTGTGGACGCCGACGATCACGAGCCCGTCTTTGCCGTACGCGTCGTTCCAGGCCTTGAGATGCGGGAGCGTGCGGAGGCAGTTGATGCACGAGTAGGTCCAGAAGTCGACGAGCACGACCTTGCCGCGAAGCTGCGAGATGGTCAGCGGCTTGCTGTTGACCCACGCTGTGATGTCGCGGAAGTTCGGCGCCTGCCCGTAGTTCTTCAGCCCCGGGCCCGGGTGGGCGGCAACGCAGCGTTGATGGAGCTTCTCCCGGACCGAGCACGAGCGCTCGGCGGCCTGCAGCGACTGCGTGTAGTCGGGAACGAGGCGCTGGAGGGACGAGTCGACGCCGAACGCGAGCAGCAGCGCGGACGCGGCGATGACCGCGCCGAGAGCGGCCCGCACGCGGCCGACGTTGCTCCTGAACCACTGGAGCCGTTCCGAGCCCCGCTGCACGCCGAGCGCGATCAGGAAGAGCGGCACCGCGACGCCGATCGTGTACGCGACTGCAAGGCCGACGCGCTGAGCGCCGGACGTCGTCGCCGAGGCGCCTGCGACCGCCGCGAGGATCGTCCCGGCGCACGGGGCGAAGACGAGCCCGAGGGCCGCGCCGAGGAGGAAGCCGCCGCCGAGGTCTCCGGCCGGGCGCCTGGAGAGGCGTGCGAGTGGCCGCTCGAGCAGCTGGCCGACCCGCGGCACGATCAGGCCGATCCCGACCAGGAAGAGCAGCGCGATCGAGAGGTTCCGCAGCAGGTCGGTCGGGATGTGCAGCTCCGACAGGAGCCACGTCAGGAACAGGAGCGACGCCAGGAACGTGCAGACGAGCCCGGCGATGATCGCGACCGGCCGCCTCGTGCCGGCGCCGGCCGCACCCGCGGCGAAGACGATCGGGAGCACGGGATACGCGCACGGTGAGATGACCGTGACGATCCCCGCCAGGACGCCGACGCCGTAGAGAAGCATGTATTACCCGATAGTCGTTTTCGCGTGCCTTGGCGTTACAACGGCGCGCCGGCAAAGCCGGCCCGCCTCTTTATGGCGGCGTCGCAAGCGACCGCCTACGCCTCGGCGGCCGGAGCGGTTTCCGGCTCGGCTCCGTTCGGAGCCGCCGCGCTGTCCTGCACCGGGGCCTGCGTCTGGGCGCGCCCCCTCTTCTTGCGCTTGCGCCGCCGCCTGCGCGAGCGGCCCGACGGGGCCTTCGGCGCAGGCAGGTTGTCGGCGAGCGCGTTCGCGACCTCCTGAATCGTCCCGAGCCGCTCGCGCGCGGCGTCGATGAGCTTGTTCGCGCGCGGCGTATAGCCCTCGGCCGAGGCGAGCAGGGCGGCGCCGACCTCGCGCGGCTGCTCGAGCGCCGCGTTGACCAGCTTCGCCGCGTTCTCCTCGTGGCGGTGGCCACGCGAGTTGGCCAGCGCGCCGAGCAGGCGCTTTGCCTCCGGGAACTCGCCGCTCGCGCGACGGTCCTGCACCTTCCGGGTTGCACGCGCGAGCCGCCACGTCCAGCGCGCCAGGATCTGCTCCGGCGCGTCGACCTTTCCGTCGCCGAGCGCCCGCAGCAGCGTGCGCACGCCGTGGACGCGGTCCTTGTCCCAGGTCGGAGCCTGGGTGACGAGCGTGACGAGGTCGTCGAAGCTCGCGCGGTCGACGGTCATCGAGACGCGGTCGGCGAGCGCGGTCAGCCGCAGGCGGCGGTTCGGGTTCTCGGCGGCGCAGGCCATCAGGAACTGCTCCATCGCGCCCTTGCTCGCGTTGCCCTCGGTGAACTTCTTGACGAACTCGACGCGCTCGTCGAAGCGGACGTTGCGGCCGGCGATCGTCGCCCAGTAGCGCTGCTCGTCGTCGTCGAGGTAGCGCGGGTCGACGCGCTGCCACTCCCGCGTGATCACGGCGAGGCGCCGCTTCACGTCGGGCGTGACTGGCACGAGCCACGGTGCGGGCGAGAGCTTTCGTCGGGCACGGCGCTGGATCCGCCGCCGCGGGGCCGGCGTGACGCGCGCGCCCTCGCGGTAGAAGTCGGCGTCCAGAAGGCTGTGCACCGAGACGACGCGCTCGCTGTGCGTCGCCGCCTTCGGCACGAAGTCGACGACGACCCCCGCCTCCTTGCGCGGGTGCGTGCGCATGATCCGGCCGATTCGCTGCTGGTAGACGCGTTTCGACGCCGTCGGAGCGAGGTGCATGCAGACCGTCGCGCGCGGCGAGTTCCAGCCTTCGGCGAGCAGCATCGCGTTCACGAGCACGTTGATCTCACCGCGCTCGTAGGCGGCCAGCGTCTCGGCGAGCTGGACGGGCGGTGTGCGGCCGCTGACGGCCTGCGCCTTGAGACCTGCGGCGCGAAACTCCTTCGCCAGGTTGTACGCGTGGTCGACCCCGGCCGCGTAGACGATCCCGGGCGTGTTCTCGAAACGGTCGCGGTAGAGGCTCGCGGCGGCCTGGTTCAGCGCCGTGTGGTCGAGGACGGCGGCAAGCGCGCTCTCCTCGAAGTCGCCGCCGACGATCGGCACCGACGAGATCGCGGCTGCGGGCGGAACCCGGAGACAGCGGAGCGGCGCGATCAGGCCGCGGCGAGCGGCGTCGCCGAGCGGGAGCTCGTCGATGGAAGCTGGAAAGACGTCCGAGACCTGCTTCGCGATCAGCTGCTCGGTCGCCGTCATCCCGATGAAGATCGGGTCCGAGAAGCCGCGGATCGCCTGGCTGGTCTTCTCGCCGAGCGCCGTGTGCGCCTCGTCGCAGATCACGAGCTGGTAGGCATGCGGATCGAGGTCGCTCCAGTGGCGGGCGAACCACGCGTAGGTCTGGACGGTTACCGGGTTGGGCGTGATTTTCGAACGCGTAGCGTTCTTCACGATCGCGTCGACGAAGCGGTCGCCGTACCCCTCGGCGGTCAGCTCGCGGTTGAACTGCGTGACGAGCAGACGCCGGTGCGTGAGGATCAGAACTCCGAGCGTGCGGGCGGCCTCGACGAAGCCGGCCGCGGCGATCGTCTTGCCGGAGGCGGTCGGGTGTCGGAAGCGGTACCGCCGGCTCGCGCCGGGGTCGCTGCCCGCGTGCTCCTCGGGAAGCACGAGGTCGTCGGGAAGCTCCTCCAGGTGGACGCCGAGGTCGTCGTCATCCTCCTCGGTCTCGGCCTCCGCTTCCTCGACGGCGGCGCCGTTGCCGTTCAGCTCCGGCTCGACCTGAGTCGCGGCGATCATCTCCGTCAGCATCCCGGCGAGCGCGTCGATCTGGTGGCGGCGCAGCTCCGTGCCCGAGGCGAGGCGAGGCGGCTGCCCGGTCAGGACCCGCTCGAGCCCGAGCATCAGTGCGTAGCGGATCTTCCAGCCGTAGGACGGCTCGGCCGCACCTGCGTCCATCTCGGCGAGCGCATCGTCGAGCGCCCGCCGCCGGGCGGTCCCGGAGGCGAGTACGAGGTCGGGGTCTTCCTCCGGGTGGAGAAACGGTTCCCCGGCCCAGGCTTCGGCGCGGAGAGCGGCGGCGCTGAGGCCGTCAACCTCCGACGCTAGCGTCAGATGCTCGGTCGCTTCTTGCATATCCGGCAGCACATCCAGTGCTGCCCAATCTCTGGAAAGAGAGCGCGCTCGCGGCCATTCCAGTGGGCGAGCGTCGCGTCCGAAGCATAACCGATCCTGCGGGCGGGAGCGGGACTTTTAGAGGGGCGTGCCGGCTCCGCCGAGGCCGCCGAAGACGGCGAACGGGTTCTTCGGCGCGACCTCCCACACGAGCTCGCCGCCGGGCTCTGCTTCGCCGTGCAGGCGCGTTGCCAGCTGCCTTGCCTGGTCCTCCGACGAGGCGCCGACGATCAGGTAGTTGAACCGGCGCACGACGTCGTAGCCCTCCTGCTCCAGCTGGTCGGCGAGCTCCTGCGCCTCGCGGTGGGAGCCGCGCTCGACGCGCACCTCCCACGGCGCGTATCCGCGCTCGACCTCTTCCTCCTCCCAGGTCTCGCCCGGCGGGTCGGTCGACCACCGGTCCTCGTCCGAGAGCCAGTGCGCGACCTCGATCTCCGCCTCGAGCTCTTCGTCGGCGAGCTCGGCCTCGACGACGCGCCGCGCCTGCTCGGCCTCCGACTGGGTGGCCGTGTAGACGAACAGCTCGCCCTCGTCGCGTGACACCGCGAGGCGGTGACCCTCGAGCTCCTTTGCGAGCCTCTTGGCCTCGTCGGAGCCGAGGTCGAGGCCGAGGCGGTTGAGCATCGACTCGGCGTGCTGCTCCTCCGCGAGCTCGATCCGGATGCGCCAGTCGTCAGTCATCGTGTCGGCGCCGCGCTGCCGAGGTGGGCGAACGGGCGCCCGAACATCTTCTCCGATCTGCCGGTCTGGTCGAGGAACTTCGTGATGCCACCGAGCCAGAACGGCCAGCCCGCGCCCAGGAGAAGCGCGGTGTCGACGTCTTTCGCCTCGGCGACGACGCCCTCGTCGAGGAGGTGGCGAATCTCGTCGGCGACGGCCTCGAGCGCGGCCTCGAGGATCTCGTCGGCCGTTCTCGGATCATGCTCCTGAACGGCGATCTCGTCCTTGCCGTCCGCGTAGTTGGCGAGCGTCGCTGAGAGCGGGAAGCGGTCGGGGTAGGCCTCGTGCAGGGTCTCGAGGACGTGGTTCGCGACGCGCGGGCCGACCATCTGGAGGAGCACCGACGGCGCCATCGGCAGGCCCAGGGTAAGGATCGCGTCGTCGGCTTCGTCGGGAGTGTTGCCGTGCTCGAGCGCGTCGAGGACGACCGCCATCAGCCGTGTCAGGACGCGGTTGACGACGAAGGCGGGGGCGTCGGCAACGAGCACCGGGCGCTTGCGGAGCTTCTCGGCGAACGCCCACGCCGTGGCGAGCGTGGCGTCGTCGGTGTCGGGCGTGCGGACGAGCTCGACGAGCGGGAGGACCGCGACCGGGTTGAAGAAGTGGAGGCCGACGTCGGCGCCCATCTCGGCAACGGAGAGGCTGGACGTGTTCGTGGCGAAGACGCACCCGGGTTGCCCGACGTGCTCTCGGAGCTCGGCGAAGACCTGCTTCTTCGTCCGGAGTTCCTCGAAGATCGCCTCGATCACCAGGTCGCAGTCGGCGAAGTGCTCGTAGCCGGTCGACGTGGTGACCAGGGAGGCGAGGAAGCGGGCCTTGCCCTCGTCGTAGCGGCCTTTCGCGACCTGCTCCTGGAGGTCGGACTCGATGCTGTCGCGCGCGTTCGTGAGCGCCTCCTCGCTGACGTCGCGCATCACGACAGGCACCTCCAGGCGGCGGACTACGAGGGTGGCGAGCTGGGCTGCCATCAGGCCTGCACCGACGATCCCGACCTTGCGGACCGGCCGCGGCTCGGCGTCCGGCTTGCCCGGCGGGTTCTTCGCACGGCGCTCGAAGAGGTCGAATGCATAGAGCGACGCCTGCGCCTGGCGGCCGGGCAGCAGCTCACCCACGGCTTCCTCCTCGGCGCGATAGCCCTCCTCGAGCGACCAGCCGGAGCAGGCGCCCTCGATGAGGTCGAGCGCCATGTACGGAGCGGGCGCCGCGCCGTGCACCTGCCCGTCCAGCCGCGCGCGTGCCTTGCGGATCACGTCCTCTGCGGCCACGTCCCGGGGCCTGTCCCCGGGACCTGTCCCTTCGGCCGCGAGCTCGAGCGCAAAGGCGATCGACTCGTCCACGAACTCCGGCGGCTCCAGCAGGCGGTCCGCGAAGCCGAGCTCGAAGGCGTCCGGGCCGGTCAGCATCCGGTTCTGGCGCATCGGGTTCGCCACGACGAACTTGACGGCCGTCTCGGCGCCGACCAGGCGCGGGACGAGCTGCGTCCCGCCCCAGGCCGGCACGATCCCGAGGAAGCATTCGGGGCACGCGAAGTGGCGCACGGCGGTCGAGATCGTGCGCGCGCTGCAATGGAGCGCCAGCTCGACACCGCCGCCCAGGCAGGCGCCGTTGACCGCCGCGACGGTGGGGTAGGGGAGGTTGCGAATGCGGCCGAAGAGCTCGTGGCCGGCCCGGCTTCCCTCGATCGCGAGGTCGCGGGTCGCTCCCGGGAACTCGGTGATGTCGGCGCCGGCCGCGAAGACGAATGGCTTGCCCGTGACCACGAGTGCAGCCCAGTCGCCGTCCTCGAGCTCGGGAAGGAGCCGCTCGAGCGACTCGAGCGCCGCGCGGCCGAAGAACGTCGGCTTCGTGTAGTCCTCGCCGTTGTCGATCGTGACCAGCGCGACGCGTCCGCGCTCGGTCTCGACGCGCGCGAGCTTGAACTCGGTGTCAGCCAGCGAGGTTCTCCCACACGACCGCGGCGCCCATGCCCATCCCGACGCAGAGGGCGGTCAGGCCGTAGCGCACGTCGGGCTGCTCGCGAAAGCCGTATGCCAGCTGCGCCATCAGTCGAACTCCCGTTGCGGCAAGCGGATGCCCGCAGGCGATCGCGCCACCGTAGGGGTTCAGGCGTTCGTCTTCCGGATCGACTCCGAACGCGTCGCACCAGGTCAGCACCTGGACCGCGAACGGCTCGTTCAGCTCGAACAGACCGACGTCGTCGAGCGTGATCCCGGCGAGCTCGAGCGCCTTGCGCGTAGCGGGCACCGGGCCGAGCCCCATCAGCTCGGGCTCGACGCCTGCGAACGCGTAGGAGACGAGCCGCATCCGCGGCTGGATACCCAGCTCGCTTGCCGCGTCCTCCGAGGCGAGCAGCGCGACGGTCGCGCCGTCCGTGAGCCCGGCCGAGTTGCCCGCGGTCACGCGGCCGCCGGGCCGGAACGGCGTGGGCAGGTCGGCGAGCCCTTCGAGGCTCGTGTCCGGGCGCAGGAACTCGTCGCGGTCAGCGACCTGCCAGCCGTCGTCGGTGAAGACCGACATCGGGACGACCGTCTCGCGCATCACGCCGTTCTCCCAGGCCGCTGCTGCGCGGTGCTGCGAGCGGACCGCGAATGCGTCGGCATCCTGCCTCGTCAGGCCGGGAAAGCGGTCGTGGAGGTTCTCGGCAGTCGCACCCATCGTTACCGCCGAGGTGTCGACGAGCCGCTCGGCGACGAAGCGCGGGTTGAAGTCGACGTCGTCGCCCATCGGGTGGTGGCCCATGTGCTCGACCCCTCCGGCGAGGACGAGGTCGGCGGAGCCCATCGCGATCTCGCCGGCCCCTGCCGTGACGGCGGTCACGGCTCCAGCGCACATGCGGTCGACCGCGAAGCCCGGGACGGACTGCGGCAGCCCGGCGAGGAGCGCGACGTCGCGGCCGAGAGTCAGCCCCTGGTCGCCGACCTGTGCGGTCGCGGCCATGACGACGTCGTCGATCCGCGCAGGGTCGAGCTGCGGGTTGCGCCGGAGCAGCTCGCGGACGACCTTCACGCCGAGGTCGTCGGCGCGCGTCCGCCAGAACACGCCCTTTGGGCCAGCGCGGCCGAACGCGGTCCGGACGGCGTCCACGAACACGACCTCGCGCAACTGACGGGCCACGGCCAGGAGCCTAGTCCATGCAACCGGCGACGAAGCGGCAGACATTCGGCACGATCGCGTTACCCCTCCGCGCGTACTTGCTCGATACGATCGCAGCGGGGAGGAGGTCGGCTGTGCCTAAACCAGAAGCCGCCGTCGCCAACCAGGATTGGGCCGCGCACCTCGCGCGCGAGGAGGCTCGCTACCGCGACGGCGAGGCGCGGCTGCCCGAGCCGGCTCCCGACGATCCCTCCGATCCGGAGAGCCGCCAGCGCCAGCTGACCCGGATGGGGAACGCCGCGGGTGGGGCCGCGCTTGCGCTCCTGATGGAGGGCCGCCGCGCCGAGGCGGCCGAGTGGTTCGTGCGCGCAGCCGGGCGCTACCGGGAAAGCTTCGCCGAGGCTCCGCCCGGCAGCTGGGGCCGGCCGATCGGCGCGATCAAGGCGCTCGTGCTCGCGGACGACTGGGCCAGGGCCGAAGAGGCGGCCGCCTGGGCGCTCGAGGCCGGAGCCGCCGAATCCGACTCCCCGATCGGCGGCTACGCGGCAGCGCTCGCGTTGCTCGTCCTCGGCCGGGACGCGGAAGCCCGCGTCCCGGCCGACGCGATCCGGATCCACGACGACTTCCCACACGACGTCGGCGACGCGCTCGCGTTCACCGCCGCAAGAGACATCCTCGGCTACGCAATCGCGATCGAGTCGGTGCTCGATTCGTTCGAGTCGCGGGACGAGTACCTCGAGGACATACCTGTCGCCGACACCGTGCTCGTCCTCCAGGCGCTCGCCGGCCGGCGCGACATGGCCGCGGAGTTGAGCTCGCCCCTGCTTCCCAGGAGGGCTTGACGAAACATCGGCTGAGCCGCCGGGCCGCGCTGCTCGCCCCGATGCTGCGTCCTCAGTCGCGCACCTCCCTTCCCGGTACGCACGCTCCCTGCGTCCTTGCCTCGGAACGAGCATCGCCCCCGGCGACGAGCGACGTTCCGCCAAACCCTCCTAGTTGACGGGCCGCGTCGGCGGGTGGAGGACCGCCGTGATCACGATCGGGTCGGCGCTGTCGTCCTCTGCGTCGCGCGCCTTCTCGACGAACTCGGCGACGAGCTCGAGCGCACGCTCGGGCGGGATCCGCGCGGTCACCTGCGCGGAGCGGAACGTGCCCTCGGCGCTGTGCGCGTCCCAGCCGCGCTGAACCTCGTCGAGCATCGCGGCTCGCAGGTCGCTCGTCAGGCCGGATGCCAGGAGCTCGGGCGCGACGCGCAGCGTCCTCGCCACCGCGCGATACGGCTTCTCGCGGCCGCGGCTCGAGTCCGCCAGCGTGATCAGCCCGGCCCGCAGAAGCATGCGCACGTGGAAGTGGAGGTGGCCCGGGTCGACCCCGAGCTTGTTCGCCAGCTCGCGGTTCGTGAGCGCCTCTGCGGAGTCCGTCCCCAGTGTCTCGAGCACTCGCAGGCGCAGCGGATGGCCCAGCGCCTTCAGCTGATCGGGCTGGTCGAGGATCAGGACGTCCAGGATCTCATTGCCGTTCGACGAGCTCATTTCCCGCCTATATATACGATCGGGGCGATTAGTCCAAGCGCGACGCCGCGGCCGCATCCGCAACCACGCGGGTGCGGCCGGTCGCGGAGCGAATCAGGCTGGCAGGAGTGTCCCGGTCCGGCGGACGGCCGAACGCGCGCTCCGTCGCCTCCGCCTTGGACTCGCCGGTCACCATGAACAGCACCTCGGGCGCCCCACAGAGCACCGGCACGGTCAACGTCACCCGCTCGACGAACGGCTCGAGACCTGCTTCCGCCGGGATCGCGCGGCGCTCCCGCTCGTCGAGGGTCGGCCGGCCCGGGAAGAGCGAAGCCGCGTGCCCGTCGGCACCGAGCCCGAGCAGGACGAGATCGAGAGTCACCCCGTCCAGCGCCTCGTCGTACTCCTCGGCTGCCGCCTCGGCGCCGAGCTCACCGCGGATGCGATGCACGGCTCCCGGCTGGCCGGACAGGCGGTCGAGCAGGCGTTCGCGCGCGAGGAGGTAGTTCGAGCGCTCGTCATCCGGCGGCACGCAGCGCTCGTCGCCCCACCACACCGACGCACTGCTCCAGTCGGGCTCCTGCTCCGCAGCAAGCTCGTACGCGAGGCCGGGCGTCGTCCCGCCCGTGAGCGCGATCGCCTGGCCCGCACGGGCCGCCGCGACGAGCTCGCCGGCGACGACTGCCGCGACCTCCTTCTCGTTCTCCAGGCGGATCAGCTCGACGCCGTGAAGCGTCACTGCTCTCCGGCGGCGAGCTCCTGCGAGCGCTCGACGGCGGCCTGGATCGCGTTCAGAAACGCGGCGCGCACGCCCGCGCGCTCGAGCTCGCGGATCGCGCGGATCGTCGTCCCGCCGGGCGAGGTCACCTGCTCGCGCAGCTCGACCGGATGGACGCCCTCGTCGCGAAGCAGGTGGGCGGTGCCGAGCATCGTCTGGACGACGAGTTTCGTCGAGACCTCGCGCGAGAGCCCGAGCAGGATCCCTGCTTCGATCATCGCCTCGGCGAGGAGCGCGAAGTACGCAGGGCCCGAGCCTGAGACTGCCGTGACCGCGTCCATGTAGCGCTCGGGGACGTGCACGACCCCGCCGACGTGGCTGAGCGCCTCTTCCGCGAGCTGCAGGTGCTCGTCCTCGGCGTGCGCCCCGGGGCAGATGCCCGCGACGCCCTCGTGGACCGTGGCCGGGCGGTTCGGCATCGCGCGGACCACAGGGACGCTCGCGCCGATCCGGCTCTCGATCGCGGAGGTCGGGATCGCCGCTGCGACCGACAGGACTGTCTGCTCGGGCGTCAGCAGGCCGCCGATCTCGCCCAGGAGGACGTCGAAGTCCTGCGGTTTGACGGCGATCACGACCAGCGCTGCGCCCGAGACGGCGTCGGCGTTCGACGTCGTCGCCTCGACGCCGTAGCGCTCGGCCAGCTCTCGCGCGCGATCCTCGTCCCGGACCGTGACGACGACCTCGGAGGGCTCGCGCCACCCGCCGCTGAGGAGCCCGCGCAGGAGCGCTTCGCCGATCGTTCCGGTGCCGAGGATCGCGACCTTGCTCGCCATGCGGAGAGTCTAGAGCGGCGGTGGCCATCTCCAGTGGCATCGACCGGTCATTTCAGACGGCCGCACGGTCGAAGACCATGCGGCCTGAAGGCGGCACCGCAAGCGGGTGCCTAGGCAGCCGCGCGTTGCCGGAGCGGCACGAGGCCGAGCCCGGACGCGGCGAGCAGGTAGACGCTCGCGAGCCCGGACCAGCGGCCGTACGGCTCCAGCAGCTCGGCCGTCTCCCAGGTCTCGACCCTCCGCCCGCAGATGGCCGAGCAGAGCTTGACGAGACCCAGGTCGCCGACGAGCCCGCGCTCGAAGCGGCCGAGCCCTTCGAGGCAGATGACGCCGACCGACCACGGGCCGAGGCCACGCTCGCGCTCCAGCCTCTCGGCCGCGGCGTCCGTGGGCAGCGAGCGCAGCCGCTCGAGGTCGATCGAGCGGCACAATCGGACGAGCGTCGCGCCCCGGCGTGCGCCCAGTCCCAGGCGGCGGAGCTCGGCAGGGGCAAAGCGGGCGAGAGCGGCCGCGGTCGGTGGCAGGCGCAACCGGGTGCCTTCGACCCGAGGTGACGCGGCCCGGATGACGTTGCGCTCGATCTCGCGGGCGAGGCGCGCCTGGATCAGCTGGCCACAGACCGCCCGCAGCAGGGAGTGCGTCACCGTCCCGAGGCGAAGAGGGCGAAGGCCGCGCAGCCGCGGCAGCGCTCGGCGGAGCAGCGGGTCGTCGCGGAACTGCTCGAGGAACTCGGAGTGGTCGTCGTCGAGCGCGAGCACGAACCGAAGCTCGAGGAGCCCACGTTCGTCGGGCGCGCGCAGCTGGACGATCCCGTCCGGCTGCTGCCAGGCCCGGCCGAGACCGCCGGTGGTGAGCGTCGCGACGAGCGGCCCGTCGGCGCGCGTGCGCGTCGAGTCGCCGGCGTGCCGCGCCGAGACGCGCAAGGAGAACGGCCCTCGCGGACGGACCGCGTCGGAAACGCCGCTCGAACCTTTGCGATCTCCTGTCGGCACGGGACGCCGATCTTGCCCGCGCAGGCGGACACCGTCAACGACGGCCTGGCCGCGTCGGTATGGTCGGCACTCGTGAGCATCGACCCGCGCGTCGACATCGGCCACGTCCACCTGAAGGTCTCGGACCTCGACCGGGCGATCGCCTTCTACCGCGACATCCTCGGGTTCGAGCTGCACCAGCGGATGGGCGACCAGGCCGCGTTCCTCTCGGCCGGCGGCTATCACCACCACATCGGTCTCAACACCTGGGAGTCACTCGGCGGCTCGCCTCCCCCGCCGGGCGCTACCGGTCTCTTCCATGTCGCCATTCGCTATCCGGACCGCCCCACGCTGGGTGACTCCCTGCGACGACTCGTCGAGGCAGGCTGGCCGCTCGACGGCGCCAGCGACCACGGCGTCTCGGAGGCGCTCTACCTCCGCGACCCGGACGAGAACGGGCTCGAGCTCTACTGTGATCGGGCTCGCGAGGAGTGGCCGCGCGACGAGTCCGGCGAGGTCGCGATGTTCACGGCGCCACTCGACCTCCAGTCGCTGCTGGCGGAGGCCGCCTGATGGCGAAGGGATACGCGGAAGGCCCTGCGGCCGAGGAGGCCGATCGGCGGCGCGAGGAGCTCGAGCGGGGCGAGACCGGACAACGGAGCGCGGAGCGCCTTGCCGTCTTCGGCTCGACCGACGACGAGCCGGGCCGCCACTTCCTCGGCTGGCGCGACGAGGTCGATCCCGACGAGCTGTTCGACTCGGGTGGGGCCTGGGGCATCACCGTCGTGCGCGCTACGGTGTAGGGGGCAAATGGCCAAGCAGGTCGAGCAGCTCGAACAGGTCACGATTCGCTTCGCGGGCGACTCGGGCGACGGGATGCAGCTCACCGGCGGGCAGTTCACGAGTGAGACCGCGCTGGTCGGCAACGACCTCTCGACGCTTCCTGACTTCCCCGCGGAGATCCGCGCGCCGGCCGGCTCGCTGCCCGGCGTCTCCGGCTTCCAGCTCCACTTCGCCGACCACGACATCCTCACGCCGGGTGACAGGCCCGACGTCCTCGTCGCGATGAATCCCGCCGCGCTCAAGACGAACCTGCGCGACCTCGAGCGGCGCGGGACGCTGATCGTCAACCGCGACGCGTTCACGGAGCGCAACCTCGACAAGGCCGGCTACGAGGCTAACCCGCTCGAGGACGGCTCGCTCGAGGGCTACCACGTGCACGAGGTGCCGCTCACGACGCTGACGCTCGAGGCGCTCCGCGACGTCGACGTCAGCAAGCGCGAGGCGGAGCGCTCGAAGAACATGTTCGCGCTCGGCCTGATGTCGTGGCTCTATCACCGTCCGACCGAGGAGACGGTCGCGTTCCTCGAGCGCAAGTTCGCGTCAAAGCCGGTGATCGCCGAGGCGAATGTGAAGGCGTTCAAGGCGGGCTGGGCCTACGGCGAGACATCCGAGGACTTCGTCGTCTCGTACGAGGTCGCCCCGGCGAAGCTGCCTCCGGGCACGTACCGGAACATCACCGGCAACCAGGCGCTCGGACTCGGGCTGATAGCTGCGAGCATTCAGAGCGGCCTGCCACTCTTCCTCGGCGCCTACCCGATCACGCCCGCCTCGGAGATCCTCGAGCACCTTTCGCGGCACAAGCGCTTCGGCGTGCGCACGTTCCAGGCCGAGGACGAGATCGCGGCCGTCGGCGCGGCGCTGGGCGCGAGCTTCGGCGGCGCCCTCGGCGTCTGCACCTCGAGCGGTCCAGGGGTGGTGCTGAAGGCGGAGACGGTCGGCCTCGCGGTCACGCTCGAGCTGCCGCTCCTGATCCTCGACATCCAGCGCGCAGGCCCGTCGACAGGGATGCCGACCAAGCCCGAGCAGGCCGACCTGCTGATGGTCCTGTTCGGCCGCAACGCCGAGTCGCCGGTTCCGGTCGTCGCCGCGTCCACTCCCGGCGGCTGCTTCGACGCGGCGCTCGAGGCGGCGCGGATCGCGCTCAAGTACCGCACGCCCGTCTACCTGCTCTCGGACGCGTATCTCGCCAACGGCTCCGAGCCGTGGCTGCTGCCCGACGTGTCGTCGCTGGAGAAGATCGACGTCGAGTTCGCGACGGAGCCGAACCGCGACGGCGAGTTCCTCCCGTACGTGCGCGACCCGGACACGCTGGCCCGCGACTGGGCCGTCCCCGGCACGCCCGGCCTCGAGCACCGGATCGGCGGGCTCGAGAAGCAGGACGAGACCGGCAACGTCTCCTACGACCCCGACAACCACGACCTGATGGTCCGCCTGCGCGCGCAGAAGGTCGCCGGGATCGCCGCGGACATCCCGGAGCTCGAGGTCGACGACCCGGACGGCGCCGACCTGCTCGTCCTCGGCTGGGGCGGGACGTACGGGCCGATCACGGCCGCAGTGCGCCGCGTGCGCAGGGACGGCAAGAAGGTCGCGCAGGCGCACCTGACTCATCTGAACCCCTTCCCGCGCAACACCGGCGAGGTGCTGCGCGCGTACGACCGCGTTCTCGTTCCGGAGATGAACCTCGGCCAGCTGCTGAAGCTCGTGCGCGCCGAGTTCCTGGTCGACGCGGTCGGCTACAACCGCGTCCGCGGCGTGCCGCTGCGGTCGGGCGAGCTGGCTGACGCGATGGAGGCGTTGTTGTGAGGCGGCGCTTGCGCTGCCGGCGTCAGGACGCTCGGGCTCAGCCCGTGCGTCCGTCTGAAATGACCGGTCGACGCGTTTGCTGCCGGAAGGCTTGGCTGTGAGCGAGAACGGCGGCGGTCAGCTCACTGCGAAGGACTTCACCTCGGACCAGGAGGTGCGCTGGTGCCCGGGCTGCGGGGACTACGCGATCCTCGCGGCGGTGCAGAAGTTCATGCCCGAGCTCGGGATTCCGCGGGAGCGGATCGTCTTCATCTCCGGGATCGGCTGCGCCGCGCGCTTCCCGTACTACATGCAGACGTACGGGATGCACTCGATCCACGGCCGCGCGCCTGCGATCGCAACCGGACTCGCGCTCGCGCGCCCGGATCTGTCCGTGTGGGTCGTGACCGGCGACGGCGACTCGCTTTCGATCGGCGGCAACCACCTGATCCACGCGCTGCGGCGGAACGTGAACATCAAGATCCTGCTCTTCAACAACCAGATCTACGGGCTCACGAAGGGGCAGTACTCGCCAACGACGCCGCTCGGCACGGTCAACAAGACGACGCCGATGGGGTCGCTCGACTGGCCGTTCAACCCGGTGGCGCTCGCGCTCGGGGCCGAGGCGACGTTCGTCGCGCGCTCGATCGACACCGACCGCGTCCACCTAACCGAGACCCTGCGCCGCGCGCACGCACATCAGGGCGTTGCCTTCGTCGAGATCTACCAGAACTGCAACGTCTACAACGACGGCGCCTTCGACACCGTGCGCGACCAGAAGGAGAACCGGATCCTGCTCGAGCACGGGAAGCCGATCCGCTTCGGCGAGGAAGGGGAGCGCGGCGTGCGCCTGCGGCCGGACGGCTCTGCCGAGCTGGTCGACGTGGCCGAGGCCGGCGAGGACGCGCTGATGGTCCACGACGAGCATCACGAGTCCCCGAGCCTGGCCGAGGCGCTCGCGCGGATCTCGCACACGCCGCACGGGCCGACGCCGATCGGCGTCTTCAGGGACATCGAGCGCCCGGCCTACGAGCGCCTGATGGAGGAGCAGCTCGAGACCGCGCGCAGCGAGCAGGGCGAGGGCGACCTCACCGAGCTCCTCCACGCCGGCGACACCTGGACGATCGGCTGATTTCAAGGCTCCCGCGCCGTGAGCCGATGACCCCGAGATGCGCCTTGCAGGGGTTGCCGTCCTCGCGCTCTTCCTCCTTTCCGGCTGCGGCGGCGAGTCGAGCGGCTCCGGCGACGCCGCCTTCCTGAAGCGGGCCGACGCGGTCTGCGCGAAGCGGGCCGCTGCGGTCAGCGCGCTGCCGTTCCCGAACACCGGCCGCGACCTGCTCGACCTCGGGCAGCGCGTGAGCGCCCTGGAGGAGCACGAGCAGTCGCGGCTCGTCCGGCTCGACGTCCCCGGCGACCGGCAGGTCGACATGGCCGGCTTCCTCCGCTCGATCGACCGCGTGCAGCGCGCGAACGCGATCTTCCGCGACGCGTTCGTCCGCAGCAACGCGGCTGACCTGTCCCGCGCGAGGGTCGACCTCGCCTCCGCACGCGAAGCCTCGAACGCCGCCGCGCGGCGGCTCGGGCTCGCCTGCCGCCACTAGACTCGCGCCGGTGGGCCGCCTCCGTTTCCGCGAGTGGGAGACGTCGTACGAGGTCGTCGGCGACGGTGAGGAGCCGGGCCGGCTGCCGCTTCTGTGCCTGCACGGCGGGCCGGGTGGGTGCCACGATCCGCTGGAGGGCCTCGGCGCGCTCGCCGAGCAGGGGCGGCGCGTCGTCTTCTACGACCAGCTCGGCGGCGGCGACTCCGACCGGCCGGACGACGTCTCGCTCTGGACAGTCGAGACCTTCATCGCCCAGCTCGAGAGTGTCCGGACTGGGCTCGGGCTCGGGCGGATCCACCTCTTCGGCTCGTCGTGGGGCGGGATGCTGGCGCTCGAGTACGCGCTGCTGCAGCCGACGGGCATCGCGAGCCTCGTGCTGAACTCGGCGCCGACGAGCGCGCCCCGCTGGGCCGAGGAGACGCTCCGCCTGCGGGCGGCGCTGCCCGAAGGGCTCGATGAGGAGGAGGCAGAGGCCGAGTTCAAGCGACGCCACATCCTCCGGCTCGATCCCGAGCCCGAGTCGATGGCCCGGGCGCGCGAGAAGTTCGGCGCGCAGGTCTACGAGACGATGTGGGGCACGAACGAGTACACGGTCACGGGCACGCTCAGGGAGTGGGACGTCATCGACCGCCTGGGCGAGATCTCCCTGCCGACGCTGATCACCTCGGGCCGCCACGACGAGTGCACTCCCGGCCTGATCGAGCCGCTCCGCGAGGGGATCCGCGGCTCCGAGTGGGTGCTGTTCGAGTCGAGCGCCCACATGGCGTACCTCGAGGAGCCCGAGCTCTACCTCGAGATCGTGGGCGCCTTCCTCGACCGGGTCGAAGGAGGCGTGCAGTAGGCCATCGCCTAGGGTGCGAGCAGTGCGCTGGCTTGCCCTCGGGCTCGGAATCACCTTCTCCCTCGCGATCTGGCTGGTCGGGTTCGCGCTCGTCGACCTGGTCGGAACGTGGTTCCTCGGCGAGCCGGGTACGGTGTCCGATCTGGGGTACGGAGCGATTGGTGGAATCGTCGTACCGGCGGGCTTCCTGCTTGCCTGGCAAGACGCTCGAGCGCTCCGTCAGGTCTTCGCGGCTGCCGTCGCATATGCGCTCGCGGGGCTCGTCTCGACCGACCACCGCTACGTTGGTGTCGGCGCGTTGGTGGCGGTCGCCGGTCTCGTGCTCGCGGCGCTGCTTCCCGACCGGAGCCTGATCGTTCGAGTCCGGCCCACGGCGACGCTCTTCCTCCTTGCCGCCGCGCTGGCCGTCCCGCTCGTGGTCTACGGGGTCCACATGGCCCGCAACTACGCCGACGGTACCCCGCCCTACGACTCGCACATCGGGCTCGACCAGTGGACGGGGCTTGCGGCGATGGCGTTCGGGCTCCCGTTGTCGGTGCTCTGCGGTCGGCTCGGCGCGCTCAGCGCAGCTCTGGCCGCCGCCGTCTTCGGGGTCGGATCGATCGTCTACCCGGACAAGCCCGGCAGTGCCGGGCTCGCGTGGGGAGTCGCAGTCCTCGTCTGGGCCGCAACGGTCATCGTGGTGGTGGGCCGCGGCGAGCAGCATCGCGTCGCACCGGCGCTCTAGACGAGGGCCTGGATCGCAGCGGCCGCGCCGGCGATCAGGAGCACGATCGCGATCGCGCGGATGAGCTGTCGCTCGGAGAGTCGGCCCGTGAGGCGTGCTCCGATCAGCGCGCCCGGGATCGAGGCCGCGCCGCCGACGGCGATCAGCCACCAGTCCGGGCTCGCGGACGGAAGGTGCCCGAGCAGCCCCGCGATGCCGACGCAGACGCCGACCGCGAGGTTCGTCCCGACGGCGCGGGCTGGCGTCTCGCCCACGATGCGCAGCAGCGCGGGCATTCGCAGCGAGCCGAGGATCAGCCCGACGAACCCGCCCAGCAGTCCGATCACCGCGCCCGAGACCATCGCCGCCACCACGTGAGGGCCGTCGCTCTCACGGGCCTCCACCGGCGGCCGGAGCAGCAGGTCGAGCCCGCTGTAGACGAGCACCGCGGCGATTGCGAGCAGCAGCGCCGACTTCGGAACCTTGCCCGCCAGGTAGCCGCCGACGAGCGCGCCCACGACCGAGGGCGGCGCCATCCAGCCGAACAGGCTCCAGTTGATTCGGCCCGCGCGGATGTGGCTCGTGGAGGCGGTCGCCGCTGCGATCCCCGAGACGGCGATGTTCGCGCCGCCGGCCGACGCGGGCGAGGACGACGCGAGCACGAAGAGCGGCAGACGCAGGTTTCCGAGCACGAGCCCGACGACGCCACCGGCGAGCGCGACCACAAATGACCAGCCAGCGACTGCGATCACCTCGAGTGCGCCCACGGTCAGGTGACGATAAGAGACGAGGCCCGCCGGTGGGCGGGCCTCGCTGGGAGGGGCAAACTGAAGTCGGGACCTAGCCTGTCGAGACGGTCTTCACGACTTCGCAGTTCACGACGGTGTCGAGCTCGCCTGCCCGGACCCACGCGACGTCATGGTTGCCGGCGCCGCAGTCGAGCGCGTCGGCCTGGCCATCGGCTGCGAGCGAGTGGAGGACATCGTTGCCGTCTCCGCCGTTGAGCGTGTCCACGCCACGGCCGCCCCACAGGCGATCGCGTCCCGCGCCGCCGTTGAGCGTGTCGTCGCCGAGGCCGCCGTGAAGGATGTTGCGGCCGTTGTCGCTCGCGTTGAGCGTGTCGTTTCCGGCCATGCCCCAGAGCACGGCGCCGCCGTCTCCGGCGCTCAGCGTGTCGTCGCCGGCTCCGCCGAAGAGGCCGTCGAGCCCTGCGCCGCCGTCGACGCCGTCGTTGCCCTTGCCGGCGCGGACGATGTCGCGTGCGCCGCCTGCGCTGATCTGGTCGTCACCGGCGTACGCGAGGATGAAGTCGCGGTTGTCGGTGCCGGCGATCACGTCCGCGTTCTTCGTGCCGCGGATCACGTTGAACCACTTCGCACTCGCGACGCCGGTCACGGCAAGGCCGAAGGCGGCGACGAGCGTCAGAACGATGAGCTTGCGAGTCATGAATACCTCCGTCGAGTGCCTGCACCACGCAGTAAAGGAGCCGCGCGTTAGCTCCTCGTGCGCGAAATGGAAGGATTCTTTGAGCGGAGGTTTCGGCCTGATCTAGGCCGAGTTTCCGTCGACGACGTCGACGGAGACGATCAGGTCGGGGCGGATGAACCGGCCCGCATAGAACGGCCACGAGCCGTTGGCATTCGCAAACTGCTCGATGACCTCCTGCGCGCCCTCCATCGCCGTTCCGAAGTCGCGGAACTCGCCGACCTCGACGCCGTCGCCGTCCTGGAGGCGGACGACCACGCGGAACACGCTCTGCGTCTGACCGAACGGGTTGAAGACATCCGACTCGATCGCAGGCATCTCCGCCGGCATCTGCTCGGGCACGAAGACCGGCTCGTCGACGATCGTCGGCTCGAGAGTCGTGGGCGGGAACTCGATCACCGGCAGCTCGTCGGAGGCCACCTGGGCCTCCGGCGCCGCGGGCGCCTCGGCCGGAGGAGCGGCCGGAGGAGTGAGCGTCACGGGCTGGATCTCCGGCTGCGCCGGCTCGACCGGCTCCGGCGCGGGGGCCGGGGACGGCGGGGTCGCGGGAGTCACGAAGTAGTCCTCGGCCTGTGCGCCCGGCTGGACCGGCGCGAGGTCGGGCATCGGGACGCTCGGCGCCATGGCCGGAAGCTCGGGCTCGGCCGGAGCCTCGGGCGCCATCGCGGGCAGCTCGGGCTCAGGATCGGGCTCGGGCGCGGCCTGGACCGGGACGAGCTCCGGAGCGGGCTGCTGCACCGGCTCGGGAGCAGGCTCGGAGACGGGCTCGGGCGTCACTGGAGCCGGCGCGTCGACCGGCGGAGGCGCCATCAACGGCGCGGGCTCCACGGGCTCGGGCTGCTGCACCGGCGCCTGGATCGGCGTGGGAGCGGGAGCCGGAGCCGGAGCGGGCGCCGAGACCTCGGGCACCGAGACCTCGGGTGCCGGACTCGCTGGAATCTCTTCGGGCGCGCTCGCCTGCACGGGCTGCACCTCGGGCTCGAACACGGGTGCGCTCTCGGGCGGGCGCAGGGCCGGGGGAGGCGACGGCAGGTCGCTCGGGCCGAACGACGGAGAGCTGTCGAAGGCGGCGGAGGCGCGAGGGCCACCAACCACGGGTGGGCTGAGCGGCGGCTCGAGTCCGAGCCCGACCGACGACGTGATCTCGTGCATCCCTAGAGCCGACATGTTCCCCTTTCCGTTGGTCTCACCGGGGTCACGCAAAAGCTCGCGGGCGCGCTCGGCCAGCTCGGGGTCCACGAGCATGAGCTCGGGGGAGAGGCACCGTACGAGGGATTTCCGATCGATGAGATCAATAGCCGCAGTTTTGGTTCGTACGCCATGCGGGGATCGTCCCCGCAACCGCAGTATCGGCCTGGCTTTTGGGCGGAGCATGCCCCGTTGGAGTGATTGGCGGCAGGCGGCGCCCGCGCTGACGCCGCCTGCCGCTTCGATCGGCCTGGTTCCTAGTGATTCGCCGCCTTCGGCGTCGGGCTCGCGCTCACGCTGAAGTCGGCCGCGTTGTCGTTCGAGTCGTCTCCGTCCGGCAGCCGCACCGCGCTGTTGCCCGGTGCCGCGGCGGCCGGCGGGGCCGAGGCCGGATGGCTCTCGACGAAGGCGTTCACGGCGTCTCCGTAGCCCATCGAGTCGACGATCGTCCCGGCCGCGTCGCGCAGCGCGACGCCTCCGCCGGTTGCGGCGATGCTCGTGCTGAAGGTCTGGTCTGGAGTTGCCGAGCCCGCGTACGCGCTGCCGCCGAACAGGTAGAAGCCACCCACCGCGAGAGTCGTCCCGGACGGGATCGTCCCGAGCGTGACGTCGCTTGTGCCTGCGGACGAGCGGTAAACGAGCTTGTAGCCGCTCAGGTCGACCGCCGACGAGCCGCCGTTGTAGAGCTCGACGAACTCGTTCGACGCGGCGCCGGTCATGCCGGTCATCACCTCGTTGACGGTGAGGCCGGTCGACCCGCCGCCCCCGCCACCACCGCCGGCGACGCACGAGATCGACGCGGCGCCGTCCGAGGCGGCGTAGGTCACCGAGAGCGTTCCCGCGCCGCCCGGCCCGTGGCAGGCGGTTCCGTTCAGCTCGTCGAGCGAGCCGAGGCGCGGTCCCGCAGGCCCAGTTGGCCCGGCCGGGCCGCGTGCGCCGGCCGGTCCGGCCGCTCCCGCCGGCCCCGCGGCGCCGGTCGCGCCGCGCGCACCCTGAGCGCCCGAGGCGCCCGCCGGCCCCTGCGAACCGGCCTCGCCGCTCGCCCCGCGCTTGCCCTGCGGCCCCTGGATGTTCCAGGCGAGCGGCTGCTCACCGCGGCGGCACGAGCCTGTGCCCCCGACCACGCGCAGCCGGCCGCCCTGCTTCTGAGCGCAGGCGAAGATGACGCCCTTCGCGCGGTGCGAGATGCTCTGCCCGGCAAACGCGGCCCCGCCGGCCAGCACCAGCGCGAGCGCAGCGACCAGTAGCAACGGTCTTTTGATGTGCATCGAGACTCCTCTCGTCGTTTCCGCCAGGGATATCCGCGGCGGAATCGCGGAGCCAGACCCTGCGCGCGTTTCAGCGCACACCCGGCACGAAGCCGTTACGAAGACGTCGCTAGCTGATGAAGTAGAGCGAAGCCGCGATGCCGGCCGCGACGCAGTAGATCGCGAACGGAATCAACGTGTTCGTCTCAAAGAAGCGCATCAGGAAGCGAACCGACGCGTACGCAGCGAGCGCCGCACAGAGAGCAGCGACAAGCGCCTGCCCACGGACGCCGTTGCCGGCCGAGCCGAAGAGCTCCGGCAGTTTCAGAATGGCGGCAGCTCCGATAATCGGCGTCGCTAGAAGGAACGAGAAGCGCGCCGCGTCGAGATTGCTGAGACCGGCGAGCAGCCCGCCGCCCATGGCCATTCCAGAGCGGGAGAAGCCGGGTATGAGTGCCAGGGCCTGCGCGGATCCGATGCCGACGGTATTCCCCCAGCTGAGCTCGCGTGCGATCCGCGCGTCGTCGTCCTCCTCGACCTGCTTCGACCGCCGGCGCAAGACCTCGGCGCCGAAGAGGAGGAGGCCGTTGATGGTCAGGAAGAACGCCGCCGAGCGAGGCGACGCGAAGACGTGGCGTAGCTTGCTCTCGAGCAGGAGGCCGAGGAGCCCGGCCGGAATCGTGCCGACGATGATCAGCCATGCGAGCTTTGCGTCGGTGTCTGCGGGATCGATGCCCCGGTCGCGAAGGCTGCGGCCGAGGCCCTTGACGATCCGCACCCAGTCGGCCCAGAAGAAGCCGAGCAATACGAGCGCGGTCGCCAGATGGGTCGCGACGAGGAACGTGATGAAGTACTCGTCGTTCTGGTGGATGTTCCAGCCGAGGATGCTCGGCAGGATCACGCTCTGGCCGAGGCTCGAGATCGGGAACAGCTCGGCGACGCCCTGCAGGAATCCGAGGATCGCCGCCTGCCAGTAGGTGATGAGTTCTGAAGCGAGTGGCACTCAGTCGGCAGGTTGAGAGCGTCTAGGCCCGCTTTGGAACCAGGCGAAGGCGAGTAGTGCGAGACCGAGGAAAAACGATGCGAGGCCGTGCTTGACGTGGTGGTGGTTGGACCCGGCCTCGTGTCCGGGCATCCACGAAGCAAGCGACTTGGCCGGCTCGATCCAGTAGTAGAAGGCCAGCGCGACCAACGCGATCCCCAGGACCGCGGCGGCGATGACGACGGGGCGGCTGTTCAGGCGCAAGGCGACTGGACAATACCTCGCGGCCTGACGGGAGCAGCGCGCGACCGCGCCGCTACGGTAAGGGGTCGTGAGCGAGCACGCGATCGAGGCAGAGGGGCTGGTCCGGGTCTTCAAGAAAGGCCCGCGCGCGGTCGACGGGATCGACCTCGCCGTCGCGTCCGGGGAGATCTACGGGTTCCTCGGGCCCAACGGTGCGGGAAAGTCGACGACCGTGCACATGCTCACGACGCTCCTCCCGCCCACGGAAGGCACCGCGCGCGTAGCCGGCTACGACGTCGTGCACCAGGGGCCGCAGGTGCGAGCCTCGATCGGCGCGGCTCTGCAGGAGGCGGCGCTCGACCCGCTCCTGACAGGGCGCGAGCACCTGCGCCTCCAGGCCTCGCTGCAGGGGCTTCCGCGGGAGCTCCGCAGGTCGCGCGCGGACGAGCTCCTGACCAGGGTGGGCCTGACCGAAGCCGCCGATCGCCGAGTGCGCGGCTATTCGGGGGGCATGAAGCGCAGGCTCGATCTCGCGATGGCACTCGTGCACTCGCCGCGGATCCTCTTCCTCGACGAGCCGACGACCGGCCTCGACATCCAGAGCCGGACCGCGCTCTGGGAGGAGGTCTCGAGGCTCGCGCGCGACGAGGGCGTGACCGTCTTCCTCACGACGCAGTACCTCGAGGAGGCCGACGTCCTCGCCGACCGGGTCGGGATCATCGACCACGGGCACATCGTCGCCGAGGGAACGCCCGCCGAGCTCAAGGCAACCGTGGGTCGGCCGACGGTCGAGGCCGTCCCGGCCGACCAGGCGGACCGCGTGCGCGTCGGGACGATCCTCGCTCGCTTCGGAGAGCCGTGCGCCTCGGTGGCCGGGGTCGCGGTCCGGCTCTCGGGCGACGCCGATCTCGTCGGCATCGTGCGGGCGCTCGACGCCGAGAACGTGAAGGTCGAGAACCTGCAGCTGCACCAGCCGTCGCTGGACGACGTTTTCCTGGCGAAGACCGGGCGCTCGCTGGAGGGCGCCGCCGAAGACGACGACGAGGAGCAAGCGCGCGGTCTGGCGATGGAACCGGCTTGACCGCCTTCGGCGACCAGGTCTACGTGCTCGCGCGCCGCTCGGTGGTGCGCACGCTTCGGCAGCCAGCAAACGTGATCGGCCCGCTCGTCTTCCCGATGCTGCTGCTTGCCGTCAACTCCGGCGGGCTCAAGGCCGCGACGCAGCTCCCGGGGTTCCCGACGCACTCGTTCGTCAGCTTTGCGCTCGCGGTCGCGTTCATCCAGGGCGCGCTGTTCGCGACCGTGAACGCGGGCACCGATCTCGCGCGCGACATCCAGACCGGGTTCCTCAGCCGACTGACGTTGACACCCATGCGGCGGCTCGCGGTCCTTGGCGGCCAGCTCGGCGGGGCGCTCGTGATCGGCTTCGCGCAGGCGGTCGTCTACGTCGCGGTCGGGCTTGCGGTCGGCGTGCGGTTCAAGTCGGGGCCGCTCGGGATCGCCGTGCTGTTTGTGTTCACCCTGCTCGTCGTGCTCGGCTTCGGCGCGGTCGGCTGCTTCGCCGCGCTGCGCACCGGCTCGGGAGAGGCTGTGCAGGGCCTGTTTCCGGTCTTCTTCGTGTTCCTGTTCATCTCGTCCATGAACCTCCCGCGGAACCTGATGGAGGTCGACTGGTTCCGCGCGGCCGCGACCGCGAATCCGGTCTCGTACCTGCTAGAGAACATCCGCGGATTGATCATCACCGGCTGGGACGGGGAGGCCCTCGGGCTCGGGTTCGGAATCGCGCTGCTGCTCGTGGTCGTCTCGCTCTCGCTCGCCTCGTGGGCCCTGAAGGAGCGGATGGCACGATGAAGACTCTCGACGTGGCTCGCGGAGTCGCCTGGAGGACCCTCCACAACTTTCTCACCACGCCCTCGCTCCTGCTGCCCTCGCTGGTGTTCCCGCTCTTCTTCTTCACCGCGTTCGCGGGCGGGCTCTCGCGTGTGCACGACGTGCCCGGCTTTCACTACCCGCCCGGGTACACCGCCTTCCAGTTTGTGTTCGTGCTCCTCCAGTCGGCCGCGTTCGGAGGGGTGTTCACCGGGTTTTCGATCGCGCGCGACTTCGAGAGCGGGTTCGCGCGGCGCCTCATGCTCGCCGCGCCTCACCGGACCGGGATCGTGCTCGGCTACGGAATCGCGGCCCTCGGCCGCTGGGCCGTGACCGTCGCAGTGCTGACCGGCGTCGCGGTCGTCGCGGGGGTCGGGCTCGGCGGAGCGGGCGTCGACCTCTTCGGCCTCTACGCGCTCGGGGTGATCATCAACGTGGCGTCGCTGCTCTGGGCGTGCGGCGTCGCGATGCGCTTCCGGACGATGCAGGCCGGACCGGTGATGCAGATGCCAGTCTTCCTCGTCCTCTTCTTCGCGCCCGTGTACGTGCCCCTCTCGCTCCTGACCGGCTGGATCCACGGGGTCGCGACGGTCAACCCGCTCACACGCGTGCTCGAGGCCGGACGCGGCTTCCTCGCGGGGGCGCCGACCGAGGTTGGACTGGCGTTCGGCGCGGCGCTCACGCTCGTGCTCCTGTTCGGGATCTGGGCCCTCCGCGGGCTGCGCAAGGCAGAAGCCGCCGGCTGAGGTCCCGCTTCCGGTTGCACGCCGTGCGCCTGTCGCAGAACCGTTACGTGTCCGTCACGGGGGTGTTGCCGAGCCGCACGAGCATGGGCTTGACAACAAGGAGGACACGATGAAGAAGTCGATCCCACTCGCAAGCGTGATCGTTCTCGGTGTTTTGGCGCTCTCCGCGTCGGCCGCGGGCGGCCCCTCGACGGTGCGTGTGAGCCTCTCGAGCAGCGGTGGCCAGGGCGACCGGGACAGCTACGCGGTCGGCATCAGCGCCGGCGCTCGCTACGTCCTCGTGAACTCACAGGCGAGGAACCTGGTGCCCGGTGACACGAACGGCCGATTCGACGTCTTCGTCCGGGATCGCCACACCGGCCGGACGACGCGCGTCAGCGTCTCGAGCCGTGGCGCGCAGGCCAAGCCGGGCTCCGATCCCTCGGGTGGCTCGATTGCCGGCGGGATGAGTGCCGGGGGCCGGTACGTCGTCTTCAAGTCCGATTCGGCAAACCTCGTTCCCTCCGACACGAATCGCGTCGCGGACGTCTTCGTTCGCGATCTCAAGACCGGCCGGACGAAGCGAGTCAGCGTCAGCAGCTCCGGCCGCCAGGCCACCGGCGCAAGCGAGTTGCCGGCGATCAGTGCAGACGGCCGCTACGTCGCCTTCCAGTCGCTGGCGTCGAATCTCGTCCGCGGCGACACGAACCGGATCTCGGACGTCTTCGTCCGAGACCTTGCGACCGGTAAGACGACACGCGTCAGCCTCAACAGCCGCGGCGCTCAAGCCAGGTGCAACGTGAGCTACTGCGAGAGCACCCAGCCGGTGCTCAGCGCGAACGGTCGATACGTCGCGTTCCAGTCCTCGGCCACGAACCTCGTTCCCGGCGACACGAACAAGCTCGGGGACGTGTTCGTTCACGACCGCCGAACCGGCAAGACCGAGCGCACGAGCGTGAGCAGCGCCGGCAAGCAAGGAGGCGCGGACCGCACCGGCAACGGCAGCAACGCGCCGGCGATCAGCGCCGACGGCCGCTTCGTGGCCTTCCACTCAGCGGACTCGAATCTTGTCCGCGGCGATACGAACCGTACCTTCGACATCTTCGTCCGCGACCGCAAGACCCACCGAACCACTCGGGTCAGCGTCAGCACCGGCGGCCGGCAAGCGAACGGGGAGAACCTCGGCGGCCTCAGCATCAGCGCCGACGGCCGCTGCGTGGCGTTCACCTCGCTAGCGTCGAACCTGGTCGCGGGCGACTCCAACGACATCACCGACGTCTTCGTCCGCAATCTGCGGACCCATCGGACGATCCTGGCCAGTCTCGGTCAGAGCGGCAACCAGGGTGCCGATGCGAGCTCGGTGAGCGGCGTCGCGTTCACCGCGGACGACCGGCGCCTCGCGTTCTCGTCGTATGCGTCGGTCCTCGTTCCGGGCGACACGAATGACAGGTTCGACGCGTTCGTGCGCGACTTCGGCGGCCCGCCCGGAGGCTAGATCCGCAAATCGAGCGTCATGCGTCGAGTCGCGCGTCCTCTAGGTCGAGGTCGCGGACGACCCGGCGCATGACCTCGTCGTCGATCTTCCCGTCGCGGCGAAGGGCGAGGACCGCGCGACGCTCCGCGTCGAGCAGCTCGCGCCGCAGCCGCTGAAAGTCGATCGAGCGGCTCTCGGCCTCGCCGTCGCCGTCGGGATCGAAGCGCGAGCGGAAGCGCTCTTGGCGGAAGCGGTACGAGCCGCGGATCCGCTCGGCCGTGTCTTCCCGGACCCAGTCCTCCTCAACCAGTTCCTCCAGACGCACGAGCGCCGCCTCGGAGGCGTGGATGCGCGCCTTCGCCTCCTCCTTCTCGGCGAGCGCGCCGTCGTCGAGTTCGAGCCCCTGGATCAACGCGGGCAGCGTCAGGCCCTGGAGGACGAGCGTCGTGAGGATTACGCAGAACGTCAGGAACACGATCAGGTTGCGGTCGGGGAACGCGTCTCCCGCATCGGTCGTCAGCGGCAGCGCGAGAGCCGCGGCGAGCGAGACCGCGCCGCGCATTCCGCACCACCCGAGGACCGCCTTCGCCCGCCACGAGGGCATCACGTCGTGCTCGCGCGCCCAGTGGCTGACCAGGCGCGGCAGGTACGTGGTCATGAAGACCCAGACGATTCGCGCGACGATCACGACGCCGCTCACCAGCGCGGCATATCCGAGGAGCGTCCACGTCGAGTAGCCGGACAGCGAGTCGACGATCTGGGGAAGCTGCAGACCCAGGAACGCGAACAGCAGCGCGTTCAGGACGAGGAAGACCATCTCCCAGACCGCCTGCCCCTGGAGTCGCGTCTGCGCGGTCGTCAGCTCAGGGGTGTGCCAGCCCATATAGATGCCGACCGTGACCGCGGCGAGCACGCCCGAGACGCCGGCCGCCTGCGCGGGCAGGTAGGCGAAGTAGCCGGTCAGCAGCGAGACTGTGATCTCGACAGGTGGGTTGTCGAGGCGCCGCCGCAGCTGGCGGACCAGGTAGCCGACCGCGAGCCCGATCGCGATCCCGCCCGCCACGCTGAGCACGAAGCGTCCTGCCGCCTCGCTGAGCGAGAAGGCGCCGGTCACGACGGCTGCAACCGCGAACTTGTATGCGACGAGCGCGGTTCCGTCGTTGACGAGGCTCTCGCCTTCGATCAAGGCGAGGAGACGCCTGGGCAGGCCGAGGCGCTGGCCGATCGCGGTCGCGGCGGTCGGATCGGTCGGCGAGACGATCGCGCCGAGCACGAAGGCGCCTGACCAGCTCAGCCCGAGCGTCTCGTGCGCGACGACTGCGATCGCAACCATCGTGGTCAACACGAGCCCGACGGCCAGCAGCCCGATCGGCTTCACGTTGGCGCGCAGCTCCCGCAACGACGAGAAGAAGGCCAGGCCGTAGAGGAGCGGCGGGAGGACCGCCACGAGCACGAGGTCGGGAGGAAGCTCGATCTCCGGCATCCCGGGGATGAAGGCGATCCCGAGGCCGCCGAGCACGAGCACGATCGGGTACGGGACGCGAACGAACTGCGAGATCGAGAGCAGCACGAGCCCCGCGGCCAGCAGCCCGGCGAGGAGGAGGCTGTCTCCCGCAGTGAAGGTCATCGTCAGAGCCCCCGCTGTCATGACGCCGAGCCTAGCCTCCAGGCCCCGCGTTAGGCGAGCCCGAAACGCGGCGTTACGATCGGCGTATGGCCGTGGACGTCAGCACCGAGATCGAGATCGACCGTCCGCGGAACGAGGTCGCAGCCTTCGCGGCCGACCCGGCGAACGCGACCGCGTGGTACGAGCGGATCACCAGCGTTGAGTGGAACTCCGCGAAGCCGATTAGCGTTGGCTCGAAGATCGTCTTCGTCGCGCAGTTCCTGGGCAGGCGCGTCGATTTCACATACGAGGTGACGGCGCTCGTCCCGGGCGAGCGCTTTGTGATGAGCACCGCGGAAGGCCCGTTCCCGATGGAGACGACCTACGTCTGGGTGGACTCTGCCGCGGGCGGCACCCGCATGTCGCTGCGCAATCGGGGTCAGCCGAGGGGGTTATCGCGGCTGGCGAAGCCGTTTGTCGTGAGCGCGATGAGGCGGGCCAACCGCAAGGACCTGCAGCGGCTCAAGGTCGTGCTCGAGACGCGGGCGCAGGGCTGACGCCGACGACTACGCAGACCTCGGTGTCGAGTCGTGGCGGTGCCGCTCCATCTCCCGGGCGACGTCCGTCTCCGAGATCGGCCGGTGCAGGCTGCGAGGCCACGAGCCGTACGTCTTCCAGGCGTCCAGCACGAGGGCGAAGCCCCAGATGGCCGTGACCCACGCGGGCCACGCGATGCCGCCGTCGACGGACCGATCGGACAGCGCCCAGATCACCCACAGGATCCCGTTGACGGTCACGTAGGCGACCGCGTTCTCCGCGAATCGGCGCTTCTGCTTCAGGCTCGAGATGGCCTCCTGGCGCAACGCCTCGTCCTCGCTGACCGGCTCGACCTCTTCCGTTGTCGCGTTCATGTCCACCTCCTTCGGAGCCACGTTGGCTCCAGGCGGGCGAGGGCGCATCGGGGCGGACGCTGAACGGATTTGCCGCCATCTACTGAGCCTCCGAGCGATGAGTTCGCGGCCGGCCGGCCGTCTGTACCTAGGATGCAGGTCGTGCAGGAGCGGACGCTCACCGCTACTCCACAGGAGCTGGAGCAGTACCGCCGCGAGCTGACGGCGTACTGCTACCGAATGCTCGGCTCGCCGTTCGAGGCGGAGGACGCCGTGCAGGAGACGATGCTGCGCGCGTGGCGTGGCCTCGACCGATTCGAGGCCCGTTCGGCCCTGCGCTCGTGGCTCTATCGGATCGCGACGAACGTCTGCCTCGACCAGCTCGAGGGGCGCGAGCGGCGCGCGCGGCCGATGGACCTCGGGCCTGCGGGCGAGCCCGTGCTCGACAACCTGCGCGAGCTGCCGGAGGTGACGTGGATCGAGCCGGTGCCGACCGACCCGGCCGAGGCCGTCGTCGCGAGGGAGACGATCCGGCTGGCGCTCGTCGCCGCGCTTCAGCACCTGCCGCCGCGGCAGCGCGCCGTGCTGATCCTGCGCGAGGTGCTTCGCTGGCGCGCGAGCGAGGTGGCCGAGCTGCTCGAGACGAGCGTTGCGTCGGTCAACAGCGCCCTGCAGCGGGCACGTGCCACCCTCGACGCGGCGAAGATCCCCGAGGCGGCGCCCGAGCTCGACGCGGCCGACCGCGAGCTGCTCGAGCGCTACGTCCAGGCGTTCGAGCGCTACGACATCGAGGCGCTCACGTCCGTGATCCACGAGGACGCGACCCAGTCGATGCCGCCGTACGACCTCTGGCTCTCGGGCCGCGACGACATGTTCACGTGGTGGTTCGGGCCGGGGATCGGCTGCAAGGGCTCGCGCGTGATCCCGGCCGCAGCCCCGGCCAACGGCTCGCCCGCATACGGCCAGTACAAGCCCGACCCGGCCGGCGGCTACGAGCCGTGGGCGCTACAGGTGGTCGAGCTCTCCGGGGGCGGGGTCGCCGAGCTGACGTTCTTCCTCGACACGGAGAGGCTGTTCCCGCTGTTCGGCCTCCCGGCACGGCTCGAGGAGTAGCACGTCCTCGAGGCCCGCGAACGCCACGAGCTCCCGCAGCTCGACGGACGCGTGGAAGAGCCGCAGCTCGAGCCCGAGCCGCTGCGCCGTCAGCTGGAGCCGCGCCAGGGCGTCGAGTGTCTCGGCATCCGCGACGACCCGGCGCAGGTCGCAGACGATCGTCCTCGGGCCGGGCTCCGGGTTCATCGGTGAGATGGACGGAATCCACCGCGCAAACTCATCGTTGCCAGGAGCGATGAGTTCCGACCGGAGGGCAGGTCTAACCTCCGACACCGACCGAAAGGACGCCGATAGACATGACCGTTGACGGCCGCAGACGCTGGCTCGCGCTCTACGTCCTCTGCCTGGGCTCCCTCATGATCGTGCTCGACTCGACGATCGTGAACGTGGCGCTCCCGTCGATCCGTACGGATCTCGGGTTCTCGGAGACCTCGCTCGCGTGGGTCGTCAACGCGTACCTGCTCACGTTCGGCGGCTTCCTGCTCCTGGGCGGCCGCCTCGGCGATCTCTACGGCCATCGGAAGATGTTCCTGATCGGGCTCGCGCTCTTCACCGTGGCATCGCTGGCTTGCGGGCTCGCAACGTCCGAGGCGGGCCTTGTGATCGCCCGGGCCGTGCAGGGGACCGGCGGCGCCGTCGTGTCGGCTGTGTCGCTGTCGCTGATCATGACGCTGTTCACCGAACCGGGCGACCGGGCGAAGGCGATGGGCGTCTTCGGCTTCGTCGCGGCCGGGGGCGGGACGATCGGCGTGCTCCTCGGCGGGATCCTCACCGACACGCTGAGCTGGCACTGGATCTTCCTCGTCAACATTCCGGTCGGCGTCGTCGTCTTCGCCCTCTGCCTCAACCTGCTCCCGGGCGGGCGCGGGCCGGCGGCCAGCACGCGGCTCGATGTCGCGGGCGCCGTCACCGTCACCTCCGCGCTCATGCTCGCCGTCTACGCGATCGTGAACGGCAACGAGGTGGGGTGGACGACCGTCCGCACGCTCGGCCTGCTCGCGGTCTCCGCGGCCCTGCTCGCCCTGTTCCTCTGGATCGAGTCGCGCGTCGACTCGCCGCTCGTTCCCCTCAGCCTCTTCAAGCTGCGCAACGTCGCCACCGCAAACGGCGTCGGTGTCCTCTGGGCCGCGGCGATGTTCGCGTGGTTCTTCCTCTCGGCCCTCTACCTGCAGCGGGTGCTCGGTTACAGCCCGCTGGACGTGGGCCTCGCTTTCCTGCCGACGAGCCTGATCATGGGCGCGTTCTCGCTCGGGCTCTCGGCGAAGCTCGTGATGAGGTACGGAATCCGCATCCCGCTCAGCGTCGGCCTGACGATGGCCGCGATCGGGCTCGCCCTCTTTGCCCGCGCGCCGGTCGACGGGAACTACTGGATGGACGTGCTGCCGAGCATGATCCTGCTCGGCTGCGGCGCCGGGATGGCGTTCAACCCGCTGCTGCTCGCGGCGATGAGCGACGTCGCGCCTGAGGAGGCCGGACTCGCCTCGGGCGTCGTGAACACGGCGTTCATGATGGGCGGCGCGCTCGGGCTCGCCGTCCTCGCCAGCATCGCAGCCCGGCGGACGACCAATCTGCTCGGCTCCGGGGAGTCGCTCGTCCCGGCTCTCAACGGCGGCTACCACGTCGCGTTCCTTGCCGGAGCCGTCTTCGCGCTGGCGGGCGCGGTGCTCGGTGGGCTGCTGCTGCGCACGCCCGCGCACGCGCCCGCGCACCAGGGCGAAGAGGCCTTCGGCACGCCCGCCGTCGCTGAAGCTGAATAAGGCGTCGCTTGCGACGCCGACCATGAGAGGCCATGCCGGCTTTGCTGGTATGGCCGCTTAACGCGCGCGATACTTCCCGCGTGGGAGCGGGAGACGAGGAGCGCCTTTCCGATCTGGCGGATGCCGTGGGCCGTGCCGCGTTCTTCCCGGCCCGTGCCGCGGCACGGGCGTGGCGCGACCAGCTCGAAGGGGCCGTCGACGAGGTGCTGTCGGCCCCGGAGATCGCCCGCGTCATCGACCGCGCGCTTGCCGGGCCGCTGCCCGAGGAGATCGCCCGCTCGGTCATCCGCCACCGCGTCCTCGAGCGGATCGTCGCCGAGCTCGCCGCGAGCGGTGAGCTGGAGCGCCTGCTGACCGAGGCCCTCGGCAGCCCGAAGACGCTCGAGCTGACCGACCGCGTGCTCGCGAGCGACGAGACGCAGCACGCCATGCGACACGTCGCGTCCAGCCCCGAGCTTCGCGATGCGATCGCCCTCCAGACGACCGGCATCGCCGAGGAGGTCGTCGGGGGCCTGCGCGCCGCCGCGGTCGGGATCGACGACCGGGCGGAGCACACCATCAGCCGCCGCGTCCGGGTCACTCGGCCCGCCTACGCAGGCATTGCGACCCGCGCTCTCGCGCTTGCGACCGACACGATTCTCGCAACGCTCCTCTACATGGCAGCAGTGGGCGTCGTCGCCCTCGTCGCCTCGCTGGTCGGGGGGCTGCGCCCCGAGTGGCTCGTCGGCGTCCTGCTCGCGGTCGGGTGGATCCTGGTCATCGGTGGCTACTTCGTGACCGGCTGGAGCACGGCCGGCCAGACACTGGGAATGCGCTTGCTCCACTTGCGCGTGCAGGTCGCCGCGGGCGGCGTTCCATCCGTCGGACGCTCGATCGTGCGCCTCATCGGCCTCGTGCTCTCGATCATCCCGCTGTTCCTGGGCTTCGTCCCGGTCCTGTTCACCGAGCGCCGCCGCGGCCTCGCCGACTACCTCGCGGGAACCGTGGTCCTGTACACCGAGCCCTAGGCTCCTTATGCAGGCTCGGTCAGCTGCTGCGCAGCTCCGTCCCAGCGCCAGATTCGCGTCGGAGTGAGGTGCGTTCCGCCGACCCAGCGGTCGATTCCGAGCAGCTCGACTCCGTCGGCATCACCCGCAAGCACCTCCGTTCCCTGACGTGTCAGTCGGAGAGGGAGCGAGGCGAATGCGTAGGCGTCGCCAAGTGGCGGCGGTGGCGGTAGCGGTTCCCCGTTCTGGGTCTCGACGAGACTCGCACGGCCGGAACCGAGTCTCGTGAGCGTCCTGTAGAAGCAGGCGTCGCCGATGAACGGCGCCTCCTCGAGCTCCTGTGCGGCGACGAACGCCTCCGCAGGAGTGTTCGCGCCCGCCTCCACGGCCTGGAGTGCGCCTCGTTCCGTCGTCGACAGGCCGTCGGCAGGCGCGGGGAGCTCCTCGAGCAACCGGCGAAGCGCCGGAGCGAGGAAGGGCAGGTCCCGCGATCCGCCGCGTGCGCAATCCGCCAGCGCGACGGGGTCGGGTGCGCAGAGAGCCGTCCAGGCATCCGTCGCGTCCGCGCCCGCCTCGCTTGCCGCCGCCGCGCGAGCCGGCCAGAGCGTCTCGAGCTCGTCCGGGGTCAGCTCGCCGAGCCCATGGAAGCTCGCCTTGCCGACGAACGAGCCGACAACGATCAGCTCGGGCGCACCGCCCACTTCGCCGGCCAGCGCGAGCGCATCGAGGAGCTGGAGCTGGTCGTAGAGGTCGTGCTCGAACCAGAGGACGACCCGCGTACCGTGCTGCAGCGCGTCGAGGTACTGGCTGTCCCGCCGATCGAGCGCGGACAGGAGCGGGCGGCGGCTTCCCCAGCCACACTCCGACAGGAACGCCGCCCGCGCGCGCAGCAGGTCCCGTCGCGTTCCGGAAATGACCGGCCCCTCGTGCAGCACGTCCTGCCACGGGAGGACGGCGCCGCCGAGCGATGTCCGGCGGAGCGTGTTGCCGGCGCTCTCGCCGTTCGTGACGTGCAGCAGCGTCGGCCGGGGCAGCGTCTCCGCACCCCGCCGCGCGAGGTACGCGGCGCCGCACGTGCAGCGGTCGAGGGAGTCGCACGCGCACCCGACCACCCGCGCGAGCTCCTCGCGCATGCGCCGAAGAGCAGCGATGCGCGCATCGATCTCGTCGATCTTCATCGCCATCCGGACCCGCAGCGCCTCAGAGGCGGCGCTGGAGCCACGCCGCGCGGCCCGCAGGTAGTCCTCGATCTCGCCGAGCGTGAAGCCGACGGCCTGCGCCTCCTTGACCGCCCGAAGGAAGCGGACGGACTCCTCGTCGTAGCGGCGGTGTCCGTTCGGCGTCCGTGGCGGCTCCGGCAGCAGGCCCCGGCGCTCGTAGTAGCGGAGCGTCTCGACGTTCACCCCGGCTCGTTCTGCGAGCTCGCCTGCTCTCATGTCACGAACTGTAAGCCCGTACCCAGGTACGGATGTCAAGAGATAGCGGTCTAACGATTGCGAACGAGCGCCCGGTCGAAGAACGCAACCACGCGCCGCTCGTACTCCTTCGGGTAGGCGGCTAGGCCGCCCGTGTGCGCAGCGGTCGGCATCTCCCAGAGCGTCTTCGGCTCGCCTGCCGCGCGGTAGAAGACGCGGTTCGCGTCGCGCTCGTAGCTCGTTCCCGACGAGATCAGGAACGCCGGCCGCGGCGCGATCTTCGCGACCTGGGTCTTGAGCGAGGGCGGTTGTGGAGCGCGCGTCATCGCCTGTGTGGCCGTGTACATCAGGGGGAAGTAGGAGAGCAGCTCGGCCTTGGTGAAGCCGTTCGGCAGGTCGAGCGTGTCCCGCACGGTGCGGCCCTGCGTGCCCTCGGCGACAACCGCCTCGATGCGCTCGTCACGGCCAGCGGTCTCCACCATGGCCTCGGCGCCACTCGAGAGGCCGAGCCCGCCGATCGTCCTGATCTTGCGGCTCCGGAGGTAGTCGACGGCTCCCTCGAGGTCGCGATGCCATGTCCAGCCGATGTTCTCGGGCCGCCCCTCACTGTCACCCGAGCCGCGGGCGTCGTAGGCGAGCACGCCGAAGCCGTGGCGTGCCAGCATGAGGATCCGCCCTCTCGGCCCGCCGGATCGGTCTCCTCCCGAGCCGTGCAGGACGATGACAACGGCTCCGTTCTTCGGCGGCACGTACCAGCCCGAGAGCTTCAGTCCGTCGGTTGAGTCGAAGGTGACGTTCTCGTGGGCGATCGGGAGCTTCGAGTCGTCCACGTGGATCGGCTGCTTGTGGACGATGTACATCGCGCCGCCGAGCGGCTGAATGACGAGGAACGCCGTTACCAGGATCACGAGCACCACACCAACGCGCGCGCCCCAGCGGGGAAGAGGGCGTCTCGACGACTTGGGCCTGGCGAGGAGGACGATCGCGAGGCCGAGGAACACGATCCCGGCCAGCCCGGCGAGGACCCCCGTGAGGTCGGACCCGCCGAGACCGCCGTTCTTGCTGATGTGGGCGATGTGAAGGCCGCCGTCGATGATGAGCAGCGCCCCGATCACGAACGCGATCCAGGCGCGAACAGCATCTGGAACGATCACGAATGCGATCGCGGCCACGACCAGGACCGCCATCGGGACGACGTCGGTAGCCAGGTTGCTCCAGACCGAGACGCCTCGCGGACCGTCGACGAACGCATCGTCGAGGAGATGGACGACCACGACAGCGCTCGCCACCTCGAAGATCGGAACGGCGAGCTCGCGGAGCCTCCTCACGCCGCGATCCTCTCACGAGCCGACGCGCGAAAGGTCTCGCCGCTCCGACCCGACGAACAAGAGACCTGACGCAGGGGGGCGCGGGGCCGCCCCCGGGCGTGAGCCCGTGGAACGGCCCCAGCGGTCGTGAGGGAAGGCTAGGCGGCCTTGAACACGTTCGGCTCGACTGTCACGCCCGCGTCGAGCTTGATCAGCTCGGCCAGCGTGTGCCGGTACGTGATCCCGTAGGTCTGCCTGATGGCGTTCAGGGCCGGGTCATTCAGATAGAAGAACCGGTCGCCGTCCCGTAGCGCCTGGAACTGCTTCTTCCAAGTGGCGAGCTGCAGCGGGCCGAACTCGGTTCCGGGCAGGTGCTTCTCGGAGACCATCCCGGTGAACGCATCCACCCTGTCGACGCGTCCGTAGACGGCGTCCAGCCGGGCCGCGAGGCTCGAGCGGCGGACGCCTGAAACCGCGTCTTCTCCCGCCTCGTCGCTCCCGAGCGGGATGACGTCGCCCTCTGCGTCCCGCAGCTGGACGAAGTCCAGGATGTCCGGGTCGTTGATCGGATCGCTGCGACTGATCCTCCGAGTGGACGGGAACGAGTCGGTGCTCTCGCCGGTGATGTCCGTGAAAGACCGTGCGGGAGGCAGGCCGACGGCCCGCCGGAGGTCGTTGTAGGACGGCATCCCGTGGTCCCTGCCACGCTGGACGTCGTCGGCGCCGAGGTCGGCCACGACCATGAAGCACGACGGCGTCACGACGGGCGATCCGCACGTCGTCGGCCCGTTCGGCAGCTCGAACAGGACGCTTCGAAGCGAGTTGTCGATCTGCTCGTCGTTTTTGTACTGCCGCTCGGCGCCGAGGCTCTGGAGGATCGGCCCCTCGCCGATCTGCTGGAGGAGGTCGGGATTCCCGAACGCGATCGCCAGCGGGATCACGAGCGTCACCGTGCGGTCGGCGTTGCGCTCGACCGTGATCCCCTCGGCCGGGAAGACGGTGTTCAGCTGGTTCTCGCTGAACGTTCCGGCCGGCACGGTCGGCTCGAACTCGCCGTGGACCATGCTGTGGGCCCGGTACGCCACGACCGCGAACTCGTTGGAGATGCTCGGGTTGACGCTCGAGGAGTAGCCCCGGTAGGGAGCCAGCTGCACGCCGAGGTTCGGGAGGAACTCGTTGTACGTGATGTACTGGACCTCCGCGCCGACGACGCGCCGGGCGATCTGGAACTTCTCCTCGTTGGACAGGCGGGTGCGGGCGAGGCTCGCCACGATCCGGTTGTGCTCGCGGAGGAAGAGCGTGTGGATCGAGGTGAGGGCGACGTTCTCGTTGGCCCGAACGTCTCCGGCGACGACTGCCTTCTCCGGCGTTGCAGTGAGGGCGCCCATCAGGTCCATCGACGGGGCCGCCGCTGCGTTGCCGCGGGCCGTTGCGCGCGGCAGATAGCCGCCAGGTGCCGTCAGCAACGTCGCGGTATTGTCGGCCGGGTTGCCGTTGGCGGGGCCGTCACGCAGCCAGTCGAGCCGACTGTTCGTCACCCCGTAGACGTTGGATGCGTCGATGAAGCTGCTCAGCGTGTTGATCTGCTGCCGCGGCGAGCTGCTGCCCGTCCCGGGGGCCGCGGGAGTCCGCGAGAAGGGAAGAACGGCCGAGTCGTTGCTGAAGTCCTCGAGCCTGTCCTGCTTGGCGAAGGCCATGTTCGCCGCTTCTGCCGGCGTTTCGTCCCGCAGGCCGATGTCGTGGTCGAGGAACTGCCCCCAGGCCCAACCCCACTGTGAGATGTCGTTCTCGGAAAAGAGGTTCTGGCCGACATCGTTGAAGATCCGGTTGGAGATGTACCGCGGCGACGGACCGCCAACCATGCGCCCGATTCCGTCCGCGTAATTCGGAGCCGCAACTCGAGAATACTGCGTGCCTGCCTGGCCCCAGGTGGGATGGCTGGCGTTGTTGCCGCTGCCGTTCAGCGCTCGAAGGGCAGGCGGCGCTGCACCCGAGCCTGCTCCCACTAGCGTCGAGAACAGCACGAGCAGGATCGTTGGCAGGACGAATCGCTGCATGCGTCATCTCCTTTCGTGAAAGGCCGAATGCCGCGCGCCTCTGGCGAGTCGCGTCGTGCTGGGGGAAGCCGAGTCCCACTCCTCGCGATTCCGGCTCGGCTCGGCCATGATCCCGTGCGCCGAACGGACAGTCAATGGTCAGGAGTAAAAGTCCGGTAAAGATCAATGAGTCATTTCGATGCAGATATACGCAATGCGAATGCGCAGCGAACACGCCAAAGGCAGCGGTTTGTTTTGGATTGCGACCAGCCTGGACGCCCGACGACTACGCCTCGCGCAGCACGTAACCGACGCCCCTGACCGTGTGAATGAGGCGTGGCTCGCCCTCTTCCTCCATCTTTCGCCGGAGGTGGCCAACGTAGACGTTGAGCGAGTTCGACGTCCCTTCGAAATCGAAGCCCCAGACCTGGGTGAAGATCACCGTCCGTGAGAGCACCTCCCGCGGGTGGGTGAGGAAGAGCTCGAGCAGGCTGAACTCCGTCTGCGTCAGCTCGATCCTCCGTTCGCCCCGCGCGACCTCTCGCGTGTCCGGATCGAGGATGACATCGGCGAACCGCAGGACATCGGCGCCGGCCCGGCCCTTTCGCCGGAGGAGTGCACGGAGCCGCGTGATCAGCTCCACCAGCACGAACGGCTTGGCGAGGTAGTCGTCCGCGCCGGCCGCGAGGCCGCCGCTGCGCTCGACGGCCGTGTTGCGGGCGCCCACCATCAGGAGGGGAGTTCGCGGCCCGGCCTGGCGAAGGCGCCTGCACAGCGCGGCGCCTCTGGAATCGGACATGTGGACGTCGACGATCACCGCGTCGGGCGAGTCCTCCTCGACCGCGCCGACGGCTTCTGCATCGTCCGTCGCCAGGAGGACGTCGAATCCCTCGAGCGAGAGCGCTCCCTGCAGCGCTCTGCCGTTGGAGGGTTCATCGTGTACGACAAGCACGCGGCTCGCCATCGATCCCTTGACCCTCTTTCCTGCCGCAGCCGACGCGTCGGAGATTGGAACGCAGGAACGTAGCCACAGTCCCCCGGAGAGTCAAATCTGGTGCGACGCCGGCTCGCACCGACCCGCACTAACCCGTCAGCAACACGACGCCGGTCGCGATCAGCCACGCCGACCAGGCCGTGTACGCGACCGGGACGACCGAGCCCGCGAGCTTCCAGCCCTCGTCCTCGAAGGGCCCGACGAACTCCAGCGAGCCGAGGATGAGGAACGACCCGATCACGATCCCGGGCAGCGCGAGCCACGGGTCGAACGTGGTCGACTGCAGCATCGCGGCTCCGACGAGCACGGTCCACGCGCCCGTGAACAGGTAGCCGAGGCACTCGCCGACCGCGACGCCGAGGTACCGGTGGAAAGCGTCGAACGTGACCGCGGTCGCCTCTCGCGTGGCCTGGCTCGAGCTCGGGCTCTCGTATGCCCGCGCGAGCGCGGGGACGAGGAACGGCCAGCGGGCGAGCCCGAGGAACTGTACGGTCGCGGCCAGCACGCCCACGGTCGTCATCACGGGGACGATCTGAAGCCCGTCGCGCGCGAGCACCTGCCCGAGGAGGACGACGACCGGCGCGAGCAGCACGGCCGTGAGCATGAACCCGTACCAGAGCAGCCTCAGCTGCGCGCCTCCCGCGTCGAACCGGCTGAGGATCGTGCCCACAGGCTGGCGCAGCACCGACGGGTAGTCGAAGCGCTGCCCGAGCAGGATGAAGAACACGTTGAAGGCGATCGGCAAGCCGACCAACAGGATCCCGGTCCAGCGATCGATGCTCAATTGTCGGCCACGGTGGGGGACGCCACGCGCCCGGGATGATTACGAACGGCGAGGACGGCGACCCCGCACATAGGCTTGGCTCCATGGATCTCGAGCTGATCAACTTCGACGAGCCGACCGACACGCGGACCTTCGAGAAGGGCCGCTTCGAGCTCTACGAGGTCGGCCCGGCGACGCTCGGGCGCGCGACCTACGAGCCCGGCTGGAAGTGGTCCGAGCACGTCTGCGCGCAGACCGGCCAGACGTCGTGCCAGGTCGAGCACGTCGGCCTCGTCCTCAGCGGCAGCGCGGTCGCCGCGATGGACGACGGCCGCGAGATCGTCATGAAGGCGGGCGACTTCTTCTACAGCCCACCCGGCCACGACAGCTGGGTCGTCGGCGACGAGCCGTACGTCTCGCTGCACATCATGGGCAGCGAGGACTACGCGACCTGAGTCGCGTTACGGGCGCGAGACGGTCGAGCGCTGACGGCGCTAGAAGGCGGAGCGGGCGATGTCCTCGAGGACCTGCGCGCGCGCCACCGGATCCAGGTCGTCGAGTTCCGCCCGGATGGTGGTCTCCGCCTCTTCGATCTTCGCGTCGCGCTCGACGATCTTCCGGTGCGCGTAGATGCCGCCACCCGTGATCGCCGCGGCGACTCCGAACGCCTGCAGCACCGCCGCGCCGAGGATCCGTCCTGCAACGAAAGCGGCGAGACCACCGGCGCCGACTGCCAGCCCGACGGTCCCTTCCTTGCTGGAATCGTGATCGGTCACGACGCCACTCTAGCGCGGTAGGGAATCATGTCCCTCGTGGAGTCGATCCTCGAGGCGATCGGGAACACGCCGCTCGTTCGGGTTCGCCACTGCGCGCCGGAGAACGGCGCCGAGCTCTGGCTGAAGCTCGAGTACACGAACCCGACCGGCTCGCTGAAGGACCGGATGGCGCAGGCGATGATCGAGGGCGCCGAGCGGGACGGGCTCATCTCGCCCGGCGACACCGTTGTCGAGTACACCGGAGGCAGCACCGGCCCGGCGGTCGCGCTCGTCTGCCGCGCGAAGGGCTACCGCGCGCTGATCGTGATCGCCGAATGCTTCACCGAGGAGCGGTTCCAGCTGATGCGGGCGCTCGGCGCCGAGCTCGACGTGGTCGAGTCGGTCGCGGGCCGTCCCAACGTGACGGCGCAGGACATCGAGAACATGGTCGCCCGAGCCGCCGAGCTCGCGAAGCTGCCCGGCCACTACGCGACCGACCAGTTCAACAACCCGTACATCATCCCGGACCACCGCGACCGGCTCGGCCGCGAGATCTGGGAACAGAGCGAGGGGCGCGTGACCGGGTTCTGCCAGGGGCTCGGCACGGCGAGCTCGCTGATGGGCGTCTCCGAGGCGCTCAAGCCGCACGGGGTGTTCATCCAGGCGCACGAGCCGGCCGGGTCGGCCGCGATCGGCGGCGGCGAGCGCGGCTCCTTCCTGATCCAGGGGTGGACCGGCCTCGTCATGCCGCACTGGTACCCGGAGAAGGTCGACCACCTCGAGCCGGTCGGCGACCAGGAGGCGATCGAGATGACGCGCAGGCTCGCGGCCGAGGACGGGATCTTCGCGGGCATCTCGACCGGGGCGAACGTCGTCGGCGCGCACCGGCTGGCCGAGCGGCTCGGCTCTCAGGCCGTGATCGTGACGCTGGCCGTCGACTCCGGCTTCAAGTACATGAGCGTCGAGCCCTACGCGGACCTCTAGCGCCTACGCCTCCGTCGGCACGTGGTCGGGCCGGAAGCGCTTCCAGGCCACCCCGGTTCCGAGGCCGATGACCAGGGTGGGCACGACCGTCAGGACGCGGTAGACGAGCACGGCCGCGACAACCCCGGCCTGATTGCCGCCGAAGCCGACGAGAGCAGTCGTCAAGCCGAGCTCGATCACGCCGAGCCCGCCGGGCGTGATCGGGATCGAGCCGAGGAGACGGACGAACGACCATGCGGCGAACGCCTCGGCGGCGCTCACCTCGCTCGAGGGGACGTCGAGAACCCGGAGCGACACGAGCAGCACGAGGAAGACGCTGAGATGGCCGGCCAGCGTCGCGAGCGTGAGCACGTGCCAGCGGCGCTTGAGGAGGCGGTTGGCCCGGTTCCGGAAGGAGACGAACGCCTCGCCGTCCCACTCGACAGGGCTCTTCCGGATCAGCCGCAGGCCCCGGGACGCGATCCGCGCGGCGAGGTCGCCGACGCGCCGTGCGAGCGTGGGCGTGCTCAGGCCCGCCGCGAAGGCGGCGATGACGATCACGAAGATCGCGAGCCCGAGGTAGGCGACCGTGTCGAGCGCCGTGCTCGATTCGCCGGTCAGGGTCAGCAGCCCGAGCCCGATCGTCGGGAAGGCGAGCATCGTCAGCTGGTTCCAGACGCCGGTGACCGCGACCGCGAGGCCGACCGGCGAGCTCGCGAAGCCCCAAGCTCGGAGCATCGCGAACGAGAGCGCCATCCCGACCGCGACGCCTCCCGGAGCGATGTACGTCGACGCCGTGGACGCCTGGGTGACGACGAACGCCTGGCGGAAGGGAAGGCCGGGCAGCGCGGCCATCCAGGGCGGCGCGAACGTGACGAGGTTCAGGGCAGTCGCGCCCGCGAGAAGGGCGATGTCCGTCCAGGAGAGCGTCTTGACGACGTCCCAGACGTCGCGGTAGTCGGCGATCCGCGGCAGGACGAACGCAAAGGTGGCGACGACCACGACGACCCCGAGCCCGATCCCCAGGATGTGCCGCCACGGGAGCCTCTTGAGACGATCCGCGGTCGTCGGGGTGTCAGCCGTCGAGGGTCTCATCCACGGCGGCGTCCGCGTAGGTGTCGCCGAGCTCGTCCAGCAGGCGCGCCATCCAGCGAAGGATGACCGAAGTTCGCTAGGAGCGGAAAGTTCGTCCCCGCCCAAAAACCGGAGGCCAGCCTCCGGTTTCTGGCTATCGTCCCTCGGATGGGCGGCCACGCAGCTCGCATCTCGCCGCATCCGGGCCGCATCCTCGCGGTGCTCGCGTTGGGTGGCGGCGCCTACGCGATGCTGCAGTCGCTGGTCGTGCCCGCGCTGCCGACGCTTCAGCGCGACTTCGACACCACGCCGACGGGCGTCACCTGGATCTTCACCGCCTACCTGCTGGCGGCATCCGTGGCGACGCCGATCGCAGGACGCCTCGGCGACATGTTCGGGAAGAAGCGCACCCTCGTCGTGGTGCTCGCCGGGCTGGGTGCGGGAACTCTCCTCGCGGCTCTGGCGACGACGCTGCCGGTGATGATCGTCGCGCGCGTGATCCAGGGTCTGGGCGGCGCGATCTTCCCGCTGGCGTTCGGGATCGTCCGCGACGAGTTCCCGCCGAGGCGCGTCGCCGGCGGGATCGCGCTCATCTCGGGGCTGCTCGGCGTGGGCGCGGGCCTCGGAATCATCCTCGCCGGGCCGATCCTCGCCCACCTCGACTACCACTGGCTCTTCTGGATCCCGCTCGTCGTGATCGCCGTGACCACGCTCGCAACCGTGCTGATCATCCCCGAGTCCCCGGTTCGCGCGCCGGGCGAGGTGGACTGGACGGGCGCGGTGCTCCTCTCCCTCTGGCTGATCGCCCTCCTCGTCGCGATCAGCGAGGCTCCGACCTGGGGGTGGCTGTCGGGCCGCACGCTCGGTCTGATGGTCGCGGCCGTCGTGCTCGCGCTCGCGTGGGTTCGGGTCGAGATGAGGTCGGCGGGCCCGCTGGTCGACATCAAGATGATGCGGCTGCGCGGCGTCTGGACGACGAACCTCGCCGGGTTCCTGCTCGGGTTCGGGATGTACAGCGCGTTCGTCCTCATCCCGCAGTTCGTCGAGACCCCTGTCTCGAACGGCTACGGGTTCGGGTCGTCGGTGACCGAGGCCGGGCTCTTCCTGATCCCGAGCACGCTCGCGATGATGATCGCCAGCCCGCTGGGCGGACGGCTGTCGGGCAGGTTCGGCTCCAAGGTACCGCTCGTGCTCGGCTCGACGATCACGATGCTCGCGTTCGTGCTCCTCGCGCTGGCCCACTCCGAGCACTGGCAGATCTATCTCGCCGCGCTGCTCCTCGGCGTGGGCGTCGGCTTTGCGTTCGCCTCGATGGCCAACCTGATCGTCGAGGCCGTCCCGCCTGAGCAGACCGGTGTCGCCACCGGGATGAACACCGTCATGCGCACGATCGGCGGAGCCCTGGGCGGCCAGGTCGCGGCGAGCATTCTTGCAGCGAGTCTGCTCGCGGACGGACTGCCGAACGAGCGGGGCTACACGCTGTCGTTCGTGATCATGGCCGCCGCGCTCGCAGCGGGAGTCATCGCGTCGCTCGCCGTCCCGGGAGGCCGGCCGGAGCATCTGACTGCCGTCGCGACCGGCACTCCGCAACCATCCGTCGAGTGAATGTGAGCGCGACGCCTGCGATCGTGCTCGGCTTCGACGGCTCGCCGGGAGCCGAGGCCGCGCTCCGTTTCGCCGCCGAGGAGGCGACGCTTCGCGGGCTTCCGCTCCGGATTGTCTCCGCGTGGGAGGCTGCGCCCGCCACGTACGTGGGCGAGGTCTTCGCGGCGACGCCCGACGCCTTCCTCGAGGCCGAACGGCACGCCGAAGAGGTCGTGCGCTCGGGCGTCGAGCTCGCGGCCGGCCTCGGCGTCGAGGCCGAGGGCGTCGCGATCGAAGGCAACCCGGCCGCGAAGCTGATCGAGCAGGCGCGTGACGCCACGCTTCTCGTCGTCGGCTCGCGCGGCCACGGCACGGCGGCGAGCCTGCTCCTGGGCTCCGTCAGCCAGCGGCTCGCCCATCACGCGCCGTGCCCGCTCGTGATCGTCCCGTCCCGCGAAGGCTGACCGAATTTCGCTAGGAGCGGAAAGTTCTTGCCCGGCGGGTGGCGGATATCACCCTTTTGGGCAGGTGCTCCACCCGTAGGCTCGGGAGGCGCGCAACCGGGGAGGGGCGGCCCCGCTCCGAGTTCGCGGCAACCGGATCCCCCGGCGCTAGCTACCTCGGCTCGGCCCGCCGCCCCGCACCCCACCTTGGCGTAGCCTCCTCTTCGTGCACCGGCTCACCAAGGCGCAGGCCCGGCGCATCGCGGTGCACGCGCAGCTGCTCGACGCGCCGCGCCCGACCGACATGCTTCAGGTCGTGCAGCAGCTGACGCTGTTGCAGATCGACCCGACCGCCGCCATCGCGCCCAGCGCCGACCTCGTGGCCTGGAGCCGCCTCGGTTCCGCGTATCAGCCGACTCGGCTCACGAAAGCGCTCGAGGAGGACCGCACGCTCTTCGAGCACAACGCGCTCATCCGGCCGATGGGCGACCTTGGCCTCGTCCTCGCGGGCGCGTCCGGCTTCCCCAGCTACGAGCGATCTCGTACCTGGCTGCGCGACAACGACCGCTTCCGCCGCGACGTCCTGAAACAGCTGCGCAGCTCGGGGCCGCTGACCTCGCGCGACATCCCCGACACGTGCGTCGTGCCATGGGCCTCGACGGGCTGGACCAACAACCGCAACGTCACCCAGATGCTCGAGTTCCTGATGGTTCGCGGCGAGGTCGCGATCTCCGGACGCGTCGGGCGGGAGCGGGTCTGGGACCTGCCCGAGCGGGTCTACCCGGCCGATGTCGCCGTGCTGTCGGTCGAGGAGGCCGAGCGCGAGAGAGACCGCCGCCGGCTCGTATCGCTCGGCATCGCCAGGCAGAAGGGCACGGCCCTCCCGGTCGAGCCGGTCGTCGTCGGAGAGGCCGGTGAGCCGGCCGTCGTCGAGGGCGTGAAGGGCGAGTGGCGCGTCGATCCCGCCGCACTTGGCGGGGACTTCGAGGGCCGAACGGCCCTGCTCTCGCCGTTCGACCGGCTCGTCTACGACCGCGACCGCGCGCTGGAGCTGTTCGACTTCGAGTACACGCTCGAGATGTACAAGCCTGCTGCCAAGCGCCGCTGGGGCTACTTCGCCCTCCCAATCCTCCACAAGGACCGCCTGATCGGGAAGCTCGACGCCATCGCCGACCGGAAGGCCTCGGTGCTCCGGGTCAACGCGATCCACGAGGACGTCGAGTTCACGCGCCCCATGGCGAAGGCCGTTCAGGCCGAGGTGGAGGACCTCGCCTCCTGGCTCGGGCTGGACGTCGTGGAGCAGCCCCGGTCGTAGACTTGGCGGAACCATGACCGGGGAAGACGCACCGATCGACGCGGCCAGACGCGAGCTCGCGGAGCTCTACAAGCAGCTCGAGCGCGCCCCGCTGCTCGGTCCCGGGCGCGTCGAGCTCGAGATCCAGATCGCGACGCTTCGCAAGCAGATCGAAGCGCTCGAGAGCAGCGGATAACCGCTACCCGCGACCTGCCACCGCCACGCCGGCGCGCCACCCTGGGGCTCGCCCGCGCGGAGGCAGCGGGATCGCGTCCACGTCCAGCCCGCAGCGCGCGATGAGCCACGAGATGGTCGAGTTCGAGTTCCACATCTCGCCGGTGTGGAGCTCGTCTCGGCCCCAGGTCGGCGTCGGCACCTCGGGCACGAGATCGAGCAGGCGGCCTGCAGGTTCGGGGTCGTTGCTCAATCGGATCGGGCTCGCAACGGCCTCGGCGACGGCGGGGATGACGCCGTCCCGCCAGCGCCGGATCTCGTAACGGAAGAGCCGGAAGCGGCCCAGGCTGCGAGCGCCGACAGGGCCGCCTGCGACGACCCCGTGTGCCGTGCGGTCAGCAGACGCCGGCCCCTGCTCGATGGTGAAACGGCCACTCGGCACGTGTACTTCGAGCGCAGAGTGGTAGAGGTCGCAACGCTCGCGGCGGGCCAGGCCCGCCGCGAGCCATTCGAAGACCTTTCCGTTCAGCCGGACGGAGTGCCCACCCGCGCCGAGGGGCAGCCAGAAGAGGTCGATGCTCGCGATCTGAGGCTCAGGCATTAACCACAACCCATGATCAGCACCATCCCCGATGTCGCCTCGCAACGGCCTCGCGATGCTCGGGGTGACTTCGGAAGGAGGTTGCCATGCACGCACAGGACGAGCCCGCCACGAGCGCGGCGCAAGAACCTGCCGACCGCGCGGCGTCGTCGGGACGCGGCTATGCGTACGGCGGTCCGGCGTTTGTCGGCGGGATCGTGGTGGGCGCCGGGCTCGGCATCCTGCTGGGCGACTTCGGTGCCTGGCTCCTGATCGGGATCGGGGCCGGCTTCATCCTGATGGCGCTCATCGCCGCGATCGGCAAGTAGCGGCACACGCTCGAGGGCGCCGCGATAGGGTCGAGCCGCATGGCCCAGGCACCGACCGAGGCACGAGCGGACAGGAAGGGGATGGCGTGGATCCCCGGGGGCACGTTTGCAATGGGCTCCGACCGGCACTATCCGGAGGAGGCTCCGGTCAGCGAGGTCTCGGTTGACGGGTTCTGGCTCGACGAGCACCCCGTCACGAACCTCGAGTTCACGCGCTTCGTGAAGGCGACCGGGCACGTGACGTGGGCCGAGAAGGATCCCGATCCCGAGCAGTACCCCGGCGCACAGGAGGACATGCTCTTCGCGGGATCCGTGGTGTTTCAGAAGACCTCGGGGCCGGTCGACCTGAGCAACCACTTCAACTGGTGGACGTGGACCCGCGGCGCCGACTGGCGCCATCCCGAGGGGCCGGAGAGCACGCTGCACGGGCGCGAGCGGCACCCCGTGGTGCACATCGCGTACGCCGACGCGGAGGCCTACGCAGCCTGGGCCGGGAAGGACCTGCCGACCGAGGCCGAGTGGGAGTTCGCGGCGCGCGGCGGCCTCGAGGGCGCCGAGTTCGCCTGGGGCGACGAGTTCATGCCGAAGGGGAAACCGATGGCGAACACGTGGCAGGGCGAGTTCCCGTACGAGAACACGCTCCTCGACGGCTTCGAAGGAACTTCACCGGTCGGCAGGTTCCCGCCGAACGGCTACGGCCTCTACGACGTGGCCGGGAACGTGTGGGAGTGGACGGCCGACTGGTACACGTCGAACCACCAGCCGAGCTCGCCGTGCTGCGCGGGCGACCTGCGGGCCTCGAGCATCGACCCGAACGACTCCACGGCGATCCCGCGCAAGGTGATGAAGGGCGGCTCGCACCTGTGCGCGCCCAACTACTGCCAGCGCTACCGGCCAGCGGCGCGAATGGCGCAGGCGGTCGACACGTCCACCAACCACCTCGGCTTCCGCTGCATCGTGCGCGCGTAGCCGGGATCTCGACGACGAGGGGAGACCCATGCCGCAGGACAAGCCGAACATCCTCGTGATCTGGGGCGACGACATCGGGATCACGAACCTGAGCTGCTACAGCGACGGGCTGATGGGGTACCGCACGCCGAACATCGACCGCATCGCGAACGAGGGGATGCGCTTCACCGACTCCTACGGCGAGCAGAGCTGCACCGCCGGCCGGTCGTCCTTCATCACCGGCCAGAGCGTCTTCCGCACGGGGTTGAGCAAGGTCGGCTTGCCCGGCGCGTCGGTCGGCCTCCAGGAGGAGGACCCGACGATCGCCGAGCTCCTCAAGAACCACGGCTACGCCACGGCGCAGTTCGGCAAGAACCACCTCGGCGACATGAACAAGTTCCTCCCGACCGTCCACGGCTTCGACGAGTTCTTCGGGAACCTCTACCACCTGAACGCCGAAGAGGAGCCGGAGGAGCCGGACTACCCGGCGAAGCACGGATTCGAGCGGTTTGGCGAGCGGTTCGGGCCCCGCGGCGTGCTGCGCTGCAAGGCGACGACGAAGGACGACCCGAAGGAGCACCCGCGCTGGGGCCGCGTCGGGAAGCAGCGGATCCAGGACACGGGACCGCTGACAAGGAAGCGGATGGAGACGTGCGACGACGAGTTCGCGACGGCAGCGTGCGACTACATCGAGCGCCAGCACCGGCGGCGCAAGCCGTTCTTCTGCTGGGTGAACTTCACGCACATGCACTTCCGGACGCACACGAAGCGCCGGAGCCTCGGACAGGCCGGACGCTGGCAGTCCCCGTACCACGACACGATGATCGACCACGACAAGAACGTGGGCCAGCTCCTCGACCTGCTCGACAAGCTCGAGATCGCCGAGGACACGATCGTGCTGTACGGCACCGACAACGGCCCGCACATGAACACGTGGCCGGACGGGGCGATGACGCCGTTCCGCAGCGAGAAGAACACGAACTGGGAGGGCGCGTTCCGTGTCCCGATGATGGTGCGCTGGCCGGGAAGGATCGCGGACGGCGACGGTCTCGAACGAGATTGTGCAACTCCACGACTGGCTGCCCACGTTCCTCGCGGCCGCAGGCGAGCCCGACGTCGTTGAGAAGCTGAAGACGGGCCACGAGGCGGCGGGAAAGACGTTCAAGGTGCACATCGACGGCTACAACCTCCTGCCCTACCTGACCGGGGAAGAGGACGAGAGCCCGCGCAAGGGGTTCATCTACTTCTCGGACGACGGGGATCTCGTCGCGCTGCGCTACGACAACTGGAAGCTGGTCTTCATGGAGCAGCGGGCACGCGGAACGCTCGAGCTGTGGGCGGAGCCGTTCACCACGCTGCGCGTGCCGAAGCTCTTCAACCTCCGAATGGATCCGTTCGAGCGGGCGGACACGACCTCGAACACGTACTGGGACTGGTACCTGTCGAAGGCCTACATGATCCTCGCGGCCCAGGCGATCGTGGCCGAGTTCCTCGCCACGTTCAAGGACTTCCCACCGCGCCAGAAGGCGGCGAGCTTCACGATCGACCAGGCACTGGAGAAGATGGCAGACGCTGCGAGCGGCGCCCGCGGCTGACTATCGACGAGTCGCTCTAGGAACATCGCCGGCCACGTCTTCTGGTACGACCTGCTCGTTCCGTGCGGCCTGATCGCTCTGTACGCAGCCACGTGATCTGACGGCAGAAGACGGGACTCGGCCTGGCCGAGAGCGCAGCTGACATTCTTGGCCTCAGCCATGGTCACGATCCCGCTCGCGCCGGTCGACGCCGTCCGGATCACGATCCTGATGGACAACGTGACCGACCCCCTGCTCTTCCCGACGGAGCATGTCGAGCGCACGACCTGGCTGCACCAGCTCGCGAAGCCGCGCGCTGCCTCGGCGCTCACCGAGGACGGCCTGCCTGACGCCCTGGTTGCCCAGCCCGGCTTCTCGGCGCTCGTTCGCGTGACGACTGGCGGTCGCGAGCGCACGATCCTCTTCGACGCGGGTGTGACGCCAACCGGTGTCGTCGAGAACATGCGCCGGCTCGAGGTCCGGCCGGGTGACATCGAGACGATTGTGCTCAGCCACGGTCACTGGGACCACGTCGCCGGGATGGAGGGAATCGCCAAGGAGCTCGGACGAAGGAACCTTCCCGTGCTCATCCACCCCGACTTCTGGCGACGTCGGCGCATCGCCATCCCGGGCCTCGAGCCGGGCGAGCTGCCCGCGACCAGCCGCTCCGCACTCGAGGGCGCGGGCTTCGAGATTGTCGAGGAACGACAACCGTCGTTCCTGCTCGACGGCTCGGTGCTCGTGACGGGCGAGGTCGATCGCACAACACCCTTCGAGACCGGCTTCATGGGACACGAAGCACACGTTCACGGCAGCTGGGAACCGGACCCGCTGATCCTCGACGACCAGGCGATCGTGATGCGCTTTGCCGATCGCGGCCTCCTGGTCCTCACCGGCTGTGGTCACGCCGGGATCGTCAATGTGGTGAGGCATGCGCAGCGGCTTACGGGCGAGACGGGCGTCGCCGCCGTCATCGGAGGGTTCCACCTCAGCGGTCCGATGTTCGAGCCCATCATCGAGCCGACGGTGGCGGCCTTCGACGACCTCCAGCCCGAGCTGTTGATGCCGGCGCATTGCACGGGCTGGAAGGCCGTGCACCGCCTCGCGCATCGCTTCCCCGATGCGTTCGTGCAGAGCGCGGTCGGGACGACGATCTCGCTCTGATTCCGGCTCATCGACCTCGCGAGCAACGGAGACCGAGGCCGAAACGGCAAACGCCGCCTTGCGGCGTCTAGACGGGAGCGACGGGACTCGAACCCGCATTTCCCGAACATCGAAGTCAGGCGCCCCGAGCCTGGCGTGCCTCCTCTCGTCTGAGCAGGCCCGGAATCACCTAGCGGAGCGTCAGGGCAACGATGCGCCCTCGGCCCTCGAGGTTTACAGCCCAAGCCACACGCCTTCCCTCGATCGAGAGGCCGATCGGTTGCGCCTTCGCGCGCCAGACGAGCGCCGGGTGCCCGGCGCGAATCGTGTAGATCGCCCTGCCGACACGGTAGACCGGTCCGCCCGTTCCGAGCGCCAGATCTGCGGCAGTCGAAGGAACGACTGTGGTTGCGATGAGTGCGCCGCTCGTGGCGTTGTAGCGCTCGATCGCCTGCGTCCGGTCGTGCCGTCGCACCAGCACCCCTAGTTGCGGCCAGGAGAGCGCGACAACGCGAACGGTGCCCACTGGGTTGACAGTCGAGATCTTTCGTCCGGCGAGGTCGTAGACCTCAACCGGCCCGTTCTCTGCGACGGCAGGCAGCGACGGGATGCCTGCCCCAGGCCAAGGGACCTCGGTGGCTGGGACATCGGCGATCCGCCCGTGCGAGGCGGCGAGCATGGCGGGAGGATCGACGCCCGGGATCCGGGCAGACGCCCTGCGGCTGATGACGCGCGTCACCCCGCCTCCGGCCACTTCGAACAGTCTGCACAGCTCGCCTGGGCAGACCTCGTCGGTGTATCCGAGGACGAGCGTCGGGCCGTCTCCGGCGAGACCAGCCAAATAGGTGCCCGTGTAGGTGTCGTTGCTGTACGAGAAGATGGTGACGATCGCTGCCCGGCGCTCGCCCTTCTTGGGTCGTTCGCCCAGCGCGCCCGTCTTGATGACCGTTTCACGACTCGCCCCGCCGGCATAGCCTGGCCAGAGGGCGCGCACTCCCGCAAGCGCCAGTTCCGGAGGCGGTACAGGGCCGCCGCCGATCACGTCTGTTTCAACCCAGCCGACAACCGATTGACCGGGCTTGGACACGCGCTTGATGTGAACCGCGTGTCCGTAGTCGACCCAGGCGAGTGAATCCGTGTCCTGCGCGAATGCTTCGATTCCGGAGGTCGTCACCAGCGTGCGCAGCTTGGCGGGCTTTGCCGTCCCTGCAGCAGGCCCGCTTGCGGTGTTTGCCGTAAGCGCAAGCAACAACAGCGGTACCGCGAGCAAGAAGACGAGGCGCTTCCTCGCGTTCATGTCACGTGGCCTATCGAGATGTCCGCGAGTACCCGGGCCGTGGACAGGAAGACGAGCGTTCCGGATGGAACATGTCCACCATAGGCTTTGCCGTTGCTGACTGCGTACACCACACCGAGTGGCCCCACCGAGGCATCGCTCCAGGCCGACCGAAAAATGGTCGGCAGGGCGACGTTCCTGCCTGTCTTCAGATCCATGAAGCGCAGATTCCGGCTCGAGCGGCCGGGCGCGACCGAGAAGAGCGCGATCCTCCCGTAGGCCCGTAGGTACCCCGCTTGCAGATGCGCTTTGGTCTTGACCGGCCAGCTGTGCTCGAACGCCCCCGTCTTCGCGTCGTATACGTCGAGTGTCTTCGTCTTCGTCAGCACGACCAACCGACCGCCGCCCAGCGCGATCTCCTGCGCCGAACTCGGGGTGACCTGCCTCAGCAGGACGCCAGTTGCCGAGTAGATGCCGACGCTGCCGTTAGGCCGCAGGACTGCCACGTGACCCGAATCCACAGACGCCGACACGATCGAGTCCTCACCGCCAGCGATCGGGTGCAGCCGCCCGCCAGTCGCGCTGATCAGGCTCAGACGGGCGTTTGAGATCGTCTCAAATGTCGAGCCGCCGGGGTTTGGCGCCGTTGTCCACCTGCTGACGACGAGCAACTTGCCGGTGCCGGCCAGACCACCGATCCAATCCCCATTCCAGCGCTGAATATCGTCCAGCCCGAAATCGTGGACCCGGAACGCGTGTGCGAGTTTCCTCGCTCCCGCCCCATTGAGGGACGCGGTGTAGAGATCCTCGTTTGTCTCTTCAGAGTTGCCGGCCACGTCGCGCGTGATCCAGGCAACCCGCGTCCCGGCGATCGCGACCTCCTGAACGAGCGGGAAGGTGCTGCTCGAAGAGTCGCGCGCCTGCGAAGTCGCGCCCGAGCGGATGTTCCAGACATACACCCGATTGCCCTGGGTGCTGTAGACGACACGCGGGCCGTCCATCGCCAGGGCCACGATCGGCCCGCTCGCGTGCTTCAGTTTCCGCGTCGGCGTGCGAGTCGCGGCGGCTGGTACCGCGAGCACAAGCAGCAACGGCACTGCGAGAGTCGGTACCCACCTCGAGAGTCGCCTCATCGCTCTCACCTCCGCCAGAAATGCTCGCGCTCGCGCTTTTCGACCGCATCGGGGGCGCCGCGGATCCAGCGCGCCCAAAGATACGGAGACGGGAGTCCTTACATTTCCAGGCCCAGCCCACCCCAGCGAGCCCAGTCGACCTGAAGGCTCAGGCTGGATGCCGTTGTCCCGTAGGCTCGCCCCTCACCATCGGCGTGGAGCGGTGGCGCCGGGGACAACGGAGAGGAAGAGATGCTTCTGGCAACGACGAAGGTCGAGGATTTCGACCGCTGGATCGAGGTCTTCTCGACCAAGAGCGCCGAGAAGCGAAGGCAGCACGGGTCCAAGGGCTCGACCGTCTTTCGCGATCCCAACGAGGAGGACAGGGTCTGGGTGCTCTTCGACTGGGACGAGGACGGGTGGCAGAACTTCGTCTCCAACCCCGAGGTCCCGGCGATCCTCCAGGACGCCGGTCACAAGTCCAAGCCCCAGGCGGCAGTGTTCGGCGGAACGTACGACGCCTAGCTCGCGACGGGACTGGAACCCTGCCGCATAACGCAGACCCTCGATTTCGCTGAGAGCGCGGAGACGGAGAAAGGCCGTCCGGTCCAGTCTTCGCGCGTTCGCGGTGACCCACGAGGGCTCGCACAGTCGTCGGCCTCGAGACGGCGTAAGCTCCTGAGTCGTGGCGGACCTCCTCGCCCTCGGCGCGGCCTGCCTCTTCGCCCTGGCGGCGACGCTCCAGCAGAAGGGCGCGCTCGGGATGGGCGAGGTCTCGCTCGGCGAGCCGAGCTCCTTCGTCCGGCTGGCGAAGCAGACGTGGTGGCTGCTCGGCACGCTCGCGCTGCTCGCCGGCTACGTCTTCCAGGCAGTCGCGCTCGACAACGGGAAGCTGGCCGTGATCCAGCCACTCCTCGTCACCACGATCGTCTTCGCGCTCCCGCTCGGGTACTTGCTGACACAGCAGCACGTAAACCGGGAACAGGTCGTGGCGGCCGGGCTTGTCGTGCTGGGGCTGGCGCTCTTCATCGGGGTGGGCGACGCCGCCTCGGGGAACGACGACGCGCCTTCGTGGGAGTGGGCGATCGTCATCGTCGTGCTCGGAATCGCCTCGGCCCTGCTCGTCGTTTTCGGAGAGCGCGGCTCGCTGGCCCGCAAGGCCGCGGCGTTCGGAGCGTGCGCCGGGCTGCTCTATGGACTTTCGGCCTCGCTCTGGAAGCCGACCGCCGAGACTCTGGACGCCGATGGCGTCGCCGGGATGCTCTCGAACTGGGAGTTCTGGGCGTTCGCCGTCGCCGGCATCCTCGCCTTCCTCGTGCAGCAGGTCTCGCTGGCGACGGGCAGGCTGGCGCCGTCCGTTGCCATGACGTCGGTGCTGAACCCGCTCGTCGGGATCCTCGTCGGCACCCTGTTGTTGGACGAGCGGCTGGCCGACCCGACCTGGCACAAGGTCGTCGCCTACGCCGCCCTTGGCCTGGCGCTCGCGGCGGCGGTGTCGATCACACGGGCCACGGAGGAGGCGAAGACCGCAGACGCGGTCGACGTCGATTCCTCGTCCATGGCGACGCCCGCGGCGTAGACGCGCGTCCGGGGATCTACAGTAGAAGGCTCACGGCATCGAGGATCAGTATCCCGGCCAGCACTAGGAGCGCGTAGACCTTCACCCCCGGCTGACGACGCGCGAGTCGCTGCTGGGCGCGCGTCATGACTCCGACGGCTCGGTCTCCGAGGAGCACGTAGACGATCACCGGCCCCCAGACGAGCACCGTCGCCAGTGCGCAGTACCAGACGACCAGCGCGGCCTCTCCCGCGTCGCGAACGCCCGCGGTGGTGATCGCCGTGGCGGCAAGCGCGGTGAGCAGCAGGCGCTTCGGGCCGCCGATCCCGAGGACGAAGCCGGCGAACGACGTGGTGAGGAAACGCATGCGGCTGAGCCGCTCGAGCACCGCCTGCGTGCGCTCGCTCGATCCTTCCGTCTCGACCGGAGGCGCGCGCCGGACCCGAAGCGCGACTGCGATGAGGAGGAGCGCGAGGAGCAGCTCGAGCGTGGCGAGCAACGCCGAGTGGGTCCGCTTGCTCGCGCCCGTAACGACGACGCCGAAGATGACGAAGAGCGAGCAGGTGAACAACTGGCCGAGGACGAACCCGGTGCCGAACCCGAGCGTCTTCAGCCGGCCCGCCTGCATGACTGCGATGGTCGCCGCGAACGCGAGCGCGCTGAACCCCGCAAGGAGCGCGTAAAGAAGCAGCTGAATGGTCGCGTGGATCATCGAGGACTCGGGGGCGCGTCCTGGTGCGGATGCAACGCTACGCCACGGACGGGTCGCAGGTCTCGGTGGCTACACGGACTCTCCGGCCGCCGGCGCTTCCACTTTCTCCCAAGTGTCCGGAGCCGCATGTGAGCTAGCTGCGATCGCGAGCGCCGGAGCCCTGGATTGAGCCCGATTTCCGTGCGGGATGTGCGCGGAATCTGAGAAGGCAGTCGGGTTACTGTGCCCAACCAGACAACGGAAGATGGCTATTTTCAGGACTTTACGGGAGCGACGGGACTCGAACCCGCGACCTCCGGCGTGACAGGCCGGCGTTCTAACCAACTGAACTACGCCCCCGGGAGCGGGGGACAGTCTAGCTAGGAGATCTCGGTCAGTCCGAGCTGGCGCAGGAGCGTGACCGAGTCCGAGTAGACGTCCTTGCGCGCGACGAGGCCCTCGCGGATCGGGATGACGTCCATGCCCTTGTACTCGACCTTCCGCCCGGTCGGAGGCACCTCCATCCCCGAGCGCGTCATGGTCCCCTCGTGCGTGCCGCGGGCGGTCCACTCCTGGACGACCAGGTCCTCGCGGATGTACGTCCGGCGGCCCTCGAAGCTCAGGTCGGGGAAGACCGCGAAGATGCCCGTGATCGCCTTGCCGATCTGCTCGCGGCCGACGTTGACGTCTCCGGTGACGTGGTTCTCGAAGACCGAGTCCTCCGTGTGCATCGAGACGATCGCCGCGACGTCGTGGTCGTTCCAGGCCGCGTTGTAGCGGTCGATGAACTCCTGAAGCTCGGCGCCCTCCACGGGCCGTAGCCTAGAGCCATCGTATGAACGCAGTCGGGTCGACCGGTCAGTTCAGACGGACGCGCGGGCAGAGCCCGCACGTCCTGATGACGGCACCGCGAGCGGTGCCCTAGGGCATGACCATCGTCGACTGGCTAGCCGTGGCGTTCGTCGTCCTCGCCGCGCTCGGAGGCGCTTCGCAGGGCTTCGTGTGGAGCGGGCTCTCGCTCGCGGGTCTCGTCGTGGGCGCGATCGTCGGCGGGCGGCTCGCGCCCGTGCTCCTGTCCGGCGGCTCGAGCTCGCCGTACGCGCCGGTGTTCGCGGTCGTCGGCGCGATCACCCTCGCCGTGCTCTTCGAGGTCGTCGGAAGCTCGCTTGGAGCTGCCGTCCGCAGCCGCGAGCGCCGGAGCCTGCGGGTCGTCGACTCCGCGTTCGGGGTGCTGGCTGGCGCGCTCGTCGGCCTGGTCGCGGTGTGGGTGCTTGGCGCGATGGCGCTCCAGCTTCCTGGCCAGGCGCAGCTGCGGCGCTCGGTGCAGCAGTCGGTCGTGCTCCAGCGTCTGAACGAGATCGTGCCGCCGCGGACGATCCTGAACGCGCTCGGGCGAATCGACCCGTTCCAGAGCCTGACCGGGCCGGCGGTTCCGACGCGGCCGCTCGACCCGAGCGTCCTGCGGCAACCGGGCGTCCGGCGCGCGGCTCCTTCGGTCGTGCGCGTGCTGGGGACGGCCTGCGGGCTCGGCGTCGAGGGGAGCGGCTGGGTCGTCGCGTCGCGGCTCGTCGTCACCGCCGCGCACGTCGTCGCGGGCGAGGAGGACACGACGGTGACGCCGTTCTCCGGTAGCCCGCTGCGGGCCACGACGGTCGCCTATGACACGCGGAACGACATCGCGATCCTGCGCGTGCCCGGCCTCACCGCGCGGCCGCTGCGCTTCGTGGACCCGACCCTGAACGCGCCGGTGGCGATCGTCGGCTACCCGCACGACGGCCCGTTCGACTCGGTCCCGGGCAGGATCGGCACGACCGCGAACGTCCTCAGCGACGACTCGTACGGCAACGGCCCGGTCACGCGAACCGTGACCAGCCTGAGCGGAGACGTTGAGCACGGGAACTCGGGCGGGCCCGCGGTCGATGCCGCCGGGGCCGTGCAGGCGACGGTCTTCGCGGCGCGCGCGAACGGGTCGGGCGGCTACGGCGTGCCAGCGTCGATCCTCCGGCGGGCGCTCGCCTCTGCACGCGGCCCGGTCTCGACCGGCCCCTGCGCCCGCTAGCGCCTCGTCGTACCATTCCTCGCGAGGGCTGATGGCCACCACCGCTGCCCATGCCGTCGGCAGGGAACAAGAACTTGCCGCCATCGACGAGTTCCTCCTCGCGCTGGGCGCGTCCGGGGCGGTCGTCGTCGAAGGCGAGCCCGGGATCGGGAAGACGACCGTGTGGCAGGCGACCGTCGAGGGCGCCGAGGAGCGCGGGTTTCGCGTGCTCCGGGCTGCTCCCGCTCAGAGCGAGGCCGAGCTCGCGTTCTCGAGCCTCGCCGACCTCCTAGGCCCGGCGCTCGGGGACGTCGCCCGCGAGCTGCCACCGCCCCAGCGGAGCGCGCTCGAGGCGGCGCTCCTGCTCGAGAGCCCGGGGGGAGGGCGCACCGACCGGAGGGCGGTCGGCGCGGGCCTGCTGAACACGCTTCGTGCCCTTGTGGCCGAGGGGCCGCTGCTCGTGGCGATCGACGACGCGCAGTGGCTCGACCGCTCGTCGGTGGCCGCGCTGCAGTTCGCCTTTCGCCGGCTTCGCGACGAGCCGGTCGCGCTTCTGCTGGCGCGCCGTCCCGGTAACGCCGACGAAGGGCTCGAGCAGGCGCTTCCCCCCGAGCAGGTCCTGCGCGTCGAGATCGGGCCGCTCGACTTTCTCGCGATGAACAAGGTCGTCCAGGACCGGCTCGGCACGGTGCTCGCCCGGCCGCTCCTGCACCGCGTCCACGAGCTCTCGGGCGGCAACCCGTTCTTCGCGCTCGAGCTCGCACGCGCGCCGGAGATGCTCGACGCCAAGGCGCTGCCGCCGACCCTCGACCTCCTCGTTCACGACCGTCTGCAGGCGCTTCCGGAGGAGAGCCAGCGCGGGCTGCTCGTGGCCGCGGCCGCGGCAAAGCCGACGTGCGCGCTCGTCGACGACGTGGTGAGCGCGGGCGCTCTCGACGCGGCGGAGGCAGCCGGGTTCGTCGCGATCGAACACGGCAGCGTGCGCTTCCTCCACCCGCTCCTCGCCTCGGGCGCCTATGGATCCGCGGATCCGGCTCGCCGCCGGGAGGTTCACCAGCGGCTGGCGGAGGTCGTGCCCGACCCCGTCGAGCGCGCCTACCATCTCGCCGAGGCGGCGACCGGGCCCGACGAGCGGGTCGCCGCGGGCCTCGACAAGGGCGCCCTTCGCGCCCGCGCCCGCGGCGCTCCGGCCGTCGCCGCCCGCCTGAGCCAGGAGGCCGCGGAGCTGACCCCGCCGGAGCTCGCGGAGAGCAGGCTCCGCCGGATCGCCGCGGCGGGCTACTACCACTTCGAGTCGGGCGACAGCCGCCGCGGGGTCGTGCTCCTCGAGGAGGCCGCCGCTCAGCTGGAGCCCGGCCCCGCCCGCGCGGACGTTCTTACCCGCCTGGCCTATGTGCACTCGTACTCCGACGACCTGGCCATCGCGACCGACCTCTTCCTGCAGGCGGCCGAGGAGGCAGGCGATGACGACGGGTTGCGCGCCCGCGCGCTCGAAGGCGCGTCGGCCCAGCTCTTCAGGCGGAGACGCCGCCTGGACGAGGCGGTCGAGCACGCGGGCGAGGCGGCCACGCTCGCGCGGGAGCTGGGCGACGACTCGCTCCTCGCGCAGGCACTGAGCTCGAGACTGCTGGCCGAGGCGACGCTCGGCCGGCCGGAGGCGGCGGCGACCCTCGAGGCCGCGCTCGAGCTCCAGCCCGCGGTCGGCGCCGAGCGGGTCATCGCACAACCCGAGTGGACGGCGGCCGTGGCACGCATGTGGTGGGAGGACCCGGACGCGCTCCGGTCGCGGTCGGACAACCTCATCGAGCAGGCGCGCGCGGCCGGAGACGAGGGGTCGCTGGCGTATGTCTACGTCCTGCTCGCGCAGGCGGAGTGCCTGGTCGGCGACTTCGACCACGGACGCCGGAACGCGGAAGCTGCGCGCGAGATCGCCGAACAGGCGGGCCAGCAGGCGCTGGTCGGGTACGGCCTCGCGGTCCGCGCGTGGTGCGACGCCCACAGCGGCCGCGAGCCCGAGGCGCGGGAGGCGGCCGAGGCGGCGCTCGAGATCGGCCGGTCGACGGAGTTCATGCCGGTGTGCCAGTTCGCGGCAGCGGCGTTCGGGCTGCTCGAGCTGTCGCTCGGCCACGCGGCGGAGGCGGCCGAGCAGCTCCGGCCGCCCGTCGAGCTCGCGCGAGCCGAGGGGATCGAAGAGCCCGGCCTCACCCGCTACGTCCCCGACTGCGTCGAGGCGCTGGTCGAGCTCGACCGGCTCGAAGAGGCCGCAGAGCTGCTCGGCTGGTACCAGGGCAACGCCGAGCGGCTCGGGCGACGGGGCGCAATCGCAGCGTCACACCGGTGCCGAGGGCTGCTCGCGGCGGCCGAAGGCCAGCTCGACGACGCCCTGGCCGAGTTCGAGCAAGCGCTCGTCGAGCACGAGGCGGTCCCGCTTCCGTTCGACAAGGCCCGGACGCTCCTCGTGTACGGAGCCGCGCTGCGTCGCTCCAAGCGAAAGGCCGACGCCCGCGACCGGCTGGAGCAGGCTGCGACCGCCTTCGACGACCTGTCCGCCTCGGCTTTCCTCAACCGCGCGAACGCCGAGCTTGCCCGGATCGCAGGCCGTCGGCGCTCCGAGGGCGGCCTGACCCCCACGGAACGGCAGATCGCCGAGCTGGTCGCCGAGGGCCGCTCGAACAAGGAGGTCGCAGCGGCGCTCTTCGTCTCGGTCAAGACCGTCGAGGCGAACCTCTCGCGCGTCTACGCGAAGCTCGGCCTGCGCGGGCGGGGAGAGCTTGCACGGCGCCTGAGCGAGGGGGAAGACGCGGCGAAACCCTAGGGGTTTCTCCAATTTCCATCGGTTCCTGGCGGGCTTACCGTCGTGGCATGGAGAGGACGCCACAGATGGAAGGAGAGGGATCGATGTACAAGCGCATTCTCAGGAAGCGGATCCTGAAGGGCCTCGTAGTCTCACTCGCGCTCTTCGCTGTGATCCCGATCTCGAACGCGGCCGCCAAGCCGGTCTCGCTCGTTGCCAAGGACAACCAGTTCTCCACCCGGGCGAGCGAGATCTCCACGGGCCTCGGTAGCACCGAGACCTTCGGAGTGACCGGCCCCGAGCGCCGCGCGATGAACCTCTACGGCGAGGCGCTGACCAGGAATTACAACCTCGGCCAGTACTCCTTCGGCCCTACTAAGCAGGAGCTTGCAGCGATGAACGCTCGCGGCGAGGGAATGAACAAGAAGTACGGTCTCGGCCGGTTCGCCGTCGAGCCGAGCAACACGGGAAGCGAGATCCCGTGGAGCAGCGCCGGTATCGGAGTCGGCATCGCCGCTCTCCTGATCGCCGGCACCGCAGGCGCGCTGGTCGTTCGGAGCCGGCAGCACGGGGGCCTCGCCCACTAGGCCCAGCCGACTCTCTCGAAGGGGCCGCTTCGGCGGCCCCTTTCGCGTGGTCCTAGTCCAGGAGGTCGAGCGCCGCTTCAGGCTGTTTGAACGGCGGGATCACGTAGACGCCGGCCGCCTTCTCGCGCGCCTCCGCGTAGAGCTCCCGCGCGAGCGCGAGCCCCTCGGCGCCCGCGTTCGGGCCGGCCTGCTCGAGGCGGCGCTGCACGGCTCTCTGGGACGACGATCCCCGGAACCTCGTTGTGCAGCCGAACCGCGAGCTGGTAGCTGCGGACGTAGAAGATCCCGACGAGCACCGGAAGCGGCCAGCCGCCGAGCCGCTCCTCGAAGCGGTCGAGGTACGAGAGGTCGAACAGCGCCTGCGTCATCGCGAACTTCGCGCCGGCCTCGACCTTCTGGCGGAAGCGGTCGAGCTCGGTCTTGAGGTCGTCGGCCGACGGGTTGACCGCCACGCCGAGGAAGAACGAGGTCGGCGCGTCGATGCCCTTGCCGTTGTAATCCTCGCCGCGGTTCAGGTGCGAGACGATCTTCGAGAGCCCGATCGAGTCGACGTCGTAGACGCCCTGCGAGCCCGGGTAGTCGCCGACCTCGGGCGGGTCGCCGGTCACCGAGAGCACGTTGCGCACGCCCTCCGCGTGGGCGCCGAGAAGCAGTGACTCGAGGCCCATGATCGAGGTGTCGCGCGGCGTCAGGTGCGGGATCGTCTCCAGGTCGCAGTCGCGCTCGATGGCGACCGCCGCCATGAGCGCGTTCGCCCGGGCGCGGGCCATCGGGTTGTCGTTGATGTCCACGAAGCCGACCCTGCCCGAGGCCTTCAGCGTTCGCCCCACCGCGAGCATCGAGTCGTAGGTGCCGCCCTTCGGCGGGTCGAGCTCGACGCACGTGACCCATTCGCCCTCGCGCAGCATCCGCGCCAGCTCCGTCTCGTAAGGCCCGCCGGCGAGGGATGGCTCCGGGAGCTCGCGCTCGAGGATCGTCCAGCGGCGCGGCCGGCTCGCGCTCCTCCTCGACCGCGGAGCGGATCGCGGCGATCTCGACCGGTGTCGTCCCGCAGCAGCCGCCGATCAGCCGTGCGCCGAGGTGGCGTGCGTGCGCGGCGAACTCGGCGAAGTACTCGGGCGTCGCGTGCGGGTAGATGACGCGTCCGCCGGAGAGGCTCGCCAGGCCGACGTTCGGCAGCGCCGCGAGCGGCGGGCCGTTGTCGGAGCTCATGGCCTCGAGCGCCGAGAGCGCCGCGTGCAGCCCGGCGCCGTGGTTGGCGCCGATCGCCGCGAGGTTGAGCGGGCGCAGGCGTGCCGCCGCGTCGGCCGCGGTCACGCCCGCCAGCGTCTCGGCGCCCTCGTCGAAGGTCAGCGTCGCGACGATCGGGAGCGAGGAGACGCTGCGCACGGCCTCGATCGCGGTCTCCAGCTCGTCGAGCTCGAAGAACGTCTCGACCATGAACAGGTCGATGCCGCGGCCGTCGAGGATCGCCGCCTGCTCGGCGAAGGCTTCGGCACGCTGGTCGGCCGCGAGCGAGTGAGCGTCGCCGAGCGGCCCGATCGAGCCGGCGATGAAGACCTCCCGGCCCGAGACCTCGCGCGCCTCGCGGGCGAGCTTGACCCCTGCGCCGTTGATCCGCTCGAGCTCGTCCTCCAGGAAGAACTGCGCCAGCTTCTGCCGGTTGGCGCCGAAGGTGTTGGTCTCGATCAGGTCCGCGCCTGCGCGGATGAAGCTCGTGTGGAGCGTCTCGACGCTCTCGGGCGCCTTCAGGTTCGCCTCCTCGGGGCAGCGCAAACGAGGGACTGCGCTCGTGATGAGGACGCCCATCCCGCCGTCTCCGACCACGACCGGGCCCGAGGCGAGGCGCTCTTCGAACCGGCTGCTCATGCGGGCTCGACTCTACTGAGAACCAGGTTTCCCGCTGGCGCTCCGGCTCGATTGGTTAGTGAAGCGGCCTAGTCAACCGTGAACGAGGGATAGATCAACCACCCCCCCGTCGCGATACTCAGGCGGCATGCGACGGAGCGCCCCGATGCGGCGAGGGCAGCTCAGTCGAAACGGATCGGGCCCTATGCGGCGGGGCCTTCCGATGTAACTGCGGCTCTCTCACGGGAGACTCAGGCGGGGCCGGGCGGCGGCCCCGCCTGATGTTTTTCCAGGGCCGCGCGAACTCCTCTCGTCCCTTTTGGCCATGTCAGGGGGACAGTCCCTCGGTCGTGGTCTAAAGGGTCACGTCCGCTGTGCCGATCTGCACTTGTGACTCTTCTGCCGGGGGCTGACGGCAATCACCCTGCGGCACAGAGTCTTGGACGGCGGGCCTCGGCCCGCCGTTCACGGTTGAACAGGCGGTTCGTGGACGACGCGGCCCTCCATGCCGCCGGCGACCGTCACCACCTGGCCCGTCACGTGACCCGAGAGCTCGTCCGAGGCGAGCACGACCACCTGGCGCGCTACGTCCTCCGGCCGGGCGACCTTGCGGAGCGCCATCGTCCGCGTCACTCGATCGAGCGTTTCCGGCGAGAGCGAGCCGCGCGTCATCGGCGACTCGGTCCAGCCGGGGCAGACAGCGTTCACGCGCGCGCGAGGCGCGATCCGCACGACTTCGTTCTTGAGGCTCAGCAGCAGCCCGTGCGCGATCGCCGACTTGGCGGCCGCGTAGTCGGCGTGACCCGCCTCGCCGACGAGCCCGGCGGTCGAGCCGACCAGGACGAGGCTGCCGTGGCCGCTCTCGGCCACCTGGCGGAGGAAGCCGCGCGCGGTCAGAAAGGTCGCGGTCAGGTTCGCGGAGAGCGTCGCCTCCCAGCGCTCGAGCGGCAGCTCCCAGACCGGGACGTCCTCGCTCGGCCAGACCCCGGCGACGGCGGCGCACACGTCCAGCCTGCCCGTCTCCTCGAAGAGCCGGTCGGCCTCGGCCTCGTCGCGGAGGTCGGCGCCGACGACCGGCGCGCCCCCGAGCTCGCCCGCCAGCGCCTCCGCCCGCTCGCGTCCCCGGTGGTAGTGGACGACGACCTCGCAGCCCTCGGCAGCGAAGGCATGAGCGCAAGCCGAGCCGATCCCGCCCGAGGCTCCGGTTACGAGCACGCGCTTCCCCTGGAGACCCGTGTCCACGGCGTGAAAAGCTACAGGGGTGAAGGTCTTCATCATCAGCGACATGGAGGGCGTGGCCGGGATCGTCCGCGGCGACCAGACCTCCGCCGGCAAGCCGCTCTACGAGGAAGGCCGCAAGCTCTACACGCAGGAGATCAACGCGGCAGTGCGCGGCGCCAAGGCCGCGGGCGGCACGGAGATCGTCGTCATGGACTGTCACGGGGCGGGCGAGGACTACAGCTTCAACTCGTTGCTGCCCGAGGACCTCGACCCCGACTGCGAGTACGTCGTCCAGGAGGAGTGGACGGAGTACACCGCGTTTCTCGAGCAGGGCGTGGACGCGGCGCTCTTCGTCGGCATGCACGCGATGGCCGGCGCCGAGGACGGCGTGATGAACCACACCGTCTCCGGCCGCGACTTCCAGAACCTGTGGTTCAACGGCACGCAGGTCGGGGAGACGGGGATCAACGCGGCGCTCTGCGGCACGTGGGGCTGCCCGGTGCTGATGGTGACCGGCGACCGTGCCGCGTGTGTCGAGGGGAAGGCGCTCCTCGGCGGCGCGCTGACGACCGTCGAGGTGAAGGTCGGGCTCGGCGTGCAGAGCGCGCGCATGGTGCCGCCGGTCCGCGCGCGGGAGCTCATCGAGGCAGGCGCGCAGCAGGCGCTCTCCGACCTGAAGGCGGTCCCGCCCTACGACCCGGGCAAGCCGTGCGAGATCAAGGTCGAGTACAAGTGGACCGGCCCGGCCGAGCGGCTCCGCCACCGCGCAGGCGTCGAGCAGCTCGATCCGCGCACGGTCGTCTCGCGCGCGGACGACTGGTGGACCGCCTGGACGCAGTTCTTCTTCTAGGCGGGGACGCGGCTCATGGCACAACCGGTGATCGGCCTTATCCATCCGGGCGAGATGGGCGCCGCCGTGGGGAAGACCCTGCGCGACGCCGGCCACACGGTGCTCTGGGCCTCGATCGGGCGGAGCTCCGAGACCGCGGCCCGCGCCGAGCAGGCGGGCCTCGTGGACGCCGGCAACGTGGAGAAGCTCTCGCGGGCGAGCGACGTGATCCTCTCGATCTGCCCGCCGCACGCCGCGCTCGGCGTGGCACGCTCCGTGGGCTGGTTCGAGGGGCTCTACGTCGACGCGAACGCGGTCTCTCCGTCGACGGCGCGTGAGGTCGCGACGCTCGTGAGCCGCTTCGTCGACGGCGGGATCGTCGGCTCGCCGCCGCGTGAAGCCGGCACCACGCGGCTCTATCTCTCCGGCTCGTCTGCAGCGGAGGTGGCCGCGCTCTTCGAGGGCACGGCGCTCGAGACGCGCGTCGTCTCGGGAGATCCGGGCGACGCCTCCGCCGTGAAGATGGCCTACGCGGCCTGGACGAAGGGAACGGCTGCAATGCTCCTGGCGATCCGCGCGCTTGCGCGTGCCGAGGGCGTCGAGGACGCGTTGCTGGAGGAGTGGCGGCTCTCGTTGCCGCAGCTGCTCGAGCGCTCCGACTCCGCGGCCCGCTCGGCGGGACGGAAGGGCTGGCGCTGGGTCGCCGAGATGGAGGAGATCGCGGCGACCTTCGACGCCGTCGGCCTCCCGGACGGCTTCCACCTCGCGGCCGCCGAGGTCTTCCGGCGCGCTCCGCGTCTCGACGACGCTGCGCTCGACGACGTCCTGCAGGGGCTTGCCCGTGCCTGAGAACGAGACGCGCTACGCCCACGAGCTCGCGGAGCTCGTCTCGTCCGCCGACGCCGTTCCGGGATCCGGCTGGGTCGCCGGCGCATGCGGCGCCCTCGCGGCTGCGCTCGTCGCCAAGGCCGCCGCTCGCTCCGAGGGTTGGAGCGGGGCGGAGGGCGTGCGGGCGCAGGCGCTCGAGCTGCGCGACCGGCTGCTAGCGCTCGCGGGCCAGGACTCCCGGGCCTACGAGAGCGCCCTGACCGCGCTCGAGCGGAAGGACTCCGGTCTCGCCAGGGCCCTCGTCCGCGCGGCCGAGGTTCCACTTGCGATCGCCGAGACCGCGGCCGACGTCGCGGTCGCCGCCGCCGAGGCGGCCACATGCGCAGACGGCGCAGCCCGGGCCGACGCGTCTGCTGCCGCCGCGCTCGCGGCGGGCGCCGCGCGCGCCGCCGTCCGGCTCATCGAGGTGAACCTGGCCACCGCCGGCGACGACGAGCGGCTCGGCCGGGCCAAGCGCGCAGCGGAGGACGCAGCGGACGCCGCGAAACGGGCCTCTGCGGCCGGCGCGTAACCGACCAGCCCGTCCAATAGGCTCGAGCTAGTGGCAGAGATCACCGACTTCGGGCTGATCGTCCTCGCCGTCTCGGGGTTCCTGGCGCTCGCGGTCTTCACGAACAAGCTCAGCGAGCGGTTTACGATCCCCGCGCCCGCGATCTTCCTGCTGGCCGCCGCGCTCGCCGCGCACTTCTCGCCGAAGCTGGGCGACAAGCTCTCGATCCAGGACGTCGAGCGGGTCGCGGTCGTCGCGCTGATCGCGATCCTCTTCGACGGCGGGATCCGGATCGGCTGGCGCCGCTTCCGGGTCGCGGCCGTCCCGATCTCGCTGCTCGGGACGTTGAGCACATTCGCCACGGCTGCGCTGATCGCCGTCGCGGGCCACTGGCTCTTCGACTTCTCGTGGACAGCCGCGGGGATGCTCGGGGCCGCACTCGCCCCGACCGACCCCGCGGTGATGTTCTCCGTGCTCGGAAAGCGCGAGGTCGGCGGCCGCGCGGGCACGATCCTCGAGGGCGAGTCGGGCGTGAACGACCCGGTCGGGATCGCGCTCATGATCGGGATGCTCGAGCTCGCGACCCACGCCGACGCGACGTTCTGGGTGGTCGTGCGCGAGTTCGTGGTCGAGATGTCGGTCGGCCTCGCGATCGGGATCGTCGGCGCGCTGCTGCTCATGCAGTGGGTGCGGCGCATGGAGCTACCCAGCCCAGCTCTCTACCCCTTACGCAGCGTGGCAGCCGCGGGGCTGATCTACGGGGTGGCCGCGGTCGCGCACGGCTCAGGGTTCCTGGCCGTCTTCGTCGCCGGCATCTTGATCGGGGATGCCGACTACCGGCACCGTCGCGAGGTGATCAGCTTCCACAAGTCGCTCGCCAGCCTGGCCGAGGTGGCCGTCTTCGTCGCGCTCGGCCTGACGATCAGCAATGTCTCGCTCGGCGACGTCTGGGTCGACGCCGTGCTGCTCGCGGTGATCCTCGCGTTCGTCGCGCGGCCGGCCGGGGTCTGGCCGCTGCTGCTGCCCTCCCGCCTAAAGCGCGGCGAACGGCTGTTCATCATGTGGAGCGGCCTCAAGGGCGCGGTCCCGATCCTGCTCGCGGCCTTCGCGCTCCTGCAGCACGTCGACGGGGCGGACCGGATCTACGGAATCGTATTCGTCGTCGTCCTGCTCTCGGTCGTGTTCCAGGGATCGACCATCCCGTACGTCGCGCGCCGCCTGGGAGTGCCGATGCGGCTCGTCGAGGACAAGTCGTGATCGTCGCGCACCTCGATTTGGACGCATTCTTCGCGGCGGTCGAGGAGTTGGAGGCGCCTTTGCTGAAGGCGAGGCCGCTCGTCGTCGGCGGCGACCCGCACGGGCGCGGGGTCGTGGCGACGGCCAACTACGCAGCGCGCCGCTTCGGGATCCATTCGGCGATGTCGTGCGCGGAGGCCCTGCGCCGCTGTCCTCATGCCGTCTTCCTGCGACCGCGGCACCGTCTCTACAAGGAGTATTCGCGCGCGGTCTGGGATGCGGTGCGCGAGGTCGTCCCGACCGTCGAGCGGACCGGGATGGACGAGGGCTATCTCGACGTGGGGGAGGTGGCTTCCGACTTCGGCCGTGCGCGCGTGGTTGCCGAGGCGGTCCAGTCGGCCGTGCGCGGGACGACGAGCCTCACGTGCGCGCTCGGCGTCGCGTCGTGCAAGGTCGTGGCCAAGATCGCGAGCGACCGGCGCAAGCCGGGCGGCTTGACCGTCGTCCCGGCCGGCCGCGAGGCCGAGTTCCTCGCGCCGTTCGACGTGCGGCGGCTGCCGGGAGTGGGGCCGAAGGCCGAGGAGCGGCTACGAGGCGCGGGCGTCGAGACGATCGGCGCTCTCGCCGCGCTTCCCGACGACGAGCTGCGGCGGCTGATCCCCGGCAAGCTCGGCCCGCTCCTGCGCGACCGCGCACTAGGCATCGACCCGCGCAAGCTCGAGCTCTCGACCGAGACGATCTCGATCAGCGCCGAGGAGACGTTTCCCCGCGACGTGGCCGAGATCGAGCGGCTCCATGAGGAGCTACGAAGCCTGTCCGAGACGGTCTCGGAGCGGTTGAAGGCCTCCGCCCAGGCTGGCCGCACGGTCACGACGAAGGTTCGTTACCCGGACTTCTCGATCCGCTCGCGCTCGACGACGCTCCCGGTCGGAATCGACGATCCGGAGCGAATCTGGGAGCTCGCGTGCGCTCTCCTCGACCGCGCGCTGGGCGACCGCGCCGGGCCGCTCCGCCTCCTGGGCGTCGGCGTCTCCGGCCTCGAGGCTCACCGCCAGCTCGAGCTGGTCTGACGGACTCTGCTCTTAGACAGTTCTTAACCCGCGCATAGCTCGCTCTCAGAGAGTGGTGGTTTAGTCGGGCGGAACATGACGTCCTTCATGTACATGCTCTCGGAGCTCCGGCGTCGGAAGGGTCGCGCAGTCCTGACCGCGCTCGGGCTCGGTGTCGGCGTCGGTCTCGTGATCATCGTCAGCGCACTCTCGAATGGTCTCGACGAGGCCCAGGCCAAGGTGCTGAAGCCTCTGACCGGGATCGGCACAGACATGTCCGTGACGCGGCCGCTCCGCCTCTCCGGCTCTGGCGGGTTCCAGAACCTCTCCCCGAGCGAGCGGAATCAGCTCCGCCGCGAGAACGGCCCCGGCCGCCTCGGGTTCAGCGGCCTCAAGGCGGGCGCGCATTTCTCCCGTGACGTCTTCCTCCCCTCGGGGCAGCTCAGCTTCGCGGCCTCGAAGGTCTCGCAGATCGCCGGCCTCGCGGACGTGCAGTCGGCGGCAGGGGGCCTGACCCTCAACGTCGCCCATATCTCCGGGACCGTGCCAAGCCAAAACGCCTCCCCGGGAGGCGGCTTCGGGCCGCCGTCCGGCGGCGGTGGCTTCAACGGCCCGAGAAGCATCAACTTCAATGCCACGAGCGTCTCGGGCGTCGACCAGACCCACTCGGCGCTCGGCGCTGTCACCCCCGGTCAGTTGTCGAGCGGGCACTATTTCTCGGCGGGCGCCGCGCGCGAGGCGATCCTCGACGTCGCGTACGCGAAGCGCAAGAGCCTGGCCGTGGGCGACACCGTCTCGCTCGGGGGCAGGAAGTTCACGGTCGTGGGGATCGCCAAGACGCCCGTCGGCGGGCAGTCCTCAGACATCTACGTCAAGCTCGGCCAGCTGCAGAAGCTCTCCGGGCGAACCGGCCGCGTGAACACGGTCTACGTACGAGCGGCGAGCGCAGGCAGTGTCGGCGCCGTCTCGAAGGAGATCACGGCGTCGTTCTCGGGAGCCTCGGTGACCACTGCGAAGACCATCGCCGACCGCGTCTCCGGCTCGCTGACGGATGCGAAGAACCTGACCGGCAAGCTCGGCGTCGCGCTCGAGATCGTGGCCCTGGTAGGCGCAGTCCTGATCGCGGCGCTGCTGACACTCGCGTCGGTGGCGAAGCGTGTGCGCGAGTTCGGCACGTTGAAGGCGCTCGGCTGGTCGCAATGGCTCGTCGTCCGCCAGGTGACGGGAGAGTCGCTTCTCCAGGGACTCGGCGGAGCGGCGGTCGGAATCGCGATCGGCGTGCTCGGCGCGCTCGCGATCACGACCTTCGCCCCGTCGCTGACTGCGACCATCGCCGCGGCTGCACCCTCCGGCCTCGGCATCGGCGGCCCGGGCCCGTTCGGGCAGGGGGCGGTCGCGAGCTCGAGCTCGTCGACGATCTCCCTCAGCGCTCCGCTCTCGCTCGGCGTGGTCGCGCTCGCGGTCGTGCTCGCCGTGGCCGGCGGGCTCGTCGCCGGAGCAGCGGGGGCATTCCGTGCCTCAAGGCTCCGCCCTGCCGATGCCCTGCGCCACGTCGACTGACCCGAGAGGAGACCGGATGACCGTCACCGAGATCAACGACCCGACGCTCTACGCGCTTCGAGGCGCCGGCAAGCGCTTCGGCAGCGGCGGCGCCGAGGTCCGCGCCATCCAGGATCTCAGCCTCACGATCGAGCGCGGCGAGTTCGTGGCGATCGCCGGCCCGAGCGGCTCCGGCAAGACGACGCTGCTCCAGTTGCTCGGAGCGCTCGACGTGCCGACCGAGGGGGAGGTGCTCTTCGAGGGCCGAGACCTCGGGCACCTGAAGCAGTCCGAGCTGACGGCCCTTCGCCTGGTGACGATCGGCTTCGTCTTTCAGCAGTTCAACCTGATCCCGACCGTGACGGCAGCCGAGAACGTCGCCCTTGCACTCGTCCCGCGCCACCTCCCGGCAAGCGAGCGGCGCGAGCGCGTCGCGAAGCTGTTGGAAGCCGTCGGCCTCGCCTCCCGAGGCGACCACCTGCCAAGCCAGCTCTCCGGCGGTGAGCAGCAGCGTGTCGCGATTGCCAGGGCGTTGGCCAATGATCCGCGCGTGCTCCTGGCCGACGAGCCCACCGGCAACCTCGACTCGGCAACCGGCGAGGAGATCATCGGTCTCCTGCGGACACTCTGCGAGGAGCGTGGACAGACGGTCGTCCTCATCACGCACAACGCCGAGATTGCCGCCGGGGCCGACCGGACGATCCGGCTGCGCGACGGGCGTCTGGATCTCTCCACGGTTCCGGGTTCAGGAGCGCTGGCTGGCGGCGAGCCGGCTTAGGAGGGCTCTTCCGTCGTTCTCGAGCTCCTCTAGCGCGCTACCACTTCGAGCGGCGCCCGCGGCGGCTCGTGTAGACGAGCTTGGCGGGAGCCGAGGGCATGCCGCCCTCTTCGAATCGGTCCCTGTGCCCGAGCCGGCGGGCGACGCGGCTCGTGTTGGCCTGCTGCTCGGGGAGCACGAGCGTGATCGCGGTGCCGCTGCGGCCTGCCCGGCCCGTGCGGCCGGTGCGATGGACGTACCCCTTGTCCTCCTCGGGCGGGTCGTAGTTGATCACGTGCGTGACGTCGTCGAGGTCGAGCCCTCGCGCGGCCACGTCCGTGGCGACGAGGGTTGCGACCTTGCCACTCTCGAATCGGGCGAGGGCGCTCTCGCGGGCTCTCTGCGACAGGTCGCCGTGCATCGCCACCGCTCTGACGTCGTGGCGGGCCAGCCTCTGCACCAGCCGGTCGGCCCCGCGCTTCGTCCGGACGAAAACCAGGGTTGAGCTCGACGACTTGATGTGCTCGACCAGCGTCTCCACCTTCGTGTCCGTCGTCACCGAAACGAAGTGGTGCTCGATCTCGCCCGGCTGCTGCGAGAGCGAAAGATCGCCCTCGATGCGTGACGCGTTGTTGGTGTACGCGCGGGCGAGCTCGCCGACCTCGCCGTCGAGCGTCGCCGAGAAGAACATCGTCTGCCGGTTCCGCGGCAGGCGGCGCACGATCCGGTCGACCTGGGGCTGAAAGCCCATGTCGAGCATCCGGTCGGCCTCGTCCAGGATGAGCGTGCGGACGTGCGAAAGATCGACGAGGCGCCGCTGCGCGAGATCCTCGAGCCGGCCGGGGGTAGCGACGAGGATGTGCGCCTGGTTCGCGCGCTTCGCCTGCGCGCGCAGCGGGACGCCTCCGTACGCGGCTGCGACCGTGAGCCCCTTGGCCTTTGCGAGCGACCGGAACTCGTCGGTCACCTGCGAGGCGAGCTCGCGCGTGGGCACGAGCACGAGCGCCGAAGGACGCGCCGCCCCGCGAGGCGTGCGCTCGACGATCGCGAGAGCGAAGGCGAGGGTCTTCCCTGACCCGGTCGGCGAGCGGACGAGGACGTCCACTCCTCCGAGCGCGTCGGGGAGAACGAGCTCCTGAATCCGGAAGGGCTCGTGGATCGAGCGAGCGGCGAGCGCGTCGGCGACGGGCGCAGACACGCCGAGCTCGCGAAAAGACTGCTGTGACATGTTGTTCGACTCCTATGTTCGGGATCGAGACTTGCCTGCCTCGATACGCCCGAAGGAGGAACGAGAAGCTCATCTCACCGGGCCGACCCAGTGCCGACCCGTGCTCACACAGTAGCGGACGGCGTTAGACGGCCGCACCGGCAGAGCCGGCACGGCCTCTTATGGTCGGCGTCGCAAGCGAACGCCTTAGACGGGTTCTTCGGTGGTCCAGCGCACGACATCGCGGATGCTGACGATCCCGACGGTGCGCTCGTCCTCGACGATCGGGATGTGCCGAAAGCCGTTGTCGAGCATGATCTGGGCGGCCTCGGTGGGAGAGGCGTCGGCTGTGAGCGTCACCGGGTCGGCGGTCATCCACTCGCGGACTCGGGCCTCGCTCGTGTGCACGCGGCCGGCCACCGCGCGTGTCAGGTCGCGCTCGGTGACGATCCCGATCAGCCGGCCGTAGTCCGAGACGACGGCCGAGCTCACGCCGAGCTCGACCATCTTCTGCGCCGTCTCTCCGATCGTGTCCTCGGGCGCGACGGTCAGAACGTCCTCGGTCATCAGCTCGGCGACGGTGCTCACGCCGCGAGCGTAACACCGCCCGCGACGCCCGCGAGAGAATCCAGGAGCTCCGCAATGGACGCGCGCGTCTCTTCATCGACGAGCCGGCCGTCCTCGTCGAAGCGCATGTACGCCTCGGGAACAAGGACCTCGGGCTCGTCGAGCACGACCGCGCGCGGGAACACCAACGCCGCGCGGAGCTGTCCCTGAGCGCGCCGGGTTCCACCGCGCCCCGTCGAGGCGCCCATGATCGCCACCGGCTTGCCGGCCAGCGGCGACGCGAGCGCCGGGCGGGAGGCCCAGTCGATTGCGTTCTTCAGCACGCCCGGGATTCCGTGGTTGTACTCCGGTGTCGCGATCAGGAGCGCGTCCGCCGAGCGGATCGCGTCCTTGAACGTAGCGACGGCCTCGGGATCGCCGGCTGCCTCGACGTCGCCGTCGTAGAACGGCAGCCCGCGGAGATCGAACTCGACGATCTCCACGTCCGGGCGAGCGAGCTCGCGCGCTGCTCGGATCAGCGCGCGGTTGTGCGAGCCCGAGCGGAGACTGCCGGCGATTCCCAGGACTTTCACGCGGGCTACGCCTCCTTGGCCGCCGAGACGGCGACCGTGAGCTCGACGGTGGTCGTGCCCCACTCGAACGCGCCGCGCGCGTCGAGGACGAGCCGCTCGTCGCCGAGCTGGCCGCGGCCGAGACCGCGAATGCGCGTCTCGAGCTCGATCTCGAAGGGCGTCTCCTTGATCGTCAGCTCGCCGCGGACGCGGAACGCGTCTTCGCCGGCGGGCTCGATCGACGTGGAGCGGAAGCGAATCTCGGGGTGCTTCTCTGCCTCGAGGAAGTCGGGCGAGAGCAGGTGTGCGTCGCGCTGCTCGTGATCGGTGTGCAGGCTGGCGACGCGGACCACGCCTGCGAACGTCGGCTCGTCGCCGCCCTCGATCCGGCCCTCGAGCTCGGAGAAGCGGCCGACGATCGTGCTGAACAGGTCGGTCGTGTCGGTCACCTGGAAGGCGATGGTGGTGTGGGCCGGGTCGACGACCCAGGTGCCTGTCGGGATGAGCGTCTTGCTGGCAACTGCGGACATTGCGGCGTCCTCCTCGTTGGATATACTTGACTTGTCAACAATCATAGCGAGAGAAGGTTGAGGCGTCAAGTATTGAGTGCTCAAGCACCACCACGAGGAGGAACGGAGATCGAGGCCTGGGCGGGCCTCCTGCGTGCGCACGCCTCGATCACGCGCCGCTTCAACGCCGACCTCGTCAGCGAGCACGGGCTGACGCTAAGCGCCTACGAGGTGCTGCTCCGCTTGGCGCACGCGCCGGACCGCAGGATGCGCCGCGTCGATCTCTCCGAGGAAGTCCTGCTCACGCCGTCCGGGATTACGCGTCTGCTGGCGGGCCTCGAGGAGAGCGGGTTCGTCGAGCGTGCCTCCTGCGAGAGCGACGCGCGCGTGACCTACGCCCAGCTCACCGACAGCGGGCTCACCAAGCTGCGCGAGGCGGCCGACACTCATGTCGCCGGGATCCGCGGCCTCTTCCTCGGGCGGTTCACGGTCGAGGAGATGGAAACCCTGCGCGATCTCCTGCAGCGCCTGCCGCTCGAAGACACTGCCGACGGCGTCCCCGCCTGCGAGCCGCAGACGTGACACGTCGGCCCTAGATCCTCTTAGTAACAGACTGTTACTAAGTCAAGAAGGCACTGATTTGATGCAGATCGGTTGCTTGGTGTCCGGCACGGTTGAGGCGTGTACTTCGCTCCACGCATCTCGCCGCGGCTTCGTGCCGAGATCGAGCGCCTCGCCGACGGCTCGCAAACGGCGGCCGAGATCACGAGAAGCGTTGGTTCGACGGCAGAACACCTCGGTCTGCGACGTCCGAGTTATCAGCAGGTGAGAACCCTGGTGTGTGCGCACCGTGCGCGCCCCAGGTATCCGTCGACGGCGGACGTGTTGCTCGATGTCGCCTTTCGCGTCCGCCCACCAGAGGCGATCGTCATGCACCTCGGCGGCATCAGCACGCCCGTCAAGCGCAAGTAACAGTCTGTTACTTGGTCGGGCGGGCGTCGGACCAGCGCCGGGCGGCGGGCCGTCCGCTCAGCGCGCGCGCCAGGCTTCGAGCAGCTCGGCCTCCCTGGCGGGGTCGAGGCCGGCTCGGCCCTGGCGTAGGCCGCGGTCGGTGACCAGCTGCTCGCCGGCCTCGTCGGCCCACGCGCGCGTGTCGCGGATCGTCACGTCGAGTGGGCGGAAGCGAAGCCCGGCGGCGACGGCCTTCGAGACGTCGCCCTGGAGGAAGGCGGCATGCGCCCCGGGGATCCAGAGCGGCAGCTCGCTGAAGGGCTCGACCTCGTGCTCGACCAGGAACTCGTCGGAGACCCAGACCGGGTCGGCGTCACCGCACGCCGCGACGAACTCGTCGAAGCGCTGCTGCTCGCCGGTCGCGTTGAACGTGCCGACGTGACTCTTGTCGCAGGCCTCGACCATCCACTCCCCAAGGTCGCGCACGTCGATGAACTGGACGCTGCGCTCGGGCGGAGCAGGCGCGAGCAGCTCGCCGCCGACGGCGACCCGCAGCGGCCAGTACGTGAAGCGGCCGGTCGGGTCGTTCGGCCCGACGATCAGCCCCGCGCGCACGTTTGTGTGCGCGTCCGGGTAGACCTCGCTCACGACACGCTCGCAGGCTGCCTTCAGCGCGCCGTAGTGGGCCATGACCTCCTCGGTGTCGGGATCCTCGAGCTCCGCGGTGGGAGCCGTCTCGTCGAAGCCCGGGTACGGGTCCTCGTAGACGGAGCCGCTCGAGACGAACACGTAGTGGCCGACCGACCCGCGTAGCAGCTCGGCCGAGTCGCGCACGATCCGCGGCACGTAGCCGGAGGGATCGATCACCGCGTCCCACTCGCGGCCCTCGAGCGCGGCGAGATCGCCGTCTCGGTCGCCGCGAAGCTTCTCGACCTCGGGGAAGAGCTCGGTGCCCGTCTGGCCGCGGTTGAAGAGCGTCACCTCGTCGCCGCGCGCAAGCGCAGCCTCGACGACCGAGCGGCCGAGGAACTTCGTTCCGCCGAGGACGAGCAGCCTCATCGGCTGCAATCTAGTCGGGTAGGCTCGGCGCGTGCCGACCGAAGAGGCGAAGCTGGAGCAGACTCCCGAGGGCACGGTCGTCTCGTCGCCCGGCTGGTACGTCGTCAACCTCGCGGACGCCAGGTGGGACCGCCACGACATCGCCGGCGAGTGGACGGCCTGGGAGAGCCGGGACGCACCGTTCGAGCAATATGGGATCGGCGTCCACGTCCTCCAGCCGGGCCAGCCGAACGGCCGCTACCACTCCGAGAGCGTGCAGGAGGACTTCCTCGTGCTCTCCGGCGAGTGCCTCTTGATCGTCGAGGACGAGGAGCGGCACCTCAAGGCCTGGGACTTCTTCCACTGCGCGCCTGGGACCGATCACATCCTCGTCGGCGCCGGCGACGGGCCCTGCGCGATCCTGATGGTCGGCGTGCGCGGCGAGGACAAGAAGCTGCACTACCCGCGCAACGAGAAGGCGGCGCGCTACGAAGCGTCCACGCCCGAGGAGACGACCGAGCCGCCGGTCGCCTACAGCGACTGGACCGAGCGGCCCGTTCCCGTCCGGGCGAGCTGGCCGATCTGACGTAACGCGCTCCGCGCGTGCGGAAAAGCCGCAACGCGGTTCGGTGCCGGTGCGGATGGACGCGCGGCCGTCCGCGGACAGACTCGTCGCATGGGCGCAGTCCACCACCAGTCGGCGTCGTTCAGCGCGACGTTGCGCGTCCACATCGACAACCAGCCGGGCTCGTTCGCGCGCCTCGCCAGCGCCATCGGCGAGGAGGGCGGCCTGCTCGGGGCGATCGACCTCGTCCGGGTCGAGAAGGGCAAGAAGATCCGTGACGTCACGGTGCTGGCGGACGACGAGGCGCACATGCAGCGGATCGTCGAGGCCGTCCGCGCCATGGAGGGGATCGAGGTCGAGCACGTCTCCGACCGGACGTTCCTGCTTCATCTCGGCGGCAAGCTCGAGGTCGTCTCGAAGGCGCCGCTGAAGACGCGCGACGACCTCTCGATGGCGTACACGCCCGGCGTGGCGCGCGTCTGCCGCGCGATCGCGGAGGATCCGGAGAAGGTCTGGAACCTGACCGTCAAGCAGAACGCGGTCGCGGTCGTCACCGACGGGACCGCGGTGCTCGGGCTCGGCGACATCGGGCCAGAGGCCGCTCTGCCGGTGATGGAAGGAAAGGCGATCCTCTTCAAGGAGTTCGGCGGAGTCGACGCCTGGCCGATCTGCCTGGCCACGACCGATCCGGACGAGATCGTGAGGACAACCGTCGCGCTCGCGCCCGTGTTCGGCGGGATCAACCTGGAGGACATCTCGGCGCCGCGCTGCTTCGAGATCGAGGCCCGGCTACGCGAGGAGCTGACGATCCCGGTCTTCCATGACGACCAGCACGGAACGGCCATCGTGGTACTGGCCGCTCTCCTCAACGCGCTCAGGGTGGTCGGCAAGAAGCTCGAGGACGTTCGAGTCGTGCTGACCGGCGCGGGGGCGGCGGGAGCGGCGACGGCGCGAATGCTCGTTGCGGCCGGTGCCGGACAGGTCGTCTGCTGCGACCGCCGGGGAATCCTGTGTCCCCGCCGGGCGGGCTTGGATCCCTTCAAGTCGGCGCTCGCCGAGGAGACGAACCCCGACGGCGCCCCCGGCACGGCCGGCGAGGCGCTTCACGCCGCCGACGTGTTCATCGGCCTCTCCGGCCCGGGAGCCGTCAGCGTCGACGACGTTCGCTCGATGGCCGCGGACGCGATCGTCTTCGCGATGGCCAATCCGACGCCCGAGGTCGCGCCGGAGCAGATCGAGGACCTCGTCGCGGTGGTCGGCACGGGGCGCTCGGACTATCCGAACCAGATCAACAACGTGCTCGTGTTCCCCGGTGTGTTTCGCGGCGCGCTCGACGCGCGCGCGACGACGATCACCCGTGGGATGGAGCTCGCCGCTGCACACGCTCTCGCGGCCGTCGTCGAGCCCGACCATCTCGAGGCCGACTACGTCATCCCAAGCGTGTTCGACCGCCGGGTAGCACCCGCGGTCGCCGAGGCCGTCGAACGGGCGGCCCGGGCCGAGGGCGTGGCGGGGCGCCTGCGCGATCAGGCAAGCGCCGAGCCGTAGTCCTGCCGGGACTTCACGAGGTCGAGGGCGTCCACGATCTCGTCGTAGATGCTCGAGCCGGCCAGTGAGTAGCGGTCGTCGAACTCGACCGCGCCGTTCATCTCGATGACCGTGTAGCCGTCGGAAAGCGGAAGCAGGTCGACTCCGATCAGGTCGGCGTCGAGCGCGGCGGCGGCCGCGACCGCGAGTGCGCGCGCCTCCGCGGTCAGGTGCGGCGCCGGCCGCAGGGTTCCGCCCAGCGAGACGTTCGTCCGCCACTCGCCCGGCCGGGCGACGCGCTCCGCGGCTCCGACCACCACGCCGGCCGCGACGATCACGCGCAGGTCGAACCCGGCAGACGGGACGAGCTCCTGGACGACCGCGCCGTCCTTGCGGAACCAGTTCCGTCCGTCGATCTCGTCGATGCACGCCTCGAGCTCGTCCAGGTTGCGGCAGCGGAAGACGTCGCGCCCCCAGCTGCCGAAGCGCGGCTTCACCACGAGCGGCAGCGGCAGGCGCCGTAGCTCCTCGACGGTGCCCACGTGGGCGGCGGGAGGTCGGCGGACTCCCGCGCCGGCCAGGCAGGCATCGCTGAGGAGCTTGTCGTGAGCGGCCAGCAGCGCCGCCGAGCGGTTGAAGACGACGACGCCGCGCGCCTCGAGCTCATCGAGCGTCTCGAGGCCCGGCTCGACGCCGTCCAGCGTTGTCAGGACGTCGAGCCGGCCGATCGCGACGTCGCCGACCGACAGCTCCGAGAGCGCGTCGCGGGGGGCGACCAGCGCAGCGTCGAGCCCCGCGGCCTGCCAGGCCGCGACGAGCTCGACGTTCGCAGGCTGCGCATACCCGATGACGCCGATCCGGCTCATCCGGCCGCCTAGGCGGTCTCCGCGATCGCGCGGGCCAGGTCGAGCGTCGACAGCACGCCGATCGGCCGCGTCAGCTCGGGGTCGACGACGACGAGGTGCGTGATCTCGTGCTCGCTCATCAGCTGGGCCGCGCGGCCGAGCGAGTCATCGCGCTCCACGGTGACCACCGGGGTGACAGCCGTCCCGCCGGCGGTGCGGTCCGCGAGCTCGGTCACGCTCGCCGCCTTGACGAGGTCGAGATCGGAGACGACGCCCCAAAGCTCGGCGTCGGCCAGGTCGTCCGACTCCTCGCTGAACACGATCACGGCGTGAATCCGATAGGTCGCCATCATCCGGGCCACCGTCGGCAGCGGCGTCTCGAGGGGACACGTGACGACGCCGGGGTGCATCGCGTCCGCGACCGTGAGCTGGTCGAGCGACGGGCCGGCCTTGCTGCGCTCAAGCATTTGCTCGCTCATGATCTACCTCCTTTCGCCTGCACTCTGCGCTCGCTCGGCGCGCGCGGCATCGGGGCGCGGCCCGCCCCGGACTACGGGAAAGCCGCAAGCAGATCGGGGTTCCGACCGATGGCCGGCCGGCTGCGGGGAGCGAGCATGAGGACATCCCAGCGAAGGGAGGTGAATCCATGGCCACGCTGATCAAGTGGTCGCCGTTCACCGGGATCGACTCGATGGAGCGTCGGATGCGACGCACCTTCGAGGAGATCGGCTTCGCGCCCCTCCTGCTTCCCGCGGCCGACATCTACGAGACCGAGGACGAGTTCGTCGTCGAGCTCGAGGTGCCCGGCTACGAGGAGAAGGAGCTCGGCATCGAGGTCACCGACCACATGGTCACGGTGAAGGGCGAGCGCAAGGAGACGAAGGAGGAGGTCGACAAGACCTTCCGCCTCCACGAGCGCCTGGAGCGCGAGTTCGAGCGGCGCTTCGAGCTGCCGGTCGACGCCGATACGAAGCACGTCAAGGCGACGTTCGACAAGGGTGTGCTCGAGCTGCACACGCCGAAGCTCACGGCTCCGAAGCCGCACAAGGTCCCGATCGCGAAGAGGTGATCGGCGATCGGCCGGGGCGACGGGCTCCCCGCCGCCCCGGTTCGTTACCGTGGAGTCCGGGAATGCATCGACCAGACCGGAGGTGGATATGCCCGCCCGAACCGCAGCCCAGGGAATCCTGTCCGAGGAGCTGACCGAGAAGCGCGAGGAGATCGTCGAGCTTCTGACCAAGGCCTACTGGATGGAGATCGAGACGGTGATGAGCTACGTCGCGAACTCGATCAACCCCGACGGCGTCCGCGCGCAGGAGATTCGTGAGTCGCTCGAGGAGGACGTCGAGGAAGAGCTCGGTCACGCCCGCCAGTTCGGCAACCGGATCAAGGAGCTCTACGGCGTCGTGCCGGGCTCCGAGGACTTCACCGCGGAGCAGAGCTTCCTCCAGCCGCCCGAGCGGCAGACCGACATCGCGCACATCGTTCGCGGCGTGATCGAGGCCGAGACCGGCGCAATCGAGCACTACAACCGCATCATCGAGGTGACCGACGGCGTGGACTGGGTCACTCAGGACATGACGATCGGGATCCTCCACGACGAGGAGGGCCATCGCCGTCTGTTCGAGGGCTTCCTCCGCGAGCTCGAGGCCGACTAAGGCGTTCGCTTGCGACGCCGACCGTGAGAGGTCGTGCCGGCTTTGCCGGTACGGCCGTTAATGCCGGCTGTCCGCCACGACCGCGTCGATCTCGGAGTCGTCGAGGCCCGCCTCTGCGAGTACTTCGCGCGTGTGCTCGCCGAGGAGCGGCGGCGCCGACGGAAGCTGATCGCCGCCCTCGAAGCGCGTCGCCGTGCGCACGAGGTCGAGCGGCCCGACGGTCGGGTGCTCGACTCTCACGGTGGTGCCACTCCCGGCCGCTTCGAGCGCCTCGAGCACGCCGCGGATCTTCCCGGCCGGCACGCCTTCGGCGGTGAGCAGCTCGATCCACTCGTCGGCCTGTCGGTTAGCCAGGGCCCGCTCGAGCTCGGCGGCGAGCTCGGCCCGGTGCTCGACGCGACCGGCGTTCGTGGCGAACCGCTCGTCGGCGATCAGGTCACTCCGTCCAAGCACGCCGCAGAGCTTCGCGAACAGCCCGTCGTTGGCGGCCGCGATCGCGACCAGGCCATCCTGCGCCCTGAGCGGCTCGTAGGGCGCGACGCTGCGGTGCGCGTTTCCGAACCGCGGCGCCTCGGCGCCGGTGACAAGGACGCTCTGAGCGACGTTGACGAGCCCGCTGAGGGCGCTGTCCAGAAGCGAGACCTCGACGTGCTCGCCCTCGCCGGTTTCGTCCCGGCGGCGTAGCGCGGCGAGGATCGCGACGGCCGCGTTCAGCCCGGCGAGCACGTCGACGACCGCGACGCCGACCTTCGAGGGCTCGCCGTCGGCCGGGCCGGTGACGCTCATCAGCCCAGACTCGGCCTGGATGACGAAGTCGTAGCCGGGCCGTCCAGCCGGCTCGCGGTCGCCGAAGCCGGTGATCGAGCAGTAGACGACGCGCGGGCTCACCGCCCGTACCTGCTCGAACCCGACGCCGAGCGCATCGGCCCCGCCCGGTCGAAAGTTCTCGACGACGACGTCCGCGTTTGCCGCAAGGCGCATGAACGCGCCACGTGACCTCTCTCCCCGAAGATCGAGCGCGACGCTCCGCTTCCCCCGGTTGACCGAGAGGAAGTACGCAGACTCGCCCTCGACGAACGGCGGCCCCCAGGTGCGCGTCTCGTCGCCCACCCCCGGCCGCTCGATCTTCACGATTTCGGCGCCGAGGTCGGAGAGCACCATCGTGCAGTAGGGCCCTGCGAGGACGCGGGAGAGGTCGAGGATGCGGAGCCCGTCGAGCGGAAGCTTGCTCACCGCGCCCGTCTATCACAGCGGCGGTGGAAGCGAAAGCCGTCTATCGTGGTGGGGTGGCGGTTTCGCCTTTGGTCTTGCCTGCCCCGCCCAGGCCCCTTCTGCGCGGTGTCCTGCACCAGGTCGCGTTTCCGGTCTCGCTCGTCGTCGGCGCGCTCCTGATCGTCGGTGCGGACGGCGCAGGCGGGCACACGGCGGCCGCCGTGTTCGCCTGCTCGGTGGCCGTCTGTTTCGGCGCAAGCGCCCTCTACCACCGGGTGACCTGGACTCCTCACGTCCGGCTCTGGATGCGACGCATCGATCACACGGGCGTCCTCTTCCTGATCGCCGGCACCTACACGCCCGTCTGCCTGCTCGTCCTGGACGGTACCTGGCGCATCGTCGTGCTCGCGATCGTCTGGGCAGGCGCCCTGGCCGGAGCCGCGCTCAAGTTCGCCTGGGTCGAGGCGCCGAACTGGGTCGCCGTCCTGGTGGGCCTGGCGCTCGGGTGGGTGGGCGTCGTCGTCCTGCCACAACTCGTGACGCGGCTCGATCCGGCGGCCCTGGCACTGCTCGCCGTCGGCGGCCTCGCCTACACGGCCGGCGCGATCATCTACGCGCGCCGCCGGCCAGACCCGGTCCCGGACGTCTTTGGCTACCACGAGGTGTTCCACGCGCTGACGCTCGTCGCCGTGGCGTGCCAGTACGTGGCGATCGCGTTCTTCGTGATTCCGTCCGGCTAGCGACCTCGACCGGACCCAGACGGATCTCGCTAGCCTGCGGCGGGTCGAAGACCGCCGACCGAAGGAGGCCGATCGATGACTTCCGAACAGGCTCACTCCCGCCGCAAGTGGCTGACCCTCGCGATCGTGGGCGCCGCGTTCTTCATGACCGTGCTCGACGTCGCGATCGTCAACGTCGCGATCCCGTCGATCCAGGTCGACCTGCACGTCGCGGAGACGACCGTGCAGTGGGTCCTCACGGCCTACGCGATCACCTTCGGCGGCTTCTTGCTGCTCGGCGGGCGCCTGTCCGACCTGCTCGGCCGCAGGCTGATCTTCGTCGTCGGCCTCATCCTGTTCACCCTGGCCTCGCTCGCGTGCGGCCTCGCCAACAGCGCGGACGTCCTGATCGCCTCGCGCGCGGTCCAGGGGGTCGGTGCGGCGATCATCTCGCCCGCTGCCCTCTCGATCGTTTCGACGACCTTCGAGGAAGGCGCAGAGCGGAACAAGGCGCTGGGGATCTGGGGCGCGCTGGGCGGCTCGGGCGCCGCGGCCGGCGTCCTCTTCGGCGGGATCCTGACCAAGTACCTCGGCTGGGAGTGGATCTTCTTCGTCAACGTCCCAGTCGGCGCCCTTGTGCTCGGGCTGACCTTCCCGTTCGTTCCGGAGAGCAAGGCCGACCTCGAGAGCCGCCGCTTCGACGTCGCCGGCGCGGTGACGGTCACGAGCTCCCTCGCGATCCTCGTCTATGCGATCTCCAAGGCGCCCGACGTCGGCTGGGGGTCCGCGCGAACGATCGTCCTGCTGATCGTCGCGGCGGCGCTCAGCGCCGCGTTCGTGCTCATCGAGACCCGCACGACCGGCCCGCTCGTCCCGTTCAGTATCTTCAGGATCCGCACGCTGCTGGCGGCCAACATTGTCGGCTTCCTGCTCGGGGCGGTGATCTTCGCGAACTTCTTCGTCCTGACGCTCTACGTCCAGCAGGTGCTGGGCTGGTCCGCGCTGAAGACGGGTCTGACGTTCCTCGCCACCGCAGGGACGACCGTGATCTGGGCAGGAGTCGCCCAGGCTCTCACCACGCGCCTCGGCCCCCGTCCGGTCATTGTTGTCGGCCTGCTCGTCCTGGCCGCGTCCATGGCCTGGTACACGCAGATCCCGGTGAACGGCCACTACTGGCCCAATCTGCTCCCCGCCTACCTGACGTTCGCGTGGGGGCTCGCGTTCGCGTTCGTGCCGGTGACCATCGCCGCGCTGGCCCAGGTCAAGGCCCATGAGGCCGGGCTCGCGTCGGGCCTGATCAACACGAACCAGCAGATCGGCGGCGCGATCGGCGTGGCGGTCGCCTCGACGATCTTCATCTCGCGCGCGAACCACCTGCTCAAGACGGGCGACACGCCCGCTCAGGCGTTCACGTCCGGCTATCAGGCGGCCTTCTGGGCGCTGATCGCGATGGCGCTCGCCGGCGCGGTCGTGGCGTTCGTCATGCTGCGCGGGACGAAGGCGCCGGAACCTGTGGGGGAGGTCGAGCCCGCTCTCGAGAGCACGTAGTGGCCAGGCTCCGTCTGACGATCACGATGTCGATCGACGGCTATGTCGCCGGGCCGGAGCAGAGCCTCGAGGAACCGCTCGGGAAGGGTGGTCGCGCTCTGCACGACTGGGCGTTCGCGACCCGGACCTTCCGCTCGATACACGGGATGGAAGGAGGCGAGTCCGGGCTCGACGACGAGCATGCGGCGGCGTCGACCGCGAACGTCGGCGCCACGATCATGGGACGCAACATGTTCGGCCCGGTGCGAGGCCCGTGGGGGGACGAGCCCTGGAACGGCTGGTGGGGTGACGACCCGCCGTTCCACACGCCCGTCTACGTCCTCACGCACCACGCCCGGGCGCCGCTGGAGATGCAGGGCGGGACGACGTTCCACTTCGTCACCGACGGAATCGAGGTGGCGCTCGAACGCGCCTTCGAGGCAGCGGACGGCAAGGACGTCTCGATCGGCGGAGGGGCCGAGACCGCTCAGCAGTACTTGCGCGAGGGGCTCTTCGACGAGCTGCAGATCCACGTCGTCCCCGTGCTCCTCGGCGGCGGCTCGCGCCTGTTCGAGAACCTGGACGGCGGCCCGTCCGGCTACCTGTGCACGGGCCTGGCCAGCTCGCCCGCGGTCGCCCATTTCACCTACGTCCGCGGCTAGGGCGTGTCTTCCAGGTCGATAGACGCCGACGTGATCATCGTGGGCGCTGGCCCGACCGGTCTGATGCTGGCTGGGGAACTGCGCCTGGGCGGCGTGCGAACGCTGGTGCTGGAGCGGCAGCCGCAGATCCGAGACATCCCGAAGGCCGGCGGTCTCAGCGGGCAGATCCTGGAACTGTTGCGCTACCGAGGCGAGCTCGAGCGATTCGAAGCAGCCAGCACCGCTCCCCGGCCGGCCCCCCGGTTCCCGTGGGGCGGGATGCATGTGGACTTCACCCAACTCGCAGATCCCCCGATGCAGGCGCTGCCGCTTCCACAACCGCAACTCGAGCGCGTCCTCGACGAACGCGCCCGCGAGCTCGGCGCCGAGATCCGCCGCGGCCCGGAGGTGGTCGGGCTGAGCCAGGACGAGGCCACGGTGACCGCGGACGTGCGCGGCCCGGAAGGGCCCGACCGGGTGACCGCCCGATACCTCGTCGGCTGCGACGGGGCCGGCAGCCGGGTGCGCGACTTGGCCGGCATTCCGTTCCCTGGCACCACGTACCCAGAGGTCCAGCGGCTCGCCCAGGTCACCGTGCCGGAGTCGGTGACCGTGCTCGAGAACGGCGACATCGACGTCGCGGGGGTGGGCAGGATCGCCTTCGGTTTCACACGAACCGAACGTGGCGAGTTCGCCGTCGGGTCGACCGACCCTGCGTTCCTGGGGCTCTACACCAGCGAGGACGAGTCCGCCGACTACGACGACGACGAGCCGATGACCTTGACCGAGCTCCGGGACAGCATCCGCCGCGTGCTCGGCGTGGATCTGCCCTTGGGAGAACCGACCCGGCTGACACGCTTCACCTTTCACGCTCGACAGGTCGAGCGATACCGCAACGGGCGGATCCTGCTGGCCGGCGATGCCGCCCACCTGTTCCCCGCCCCCGGCGTCGCCCTCAACGCCGGCCTGCTCGACACCTTTAACCTTGGCTGGAAGCTGGCCGCCGCCATCCACGGCTGGGCGCCGGCCGGCCTGCTGGACACGTACCACGACGAACGCCACCTCGCCGGCGAGCGCACGCTGCTCCACACGCGAGCCCAGGTGGCAATCAGGCGCGGACACGACCAAGCCGCCGAAGCACTCCGGGAGCTCTTCCAGGAACTGCTCGTCGACGAGCAGCCGTTGCGCCGCATCGGTGCACTCATCGCCGGCTCCGACATCCGCTATCCGTTACCCGGCCACGAGCACCACGCCTTGATCGGGACCTTCGCACCTGACCTTGCCCTGCGCACCGACCACGGCACAACCAGCGTCGCGGAGCTCATGCACACATCACGGCCCGTCTTCCTCGACCTCGCCGACCGCCCAGACCTCCGCGAGACCGCCCGAGACTGGCAGCAACGCATCGACGTCCACACCGCCGAAGCCGATCACCGACCAGCCGACGCCCTCCTGATCCGTCCGGACGTCCACATCGCCTGGGCTGCAAGCATCGACGAACCCACCGACACCGCCGTTCTCGCGCTGCGAGAAGCGCTCTCCGGCTGGTTCGGCACACCCTGAAGCATTCTGCGGCAAATCCGCGGCTTCGCTCAGGCCGCGCACGGATGCCGGCCGGCACCGGCGCCTGGACAGTTGGTCCTGCGATGTACGCACGAGCCGTCGAAGACGCCGAAGCGCGAATCCGGCAGCTGCGCTGCGCGGAGCGCCAGGACCTGGGCCTGGCGGCGCTCGTGCTCGCGCTTGCCGTCACGGTGGCAGTCGTCTACCCGCCGCTCGCGCTGCCGCTTCTCTTCGGCGGCTTTACGGTCGGTTTCCTCGGGCTGAGAGCGCTGTGGCGACGGTGGGATCTCGTCGAGCGGCTCTCGGGCGACCACGATGCGTACGTCATCTCCGAGGTGTGGGAACGTGCGGCCCGGGAGTCGACCGCCGACCGGCGGCACACCTTTGCCGCATCGATCCGCATCAGGCTGGCCCGGCCCGAGTTCGCCGAGCGTGTCGCGTGCGCCGCGGCGGAGCTCGAGGCGCTTGCATCCGAGCTCGACGACGACGAGCTCGAGCTGGACCCGGCCGCCGCAGTCGCATGCGCGCGGCTCCTGGAGGACTTCGGCGCGAGCCCGCTGCTGAACCTCGACCTCCCGCCGGAGGAGGTTCCTAGGTGCGTCCGCCAGATCCGTTCGGGGTTCCGCCCTCGCCGCGTCGCCGCCTGAACGCGCGTCTGACTTGCACGCCAGGTGCGAAGCGTCGAAGCTAGACCCGTGGCCGGGAGGACGATTCTCGCCGTGGACGTGGGAGGCTCGCACGTCAAGCTGCTTCTCTCCGCCGATGTCAGCGAACGGCGGAGATTCGAGTCGGGGCCCAACCTCACGCCTGAGCAGATGGTCGCGGGCGTCGCCGCCGGGACGACCGACTGGGCGTTCGACGTCGCCTCGATCGGGATCCCGGCTCCGGTGGACGACGACCGTGTCAGAACCGAGCCCGTGAACCTCGGCCCCGGCTGGGTCGGGTTCGACTTCGAGAGCGCGATCGGCAAGCCGACGAAGGTCGTGAACGACGCGGCGATGCAGGCCCTCGGCAGCTACGAGGGGAGCAAGATGCTCTTCCTCGGGCTCGGGACCGGGCTCGGCTCGGCGCTCGTGGTAGACGGCGTACTGGTGCCGATGGAGCTCGGCCATCTCCCGTTCCGCAAGGCCACGTTCGAGGACTACGTCGGCGAGCGCGGCCGCAGGGACCACGGCAAGAAGAAGTGGGAGGAGGCCGTTGCCGAGACGGTCGAGCGCCTGAGCGCTGCGCTCCAGCCCGACTACGTCGTGCTCGGCGGGGGGAACGCGAAGAAGCTCTCCGAGCTCCCCAAGGACGTCCGTCTCGGCGCGAACACGAACGCCTTCCTCGGCGGCTTCCGCCTCTGGGATCCGGCGATGAGCCTCGACGAGGACTGACCTGTGCGAACATATGTTCGTGGAGGCGACGGTCCTGCACGCCGATCTCGATGCGTTCTTCGCGGCGGTCGAGCAGCGTGACGATCCGAGTCTCCGCGGCCGGCCGGTGATCGTCGGCGGCGGGGTCGTGCTCGCCGCCAGCTACGAGGCCAAGGCGTTCGGCGTCCGCACCGCGATGGGCCTCCGGCGCGCGCGCAGTCTCTGTCCGCAGGCGATCGTCGTCCCGCCGCGCATGTCCGCCTACTCCGAGGCGAGCAAGGACGTCTACCGAGTCTTCGACGACACGACCCCGCTCGTCGAGGGCATGTCCATCGACGAGGCGTTCCTCGACGTCCGCGGGCTGCGGCGGGTCGCGGGCGCGCCCACCGAGATCGCGGCGCGGCTGCGGCGCGAGGTTCGCAGCCGGGTCGGGCTGCCGATCACGGTCGGGATCGCGCGCACGAAGTTCCTCGCCAAGGTCGCGAGCGGGGTGGCCAAGCCCGACGGCCTGCTGCTCGTCCCGCCCCGCGACGAGATCGCGTTCCTCCACCCGCTCCCCGTCGAGCGGTTGTGGGGAGTCGGCTCGGTGACGGCGAGGAGGCTGCACGACCTCGGGATCACGACCGTCGGCGAGGTTGCGCAGTTCGGCGAGACGGCTCTCGTCGCGCTGCTGGGCCGCGCCTCCGGACGACATCTCCACGCGCTGGCACACAACCGCGATCCCCGGCCCGTGCAGGCCCGGCGCCGCCGCCGGTCGATGGGCGCCCAGCGGGCTCTCGGCCGCAGGCCGACGTCGCTCGCCGATCTCGACGCGTCGCTCGTCGGGCTCGTCGACCGCGTCACGCGCCGGATGCGTGCGGCGAGGCGTGCCGGTCGGACCGTCGTCCTGCGCCTCCGCTTCGACGACTTCTCGCGCGCGACCCGCTCGCACACGCTGCCCTACGCGACCGCGAACACGGAGGCGATCCTCGGAGCGGCCAGAGCCCTGCTCGCCGCCGCCGTGCCGCTGATCGAGCGCCGCGGGATCACGCTCGTCGGCGTTTCCGTCAGCAACCTCGTCGACGCCAGGACGATCCAGCTCCCGCTGCCGTTCGACCGCGCCGGCACCGACGCGCTCGACGCCGCGCTCGACGAGGTGCGCGAGCGGTTCGGGTCGGGCGCGATCCTGCGCGCCGTCCTCCTCGGCCGGCGCCAGGGCATGGCGATGCCGCTCCTGCCGGACTGAGCTTGAAATACGAACATATGTTCGCTTTCATGTGAGAGGTGCAGCTCGCACTCGACGCGCTGGACCGGCTCGTGGAGACGCTCGAGGAGCGCGGGTCGCTGTCGGCGCCAGAGGCCGCCCGCTCGCTCTTCGCCACGTCTTCGATCTCGGACGGTCTCGCCTGCTCGCTCCTTGCCGACCTCACCGCCGGCGATAGCAGGATCGCCTGCACCGGCGCCACCGTCTCGCTCGCGGGAACACGAGCGGACCCGCTGCTGGACGAGGCCGAGCTCGTCGTCTTCGACCTCGAGACGACCGGGCTCTCGGCCGCGCGCGACCGGATCTGCGAGATCGGCGCCGTGCGCGTGCGCGCGCTCGAGCCGGTCGACTCCTTCGAGTCCCTCGTCAACCCGGGAGTCGCGCTCCCGCCTGCAATTGCCCGTCTCACCGGCCTGCGTGAGCCGGAGCTGCGGCAGGCGCCGCCCGTCAGGCGTGCGGTCGATCGCTTCCTCGACTTCGCGGGCGACGCGCTCCTCGTCGCCCACAACGCCCGCTTCGACCAGCGGTTTCTCGAGCAGCAGCTGCAGCGCATGCACGGCCGCCGCCTGTCGGAGCCGCCGCTCTGCACCGCCGCGCTCGCGCGCCGCCTGCTCGAGGGACGGCTCCGTCGCGTCAGCCTCGCCTCGCTGGCCCACTTCTTCGGGGTCTCGACCAGGCCCTGCCACCGCGCGCTCCCCGACGCCGAGGCTACGGCTCAGGTGCTCTTGCACCTGATCGGCCTAGCGCAGGAGCTCGGGGCACGCCACCTCTCCGACCTGCGCGCCCTCGCCGCGCCGCGCAAGCGCCGGGTCTACGACAAGCGTGCGCTCGCGAAGGGCGCGCCGACCCGGCCCGGCGTCTACCTCTTTCGCGACCGCCACGGGCAGGTGCTCTACGTCGGCCGCGCCCGGGACCTCCGCGCACGTCTTCGCTCCTACTTCCGCAGCGAGCGCCAGCGGCCCTCGGTCGAGGCGGCCCTGCACGCGCTCGACCGCATCGAGTGGCGTGTGCTCGGCTCGGAGCTCGAGGCGGCGCTCGAGGAGCTCCGGCTAATCCGGGAGCTGCAACCGCCGGCGAACTCGCGCAGCCGCAGGAAGGAGCACGGCGTCTACCTCAAGCGCCGGGGCGAGGAGTTCGTCGTCACGAAGACGGCCACCCGGCTCGGCCCGATCCCGAGCCGGCGGCGAGCCTCCCTGGCCGCGCGCGCCCTCGCGCTGAGCACGCCAGATGAGCTCGACCGGCTCCTGGAGGGCGGCCCGCTCCCGCGCCTGAGAGTCCGGCTCTCGCACCTAGCCGAGAGCCTGCGCTACGAGGAAGCGGCGCGCCTCCGCGACCGGATCGAAGCGCTCGAGCATGTGGTCAAGCGGCTCCAGCGGCTGGAGCGGCTCCGCGCGCTGGAGGTCTGCCTGGTGGCGCCGGCGCTCGAGCCCGGCTGGCGGAAGGCGTTCTTCGTGTGTGCAGGGAGCCTGTGCGCCGTCCGCCCGCTTCCGCCCGGACCGGCCGCAGGCCCCGAGGTGGCGGCCGGTCTGGCCAGCTGTCGGACCGCCCGCGCCGAGGAGACGCTCACGCCGGAACAAGCGGAAGACCTCCTTCTCCTCGACGGCTTCGCCTGCCGCCCGACCCCCGAGCTCGCAGTGCTGCCGCTCGACGCCGAGCGGATCAAGGCGCGACTCGCGCGACCGTTGGCCCTCGCCGCGTAACCAGCACTAGACTCTGAAGACGATGACCGTCGGCTCCATGCCGCTTCGGAGAGCGCCGTTGACAGCGCTCGTGGCGGGAGCGATGGCGCTCGGGATGGACGTCCTGTACGTGGTCATCCTCAGCAGCGAGGGCGAGGGCGATCTCTACAGCGCGAGGGTTGAGCTGATCGTTGCATCGCTCGCGGCTTCGGCGGCCGTCGCCCTCGGTGGTTGGTTCGTGCGGGAGCCGCGCCTGCGGCTCGGATTGCTGACGGCGGCGTCGTTCACGCTGCTCGGGTGGGGCTTTCTCGCGATGTTCTCGATCGGCCTGCCCGTCCTCGTCGCCGGAGTGCTGCTCCTTGTATCGACTTCTCACACGGCGGACGATCTCTCCACGACCGAACGCTTCGCGATCAAGGCTGCGACCGGCATCTCGGCGCTTCTTCTCGTCGGCGCCATCATCGCAACAACGACCTGACGACGCGCTTTCGTGACTCGCGTCGGCTCCGGCGCGAAGCATCGCGTTCGGCGGCTAGGGGCGAGCTTCTTCTTCGGCCGTCAGCTCGGCGGCCGGCAGAGCCTCGAGGCGCTCGTCGGGAATCGGCTGTCCACTCTCGGTCGAGCGGCCGTAGGTCCAGGACTTGTTGAGAGAGCACTGTCGCTCCAACAAGTTTCAGGAAACCCGAAAAGCCTCATCGCCGCCCACCCGGGCAACCTCAGCGCAGTCAAGCAGGGCGTTCACTCTCCCCGTCTGATCCAGGCCCGATCACTCTCAGTACCACCTGGTAGTCAGCCGCAGCCCGGAGCAGCGTGAGCTCAGGGCCGCCGACGCTTCGCTCAATCCGAAGCTCACAGACCTGGTCCATGCGGTTTCTGATCCGCGAGCCGCTCACGCGAGCTGACCTACACAGCCAGAACGACGCCACCGCCGCCGCCGTCGTTGCCGAAGGCGGCGGGATACAAGACGTGGACGGTAATCCAGATCCAACGTGATCGCTGATCGCGGAGCATCGTTACTACTGCAGCACACGGTCAGGCTCCGTGCAGCCATGAGCGAGCGATCGGAACGACTTGCCCGAGGCGCTTCCTTCGTTTCCAACGAGCCGGCGAAGGCGATGCTCTGTGTCGACATGGAAGTCGGCTGTAATCGACATCGCTGCCAAGGCCGGCAGCCACGGGCCGTGGTTCAACCAGACGTGGGCGAGTGTGATAGTCCCGAGCCACGCGGGGATGGTCAATCCTTCGCGCGCTGACCAAATCCTCTGCCGAACGAAAGACCCTCGGAGCGTCAGCCGGTGGGTCGTGGTAGCGGTGGTGTGGGTGGTGTTCGGTGTCGCCAGCTGACCCAGCGTGATGCCCTGCGGGTGATGCGTCGCTCTGCGGCGCTGATGGCGCGGGCGAGCGAACGGCCGCCTTGCGGTTTGAAGAAGAGCGCGACGCCGAATTGGGCGAGGACGAGGTAGGTGGCGATCATCCCAGCCAGGATCGCGAGGAAGGTGAGTGGGAGCGGTCGGAACCCGAACAGGTGGGCGAGCGGCGGGATGTAGGGGATGGCGACGCCGAAGGCGGCGCAGGCGAGAGTGGTGAGTAGGAGCGGGCGGCTGGGGCGGCTCTTGTAAAAGGGGACGCGGCGGGTGCGGATGACGAAGATGACGAGTGTCTGGGTGGTGAGCGACTCGACAAACCAGCCTGAGCGGAACAGGATCGGGCCGGCGTGGAAGATGCGCAGCATGACGAAGAACGTAAGGAAGTCGTAGACGCTCGAGATCGGGCCGAAGAAGGCCATGAAGCGGCGGATCATGCGGATGTCCCACTTGGCTGGTCTTGCGAGTAGCTCCTCGTCGACGTTGTCGGTCGGAATGGTCATCTCGCTGACGTCGTAGAGGAGGTTGTTGAGCAGGATCTGCGTCGGCAGCATCGGCAAGAAGGAAAGGAACAGGGAGGCGCCTGCTGCGGAAAACATGTTGCCGAAGTTCGACGAGGTGCCCATCAGGACGTACTTGATCGTGTTGGCGAAGATGCGCCGGCCCTCGACGACACCGTCAGCGATGATGCTGAGGTCCTTGTTGAGCAGGACCACGTCGGCTGCGTCCTTGGCGACGTCGGCCGCGGAGTCGACCGAGATGCCGACGTCGGCGTGGTGGAGGGCGATCGCGTCGTTGACGCCGTCGCCGAGAAAGGCGACGTCTGAGCCGAGGGTGCGCTGCGCGAGGATAATGCGCGATTTCTGCTCGGGGGTGATGCGGGCGAAGATGGTCGTCTTGGGCAGCAGCGCGATGAGGGCGGCCTCGTCGAGCGCTTCGAGTTCTTGGCCCGCAACGACTGTTCCGGGGTCGAGGCCGACCTCACCGCAGAGGTGCGCTGCGACTTGGCCGTTGTCCCCCGTCACGATCTTGACGGTGATCTCGAGACGGGCGAGGCGCGCGAGCGAGTCGCGGACGCCCGGCTTGACCGGGTCGGTGAAGCAGAGGAAGCCCTCGAGCGAGAGGTCGCGCTCGTCGTCTTTGCCGAGGTGGTCGCCGGTGAGCGGACGGCTGGCGACGGCAACGACGCGCGTGCCGGAGGCGAAGAGCCCGTCGAGGATCGCCTTTGACTCGGCAGGCACGGTCGTACAACGGGCGAGGACGGCTTCGGGCGCGCCCTTGGAGATCAGCAGCCGTCCCTGCGCAGTGTCGACGAGGACCGAGGCCAGCTGCCGGTCGTGGTCGAAGGGCAGGCGGTCGAGCGGCGTCGGGACGCTCGCGCCGTGGGTGGTCTGCGGGGCGGCCCAGAGCGCGCGGTCGAGCTCGTTGCCGGCCTTGTCGGCGCAGGCCAGGCCGAGCATGCCTATGTGGTCGTCCGGCTTGCCCGCGCCGTCGAGCGCCTGCGTGAACGAGATCTGACCCTCGGTCAGGGTGCCGGTCTTGTCGGTGAACAGGACCTGGACGTTGCCGAGATCCTCGATCGCGACCAGGCGCTTGACGATCACGCGCTTCTTAGCCAGCCGGCGGGCGCCCGTCGCGAGGCTGACGGTGACGATCGCCGGCAGAAGCTGCGGCGTCAAACCCACGGCGATCGCGAGCGCGAACAGGGCCGACTGGAGGATCGAGCGCCCGAGCGCGGCGTTGATGACGAAGATCGAGCCGGCCAGTACCCCGGTCACAATCGCGAGCAGGCGAGAGAAGTCCTGCAGCCCCTGCTGGAACGCGGTCACCCCCTGCTGTTCGCCCAGGTGCACTGCGATCGCGCCGAAGGCGGTGCGCGAGCCCGTACGAACGACGACGCCGCGGCCGCCGCCGCCACTCACGAGCGTGCCCATGAAGGCACACGAGCGCAGATCCAGCGGCGAGTCCCCGGGCGGTTGGGCCTCGGCCGTCTTCGTCTTGCTCAGAGACTCCCCGGTGAGCACCGATTCGTCGCACTCGAGCTCATGCACCTCGAGCAACCGCAGATCGGCAGGAACGAGGTCACCAACCCGCAGATGCACGACATCACCCGGGACGAGCTGCGTGACGGCGATCTCGGCAGTTGCCCCCTCGCGATCGACAGCGGCCAGATGCTGGATCTCGGAATGCAGCTCCTCGACCGCCTGCTCCGAGCGGTACTCGTTGAAGAAGCTCAGACCGACGCTCATCGCCATGATCGCGCCGATGATCAACGCCTCCGTCCGGTCGCCGATCGCAGCCGAGACGAGGGCCGCGACCAGCAACAGCAACAGCAGGTAGCTGTGCAACTGGCGGGCGAGCACCGACCAGGCACTGACCCCGTGCGCGGCCAAGACATTCGGCCCATAGATCCCCAGCCGCAGGCTCGCCTCGTCACTCGAAAGACCCGCATCGGACGAGTCGAGCTTGCTCAGCACGTCCGCCGCAGGCAGCGTCGCGGTGACGGAGAGCTCGAGCTCCTGCGGTTCGTCCGTCTCAACGGCAGGCGGCGTGCCTGCTCCGGCCGTCGTGTCCGATTCTGTTTGAACCGCCATGGTCTCAGTGCAGGCCGTGGGCGACGCGCGTCCCTGTCTCGCCACGAAGGAGCGTGGCCGCGTCGGCGAGCGCGCCGATCGCGGCGATCCCGCCGGTCCGCTCGACGAAGCGGCAAGCGGCCTCGACCTTCGGCATCGAGCCCGACTCGAAACGCATCCTTCTCAGCTCTCCCGACGTAGTCTGGCCGATCTTGGCGGTCCGCTTCCTGCCCCAGTCGCGCTCGACGGCGTCGACGTCGGTCAGCAGGAGCAGGAACCCGGCTCCGAGGCCACCGGCGAGTAACGCTGCCGAGAGATCTTTGTCGGTCACGGGCTCGACGCCCCGCAGCGCGCCGTTGTCGTTGACGACGGGGATGCCACCGCCGCCGGGGCAGACGACGACCAGCCGGCGTCGACGAGCAACCTTATGCACGCCCTCGAGTGACCTTCGTCCTGGACGGACGGCGTTCGACCGGACAGATCGTGTGCAGATCGGGCGGGGGGCGGGCCCGAAGGGCCTTCGTCCGATCCAGGATGGCGCTTCACCGCTCTCCATCCGCGAGCCGGCGCAGCACGAAAGGCAGGACCCCACCGTGTCGCAGGTACTCGCGCTCGCGCGGCGTGTCGAGCCGGACGCGGGCGCAGAACTCGGTTCCATCTGCGCGGACCGCGACCTCGCGCGCCGCACCGCTCTCCAGGCCGGTGATCGAGAGCTCCTCACGGCCGGTCAGGCGAAGCGACTCACGGCTGTCTCCGTCGGCGAACTGGAGCGGCAGCACGCCCATCATCAGCAGGTTCGAGCGGTGGATCCGCTCGTAGCTCTCCGCGATCACTGCTCGCACGCCGAGCAGCGCCGGGCCCTTCGCCGCCCAGTCGCGTGACGACCCCGAGCCGTACTCCTTCCCCGCGATCACGACGAGCGGCACGCCCTCCTCACGGTAGCGTTCGGCCGCATCGAAGATCGACATCTCGTCTCCGTCGGGGAGGTGCGCGGTCCAGGTGCCCTCACTTCCCTCGACGAGGTGGTTCTTCAGGCGCACGTTGGCGAACGTCCCACGCACCATCACCTCGTGGTTGCCGCGGCGGGATCCATACGAGTTGAAATTGCGCCCCTCGACGCCATGCTCGAGCAGGTACCGCCCGGCAGGGCTGTCGAGGCTGATCGACCCTGCGGGGGAGATGTGGTCAGTCGTCACGCTATCGCCGAGCACAACGAGGCATCGGGCGCCTTCGATGTCTCGCACAGGCTCGGGCACGCGCGGCAGCCCCGCGAAGTACCGCGGGTGGCGGATGTACGTGGACTCGGGCGCCCACGCGAAGCGGTCGCCGCCGGGAACCGGGAGCGCGCGCCAGCGCTTATCGCCCGTGTACACGTCGGCGTACACCTCGCGGAACATCTCGCCGCGAACCGATGCCGTGATTACCTCCTGCACCTGCGCCGCGCTCGGCCAGATGTCGACGAGGTAGACGTCCCTGCCGTCGGAGCCCTTTCCGAGCGGCTCGCTGGTCAGGTCCAGATCGATGCGCCCGGTCAGCGCGTACGCGACGACGAGCGGCGGCGAGGCGAGATAGTTCGCCTTCACCTCGGCGTGGATCCGCGCCTCGAAGTTGCGGTTGCCAGACAAGACGGCGGCGACGACGAGGTCGCCCTGTCCGATCGCCTCCGAAATCGGCTGCGGCAGCGGACCCGAGTTTCCGATGCAGGTCGTGCAGCCATAGCCGACGGTGTGGAAGCCGAGCTGCTCGAGGTAGGGCGCCAACCCAGCCAGCTCGAGGTAGCGGCTCACGACCTTCGAGCCGGGCGCGAGGCTCGACTTCACCCACGGCTTACGCTCGAGCCCGCGTTCCACCGCGGCCTTCGCGAGCAGGCCTGCCGCAATCAGCACCTGCGGGTTCGAGGTGTTCGTGCAGCTCGTGATTGCCGCGATCACGACGCTCCCGTGGTCGAGCTCGAACCGCTCGCCGTCTAACGCCACCGGCACCCCGCGCCGATCGGGCGCCGCAACGGAGGCTGGCGAGCGCGTCTTGGTCGAGTTCGTGCTGCCGTCGCGCGTGGGCGCATCCGAAGCCGGGAAGGTATCCGCTGGCTCCTTGTCGTATGTGGCGTTGTCGTAGTCGACGCCGAAGCTGCCGAGTGCCTCGACAAAGGAGTTCTTGGCCTCGGCGAGCGATACGCGGTCCTGCGGCCGGCGCGGCCCGGCGAGGCTCGGCTCGACGCTGGAGAGGTCGAGCTCGATGACCTGCGAGTAGGTCGGGTGCTGGCCAGACTCGTGCCAGAGCAGGTTCTCCTTGCAGTAGGCCTCGACGAGCCGGATCCGCTCCTCGGGGCGGCCGGTCAGGCGCAGGTACTCGATCGTTTGCCCGTCGACGGGCCAGAAGCCGCAAGTCGCGCCGTATTCGGGTGACATGTTCGCGATCGTCGCCCGGTCGGCGATCGTTAGCGACGGGATGCCGGGACCGAAGTACTCAACGAACTTACCGACGACCCCTGCGCGCCGCAGCATCTCCGTCACCGTCAGCACGAGGTCGGTCGCGGTTGCCGGCTCGGGCATCTCCCCCGTCAGCTTGAAGCCGACGACCTGCGGGACGAGCATCGAGACGGGCTCGCCGAGCATTGCCGCCTCGGCCTCGATCCCGCCGACCCCCCAGCCGAGCACGCCGAGCCCATTGACCATCGTTGTGTGGGAATCTGTGCCGACCAGCGTGTCCGGGAACGCCTCAAGGGCTCCGCCCACCTCGCGCACATCGACGACGCGTGCGAGGTACTCGAGGTTGACCTGATGGCAGATACCCGTGTTCGGCGGGACGACCTTCAAGTTCTCGAACGCACCCTGGCCCCAGCGCAGGAAGGCGTACCGCTCGCGATTGCGGGCATACTCGAGCTCGACATTCTTCTCGATCGCCAGGCGCGTTGCGAACGCGTCTACCTGGATCGAGTGGTCGATCACCAGCTCAGACGAAAGCAGCGGATCGACCTTCGCGGGGTCGCCGCCAAGCTCGGCAATCGCATCGCGCATCGCTGCGAGGTCGACGATCGCCGGGACGCCGGTGAAGTCCTGCAGCAGGACGCGGGCCGGCTCGAAGGCCAGCTCGCCCGTCGGCTCCTGCTCGGGGACCCAGCGCGCGACCGCCTCGACCCCGCTTGCGCTCCCGCTTCGGAGGGCGTTCTCGAGCAGGACACGAAGCGAGTACGGCAACCGCTCGACGTCCGCTGCGACATCGAGCGGGAAGATCTCGTACTCGGTCTCGCCGACCGAGAGCCGCCGCCTCTCGCTCATCGCGCCGACTGTAGCGCTGCGGAGACGGTCCGCACCCGTCTTGATAGCAGGGCCTCGTTCTCCCGGGCGTTCTCGACGGCCTGCGCGTCGGTCATGAAGCTCAGGGCGCGCCGTTGGCGTCATCCCAGACGGCCACTGCACGCCTGCAGGGATGAGGTAGCGGGTCTCGGTCGCAGCCTAGGCGTCGTTGTCGATATAGACAACGAATTGATTGCTTCGGGGTCGGTCTGTCATTCAGCCGTCTCGATGTTCTCGTACCAGCTCGTCGCGTTGTCCGGACTGAACGTCTCGGCGGCAGCCTCGTTGCGAGGTCGATCGATGTCGGTCTCTGGCTGCGCATCTAGACATCCAGCGCGGGTGTCCTACGAGGTGGGAATGGGCGACCCCGCCGTCGCGGTCTCCTCCGCTTCAGATTGCCGTCGCTTCGCGATCATCGAGAGCATCTCGAACATCGCGTTGGCCGCGAACAGCGCGGTGATTTGTCCCGGGCTGTCGTACTGGGGGGCAACTTCAACGACGTCATAGCCCACGAAATCGATTCCCGCGAGCGCTCGGAGATATTGCATCGCCTCGAAGCCCGTTGGGCCGGCAACTTCCGGCGTCCCCGTACCTGGACAGTAGGCGGGATCGACGAAGTCCACATCGAAGGTCAGGAACGCGGGCCCGCTGCCGATTCGCCGATGTGCTCGTGCCGCGAACTCTTCGGGACTCAAGAGTGCCAGCTCGATCCACGGGATCGTCTCGACTCCGAGGTCGGAGGGGATGTCTTCGTCCTCCGCGGCGTACAACGACCCCCGCATCCCCGCCTGGATCACGCGGGCAGGGTCGAGGACGTCCTCCATGATTGCCCGTCGAAACATCGTGCCGTGCGAATAGGGCAACTCGTAGTAGGTGTCGTGCAGGTCGGTGTGCGCGTCGAGCTGCACGAGCCCAAGGCGACCGTGCACCTCAGCGAGCGCACGGAGCTCGGCGAGTGCGACCGAATGGTCGCCGCCCATTCCGATGCCGATGACACCTGCTTCGGCGATCGGGGTCACAAAGCGCTCCATGCGCTTCAGCGACTCCTCGATGTACCCAGGAGCGGTGGGCGCGTCGCCGAAGTCGATCGTCGACAGGGCCCCGAACACCTGCACGCGCTGGACAGGGTTGTACGTTCGGATCATGCCCGATGCCGAGCGAATCGCTTCCGGGCCGAACCGAGCTCCGGGCCGAAACGACGTACCACCGTCCCATGGGAGGCCGTACACGGCGGCGTCCACCCCGTCGAATTCCTTCACCCAGGGCAGCCGGGCGTACGTCCGTGGCCCGGTAAACCGGGGCGCCTCAAGGGCGTTCCATGGCTCATACATAGTCCACCTCCGCTCGAGGGTGTTGGGCGAGCCTAGCGTGCGCTTTGGGGGATGAGGCGACTGGCAACACCATGAAGAGCATCGACGCCAAGTAGCCGTGCTGGGGGGCCAGTCGGCCATCGCATAGCCACTCTGTGCTGAACGCCGTCCGCTCGAACCGCAACGCGCGGTCGCTCATCGCCACCTTCCCGAACGATCCGACTGCGCCGTCCTCGTCCAACTCGCAGTCATCCCACCACGGCTCATCGGACACCTGCCCTCTCTCGCCGCCCGCGGCGGCAGGATCGGCTTCGCGACCGTGTTGTTCGACCAGCGGGCGAATCCCCGCCACCCTGGAGCTTCTCGGACATCGCACCTGGTGGTTCCCCGCCCGGCTCGACCGCAGACTCCTCGGGCTCGCGATCGAACCGGGCCCCCAGCAGCATCCCGAATCAGCCGCCAAGCCGACCTAGCTCGTACAAAACCACCGCGCAGCGTTGCGCCGTCCGCGACGCACTCCGAAATCAAGTCCCGGCCACATCACTCGGACTCGGCCGTCGAGCTCATTGGCGGCGCGGGCTGGCGGCGGGAACACCGCTCTACGGTTTCACCTTCTTCGCGGTCGACGGATTCGCTCGCCCAGTGCGGCCTAGAGCAGATGATTGATCCGTGGCTCTGTGGTTGGCGGTCTCGTTTGCGCTCGCGTTCGCGCTGACGAACGGGTTCCACGACGCGGCGAACTCGATTGCGACGCTCGTGGCCACGCGCGGCGCTCTGCCTGGGCAGGCCATCGTCCTGTCGGCGGTCTTCAACATGTTGGGCGCGCTCCTCGTCGGGACCGCCGTCGCCGACACGATCGCGGGGATCGTGACAGTCTCAGGCGCGGAGGCCGTCGTCGTGATCGGCTCGGGTGCGCTCGGGGCGGTCCTCTGGAACCTCCTCACTTGGTGGCGAGGGTTGCCGTCGAGCTCTGCGCACGCGCTCGTCGGCGGTCTCGTAGGCGCGGCGCTTGTCGAAGGTGGGATCGGTGCGGTTCAGTGGGGCGGGCTGAACGGCTGGCGACCGGTCGGCGTCTTCGGCGTCCTGATCGCGCTCGCAGTCTCGCCGCTGATCGGTCTCGCCTTGGGGTTCGTGTTCATTCGGCTCGGCCGGCTTGTGCTTCGCCGGGCGACGCGTCGAGTCCGGAGCCCGATCCTTGGTGCAGAGTGGGGCATGGCGGCTGGTCTCTCGTTTAGTCACGGGTCGAACGATGCACAGAAGTCGATGGGAGTGATCGCTGCGCTGCTACTGGCTGCGGGCAGACTGCAGACGTTCGAGGTTCCGCTCTGGGCGAAGGTCGGCTGCGGAGCGGCGATCACGCTCGGAACGGCGCTCGGCGGATGGCGGATCGTCCGCACGGTCGGCCGTGGGATCTTCCACCTGGCGCCGATCGACAGCTTCGCCAGCCAGACCGGCTCGACGGCGGTCATCCTGCCCGCCTCGTACCTGGGGGCTCCGGTCTCGACCACCCACGTCGTCGTCTCCTCGGTGGTCGGGGTCGGCACCGGGCGGCGCCGGTGGCGGCACGTCCGCTGGGCCGTCGTCCGATCGATCGCCTTCGCCTGGCTCTTGACCCTCCCGGGATCCGCCGTCCTCGGTGCCGGTACGTTCCTCGTGTGGAGGGCGGTCGGATGATACGAGGGCGCTGGTTTCTGCCCGAGACGCCGGACGTCCTCGGCATCCTGCGCGAGCAGACCGCGATCACGGTGGAGGGTATGGAGGCGCTCATCGCCTGGTCGGTGGGCGAGCCGGGCGCCGCGGATCGCCTGCGGGACTGCGAGCACCGAGCCGACGATCGCAAGCGCGAGCTCCGCGCTGCGCTGAGCATCTCGTTCACGACGCCGCTCGAGCCCGAGGACATCTTCGAGCTCTCGACGGAACTTGACCGTGTGTTGAACAGCGCGAAGAACGTAGTTCGTGAGGCGGAGGTCATGGAGACCGGTCCGGACCAGGCGATCTCGGAGATGGCAGCCGAGCTCGCAGAGGGTGTTCGGGATCTCAGCGAGGCATTCGAGCAGCTCGCGGCCGGAGCACGGGTCGCGGCGACAGATGCCGCGGACCGTGCTGCGAAGAGCCAGAGTCGAGTCGAGAAGGTCTACCGCCAGTCGATGTCGGCGCTGGTCGCGGTGGACGACCTGCGGGAGGTCGCCGCCAAGCGGGAGCTCTACCGGAGGTTCGGGCGCATGAGCGACGATCTCCGCGAGGTTGCAGAGCGTGTCTGGTACTCCGTGCTGAAGGAAAGCTGACGCCGCTCGCGGGTGCGCGCTCCAGTTCGAGCGCGTCCGCGGTCTTTCCGTTGGCAGCGTGCGACGTCCTCGTCAAGGTCGACGTGCAGCGTGCGTGTTCGCGCTGCGCAGCCCCGCCTAGACCCGCTGATCCTCGGCGACTCCGGCTCCGGACCATTCGGTTGTGAGCTCGAGTCAGCCGACCCCCCCGACGGTCGATACCTCGTAGCGAAGGTTGCCCGGTCGCCCCTGCCTGCCGTGGCCCGCGGAGGACAAACATACAGATGCCGAGGCGTTCGCTTCTCTTCGGGCTGGTATGGGGCGCCAAGCCTGTTCAGGAAGGCCTCAACGGTCCAGTTCGGCTGTGAACAGGGGCTTGCTTGGTAGATTCACGGCCCGTCCTTTCCGAGATGCACGGGGCGGGGAGGTGCGTGTGACGACCGACAAGTCGGGGCGCACGAGTGCCGGCATTCTGCTCTGGCGCAGCCGGGAGGGCCGCTTGGAGGTGCTTCTGGCCCATCAAGGCGGACCTTTCTGGGTCAAGAAGGACATCGGCCACTGGACCATCCCAAAGGGCGAGGTGGAGCCCGGTGAGGAGTTCGTGGCCGTGGCTCGGCGTGAGTTCGCGGAAGAAACCGGACACGAAGCCCCCAATCACCCACTCATCGATCTTGGGCAGATCACACAGAAGTCGGGCAAGCTCGTGCTGGGCTGGGCAGTCCAGGGAGAGCTCGACCCGTCGACCGCCGTGAGCAACACCTACGACATGGAATGGCCGCCGCATTCAGGCGTCGTGCAGACATTCCCCGAGATCGACCGCGTCGAATGGTTCGATCTCAACGAGGCACGCCGAAGGCTGAAGGCAGCGCAGGTTCCCTTCCTCGATCGGCTTCAGGCGGCTCTTGCAGCCAAGCACCCTTAACCGCTGGGGTGGCAAATTTCGTGTCGTGCCTGCAAGTCGGTGTCCCCCGCGGTGTCGAGCCTGTCCGCGTCCGCTGCCCTGGGGAGCCGGATCGCCGTTTCAGCAGAAAGCCGAACGGTCCGGCCGTAGCCTCCCCGATGCCGCACGGCACCGGCACCGTGATCCTCTCGGCGAAGGGAGAAGCCCGGTGGGAGCAGCCGGCCGCTCGAACGTCGCAGAACCCCACTTCGGTTCGTCGGCGCCGTACACACTCGGTCTCGAGGAGGAGTACATGCTGCTCGATCCCGAGACGTTTGCCCTCGTCCAGCGGGCAGACACGGTCCTCGAGGCCGACCGCGACGGCGAGTTCGCAGCGCGCACGACCTGCGAGATCTTCCAGTCTGAGATCGAGGGGCAGACCCCGATCTGTGCCACGGTTGGCGAGGCGGCGGTTGAGCTGCAGCGTGCAAGCGCTGGTGAAGTGGGCCGCAGAGGCGCCCGCCTCAACGCCGTCGAGCGCACTCGAGGGCGCGCTTTTGCGCGAGAACAAGTGGCAGGCAATCCGCTACGGCCTGGAGGCGGCCGTCGTCGGCGCCGACGCAGCGCCGACCCCGATCCGCAGCCAGATCCTGCGTACGCTCGATGAGCTCAGTGACGTAGCCAGCGAACTCGAGAGCCAGACCGCGCTCCTCGGTGTCGAGCAGATCGTTCGTGCTGGCACAGGAGCCGAGCGACAGCTCGCCGTCTTCGCCGCGACGGCGGACACACGCGCGGTGACGCGCTCGATCGCGGCTGAGACTCGCGGAGCTGCCGCCCTCCTGCAGCGTGCGCGACGCCGCGGGCGGAAATCAGTGAAATCCCTGATGCCGCTTCGCGCGCGCGGGAGGAACATCGGTTATGCGCTAAGTCCGGATCGCAAGTAGGACGAAGCCTCACCGCGAAGGTCGTAGGAAGAACCCACCGAATACCTTCTCGATGAGGTAGACGAAAGCGACACCGGCTCAACGAAGGTCTAGAGAAGGGCTCGTGAAAACGGGCCCTTCTCCGTTCGTGAATCCAAGGATGGCCTCGAGGCAGACGAGTCCATTGCTGCCTGAGGGGTTCCAAAACCCGGTTCATGCTGCGGCTCGGTGGTATTCGTGGATCAGTCCGCCGAGCACGTCGCGGCGGTTGATCCCTTCGCCGCTCGAGCGAGTGTCTGCGTTTTTCGGGTCGGGCGGGAGCAGCGCGAGTCCCCGGTGTGGCCGCTCGCGCTTGTAGTGCGCGGCAAAGGTGCGCAGGACTCGTTCGAGGTGCCGGCGGCCGACGATCAGCAGCCAGTCGAGACATTCACTACGGATGGTGGGGACGAAGCGCCCGGCGAAGGCGTTTGCCCGTGGCGCGCGGATCGGGGCGTGGATCACCTTGAAGCCCTCGCTGCGGAAGACCTCGTCGAAGGCGGCGGCGAACTTGCTGTCGCGGTCGTGGATCAGGAAGCGCATGCTGTCGAACAGGCCGCCTCGGTGCTTTCGCCCCGCGACCGGGACTACCGGTACTTCGAGAAGCCGGCAGGGATCGTTACCGTGAGCAGTACTCTGAGGATACGAGAGGCCGCTTACCAGGAGCCGATTCAAGGGGAGACAAGGAGATGGAGACGCTGACGCAGATGAAGTGCGTCGCGTGCCGCAAGGACGCACCGCCCGTGACGGAGGCCGAGATCGCCGAATTTCGTCCGCAAGTCTCTGGCTGGGAAATCGTGGAGCTCGATGGAATCAAACGCCTCAGACGAGTCTTTTCATTCGACGATTTTGCGCATGCGTTGGAATTTACGAACAAGGTTGCTGCGCTTGCAGAGAAAGAGGGGCATCACCCTGCGCTGATGACCGAATGGGGTAGGACGACGGTCACATGGTGGACGCACAAGATCGCGGGTCTACATCGCAACGATTTCATCATGGCGGCGAAGACGGGCGAGCTGTATCAGCCATGAACCAATCCGGGAGATGCGGGACCCGGCCTCGATGCCGAGGAGAGTCGAGCCCATGACCTTCTCTACGCCGTGACTCCGGTGAGAGCCTCTTGGATCTTCCTGCGCAAAGATGCAGTGAATGAATCAGGGCGACAAGGCGGAGCGGGCACGGCGGTTCGATTTCGTGCGCTTGGTGCGTCCGGTAGGAGAGCACGCCGCGGGAGCGGAGGGTGTCGTTTGCGATGACGCAACCGTTGACGAAGGCTGGGTGATCATCGAGTTGGTCGACGAGGAGGGTCGGCTGCGCGGCGTCCTCGATGTCGACCTCAGCGATCTGGAACTCGTGCAGCGCCATGTGGTCTGAGGGCTGGGACGGCGAACCTGCGGAAGGCTCTCGCGGGCTTTGGAACTCGCAGTTAGCTATACGGCGGCCGAGCATCGACGCGTACCCAGGAGCTCGGTTGGTTTGGCAGACGAGCCAATCGTTGCCCCCAAGGGCGAGGATCGTGGACCTTTTGCCGTTCTTCCCTGCAAATCAGTCATTTCTTGGGGGTCAGGAACGGTGGCCATGACGCCGTTCGTGGACCCCGCCGCCCTGATGGTGGGCGAAGGTGAATGGCCGGTGGCTGAACCCGCCTGACTAGAGCAAATCCGGCGGCAGCTCTAAAGCAATGCTCGAGGAGGGAACGCTGGGCCGCGGCCGACGCGGCTCGCGAACGCCCGAGTCCGGCGGCAGCTCCTCGAACCAGTCGCCGCAACCGGAGTCATGGCGGAAGAAGCGAAGAAACGAGAGCAGGCGATTGCGCACGCCACCGCGTCGGCAGCGCGGCGCGTCCGGGCTACCTCTGCTCGACAGCCGCAATGGCCCCGGCTTCAGTTCGGTGATCCTGCATTGAGACGACGCGCTCGTTCCGGAATTGCATAACGGTCGCGGTCTCAGACGGCCAGTCCGGGCCGCCGATCTCACTCGGGTGCGCGACGACGATCACAGCGTGCTCTCCGCCTTCCAAGAACTGCAAGTCGCCCTTGGCGAAGCCCTGCTCGTACCGCTCGCGAAGCGTCTGCATGACGTCATCTCGGCCGTGGCAGTCCCAATCCCCGGGCTCGGTCGCATGCCACTCCACATTCCGGTCGAGGATCTCCTCGATCGTTTCGAAGTCGCCCTTACGCCAAGCCTCCAAGCCCTCCCGCGCGATCTCGGTCGACTTGCTGTTCATGTCACCAGGATACGCCGGTACTTCACCGGCCGCCGGGCTATTCGTCGGCGGCAAGCTGTCTGCAACACTGCGCTGACCAGATGGAGCTCGAGAGAGCCCGAGACCTTCTTCGCCGCGAGCGCGTCCGGATCGAACAGGCGCTCGCTCGACTCAACGTTCCTGGCAGGGAAGAGCTGGCTGGGCAGGACGAGATGGCGGATGCCGCGTCGCAACTCTACGAAGAGGAATTCGACGAGGGACAGGCCGATGACCTGCGCGCTGAGCTCGCCGCTGTTGAGCGCGCCGAGCAGCGACTTATCGAAGGCACCTACGGACGCTCCATCGAAAGTGGCGAGGAGATTCCCGATGAGCGGCTCGAAGCGGTTCCCGCGGCCGAGCGGACGGCGGCGGAGCAGGCACGCTTCGAGCGCCACGCTCATTAGCACGAAGGGCACCGGAGCGGTTCGATCCCGCGGCAGCTCTCGCCTTCTGCTGAAGTGCGCCAACCGGCCAGAGATGCTGCTCTCTTCCTTCGCACGTGACCCCAGTGCCGCGGTCGCGTGTGGAGCGGTTCCGGCCAAGGTACCGTCGGTCGCGTGGGCGGCGAGCGTGCCAACGCGTGATGGGGGCGAAGGCCATGTCCCCGTTGTGGCAGTACTTCTTGCGTTTAGGAGCCCGGCCGGTATGGCCGCGCCCGATCCGTCCGCGAAGGCCATGTCCCCGTTGTGGCAGTACCTGCGTGGGTGTGGGAATAGCCACCACGTCTCCCGCGGGAACTCCCGCGGAACTGGCCGCGCGCCCCGTCGCGCTACTTCTTGGCCGCCTCGAAGTACGGGTTGGTGCCGCTCGCGTGGTCGGTGGCGTCGACGACCCGAGTGATCTCGGGCACCGCCCCCGTGATGGCGACCTCGATCCCCTGCGTTAGGGTGACAGGCGCCATGGCGCAGCCCTGACAGCCGCCGCTCAGGCGCAGGTAGGCGGTCGAGTCCTCGACGGCGACGAGCTCGGCGTAGCCGCCGTGGGCGGCGATACTCGGGTTGATCTGCTCGGCGAGGATCTGCAGGACCTGCTGGGCGATATCGCCGCTGAGATCGGGGGGCGGCCGGCCCGCCGCCGCGACGGCCGGGCTCGGGCTGTTGGGGTTGATGATGACGAGGGAGCCGAGGATCAGGTTTCCCTCGAGATCGATGGTGGCGCCGCGCAGCTTCTCGACGCTATCCGCGGGGATGACGATCGCCAGGCCGTCGTGGTGCTGGACGACGTCGTCGGGTCCGGCGTCCTCGAGGAGCGGGAAGGACGCGGTGCTCTCGTACTCGCCGCCCGAGATCCCGATCACCTCGATCCTGAGCGCGAGGTGCTCGGGGTTGGGCTGCTCGGCGCGGACCCGGAGCACCTTCTCCCGGGCCAGGTCGGTGATCCAAACGACCGGCTCCCGGCCGTCGCTGTCATCGGCGGTCATGGATCGCTTTCGCTCGAACGCCCGTCCGTCGCGTGACGGCTCCCCAGCTAGGATACCGGGTGTCCTGTCTGCTTCTTGTGCTGCCCACGGCGACGTACCGGGCAAGGGACTTCCTCGACGCGGCGGCTTCGCTGGGTGCCGAAGTGGTGGTCGCCTCCGAGCGGCGGCAGGCGCTCGCCGGGGTGATGGGAGACCGGGCGTTGCGTGTGAACCTGCGCCGCCCGGAGGCCGCTGCGCAGGCCATCGTCGCCCTCGCCGAGCGGACGCCCCTCGACGCCGTCGTGGCAATCGACGATCAAGGTGTCATCGTCGCCGCGCTCGCCGCCGAGCGCCTTGGCCTCGCGCACAACCCGTCCGAGGCGGTCGCGGCAGCGCGGGACAAGGTGGCGATGCGCCGGGCGTTCGCGGCCGCCGGCCTTTCCCAGCCCGAGTACCGGGTCGCGGGGCCGCGAGCGGACGTCGCCCTCCTCGCCGCCGAGGTCGGTTCTCCCTGCGTCGTTAAGCCCGTCTCGCTCTCGGCGAGCCGCGGCGTCATCCGCGCTGACGACCCGCCCGCCGCCGCCGCGGCCGCCGCGCGGATCCGGGCGATCCTGCGCGAGGCTGGGGAGGAGCCGGACGGGCCGCTGCTTGTGGAGCGCTACCTCCCAGGCGTCGAGGTCGCTGTCGAGGGCCTGCTTCGGGATGGCGCCCTCAAGGTCTTGGCGGTCTTCGACAAGCCCAATCCCCTCGAGGGTCCCTACTTCGAGGAGACGATCTATGTCACCCCCTCGCGCCTGCCGGCTGAGACTCTCGAGACGATCACCCGCCTGACCGCCGGTGCCGCCTCCGCCCTCGGCTTAGTCGAGGGGCCGATCCACGCCGAGCTCAGGATCGACGGCACCCGAGCGTGGCTGCTCGAGCTCGCTGCGCGCTCGATCGGCGGGCTCTGCTCGCGGTCTTTGCGCTTCGGGCTGGGCGTGAGCCTCGAGGAGCTCATCCTCCGCCACGCCCTCGGGCTTCCCCTCGACGGCCTGGCCCGCGAGGAGGCCGCCTCCGGAGTGATGATGCTGCCGATTCCGAGGGGAGGAGTGCTCGAGGAGGTGCGCGGGCAGGACGAGGCCCTGGCGCTACCCGGGGTAACCGGGCTTGAGATCTCGATCGCGTGCGGCCGGCCTGTTCGGCCGCTGCCCGAGGGCGACCGCTACCTCGGCTTCCTCTTCGCCCGCGGCGAGACGCCCGACGAGGTCGAGCAAGCGTTGCGTACGGCCCACGGTCGTCTCGAGATCGTGATCGGCGATCCGTCGGACGGGTAGAGGGCTACCCCGGCTGTATGCGGGTTCTGCGCTGTACGAATGAGCGCCGGCGCCAGCGTGCTTCCGGACAGTGCGAAGCGGCCGCTACCCTGCCGTGGTGCGACTGGCAGTCGGGGACATGGTCGTCTACGCCTCGCACGGGGCGGGGCACGTGGCAGCCAGGGAAAGAAGAGTCGTCCTCGGCAAGCGGCGAGAGGTCATCGTGCTTGCGCTCGCGGGCGGGCTCTCGGTGGAGCTGCCGATGGAGCGCGCACACGAGCTGCTGCGGCCGCTGGCGAGCGAGGCGGACATGTCCCGGGTGCAGAAGACGCTGGGCGCAGATCCCGCCGTCGGCAGGGTTCCCTGGCTCAAGCGCCGGAGGGAGTCGCAGGCAAAGCTGTCAGGTGGCGATCCCGTCGAGCTCGCAGAGATCATCCGTGACAGCGCGCATCGGGGGTGGACACTGTCCGCGAAAGGCACCAAGTCGCAGCTCTCTCCGGGCGAAAGGGATCTCTTCGTGAAAGCACGCCAGCTTCTCTCGAATGAGATTGCCCTGGCGCGCGGCGTCGAGCCGGCGGAAGCGAACGCCTGGATCGACGAGCAACTCACGCGAACTGGCTGATCAGCCGGGGAGCCGATCTCGCGCTCCAAACTCCGCCGGCTGCGCCACCGGGACACGACTGTGACTGCCCGGCGCCGGCTCGACTAAGCCTGGCGGTGCGGTCCTCGACGCAGACGGCTACACGGTCGGTCGTGCATCGGGCTCGAAGCGGCGCGCGAGCACCTTGTCGATGAGGCCGTACTCCTTCGCTTCCTCTGCGGTCATGAAGTAGTCGCGCTCCATGTCCTTGGAGACCTTCTCGAGCGTCTGCCCGCTGTGCTGGGCGACAATCTCCTCCATCCGCCGCTTGAGCGCGATCGCCTCGCGGGCCTGGATCTCGATGTCGCTCGCCTGCCCCTCGAAGCCGCCCCAGAGCTGGTGGACGAGGATCTTCGCGTTCGGCAGCGCCATCCGCTTGCCCTTCGCCCCGGCGGCCAGCAGGAGCGCGCCCAGCGACATCGCGATCCCGACGGAGATCGTCGCGATCGCAGGCTTGACGAACTGCATCGTGTCGTAGATGGCGAGGCCGGCGTAGACGGAGCCGCCCGGGCAGTTGATTTAGAGCGAGATGTCCTTGTCGGGGTCGTCGGACTCGAGATGGAGCAGTTCCGCGATGGTCAGGTTGGCGATCTCGTCGTCGATCGGTGTGCCGAGGAAGATGATCCGCTCGTTGAGGAGACGCGAGTAGATGTCAAAACGTGCCCTCACCGTGCACGGTCTGCTCGACCACCATCGGAATCAACGGGCTCATCGCTTTTCACTCTTGCAGCTGTCCTCAAGCCCAGCGAGAAGACAGACGCCCGGGAGGATCACAGCACCCCCACCGTGGCGGGGATAGGCTCAGCCGAGTGGAGGTCGTATTCGAGGTTGCGAGCCAGCCGTACCCGCTCGACGAGCGAGCGGCGACGCTGATGGCGGAGAAGCTGAGGGTGAAGGCGGCGCACGAGCCTGGCGCCGACGGAGCCGTAGGAGCTCGGGCCGTGGCCGACGCGATCGAGCTCCGGCTGATCGAGGACACCGCCGACCCGGTCACCTTGGGCGGAGACGGGGCCGAGGCCGTCTTCTACGCCCTGAGCGTCCCGAATGGCGCCAGCGACCAACTGCGGGCGCTCTACCAGGCCGTCAAACGGCTGCACGACGAGGGGCTTCGGCAGACGAGCTAGGACAACCTCCCCGTCGCGGTCGAGATCCTCGGCGAGCGCTGCGAGATCGGTGAGCGACTCGGTCGACCCGAACGGCTGAGCGGCCCCCGGGTCAAGCGCGCCGCCCCCGCGCAACCTGCGCGCTGGGAGAGGATTCGAGTAGCTCCTCGTACAGGGAGGCGAAGCGACGAGCGATCTCTGCCCAGCCGTATCGGCGGCTCTCTGTCTGAGCGCGTCGGCCACGCGCCCGGCGTTCCTCCTGGCCGCCAGCGGCGCTGACGAGTGCCTCGACGAGTGCCTCCTCATCGTCGGGCCGAATGAGCCAGCCCGTTTTTCCGTCAGCGACGATCGCCGCCGGGCCGGGCGTCCGGCAGGCGATCACCGGCAGGCCGCAGGCCATCGCCTCAACGAGGACGAGCCCGAACGCCTCGGCGACGGAGGGCAAGACGAGCGCGTCGGCCGCATTCAGCGCCTGCGGCAGCTCCTCGTGCGGGCACCAGCCGGCGAGGAAGACCTGCCGGTTCCCGATCCTCCGCGCCGTGGCGAGCGGATGCTCTCCCTCCCACTCGCCCGGATGGCCGCCGACGAGCACGAGCGGCGCGGGCCTGCCGAGCCGCGCAACCGCACGCGCGTGGGCGCTGATCAGGAGCGGCAGGCGCTTGACCGCCGTGTAGCGACCGACGTAGAGGAAGACCGGGCCGCCGGCCCGGAAGGGAGCGAGCTCCTCGTCGCGGTAGGCGATGCTCCCCGGCCGACCGCTCTCGTCCCAGCCGCGCGGCTGCTCGACCAGCCAGCGGCGCCAAAACGCGAGTCGCTCGTCTTCTGCGAGCGGTCGCCGCGAGAAGCGCTCAAGCTCGACGCCGCTCGGGAGGCCGCGCAGCTTCGCCCGCTCGAGGCCGAGCAGGAGGGCCGCGTCCGCCTCCGCCCCGGGCGGCACGACCAGAAGGCCGCAGCGTCGCGCCCAGGCTCGCAGCCGCCGGCCCCAATCCCGAGCGTAGCGCCAGCCCGGCGGCGCTCCTGTCTCGATCATGCGCAGCATGGCGAGCTCGGTCCCGTGCAGCTGGCCCAGCACGGGCAGCGAGGGGAAGCCGCGTGCGGCGGCCTCGTTCGCGGGCGTCAGGTGGTGCAGATGGAGCAGGTCGGCGGCGCCCGCACCGGCGCGCGCGAGCAGCTCGATCCAGGCAGTGACGAGCCGTTCGTAGGCGGCATCGTCGACGGCGGCAAAGATCCGATCGGGCGCACCCGGACGATCCTCGTAGGAGGGCTGGAAGGGAACGGCCGCAGCCAGTGGCTCCGCAAGCTCGAGCGCGGGCGAGTAGTCGAGTGCGTGGACGTCGATCCCGGCGAAGAAGCTGGCCGCGTGGGTCGGCTCGCCCGGCTGTCCGAGCGAGCCCGCGGCGAGCGTCGGCTGCCAGCCTGCGGCCGGCAGAGCGCGAGCGAGCGCGCGCGCGACCTGCGCCGAGCCGCCGCGAGGGAAGAAGAAGAGCGCCGAGACGACGAGTCCGCCGCGCTCAGGATGGTGCCTCCATCCCGAATCGCCTGCTACCTGCACGGTTTCATTCTCGCCCCTCAGCCGCACGCGGCGGCGCGAGCGGCTGCCGCTGCCCCCCGAAGCGCAAATGGCGGGCCGAGAGCCCCTCGAAGCCCGACGAGCGCTCGCTCAGCCCGAGGATCAGGCGTGACCGTCGCCGCGGGCGGATCTTTTCCCATGCCTTGTTCCGGAGACGCTGGGGCGGCTCGATCGCCTCAAAGATGCGGGAAAGGTGCGGCGAGGGGGGCGGCCTTACGCCGGCATTCGCTCCGCCTCGCGCGCCCGCGTCGTGCCAGCCATAGCAGTCTGCACCGGCGCGAGGTCTGCCAGCTCCGTCTCCAGCTGCTTCAGCGCCTGCACCTGCAGCTGGCGCACCCGCTCGCGGGTCAGCCCAAGCCCGCGTCCGACCGTCTCGAGCGACTGCGGCTCGCCCTGAAGGCCGAAGCGACGCTCGACGATCAGCCGCTCCCGTTCCGGCAGCCTTTCGAGCCTGCACCGCACCGTCTGCCGAAGAAGCGACCGCTCTGCCTCCTCGACGGGGTCAGCGGCAGCCGGATCGGTAAGGAAGTCGGCGAGCTCGGCATCGCCGTCCGGGCTGACCGTCTGGTTGAGCGAGGCCGAGGCCTCGGCGCAGCCAAGCGCTTGGCGGACGTGTCCGAGCGGCAGGCCGGTCGCCTCGGCGAGCTCCTCCAGGCTCGGCTCGCGGCCGAGCGCGGGCGCGAGCGTTCGTGCGGCGCAAGCGAGCTTGTGCTGGCGCTCGCCAACGTGCGTGGGAATGCGGATCGTCTTCGCCTGGTCTGCGATCGCGCGCGAGACCGCCTGCCGGATCCACCCGTGGGCGTAGGTCGAGAACTTGAAGCCACGCCGCCAGTCGAACTTCTCGACCGCGCGGTTCAAGCCGAGCGTGCCCTCCTGGATCAGGTCGAGGAAGGGAAGGCCGAGGCCGCGATAGCGCTTGGCGATCGAGACCACCAGGCGCAGGTTCGCGTTGATCATCTGCTCCTTGGCAGCGAGGTCGCCACGCTCGACCCGCTTGGCAAGTGCAATCTCCTCGGCGGCGCTCAGCAACCGGTGGCGCCTGATCTCGGCGAGGAAGAGCTCGAGCCCGTCTTCCTTCAGGGCGGAGGCGAGCTGCTCGAGCTCCTCCGTCGGCGTCATTTTTCGAGCGATGCTCCGGCTCGAGCCGGGCGAAGGTAGCGGATCGGCTCCTTGGCCGTTGGCGAGGAAAGCGCGTGCAGGTGACGTCGCTGGCTTGGGGTGCCAAAGGGAAGGGCAAGGTCAGCGAGCGGCTGGGAGGAGGGCCGCCGCTCAACATGCTCCCAGCGTCCCTCGCTACACATCGGGCAGCCCGGAGGTCGCCCGTAAACGACGATGCCGTAGCCACAAGCAACGCAGCTGTACTCGGCCCGCTTGCTCCTCCTGTCAGCCGCGAGTTCGGAGTCCTCGGCCTCAGGCACCAGGGCAACAAGCTTCGGATCGCTCTCGCGCGGCTCGACGATCGAGATCTGATCGCTGTCGATCAGTGCAGCGCGTGCAGCTGCTGACTCAGATGTCGGCGGAATCGCCACTGTCTCACTCTTTCCTCGGGCCTTTTGCCCGATCGAGTTGCTGGCGGCTCCGCGCTAGGCCTCGGAGCGGGTCGGCTTCCGCCTAGTGCTCGGAGGGTGTCAGCTTCCGCCTAGTCGCGTGTCGACTTCGCCTAGTCGCGGAACCGCCCTCGAAAGACTCGCCCTGACCCCCGACGGGTCTTCATTGCTTCCGAACGAGTCGGTGTCTAGCTCCCTCCATAGGCATCACCTTCCGCTCTTTCGATCGAGGCGAGAAAACCCGGACGGGCTCTCCCGGCACTCAGGCCCGGTGTGGCAGTCGGAGAGGAACTTCGGAGCCTCGACGGCTTCCGCGCTAGGTCTACGCGCCACTCCAGTGTACCTGAAATTGTGCGCCGAATCACAAGCGCCTCTGTCGAGTGCGCCATCACCAGCGTGTAGGCCGTGATCGCGCCCTGGATCCCGGTCACAGTGTGCCAACGTCTTTTGCGAGCCGAGCGCTGGGTGCGCGCAGTCCGCAATGACTGCCTCGATCGCATCCTCATCCTCGGACGCCGGTGCGCCGCTCGGGCGCCGGCAGGCTCAGCCGACGACGGCTTCGCGATTGCGGAAGCTGAGCGACTCCGGGTACGGGAAGAAGTCCATCAGCTCGCCGCTCTCGATCCGGCGCTGGGCGGCCTGCCAGAACTCCGGCTCGAGCAGGTCGGCATGGTGGCGCAGGAAGAGCTCGCGCAGGCGCGGGTCGCCGAGCAGGAAGGTCGCGAACTCCTCGGGGAAAACGTCGTTGCGCAGAACGCCGTACCAGGGCTCGGCCGCCAGCTCCGACTCGGAGTCCGGCGCCGTTGGGATGCGGCGGAAGTTGACGTCGCACAGGTAGTCGATCTCGTCGTAGTCGTAGAAGACGACCCGGCCGTAGCTCGTGACGCCGAAGTTCCGCCAGAGCATGTCGCCCGGGAAGATGTTCGCCGCGGCGAGGTCGCGGATCGCGTTGCCGTAGTCGACGACCGCCGCCTCGAGCTCCTCGGGCGAGGCGCGGTCGAGGTAGATGTTGAGCGGCACCATCCGCCGCTCGACGTAGCAGTGGCGGATCACCAGCGGGTCGCCGTCGGAGACCATCGAGGGCGCCACCTCGCGCAGCTGCTCGAGCAGCGGCGCCGAGAAGCGTTCGCGCGGCAGCGCCAGGTCGACGAACTCGAGCGTGTCGGCGAGGCGCCCGACGCGGTCGACGTGCTTCACCATCGTGAACTTCGAGCGGACAGTCGCCCGGTCGGTGTCCTTGCCGGGTCCGAACTCGTCGCGTATCACCTTGAAGACGTACGGGTACGACGGCAGCGTGAAGACCAGCATCACCTGGCCGCGGATCCCGGGCGCCTCGACGAACTCGTCCCTGGAGTGATGCAGGTGCTGCAGCAGCTCGCGGAAGAAGAGCGTCTTCCCCTGCTTGCCGAGCCCGAGCATCGTGTAGAGCTCGGAGCGGGCGCGTACCGGCGTCATCGAGCGCAGGAACTCGACATAGCCGGACGGCACCTCCATGTCGACCATAAAGTAGGCGCGCGAGAGCGAGAACAGGACGTTGATCTGCTGCGCGTCGAGCAGGATCGTGTCCAGCTCGAGCCGGCCGTCGGCTTCATGCAGGACGGGGACGACGAAGGGCAGCTCGTCGTGGCCGTTGACGAGCTTGCCGAACACGTATGCGGCCTTGTTGCGGTAGAAGGCCGAGTCCAGCACCTGGATCTGGTGGTTCGGCTCGAGGTGCGTCCATGGCCCGCCCGGCCGCTCCTCGAGGGCACGCAGCACGTGGTCGAGGTCGCGGTCGAGGTCGGCAAACGGCCGGCTCCAGCCGACGTCGCGGAAGAGCCGCGCGAAGCACTCCCGCTCTCCGTCGACGTTTGGGTAGTAGCTGCGGTAGATCGGCGGGTCGGACTCGATGTACTCGGTCGAGATCGCAGCGCGGACGAAGATCAAGTCGTTGTCGTAGTAAGTGCGCTCCAGGATCCTCGTGATCACCGAGTTGAAGAAGGTCTCGGCGAGCTCCGGCTGGCTGTGCTCGACGAGCAGGCCGATGTAGCAGAGCTTCGCGTCCTCCCAGGTCTCCTCGCTGAGCGCCCCGAGGTCGAACTCGCCGCGAAGCCGGTCGACGCACTCGCGGACGCGCTCGTCGTAGAAGCGGATACGCTCCTGAACCGCGTGCTGCTGCTCCTTCCAGGCGCTCGCCTCGAACCGCTCCCTTGCGCGGGCGCTCGTGGCGCGAAAGAGCCGGTAATGCTTGTCGAAGCCCTCGATCAGAACGGTCGCGATCTGTCGCGCCGCGCCCTCCGGGGCTGCTGCGCTAGCCTGAGCCCCCTTCGCCGCCACCCGCACACGGTAGGTCAATGAGCGCGACTACGCACATCGAGGTGCCGGCGGGTGGCGCCAAGATCGTCCGCGGCGAGCCCACTCCCGACAATCCGATCATCCCGTTCATTGAGGGCGACGGGATCGGCGTCGACATCACCCCGGCGATGCGGATGGTCGTCGACGCCGCCGTCGAGAAGGCCTACGGCGGCGTCCGGCAGATCCACTGGATGGAGATCTACGCGGGCGAGAAGGCGACGCGCCTCTACGGCCGCGACGTCTGGCTGCCCGACGAGACACTGGAGGCCGCGCGCGAGTACTCGGTCTCGATCAAGGGACCGATGACGACGCCGGTCGGCGGCGGCATCCGCTCGCTCAATGTCGCGTTGCGGCAGCAGCTCGACCTCTTCGTCTGCCTGCGTCCGGTGCGTCACTTCCCCGGCGTGCCGAGCCCGCTCAGGGACCCGTCGAAGACGGACATGGTGATCTTCCGCGAGAACACCGAGGACATCTACGCGGGGATCGAATGGGAGGCGGGGTCGGAGGGCGCCCGCAAGGTGATCGACTTCCTCCAGGGCGAGATGGGCGTGCGGAAGATCCGCTTCCCGGAGACCTCGAGCATCGGGATCAAGCCGGTCTCGCGCGAGGGCACCGAGCGGCTCGTCCGCAAGGCGATTCAGTACGCGATCGCGAACGGGCGCGAGTCGGTCACGCTCGTCCACAAGGGCAACATCATGAAGTTCACCGAGGGCGGCTTCCGCGACTGGGGCTACGCGCTCGCGGCGCGCGAGTTCGGCGCGAAGCCGATCGACGGCGGCCCCTGGCTCGTGCTCGAGCACGAGGGGCGGGCGATCACGATCAAGGACGTGATCGCCGACGCCTTCCTGCAGCAGATCCTGACGCGGCCGGCCGAGTACGACGTGATCGCGACGCTGAACCTGAACGGCGACTACATCTCCGACGCGCTCGCCGCCCAGGTCGGCGGCATCGGGATCGCGCCCGGTGGCAACCTCTCCGACGAGGTGGCGATCTTCGAGGCGACCCACGGCACCGCGCCGAAGTACGCGGGCCAGGACAAGGTCAACCCCGGCTCGTTGATCCTCTCGGCCGAGATGATGCTGCGCCACATCGGCTGGGTCGAGGCCGCCGACCTGATCACCGGCTCGCTCGGCGCCGCGATCTCCGACAAGCAGGTCACCTACGACCTCGCCCGGCTGATGGAAGGCGCGCACGAGATCTCGACCTCGGCTTTCGGGCAGGCGATGATCGAGCGCATGTAGCGCGGGTGTGGCCGGGCGCCTGAACCGACGCTACGTATGAGGTTCACGCGCGCGCGCGGTAACCAGAAGTGGGGTGGGGCCGCAAGTTCGCTTCTGAACCGGATGGCGAGGCGATTGCGGCGCTCGCGAATTAGCTTCGGCCTCGTCGTCGACGACAACCAGAACTAGGGGTGGGACACGACCTGCGGCGCCACGTCTTGCGACTGGAAAATCGTTCCGCGAGATCTCGCCGTCCTGCTTCGCCTTCGCCGTCGGGCGAGTAGAGAACGCCGATTCCGGCGTACGAGCCTTCGCCCCCATCACGGCCGCGGCTACCCAGATCGCCGGCGAGTGGCTTTGTGGCTTCACCGCGTCAGCCTGGCTGCACCTCCGTCCGGTCGCTCAGGACGTCCGGCGCCGGCACGAGCGACTTCCGCTCGTCGATCGGCACGACCGGCCGCTCGTCCGGGCCGACGTAGAGCTGGCGCGGGCGGGCGATCTTCTGCTCCGGATCCTGAATCCCTTCGAGCCACTGGGCGAGCCAGCCGGCGGTTCGCGGGATCGCGAACATCACCGGGAACATCGCCACGGGCAGTCCGAGAGCCTGGTAGATGATCCCCGAGTAGAAGTCGACGTTCGGGTAGAGCTTCCGGCTGACGAAGTACTCGTCTTCGAGCGCGATCTCCTCGAGCTCGAGCGCGATGTCCAGCAGCGGGTTGCGGCCGGTCACCTCGAACACCTCGTCCGCGACCTGCTTGATGATCTTCGCCCGCGGGTCGTAGTTCTTGTAGATCCGATGGCCGAAGCCCATCAGTCGGCCGTGTCCCGCTTTCACCTCCGCGATGAACTCGGGGATACGCGCGACCTCGCCGATCTCGGCGAGCATCCGCAGCACGGCCTCGTTCGCGCCGCCGTGGAGCGGACCGTAGAGCGCCGCCGACGCCCCCGCCATAGCGCTGTAGGGATCGACCTTGCTCGAGCCGATCGACCGCATCGCGTTCGCCGAGCAGTTCTGCTCGTGGTCAGCATGGAGAATGAACAGGACTTCGAGCGCGCGTTCCAGCGCCGGCTCGGCGTGGTAGCGCGGCTCCGCCATCCGGTACATCATCGAGAGGAAGTTCGTCGTGAAGCCGAGCTCGTTGTCCGGGTAGATGTAGGGCAGTCCGCGGCTGTGCCGGTACGACCAGGCCGCGATCGTCGGCACCTTCGCGATCAGCCGCACGACCTGTCGCATGCGCACCTCCGGGTCGTCGACCTGCGAGGCCTCCGGGTAGAAGGTCGAGAGCGCCGCCAGGACGCTTACCAGCATGCCCATCGGATGGGCGTCGTAGCGAAAGCCCTCCATCAGGGTCTTGACGTTCTCGTGCAGGAACGTGTGGTGGGTGATCTCGTCCGACCAGCGGGCGAGCTCCGCGTTCGTCGGCAGCTCGCCGAAGAGGAGCAGGTAGGCCGTCTCGAGGTACGTGCTCTGCTCGGCCAGCTGCTCGATCGGATAGCCGCGGTAGCGGAGGATCCCGCGGTCGCCGTCGATGAACGTGATCGCGCTCCGCACCGAGGCGGTGTTCAGGAATGCCGGGTCGTAGCTCATGAGGCCGAAGTCCTCCTCCGTGAGCTTCGCCTCCCTCAGTGCCGTCGCCCGGATAGCTCCGTCCTCGATCTGCGTCTCGAAGGAGCGTCCCGACCGGTTGTCCGTGATCGTGAGTGTCTCGAGCATGACTCGGTCCTCCTTGTCGGACTGGTGCCCGAGATCATCGATCCGGCCCGGCCGGCCGGAATCCGGTTTGAGACGGATTCGCCTTCGGCGAACTACTTAGCCTGGAAGGCCGGAACTAGTACGTCCAGGCTAGATGGCGTGCAGTGCGGCGAGTCGTGCGAGGCTCGCGCGAGCCTCGTTCGGCGCACGCACTGCCGGCAGAGGTTGTTCCTCGAACGACATGTCCGGGCGGAACGAGTCCCGCCCGACGATCCGTCCGCCGTTCAACACGAGCACGGATCCCTCACGCACCTCGCGCTTGCGGAGCTTGACGGACGAATACTCCTCGACCAAGTCCAGGGGCCGGCGTATGTACGGCGCCGGAGACGCACTTCCCGGCGTCTACGAGGAGCGCTTTCGAACTCAGATGTACAGCGAGCGGGTCGTCTATCCGGGCGTCTGGAACAAGGTCGTCGTGGTCGCACGCGAGGACGACGACGAAACGATGCTCAACCACGCGCTGATCCAGAGCCGGCGCCGCTACCGCGAGGTGAGGCGAACGGTTGGCGGCTCGTCGGAAGGAGGGACGGGCCGAACCTGCGGCCCGTGCGCCACAAGGTTCTCGGGATGGGAGATCTTCCTGTCGGACGCGCCGCAGGAACTCGGCGCGTTAGCGTGGAACGGCGTCGAGCGGCGTCCTCGAAGAGCGTTCCAGATCAGAAGCCGGCCGCGGTACAAGCGGCGTGAGCGGCCTATTCCTCCTTGGCGCGGCGGACGCGGATCTCGAAGTCCACGTCTCTCTCGCTCACGACCTTGGCGTCTGTAACAACCCAGTCCTCGTCATCGATGTTGATGCGGTCGCCCACCTGTAGGACCGCGCCGACGTAGTTCGTCGTTTCGTCTCCTCCGTCCTCGAAGTAGACGCGGTAGCAGTAGCCGCTGACCATGCTGGACTTCTACACGTGCCGCAGACCGCTCGTCCATGAAAGCACTCCTGAGGCTGCGGCGGCCTACGCCGGAGTAGCAACTGCGGAACGCTGTGTTTGAGGCGCGGGCCGGTTCGATCACGAACCGGCCCGCTAGGGGTGGAGAGCGGCGAACGCGGATCTGACCGTCCGGAACCTCAACGAGTAGAGTCGCATCTGAGTTCTGCGGCCATGATCGAGTTCGACCTGAATGGGCGAAAGCTCGCCCTCGATGAAGCCGTTGTAGAGGAACTGCGAGGGAGAGCTCTGGCGCGTGCCGGTTCGTCTTCGACTCTCAACGACCTTGCCGTGATCCTGAGGCGCGCGCTCTCCGAGCAAAAGCCGGTAATGCTTCGACGAGCGGAATCGCGGGCCTTGGAGCGTCTGCTTGAGCCGCCCGAGCTGATCGCGTAGGTGCGCGGCCGGAGATCGCGCGGCCGGAGATCGAGTGCATGTCCGCTCCTTGGGATGGTCAATCGCGGCGCCGCATTCAGCGTTGACGGAGGCGAGAGCTGGCAGCCTGCCGACGAAGGCCGCGACCGCAGCTACACGTGGTCGGTCACGGTCGACCCGGGCGACCCAGACTGCTGGTACGTCTCGGCGAGCACCGGGCCCTACGCCGCCCACGGCGGCCGCGACCCACAGGCCCGCGTCTACCGGCGGCGGGACGGCGAGCCCTGGCAGCCGCTCGCCGGCGGGCTGCCCGAACTACTGCCTGCGATGCCCTACGCGCTTCTTGCCACCCCGAGCCGTCTCTTCGTCGGTCTCGCGAATGCTGAGCTCTGGGAAAGCCGCGACCGCGGCGAGAGCTGGAACCGCTGCAAACTGCGGGGACACCGACTCAACAGCCTGATTGGACTTGTGAGCGCGAGCGCGCCTGACTGACTCGCCAGTAAGGCTAAGGCCGTCGCCAGGCCTGTGGGCCGAGCGAAAGCGAAATCACACGGCGACAGGGCCAACTTGTCCGCATAGCGCCGGCAGTCATCTCAGCTGCGAGCCTCTACAGCCGCGGTCCGTAGCGCGCCTTGGGATGGTCAATCCTTGTCACACCGCAGCATCGAGTTCCGATGTAGGAAGAGCGTTGTGGCGAAGGGTCACACAACCTCAACCTTCCTATACGAGGCGTCTCAATGACCCCTGAATCCGCTGCCGTCTCGACATACCCGAGACGGGGAAGGGCGCCTCCAAGGCCGGCGTCTTCGCGATAAAACGTTCCGGGATGGAAGAAGGTGCGAACGGGAACGACAAGATGGCGCAGGCGCGGTTGACCGCGATCACCGCGATCGTCGATTCCAAGGCCGAAAAGAAGCTCGTCGTCGCCGGCCCCGGCACCGGCAAGACTTACACGTTCAAGCAGGCGCTCATGAGCGTGGAGGGGAAGGGCCTCGCCCTCACGTTCATCCGCAACCTGGTCTCTGATCTCGAAGAGGCGCTCGGCGACCTCGCGGATGTGTTCACCTTCCACGGCTTCTGCAAGCGGCAGATGCATCTCAACTCCACGGAAGGTCTGGTCGGGTCCTTCGACTACTACCCGCCTTTCCTCGACCTCGTAGCGCAGGACCTGCAGCTGCTCGGCCAACCGGACGTGACGGAGGAAGATCTGGAGCGGGCGCTGCACAACCTCGACGACTCGGGCGCCTTGATCCGCGACACCCTCCGGCTGGGCGACTACTACAAGGCCGTCTCACACACCGACGTCGTCTACCGAATGCTCCGCTTCTTCGAAGCGAACGAGCACAGGATCCCGGTCTACCCGCTGATCGTCGTAGACGAGTACCAGGACTTCTCGCTGCTCGAGACGAGCTTCATCGCACTGTTCTCCACGAAGAGTCCCGTCCTAATTGCCGGCGACGACGACCAGGCGCTTTACGACTTCAAGAACGCCTCGGCTAGGTACATTCGTGAAATTTTCGCCGACGCCACCTACGAGAAGTTCGAGCTCCCATACTGCTCTCGCTGTACCGAGGTCGTCGTCGGGGCGGTGAACGACGCGGTCGCCGCGGCGACCTCGAACGGGCACCTCGCCGGCCGGATTGCTAAGCAGTTTCACTGCTTCCTGCCCGACAAGCAGCCGGACAGCGATGCGCACCCCCGGATCATCCACGCTCGCTGCACCGTCGAGCGCAACAACGCGCCGTACGTCGGCCGCTACATCGCCAAACAGATCTCTCAGATCCCGCCCGAGGACATCCGCGAGTCGCACGACAAGGGATACCCAACGGTGCTCGTGATCGGACCGAACCCGTTCCTGAAGCGCGCCTTCGAGATGATCCATGGGAGCTACCCGCAGGCGGTGCGGAAGATGTCCCAGCAGCCGGCGATCGAGCTGCTCGACGGCTACCGCCGCTTGGCGCACGACGAACGGTCGCGCCTCGGCTGGAGGATCATCATCCGCTGCGATCTCTTCGACGGCGCGGACGCCTTGCTCACCGAGGTGCTGCGTAACGACGCGGAACTGGCGGACGCGCTTCCCAACGAATACCGCAAGGGCCACCTCGAGATCGCTTCGCTCGTGCGGGTGCTTCTCGACGGCAAGCAGTTCGTCGGCGACCAGGAGGCGCGGATCTGTGCCGCGGTCCACAAGACGATTGAGGACGTGTGGGAGACGTTGCGGTTTCCCGAGGTTGACGAGGAGGGCCACGAGGAGGAGAACGTCTGGGAGGCGGCGATCGGAGAGGTGGTGGCGCAGGAAGGTGTGGCTGAGGACGACGCGACCATCATCTGCACGAGCCTTGTCGGTGCGAAGGGCCTCTCAGGCGGCTACGTCTACATCGTCGGCTGCAACGACACGCATTTCCCTCGCGACCCGGCCGCGATCACGGACGAGGAGGTCTGCTGCTTGCTCGTCGCACTGAGCCGAACGCGCAAGGAGTGTCAGTTGGTCTCGTGCGACCGGTTCGGCAACGTCCCCCTAAACACGAGCCGGTTCCTGGGCTGGATCCACGAGCACGTCGACGAGGTAACGGTCAACGCTGCGTGGTTCAAGGCAAACTGAACCCAGTGTGCGGCGTCTTCCGAGACCGCCCTCCTTCCCGGCCAGGCGCATGCTCTGAGGAAGGCGGCTTCCCACCACCGAGCAGACCTCTTCCCGGACCGTTCGATAGTTGTTATCGACGGCCGGGCCTAACCTAACGCGACTCTGTGTGCGGATGACCCGAGAACGCGCTAGCTCACCTGCCGTGGAGCCTTGAGCGGTTTACCCGGTCGGGCTGGAGGTTCACTTCGCGCCCAAGCTAGAACATCTTCCTCTAGCCAGACCGGCCCGGCGCGGAGCCTCGCCACGGGCTCTGGGAAGTCCGCTCGAGTCGTGTAACGGGCTGCTGTCCGCTTGCTAACGCCGAGAACCTCGGCCACTTCGGCGAGTCCGGCGAGCTTCAGTTGCACGGCCGAACCGTATGGCATAGGCCGGTTGGCGATTCCGATGGGCAGCTTGTGGTGGCAAAACCAAAGTCATTATAATGACATGAACGATGCCACTCTCTTCGTGCCGCAGACATGCCTAGCCTCCAAGCAAAGCATTCCACGCTGTGCGCTCTCGGTCGCTCATGGACGACGTTCGAGGGAGCAATGGTTGGCTGCACTTGCGCTCAAGGGCCGATCTACTACGTCGTTGTCCGCGATGGAGAACACGCGCACAGAGAGGTCGTTGGCCGAGACCGCCAGCAGGCTGAGCTGGCCCTGCTTCGAGTAGAGGACTCTGTCGAGAACGGCGACTTCCGTCCTCGGCCGAACATCGGGTTCTCGGATTGGGCCGACCGTTGGCTTGACTCGCTCGAGCGTAAGCCGTCGACAGTCGCTTCCTACCGTTCGACGATCGTCCACGCCAAGGCGACGTTCGGTGGCCAGCGCGTCCGTCGAATCGGGCCGGAAGACATCGAGCGCTTCAACCTGGTCCTACGCGAGCGAGGTTGCTCGCCCTCAACTCGGGCGAAGCACCTTCGCGTGCTCGGCGCGTGTCTGCAGGCGGCGGTCTTCTATCGGTATGCGGAGTCGAACCCGGTTCGGGAGTTGCCGCCGTCGCAGAGGCCCCGACCAGACCGAAAGGAGGCAGCGTACTTCGAGAATGACGAACTCCCTCTCCTCTTCCGCCACCTCGAGGACGAGCCCTACCGGTCGTTGTGCCTCGTTGCGCTCAAGACAGGCATGCGGCAAGGGGAGTTGTTCGCGCTTCGTTGGTGCGACGTCGATCTCGAGGAGGCGGTTGTGCGCGTTCGCCGGAGCCGCACGGGCGGCACGATCGGTACACCGAAGAACCGCGAGCGTCGTGACGTCGATCTGATCTCCGACGTGGTCGAACGGCTGACCCAATTGCGAGGGGAGCGGGTCAGCGCAAGCACCGCCGGCCTCGTCTTTCCCAGCCTCAACGGCACTGGATTCCTGACCCCTTCGGTTGTCCTTCGACGCCACCTCTACCCGGCGATGGCTAGGGCCGGCATTCCACGGGTCGGGCCGACGCAGGAGAAGCGAACGTTTCACAGCTTCCGGCACACCTTCGCCAAGCGCGCTCTGGAGAGCGGCGCGCAGATCACCTGGCTCTCCCGGCACCTCGGCCACTCCACGCTCAAGGTGACGACCGACATCTACGGGCATTGGGAGCGTGCCGAGCGAAGGCTCCAAGCGGCCAAGATGGAGGGCGCCTTCCCGGTCTGACGGAAAGCCGTACTCCACTCGTACTCCACCGCCTCCGAACGCCTTCGCTGCTCGAGTTAAAAGATGTGCACTTGCAGGTACTTTCTCCAGTGGGCCGGGCTGGACTCGAACCAGCGACCTTGGGATTAAAAGTCCCCTGCTCTACCAGCTGAGCTACCGGCCCCGCCGTCGAGTATAGGAACGCCCGCTCGCCAGCCAGTCGCCTCGGTTACCGCTGTGCCTCCTCTTCCGTCCGCGTGCCGCCCACCTCCTGCTGCCACGAGAAGACGGGCCGCGCGATTCTTGGCTTGTCCTCCACGAGCGGGCGCCAGCTCCCGAAGGCGTCCGAGAGCGTCGGCCGGAAGGGGTCCTCGATCATGGCGTCGACGATGCCCTCCACCTCGGGCCCTTCGAAGACGAACACAACCTCCCCCGCGGAGAGGTAGACCGTATGGCGCTCCAGCCCGCTTTCGGGGATCTCGAAGGGTGGTCCCTCCTCGATCAGCTTCCTTGCCTCATTCTCCGCGCCGGTCTTCAGACGGGCGACGATTGCAAGCTGCTCCATGATTCCTCCCTCGTTGGCGCATTTGCTGCTTCGGCCGCGGTCTGAACGGGGACGAGCAGGACGGGGACGTGGGCACGCTCGAGTGCCGAGCGCACGATCGGCGCCCGGTCCGAGGCGAGCTCCTGGGCCCAGCCGAGAGCGATGAGGTCGACGTTCTCCTGCTCGGCGACCTGGGGCACAATCTCGTCCGGGCGGCCCAGCCGGACCTCGAACTGGATCGAGTTGACCCCCCAGGGGCAGTATCGGCGCAGAAACTCCGCGACCCGCGCCGGCTGCTCGTGCTGCGGCTGATCCGTGAACCGGGGCAGCGACTCCTCCCCGACCACGTGCAGGACGACGAGATCGACCCGAGCCGCTTGGGCCAGCTCGATGATGGCTTGCGGCGCATGCGCGCCCCCGCCCTCGAGCGGGACGAGCACGCGCTGAAGCCCCCGGGGCCTCGGCGCTTCCGGCGGAACGACGAGGACGGGCCTGGTCACGGACGTGGCCACGGCCAGAGCAGTGCTCCCGAGCGGCGCACGGCGCAGCGGCGAGCCGCGCGCTCCCACGACGAGCGCAAGGACGTCCTCCGCCTGGGCGGACTCGACCAGGGCGTCGACGACAGGCCCGTGCGCGATGTGCAGGGGCACGTGCTCGCCGGCCGCGATGCTGCGGGGGACGCGCTCGTTGTCCTCCTGAACGTGCAGCGCCTCGACCTCGGCGCCGAGGACGTTCCCCAGCGCGAGAGCCGAGAGGAGGGCCGGCTTGGCGGCCATACTCGTGTCGAGTGCGGCGATGACCTTGCTCATCTGAAGACCACCTCCCAGTGGTTTTCGCGACGCTGGAGGTCGAACTCTGACGCAGCGTCGAGCTCGACGCCGTCGCGGTCGATTCGGAGTCGAAGAGGCGAGCCTCGAAAGCGGAGGCGAAGCTCGATCGCTCCCCACTCGGGGGGCAGACGGGGGTCGACGACGAGGGCGTCTCTGCGAGGCCTCACTCCGGCGAAGCCGAAGACGAGGGCCTGCCACACGCCTCCCATCGTCGCCAAGTGCACGCCGCTCGCCGTGCTGCGGGTCAGGTCATCGAGGTCGATCCGCGCCGCGACCCGCAGCGCCCGAAGGGCCTCCCGGAAGCGGCCGGCACGAGCGAGGAGCGATGCGTGCACCGCGGGGGAGAGCGAGCTGCCGTGCGCCGTGCGGGGCTCGTAGAAGTCGAGGTTGGGTAGCAAGGAGCCCGGTGCGACCTCATCCGGGACGAGGTGATGGAGCATGAGAACGTCTGCCTGCTTCAGTACCTGCGCGGCCTCGGTCCGCTCGCGGCCGAGCAGCAGCTCGGCGGCGATTGGACGCCGAGGGGCGATGTCGGCGATGACGAGGGGCTCGAGTCGGGAGAAGCCGGCGAACTGCTCGTAGAGGCCGCTCATCGGGTCGTAGCCGTCGACGAGGGCGTCGGCCACGCGCAGCCAGCTTGCCCGCTCCTCCTCGTCTTCTCCGTCGATCCCTGCCGCGGCACGCAGGTTCCAGCGCGCCATGACGTTCGTGAAGGCGTTGTCGTCCACGGGCTCGTGATACTCGTCGGGGCCGATCACCCCGTACAGGTGCGCCCGGCCGTCCGAGAACCGGACTCGCGAAGCCCAGTAGCGGGCGGTCTCCGTCAGCAGCTCGCGGCCGGGGCCTGCGGCGAACTCGAGGTCGCCCGTCCAGTCCACGTAGCAGGACGCTGCCCAGGCGACGTCGGCCGTGATGTGCTCTTCCAACTCCCCGGTGCGGACGGCGATGAGCTCACCGGTCGCCAGGCGGGCGTGGCTTGGAGTGACGTCCCTGCCGTCACGACCGGACTCCCAGGGGAACCGTGCACCCGCGTAGTCATCGCGTGCCGCGGCGGCGCGCGCTGCGTCGAGGCGGCGAACTCGATACTCGAGCATGGCCCGGGCCGCGGGCGGGTGCGTGGCAGCCAGGAAGGGCAGCACGAAGACGTCGCTGTCCCAGAAGACGTGTCCCCTGTAGGCGGGCCCGGAGAGGCCGCGCGCCCCGACGGCCGCCTCGCCCTCGTCGGCCACGGACGCCATGAGGTGGAAGAGCGTGAAGCGGACGGCGCGCTGGAGCTCCGGATCTCCCTCGATGACCACGTCTGCCGTCTCCCAGCGCCGAGCCCACGCCTCCCGATGCTCGGCGAACAGGGTCTCGAAGCCTGCTTGTCGCGCGGCGCCGAGCGCGCGCCGCGCGCTCCGTGCGTCCGGCCCGTACGCCGCCAGCCGCTCGAGCCGATGATCCCCGCGACGGTTCGAGAGCGCGAGCGTGATCCCCGATTCGCGCTTGACTCGGTTTCCCGAGGAGGGAAGCCGTCGCGCATCGCCCGCCACCCGCAGCGCGACCGTGCCGGGGCGCCGGAGAGAGGAGAGCTGGAGCGCCGCGAGCGGGCCGTCGTGACGTAGCAGGCCTCGCCGCAGGTCCAGCAGCCGGCGCAGCGGCGGCGTCTCGGGCAGCCGACCGGGAAGCCTCGTCCAGTCGGGAGCTCGCGCAAGCTCGGCCTCGGCGCCCTCGCCGGAGTAGACGCCTGCCATCAGCACTCCCGGCTCAGCCGCCGGATGGGCGAGCAGCGGTGCGCCGCGGCTCCCGATGCGGCCGTCGGCCAGCGTGAGCAAGGACTCGTGCACGCGTTCCAGCGGAGGGTCGATTCCGTCGACTTCGAACGTCCAGCCCGGGTCCGCGTCCACCTCGGGCACGTCGCCTCTCCGCCGCCGCTCGAGCTGATCCGCGAGCAGCTGGAGGAATCGGTCCGGACCGCCGCCCAGGGAGATCACTCCGGCCGGAGCTCCGGTCGGCTCGGCGCCGACCGAGACAGCGGCTGCCCTCGCCGCCTCGTGGACGAGCAGCAGCGAGTCGCTACCCGGTAGACCGCCGAGAGTCCCGAACTCGTCGCCGGCTACGAGCACGAGCCCGGCGCCGGTTCCGGTCCGCGCCAGCTCCCCGAAGAGCCAGCGCGCCGAGTCCGCCTTGTCGGTCAGGCCGATCTCGACGTGCTTTGCGTCGCTGGTCACCCGCGCATCCGACAGGCCGGCCTTCCGGGCTGCCTGCTCCGCGAGCTCGACGGCCTCGCTCAGTCCGTTCAGGCCGGCGCCCCGAAGCCGTTCCTCGACCGCCCGTAGCAGCTCCGAGATCTGTGCTTTGGGTGGATCGGACCAGGCAGGGCCGGGGATCAGGTCGATCTTGCGCCGGTTGAGCCGCTGGGAGACGACCTCCGCCGCCAGCCCTCGCGCAGCCAGCATCCGAACGGTCGTCTCGGCCGCGGCGTCGAGGGCGGAGTCCTCCTCGGCAGTCGCCTCGCGCCTCCGCACGAGCTGGAGGCCGCTCATCCCATCGGCCCTGAAGACTTCCGAGCCCCGGTTCACGCACAGGAACAGGCGACCGGGCCCGGCCGGTCTCGCCTGGAGCTGCCCGTCGACGTTCCCGACGTGCGTGCCGGTCACCACACCCAGGTCGAAGCCGAGGGCGCACAGCTCCTCAACCAGCCGGCGCAACGCGCCGGCCTTCGCGCTGCGGTCGGGGACGGCCGTCCCGTCCCAGTCGAAGACCACCGCCTCGAAGCGACGGTCGAGCTCGGCGTGGAGACGCCGATTGCGTTTCGCGCGAACGGCCATGCTCATCGGCACTGCGATGGCCCCAGGTATACATGCGCCGGCGGGTTCCTCGGCCTCTCGACTCCCGCGACGACCATCGATCCCCCGTCCGGGGCGTCAGCCCTCTCCGCTGATGAGGCCGACGGCTACGGCCTCGGGACTCGGATCACGGCGGTCGGGCGCCGCGAGGGGGACGAGCCTGAAGTGGTCGACGTCGACCAGGCCGCGGTCGGTGATCTTCAGGTACGCGGAAAAGCTACGCGCCTTCGGCGAAGGGTCGAGAACAGCTCGGGCAACGGCGAGAAGGTGGCAAGTAGGGCCTTTTCCGGGCCTCTGTAGTTCCCCACAGCGCGACGTGTGGCGGGTCCCGATGGCGCTCTGGCCCGCTGAGGCGATGCTGGGCTCATGGTTTCGCACGACAAGCGCCTTAGATCCTTGGCGGGCGTGCGATGAGCTCTACCGTGCACCACCTCCCGGGCCCGCACCGAGGCTCGTTGCTCCCGCGGGGGCGGGCGGACTTCGTTCGCCAGGTCGTGATCTGGTTCGGGTTCGTCCTCGCCTACCAGATCGCGCGCGGCCTCGCCGATCGCGGCTCGACCGAGGCGCTCTCGAACGCACGCGCCGTGTTCGACGCCGAGCGCGACCTCCACGCGGTGCTCGAGTTCTGGCTCCAGCGGCAGGTGCTCTCGGCCGGTGGCTTCCTCCTCCACGCGGTCAACTGGACGTACTGGCTGTCGCAGTTCGCCGTGGTCGGGCTCGCGCTCCTGTGGATCTACATCTACCGCTACGACGCGTTCCTGCGCGTGCGCGACACCGTGATAGTCGCCAATACGATCGGCCTGATCGGGTACGTCCTCTTGCCGACGGCTCCGCCGCGGCTCCTGCCCGGCGAGGACTTCGTCGACACCATGACCTCCTCGCCGCTGAACCACGCGACCGATGTCGTCCGACTTGCCGGGAACCCGTACGCGGCGATGCCGAGCCTGCATGCGGCCGATGCGCTCATCGTCGGCGTAGCGCTCGCGATGCTCGTCCGGCCGCTCTGGCTGAAGGTGCTCTGGCTTCTCTGGCCGTGCTGGGTCGCCTTTGCGCTGATGGCGAGCGGGAACCACTTCTGGCTCGACATCGCGATGGGGGCCGCGCTCGTGGCCGTGGCGGTGCCGATCACCGGCTGGCTCGAGAGCAGGCGCCGGACCGTCCCTGGCCAGTAGAAGATCAGGATCCTGTAAGGATTCGGGCCCGGCTGGCAACCTTTCGGGCGGCGCGGCGTTCAAGGCGGTATGGAGACGATGCCTGAGCTCTCGGAATGGCCGGTCCTCGAGGCCGACGAGGAAGACCCGGCGGTCTACCGTTGGCGTCAGGAGCAGTTCCGCGAGCTGGGGTTCAGCGCTCCCCTGGCCACAGAGCTCGCGTTCTCCAAAGCGGATCTCGGCCGGGCGCGATATCTGCGCGGCTCCGGCTGCAGCCCGGAGCTCGCACTCCGGATTCTCCGCTAGTCGGCCGCACGTGAGGTCCGGCCCGGCGACCCGCTACGGAATGCCCAGGCTCCCCCGATCGTTTGAACCAGTGCGCAGGGAGACCCGTGCGAGGCCTCCCGCCACAACATCCCTGACGACGTAGTGAAGGAGTGAGTCGAACTGAGCACCACCAACCTCGAAGTACCCCAGAGTCTGCTAGACGAGACCGAGGAGACGACGGCTCCAGACTCGACGGACTCGCTTGCGCTGCTCATGGCCAGCGCGGGTCGCTATCCGCTGCTGACCGCGGCCGAGGAGGTCGAGCTCGCCAAGCGCGTCGAGCGCGGCGACAAGCCCGCCAAGGAGCGGATGATCAACTCGAACCTGCGCCTGGTGATCTCGATCGCCAAGCGCTACCAGAACCGCACCATGCCGCTCGGCGACCTCTTCCAGGAGGGCGTGATCGGGCTGAACCGCGCGGTCGAGAAGTTCGACTGGCGGCGCGGATTCAAGTTCTCGACCTACGCGACCTGGTGGATTCGCCAGGCCTGCCAGCGAGCGGTCTCCGGCCAGTCGAGCACGATCCGCATCCCCACCCACGTCCACGAGCGGCGGGTCAAGCTCGCTCGCGCGAGCACCCAGCTCGAGTCGAAGCTCGGCCGGGAGCCCACGCGGGAGGAGCTCGCCGAGGCGACGCGCCTTTCGCTGCAGCACGTCGACGAGGCGCTCGACGTCGCCGAGGCGCCGGTCTCGCTGAACCGCAACATCGGCTCGGAGGACGACGGCGAGCTCGGCGACCTGTTCGCCGATCCGGATGCGCTCGACCCGGCCGAGGAGGCCACCGAGTCGATGCGCCGCCTGGCGGTCCGCCGCGCCGTCGGCGAACCTGCCCGAGCGCGAGCGTCGGATCCTGGAGCTCCGCTTCGGGTTCGACGGCCCGCCCGCCTCGCTGGAGGCGATCGGCAAGGAGCTCGGCCTCACGCGTGAGCGTGTCCGCCAGCTCGAGGCCTCGGCGTTCGAGCAGCTGGCCGACCCGCTCGAGGCCCTGGCCGAGGACGAGCCCGAGGCACGGGCCGCCTGAGGCGACTCAGGTCGCGCGTGCCGGGCTGAGAGCCCGCCTCGGATCAATGGCTCCGCTGCTCGGCGCGCGCCGGCGGCGGAGCCATTTGCCCGACTCGACGACGAGCGGTAGCAGCGCGGCGAGACCGAAGCAGGCGAGCCATTCCTTGCCGGTGAGCGAGGTCGTGAGCAGGCCCTTCTGGAGGCCGGGCAGCTCGGTCGCGAGCACGAGCATGGCGAACGGGACCAGCGAAATTCCAAGTGCCTTGAGGAGCGGCGGCTCGAGCCCGCTCGCGGGGTCGCGCCGGTTGGCCAGCGCGTTGAAGATCGTCCCGAGTCCCATCACGACGAACGTCATCGTGACCGACGCAGTCGGCTTGTCGGTGCTCGGGTTGTCCGGGCCGGCGACGAGGGGAATCAGCGCGGCCACGAACAGCGTGAACGCGTAGACGGTCCAGAGCCTGATCGCCCCCCGGTTGGTGATCGTCAGCTTCGGGTCTCGCGGCGGGCGGTGCATCACGTCGGAGGCACCCGGATCGATCGCGATCACGATCACCCCGGCCGAGGTCACGAACGCGAGCAGGAAGAGGATCATCAGCGGCGTCATCGCCTGGCCGTCGTTGATGTCGAACGCCGTGGCGGTCACGAACAGGAGCACCAGCGACAGGAGCTGCGTCATCTGGAAGCGCACGTACGAGACGACCTTCTCGTACACGCGGCGGCCGATCTCGACCGCGTGCACGAGCGTGCCGAAGTTGTCGTCGGTGAGGATCATGCGGCCGGCCTGCTTGGTGACCTCGCTGCCGCTGCCCATCGCGACGCCGATGTCCGCCTGTTTCAGGGCCGCTGCGTCGTTCACAGCGTCGCCGGTCATCGCGACGATCAACCCCTGCTCCTGCATGAGGCGGGCGAGGCGGAGCTTGTCCTGCGGCGAGACGCGGCCGAAGACATGCAGCTCAGGGAGCTGCCGCTTGAGCTCCTCGTCGGAGAGCGCCTCGAGCTCACTGCCGCTGATCGCTCCCGGCCCGAGCCCGAGAGTCTCGCCGATCGCCTGTGCGGTCACGGCGTGATCCCCGGTGATCATGCGCACGTCGATGCCGGCGTCGAGCGCGGTCTCCACTGCGCCCTTCGCCTCGGCCCGTAGCGGGTCGATGATCCCGACCAGGCCGGCGAAGACCAGGTCGCGCGTGAGCGACATCGGATCGTCGGCCATCGCGTCGAGCTCGCTCTCGTCAACCAGACGGGCCGCGAATGCCAGCACCCGCAGGCCCTTCGCGCCCATGCGGGCATTGGCCTCGTCGATGCCTCGCCGCGCGTCGTCGATCGGCGCCTGCGAGTCGTTCAGCGAGCCGCCCGCGAGCGCGCAACGCGAGAGGACGACGTCAGGCCCGCCCTTCACTAGCTGCACGACTCGCTCCTGCCCGTCGACTGGGACGCGATGGAACGTGGCCATGAACTTGTAGTCCGAGTCGAACGGCACCGCGGCCAGGCGCGGGTACGTGCGCCGAGTCTCTTCCGCGTCGACGCCGAGCTTGGCGGCCAGCACGACGAGCGCTGCCTCCGTCGGGTCCCCCACCACGTCGCCGTCGTCGGAGACCGTCGCGTCGCTGTCGAGGACGAGCCCGTACGCCAGCCGCGTGAAGTCGGGCGCGTCGACCCCGGCGGCCGCGCGGATTGCGCCGGTCTTGCGGTAACCCTCGCCCTCGACCGTGAACCAGGCGCCGCTTGCATAGATGACCGACACCATCATCTCGTTCATCGTCAGCGTTCCGGTCTTGTCTGTGTTGATCGCGCTCGTGGCTCCGAGTGTCTCCACGTCGGTCAGGTTCTTGACTACAGCCTTGGCGTCGGCCAGCTGCCTGGCGCCGAGCGAGAGCAGCCCCGAGACGAAGGCCGGCATTCCCGTCGGGATCGCAGAGATCGCCATCGCCGTGCCGAGCAGCAGCACCTGGTCGAACGACTCCCCGCGGGCGACGCCGACGATCACGATGAACGCGACGGCGCCCCAGGCAATCAGGCCGAGCACCTTGGTCAGGGAGCCGAGCTCCTTCTGCAGCGGCGACCGCGTACGGGTGACCGAGGTCAGCATCGTGGCGATCTGGCCCATCTCTGTGGCCATTCCCGTCGCGGTCACGACGATTGTGGCCGTCCCTCTCGTGACGGCCGTGTTCTGGAAGACCATGTTCGACCGGTCGCCGAGTGGGACGTCGGCACCCGCGAGCACGCCGGCGCTCTTCGAGATCGGGGCGCTCTCCCCGGTCAGGGCCGCCTCCTGGGTCTCGAGCGTCGCCGAACGGATGATGCGGCCGTCCGCCGGCACGATGTCTCCGGCCTCGAGCTCGACGACGTCCCCGGGGACGACGTCGATCGCCGGCACGAGCGCCACCTCGCCGTCGCGCCGCACCTTCGTCTGCGGCACCTGCAGGTCCGCCAGGGCGTCCACGCTCTCCCTCGCCTTCAGCTCCTGCCTCGAGCCGAGGACGACGTTCAGCAGGATCAGCAGCGCAACGATCACGCCGGTCGACACCTGGCCGATCACGAAGCTCGCGACGGTGACCGCGATCAGCATTATGTTCATCGGGTCGCGCAGCTGCTGCGCTGCCACCGCCCACATCGACGGCGGCTCCTCCCGCGCGATCTCGTTCGGCCCGTGCTTCGCGAGCCGGTCCGCCGCCTCGGCGGCGCTCAGCCCCGACGCCTGGTCGGAGCCCATGGCCGCGAGGACGTCGGTTGCATCGCGCGCGTAAGGAGGTGTTTTGTCGGGATTCACGCGGAGAGCTTACGAGGGAGCCGCGCGCCCATGATCGGCCGGGACGACCTCAGCCGACGTCAGTGCGCGGCGGGCCGGCGTGGCGTCTGCGCCACCACCAGACGGCTGCCCCGGCAACCACGGCCAGGGCGAGGAGTCCGAACGCGACCCAACCCCAGTCCGTACCGCCGCTGTCCTCGTTCGACGACGCGGCCGCTGCGCCGGCAGCTGCGGCCGCGCCGGGGCTGACACCGCTTCCGGTCGTGGTCGTCGCCGTCGCCGTGACCGTCGCGGTCGTCTGGACCGTGACGGTGCTGTGAGAGGTCGCGGGCGCTGCGGTGACGGTAACCGGCGGAGCGGTGACGGTGACCGGCGGAGCCGTGACCGTGACGGGCGGAACGGTCGTCGGCTTCTCGACAGTCACCGTGGCGACCGACGTCGCGGCCGGTGGGGACGCCGTGGTGGTGGACGTCGCCACGGATGGGGTCGTCTCCGGGCGTGTGGCCGTCACATTGGGTCGCGTGCCAGTGACCGTCGGCCTCGTGCCCTCGGCGCTCGACCCGCCTCCGCATCCGCCCAGAGCGAGACCCACGAGAAAGACGAGGACTGCGGTTGCCACGCTTCCGGCTCGCCGGAGCCGACGTCCCGGCTTTCCAGCCACCCGTCGCAGCACCCCTACAACGTAACGCGGCCCCAGGTCGCCAACGCGTGTCAACGCAGCTCCAGGGGCGGCCAGCCCCGCCTCGCGGCCCGGAGTCATCCTTTTCGGGCCAAGCTAGGTCGGGTGGCAACGTCGGGAGCCGCAGCGGCGGGCTCGACGTCAATAGGGTGAGGTGTCCAACTCCCGAAGAGCGAGGATCGTCTTGCAAACGCGTTCCGCCGGAGTCGGCGCCGTTCCCGGGTCTCGACTACTCATCGTCACGCTGGCCGTAGTGCTACTTGCCGCCGCAGGTTCCACCCGCGCACGAACCACGCCGTCCCTTCCAGCGAGCGGCGGCGCCGGCGATTCGGCATCCCCGACCGTTTCGGCAATGGCCATTGGCGTGGGTCTCATACACAGCTGCGCGCTGACTGGCAGCGGCGTCAAGTGCTGGGGTTTCAACGGCCACAACGAGCTGGGCGACGGAACGACGCGTGACCACTGGACACCGGTCGACGTCTCGGGCCTGACCGGGGGTCTGAAGGCGATTGCCGTCGGCTTGCGGCACGGGTGCGCGCTTACCAGCTCCGGGGCGGTCAAGTGCTGGGGCTACAACTACTACGGTCAGCTAGGGGACGGATCGAACATCGACCGATCGGAGCCGGTTGACGTCTCCGGGCTGTCCGCCGGCGCTACCGCAATCGCGGCCGCCTTCCACACTTGCGCGCTCACGGATGCGGGTGCTGTCAAGTGCTGGGGCCTGAACGACGTCGGCCAGCTGGGCGACGGAACGACGATCGAGCGCTGGACCCCGGTCGCCGTCTCCGGCCTGGCCGGAGGCGTGACCGCCGTCGCCGCCGGTATCACCCACAGCTGTGCCCTCACGAATGCCGGCGGCGTCAAGTGCTGGGGCGACAACCACTACGGCCAGCTCGGCGACGGCACGAGCCGTAACCGCTTGACGCCGGTCGGCGTCTCCGGCCTGAACAGCGGCGCGACTGCGATCGCGGTTGGAAGCACACACAGCTGCGCCATCACCCACGCTGACGGCGTCAAGTGCTGGGGTTACAACGCCGGTGGGCAACTGGGGGACGGAACTACCGTAAGTCGAAGGCAGCCAGTTGCCGTCTCGGGCCTCAGCCAGGGTGTGAGGGCGATTGCCGCCGACAGTGCGCGCGAAGGAGAGCCTGGGGCAGGGCACACTTGTGCGCTCACGCGTGCCGGCGGCGTCAAATGCTGGGGCTACAACTACAACGGCCAGCTGGGGGACGGCACGACCATCCCGCGCCGACGGCCCGTTGCCGTCTCCGGCCTGAGCCGCGGCGTGACCGCGATCTCTGTCGGCGGCCGACACAGCTGCGCTCTTACCGGGGCCGGCACCGTCAAGTGCTGGGGCTACAACGGCTACGGTCAGCTCGGAGATGGAACGCCCGGGCTGAGCGTTAATCGCCTGCGGCCCGTTTATGTCGTCGGTTTGGGTGGGCCCAAGGCCTTGCTAGCGATCGTCTCCCGCTCCGTGCGGGTCACGCAGGTGCGTGTTGCGTTGGTCAAGCTTCTGTGCGGGAAGGCGGTGCGCTGCCAGGGCGTCCTGACGCTTTCGACGACTGTTCGCGGACGCCTGGTCGGCTCGGCTCGGAGCCACGTGATGGTGACGCTTGGCACGCACAGATTCACCGTTGTCCCGGGGCGGAACGCCACCGTCGCGGTGAGGCTCACGGCCCGCGGCTTCAAGGTTCTCGTCGGCGCAAAGCGGCTTGCCGCGCGGGCCGGCGTCACGTATGCGCAACCGGACGGCACCAGCACGGTGGCGGTCCGCATGGTCTGGCTCGCGTCTCCGACATTGACGAGACGCTAGGACGCTGATCCAAATGCTTTCGGAAGCGTCGTCGTCAGCACGGCCGCGGCAAGGCTTGGCGACTCTCGCGCTTGGTTTCGTCAACGGCTCGCAACCCGCCTCCGGGCTATCCTGTCTCGGTTCCGCCCCCGTCGACTAGCGGCCTAGGTCACGGCCCTTTCAAGGCCGTAGCGCGGGTTCGAATCCCGCCGGGGGCATTTCCGACGGAGCGCCTAGGCAGACCGGCGAGGCACGGCGAGCTGGGCCAGGGCGTTGATCTTGTTGCACTTCGCGCAGAAGATCGCCACCGACGCGCCGAGCTGGCGGGTCGCGCTTGCTGGGGAGCGTGTACTGCTGCGCGCCCCAGGCGTGCTTCAGCGCGGCGACCTGATACCAGAGCGTGCGCTCCTTGTCGCGGTACTTGACCATGTAGACGAAGAGCGCCGGCGCTCTCTGGGTCAGGAAGTCCTTGCTGAACCTGAGGTGCAGCCGCCCGGAGGCATCGCGCGAGACGGTCGCCGTCCCCTGCGCGCCCCAGCCGACCGACCTGAAGCTTCCCTTCGCGAGGACGGCCGGGTGACCCTTGACGACGCCACTGCTCGCGCCGCCCTGGGCGAGGACGATCCCTGCCGCCACCAGGCCGACGACGATCGCGGCGGCGAGCACCGCAGGAAGCAACCAACGCCGTCCCGGCCGGATCGTCATCGACAGATGAACTTTGCCACAAGCCCGCAGCTCCGGCCCGCTGGCGAATGTGGCACCCTGGAAGCCCGGGCGGTTAGCTCAGCTGGGAGAGCGCCTGCTTTACACGCAGGAGGCCGGCGGTTCGAGACCGTCACCGCCCACTGTTCAAGCCAAATTTGGGCCTTTGAGGGGTCTGACGCTCGTTGCGAGACATGGGCGTGACGGGGTGGCTTCCGCGACCGATCTATGCAATCCGACGCACTCCACGCTCCAGGAAGGACGTTCGGGCGCTAGCGTCCCCGACGATGACGCGAATCTTGATTCCCGCGACCAGTGCCGCGGACTGGCAGCAGCTGCTAGCTGAGCCGGAGAAGCACTGGAAGAGCGGCTACTCCGCGAAGGCGCTTGCACATTGTTGGCAGAGCGCCGAAGACTTCCCGGCCTCCCTCCGCGCCGTTTTAGACAGCTCACCGTTTCCTCGTTTCCACGCGTTGACAATGCTGCTCGGCATACCCGAGCACCAGGTGCCGCTTCCAGGCGGCAGCCGTCCGTCGCAGACCGACCTCTTCGTCTTGGCGAAGACAACAACAGGCGAGCTCGTGTCCATGGCCGTTGAAGGCAAAGTGGCCGAGCCCTTCGGACTGCGCGTTTCGGAGTGGCTTGACGCTGACGCCACTGGTCCGAGCAGCGGCAAGTTCGAACGTCTCGCCTACCTCTGTCCACTTCTCCGCATTTCGGAGGACGACGCTCAGCCGATCCGCTATCAGCTGATCCACCGCACGGTCTCAGCTCTAGTCGAGGCTGATCGCTTCAACGCATCCCTCGCGCTGATGCTCGTCCATTCGTTTGGTGGGGAAGACGTCGGCTTCGAGGACTTCGCGGCCTTTGCGCACATCCTCGGTGCGGCTGCGGAGCCGAACGCTGTGAGTCACGTGGGCGTGCGCGCGGGCGTCGACCTGTACCTCGGCTGGGCCCGAGGCGAGGACGAGTTCCTCACGCTTTAAGCGGCGGGCGCGCCCCTGGCCCTACAAGACCCGAGCGGAGCTCGCTAAGCGATCGGCTCGGGTGGCTCGAGCAGACGATCCAAGGCCCGCGATTCCGCTCGCCGAAGCATTACCGGCTTCTGCTCGGAGAGCGCGCGCGTCAGGATCACGGCAAGGTCGTTGAGAGTCGAAGACGAACCAGCGCCGGCCAGAGCCCTCCCTCGCAATTCCTCTACGACGGCTTCATCGAGGGCGAGCTTTCGCCCGTTCAGGTCGAATTCGATCATGGCCGCAGAACTCAGATACGACTCTACTCGTTGAGGCGTCGCCTTAGTCTGAGCTCTTCACATATTCGACGAGGAGGAGGCACCCCGATGGGCGAGTTCACCGAAGCGCTGAACGAGCAGGTCGCGAGCGAGTTCGCCGCGTCGCAGCAGTACGTTGCGATCGCGGTCTCCTACGATGCGCAGACGCTGCCCCAGCTTGCCGGACACTTCTACCGGCAAGCAGTCGAAGAGCGGAACCACGCGATGATGATCGTGCAGTACTTGCTCGATGCGGACGAGCAGGTGACGATTCCGGGCGTGGCTGCGCCGCAGTCGAGCTTCGAGGACGAGCGGGCACCGGTCGAGTTGGCGCTGCGCCAGGAGAAGACGGTCACCGAGCAGATCGCCCGGCTTGTCCAGCTCGCCCGCGAGGAGAATGAGCACGTCGGCGAGCAGTTCCTCGGCTGGTTCCTCGCCGAGCAACGGGAAGAAGTCGCCAGCATGGCCGAACTGCTCTCGGTCATCGACCGTGCCGGCACACAGAACATGCTGCTCGTCGAGGACTACCTCGCCCGTATCGCCGGGAGCGCCGCCGAACCAATGGGCGCCGCCCCGCCAGCAGCCGGCGGCATCCTCTAGCGTCGAGCTGGCGGCTCTGCCCCAATCGGCGCCGAATATCGCTCAGTGGAGGGTCGGGCCCTGCTCTATCTAGCGCTCGAAGCGCCGCAACACGATCGTCGCGTTGTGACCGCCGAAGCCGAACGAGTTCGAGACGGCGACGCGGACGTCGGCCTCACGTGACTCGTTCGGGATGTAGTCGAGGTCGCATTCGGGATCGGGTGTGTCGTAGTTGATCGTCGGAGGGAGCACGCCGTCGCGGAGGGCGAGCGTGCAGAAGATCGCTTCCAGGGCGCCGGCGGCGCCCAGACAGTGGCCGGTTGCGCCCTTCGTCGAGGAGACCGGCGTCCGTTTGGCCGTGTCTTCGCCGAGCGCGAGCTTGATCACCCGCGTCTCGCTCGCGTCCCCCAACGGCGTCGAGGTGCCGTGCGCGTTGACGTAGTCGATCTCGTCGGGGCCGATCCCTGCGTCGGTGAACGCCATCCGCATGGCCCGCGCGGGGTGCTCGCCGGTCGGGTCAGGTTCGGTGATGTGCTGAGCGTCCGAGGAGATGCCGTAACCGATCAGCTCTGCGTAGATCTTCGCCCCTCGCATGCTCGCGTGCTCGAGCTCCTCGAGAACGAGGATCGCGCCCGCCTCGCCCATGACGAAGCCGTCACGGTCGGCATCGAAGGGCCGGCTCGCGGCCGTCGGGTCGTCGTTTCGGCGCGAGAGTGCGCGCAGGGCGGCGAAGCCGGCGATCCCGACGCGCGTGATCGCCGCGTCGCTGCCGCCGCAGAGCATCACCTCGGCCCGGCCCAACCGGATCGCGTCCAGACCCTCGCCGATCGCCATCTGCGAGGCCGCGCAGGCGGTGCACTGGGAGCCGAGCGGGCCATGTGTTCCGAGCTCCATCGAGACCCAGGCCGCGCCCATGTTCGGGATGATCAGCGGAATCGCGAACGGGTTGACCCGGTCGGGGCCTCGCTCGATCAGGGTGTCCGCGCAATCCTGGAAGGCCTGCAGGCCCCCCATCGCGGTCGCAACCGACGCTCCGACCCGGTCGGATTCCTCCCCGATCTCGAGCCCGGCGTCGGCCTCGGCCTGCCTCGCGGCTGCGACAACCAGCTGCGCGAAGCGATCCATGCGCCGCGCCCGCTTGTGCTCGATCCAGCGGGTCGGGTCGAAGTCTTTCGCCTCGCAGGCGAACCTGACCATGAACTCACCCGGATCGAACGCAGTAATCGGGCCCGCGGCGCAACGACCATCGAGCAGGCGCTCCCAGCTTGTCGCGACGTCGTCGGCTAACGGCGTCACCGCGCCGAGCCCCGTGATCACCACTCTCCTGTGTCCGTTGGCGCCCGTCAATCCTCCACTTCCCAGTCTGCCATCGACGAGGAGCCGGCCGCCACGAACCGCCCGGACGGGGTTAGCTCGGCTCGACGAGCCGGTACTGGCGACTCGTTATCCGCCCGAAGGCAGAGTGTCAACTGAGTAGTTTTCCGGAGCCGGCCGCGGCTCGCTCCCGATGGCGGCGGGAGCGGCACCGCCTAGGCTGGCGAGATCGCACACCCGATCGGCCGACGACCCTCGCAGCTGCCGCAGCTCGGAAGACGCGGCGCGGGATGGACGATCCTCCAGGGCCTTCTGATCGCTGCCGTCCTGCTTTCGGCGCTGGTCGGTCTCGGGTGGCCGGACGGGCTCGAGTTCGCCGCGTTCATCGTCGGTGGTCTTCTGGCCGCGTTGGGTGTGCTGCTGCTCGTCGGCGGCGCGTTGCAGCTCGGCTCCTCGCTCACGCCACTCCCGGCGCCGCGGGCGGGAGGGGAACTGACGACCGGCGGAATCTACGGTCGCGCCAGGCACCCGATGTACGGCGGCGGCATCCTCTTCGCGCTCGGCTGGTCGACGATCTTCGCCAGCCCTGTCGGGTTCGCATTGACGGTCCTGCTCGCGCTGTTCCTGGAGCTAAAGGCTCGCCGCGAGGAGCTTTGGCTGCTCGATCGGTACCCGGCTTATGCCGAGTACCGCCGGCGGACCCCGAGGAAGTTCCTGCCGTTTCTCTACTAGTTCACTCAGGCCGGGTGGCGAGGCCCGAGCATGCGCTCACGTGTTCACAGACCCCTTCAGGCTGCGAGGCGTTCAGCCGGCGATCGGCTGCAAGCCCGGCGTCTCCTGCGTGCGCGGGCGCGGCTCGACGTCCTTTCCGCGCGCCGCGAGGAGTACGGCTCCGGCGACAACCGCAGCGAACGCCGCGATGCGAATGGCACCGATCAACCCCGAGGGGAGCGGCTCGTGGAAGAGCACCATGCCGGCGGCGATCGGCAGGGCATTGGTCAGCAGAGTCGAGAGGCCGGCCGTGGTGAGCGCGCCGCCACGCTGGAAGGCGGCCTGGAGGACGGCGGTTCCGGCGCTATAGAAGACGATCAGGCAGACGAGGAAGGCGACATTCTCCAACCGTCCGGAGACCGCCATCTTGGTCGCGATGTCGCCGGCGGCGAAGAGGATCCCGGAGGCGATCCCCCACGCCGGCCCGCGTCCGATCGCTCGCGCGAGCAGCGTCACGCAGAGGGCCGCGCCCGCCGCCGATGCGACGAGCCAGATGCCGACCCAGGCGTAGGTCGCTCCGCTTCCTTCGCCGTGGGTCGAGAACAGCGAGAGGCCGAGGAGCGCGAGGCCCACCACCGAGACGGCGGCTCCGACCTGCTCGAGCCTCGTCAGCGGGACGTGCGTGATCCGCGAGACCATGATCGCGAGGATCCCGATCCCGCCGGCGGCGGTCGCCTGGACGAGCGAGAGCGGTGCGAGCGCGAGCGCGACCACGTAAAGGACGAAGCCGCCGACCTGGATGCCGAAGCCGAGCAGCCACCGCCGCTCGACGAGCAGCGAGCGCAGCGAGGCGATCGGCCGGCGAAGTGAGAGCGGCGGCAAGCTCGACGCGACCTCGTGCTGGAGCAGATAGCCGAGGTTGAGGCCGCAGGCCGAGAGGATCGTGAGCACTAGCGCAAGTGCGATCTGCACGCCGGTTCAATCCTTCCTCCGCCGGTTGGCGAGACGATATGCGATCCGTGCTCTCGGTTTGCCCAACGCCGCTGGCAGTACTCGGGATTGACCATTCCCTGGAGAGCGAACCAGGGGCCCGCGCGCTACGCTCGCTCGGACCACGACAGGAGAGTCCGAGCGGGGCCGAGCGACGCACACTCTCTACCTCCTCCGACACGCGAAATCCAGCTGGGCTGATCAGACGCTCCCTGACCAAGAGCGGCCGCTGGCGCGGAGAGGCAACCGCGACGCGAAGAGGATCGCCAAGCACCTTGTCCGGCTCGAAATCGCGCCTGAGCTCGTCCTCTGCTCCTCCGCTGCGCGCACACGTGCGACGCTCGAGCTGCTAGGGCCCGCGCTCGGGGCGACCTCGACGGTGAGACTGGAAGCGGAGTTGTATGCCGCCTCCGCTGACGAGCTACTCGAGCGTATTCGCGCCGTGCCAGATGCGGTCGCCTCAGTGATGGTGATCGGGCACAACCCCGGCCTCCAAGACCTCGCTCTGTTTCTCGCATCGGACGGGGCCGAACTCGGGCGCCTCGAGGAGAAGTTCCCGACAGCTGCGCTTGCAACGCTCACGCTCGCGAACACACCTTGGCGCTCGCTGTCCCACGCCGACGCGGTGCTCACCGAGTACGTCGTTCCCAAGCAGCTCGGTTGAGCCCGAGCTGGCTGAGGAGCAGCCTCTCGTCTGCGCGTCGACGACGCCACGCCCAGCGACGAGTTCGGCTGTCCGTAGGGTCTGTATCCCCGATGACCCTCCAGGACCTGGTCGAGACGGCCGTGGCGAGTGGCACGGTGCCGGGCGCCGCGGCGCTCGTTGCGCGTGGTGACGACGTCGAGATCGGCAGCGCCGGCGAGATCGAGGCGACCTCGATCGTCCGGATCGCGTCGATCACGAAGCCGATCACCGCCGCAGCCGTGATGCTCCTGGTGAACCACAGCCTCGTGGCGCTCGACGACCCCATCGCGCGGTGGTTGCCTGAGCAGTCTTCGCCGCAGGTGGCACGGACGCCGCAGAGCCGGATCGACGACGTCGTCCCGGCCGAGCGCCCGATCACCGTCGAGGACGTCCTGACCTTCCGCGCCGGCTGGGGCTTCCCGTCCGACTTCTCCCTGCCGGCGGTGATGGAGCTGTTCCAGAGGCTGCCCCGTGTTCGGGCCACGGGAGACTCCGGACGAGTGGCTCGCGACGCTCGCGGAGGTGCCGAACCCATTGATCGCGCTTTCCTCTTTCTACGTATCAGCGGGCGGCTCGAGGAGGAGGAGGGCCAGCAGCGCTGTGCGCTCGGGCAGCCTGTTGGTGTCGACGTGCTCGTCGGTTGCGTGCGAGCCGTCCCCGATCGGGCCGAGGCCGTCCAGCGTGGCCGTGAAGAGGCTGGTCGTGTTGGCGTCCGAGCCGCCGCCGACCAGACCGGCATCCTCGATCGAGAAGCCGAGCTCGCGTCCGAGCCGGATGGCGGCGGCAAGAAGCGTGCGGTTGCGTCGAAGCGGCTCCATCGGTGGTCGGCGGAACCCGCCCTCGACCTCGACCGTGGCGCCTGGGAGCGCCGGCTCCAGCGCCCTGAGCGCATGCTCGACGCGGCTTGCCGCCGCCGCGGTCGGTGCGCGTACGTCCACGACCGCGGTCGCCGAGGGAGCCACGACGTTGGGACGCAGGCCGCCGTCGATCGTGCCGACGTTGACGGTGACGCCGCAGGCGGGATCGTTCAGGGCGAACAGCCGCTCTACCTGGAGCGAGAGCTCGAGGATGGCGCTGACGCCATGCTCGAAGTCGGCGCCGGCGTGCGCCGGCCGGCCCCTCACGGTGACCGTGAACCTCCCGAGACCCTTGCGCGCGATCTTCAGCTTGCCGTCTGCGCCCTCGCCGGCTTCGAGCACCAGCGCCCGCTCGGCACCGCGTGCGAGCAGGCGAATGAACCGGCCCGAGTCGACGCTGCCGATCTCCTCGTCGCTGTTCACGAGCACTACCGGGATGACCGACGGCGGCAGCCCGAGCTCGAGCAGCGCGCGGAGCGCGAACACGATCTCAACCAGCCCGCCCTTCATGTCGGCGGTGCCCGGGCCGAACAGCAGACCGTGCTCGCCGTGTACCGGCATCCTCGCGAGCGTGCCCACCGGCCACACCGTGTCCATGTGCCCGACCAGAAGCTGGTGCGGCTCGTGCCGGCGACGCTGTCTCGGCCGCGCGTAGAGGTGCGCGCCCACGCCGTTGCCTCCGACCGATCGCACCGCGTAGTCGAGCCCGTCGAGCTCGGCCGCGAGGATGCGGAACGGCCCCTGCTGCGACCGTGGCTCGAGCGAAGGCGACTCGGCCTGCACAAGCCGCTCGAGCAGGTCGACCATCGCGTCCCGGTGCTCGCGGAGCCAGCCGAGGACGAGGCGCGAGGTCTCGGGCGCCATCGTTACCGCCGGAAATCGGCCGGGTACGGGAACGACGAGCTCTCGCGGACGACCGCGAATCGGCCGGGCGCGAGATACGCGAGCAGGCCGAGCCGGTAGACGAGATCCGCGTCGTCCACCTCGGCCCCGCGCACTGCTTCGCGCATGGCAGTGGCGGCCACGACGCGGCCGACGATCAGGCTGTTCGGGCCGAAGCCGTCCACGATCCGCTCCAGCTCGCACTCGAGGTACAGCGGGCATCCAGCGACGACGGGCACGTCGACGACCCGCGCCGGGGCCGTGGGAACGGCCGCCAGCGCAGGCTTCACCCCGCCCGCGAACCGTCCGCCGGCCGCGAAGCTCGACTCGACGATCCGATCGGGCGGCGGAAAGCTCACCGTGAACTGCGGATACGCCTTCACGTTCTGGTAGGTCGCGTGGTGCGGGCTGCACGCGAAGCAGTAGAAACCCTCCCAGCCGAGCGGCATCGCCATGTGCTTCGGGGCGAAGTCCCATCCCTCGTCCTCTTTGGTCCCGATCAGCACCAGTGGGGCGACGAAAAACACGCGCTCCCACAATCCCGGCTCGACCGGAAGGTCGACCAGCTCAACCGGCGCCGCCGGGCCGCCCGGCGTCTGTACCTCTTCCATACCACGAAGGCTGGCACGAGGGCACTCGAGCAGCATCGGGCGAATACGCCGATGCACCTGTGGACAACTACGGAGTCCTATCTAAGCCCAAATCTAGGAGGACGGGCACTTGCCTTGCTTGTAGGCCGCGTAGTCGGCCGGCGCGAGGATCCAACGCCACCTGCCGTTGAACTTGATCGCGTGCATGGTCGCGGTCGTCACGCCGTCATCCGAGGTGACCTGGACGGAGACCGCGGTCGAGGGCTTCGCTTTGCCCTCGATATCGACCGTGTCGGCGTACGTCTCGAGGATCTTGAACCTCCTCAGGTCGAAGCCCGCGTTGCTCTGGCACGCCGTGTAACGAGAGCGACTGACGATCGCCTGGTCGGCCGGATGAAGGCTGTCCCACAACCGTCCGGATTGGCCCCGCGAGAACTCGGTCGTGACCTGGCGGATGAAGTCGGCGGCGGACGACTGCGCCGCTTGCCCGCCGCTTGTTGCGCCGCCACCGCCGCCGAAGCAGCCGGTCGAGACGGCGACGACGAGCGCTGCCGTGACGAGCGCCAGGGCATGCGTGCGTGTGCGTGCGTGCGTTAGGGCCTTCAGCGCCACGCAACACGCCCTGCCTGCGCAGAGACGACGAGCCGCGGTCGCGGCCTCTCGCGAGCCATGGGGACACGGCCAATCGCAATCGGCTCACCCTGGAGCGGCACAAGCAGCGCGCCGATGTCCGGACGACAGGCGAGTTGGTCGCGCGCGTCTTCGACCTCCGCGATCGCAAGTGCGGTCGCATAAGCCTCGGCCTCGGTGGCACTCTTGGCCACGACCGTCACCGAGAGCGGACCGGCGACGGCGGGTGTCCCGGTCGCAGGGTCGATGAGGTGGTGGAGCCGACGGCCGGGTCCGAAGCGCCGGGTGTCCCGTCCGGACGTGGCGACGCCTCCCTCTCTCAGCTCGAGCGTCGCGGCGACGCGGTCGGGCGCTCTCGGGTCTGTGACGTCTATCCGCCAGAGGTCGCCCTCGGGCGGGGAGCCCAGGACGGCGATGTCGCCGCCCAGATCCACGAGCGCGCCGGTCAGCGCGGGCCAGGCCGTGCGCATCGTGCCCAGTGCGCGCGTCGCGGTGAAGCCCTTCCCGATGCCGCCGAGGTCGACGGCGGCTCCCCTCTCGACTCGCGCCTTCCCCCGGCCCGGATCGAGGTCGATACGCGCGCCCGCACGCCAGCCGTCGAGCGGGATGGCCGGCCGTTCCGTGAGCAGCTCGAAGGAGCGATCGTAGCCGGCGGCGGTGAGTGCCGGGAGGATCGTCGGGTCGAACCGCCCCCGCGTATCCCTGCGCGCGCCAAGCGCGGCCGCAAGCGCGTCGATGAGCCGCGCGTCGACAGCGACCCAGGCACCGCTCGCACTGTTGAGTCGCGACAGGTCGCTGTATGCGTCAAAGCGCGAGAGGGCGCGCTCGCAGGCCTCCACCTCTCGCCGCGCGGCGACGAGTGCGCGGCCGGCGAGGATGAGGTCGCACGGGTCCGCGGTCACGGCGACCGCGCAGTTCGTGCCCATCGCGCGGAACGAGTCGCGCTGCAACGTCCGTGTCATGCGGGTGCCGTGGCGCGGCGGCGCTCCGGCGGCTGCGCGGTGGTCGGGGGTGCTGGCGGTACGGGGCGGGCGGGTACCGGTCGCGCTCCGGGTCGCGGCATCAGGATGCGCGCGTAGATCAGCCACACGACCGGAGCCGCGACGACCCCGGCGAAGATCAGCCCGCGCGTGCCGGTGAGATCGGTGCCGACGTTGAGCGCGTGGTAGAGGCCGAACGTGAACGCCATGAAGCTGGCGTAGTGCAGCAGGCGCCAGCGGCGCTGGCCGATGCGGCGGCGGACGTGGAACGAGGCTGCAAGGGCGAGCATTAGCCAAGCGGTGAGGATGCCGGCGGCGACCGGCACGGGCCGCCAGGGTGCCGCGCCGGGCACGAGCACGCCGACGATCCCGAAGCGCATGACCGGGTCGAGTGCGAGCGCGCCTCCGTGGAGGACGAGCATCGCGAGGGCTGTCCACATCAGCGTCTGGTGCCAGCCGAGCAGCGCCTTGCCGCGGTTGTTGCCGAGCAGCCTGGTGCTGAGGGCGAGGCCAAGCGTGACGGCGACCGTCAGCAGGCCGAAGGCGACGAGGCCAGCTGCCCGCGCGACGAGCCAGGCCACCGGCACTCCGGCCGTCTGAGCGGCGATCATCCTGCCCCGACCGGCGATGTTCGTGTCGTCGCGTGCGGCGTCGAGGCGCCGCCTCGCACGACGACGAGGTGGCTCTTGCCGCTCTTGTCCGTGACGACGACGGCTCCGGGGATGGGCTGCGGCGCCGTCGCGGGCTGCGGGCGCGTCCAGGCAAGCACCGCGAGCACGGCGAAGAGCGCCCAGGTCGCGAAAACGGCTGCCCAGAGGTTGCGCATCTCAGTCTCCTGGCTCGACCCGCCGCGGCGGAGCCGGCGTGACGGGGGTGATGGTCTGGCCCACCCGCGGCGCTGTGGGCACAGCGGGAACGCTTCGCTTCAAGCCGGCGACGGCTGCGGCACCGGTCAGCGCGGTCGCCGTCAGGACTGCTGCGAACACAAGCAGCTGAGGCCGGCTTACTGTCGATTGGCCTGGCCGATCGTTTGCGGCCGCAGCCACAGTGATCCTTTCGCTCGCTTGCTCCTAGACCGCGCCGACGCGCGTTCTCGTCGTCGATGATCGATCTGTCCGGCGCGTGCGGCATCCGTAGCGGTTCGCAGATCGGATACGGGGTTTCCCGCGCGGTGGCGATCTCTGGCGCGCCGAGCACGTCTGCGGGTTTCCCGAGGTCCGATAGGCGTGCGCCCCGACGCGGCCGCCCGCCGGACGGGCTCTGATTGGCGCATGAGAGATTTCGTCGTCGTCGTCGGCAACGGCGTCTCCGGGTATGCGTGCGCTGCGCGGCTCGCAGAGCGCGAAGTGGCGGTGATGATGATCGGGCCAGGCCTGCCGCACGATCGGCCGCCGCTGTCCAAGCGCGCGCTCCTGACCGGTCGCGTGCCGGTACTCGCCGACGCGGCGCGGCTCGCCGAGCAAGGCATCGAGCACGTGGACGGGGTCGTGACCGCGTGCGACCTTGACCACCGCCGCCTCGTCGTCAGCCGGTCGGCGGGTGGCGCGCTGCTCGAGATCGAGGCGCCGACCCTCGTCTGGGCGACGGGCCTGCGGTATCCGAAGCCGCCGGTTCCTGGGCTCGAGGAGGCCGAGGAAAACACGACGGGCGTGGGTCTCGTCTCTCTCGTCCGGCACCTGGCCCTTCCGAACAGGCGCGTGGTCGTCGTGGGTGCGGGACTGATCGGCACGGAGACCGCTGCGACACTTGCCGCTGCACACGAAGTGACGCTGGTCGACATGCTCGACCGCCCGCTTGCACGCTTGCTCCCGGAGGTGTCCGACGCCGCCGTCGCCGCGCTGGATGAACTCGGCGTGGACTTCCTCGGCCTGTGCAAGATCGACTCCGCGAGCTTCGACTCCGAGGTCGCCGTCGTGCACACGTCAACCCACGGTGACCTTCGCTGCGACGTCGTCGTCTCGGCGGCAGGCTTCCGTTCGAGCCTCCCGCCCGAGCTCGCCGGCCCGGACGCCAGGGCACTGACCCTGCCGGCCGACGAGCGCCTCCGCGTGATCGGCCGCGAGCGGCTCTGGGCGTGCGGCGACTGCCTCTCGTTTCCGCATCCACGCTGGGGCCGGATCGCCATCCCGCACTGGGATCACGCGCTCTGGAGCGGACGTCACGCAGCCGAGTCGATCCTCGGTTCGGCCGCACCCTACGCACGCGAGCCCTACTTCTTCAGCGATGTCGGCCCTCTCCGGATCCAGCAGGTCGGAGTCAGCGACGCGGCCGTCGACTGGCGTGACGAAGACGGGCTCGTCGTCGGTCACGACTCACGAGGCGCGCCCGCCTGCGTGCTCCTGCTCAACGCGCCCGCGCGCCTGCGCGAGGCTCGCGAGCTCGTCGCCTCCGCCAACCCTCGACTACCGGCCACCACTCACGCCTGAGGAGGACACCATGCTCGTACACCTGATCGTCGACCCAGACGTCTGCATCGGCTCAGCCGAATGCATCGCACTCGACCCTGAAGCGGTCGAGCTGGACGAGCACGGCACCGCGCACGTACTGATTCCCGAGCTCGAGGAAGAACGTGCGAACCAGATCTGCGACGCTTGTCCCGTAGGCGCCCTCTCGATCGGCGCCCCGGTCGGGCACGCCTAGCGAGGCGCGGTCGGTCGTTCGACTCAACCGTTCGCGACTTGACGGAGCCGGTACGGATGTAGCGTTATCGTCGCACCTCTCAATTGGTAAGGGCGCCTCCTTACAAGCAGGAGGTCGGCGGTTCGATCCCGTCACCGCCCGTCGTTCGCCGCCAGCTGCTTGTAGTAGCGCCGGCAGTGCCACATGAACAGCGCCCGGGGCCAGAAGGGACCGGGATCCTGGTGGCTCCCGCCGAAGGCTCTGGAGACCTGCCGGTGGGTGGTGATCCCGCTCGCGCCGGCTCGGAGCTTGCGCCAGTCGACGAAGCGCACGGGGATCCCGAAGAGCTTGCAGTGGAAGGCGGTCTTGTAGGCGGCACGCTGAAGCGTCATGAGGTGCTTCTTCCACACGACGGTGGACCAGCGGGCGTACCCGGCCTGCTCGATGTGGAAGCCGTTCGTGTTCGCTCCAGGAGCCGCCCAGGGAACGTCCTCGTTGGCGAGGCACCGGTAGCAGATCCCGTCGTCGACGCAGAGATGCGCCGAGCCCGTTGCGTCGGGGGACTTGAAGTAGCTGGCTGCCGCTCGCGCGGTCGGGGCCTCTTCCGCGTGGAGCACGATGAGCGCGATCTCCGAGAGCCTGCGGGTTCCGCTGTGACGAGCGGCCTTGTAGAACTTTCTGGAGCACGGGGATTTGATCGGTTGTGGAGCCACGCTCGCTTCGGCGTCAAGGGTGATTCGGTCGAGGGAATTTTGGCCAGAAACCGCGGAGCCGCGCCACTTTGTCACGGGTCCGTAACCTGATCGCTTCCCAGGATTTGCATCCCTGAGCAACAATCTAGGCGTGCGTGTGTCAATCGTCGCCCACCACTCGACTCCGACCAACCTCGCGCTGGCGGCCCGGTCCTGGAGCGGGTACCCGGCAGAGCTCCTGACTCCTCAGGAGGCGCTGCTCAAGCTCGGACATGGAGACCTCGCGCTTGCCAGGCTGGACGTCCGCGAAGACCTCGGCGGCGTCGAGGAGGGGCTCCGGTCGCTCGACCGGCTCGCGGAGGCCGGCGTCGTCGTCCTCAACCGCCCCGGCGCGATCCTGCTTGCGCACGACAAGCTCTTGACCGCCCGTACGCTCCGCCAGGCCGGCCTGCCGCACCCGCGCACGACGCTCATCGAGCCGCACGAAGGGCCGCCGGACCTCGATTACCCGGCTGTCCTCAAGCCGCGGTTCGGCAGCTGGGGCAAGGAGGTCGTGCTCTGCGAGAGCCGACGCGAGCTCGAGCGTGAGCTCGAGCGGCTCGCGTCCCGGCCGTGGTTCCGGCAGGGAGGCGTCCTGGTCCAGGAGCTGATTCCTCCGCTGGGCCACGACCTCAGGCTCGTCGTCGCCGGCGGGACGATCATCGGCGCCGCCAAGCGGATCGCTGCGGCCGGAGAATGGCGCACGAACGTCGCGCTCGGCGCTTCCGCGGTGCCCGTCGAGCCGCCGCCCGTCGCCGTGCAGCTCGCGCTCGAGGCGGCCGCGGCCTCCGGCCTCGACCTCGTCGGGGTCGACCTCCTGCCGACGGGGCCCGGCAGCTTCTGCGTGATCGAGCTCAACGGTGCGGTCGACTTCCGCCCGGTCTACTCGCTTCCCGGCCGCAGCGTCTTCGACGACGCGGTCGCCGCGCTCGCGGGAGGGCGCGGAGAGGCTTCGCTCGAGACGGTCGCCACCGGCGCCTAGTCGCGCAAGACTGTCTCGGTGCTCATCGCGCAGATCTCGGACGTCCACGTCGGCGGCAATCGCTACCGCCAGGAGCTCTTGCGGACGGCGATCGACGAGATCAACGCGGAGACGCCCGACCTCGTCGTGATCGCCGGTGACATCACCGACGACGGCTATCCGGACCAGTACCCGCTCGCGCATCAGGAGCTCACGCGGATCGAATGCGAGCGGATCGTCCCCGTCCCGGGCAACCACGACGCGCGCAACGTCGGCTACCTGCGCTACGAGGACACGTTCGGCGCCCGCGACTCGCGCCTGCGGCTCGACGTCGCCGGGATCGACCTCGCGCTGGTCGCCGTGGACTCGTCGAAGCCCGACCTGGACGAGGGCGAGATCGGCCGCGAGCACTACGGCTGGATCGAGGAGGGCTTCGCGGGCGAGGCTGACCTGCGCGTGTTTCTCTGCCATCACCACCTGATGCCGATCCCGGGCACCGGGCGGGAGCGGAACCAGGTGCTCGACGCGGGCGACGTGCTCTCGCTCCTGCGCCAGTCGGGGGTCGACCTCGTTCTGGCCGGCCACCGGCACGTGCCCTACGTCTGGCCGGTCGGCGGGATGCTGCTCGTGCACTCGGGGACGGTCTCGACGCAGCGCACGCGTGGTTTTCCCCACCCTGCGTACAACCTGATCAGGATCGAGCAGGGCCGCATCTCGATCGAGCTTCGCGTCCCGGGCGGGCAGCACCAGAGCCTCGGCGAGTTCCCGCGTGACTGGCCGGAGGAGATCTCGGCGCGCCATTCGGACCCGTTCGTCCGCGCGCAGCGCGACTTCACGCTCGACGACTGACCCTTGTGGGATAGCCTCCAGCGGCCGATAGAAGGGACGTGGAAGCTGCGGAGAACTCTTGGCGTCCCCTGGGCGAGTTGCTGCTCGCCAAGGAACTGATCACGAAGGACGAGCTCGACCGGGCCCTCTCGGAGCAGGCCGATACCGGCCGTCTCCTGGGCGCGATTCTCGTCGAGCGGGGCTTCGTGTCCGGCCCGGCGCTGGCGATCGCGCTGGCCGAGCAGCACGGAGTCGAGCTGAACCAGGAGCGCGGTTTCGGCACCGGCCTCTGGGCCGAGATCGACAAGCGGCACCGAGCCGCGCGTGGACAGGGCCTGGACGAGCAGGAGGACGAGCGTGAGAACGTCGTCCACCTGGAGCACGTGAAGCCCGCGCTCGAGGTCGTGCCCGAGCTCGAGCCGGAGCCCGAGCCCGAGCCGGAGCCCGAGGTCAATCCGGAGCTCGACGAGCTCCAGGCCGAGAACCAGCGGCTCCGCGAGGAGATCGAGCGGCTCCACGGCGAGTTCACGAGGCTCGCGGTCGTCGAGGAGGAAGAGGATCCGAAGGTCGAGCTCGCGCCCGTGCAGCCGTCCTCGCACCTGCTCTTCGTGCCGACGGCCAAGCGCTACCTGCTCGTCGAGCGCGACGGCCCGCCACCCGCGCCGGGCGACGAGGTCGAGCTACCGGACGTCGCCGGCCCGCTGATGGTGACGAAGGTCGGGCGCTCGCCCTACCCGGACAACGGCCGGCCCTGCGCGTTTCTGCTTCCGCTGAGCTGAGCTAGCGCTCTATACGGGCTGCAGGATGACCATGTTGCCGTAGCCCTGTGCGCTCACGATCCCAACGTAGGTGTAGAGCTTCGAGCCGGTCAGGTCGTCGACGGTCTTCTGCTCGCTTTTCGCGATCTTCCCCGGAAGCGGCGGATGGACCTGCGGCAGCGTCCTGCGGAGCGGATGCTTGAGGTGGCCCTCGAGGTCGTTGCGCTGGAAGAAGAGCGTGGAGCTCAGCTTCTTCTGTCCGGGCCCGGGCGGGAAGAACACGACCACGTTGTCCGCCGAATGGGCGTACTCGAACGTGTAGAGCGCAAGCTCGAGGGCCTCGCGGCGCAGCACGGTGCCGCGCGCCTGTGACGGCGTACCCTCGTTGATCTTGCAGTTCGCTCCGGCCCCGCAGAGGATGTAGTAGACGCTCTTGTCGTTGTCGTAGAGCTTGAAGTCCGCGAGGGTCTGCGGCTTGGGCTTGGTCGGCACGCCGATCGCGCGCAGCTTCCTGTTGCCCGCGGGGTTGCTGACCTTGACGGTTGCCAGCTGGTCTCCGCTCGGAAGCTTGTAGGCGCGGCCGACGTGGTTGGCGATCTCGAGCGTCTGCGTCCTGAGCGCGCTCGTGCCGGGCCGCCAGCTCGACCAGGGCGGGGGCGGCGCCGGCTCGGGCCTCTGCGCGAGGACGACCGCCGCGCCGATCGCGGCGCCGGCCGCGACGCCGAGGATCAGGTACGCGGCGACGAAGACTTTGCGCGAGCTCAGAGGGCGGGCCACGCCGACTCCTGCGTCAGGTCGGTCTTCGGGACCTTCAGCTTCGCGCTCTCGAGGATCTCGACGAGCTCGTCGCCGAAGATCTCCTGCTTCTCGACCAGGGTGTCGGCGATCCGCTCGATCGCCAGCTTGTTGTGCAGGATCAGCGCGTGCGCCGTCACGTACGCCTGGCCGAGCAACTGCGCCGCGAGGCTGCGTTTGTCCCGGTCATTGAGCACTCCGGACAGCGGGTCGCCTCCGAGCGGGCCGCCAGATCCGGTGCGGTTCATGATCTGCGTCCCGATCTCCTCTAGCCGCTTGTTGACCTTGTCGCGCCGGGCATCGAGCGTCCGCTTGGTCGGCCGGCCGTTCGCGCTCCCGTTGAGCTCGACCTGCTCCGGCGCCATCCCGCACGCGCCGACCATCCAGGCCGCCCGCGCGGTCGCGCTCTGGACGTCACCCCCGACGCCGGTCGAGTTCTCGCCGTAGAAGACCCGCTCGGCGGCCATCGCTCCGAGTGCCCAGATCAGCTGCGCGAGCTCCTCCGAGCGCCAGGAGCTAAACCGCTCCTCCTTCTCGAGCGCCTGGTGGTGGCCGAGCGCGGCTCCGCGCCGCTTGATCGACAGCCGGGTCGACTCCGCGCCCTTCATGTACACGTGCGCGGCGGCGGCGTGGCCGGCCTCGTGGATCGCGACGGCCCGCGTCTCCTCGGGCACGTACTTGGTGCCGATCGCCGTCCCGGACTCCACCGTGGTCATGGCCTCGACGATGTCGCCCCAACCGAAGGCGAGTCGCCCTTCGTGGTGCGCGATCGTGAGCGCCATCGAGCAGACCTGCTCGATCATGGCCGGCGAGTAGCCGTTCGTGACGCGGGCCAGCTCGTCGCGGCGCTTGGGGCTGTCGAGGTCCTCCTCGTGGCCGACCTTGTCCAGGTAGAGCTCGAAGATGTCGAGCCGGTCGCTCTTCGTCGGCGTCCGGAACCAGACGTGGCGTCCCATCCGGCCCGGCCTGGTCAACGCAGGATCGAGCATCTCCATCGGGACGTTCGTCGCGCCGATGAAGTAGATCTGGCTCGCGCTCGGCTTCACGTGAGGCATTCGCAGCTCGACCCGCCCGACCCGTCGCGGGATCACGTACAGGGCATCGAGGACCTTGTTGTCGGTGTTGGTCATCACCCGGCTCGATGAACGACGGATTGTCGATTCCGTCCATCACGACCAGCAGCTGGTTCAGGGCGAGCTGGCCTCCGCCACCGCCGCCGAACATGCCGGGGAAGACCTGGTTCACGACGCCGCCGACACGGGCGTAGAACGGAGAGACCGGCACGGGCTCGGATGCGCGCTCGGCGAAGAGCCGCTCGCGCCAGGCGCGTGACTCGAGGATCAGGTCCTCGCTCGCCGTGAGCGCGCCGTTCGGCCCGAAGAAGCAGAGGTCGTTGAAGCTCGAAGGCTTCGGGGTCATCCCCGGCGACGCGCCGCCGCCGAGCGACTGCCGCCGCATGCCGACGGCGTCGATCTCGTCGATGAAGACGATGCACTGGCCGCCCCACTTGCGGGCGAGCCGCTTGGCCTTTCGAGCCATGAAGCGGACGATGATCACGTCCATGCCCATGAACGTCTGCGCGAAGCCCGAGCCGGGGATGGTCACGATCGGCGAGTTGAAGCCGGTCGCGATCGCTTTGGCGAGCATCGTCTTCCCGGTTCCGGGCGCGCCGAGGAAGAGCAGCCCTCGCTCTCTCTTGCCGCCGGCCTTCTCGAACGCTTCGCCTGACTGCCAGAGGCCGACGACCCGCCTGACCTCTTCCTTGGCCTCGGCCTGGCCACGCACGTCGTCGAGCTTCACGCCCCAGTCCGCGTCGCCCGGCTCGAAGCCGCGGATCTGGGAGATGCCCATTGCGAGCATCGGCCCGAGCAGGATCACGAAGTTGAAGATGAAGAAGATGACGAGCGTGACTACGAGTGAGAGCGACCCTGGCACGCGCGCGATCCCGGCCCTGATCGTGTGCGAGGCATCTCCGACCGTGCCGAAGAAGCTCGTGTCGTCGAGGCCGTATCTGATCATCCGGACGAAATACACGGCGAGGATCGCGAGCACGATCAGGTACAAGACCTTGAACCAGAAGTGCCAGAACCAGACGCGCCGGCGCGCGACGACGTCCTCTTCGCGCAGCGCCGGGCTGTCGATCCCGAACAGGTTCGGCCACTGGATGAAGCGGTGGAAGAGCAGATCCAGGAGGCCGCGGAAGGCGGCGATGGCGAAGAGCGTGAACAGCAGCGACCAGCCGATCGCCCAGCCCTCGATCTTGTGCGCCCAGATGAAGACCGCAGGCGAAGTGAGAACAGCAACCCCGGTCGCGGCTCGGCGCAGCGATCGCCATTGCGCGGTCAGCGCGCGCTGGTCGTCCGAGGAGAGCAGCCCTCCTGTAGCCAGGCCGGTGCTCATCGTTGCAGTGTAGATGTCACTAAGCTCACCTACTTCGACGTGAAGCCTTCGGATCTGTTTGCGGCCGAGGAAATCGAGCGGGCGCGGGCATACCACCGGCCTCTGTACCGCGCGCTGGGGGTCGATCTCGCGCTGGAGCTCGGAATTCTCCTTGCGATCACGTTTTCTGTTGTCGGCGACTGGCTCTGGGACCTGACCGGCGGCCCCTGGTGGGCGGAAACACTGGAGCTGGCGGCGCTCGTCGCGCTCGTCGGCGCACTGGTGCGGCTGCCGCTCTCGTGCTGGCGCGGCTGGGTCTACGAGCGGCGCTGGGGCTTTTCGACGCAGACGCTGCGCTCGTGGCTCTCTGACCGGGCGAAGGGACTCCTTCTCGGGGCCTTGCTCACCGGGCTCGCGCTCGTCCTGCTCCTGGGGGCGATCCGTGCCTGGCCGTCGGCCTGGCCGCTCGTGGCGGCTCCGGGAGCCGCTGCGCTGACGCTCGTGCTGAGCGTGCTCGCGCCGCCGCTCTTCGAGCGGCTCTTCAACCGCTTCTGGCCGCTGCCCGACCCCGAGCTGGCGAGAGAGCTGCAGGAGTTGTCGGTGCGCGCGGGGGTTCCCGTGCGGACGATGCTCGTGGCCGACGCGAGCCGGCGGACGCGGAAGCACAACGCGTACGTCTCCGGCCTCGGGCCGACCCGGCGGCTTGTGCTCTACGACACGCTGCTCGAGGACGTCCCGCGCGGCGAGCTGCGCGGCGTCGTGGCGCACGAGCTCGGGCACAGGCGCTTTCGCCACGTCGCATTCGGGACCGCGCTCGGCATGCTCGGCGCCGCAGCGGCCGTGGTGATCCTCTGGCTCGTGCTCTCCTGGCAGGGGCTGCTGGACGCCGCGGGCGCGTCCGGGCCAGGGGATCCGCGGGTCGTTCCGCTCGTCCTGCTCGTCCTCTATGTGCTCGAGCTCGCCGCACTGCCGTTCGAGACCTGGCTCTCGCGCCGCTGGGAGCGCGCGGCCGACCGGTTCGCCGTCGATCTGACCGGCGACGGGAACGCGATCGAGGAGATGCACAGACGGCTGGCTCTCGCGAACCTCGCAGACCTCGACCCGCCGCCGCTCCTCTACACGCTCCTGTTCACCCACCCGACCCCGCCGGAGCGGATCGCCGCCGCCCGCGCGAGAATGGCCAAATGAGCCACGAGCACTCGCGCGACGCCGGCCGGCGCGCGCTGACGATCGCGTTCTGCCTCATCGTCGCGCTGCTGGCGGGCGAGGTCGTCTTCGGGATCATCGCCGGCTCGCTGGCGCTCCTGGCCGACGCGGGGCACATGCTCACCGACGCGGCCGCGCTCGGGCTCGCGCTCGGAGCGGCGTCCGTCGCCCAGAGGCCGGCGCGCGGGCGGTGGACGTTCGGCTTCCGCCGGCTCGAGATCCTCGCGGCTCACATCAACGGGATCACGCTGCTCGTCGTCGGCGTCGTGATCGTCTACACCGCGGTCTGGCGGCTGATCGACCCGCCCGACGTGCGAGGCGGGATCGTGCTCGTCGTCGCGCTCGTCGGCATCGTCGTCAACCTCGCTGCGGCGGCTGTTCTCCACGGGCCGAGCCACGGGAGCCTGAACGTCCGCGGCGCGTTCCTGCACGTGGCGACCGACCTCGCGGCCTTCACGGGGACGGCCATCGCCGGCGCGTTGATCCTCGTGACCGGCTGGGACCGCTTCGACCCGATCGCGAGCCTCGTCGTCGCCGCGTTGATTTTCTGGTCGAGCTTCGTGCTGCTCCGAGAGTCGACGCGGATCCTGCTCGACGTCGCGCCGCGCGAGCCGCACGAGATCGCCGAGGCGATGCTGGCCGTGCCGCACGTCGCCGACGTGCACGACCTCCACGTCTGGACGGTCGGCAGCGGGTTTCCGTCAGTCTCGGCGCACGTCCTCGTCGACCCGGGCGCCGACTGCCATGCGATCCGCCTCGAGCTTGCACGGCTGCTAACGGAGCAATTCAGCCTGAGCCACTCGACCCTGCAGGTCGAGCACGCGCCGGCGCAGGTCCGTCAGGGCGGCCTGCCCCTCGTCCGACGCTAAGCTCCGCCTCCGTGAGGCAGCTGGCGGGAAAGACCGCGATCGTCACGGGGGCGTCGAGCGGAATCGGGGCTGCGACCGCCCGAGCGCTCACCGCGGAAGGCGCGCGCGTGGCAGGCGGCGCGCGGAGAACCGACCGGCTCGAGACCGAGATCGCGCTCGAGCTCGACGTCAGAGACCCGGCCAGCTGCGAGCGGTTCGTCGAGGCGGCTCTCGCGGAGCTCGGCGGCGGGCTCGACATCCTGGTCAACAACGCAGGCCTCAGCCTCGGGCGCGAGCCGTTCGACGCGAGCACCGAGGAGGACGAGGCGACGGTGATCGAGACCAACGTCAGCGGCCTGCTGCGGATGACGCGGCTCTGCCTCCCGCACGTGCGCGACGGCGGGCACATCGTCAACCTCGGCTCGATCGCCGGGCGCCAGGCGTACGAGAACGCGGCAGCCTACGTCGCTTCCAAGTTCGCGGTGCGGGGGTTCACCTACGCGCTGCGCGAGGACCTGCTCGGCCGGCCGATCCATCTCACCACCGTCGACCCCGGGCTCGTCGAGTCGAACTTCTCGCGCGTCCGCTTCCGGGGCGACGCGGAGAAGGCGGCCGCCGTGTACGCGAACGTCGAGCCGGTCACTCCGGCCGACGTCGCCGAATGCATCGTGTTCGTGGTCACGAGGCCGCCGCACGTCAACATCGACGAGCTCGTCGTCAAGGCGCTGGCCCAGAGCACCCCGGTCCGGATCGTCCGGGACACGTAGCTCGTGCCGCTCACGATCCTCGAGGGCTCGACCTTCTGCATCTGCAACGAGCGCGGCGACATCGACGGCGAGACGCAGGGCCTCTTCGCCGACGACACGCGCTTCCTCTCGCAGCTGCGGCTGACGATCAACGGCGCGCTGCCGCTGCTCCTCTCGTCCGGGAAGGTCGAGTACTTCTCGGCCGCCTTCTACCTGCGCAACCCCATCGCCGGCGGCCTGCCCGCGGACACGGTCTCGATCACGCGGCAGCGGTTCGTCGGCGAGGGCATGCAGGACCTGATCGTCGTCCAGAACCAGGGCATGGAACCGCTCTCGTTCGAGCTCGCGATCGAGCTCGCGACCGACTTCGCGGACATCCTCTCGGTCAAGGCGCACGACTTCGCGCTCGGCGACCCGGCCCGCGCCACGCCGCTCCCGGAGCCGGTCGAGAGCGTCTACGAGGAGGACGAGAACCAGTTCGTGCTGCGGGAGCGCGACGGCGAGGGTCTCGCCACGACCCAGGTGATCTTCTCGCAGCGCGGCGAGATCACCGGCGCCAAGGTGGCCTACGACCTCGAGCTCGCGCCGCGCGAGGTCTGGGAGCTCCGGCTCGACATCCTGGCCTCGATCGACGGCGACTCGGTCCCGCCGCACGCCGCCGAGCGGCGTTTCGGCGAGGAGATGACGCGCGTTCGCGAGTCGCTGGCGGCCTGGCAGCTCCGTGTTCCGCAGATTCGCAGCGACTGGGACGACCTCGCGCGCAGCTTCCTCCAGTCCGTCTCCGATCTCGCGTCGCTTCGGATGCGTGGCGGCGGCCGGATGGGACGGCTCCCGGCCGCGGGCATGCCCTGGTTCATGACCGTCTTCGGCCGCGACACGCTGATCACCTGCCTGCAGACGCTCCTGTTCGGGCCTGAGCTGGCGCGGGCGGCGCTCGAGGTGCTCGCCGAGCTTCAGGCGAGAGAGGACGACCCCGACATCGACGCCGAGCCGGGCAAGATCGTCCACGAGCTGCGCTCGGGCAAGGCCGCGCAGAAGTGGTTCCGCGCCTACTACGGGACCGTCGACGCGACGCCGCTCTACCTCGTCCTGCTCTCCGAGGTCTGGCGCTGGACCGACGACTCCGCGCTCGTTCGCGAGTTCAAGGAGCCCGCGCTGCGCGCGCTCCGCTGGATCGACGAGTACGGCGACCGGGACGGCGACGGCTTCGTCGAGTACGAGCGCCGGTCGCCGCGCGGGCTCGCGAACCAGTCGTGGAAGGACTCGGGCGACTCTCAGCGCTTCCACGACGGGACGCTGGCGAAGGCGCCGATCGCGCCGTGCGAGGTGCAGGGCTACGTCTACGACGCGAAGCTCCGCGCGGCCGAGCTCGCGCGCGAGATCTGGCGCGATCGCCCGCTCGCCGAGCGTCTCGAGCAGGAAGCTGCCGAGCTGAAGCGCGCGTTCAACGAGCGCTTCTGGACCGACGCGCGCGGCGGCTACTACGTGCTCGCGCTCGACGCCGAGAAGCGGCAGGTCGACTCGCTCTGCTCCAACATCGGACACCTGCTCTGGAGCGGGATCGTCCCGGACGAGCGCGTGGACGTCGTCGTCGACGCGCTGATGGGCGAGGAGCTCTGGTCGGGCTGGGGCGTGCGCACGATGTCCACCGGCGACGCCGGCTACAACCCGCTCTCGTACCACAACGGCACCGTCTGGCCGCACGACAACTCGCTCCTCGCGCAGGGCCTCGCCCGGCAGCAGCGCTGGCCCGAGGCGCAGCGGATCGTCCGCCGGATGCTCGGCGCCGCGCCGCACTTCGGCTACCAGCTCCCGGAGGTGTTCGCCGGGCTCCCGCGCGCAGAGACGCCGTTCCCGATCGCCTACCCGACGGCCGCGCGCCCTCAGGCCTGGGCGGCCGGGAACGCCCGTGCTCCTGCTCCAGGTGCTCCTCGGCCTCGAGCCCGACCGCCGTCACCACGAGCTCGAGACGCACGCGCCGGAAGAGCTGCCGTCGTGGGCCGGCCGGTCGATGCGACTCTCCGGGATCCGCGCCTTCGACCGCCTAGTGGGACGTGCGCGTCGACCACGGCCGCGTCACCGTCGAAGAGGTCTAGAGTCCGGGCGATGCGCATCGCCGTCCTCGCGCCGCCCTGGTTCGCCGTTCCGCCCACCGGCTACGGCGGGATCGAGTGGATCGTCTGGCTCCTCGCCGACGGGCTGACCGCCCGCGGCCACGACGTCACGCTCTTCGCCTCGGGTGACTCCCGCACGAAGGCCGAGCTCGCCGCGATCTTCGACGAGGCGCCGAGCGAGCTGATCGGGCAGTCGTTCACGGACCTGCAGCACGTGCTCTCGTGCTACGCGCGGTCGGAGGACTTCGACATCGTCAACGACCACACGGGCCTGCTCGGCGCCGCGCTCGGCGGGCTCTCGAAGCCGCCTGTCGTACACACGGTCCATGGCCCGCTCGACGGCGACGCCGGCCCGCTCTACGAGCAGATCGGGAAGGTGTCCCCCGACGTCGGCCTGATCTCGATCTCGCTCAACCAGCGGCGGCCCGAGCCCGACCTGAACTGGGTCGCGAACATCCCGAACGCGCTCGATCTCGAGCACTACCCGTGCAAGCCGCACCGCGGCGACTACCTCCTCTACCTCGGCCGGATGAGCCACGCGAAGGGCGCGCATCGCGCGGTCGCGGTCGCGATGGAGCTCGGGCTGCCGCTCAAGCTCGCCGGGAAGATGCGCGAGACGAAGGAGCGCGAGTACTTCGCGGAGTTCGTCGAGCCGCACCTGAGCGACCGGATCGAGTACCTCGGCGAGGTCAACCACGGGACGAAGGTCGAGCTCCTCCAGGACGCGCGCGCGACGCTCTTCCCGATCGAGTGGGAGGAGCCGTTCGGGCTCGTCATGATCGAGTCGATGGCCTGCGGGACACCCGTCATCGCCACGCGCCACGGCGCCGTTCCCGAGGTGATCGGGGACGGCCAGGGTGGACTCATCGTCGACGACTACCGCGAGATCGCGGCCGCTCTCGAGCGCGCCGATGCGATCGACCCGCTCGAGTGCCGCCGCTACGTCGAGGAGCGCTTCGCCCCGGAGCGGATGGTCGTCGACTACGAGCGCGCCTACGAGCAGGCGATCGCGGCTCACCGATGAGTTAGCGGCTCAGCGAAGGTCGTACGCAGCGAGACGTCTCGGAAAGGAGCACAGATGGAGAACGGCGACGGCCTGCTCGCCGGAAAGTGCGAGTGCGGCGCCGTGGGCTACACGGTTCCGGACGAATTCCGGTACTCGATGAACTGCCACTGCTCGCGCTGCCGTGCCGCGACCGGGTCCGCCTTCAAGGCGATGGCGGGGATCGAGCGCGACAAGCTGGAGGTCGCGGACGGCGCCTCGCTCCTGATCGTCGGCGACGACCAGCTCGAACGACACGCGCTGTGCGGCCTGCGGCTCGCTGCTCTACTCCGTGGTGCGGGACGGCGAATACGTGCACGTCGCGCTCGGCTCGCTCGTGGACGACCCGAGCATCCGGCCGACGCACCACATCTTCGTCGGGTCGAAGGCGCCCTGGTTCGAGATCACGGACGACCTGCCGCAGTTCGAGGAGCACGCACGATGAGCGTCTCGCTGGCGAGCGTCGGCGCGATCACGCTGTTCGTGGACGACCCGGCGCGGTCGAAGGCGTTCTACGAGCAGGCGTTCGGCCTGACCGCGATCTTCGAGGACGAGAGCTCGGCTGCCTTCAAATTCGAGAACACGATCGTGAACCTGCTCGAGAGACCTGCGGCCCGCGAGCTGATCGAGCCCGCAACGGTGGCCTCGCCGAGCGCAGGGGCGAGCTTCCAGCTCACGATCTGGGTCGACGACGCGGACGCGGCCAGCGCGGAGCTGCGGTCGCGCGGCGTGGATCTGATCAACGGCCCGATCGACCGCGAGTGGGGGATGCGCACGGCCTGCTTCGCCGACCCCGACGGCCACGTCTGGGAGGTCGCGCAGGAGCTGGGCGCGTAACCGCAGCTCACCAGGACTCGCGACCAGCGCCTGCATCGGCTGTTGAGTACCACGATTTGGCCACCCTGGTCGAGGGATTTTCCGCCCGCTCGCACGGGCCGATACGTCTGATTCCTGCTGCAAACGAAAGGAGTCGCCCATGCTGAAGCTCACTTCCTTCACTGCGCCGCGCGGCGACAGATTCGCTCAGCTGCGCAACGAAGACGGTCAGACGATGGCCGAGTACGGCGTCGTGCTGGCGCTCATCACCCTCGCCGTCATCGGCGCGATGATGACGCTCTCCGGCAACATCGCCGGCGCGTTCGGAAACATCGCGGCCATCCTTCCCTAGCTACCAAGCGCCCTGACGCCGGCGGCGGCCGCCCCCTCGCTCCGCGCTTCGAGGATGGCGCTCCGAGCGCCACGCCGCCGGTCCTCAGGCAATCCCTTCAGCCCGTGGCCTCGGCCGCGACCGGCGCCACCACGTCGCGCCTCTGCAGCTCGCGCACGTCCCGCACGAGGAGCACGCCCAACGTGGCACCGAGGCTGAGGAGCCCCGCGCCGACGAGGGTTGCGCCGGTCCCGACGGCCTCCGAGATCGGCCCGGCCACGGCGAGCCCGAGCGGGATGAACACCCACGAGCCGAACGCGTCGTACGAAGAGACGCGCGAGAGCCGGTCCTGCGGGATCTCCTGCTGCATCGTGGTGTCCCAGAGGACGCCGAACGTCTCGATGCCCACGCCTGCCACGAACGCGAGGGCGCAGACGGCCCCGAGCGTGAGCAGGACCGCGAGCCCGAACAGGAACGGCACGGTGAGGAGCATCCCGAGAGTCGCCGTCAGGAGCATCCGGCGGGGGCGCAGACGCAGCATCAGCAGACCGCCGGCGGCGAGCCCCGCCGCGTTCGACGCGAGCACGAGGCCCCAGCCGGCCGGTCCGTGCAGGCTCTCGTTCGCGACTGCCGGCCCGAGCACTCCCTCGGCGCCGAGCTCGACGGCGGCGACGACGCTGAACTGGAGGACGATCGCCCAGAGCCACGTGCGTGACGAGAACTCTTGCCAGCCCTCGGACAGGTCGGCCCTGAAGCTCCTCGCCTCCATGCGCAGGCTCGCGGGGAGGTGCATCGCGCCGATGAATACCGCTGCGAGGAAGAAGGTCGCCGCGTCGACCGCGATCCCGGTCGCAGGGCTGGTGGCCGCGACGACCAGGCCGGCGAGCGCGCCGCCGACGATGACCGTCGCGTTACGGCTCAGGCGCAGCGCCGCGTTTGCCTGCTGGAGGAGCGACTCCGGAACGGTCTGCGGGACGACGCCGGCCGAGGCCGGGAAGAAGAACGCGCTCGCCCCACCGCGAACCGCTGCGAGGACCGCGATCTCCCAGACCTCCGCCGTGCCCGCGAACAGCAGTGCGGCGATGGTCGCCTGGCACGCGCCCATGACCAGGTTCGAGCCGACCATCACCTGGTTCCTGGGCAGCCGATCCGCCCAGATCCCGCCCACGAGCAGGAAGACGATCGTCGGCAGGGTCCCGGCCGCCAGCACGAAGCCCAGGTCGGCCTTCGAGCCCGTCAGGTCGAGGATCGCGAACGCGAGCGCGACGTTCGCGAACGCGCTGCCGAGGAACGAGCTCGTCCGGCCGAGAAAGAGAAGGCGGAACTCGCGCTCCGCGAGCGGGCCGAGCCTAGAACGCTCCCTCGTCATTGGGCGTGTCGACCGGTCGTTTCCTTACGGCGTCGCCGCAAGCGGCGCCTAGCCAGTGCGCTTGTCCCAGTAGCGCTTGAGGCCGACGTACGACTGCCAGATCGGCATCGCCTGCTCGTACGCGGCCTTGTCCGGGCCGAGGTGGGCGGTCGCCGCGGCCGCGAACTCCTCCTGGCTGACGCCTTCCCGGACGCGCTCCGCCCACTCGCTCAGGCGGCGCCGCAGCTCCTCGAGGTGTGGCCCGACACCGTCGGCGACGCCGAAGTGGATGAGCGCCAGGCGCTCCGGTGCGCGCCGCTCGATCTCGTCGATGCTCCGCTCCCAGGCCTCGAGGTCGATCTCGGGCGGCGGGGTCGGCGGCAGCACGAAGCTACTCGGCTGGATGCGCACGCCCGCGACGTCACCCGCGTAGAGCAGGCCGTCGCCGTCGAGGTAGGAGACGTGGTGCCACGCGTGGCCCGGCGTGGGGAAGCACTCGAGCCCGAGCACCTCGTCGCCGACCACGTGCACGTTCTCCTGCGGGACGGGGGCGAGCTCGCCCCAGAGCTCGTCGAACTCGTCGCCGTAGATCCTGCGCGCGCTCGCCTCCAGCCGGGCCGGCTCGACGAGGTGGGGAGCGCCGATCTCGGAGACGTGCACCTGGAGCCCGGGGTGATCGCGCACGAGGACGCCTGCCGCGCCCGCGTGGTCGAGGTGGATGTGCGAGAGCAGCAGGTGCCGGATGTCCGTGAGCTCGAGACCGTGCTCGGCCAGGCCCGCCTTGAGCTCCGAAACGCAGGTCGTCGGCCCGCAGTCCTGCAGCGCCGGGCCGTCCGGTGTCTCGAGCAGGTAGCACCCGATCGAGCGCTCGAGCCCGAGGTGGCGCAGGTCGAGCAGCTCGGGCACGAGTCAGCTCACCCGCTCGAAGACGCCGACGTAGACGTGCTCGCCCTCGTCGATCACGCGGGCGAGCTCCCAGCCAGTCCCTTCCGCGAGCTCGGCCATCTCCTCGGGCGAGGCGAGCAGGTAGTCGAACCAGCGCGAGCGACGATGGCCGTAGACGACGCGGATCCTGAGCTGGCCGGGCATCCGCCCGCGCCGCCGGTTGCGCTCGTGGTAGGCGAGGTGGTCGGCGTCGTCGGTCGTGTAGGGGTTCACGCTCTCGGCGACGATCCGCGCACCCTCGTTCGCGATCGACTTGAAGCGCCGGAAGAGCCACGGCGCCCGCCGCCTGCCTCCCATCAGGCCGAAGTTGTTGCCGAACATCACGATCGTGTCGAAGCGGCCGAGCTCAGGCCCGATCTGTGTGACTGAGAGCTCACGCACGTCCTTCGCCCCGCGCTTCCGGGCGACCTCGATCGCGAGCGGCGATGTGTCGATGCCGACCACCTCGTGCCCGCGCTCCTGGACGTGCAGCGCGACCCGCCCCGGTCCGCAGCCGACGTCGAGTACCCGCCCACGTACGTACCGCATCGCCTGCCGCTCGGCCTTCGGCCAGCGCCGGAACGGCGCGAAGTAGGCGGCCGGCCCGATCCCGCTGGCCATGATGAACCCGTCGTCCCGCTCGACGATCTCGAGCCCGGACGCACCGCCGCGCTCGTAGTAATCGAGGATCAGCCGCCCGTAGGCATCCTGGTCGCGGAGCGGTGAAGAGCTCAACTGGGTCGACCGGTCATTTCCGACGGCTGCACGAGCAGAGCCTCGTGCGGCCTGAGGACGGCACCGCAAGCGGCGCCTCCTGGGTTAAATCGACTCACGCGCCGGCGGCTGCGGCGGAGCGCACGAGGGCGGTCTCGAGGTCCTCGATCAGGTCCTCGGCCGACTCGATCCCGACCGAGAGGCGCACGAGGTTCCTCGGCGCGGCGAAGGGTGCGTCCGCGGTCGACGCATGCGTCATGCGCGCCGGGTGCTCGATCAGGCTCTCGACGCCGCCGAGGCTCTCGGCGAGCTGGAAGATCTTCGTCCGGGCGCAGAGCGCGACCGCCTCCTCCTCCGACTCCGCGAGGAACGAGACCATCCCGCCGAAGTCGCGCATCTGGTGGGCCGCGATGGTGTGGCCCGGATGCGACGGAAGGCCCGGATAGAGGACGCGCTCGACGCGCCCGTGCCGCTCGAGGGCGGCGGCGACGGCCGCAGCGTTCTCGCAGTGCTGGCGCATCCGGACGGCGAGCGTCTTCAGGCCACGCAGGACGAGCCAGCAGTCGAACGGGCCGGGCACAGCACCCAGCGACTTCTGCAGGAACAGGAGCCGCTCCGCGATCGTCGGGTCGTTCGTCGCGACGAAGCCGCCGATCACGTCCGAGTGGCCGCTGAGGTACTTGGTCGTCGAGTGGAGGACGATGTCGGCGCCGAGCGAGAGCGGCTGCTGCAGGTACGGCGTCGCGAACGTGTTGTCAACGACGACGAGCGCGCCGGCCGCGTGGGCCGCTTCGACCGCGGCGCGGATGTCGACGATGTTCAGCAGCGGGTTCGTCGGCGTCTCGAGCCAGAGGATGCGCGTGCGCTCGTCCAGGTGCTCTGCGGGGTTCGCGTTCAGCTCGTCGGCCGGGACCCACTCGAACTCGTAGCCCTTCGGCCCGTAGACCTGCGAGAACATCCGGTAGACGCCGCCGTAGACGTCGGCAACCGCGACGACGCGGTCGCCCGGGCTGAGCATGTGCATGATCGTCGTGACGGCGGCCAGGCCCGAGGCGAAGGCGACGCCGTGCTCCGCGCCTTCGAGGGAGGCGAGGCACAGCTGGAGGGCGGTTCGCGTCGGGTTCGACACGCGGGCGTAGTCGTAGCCCTTGTTCTCGCCGACGGCCTCCTGCGCGAACGTCGACGTCTGGTAGATCGGAACCGTGATCGCGCCGGTGGCCGGATCCGGCTCCTGCCCCTCGTGGATCGCGCGGGTCTCGAAGTCCACGATCCGATTGTAGTCAGGGCCTCCGGCCCCGAGGGCCGGGCGGAGGCGGCGGTCGGCGCGGGGGCGGGGCTCCGCCGAGCGCGTGCTCGACCTTGTCCAGGAGGCGCGTGAGGCTGTCGGCCTCGGGCCGGGGCAGGTCGCCGAGGAGGGCGCCGAGCCGAGCGTCGACGGACTTCGTCGCCGAGGCGAGTACGGACGCGCCCGTCAAGGTGAGCGTGAGGGTGTGACGGCGACGGTCGTCGACCTCGCGGGAGCGCTCCACCCAGCCCGCCCGCTCGAGCGCGCTCACGAGCTGAGAGACCGCCGCGCCGGAGACGCCCGTGCGGCGGGCGAGGTCGGCGGCGGTGACCGGTTCCGCCGCGACGGCTCTCAGGGCCTGGAACTGCGCGAGCGTCAGCGGTGGCTCGTGCGCGGCCAGCAGGCGCTCGACCCAGCGGCTGACATGCGCGGAGACGCCGATCAGGGCATCCACGGGGTTGGTGCGACGAGGCCGAGGCATAGTTAAGTACCATTAACAGTCAAGCATGGTTACCAGAATCATTCTCGCAGCGATCGCGGTCGGCGTCACGGCGATCTGGCCGCGCGCCCGGCTGTCGGCGGCCGTGGTTCTCGGCGCAGGTGCGCTCTCGGCGCTCTTCGCCGGCGGCCACGTTGCCCTGGACGCCGTGCGGGCAACGGCTCCGATGCTCGCCTTCCTCGCGATCGCGCTGACCGTCGCGGCCCTGGCGGAGCGAGCGGGGCTGCCGGGGTGGGCCGCCGGTGAACTCGCACGGCTGGGGCGGGGGAGCACTCGCAGGCTCTACGCGCTCGTCTGCCTCGCGTCCGGACTGCTCACGTGCATCGCGTCGCTCGACGGAGCAGTCGTCCTGATGGTCCCGGTGGTGCGAGCGCTCGTGCTCCGGTGCCGAGTGCCCTTCGCGCCGTTCTTCCTCGGCGCGGTCGCCGTCGCGAACGCGGCCTCGCTCGCGGTTCCGCTCGGCAACCCGACGAACCTCGTCGTCATGAGCCGGCTCGGGCTCTCGCCGGGGTCCTTCCTGGAGCACCTGTTCCTGCCCGGACTGTGCGCGGCGTTCCTCTGCGCGCTCGTGCCGGCCCGGAGGCTCACACGAGGTCGCTACGCGGACGGACCTCCGGTGGACGAGCACCTCGAAGCGCCGCTGCTGGTCGTCCCCTGGCGGATCGGGGCGCAGCTGACCGGGCTCGTCGCCGCGCTCGACGGCCTCGGGCCGTCGCTGACGCTCCGTGGTGGCGGGCTCGTAACCCTCCTCGCGGTCGCCGGGGGCGTCGCTGCTGCGTCCGCGCTCGCGAACAACCTCCCGGTCAGCGCGGGCGTCGCCGCGCTCGCCGGCGCCGGCCCGGGCGCCTACGCGGCTCTCGTCGGGCTGACCGTGGGCGCCCTCGCCACGCCGCACGGATCGGTCGCGACGCTGATCGCGCGCGACCTGGCCGGCGAGCCCGGCGAGCGTCGCTGGGCGCGCGTCTGGATCCCCGCAGCGACCGCTGCCGTCGCGCTGGCGACGCTTCTCCTCTGGGCGAGCTTCTAGGCGACTGCGACGACGCGCTCGTCGGCCGCGCCGCGGTAGTCGGGCCCGAGCTTGTCCGCGAGCGTTCGCTCCAGCTCGCCGGTCTGCTCGAGCTCCTCGACGATGTCCGCGCCGCCGATCAGCTCGCCGCGTACGAAGACCTGCGGGATCGTCGGCCAGCCTGACTGAGTCGAGAGCTCCTCGCGGATCCGCGGGTCGGGCAGGATGTCGACCGCGGTCACCGGCGCGCCCGCGCGGCGGAGCGCCTCGAGCGCACGGTGCGAGTTCCCGCACATCACGATCTGCGGCGTGCCCTTCATGAACAGCGCCACATCCTCGTTGTCGATGATCTCCTTGATCTGCGTGCCGAGCTCGGTCATTCCGCTCCCTTGGTTGTGATCCTCAACTCGTGAATCGTGCCATCCGCGAGGGGGGCTGCGAGCGCGTCGTAGACGAGCCGGTGCTGCTCGACTAGCGACAGCCCGTCGAAACGCCCGCTCACGACGATCACCTGGAAGTGGTCGCCCGTGCCGGTCCGGTCCTCGACCGAGACCTCGTCGCCGGGAAAGGCCTCCTGCAGCAGCTCTTCGAGCCGGGTGCTCAGCGGGAGTTTCCTCTCCCGTGGGCGAGGTACTCGAGCAGGTCGGAGCGGCTCAGCATCCCCGCCGGGCGGCCGTTCATCGCGACGATCACAGCGGGGCTGCCGCCGCTCAGCGCCGCGAAGACCTCGTCGACCGACTCGTTCGCCTCGACCGCTGCGAGCGGCGGCTGCATCGCGGCCGCGACGTCCTCGTTGATGGCGTCGGGGTTGCGGAAGACGAGATCGAGGAGGCCGCGCTCGTGGAGCGACCCGACGACGTCCGCCATCGATCCGCCCGAGTCGTGGCGCATGACGGGCAACTGCGAGATCGAGTACTCCTGCATCAGGTCGATCGCCTGCCCCACCTTGTGGTGCGACTCGATCGTGACCAGCTCCGGGAGACCCTCCTCCTGGTGCTTGAAGCGAAGCACCTCGGCGACCTTCGGCGGCGGCTCGTGCCGCTCGAGGAAGCCGAGCTCGATCATGTAGTTATCGTCGTAGAACTTCGAGAGGTAGGCGCGCCCGCCGTCGGGAAAGAGCGTGACGACAGTCTTGCCCGGCCCGAGCTCCTTCGCGATCTCGATCGCGGCCCAGGCTGCCGTCCCTCCGGAGCCGCCGACGAGCAGGCCTTCCTCGCGCGCGAGCCGCCGCGCCATCAGGAACGAGTCGCGATCGGAGACCGTCACCCACCGGTCGATGACCGAGCGATCGAGCGTGTCCGGGTAGAAGTCCTCGCCGATCCCCTCGACGAGGTACGGATGCTGCTCCTCGGGGCCAGAGGTGTAGATCGACCCTTCGGGGTCGGCGCCGACGATGGGCACGTCGGGCCGCTGCTCCTTGATGTAGCGCGCGATGCCGCTGATCGTGCCGCCGGTCCCGACCGCGATCACGACCGCGTCGAGCTCGCCTCCCGTCTGCTCGAGGATCTCGGGGCCGGTCGTCGCGTAGTGCGCGCCCGGGTTGTGCGGGTTTCGGTACTGGTCGGGCTTGTACGCGCCGGGAATCTCCTCGGCGAGCCGGTCCGATACGGAGTAGTAGCTCTCCGGCGACTCGGGCTCGACCGCGTAGGGGCAGATGATCACCTCGGCGCCGAAGGCCTTCAGGAGCGCGATCTTCTCGCGGCTCATCTTGTCGGGCATCGTGAAGATGCAGCGGTAGCCCTTCAGCGCCGCGACGATCGCGAGTCCCGTCCCGGTGTTGCCGGAAGTCGGCTCCACGATCGTCCCGCCGGGCTTCAGCTTCCCTTCGCGCTCGGCCGCCTCGACCATCGTGATCGCGATCCGGTCCTTGATCGAGCCGCCCGGGTTGAGGTACTCCAGCTTCGCGACCACGGTTGCGGAGCCCGCGGGCACGATGTTCTGGAGCCGGACGAGCGGCGTGTGGCCCACCAGCTCCAGCAGCGTCGGATACTCGCGAGCCATCGCGCGAAGCGTAACGCCCGCAACCCGCTGTGGAACACTGCAGGCGTGTTGGGCAAGGCGTGCTTCCGCGTGGGTTTGATTGCGCTGGTGACCCTCGCAGCCGGGACTGCGCCCGCGGTCGAGGGCCAGGCTCGCGGCAGCGCGGCCGCGCAATGCGAGCCGTCCGTCGACCCGGCGTACGCCCAGGAGGTCGGCCATGCGCTCGCCCAGAAGCAGGACGTCTGGGGCAACGAGCTGCTCGCCTCGCCCGCGGGCCCGACCGCCGACGGCGTCCAGGGCTACCTGCACCCGCTGATGCTCGTCGGGCGTCCGGGCGGGTCCGGGCCGCGGCACCTGACCGACTCGGGCGTCTACTACGTCCCCTTCGGCCGGCCGGACGGGCCTGACGGCGCGAGCATTGTGCAGCTGCACGTCGCGGACGGCAGCCAGATCGTCTCCCGCGACGTCGAGGGGCCGCGCCTGAGCGTCGGCGTCGGCCGCGCGGGGCGCGAGCGCTACGGCTCGTGCCTGACGCGCCTGCAGACCCCGCGGCTCGACGGCGGCTACCTGCCCGTCCTCGAGACGAGCTACGCGGCCGCCGACGGCGTGCGGTACCGGCAGGAGTCGTTCGCAACCGTGGTCCCGGAGACCGGCTCGCTGGTCAGCTTCGTGCGCGTCGTCGTGAACCCGCGCCTCGCGCATCGCAGGAGCGGGATCGGCTATCTGCGGCTCACGCCCTCGGTCAGGGGGCTGCGCCAGGTCGGCGACGAGCTTCGGCGCGGCGACGGCACGCGCCTGCTCTTCAGCGAGGGCGCGAGGTTCAACGGCACCTCGCTCGTCTACGCGACGCAGCCGCGCAAGCCGCTGACGGTCTACGCCGCCTGGCTCGACCAGGCTCGCCCGACGAGGCCGTTCGAGCTCGACCGTGCGAGCTACGAGCGGGCGAAGCGCTCGATGATCCGCTACTGGAACCGCCGGCTCTCCCAGGGCGCGACGTACGCCGTGCCCGAGAAGCGCGTCCTCGATGCCGAGCGGAACCTGCTGATCCAGAACATGCTCATGTCGGGTCGGTACAGCCTCGGCAACGCGTACGACGGCTGGTCGTTCGAGCTGATCGACGTCGCCGAGGTCATGGGCGACTACGGCTTCGGGAGGATCGAGCGCGCGATCCTGGAGAAGTCGTTCCGGAAACGCAGCCCGTTCCCGAAGCGGGCGGCCGGCGAGCGGATGGTCGGCACGGCGCACTACTACCGGCGCTTCGGCGACAAGCTGTTCGTGGACCAGGTCACACCTGCGCTCGGCAAGTTCGTGGCGAGCTTCGAGAACCAGCTCAACGCGAGCAAGGTCGGGATCCTCGACCCGGAGCGCTACGGGGTCGACGTCAACACGCGGGTCTACGGGCTCCATGCCCAGGCGCAGGCGCTGCAGGGGCTCCGCGCGATGTCCTCGGTCTGGGTACAGACCGGCCACCCGTTCCTCGCGGCGAAGGCCGACCGCGTGGCCACCAGGCTCGAGGCCGGGATCGACAAGGCGGTCGACGCCTCGAAGGTCACGCTGCCGGACGGTTCCCTGTTCGTCCCGATCGCGCTGCTCGACGGCTCCGAGCACCCGTACGACGCCCTGACCGACTCGCGGCCCGGGAGCTACTGGAACCTCGTGATGCCGTATGCGCTCGCGTCCGGGGTGTTCCGTCCGGGCGGGCCCGAGGCGACGGGCGTGCTCGACTACATGCTCGAGCACGGCTCGCGCTTTCTGGGGCTCGTCCGCTTCCGGGCCTTCACGAACCGGACGAACCCCGGCTACCGCGCGCCCGGCTCGGACGACGTGTACGGCCTGAACGTCGCGCGCTTCCTGGCGGACAATGACCAGCCGGACCAGCTCGACCTCAGCCTGTACGGGAAGCTCGTGGCCGGGATGACCCCGGGGACGTTCGTCTCCGGAGAGGGCTCGACGATCGGCGTCGTTCCCGGCCAGTACTACCGCTCGATGTTCCGGCCGCCGAACAGCGCGAACAACGCGTCCTTCCTCGAGCAGCTCCGGCTCACGCTCGTCCACGAGACGCGCGACGCGGCCGGCGCGCCCGACGGCCTGGAGCTCGCGTATGCAACGCCGCGCGCCTGGCTCCGGCCGGGCAAGGAGATCGCCGTTCGATCGGCACGGACGAGCTTCGGGCCGCTCTCGTACTCGCTCGACGCACGCGCCGGTTCGATCCACGTCCGCCTCGACGTGCCGCCACGCCTCCCGCGGACGCTCAAGCTCCGGCTCCGCCTACCTGCGGGTGATCGGATCGCCGGAGTCGCGCTCGAGGGCCGCGCGTTCTACCACTACGTGCCCGCGACCGAGACGATTGACCTCTCCAACCTCGGCGGGCGGCTGAACCTGGTTGTGTCGACCAGGCGCGCCTGACCTGGCGCTGATAAGTCTACATATGTAGACTTATCAGCGTGAGACGTCATTCCGACCAGACCCTCGCTGTGCTGACTGAGCTCGCGACCGACCCGGCCGCCGAGCGCTACGGGTACGAGCTCGCCAGGGCTACCCGGCTCTCGAGCGGAACGCTCTATCCGATCCTCATGCGCCTCGAGGCGCGCGGCCTTCTCGAGGCGCGCTGGGAGCTTGCGACGCGGCCACGGCATGTCTATCGCCTGACGCAGGACGGACTGGCGGCGGCCAAGGCGGCTCGGCCTGTGCCTGCGCGGCCGATTGGGAGGGAGGCCGTCGCGTGACGCGGCGTGACTGGCTCAGGGCGATGCGGAGCGAGCTGAAGCAGACGCGAGGATGGTCGCGACTCTCCTGGCTGCTCGGCATGGCGTGGGTGGCCGCGCTCGGTCTGATCCCCGTACTGGTTGCGATTGGTGTTGTCGTCGGCGTTCTCGGTGGCGCATTCGGTAACCACGAGGTCTTCCTCGAGGTGGAGCGCAGCGGCCGGACCTCGTGGATCGGCGCGCTCGTGTTCACCGTTCCGACCGCTCTCGCCGGCCTCCTTGCCGCGGGGCTAGTGCTGGGGCGACACCGCGCCGCGCTTCCCGCTGCCGCAGTCTTCGCCGCGCTCGTCGCCGTCAGCGCAGTGATCTCCCTGACGAACTCGCCGCCCGTTCGGCCGTTCATGGACGACTGGCAGCAGGTCACGCCGGACCCGCGCGCCGCAGACCATGCCCAGGAACGCCGCGTCAACAGCGCCATCGGGGCCGGCTTCGCTGCCGTCGCGCTTGTCGTCGTGGCCCGACGGCAGCGCTCTGCTCGCCAGGCCTGATTAGTGCCGGAAGTGGCGGCGGTGGGTGAAGACCATCGTCGCGCCCTCGCGCTCGACGGCCTCGATCACCTCGCCGTCGCGCTTCGAGCCGCCTGGCTGGATGATCCCCGTCACGCCCGCGCCGAGGGCGAGCTGCGGTCCATCCGCGAACGGGAAGAACGCATCGGACGCGAGCACCGCGCCCGCCGTCGCGTGGTCGTGCTCGCGCGCCTTCTCGAGCGCGATCCTGACCGCGTCGACACGGCTCATCTGGCCGGCGCCAATCCCGATCGTCTGCAGGTCGCGCGCGATCACGATCGCATTCGAGGCCGCGTGCTTGCATACGCGCCACGCGAAGAGCAGGTCGCCCCAGGCCATCTCGCTCGGCGCGCCGCAGACGACCTCCATCCCCTCGCGATCGTCGATGTCGGAGTCGCGTTCCTGGACGAGCACGCCGCCGAGCACGCGGCGGTAGTCGCGCTCGCCGGGGTTCGAGAGCCGTCGCTCGCGGTCGTGGAGGATTCGCGTGGCCGGCTTCTCCTTCAGCTTCGACAGCGCAGCGTCGTCGTACCCGGGCGCAAAGAGCACCTCCACGAACTGCTCGGCCAGCCGCTCGCCGAGCTCCGCGGTCACGGACCGGTTCAGGACGATCACGCCCCCGTACGCCGAGAGCGGATCGGCTGCCAGCGCCCGCTCGTACGCCTGCTCGATCGAGCCGGAGACCGCCACGCCGCACGGGTTCGCGTGCTTGACGATCACGCAGGCCGGGAGCTCGAACTCGCGCGCGATCAGCCGGGCGGCGGAGAGGTCGTTCAGGTTGTTGAACGACAGCTCGCGCCCGTGGAGCTGCTCGACGCGCGAGAGGAGGTGGCGCCGCGCGCCGACCTCGGAGTAGTAGGCCGCGCGCTGGTGCGGGTTCTCGCCGTACGCGAGGTCGAGCTCGCGCGTGAACACCGGTAGCAGCGCGTCCGGGAAGCCCTCGGGTTCCGAGAACCAGCCCGCGATCGCGGCCTCGTAGGCGGCCGTCACCGCGAAGGCCTCTCCCGCGAGCCGGCGGCGCGTCTCGAGCGAGAGCTCGCCGCGCGCCTTGAGCTCGCTCAGGATCTCCGGGTAGCTCTCCGGGCGGCAGACGGGCGCGACGTGGGCGAAGTTCTTCGCCGCGGCGCGCAGCATCGCGGGGCCGCCGATGTCGATCATCTCGACCGCGTCGTGCTCGCCCACGGCCTGTCGCGAGACGACGTCCTGGAACGGGTAGAGGTTGACGCACACGAGGTCGAACGGCTGGATCTCGTGGTCGTCGAGCGAGGCCCGGTCGTCGGGGCGGTCGCGGCGCGCCAGGATCGCCGCGTGGATCCGCGGGTGAAGCGTCTTCACGCGCCCGCCGAGCAGCTCCGGGACCTCGGTCACCTCCTCGACGGTCGTCGCTGAGATCCCGAGCTTGTCGAGGAACGCAGCGGTGCCGCCGCTCGCGACGATCTCGACGCCGAGCTCCGAGAGCCCCCGGGCCAGCTCGTCCAGGCCGGACTTGTCGTAGACGGACAGCAGCGCCCGCTTCATGCGATCAGCTCCTTCACGACCTGCGGCAGCAGGCGGTGCTCGACCTGTTGCACTCGCGCGCGAAGCGAGTCCACGTCGTCGCCGCTGCGGACGGGCACGCGCTCGGCGGCGAGCACGGGGCCGCTGTCGACGCCGTTGTCGACGAGATGCACCGTGGCCGCGGTCTCGGGGACGCCCGCCGCGAGCACATCCTCGATCGGATGCGCGCCGGGAAAGTCCGGGAGCGGGGCCGAGTGCGTGTTGACCACACGGCCCGGGAAGCGCTCGAGGAAGCAGGGCCGCAGGAGGTGCATGTACCCCGCGCAGACGACGAGGTCGACGTCGTGCTCCTCGAGCCAGTCGGCCATCGCCCCGTCGCGGGCCTCGCGGCTCTCGTAGTCGCCGAGCTCGAAGACCGCGGTCGCGATCCCGGACGCCTCGGCGCGCTCGAGCGCCCTCGCGCCGGGCCGGTTGCTGGCGACGCACGAGATCGGCAGGCCCGCGTCGATCAGTGCCTGCAGGTTCGTGCCCTCGCCGCTGACCAGAACCCCGATCACGTCAGCCGCCCGATCACGGTTCCCGCGGCTGCGTCTCGCTCCGGGACGACCGCGCACATGCCGACGCCGAGGTTGACCACGCGCCGCTGCTCGGCCTCCTCGACGCCGTGCTCGGAGAGCCACCCGTACACGGGCGGCCGCTCCCAGGCATTCCAGTCGAGCTCGACGCCGACGCCTTCGGGAAGCACGCGTGTCAGGTTGCCGAGGATCCCGCCGCCGGTCACGTGCGCGAGCGCCTTCACGTCCGCCTTCGCGCGGAGCGCTCGTACCTCGCCCAGGTAGAGCCGGTGCGGGGCGAGCAGGAGGTCGGGGTCGAAGTCAGCGTCGCCGACGAGCTCCCGCACGAGCGAGAAGCCGTTCGTGTGGAGTCCCGACGATGCGAGCCCGAGCACGACGTCGCCGGACGCGCAGCGGGAGCCGTCGATCAGGTCGTCCCGCGCGACGAGTCCGACACACGTGCCAGCGAAGTCGAGCTCCTCCTCGCGGTAGACGCCCGGCAGCTCGGCCGTCTCGCCGCCGATCAGCGCGCAGCCGGCCTCGCGGCAGACCTCGGCCGCGCCTTCGACCAGCTCCGCGACCTGCTCGAGGTCGAGCCGGTGGGCGGCCACGTAGTCCAGGAAGAACAGCGGCTCGGCTCCGGTCGTGAGCACGTCGTCGATGCAGTGCGCGGCGAGGTCGCGCCCCGCGTCGTGCAATCGCCCCGCGCGGCGCGAGAGCACGAGCTTCGAGCCGACGCTGTCGGTCGAGGCCGCGAGCAGCCGGTCATCGTCGAGCGCGTAGAGCCCGGCGAACCCGCCGAACGAGCCCTCGACTCCGGACGTCCGCGTCGACTCGACGGCTGCGCGCAACCGCCCGACGACCTCGTCAGCGGCCGCAAGCGAGACGCCCGCCTCCGCATAGGTCTTACCCCCGGAACTCACGCGTCGAGTCTAAAGCCGCTGCTTGTCGGGGACCTCGCTCCGGCAGGAAGCGTGGTGCGGGCGCGGAACCTTGCAATCGCTGATACATGCGCTCCACGGGCGTCCATCACGTCGATCTGGTCGTGTCCTCGATCGAGCGCAGCCTGCCCTTCTACCGCGACCTGCTCGGGCCGCTCGGGTGGCACGGCGCCAGCGAGACGACGGGCGAGCGCGGCGAGGTGATCTGGTATCTCTGGGGGCCGGGGAGCTCGATCGGGATCCGCGAAGCGCAAGCCGAGCCCGGGCAGCCGTACGACCGCTACCAGGTCGGCCTCCATCATCTGGCGCTCGAGGCGGCCTCACGCTCGGCGGTCGACGAACGGACCGAGTGGCTGCGCGCCCAGGGCGCCGAGATCGAGAGCGGCCCGGAGGAGTACTGGTACCAGCCGGGGTACTACGCAGTGTTTTTCTACGATCCCGACGGAATCAAGCTGGAGATCGTGCACGTCCCTCCCGGCCTCGCGGCCTAGACGAAAGGAGAAGCTGGCATGTCGAGCACTCCCCCCGAGGAGCCCGCAGGCGGCAGCACGCAGTCGAGCTCGAGCAGCACGAGCGGCTCGATGATGGGTCTTGGCATCTCGTCAGGCGCCACGCTGCCGATGCCGGGCAACGCCGAGTTCCTGCTCCTGCTCGTCGTGGAGATCATCTTCACGATCATCTGGATCGCCGCCGAGAGCGTCGATACCAAGATGTGGGTGATCGTGACGACGGTCCTGACGTCCTTCTACTTCGTCAGCCGCGGCATCGCGAAGGCGAGCCGCGTGCTCGAGCAGTAGCTAGTGCCCCGTCCAGCAATACATGCCGGCTTCTGGCCCGCGATCACGCGGCGCCAGAGCCCACCCTTGCCCTTAGCAAGGCCGTCCAGCCTTGCTGCGGGCAAGTGCGACCTCTGGCTTGGTGCTCGCGACCCAGAAGCTCGACGGCATTACTGGACGGGGCACTAAGCGGACGCCGGCTCGAACCTGAGCTTCGCGCCCTCACGCGGGGTTGCCGTCGGATAATCCCGCGTGAGGCAGGCGCGGCAGAGCTCGCTCGCCGGCCGCTTCGTCGACTCCTGGAGGCCCTCGAGCGACAGGTACGCGAGCGAGGTCGCGCCGATGTGCTCGCGCACCTCCTCGACCGAGCGCGACGAGGCGATCAGCTCGTCCTCCTCGGCGAAGTCGATCCCGTAGTAGCACTGGCCGATCACGGGTGGAGACGAGATGCGGATGTGCACCTCGGCCGCGCCGGCCTCGAAGAGCATCTGGACGATCTTGCGCGTCGTGTTCCCGCGCACGATCGAGTCGTCGACGGCGACGACGCGCTTGCCCGCGAGCTCGCCGAGCGGGTTGAACTTCAGCTTCACGCCCTGCTCGCGGAGGCCCTGGTCGGGCTGGATGAACGTGCGGCCGACATAACGGTTCTTGATCAGGCCCTCCGAGAACGGGATCCCGCTAGCACGTGAGAACCCGATCGCGGCCGGCGTGCCCGAGTCGGGGATGGGCAGCACGAGGTCGGCCTCGGCGGGCGCTTCGGCCGCGAGCCGCTCGCCCATCCGGACGCGCGCGCCGTGGACCTCGACTCCCTTCAGCCGCGAGTCCGGGCGGGCGAGGTAGAAGAACTCGAAGATGCAGAGCGCGCCGTGGCCGGCGATGTCGACGGCCTGGCGCGCGTGCGGGCCTTCCTCGTCGATCACGATCAGCTCGCCGGGCGAGACCTCGCGCTCGAGCTCGGCGCCCACGTTGTCGAGCGCGCACGTCTCGGAGGCGAGCAGCCAGTGGTCGTCCTCGCGACCGAGGCAGAGCGGCCTGAACCCGAACCGGTCGCGGAACCCGATCAGCTTCCCTTCCGAGAGCGCGACCACCGAGTAGGCGCCCTCGAGCCTCGCCATCGTGTTGGCGACCGCGTCTTCGAGCGGGGCCGTGTCGTTCGCGATCAGCGCCGCGATCAGCTCGGTGTCGGAGGTCGTGCTCAGGCGGATGCCCTCGGCCGCGAGCTCCTCGCGCAGCTCGGATGCGTTGACGAGGTTGCCGTTGTGGCCGAGAGCGACGGTGCGCCCGCGGCCGCGCTGGATCAGCGGCTGCGCGTTCGTCCACTGGGTCGAGCCGGTGGTGGAGTAGCGCGTGTGGCCGATGGCGGTGTCGCCGCGCAGGCCGCGCAGCTTCTGCTCGTCGAAGACCTGGGTGACGAGGCCCATGTCGCGCAGCACCGTCAGGCGGCCCTCGTCGGAGACGGCGATCCCGGCCGACTCCTGGCCGCGGTGCTGGAGCGCGAAGAGGCCGAAGTACGTGACGCGCGCCACGTCGCGGTCGGGCGCGCGGATGCCGAAGACGCCGCACATCAGGCGACCGTTCCCAGCTCTCTGACGTTCGGCCACGTGGGCCGCTCGGTGGCGGCGAGGATCACCGAGCCGTACGGCGCCTCGCCTCGCGCCTCGAAGGGGAGGCCGCTGAAGGTCGATGCCTCCGCGAGCGCGTGGGCAAGGCCGCCGTCGCTCACGTCGTGCGCGAGCGAGAGGCTGGACGCGTTGCGCCAGAGCCAGCCGATCAGCTCGACGTCGTCGCCCTCGGCGAGCCAGACGGTGTCGCCCTGACGCCAGCCCTGCGGAACCTTCCGCACGTCCGCGACGAGCCCGACACAGCCGACCACGGGCGTCGGCGGAATCGACCGCCCGTCGGTCTCGTTGTAGAGCGACACGTTGCCGGAGACTACGGGGATCCCGAGCGCCTCCGCCGTCTCGGCGATGCCCTCGATCGCCTCCCCGAGCTCCCAGCCGATCTCCGGCTTCTCGGGGTTGCCGAAGTTGAGGCAGTCGGTGAGCGCAAGCGGCTCGCCGCCGGCACAGGCGACGTTGCGCGCCGCCTCGAGGACGGCCTCCCGCCCCGCGGCCCGCGGGTCGCGCTCCCCAAGCCGCGGCCCGTCGAGCGACACCGCGAGACCGCGCCACGAGGGCCGCAGCCGCAGCACGGCCGCGTCGAGCCCGGGGCGACGCACGGTCCGCGACTGCACGAGGTGGTCGTACTGCTCGTAGATCCAGCGCTTGGGCTCGAGGTTGATCGGGTCCACGGGAGCCGGACGCCGCTCGACGGCGAGCCGGTCGACCTCGTAGCGGGGGCACTCGTCCGTGAGGAGCGCGGCCGGGATCTCGCCGACCGCGTCGCCGTCGACGAACGCGCGCAGCTCGCCGGTGTCCGTCACCCCGCCGATCGCGGCGTGGTGCAGCTCCCAGCGCTCGAGCACGGCCTCGACCCGCTCGAGCAGCTCCGGCCGGCAGACGGCGACCATCCGCTCCTGGCTCTCGGAGATCATGATCTCCCAGGCCTCCATGCCCTCCTCGCGGAGCGGCACGCGATCGAGGTGGACGTCGACTCCGGCTTCGCCGCGCGCCATCTCGGCGAGCGCGGACGCCAGCCCGGCGGCCCCGCAGTCCTGGAGCGACTCGACGAGCCCTTCCTCCACGAGCTCGAGCGAGGCTTCGATCAGCTTCTTGCCGGTGAACGGATCGCCGATCTGCACCGAGGGCCGCTTCTCGTCGGAGGCCAAGTCGGCGAGGCTGGCAAAGCCAGCCTCGCCTTTTCTGGTCGCCGTCGCAAGCGACGGCTCGCCGAGCTCCTGGCTCGCGAGCACCGAGGCGCCGCCGATCCCGTCGCGGCCGGTTGTCGCGCCGTAGAGGACGAGCACGTTCCCTGTGCCCTGCGCGCGCGATCCTAGGAGCCGTAGGCTTGGCAGCAGCCCGACGCACATCGCGTTGACGAGGCAGTTGCCCGCGTATGCGTCGTCGAAGACCGCCTCGCCGCCGACTGTCGGGACGCCCACGCAGTTCCCGTAGTGGCCGATCCCCGCGACCGCGCGCCGGAAGCTCCAGCCCGGGTCGCCGAACCGAAGCCCGTCCAGCAGGGCCACCGGCCGAGCGCCCATCGCGACGATGTCGCGCAGGATCCCGCCCACCCCGGTCGCCGCGCCCTGGAAGGGCTCGACCGCCGAGGGGTGGTTGTGCGACTCGACCTTGAAGGCGACAGCCTCGCCCTCGCCGAGGTCGATCACGCCGGCGTTCTCTCCCGGTCCCTGGAGCACGCGCTCGCCGGAGCTCGGCAGCCGGCGAAGGAGCGGCGCCGAGTGCTTGTAGCCGCAGTGCTCCGACCAGAGCAGCGAGAAGACGGCAAGCTCGAAGTGGTTCGGGTCGCGCTCCAGCAGTTCGCAGATTCGCGCGTGCTCGCCATCGGTGAGACCGAGCGCGCGATGGAGCGACTGTTCGGAGACCCGCGTCAGAGAGTCGAGTCTAACGGCGGCGGGGGATGGGTCGGCGACCGCTAGCCTCCAACGGATGAGCAGGTACTTCCTCCCGAGCTTCTTCCTGCTCGCCGCGCTCTGGGGCGCGTCCTTCATGTTCATCAAGGTCGCCGATCGCGAGCTGCAGCCGACCACGATGATGGCCGGTCGGCTGGTGCTGGCGGCCACGATCCTGTTCGTGCTGCTCGCGGCGCGGGAGGGCGTCCGGCCGGCCGCCTCGCGGCTGCGCACAGCCGGCATCCAGCCGTTCGCGCTCGGGATCGTCGCTGCCGCGCTGCCCTTCACCCTGATCGCCTGGGGCGAGAAGCACATCGACTCGGGCGTGGCCGCGATCGCGAACGCGTCGATGCCGATCTTCGTCGTGCTGATCGCGATCCGGTTCCTGCACAGCGAGCGGGCCACGGGCCTGCGGCTCGTCGGGATCCTGGTCGGGCTCGTGGGCGTGGGGGTGCTGGTCGGCGTGCATCCGAGCGGAGGGTGGATGGCTGTGGCCGGGACGCTGGCGGTCGTCGTGGCGTCCGTGAGCTACGCGATCGCGAGCCTGTGGGGCCAGCACCTCGTCGCGGACGAGTCACCGCTCGTGCTGAGCACCGCGGCGTTCACGGGTGGTGCAATCGTGCTCGTCCCGTTCGGGCTCGCCGAGCTGCCGTCCTCGTTCCCGAGCTGGAAGGCGATCGGCTGCGTGGTCGCGCTCGGCGTGCTCGGGACCGCGATCGGCCAGCTGCTGTACTTCCGGCTGCTCAGGACCGACGGCTCGTCGCGCGCGAGCCTCGTCACCTACCTGATGCCCGTCGCCGCGCTCTTCTACGGGACGCTGCTGCTCGACGAGCCGGTCACGGCCGAGGAACTCGTCGGGCTCGTCCTCATCCTGGGCGGCGTCGCGCTCGGCTCCGGGTTCCTCAGATTCGCGCGGCGCAAGGAAGCGGCTCCCGTCTCGTGACGGGAGACGACGGGCTGAGCCTGCGCCGGGCCGAGCCGGGCGACCTCGACTTCCTCGTCGAGCTGATGACCCACGTGGAAGTCGAGCCGTTCATGGCGACGATCCGGCCGCGTGGCCGGGAGTCGATGCTGGCCGAGATCGAGCGCTCGCAGGCCGAGCCGGAGGAGTACGGCCGCTTCGTGATCGAGGTCGCGGGCGAGCCGACCGGGCTGATGGGCTTCGAGATCGCGAACCGGCGCAGCAAGATCGCCAACCTCGGCTCGCTGGCGGTGCATCCGTCCTTCCGGAACCAGGGCGTTGCCGACCGCGCGGCGCGGCTCTTCCAGCGGCATCTGATCTTCGACCTCGGCTACCACCGGCTCCAGCTGGAGATCTACGGCTTCAACGAGCGCGCCCAGCGCCACGCCGAGCGAACGGGCTTTGTCCGCGAAGGCGTCCGGCGCAAGGCCTACTGGCGCAACGACGAGTGGGTCGACGGCGTGATCTACGGCCTCGTGCGGGAGGATCTCGAGCCCGGCTGAGCTAGGCTCGCGCGGCGATGTGGATCCTCTTCCGCGTGCCGACGCCGACACCGGCGGGCGAGACGGCGCGGGACCTCTACGAGAAGCGGATCCCCTGGATCACGCCCGAGATGCAGGAGAGCGCCCGGTCGCTCGGCTGTCGCTTCCACCGCGCCTGGCACGCGCAGGACGGGACGGCCTTCTACGCGCTAGCGAGCTGGGAGACGCGCGAGGGCGCGTCCGAGTTCTTCCGGCTCTGGCAGATCGAGGCCGAGCTCGGCGAGGAGGCGATCGTCCTCGAAGGCGACGTCGGGCTCGTCCCGCTCCCGGCCATGGATTAACCCAGGTCTCCTCCGCCATTCGGCGCCGCTACTCGGCCGTCGTCCCCGCGCGCAACGCCGTGTGCGCCGTCTCCGGAGCCTCGCTCGCCTGCGCGGCGGCCCTATCAGGCCTGAAACGGCGGCGTCCGAGGGCCTTCGCCAACTCGACGACCGCGAAGGGCAAGAGCGAGAGCGCCAGGACGACGAACGCTTGAGCAGCGTCGAGCGGTACGGTCGCGAACGCCGTCTGCGCCATGGGCAGGTAGATAGACAGCGCAACGAAGACGGCGGCGCCGCCCGAGGCCGCCACGAGCCACAGGTTGGCCGGCAGCCGCCAGGCGGCGATCGACGTCGAGCGAATGCCGAAGACGAGGACGAGCTCGGACAGCGCAAGTGTCGCGTAGGCCATCGTCTGGGCGCTGTCTCCGCCGAACGCCTTCCCGGCGCCGAAGGCGGCGAGGGTCGCGGAGCCGACCAACACGCCCACGATGCCGAGCATCATGAGCAGCCGGCGATCGAACAGCCGTGTGCTCCGTCGCGGCCCCGACGCCATTAGCCCGGGCGAGGCGGGATCCTGGGTGAGCGCCAGAGCCGGCGGCCCGTCGGTCACGAGGTTGACGAGCAGGACCTGGATCACCGCAAGCGGCGGTCCCAACCCGGCGGTGACCGCAACCGCGAAGACAAGTACCTCGCCGAGGTTCGCCGAGAGGAGGAAGGCCACGAACTTGCGGATGTTGTTTCCGATCAGGCGGCCTTCGCGGATCGCGGCGACGATCGTGGCGAAGTCGTCGTCGGTGAGGACGATCGAGGCTGCCTCGCGCGCAGCCTCCGTGCCGGACCGCCCCATCGCCACGCCGACGTCCGCACGACGCAGGGCAGGCGCATCATTGACGCCGTCGCCCGTGACGGCCACAACCTCTCCCTGCGCCTGGAGATCCTCGACCAGAGCCAGCTTCGAGCCGGGAGTCGCGCGGGCGTAGATATCCGCCTCCTCGAGCCCGAGCGCATGTCCGATCGTCCGCGCGGTCGCAGGATGGTCTCCCGTGAGCATGCGAACGTCGATCCCGGCCTCGTGCGCCTCGCGGATCGAGGCCGCCGCAGTCGGCCGAAGGGGGTCGTGAAGGGCGATCAGGCCCAGCAGCTCGAGCTTCGCCTCGACAGAGTCGTCGAGCTCGCGAGCGCCGTCGAGGCGTCGAGAGGCGATCGCCAGCACGCGGAAGCCCTCGGCCGCCCAGGCTTCGGCGAGCGTGACGAGCTCGGGCACCGGTGCGACGGAGCGGTCCACGACCACCTCGGGGGCGCCCTTGGTGAAGGCGATGCGGCCATCGGGGCCGTCGTAGACGATCGTCATCAGCTTGCGCTCCGAGTCGAACGGAACCTCGTGCACGGCCTCTCGGCCCTCGAGGATCTCCGCCTGCGTGAGGCCGCGCTCCATCGTTGCGAGCAGCAACGCGGCCTCGATGGGATCTCCGTGCACGTGCCCGTCGTCGGTGGCCCGGGCCGCCGAAGCGAGCACCGCCGCCTCGAGAAGCCGAAGCTCGTCGACACCAGGCGCCGGCCGAAGGTCGGAGACGCGGATCCGGTTCTCCGTGAGCGTGCCGGTCTTGTCCGTGCAGACGATCGTCGTCTCGCCGAGCGTCTCGACCGCATCGAGTCGCCGCACGATCGCGCCGCGGCGGGCAAGTGACCTTGCGCCGAGCGCAAGGGACGCGGTGACGGTCGCCGCAAGCCCCTCGGGAACCGCGGCCACCGCGACGGCGACGCCGACGAGGAATGCAGTGTGCAAGGGCTCGCCCTGCAGCAACATGACGCCGCCGAGGCTGACGGTGAGGAGGAGGCCGAGCACGACCATCTGGCGCGTCAGACGCGCGAGCCTGCGGTCGAGAGGCGTCGGCGGTGCTTTGGCCTCGGCCGCCAGGGCCTCGATCGCCCCGAGCTCGGTCGACATGCCCGTGGCGCAGACCAGTGCCCGCCCGCCGCCCCGCGCGATGCCCGAGCCGGCGTAGAGCATCGAGCCCCGCTCGGCGAGCGGCGTCGCGCGGTCGACGCGCTCGACGTCCTTCGTGACCGGGAGCGACTCGCCTGTCAGCGCCGACTCGTCCACTTCGAGCCCTCTCGCCTCGAGGACGCGCGCATCGGCGGCGACCCGCTCGCCGTCGGAAACGAGGAGAACGTCGCCCGGAACGACTTCCTCGGCGGGAATTGTGCGAATCGCTCCCTCGCGCACGACGGCAGCGGAGTGGGTGAAGGCTTCCGACAGAGCCAGAATCGCGCGCTCGGCCACGGCCTCCTGCCAGAAGCCGAGCACGGCGTTCACGAGCAGCACGGCCGCGATGGCTGCCGCCTCGATGGTGTCGCCGATCGCGAACGAGACAGCGGCCGCGGCGACGAGCAGCGCGACCAGAGGATCGAGGAACTGGTTGAGGACGAGTCGCAGGTAGGGGGGTCGCCGTACGCGCTTCGGCCGGTTGGGTCCGAAGTGCTCAAGCCTGCGAGCGGCGTCGATCGAGGTCAGTCCGCGATCCGGGTCGGTCTTCAGGAGGCGCGCAAGCTCCCCACGCTCGAGCGCGTGCGGGTTGGCGATGACGTTCATCACGCGCCGTGGACGACCAGGACCGAGCTCGTCGACCGGTGTGCGACGCGCTCCGACACGCTTCCCAGAGCGTCGAGCCCGTGGAGCCCGCGGCGGCCCACGACGAGCAGGTCGACTCCGGCGGCGGCCTCGATCAGCGCCTCCAGCGGTTTCTTGTCGACCGCTTCGACTTGCGGGACCAGGCGCGTGATCCGGTCGAGATCGACGTCCTTTCCGCGCAGAGCGGTCACGGCATGCAGCGGCGCGTCGAAACGGTCCACCAGGCGGCGGGCCACGGCGAGCGCGGCGGCTGCCTGCTCGGATCCGTCGATGCCCACGGCGAGCGAGCTCGGGAAGCCGGCGCCGTCCTGCCGTGGTCGTGCCACCAGCACCGAGCAGGGCGCAGTGTGGAGCATCGATCCGGCGACCCCGCCGAGCACGATCTCGGAGGCACGGCTCTGGCCGTGCGTGCCGACGGCGACGAGAGTCGCCCGCTCGCGGGCAAGCTCACGGAGCAGTGAATCGGTCGGCTGGCCGTCGACCAGCCTGGAGACGACCTCCGGGCCCACGATCGCCTCGGCTCTGCGCAGCGCCTCTTGCCCCGCGTGCTCGATCTCCTCGACCATACGCGGCGCAGATGCTCCCGCATGGGTCGCCTTTCCCAGGTGGACGGCGGTGAAGACCTCGAGCCAACCTCCGGGCTCGCGTAGCCGACCTGCCTGCCGACAGGCGTCGAAACCCGGCTCGCTGCCGTCGACTCCGACGACGATGCGAGAGAAGATCGACGCTCGCAGCGGTGGAGCGAGCTCCGATCCTTCGTCTCCGGGGGTCGAGTGCTCGTTGCCCATGGTTCAAGGCTAGCGCCGCATCACCCGGCGGCTATCAGCGAAAACCGCTGAGCTGGGTGCGGAGAATCCGAAGTGTCACGCTGACTAGGATTCGCCGGTGAGCCCGCGACAGAACGGCTTCGCGCGGCGCTGGGCCGAGGGGTACAGGGTCGCGTGGGAGGCAGGCGACCCCGACGCGGCCGCGGCGCTGTATGCGCCGGACTGCGTGTTCCGTTCGGCGCCGTTCCGCCAGCCGGAGCCGCCGGTCGAGTACACGCGTCGCGTCTACCCCGAGGCGCGCGCGGAGGACGTTCGCTTCGGCGAGCCGATCGAGGACGGCGACCGCGCCGCGGTCGAGTGGTGGGCGACGCTCGTCCTCACCAGCGGGGAGCAGCACACGATCGCCGGTTGCTCCGTCCTCCGCTTCGACGACGAGGGCCTGGTCGTCGTAGCCCGCGACTACTGGCACATGGAGCCCGGCCGCCGCGAGCCGCCGCCCGGCTGGGGCCGCTGACGGGCACCCGGACAGTCCTCACCGCCCTCGTCGCGGCCGCGGTCGCGATCGCCTTCGCCGACTCGTCGATCGTCGTCCTCGCGCTCCCCGAGCTGTACACGCGCTTCAACACGACCATCGAGGGCGTCTCGTGGGTCGTCACGGCCTACAACGCCGCCGTCGCGGTCACGGCGCTCGTGCTGGTGCTGTTCGTCCACCGCTTCCGCGCGGCTTGGGTGCTGGCCGGCGGCCTGGTCGTGTTCCTGGGCGCGTCGATCGCCTGCGCGCTCGCGGACAGCCTCGAGTTCCTGATCGGCGCCCGGACCGTGCAGGGCGTCGGCGCCGCGCTGCTGCTCGCCGGTGCGCTCCCGGTGCTCGGCGCGCTCGCCGGCTCACCCGCGGACGGTGCGCGGGTCTGGATCCTCGCGGGGACGTTCGGCCTCGCGCTCGGGCCAGCGCTGGGCGGCGTCCTGACGCAGGCGTTCAGCTGGCGCGCGATCTTCGTCGCGCAGGCGCCCGTGGCCGCGCTCGGGCTGCTGGCCGTTGCGAGCTCGCACGTCCGCACGGTCGCCGAGGAGGGCTGGCGGCCGTCGCTCCGCAGGACGCTCCCCGCGAACGTGTCGCTGGGCCTGCTGTTCGGCGCGCTCGTCGGCGCGCTCTTCCTGGCCGTCCTGCTCGTGATCAGCGTCTGGAACTACACGCCGATCGGGGGCGCGGCGATCGTGAGCATCCTGCCTGCCGCGGCGCTCGTCGCCCGCCCGCTCGAGCGGCGGCTGCCGCGACTCGTCGCGGTCTGCGGTGGCGCGGCGCTGCTCGCGGGCGGCCTCGTCGGGCTGGCGCTGCTGCCCTCCGCGAGCGTGGGCTTCGCCGTCTGGTCGCTGGCGCTCTGCGGTGCCGGCCTCGGGCTGGCGGTGCCGGTCCTCTCCGACGCCGTGCTCGATCCGGGCTCGGAGCTGACGCGGAGCGGGACGCTCACGGTCGGCGCGCGGCACGTGGGGCTCGTCCTCGCGATTGCCGTGATCGCCCCGCTCCTCGCCTCAAAGGTGCCCGCGGCCGGCGACGAGGCGATGCTGAAGGCGACGGCCGTCCTGCTCGACGCCCCGGTCGGCCTCGACAAGAAGGTCCCGGTTGCGCTCTCGCTCCGCGGCGCGTTCGCCCGCGCGCAGGAGGGGCAGACCCCGGACCTCGCGCAGCCGTTCAACGAGCACGGCGCGCGCACCGACTCCGGGCTCGCGGCGACCCGCGACCGGCTGCTCGGGACGATCGAGGACACGATCACCCGCGCCTCGCGCTCGGCCTTCTTCGTCTGCGCGCTGTTCGCGGCCGCGGCCCTCCTGGTGGCCGTCGTCTTCCGCAGGAGGCTCGTCTCGTGACCGGCCGCCTCACGCCCGCGCTCTGGATCCTCGTCGCGCTGCTCGCGAGCGGCCTCGCGCTGGTCGCAGCCGAGCTCGGCAGCGGCGCGCTGAACGAGCCCTCGCCGAAGATCGCGAACCCGTGCGAGCCGAGACCCGGCCGCACAGGCGGAATCGACACGACCATCCAGCGCGTCGTCCTCGACGGCCTCGACGGCGCCGCCTGCCGCCTGCACACGACGCGCGAGGAGCTCGTGCTCTCGATCGGAGGCGACAGCCTCGCGCCACGACACTGGGACGCGCACACGATCGATGTCGCGCTCCGTGCGGGCATGCTCGGGGCCGTCAGCCGGGCCGAGCAGCGCGGCGACATCCCTTCGTTCCTCGTGCCACTCATCCGCACGGCGATCGACAAGATCCCGCTCGAGAAGCTGATCCGGGGCGAAATCAACCTTCAGGACCTTCTAGGTTAGGATCGGCGCGTGACCGGTAGGCGCGTCGCGCGGGTCGTGATGGTCGTCTTCGGCGTCATCGCCGTTCTCTTCGCGCTGTCGCTCTTGGCCGGAGGCGCCGCGCTCGTCTGGGCGCAGAACGACCAGACCAACAGCGACGGCTTCTTCACGACGCACGCTCACCGCTTCGAGAGCTCGTCGTACGCGATCACCTCGGAGAAGCTCGACATCGGCACGGGCGTGCCCGGATGGCTCTTCGGCTCGGGCCGGTACGCCAAGATCAGCATCGACGCCTCGAGCGCGAGTGGGAAGCCGATCTTCGTGGGCATCGGCAGGAGCGAAGACGTCGACCGATATCTCTCCGGGACGGACCACGACGAGGTCACCGACTTCGAGGCGGATCCGTTTTCGGTCGAGTACGAGAATCACCCCGGCTCGGCGCCGGTGACGCCCCCCGGCGCGCAGCGCTTCTGGGTCGCTTCGGCGAACGGCGGAGAGACCCTGGTCTGGGGCCTGCGGAAGGGCAAGTGGTCGGCCGTGGCGATGAACGCGGATGGCTCGCAGCCGGTCGCGATCGATGCGAGCTTCGGTGCGAAGGTCTCGTTCCTCGGCTGGATCGCGGCCGGCGTGCTGATCTTCGGCGCGCTGCTGCTGATCGGGGGCAGCCTGCTGATCTACCTCGGACTACGGAAGTCGGCTCCGCTCGAGACCGGCGAACCGGGCGCCGCTCCCGTGCCTGCGGCCGCCGGGTACCCGGTCGCCGTCGAGGGCCGGCTGGACGAGCCCCTCAGCCGGTGGCTCTGGCTCGTGAAGTGGCTCCTGGCGATCCCGCACTACATCGTGCTCGCGATCCTCTGGTTCGCGTTCTTCCTCCTCACCGTGATCGCGTTCTTCGCGATCCTCTTCACCGGCCGCTATCCGCGCGGGATCTTCGAGTTCAACGTCGGCGTGCTGCGCTGGACGTGGCGAGTGGCCTTCTACTCCTACAGCGCGCTCGCCACGGACCGCTATCCGCCGTTCACGCTCGACCCGGTTCCCGACTACCCGGCGACGCTCGAGATCCCGTACCCGGAGAAGCTTTCGCGCGGCCTCGTGCTCGTGAAGTGGTGGCTGCTCGCGATCCCGCAGTACCTCGTCGTCTCCGTCTTCGCCGGCGGCTGGTATTACGGCGCCTTCTGGGCGAGCGGCGCCTGGGACGCGCACTACTACGGCGGTGGTCTTATCGGCCTGCTCGTCTGCTTCTCGGCGGTCGTGCTGCTGTTCCGGGGCCACTATCTGCGCGAGGTGTTCGACTTCGTGCTCGGCATGAACCGCTGGGCGTTCCGCGTGGTCGCCTACGCCGCGCTCATGCGGGACGAGTACCCGCCGTTCCGGCTCGGGCCCTAAGTCCCGCCTTTCCTACCCCTGCAAAAGCCAGACGGCGCCGGCGCCCGCGAGTGCGGCCACGACCACGACGAGGATGGCGACCAGCTCGAAGCTGCGGCTCGGGCTCTCGCGGACGACAGGCGCCGGCGCCGTCGCGACCGTGCGTGCCGCGGCTTCACCGATCGCCTCGACGAGCTTGGCGCAGCTCGAGAAGCGCGCCTTCGGGTTACGCGTGAGCGCACGGTCGAAGACCGCGTCGAGGCTCGGGGACAGGCTCGGATTGCGGGCGGAGATCGACGGAACGGGTACGGCCCCGAGCGCTGCGGTCTCGGCGGTCGGCGACTCGCCCGCTGCGAACGGTCTCTCACCGGTCAGGAGCTCGAACGCGACCACGCCGAGCGCGTACCGGTCGACCGCTGCTGTCGCGCGCTTCCCCTCGGCCTGCTCCGGCGCGAGGTAGCCGAGGGTGCCGAGGACCGTGCCGGTCTGGGTCACGGACGCGAGTCCGGCCGCGGAAGCGATCCCGAAGTCCGCGACGTGAACGTTGCCCTCGCGGTCGAGCAGGATGTTCGCGGGCTTGACGTCGCGGTGCACGACGCCGTGAGCGTGCGCGTAGTCGAGTGCCGCTCCGGCCTGAGCCAGCCAGCCGAGCACCGATGCGAGCGGCTGCGTGCCCTGCCGCCAGAGGACATCTGCCAGCGAGCCGCCGGCCAGGTACTCCATGACGATGAACGGGCGCCCCTGCCATTCCCCGACGTCGAAGATCTTGATCGTGCTCGGCCCGCCCGAGAGCCGCGCCGCCGCCAGCGCCTCCCTCGTGAACCGTTGACCCACGTCTGCGTCCGCCGAGAATCGCTCCGCGAGAACCTTGATCGCGACCGTCCGGCCTAGCTCGTCGTCGGTCGCACGGAAGACGTCGCCCATGCCGCCGCGCGCGAGCCGCTCCGGATTGCGGTATCGCGGGGGAAAGAGCCGTAACTCGACGAGCATCGGGGTGCCGAGAGTAGCGCTGTCTCAGTTCACGCGTGTGGTCGGTCGAGCCCCGACGCCGTGTCCACCAGCTCCGCAGCGGCTACGACGTTTCCTTGTTCGTAGACGCGGATGGCCTCCAGCCGCAGAACCGGAAGCTTTCCGGGCTCTCCTGGCCGCAGCTCGGGCAGGTCAGCACGCCCGACGCGTAGTCCGGCAGCGGGCCGCGTTGATTTCGAGAAACCGGTGTGAGACAATCGATACAAGCAAGGGAGAGTGAGGAGGCCGCATATGGCCCCGCGAGTGAAGACATCCTTCTGCGGCTCGCGGCTCGTCAGGTCGACGCTCGCCCTCGTCTTCATCGCAGCGCTCGGGGTCGGATACGCGCTTCTCGGCCGGAGCGCGAGCCCTGCCGCGACCGCCGCCGCCACGGCCTTCCGGCTCGACCACTTCCAGTGCTACCGCGTCAAGCCGCCCGGTGCGTTCACGCCGCGGAGGGTCACGCTCGTCGACCAGTTCGGAAAGTCGAAGGCCGTCGCTTCCCAGGTGGCGACGCTGTGCGCGCCGGTCAGCAAGAACAAGAGCGTCGTGCGCAACCGGCTCGCGCACCTTGCCTGCTATCCGATCACGCGCAAGCCGAGGTTCCGTCCGGGGCGGGCGACGATCACGAACCAGTTCGAGAAGGCGACCCCGGTCGTGGTCGTCAAGCCGGTCCAGCTGTGCCTGCCCTCGGGAAAGACCTTGCTTCCCGGCCCCGCCCCGCGGCCGGTGAAGGGGCTCGACCACTACCAGTGTTACCTGGTCAAGCCGCGGCGGAGGCCGCCGCCGCGCCGGGTCGTCCTCGTCGACCAGTTCGGCAAGTCGCGCCCGACCGCCGTGCGCCTCGTCAGCCTCTGCGCCCCGGTTCGCAAGAACACCACACCGGTGAGAAACAAGCGGGAACACCTCGCCTGCTACCAGCTCTCCCCACGCCCATTCCGTGTACGCCAGGCCGCTATCGTGAACCAGTTCGGGAGGACCCGGCTCGAGGTGGTCGAGCCCCAGACGCTGTGCCTCCCGTCCCTGAAGCGTGTGATCACCGGGCCCGACCTGACCGTCTCGATCCCGAACACGCGGACGGAAGTCCTCTGCCCCGGCGGTGGGGGGACGTGCGTCACGACACGGACGTACACGGTCACGAACGCCGGCTCGGTGAACGTGACGGCGTCGTTCGACGTCCTGGTAGAGGCCGATCCGGGGCAATCGAAGGCGATCACCGTCCCGGGTTTGGCCGCCGGGACGAGCCTTGCTCTGTCTCAGTCGTTGGGCCCGGACGGCAACTGCTACGACCCGGACTGCACCGTCACGGTGACGGTCGATGCGGGGAACGCGGTCGCGGAGGTCAACGAGGCGAACAACACGGCCACCCGGACCGACAAGGGCTGAGCCTAGACGGGATCGGCGGAGACGCCGCGGCCTGAACACCAGTTAGGGGTCACGCGGCAGGTTCGACGTGCCGAGGGTAGGACGGTACCCCGCAACAACCACGCGTCCGCAACGTCGAAGTCGTCACATGAGCAACCGGCACCGTCATCTCCTTGCAGCGTCCGCGCTGACCGTCGCGCTCCTTGCGGTCGCGTTTGTACCTGGGCTGCTCGGGCCGGAGGTGCGGCGGGCTCTTGCCGGTCTCTCGAGCGCGCGTCCTGGCTGGCTCTGGCTCGCCGGTGTCTGCTTCCTCGCGTCGCTGGTCGGGTCTGCGAGCGCGTGGCGCTCCGCGATCGGCCTCGTCGGCGGACGTATCGACCGGCTGGACGCAGGCGCCCGCTACGGGATCGGCTCGCTGATCAACTCGTTCGCGCCTGCCCGGATCGGCGACGCCGCGCGCCTGGCGCTCTTCTCCCGGGCGCTCGACAGCGACGAGCGCCTCTGGCAGGCCGGAGGATCGCTGGTCGTAGTTGGCGCCGCCCGCGCACTCGTCCTTGCGCTGCTGATCGTCGCGGGCTCGATCGCCGGCGCGCTTCCCCTCTGGCCCGTCGCCGTCCTGTTCGCGGTTGCGGCGCTGGTCGTGCTCGGCGCTCTCGCGACCCGCAACCGCACCGCCCATACCCGCGTCGCGCACGTCCTCGACGCGTTCCGCGTGCTGGGGCGAGAGCCAAAGCGCGGCGCGTGCATCGTCGCGTGGATCGGCCTGGCGACGCTGGCGCGGCTCGGAGCCGCCGCTTCGATCGCCCTTGCGCTGGGCGTGCCCTCACCACTGGTGGCGGCGATCCTCGTCGTCCCGGCCCTCGACCTGAGCGGGACGATGCCCTTGACGCCCGGCAACGTCGGCCTTGCGAGCGGTGCGGTCGCGATGGCCCTCTACGCGAACGGAGTCGACCTGACCACCGCCCTCACCGCGGGGATCGCGTTCCACGCGGTCGAGACCGTGGTCGGGATCGTCTTCGGGCTCGCGAGCGCGCTCTTCCTGGCGCCGTTCTCCTCGCCCAGGGTGCGGCGCAGGACGACGCTGGCCGTCGGCTTCGCTACTTCCGTGGCGCTGATCGGCGCGTTCGGGGCGACCGTCCTCGTCGACCTCGTCTGACCTAGGACGCCGTCATGACGCGTTACCTCCACACGATGGTCCGGGTCACCGACTCGCCGAAGAGCCGCGCCTTCTCCGAGGCGCTCGGCTTCACGTTCTCGCGCGAGATGGACATCGTCCGGGACGGCGAGGTCGAAGCGACGAACTACTTCTTCTCGATCGGCGACCAGGAGAACGTGCTCGAGCTGACCTACAACCACGACGGGCGCGGCTACGAGCTCGGCACGGCCTACGGCCACATCGCGGTCGGCGTCGACGATCTCGACGGAACGCTGCTCTGCTTCGTCCAGGACCCGGATAGTTAGCTTCTACCATTGATTCTCGACCAGGCGTCACTCGCGCGAGATCTACACTCGGCTGATGGCCATTGAGTTTGTCGCTCAGCGTCTGCAGATCGGTGACGTCGTCCTGATAGGCCTTCCGGATCAAGAACGAGAAGTCGAGGCGACGGTGGTCCGGGATATCGATCGAACGGGCACGGCCGTGCGCGCCACATTACGCGTGAAGGGACGCGAGGATTTCGTCAAGGAGTGGCCGCTCGGCGAGTTCGTCACGGTAGTTCGCGGTCCTTGATCCGCGACCAAAGCGACTCACTTCGAATGGGAGCTTGGAAAGGAAGCCTTCGGTCGAAAGGCAACCGCGCTTGCTCGTCGTCGGCTAGCTCCGTCTCATGTCAGGGTCGAGCGAGCGAAGGATCTTTGGGCTGGCGCTCCAACGCAGGAGCGCTCCGCCGGGGTGGGGATCACCCGCGAGGTCGAGCAGCGTGACACCGCCCTTTTCAGTTCGAGTTGAACCGCGCCTTCCTGTCCTGACAGCAGGAGGGAAGCAAGTCTGGACAGGTACGGCTCGTGGCCGACGAGCCCGACAGACGAGCGATCCTTCCGTGCGCGCAGGACTTCGAGCGCGCCTCCTGGCGGTTGGATCGCATCGAGGGCCGGACAGCGCTCGGGCGAGGGCCAAGCAACCTCGTCGCGAAGAATCTCGGCGGTCTCCCAGGCTCGCGCGTACGGGCTCGCGAGGACGATCTCCACCTCGGGGACGATCCTGTGCAGCCCGCGGGCTGCGCTTCGGAAGCGAGCGATCCCCTTCGCAGTGAGCGGCCGCTGCGCGTCGTTCGGCCAGCGCGCGGGGTCGCGGTGACCGGCGATCGCGTGGCGCACGAGGAAGACGTCCATTACTCGTTTGCTGTCTTCGCTGGAAGGCCCTGCGTCGTCGAGGCTGTCGGGGCAGGGCGCTCGGCCTCGATCAGCTTCGCAAACGCCTTCCACGTCTTACCCGTGACGCGCCCGTATGCCTCCGGAAACCGGGCTTGGAGCTCTGCCGCGTTCCGTCGGTAACGCTCGGCGATCTCTCCCATCGCGAAGATTGCCTCGGGATGGAGCTCGGCGCCGTGCTCGCCGGCGAGCCGGCGGAGCCGCTCGATCGCGACCTCGGCGTCCTGGTGAAGGCCGAGGATGTCCTGCAGCGCAACGACTCGCTTGGTGAGAGGTCGCGTTCGCCCCGGGTAGAGATCGGCGAGAAACTCCAGCGCATACCGCAACCGCTTGCCCCGGATTCGTACCCGATGGTACTCGGCCGCCGGCGAGTTACCCTCGATCCGCTCTGCCGCCTTGCGAAGCGCCCGGAAGCGCTCCTCGATCAGGTCCGGCGCCACCGCCCGCGCCGGCAGCGAGGCCGGGCCGGAGCGACGCCCGCGAGCCGAGCGCAGCAGGCGGCTGAAGCGGCCGACGAAGAGCTCGTACCTCGGCGAGTCGAGGGCATCGAGCATCGTCTCCCGGGCACGAGAGCGCTTCGCCTCCAGCAGGGAGCGCACTGCTATAAGGGCTTCGCGGTCTGTCTCGGGTACATCCGGAAGCCACCCATCGAGCTGCTCCAGCTGAACGTCGAGATCGCGGACGGCGCCAAGCGTGTGGCCGACCCATCTGAGATCGTCGCGAAGTCTTTCCGCCGACGGCGGGAGAAAGTCCGCGAACAGCGACAGGGCGGCCCGCAGGCGGCGGCTCGCGACGCGCATGTCATGCAACTCCTCGCTGTCATCGCCAAGTCGCGTGCCCGGTTCCCTCGCCCGTAGGGCGGCGAATTGGCGGCGGAGCACAGCCAGCCCCACGCGACCGATCGGGGCATCCGCTTCGATTGAAGTAGAACCGAACGCAACCGGAACCGTCTTGAGACCGGCTGCAAGGGCGCCCGCCTCGTATTTCGTCAGCGTCGCGGGTTGGAGCCGGCACGCGTTCTGCAATCGTTCGACGAACGGCCGGAGCGCCGCCAACGCCGCCTCCGGCGCTTCGATCTCGACCCGGTGCAGCCGCGTAGCCGCACCACCTGCTGCCGGCCTGATCGCGATCTCGTCGAGCACGATCTCGCCGGGAGGAAGCCCCTCTGCCTCCACTGAGAGCCGACGGCGACGGGTACGGACTTCGAACTGCGGGCGCACCCTCTTCCTGCCGGCTACCGCGCGGACCCGTGCGGCGACCGGGCCGTCGCTGTCCGCAAGCAGTTCAGGGTCGGCGCTTTGGAGCGGCTCGGACACCTCATGTCCGATCGGCTCGCCAGGCGGATCGGTCCTGATCGAGTCGAGTTCCTTCATCGTCGCTTCGGCACCCGCCCCCTTCCCGCGCCCGGCTCGCCGAACCCTCAGCGCGTAGCCCGCGCGGTGGAAACGGCGGTCATCCGTGTCGAGATAGACCTCGACTTGGCTGGTGCTACCCGTTGGATTGATCCTGACTGCGAGGCTCTCGGCCTCGTCGGCAAACTCGTCGAGCCAACGAACCACAGGCCGGAGATCGACCGCGTCGAACTGCCACACCACGTCACACGCCTCCACGACGACCCAGCCTATGCTTCGGCTCACGCTGGCAGGGCCGCGCAGAAGCGCCGCGAAGTAGGATCGGGGCCTGACTCGCTACCTCCACACCATGGTCCGCGTCACCGACCCGCCGAAGAGCCGTGCGTTCTACGAGGCGCTCGGCTTCACGTTTTCGCGCGAGATGGACATCGTCCGCGACGGCCAGACCGAGGCGACGAACTACTTCTTCTCGATCGGCGAACAGGAGAACATCCTCGAGCTGACCTACAACCACGACGGCCGCAGCTACGAGCTCGGCACAGCCTACGGCCATATCGCCGTCGGCGTCGACGATCTCGACGCAACGCTTGCCGAGCTTGCGGGCCAGGGCATCGAGCCCGAGCGCCCCCCGTACCAGGTGAGCGAGGGCGGCTCGTTCATCTGCTTCGTCCAGGACCCGGACGGGTACCGGATCGAGCTGATCGGCCGCTAGGAGAGCCGCGCTCGCCTAATCTGCGGCCGTGCCGCGAGTTGTCGTCCTCGCATACTTCGACCGCGACGAGCTGCCTCGGCTCCTCGCCGAGGCGCGGCGCGCGGGGCTACCGGGGAAGACGAGCGTCTATGTCGGCAGCTACGGCGTCGGCGCCGCGCTCGGCTCGCGCATCGCCGCGGCCGGCTGCCGCTATGCGCCCATGTTCCACCTCGCGCCCGGCTGGTACTGGGAACGCAGGCGGCTCTCGAGCGCGGACGAGAAGACGCTCCTCGACGTCTCGCCGAGCTCGGGGCGGCTAGCAGGCCCGCTGCCCGAGCTTCCGAAGCTGCTTGGCCTTCCGCCTGCCACGCGGCTGAACTGGGGAATCGAGCTCGGAAGGCGCTTCCGAGACGAGTTGCGCGCTGCGGCCAAGGCGGGTGTGCAGCTCTCGTCCTGGCAGCTCGACGAGATCCAGGCGGAGGCTGCAGGCCCGCTCGGGCGGGAGTACCGCGACCTGACGCGCGGGGTGCTGCGAGGGCTCGCCTTCGGGCGGCCCGCCCTCGGCGACAAGGCCCAGCAGGGCTTCGTCTGGTGGGCACACTCGGCGCTCACGCTTCCAAGCGCACGATTGACGCCGGAGCTGACCGCGTTCTGGCGGATCCTGAACCGGGCTGCGCTCGGGCTCGTCGGCGAGGAGTACCCGGAGTTCGCCGGCGATCCGCGGGCGGCCGCCCGGGCAGGCGCCGTGGGCCAGCGCGCGCTGGAGGCCGGCGGGCCCGAGCGCCGCGCGCTCGGGAGGAAGTACCTCGCCGGCCTGACGCCCGGCTACCGGCGCGCCGCCGGTTTGCGCGGAAACGTGCACGGCTGGCCCCGGGAGCAGGTGAACGTCTGGCGCCAGGCGTACATCCGCGCCCGCGCCGCGGCCGGCGTTTCGGGCTTCGCCGAGTTCGACTTCCGCTTCGAGAACAACCAGACCGTCGTGATGCGCGACGTGCTCGGCGAGCTCGCCCAGGTCGTCTAGCCGGTCAGGCTGCTGCTAGCCGCCGGTCAGGTATGCGACGCGGCCGTTCTCCCCGGAGGCCCAGCAGGCCCACGGGCTGGCGCAGTCGACGGTGTCGAGGCTGCCGTCGTCGAAGCGCTGCCAGGTGTGTCCGCCGTTGGTGCTGACGTCGCTTCCGGACGGCCCGACGGCAATCGCGGTGCGCCACGTGCGCCAGGTCACGCCCGAGCGGTACTCGGGCGGTGCGCCGCCGATCAGCTTCCAGTTCCGACCGCCGTCGCTCGTCTTCGCGAAGTTGTCGGGCGAGTTGGTCGGGAGCGTGAAGTCGCCGCCGACCGCGATGCCCTTGTGGTCGCTCCGGAACGCGAGCCCGAAGATCCCGGCCGAAGGCCCGCTGGCGATCGGCGTGGAGCTGACCTTCCACGACTTGCCGCGATCGTCGGAGCGGAACACGCGGGCTTCCGTGCTGCCGCCGGTGCCGAACCACGCCTTGCGCCCGTCGTTCGACGTGAGGCACTGGCCGCTGGCCGCGAACGCGAACTCGCCGGGCAGCGCGTCGGGCATCTTCTCGCCGGTGATGTGCCAGCTCTTCCCGCCGTCATCCGTCCCGAAGATGCGGAAATGCACCCCGTCGGGCGGGTCGGACAGGATCAGGCCGTGCTTGCGGTCGAAGAACGTCATGCAATCCAGAAACACGCCTGGATCCGAGTTCACGTAGGTCGTCTTCCACGTGTGCCCGCCGTTCGAGGTGAGGTACATCCGGAAGTCGCCGGGGTTCGCGCCGATGGAGATGAGGACGGCGTTGTCGGCGTCGAAGGCCTCGATGTCGCGGAACTGCAAGCCGGCCGAGTCGGGCGGACTGACGTCCTTCCAGGTCGAACCGCGGTTCGTCGTTCGGAGCACGACGCCCGCGTCGGCGGTGTAGCCGCTCACCCAGGCGGTCTTCGTGCTGACTGCGGAGAGGCCGCGGAAGTGCGCGGTCGTCCCGGTCGGCGTGTCGTGCCAGGCGAAACAGGAGCCGCCCGCGGATGCAAGCGAGACTCCGATGAAACCGGAAAGAACTGCCAGAGCGACGGCACGCTTCAGCATCGGGGCGAACCTACTCCTTTGGCGCCGGAGTCGCAACCCGGCTCGGCCCGTCCTATGATTCCGGGGCGATGACGACGGTGATGGTCCGTGTTCGAGCCGCGCGCACGAGCTGCGCGCCGGCCGGACCGTGCGCATAGCCAGCATTTCCTTCGCCAGGCGATTGCCGCGGAGCTCGTCCGCGACTCGGTCGTGGGGCCGGGCGACCTCGTCCTCGACCTCGGCGCAGGCAGTGGGCGGCTGACGTCGGAGCTCGCCGGTGTGGCGCGCCGTGTGGTCGCGGTGGAGGTCGACCCACGCCTGGCGGGACGGCTGCGCGGGCGGTGGGGGAACGTCGACGTCGTCGAGGGCGACGCGGCAACGTTGCGGTTGCCGGGCGAACCGTTCCGCGTCGTGGCGAACCTGCCGTTCGAGGGCGCGACCGCGATCCTGCGCCACCTTCTCGATGACCCGCTGGTGCCGCTCGTCCGCGCGGACGTGATCGTGGAGTGGGGCGTCGCGGTCAAGCGCGCGCTGCCCTGGCCGAGCACCGTCAACGACGTGGTCTGGGGTGCGTGGCACGAGACCTCGGCGGCGCGAAGGCTCCCGCGAGCCGCCTTCGAGCCGCAGCCCAGCGTGGACGCGGGCGTGCTCGTCTTCGAGCGGCGCGCCGATCCGCTGGTTCCGGCGCGGTCAGCCGGGAGCTACCGGAGGTTCGTCGCCGCCGGCTTCCGCCGCGGCCTTCGCTCGATCGTCCCGCCCCGCACGCTGCGGGCGCTGCGGCTCGCATCCGCCCAGCCTCGCGAGCTCGATGCCCACCAGTGGGCGGAGCTGTTCAGCCGATCTCGACGGTCAGGCTCGCCGGCGAGCCTGAGCTCGTCACGGTGAACGGCCGCTCCCCGGAGAGCCCGATCACCCAGGTCAGCACGCCCTCGAAGTCGCCGGTCTTCGCAATCTCCTGAACCGAGCGCATGCCCGCGGGCGTGAGCTTCGACGGCCCCGTGTAGGTGTACTTGAGCTTCGCGCCGGAGAGGTCGGCGGTCGCGGCCGGCTCGAGGCGGACGACCAGGAAGGCCTTCCCGGCGATCGGGATGTGCTTGCCGGAGGCGTCTTCCGTCTGCGCCTCGGCCGCGGTGCGGTACTGCACGGTGTAGCCGGGTCGCTGCCCGCCCGCGGGACGGAAGGTGAAGAAGACCCGGTCCGTGCAGGAATCCGAGTCGACCTGCACGCCTGTGAGCAACATCGTCCTTGAAGGGTTCGTTGCGCTCGTCTGCGTGCCGGTCCCGCCGCCGAACGGCGGGCACGTCTTCCCTGCGGCTGTCGTGGTCGGCGTGGGTTTCGGCTCGGCCGCTGTGGTCGTCTTCGGAGCGGTCGACCTGCTGCCGCACCCCGTCAACACGAGGAGCCCCGCTAGGAGCACGATTCGCTTCATGCCCGGAATCTAGCCGGGCGTGCGGAGATCAGGCAGGCCGCTGCCGGCGCATGAGTCGCTCGGCCGTCGACGGGAGGCTCACGACCTCCGCCTGTGACAGGCGGCTTCCGATCAGCTTCTGCGCGAAGAGGCGTTCGTCGGCCGCGCGGTAGAGGAGCAGCGGGCTGTCGCCATCCCGTGGGCAGACCGCCCAGCCGAAGCTGATGCTCAGTCCCTCCTCGGCGAGCGCGGCGGTGAGGCGTGAGCAGAGTGCGCGCACCGCCTCCGTACCCGGGCTCGACGTGACGACCGCGAACTCGTCCCCGCCCACGCGCGCGAGCTGGTCGCCGGGGTCGAGCTTCCGGGCCAGCAGCTCGGCCGCGCGGCGGAGCAGGTTGTTGCCGACCGCGTGGCCCTCCTGGTCGTTGATCTCGCGGAAGTTGTCCATGTCGCCGAGGATCAGGCCGAACGGGAGCCCGAGCTCGACTCGTGCCGCGAGCACGGCGTCGAAAGAGCGGGTGTTGAGTAGGCCCGTGAGGTAGTCGTGCTCCTCGGCGACGCGCAGCTCGTCGGCGAGCTTCCGGTTGCTGTGTGCGAACCAACCGACGAGCGCTCCCATCGTCGCGAACGTGATCAGGCGGATCGAGGCGGTCACGGTCAGCACCTGGGCGGACGGGATGTGCGGGTTGAGGACGATTCCGACTGCGTAGATGCCCGTGGCGATCAGACCGGCCGCCGCACCCCAGATCGGTCCTCCGGCCAGCGCGAGCATGGCCACCGGGAAGTAGTAGAAGTTGGCGAGTCCGACCCCCGGCCGCTCGAGGAACAGGAAGGCGAAGAAGATCACGCCGTAGAGGACCGCGGAGGTCGCAATCAGGAAGGCACGGTGACGGGACACAGCCGCGGGCATCTGCACCTTGAGAATCGCGGCCGGGGGTGCTCCCCGCGTCCCTCGATCGTGGGATTTGCGCGTTGTTGCACATTCGTCACGAAGGCGTCTCACAGGCGTGATGTTTGCGTGGTTACCGTGGGCGGCGATGGCGAAAGCGGCGACACCCTGGGGCCGGGCCGAGCTCGTTGAGGAGCTGACGCTTGCCCAACGCGCGGGCGGGAAGCGGTTCTCGTCGCTCGTGCAGCTGCTGGAGGCTCCGGGCGGCGAGCAGCTCGTGCGTTTCGCCTATGCGACGTCGGGCTCGGCGCGGCGTGGGCCGGTCACGCTGCGGGAGCGAGACATCGAGCGGCTGCGCGCCGGCCTCGCGGACCGGCCGCGGTTGGCGGAGGCGCTGGGGCTGAAGCCTCCCTAGGCGGGCGTGCCGGTCAGGCGGCGGCAAGCGTGCGCTCGCGCGCGGCGTCGACGAGGGAGCCGAGCACGAGCGCTCCGTCGGTCGAGCCGAGGAGCGGATCGACCGCATGCTCGGGGTGCGGCATCAGGCCGAAGACGTTGCCGTCCTCGTTGGTCACCGCGGCGATGTCGCCGATCGAGCCGTTGGGGTTGTCCGCGTAGCGCAGCGCGATCTGCTCGTTGGCCTCGAGCTCGGCGAGCAGGCTGCCGTCCGCGAAGTAACAGCCTTCCCCGTGCTTGACCGGGATGGTCAGCTCCTGTTCCGGCCGGCAGCGGGAGGTGAACGACGTGTCGGCCTGCTCGACGACTAGGCGCACGTCACGACAGACGAACTCGAGTGACGCGTTTGGTCGGAGCGCGCCGGGAAGGAGGCCTGCCTCGCACAGAACCTGAAAACCGTTGCAGATCCCCAGCACGAGACCGCCGTCGGCGGCGAACCGATGGACGGCGCCCATGACCGGCGTGAACCGTGCGATCGCCCCGCAGCGCAGGTAATCGCCGTACGAGAACCCGCCCGGGAGGACGACCGCGCTCGCGTTCGGGAGCTCTGGCTCGGCGTGCCAGACGAGCACCGGCTCCGCGCCAAGCTCCTCGAGGGCAAGCGCAGCGTCGTGGTCGTCGTTCGAGCCCGGGAAGACGACGACGGCGATTCTCGGCGACCTCACCCCGCGGCCACCGTGATCTCGTAGGACTCGATCAGCGGGTTCGCCAGCAGCCGCTCGCACATCCGTTCGAGCTCAGCCCGCGCCTGGTCCGGGTCGCCGTCCTCGAGCTCCAGGTCGACGACACGGCCGATCCGCGCGCCTTCGACCGCGAAGCCGAGCTGCCGCAGCGAGCTCTCGACCGCTTCTCCCTGGGGATCGAGGATCCCGGGCTTGGGGCGTACGAGAACGGTCGCTTTCACCCGAGCACCACGTTCGGGTCGGCGAGGTAGTCGTCGAACGGGATCTCGGTGATCCGCTCGAACGCCTCGACGTACCGAGCACGCGTCCCGGCGACGATCTCCGCGGAAAGCTCTGGGCCTGGGTCGGTCTTGTCCCAACCGAGGCTCTCGCAGTAGTCGCGCACGTACTGCTTGTCGAACGACGGCTGCGGCCGCCCGGGCTCGTACTCGTCCTCGGGCCAGAAGCGCGAGGAGTCAGGAGTGAACGCCTCGTCCGCGAGCACCAGCTGCCCGTCGGCGTCGAGCCCGAGCTCGAATTTCGTGTCCGCGATCAGGACCCCGCGCTCGGCGGCCCGCTTCGACGCGAACTCGTAGAGCGCGAGCGAGACGCGCTCGACCTCGTCGAACCGCTCGGCGCCGATCAGCTCCACTGCGCGTGCGCGGTCGATGTTCTCGTCGTGTCCCTCGGTCGCCTTGGTCGCCGGCGTGAAGATCGGCTGCGGAAGCCGTGCCGACTCCAGCAATCCCGGCGGGAGCTCGTGCCCGCAGACGGCGCCCGTCTCGCCGTAGTCCTTCCAGCCCGATCCTGCGAGATAGCCGCGGACGACGCACTCGAGCGGCAGCATCTCCAGTCGTCGGCACTCGCTTGAGCGACCGTCGGGCCGGAGCGCGAGCAGATGGTTCGCCACGACCTCGCGCGTGCGCGCGAACCAGAAGCCCGAGAGGCCGGTGAGAACGCGGCCCTTGTCGGGGATCTCGGTGGGCAGCACGACGTCGAACGTCGAGATGCGATCGCTGGCGACAAGTAGCAGACGCTCGTCGTCGAGCTCGAACAGCTCGCGGACCTTGCCGCTCCCCACGTGGACTGCCGTCTCAGGCATGAACTGGCTCCTCTCTTTGGACGAGAGCGGCAAGCCGCTCGAACACCGTGTCGACGTGCCTTGTGTACCAGCCGAGGTCGAAGACCGCGTCGAGGTCGACGCGACCCGAGATCTCGGCGTCAGCGCGAGCGAGCTCGCGGAAATCCTGGTCCTCCTCCTGTGCCTGCAGGGCGTTGCGCTGCACGAGCCGGTACGCGGCGTCGCGCTCCAGGCCCGAATCGACGAGCGCCAGGAGAAGCCGCTGGCTGAAGAACAACCCGTGAGCCGCCTCGAGGTTCCCCAACATCCGCTCGGGTCTCACCTCGAGCCCTTCGACGAGCCACGCGAAGCGGTCGAGCATGTAGTCGAGGGCCAGGAACGAGTCGGGGATGACCACGCGCTCGGCCGACGAGTGCGAGATGTCGCGCTCGTGCCAGAGCGCCACGTTCTCGAGACCGACCTGCGCGTTTGCCCGCACGACGCGCGCGAGCCCGCAGAGCCGCTCGGAGACGACCGGGTTGCGCTTGTGCGGCATCGCCGACGAGCCCTTCTGGCCCTTGCCGAACGGCTCCGCGACCTCGGCGACCTCGGTGCGCGCGAGGTGGCGGATCTCCGTCGCGAAGCGGTCCAGCGAGGCGGCGACCAGCGCCAGCGACGACAGCAGCTCCGCATGCCGGTCGCGCTGGACGATCTGCGTGGACACGGGCTCCGGCTCGAGCCTGAGGCGCTCGCACGCGATCCGCTCCAGCTCGGGGTCGGTCGCGGCGTACGTGCCGACCGCGCCGGAGAGCTTCCCGACGCGCATCCGCTCCAACGCCTGTCGCAGACGCTCGCGCGCGCGGTCGAGCTCGAACGCCCAGCCGGCGAGCTTGAGCCCGAAGGTCGTCGGCTCGGCGTGAACGCCGTGCGTCCGGCCCATGCAAACCGTGTGCTTGTGCTCCAGTGCCCTCGCGACGACGGCACCTTCTGCCCGCTCGACGCCTTCGAGCACCAGCGCTCCCGCCTCACGCACCTGCAGCGAGAGCCCCGTGTCGACGACATCCGAGGACGTGAGCCCGTAGTGGAACCAACGGCCCTCCGGGCCGAGAGTCTCGGCCACGGCATCCACGAACGCCGCCGTGTCGTGGTGGAGGATCGCCTCGAGCTCCGCGACGCGCTCCGGGCTTGGAGGGCTCGCTTGCTCCCGGATCGCCTGTGCGGCGTCGCCGGGAACGACGCCCAGCTCGGCCCACGCGTCCAGCGCCGCCAGCTCGACCTCCAGCCATCCCGCGAGCCTCTCTTCGTCCGACCAGATCGCCTGCATGGCCGGACGGGAGTAGCGCGGGATCACCGTTGCGATTCTAGTGGCCGCCTCGGCACGCCTGCCATGGGCCTAGTAGCTCAGTAGGACATGAGGGACCAGCAGGAGGGCGAAGCCAATCAAAGCGACGGCGATCCAGCCGAGGACGATCCCGCGGTCGCCAGTCCGTCGCCCGTCAGGTTCGGGTTGCGGCGGATGTCGCCGCGCGCCGCGTAGCCGAAGAGGAGCGCGGCGATCGAGGCAAGGAGAGGAACGAGCGTCAGGCCGACGATCCCGAGCACGAGGGAGGCAACCGCCAGCCCGCTCGTCTCCTGGCGCGCGGAAGCGCCGCCCGTCATCGAATCGAGAGAATCCGGGTTGCCAGGATCGCCGCGTTCCGCGCGCTGTCGACGCCGACCGTGGCCACGGGCACGCCCGGCGGGAGCTGGGTGATCGAGAGCAGCGCGTCGAGGCCGTCGAGCACGCTCTTCTCCGAGCGCAGAGGAACCCCGATCACGGGCAGGTCGGTGTGCGCGGCGACGACGCCGGGCAGCGCCGCGGCGAGCCCGGCCCCTGCGATCAGCACCTTGATCCCGCGATCCCTCGCCGTGCGCGCATAGTCGGCCACCGCGTCGGGCGTGCGGTGGGCCGAGCGCACCTCGAGCTCATGCGTGATCCCGTGTGAGGCGAGCTCGTCGAGGGCCGGTTGCATGCGGTCGCGGTCCGAGTCGGAGCCGACCAGGATCCCGACGAGCGGGCCGTCAGATCCGGACATGGCCTTCGGCGGCCGCGAGCCCGATGTCCCGGCGGAAGCGCATCCCGGCGAACGAGATGCGGCTTGCGGCGTCGTATGCGGCCGAGCGTGCAGCCGGGAGGTCGTCGCCGAGGGCGGTCACGTTCAGGATCCTGCCGCCGTTTGTGACCAACCGTCCTTCGTGCCGGGCGGTTCCGGCGTGGAACACGATCCCGCCCGCCGCCTCGGCGTCCTCGATCCCCTCGATCGGCGTCCCGCCGTCGTTGCGCTCGGGATAGTCGCCGGCCGCGAGCACGACCGTCACCGCGGCCGCGGCGCCGACCGCGAGCTCCGTGCCGAGCGCGCCCCCGGCGGCCCCGGCGAGTGCCTCGAGCAGGTCGCCCTCGAGGCGCGGCAGGATCGACTGCGTCTCGGGATCCCCGAAGCGGCAGTTGAACTCGAGGACACGCGGTCCGTCGTCGGTGAGCATCAGGCCGGCGTAGAGGAGTCCCGTGAACGGGGTGCCGCGCTGCGCGAGCTCCGCGAGCACGGGCCGGTGGATCGTGTCGATGAGCTCGTCAACGTCAGACTCGCCCAGCCAGGGAACGGGCGAGTACGAGCCCATGCCCCCGGTGTTCGGGCCCGTGTCGCCTTCGCCGACCCGCTTGAAGTCCTGCGCCGGCGCAAGGGGCATGACCTCGTGGCCGTCGGTGATTGCGAACAGCGAGACCTCCTGGCCCTCCAGCAGCTCCTCGATCACCGGCTCGCCTCCGAGTGCGGCGACCGCGCCCAGTCCCGCTTCCACCTCCGCCTCGGTGCGGCAGACGAAGACGCCCTTCCCGGCCGCGAGACCGTCCGCCTTGACGACGCACGGCGGCCGCGCCGCCTTGAGCCTGGCCGGAATGGGGACGCCGGCTGCCTCCATGACCTCCTTGGCGAAGGTCTTCGAGCCTTCGATTCGCGCGGCCGCTGCGCTCGGGCCGAAGACCCCGATTCCCGCGTGCCGAAGTGTGTCGGCGACCCCGGCGACGAGCGGCACCTCGGGGCCGACGACCACGAGGTCGACGCCGAGGGTGTGGCACAGGTCGAGAAGGCCCTCCGCATCCTCCGCGCGCACCGGATGGCACTCGCCGAGGCGTGCGATGCCCGGGTTCCCGGGCGCGGCGTGGAGCGCTGCGAGCCGGGGGCTCTGGGCGAGCTTCCAGGCGAGTGCGTGCTCCCGCCCCCCAGAGCCGACGACGAGGACTCTCACGGGTCGAGTCTACTCGGCGAGTCGGCGCGATTCCCACCCGCGAGACGGTCTGTCACCAGGCCTCGCGGCTCGGGCCCTTGGTCCCGTAGTTCGGTTCGCCCGACCTCCTCCCCGAGGCGATCGTAACCAGGGAATGCGCACGTGTCTGTAACCGGGGTGTGACGGAAGCGTGCCGCTTGCGCGGCGGTACGCTAGGTGCGCGATGGGCGCCGACGACGAAGCCCTACAGGCGCCGCCCTACTCGGCCGCGCCGGTCGAGGTCGTCCGGATGCCCGGGCGTAGTGCGGAGCGCGACCAGGTCGCGGTCGAGGAGCCGCTCGAGATCCGGATCGGTGGCCGTCCGGTGGCGGTGACGATGCGCACGCCAGGCCACGACGAGGAGCTTGCGCTCGGCTTCTGTCTCTCCGAGGGGCTGAGCCCGACGCGCGCGGCCCCTCCGGCCGACCTGGCGGCCAACACCGTCGAGGTCGACGCTCCCGGCTTCGACCCCGCACGCGTGCAGCGGAGCTTCTACACGAGCTCCTCGTGCGGCGTCTGCGGCAAGGGAGCCCTCGAGGCCGTCGCCGTCGAGGCGCATCGGGTCGAGAGCGACCTCACGGCCTCGGCCGAGCTTCTGGCCGATCTCCCCGAGAGGCTCCGGGTGGCCCAGGCGGCCTTCGCGGTGACCGGCGGGCTGCACGCGACCGGGCTCTTCGGCGCCGACGGGGAGCTCGTCTGCGTGCGCGAGGACGTCGGCCGCCACAACGCGATGGACAAGGTGCTCGGCTGGGCGTTCTCCGAGGAACGCCTGCCGCTCGCGCAATCGATTCTCTGCCTGAGCGGTCGCCTTTCGTTCGAGCTCGTCCAGAAGGCGGCTGTCGGCGGATGCCCGATTCTCGTCGCAGTCGGCGCTCCGTCGAGCCTCGCCGTCGAGCTCGGCCGCGACCGCGGCATCACTCTCTGCGGGTTCGCGCGCGCGGACCGATTGAACGTCTACACGGAGCCGTGGCGCGTTCTGACCTGACCGGCGTCCTGCTGGTCGGAGGCGCGAGCACGCGTTTCGGCTCGCCCAAGGCGCTCGCAGAGCTGAACGGAGAGACCCTCGCCGAGCGTGCATGGCGGATCCTCGGCGAGACGTGCGAAGAGCGGATCGCCGTCGGCAAGGCCGCGGACGGGCTCGAGCTCCCGTTCCCCGTGCTCGACGACGGGAGCGAGACCCGCGCCGCCATCGCAGGCCTCGTCGCGGGCCTGCGCGCGGCGACTACCGACGTCTGCGTCGTTCTCCCGGTCGACACCCCTCTCGTCACGCCCGCGCTTCTGCTCGAGCTGGCCGACGCGGGCTTGGACGCCGCAGTCCCGCAGACCGGGCCGCTTCCAGGGGCGTACGCGAGGACTGCGCTTCCCACGCTCGAGCGCCGCCTCGCCGACGGCAGGCTCGCGCTCCGAGACGCGCTCGACGAGCTCGAGACGGTGCGGCTCCAGCTTGACCCCGCCCTGCTCGCGAACGTAAATACCGCGGATGACCTTCGCCGTCTCGGGTGACGCATACGACCGGTTCATGGGCCGCTACTCGGCGGTGCTCGCGCCGATGTTCGTGGACTGGGCCGGCATCGAGCCGGGGCAAACCGTGCTCGACGTCGGCTGCGGCTCCGGGATCCTGACCCAGGAGCTCGCCGAGCGGCTCGGCGCCGCGTCGGTCGCCGCGGTCGACCCGTCGCCGCTCGTCGAGGCCTGCAAGGCGCGTGTCCCCGAGGCCGACGTCCGCGAGGGCGCCGCCGAGAATCTCCCGTGGCCGGATGGGACGTTCGATGCCGCGCTCGCGCAGCTCGTGATCCACTTCCTCGAAGACCCGGTCGTCGGGCTGGCCGAGATGCGGCGGATCGTGCGCGGCAGCGGGATCGTCGCCGCCTGCTCGTGGAACTTCCCGGAGATGCAGCTGCTGGACGTGTTCTGGGCGTCGGCGACCGAGATCGTGCCCGGCGCCGAGGGTGAGCGCTTCCCGTACAGCGCGCAGGAGGGGATCGGCGAGCTTGGCCGCGAGGCAGGCCTCGAGGACGTCGAGACGACCTCACTCGAGGTCTCGAGCACCTACGAGAACTTCGACGAGCTGTGGAGCCTGTTCATGCTCGGCGTCGGTCCCGGCGGCCAGTACCTCGTGGGGCTCCCCGAGGAGACGCGGAATGCAATTCGCGACGAGTACCTCCGCCGGCTCGGCGAGCCGGCCGGCGCCTTCACGCTCCGCGCGCGCGCGTCTACCTTGAGGGGCCGCGCGCCCGCCTAGCGGGCCAGCGCCTCGAGCCCGCGCTGGGCGAGCACGCGCTCACGCTCGCGGCCGGTGCCGATCAGGCAGACGTCCACCTCGAGCCGCTCCTCGATCAGCTTCACGTAGGCGTGTGCCGCGGGCGGGAGCTCCGAGACCTCGGTCAGCGCGTCGAGCGGCTCCCGCCAGCCCGGGAGCGTTTCGTAGACCGGCTCGCAGTGATGGAAGTCGCTCTGGTGGGCCGGGAAGTCCTCGGTCTCGGTTCCGTCGCGCAGCCGGTAGCGGACGCAGACCGGCACCTCGGAGAAGGCCGACAGCACGTCGAGCTTCGTCAGCGCGAGCGAGGTCATGCCGTTCAGCCGCACGGCGTAGCGGAGCGCGACGAGGTCGAGCCACCCACAGCGCCGCTCGCGACCGGTGACGGTGCCGAACTCACCGCCGAGCTCACGCAGGCGCTCCTGGTCGGGGCCTTCGATCTCGCTCGGGAAGGGACCCTCGCCGACGCGCGTGACGTAGGCCTTCGCGACGCCGATCACGGCGTCGATCCTGGTCGGCCCGATGCCGGTCCCGACTGCTGCCCCGCCGGCCACGGTCGGCGACGACGTGACGAAGGGATACGTGCCGTGGTCGAGGTCGAGCAGTGTCCCGTGCGCGCCGTCGAAGAGGACGCGCTTCCCGTCGCGGAGCGCACGGTCGACGAGCAGCGACGTGTCGGCGACCATCGGCCGCAGCCGGTCCGCGTAGCCCTCGTAGCGCTCGACGAGGCCGTGAAGCTCGATCGGCTCCTCGCCGTAGACGCGCTCGAGCCAGACGTTCTTTTCCGCGAGGGCGACCTCGATCTTCTGGCAGAGGATCTTCGGGTCGAGCAGATCCTGGACGCGGATGCCGAGGCGGTAGGCCTTGTCCGCGTACGTCGGCCCGATCCCGCGGCGCGTCGTCCCGATCTGCAGCTTGCCGAGCCGGCGCTCGCTCGCGCCGTCGATCACCCGGTGCCACGGCATGACGACGTGCGCGTTGCCCGAGAGGCGCACGGGCTCGGTCGAGATCCCGCGTGACTCGAGGTCGTCGAGCTCCTCGATCAGCACCTGCGGGTCGACGACGCAGCCGGCGCCGATCACGCATTCCTTGCCCTGGAGGATCCCGGACGGGATGTGCTTGAGCTTGTACGTCTCGCCGCCGGCGACGATCGTGTGGCCCGCGTTCGGCCCGCCGTTGTAGCGGCAGACGAGGTCCGAATGCTCGGCGAGCAGGTCGACGATCTTGCCCTTCCCCTCGTCGCCCCACTGCGCGCCTACCACGACGGTGGCGGGCATCAACCGTCTCCGCGCGCGCAGCGGGTTTCAAGCGGACGCGCGGGCAAAGCCCGCACGTCCTCCAAGCGGCGCCCGGCGAGCGGGCGCCTTGGCGCCCCGAAAATCACGGTGGCAGGCACGGGCGGGAGTTTGCCTGATGCGACCGGCTGGAGGATCGACGCAGTCCGAGTTATGCCTACTACCAGAGCGGCGAGGTCGCCTCGGCGGCGACCGCGGAGCCGGCCCTGATCACGCGGATCCGGTGGCCGCGCGGGCACGTCGTCCAGCCGAGGTCGTCGTCGAGCCGGAGCGACCCGTGCGCGGTCAGTCCCGTGTACTCGCTCTGGGGCTCGAGTTCCGCGCAGCACTGGCAGACGACGGTGAAGCTCGTTGCGCGGGCCAGGACGACGACTGTTTGCTCGTACACAGGTCTCTATGCCGCGGGTGCGAGGTCGGCGAACTTGGCGTAGCGCTTCAGGAAGGAGAGGCGGACCGTGTCGGTCGGCCCGTTGCGGTGCTTCGCGAGGTGCAGCTCGGCGATGCCCTGCTGGTCGGACTCGTCGTTGTAGTACTCGTCGCGGTAGATGAAGAGGACGAGGTCGGCGTCCTGCTCGATCGAGCCGGACTCGCGCAGGTCGGAGAGGATCGGGCGCTTGTCGTGGCGCTGCTCGACCGCGCGAGAGAGCTGCGACATCGCCAGGATCGGGACGTCGAGGTCGCGCGCGAGCACCTTGAGCTGCCGGGAGATCTGCGAGACCTCCTGGACGCGGTTCTCGACCGACGCGCCCGAGGTCATCAGCTGCAGGTAGTCGACCACGATCAGCCCGAGATTGGGCTCGCGCGACTTGAGCCGCCTGGCCTTCGAGCGGATCTCCATCATCGTGATCGAGCCGGTGTCGTCGACGTAGATCGGCGCCTTGGCGAGCCGGTCGCAGGCGGCGGTCAGCCGCGGCCAGTCGTCGGCGGCGAGCTTGCCGGTGCGGAGGCGCTGCGACTCGACCTTGGCCTCGCTGCACATCAGGCGCTGGGTGATCTCCGACTTCGACATCTCGAGCGTGAAGACGGCGACCGGCTGCTCTCCGCGGACGGCGAGGTTGGCGGCGACGCAGAGGCCGAGGCCGGACTTGCCCATGCTCGGGCGGGCGGCGACGATGATCAGGTTCCCCGGCTGGAAGCCGGAGGTAAGCCGGTCGAGGTCGCGATAGCCGGACGGAGTTCCCGTCACGTCGGCGCCGGCCTCGTAAAGCGCGGTAATGCGTTCGAAGCTGTCCTTCAGCAGCTCTTCGATGTGGCTGAACTCGCTCGTGACGCGGGCCTGCGAGAGATCGAAGACGATCTGCTCCGCCCGGTCCACGAGGTCGGTCGCTTCTCCCGGCCGCTCCCAGCCGAGGGTCGATATCTCGCCACCCGCCCGAATCAGCCCGCGGAGCGTGGCCATCTCCCGCACGATGCGCGCGTAGTGCCCGGCGTTCGAGCTCGCCGGGACCAGGGCTGCGAGCTCGTGGATCCGGACGCGGCCGCCCACGTCCTCGAGCTCGCCGCGCTCCTCGAGCTCGTCGACGAGCGTGATCGCGTCGACGGGCTCGCCGCGGCCGTAGAGGCCGAGCGCCGCCCGGTAGATGCTGCCGTGGCTTCCGCGGTAGAAGTCCCCTGCGTCCAGCACTTCGCTGACCGCCCCGATCGCGCCGGGGGAGAGCATCATCGCGCCGAGGACTGACTCCTCAGCCTCGAGATTCTGCGGCGGAACCGGGGCGGTCTGCGAGGCCTGGGCGAGTTGGGCCATCGGCGTTACCAAACCACGCTCGAAGCGGGCGCGGAAGGTCTGGACGACCCGACTTTCGACAGGGCCGCTCGTGCCTGGAGAAGACGATTTGCAGGCATAAGGGAACGCATGTTCCCACGACCCCCGGACGACACCTGTGGGTGATTTACCCGCTCCGAGCGGAAAGTTCGTGATGAATTCCACAGGGCCGTGGGCGCCTGTGGAGAAGGCTGTGCGCTTTTGTTACTCGCGGTCCGTCTCGGACGGGCTCGCGCTGCTCTCGGGCTCGTCGGCGACGGCCGCCTCCGCGCCGTCCTCGGCCTCAGCGTCGGCCTCGGTCTCCTCCTCGGCGACGACGGCCTCGATCACTGCCTCCGCCTGCGCGTGCTCGGCCTCGGCCTCTGCCTGCGCGGCGGCCTCGGCCTCGGCCTCCGCTGCGGCGATCGCGTCGAGCTCCTCCTGCGGCGGCAGCTCGCCTCCCTCAGGGACGACCGCGACGCGCAGCGTCGCCGACACGTCGCCGAAGAGCACGACCGGGATCTCGTAGCGCCCGATCCGCTTGATCGGGTCGGCCAGGCCGACCTTGCGCCGATCGATGCGCGTCTTCTTCGAGCTCCAGACCTCCTCGACGATGTTCGTCGCCGTGACCGAGCCGAAGAGCGTGCCGGTCTCGCCGGCCGGGACGTCGAAGCGGAGCTCGTCTGACTCGAGCCTCGCAACGATCTCCTGCGCCTGCTCGACGCTCTGCGCCTCCTGCTTGGCGCGCTTCTCCTCGTGCTTGCGCACCTCCGCGACCTTGGCCGGAGTGGCCGTCTCGGCGAGCTTGCGCGGAAGCAGGAAGTTGCGCGCGTAGCCGGGCGCGACCTCGACCACATCGCCGCGCAGCCCGAGCTTGTCGACGTCCTGGCGGAGGATGACTTGCATCAGTTCGTCGAGTAGGGGAGCAGCGCCATCTCGCGCGCCCGCTTGACGGCGGCCGCCACCTGGCGCTGGTGCCGGCGGCAGGCGCCCGTGATCCGACGAGAGCGGATCTTGCCCTTCTCCGAGACGTAGCGCCGGAGCTGGTTCGTGTTCTTGTAGTCGACCTCTTCCACCTTCTCGCGACAGAAGTAGCAGTTGCGCTTGCGGATCGGCCCGCCCGGCGCTGGGCCGCGCTTGCGCTGCTGTCGCTGGTCTCCTCGTTGCGCCATCAGAACGGGATGTCGTCGTCTGAGGCGGTGCCGAAGTCGGCGCCCTCGGCCGGCGCGGCTGCGCCGCTCGGGACGAACTCGGGCTGCGCGTTCTCGCCGTCGGGACGGCCGCCGAGGAACTGGACGCTGTCGGCGATGATCTCGACCGCCTGGCGCTTGGTGCCGTCCTGGGCCTCCCACTCGCGCCAGTCGAGCCGGCCGTCGACGCCGACGGGGCGGCCCTTCGAGAGGTACTGCGCGCAGCTTTCTCCCTGGTTGCCCCAGACGGTGACGTCGAAGTAGTTGGGCTTGTCGCCCCACTCGCCGGTGCTCGCGTCCTTCTGGCGCGTGTTGACGGCGAGGCGCAGCTTGCAGACGGCCGTTCCGCTCGGCGTGTGTCGCAGCTCGGGGTCCCTGGTCAGGTTGCCGACGAGGACGACGCGGTTGATGTTGGCCATTCCTTCCCTCTCCTCTCAGCTCTCGGGCGTGCTTTCCGGTTCTGAATCCTGACTCGCGGGCGCGGCCGCCGCTACGGGCTCTTCGGGGCTCGGCTCGGGCGGTCGGGTCGTGCCGCCCTTGACGCGGCGCACGGCCATGTGCCGCATGACGCCGTCGGTGATCTTGAGCACGCGCGAGACCTCGTCGAGCGTCTCCGGCTCGGCCGCGAAGGTCATCAGGTGGTAGACGCCCTCGGGCTTATGGTCGATCTCGTACGCGAGACGGCGCCGGCCCCACGGCTCGTGCTTGTCCCAGCTGCCGTTCGTCTCGACCTGCTCGCGCACGCGGGTGACGATCTCGGTCTGGCGCTCCTCCGGCAACTCCGGATCGAGCATCAGCAGAATCTCGTAGTCGGTCACGCTCCCGAATCCTCCCTTCCTTCGGTCTCAGGCGGCCTCGCCGGCCGGCGTCGCTCGGGAACGGACGACGCGATGGCGAGGCAGGAAGGCGCGCAGTGTAGCATCGGCCTCGTGAGAGCCCGGATCGCGTGGCTGGCCGCGGCGGCCGGCGTCGCCGGGGCGGCGGCCTATCGCACGCTCCGGCGGAAGCAGGCCTCCGAGACCGACTCCCGCGCCGAAGAGCTGCGCCGGAAGCTCGACGAATCGCGCCCCGAGGAGGACGAGCCCGAGGAGTCTGCCGAGCCCACGATCGACCAGGTGGAGGCCGACCCCGGCGTCGAGGACAAGCGGCAGGCCGTCCACGACCGAGGCCGCGCGGCCGCCGAGGAGATGCGGGGCCGCTCGTCCGAATGAGTGCGGCGCTCGGGTCGAGCCCGTCGGGCCTCCAAGTAACAGTCTGTTACTAAGTCGGATCGGCCGGGTGACTAGCGGGGGTGCTTCGTCGGCAGCGCGATGAACGCACCGACGCCGTTGGCGAGGCCGGTCGCGACCCGCTGCTGGTAGGTCGGCGTCTTCAGGCGGCGCGCCTCCGTGGGGTTCGAGAGGAAGCCCGTCTCGACGAGAACCGCGGGAACGTTCGCCCAGTTGAAGCCGGTCAGGTCGGAGCGCCTGACGACGCCGCGGTCCGCAGCTCCCGTCGCAGCGACGACCGCCTTCTGGATCGCGCGGCCGGCGACCCGGCTCGGCACGTAGATGTCGTCCGTCCAGCCGCGGCGCAGGGCGGGCACGAGCGTCGAGACGCCGTGTAGCGAGCGGTCTGTCGAGCCGTCGGCGTGGATGCGGATCATCAGCGCCGCGTGGCGGCGGTTGCAGAACTTCGCCCGCGCGATGTTGCCGTTCCCGTTGCCGAGCCGGATCGTCGGCCCGGTGCGCGTCATCGCCACCCGGTAGCCGCGCGCGAGCAGCAGCGTCCGCGTTCGCTTCGCGATCGCCAGCGCGACGGCCGCCTCGCCGTGAGCGCCGCCGCCGTCCTTGATCTTCATCACCTTCGAGCCCGGTCCGATCGGCTCGACCTGCCGCCCGATCGCGGCCGGCGTCCCGTGGCCCGGGTCGAGGCAGATCAGCGCGGCCGCGGCGACCCCTGCCGCGCCCGCGATCACGCCAGGTGCTCCGCCAGGTACTTCAACGCCAGGGGATAGCGGTACTCGATCCCGGAGTGCGTCCCGTCGAAGAGCTCGAAGAAGACGTCCGTCACGCCGATCGCCTCGAGCGCCTGCTTGAACGCCTCGGCGCCGAGGTCGAGGAAGAACTGGTCGCGCTTGCCGCAGTCGATGTAGATCGCCTTCATCGAGCGGAGCGCATCGGCGTGCTCGGGAACCATGCGCACCGGGTCCCACGCGAGCCAGCGCTCCCAGATCTCCGGCCGCAGCTCGCCGGTGAACGTGTCGTACGGCATCTGCACGGTGCCGTCCTCGTCGGCCGAGTAGCAGGCGGCCATGCACCAGTCGTTCAGGAGGTGGTAGTCGGTCTCCTTCGAGAGCGGCGGCCGGCTGTGGAAGTCCTCCCAGAAGCGCTCGAACGAGCCGTCGTAGTTGTCGCGCAGCGCGCGCACCGACTTGCGGAAGTCGGGCAGGTAGCACATCTCGAAGAGCGCGTCGCCCGCGTGGGTGGCGAGCCCGCCGAAGACGTCCGGCCGCAGCATCGGGTCGACCATCGCGCCGTAGCCGCCGCTCGACTTGCCGGCGATCCCGCGGTGTCCGGGCCCCTCCAGCGTCCGGTAGCGCTCGTCGACGAAAGGCACGAGCTCGTCGCAGATGTGGGTCAGGTAGCGGCCGGTTCCCGGCGAGTCGATGAACTGGCTCCCGCCGAGCGACGTCCAGGCGTCGACGAACACGACGAGCGCCTGCGGCGAGCCCTCGGTCGAGAACAGCTCGTCGACGAGCTCGGGGAAGTTGCGCCGGAACGGGAAGCGGTTGCGCCACATGTCGAGCTGGCCGGTGAGGCCCTGGATCGCGTAGATGCTCGGATAGCGCCGGTCGGTGTCCTCGTCGTAGCCGGGCGGGACGTAGACCCAGAGCGGGCGCTCGTGCGGGTCGCCGAGCGGGTTGCCCTTCAGCACCTCGCTCTCGACGACGTGCTCCTCGAGGCGGCCGGCGAGCTCGTATGACCAGGGTTTCATCGCCGGAATGCTACGCGGCGGCCGGAGCCGGGGTGACCGGCAGGCCCTCGCGCTCGAGCAGGCCGCGCAGCATCTGTGCGTTGACAGGCGCCTGGGCGACGACCTCGCCCTCGGCGTGCTCGCCGAGACCCGGCGACGGGATCGTCGAGCGGCCGTTGTTGTTGAACATCGCGTAGACGTTCTCGGCGGCGCCCGAGAGCTCGGCCAGCGGCGCTACCCACTCCTCGAGCTCCCCTTCCGAGTAGAGGTGGTCGAAGCGCTCGGCTGCGCTGCCGGTGCGCTTGTTCCAGGTACCGGCGTTGCGGCCGTGGAAGCGGATGTAGGCGGTCGGGCTCGTGGTGGCGACGACCGTCGGGAGGACGTTCTTGCCGCCGGTCTGCGGCGCGTCGACGATCACGTAGGTCATCCCGTGCCGCTCGAGGAAGCCGAGCGTCTCCGACCGGCTCTCGCCGTCGAGCCAGCTCGCGTGGCGGAACTCGACCAGCATCTCGTCGCCGCCCAGCTGCTCCTGCGCCCACTCGAGGTACTCGAACGAAGCGGGCTTGACGACGACGTACGGCGGGAACTGCATCAGGATCCCGCCGAGCTTCCCGGTCTCCCGCAGCGGCTCGAGCGCGTCGTGGAAGCGGCGGAAGATCTCGGCGCGGAACTCGCGCGGCGGGCGGTCGATGCGGCCACGCTCGTCGACGGGAGCCTCCTCACGGAGATCCGGCGGCAGCTGCTCGATCTTGACCGGGTGGCGCGTCATCACGCCGAACGCCTTCACGTGCATGACGAAGCCCTCGGGAGTCCGCTCGGCCCAGCGCTCGACCAGTCGCGGTCGGGCAGGCGGTAGTAGGTCGAGTTCGCCTCGACGACGTCGAAGCGGTCGGCGTAGTAGCGCAGCCGCTCCTCGGCTCCCTTCACGCCCGGCGGGTAGAAGTACCGCGTCAGCGAGTCGTCGGCCCACGAACACGTCCCGATCCGGATGGGTGCGGCCACCGCCCGATCGTACTGGCGCGGGTCGCCCGCCGTCCTTTGACGATCGTAAGACCTCGTCTAACCTAAACGGGCAGGAGGTCGAAGTCATGTCCGAGCTTCCCAGCGGAACCGTTACGTTGCTCTTCACGGACATCGAGGGGTCGACGCGGCTCGTTCACGACCTCGGCGATTCGTACGGGTCCGTCTTGGACGAACTCCGCGGGCTGCTTCGGAAGGCTGTGGCGGATCAGCGGCGGCCACGAAGTCGACTGCCGAGCCGATGAGCTGTTCGCGGCCTTTCAGCGGGCGAAGGACGCGGTTGAGGCCGCCGTCGCCGCGCAGCAGGCGATCCGCACCCACGGCTGGCCGGAGGGTGCCCAGATGCTCGTACGCATGGGCCTGCATACGGGCGAACCTGCAGTCGAAGGCGGTGCCTACCTGGGGCTGGACGTCAGTCGCGCATCACGCATCTGCGCCGCCGGGCACGGCGGGCAGGTTCTTCTTTCGCAGGCCACCGGCGAGCTCGTCGCGGACCGCGTCGAGCTCCGGGATCTCGGTGTCTACTCCCTGGCTGGCCTGCCTCGCCCGGAGCGGATCTTTCAGCTCAGCGCGCCGGGCCTTTCAGCGGACTTCGGCGAGCTGCGAGTTCCGCGCGCCCAGCGCAGACGACTCCGGGGGATACGGCAGACACGCCGCACGCGACAGCCGACCCTGGAAGAGGCCGCCTGGCAGGTCCGAGCGATGCTGCCCAGTGTCGAGGTCACGCTCCAGAAGCCCCTAGCCAAGCTCGGGGCCGAGTTCTTCACCGCCCATCGGGCCGTGGCGGGGGCCGACAGTTTCCTAACGCAGGTCGATCGCAAGCGCCTGAGCCGCCGACTCAGCGACCGGCGCGAGATGGCCGTCGTCTCGCAGCGTGCCCGCGAGCAGGCGGAGTCGCTCGAGGCGCAGATCGGCTGCGTGGACCGCGTGCTCGTCCGCCGACAGGAGCTCGTCCGATTGGCGGCAGAGCTTGCCGAGCACCGACGAAGCTCGGCTCAGGAAGTTGGATCGCCTCTCTCCAGGAGAGGGTCGCTGCGGCGACGACGGAGTTGGACGACGCGGTCGCGCGGGCGGCGAGCGCGCTCGACCGATTGAGCGTGAAGCTAAGACGTACTCGCCATCGCGGCGTGTACCGCTCGGGGCGGATGTACGTCGTTCCGTTCGACGATGAACTCGGCGAGGAGCGCAGCCGCGAGTTCGAGACGTTGGCCGAAGCCCGCAATTTCAGGGCGTCGCTCCGTTTTGCAGACGACTACCGGGGAATCACTCTGCGGGCCACGCAGTCTTGAAGCGTGAAGACGGCTCGCGCCCGGCAGCGACGGCGGCTCGGCGGCGGGCCGGGAGGTAGATGAGCCAAACCGGGGCGAAACGGCCCGATCGTACTCATGCTCGGTAGAAAGCCGCATGCGAAGAGCCGTTTTCTCCACTTGACCGCGCCGCCGTCGAGGCGGAAGATCGCAGCGACAAGGAGGTGCAACATGGGCTGGAAGACCATCGTCGTCGGAATCGACGAAGACGAGGCCTCGCAGCATGCGCTCGAGCGTGCGGCCGATCTCGCGCAGGCGCCGGGCGTCGAGCTCGTGGTGACGAGCGCAGCGGCAGTGCTGACCGGCATGGCCGCTGGTCACGGCGTCGGGCCTTGGGATCCGGCCGACTCGCCAGAGGAGCACCGCGCAGAGCTGGCGCACGCGCGCGAGTACCTGCAGGGTCGCAACGTCACCGCGGAGTTCGTACTCGGTGCCGGTGAGCCGGCCGACGCGATCCTGGACGTGGCCGACGAGCACAGCGCCGACCTGATCGTCGTCGGCACGCGCGAGCCGAAGCGGCTCGAGCATCTGCTCAGCGGCAGCGTCAGCAGAGCCGTCGCGAAGAAGGCTCACATCGACGTCCTGATCGTCCACTGAGGCGGCGCCAGCGCCGCCTCGCCGTCACTCGGGCGTCACATAGGCGGCGGTCAGGCCGCCGTCGACCTGGAAGGTCGCGCCCGTCACGTACGACGACTCGTCGCTCGCCAGGAAGAGCGCGGCGTTGACGATCTCGCGCGGTCTGGCGAGGCGGCCGGTCGGCCAGTGGATGCGGCGGCGCTCGAATGCCGCAGGGTCGTCGCCGAAGACCGCGAGCAGCAGCGGAGTCTCGACCGGCCCCGGGCAGAGCGCATTCACTCGCACGCCCTGGCGGGCGAACTGGACGGCGAGCTCCTTGCTCATCGACAGCACGGCGCCCTTCGAGGCCGTGTAGGAGATCTGCGAGGTCGCCGCGCCGACCAGCGCGACGAACGAGGCGACGTTGATCACCGAACCGCCTCCGCGCCCGAGCAGGTGCGGGATCCCGTGCTTGCAGCAGAGGAAGACGCCCTTCGTGTTCACGTCCTGCACGCGCTGCCACGCGTCGACGCTCGTCTCGAGGACGGACGCGTCGTCTCCCGGCGAGATCCCGGCGTTGTTGTAGAGGACGTCGATGCCGCCGAAGCGCTCGGCCGTCTCCGCGTACATCGAGACGACCTGCTTCTCGTCGGCGACGTCGACCGTGACCGCGAACGCCTCGCCCGAACAGAGCGCGACCGTCTCCTTGGCCGCCTCGCCGTTCACGTCGGCGGCGCAGACCTTCGCGCCCTCCTCGGTGAAGAGGATCGCCGCCTCGCGGCCCATCCCGCCGCCTGCGCCCGTGATCACCGCGACCTTGCCGTCGAGCCGTCCCATGTCAGGCCTCCGTGGAGAGGAACACCGTCTTGACCTCCGAGTAGCCGTCGAGCGCCTCCATCCCGAGCTCCCGCCCGAAGCCCGACTGCTTGAACCCGCCGAATGGCGTCTGCACGCGCACGGAGCTGTTCGAGTTGACCGAGATCACGCCCGTCTCGAGCGCCCGAGCGACACGCAGCGCCCGCGCACCGTCGCGCGTCCAGATCGAGCCCGAGAGCCCGTACGGCGTGTCGTTCGCGATCCTGACCGCGTCGGCCTCGTCGTCGAACGGGATCACCGCTGCGACGGGCCCGAAGACCTCCTCCCGCGCGACGCGCTCGTCGTTGGTGGCCTCGACGAGCGTGCACGGGAACCAGTAGCCAGGCCCGTCCGGCGCGTCCCCGCGAAAGAGCGGCTCGCCGTTCACGAACGACGCGACGGTCTCGCGGTGCTGCGCGGAGATGAGCGGGCCCATCTCGGTCGCGTCGTCGGCGGGGTCGCCGACCTTCACGGAGCCGGTTGCTTCGACCAGGAGCTCGACGAAGCGGTCGAACGCGGAGCGCTGGACGAGGATGCGCGAGCGGGCGCAGCAGTCCTGGCCCGCGTTGTCGAAGACGGCGTACGGCGCGGCGGCCGCCGCGCGCTCGAGGTCGGCGTCGTCGAAGATCACGTTCGCCGACTTGCCGCCGAGCTCGAGCGTCACGCGCTTGATCTGGCCCGCGGCGCCCCGCATCACCTCGCGGCCGACCTCGGTCGAGCCGGTGAAGCCGATCTTGGCCACGTCCGGGTGCTCGATCAGCCGCTTGCCGACGACCGAGCCCGGGCCGACGACGACGTTCAGCACGCCTTCCGGGATCCCGGCGTCGAGCGCCAGCTCCGCCAGTCGCAGCGCCGAGAGCGGGGTCAGCTCGGCCGGCTTCAGCACGACCGTGTTGCCGCACGCGAGCGCCGGCCCGATCTTCCAGCTCGCGATGTTGAGCGGGAAGTTCCACGGCACGATCAGCCCGACGACGCCGAGCGGTTCGCGGAACGTGGCAGCCACGCCGCCGGCGACGGCGATCGTCTCGCCGTGGTGCTTGTCGACCGCGCCCGCGTAGAAGTGGAAGACCTGCGCGACCATCCCGACCTCTCCGCGCGCGCCCTGGATGGGCTTGCCGACGTTCTCCGACTCGATCCGCGCGAGCTCCTCCGCGTGATCCTCGACGAGCCCGGCGAGCGTGCGCATCAGCCGCGAGCGGTCGTGCGGGGCGAGGTCTCTCCAGGCCGGGAACGCGGCCTTCGCCCGCGCGACGGCGGCGTTCGTCTCGTCCTCGCCCGCCTGCGGCAGCTCGGCGATCGGCTGCTCGGTCGCGGGGTTGACGACCGTCAGGGTCATATGCGCTCGAAGAGGCGCTCGCGCTCGTAGCAGGTGACGACCTGGTCGAACAGCCGCTGCTCGGTGCGCGCGTAGTTCAGGTAGTGGTCGACGACCTGGTCGCCGAGCGCCTCGCGGGCCATCGTCCCGGACTCCAGGGCCGCGATCGCCTCGACCATCGTCGACGGGAAGCGGTCGACGTCGGACTCGTAGGCGTTTCCCTCGACCGGGTCGGGCGGCTCGAGCTTTTGCTCGATCCCGTAGAGGCCGGCCGCGATCAGCGCGGAGAACGCGAGGTACGGGTTCACGTCCGCGCCCGGGATCCGGCTCTCGACGCGCAGGCTCGGGCCGTGGCCGACGACGCGGAACCCGCAGGTACGGTTGTCGCGGCCCCAGGCGAGCGTGGTGGGCGCCCAGCTGCCGGCCATGAAGCGCTTGTACGAGTTGATCGTCGGCGCGAGGAAGATCGCCAGCTCGCTCGCGCAGGCGATCTGGCCCGCGAGGAAGTGGCGGAACTCGTCGGTCTCGCCCGCGAATGCGCTCTCCTCACCGCGCCAGAGGCTCGAGTGGATGTGGCACGAGGAGCCGACCTCGGTGTGGTGCGGCTTGGCCATGAACGTGATCGAGCAGCCGCGCTCGTACGCGATCTCCTTGGCGCCGTTCTTGTAGACGACGTGGTCGTCGGCGGTCTTGAGCGCGTCGGCGTAGCGGAAGTTGATCTCGTGCTGGCCTGGCCCTGCCTCGCCCTTCGAGTTCTCGACGACCAGGCCGGCAGCCTTCATGTCGTTCCTGATCTTGCGGATCAGGTCCTCGTCGTACGACGTGGCGAGGATGTGGTAGTCGAGGATGTACGGGACCGAGGGGGTCAGGTCGCGGTAGTGCTTCTCGTGCGCCTCCGCGTAGCTCTCGCGGAAGAGGAAGAACTCGAGCTCCGAGCCGAGCATCGGCGTGAGCCCGAGCTCCTCGGCGCGCGCGATCTGGGCCCGCAGCACTTGCCGCGGCGAGGGCTCGACGGGCGCGCCGTCGTGCCAGAGGACATCGGAGAGCACGAGCGCCGTCCCCTCGAGCCACGGGGTGACCCGCAGCGATCCGAGGTCGGGCACGAGCGCGAAGTCGCCGTACCCGCGCTCCCAGCTCGCGATCTCGTAACCCGGCACCGGAATCATCTCCATGTCCAGCCCGAGCAGGTAGTTGCAGCTTTCGACGGAATGGCCGGCCTCGAGTTCTCCAAGGAAGAACTCCGCGTCGACGCGCTTGCCCATCAGGCGTCCCTGCATGTCCGTGAAGGCCACGACGACCGTGTCGATCCGACCGGCGTCCACCGCATTCTTGAGCTCGTCGAGGGTGACCACGCCGGAATCCTCTACGAAATTCGTCCCCTTGACAGAACCTTATTGAAAGCGGGTAAATGTGTCCATACGAGAACTGGGAGGTGGGATGAGTAGCGGACCCGAGGTTTCGCACCAAAGCACTGCCGCTCTCGACGACCGGGAACAGCTGCACAAGCTCGGCTACGCACAGGAGCTGTTCCGGTCGATGGGCGGGTTTCAGAACTTCGCCATCTCGTTCACGATCATCTCGATCCTCGCCGGCTGCCTGACGTCGTACGCGATCGCGTTCAACCAGGGCGGTCCGGTGGCGATCACGTGGGGCTGGCTGCTGGTCGGTACGTTCTGCATCTTCGTCTCGCTCGCACTGGGCGAGATCGCATCGACGTATCCGACAGCGGGCGGGCTCTACTTCTGGTCATCGAAGCTCGGTAGCCCGGCCTGGGGCTGGTTCACCGGCTGGTTCAACCTGGTCGGCCAGATCGCCGTCACGGCCGCGATCGGCTTCGGCTGCGCGATCTTCATGACCTCGTGGCTGAACCTGATCACGGACGGGAGCTACGGCAACACGTACCACTGGATCTACCTGACGTACGCGGGGATCATGCTCGCGGCGGGCCTGATCAACATGTTCAAGGTGTCGATCACGGCCATGCTCAACGCCTTCTCCGCGTGGTGGCACATGATCGGCGTGCTGTTCATCGTCTTCGTCCTCATCATCGTCCCGGATCACCACCGGTCGGTCGGCTACGTGTTCGGCCAGACCATCAACAACACCGGGTTCGGCGGAGGCAAGACGTCGGGCCTGATCTTCTTCTACGTGTTCCTGACAGGCCTGCTGATGGCCCAGTACACGATCACGGGCTACGACGCGTCCGCTCACATGAGCGAGGAGACGCGGAAGGCATCGCTCGGGGCCGCGTGGGGGATGGTCATGTCGGTGGTGGTGTCGGTGATCTTCGGGTTCATCCTGCTCGTCGCCGTGACCTTCGTGGTCCCGGACGACAGCAAGGCATCGGCTGCCGGGACATACATCGTCACCTACATCTGGCAGACGTCGATGAGTACGCACTGGGCCGAGGTCCTGCTCTTCATCGCGGTGCTCGCGCAGGTCTTCTGCACGATCGCCTCGACGACTTCGGCCTCGAGGATGATGTTCGCGTTCTCGCGTGACCGGGCCGTTCCGGGCCATCAGCTCTGGAAGCGGGTCTCGAAGGTCGACCGCATCCCGATCTACACGGTCTGGGCGATCGTGGTGCTCGCCTTCCTCACACCGCTTCCGGCCTGGTGGTTCGGCTACACCGGCTATGCGGCGTCGACGGCGGTCGCGGTGATCGGGCTCTACATCGCCTTCCTGCTGCCGATCATCCTTCGGCTCAAGGCGGGTGAGAGCTTCGAGCGCAGCGCGTGGACGCTCGGGAAGCACTACAAGTGGATCGACTGGATCGCGATCCTGTGGATCTGCTTCATCTGCATCATCTTCATGCTGCCGTTCAGCTACCAAGGCATCCCGTGGAACACGGGGTTCGACTGGAACCTCGTCAACTACACGCCGATCATGGTCGGCGCGGCCTTCCTGCTCTTCGGCGGCTGGTATGTGATCTCGGCCAAGAACTGGTTCAAGGGCCCGATCCGCATGGGCGACGAAGCGGAGCTCGAACGGATCGAGCGGGAGTTCGACGTGGGCGACGAGCCCGCGACGGCTCCGGCCGCTCCGTAACGAAGGCTCAGTCCCTGAGCCGCTCTCCGGCTGGATCGAAGAGCGGCTCGGGGGCAACCTCGCCCGAGACCCACTCTCCGAAGATCTCCACCTCGACCGGCCGGCCCGGCTTGGCGTGCTCGGACGGGACGTACGCGTAGGCGATCGAGCGCTCGACCGTGTACCCGTAGCCGCCGCTCGTGACGCGGCCGACCAGCTCGCCCTCGATGCGCACGGGCTCCGAGCCGAGCGCGACCGAGCGGGGATCCCCGAGCACGAGGCAGGCGAGGCGGCGCTCGGGCTCCTGCGCCTCGAGCAGCGCGTCGCGTCCGATGAACTCCCCCTTGTCGAGCTTGACCGCGAACCCAAGCCCGGCCTCGTACGGCGTGTCGTCGGGCGTGATGTCCGCGCCCCACACGCGGTAGCCCTTCTCGAGCCGCATCGAGTCGATCGCCTTGTAGCCGCCGGCGACGAGGCCGCGGTCGCGTCCGGCCTCCCAGATCGTGTCCCAGAGACGCAGGCCGAACTCCGTCGGGCAGTACAGCTCCCAGCCGAGCTCGCCCACGTAGGTCACGCGCAGCGCGAGGCACGGAACCGGGCCGACCGCAAGCTCCCGCGCGCGCATGTACCCGAACGCGAGGTCGTCGGTGGTCGTCGCCTGGAGGATCCCGCGCGCGGCCGGGCCCCAGAGGCCAAGGCAGGCGAGCTTCGAGGTGACATCCTCGACGCGGACCGAGCCGTCGTCCGGGGCGTGCTCGCGGATCCACGCGAGGTCGTGGCGGCCGAACGCGGTCCCGGTGACGATCCGGAAGCGTTCCTCGCCGAGGCGCGTGACGGTGAAGTCGCACTCGATCCCGCCGCGCTCGTTCAGCATCGACGTGTATGTGATCTGGCCGACCTCGCGCGCCACCTTGTTGTCGCAGAGCCGCTCGAGAAAGTCGGGCGCGCCCTCGCCGGAGATCTCGATCTTGGCGAAGCTCGTCTCGTCGAAGAGCGCGGCGTGCTCGCGGCAGGCCCGGTGCTCGGCGCCGATCGCAGGCGACCAGAGCCGACCGGCCCAGCCGCGCGGCCTGAGCGACTCGTCTCCCGCCGCGGCGTTCGGCTCGAACCAGTTCGCGCGCTCCCAGCCGGACTTCTCGCCGAAGGCAGCGCCGAGCTCGATCAGGCGCTCGTAGGTCGGAGACAGGCGAAGGGGCCGGCCGGCCTCGCGCTCGTGGCCGGGGTACTTGACGTCGTAGTAGGTCGAGTAGATCTCGAGCGTCCGCGCGAGCGTGTACTCGCGGCTCGCGTAGTGGGCCCCGAAGCGGCGCGAGTCCATCTCCCAGACGTCGAGGCCGGGCAGGCCCTCGGCGATCCACTCGGCGACGAGCTTGCCCATCCCGCCCGCACCGGCGAGCCCGTGCGCGCAGAAGCCGGCCGCGACCCAGAAGCCGCGCAGCTCGGTTGGCCCGAGGATGAACTCGCCGTCCGGGGTGAACGCCTCCGGCCCGTTCACCAGGCGGATCACCTCGGCCTCGCCCAGCTCGGGCACCCGGACGAGCGCATTCGTCATCAGCTCCTCGAAGCGCTCCCAGTCCTCGGCGAGCAGCCGGCCGTTGAAGTCCGCCGGGATCTCGTCGAGCCCCCACGGCGCCGGATGGCGCTCGTAGCCACCCATCACGAGCCCGCCCGACTCGCCCCGGAAGTAGACGAGCAGGCTGGGGTCGCGCATCGTCGGGACGTCGAGCGGTACGCCGTGCGGCTTCGTGATCAGGTACTCGTGCGCCATCGGGATCACAGGGACGGTGACTCCGGCCAGGCGCCCGAGCTCTGCCGCGAACATGCCGCCCGCGTTCACCACTACCTCGGTCTCGATCCCGCCCTTGTCGGTCTCGACGCCCACGACCCGGTCGCGCTCGGTGGCGATGCCGGTCACGCGCGTGTGCGTCGCGATCTCGGCGCCGCCGCGCCGCGCGCCCTCGGCCAGCGCGAGTGTGAGCTGGCTCGGGTCGATGTAGCCGTCGGTCGGGAGGTACGCAGCGCCGAGCACGCCCTCGGTCGTCATCGGCGGGAAGAGCTCCTGTGCCTCTGCGGGCGAGATGAGCTCGAGCGGCAGCCCGAACGTCTTGGCCCAGCCCGCCTGGCGGCGCAGCTCCTCCATGCGCTCCTCGGAGGAGGCGAGGCGCAGGGAGCCGACCTCGTGCCACCCGGTCTCGAGCCCGACCTCGTCGCCGAGCGTCCGGTACAGCTCGACCGAGGCCATCATCATCCGCGTAAGTGAGAGCGAGCCGCGCAGCTGGCCGACGAGGCCGGCCGAGTGGAACGTCGAGCCGCTGGTGAGGTCGGCCCGCTCGCAGAGCACGACGTCCTCCCAGCCGAGCTTCGTGAGCCAGTAGGCGATCGAGCAGCCGCCCACGCCGCCGCCGATCACGACCGCGCGCGCCCGGTCTTTCACGCGAGCGACTCCTGGAAGCGCGGCTCTGCCGCGGTGCGCTCGAGGCGCTCGAAGTGCTCGTCCGCGTAGGCGACGAAGTCGAAGTCGAGCTCCGAGATCGCCTGCTGGACGACTCCCCACATCGCCTCGCGGAAATCGGACATGAAGCGCATCAGCGCCAGCGCGCGCGTGTCCGTCGAGCCGTACGCGTCGAGGAGCGCGCCCTCGCCGTCCCTGTCGAGGCCGTTGTTGACCGAGAAGTTCGCCAGGTCGAAGAACGGGTCTCCCATTCCGGCGTACTCCCAGTCCACGATCCAGACCCGCTGTCCGTCGTCGATGAAGTTCGCCGCCAGGAGATCGTTGTGGCACGTGACGAGCGGCGCACTCTCGCGCTGGGCCTCGATCTGCGCGGCGACGTCGTGTGCCTGCTCGTACGTGGCGGGCACGGCGACCCCGTGCTCGGCCGCCGTCGCCGCGTAGGTCTCGACGACGCGAAAGGAGTCGAAGCGGCTGGCGATCGGCCTGGCCCCATGCAGGCGCCGGAGCAGGCCGCCGACCGTGCCCGGATCGGCGCGGCCGACCTCGCCCTCGACGAAGCGGGTGACGAGCAGGCCGTCGGCGAACCCCGCGACCTCGGGGCCGATGCCGAGCTCCGCCGCGAGGACGGCGGCCTCGTGTTCGTGCTCGCGGTCGATCCCGAGCAGGCCGGTGTCCTTGCCGCCGATCCGCAGCACGACCGTCTCGTCGCCCACCGCGACCTTGAAGTTGTGGTTGGTGATCCCGCCGCCGAGCGGCTCGATCTCCACGGGCTGCCCCGGCCAGAGCCGCTCCACCGCCTGCTCGACGCGCATGCGCGATCCTAGACACGTGCAGGCGTTCCTCTTCGATTTCAACGGCACGCTCTCCGACGACGAGCGCGTCCAGTGCGAGATCTACCGCGAGCTGTTCGCGGAGCACGGGAAGCCGCTCACCGAGGAGGAGTACTTCGCCGAGCTGGCGGGGTTCTCGGACCCCGAGATCGTCGCGCGGTGGCTCGGGCCGGACCATCCCGCGGCCGAGGAGATCCTCGAGGGCCGCGTGCGGCTCTTCCTCGAAAGGATCGGCGACGGCTCGACGGTTCCCGCGCACGTGCGCGAGGCCCTGCTCGCCATCGACGGACGCGCTCGCCTCGCCGTGGTGTCAGGAGCAGCGCGCTTCGAGGTCGAGGCGGTCACGCGCGCGGCGGAGGTCGACGTCTTCGACCTGATCGTGTCGGCCGAGAGCGTCACGCGCGGCAAGCCCGATCCCCAGGGCTACCTCCGCGCGCTGGAGCTGCTCGGCGTTACGAGCGACGAGGCGATCGCGATCGAGGACGCGCCGCCCGGAGTGGCCGCGGCGAAGGCGGCCGGGCTGTACTGCGTGGCCGTCCTCGGGACGGTCCCGGTGGAGCGGCTGGCCGAGGCCGACGAGATCGCCCCGCGCGTCGACGCCGCTCTCGTCGAGCGGTTCCTCTCCTAGGAGGGCTTGACGAAACATCGGCTGAGCCGCCGGGCCGCGCTGCTCGCCCCGATGCTGCGTCCTCGGTCGCGTCCGTACCGTTCAGGTACGGACGCTCCCTGCGTCCTTGCCTCGGAACGAGCATCGCACCCCGGCGACGAGCGACGTTCCGCCAAACCCTCCTAGCGCCAGTCGACGGAGACGACGTCGATGGGCTGCTCGAAGCCCTTCAGCGATGCGGCACGCGGCTCCGAGATCTGGAACGCGGTCGCAACGCCGTCGAGCGTCTCACGGCTGACGAGGATCTCGCCCGCTCCCGCGGCCGCACCGATGCGCGCAGCGATGTGCACGCTCTGGCCGCCGTAGTCGGTGAGGTTCGTGCCCGTCTTGAACGCGCCGCCCGCGTGAGCGCCGATCCTGACGTGCGGCGCCGCCGTCTCCGACTCGAGCGCGCGCTGGATCGCAACCGCCGCGTCGATGGCGACGGCCGGGTCGACGAACGACGCGAAGAACCCGTCCCCGGTCTGCTTGATCACCTCGCCGCCGCTCTCGACGATCCGCGCACGCACGAGCTCGTCGTGGAGCGCGAGGAGCTTGCGCCACTTCTCGTCGCCGAGGGTCTCGACCAGTTTCGTCGAGTCGACGATGTCGGTGAAGAGGAACGTTCGGTGCCCCTCGACGCGCCCGAGCAGCTCCTTGGCGCGCTCCTCGTCCAGCTTCGCCCCCAGCCGCTCGAAGGTCGCGAGCGCGGACTGCAGCTCGGTCGTCGCGCCGTGGTCGTCACCCTGGTGGCGGAAGACGATGCCGAGCAGCATCCGCGCCTGCGCCGTCTCGTACGGCGCTCCGACCTCCTGCCATTCGTCCCGTGCGAGCCGGAGGTCGCGTGAGGCCGAGTCCCAATCCTTCTCGAAGAGGGCGATCTGGCCGAAGGCGAAGTGGACGGCCGCGTCGAACGCCGGCGTGCGCCGGTCGCCGATCTTGTACGAGTCGACGATCTGCTCGAGCTCCTGGGCCGCAGCGCGGGCCGAGTCGTGCTCGGCCGCCGCGAGGGTGATCTCGACGTGAGCCGGGAGCGCGCGCACGCGCCGCAGCGGGTCCTGGAACTCCGCGAGCGCGCGGGTTATCCCCGCCACGGCGCCGTCGACGTTCCCCTCGGCGAGCTGGAGGAGCGCGAGGCCGGGCTGAGGCGCCCGACCCAGCTCGTCGGCGGTCCGGAAGGAGTCGTGCGCGGCCGCGAACTCACCTCGGCGGCGGCGGATCTCGCCGATCTCGTAGTAGCCGCCGGCGGTGATGATGCGGTCGAAGTCGTGAAGTTCCTCACACGCGGAAAGGGCGGTTTTCTCCGCCTGCGGCCAGTCGCCGCGCAGCCGCATGATCTCGGCGCGGTGGATGCGACATGCGCCGGGGAAGCCGTTCATGCCCTCCTGGTCGCACCAGCGGTTGGCGGCCTCCGTCCACTCGGCCGCCCTCCGGAAGTCGCCGACGTCCTGGCACGACGAGATCGTGACGCAGTAGACGATCCCGGTCGCGAACGGGCGCAGCTCCCCGGACACGGCTGACGTGCTCGCCTCGTCGAGGATCGCGAGGCCCTGCTCGACGTCGCCGCGCTGCACGAACGCCTTGCCCCTGCCGACGAGCGCGAGGACCTGCGTGTCCCGGTCACCCGCGCGCACCGCGATCTCGTAGGCCCGCTCGAGCTCCGGCAGTGCGCGTGACATGTCCCCTTCCGCGAGGAGGATGCCGATTCCCCGCGAGAGCGCGAGGCGGCCGTGCTCCGCGCTTTCGGGCAACCCGTCCAAGAGGCGCTCCGCGTTCGCGAACCAGCCGCGCGAGACGGCGAACGCGCCGCGGTTCATGTGATCCCACGAGAGCGTCAGCGCAAGGCGGCCCGCGCCAAGCTTGTCGCCGGCGGCAGAGAACCCCGCGTACGAGCGCTCGCGCAGGCCGATTGCCTTGTCGAGCTTCCCGGTCCACCAGGCGGAGTCGGCGAAGCCCTCCAGGTCGACCGGAGTCAGCTCGAGCTCATCGGCATCCGCGTAGGCGTCGTAGGCCTCGCGCCAGGCGTGGCGCTCCGAAGCCTTGTGCGCGAGCTCGAGGGAGCCTGCCATGCGGCAACGGTACCCCACGTCTCTCTTGTCTAGGCGCACGCGAGAGGGGTTCCGGGCGGAACCCCTCTCGCGGTTACGACCGCGACCCGTCTAGCAGGCGGTCTTCCAGCTCGCGTCGACGCTGCCGGTGTTTCCGCAAGTGACCGAACCGTCCATCGGGCCGAAGTCAGCCCCGCCTCCGAAGAGGTTGTTCTTGATCGACCAGTTGCGCGCCGTGCGGTCGTTGACCGGGCCCGTTCCATAGGGCTCGCGGATCTTGACCAGGTTCGAGAACTGATTGCCCTCGAGCGTCACGTTCCCGTAGGCAGGGCCGTCGATATAGGTGAAGAAGACATCGAACACGTCGCAGTTGGTAAAGGTCGAGTTGCGAATCACCAGGAAGGGCGCGTTGGCGGCGTAGATGCATTCCAGGTGAACGCCTGCGGTCTTGATCATGGCGTCGTGGAAGCGGACGTTGTCGATCGTGACGTGGTCGCCGGTCACGAGCGCCGCCTTCTCGTCCGAGATGTTGCCCACGCTGCCGTTCTTGATCGTGTCGTTTGCTGCGCCGCCGTTCTCGAAACAGGCCCCTTCAGGCTGCACACCTCCGCAGTCGACGTTGAGGCCGTCATAGGTGATGTTGGGCGAGCCCGAGTGCAGCTGCCTGACGACATTTCCCGGTTGCCCGCGGAACGTAATCGCCTTCGTACCTCCGGACTGTGCCGCGCCGTAGCCGCCGGCGAAGAGTTGCGGTCCGAGTGTTCCCGTGACGCCGACGGCATCGCCTGAAGCTGCAGCCGTGTACGCCGCCGCGAAGCTCGCACACGACTGAGCGGCGACATACGGACTAGGCGTCGCCTGGCGCGTGCAGGAGCCGCCGGTTGGACCGACCCAGAGGTTCGCGGTGCCCGCCGAGGAGGGGCCCGCAGGCGGAGGTGGAGGCGGGGGCGGTGGCGGTGGTGGAGGAGGTGGAGGAGGTGGAGGAGGTGGTGGTGGCGGCGGAGGTGGGGGCGGCGGAGGTGGGGGAGGAGGTGGCGGCGGCGGGGGAGGAGGTGGAGGCGGGGGAGGAGCGGGGGCAGGCGATTGACTCGGTGGCGACGACGCGGTGCGAAGTGCCAGGAGCTGGCCGATCGCGCTGCTCGGGCGTCCGATCATCCAGGCCGTCTTCGTGCCCGTTGATCCCGGGCTTGCCTGGATGTAGGCGGCACCGGCCGCGCCGAGGCCCAGGTAGCCGCTCGTCCAGCGCACGCCGAACTCCGGTGTCAGGCCGGAAGGCGATCGCAGGCGCGAGCTCGAGGCGACATCGAAGAAGCCGACGACGACGTCGCTCGCCCTTGTCGTCTGCAACGAGGGCGCCGTCGCGGCAGTGCTATTCGAGAACGCACCGCTGTGCGAATCCACCGGGTTCGACCGGTCGAGACCCTTGAAGTCGAGGATCGCCCCTGCGGCCGTCGAGGTCGACGACCAGGACCAGCGGTAGCTCGACGGCTCCGAGGACCCGGCGACCTTGTAGTAGATGGCCTGTGTCAGCGAGCGGTAGTCAGGCGCGTTGCTGTCCCGCCTGATCAGCGTCCAGCCGCTCGGCGCGGTGATCGTGACGTTGCCCGAGAGACGGGCATGGACGGAGGCGACGAGGACGTCGCCGCTGGCCGTCGTTGACGGCCGCGGAACCGTGAGGGTCGAGCCGAATGCGGTGGCCGTGACGACCGCGCCACCCGAGGGCAGAGCGCTGTGCGCCCGTCCCGCCCCTCCTGAGACGGCGACTCCCAGGACCAGCGCAAGCACAAGGAACGGGACGTGCCGGCGTAGCCGCGCCACCCCCCACAACGAACCCCCCGCGATCCGAGTCCGACGTTCAATCCCTGGGCTTGCACTGAAAGTGGGCGGCATCCTCATGTCCCTCCATTTCTGGACGGAACTGGCGGCGGCCGCGCCCCGCGAAAAACGGGATGTCCCCTAGCGCGACTTCTGGCAGGAAGTGACCCCTACCGCCAGCTCGCCTCTAGTTTGGGTTGAACGCGGCTTTCTACCGCATTGATCGGCTGTCTCCTGCAAATCGTCGACGAAAATGGCCGAATCTCCCGCAAAGAGGGGAAAATTCGGCCCGAGTCAGTCGGCGCCCGTTCGCCGGAGCGGCTGTAAGACTGTCCCGATGCACCCGGCCTCAGACGACGGCCGCGGGCTCGGAGCAGAGCTCGAGGCGATCAGCCCGGAGCTCGCCCTGGTCGATCCGGAGCTCGCCGAGCGAGCGCGAAAGCTCCTACCCGATCCCGGCGACGTCCTCGCTCCTCGACCCAGGGTGGCCGTGGCCGTCGCGCCGCCCGCGCCGGTCGTCGCGCAGCCAGCCGAACCCGCCCGCCCGAGACGGCGCTGGCTCCGAACGGTCGTGCTCGCAGGGCTCGTCTTCGTAGTGGGCGCCGTAGCGGGCGGTCTGCTCGGCGAGAAGCGGGCCGCAGCGCCGGAAGTGCGGCTCGAGGCTCAGGCACCTGCACCCTCGGTGGCCACCGCGCCGCTCCGACCGCCCAGGGTCGACCAGCGGCCCCGCGGGTCGAAGAGCACCGAACAGCGAGCAGCCCGGAGGATCTGGGCGGCGAACGTCCTCGGCGTGGCGGCGAGCGTCGACAGGCCCGGGGTGACGCTCGCCTGGCAGCGGCCCTCCGGCTCAGACCACGTCGTCGTCGTGCGGACGCTCGCCACGAGCAAGCACGGAGTGGTCGTCTACCGGGGCTCGGCGGCGACCTACCGCGACGCAGCTCCGCTTCCGTGCACGGCCTACCGCTACACGATCGTCAACTACGACCGGAAGGGCCATCGCTCCACCGGCGTGCCGACGTCGGTCGTGACCCAGGGCTGCGCCTAGGCAACCGGAGAGCGGCCGTGAGCTGGGAGATTTGCGCCAACCTCGGTCGGTGCGCGGGCGCAGGCGGCAACGGCTGGCTGTGGGAGATCGCGCGCGGCGAAGAGGTTGCGCGGGTGGTGATCGAGATCAGCGCGGATGCCTGGTCGAGCGATCGCCGGGAGCTCCCGGAGGACACGCGGCGTGCGCTTGAGACCGACGGACGGACCGAAGTGCTCAAGATCCTCGACCAGGACGACCCTCCGGCGGCCGTTCGCTGTGGGTCCGAGGGGTGCAGCCCTAGCCGAACGTGAAGCAGTACGCCTCGGCACCCGGTGCAAGGAGCGCGATCTCGAACGTGCGGTCTTCGATCGATCCCGTCTGGCGAACCAGCTGATACAGCCGCTGCTCGGTCACCGTTCCGTCGCCGTTCTCATCGATGTCAAGGCCGTGAGAGGCGCCCGGAGGCTGTCCGTCGACGAGCACGCGGAAGGGCACGGACGCTCCTCGCGCGGGCGGTCCCATCACGAGATTGACGTCGCGTGCGTGGAAGCGGAACGCGAGCCGCCCCTCGGCTCCGTTCGAGACGCTCGCCCCCCTCGCGACCGTCCAGTCGCCCGAGAGAGCCCACTGGTTGAGCTTCAACGGCTCCGGTACGGAGTAGCTGCGGGCTTCGTCGAGCCCGGCGCCGTCCGGGGAGGCGAAGTTCTGCGCTTGCTCGTAGCCGAGGTAGGTCTCGGGCGAGCCGAGGGTCGCCCAGTCGGCTTGTGCTTCGAATCCATCGGGAACGATCGAGACGAGGTCGTCGCCGACGTCGCTTCTGCCGGCCCCTTCGAGCAGCATCTGGATCACCCGCTCGCACTCCTCGTATGCGCCCTCGCCGAAGTGGTGATGTCGGATCCGTCCCTCCGCGTCCGCGATGTACACGGCAGGCCAGTAGTTGTTGCTGAACGCCCGCCAGACCCCGTAGTCGCTGTCGAGCGCGATCGGATACTCGACGGCCATGTCGTTGGCGGCCCAGCGGACGTTGTCGACGTCGCGCTCGAACGGGAACTCGGGCGTGTGGACGCCGACCACCACGAGGCCGCGATCCTCGTACTTCTCCCACCACGCGCGCACGTAGCCGAGCGTTCGGAGCCAGTTGATGCAGGTGTACGTCCAGAAGTCGACCAGCGCGACCTTCCCGCGCAGGCCCTCAACCGTGAGCGGCGGCGAGTTGAGCCAGCCGGTCGCTCCATCGAACCCAGGCAGCTGGCCCTCGACGGGCAAGCCCGTTCCCCCGCCGCGTCTCTTGCCGAACAGGGTCACGTGAGGATCACCAACTAGTCTCGATTGAACAGCGAGAGCAACAGCAGGAAGACGTTGAGAACGTCGAGGAAGATCGAGGCGGCGAGCAGCGGTGCGGCACGGATGTCCTGCGTTCGCCTCAGACGCTGGAAGTCGTACATCGTGAACCCGGCGAAGATTGTCAACCCGGCGATCGAGTAGATCAGCGCGCTGTTCGGTATTCGCACGAAGATCGCCACGATCCCGAAGACGATCAATGCGAGGAGCGCCCAGAAGCACAGTCGGGCGAGCCCCGAGAGGTCTCGGCGGGTCGCGTACCCGGCCGCCCCGAAGCCGGCGATGAAAAGCGCCGTCGCCCCGCCCGCCTGCCAGACCGATTGCGGGTTCGTCGAGGCGTAGTACGCGATCGTCGGCGCCATCCCCAGCCCGACCAGGACGCCGAAGCCGAAGAGCAGGCCGATCGCAAGCTGCTCCGAGCGGGATGCGAAGACGTTGAGGGCGAGCAGGACGCCGAAGCTCGCGATGAACGCGGCGATGCCCCACCCGTAGGAGAGGTCTCGCCCGAGGTAGGCGCCGAGTGCGAACAGGCCTGCGGTGACCGCCACCAGCCCCATCGTCTGGCCGAAGAGCGCGCGAGCCTGGTCGCGCGCAACAGCGGGCTGAAGAGCTGTGTCGACGGCGCTCACGAGCGGAGGGACCTGAAGGCGGCCTGCACCTCAGTGGCGAAGAGCTCCGGCTCTTCCCACGCGGCGAAGTGCCCGCCCTTGTCGGCCTTGTTGAAGTAGGCGAGGGTGGGGTACCCGGCCTCGACCCAGCTGCGCGGGGCGCGGAAGATCTCGTCGGGGTACGTGGTGAAACCGACAGGCAGCGAGACCGGCGGAGGAGCCTTGCCGGCCGCGAGAGCTGCGGCCTGAGCCTGTCCGTTCTCCCAGTACGACCGGGCCGCCGAGGCCCCGGTGCCCGTCAGCCAGTACAGCGTGATGTTGTCGAGGATGTGGTCCCGAGTGAGATTGCCCGAGGGCTGCCCGTCGACAAAGGCGCCGGAGATCTTGTAGTAGGCGTCCGTGTCGTGGTCGAGCATCCAGGCGGCCAGGGCGACGGGTGAGTCCAGCAGGGCGTAGCCGATCGTCTGCGGCCGCGTTGACTGCTCCAGGAAGTAGCCAAAGCCGCTCGCCCTGAAGGTGTTGGTCTGTTCGAGCGCGGCGCGTTCCTCCTCGGACTCAGAGGGCATGGGGCCGCCGCCCAGGACCGTCACGAGCAAGTTCATGTGGATGCCGAGCAGCCCCTCGGGCGCCTGGCGGCCCATCGCGTCGGTGACGGCGGCGCCCACGTCGCCGCCCTGGGCGACGTAGCGGGTGTAGCCCAGGCGGTGCATCAGCTCCGCCCAGGCTTGCGCGATACGCCCGACGTTCCAGCCGAGCTCGGTCGGCTCGCCGGAGAAGCCGTAGCCGGGCAGGGACGGCAGCACCAGGTGGAACGCGTCCTCGGCGCTGCCGCCGTGCGCGGTCGGGTCGGTGAGCGGTCCGACGGTCTCGAGCAGCTCCATGACCGAGCCGGGCCAGCCGTGCGTCATGATCAGCGGCAACGCGTTCTCGTGCGGTGACTCGACGTGGATGAAGTGGATGTCCACCCCGTCGATCTCGGTCGTGAACTGCGGGAGCTCGTTGAGCCTCGCCTCGGCCTTGCGCCAGTCGTAGTCGTTTTCCCAGTAGCGGGCGAGCTCCTGAATCGTCGCCAGCTGCACGCCCTGCGACCGATCCGTGACCAGCTCCTTGGAGGGCAAGCGAGACGCGCCGATGCGGCGGTGCAGCTCGGCGAGGTCCTCCTTGGGAATGTCGACGTGGAACGGCCGGATCTCGGTTGTGGTCTCGACGGTGCTGCTCATGAGGACCTCCCCTCGTCGCGGAGCGGCTTGAAGGCCGCACGCATCTCGCTCGCGAAGATCTCGGGCTCCTCCCACGCCGCGAAATGTCCACCCTTCTCGGCCTCGTTGAAGTAGATGAGGTTGTGGTAGGCCTTCTTCACCCAGTGGTGCGGGGCCTGGAAGATCTCGCCCGGGAACACCGTGAATGCCACGGGGAGCGAGACGTGCGGGGGCGAGTGCTTCAAAGCAGCCGTTACGGCTCGGCTGTTCTCCCAGTACAGCCGCGCGGCCGAGGTCCCCGTGCCCGTCAGCCAGTACAGCGTGATGTTGTCGAGGACGCTGTCGCGGGTCAGGCCGCCCGAGGGCGTCCCCTCGAGGAACGCGCGGGTGATCTTCTCGTAGCTGTCCGCGTCGTGGTCCAGCATCCACGCCGCCAGTCCGACCGGTGAGTCCACGATCGAGTAGCCGATCGTCTGCGGGTGTTCGCCCATCTGGGTGAGATAGCCGCGCATGAAGATCCCCGTGAACTTGCCGAATTGCGCACGATCCTCCTCGGAGATCGCCAGCCTGAGGTTGAGCGCGGCCATCAAGAGCTCTCGCGGGGCCGCGTCCAGGAAGTTGAAGTGGACGCCCAGTAGACCCTCAGACGCCTGGCGTGCCATCGCATCGGTCACGCCGGCACCCTGATCGCCGCCCTGGGCGACATAGCGCGTGTAGCCGAGCCGGTCCATCAGCTCCGCCCACGCCCGCGCAACGTGAGCCGGGTCCCAGCCGACCTCGGTCGGCTCTGCCGAGAAGCCGTAGCCGGGCAGGGACGGCAACACGACGTCGAACGCGTCCTCGGCGCTCCCGCCGTGGGCGGTCGGGTCGGTGAGTGGGCCGATGACCTCGAGCAGCTCGAGGACCGACCCGGGCCAGCCGTGGGTGATGATCAGCGGCAACGCGTTCTCGTGCTCCGAGCGGACGTGGATGAAGTGGATCTCCAGCCCGTCGATCTCGGTCGTGAACTGCGCGAGTGCATTGAGTCTCGCCTCGAGCCGGCCGAAGTCGTAGTCGTTCGCCCAGTAGCGCGCGAGCTCCTGGAGCATGGCTAGCTGCACGCCCTGCGAGTCGTCCAGCTCCTTGTTGGACCAGCGCGTCTCGGCGATGCGCCGCCTCAGGTCGTCGATCTGCTCCTCTTGGAACTCGACGTGGAAGGTCCGGATGTCGGTGGTGGTCTCGACGGTAGTGCTCATGACGATCTCCTTTCGTCACGGAGTGACCTGAACGCAGCTCGTATCTCGGTTGTGAAGATCTCTGGCTCCTGCCAGGCGGCGAAGTGGTCGCCTTCGTCGACCTCGTTGAAGTAGATGAGGTTCGGGTATGCCTGCTCGGCCCAGCTGCGCGGCGCCTGGTAGAGCTCCCGCGGGAAGACGCTCACGGCAGCCGGGACGGTTGCGCCCTTGACGTCGAAGAAGCCGAGCGTGTTCTCCCAGTAGAGACGACCCGAGGAAATCCCGGTGTTCGTGACCCAGGTAAACGTGACGTTGTCGAGGACCTCGTCCCGCGTGAGGTTGCCCACGGGGTTCCCGTCGAAGGCGGCCGCGATGTCCTCGTAGCTCTGCGCGTCGTGGTCGATCATCCAGGCTGCGAGAGCCGCGGGCGAATCGGCGAGCCCGTACAACGTCTGCGGGCGCAGGTTCATCTCGGTCGCGTAGCCGATGCCCTTGGTGTAGACGAAGTTCAGCTGCTCCCAGGCGCGGCTCTCGTCGTCCGAGAGGCCGGACGGCGCCTGGCCGGACCCGAGCGTCTTCGAGACCTCGGGCGGGACCGTGCCGGGCATGTTGGAGTGGATGCCGAGCAGCTCCCGAGGTGCTTCCGCGCCCATCACATCCGTGATCTGCGCACCCCAGTCGCCGCCCTGCGCAACGAAGCGCTCGTAGCCGAGGCCCTTCATCAGGACGATCCAGGCGCGCGCGATGTGGACGGGGTCCCAGCCGGTCGTGGTCGGCTTGCCCGAGAACCCGTAGCCCGGCATCGATGGGATCACCACGTCGAAGGCGTCCTCCGCGTCGCCGCCGTGTGCTGTCGGGTCGGTGAGCGGCCCGATCACGTTGAGCATCTCGATGACCGAGCCGGGCCAGCCGTGCGTGATGATCAGCGGCAGGGCGTCCTCGTGCTTTGACCTGACGTGGATGAAGTGGATGTCGAGGCCGTCGATCTCGGTCAGGAAATGCGGGAACTCACTCAGCCTGGCCTCGACTCTCCCGAAGTCGTACCCGTTGCCCCAGTACTGCACCAGCGCCTGCATCGTCGCCAGCTGCACGCCTTGCGACTGATCGGCGACGGTCTCCTTCTCGGGCCAGCGCGTCGCGGCGATGCGCCTGCGCAGATCGGCTAGCTCGTCTTCCGAAATGTCGATGTCGAAGGGGCGAATGTCGAGGGCGGTCTCGACCGTCTTGCTCATCACTACCTCCGTTTTGGTGGGCGAGGCTCTGCGGGTCTCCTCCTGGCTAGGGACCGCGAAAGAGACTACTCCTGCGTTTCGGGGCTCTCAACCGATGTCACCACACCGAAACCACTCATTGCGGAGCGGTCGCGAACGCGACCTCGTCGATGTAGCACCAGCTCCAGTCCTCACCGGGCTCGGCCGAGCGGATGATCGGATGGCCGCTCTCGCCGGCATGCGCGGTTGCGTGCCGGTTCGGCGAGGAGTCGCAGCACCCGATCTTCCCGCAGGTCATGCACATGCGCAGGTGGACCCACCTGTCGCCGATCTTCAGGCACTCCTCGCACCCGGCGATCGGCTCGGGCAGCTGTGTGACCTCGATCTGGTCGAGGTGGCTGCAGATGCTGTTCGCGGACATGCGTCTCCTCTCGTTGCCTCTAGCTTTCCGGGCGCGCGGTCAGGACTGCGAAGTCTCCGGCGACATCGGTCCGCCACGACTCGACGCGAAGGCCGGCACGTTCGAGCTCGAGCTCGAACCTCTGCCGTCGGAACTTCGAGCTGACCTCCGCCCGGAGACGCTCTCCGCTCTCGAACGCGAGCTCGAGCTCCAGACGCCGCACCAGGACCGTGTGCGCCTCGAGCGCGCGGAAGCCGATGTCCATCCAGTCGTTTTCGGGGTCCCAGATCGGCTCGAAGGCGAAGCGCCGCTGCTCGAACGTCGCATCCAGCTCCCGGTTCACGGCGGAGAGGGCGTTTCGCACGAACGCCTCCGTCACGCCGTCCGCGTCGTGGTATGCCGCGTTCAGCCGGGCCACGTCCTTCACGAGGTCGAGACCGAGCAGGAGCACGTCGTCTTCGGCCAGCTCTTCCCCGAGCACGAGCAGGAGCGCGGCCCGCTGCTCGGGATGGAGGTTCCCGAGGGTGCTTCCGAGGAGGGCGATCAAACGGGGCCCGTCCTTCGGGAGCGCGCTCAGATCGCGTTCGAAGTCGCCGACCGTCTCGTCGACGGAGATGCCTGGATAGGTCGCGGAGATCGCCTGTGCGGTCGCATGGAGCATCTCCTCGCTGACGTCCACCGGCGCAAAGCGCTCGAGCGTGCCGTGGGCCGAAAGCGCGTCGAGCAGGATCCGGGTGTTCCTCGCATTGCCGGAACCGAGCTCCACGAGCGTCCTGGCCGCCGTTTGCCGGGCGATCTCGGCAGCATGCAAGCCGAGGATCTCGGCCTCGCGCCCAGGAAGGTAGTAGTCCGGGAGCCGCGTGATGTGCTCGTAGAGCTGCGAGCCACGTTCGTCGTACAGCCAGACGGGCGGCAGCTCCCTCGGCTCGCTCTGCAAGCTGCGCCGTGTCGCCGCCCAGAGGTGAGGACGAGTGGGCGTCGACGTCTCAGACATCGCACGCGCAGCGGATCCCGGAGAAGATCTGCTGCCGTTGCGGTAGGTCCCAGTTCCGGAACGTCGGCCGGGCAACGAGCGGGTCGGTCACCCACGAGCCGCCGCGCAAGACCCGGTAGTCCTCCCCGAAGAACACCTCCGAGTACTCGGCGTAGGGAAAGGCGCGGAAACCGGGATACCCCTGGAAAGAGGACGACGTCCATTGCCAGACGGCTCCGTCGACGTGCTCGAGCTCGCCGCCGAGGGTCTTGACGGCCTTCTCCCACTCGGCCTCGGTGAGCAGCCGCTTCCCGGCCCAGCGTGCGTACGCCTCCGCCTGGTGAAACGAGACATGCTGGACGGGCTCCTTCGGCGGCGCGTCCCCATTGCGGCCCCAGTGCAGCGGCGCGGCCGCGCTCTCTGCGTCCATGAAATCCGCGTATTCGGCGTTCGTGACGAGAGCGCGGTCGACCCGGAACAGCGGGAGGTCGACCACGTGCTGCCGGCGCTCGTTGTCGTAGGCCCACGCCGCGTCCGAGCCACGGGTGAAGGGTCCGCCGTCGACGATCACGTCACCGCTCGCCTCGACCTCGGGGGGCCCGTGCGGCGGCGGACCGGGAAGGCCGGCCAGCGCGAGCGTCTGGGCCATCGTCTCGCCGTGCTGGAGCTCGTGCTGGGCGACCATCCCGACGAGGAAGTCGTCGAGCTCGGGGAGCAGCGCGAGGACAGCCTCGCGCACATCGGTCAGGTACGCGCGGGCGGCCTCGGGCGCCAGGATCGGAAGCCCACCGCGCTCGGCGCGCGTGTGCGTGAACGAGTCGTAGAGCTCGTCGTACTCGGGCGAGAGCGGCCCGCGGCCGCCTGCGTGCCGAAGCAGCCACAGCTCCTCGAAGTAGCCGATGTGTGCGAGATCCCAGACCAGTGGCGACTGGAGGGGAGAGACCTGTCGCGTGAGCTGCTCGTCCGAGAGCGGGTCGAGCAGGGCCTCGGTCCGCTCTCGCGCGTGCCCGAGGACGGCCGCGAGCTCAGTAGGTGACACCGAGCTCGGCAAGGCGGCTGAAGAGATGAGCGGCGACCATCGAGCCCTCGCCGACCGCGGCAGCCACCCGCTTCGTCGATCCGTGGCGGACGTCGCCTGCCGCGAACAGGCCGACGCGACTCGTCTCGAGCGGCAACGGATCACGATCCAGCGGCCAGCAGTCCGGCAGCTTGCCGTCCGTCACGAGGTCCTGCCCGGTGAGGATGTATCCGCGGTTGTCGGTGAGAACGTGCTCTCGCGAACACCACTCGGTGTGGGGGCTACCGCCGAGGCAGAGGAAGACGGCGTCCATCGGCTGCGTCTCCGTCTTGCCGGCGGCGTCGGCGAAGGTCACCGCGGCGAGCCGGCCGCCTTCCGCGTGGAGCTCGGTCAGCTGCGTCTCGAGCCGGACGTCGATGAGCGGATGGCGCTCGATCCGCTCGATCAGATACGCCGACATGCTCTTGCTGAGCCGGTCGCCGCGCACGAGCATCGTCACGCGGGCCGTCTGGTTTGCGAAGTTCAGGACGGCCTGGCCCGCCGAGTTGCCTGCCCCGACCACGACCACGCGCTGTCCTGCGCACTGGGCCGCCTCGCTGCGCCCGGCCCCGTAGTAGACGCCGTGACCCATCAGGTCGTCGATCCCGTCGAGCTCGAGCCGCCGCCAGTCCATGCCCGGCGCTGCCAACACCACGGATGCGGTCACCTCGGAACCGTCCTCGAGAATCAACGCGACGGGCTCGTCGTGGCCGTTCATGCGGCTCCCCTGGACGCCGCGCAGGAGCATCAGCTCGGCGCCGAAGCGCTCCGCCTGCCTGCCGGCCAGCCGCGCAAGCTCGGCGCCGCCGATTCCGTCCGGGAACCCAAAGAAGTTCTCGATCATCGTCGCGTTCGACGCCTGGCCCCCGGGCACGTCGCGGTCGCACACGAGCGTCGAAAGGCCGTCGGAGGCGGCATAGACGGCCGCCGCCAGGCCCGCGGGGCCGGCGCCGATGACGACGAAGTCGTAGTGCGCGAGCCTGGCCGGCTGCAAACCGCCCCAGGCCATTGCGATCGTCTCCACGGTCGCCTGCGAGAAGACGCTGTCGCCCTCAACGAGGACGGGCAGGTCCGCATCGGTCAAGCCGAGCCGCTGGAGGAGCTGGTCGGCCTCGGGTGTGTCCGCCTCGTGCCACTCGTACGGCTGCGCGGTGCGGGTGAGAAAGTCGCGGAGGCGGTAGTGCTGCGCGTCCATCCGCCGCCCGACAACCTGCACCGTTGAGCGCACCGGACTCATGGCAGTCGATGGTAGTCCTGCGACACCAGCCGGGGGCGGACGCAGCGGCTCAACGGAGCGGGCGTCGGCTCGCAGCCGGTGAGCAGCACGTGGAAGTACGATCCGAACCCGTGTCTGGCAGAGGCTTGACGGACGAGGGCGGAGCCGAGGCCGTGGTCGCCGGTCACGTTTCGTTGGACGTGTTCCCGGCTTTCCACGGTCCTCTGAAGCTGGAGCCCGGACGGCTCGTGGTTGTCGGTCCGGCCGTCATATCGACCGGCGGCGCGGTCGCGAACACGGGCGTGGCGCTGCACCGTCTCGGTGTACGTGTACGTCTGATCGCGAGGATCGGAGCCGACCTGTTCGGCAGGGCTGTGCTCGCTGCGCTTGCCGAGAACGACGAGCGCCTCGCCGACGACCTGATCGTCTCGGAGGAGCAAGCGACGAGCTACACGATCGTCATCAACCCTCCCGGCGTCGACCGAAGCTTCCTTCACTGCCCTGGAGCCAACGAGGCGTTCTCGGCTGAAGACGTTCCGTACGAACAGCTCGAGGGCGTTCGCCTGTTTCACTTCGGCTATCCGCCGTTGATGCCCGAGATGTACGCGAACGGAGGTGCGCAACTGCGCGAGCTGTTCGCCCGCGTGCGAGAGGTGGGACCGGCGACCTCGCTGGACCTCTGCGAACCCGATCCCGATAGCGAGGCGGGGCGCGTGGATTGGCAGGAGGTGCTGGCGCAGACGCTCACGTTCGTGGACGTCTTCGCGCCCAGCATCGACGAGTTGCTCTTCGTTTTCGATCGACAGGCACACGAGCAATTGCGCGGGGGTGCCGAACTCGCCACCGTCGTGGATCGGTCGCGGCTGGCCGAGCTGGGCGACACCCTGATCGGCATGGGCGCGAGCGTCGTCGCGATCAAGCTCGGCGACCAGGGGCTCTACCTCAGGACGACGGACGACACGAAGCAGATGCGGGAATTCTGCGACCGCATCGGACTTGTCGCCGAAGCATGGTGCGCTCGAGAGGTGTTCTCGCCGTGCTTTCGGCCGCGCGTGGTCGCCGGCACGACGGGATCGGGAGACTCCACGATCGCCGGCCTGCTCGCGGCGCTACTGCGCGGCGCGAGCCCTTGCGAAGCGGCAACAAGCGCGACGGCTGTGGGCGCTTGCAGCGTCGAGGCGATGGATCCCACGAGCGGAATCCCGACCTGGCCGCAGGTGGCGGCCCGACTCGCGAACCGCTGGCCCCGACTTCCGATCGATATCGCGTTTGGGTCCGAGGTGACTGTCGAGCGCGACGACACCGGCACGATGGTGCTGGTCTGATGAAGTCGCTCGACCTGAAGCTCGCCAATCTGCATGCGGATCCCAGCTGCGACGAATTCATCCTCGCCGACGCCAAGGATGCGGACATGGCCTTCGGGCTGGCCGCGCCGGGCGTAGATCCGGTGACGGGCTCGCCACGCTCGCTGGCGGATTTCCGCGACCAGATCCGCGAGATCGTCACGCAAGGGCTGGTCGACATCATGCTGATGAGCGTGAGCACGAGCGAGTTGCTCACCGTCGAGGAGCACCTGTTCGACGGCTCTACGGTCACGCCGGCCGTGCGTGCGAACGACTCGACAGACATTCACCTGCTCGCCGGAGCGGCATATCCGCAACAGCCCTCACGGCCGTTCTGCACGGCCACGATCCAGCAGATGAAGCATTCCGCAGGGGCCGACCTGGGCCTCTACTCCCTGACTCCCGCCAACGACGCCGCCATCGATGTCGCCTCGCTCGAGGCGTACCGCGAATTTCGCCTCGAGGCGGAGCGCGATGGCTTTCGGCATTTCCTGGAGGTGTTTCCGCCCGGCGTGGCCGGAACGGCGCTGGAAGACCCGGGGCGGTTTCTCAACGACTTCGTGGCGCGGACGCTCGCCGGCGTCCCCAGGGCCGGCCGGCCGTTGTTCCTGAAGATGCCCTATCCCGGGCCCGAGGCTATGCAGGAACTCGCCGCCTATGACCCCCATCTCATTCCCGGAATCCTCGGCGGTGCTTCCGGCGCGAGCGAGGATGCCTTCTTTCTGATCGAGGAAGCGCGGCGCAACGGCGCGCGGGCAGCGGCATTTGGGCGCAGGATCAAGGACAGCGAGCATCCGCTCACGTTCGTGCAGTACCTGCGGATGGTCGCCGACGGCCAGGTGGACGCCGCCCAGGCCAGCCGCGCCTACCGCGACGAGCTGCGACGGCTGGGCATCGAGCCACACCGCATGCTCGAACCGTGACAGGGTCGAATCTAGCCTCGGCGGCATGAACACTCACCTTCTGCGTATCGGGGCCGCTGCCGCCATCCTCAGCGTCATCGTTCAGCTTGCCGCGGCGATGCTCGAGCCCGCACGGGTCGGAGACGCAGACAAGGCGATCCGCACCGTCGCCGAGAGCGGAGCCTGGACGGGGCGCTGGCTCGTCTAATCGCGGGAGATGAACACGCGGTGAAAGCGGCCTGCCCTAATCGCGCACATGTGCGGTTAGGACCGCGGCTCGCCCGCAGGAGCCATCGCTACCTGGTCGGACCAACTACAAAGGAGTTGCGAACCGGACGGGAAATGGGTCCCGTCCATGCGCCGCTTCGCACTTGTGGCCGCGCTCCTCGCGTTCGCGCTCCTCGCCACAGAAGCGCGCGCGGCTTCCTCCCCGAGAGTAGCAGCGCTGCAGGTCGCACTCTTCCAGAGCGGCTACTACCACGGCGCCTTCGACGGGCTCGCAGGACCGGTCACCCGCCGGGCGACGATGCACTTCCAGCGCCAGCACCACCTGACGCCAGACGGAATCGCGGGACCGCACACGCGGCGGACGCTCGGGCGCTGGGCGCGGCACGAGCTCGGCGGGCGGGTGCTGCAGCGCGGCAACCGCGGCTGGGACGTCGCCGAGCTCCAGTTCCTGCTTCGCCGCAACGGAATCGTCGTCTCGCTCGACGGGATTTTCGGCCGCGCGACTGAGGCGGCGGTGATGGGTTCCCAGCGTGGCGCCGGCCTGGCGGTCGACGGGGTCGTCGGCGCGCAGACGCTCGCGGTGATCCGCGCCAGACACCGTCGGCTCACGCGCCCGGCAACGCACGCGAGCATCCGTGCGCAGATCGGCCATTGGTCGCGCCATTACGGAGTCGACGCCGACCTCGCCTGCGCGCTCGCCTGGATGGAGTCGGGCCACCAGGCGAACCTGACGTCTCCGGCCGGCGCTTGGGGCGTCTTCCAGATCACGCCCGACACCTGGCAGTTCGTGGAGCAGGTCCTCGCCGGCCGCAACTACCCGCACGACGTCGTGGGGAACGTCCGCGTCGGCCTCGTCTTCCTCCGCTACGTGCTACGCACCTTCGGCGACACGCGAAAGGCGCTCGCGGCGTGGTACACGGGGGTTGGGCGCGTGGAACGCCACGGGATCGGGCCGCGCGGCCGGTGGTTCGCCAACACTGTGCTGGCGATACGCATCCACTGCTGAGCTCACGGCGGAGGTCTTCCTCAGATCAGACCGGGACGGCGGTGACGACGATGTTGTCGAGGTAGTGCTTGGTCGTCGAGTCGAATCGGCCGCCGCACGTGACAAGCACGAGCCTCGGCGGTCCGCGTCGATCGAACACGCTTAGCGGCAAGGCCGTCTTGGGATAACTCTCCACCGTGACGACCCGATACACGTGGACGGAGCCGTCGGCGGTGGTGACGTGGATCCGCTCGCCGCGACGCGCGCGTGGGAGTCGGAAGAAGGCGCCTGGTCCCGCGGTGGCGAAGTCGTAGTGCCCCGCGATGAGGATCGCGCCCGAGTTTGCCGTCGGCGCCATTCCGTCTCGCCACCAGCCCAGTCGCCGGATGTTCGCCGGCATGCCCAGGGCGCCCTGCTGGGTGTCGATGACCTCGGGCACGATCGCTGCCTTGATGCCTAGCGCCGGAGCTCTGAGCAAGACAGGGACCCGACCGCCCCGAGCCGTCGAGCGAGCATCCGCTGTCGAGTCGCCTCTCCCGGTCGAGATGAAGGGCGTGCTGAGGGTCGTCTCGGACGGGTCGCCACACGGCGTCTGTGTGCCCGCGACGACCGCCGGGCCGACAAGGCGCTGCCGGTACGTGTAGAAGCCTGCCCTCAGTACCTGCACCGGCGGTGTCGTGAACTCGGCGGCCGTTGCATTCATCCGGCGCCGCCAGTACGGAGAACCCGTGCAGGTCATCGCGCTCCTCGATGGGAACGGCCCGAAGAGCTCGACCTCGATCGAAGTGGTGCTCCCGGCGAGGCCCGCGACGTGCACGCGGTCGAAGATCGTGCCCCCTGCCCTCACGATGCGGCTCGAGACGAGGCTGGTCGCGACCGGATGCGCGAGTCGGGACACATGGGCGGAGACCTGCTCGTTGGTCGGTACGGCCAGCCGCTGTCCGTTCGGCGCAGCCCTGGCGGTCGAGGGGGCGAAGATCGTCGGTCGGCTCGAAGCGAGCGCCCGGCTGGTGATCCGGAGCTGCACGTGCACGGCGGTCGGCCTGAGGATGATCACCGCCCTTCCCCGCCCGTCCGTACGCGCGCGTGACGGCACCTTTGCGCCGCGTGCTGAGACCGAGAGCGTCGCATCGGGTAGCGCATGACCGCTTGCGGAGCGGATCAAGACCGCAGCCCTCGTCGGGTGGTTCACGACCAACCTCTTCGGAAGCCGGGTCTCGACCTTGTAGGGCCCGTGGTAGCGGGCCGCGGCGAGAGCAATCGAGCGGAAGCGCACGGCGATGTTCGCGGGCATCGCGCTGAGATCGAGCTCTCCTGGACGCGCCGTGCCCATCAGCGAATGGACGTAGAGCATCGTCGCGGCTTGCTGGTTCGGGTTCATGCTCCGTCCAAACGCCCACAGTGCGTAGGCGATCCTCCGCTGCCTTTCGCGACTGATGATCGTCCCGTTGCGGTTACGGAGGACCGTCGAGGAGACCTCGCGATACCGAAACGCCGGCGAGGCGTACCAGAAGCGCAGATCGATGCAGAAGGCGTGTCGGTGACCTTTTACGGCGCCGCGGAAGTCACCGAACCAGCGTATGCCGTACCGGGTCAGGCGATAGAAACCGACGCCGGCCGTCCCGCACGTGTCGCGCCCCGAACGCGCACACGGATCGTTCGGATTCGGCGGCTTCGCAGCGTGCGGTGCGGACGACGTGGTTAGAAGGGCGACGATGCAAGCGAATACCGTTGTCGCCGGCCACCAGCGCATCGTTTCGACTTCGCGGATAGCGACGCATTCCCTCCTCGCTCGACATCATGCGGGGCGAGCGGCGGGCTGCGCTCGAGGTCGTGCTCGCGGATGAGTCCGAGCGGGACGGCCGGCTCAGAGTTGGTCGAGCGGCCGTTGAGAACTAGATCCTAGGCGCGCTCGGCTCGCCACCCGGCCCCCAGATACCTGCGGCCGGCTCTTACCTCAAATGAGGGAGGCGCCAGGCGCGGAGTAGGTCGATACGCCACACGAGCACGACAAGTGCGCGGCGGCAAAGGAGAACTTCGGTGACTGCGGCAGAGTTCGAAGAACTGACGGCGGCTCAGGCAGAGCGCTTGCTGCGCCAACGTCTACGGGTGTTCGTCGGGGCGGGCGCGGAGCCGTGCGAAGCGCTACTGCTCGCGGCGCAGATCGAGATTGATGACAAAGCGGTAGTTGAGCTCCTGAAACAGGGCTTTTCGGCGGATCTCACCCTCCGCCTTCTGTACGACGCCGCGTAGATCGCGTCCAGCAGGTCGATCGAGCGCACGCAAGAACTGACCCGCCTGGCCAGCGTGACGTTCGAGCATCGCCGGTAGTCGCGCGCGCCCGTCCGACGAGAGCTGCGCAGCGACTAGTCGGCGGCGAACTCGGGGAATAGCTTGAGCGGTGGCCGGGTCGCGGGAAGCGTCCTAGGCGTTCGGCTCGCCGCCCGGCCCTTCATGCGTCACCGCCAGGCTGCCGCCCCTAGCCGTTGTTGTTCCTCCAGACCCACCAAACGGCGAAGGTCGCTCCAGATACACCTGCTAGAAGCAAGGCTCGTCGGCGTCGCCGCTGCCTCCGCCGGGCGCGATCGTCTTCGCGGTAGGAGAGCAATGCGTCGCCGAGGAACGCGAAGAGTTCGACGAGAGTGACGCCTGGGTCGCTGCGGTTGAAATCAGTCCATTCCGGCGTATACACAGGGATTCGCGCGAGCGCTTCACCCAGAAGCTCGGCGTAGTTCCTGTCGTCGATTAGCGGGGCGGTTAGCGGCACGTCTCCACTCTCGCACGTCGCGCGGCATCCAGGGGCCGCGCGTCGAGTCGGCGCTCGCTGAGCTAGTCGAGTTGGGCGTCGTCCACGAGAGCCTCGTGGCGATCCGAGCCGAACATGCTGAGAGCCGGGTGACCATCTCGCGGCGAGACGAAGCGCCGCTCAGCCTCGGAAAGCAGGTCTGGGGAGGCCCCGATCACCCGGCTCTGACCAGCAAGTCTGGGTGCTTGGGGTGCGGATGTTCATCAGGTGATGCCCTGAGTCCGCATACGGGGAATCCACTGACCCTGCTGTCTCCACCGAATCAGCGTGCTTAGCCGAGGCTCACTAGCTCGCCATCTCCGCAGCGCCGGCTCTCTTGTGCTTAGTCTTCGGCTCAGTGACGGTATCGCGCGAAGACCTTCGTCAGGCGCTCTCCGAGTCATCGCACCGCTCTTATGAGCGGCACTACCGCGAGTCGGGGCGTCCAGTCGAGGAGATGACGACGGAGATCAACGAGCACGATTACGACCGTGCCGATGATGCGATCCGGGTACTGGAACAGCTGGGCGTTTGGACCGATCCGGCAGACGACTGACTGTTCGCTCAATGCCGATCCTGATTGCGCCAGTTTTGCGCCAGTCGGCGCCAGTGCCGAGCGCCGCTCTCATCCGCGGCTCGTCGTATCGCTTGAAACCGCTAAGAACCGCCTAGAGACGCCGAAACCCGCCTCACGAAGCGGGTTTCGGCTCAACGGAGCGGCGCAGGAGTCGAACCTACCGAGCCGTGGGTTACACGACCGCACCGGTTTTGAAGACCAGCTGAGCCACCGGGCCCATGCCGCTCCGGAATCAGCGTAACGGCGTACGCATCGAGGGTGGCTTACGATCGCGGGTGTGAGCACCCACCTCCGCGGCACGTACTCGATCGTCGCTGCGGACCGGGATGCGGGCGAGGTCGGGTGCGCCGTGCAGTCGCGCGCCTTCACCGTCGGGGCGCTCGTGCCGTGGGTTCGCGCCGGCGTGGGCGCTGCGGCGACGCAGTCGTACACGCTGTCGGCCTCCGGCCCACGCATCCTCGACGCGCTTGCCGGTGGCGCAGAGCCGAGTGCTGCCCTCGAGCACGTGGTCGAAGGCGACGGGCTGGGCGCCCGCCGTCAGTACGGCGCGGTCACGGCAGACGGGCGCGCCGCGAGCTACACGGGCTCCGAGTGCGAGGACTGGGCCGGGGACCGTCAGGGTGACTGCTACGCCGTTCAGGGCAACCTTTTGACGGGCGCGGAGGTGATCGACGCGATGGCCGAGTCGTTCGAGGGCTCCGCCGGGAAGGCGCTCGCCGAACGGTTGATGGACGCGCTCGACGCAGCCGAAGCCGCAGGAGGCGACCGGCGGGGGAAGCAGTCGGCCGCGCTCGTCGTTGAGCGCGCGGGCGCAGCCGCCACGAGCCGATTCGGGCTCGACCGGGTCGTCGACCTGCGCGTCGACGACCACCCCGAGCCACTCGAGGAGCTGCGGCGGCTGCTCGTGATCCACTGGAGCAGCGTCCTCTCGCTCGAGTCGTACGAGCTGTACGACAAGGGCGACTACGCGGGCGCCATCGAGAACATCTCCCGCCAGCTCGACCGGGTACCGCAATCGGCGCCGATGCTCTACAACCTCGCCTGTTACGAGGCCTTGGCGGATCGCCGCGAGGACGCGGTCGCGCACCTGGCGGAGGCCCTGCGGCTCAACCCCGGGATGGTCGAGCTGGCCAGGGGAGACTCCGACTTCGACTCGCTGCGCCAGGACGAGGAGTTCCGGGCGCTCGTGTCCTAGCGCGCGGCTGCGCGGCGCAGCACACGCTCGTCGCCGACGCGGCGCGTGAGGCCGTCGGCGTCGAAGCGCTCGAGCAGGAGCTGCGCGGCGCGACGGCCGATCCCGAGCGCGTCGCGGAAGCCGGCGATCGTGATCGGCGAGACGGTGTGCAGCGCCTCCAGTCCGCGCTCGTAGAGCTCGGTCGAGACGGCGAGCCCGTCGCCGACCCGCTTCAGCCGCCCCTCGCTTTCGAGGAACGCGGCCAGGTCGCGGTCGTCGATCTTGACGAGGTCGTCCGTTGCGAGGCTCGCCTCAATCTCGGCAGCGGCCGCCGCCTTCTCCCCGAGCTGCGGGGCCGAGCCCGGGAGATACGCCTTGCCTTCACGGCGCTCCACGCGAAGAAGCGGCGCGACCGACTGCGCCCACGGCTCGGGCGGTACCAGCTCCGCGAGCGGCAACCCGGGATCCAACGGCGACTCCTCCGCTCGGCGGGCAAGCCGCTCGCGCGCAGACGCGCGCAGCTCCTCCAGCCACTCGGGCGTGAAGTACCAGTCGCCGGCCTGCTCGAGAGCGGCGAGGCCCTGCGCCAGCTCGGACGGGGCGAGAAGCCCACGCGCCTGCAGGCTCGCGGCCGTGACGGGCTCGCTCGCCAGCGCGCGCACGATCGCCTCCGGCTCGCCGGTCTCGAGCAGCGCGAGCCGCTCGGCGTCGAGCCCGCGTGGCGGCGACGGATCGAGGACGAGCCCGCCGCCGACCGTCGTCTCCGTCCTCAGCACCACTCGGTCCCCGCGCGCCGCGACCACCGGTGAGCGGAGCCGCAGCTGTGCGTAGCGGCCTTCGCGCACGAGTCGTGCCGGCACGTCGCTCGTCCCGAGGTGAGCCGTGACCGCGGCCGGGACCGGCTCGAGCTCCTCGAGCGCGATGTCGAGCCGCCAGCTGACCGGGTAGTGGCCCGACTCGACGAGCACGTCGCCGCGCTGCAGCCGCGAGCGCTCGATCCCGGGGAGGTTCACCGCAACACGCTGGCCGGCCTCGGCCCGGTCGACCTCGCGATCGTGCACCTGGACGCTTCGTGCGCGCGTGCGGAGGCCCGAAGGCTCGACCCGCAGCTCGTCGCCCACGCCGATCGAGCCCGACCAGAGCGTCCCGGTGACGACGGTCCCCACGCCCGTGAGGCTGAACGCGCGGTCGATGTAGAGCCTCGCCGCCCCGCCCGGCCGCTCGTGCACGACCGAGGCCGCGCATCGTTCGAGCGCGGCGCGCAGCTCGTCGAGCCCTTCGCCGGTCTTGGCACTCACGGCGACGACCTCCGCCCCGGGAACGAGCTCCCGAGCCTCGTCGAGCGCGAGCTCGAGCGTCTCCTTGTCGACGGCGTCCGCCTTCGTGACCGCGACGACGCCTCGGTCGACGCCGAGCAGCCGCAGGATCGCGAGGTGCTCGTGCGTCTGGGGCCGCGCGCCCTCGCGCGCGTCGATCACGAGCAGGAAGAGGTCGATCCCGGTCGCGCCCGCGACCATCGTGCGCACGAACCGCTCGTGCCCGGGGACGTCGACGAGCGAGAGCCGTTGCCCGCTCGGCAGCTCCAGCTGCGCGTACCCGAGCTCGATCGAGATCCCGCGCGCCTGCTCCTCGGGCAGCCGGTCGGTGTCTTTGCCGGTCAGCGCACGGACGAGCCAGGTCTTGCCGTGGTCGATGTGGCCGGCTGTCCCGACGGTCAGCGGCATCAGCGCAGGGACTTGACCATGATCAGGCACGGGTTCGCTTCGCCCCAGATCTCGGTCGTCTCCTCGAGCGGCTGGAAGCCGCACGTCTCGTAGAAGTGACGGGTCCGCGCGTAGCCCTCGTCCGGCTGCGACGGCCCGAGCGTCTTTACTTGCAAGAACTCGACCTCGCGCTCGCGGAGGAATCCCTCAGCAGCCTCCACAAGTGCCGTACCCAGGCCCTGGCCCTGGTTCGGGGGCCGAACGCCCATGACGTAGATCTCCGCGGCCGCATCGGTGTGGAGCTTGAGTGACAGAAACCCGTCGCTTCCGCTGGCGAACGTCGGCAGGTCGGCGACCTCCCGGATGTAGCGACGAACGGCCTCTTCGATCCCGAACCACTCCGGGAGCGCCTCGAGGACCGATCGGCAGAGGTCCGAGCGCGCGGCCGGGTCCTCGACTGGGGTGACCTCCATCAGGCGGGCACGGCGTCGATCAGCCCGTCGCGGATCCCGACAGGCTCGAAGCCGCCGGCCGCGAGCAATTCGCGCCACTGCTGCTCGTCCCGCTCCCGGCCGTCGAGCAGCGCGAGCATGAGGAGGTCGAGCCACTTCGTCCCGTCCGGCTCGTTCCCCTCCTCGACGACGCCGTCGACGATCAGCAGGCGCGCCCCGGGCGGAGCCGCAGCATGGATCGTGCGGAGGATCGTGGCCGCCCGCTCGTCGTTCCAGTCGTGGAGGATCCCAGAAAGGATGTAGGCGTCTCCCTCCGGGACCCGGTCGAAGAAGTCGCCCTCGACGAACTCGATCCGGTCACCCAGCGCTTCCTCGTCGCGGACGGTCTCGGGCAGGTCGAAGACAATTCCCCGCAGCTTGGGCTGGAGTCGCAGGAACGCCGCCAGGACCGATCCGTTCCCGCCGCCGATGTCGACCACCGTCTCGTCGCCGCGCCAGTCGAGGGCGGCCAGCCGCTCGACGCGCGGCTCCATGCCCTGCTGCATCGAGCGGTCGAACGCGGCGCGTTCGGAGGGGTGGGCTGCCAGCCAGGCCCAGAAGTCGGTCCCGAAGGCCTTCGGGAAGGACGGCTCGCCGGTCGGGCCGAGCTCGCCCATCGTCCGGTACCACACGCCGCCGAAGAGGTGGGCGAAGTCGCCCCAGGCCGCTTCGCGCCGGGTCAGCTCCGACGCGTTCGTGTTCCCGAAGACGCCGGGCTTCTGCTCGGAGAAGACGCCTTCGCTCGCGAGGGCGCGCAGCAGCCGGTGCAGCGTGTCCGGGTCTGCGCCGACCTCATCCGCGACCTCCGCCACGGGCCTTGGCCCGTCGGCCAGCGCATCGGCGACGCCGAGCTCGGCGACGATCGCGAGCGCACGGGTCCCGAGCGCTCCGCGGAGAAGAGTCCAGACGCGCTCGTCGGGCGAGGGCTCGCTCATCTGCGCGCCGAGGAGACGGCGGCGGCGACCTCGTCGACCTCGGAGTCGGTCAGCGTTCGGCAGTCGAGCAGGAGGCGGCCGTCGCGGACGACGCCGATCACCGGCGGCTCGGTTGCGCGTAGAGGTGCGACGAGCTCCTCCTCGACGGCGCAGGCGAAGCTCGGCAGCTCGGCCAGCGGCAGGGCTCCGCCTCCGACGCGCCCGACGGTCTCCTCGACCTCGCCGCCGACCGCATCGGCGAGCCGCTCGGCCCGAGCGCGAATCGCCTCCACCGGCTCCTGCAGCATCCGGAGCACGGGCACCTCGCGAGCGGCGCGCTCGGGATCGAGGTAGAGGCCGAGTGTTCCCTCGAGCGCTGCGAGCGTGAGCTTGTCCGCGCGCAGCGCCCGCTGCAGCGGGTGGCGGCGAAGCTTCTCGACCACCTCGGGGTTCCCGACGACGATCCCGGCCTGCGGCCCGCCGAGCAGCTTGTCGCCCGAGAAGCAGACGAGATCCGCCCCCGCCCCGAGGCTCTCGTGGGCGGTCGGCTCGTCACCTAGTAACAGACTGTTACTAAGGAAGAGCGCCCCGGAGCCGAGGTCGTCCACGAGCGGTAGCCCGTGCCGTCGCGCCACTGCCGCGAGCTCTTCCAGGGAAGGCCGCTCGGTGAAGCCGACCACGCGGAAGTTCGATTGGTGTACGCGCAGCAGTACTGCCGTCTCCGGGCCGATCGCCCGCTCGTAGTCGGCGGCGCGCGTACGGTTGGTCGTGCCGACCTCGCGGAGCCGCGCGCCGGATCGCGCGAGCACGTCCGGGATCCGAAAACCGTCGCCGATCTCGATCAGCTCGCCGCGTGAGACGAGGACCTCGCGGCCCTCGGCGAGCGCGGCCAGAGCCAGCATCACCGCGGCCGCATTGTTGTTCACGACCAGCGCCGCCCCGGCGCCCGTCAAGCGCCTGAGGATCGCCGCAACGTGATCCTGGCGCGACCCGCGCCCGCCGGCCTGCAGGTCGTACTCGAGGTTCGAGTAGCCGCGGCCGACCTCGAGAGCCCGCTCGAGCGCGGCCTCTGCAAGCGGCGCCCGCCCGAGGTTCGTGTGGACGATCACGCCGGTCGCGTTCAGCGCCCTTCGGAGGCTCGGCGTCCGCGCCGACGAGAGCTCCGCGAGCACCCGCTCACTGAGGTCGCCGGGGTCGTGACCGGTCTTAATCTCTTCACGCGCGCGCGCGAGGGCCGTCCGAGCCGCCTCGACCGCGAGGGCGGGCGGCTCTCCCGCCAGGCGCTCGTCGCGGGCGAGCTCGTCGACCGAAGGGAGGTCGCGAAGGCGCATTCCTCAAGTCTAAGGTCGCGCGGGACTAAACTCGTTTGCCGGTGCCCTACCCCGTTCTCACGCCGGTTCGGCGTCGCCGGCGGGCCCGGCGGCGAGGCCTGATCGTCCTGCTCGCCGTCGTCCTGGCTCTCTGCGCGGCCGCGTTCCTCGGCTTCAGGCATTTCCACTCCCATGCCGCGTCGGCGGCTGCCGTCGCACCCGCACGCGCCGCCCGCACATCCACGCCGCCACCGGTCCGGCTCCTCTCGGCGCCGACACCTCCGCGCGAGGGCCACCCGAGCGTGACCGCCAGCACGGCCATCCTCGTCGACGCCGACAACGGCACGGTTCTCTGGGAGAAGCGCCCGCACCGGCCGCTGCCGATCGCCTCGACGACGAAGATCATGACCGCGACGATCGTGCTCGAGCGGCTGCCTCTCGACCAGATGGTGAAGGTCCCGGCCGCGGCAGCGCGCATGCCGCTCATGCGCGAGGGCCTCCGGGCCGGGGAGCGCGTCGCGGTCTGGAAGCTCCTCGACGGGCTCCTGATCTTCTCCGGGAACGACGACGCGCTCACGCTCGCGCATGCCGTCGCGGGCTCCGGCCGAGCCTTCACGAAACTGATGAACGAGAAGGCCCGCGAGCTCGGCCTCGGCGACACGCACTTCGCGTCAGTGAGCGGCCTGATCGACCAGGGCAACCGCTCGAGCGCCTGGGACCTCGCGGCGCTGGCCCGGTACGCGATGCGCGACCCGCGCTTCCGCAAGGTCGTCAGCACGAAGATCGCCCGCGTGCCGTGGTCGGCGCCGACCTTCGGCAAGGTCTACGTGAACAAGAACCAGCTGCTGGGCTCCTACCGCGGTGCGGACGGCGTCAAGACCGGCTGGACGACCGTCGCCGGGCACTGCCTCGTAGCGTCCGCTCACCGCGGCGACCGACGGCTGATCGCGGTCATGCTCCACTCCCTGGACCCCTACCGCGACGCGCGCCTCCTGCTTAACTTCGGGTTCGCGCTTCCGCGCTGAGGGGTCGGTGATGGGAACGACGATACGAGCACTCATGCCGGCGCTTGCCGCCCTGCTGGGCGTGCTGGCGCTTCCTGCCGCCATGGGCGCGGCCTCGTCGCCGAGCGGGATCGGGCGGATGACGGTGACCCCGACGATCGTCACGGCGGGCTCGACGAACAACGAGCTCACGTTCACATTCACGGCGGACTCGTCGCCGCTGAAGGGCCAGACGATCGTCGACTTCCCGCGGGGCTGGACGTTCCCGCAGCGGGCGAACGCCGCGACTCCCGGCCACGTCGAGCTCAGGCGCGGAACGTGCGGCCGCGGGACGAAGATCGCCTCGGTCAAGGTGCGCCGGATCACGATCACGACCGCCTGCGGTCGGCGCCAGAGCTTCCAGCTGCTCTTCCACAAGGCGACCGCGCCGGAGATCGCCGCGGACGGCTACATCTTCCTCTCGCGCACCCGCTCGTCCAAGGGCGGGCACAAGACGAAGTTCAAGCCGCTCGGGCGGAGGAAGCAGCCGATCGTCCGGGTCCGCGGAGGGCTCGCCGCGTCGCTGTTCGTCGGCGTGACGAGCGTCGCGACCGTCGGCGTTCCCTTCGGCGTCACGGTTCGCGCCGTCGACGTCTACGGCAACAACGCGTACCCCTACGCGGGGACGACGGTCTCTCTGAAGAGCACCGACCCGAAGGCGACGCTGCCCGGCGCCTACACCTATGTGCAGACCGATGCCGCGCAGCACGTCTTCGACGACGTGATCCTCCGCACGGCCGGTAAGCAGTCGATTACCGCGACGGATTCGAAGGGCCTGACGATGCAGAGCACGCCGATCGACGTCCTGCCGACGTCGGGCGCGGCCAGCTACTGGCCGTCGGCCTTCGCGGCCTCTCTCGCCGACTGAGCGGCCCGCCGCTCGCAGCCCTCGAGGATCATCGCCACCGCCTCGTCCGGGTCGTCGGTCAGGCGGAGGAGCGCCACGTCCTCGGGCCAGACCATCCCCTCCGCGAGCAGCCGAGCGTTGATCCAGTCGAGCATCGGGCGCCAGTAGTCGGTGTCGTAGAGCACGACCGGGAAGTGGAGCACCTTGCCCGTCTGGATCAGCGTCAGCGACTCGAACAGCTCGTCGAGCGTCCCGAACCCGCCGGGGAAGATCACGAAGCCCTCGGCTGCCTTCACGAACATCGTCTTGCGCACGTAGAAGTGGTCGAACGTCATCGCGATGTCGAGGTACGGGTTCTCGTGCTGCTCGTGCGGGAGCTCGATGTTGAAGCCGACCGAGATGCCACCGCCCTCCTGCGCGCCCCGGTTCGCGCCCTCCATCGCGCCGGGCCCGCCTCCGGTCACGATCGCGAACCCCGCCTCGGCGAGCCTGCGCGCCACCTCGCGTGCTTCCTCGTAGGCCGGGTCGCCCTCGCTCACCCGTGCGGAGCCGAAGATCGTGATCGCGGGGCGGTTGATGCGCTCGACGGCGATGAACCCCTCGCGGAACTCCTCCGCGATCCGCGCGACGTGACCGGCCAGGTCGCCGTCTTCCCGCGCTAGGAGGCGGCGGTCCTCCACCTAGAAATTGCGGGGCACGTGCGTCGCCTCCATGGCGAGCACGAGGAACGCGGCGAGGCCGAGGTAGACAGTGGCGACGACGAATCGCTGCCATGGCTTCACGCGGTAGTAGTCCTGGAGCTCCGGGTGGTGGCGGGTCTGCCAGCGGTTCCACAGCTCGCTGGCGCCGAGCAGGAGGACGATCAGCAGGATCGGGTTCGGCGAGTAGATGAGGAGCGCGACGAGCCCGATCAGCCCGAGCAGCCACACCGCCGGGTGCAGGGCGGCCACGGCGCGGCCTCCGTCGAGCGGGACGATCGGCAGGAGGTTGAACAGGTTCAGCAGGAAGCCGATGAACGCGAGCGCCTTGAGGAAGTTCGAGTCGTAGTAGATCCCGAGCCCCCAGACCGCGAGCGCGCCGAGCGTCCCCACGATCGGCCCGGCCAGCGCGACCTGCGCCTCGTGCCACGCGTTCTTCGGCATCTGCTTCATGCCCACGACGGCGCCCATGAACGGAATGAAGAGCGGCGCCGAGGCAGGGACGCCCTGCCGCCGGAGCTCGAGGACGTGGCCCATCTCGTGCACGAAGATCAGCAAGACGAGCCCGACTCCGAACCACCAGCCTCCGAGCAGCGCGTACGCGCCGACCGAGACGATCATCGTCGCCGCGACGGTGAAGACCTTGAACTTGAGCAGCGCGGCGGCCAGGTACCAGAACTTGGCCAGGAAGGCGCCGATCGCGGCGAGCGGGGCCCAGAACTTGCGCGCAAGGCTTTTCCAGCCCGACTCGGGCTGAATGGGCTCGTAGTCGCGAAGGTCCGGGTCCGGCTCGAGCTCGGGCGGCGTGTAGAGCTGGCTCACGGACTCATCGTAGCTCCGGTCGGGCCCTTGTAAGAGCAGGGGAAATGGTGCTTAGCTGTGTGCACCTCCAAGAGGAGTGCCGTCGACTCGAAGGGGGCTGTCATGTTGAGAGGGGTTGCCGCATACCTGCGGCTACATCACCTGGGTCTGCTCGCGTTGTTCGTCGCACTGGGCGGAACGTCCTTTGCCGCGGCAGGGGCCATCAGGGGTACGCAGATCGCGCCGCACTCGATCCCGAAGAACCGGTTGACAAACGGGGCGATCAAGTCGCTGAAGGGCGGTCGGGGCGCACAGGGCGTTCCCGGCGCGCAGGGAGCCCAGGGGCCGCCGGGCTCGGCGGGGGCACCGGGAGGCCAGGGGCCGCCGGGCGGGGCGGGACCGACGGGGCTCGCCGGCGCGAAGGGCGCCACGGGCTCGACCGGGCACGCGGGCCCGACCGGGCACTCGGGCGCGACCGGTCATGTAGGCCCGACAGGGTCACCTCGGGCCGACCGGTCACGCGGGGCCGACCGGGCCGACCGGAGTCGTGGGCACCGGGACGCTCAACGGCGGCATTGCCCCCGCAATCGCGAACTCGAACATCTACGTGTTCGCTGGCCCGACGCTCAGCGTCACGACGTCCGCGAGCCAGCGGCTGGTCGGCTCGGCGGTGGCGCTGCTGGGCTCCAGCGGCGGCACCAACATCTGGTACGGCCTCTGCTACAAGCCGTCGACGAGCTCGACGCTCCAGAACTGGGCCGGCGTCGACTTCCTGGAGACGCCGGTCGCGGCTCGCCAGGCGTTCTCGGTCTCGGCGAGCGTCGCCCCCGGCGCGGGCACGTTCACGGTCGGGTTCTGCGTCAAGAACAACGGCGCGAGCAACCTCGACGACAACAACTGGGTCAACGGCTGGGTCGAGGTGGTGAACGCGACCGCGCTCAGCTGAGGGAAGGATCGGCCGCCCACCGCCGTCCTGTGTGCGAGACAGAATCCCCAGCACGCCGTCGGGGCTCCACTCGCAACGAAAGGACGGGTTAGATGACCAGAAGATTCACGCGCTTCTTGCGCCATAACGCGATCGCGTTGCTGGCGCTGTTCTTGGCGCTGGGCGGGACAACGTACGCAGCCTCAAACGCCTTGCCGAGGAACAGCGTCGGGTCGCCACAGGTGATCAACGGGTCGCTACAGGCGAAGGACATCAGCAAGAAGGCTCGGAAGACACTGAAGGGCAATCGGGGTCTTCGCGGCCTTACGGGTGCAAAGGGCGCAACAGGCTTGCAGGGAGTGCAGGGAGTTCCCGGGACCGCACGGGCCTACGCTGTCGTCGCCGCGGATGGGACGGTCAACACGTCTCTTAGCAAGAACGTGACGGTCAACAAGAACGGAGCGGGCACCTACTGCATCACCCTCGGCGGTGGAATCGACCCGGCAACGACGACACTCGTGGCCTCGGTGATCTTCACCTACAGCGGAGACACAAATACCACCATCCAAGTTGACAACCCGGCGATCACACAGGCTGGCAACTGCGCGGCGGGGCAGTACGAAGTCATCACCCGAACGCTGGTTTCAACGGCCGCAGCCAGCCCGGTCACGGCCACCCGTACCGACGAGGCATTCTCGATGGTTGTCGCCTAGTAGTGGCTTTGGTGTCAGGTCTTGCATTCACGCTCGAGCGCAAGACCTGACACCAGCTCGGGCTCGTACCGGTTCAAGTGCGGGTCGTGCCGACCTCTACACGGCCCGCCGATCGTCTGAGAAGAACGCGGCAAGAGTCGTCTCATCCCTCGTTCAGGGGTACTCGATCGAGTGATGCGCGTCGATTGCCGCATGCATGAGCGCCGTCGCCCGGGTGCTCTGCGTGGTGGCAGCTTTCGCCCTTCTCGCCGCGCCGAGCGCAACGCCAGCTTCGAGCCCAGCCACGCGCCAGGTGGTCGCGTATACGTCTCGCGCGGACCTCGATTCGCTTGCAGACTCGGGCGTCCGAGTTCTCCGGACGCTCCCGGCGCTTCAACGCGCGGTCGTCGAGACGAGTCAGCCACTCGGTCAGCAACCCGTCCTTCGCCGCGAGCTCACAGTGGAGGAGCCCGCGCTCGCCCAGACCTACCTGCCGGGCGTCGCCTGGGAGTGGCAGTGGGACGCGGCAGACATGGAGGCCGTGCCGGACGGGGTCTTGCGCGCAGCGGCCCGAGTCAAGATCGCCGTGATCGACAGCGGCGCCGACCTGGGCGCGCCCGATATCCGCGACAAGGATCCCCGCACCTGGAGCGTCCTCTCGCGCTCGCACCGCGTGCGCGATGTGCTCGGGCACGGAACGTTCGTCTCGTCGCTCGCTGCGGGGTCGGTCACGAACGGGGTCGGCGTGTCCGGGTTCGGGGGCGACGCGAAGCTGCTCGTCGTCCAGGCGATCGGGTCAGACGGGTACGTGACGGACGTCGAGGAGGCGGCCGCGATCGTCTACGCCGTCAAGCACGGCGCGAAGATCATCAACCTCTCGATCGGCGGCGACGAGAGCTCGCGGATCGAGCGCCGGGCAATCCACTACGCGGCGCGGCACGGCGTCCTGATCGTCGCCGCCGCGGGGAACGAGTACCAGGGGACGAACGCCCCCCAGTACCCGGCGGTGCTGCTCCAGTCGCTCGGCTCGAACGGTCGCGGCGGCATCGGCCTCGCGGTCGGCGCGACCCAGATGGACGGCACGCGGGCCGACTTCTCCAACACCGGCTCATACCTCTCGCTGGCAGCACCGGGCCTGAACGTCTTCGCCGCCGAGTCGACGGACGCCGGCTGGCCGCACGCGGATGTTCCCTGGGCCTCGCCCGGGTATTACGGCTGGGCGAGCGGGACATCATTTGCCGCTCCCGAGGTCGCAGGAGCGGCCGCGCTCGTCTGGGGCGCGAACCCGTGGCTGACCGCCCGTCAGGTGGCGAAGGTACTGAAGCGGAGCGCCTCAGGCGAGACGTGGAACGAGGAGCTCGGCTGGGGCCGCCTCGACGCGGCCGCCGCGGTTCAGCTCGCTCTCGTCACCCACGGATCCAGGCCTCGAACGGCGACGCTCAGGACCCGCGGCCGATCCACTCTCCGCCGCCCTCATAAAGCTCCTTCTTCCAGAGCGGCACCGTCTCCTTGAGCGTGTCGATCGCCTCGCGGCACGCTGCGAGGGCGTCCTGGCGGTGCGGCGCCGAGACGGCGATCACGACGCTCGCCTCGCCGATCTCGAGCCGGCCGACGCGGTGGTGGATTGCCACGCGGCAGAGCTCGTGGCTCGCCTCGAGGTCTACGGCGAGCTTGGCCATCACGTCCTCGGCCATCTCCGCGTAGGCCTCGTATTCGAGGTGCGTGACCTCGCGCCCGCGCGACTGCCGCCGCACGGTTCCCGTGAAGGTCGCGATCGCCCCTGCCTGCTCGTCGGCCACCTCGGCGACGGCGGCGTCGAGCGAGAGCGGCTCAGCGGTGACGCGGAAGGCCCCGCCCGAGACCGGCGGAATCAGCGCCACCTCGTCGCCGTCGCGCAGCTCCTGATCCGGTTCGGCGTACTCGCGGTTGACCGCGTAGAGCAGGCCTTCCGGCTCCTCGCCGAGGGAAAGCGCGGGCCAGACGTCACTGACGCGCTCGACACCCTCGAGCTCGCGCTCCGACCAACCGGCGTGCTCGCGCAGGCCCGCGAACAACCTGACATGGACACTCATCGCCGCACACCTTAGGCGTCGCTTGCGATGCCGACCATGAAGGCCGCGCCGGCTTTGCCAGTGCGGCCGTCTTATAGGATCCTGGGGTCTCCGTCCGCGCCCCGTGCGCGCCTTCGGGAGGTGGTGTGTATGTCCAGAAACCGGTTCACGCAGTAGCACCCACCGACTCAGGAGGACATCACATGCACGAGCAGGAGCTCTCGCAGCTCAGCGTCGACGCTGCGGAGACTGACGCCGATCTCGAGGCGTGGAGCCACATCTTTCGCCTCGTCGTACCGGATGCGAACCCGGCGATCGAGAACCTCCGCTTCGACCTCGAGTCGAAAGAGGAACTCAGCTATCTCGTCGCCCGACTCGACGGCGACCCGGTCGCCTGCGGGCTCGTTCGGCCGCGGGGCCTGTTCGCCGAGGCCGACATCGCGGTCGTGCCGTCCGTGCGGCACCGCGGGATCGGGTCGGCGCTGCTGGCCGAGATCTCTAGCCGGGCCCGCGGGCTGGGAAAGGACACCCTCCAGGGCGAGGTGCGGGAGAGCGACGCCGAGTCGAGAGCGTTCGTCGAGCGGCGCGGCTTCGTCCAGGTCGGCGCCGAGAAGGCCCTCGTGCTCGAGCTCGAGGGAATCGATCCGCCCGAGGTCGAGCCACCCGACGGAGTCCGGGTCTTCTCGCGCGTGGAGGAGCCCGATCGCTTGCAGGAGATGTACGCGGTCTCCTGTCAGGCAGACGAGGACATCCCGGGCTCGACCGGCGTCCAGACGTTCGAGGCGTGGCGCGCGCACGAGATCGACAGGCCGGACCGCCGGCCGGAGCTCTGTTTCCTCGCGCTCGCGGGCGACGATGTCGTCGGCTACGCCGCTCTCCAGGCGCATGGCGAGAAGGCGTTCCACGGGCTGACCGCGACCCGCCGGGACTGGCGCAGGCGGGGAGTTGCCACAGCGCTGAAGCGCGCCGAGATCGCGGCGGCGAAGCGCGCAGGCATCAAGCGGCTTCTCACCGAGAGCGAGGAGCGGAACGAACCCATGCGGCGCCTGAACGAGAAGCTCGGCTTCGTCCCGGCGCCCGAGTGGAGCATGGTGGTAGTGCGCGGCCCGGCCTTGACGAAGTAAGGCGAACTCGCCATAGTTACGGCGAAATCGCCGTAACTCTCGGGAGGTTCGGAATGGCGCGCCCGCTTCTGTCCCTCGTTGCTCTCAGCGTCCTCGCCCTGGTGCCGACGGCTGCGGCGGGGAACTCCGCAGCTTTCGACGATCCGGCCGGCGACGTGAGCGGAATCCCCGACATCACGCACGTCTCCGCGACCTCGACCGACTCGGGGCGGCTGACCTTCCGCATCGCGTTCGCGGCGCCGCCCTCGTTCGGCGGCGGGGTCGGCTTCTCCCTGCTGGTCGACGCGGACGCCAACCCGAACACCGGCCACTCCGACGGCGTCGACTACTGGTTCATCTTCCGGACCGCCGACGGCGTGTTCGAGCCCGGCGCCTGGGACGGGCAGCAGTTCCTGCCCTACCCGTCCAGGGCGACGGGCGCGATCGGCGGCGCCACGGCGACGATCACGGTGCCCGCGGCCGAGATCGGGGCGAAGAAGGCGATCCGCTACATCGTCGAGAGCTACGGCGGCAGCGAGGAAGATCGTGCTCCCGACTCGACGGGGCCGAACGAGGTCTTCGTCACCTTCGCGCCCAAGATCCGTCCGCCGGTGTCTGTGCGCTTCGTCCCGGCAACCCCCAGGGCGGGCAAGGCCTTCAGGGCCGTCGGGAAGAACATCACCTGCCGCGCGACGCTCGCAGGACGCAAGCTGCGTCGCGGTTGCCGCTGGTCGCTCCCGAAGGCGGCGCGCGGCAAGCGACTAGTCGTGACTGTCTCGAACGCGGCCGGCCGCTCGCGGAAGTTCGTCTTCAAGGTGCGCTGAGACCCGCTCGTATCATGGGCTCCCGATGGCCGAGAGCGAACGCCTCACGCGTGGCGCGATCATCAACGAGCTCGGCGTCGCCTCCCGCTACGCCCACGAGTTCCTCTGGAACGAGCTCCGCGCGCGGGGAGTCGAGCTCGAAAAGTGGGGCTGGGTCTCGTTCGTCGCGGCGCTCCAGCCGGTCACGCGGACGAAGCTCGCGCAGGCGACGGGCCAGCGTCGGACAACGGTGCGGGACGCGATCAAGAGGATGGTCGACAACGGGCACGTCGAGGAGGTCCCGCACCCGCGCGACGGGCGCTCGACGCTCCTGCGCCTGACCCCGGAGGGCCGCGAGCTGTACGACGCGGGTCTGCCCGCGGTCCTGAAGCTGCTCGACGCGCTCAACGAGGCGCTCGACGGCGGGCTCGACAAGCACGAAGAGGTCGTGTTTCGCGTCAGGGTCGCGCTCCAGGGGCTCGTCGGCGACGCCGAGGCGGCCGAGGTGGACGCCGAGCAAGTCTAGGATTCGGACAGTGGCGACGACAGATCGGCGCGAGACCGACTCCGGGATCGAGATCAAGCCGGTCTATACCTCCACCGACGCTCCCGGCGCGCTCGAGGCGCCCGGCGAGTTCCCGTTCACGCGCGGCCCCTACCCGGACATGTACCGCGGGCGGCCGTGGACGATCCGCCAGTACGCGGGGTTTGCGTCGGCCGAGGAGACGAACGAGCGCTTCCGCTATCTCCTCGAGCGCGGGCAGACCGGCCTCTCGGTCGCGTTCGACTTGCCGACACAGCTCGGCTACGACTCCGACGACCCGCGCGCGAACGGCGAGGTGGGGCGCACCGGGGTCGCGATCGACTCCCTCGCCGACATGGAGCTGCTCTTCGACGGGATTCCACTCGATCGTGTGTCGACGTCGATGACCATCAACGCGCCGGCGGCGCTGCTCCTGCTGCTCTACGAGCTGGTCGCCGAAGACCAGGGTGTGCCGGCCGAGAAGCTGCGCGGCACCGTCCAGAACGACATCCTCAAGGAATACATCGCGCGTGGGAACTACATCTTCCCGCCTCGGCCCTCGATGCGGCTGACCACGGATCTGTTCGCGTACTGCGAGGACAGGCTGCCCCACTGGAACACGATCTCGATCTCCGGGTACCACATCCGCGAGGCCGGCTCGACGGCGGTCCAGGAGCTGGCCTTCACGCTCGCGAACGGGATCGCCTACGTGGAGGCCGCGGTCTCGGCAGGCCTCTCGCCGGACGAGCTCGGCGAGCGGCTCTCGTTCTTCTTCAACGCGCACAACCACTTCTTCCAGGAGGTGGCGAAGTTCCGCGCGGCACGGCGCCTGTGGGCGGAGATCATGCGCGACCGCTTCGGAGTAACGAACCCGAAGGCTCAGGCGCTGCGCTTCCACGCGCAGACCGGCGGCTCGACGCTGACCGCGCAGCAGCCCGAGAACAACATCGTGCGCGTGGCGATTCAGGCCCTGTCCGCGGTTGCTGGCGGCGCGCAGTCGCTGCACACGAACTCGTTCGACGAGGCGTTGGCGCTCCCGACCGAGCACTCGGCGCGGATCGCATTGCGGACGCAGCAGCTCCTGATGCACGAGGCGGGCGGGACCGACACGGCCGACCCGCTGGGCGGCGCGTACTTCATCGAGTCGTTGACGGACGAGCTCGAGGAGGGCGCCCGCGAGCTCATCGCCCGGGTCGACGAGCTCGGCGGCGCCGTCGCGGCCGTGGAGGCGGGGTTCGTGCAGGGGGCGATCGAGGAGGCGGCGTTCCGCTACTCGCAGCAGGTCGAGTCCGGCGAGCGGGTGATCGTCGCGGTCAACCAGTACCAGGAGGACGAGCCCGAGCAGATCGAGCTCCAGCGGATCGACCCGGAGGCCGAGCGGCGCCAGCTTGAGCGGACCGCGAACGTGCGCGCCGAACGGGACCAAGTCGAGGCTGACGCGACACTTGCAGCGGTCCGGGAAGCTGCGCGGGGGGCCGTGAACCTGCTCCCACCGCTTCGAGCGGCGCTGCGCGCCGGCTGCACGGTCGGCGAGATCTGCAACGAGCTGCGCGACGAGTTCGGCATGTACGACGCGCAACGGACACCATCCTGAGCCCCAATTCCGGTTCGGAAAATCCGGGACGATATAAGTTGTCATGAGCGAATGGATCGTGTATTGTTGCTCGCTTATTCCGAGTCGAGGAAAGGAGGGTGGGACATGAACTGGAACATCGTGACAGCTAGCGGCCCCCTCTTTGGACACCTTGCTCGGAAGTGCTCCGGCTAAGGAAACCGGCTCCATAGCACGTTCGAGCAAGGCGACCCGAGAGGTCGCTTTTGTGGTTCTGGAGGTGAAATTTCCGACAGCCGCTACGAGAAAGGAGGTCCTTCGTAGTGGAGACGTCATTCGACCAGTAAGGCCGTCCCGAGTCGAGGTGGAGCAGAGATCGCACGCCTCTCGTGCGAAAAATCGACTGCTAAAACCAGTCTGTGCTTTAGCAATCCAATTTTTCGGTAGACGCGCGTAATCCCCTCTCTATCCGGTTCGGTGCGGCGAAAACGTCGAGACCGAACGAGAGAGGAGGAACGAGCGTGGACTACGAGTCCGACTATCGGCGCCAGTACTGCCGGGAGCGGATCGCCAGGATCAGCGACGACTACCGTCGCGTCCAGCGTCCGCCGCGGAGCAACTCGGAGCCGCGTACGCGTGTCGCGTTCGCGCAGATCCGGTCGATCGTGCGACGCGTGCGCCGGCGAGCTCCAAAGCGGGCCCCCGCGTATCGGCCGTAATGGCTGAGGCAACGGCCGCGCGTCTGTGAGGCCGGGAGCGACCCTGGCTCGCGGGCGCGCGGCCGAAGCGTCAAGCTTCTCGGCGTCGTGCGGATCCTGCTCGTCTCGCAGATGTACCCCGGGCCGGACGACCCCGACCTGGGCGTCTTCGTTGCGCAGCTCGAAAGCGCACTTGCCGCGCGCGGGCACGAGGTCGAGCGCGCGGTGCTGGATACGCGGGCCGGCGGCAAGCGGCGCTACGCGACCCTGGCCAGCCGTGCCTTCCGGGCTGCCCGCAGTTTCCACCCCGATGTCGTCTACGCGCACTTCCTCGTCCCCGCCGGGCTAGCCGCAGGTTTCACGTCGCGTGCGCCGCTCGTCGTGACCGCGCACGGGCGCGACGTCAGGAACGTCGGGGCGATCGCGGGGATCCGGGCGCTCACGCGCCTCACCGTCCGCCGCGCGTCGGCGGTGATCGCCGTCTCCGACTACCTCCGCCGCGAGCTCGAGGCGAAGGTTCCGGAGGCTCGGGGCAAGACCGAGGTGATCGACTCCGGTGTCGACCTCGACCGCTTCCGAGTCGAGCCCGCTCCGCCCGACGGCCCGGTGTTCCTCTGCCTTGGCGCGCTCACCGAGCGGAAGAACGTCGTGCGTCTCGCAGACGCCTTCGAGCGCCTCGGCTCCGGGACGCTGACGTTCGTCGGCGACGGGCCACTCCGTCCGCGGCTTGAGGGCCGCGCGCGAGTCGAGCTGGTCCCGCGCGTGGCACACGACGAGATCCCGGCGAGGATCGCTGGCGCACACGTCGTCTGCCAGCCGAGCCTCGTCGAGCCGTTCGGCCAGGCCCTGCTCGAGGCGCTTGCCTGCGGTCGCTCGGTCGTCGGCACCCGCATCGGCGGTCCTCCCGAGTTCGTGCCGCCCGAGGCCGGCGTGCTCGTCGACCCGCTCGACGTCGACGCGCTCGAGCACGCCCTCACGAGCGCCGCCGCGCTCCCGTGCCCGAACCCGGCCGCCCGCGCGGCGGCCGAGCAGCACGACGTCAAGGAGCAGGCGCGCCGTGTCGAGGCAGTCCTGGAACGCGCCGTCCGCGCCGGCTGAGTCCCAGGTACGCGCTGGTATCCTGGCCCGCCGTGACACAGACTCTCGCGGTCACCCAGGTTCTGCTCTCGGTCGCGCTCGTCGTGCTGATTCTCATGCACTCGGGTCGCGACGCCGGCTTTGGCGGGATGGGCTTCACGCCTGCCTCGCAGGGCGGCACCCACATCGTCGAGCGCAACCTGACTCGGCTGACGGTGTTCGTGGCGATCCTCTTCGTCGCGAACACGATCCTGCTCTTCCGCGCGCTCGCGTAGGCGTGGCGCGCGGCCGCGCCGGCGCCCTCGTCGCGCTCGCGCTGCTCGCCGCCGGCTGCGGCTCGAACACCAGCACGACCACGCCGAGGCTTCCCACGACTGGCCCTTCCGGCGTCATGCGGATCGGGCTCGCGCACATCCTCTGGCCCCTCGACCCGGCCCGGGCGAGGAACCGCGACGAGATCGCGCTGGCACGCGTCCTCTTCCCGACTCCGCTCCGCACGGACGCGAGAGGAGCGCTTAGGCCCGGCCTCTGCTCGAGCTGGCGAAGCAAGGGGCGAACCTGGCGGCTCCGGTGCGCGCACGCGGGCGCGATCGCGGCCACCCTCAGACGCGGCCACCTGCTGCCGGGCGCGAGGATCGCCACACCGAGCCCGCGCACGCTCGTGGTCACTGTCCCCGAGCCCGACCGCAACGTGCCGTACCTCCTCACCGAGGTCGCCGCCGCTCCTCCCGGGATCCCCGGTCCGTTCAGGCTCGTCTCGGCGAGCCCCGAGCGCGTCGTCGCCGAGCGCAACGGCCTCACGCTCGTCTTTCGCAAGCTCGAGCCGCACGCGGCCCAGCGCCTCTTTCGGCGAGGCAAGCTCGACGAAGCGCCTGTCCCGCTCGGCGACATCCAGGCTGCCCTCCGCAGCCCGGAGCTGAAGCCGGCTGTCCGCATCCGTCGCCTGCTCGCGCTCGACCTCGTGGCTGCCGAGCCGGGCGGAGTGCTTGCGCGGCTGCCGGAGGTGCGGCGCGTCTACGACGGAACCGCCGACCGCGCCGACTACCAGGCGCTCGTGCCCGAGTTCGAAGCCCCGCCTGCGACCAGCCTCGAGGAGCAGCCCGGGAAGAAGATCGCCAGGGCCGCCGTCGTCGCCGCGCGCACCGCCAAGAAGCAGATCGCCTCGCTGCCCCGCGTCGCGGTCCGCTTTGCGCAGCCCGGCGATCCCGACGACGCCTACGGGGCGAGCCTGCTCGTCGCGGCCTGGCGTGACCTCGGCCTCGGCCCGTACTTCGGCCTTGGCCGGCCGGACGCGCGCTTCGAGCGGGTGCTCGCCGCCTATCCGCGCCACGACGCGATCCGCGCCGCCGTTCGGGACCGGTCGGTCATCCCGATCGCGTGGGCGGTCGACGCGAGGCTCGTGTCTTCTCGCGTCCGCGGCTGGAGCGAGGACGAGCTCGGCGCGGTCGACTACGCGCGGGTCAGACTCCGGGGCCCGAGCCGGTCCCGGTGACGTCGAAGCGGGCGGTCGCGACGCCCGGGACGAGCACGCCGTTCGGGTAGCGCTCGTCGTAGAAGGAGCTCTCGTTCACGAGCACCGGTTCGCGCGTCAGGCCGTGGAGCCGCTCGAGGAACTCGGGCACGGCGACCGTGAAGCGAAGGTTGACGAGCGGCTCGGCGATCTGCCCGTCGCGGATCCGGAACGTCCCGTCGCGCGTCATGCCCGTGATCACGCCGTCGCGCGGGTTGACGATGCTGAGGTAGTGGAGGCGGGTGACGTAGATCCCGTCCCCGACCAGCTCCGCAAGCTCCTCGGTCGAGGCTGCCTCGCCGCCCGCGACCGAGAGCGAGTACGGAAGCGGTCCCCAGTGGCGGAGCCGTGACTGGGGCGCGCTGCCGGTCGTCTGGTAGCCGTCGCCGGCGAGCTTCGCGGTCCGCCGGTCCCAGAGCACGCCTCCGAGCACTCCGCCCGAGACGAGCTCGACTCGCCGCTTCGGGCTGCCCTCGAAGTCGAAGGACTTCGGGAGCCCCCGCTGGTCGAGCGGGTCGTCCGCCAGCGAGAAGCGTTCGTCGAAAACCTTCTCGCCGATCCGCCCGGACGCGTAGCTCCGCTCCTCGAGGAGCCCGAGCCCGCTGAACGCGTCGTACGCGAAGTAGAGGAGCAGCTCGGCGAAGGCGTACGGCTCGAGCACCGCGGCGTACGAGCCGGGCTCGATCTCGACTGCCCCTCGCGTCCGCTCGGCCTTGGCGACCGCCGCCCGAGCGGTCCCGGCGGGATCGACGTCGGCGACCCGCCATGAGGTCGCCTCCGCGTAACCCGAGGCGCCGTCGACCGCTGCGAGGGCGAGCACGCCCGCGTCCGTCATCGACTGCGAGAGCGAGAGGCCGGACGTCGAGGCGAGCGCGACCTCGGTGAGGCCGCTCGTGAAGAAGCCGTAGAGGTCGAGGTCGGACGCTTCGATCGCGGCTGCCGCCAGGTGCGCCTGCTCCTCGGGGGACAGCGCGGCAGTCGCCGCGTCGTAGCCCTCGACGGCGGCCGGGTCGCTCTTCGGCGCGAGGCCGGGAAAGTCGGGATCGGGAGGTGCGTTGTCGGCGGCCTCGGCGGCGCGAGCCGCGAGCGCGCGCAGGCCGTCGTCGTCGGTCCGGTTCGCGGAGGCGAGCCCGAAGCGCCCGTCGCGCACGATCTGCAGCTCGACCACCTCGTTCTCGATCAGCGTCGGCTGGTGCACCTCCGAGCCCGCGTAGCGCGCCATCCCGGACAGCTCGCGCTGGACGATCGCGAGCGCCTCGTCCCCCTCCGCAGCGCGAAGGGCCCGCTCGGCCAGCTCCAGCGTCTCGCTCAATTCCGGAAGCCGACCTGGACGTTGCGGAAGCGCGCGGGCGACGCGCCGTGCGAGACGTGCGCGTGCTGGCCGGGCTGACCCTTGCCGCAGTTCGTGAGGCCGTGGAGCACCCACTCCTCGGGTCCGGCGACCGCGTCGAGCGAGCCCCAGAAGACGGGCGTCTGCCCGGTGTACGTCGCGTCGCGGAGCATCCGGCCGAGCTCGCCGCCCTTGATCTCCCAGGCGATCTGCGTCCCGAACTGGAAGTTCAGGCGCTTGTCGTCGATCGACCAGCTCTTGTTCGTCTGCAGGAAGAGGCCGTCGTCGACGCCCGCGATCAGCTCGTCGAGCGACCCCTCGCCGGGCTCGAGGTGGAGGTTCGTCATCCGCACGAGCGGCATCCGGCTCCAGCCGTCGGCGCGCATCGAGCCACCCGACCCGCTGCCGATCCGCGCCGCGGTCTCGCGTGACGTGAGGAAGCCGCGCAAGACGCCACCGGCGACGACCGGCTCGCGGTGCGCGGGCACGCCTTCGTCGTCGAAGCCGAACGTCCCGAGCCCGCCGGGCGTCGTCGAGTCGGCGGTGATGTTCATGTGCTCCGAGCCGTAGCGAAGCGACCCGAGATCGTCCGGTCTCAGGAAGCTCGTGCCCGCGTAGGCGGCCTCGGTGCCGTAGACCCGGTCGAGCTCGGTCGGGTGGCCGACCGACTCGTGCGTCTGGAGCTGCATCTGCTCGGCGTCGATCACGACCGCCGTCACCCCGGACGGGCAAGGGTCCGCGCGCAGCAGCGCGGCCGCCTGCTCGGCGACGCGTGGCGCCTCGCGCTCGAGCGCGAGCGACTCGACGTACTCCCAGCCGGCCTGCGAGCTCGAGCCCCCGTGTGCGCTCGGGTGGCTTCGGATCTGGGTGATCCCCTCGCGCGTGGCGAAGGCGTCGATCCCGCCGCCGCACTCGACGAGCTCCTGCTCGATCGAGGCGCCCTCGGAGGAGACGAATACCTTGTGCTCCCGCTGGGCACGCACGGAGGCTGTCGTCACCTTCACGTCCTCGTGCTCCAGTGCACGTTCGGCTTTGAGGCACAGCTCGGCCTTGTCGGCAAGCGAGATCGCGAACGGATCCTTCTCGACGGCCGTCCGGTACTCGCCCTGCGCAGGCCCGGCCGGCGCGAGCGCCCGCTGGTGTCCGCCGGGCGCCGCCTTCGCGAACGCGGTCGCCTTCGCGGCGGCGGCCTGCGCACCCTCGGAGTCGAGCCGCCGGTCGCACGCGAAGCCCCAGGCGCCGTCGACGAGCACGCGCACGCCGATGCCCTCGCTCTCTGCGTCGTCGAGCCGTTCGACGCGCTGGTTGCGGGTGCCGACCACCTGCGAGCGTCGGATGACCACCCGGGCGTCCGCGTACGAAGCCCCCGCGCCGAGAGCCGCTGTCACCGCCTCCTCGCAAAGCTCTCGCACGGGTTAGTACCTTAGTGGCTCGCCTCTGATCGGGCCTGAGGTCGGTTCCCCAAGAAATCGTGTTGGACGGCCGCACGGGCGGAGCCCGCACGGCCTCCATGGTCGGCGCCGCCGAGTCGGCGCCTTAGACGGGGGTCCCGAGGTGCGTGGCTACAATGACCGCCGCTGCGCTGGTGGCGGAATTGGTAGACGCGCAAGGTTGAGGGCCTTGTGGGGTTAAAACCCCGTGGAGGTTCAAGTCCTCTCCAGCGCATCTCTCGCTGCCCGGATGCGAGACTGGTGACGTGGAGCAGCGTGTCAGTCTCGTCACGCTCGGCGTCCGGGATCTCGCGCGGTCGCGCGGGTTCTACGAGGCGCTCGGCTGGAAGACCGGCGCGGGCCCCGAGGACGACGTCGCCTTCTTCCAGGCGGGCGGGATGGTCGTCTCGCTCTGGAGCCGTGAGCAGCTCGCCGAGGACAGCGGCGTCGAGGACTCGGGCGGCTGGGGAGGCGTGACCCTTGCGCACAACGTCCGCTCGCCCGAGGAGGTCGACGCGGTGATGCGCGAGGCCGAGGCGGCCGGCGCGACGATCACGCGAGCGGCAGGTCCGACCTTCTGGGGCGGCTACTCCGGCGCGTTCGCCGACCCCGATGGCCACCCGTGGGAGATCGCGCACAACCCGCACTGGACACTCGCCGAGGATGGCTCGCTCCGCCTTCCGGCTTGACGCATGTAGCGCGAAGGTATATCGTAACGATATATGTCGAAATCGACGGCTGTGACACCCGTGGTGCTGGGGTTGCTCGCATCGGGGCCGCGCTCCGGATACGACATCAAGACGACCGTCGACCGCTCGACGCGGTTCTTCTGGGCTGCGAGCTATGGTCAGATCTACCCCGAGCTGAGGCGACTGGAGAATGACGGCCTGGTCGAGGGTGAAGACGTGCCGAGGGGCGGCCGCGGGCGGCGCGTGTACAGGCTCACTCCTGCCGGGCGCGCTGCGCTCGTCGAGTGGCTGCTCGGCCCGACGGTGACGATTGAGCTCCGCGACGAGTCGCTGCTGCGACTCTTCTTTGCAGATGCGTTGCCGCGTGAGCAGGCGCTCGGCTTGCTGGAGAGCCGCAAGCGCGGCCACGAGTGGTACCTGGAAGTCCTGCGCGAGATCGATGCCCGGCCCGGCGAGGACCCGCAGTTCGTCGACCTCGTCCTGCGCTGGGGGATTGCGTTCAACGAGTGGGGAGCACACTGGTGCGAGGAGCAGCTGGAGCGCTTGAAGGCCGGGTCGAAGGCGGCCTAGCCGAGCCGACCTTTCGCGGCGTCCTGATGACAGGGCTGCCAGGGTTCCTGCGCGAGGGCTTCCTGCCGCTCGGCGCCTTTTACGCAGGCCTCCAGCTGGACGGCCTCGCGACCGGCATCGTCCTCTCCGCCGCGGTCTCAGCCGCGATCTACGCGTACGAGCGCCGGGCCGGCCGCGACGGGCTGCTGGTGCGCCTTTCCCTCGCATTCGTCGTCGTCCAGTCCGCGATCGGCCTCGTGGCGCACAGCACGACCGTCTACCTCGCGCAGCCGGTTCTCGCGAACGCGGTCTGGGGAATCGCGTTCCTCGCCTCCGCACTCGTCGGGCGACCGCTCGCCGGCGCCCTGGCTTGCGCGTGGTACCCGTTCCCGCCCTGGGCGCGCGAGAACGAGCTATTCAAGCGGGTCTTCCGGATCGAATCCCTCGTCTGGGGCGCGTACTTCCTTGCGCGAAGCGCCGTCCGCCTCGCCGTGCTGTTGCAAGGAAGCCTCGAGAGCTTCCTGCTGGTCGTCCTCCTCACGGGGACGCCGGCGATGCTGCTGCTCGTTGCGTGGTCGATCCGGTACGCGATCTCCGGCCTGGCCGACCTGCCTGAGAGCGGTGAAGCGCAGCGGGCCTCTGCGTGACCGCGTCGCGGTGCGCGCGATGCGGCTCGGCGCCGTTGCCTGGGGCCTCGGCGAGCGGTTCGGCATCGACCTCGTCGGCTCCACCGAGGGCCCGCCGTCAAACGCCGACCCCGAGAGACGGAAGGTCTTCGACGAGCTGATCGCGGCCGCACATGAGGGCGACGGAACCGTCCCGGTCGCCGAATGTCCGTATCCGGCGCACGAGCTCCTCACGCATCTCGTCCTCCAGCGGGGGCTGCTCCTGCACGGGTCGAACAACGCCTCGCTCGAGGTGCTCGAAGCCAGGCCTGCGCATGACCTGGGCACGGTGCTCGAGGCCGTCGTCACATCGCAGCATCGGCCGTATCACGCGCACGCCGTGCGGTCCGGCACGGGCTGCGGCACGCGCCGCCGCGCCCGCCGCTGCTGCCGCGACGTCGTTACGCCGCCCAGGACCGGCTTTCGCCGCGAGTGGGGCCGCGAGTGGGTGAGCCCAGGCCCGGTCAGGCCGTCGTTGCGCGTCCCGGTAAGACCTGACGACTTCCCACTTCGAGCGAGCGTTCTCGGGGCACCCCGGGAGGAGTTCAACCAGGTCTTCCCGCGCCTGCGAGCGGCCAAGCGCGCGCGGGCCGGTTGACGCCGTCCGGGAGGACGGCTACCCTCGGTGTCGAACGTATGTTCGTTCCCGCTCCCAACCCCGAGGTGTCTCGATGCTGACCGGCAGACAGCAGGAGATCTGGACGTTCCTGACTCAGTACGTCGACGAGCACGGCTACCCGCCGACGGTGCGCGAGATCGGCGAGGCAGTGGGGCTCGCATCGCCGTCCACGGTGCACGCGCATCTGGCCAACCTCGAACGAGCCGGGTTGATCAAGCGCGACCCGACCAAGCCGCGCGCGCTCGAGCTGCGACGCGAGCCGAAGGCAGAGCCCGCGAGGGCCGCGGACGTCCATCGGCTGCCGCTCGTCGGCGAGATCGCGGCCGGCGGCCCGCTCCTGGCCGAGGACAACGTCGAGGACCACATCGCCGTTCCGGAGCCGCTCGCGCACGGAGGCGAGGAGTTCCTCCTTCGCGTCAAGGGCGACTCGATGGTGAACGCCGGGATCCTCGAGGGCGACCTCGTCGTCGTGCGCCGATCGCAGAGCGCTGAGAACGGCGACATCGTCGTGGCGCTCGCAGGTACTGACGAGGCGGCCGACGAGGCGACGGTGAAGCGGTTCTTCAGAGACGGCCGCCGCGTCCGGTTGCAGCCGGAGAACGACACGCTCGAGCCGCTCTACCCCGACCACGTCCAGATCCTCGGCATCGTGACGGGGGTGTTCCGGAGCCTGTGACCGCAGTCGCGCCGCTGAACCGCACGCTCGAGCAGGAGCTGAACGCGCTTCTGCGCGGCGCTAGCTTGGAGTGCCTCGTCTGCGGCGAGTTCGTCATGCACCTGCCGCAGGGCGGGATCTTCTGTCCCGAGTGCGGGAGCGGGCTCGACGTCGCGGCGGGCGGCGAGGACGCGAAGTCGGGGCTACAATTCGGCTCGCAGGCCGGGTGATCGCGGGCCTTAGGGCTCGAGGAAAGTCCGGACACCGAAGGGCAGGACGCTGGGGCGACCCAGGCGGCGAAAGCCGACGGAAAGTGGCACAGAAAGGAGACCGCCGGCAGCGATTCTCCGGAGACGCTGAAGGTAAGGGTGAAACGGTGGGGTAAGAGCCCACCAGCGCCGTGGCGACACGGCGGCTAGCCAAACCCCGTCCGGTGCAAGGCGAACAGGCTCTGTTGACGCGGCCCGCCGAGGAGCCGGGTAAGCCGCAAAGAAGGATGGTCACCCTCGACAGAATCCGGCTTACAGGCCTGCTACCGAAAAGCCCCGCATCTGCGGGGCTTTTCCATGGACCACGGGCTACGTGCTAGAGGGCCCCGGGCTCACCAGGGCCCGAACGTCGTCTCGTTCGCCTCCCGCAGCGCGCTGACGTACCCCGCCCGCTCGTACGCCGTCTGGTCCGCGCCGGGCGGCACCGCGAGCAGCCCCCGAAGCTCGTCGACCGTCTTGAAGCCCTTGCGACCCATCCAGTCCTCGAGGCCCTCGAGAAGCACGGTTGCGTGCTCGGGGCCGTGGCGAATCAGCGCCGAGGCGGTCATGACGACGTCGGCGCCGGCCAGGAGGTACTTGACGACGTCGATCGACTCCTCGACCCCGGTCGTCGCGGCGAGTGACGCGCGTACGTGTCCGTGGAGGAGCGCGATCCAGGTCCGTGGAAGCCGTGCCTCCGCCGGGCTGGAGAGGCCGACCTTCGGGACGACGGCGAGGTTGTCCGGGTCGATGTCGGGCTGCAGGAATCGGTTGAAGAGCACGAGCGAGTCGGCCCCGGCCTCGTCCAGCCGCAGCGCCATCTCGCCGGTCGAGCTGAAGTAGGGGCTGAGCTTGACGGCCACGGGAATGTTGACCGCCTCCTTCACGCGCAGCAGGACGTCTACGTGACGCTGCTCGACGTCGCGGCCCGGGACCTGCGGGTCGCCTGGGAGGTAGTAGATGTTCAGCTCGATCGCGGCCGCGCCGGCTTCCTCGATCGCTCGCGCGTAGTTGGCCCACCCGCCCGCAGTGACGCCGTTCAGGCTGCCGATCAGCGGGACGTCCACGACCGTCGCCGCGCGCTCGAGCAGGCTCAGGTACTTGCGTGAGCCGACCTCCTCTTCCGCCCCGGACGGGAAGTAGGAAAGCGACTCGGCAAAGCTCTCGCTGCCCGCGTCCACGAGCTGCGCGTTCTGCGCCGTCTCACGCCGGAGCTGTTCCTCGAAGAGCGAGTAGAGGACCACCGCCCCGACACCGGCGTCAGCGAGCCTCTTCACGCCGTCGACGTCCTGCGAGAGCGGGGAGGCCGACGCCACGAGCGGGTTTCGCAGCGGGAGCCCCATGTAGTCGGTCGCGAGGCTCATCGGCCGTCCTTTCGCGCGTCGGCGGCGAAGTGGTGCGCACCTCGCGTCGCCATCTCCTCGTAGACGTCCCAGCGCTGGTCGACCGCCTCCACGGCCAGGGCGTGTAGGCGCTCGGCCTCGGCCGGGTCCGTGTTGGCGAGGGTGCGGTAGCGTAGCTCACGGTTGGTGTACGAGCTGAGCGGCATGCGTGGCCGCGGCGAGTCGAGCAGGAACGGATTGCCCCCGCCTGCGCGCACGAGCGGGTCGTAGCGGATGAGCGGCCAGTAGCCGCTGGCGACGGCGCGGTACTGCTGGTCGAGCCCGTCTCGCATCTCGATCCCGTGCGCGATGCAATGGCTGTACGCGAGCACGAGGGAGGGACCGTCGTAGGCCTCCGCCTCGCGCAGCGCGCTGAGGGTCTGCTGGGGGTCGGCGCCCATCGCGATCCGGGCGACATAGACGTTGCCGTAGGCGATCGCCTGCAAGGCCAGGTCCTTCTTCGGAACGGCCTTGCCGGCGGCGGCGAACTTTGCCACCGCGCCGAGTGGCGTCGCCTTGGACATCTGGCCGCCCGTGTTCGAGTAGACCTCGGTGTCGAGGACGAGCACGTTGACGTCGCGTCCGGTCGCCAGGACGTGATCGAGCCCGGCGGAGCCGATGTCGTAGGCCCAGCCGTCTCCGCCGACGATCCAGACGCTCCGGCGGACGAGGTGGTCGACCACGCTGAGCAGATCGGCGGCGGCGGGGCTGCTGTCGAGCCCGTCGAGGCGCCGCCTCAGCTCGGTGACTCGGTCACGTTGTGCGCGGAGCTCCGACTCGTGGATCTGCGGCGCTTCGAGGATGTCGTCGACGAGCTCTCCGCCGAGGACATCGCGCAGCTCGAGGAGCCTCCGGCGCGCCAGCTCCGTGTGCCGGTCGGCCGCGAGCCGGAAGCCGAGCCCGAACTCGGCGTTGTCCTCGAAGAGCGAGTTCGACCAGGCGGGGCCGCGCCCGTGCTCGTCGGTCGTCCAGGGAGTGGTCGGCAGGTTGCCGCCATAGATGGAGGAGCAGCCGGTGGCGTTGGCAACCATCAGCCGGTCGCCGAAGAGCTGCGAGAGCACCTTCAGGTAGGGCGTCTCCCCACAGCCAACGCAGGCACCGGAGAATTCGAACAGCGGCTCCAGGAACTGCGTCCCGCGCACGGTTCCGAAGTCGACCCGCGAGCGCTCGTTCGTCGGCAGCTGCTCGAAGAACGCGATGTTGTCGCGCTCGGCGGCGACCAGCGGCTCGCGCGGAGCGAGGTTGATCGCCTTGCGGCCCGGGTCGGTCGGTGCGACGACGGGACAGGCCTGGACACACAGCTCGCAGCCGGTGCAGTCCTCGACGTAGACCTGGAGCGTGTAGCGCGTGTCGGGGAGGCCGACGGCTTCGAGCGGCGCCGAGCGGAACCCGTCCGGCGCGGCCTCGAGGCGGGACCCGTCGTAGTAGCGCGAGCGGATCACGCTGTGCGGGCAGACGAAGCTGCAGTTGCCGCACTGGATGCAGAGGTCGGAGTCCCAGACGGCGACCAGCTCGGAGATGTTGCGCTTCTCGTAGGCGGCGGTGCCGCTCGGGTAGGTGCCGTCGACGGGCAGCGCGCTGACCGGCAGCTCGTCGCCGCGGCCCGCCAGCATCGTCGCCGTGACCGTGCGCACGAACTCAGGCGCGTCCACGGGTACGAGCGGCGCAGGCTCGCTCACGGACGTCACCTGCCCAGGCAGCTCGACCCGGTGCAGCCCCTCGAGCGCGTGGTCGACGGCCGCCTGGTTGCGTTCGACCACCTCGGCCCCTCGCCGGCCGTAGGTCTTGGCGATCGCGTCCTTGACCCGCTCGATGGCCTGCTCGCGCGGCAGCACACCCGAGAGGGCGAAGAAGCACGTCTGCAGGACGACGTTGATCCGCCCCGCCAGACCCACCTCGCGCGCGATCCGGTTGGCGTCGACCACGTACAGGTCGATGTGCTTCGAGAGGAGCTGCTCCTGCGTCGGGCGGGAGAGCGAGTCCCAGATCTCGTCCGGTGCCTGCGGGCAGTTCAGGAGCAGGGTCGCGCCGTCGGCCGCGCGGTCGAGCACCTCGGTCCGGTCGAGCAGCCCGAACTGGTGGCAACCGACGAAGCTCGCCTGCCGGACCAGGTACGGCGCGCGGATCGGCTCTGGCCCGAAACGCAGGTGCGAGACCGTCTGCGAACCCGACTTCTTCGAGTCGTAGACGAAGTACCCCTGAGCGTGGAGCCCCTCGGCGCCGAGGATCTTGATCGTGTTCTTGTTCGCGCCGACCGTGCCGTCCGAGCCCAGCCCGAAGAAGACTGCGCGGATCGTCCCGGGTGGCTCGATGTCCAGCGACGCGTCGTAGTCCAGGCTCGTCCCCGAGACGTCGTCCGTGATGCCGATGGTGAAACGGCGGCGCGGCTGATCGCGCTCCAGCTCGTCGAAGACGCCGGCGACCATGCCCGGGGTGAGCTCCTTCGAGGAGAGCCCGTAACGGCCGCCGATGACCGTCGGCATCGCCTCGCCGGCACGCGACTCGCTCAGCGCCGTCACCGTGTCGAGGAAGAGCGGCTCGCCGAGGGAGCCCGGCTCCTTCGTCCGGTCGAGGACTGCGACCCGACGGACGCTCGCCGGGAGCGCGTCGACCAGCGCCTGCGCGGGGAACGGCCGGTAGAGCCGCACGCGGGCGACGCCGACGCGCTCCCCGTTTCCGTTCAGGTGCGCGACCGTCTCACCGACGGTCTCCGCGCCCGATCCCATCAGCACCAGAACGCGCTCGGCCTCCGGATGCCCGTGGTAGTCCACGATCCCGTAGCGGCGTCCCGTGCGCTCGGCGAGGCCGGCCATGTCTTCCTCGACCACGTCCGGAACACGCGCGTAGAAGGGGTTCACCGTCTCGCGCGCCTGGAAGTACGTGTCCGGGTTCTGCGACGTTCCGCGCATGAACGGCCGCTCCGGAGAGAGCGCGCGCTCGCGATGAGCGCGAACGAGCTCCTCCGGCACGAGTGCGCGCAGATCGTCGTCGGAGAGCAGCTCGATCGTGTTCAGCTCGTGTGACGTCCGGAAGCCGTCGAAGAAATGGACGAACGGGACGCGCGTGCGGAGCGTGGCGGCCTGCGCCACGAGAGCCAGGTCGTGGGCCTCCTGCACGGACCCGGACGCGAGCAGCCCGAAGCCCGTCTGGCGGACCGCCATCACGTCGGAGTGGTCGCCGAAGATCGACAGCCCCTGCGCCGCCAGCGACCGGGCGGCGACCTGAAAGACCGCGGGGGTCAGCTCCCCGGCGATCTTGTACATGTTCGGGATCATCAGCAGGAGGCCCTGGGAGGCGGTGAACGTCGTCGCGAGCGCTCCGCTCTGCAGCGCGCCGTGCAAGGCTCCGGCCGCCCCGCCCTCGCTCTGCATCTCGACCACCACCGGGACCGTGCCCCAGACGTTCGGCCGTTCCTGGCTCGCCCACTCGTCCGCAAGCTCGGCCATCGTCGACGACGGCGTGATCGGATAGATGCAGCAGACCTCGTTGAGCCGGTAGGCGACCGAGGCCGCGGCCTCGTTCCCGTCGACGGTGGCGCGCATCAGTCGGCCTCCGCCACCATCTCGATCGCATGCACCGGGCACTGCTCGAAGCACGCCCCGCAGCCGGTGCAGCGGTCGTAGTCGAACCGGTAGCGGTTCCCGGTGCCCAGCTTGATGACGGCGTCCTCCGGGCAGGCGCCGAGGCACCCGTCGCACTCGAAGCAGTTTCCGCACGAGAGGCAGCGGCCGGCCTCGTAGACGGCCTCCTCGTGGCTCAGGCCCCCGACGATCTCGGTGAAGTCGGCGATGCGCTCCTCCGGTGCCAGCTCGGGCTGCATCCTGCGGGCGGCGTCGCCGAAGTACCAGAGGTGCAACTTGTCGAAGCTCGCGAGCTCGTGCTTGGGGTGGTCCTCTGCCGCCGTGTTTCGAAGCCACGCGTGGATGTGGCGCGCAGCCTTCTTGCCGTGCCCGACGCCGACCGTCACCGTACGCTCGCTCGGAACCATGTCGCCGCCCGCGAACACCCCGGGGCAGCCGGTCATCAACGACGAAGAGACCCGCACGGTGCCGTCGCGGTCGAACGCCACGCCCGGGACGTCGCGCAGGAAGGCGGTGTCAGTCTCCTGGCCCAGCGCGAGGATGACCGTGTCGGCCGCGAGGGTCTCGAACCGTCCGGTCGGCTGTGGGAAGCCCGACTCGTCCAGCTCCATCTCCTCCACCTGCAGCTCCGGGCCGTCGAACGCGGTGATCGTGCGCAACCAGTTGATCCTCACCCCTTCGCGCTCCGCATCCTCGGCTTCCTCGAGATGGGCGGGCATCTGTTCGCGCGTGCGCCGGTAGACGATCAGGGCGTCATCGGCGCCCAGCCGCCGAGCGACGCGGGCCGCGTCCATGGCCGTGTTCCCGCCCCCGTACACGGCGACACGGCGTCCGAGCACCGGCTTCTCGCCCGAGGCCACGCTGCGCAGGAACGAGACCGCGTCCACGATCCGCCCTGCATCGCGGGCCGGGATGTCGACTCGCTTGGAGAGGTGCGCACCCACTGCGACGAAGACGGCGTCGAAGTGACCCTCCTGCCGCTCGGCCGCGAGGTCCTCGACTCGGTGGTCGCAGACGATTCGCACGCCCAGCGCGACGATCCGGCCCAGCTCGCCGCCGAGCACATCGCGGGGCATCCGGTAGGCAGGGATCCCGTAGCGCATCATCCCGCCCGGCTCGGCGCCCGCGTCTCGGATCTCGACCTCGTGTCCCAGCCGGGCGAGATGGTAGGCGGCCGACAGCCCGCTTGGCCCGGCGCCGATCACGAGAACCCGCTTGCCGCTGCGCGCGGACGGCGCATCGAACTGCCAGCCTTCCTCGAGCGCCAGATCGCCGAGGAAGCGCTCGACCGAATGGATCGAGACGGCGCTGTCGAGCTCGGCCCGGTTGCAGACGCTCTCGCACGGGTGGTAGCAGACGCGCCCGTGGATCGCGGGCAGGGGATTGTCGGCGACCAGCTCACGCCACGCTTGCTCGTGACGGCCGTCGCGCGTGTGCGCGAGCCAGGCCTGGATGTTCTCGCCCGCCGGACAGCCCGCGTTGCAGGGCGGCATCAGATCCACATAGACCGGTCGGCGCTCCCGGACAGGGCCGGCGCGAGCGTGGCCGTGCAGGAGATCGGGCAGCGGCGTTACGTCGCGCTTCGGATCGCTCATGCCAGGCGTCGCGCTCGGACGGCCATGGCATCAGGCTATCGCTAGCCAGGCGCGGAGGACGACCTCGAGCGCGGTGCCTCGCCCGGGCGCCGAGACGAGACGAAAGCCGCCGCCGATGACGCCAAGCCGGCCCGCATGTTCTTCAGCCCCTGTCCGCTCGTAATCGCGATCGTGGCGATCGTCGCGGTCTCCCTACCCCGGATGCCGTACGCCCGGACGCGGGGCTCTCCCAAGTGGCCTGGAGGGTGGGCCCACCGCCCACCCTCCAGCCGTCCGGAGCTCAGGACTTGCAGTTACCCGGGTCCGGCTTGTCGATCCGCCGGTCTGCCCCGGTGGGCAGGAACTGGACGGCGATCGTCTCCGCCGGGACGCTGCCCTCGTTGCGGAGCATGTGCACGTCGGCTCCGCCCGCATCGGTGAAGCCGCTTCCGGCGCTGTAGGGATGGCCGGTGCAGGTCGGGTCGTCGCCCTCGTAGTTGGTCACCGTTCCGGCGACCACGAAGATCATGCTCGGGCCGGGATGCGAGTGCCAGCCGGTCGTCCCGCCCGGTGCGATCTTGTTGTCGACCACGTAGGCATCGGTCAGACCGTGCGTCCTCATCCGGACACTCCAGAACTTGGGCCAGTGGTGGAACTTGCCCTTGTGCTGGTCGGTCTTGGGCAGCAGCTTGAAGCCCTTCAGCTTGACCGGATCGAAGAGCGACTTCGCGTAGATCGTCGTGGTCAAACCGGCGCTCGGCGTTGCCAGGACGTGACCGACGTAGAGGCCGGCGCCCATGACGACCACGAGCATGGTCAAGAGCAACTTCTTCTTCATTGCTTCTCCTTTCGGGACGAGACGGCTTCGACGACGCGGATGGGCTCGAGTGCGGCGCGCTGCGCGACAAGCGCGGCGTCCCGCCCCGAGGGCGCGTCGAAGACGAAGAAGCAGATCTCGTCCTCGGGAACGTGGATCGATCCCTCGAAGCTGACCGGTGCTGTCTCCTCGGTCAGCTCCGCCGCAGCCGAGCGCGCCCGTTGCTCGCGGGCGGTCCGCTCTCCTGCCTGGCCACGACCGAGATAGGTCTCGACGAGGTAGCTCGGCATGCCCCCGACCCTAGGCCGGCGGGCCTGCGGTGAAAACGTCAGAACGTCTGAACTTTGGTCGTCAGTCGAGCCGACGTGCGAGCTCGGTGCGCGAGCGGATGCCGAGCTTGGCGTAGATGTGGGTCAGGTGGCTCGCCACGGTTCGTTCGCCGAGGAACAGCGCAGCGGCGACCTCCCGGTTGGTCTGTCCCTGCGCTACCAGGACGGCGACTCGCCGCTCGGCGGCCGTCAGACCTTCCTCGCGCGTGCGCCCGCCGATGCGGCCAAGCTCGTCGCGCGCCCTCGCTGCCCAGGTCGCCGCCGGCAGCTCCCCAAACGCTTCGAGCGCCCCCTCGATCGCGTCGCGGGCGGCGCGCTTCTTCCGCGTTCGTCTGAGGACGACGCCGAGCGCGAGCAGCGCGCGAGCATGCCCGAAGGGGTCCCCGACGAGCTCGTGCTCCTCGAGTGCCTGTCGCAGGAGGAGAGCCGATCGCTCGACATCCCCTTCCGCGGCGGCAACGAGGCCGCGGCACCGCGTCACGTGGGCAAGCACCCAGTCGCGGCCGACGCGCTCCGCGTCTGCCTCCCAGGCGTCGACGATCCGAACGGCGTCGTCGATCCGGCCGGACTCGAGCAGCAGCTCCGCGTGGTCGCCGCTCCACCAGCGGACGCTCGGCTCCCTCCATCCGAGCTCAGCCGCGCGCCGGTCGGCCTTGCTGAGCCAATCCGCGGCGCCGGCCGTGTCCCCGCTCCAGAGCGCCGCTAGCCCGAGGACCGCGAGGTGCTGCGGCGGAGGGAGTTGCTGCCGGAACTGTTCCTCGGCGAGCTCGAGCGCGCGTTCCGAGTGTCGGCGGGCGACTTCGAGCTGGCCACGATGGACCGCGATGACCGAGATTGGAAGGTGGTCCTGCGGCACCTCGAGCCCGTACTGGATCGCGACGTCGTAGGCGCTGGACGCGTAGTCCGCGGCGAGGTTCCAGCGCCCGGCCCAGAACTCGACCCAGGCCAAGCCCCAGAGGGCGCGGGCAGATCGCGGCTCGTCGCGGTCGCGCCACTCGCGGTACTCGTGCTCGAGCAGGACGCGTGACCCTTCTCGCCTGGAGGCAGGCGCGAGGGTGTTCACGATCGCCTGGGTCGCCTCACGCACGAGGTGCTCTCCGCCGACCGCGACGGCGAAGTCGTGCACCCGAGCCGGAAGATCCTCGGGCGTGTTGGTCTCGCCAATGAACCAGCTCAGGATCGACTCCACCGCTCGGGCCTGATCGCGGAGCGCGTCGTCGTCGATGCGCTCCGCGATCTCGAGCGCTGCCCGGGCGTGCTCGGCCCCTCCTTCGAAGCGCATCGCCCAGGCAAGGCGGCAGTGCACGAGAGAGCGGAGCCCTGGGCTCGCCGCCGGTTCGCGCAGGGCCTCTTCCAGGAGGACGATGGACCGGTCGATGCTTTCGAGCCCCGCGAGGAAGATGAGGACCTCGGGTCGTAGCGAGCCGAGGCCCGGTTCGGCCACCAGCTCGGTCGCGATCGCCCTCGCGCGTGTCCATTCCCCCGCCTCCTGGTTCGCCCGGGCCGCGGCGACCGCCCTGCGATGGCGCTCGTCGAGCCGATCCGGTGGTGTGAGGCGAAGCGCCTGCTCGGCGAGCTCGGCGGCGACGGCGGATGCGCCGCGATCGGCCGCCATCGTCGCCGCATCGTCCAGGGTCCGGGCGACGTCTTCGTCCGGCCGGTCCCGCGACAGGGCGAGGTGACGGGCGCGGAGAAGCGGGTCGTCGACGATCTCGGCGATGCGTCCGTGAACGCTCCGCCGCTCGTCGCCCAGATCCTGATACAGCACGGACGACAGGAGCGGGTGCGTGAAGCGGACGGTTCCGTCGTCGAGCTCGATCACGCGTGCCGCTACCGCTGGGTCGAGCGAGCCCGCCGTGACACCTGCTCGTTCCAGGAGCGACGTCGAAGGCGTGCCGAACGCCGAGGCGAGCGCCAGCGCCTCGCGGGTGGAGTCGGGAAGCGCGCCGAGCCTCTCGCGCACGAGCTCCTCGAGCGACTCGGGGACCGGAAGCGGCTGGAGCGGGTCGACGTCGGCGTCGAGCACGCGGGCCAGCTCCAGGGCGAAGAACGGGTTCCCGCCGGAGCGCTCGTGGATGCGAAGCAGCGTCTGCCGCGCGAAGGGCCTGTCGAGCCGGTCGTGCAGGAGGCGGTGCAGCGCGCCGACGCTGAGCGGCCCGACCGCCAGCCGCCGGACGCGCTCCTCCTCGAGCGCCTGTTCGAGCTCCCTCGGCCCCTCGCCTTCCCCGAGCCGCCGAGCGAGCAGCACGAGCACGGAGTCGGACTCGATCCGTCGCAGCGCGAACGCGAGCACCGTCGACGAAGCCGGGTCTAGCCACTGGACGTCGTCGACGGCGATCACGAGCTGCCCGCTCTCGCCGAGGAGCTGCAGCACGTCGCGCACCGCCACCGCGAGCGCGCGGTGGTCGACGATGCCGCCCGACCCGTCTTCGAGTAGGAGCGCCTGCTCGAGCGCGCGCCGCCTCGGAGGCGCCAGCGCAGGAAGGACGTCTGCCAGCGAGCCCTCGAGGAGGTCGGCCAGCCCCAGGCCGGCGAAGCCGCGCTCGGCCTCGGCCGGCCGCGACGTGAGGAGCAGGTACCCGCGCTTCCGCGCGTGCTCGACGCCGGCAGCCCACAGCGTCGACTTGCCGATCCCCGCCTCGCCCTCCAGCACGAGTGCCAAAACCCCCTCGGCCGGAGAGTCCAGGAAGGCGTGAACCAACTCGAGCTCCTGCTCTCTTCCGACGATCCCCGTAGTCATCTCTCCCTCGCCGCAAATCGTGACAGAGGCGAGGACGAACGCCTAGGCGCGAAGCACCACCTCGAGGGCCGTCCCCCGGCCCGGAGCGGAGACGAGGCGGAAGCCGCCCCCGATCGACGCCGCACGCGCCCGCATGTTCTTGAGCCCCTGGCCGGCCGCGATCTCGGCCTCGTCGAAGCCGGAGCCGTTGTCGATCACCGTCACGTAGCGCTCTCCTGCCCGTTCCTCGATCCGCACCTCGGCTCGAGTCGCGCCCGCGTGCTTGCGCGCGTTCGCCAGGCCTTCCTGGACGATGCGGAAGACCTCGATCTGCTCGTCAGGCGCGAGCCGGATCCCGTCCTGGATCTCGAGGTCGACCTCGAGCACGCCGTCGGCGGTCAGGAAGTCCACGTAGCGGCGCAGCGCCGAGTCGAACGGGGCCGAGCCACCTGCTGACGAGAGGGCGAGCACCGCGAACCGCGCCTCCTGCTGCGCGGCCGCGGCCGCTTCCTTGAGCCGCGGCAGGATCGTCTTCGCATCGCCGCCGCTCTCGAGCATGCTCGTGTGGGTCGAGACGGCGAAGAGGTACTGCGCGAGGCCGTCGTGGATCTCGCGGGCGACGCGGGCGCGCTCCTCGGCCACCGCGCGGCCGAACTCGGCGAAGCGGATCGCCCGCCAGACGCCCACCAGGAGGACGCCGTAGGAGAGGAGCCGCAGGAAGTCGCCCTGCGAGACGTAGCGGCTCGACAGGAGCGGCGTGAAGACGTAGTGGAGCTCGGCGAAGAGCGCGAGTGTTGCGGCCAGGCACAGCCACTTGTCGAGGTCGTTCCCCCGCGCGCGGAAGCGGAGTCCCCACCCGACGACCGCGACCAGCGACAGGAGCGCCTGCGCGGCGAGCGCGCCCATGAGCTCGAACGGCTGGTCGGAGCGGGCGCTGTCGACCACGGCCGGGAGGGTTGTTCCCGCGCGGTCGGCGAGCGCCCAGCAGAGCGCGAGGACGATCAGTACAGCGGCGAGCATCTCCCCGAGCGCGCGTCCCCTTGCGTTGACGCGCCTGCGCGAGAACGGCGCCGCCGCGATCAGCGTCGCCGCGAAGAGGCGCCCGCCGATCCCGGCCCAGAACTCGGTCCGCTGCAGAGCCTCTCCACCGAGGACGGGCGCGATCGAGAACGCGAGCGTGGCTCCGGCCGCCGCCGCGAAGCCGCCGCACAGGAGAAGGTCGAGCCGCCGCCCGTCGACCGTGAACCGGATTCCCGCCAGGAGCGCGACAATCAGGGCTGCGAGAGTCACCGCGGTGTCGAGCACGAGCCGCACCTGGGGCAGCGAATAGGTGTTCCTGAGGCTTGGGTTCGCGACGAACAGCGCCAGGGCAGCGCCGAGCAGCCCGATCAGGAGCACCTCGCCCCAGAGCCAGGCCGCGTAGTCGTCGCGCTCTTCGTGCTGCACGAGACCCTTTTCGGCATGCCGAGCGCTGCCGATAAGGGTTCGGTGCGGATCCTGCTCGTAGACGACCACCCCATCACGCGCGAGGCGCTCGCCGCGCTGCTCGAGCAGCACGACTTCTCCGTGGTCGGCCAGGCCGGCGACGGGGAGGAGGCGATCGAGCTCGCCCGCGGGCTCCGGCCGCAGATCGTCCTGCTCGACCTCTCGATGCCGGGCATGGGCGGGCTCGAGGCGCTGCCGAAGATCCGCGACGCCGCGCCCGAGTGCGAGGTCGTCGTCCTGACCGCGTCCGGCACGGAGGAGAACCTTCTCTCCGCGATCCGCGGCGGCGCTGCCGGGTACCTGCTCAAGAGCGAGCCGCCCGAGCGCATCGCCCAGTTCCTGCGTGGCGTTGCCGAGGGTCAGGCCGCGCTCTCCGGCGAGGTCGCGCGGCGGCTGCTCGACCAGGTTCGCGAGGGCAGCGGCCGCGGAGTTCCCGACCCGATCGCGAGCTCGCTCAGCGCCCGCGAGGTCGAGGTGCTGCTGCTCCTCGACGAGCACCTCGGAACCGACGAGATCGCGGCGCGCCTCTACATCTCCGAGCACACCGTCCGCTCGCACGTGAAGAGCCTGATGCGCAAGCTCGGCGTCTCGTCCCGGCGCGAGGCCCTCGAAGCGCTGAATTCCGCCCGCGCTGCCTGAAAATCACCCACCGTGGGGGATATGAATCACCCACGACCCGAGGCGCCGCGGGTCGATACTTTGGATCGACACTCCAGATAGGTGTCGAAGCGCGGTGGCTCTGTGCTTCTCGGCGACACGGCCGGCCCAGGAAGAGGCCGGCCGTCGTCATTCTTGGAACCCTTCCAGCGCTGCGGAGACGAGTCCGGGCAGCGTCCGCGGGTCGTAGCCGCCTTCCAGCACGGCGGCGACGCGCGGGGCGAGCGCGGCCGTCCTGAGCGCAAGCTCGCGGAAGCCGTCAGCCGTCACGTGCATCCCGGCCAGCGGGTCGTGCTCGTGGGCGTCGAACCCTGCCGAGACGAGCACGAGCTCGGGATCGAACGCCCGGACCGCCGGCTCGACCACACGGTCGAACGCGCGGAGGTAGTCCTCGTCCGCTGACCCGGCGGGAAGCGGGACGTTCACCGTGGTCTCGTCGCTCTCGCCCGGTCCGCCGGTGCCCGGGTAGAACGGCCACTGGTGCATCGAGACGAACAGGACCGAGTCGTCGCCGCGGAAGATCTCCTCCGTGCCGTTGCCGTGATGGACGTCCCAGTCGACGATCGCGATCCGCTCGAGCCCGAGCCGGGCCTGCGCGTGGCGCGCGGCAACCGCGACGTTGTCGACGAGGCAGAAACCCATCGCCCGGCCGGGAAGCGCGTGGTGCCCGGGCGGCCGGACGAGCGCGAAGCCGCCTCGCTCGACGGCCTCGACCGCGCAGCCGGCCGCGAGCAGCGCCGCGTCGTAGCTCGTCTCGGAGGCGACCGTGTCGGGATCGAGCAGCGTCGGCACCTCGAGGGCCTCGAGCCGGTCGAGGTAGGCGGGCTCGTGGCAGCGTTCGACCTGCTCGCGCGTTGCCGGCCGGCCCTCGGCGACCTCGAACGCTGCGAGCAGCGCCTCCAGCCTGGCACGTGTCTCTACATGAGGCTCCGTCGGATGGAGCTCAGCCAGCGCGGGATGGCTTACGAAGTCGATCGAATCGCGGCGGCGAGCGTGCCGAGCTCGGCGTTTCCCTGCGCGCGGCCGACCAGGTAGCAGAGCAGAGGGGCGTTCGTTCGATCGCCGGAGTCGTGCGCGGCGACGCGTGCCAGGTCGAGCAGCTCCCGGACGTCTTCGTCCGAGAGCTCGAGCCCGGAAGCAGGAACGCCTGCAGCCGCAGCCAGAGCGTCTCGCGCATCTGCGAGCCAGACGTCCATCGGCCCGATCTTAGGCAGCGAGCCCGGCCAGCCGGTCGGCGAGCTGGTTCAGGCGCCACTCGCGGACGAGGGCGGACGCCTCCGCCCACTTGGGGTTCTGGTCTTCGAGGGGAGGAAGAGGAGCAGAGGCGTCCAGCGCGGCTATTCGACGGTAAAGCCGCAAGTCCTCCGCCTCCGCCGCGAACCGTCCAGCGGCGAGCGCCTCCTCGAGCGTCCGGTACTCGTTGAGGATGTCCGCAGCCTTCTTCGGGCCGATACCCCTGGCGCCGGGCAGCTTGTCGGACGGGTCGCCGCGGAGCGCGATGAAGTCGGGAACCTGCTCGGGGTCGACGCCGTAGCGCTCGCGCACCTCGGCCGGCCCGATCCGCGCCAGCTCGGAGACCCCGCGCACCGGCTGGAGGATCGTCGTCCGCTCGCTCGCGAGCTGGAACGCGTCCCGGTCGGAGGTCGCGACGAGCGCGGTGCCGCCGCGAGCCTCCTCCGACGCGACCGCAGCGGCGAGGAAGTCGTCGGCCTCGTAGCCGGCCCCTTTCGCGGCGGCGAAGCCCATCGTGTCGACGAGCCCGGGCAGGAGGTCGAGCTGCTCGACGAGCGGGTCGTCGAACTCGCGTCCGCTCTGATAGCTCTCGAACGCCTCGTGCCGGTAGGTGGGAACGAAGAGCGTGTCCCAGCCGACGAGGACGGCGCGCGGCTCCTCGCTCTCCCACAGTCGCAGCAGAAAGTTCGTGAAGCCGACCACCACGCTGAGGCGAACCGACTTCGGCAGCCCGTGGTAGGCACGGTGGGCGAGCGAGTCGCCGTCGACGACGAGCAGTGGCCTCACAGTCCGGTGTGCAGCTCCTCGATCCGCGCCATCAGCCGCTCGGTCGCTCCCTCTGCTGCGGTCTTCGTGTCCTGCCCTTCGAACTCGCTGAGGTCGATGGGCGGCCCGTATGCCACGCGCAGCGGGCCGAGCCGCAGCAGGCGGTCGGTGCCGGCGATGGCCGCGGGTACGAGCGGCACGCCGGCGGCGAGGGCGATCCGCGCCGCCCCCGAGTGCGCGCGGGCCACGTGGCGCTTCCTCAGGCCCTTTTGCTGTCGTGTGCCCTCCGGGAACATGACCACGATCTCGCCGTCGCGTGCGAGCTCGATGGCCATCCGCATCGCGTCGCGGTCGCTTTCCCCGCGCCGAACCTTGAACGCCCCGCCCCCGTTCAGGATCGGCGTCAACACCGGGTTGAAGAGCTCAGCCTTCGCCATGAAGCGCAGCTGCCGGTGCGGCCACAACGGGATTCCGAGCGCCCACGGGTCGAAGTTCGAGACGTGATTCGCCGCGAGGACGAATCCGCCCTCGGGAAGGTATTCCAGCCCCTGGGCGCGAAGACGGTACAGCCCTCTCACGGCTGGCCATGTGACAAGGCCGATCACGAAGTAGGCGGGCGAAGCCATGGCACGCAATCGTCACACTTTCGCAACCCACATGCGCATCCCCGCGGCTACGTTGCAGGGTGGTCCGGGGACAAAGGCATTGCGTGCGATGCCGACAAAAGAGGCCGTGCCGGCTTTGCCGGTGCGGTCGCTAAGGTGAACGGCGTGAAGACCCTGATCATCGCCGAGAAGCCGTCGGTGGCGCGCGACATCGTCGACGCGCTGCCGGGCAGCTTCGAGAACAACGACTCCTACTACGAGTCAGACGACACCGTGGTCACGTTCGCCGTGGGCCACCTCGTGGAGTTGATCAACCCGGAGGACTACGACGAGAGCTACAAGAAGTGGCGCATGAAGGACCTCCCGATCGTCCCGGAGGAGTTCAAGCTCCGCCCGCGCGACAAGAAGTCCGAGAAGCAGCTGAAGGCAATCCACAAGCTGCTCAAGCGCGACGATGTCGACCGGATCGTGAACGCGTGCGACGCGGGCCGCGAGGGCGAGCTCATCTTCGCGTACATCTACGAGACGTCGGGCGTCGACAAGCCGGTCGAGCGCCTCTGGATCAGCTCGATGACGAAGCAGGCGATCCGCGAGGGCTTTGAGCAGCTTCGCCCGGGTGAGCAGCTGCGCCAGCTCGAGGCCGCCGCGCGCTCCCGCTCGGAGGCGGACTGGCTCGTCGGAATGAACGCGACCCGCGCCGCGACCATCCGCGGCCGCGCGTGGGTCGGCGGCGTCGTCTCGCTCGGCCGCGTGCAGACGCCGACCCTGGCGCTGATGGTCAAGCGCGAGCGCGAGATCCAGGCGTTCGTCCCGGAGCCGTACTGGCTCGTCCACGCGCAGTTCGACCCCCGTTACGAGGGCCTCTGGTTCGAGGGCGAGGAGACGCGGATCATGGGCGCCCATGGCGGGAAGCGCGCCGACGAGATCGCGGCCAAGGTCTCCGGCGCCGACGGCGTCGTCGAGACCGTCGAGCGCAAGGAGCAGTCCGAGCGCGCGCCGCTCCTCTACGACCTGACCTCGCTGCAGCGCGACGCGAACCGCCGCTTCGGCTTCTCGGCCCGCCGCACGCTCCAGGCCGCGCAGTCGCTCTACGAGGACAAGAAGGCGATCACCTACCCGCGAACGAGCTCGCGCTGGCTGTCGGGCGATCTCGTCGCGCAGCTGAAGCCGACCGCGGCCACGCTCGCGCCGATCGGCGAATACGCCCAGGCGGCGAGCTACGTGCTCGGCCTCCAGCAGCTGCCGCTCGGGCGCGTCGTCAACGACTCGAAGGTCGACGACCACCACGCGATCATCCCGACCGACGTCGAGCACGACCTCGAGCGCTTCTCGCCCGACGAGCGCCGCGTCTTCGACCTGATCGCACGCCGCTTCCTCGCCGTCTTCCACCCGCCCGCGCGCTACGCGCGCACCACGATCGTCACGCTCGTCGAGGAAGAGCGCTTCCGCACGCGCGGCAAGGTCACGCTCGAGGCAGGCTGGCGCGGGGTCTACGGGCTCGAGGCCGACGCGGACAAGCAGGCGCGCCAGGACGAGGACGCCGAGAACGAGAGCGCCGAGCTGCCGCAGCTCGAGCAGGGCCAGAAGATCACGTGCACGGCCGCCGAGGTCGAGGCCAAGGAGACGAGGCCGCCGCCGCGCTACACGGAGGCGACGCTGCTCTCGGCGATGGAGACGGCCGGCAAGCTCGTCGACGACGAGGAGCTCCGCGAGGCCATGAAGGAGCGCGGCCTCGGCACTCCGGCCACCCGCGCCGAGACGATCGAGACGCTCATCCGCCGCGAGTACATCGAACGCGTCGCGAAGGACCTCCAGCCGACGCCGAAGGGCCTCCAGGTGATCACGATGCTCGAGGAGCATCCGCTCACCTCTCCCGGAGCTGACCGGTGACTGGGAGAAGCGCCTGACGGACATCGAGCACGGCGACGACGACCGCGACGCCTTCATCAAGGACATCGCGACGTTCACGCAGTCCACCGTCGAGCAGATCGCGGCGCTGGACAAGGAGAAGCTGCGACCCGAGCGCGTCGAGCTCGGCCCCTGCCCGCGCTGCGGCGCCGAGACCGGCGAGATCATCAGGGAAAACTCGAAGGCCTACGGCTGCACGAGCTGGAAGAGCCGAGAGGAGACCGGGTGCGGATTCGTCATCTGGAAGCGCGTCGCGGGCCGCACTCTCACCCCCGAGATCGCGCGACAGCTCCTCGAGGAAGGGAAGACCAAAGAGGTCATCTCCGGCTTCCGCTCACGTGCCGGCAAACCTTTTCGCGCGCGGCTCGTCTTGAATGAGGAAGGGAAGGTCGAGTTCGACTTCCCTGCGCGTACGCAATCCAAAGAGGCCGCCGTCGCGGAATAGGACAACAGAGCACCGCGTTGATGTGAACGAGCCTGTTCTGGGGGCCGCATGCCCCTGTTCACGCCAGGAGAATCACCGTACAGTGCGAAGGACCGCCGCAGTACAAAACCGAGGAACGAAGAGGAGAAATTGACTCAGAGCCAGCTTCACGAACTGCTTGAAACCGAGCCCGCGCGCGTGCTGCTCGAGGGCGCAGAGGAGCGAGGCTTCGTCGAGCCCGCAGAGCTCGAGGCGTTCGCGCTCGAGCACGAGCTCGCCGATGACGAGGTCGAGCTTCTGACCCGTGAGCTCGAGGCCACCGGCCTCGAGGTGCGCGAGGCTACCGCGGAGGCGCCAGAGAAGGCTCCGGAGCCGGCGCAGGCACCCCGCCAGCCGGAGGCGCAGGTCGTCGTCGGCGCCGCCGACAGCCTGCAGCTGTTCCTGGCCGACATCGGCCGCCACAAGCTGCTGACCGCGGCCGAGGAGGTCATGCTCGCGAAGGCGATCGAGCGCGGCGACCTGACGGCCAAGCGCCGGATGATCGAGTCGAACCTCCGTCTCGTGGTGTCGATCGCGAAGGGCTACCGCGGCCTCGGCGTTCCGTTCCTCGACCTGATCCAGGAGGGCACGCTCGGCCTGAACCGCGCGGTCGAGAAGTTCGACTGGCGCCGTGGCTACAAGTTCTCGACCTACGCGACCTGGTGGATTCGCCAGTCGGTGCAGCGCGCGGTTGCGAACCACGCGCGCACGATCCGCGTGCCCGTCCACGTCGTCGAGCGTCAGCAGAAGCTCGGCCGGGCGGCTCGCCGCCTCGAGGTCGAGCTCGGCCGTGAGGCGACGAAGGAAGAGCTTGCCGAGGCGACCGGCCTTCCGCTCCAGCACGTCGACGAGGCGCTTGGCGCCGCTCAGGCGTCGGTCTCCCTGAACCAGACGGTCGGGGCCGACGACGAGGGCGAGCTCGGCGACCTGTTCGCCGACCGCGAGGCAGCGGATCCGTTCGACGAGGCCGAGGAGTCGCTCCGCCGCCAGGGAGTGCGGCGGGCACTCGACGCGCTGCCCGAGCGGGAGCGCCGGATCCTCGAGCTGCGCTTCGGCTTCGATGGTGAGCCGTGGACGCTCGAGGCGATCGGCCACGAGCTCGAGCTCACCCGCGAGAGGGTCCGCCAGCTCGAGGGCCAGGCGCTCGCCCGGCTCGCCGCGCTGCGCGAGCTGCAGACCGTCGCCGCCTGACGGATAGCCCCGCGCTGGGCTGTCGTCCCTCGCTAACATCCGAGCCTCGATGCGCGTCCGTATAGGTAGGCGCAGGCCCACGTCAACCAAGGGAGATGGTCCCGTGAGGCGCTTGGTTTCGTTCTCCGCGGCGGCGATCGCGTTGATCGTCCTAGCCGCAGGCTGTGGTGGTTCGAAGAAGAGCCAGGGCACGACATCCACGACGGCCGGCGGCAAGGGCGGCACGATGATCACGCTTGCCAACGCCGCTCCGTCTGGCTCGCCCGATCCGCAAGTCAACTACACGCTGCAGGAGTGGCAGCTGCTGATCATGACGCACGACGGCCTCGTCGCGTTCAAGCGCGCGAGCGGCTCCGAGGGGACGAAGATCGTCGCCGACCTCGCCGAGTCGGTCCCGACGCCGACCAACGGAGGCAAGACCTGGGTGTTCAAGCTTCGCTCCGGGATCAAGTTCTCGAACGGCCAGACGCTCACCGGCAACGACGTCAAGGCGACGTTCGAGCGGCTTTTCAAGATCGCCAACAGCCCCAACGCAGGCAGCTGGTACAACGTGATCGTCGGCGGCGACGCATGCGTCAAGACGCCGAAGAGCTGCGACCTGTCGAAGGGCATTGTCGTTAACGGGAACACCGTCACCTTCCACCTCACGAAGGGCGATCCCGAGTTCCTGGACAAGCTGGCGGTCCCGTTCGCCTTCATCCTCCCGGCGAGCACGCCGGCCAAGAACGTGGACATCCCGCCTCCTGGCACAGGCCCGTACAAGTGGGCCGAGTACGCGCCGACCAAGCAGATCAAGCTTGTTCGCAACCCGTACTTCAAGGTGTGGTCCAGTGACGCGCAGCCCGCGGGCAACCCCGACGTGATCGTCCAGAAGTTCGGGCTCACGCCCGACAACGAGGTGACTCAGGTCGAGCAGGGCCAGGCCGACTGGGTGTTCGACCAGATCCCGGCAGGCCGGCTGAACGAGATCAGCACGAAGTACCCCGATCAGGTGCACATCAACCAGCTGACGCAGGTCGAGTACTTCGCGTTCAACACACGGATCCCGCCGTTCAACAACCTCAAGGCTCGGCAGGCGGTCAACTTCGCCACCGACCGGAACGCGCTCGTGAAGATCTTCGGCGGGCCTCAGCTCGCCGTGCCGACCTGCCAGGTGCTTCCCCCGAGCTTCCCCGGCTACGAGCCGTACTGCCCCTACACCATCAACCCTGGCAGCGGGAAGTGGACCGGGCCGGACATGAAAAAGGCGACGCAGCTGATGGCGCAGTCCGGCACGAAGGGCGCCGTCGTCAAGGTGAACACGGTGAACGTCGACCCGCCGAAGTCCTACGGCCTCTACTTCGTCGGCCTGCTCAACAAGCTCGGGTACAAGGCATCGCTCCAGGCGCTCTCGGGGAGCATCCAGTACCCCTACATCCAGAACTCGAAGAACAAGGTCCAGTTCGCGTACTCGGACTGGTTCCAGGACTACCCGGCGGCTTCCGACTTCCTCGACATCCTCCTCGGCTGCGGCTCGTTCCACCCGAACAGCAACTCGAGCCCGAACATCGCCGCGTTCTGCAACCAGGCCATCCAGTCGAAGATGGACCAGGCGGGCGAGACAGGCCTCACTGACCAAACCGCCGCAAACAGCCAGTGGGCACAGGTCGACAAGGAGGTCACCGACCAGGCCCCGTGGGTCGCGATGATGAACCAGAAGCAGATCAACTTCGTCGCGAAACGGGTGAAGGGCTTCGTGTTCAGCCCGCAGTGGTACTTCATGCTCGACCAGGCTTCCGTGAAGTAGCGGGGAGCACGGACGGCAAATGGCCGAGTTCGCCTTCGAGCCGGAACCGGAGGTCGTCCTTGCGCCCGGCGAGAGCATCCAGGAGATCTCGGGTAAGAGTCCCTGGCGCCTCGCCGGGCGCCGTCTGGCCCGGAACCGGAGCGCAATGGCGTCGCTCGCCGTCTTCCTGGGGATCGTCGCGGTCAGCTTCGCTGCGCCGCTCTACGCGCACCACATAGCGCACACCGATCCGTTCGAGACAAACATCAGCGGGACGACCGTGGTCCACGGCAAGCGCGTCGACGTGATCCAGCAGGGCGGCAACAAGCTCGGGCTTGGCGAGACCCCGATCGGCCCGACCTGGCGGTCGAACTACCTCGTGGGGTCCGACAACCTTGGCCGAGATGTGATGGCACGTGTGCTCTACGGCGGGAAGGCGTCGCTGATCATCGGGATCGGCTCGGCCGTGATCTGCTGTGCGATCGCCTTGGTGCTCGCGATGATCGCGGGCTTCTTCCGGCGGTGGAGCGATTCCGTCCTGTCACGCACCATGGACCTGATCTGGGCGTTCCCCGTCTACCTGCTCGCGATCTCGCTTGCGACCGTGCTCCTGACCAAGCCGAACGGGCTGCACTGGGGTCCCGTACACGTCGTCTCGTCGAGCCTCTGGGTGCCGACGTTCATCATCGCGATCGTCTACGTGCCCTATGTTTTTCGCCCCGTTCGGGGACAGGTGCTCTCCGTGCGCGAGAAGGAGTACGTCGAGGCGGCGACGTCCTCGGGGGCCTCGAACCTCCGGCTGATGTTCGGCGAGATCCTCCCGAATGTCATCACGACGGTGATCGTGATGCTCCCGCTGATGATCGCGACGACGGTCCTGACCGAGGCGGCCCTCTCGTTCCTCGGAATCGGCGTGCAGGATCCTCAGGCGAGCTGGGGCACGATCATCCAGGACGGCCAGGCGTTGCTCTACACGCGGCCTCTCGTTGCGATCGTCCCCGGGATCATGATCGTGCTCACGGTGCTCTCGCTGAACGTCTTCGGCGACGGCCTTCGGGATGCCCTCGACCCGCGCGCGAAGGTGCGCTGAGGAGTAGCTGACGATGTTCGCCTTCATCATTCGGAGGCTGATCGGGCTCGTGGTGGTGCTCTTCGCGATCTCGGTGCTGACGTTCTTGATCTTCTTCGCGATTCCCGGCGTCGATCCGACCCGCTCGCTCGCCGGTCGCAACCCGACGCCGGAGACCGTCGCCGCGGTCAAGCACGAGTTCGGGCTCGACCGCCCGCTGCCAGTCCGGTACGGGCTGATGATGAAGCGCCTGTTCATCTCGCGCGACCTCGTCTCGTACGGCAACCAGGCGCTCAAGGTCGTCCCGGCGATCACCGCCGCCGCGCCGGTCACCTTCTCCCTCATTATCGGGGCCGCGGTGATCTGGGCCGTGCTCGGCATCACGATCGGTGTGCTTGCCGTTGTCGCCAAAGGAACGATCCTCGACCCCTTACTCATGGTCCTCGCCCTGATCGGGATCTCGCTGCCGGTCTTCTGGCTCGGCGAGGTGATGAATCTGATCACGCAGGACCGGCTGCACGACACCATCCTCTTCAGCTGGGTGCCCCCGCTCGGCTACGTCCCGTTCACCGTGAACCCCTGGCAATGGTTCCTGCACCTGATCATCCCGTGGATCACGCTGTCGATCCTGTACATCGGTTTCTACGCTCGGGTTCTGCGCGGGAACATGCTCGACGTGGCGAACGAGGACTACGTGCGCACGGCGCGGGCAAAGGGGCTGTCGGAGCGAGACGTGCTGCTCAAGCACATCCTCCGCAACTCGCTGATCACGGTCGTCTCCCTCTTCGGGCTCGACTTCGGCGTGCTCGTCGCGGGCGGCGCGTTGCTCGTCGAGGTCGTGTTCGGCTTGCCCGGCATTGGCAAGCTCACCTACGACTCGCTCCAGACGCTTGATCTTCCGGTGATCATGGCGACCGTGCTCTACGGGGCGTTCTTCATCACGATCGCCAACGCACTCGTGGACGTGATCTACGCGGGCCTCGACCCGAGAATTCGCCTGAGCTGAGCGCGCTCTTCGTCTGTCTCGCCGACGCAACGCCCGTTCGCGCCCAGCCGACCGACGAAGCCGAGCAGGTGACGCAGGCTCTGCGCGGCGAGCCGTTCAGCGTCGAGGAGAGGAACGGCGAATGGTCGCGGATCGTGACGGCGTACGACTACCCGGGCTGGATCCGGACCGCCTCTTTGGGCCATGTCAGGGGGACAGTCCCCGGGACCTGGCTGCCCGAGCCGCGTCCGGACGCGAACCCGGTCGACGAAGCGCGCTCGTACCTCGGCGCGCCGTACGAGTGGGGCGGGATGACCGAGCGCGGGATCGACTGCTCAGGGCTCGTCCACATGGCGCATCGACGCGTCGGCCGCCTGATCCCGCGCGACGCCGACCAGCAGGAGGACGCCGGCCGCCCCGTCGGCGAGGGCGAGCTCGCCTCCGGCGACCTGATCACCTACGGCGACGAAGGAACCGCGACGCACATCGCCTTCTGGCTCGGCGACGGCCGCATCCTCCACTCGACGCAGCGCGACGGCGTGAACGGTGTCCTGGAGGAGCCCGAACCGCCTCATCTCAGCGCGATCCGCCGCAAGATCGTGCGCTTTTTAAACGCCCCGAGTCGCTAACAGAAACCTAGTAAGTACGTCTCTTGTTTGCGAAGATCCACAGCTCGCCTCGGCATGACACGCAGAACCCCGGGGTCTGAGTCGCACTGGGAGGTGCAATGACTAGTAGACGCAGATGGTCCTGGCTTTTGGGCACCGTTGCCCTGGTCGCCGGGATCTCATTGATGGTTGCGGCGTACGGCGTCGCGGCCAACCGCACGAAAGCAGCACCGAAGCACTCGCAGGCCTTCGGAACGCTGAAGGCAGTGATCGACACCATCGACTACCTGGACCCGCAGCAGGCGTACACGGGCCAGAGCTGGTGGGCGATGTGGAACGTCTGGGAGACGCTGCTGACGTACAAGCACGTCGACGGAGCCGCGGGCTACAAGCTGGTACCGGGCCTCGCGCAGTCCCTGCCGACGGTCTCTGCGAACGGCAAGGTGTACAAGTTCAAGCTCCGCAAGGGCTTGAAGTACTCGAACGGCAAGCCGGTGAGGGCGAGCGACTTCAAGTACGCGATCAAGCGTGAGTTCCTCTCCACCGGCCAGGGGGTCGGTTTCTACACCGACATCGCTGGAGCCGAGCAGTTCTCGAAGACCCTCAAGGGGGACATTGGCGGCATCCAGACGAACAACGCGAAGCGCTCGATCGTGGTCAGGCTCGCGAAGCCGCGGGGAGACTTCCTCACGATCGTGGCGCTGCTGTTCGCCGCACCCGTTCCAGCGGGTACGCCGAACTCCGACCAGTCCACGAATCCGATCCCGGCGACGGGCCCGTACCGCATCTCGAGCTACCAGCCGAACGTCGGCTTCACGATGGTGCGGAACAAGTACTTCAAGCCAACGAAGTACATCCCGCGCGGGAACCCGAACAGGGTCGAGGTTTCGCTGATCGGCGACGCCGACATCGCCACGCAGCGCGTGAGCAGTGGGCAGGCCGACTACTCGAACGCTGCGATCCCGTCCGACCGGATCGCGGACGCCAAGAGCAAGGGCAACCTCAAGCTCCGCAAGACGGCGAACACGTACTACTTCTGGATGAACATCAACCTGGCGCCCTTCAACAAGCTGAAGGTCCGCCAGGCCGTCAACTACGCCATCAACCGGAAGGCGATGCAGACGGCCGTCTGGGGCGGCCTCGGCCTTCCGACGCAGAACGTCTTGCCGCCGACGTACCCCTCGTACCGGAAGCTCGCGCTGTATCCGCGCAACACGAACAAGGCGAAGCAGCTGATCCAGCAGGCCGGTGCAACGGGGGCGAAGGTCACCGTGTGGACGCGTCAGGTGAGCGACGCCGTGACGGCGGCCACCATCTACACGGGCGTCCTGAACAGCATCGGGCTCGACGCCAAGCTGACCATTCTCCCGAGGACGACGTACTACACGACCATCGGGAACGTCAACACGAAGGCACAGACCGGCTGGGCGCGGTGGCTGGAGGACTACCCGCACCCGCTCGACTGGTTCGACGTCCTGCTGAACGGCAACCGCATCACCAACCAGGACAACAACAACTACGCGTGGTACACCAACAAGACCACGAACAAGGAGATCGAGTCGCTCAAGAAGGCGCCGGTGCTCACTCCCGCCGTCAACGCCAGATGGGCGAAGGTCGAGAAGCAGATCATGCAGCAGTCTCCATGGGTTCCCTGGTCGAACCGGGTGTTCCCGGAGTACTTCACCAAGAAGATGGGTTGCATCCACATGCAGCTCCTCTACGGCGTCGACCTCGCGCGCCTCTGTAAGAAGTAGCGGGGTAGTTCAGAAGCAAGGGTGAGGGCGCCTCAGGGCGCCCTCACCTGTTCGGTAAACTCGCCGCAAAACCCGGAGAAATGGCCGAACCCGCAACCGAACTTTCGCTCGAAAGCGCTGCGGCCCCCGCCCCCGAGGAGCATCAGGTTGCGATCGTCGGGCGGAGCCCCTGGTATCTCGCCTGGCGCCGGCTGCGGCGGAACTACGTCGCGTTGGGGGCTCTTGGCGTGTTCCTCGCGATCGTGATCGCGTGCGCGATGGCGCCGCTGTACGCACGCTACGTCGCGCACACCGGCCCGAACGAGACGCACATCTCCGGAACGGTCAAGGTCGACGGCAAGGAGAAGCCGATCATCGGCGGCGGCGCAATCGTCGACCCCAACACCGGCTCGATCAAGGTCCGGCCGGTCACGATCCTCGGCCCGACCTGGTGGCACGCCGACGGCCGTTATGTGCTCGGCGCAGACAACCTCGGCCGCGATGAGGCGGTCCGGCTGCTCTACGGCGGTCTCAACTCGCTCAAGATCGGAATCGGCTCGGCGCTCATCTGCACCTTCGTCGCGGTTTTCCTGGCGCTGCTCGCGGGCTTCCACGCCGGCAAGACCGACTGGTTCGTGTCCCGTTCCTTCGATCTGATCTGGGCGTTCCCGGTGCTGCTGCTGGCGATCGCGCTCGGCAGCGCGCTCTCGATCAACGGGTTCCACCACTTCGGCATCAGCATCGAGCCGGGGAGCCTCTGGATTCCGACGATCGTGATCTCGATCGTCCTGATCCCCTACGTGGGCCGTCCTATCCGGGGCCAGGTCCTCTCGTTGCGGCAGAAGGAGTTCGTCGAGGCGGCGATAGGCCAGGGCGCGAGTTCCTGGAGGATCATGTTCTCCGACCTGCTGCCGAACATCGCCTCGACCGTCCTCGTCTTCTTCACGCTGATCATCGCGGTCAACATCCTCACCGAGGCCGGCCTCTCGTACCTCGGTGCGGGCGTCCGCCTGCCCGATCCGTCCTGGGGGAACCTGATCGACTCCGGCAGGGCGCAGCTCCTGTCAGCGCCGTGGCTCACGCTCCTTCCCGGGCTGGCGCTCGTGCTGACCGTGCTCTCCCTGAACATCTTCGGTGACGGACTGCGCGACGCGCTCGATCCGCGAAGCAAGACGAAGGTGGAGCGCTAGATGTTCGTCTTCATCGCTCGCCGGCTGCTCGGCATGGTCGCGGTGCTGATCGCGGTCAGCTTCCTCGTGTTCGTGATCTTCATCCTGATCCCTGGCGGCGACCCTGCGCAGCGGATGGCCGGCAAGAATCCGACCCCGGAGAACGTCGTCAACATCCGCAAGAACTGGGGCTTCGACAAGCCCTTCTACGTTCAGTACGTGCGGATGATGCAGAAGGCCGCGACCGGAATGCTTCCCGGCCCCCATGGCCAGTACGACGTGCTGCGCTCTTTCCAGAACCAGACGGATGTCGCCGCGCAGATCAAGCGGGGGATACCGATCACCTTCTCGCTCGCGATCGGCGCTGCGATCATCTGGCTGTTCTTCGGGATCCTCGTCGGCGTGATCGCCGCCGTCACAGCGGGGCAGTGGTCGGACCGGTTAATCACGACGCTTGCGCTGATCGGTATCTCGATGCCAGTGTTCTTCCTCGGGATCGTCGTGCGCTACTTCCTGACCGAGAAGCCGGCACATCCGCTCTTCCCGGACGGCGGCTACTACCCGCTCACGAAGGATCCTGTGCAGTGGGCCTACCATCTGATTCTGCCGTGGACCGTGCTCGCGGTGCTGTTCATCGGGTTCTACGCGCGTGTCCTGCGCTCCAACATGCTCGACGTGTCGAACGAGGACTACGTCCGCACCGCGCGGGCCAAGGGCCTCCCGCCGAAGCAGGTGATGCAGCGCCACGTCCTCCGGAACTCGCTCATCCCGATCGTCACGCTGTTCGGGCTCGACTTCGCAGCCGTGCTCGGCGGTGCCGCGATCCTGACCGAGACGGTCTTCGAACTGCACGGCGTCGGCTGGTACGCGGCCCAGTCGGTCGGTGACCTCGACCTGCCGCCGATCATGGGCGTCACACTCTACGGTGCGTTCTTCATCGTGTTCTTCAGCGCACTCGTAGACATCGTGTACGCCTTCCTCGATCCCCGGATCCGACCCGCCTGATGGCCGATCGCCTGCTCGAGGTGAAGGGCCTCAAGGTCAGCTTCGCCACGGAAGACGGCGTCGTGCACGCGGTCGACGGCGTCGACTTCGAGCTCGACCGCGGCCAGGTGCTCGGCATCGTCGGCGAGTCCGGCTCCGGCAAGAGCGTCACCGCGATGACGCTGCTCGGCCTGACGCGCGACCGGAACACCACCTTCGAGGGCGAGGTCCTCTACAAGGGCCAGGACATCCTGTCGCTGCCCGAGTCCGGCCTGCGCGACGTCCGCGGCAACGAGATCGCGATGATCTTCCAGGATCCGATGACGTCGCTGAACCCGGTCTACAAGGTCGGCGACCAGATCGTCGAGGCCATCCTCACGCACGAGTCGGTATCGAAGCGCGACGCGCGGAAGCGCGCGATCGAGCTCCTGCGGCAGGTCGGCATCCCGCAGCCCGAGCAGCGCGTCTACGACTATCCGCACCAGTTCTCGGGCGGGATGCGCCAGCGCGCGATGATCGCGATGGCGCTCTCGTGCAACCCGGACATCCTCGTGGCCGACGAGCCCACCACGGCGCTCGACGTCACGATTCAGGCGCAGATCCTCGAGCTGATCGACCGGCTCAAGGACGACTTCGACTCGGCCGTCATCCTGATCACCCACGATCTCGGCGTCGTCGCCGAGGTCGCCAACGACATCCTGGTCATGTACGCGGGCCGCGTCGTCGAGCGAGGTGGGAAGCGCGACATCTTTTACGACCCGCAGATGCCGTACACCTGGGGCCTGCTCGGCTCGATCCCGCGGCTCGACCGTCCTAAGCCCGAGAAGCTCTACTCGATCGAGGGCATGCCGCCCTCGCTCATCAACCTTCCCCGCGGATGCAAGTTCCGCCCACGTTGCCCCCACGCGTTCAGCAAGTGCGAGACGGAGCCGGAGCTCAAGAGCGGCGTGCCGGAGTCGAAGCACCTCGACCGCTGCTGGCTCAGCCTGGACGAGAAGCGGCGCCTGCGCGAGAAGACCATCACTGGCGAGACGAGGGTGGCGTGAGCGAGAACGGCCAGCCTCTCGTCGAGATCAAGAACCTCAAGAAGTACTTCCCGATCAAGAAGGGCGTCCTCGCACGCGAGGTCGCGCGGGTGCACGCCGTCGACGACGTGTCGCTCGCCGTCTCCGAGGGCGAGACCCTCGGGCTGGTCGGCGAGTCGGGCTGCGGGAAGTCGACGCTCGGTCGCTGCGTCGTCCGCCTGCACGAGCCCACGGCCGGCGAGGTCATCTTCGACGGACACTCGATCGCGAAGCTCAACAACCGCGCGCTGAGGCCGCTCCGCCGCGAGATGCAGATGATCTTCCAAGACCCGTACGCGAGCCTGAATCCGCGCAAGCGCGTCGGGACGATCATCGGCGACCCACTTCGCATCCACGGAATGGGCGACCGCAGGGAGCGCAAGGAGAAGGTCGAGGAGCTGCTGCGGACGGTCGGGCTCTCGCCGGAGCATTACAACCGCTTCCCACACGAGTTCTCGGGCGGCCAGCGTCAGCGGATCGGCGTTGCGCGGGCCCTCGCGCTGCGGCCGAAGCTGATCGTCGCCGACGAGCCGGTCTCGGCACTCGACGTCTCCATCCAGGCGCAGATGGTCAACCTCCTGGGAGAGCTACAGGATGACTTTCGCCTCACGTACATCTTCATCGCGCACGACCTCGGCGTCGTCCGCCACGTCTCGGATCGCATCGCGGTCATGTACCTCGGCAAGCTGGTCGAGCTCTCGCCGGCCGAGGAGCTCTACACGCGCCCGATCATGCCCTATACCGAGGCGCTGCTCTCTGCGGTTCCGGTGCCCGATCCGGACCTCTCCGAACAGCGGGAGCGGATCGTGCTCGAGGGCGACGTCCCGAGCCCGATCAACCCGCCGTCGGGCTGCCGCTTCCACCCGCGGTGCAGGTACGCGACCGAAATCTGCTCGCAGGTCGAGCCGCCGCTAGTCGACTACGGCAACTCCCACTTCGCCGCCTGCCATCACCCGCTGAACGTGGACAAGGAGACGATGGCCGGCCTCCAGGCGTCCGAAGAAGCGCCCGCGCAGACCGACTAGCCGGACCCCTTCGGGTGCATCCCTTGAATGGGGTAGGCCCGCGACCTAAAGCGCCTGGGTATCGCGGCCGATACGCCCACTACGTGGACGCTGCCGAGCGTAAGGAGATCCTGTCCCGATATGTGGACCACAGCCGCCGCTTCGACGCGGTGGCAAAGCGACGCGGCGATCGCGGGGCCGACGTGATTCCCTTCTCGGGCCCGCTCCAGGAGCTCGAGCAGGAGCCGACGGCCCGCGAGATCGAGGTGCTCCAGCTGATCTCCGACGGCCTCGTTAACCGTGAGATCGGACACCGCCTCTTCCTCTCGGAGGAGACGGTCAAGTCGCATGTGCGCCACCTTCTCGCCAAATTGCAGGCGCGCTCTCGCGCACATGCAGTGGCGGTCGGCTTTAGACGCGGCCTGATCGCCTAGCCCTCAGGTCTGACCGCAGCAGACCTCTAGGCTTCGAATCTGGTTTTCCACACCCCTGTGGAAATCCCTCAACAGGGTGATGTGGACATTTTGTGGAGAACGGAAGCTTCGAGCCTGTCGTGAACGGGGCTTCCTACCACCACTTACGCTGCCTGCCACTGCGGCGACTGTTCCCAACACCACCAGCAGGCTCAACATCCTCGCACGCATCTTCTCTCCTTGGGGGACTGACGGCTGTGTCGGACGGTATCACCCTAAAGGGTGACTGTTCAAGGAAATGTTGTCGATGTGGTCGGCTGACTTCTTCGGCTTTGCGGCTCGGCCGACGAGACGTGAATGGTGGCTAGTCGCGTACACGGGAGGGTGTGCCATTGCGCTTCGACGATCGTCTTTCGCTTGCAATCTCCAGGCCCCTTGAGCAATGCTGTCGGTTTCTTCTTCCAATCGCCGCTCTCGCGATTGCCGCTGCAGTCGCAGAGAAGCAATCCGTGCGCCTAAGTGATCGCGGCTGGATCTCCGTGACGGCTCTGCCAATCGTGTTGGCGGCAGTGGTCTACGGGCCACTCGCGGCCATCGTTGTTACTGTCGCGAGCCTCCTCCCGAGCTTTGGTGCGCCTTATGCGCGCTGGGCGACGTGGACGTCCACTCGGTCCATTGCTGCCGGATTGGCCGGGCTTGTTGCGCTTGCTTTCGAGGCTTCGCCGAATAGGACCTTCGGCTGGATTTTCTTGACGGCGGCCACGGTAATGGCCGTGGAGCAACTCACCGATCTGCTCCTTGGTTCGATCGACGGCTCGCCTGCGAGGCATTCCTTTCCGGCAGATGGCGCGCCATGTCAGCGCGATGCTTCTAGCCATGCCGCTTTACGTGCCGGTTACGGCTCTTCTCGTCTTCGCCTGTAGCAAGATCTCGACGTGGAGCGTGGTGCTCTTCCTCTTCCCGGCTCTCGTAGCGCAAAAGCTTTTCCTCCTCTACCACGAGCAGCGAACCACAGCAGAAGAACTCTCGGCAGCGATGCAGCGACAGGAGAAGGCGCATCTCTCATTTGCATCTGCGCTGGTAGCAACACTTGATGCGCGAGACGAGTACACAGCAGGGCACTCGGCGGCGGTCGCAATCTATGCGAGAGATATCGCGGAGCGCCTCGGCTTGTCCCAGGCGGAACAGCGAATGGCGCACCTTTGCGGTCTGGTTCACGACATTGGGAAGATCGGGCTTGCAGTCGGCCTTCTCGAAAAGGCTGGCCCTTTGACCTTGGATGAAAGACGGCAAATGGAACAGCACTCGGTCATCGGCGAACGAATTCTTGCGAAGGTCGAGGACTACTCAGAAATCGCTGAAATTGTGAGGCATCATCACGAGCGCGTGGATGGGCGAGGGTATCCGGACGGACTGCGCGGCGACGCCATTCCATTGCTGTCCCGAATCATTGCGGCGGCCGATGCGTACAACGCTATGACCTCCCAACGGCCTTACCGAGACGCGATGCCGAGTCGTGTTGCACGCCTCCGAATGGCGCAAGCGGTGGGATCGCAGTTCGACACGACTGTCGTTGCCGCTTTTGAAGCCCTTCTTGCCGGTTCCGCCGAGCCATATCGAGTTGGTAGTCGCGGCGATTTTGCGTTTAGTTCTCAAGACCACGATTACGCGGGAGCCCTCACCGCGGTCGTCGGTTAGATGCTTACGTCGAGCCCGCATACGCCAGGCTCGCGTTAGAACGCGATCTCACCGTTCATTATCTCGAGCCGCTTTCAAAGCAGCTTGGGTCCGACTCCGTACTCCCAGCTTGCGTAGGACATTGGCCACATGGGTCTTGGCGGTGAACTCGCTGATGAACAGTGCTGATCCAATCTCCCGATTCGTTCTTCCTTCAGCGAGTAACTCGTAGACCTCACGCTCTCTGTTCGTCAGAATCTGCGCAGAACTCGAAGGGTTGTTGGTCCGGAGCATGATCCCGGCATCGCGCGCGCGTTGGTAGTCGTTTGCGCGGCGAAGGATGCGACCCAGTTCAGCGTGGAGATCGCCGTTGATCGCCAAAGACGAAAGGACGGCTGGATGCAAGCGATACGCGAACACGAAAGTGTCGAAGACCTCCGCTTCGTTCGTTTGAACGTAAGCCTCTGCCACTTGATCAACTGCATCAGGGGATCCAAGCATCAACGAGCACACAGACCGCACCCACGTAAGAAGCAGTCGGAACTCAACCCAACTCGTGAGGTTTTCACTACTTTCAACGATCTCCATCGCGTACTCGGGGGCTCCGGCAGCGGCATGAGCTGCAGCTCGAAGGGCATCAATCTCGGCCCTTAGGCTTGGAAGCACGATGTCGGGTGATAGCTCGGCCACCACTCCGAGTGCCTCCTCGGGTAGGCCTTTGGCCAGCAACAGCCGAGAGCGCAAAGCTCGTGCCTTCTCGCGGAGAAAGCCATCGTTCCGATCCGTTGCCCAACGCTCGATTCGGGAGACAGCGGTCTCGGCCTCGCGGAACGCTCGCAGTCCAATGCTGGCGGTTGCACGACACACCAGAGTGTGCGGCACAGCAAACGCTAGGTGGAACTCCTCTGCTTCCTTCCGAGCTCTCTCCACTGTCTCCAGAGCCTCGTGATACTCACCGAGCCGCGACTGTGCTGTCGCGAAGCCGTACCAAAACACTGATCGCACTAGCGGATCGCCCGCCTGATCTGCGACATCTCTGATTGCTCGCGCTTTGCGGGTCGCGGCTGCGAGTCCACCGTCACGCACAGCGAGGATCAGCGCGCCACTTGCATCGCGAACAACGGTAGTTGGGTCGTGCGGGGCGAGACGAACCAGCTGCTCCAACAATGGGTAGGCATCCGGGTGCTCGAGTTCTACCGCGACAACGAATTGTCCCCAAAGGGCGTTTTGAGAGTCGGAGGTCGTGAGGGCGGCTCGTTGGGCGGCTTCGAAGTAAGTGAGAGCAGTACTGTCATCGTCCATGAACTCACGACATTGCCCTGCTCGATAGTAAGCAATTGAGCGAAGAGGATCGGTGTCGCTCAGCCGCTCTGCGGCCGCGCGCGCGAGCGCCCCGGCGCGCTCGTACCGTCCACTGCGGAACGCGAGCTCGGCGTCAGCCAGGTCCAGGTGTGGCGATGCGAACGAGTTGCGCTGCGCAAACTCCAACCACTTCCGGATCGTCGTCAACCGCCCCTGCGCAGTGAGTGGCGGAAGTGCGCTCGAGAGCAGTTCATCGAGTAGATCCGCCCGAGAAAAGGAGTCGATGAGCGAGAACGCGTCATTCCACGCCTCGGCGTTGATGAGAGCCTGAGTCGCGACCCCAACCGCATGACCGATCTGACTCCCCGGCAAATCATGCAGCTTCTCCATCAGGAACGCCTGGAGAAGAGGATGGAACCGGCGGTCCTGTGCTCCGTGGGCTACGAGCATGCCGGCTGATTCGGCTACCTGGAGGGCTTGCTCGGCCGACGGTCCGAGCAAGGCACGCGCCGTGTCTCGGTTGATCGTCGGGACGAGAGCCAGGCGGCAGAGCGCTTCGCGGGTGGGTGGCGACAGTGAGCCGAACAGCTCTTCGGCGAGATAGTCGTAGAGCGTGTCCGGGAGGCCGCCTTCGACGTTCATCTGCGCCGTGGTCATTGCGGCCAGGCCGATGACCGCCGGCCAGCCGTTGGCCAGTGCCACGAGGCCTTCGACGGCTTCGTTGTCAGTCGGCGCGAGGACGTCGTTGGCCTCCTCAACGGTCATTGCCAGGGAGCTCTGGCCCAGCTCGAAGAAGTTGCCGTACAGGACTTCGCGCGCGGATGACCACTCCGGCCGGCGCCTGCTCGTGAGGAGCATGCGCCGGTCTTTCTCCAGGAAGAGCTTCACGACGAGCTCTTCCGACGCTCGCGACGAAAGAAGGTGGTAGTCGTCGATCACGAACCACGTGTCTTCGACCCATTCGGCGAAGTCGGCCTCGAGGAAGTCTGCGATCACGTCGACCTGGTCCTCCGGCTCGCGGCTGGTCGGAAGCCACTCCCGGAGCCGCCGGCCGACGCCAGGGAGCATCGGGCTCACGGCCTCGGCGATGCCGAGCGCCAGCGCCGCGACATCCGGCGAGGCGGTGCTTCCCTGGTACCAGGCGTGCTCGCGTGTGGCGAGCCATTGCCGGGCAAGTGTCGTCTTGCCGTAGCCCGCAGGCGCGATCAGCATGAGCACCGAGGACGTCGCTTCGTCGAGGAGGCGCGTCAGCCTCGGGCGCTCGATGATGTGGCTTCGCCCGGCCGGGACCCCCTGATCTTCCTGTTCTTTCATCCTGCCCCGGGTTCGCCAGCACCCGTGCCGCTAGCCTAACCGGCCCCCTGTCCCGGGCCAAGAGGTCGGAAGGGACGCCGCGCCTGCGGCCCCGAAGGACCGCAGGCGCGGGGCTCGTCAGTCCCCGGAGACGGAGGGAACCGCTCCGAGGCTTTGTGAGAGTGGGTCGCATCCGGTCACCGAGCGGTAGGCACTCGGGATCTGACGGCGGCGGGCGCAGCCGAGCTTTTGCCGGAGCACGTCCGAGTGGGCCTTTGCCGTCCGCGGAGAGATGCCGAGACGGCGGGCGACCTCGTCGTTCGAGCAGCCGGCGGCGATCAGCTCGATCACCTGACGCTGCCGATCCGTGATGACCGGCGGGCCCTTATGCAGCAGTTCAACCATGCCGGCGACGCTACCAACGCGCTCGCGCGGTGCCTATTGACCGGCCGGCGTATCTTCGGCGCTACGCCGAACGGAGTACCGGCTGGGCGCCGATGAAGCTCGCCTCGTGGCCGCGCTCGTTCGCGGCGGCCAGCTCCTCGTCGTCCAGGGCCCCGATCCGCTGCAGGAGCTCGAGCTCGTCGCGCAGGTGGGTGCGCATCATCTCGGGGCCGTCCGTGGCGATCGTGAACTGCACGCCGTTCTCGACGAACGCACGGAAGGTGTCGCGGAGCGCGTCCTCGCTCGCGAGCGCGCGCGTGAGCAGGTTGGACGTGGGGCAGATCTCGAGGACGATCTCGGCCTCGCGGAGGGCGCGCATCAGCTCCGGGTCGCGGGCCGCGAGGATGCCGTGGCCGATCCGGTCCGGGCGCAGCGTCTCGATCACCTCCGCGATCTCGGCGGCAGCGTGCTCCTCGCCCTCCTCGCCGACGTGGATCGTGATCCCGAGCCCGGCGTTGCGCGCCTCCTCGACAAGCGGGGCGAGCTCGCGGTACGCGTAGCGCTCTCCGCCCGGGCGCGGGCCGGCGATGTCGAGGCCGACGATCCCGCGGGAGGCGTAGCGGATCGCCTTCTCGACGATGATCGCGTTCTGCCGCTCGTCGAAGGTGCGGTCCATCATCAGGATCAGGCCGGCCCGGACCTGCGGGTACTCGAGGCTGGCGCGGTCGAGGCCGCGCGAGGCGGCCATGATGATGTGGTCGAGGTCCCGCTCGCCGCCACGGTTCCGCTTCATCGGGTTGAAGCGGAGCTCGAGCGTCGTGATTCCCTGCGACCGGTAGGCACCGCCGATCGCATCGTGCACCGAGCGCTCGACCGCGAGTGGGCTCGACTGGATCAGCTCGGTCCAGTGGTAGATCTGGTCGAGGGCGTCGAGGCTGTCGACGCGCCGCGGGTCGGCGATCGTCACCAGCCGGTCGAACTCCCAGTAGTCCTTGACCGGGAGGGCGATGCCCTGCTCGTGGGCGAGGCTCCAGAGGATCTCGGAGGCGACCGAGGCGCCGAGGTGCGTGTGGAGCTCGGCGAGTCCCTCGTCGACCATGTCCCGAGTCTAGGCCACGCGCTAGGGGTGGATCACGACCAGCGCGCCGAGCGGGACCGAGCGCATCAGGTAGACGAGGTCGCGCGTCGACGCGTGGAGGCAGCCCGAGCTGACCGCGCCCGAGGTCGAGCCGCCGTGGATCGCGAGGCGGTCGCCTCCCGTCCAGCCGCGCGGGAGGTTGGTCTGGTGGCCGGAGAGGGCGAGGATGCAGCAGCCGTAGGCCACGGAGTAGTCGGCGCCGCGGAGCTTGTCGGTGATCGCGAAGCGGCCGACGGGCGTGGGCGACGCGGATGCTCCGGTTCCGACGCGCAGGCGGCGAACGACGCGTGTGCCGTTGCGAACGCGCAGCAGGCGCGCCGAGAGGTCGACGTCGAGCGTCACGCGCGTGTGCGTGACGCTGAGCGCGCCGGGGCCGGCGTCGACCCAGCCGGTGTGGCCGTTTGGCAAGACGGTCGTGACCACGGCGTAGCGATGGCCGGAGAGCCGGCGGGTGACGGCGAACGTGCGCGGCGAGCCGAACTCGGTCCGCGCCGAGAGCCTCGCGGCGACTGCGCCGCCGGGCGCGGTACGAACCGCGACGGCGCGGCCAGGTCGCACGCGTGCGACCAGCATCCCGCGTTCACGGTGCCGGACGCGAGGTGGTTTCTGCGGCGTTTTCCTGAGACTGAGCGGCTTCGCGACCGAGGGCGGAGGCGTGCTCGCCGCGCTCTGCGCATGCACGAGAAGCGCGCCGGCCAGCGACGACGCGAGCGTCAAACCGATGACGAAAGCGATGCGCCTGGCCACCTTCGCGGGATCGGCAAGCCGTGGACGCGGGCAAAGCACCCATCCCTCGATCGGGGGATGCGCGGGCCGGCGGGGTGCGAGATGCTGGCCGCGGGGAAGGAAGAGGTGTCATCGCTCGACATCCCGATTTCACTGGACGAGCCGCTCTCGCCGGAGCTCGCGCTGGTCAGCCCGGAACTGGCTGAGCGTGCCCGGAGGCTGCTGCCCGATCCCGGCTGGCTGGCGCCCATCGTCCGGGCCGAGGCACCCGCGCGTGTGACGCCGCTTCAGTCGTTGGTGCTCGCGCTCACGGCGATCTTCCTGACGGTGACCCCGCTCGCGCTCGCGCTGCTCGCCCAGCGCTCGCACATGCACCACTGAGTCGCGCATAGCCTTTGCGCCGATGGCGGCGTCCGTTCACCTGAGCGTCGAGCTGGCCGTGCCGCCCGCGCAGGCGCGCGAGATCGTTCTCGACGAGCTGCGGATGGCCGGGCTCGAGCCGGCAGCGCACGGGGAGGTCGTCGTCGTCGAGCGGGAGACGGAGGAGTGGGAGCCGGCCGAGCACGCGCGCGTCGAGATCCGATTTGACGCGACGGGCGAGGGGACGACGGTTCGGGTCGAGCTACTCCGCGACTCCGAGCTGCTCGGAGAGTGGTTCGCATCCCAGGCGGTCGTGCCTCTGTTGCGTGCCGTCGGCCCGGATGCGCACGGCGACTGGCTCACCGACCGCCGGGCCCGGCGGCCGAGCGGGGCGGAGGCGCGCGAAACCTACGGCGACCCGCTCTTCCACTGGCCGAACTTTCGCGCGATCCTGGTGGAGCTCGCGTTGACTCCGGACGACAACCTCCTCGAGGTCGGCTGCGGCGGTGGCGCCTTCCTGCACGAGGCGCTCGAGAGCGGCTGCCGCGCGGGGGCGATCGACCACAGCCCGGACATGATGCGGCTCGCCCGCGAACAGAACGCGCAGGCGATCGGCGAGGGGCGGCTCGAGATCGTCGAGGGTGACGCCGCGAGCCTGCCGTTCCAGGACGACACCTTCACCGCTGCTGTCATGACCGGGGTGCTCGGGTTTCTGCCTGAGCCCGTCGCGGCCTTCTCCGAGATTCGAAGAGTGCTCGGGCCGGGTGGCCGATTCATCGCACTGTGCGCAGACCCTGCGCTGCGAGGTACACCGGCGGCGCCGGAGCCGATGGCTTCGCGCCTCGCCTTCTACACCGACGAGGAGCACGAGCAGCTGGGTCGCGAGGCCGGTTTCGACGAGGTCGAGGTGAAGAGGATCTCGCTCCTCGAGTACGCCCGAGAGGCGGGTGTCCCGGAGGAGTTTCTGTCGCTGTTCGACGGCACCACGCCCTTCCTGGTCGCCCGCAGGCACTAGGGTCCTGCGTCGATGAAGGTGGGCATCATCGTGCCCTACTCCTGGTCCTACTGGGGAGCGGTGATCGAGCACGTCGAGCTCAAGGTCGAGGCGCTTCGCCGCCTCGGAGTGGAGACGCGCACGGTCATCGGCAACGACCCTCCGGGGAGCTTCACGCGCGTGCTGCACCCGCGTCACGGGCGGCACGGCCAGCCGCCTGACGACGTGATTCCGGTCGGGCGCTCCGTAATCGTCCCGGCCAACGGCGCGCTGCCCAACATCGTCCTCAGCCCGTCCGCGATCCCGCGCATCAAGCGGGTGCTGGAGCGTGAACGGTTCGACGTGGTCCACCTGCACGAGCCGATGACGCCCGTGATCTGCACCGCGACGCTCTCCTGGGCCGAGTGCCCCGTGGTGGCGACGTTCCACGCCTTCGGAGACCTCAAGTGGCTGGCGGCCGGCAAGCCGGTCTGGGGGTTCCTGATGGATCGGATCGACTACCGGATCGCGGTCTCGGCCGCCGCGCGTGAGTCGGCCAACCACTGGTTTCCGGCCGAGTACGACCTCATTCCGAACGGCGTCCTGATCCCGCCCGAGGCAGACGCGGGCGGGCGCGAGAACCGGATCGTCTTCGTAGGCCGGCACGACCCCCGCAAGGGCATGCAGGTTCTGCTGCGCGCCTGGCCGGAGATCCACGAACGCACGGGCGCGCGGCTGCGGATCGTCGGCGCCGACCCGCTGATGGTGCGGCTGGCGCTGACGCGTGCGGGCGTGAAGGACGAGAGCATCGACACGCTCGGGTTTCTCAGCCAGGAGGCGCTGACGGAGGAGCTGCTCGCCGCGAAGGCGCTGGTGGCGCCGTCGCTCGGCGGCGAGAGTTTCGGGATGGTGCTCACGCGCGCCTTCGCGTGCGCGGTACCCGTGGTCGCGTCCGACATCACCGGGTACCGTGACGTCATGACCGACGAGACGGGCCTGCTCGTCCCGCCGGGCGACCCGGGCGCATTGGCAGAGGCGGTGTCGACGATGCTCGCGGACGAGACGCGGCGGCAGCGGCTCGGCGAGTCGGCGCGCATGCTTGCGATCGAACGCTACTCCTGGGACGACATCGCACGGCGGCTCGCGGCCGTCTACGAAGGCCTACTGTGAGGGAACGCGTGGAGCGGCTCGCGGCGGCGATGCCGTGGCGCATCGCGCGGCCCGTGCTGGTTGTCCTCGCCGCGGCCGGCCTGGTGGCGCTCGTGTGGTGGCGTGGCCCGGACTGGGCTCAGGTCGGCCGCACGTTCGACCGCGTCCGCTGGGAGTGGGTCGTGGCGGCGATCGCGCTGAACCTCCTGTCCGTGGTGCTGCGGGCGGTCGCGTGGCGGACCGTGATCGTGCAGGCGATGCCGCCGCCGCACCCGAAGTTCCGGCTCGTCTTCTCCGCGTTCTCCGTCGGGCTCTTCGCCAACGCGGTGCTGCCGGGGAGGATCGGCGAGCTCGCGCGGGTCGCCGTCCTGACGCGCAAGCTTCGCTTTCAGGGCCGGGCCGACGGCACCTGGGCGGCGCTCGTGGGGACGGTGTTCGCGCACCGGCTCTTCGACCTCGTGCCCGCGCTCGGCCTGATCATCTACGTGGTGCTGACGGCCGACATCCCGCACTGGGCGATCGCGAGCCTGATCGTCGTCGTGGTCGTCGGGTTCGGGGCGTTCACGTTCGCCTTTGTGAGCGCGCGGCATCACCGCGAGTCTGTCCGGGACGAGGGGCTCGGGCCGTTTCGGCGGCTCTTGACGATGGGGCGCTACGGGCTGGGCGTGCTCCACGAGCCGGGGCCTGCCGCGCTGGCCGCCTTCTTCCAGTGCTGTGGCTGGATCTGCCAGTTCTTCGCGGTCTTCGTCGCGATGCGGGCGTTCCACATCTACGCGCCGCTGCCCGCGGCGGGCGTCGTGCTGCTGATGATGAACGTGGCGACGCTCTTCCCGCTCTGGCCCGGGAACATCGGCCTGCTCCAGGCGGCGATCGCGCTGCCGCTGCGCAACTACGGCGTCCAGGCCGGGAGGGCGATTGCCTTCGGCTTCGGGCTGCAGCTGATCGAGGCCTCGGTCGGGATCGGCGTGGGCATGATCTTCCTCGCGCGCGAGGGGCTCTCGCTCGCGATGCTGCGGCAGATGCCCGACGCCTCGGAGGCCGAGGCGCCGCGGAAAGAGGATGCCGCCGCGGCCGAGGCCGCCGCGGCCGCGGCCGAGGACGAAGACGCACGTGCGCGCTCTCGCGTCCCCGGCTAGCCTCAAGGGCGTTCTCACCGCGTGGGAGGCGGCCGAGGCGCTCGCCGCCGGGTTCGCTCGGGCCGGCGTGGAGGCCGAGCAGGCGCCGGTCGCCGACGGCGGCGAGGGAACCGCAGAGGTACTGGGAGCGCGCGTGCTGCGGCTGGCGGGCGTGCACGACGCGTTCGGCCGGGAGCGCGAGGCTCCACTCCGCGCACTCGCTGACGGAACCGTCGTCGTCGAGAGCGCGGACGCGATCCCGCTCGACCCGGCCCGGCTCGACGTGCTCGAGGCCTCGAGCCGCGGGCTCGGCGAGCTGATCTCGGCCGTCGCCGACTGCGAGCGGCTGCTCGTCTGTCTGGGCGGGACGGCGACGATGGACGGAGGCGCCGGCCTGCTGAGCGCGCTGAACGGGCTCCCCGCCGCGACCACGGTCCTTTGCGACACGCGTGCGACGCTGCTCGAGGCGCCGCGGGCCTTCGGGCCGCAGAAGGGAGCGTCTCCGGACGACGTCGCCCGGCTGAAAGAGCGTCTGGCGGCCCTCCCGCACGCAAAGCGCTACGGCGAGCTCGAAGGAGCCGGCGCCGCGGGCGGCCTCGGTGCCGCACTCGCCTCGCTCGGCGCCGAGCTCGTGCCGGGTGCAGAGTTCGTGCTTCGGCACATCGGCTTTCGCGAGCGAGCGGCGGCCGTTGCCCTGGTCGTCACCGGCGAGGGGGCTGTCGACGCGACGACGTTCGAGGGCAAGGCGCCAGGGGAGGTCGTGCGCGCGTGCCGTGAGCTCGGCGTGCAGTGCGTGCTCTTCGGTGGGCGCGTGGAGGAGGGCGAGGCGCTGGCGCTGAGCGGAGATCCCGCACGGGCGCGTGAGGACCTGGAGGAGCTGGCTCTAGGCCTCGGCGGCTTCGGCCTCGCGTAGCCGCTTGGCCATGGCCTGCAGCAGCGGCCAGGCGATGCGCGCATCGTTCTCGACGAGCGGCCGGAAGTCCCAGAACGTCAGCGTGTAGCAGCGCAGCTCGCCCTCCGCGGTGATCGTCGCCGTCCGCGATCCGAGGTCGATCATGGCGATGTCGCCGAAGTAGTCGCCAGGCCCGAGCCGGCCTCGCTCGTCGCCGCCGACGTCGACGACGGCCTCGCCGCTCTCGATCACGAAGAAGCGGTTGACCGCCTCACCTTCGGCCGCCACGGTCTCGCCGGGCTCGAAGACGCGCTCCTTGAACGAGTTGCGCAGCTGCTCGAGCTCCTTCTGCTTCAGGTCCGCGAAAAGCGGGATCTTCTGAAGCAGCTCTACGGAAGGTGTTGCCGCCATGGCGCGATTCTAGACCGGCGACATGCCCAGGCGTGCGCCGACAATCGCCTCGGCCGCCTCGGTGCTGCCCGCGTGGCCCGTTACGGCCGCGACGAAATCGTCCCGCTCGAGCGCGAAGAGCTCCGTTTCGGTCCTCGCGGTGACGGTCGCCGTGCGGGGAACGTCACGCAGGAGCGCGATCTCGCCGAAGTGGTCTCCGGGGCCTTGCGTCGCCAGCTGCTGCCCGTCGACGCTGACGGCGACCTCGCCCGACGCGACGACGTAGAAGCGGTCCCCCACGTCGCCCTGGCTGACGATTGTCTCGCCCGCGGGGGCCTGGATGTGGACGAGCTGGGAGGCAAGGCCCTCGAGTACGGGCGGCGAGAGCGGCGCGAACATCGGCATCGCCCGCAGGAGCTCGATCTCGCGCGTCCGGTCGACCGACTCCTCGTCGAGCGAGGCCAGCGGGATCCGCGCCGCGAAGGCGAGGACCGGCAGCACCAAGCCGACAGCGACGAGCGCCCAGCGGACTCCGATCAGGTGGATCAGCGGCGGCGCCAGCACGGCGCCCAGGGCCACGGTCGCGAAGAACAGGCTGTGCAGGATCCCGAAGACGCGGGCGAGCACCTCTGACGGCGTGGTCCGCTGCAGGATCGTGAATCCGGCGACGTCCTCGACGATCGTCGAGATGCCGATCAGGCCGAACGCGACGAGGGCGACCGCTGTGGTCGGCCGAGGCGCCACGAACAGGAGCGGTCCACCCGCGCCGGCGATCGCGAGCCCGAACGCGGGAGCGAGGCGCCGCCTGGTCACGAGTGCGAGCGAGGCGAAGGCGCCGACGAGGCCTCCGACTCCGACCGCGGCGTTCAGGTAGCCGACTCCTCCCGGCCCGAGATCGAGCAGCTGCAGCGCGCAGACTGCGATCAGGACGTTCATCGCCCCGTTCACGAGCGTCTGCGCGGAGAAGAGCCCGATCACGAGCTGAAGCCGCCGGTCGCCGGCGATCGCGCGGACGCCGTCGGCGGTCTCGTGGATCAGGTTGCGCCGCTCCTCCTCGCGCTCCGGCTCGGTCGTGCCTCGCAGGCCGAGCAGCTGCAGCGCCGACCAGAGGAAGGTTGCGCCCGTGAAGACGAAGACGACCCACGTGCTCGACACTGCGAGCAGCACGCCGCCAAGGGCCGGCCCGACGCAAAACCCGAGGCTCTCGAGCGTGCTCGAGCTCACGTTCGCGGCCGTCAGCTCCTCCGGGGTCCGCGCGAGCACCGGCAGGAGCGCCGCCTGCGCGGGCTGGAACGCCGTCGAGAACACCGCGACCGATGCGGCGAGGGCGTAGACCACCACGGCCCGGGAGTCCAGCAGGACGCACGCGGTCATCCCCGCGAGCGCCGCCGCCCTGAGGAGGTCGGCTCCGAGCATGACCCGGACGCGCGGGTATCTGTCTCCCATGGTCGCCGCGAACGGGGACGCGACCGCGGCCGGCAGCCAGCGCACGAGCCCCATGAGCCCGACCGCGCCGGCCCCGCCCACGTCGTAGGCGTAGACGACCAGCGCGACGCTGTAGGCCCAGCTGCCCATGATCGACCCCGCCCACGCGAGCTGGAGCTTCCGCAGGCCGGGGTTGCGGAAGACCTCCCGCATCGCGCGGAGGGACTCGCCGAACTGTTCGCGCAGGGCCCGCACCGCGCGGAGAATGGCCTAGTTGCGCCGTTCTCACAAGGGAGGGAAGATTTTCGGCGTCGCTACCGTCTAGTGTGTGAGTTCGAGAGATTCCGAAAGGAGGCACGACGCATGGAGGAGAAGGAAGCGCATAAGGGTGCTCATAAGGGAGCCCACAAGGGCAACCCAGAGGAGCAGGACGTCGAGGGCCACGTCCATAAGAACGCGAATCTCGGTGAGCCCGAGGATCCAACCCTCGGGAAGACCATGAACAAGAACGACGAAGACGACGACGTCGAGGCGCACGTGCACCTGAACTCCCCAAAGATCAACTCGCCCAAGATCAACTAGGACTTCGAGCTCAGTCCAGCCGAGAGGGAGCCGAAAGGCTCCCTCTTAGTATTCGGGCAGAAGCTTCTCGAGCGCGGCCAGGAGCTGAAGGACGGCCGCGCGGCGCTCAGGCTCGGCGTCGGCGAGCTTCCCGACGAAGCGCGCCACGGCCTGCGCGTCCCCGCCCTCGTCCGCGAGCACGCCCTGGGCCTCGCGGGCCTTCTGGAGGAGGTCGAGCGCGATCGCGGCCTGGTTGGCGAACAGGCCGAGCAGCTCCATCTCCTGGAGCGAGAACGCCGCCTGCTGCGGGCGGTCGAGCACCTCGAGCACGCCGAGGGCCCGCTCGTCGTGCAGGAGCGGCACGGCCATCAGGCCCTTCGGGACGAAGCCGGTCGACTCCGCGGCCTCGCGCGCGAAGCGCGGATCGCTCTCGAGCTCCTCGATCACGAGCGGCTGGCGCGTGACGAGTACCCAGCCCGCGACGCCCGTGCTCGACGGGAAGCGGCGCCCGATCAGCTCGTTCGCCCCTTCTCCGGCGACGGCCTCGAAGACGAGCTCGTCCGCCTCCTCGTCGAAGAGGAAGACAGACGACGCGCGGGCGCCGAAGATTGCGCGCGCGACCTCGACAGTGGCCTGCAGGAGCGCGCGGTAGTTCTCCTCGGCGCCGAGCGCACCGGACGCCACCGCCGCTCGGAGCCGGTCCTCGGTCACTTTCCACCGCCCACGTTGTTGGCGGTCAGGTAGAGGACGCTCTTGAGCTGGAACGGCGTCAGCTCCGGGTGCTTGGCGAGGATGAGTGCGCAGATGCCGGCCATGTGCGGGGTCGCGAAGCTGTTTCCGCTGGAGCGGATTGTGCCTCCTCCGAGCCACGCAATCTCGACACCCACTCCTCGCGCGAAGAACTCGACTGGCGGGTTCGGGTTGTAGAAGAACGTGAGCGGGTCGGGCTCCTCGTGGCTGCCGACCGAGATCACCGAGGAGAAGCGCCACGGGTAGCTCTCGACGGGCATGTTGTGCGCGGACGCAACGAGCAGCGTGCGGCGGAAGTAGGCGCTGTCGGCGAGCTCGTGCAGGAGCGCTGCGAACTGTCGCTTCGTCGTCGAGAGGCTCATGTTGATCACGTCGAACCCCTCGTCGACCGCCCAGCGCAGGCCGCCGAGCAGGATGTGGCCGCTGCCCTTGAACCCTGCGCCGAGCACACGGACGCTGTACAGGCTGCAATCGGGCGCGAGCGCGCGGACGATCCCCGCGCAGGCGGTGCCGTGGCCGCAGAGGTCGCCCTCGCCGTCCTCGGCAATGTGCGTCTCGCCCTCGTCGTCGACGCTCACCGAGACCGCGCCTTCGATTGCGCCCACCTGCGGATGGTCGGACTCGACGCCGCTGTCGAGGATGCAGACCCGCATGCCCTTGCCGGTGGAGCCGCCCCACGCCCATTCGCGAGTGACTCGCTCGGGCCAGTCGACGCCGATCGAGATCTGGGCGCCCGCGTCGGCGGGCAGGCTCCAGGCGGGAAGCGTTTCCCCGTGGCTCCGGGCGGGCTCCTGCGTCGCCATGCGCCAGATCGTACGGCTTGCTCAGTCGGCGACGCGGCGGCGGAGCTCGTCGAGCAGCGGGCGCGTCGGTTCGACGCCCTCGGCGAGCAGCGCGGTCTCGAGGTCCGTGATGAGCGCCGCACGGAACTCCGCGTCGGCCTCGGCGCGTGCGACGATCCCGTCGAGCTCGCGGCGGGCTTGCGGCAGCTCTCGAGCGGCGCGTACCCAGGCGTCCGGCGGAGGCGGAAGCATCCCGATCAGGCGGGCGAGATGCTCGATGTCATAGTGGGCGCTCATCACGTCACCTGCTCACTGGACGCGGTATCGGGCAGGTTTCTTCCCTCGAATGTGTCGCGGAGCTTCCCGAGGCAGCGCGAGATGCGGCTGGCGATCGTGCCGGCGGGCAGCTCGAGCGCCTCGCCGATCACGCGGTAGCTCTCGTCCCGGGCGAAGAAGCGGTCGAGGATCTCCTGGCAGTTGCCGGACAGGCCGGCGAGCGCTTCGTGGACGTCGAAGGCCATCTCGATCTGGGTGATCACGTCATCGGCGGCCATTCCGGCGAACGCATCCTCGTCGGCCGGCTGCTCCCTCGATCCCGAGCGAATGCGGTCGATGCACAGCCGCCGCGTCAGCTGGCCGATCCACGGCCGCACCGCCGCGTCGTCGCGCAGGTCCCCGATCCGCTCGTAGACGCGCGCGAAGACCTCCTGGAAGACATCCTCGGCGTCGTGCTCCGGCAAGCGGAACGCCTGAGATGTGATCGCGTACACGTAGCGCGAGAACCTGTCGACGAGCGCGCTCCAGGCCGCCTCGTCGCCGCCTCGACAGCGCACGACGAGCTGGGCATCGGTTAGCTCCGTGCTCAGTGCTGCTGGGCCGTGCGCAGCCGCTTCGCCATCGTCTCGAGCAGCTTCCAGGCGATCGAGGCGTTCGACTCGACGAGCGGGCGGAACTCCCAGGACGTGAGCCCGTAGCACTCGAGCTCCGTGTTGGCCGTGATGGTCGCGCTGCGGGCGCCCTCGTCGATCAGCGCGATCTCTCCGAAGTAGTCGCCGGGCCCGTACTTCCCGCGTTCCTGACCGCGCACGGAAATGGTCGCCTCGCCCGTCTCGATCACGAAGAAGCCCGCGCCGGCCCTGCCCTCGGTCGTGACCTCGTCGCCGGGCCCGAACGTGCGCGGCTTGAAGGAGCTGGACAGGCGCTTGAGCTCGCCCTTGTCGAAATCGGCGAAGAGCGGGACACGTTGCAGGAGCTCAACCGGGGCTTCGGTCACGCCCGGATTCTATGGTTTTTCGGGGCGTGAAGTCTCCACCCGGCCCGCGAGCTCCTCGATCTTGCCCTCGGCCGCGTCGAGGCGCTCACGGCAGAGGCGGTAGAGCTCCTCTCCGCGCTGCCAGAGTGTGAGCGCTTCGTCGAGCGGAGCCTCGCCGCTCTCGAGCCGGTGGACGATCTCCTCGAGCTCGCGCTGGGCCTCCTCGAAGGTCGGTTGCGGCGTCTCGCTCATCGCGTCTCCTCCACCCGTGCGCCGAAGCCGCCCTCGGCCAGCTCGACGTCGACGCGCTCGCCGACTGCGACCCCGCTTCCCGAGCGCACGATTCGGTCTCCGGCGCGGACGATCGCGTAGCCGCGCTCGAGCGTCGCGCGCGGAGAGAGGGCGCGGAGCCTGCCTGCCGCCTGATCGAGGCGCGACCGCCGCCGCTCGAGCAGCAGCTTCGGGGCCCGGCCGAGCCGCTCGTGGGCCTGGTCGAGCCGCCGGCGCTCGCGGTCGAGCGCTCTTCGCGCGCCGCGTTCGAGCCCGGTCCGCACCCGGTCGAGCCGCTGCAGCAGGTCGGCGAGGTCGGGGACGACGAGCCGCGCCGCGAGGCTGGGCGTCGAGGCGCGCGCGTCGGCGACGAGGTCGCAGAGCGGCGTGTCCTGCTCGTGCCCGACGGCCGTCACCACCGGAACCGGGCTCTCCGCAATCGTGCGGACGAGCCGCTCGTCGCTGAACGGGAGCAGGTCCTCGAAGCTGCCGCCCCCGCGCGCGATCACGATCACGTCCACGCCCGGTTCGCTCCAGAGCGCGCGCAGCGTCTCGATCACGGCACCGGCGGCGCGCGGCCCCTGGACGTACGTCTCGGCGACGAGCACCGAGGCCGGCGGAAAGCGCGCCTGGATCGACGTCAGCACGTCGCGCTTTGCGGCGGCCTCGTTGCCGGTTACGAGCCCGATGCGGCGCGGAAGCAGCGGGAGTGGGCGCTTGCGCTCCGGCGCGAACAGCCCCTCGGCGGCGAGCTTCTGCTTCAGGCGCTCGAGGGCGGCCAGGTGCTCGCCGAGTCCGAACCGCTCGAGCGACAGGGCGCGCAGGCGGAACTCGCCCCTCGCCTCGTAAAGCTCGGGCCGCCCGTAGGCGTGGACGCGGTCACCGTCCGAGAGGTCGAGCCGCAGCGCGTCGAACTGGCCGCGCGGCATCGAGACGCCGAGGCACGCGCCGTCGGCAGGGTCCTTGAGCGTGAAGAAGACGCTCGCCCAGCGCGCCTGGCGGCGAAGCTCAGTCACCTCGCCCTCGACCCACACGGTCGGCAGGCGGCCGAGCCAGGCCGCGATCCCGCGGTTGAACGCGCCAACCGAATAGACGCGGCGGTCGCCGTAGTCGGTGGCCTCGACCTTCATCGACGGCCAGCATGCCACGCGCCGGCGGGCGGGTTCCTGGGCGGGCTGTCTAAAGGAGGATCTCGGCCGCGATCTCGGGCTCGCAGCCGTGGACGACGACGAGGTCGACCGCGTGGTGAAGGTCGGCGTGCGAGTGGGCGATCTTCTCCGCCAGATGGAGCGGGTAGCCCGCCTCCATCAGCACGTGCAATCGCCAGCTCTCGACCTTTGCCTGTTCGTCCCTGGGTGTCTCGGCGATCTGTGTCATAGGCGTCCGGGGTAGTTCGTCCTTTCAAAGACGAACCCTGCCGGCGGAAAGTTTGTTTGGGGGTTGTTAGGTGGACGGATACGTTGGAGCCAGGCGGGATTCAGCCTCGTTCAGGAGGGCCTGCACGTTCGCGCGGAGTCTGGCTTCGGCCTCCTGGATCCGGCGCTCGAGGTCGGCGGTCAGCTCGCGCTGCTCGTGCTCGAGCGACGAGCTGACCCTCGCGAGCTTGTGGTCGAGCCGCTGGCCGCCGGCGTCGGCGACGCGGGCGAGCTTCTCTGCGAGCACGGTCTCGGCCTCCCGCGCGAAGTAGGCGACCGCCTTGTCGAGCTCGCGGCCGAGCCGCTTGGCAGCGTCCTCTCGCGCGTTCTTGATGTCCTCCGAGAACTGCTTCGCGACCGCCTCGGAGAAGCTGTCGGAGGTCCGCTCGACGATCCGCTTGAGCTGAGCGAGCTGGCGCCGCTCGACATCTGCGAAGCCAGCCTGGATCCGCTGGGTCGCGTCCGTCTCCTCGGTCTGGATCCGGGTCTGCAGCTCGCGCTCGCGGTCGCGTAGTCGGTCGGCGACCTCGTGGAGCGCACGGCGGCGGTCCCGCTCGTGCGCCTCGAGCTCGCCGCTGGCCCGCTCGGCCGCATCGCGGGCGGCGCGGTCGAAGTCGGCGGCGAGGGTCTCGAGCCGCGCGCGCTGCTCTTCGCCGGCGGTGTCGAGCCGCTCGGTCTCCAGCGTCAGGCGCGAGGCCGCGTCGGCGATCAGCTGCTCCTGGCGCGGCTGGAGGTCGGCGAGCTGGGCCGTGAGGGCGTTGTCGATGCGCTCGAGGTCTGCCTTCCAGTCGGCCAACCGGCGGCGAATGCGCTCATCGACCTTCGTGAGCGCGTCGTTCAGCTCCGCGCCGGCGTGGCGTTCGCGCTCGCCGACCAAGGCTCGACGCTCCTCCGCCAGGCGCCGCTCCTCGTCGACGAGCCTTGAGAGCGATTCCGCACGCGCCATCGCGAGCGTTCGCTCGAGCTCGCGCGCGCGCGTCTCGGTCTCCCGACGGACCACCGAGTCGAGCCGCTCCTCGGCCTCGGCCAGGCGCGTCTCCGTGTCGCGCCTGCGCTCGAGCAGTCGCTGCAGCACGAGCAGCCCGAGCTCGAACGCCGCGCAGACGGTCAGGCCCGCGGCGGCCACGGCAACGTCGCGCCGAGGCTCGATTGCGAAGACAACCCAGGCGCCCGCGGCACAGGCGGCGAGGATCCCGCCGAGCGCCCAGATGACCTTTCGCGGGCACCGGTCGGCGGCGAGGGCCGCGGCCGATCCGAAGCCGATCAGCACGGCGCCCGCGAAGACGATCTCCACGACCTCCGCTCGCACGAAGGCATCGTAGGGGACTACGTCACCCTGAGCACGAGCAGCGCGAGCGCGAGGCAGACGTTCGCCGCCGCCAGCAGCTGCAGCGCCGCCTCCTGGCTGCCGTAGAGAACGTCGGGCGTGATCGGCTCGCGGGTGCCGTCCCGCAGCTCGGTCGTGCCCGCGACTGCGGCGACCCGCCGCCGGCCGTGGCGAACCGTGGTCGAGAGGACGCGCTGCGCATAGCTCGTCAGCGTTGCGTACCCGGCCGCCAGGAGCGCCACCCACGTGATCGTCTCGGCACAGACGAAGTAGCCGGTGAGCAGCGGGAACGCGCCCCAGGCCAGCGCGAAGCCGAGGTCGTTGTGAACCGCGCCGCCGAAGAGCTCGAGGCTGTAGGCGGGGACGAGCAGCGCACCGATCGCGACGAACACGAGCAGCCAGGGATCGAACGAGAGGGCGCCCGCGATCCCGATCGCGACGGCAGCGGCGACCGAGACGATGCTCAGGACGAGCAGCACGCCGTCGGGAATCCGCGTGGCGAGGGGCCTCCCGTGCAGCTCGTCGAGCGCGTGCGCGCCGATCCCGAGCGCGAGGAAGAACGCGAGCAGCGCGGCGACGAGCCGACCCGAGCTGAAGTCGACCGCGAGCCCGGCGCCGATCACGACGAAGCTGAGGTGCCACGCGGTGTAGGGCACGTGCAGCAACGTCACGTAGTCGCGCCAGCCGCCTGGCGCGAGCGCGTAGAAGGCCGGGCGGGCCTCGGTCATCTCCGCCGCCCCCAGACGACCACGCAGCCGCCGAGGCTGAGGCGTCGTGCGCTCGGCGCGTCAAAGCCGGCTTCGCGGAAGGCGGTGAGCAGCGAAGGCAGCGGCCAGCGGTCGTGGAAGTCGCGGATGCTGCCACCGAGAAAGCGCCCGACCTCGTGCCAGCCGGGCGAGATAGCGCGTCCGAGCACCGGCAGTCCCACGTCGACGTAGAGGTTCCACGCCTGCCGCGGAAGCGCTCCAGGCGGGACGCCGAAGTCGAGCAGTGCGGCCGTTGCGCCGGGCCGAAGCACCCGGGCGAGCTCGCCGAGGCCGGCCGGGAGGTCGTCCAGGTAGCGCAGGAGGTAGGCGCTCGTCAGCCCGTCGAAGGTCGCGTCCTCGAACGGAAGCTCTCGCGCGGAGGCTTCCACCAGCCGCACGTGCTTCGTCTCGGCCGACAGCAGGAGCCGGCGGCGCGCCTCGTCGAGCATCTCCGGGCTCTGGTCGAGCCCGACCACCGAGCAGCCCTTCTGGCGGACGAGCTCGAGTGCGACCGCGCCCGTCCCGGTCGCGACGTCGAGAACCACGTCGTCGGGCCCGATCGGCAGGCGCGAGACGAGGAACCGTCGCCAGCGCGGATCCTGGCCGAACGAGAGCAGCCGCGCGTACCGGTCGTACGTCGGGCCGAGCGGCCGGAACAGCCCGCGTGCCCGGTCGGAGACGCTCTCGGCCACGTCTTGAGTCTAAGGCGCCGACTCGGCGGCGCCGACCAAGGAGCCCGCGCGGGCTTGGCCCGTGCGGGCGGCTCACGCAGCTTCTCGGTGAGCACGAGTCTTTGGCCCTTCGAATGCTTCGCCTCTAAGCTCGGCGCGTGGGGCTGGACGGGGAGCTACGGCGGATCGCAGAAGCAGCGGTGGCCTACAGCGACGAGGGAGAGGAGCTCGCGGGGATCATCCCGGCCGAGCCCGGTAGCGGCGTCCGCGTCTACCTCTGCGCCTACCGCGCGGGCGACGAGACGAGCTGGCTCGTGCTCGACGGGGACGGCCAGCCGGTGGACGACCGGTCGCTCGTGCGGAACGCGGTCTCGATCGCCGCGCTGCAGGAGCTGGCGGAAGAGGCCTCCGGGGTGGACGACAACCAGGTGCGGGTCGCCACTCCGACCGGGCTCGACAGCCTCGCCGCATCGGCGGAAGACCGGGCCGCGTTCGTCGACGGCATGAAGCAGACGACCGGAACCGTCGACGAGCTCGTGCGCGACGTCGAGCGCCGCTACAAGCGGCCGCTGCGCTAGGCTGCGAGCCATGGAAGGAAGTGGTTTCGGCTTTCCGCTCGGGGGCGATCCCGAGGATCTGATGCGCAGCCTGCGCGAGTTCGCCGAGCAGCAGGCGGAGTCGGTGCAGGAGGCCCAGCGCGAGCAGTTCGCGACGCTCACCCTGAACACCGCCGTCGAGCTGACGGCGGCGGCCCTACAGCAGGTGAACGCGACCGGCGGAGCGGATGAACAGGCGCTCGCCCTCCGCAACGCGATGCGCGTCCTCTTCCCAGAGGCGGTCGCGCTTGTGTCTGCTGCCCGTCAGGGCTTCATGCGCGAGAGCTGACGGGCCTCCGACGGGGTGCCGGCTCCGGTGCCAGCCGCCAACCGACGCGAATGAGCAGGAGCCCGATCGAACGGCGCACGTGGCGGCGAGAGACGGTCCGCTCGTGCCGGTCGCGATGCAGCTGCGCGAGCCGGTTGTTGGCGTATTCGTTGCGGATCTCCTGTTCGTACATCTCGCGTCCCCCTCTCGAGGTAAAGTATCTCGATCTCGAAGCAAAAGGTTACACCTGAATCTTCTTGACGTCAAGAAAATAGTGTTGGAGACTTCGTAGCGTGGCAAAAGTCGAGCGCGACCACGTCGACGCCTGGATCGAGCAGCACGATCTCCCCGGGGTCGACCTCGAGGTCGAGGGCATCGTCGACCGGATCAACGGGCTGCGGAGGCGGTTCAACCGGATGCTCGACGAGACGCTCGCCGAGTTCGACCTCACCGAGGGCGAGTGGAAGGCGCTGACGAACCTTCAGCTCTCCGGGCCGCCTCACCGCCGCTCGATCGGGCAGCTGGGCAAGCGGGCCGAGCTCTCGAGCGGGGCGATGACGAATCGCATAGACCGGCTCGAGGAGGCCGGATTCGTGCGCCGCGTCCACGATCCCGAGGACAGGCGCAGCGTGATCGTCGAGCTGACCGATGCTGGCCAGGAGGTCTGGACGAAGTCCGTCAGCGCGCAGGCGGCCAAGGAGTCGTTCGTCGCCGCCGCGCTGACCAAAGAGGAGAAGCGGCAGCTGAACACGCTCCTCCGGCGGCTGATGCTCGAGTTCGAGCGCCGCGAGCAGGCCGACTCGTAGACTCCGGCGGGTTGCTCGACCGCGCCATCGTCCGGCTGCTCCCCGTCGTCCCGAAGTCCGTCGTTCGACGGGTCTCCGGGCGATACATCGCCGGCGAGCAGCTCGAGGACGCGATCGCGGTCGTTCGCAGGCTGAACGCAGAGGGGAAGCTGGCGACGATCGACGTTCTCGGCGAGGAGATCACCAACCCCGACGAGGCACGCGCGATCGCGGCGGCCTACCGGGAGACGTTCGAGGCGCTCGACCGCGAGGGGCTCGACTCGAACGTGAGCGTGAAGGTGACGGCCCTCGGGCTCAAGCTCGGCTACGACCTCTGCCGCGAGAACCTCGAGGACGTCGTCGCGCACGCGGCGCACCGGGGCAACTTCGTCCGGATCGACATGGAGGACTCGTCGACGACCGACGACACGATTCGCCTCTACCGCGAGCTGCGCGCCGCGGGGCACGAGAACGTCGGGGTCGTCCTCCAGTCGCGGCTGCGCCGGACAGCGGACGACGTGCGTGCCCTCGCCGAGCTGCGGCCGAACGTCCGCCTCTGCAAGGGCATCTACCTCGAACCGCCTGAGGTCGCGTTCCAGGGCTTCGACGAGGTGCGGGACGCGTTCGTGGAGGCGCTCGAAGGCCTCTGGGACGCAGGTTGCTACGTCGGCGTGGCGACGCACGACCGCTGGCTGCTCGACCAGGCTCGCTCAGGCGTGATCGAGCGCGGATTGGGGCGGGAGGAGTACGAGCTGCAGATGCTGCTTGGCGTTTTGCCCGAGCTCGCGGACGAGCTCGTTCGGGAGGGGCATCGTCTCCGGATCTACACGCCGTTCGGGAACCAGTGGTACGGCTACTCGCTGCGGCGGCTCCAGGAGAACCCGAAGATCGCCGGGTACATCGCGTCCGACACGTTCCACCGCCTCCTGCTGTGGCGAAACGGCTCGGCCTAGGGCCGGCGCGCGATCACGATCAGGTCGCCCGGCACGCGCACCTCGCGGCGGCCGAAGCGGTTCGGGTCCGGGAGCTCCTCGAGCCGCTCGAGCCCGAGGCCCGCGCCAAGCACCGCCTCGACGACAGCGCCGACCGGCCACGCGCTGAAGTAGCTCTCGTGCCAGTGGAGCATCTGGTCGAGGCACGCGGCCACGGGGTGCTCGTCGTAGGCAAGTAGTACGCCGCCCGACCGCAGCGCCGATGCGACCCCGGCCGCCCAGCGCGAGAGGTCCGATACGAGTGCGAGCGTTCCCCACGCCGAGTAGACGAGGTCGAACCGCCCGCGGCGCAGCTCGACCGGCAGCTCCTCGACGTCGGCCGCGACGAGCGCTGCGTCCGGATGGTGCTTCCGCGCCTTGCGCACCGTCTCCTCGGAGGCGTCGACACCGGTGACGAGCGCGCCGAGGCCGATCAGCGCCGCGGTCTCGCGCCCCGCCCCGCAGGTCAGATGCAGGACGTTGCGGCCCTCGAGATCGGGCAGCCGCTCCCGCACGGGCTTCGGCAGGCCGCGCCGCCCGCCGCGGCGACGAAGGCTGCGGTGGGCTTCCTCCCACGCACGCAGATTCCCTTCGGTCGGCTCCATCAGGCGAGCAGCGAGAAGCCGCCGTCGACGATCAGCGTCTGCCCGCGCACCATCTCGGCGCCGTCCGAGCAGAGGAAGCAGACGGCGTCGGCGATGTCGCGCGGCTCGACCAGCCGCCCCGCGGGCGTGCGCTCCAGACTCTCCGAGATCATCTGCTCACGGTTCGGGAAGTGGTCGAGCGCGCCGGTCTCGACCACGCCGCCCGAGACGGCGTTCACCCGGATCCCGCGCGGGGCGAGCTCGACCGCGAGGTACCGGACGACCGCCTCGAGCGCCGCCTTCGAGACGCCGACCAGGACGTAGTTCTCGAGCACGCGGATCGAGCCGAGGCTCGAGATCCCGATGAACGAGGAGCCCTCGTGCATCGACGGCGCGAGGGCGCGTGCGAGCGAGAGCATCGCCCGCGCGTTCGCGTTCAGCGTCCAGTCCCAGTGCTTGTCCTCGGTCTCGAGCGCGGGCCTGATCACGCCGGTCGCCGCGTTGTGGACGACCGCGTCGAACGGCCCGAGCTCGGCCGCCTCCTTGACGACGCGGTCCGAGGAGACATTGCCGCGCAGCAGGAGCGGCTCGGCGCCTGCGGCTCGCAGCTCCTCGGCGGCCTCCTCCGCGGCGCGGTCGTTCCGCAGGTAGCCGATCGCGACCCGCTTGGCTCCGAGCTCGGCGAATCGGAGCGCGGTCGTCTTCCCGATCCCTCGCGAGCCTCCCGTGACGAGCACGGAGGCGTCGTCGAATCTCATTGCCGCGACGGGAGCGGGTCGTCCGCGGGCGCCGAGCTCGGGATCTCGTTCCACCCGGGCCCTTCGCGTGGGATGCGCGGCCCTTCGTCGGCCTTCGAGGACGCGTGCCCGAGGCGGTCGAGCAGGGCCATCTTCTCCTCGGCGTAGCGGCGCACCTCGTGGTCGTCCGGCAGCCCGTCCACGAGCTCGCGCACACGCGCGCGGAGCTGGTAGGCGAAGTGCGGCGTCGCCGGGCCGACGAGCGCGTCGACGTCCTCCCGAGACGGCTCACGCATGCGCACAAGCCTACTGGGTAGTGTCGAGCGGATGCGACGCCCCGAGCTTGCCGACGTGCTGCTCCTGGCGACGGTGACGCTCTGGGCCCTCAACTTCACCGTCACCAAGTACGTCCTCTCGCACGGCTTCCAGCCGGTCGCCTACAGCTGCTTCCGCTTCGGCGGGGCGACGCTCATCTTCGGCGCGATCACCTATGCGCGCGAGCGATCGCTCAGGATCGCCCGCCGCGACCTCGCGGTGCTCGGGCTTGCCGCGGGGATCGGGATCTTCCTCAACCAACTCGCGTTCGTGTACGCGATCAAGCTGACGACCGCGACGACCGTGGCACTGCTGTTCGGGACGCTGCCCGTGCTGACGGGGATCTTCGCCTTCCTGCTCGGGATCGAGCGGCTCACCTCGCGCTTCTGGGGGGCAGCGGTGCTCGCGTGCGCCGGTGCTGCGCTGGTCGCGGTTGGTTCGGGGGGAGGGGTCTCTGCGCAGCTCTGGGGCGACCTGCTCGGGCTCGCCGCCTCGGCAACCTGGGCCTGGTACACGGTCAGCGTCTCCCCGCTCCTGCGCCGCTACTCGACGCTGCGCGTGAGCACGGTCGCGTTCGCGATGGGCACGGTGCCGCTCCTGATCGCGGGCTCGCACCAGCTTGCGACCCAGGACTACAACCTGGGCGCGACGATCTGGCTGCTGTACGCGTTCGCAGTCATCGGGCCGCTCGTCGTCGCGAACATGCTCTGGTTCGGCGGGATCAGCCGGGTCGGGCCCTCGCGCGCGTCCGTCTACGCGAACCTGCAGCCGTTCCTCGCCGCCGTCTTCTCGGTGCTGATCCTCTCCGAGCCGCTGTCGACAACGCAGGTGGTGGGAGGCGTCGCGATCGCGGCCGGGATCCTGCTCTCGCGCCCGTCCCGAGGTACCCCCGCGCCCAGCCCAGCGGTGGGTACGGTGCAGGAGTGAGCGCGGTTCGAGAGCGGCTGGCCCGGACGCCTCCCGGGTACCGCTACTCGATCGGGCGAATCCTCGCGATCTACTCCGGGTTGATGGTGGCGCTGCTGCTGGCGGCGCTCGACCAGACGATCGTCGCGACCTCGCTGCCACGGGTCGTGTCCGAGCTCGGCGGGATCAGTCAGTACGCGTGGGTCTTCACCGCGTACATGCTCGGCGCGACCGTCACCGTTCCGCTCTACGGGAGGCTCGGCGACGTCTACGGCCGCAAGCCGCTGTTCATCGTCGCGATCTCGATCTTCCTCTTCGGATCGGCGCTGTGCGGGCTCTCGCAGTCAATGCTGCAGCTCGTCGTCTTCCGCGCGATTCAGGGGCTTGGCGCGGGCGGGATCTTCCCGCTGACGCTGGCGATGATCGGGATGATCGTGCCGCCCCGCGATCGCGGCCGATATCAGGGGCTGATCGGATCGGTCTTCGCAGCCGCGTCGATCATCGGGCCGCTGCTCGGCGGCTTCATCGTCGACAACCTGAGCTGGCGCTGGATCTTCTACGTCAACCTGCCGATCGGCGGGGTCGCGCTCGCGGTGATCGTCGTGACGATGCCGCGCAGGCGACAGCGGCTCGAGCACTCGATCGACTGGCTCGGCGCTGCGATCCTCGCGCTCGGTACGACCGCCCTCCTACTCGGGCTCGTGTGGGGCGGGCGCGACTACGCCTGGAGTTCTGTCCACGTGATCGGCGCCCTGCTCGCCTCTGCGGTCGCGCTCTCGATCTTCGCGCTCGTCGAGCGGCGCGTGCCGGAGCCGATCCTGCCCTTCGACCTGCTGCGCAACCAGACGGTCGCCTCGAGCGTCGCGTGCATGGCGCTCGTCGGGGCCGCGATGTTCGGGACGATCAGCTTCGTCCCGCTCTTCGTGCAGGGTGTGATCGGCACCTCGGCCACGTCGTCGGGCGTGGTGCTCACGCCGCTCCTGCTCGGAGCCGTGATCACGAGCTTCGTCTCGGGCCAGATCGTCTCGCGCACCGGCCGCTACCGGCCGAACACGCTGATCGGTCCGGTCGTGCTCGGCGCGGCGGAGATCTTGCTCTGGAAGATGGGCGTCAACACGACCAACCGGGAGGCCGCGCGGAACATGGTCCTCGCCGGAATCGGGCTCGGGATGATGATGCAGATCTTCGTCCTGTCGGTACAGAACTCGGTCCCTCGGCGCGCGATGGGCTCGGCGACGGCGCTCGCACAGTTCTCGCGCTCGATCGGCGCGACGCTTGGTGTGACGCTGATGGGCGTGATCGTGAACCAGAACCTGCCGCCGGGCGCGAGCATCGACGGCGCTGTGATCCACCGGCTCCCGCTCGGAGGACGCGAGGCGCTCGCGAACGCGATCACTCCGGCCTTTCTCGCGGCCGCGGGTCTTTGCGTGGCCGTCTTCGTCGTCTCGCTCCTCTGGGTGCGAGAGGTTCCGCTGAAGAAGGGGCTTGCAGAGGACGTTCCCGCCGGCGCAGAGGTCTCCCCGCAGAGCACCCCAGTAAGATCAGAGACGTGAGCAACAGCGACTTCATGCCGCTCGACGGGTGGGATCACGTCGAGCTGTGGGTCGGCAACGCGAAGCAGTCCGCCTACTACTACGAGCACGCGTTCGGCTTCACGCCGACGGCCTACGCGGGGCCCGAGACAGGCGTGCGCGACCGCGCCTCGTACGTGCTCGAGCAGGGCGAGATCCGCCTGGTCGTGACCAGCGGCCTGCGCGCCGATCACGAGATCACCCAGTTCGCGGGCCGCCACGGGGACGGCGCGAAGGTGATCGCCCTCCAGGTGCCGAGCGCGGACGAGGCCTACCGCCAGGCGGTGCAACGCGGCGCGCGAGGGATCGCGGAGCCGCACTGGCTCGAGGACGAGCTCGGCCGGGTCGAGCTCTCGGCGATCGGAACGTACGGCGACACGATCCACACCTTCGTCAACCGCCGTGACTACGCGGGGGCGTTCCTGCCCGGCTATCGCTCCGCTGCAGAGAACGGCCAGCCGTCCGAGGGCGTGGGCCTGATCAGCTTCGACCACGTCGTCGGCAACGTCGAGCTCGGGCGCATGAACCACTGGGTCGAGTTCTACGAGCGCGTCTTCGGGATGACGAACATCGTCCACTTCGGCGACGACCAGATCCAGACCGAGTACTCGGCTCTGATGTCGAAGGTGATGGCGGACGGGAGCGGGAAGATCAAGTTCCCGATCAACGAGCCTGCCGAGGGCAAGCGCAAGAGCCAGATCGAGGAGTACCTCGAGTTCAACCACGGCCCGGGCGTGCAGCACATCGCGATGCAGAGCCAGGACATCGTGGGCACCGTCCAGGCGCTGAAGGAGCGCGGGGTGCCGTTTCTCGACACTCCGGATGCCTACTACGAAGAGGTCGAGAGCCGCGTGGGGGAGATCTCCGAGAACTACGCCGACCTGAAGCGGCTGAAGATCCTCGCCGACCGCGACGAGGACGGGTACCTGCTCCAGATCTTCACGAAGACCGCGCAGGACCGGCCGACGGTCTTCTTCGAGGTGATCGAGCGCCACGGCGCGACGACCTTCGGCGAGGGCAACTTCAAGGCCCTCTTCGAGTCCATAGAGCGCGAGCAGGCGCTCCGCGGAAACCTCTAGGTCTGCTCCCAGCGGCGCAGGCCGTCGGCCGGGCTCCAGGCGAGGCCGTACCCGCCCTTTCCGAAGATGACGAACCCGGCGGAGTCGACGTCGATCGCGAAGAGGTGGTAGTTCGGCTCGTCGGGCTCCCAGTCGATGCGCGCCTTGATCGTCGCCCGGTAGCGGGCGCGGCGGCCCGCGTCGTCGACCTGTACCGCGCGGCCGTAGAGCTTGAAGTCGCCCTCGGTTCCCATGCGGCTCGAGACGATGCTGTGGACGACGAGCCGCGTATCGCGCTCCAGGTCGAGCGCCTTGGGCGAACGCCACATCATCCCGAGCATGAGCTCGCCGTCGACGAAGTCCGGCTCGACCGGCGTGATCCGCGGCCAACCGTTCCTGCGCAGGGTCCCGACGAGACAGAGCTCCCGAGCTCGGAGGCGCTCCTCGCCGAGGGCGGCGAGCTCCGGGCACGCGGCGGCGAACTCGTCCCAGCGCATCGACCTCCAGGCTAGCCCGTGCCATTCTTCGCCGCGATGACACCGCAGCGGCGAACGGCGCTCATCTCCGTGCTCGCGGCCTGCGCGCTGATCGCGCTCAAGCTCGGCACGGGCCTTGCCACGCACAGCCTTGGCCTGCTCTCGGAGTCCGTCCACTCCGGGACCGACCTTGTCGCTGCGCTGCTGACGTTCGTGGCGCTCGGGGTCGCCGTGCGCCCGGCCGATCCCGGCCACGCGTACGGCCACGGGAAGGCGGAGCACCTGGCCGCGCTCGCGGAGGCGGCGATCCTCGTCGTGGCGAGCCTCTGGATCGGCTGGCGCGCGATCCTGCGCCTGACCGACCACGCGCCCGGACAGGTCGACCCGAAGTGGTACGCGTTCGTGGTCGTCGGCGCGGTGATCGCCGTCGACGCGAGCCGGGCGTTGGTCTCGCACCGCGCGGGCAAGCGGCTGGGGAGCCCGGCGCTGCAGGCGAACGCGCTCCACTTCACGAGCGACCTCGCCGGCTCGACGGCGGTCCTGATCGGGCTCGCGGCCGCAACCGCCGGCTACTACTGGGCCGACTCGGTCGCCGCGCTGTTCGTGGCCGCGCTCGTGCTCCTGGCCGCGAGCAGGCTGATGCGCATGAATGTGGACGTGCTGATGGACCGCGTCCCGAGCGAGGCAGAGGCAGCAGCGGTCGCGGCGATCGGGGCGATCGAGCCGCCGGTCGAGCTGAGGCGCCTGCGGATGCGCCAGGCCGCGGGCCGGCAGTTCGCGGACGTCGTGATCGGGGTCCCGGCCGGAGCCGGGGTCGGCCAGGGTCACGCGGCGGCCGACTCCGTCGAGGACGCCGTCCACCGCGTCTTGCCGAGGAGCGACGTCGTCGTCCACGTCGAGCCGAGGGTCGACGAGGCCGCCTTGCGCGAGCGGGCGCTCGCCGCCGCACAGAGGGTTCCGCGCGTGCGCGAGATCCACAACCTGACGATCGTGCGCGTGGGCGACCGCACGGAGGTCTCGCTGCACCTGAAGCTCCCCGGCGAGCTGCCGCTCGAGGAGGCGCACGAGGTGGCGAGCGAGGTCGAGCGCGCGATCGTAGAGTCGGTCGCCGAGGTGGGCGCCGTGCAGACGCATCTCGAGCCGCTCAAGGAGGCGGGTGAGGGGCGAAGCGCCGACGACGCAGTCGCCGACCGGGCCGTGGTCGAGCAGATCGTGCGAGAGACGATCGGCGCAGAGCAGCGCGAGCTCCGTTTTCTTCGCACCGACGACGGCCTGCTCGCATACCTGACGATCGGGCTCGACCCCCACGCGTCGCTCGCCGACGCGCACCTGCGCGCGAGCGAGATCGAGGAGCGGATCCGCCGCGAGCTCCCCGAGATCGCTGACGTGATCGTGCACACGGAGCCTTGACGACGGACCGCTGAGCTGCCAACGGCCGTAGGTGTCGTGTGAGCGGGCCTCTTCGGATGCCAGGGGTGTTCTGCGCGGCACTCATGTGTGCGTTGTTCCCCTTCTCGCCGGCGCCGACTCCATTCTCCGAAGTCGATCCGGCGCCGCCGAGCGCCTTCCGGGTGGCCCGCCTCTTCCCGGTTCCGCCCCAGGTTGCGAGAGAGTGCCGGCTCGCGCGCGAGATCTCGCTCTGTCCCCGTCGTCTCCCGCGACCCTGGCTGCGATCATGGCGCGGGACGCGGCCGCTACCGCTCGCGGCCCAGCGTTACGCGCCCTTTCGCGTCGGCCCGACCCGGCTCGCCGGGGTCTCGTTCAGATACGGCGACGGACCCTGGGAGCCGGGAAGCCCCGGTTGGCGGAACCACGTGTGGCGGAACCGTCCCTGCTGCTTCCTCCACTTCGAGTTCCACCAAGCCCTGCACGGTCGTCCCGGAATCCCGCCCGGAGCACGGACGGCGACGTTGGGTGGACGGCGTGGTTTGCTGAAACCTGCTGTCGGGTACGGCCAGACCTGCGCGCACGCCGGTGTGTTCTTCTGCAACCACTGGAGGTTCTTCTGGCGTTGGCGCGGAACTTGGTACGTGGCGACGCTGCATCACTTCGGCCCCGACACGCCCAAGCCGCTTTCCCGTCTCATCGCGGAGCTTCGTCCCGTCAGGTAGGCAAGGCGGCGCACGGCGCGTCGGGGGATAGGCTCGCGCGGTGAGGCTGTGCATGTTTACGCCGGTGGCGCACGAGATTCGCGGCTGGCCGGGTCGGATCGAGGGCGACCGCGTTATCCAGCTCGCGGCGCAGACGCTCGAGTCGTTCTTCACCGGCGGCGGGCAGGCGCGCGAGCACGCGGAGTACCCGCTCGCCGAGGTGCGCCTCCTGGCGCCGATCCGGCGCCCGCCCTCGGTGCGCGACTTCTACGCGTTCGAGGGCCACGTGAAAAACGCACGTGCCGTGACGGGGCGAGGCGAGGTGCCTCCCGAGTGGTACGAGATCCCGGTCTTCTACTTCTCGAACCCGGCCGCGATTTACGGGCCCGACGAGGAGATCCCGTATCCCGAGGGCACGGAGAAGCTCGACTACGAGCTCGAGGTCGCCGTGGTGATGGGTGCCGATGGTGCCATCGGCGGGTTCACGATCATGAACGACTGGTCCGCCCGCGACCTGCAGCGGCAGGAGATGAAGGTCGGCCTCGGGCCGGCCAAGGGCAAGGACTTCGCGACCTCGCTCGGCCCGGTCGTCGTCACCCCGGACGAGCTCGGCGACCTGCGCCTGGAGATGGTCGCGCGCGTAAACGGGGAGGAGCGCTCGCGCGGGAACCTCGGCGGCATGTACCACTCGTGGGAGTCGATCGTCGCGCAGGCGGGTCGCAACACCGAGCTGCGCCCGGGCGACGTGCTCGGCTCCGGGACGGTCGGCACCGGCTGCATCCTCGAACACAGCGACGAGCGCTGGCTGCAGCCCGGCGACGAGGTCGAGCTCGAGGTCGAGGGGATCGGCGCCCTCAGGAACCGGATCGGCCCGGCGTCGCACCCGGACCACAAGTAACAGACTGTTACTAAAGGCTCGCGACCTTGCTTACTCAGGCGATCTGGGCGTTCCCCGAACGCTTCCACCGCTTGTAACAGACTGTTACTTGGGGGTCTGAGACGATGGAGTCGTGGACGCCGAGGTGGTTGTTGTCGGCGCTGGAGTGAATGGGCTGGCGACGGCCTGGGCGCTCGCGCGCGAGGGACGCGACGTGGTCGTCTACGAGCAGTTCGCGCAAGGACACGCGCGTGGCTCGAGCCACGGGCGCTCGCGGATCTTTCGACTGGCCTACCCCGAGGAGGAATGGGTGCGGCTCGCGCAGGAGGCGCTCGCCGGCTGGCGCGAGCTCGAGGCCGAGAGCGATGAGATGCTGCTCGGGTTCCCCGGGATCGTCGAGCTCGTCGATGACCTCGAGACGAGCTCACGAGGCGCGCTCGCCGCTCAGGGTGTCGAGACCGAGGTGCTCGACCGGGACGAGCTCCTGCGCAGGTTCGACCTTCGCGCGCCGGAGGGCTTCGTGGGGATGCTCCAGCCCGAGGCTGGCTACGTGCTCGCCGACCGCGCGCTGGCCGCGTTCCAGGCGGGCGTCGAGCGGCGAGGGGGACGGGTCCTCTACGAGTCGCCGGTCGTGTCGCTCGACGACCTGGATGCGCAAGCCGTCGTCGTCACTGCAGGCCCCTGGGCAAGGAGCCTCCTCGCCCGGGCCGGAATCGACCTCGCAGTGGTCGAGACCCGCGAGACCGTTCTCTTCTTCCGCCTGGAGCGCGAGACGCCGGTGCCCTCGACCGTGACGATGGTCGACAACCTGCACGGCTTCTACTCGGTCTACGACCCGGTCTACGGGCTCAAGGTCGGCCACCACAAGTCGGGGATCCCGGCCGATCCCGACGAGGAAGGCGGCCCGGACCAGGCGATCGTGGACGAGGTCACCGAGTGGGCCGGCCGCACGTTCTCGCTCGCCCAGCCGGAGCCGGTCGAGGTCCAGACGTGCTTCTACACCAACACGGCCGACGACAGCTTCGTCCTCGAGCGGCACGGCCGGATCGTCGTCGGCTCGGCCTGCTCGGGCCACGCGTTCAAGTTCGGCCCGGCCGTCGGCGCGCGCCTCGCCGCCCTCGCGGCCGAAACGCTTAGCTGACTATCCTTCGCCCGTGCCCACGTACGAGATCCGCGGCGACGTCCCGAAGAAGCGGCACGTCCAGTTCCGGGACAACGGGACGCTCCTGACCGAGGAGGTCATGGGGCTCGAGGGCTTCGACGGCAACGAGTCGATCCTCTACCACCTCACCTCGCCGTGCCGCGTCACGGATGTCGGCGAGTTCGAGCCGATCGAGCGCGACGAGTGGGTCCCGGAAGGACACCAGCACCGGCACTTCCGCACGTTCGGCATCGACGCCGGGGGCGACGCTGTCAATGGCCGGCGGCTGCTGATGTGGAACGACGACGTCGAGATCTCCCTGTGCAGGCCCACCGAGGAGATGGACTACTTCTTCCGGAACGGCGAGGGCGACGAGGTGATCTTCGTCCACGAGGGCAGCGGCACCCTCGAGACGATCTTCGGCGACCTCCCGTACAAAGAGGGCGACTACGTGGTCGTGCCGCGCGGGACGACGTACCGCTTCCGGCCCGAGGGCGAGCAGCGCTACCTCGTGTTCGAGTCGCCCGGCCTGATCGAGATCCCGCGCCGCTACCGCAACGAGTACGGGCAGTTGCTCGAGCACGCGCCCTACTACCACCGCGACATCCACGCGCCGACCGAGCTGAAGACCCATCGCGACAGGGGCGAGTTCCACGTGAAGGTGAGGGTTCGTGACGGGTACCAGACCTACGCCCTCGACTATCACCCCTTCGACGTGATCGGCTGGGACGGCTACGTCTACCCGTGGACGTTCTCGATCCACGACTTCGAGCCGATCACCGGCCGGATCCACATGCCGCCGCCCTCGCACCAGACCTTCCAGGGACGGAACTTCGTGATCTGCTCGTTCTGCCCGCGCAAGCTCGACTTCGACCCGATGGCGATCCCGATCCCGTACCACCACTCGAATCTCAACTCGGAGGAGATGATCTATTACGTCTCGGGCAACTTCTCCTCGCGGCGCGCGGTCGACGTCGGGTCGGTGACGCTGCACCCGTCCGGGATCCCGCACGGGCCGCACCCGGGCCTCGCGGAGAAGTCGATCGGCCAGACCGAGACGCACGAGCTGGCGGTCATGTGCGACACGTTCCACCCGCTGCGCCTGACGATGCTCGCGAAGGAGCTGGACGACGGCGAGTACGCGTACTCGTGGCTCGAAGAGCGCGCGCCGGCGGGCGAGAGCACGGACGAGGATCCCGCGGGAGTCACCTCGCACCTCTAGCCTGCGACCGGCGTGCCGGTTCACCCGCCTGGCCGCTTTGGGTCGAACAGAGAAGGGCTACAAGCCGCCGAAGCCGAGCGCCTTGAGGTCGCCGAGATCCTGCTTCACTGCGCGGAGCCCTTCCGACTGCTCGAGATCCCAGCGGTAGCGTGGGCCGCCCGGCGCCAGGCAAGCTGCCGCGATGTCCGCGGCGCCGCAGCACGTCGTCCTCGACTGGGACGGGACCGTCACCGAGGTGGACACGCTCGATCTCGTGCTCGGCGAGTTCGGCGACCCGGAGATCTACGAGCGCGTCGAGGCCGAGCTCGACGCGGGGGCGATGACGCTGAACGAGGTGATCGCGGCCGAGTTCCTGACCGTGACCACACCGCTCGAGGAGGTCATGCCGTGGCTGCTCGAGCACACGCGCGTGCGTGCCGGGTTCGCCGAGCTTGCCCGGGAGCACCGGCCGCTCGTCATCTCGTCCGGCTTCCACGAGCTGATCGAGCCCGTGCTCGAGCGGGAGGGCGTGCTCGGCGACGTCGAGCTGCGCGCGAACCGGCTCGACCCGCGCGCCGACGGCTGGCGCGTTCTCTTGCGCGTGACCGAGGTCTGTCCGCACTGCGGCGAGCCGTGCAAGAGGGCCGATCTTCCCGACGGGGAGGTCGTCTACGCCGGCGACGGCTACTCGGACTTCTGCGCCGTGGCCGCCGCCGACCGCGTCTTCGCCACCGGGAACCTCGCCCGGAGGCTCGGCGAGCAGGGCGTGCCGTTCACGCCGCTGACGGATTTTCGAGCGCTCGCCGCAGCGCTGTAGCGCCCTCGCGGGGCGCGCCGTGCGTCAGCAGAAGCCACTTCGGCGTCTTCGCGTCGAGGGCGCTCAGGATGGAGGCGCGCAACTCGTCCTCTGACTCCTCTGCCCGCAGCCAGCTCTTCGGGCAAGGCCGAACATCGGCTTCATAGCCGAGCACGGAGTCTCCGAGGACGAGCGCCTCGTGACTCGGAAGCCAGAACGCGGCCTCGTCCATGTGGTGCATCGCGATCGCCTCGACGCGGCCCGGGAGCCCATCTCCATCGCGGAACGTGCTCGTCACCGGAACGCGCTTCGCGACTTCCTCGGCCGAGGGCTCGTGAGCCCAGAGCGTCGCGCCCTCGTAGCGCTCGAGGATCTCCGCCGAGCTGCGCGCGTGCCAGTAGACCGTGATCAGAATCGACGGCGGTCCGTACTGCTCGACGTCACCGTCGAGCGCCGACCAGAAGGCGTCCTCTTCCCCGGCGGGTACGAGCGGGTCGAACAGGACGAGCGAGTCGTCCTCGACGAGGGCGTAGCACGAGACGACGCGTTCCCAGCCCTGCCCGTCCACGAAGTCGTCCGGGCCCCAGTCCGGATGCGGCGCCGTCCACCACCAGAGATGAGGCGCAATCCGCTGCAGGTCCACGCCAGGACGGTACCCATGCGACCCGTAAAGTGAGGGCGTGAACGTCCGGGACGCCACCCCCGCTGACGCGCAGGCGATGCTCGGGTTCCTCGAGGCCAGCTTCGACGAGCTCTGGAAGCGTCCGTTCCCGCGTCCCGAGGTCGGGCCGGAGGAGCTCGAGGGCAAGATCGCGCTCCTGGCCGAGGACGAGGGCGAGCCGATCGGCTGCGCCTACGGCGAGCTCCACGACAACGGCGTTGCCCACCTGAACCTCGTCTACGTGGTCCCGGAGCGCCGGCGTGAGGGGGTGGCGAAGCTCTTGCTGGCCGAGTTCACCGCGCGCGCCCGCAACGATGCCGAGCACATGACGCTCGACGTCGACACCACGAACGAGATTGGCCGGACGGCCTGGCAGCGGCTGGGCTTCACCGAGTGGGCGTCGAGGATGTCCGCTCCGATCGACTCGCTCGAGTCGCGGCTCGCCGGCTCTGTTCAGGGCGGCGAGTCGTACGCGTCCATCCACGTCCAGACCGACGACACCGAGGAGGTCGAGCGTGCGGTCGCCAAGTACCTCCCGCGCTTCGGCAACTCGGCGCGGACGACGGTGTCGCCTCCGCGAAACGGCTGGGTCACGGTGTACGACGAGCTCTGCGACCGCGACCGCAAGGTTCGCGAGCGACTCTCGTCGGAGCTGTCGAACGCGACCGCCGCGGTTGTCTGCACGCTCGCGGTCGAGGACGGGCGTCTCGTGCGGTACGTGCTCTACGAGCGCGGCAGCGTCGTCGACGAGTACCAGTCGGTACCGGAGTACTACGGCCCGGTCGTGCCCGGCGACGCCGTGGCGCTCGGGTCGAACCCGACCGTCGTCGCGCGCCTGACCGGCGCCGAGCCTGCAAGTGTCCGCGCGGTAGCCCGCACGGCCGCCTCCCCGGACGATCTGCCGCCCGCGCCTGAGCTGCTCGCCCAGATCGCCGAGGTCTTCGGTCTCGAAGGCGCCGGGCGCGGGTAGCCTGGGGGCAATGCCCACGCTCTACACCGCCGAGCGCTGCCCGTACGCCGCACGGGCTCGCATCACGCTCGCGGAGAAGGGGCTCGCGTACGAGGCGGTCGAGGTCGACCTGGACGACCGCCCGGCCTGGATCTACGAGAAGAACCCGCTCGGGCGCGTGCCCGTCTACGAGGAGGAGGGCGGGCTCGTGCTTCCCGAGTCCCGCGTGATCATGGAGTACCTCGAAGAGCGCTATCCGGAGCCCGCGCTCTGGCCGGCCGACCCGGCCGAGCGCGCGCTCGGAAGGCTCTGGCTCGAGCGCTTCGACGGCCGGCTGGGCGGCGCCTACTACCGGGTGCGGCGCGAGGACGAGGGCGCGCGGGCCGAGCTCGACGAGCGGCTCGCCGCGCTGGATGCGGCGCTCGAGGGCCAGCCGTACCTCTCCGGGCGCGAGTACGGCCTGGCCGACATCGGCTACGTCCCCTGGGTTCTGCGCGCCCAGGAGAGGCTCGAGGTCGAGCTCGACGGATTCCCGGCGCTGGCCGACTGGGCCGAACGGCTCGGCGCACGCCCTGCGATCGCAGCGGAACGCGAGCTCGTCGCGGCGCAGTGACTTTCGTCTACCTGCACGCATTTCCCTTCGACGAGCGAATGTGGGGCCGACGCTACGGGACCGCGCCGCTGCTCTACCGGCTGGGCGCGACGATGGACGAGTGGGCGCAGCGCATCGCTACCGAGGTGCACGGGCCGATCGTCGCCGTCGGCGCGTCGATGGGCGGCTACTGCGCGCAGAGGCTCCTCGCCCACGCGGACGTCCAGGCGCTCGTGCTGGTCGGATCACGCGCGGACGCGGACACGCGCGAGCGCAAGCAGGCCCGCGAGGAGACGATCGAACTGATCCAAGGGCAGGGAGTGGAGGCGTTGTGGGAGAAGCAGCGGCCGGCCCTGTTTCCCGAGGACGCGGACGAAGAGGTCGTCGCGCAGGCGCGGGCGATCGCGCTCGAGCAGGATCCGGACCAGCTCGCCGCCGGCGTGGCTGCGATGCGGGATCGGCCCGACTCGACGGAGCTCGTCCGCGAGACCGAGGCGAAGGTGCTCGTCGCGCGAGGGGAGCACGACCCGTTCCTGAGCGCAGAGGAGGCCGAGGCGCTGGCCGGTGCGGCCCAGAACGGGAGCCTGCACACGTTCGCTGGGTGCGGCCACCTGCCGACGTTCGAGCAGCCCGCCGAGTTCGAGCGCGTGCTCGAGGAGTTCCTCGCGGATGTCTGATTTTCCGCCGCTCGTAGACGCCGCCTGGGTGCAGGAGCGCCTGGGCGAGCCCGACCTGCTGCTCGGCGACTGCCGCGGGCCGAACGCCCACCAGCGCGGGCACCTGCCGGGATCGGTACCGCTCGTACTCGGCGCGCCGCCTCCGCTTGCCGACCGCGAGACGGTCCAGGAGTTCGCGGTCGAGGTGCAGCGGCGGCTCGGCCGCCACGGGGTCGACGGCAGCGAGCGGCTCGTCCTCTACGACCGCGGAGACTGCGTCGGAGCCGCGGCCTCGGCCCAGGCGGCCGCGCTTGCGGGCCACCCGCGCGTCTCGGTCCTCGCAGGCGGGTTCGCCGCCTGGCCGGGCGAGGTCGAGGAGGGGCCGGTCGAGCTTCAGAAGACGAAGGCCGCGCTCGAGCCCAGGCCCGAGGCGGTGCCGACCTGGCAGGAGCTGGAGGAGCGGCTCGACGACCCGAAGCTCACCATCCTCGACGTCCGCACGCCCGAGGAGTACACGGGCAAGGCGGGCTCGCCGTGCGACCCGCGCCAGGGGCACATCCCGGGCGCGCGGCTGCTCGAGCTCCACCGCCTGCTCGTCGCCCCCGGCCAGCCCGTCTCGGCCGACGAGGTGCGCGAGATCGCGGGCTTGCCCGAGGGAGCCGAGATCGTTGCGTACTGCCACTCCGGGTCGCGCTCGGCGCTCGCGGCGCTGGCCCTGCGCGCCGCGGGTTACGACGCGCGCAACTACCCGGGCTCGTGGCACGAATGGTCGCGTCACGAGCAGTTGCCCATGGAACGCTGAGGGGCTCCCGCGCGGGAGCCCCTCAGCACCGTTCGTTCGCTACTTGTGCTTCTTCTTCTTGGGCGGGAGGACCTTGATCTGGGCGCTCGTCATCGGCCCCAGATCGGTTCCCGTGCACGGGATCGGCTGGCCTGACGGGGACGGCCCGTCGCAGGAGCCCTCGATCCCGTAGCTCTGGAAGCGCGCCTGGAAGTACGTCTTCTTCTTCACCTTCGGGCGCGTGAACGTGAACGTGCCCTTTGTGGTCTTGATCGGCTTCGACCGGACGACCCGCTTGCCGGTCCCGGCGACGATCGCACCCGGCGCGGGCAGGACCTTCGCGCCCGCGTAGAGGTCGATCTTGATGTCCTCTCGGATCGAGGCCCGCGACCGAGAGCTTGCCGGAGAACGAGACGACCGACGGCTTGCTCTTCACGCGCTTGAGCGTGAGCGAGGAGGGCAGTCCGGCGTAGCTCCGGTACTCGACCGTCCCGGCCGGGTTCGGCGTCGTGCCCGGTGTACGGCGTGAAGATGCCGTCCCACTGGTAGCCGCCGCTCGAGCCGGCGTTCGTGAAGACGCCCTTGACGTAGTAGTCGGCCTCGATCAGCTGGGCCTGGAACGTCGCGTTCGCAGGGGCGGGCAGGCAGATCTGCTGGATCAGGTACGGCCCGACCTTGTTCACGAACGCGGGCACCTGCACGGCCTGTCCCTGGAGCTTGCGTGTTCAGCACCCAGATCTCCTGGCCCGGATTGGTCGACTTCCCGGTGCACTGCAGCGACGCGGCCATCAGCGCGGCGTCTGCGGGATTTCCGACGACGACGTCGCCCGCCAGCGGGAGGATCGCCCCTCCGAGCGCGTTCGCCTTGACCAGCGCGAACGCCTTGCCGAGCACCGTCCCCGGGGCGTGGCCCAGGGTGCTGCTGTAGCCGGCCGGCGAGAAGATCTGCATCTTCGCGGTCGCGTCGTTCGCCGGATCCGAGAAGACGACGAAGTCGACGGTGCTCGCCGCGCCGACCTTGTAGCTCGACTGCTCGACCGTGAGGAACGGCCCGAGCTTGGGGTCATACGCGGCCTTAGCCGACCCCGTGACGCTGATGCCGATCGCGGCGAGGACCACGAGCAGCATCAAGCGGAGTGAGTTCTTCATTGCCCCTTCTTTCGTAGTAAGCCCCCTGGGTTTCATCCATCTCGCTGAGACGTTTCCAGCACCGCAATAGTTAACACCCAAGTTCACGGATTGACTAGCGCGGGTTCACGAGCGGTCCGAAGAGCACCCAGAGGTTCTTCTTGTAGCGCACCATCCGGGCCTTCGCGATCGGGAAGTAGTTCTTCGGGCTCGTCTTCACGTGCACGCCCGGAAGCAGGAACGGATTGGTCTTCTCGTTCATGTGCCTGGCCGCGCGGAGGAGGCTCGCGCGGGTGAGGTTCTTGCCCGCGTGGCGCAGGGCGTCGACCATCGAATAGGCGACGGTCATGCCGTACCAGTTGTAGACGTCGCCGAGCCGTCCCTTCGGGAGGTATCGCTTCATGATCTTCCGGTAGAGGCGCACGGCCGGGTCCTTCTTCCAGGCGGGCGAGGTCGGGTCCTTGACGAACGCGAAGCTGAGCGCGCCGTTCGTCTCCTTCCCGTGCGTGTTCGACCGGGCGATGCTCATGATCGTCGGCTCGATCGAGACCGCGCTGACGAAGAAGCGCGGGAACCAGCCGAGCTGGTAGGCGTAGAGGAAGGTCTGGATCGCGTAGGTCGGGAGGGCGAAGAGCATGAATGTGTCCGCCTTCGAGGCTCGCAGCTTCGCGACCTGCGACTTCACGTCGGTGTCGGTCACCTCGTACGAGGCCTTCGCGACGATTTGCGACGCGTGCTTGCCGAGGCCGCGCTGCAGGCCACGCAAGAGGTCGTTTCCGTAGTCGCTGTTCTCGTAGAGGACGGCGATCTTCGCCTTGGGCTTGTGGGCGACGAGGTAGCGCCCGTAAATCGCGCCCTCGCCCTCGAAGCTCGGCAGGTAGCCCATCGTCCACGGGTACTGCTTGTAGCCCTTGCCGATCTTGGCGGCGCCGGTTCCCGCGAAGATCTCGGGGATCTTGAGCGCGTTCAGGTAGCCGCGGATCGCGAGGGTGTGCTCGGTGCCGACCGTGTTGAAGATCGCGAAGACCTTGTCCTGCTCCACCAGCTCGCGCGTCTGGTCGAGCGTCTTCGACGGGTCGTACGCGTCGTCGCGGTAGAGGTACTTGATCTTCCGCCCGTGGACGCCGCCGTGGGCGTTCACCCACTTGAAGTATGCGTTCGCCGCCGGGCCGACCACGCCGAACGGCGACGCGGGGCCGGTGAGCGGGACGGTCCCGCCGATCAGGATCTGCTTCGCGGTGACCCCCGGGAGTGCCGACCTGCCCGCCGCCCGCTGCCGGAACCGAGAGCGCGAAGGCCGCGAGGAGGACGAGCCCGCCGCGCTTCACCGGGAAACCGGGCTCCGCAGGACGGGGAGCGTGAGCTGCGCGGGGCCGAGCGTGATCCTGGCCGTGGAGGGCATCGGGAGGTCGAGGTAGAGCAGGTTTCCGGGGTTCTGCGCCATCGAGCTCGAGGCGAGCGTAAGGGTCAGCTTGGATCCGCGGGGAACGAGCGTCGCGGTGTCGAGCAGCCGGATCGTGAGCCAGCGCGCCCCCTTCTTGCCGACGGTGTTGACGCCGCCCTCGCTGACGACGATCACCTTCCCGCGCGGGGTCTTCGCGGTGAGCACGGCGACGAGCCTCGACCAGCCGCCCGAGAGCTTCGCGGGCACGCGCACGGTTGCGGCGCCGAACGTCTCGATCCGCCCGGGGAGGCGGCCCGTCGTGCGCGCGGCCTTGGCCACTCCCGTGAGCATGTTCCGTCCCTGGAAGGTGACCTTCAGGCCGGCGGTCTTCGGCGCGGCCGGGTACGTGCGCGCCTTTCCGCGCCACGGGTCGGGCGAGAGCGAGAACGGATAGCGGGGCAGGCTCGTCGGAACTCCGAGCAGGTAGCGCGAGAACCAGCGCGTGCCCTCCGCGAGCACCTGCTTGATGTCAGGCCCGGGGAACGTGGACGGCGAGTGGCCGAAGTCCCCGATGTAGAGGCGCTTCGGGCCGTTGACGAGCTTGTAGCCGTTGCGCGCCTGGTCGATGTCGAACGCGAAGTCGCGCCGGCCCTGGAAGAAGTAGACCGGCTTCTTGACCTTGGAGAGCAGCGAGCCGCTCGAGCGCAGCCTCGCCCAGCGGCTCAGCGCGTCGAGGTTCTTGCTCGCGAGCGCGTCGTCCTTGATCGCGAGCACCGAGGGGTCGAGCCGGTCCTGCGGGAGGGCGTTCAGGAAGCTGTAGATCGCGCCCGACTTGGTCAGATTCTGCGGCGCGAGCGCGCTGTAGAGGTTCGTCCAGGTCTCGACGACCTCCACCGCGGCCCACGGGACGCCGAGGCCGAGCGAGCGCAAGACGGCGCCGCCGCCGAGCGAGATGCCCCACGCGCCGATCCGGTTGTGGTCGATCTCGGGCCGTGCGGCGAGCCAGTCGAAGACCTCTCTCGTGTCGGCGATCTCGCGCGGGCCGTCGATCGAGCTGAGCCCTTCCGACTCGCCGTGGCCGCGCGCGTCGAACGTCAGCACCGCGAACGTGTTCGCCCAGCCCTTGGCGATCGAGTCGAGGCTCTGGCGGTCGCTGCCGAGGCCGTGGAAGAGTACGAGCGCGGGCCAGCCCTGCGGCGGCGGCGCCCCGTCGGGCTCGTACAGCGTCGCCGCGAGCTTGACGTTGTCGTCCGTCGTGATCGAGGTGTCGCTCGGCGAATACGCAGACGCGCGGCCAGCGCCGAACAGCGCGCACGCGAATGCACACAAAACCACCAGAAACCAGCGACCCACGGCCGCGAAGGGTAGCCGCTTCTACAATCGGCCTGTGGATCCGCGGCCGGTCGGTGTCTTCGACTCTGGCGTGGGCGGCCTGACCGTCCTGCACGAGTGCCTCGTGACGATGCCGCACGAGGACTTCGTCTACCTCGGCGACCACGCGCGGCTGCCGTACGGGCCGCGGCACCTGAACGAGATTCGCCGCTTCGCGCACGAGATCGGCATCTACCTCCAGGCCCAGGATGTGAAGCTCGTGCTCGTCGCCTGCAACGCGGCCACCTCGGCGGGCCTGGCACGCCTGCAGGAGGAGCTGACCGTCCCGGTCGTCGGCGTGATCACGCCCGAGGCCTACGCGGCCGTCCAGGCGACGCGCAACCGGCGGATCGGGCTGCTCGCGACCCAGGCGACGATCGAGGCCGGCCGCTACGCGGCGCTCGTCCGCGCGCTCGACGCGGGCTCGGAGCTCGTGTCGGTCGCCTGCCCGCGGCTCGTGCCGCTGATCGAGAGCGACGACCCGTTCTCCGCGCAGACCACGGAGGCCGTGCGCGAGTACGCGTCGCCGCTGAAGGACGCAGGCGTGGACACGGTCATCCTTGGCTGCACGCACTACCCGCTGATCCGCCCGATCTTCCAGCGCGTCTTCGGGCGCGACGTCACGCTCGTCTTCTCGGCAGAGGAGACGGCTCGCGAGGTCGCCGAGACGCTCGCGCGAAAGGGCATCGAGAACCAACCCGGCCGCGAGGGCGCCTACCGCTTCCTGACCACGGGTGACCCTGCGCTCTTTCGCGAGCTGGGCGAGCGCTTCCTCCAGCTGCCGCTCGGCGACGTCGAGCAGGTCGCGCTGGCCGACCTCGAGGCGCTTCCTGCATGAGGCACGACGGGAGGCGTGAAAACGAGCTGCGCCCTGTCTCGTTGGAGATGGACTACCTCGAGCAGCCACTCGGCGCCGTCCTCTACTCACAGGGCAAGACGCGAGTCCTGTGCACGGCCTCGCTCGACGAGCACGTTCCTCGCTGGATGCGCGACTCCGGGCGGGGCTGGCTGACCGCGGAGTACTCGCTCCTGCCCGCCTCGACGGGCGAGCGCACCGCGCGCGAGGCGAGCGCCGGGAAGCAGAAGGGCCGGACCGTCGAGATCCAGCGGCTGATCGGCCGCGCGATCCGGGCGGTCGCGGACATGGAGGCGCTCGGCGAGCGGACGCTCTGGCTCGACTGCGACGTCCTCCAGGCAGACGGCGGCACCCGCTGCGCCGCGATCTCGGGCGCCTACGTCGCGGCCGCGCGGGCGCTCGACCGGGCCGGGCTCGGCCGCGTCCTGCGCGACTCGGTCGGCGCAGTGTCGGTCGGGATCGTGGAGGGCGAGCAGTTGCTCGACCTCGACTACGAGGAGGACTCGAGCGCGGAGGTCGACCTGAACGTCGTCCTCACCGGGGACGGCCGGCTCGTCGAGGTGCAGGCCACGGCCGAGCGCGCGCCGTTCGCACGGGCCGAGCTCGACACGCTGCTCGATCTGGCTGCCTCGGGGATCGAGACGATCGGCGCGGCCCAGAGGCAGGCGCTCGATGCTGCTGGCGGCTAGCGTCGCGGCCCTCAGCTGGTGGGAGGTCTTCGCGCGGCTCGGAGTGGCCGCCGCGCTCGGTGGCGCGATCGGGCTCGAGCGCGAGCTCCGGGAGCGGGGCGCGGGCTTCCGCACCCACATGCTCGTCGCCGTGGGCTCGGCGCTGTTCGCGCTCGCCGGGGCCTACGGCTTCAGCGAGTTTTCCCGCGGCGTCGACCCGACAAGGGTCGCGGCCGGGGTCGTGACCGGGATCGGCTTCCTCGGCGCGGGCGCGATCATCCGCCAGGGCTTCACGGTGCGCGGGCTGACCACGGCCGCGACGCTGTGGGTGGCCGCCGCGATCGGGCTGAGCGCGGGCGCCGGCTACTACTCGGGCGCGGTGTTGACCACGGTGATCGTCCTCCTGCTGCTCTGGCCGCTGCGAATCGTGGGCCAGGCGCTGATCCCGCGGTTCCGCCCGCAGACGAGCCGCCTGCTCGCACAGCTGCCCTCGGGCGAGAGCCCGGCGCCGCTGATCTCGGCGCTCGAAGGGAAGGGTGCGAGGCTGCACTCGCTCGAAATCTCGCACGAGGCCGACCGGAGGACGGTGCTACTGGACGTGACGCTCCCGCCGAGAGTCGACGCGCCCGCGATCGTGGCCGAACTCGCCGAGCTCGACCACGTCCTGGAGATCCGCTGGACGGATTGACCGACTGCCTGGAGAAGAACGCATCCGGTTCGACCGGTCATTTCAGACGGACGCACGAGCAGAGCTCGCGCGTCCTGAGGTCGGCATCGCAAGCGACGCCTTGAGAGCGCGGCTCTGCTCGCAGAACCGGAACAAGCTCCGCGAGCTGGCGGCGCTCCTCCCCGGCTGGGAGCTCGAGCTGCTCGACGCCGACGGCTATCCGGAGGAGACGGCCGACTCGTACTACGAGAACGCGCGCGCCAAGGCGCTGTACGGCCGCTCGCTGGGGCCGCAGCACGCGTGGATGCTCGGCGAGGACTCCGGCCTCGAGGTCGACAGCCTCGGCGGCGCGCCCGGGATCCGGTCGGCCCGCTACGCGCCTGAGGGCGGCGAGGCGGTCGCCAAGCTCCTCGGCGAGCTGCGCGGGGTCGAAGGTAATGGTCGGCGAGCGCGATACGTCTGCGAGCTCGTCCTGATCGCTCCGGACGGCCGCGAAGTGCGTGGCACCGGCACGCTCGAGGGCCGGATCGCCGACGAGGCGCGCGGGTCGGAGGGGTTCGGCTACGACCCAATCTTCGTCCCCGAGGGCGACGAGCGAACCGTCGCCGAGCTCGGAAACGACTGGAAGTCGCGCAACTCCCACCGGGCCCGCGCGACGCAAGACTTGCTAGGCAAGACCTGACGGCTCGGCGACCTCTCGCTTCCGGTGCGAGGAGAGCCACCAGTTGATCTCGGCGCCGAAGACGATCACGTTCGCCATCACGTAGAGCCACACGAGCAGAAGGGCCGGCGCGCCGAAGGCCTTCAGCGTGACGACGTTGCTCGAGTAGCGCACGTAGAGCGGCAGCGCCTGGAAGCTCGCCTCGAGCACGACCGCGACGACGACCGCGCCGGGCACGACGTCGAGGAACGAGTGCTCGACGTTCGTCAGGAAGTAGTAGACCGCGAGCAGGAAGACGAGCACCGCGGCCAGCGAAAACACGACCGAGAGCCCGTAGGCGACCACGGAGTTGCTCGCGAGGCCGTCCGCGTAGCGCTTGAGCAGGTCGAAGCCGAACGAGCCGATCAGCAGCCCGACGAAGAGCATCACGAGCGAGAGGAGCATCAGCCCGACGGCCAGCAGCTTCCCGCGCAGGAACGACCGGTTCGGCTGCCCGTAGACGATGTTGAACGCCGACTCGAGCACGCTGAAGAGCGAGAGCGAGGCCCAGACGAGCGTTGCCGCGCCGACGATGCCGAGCGCTGTCGCGTGACGCCGGATCTCGTCGACCGTGTCCACGATGCTGGTCACCGAGCTGCCCGGGAACGCGCGCTCGAGCTCCGTGACGAGATAGCTCGACTCGTCCGGCCGTCCGGCGAGGCCGAGCAGCGAGACGCTCAGGAACAGGAGCGGGATGAACGAGAGCAGCGCGAAGTAGGCGATCATCGCCGCGAGATGCGGGCCGCGGTCCGCGAAGAACTTCGCGAACGGATCGCGCGCGCCTGGCATGGCGGGAGTATGGGCGCCCGCGCCGTCGGCGGGCGCGAGGTGCTAGCGTCACCGCTGATGCCGCCTGCCGCACAAGCCCTCACGGACATGATCGAGATCTCGTCCCAGATCGAGGCCGCCGTGGTCTTCGACCGCGACGGCACGGTTCTCGCCTCGACGCTGGAGGACGACCGGGCACGACTGCTTGCAGGCTCGGCCCTCGGGCTGCTGGGCACGGCCGAAGAAGCCCGCCCCGATGAGGAGACCGGCTTCGCGCAGCTCGACGCGTCCCTGCGCGACGGCTGCGTGTTCCTCGTCTCGGACGGCGATCACGTGATCGCCGCGACGACTGCGCCCGAGCCGACCGTCGGCCTGGTCTTCTACGACCTCAAGCGCTGCCTGGACGGTCTGGGCGACGAGCCCGAGGCGGAGCCGGCGAAGCCGAAGCGCGCGCCGGCCAAGCGGACGACGACCGCCCGGACGACGAGGAAGAGCGGCGATGCGAAGTCGTAACCTGATCGCCGGCCTTGCCGTCGCGGCCGGCTCGGTCGCGGGCGCACTCCATTTCCGCAACCGCGCCGCCCGGCGGCGGGAGCGGGTCGAGCTCTACTTCCGCGACGGCTCGATGGTCTCGCTCTCGGCAGGCCAGCCGGGCGCGGACCGGTTGCTCGCCCATGCGCGCGAGCTGCTCGCGGCCACACGCTGAGCGTGGACAGGGACGCACTCGCGGCCGCGCTCTGCGACCACGCCTATCTGGAGGGCGACTTCCTCCTCCGCTCGGGCCGCCGCTCGAAGTACTACCTCGACAAGTACCGCTTCGAGACGCGGCCCGACCTGCTCGGCCCGCTCGGCGAGCAGATCGCCGAGGCCGTGCAGGATGTCGAGCCCGGCGCCGTGCGCCTCGCAGGCCCCGAGCTCGGCGCCGTCGCGCTCGCCGCGTCGGCCTCGCTCGCTTCCGGGCTCCCGTTCCTGATCGTCCGCAAGGAGGCCAAGGGCTACGGGACGGGGAACCGGCTCGAAGGGGTCTTCGAGGCGGGCGAGCTGGCATGCCTCGTGGAGGACGTCGTGACCTCGGGAGGGGCCGCAGTTGGCGCGATCGAGGCGCTCCGCGAGGCGTCGCTCGAGGTCAGGAGCGCGGTCTGCGTCGTCGATCGCGAGGAAGGCGGAGCCGAAGCTCTCGCGAACATTGGTGTAGAGCTGCGGCCGCTCTTCCGGGTCTCTGAGCTCGTAGAAGCCCGGAAAAGTGCCGCAAAGCCGCATGGTTGAGCGGAAAGCGCGCAACTGTTAGGGTCTTTCAACCGATCAGAACCTCCAGGAAGGAGCGGACGTGACGAAGCAGGAGTTCGTGGATCGCGTGGCGTCGAAGGCGAACATGACGAGGAAGGAAGCCGGCGAAGCGGTCGACGCCGTGCTCGAGTCGATCACCGGCGTCCTCAGTTCGGGCGGCGAGATCAACTTCACCGGGTTCGGGAAGTTCTCGACGCAGTACCGGAAGGAGCGCCAGGGCGTCAACCCTCGGAACCCGACCGAGAAGGTGACGATCCCGGCGGCCACGGTGCCGAAGTTTTCCGCTGGCAGCACGCTGAAGCAGGCCGTGAAGAGCGGAGGCGGCGGGGGCTACTAGGACCCCGGGGAACGTCCAAGCTCGACCGAGCCCCCTCCTCACGGTGGGGGCTCGTTGTTTTTCGGGCCTAGTGCCCGGCCGCAGCGGGCGGTAGCCTCCGAAGCGTGAGCGCCGAGCCGGCCGTCGCAACCTCGTTGTTTCCTGACAGGCTGGCCGAGGCGGTCGAGCGGAAGCACACGCAGCTCCTCGTCGGGCTCGACCCGAGGCCGGACCTGCTCCCGGTCGAGCTCGTCGGCGACTCGCAGTTCGACCTCTCGGCGACCGCGGACGGGTGTGCGCGCTTCTGCCGCGGGATCGTGGACGCGGTGGCGCCACACGTCGTCGGCGTCAAGCCGCAGCTCGCGTTCTTCGAGGCTCTCGGAGCTCCGGGGATCGAGGCGTTCGAAGACGTCTGTCGATATGCGCGCGCGGCGGGACTGCTCGTGATCGCGGACGCGAAGCGGGGAGACATCGGCTCGACGTCCCGCGCGTACGCGGCGGCTTACCTCGATCCGCGCGGAGAGGAGCCGCCGATCGCGGACGCGATGACCGTCAACGTCTATCTCGGACGCGATTCGCTCGAGCCGTACCTCGCCTCCTGCCGGCGCCATGGGGCGGGGCTCTTCTGCGTCGTGAAGACGTCGAACGAGGGCGGCGCCGACGTCCAGGACCTCTCCCTGTCGGACGGCCGGCCGCTCTGGCAGCAGGTTGCGGGGATGGTGCACGAGCTCGGCGAGGACCTCGTCGGAAGCCGCGGGCTTTCGAGCGTCGGTGCGGTCGTGGGCGCGACGCACCCGCGCGCGATCGGCGAAGCGCGCCGCCTGATGCCGCAGGCCGTCATCCTGCTCCCGGGGATCGGGGCGCAGGGCGCGACGCCGGCCGACCTGGCTCGCGCGTTCACGAGCGGGCCGGCGAGCGCGCTTCCGAGCGCGTCCCGCAGCGTCCTCTACGCCTTCCGCTCGAGCGGCGAGGACTGGCGGACAGCCGCGGCCGGCGAGGCGGCTCGCCTCCGGCGCGAGGTCTGGGCCGCATCGGGCTGGTGAGCGGTGTCACGCGGCTGGAAGGCCGAGTTCAAGCGGTACGGGGCCCCTGTGGCGTTCCTGGCCGCGGTGACGATCGCCGTGCTGCTCGTGCGCGAGGGGCTGCAGGAGAAGTCGTCTCCGTCGACGACGTCCGCAGCGACCACGGCCGCCGTCACGACGACGACGCGTCGAGGCCGGGCGCAGTTCTATCGGCTGCGCTCGGGCGAGACGCTGAGCGACGTTGCGCTTCGCTTCGACACGACCGTCGACGCGCTGCTCCTGCTCAACCCCGGCGTCGAGCCGAACTCGCTCACGATCGGCCAGCGGATCCGCGTGCGCTGACCTAGAATCGCCGCCCCGTGAAGTACTGCCTGGTCGCGATCGCCGCGACCCTCGCCCTCGCCGCCCCGGTCCTCGCCGCCCCGCCCCACGTGACGGGCCGTGCCTGGGTGGTCGAGAACGGCGCCACGGGCGAGGTGCTGCTGTCCCACGCCGCCCAGAGACGCGTCCCGATCGCGAGCATCACGAAGCTGATGACGATCCTGCTGACGCTCGAGCACGCGACGCCTGACGACGTGGTCACGGTCAATCCTCAGGCGGCCGAGGTCGGCGAGTCCTCTGCGGGACTCGCCGCGGGCGACCGCCTGACCGTGCGCGAGCTGCTCGAGGCCGCGCTGATCGCGAGCGCGAACGACGCGGCGGACGCGCTGGCCTCCTACGTCGGCCACGGCAACCAGGCGCGCTTCGTCGCGATGATGAACGCCAAGGCCCGGCAGCTCGGCCTTCGCGACACGCACTTCGTCAGGCCCGACGGGCTCGACGCGCCCGGCCACGTCTCGAGCGCGCGCGATGTCACATTCCTGGCCCGGCTGCTGATGCGCCATCCGATCGTGCGCCAGATCGTGCGGCAGCGGACGGCGACCATCTCGGGCAGGCGCGTCCTGCGCACCTGGAACGACCTGCTCTACAGCTACCCCGGGATCTTCGGTGTCAAGACGGGGCACACGGACGCGGCGGGCTGGAACGAGGTCGCGGCCGCGCACCGGCGCGGGGTCTCGATCTACGCGACGCTGCTCGGCAGCCCGGACCGGTCGACCCGCAACGGCGATCTCGTCAAGCTGCTCGACTGGGGCTTCTCGCAGTTCGTGCAGGTCGCGGCGGTGCGCAAGGGCGCGACGTACGCAACGGCCGAGGTGGGCTACGGGCGCAGGCCTGTGGCGCTTGTCGCGACGCGCTCTCTCGCGCCGATGGCGCGGGTCGGCGAGCCCCTCGTCCGCCGCGTCGTCGCCCTGGACGCGGCCGCTTTGCCCGTGTCCCGGGGACAGTCCCTGGGACACGTCCAGATCTACCAGCGCGGCCGTCTGATCGCGGTCGCGCCGCTGGTCGCCGCCCGCTCGGTCGGACGCCCGGGCCTCGGCGGCCGCGTGACGTGGTACGGGACGCGTACCCTCCACCACATGTGGGGGTGGGTTACGTGATCGTGACGGTCACGATGAACGCCGCGATCGACCGGACGCTGACGGTCCCGAACTTCCAGCGCGGCCAGCGCCACCGGGCCTCGGACGGGCTCACGCTCGCCGGCGGCAAGGGGATCAACATCGCGCGCGCGCTGAAGCGCTTCGGCGTCCCCGTCGTTGCCACCGGGCTCGCGGGCGGCCAGACCGGCACGCGCATCGTCGAGGCCCTGACGGCCGAGGCGATCCTGAACGACTTCGTCCGGATCGAGGGCGAGTCGCGCACCTCGACCGCGATCGTCGACCCGACCGGCGGCAGCTACACCGAGGTCAATGAGTGGGGGCCGCACGTGGACGCCGATGAGCTCGAGACGATGCTGGAGAAGCTGACCTACCTCTCGCGCGGCGCCGACTACGTGATCTTCGCCGGCTCGCTCCCGCGCGGCATCGAGGACGGCTTCTACGCCGAAGCGATCCGCGAGCTGAACCGCCGCGGCGTGCTCACCGTGCTCGACTGCGAGGGCGAGCCGTTCCGCCTCGGAACCCAGGCCGAGCCGTTCCTCGTCTCCCCGAACGAACGCGAGGCGGAAGGGCTCGTCGGCCAGGAGTTCCACGACGACGACGACTTCCTCACCGGCCTCGACGCGATCGCCGAGCTCGGGGCGCGCAACGTGCTCATCACCCGCGAGTCGGGCTGCTGGGCGCTCCTGCGCTCGGAGCGAGAGCCACGGCGATACCGCGCGCTCGCCCCCCGGATGGATCCGGTCTCTGCGGTCGGTTCGGGCGACGTGCTACTCGCGGGATTCGTGGCCGCGCGGCTCGAGGAGCGCTCCGACGAGGAGGCTCTCAAGGCGGCGGTGGCTGCCGGAGCGGCCTCCACGATGCAGATCGGCGCGGGCCGGTTCGAGCCGCGCGACGCGGGACAGCTCGTCGCGGGCGTCAACGTGGCCGATCTCGAGCCGGTCGCGGGCGAGTAGCCCGCCTTAAGAGAAACCGCTCACCCGTCGATACAGACACAGCGATGAATCGCCCGGCCCTGCCTGTGGCGCTGTCTGCGGCCGCACTTCTCGTCGCCGTGCTCGGCATGACGCCGCTCGGCGGCGCAGCCGTGCAGAAGGTCACGCGGGTGGCGCTCTTCGCGAAGAACGCCGGCAAGGTCGGTGGGATAAAGGCATCCAAGAAGCCCAAAGCCGGCAGGCTGTTTCCGCTCGGCAAGGGCGGAAAGTTTCCGAAGTCGGTGCTGCCGAACGGCGGCGTCGGCCTGCCCGGAAAGGAAGGCGCGCAAGGGCCTCCAGGCCCCGCCGGCCCGCAGGGCGCGCGTGGCCTGCAGGGCTTCCCCGGCGCCAAGGGCGCAACAGGCCCGCTCGGGCCGCAGGGCCCGGCCGGCCCGCAGGGCCCGGTCGGCGCACCCGGCGGCGTCGGCCCGCTGAACCTCAACCGCAACGGGCTCGCGCGGAAGACACTCAGCTCGAACTCGGCGTTCTCCTCGGCCGTCTCGGGCGCCGACGGCTATCCACTCGTGGCCGTCTACGACACGACCGACAGCGACCTCAAGGTCGTCCACTGCGGCGACTACACGTGCGCCTCGTCCACGAGCACGGTGATCGACTCGACCGGCAACGTCGGCCGCTACCCGTCCGCGACGATCGGCGCCGACGGCCTCGGGCTGATCGCGTACATCGACGGGACGAGCGGGAACCTCAAAGTCGCCCACTGCACAAACCTCACGTGCTCGAGCGCCGTGAGCACGACGGTCGATTCGACCGGGCACGTCGGCGACGACCAGGTCTCGATCACCGTCGGCGCGGACGGGCTCGGGGCGGTCGCCTACTTCGACGCGACGACCCTCGATCTTGACGTCGCTCACTGCTCGAACACCGCGTGCACGGCCTTCTCGACGACACCGGTCGATACCACGGGGAACGTCGGGCGCTCGGCTTCGATCACGACCGGCGTCGACGGGCTGCCGCTCATCAGCTATCGCGACACGACGAACAACAACCTCAAGGTCGCACACTGCACGGCGGCCGACTGCACGTCCTTCGTCGCGAACACGATCGACCCGTCCTTCGCGGTCGGCGCGGACAGCTCGATCACGATCGGCTCCGACGGGCTCGGGCTGGTCAGCTACTTCGACAACGCCGCGGCCAACCTCAAGGTCGCCCACTGCTCCGATATGGCGTGCACGACGGCGTCGAGCTACACGGTCGACTCGACGGCGCTGGTCGGCCAGTACACGTCGAACACCGTCGGCCCGGACGGGCTCGCGGTGATCAGCTACTACGACAACAGCGGCGCGACCCAGGACCTCAAGGTGGCGCACTGCTCGAACGTCCTCTGCAGCTCCGCGACGACGACCACCGTCGACAAGCCCGGGGACGTCGGCCAGAACACGTCGATCACGATCGGGGCGGACGGCCTGCCGTTCATCACGTACCGCGACGTCTCGGGTAACTCCGTCGCGTCGATGCACTGCCCGAACGCGTTCTGCGTTCCGTACTTCCGCCGCCGCTAGGCTCGGCGGCGCGCCTGCCAGGGCGGACACGGCCGTTCCAGCCGTGTCCGAGGGACAGTCCCTGGGACACGTCCTGCCGCGAGAACCGCTTGTTGTCCAGGCGCGGTGGTACGATCGCGTGCCAATTGCGAGACGAAAGTGAGCTGATTTTCGGGCCCAGGCACCTAGAAGGCGCCTGGGCCTCGGTGCATTAGAGGGGAGAAGCCGCGTGGAGATCGAGATCGGCCGAGGCAAGAAAGCCCGTCAGGCTTACGGGTTCGACGACATCGCGATCGTGCCGTCGAGGCGCACGCGAGACCCCCAGGACGTGGACATCGGCTGGAAGCTCGGCCCGCACCTGCTCGAGCTCCCGCTTCTCGCCTCCGCGATGGACGGCGTCGTCTCGCCGCAGACCGCGATCGAGCTCGGCAAGCTCGGCGGCCTCGGCGTCCTCAACCTCGAGGGCATCTTCACCCGCTACAAGGACGCCGACCGCCAGCTCGACAAGGTTTCGAAACTGACCAAGGCGCGCGCAACGGCCGGCATGCAGGAGATCTACTCGCGCCCGGTCGACCCGAAGCTGATCGAGGCGCGCATCCGCGAGATCAAGGAGGGCGGCGTCCTCGCGGCCGGCTCCCTGACGCCGCAGCGAGTCCGCGAGTACTACGAGGTGGCGCTCGACGCGGGCCTCGACGTCCTCGTCATCCAGGGAACCGTCGTCTCCGCCGAGCATGTCTCCTCGAACGGCCGGGCGTTGAACCTGAAGGAGTTCATCTCCGAGCTTCCGGTGCCCGTGATCGTCGGCGGCTGCGCCTCGTACCAGACCGCGCTCCACCTGATGCGCACCGGGGCCGAGGGCGTGCTCGTAGGCGTCGGCCCGGGCCAGGCGTGCACGACCCGAGGCGTCCTGGGCGTCGGCGTCCCGCAGGCCACGGCCATCGCCGACGCGGCGGCCGCGCGCGTTCAGCATCTGCTCGAGACCGGCAAGTACGTGAACGTGATCGCGGACGGAGGCATGCGCACCGGGGGCGACATCGCCAAGGCGATCGCCTGTGGCGCCGACGCGGTCATGGTCGGCTCGCCGCTCGCGCGCGCCAAAGAGGCGCCCGGACGCGGCTTCCACTGGGGCATGGCGACCTTCCACCCGACGCTTCCGCGCGGTGCCCGCGTGGCCGTCGAGCAGAACGCCACCCTCGAGGAGATCGTGATCGGGCCCGCGCGCGAGAACGACGGGACGCTCAACCTCATGGGAGCGCTGCGCACGTCGATGGCCACCTGCGGCTACGAGTCGGTGCACGACTTCCAGAAGGCCGAGGTGATGCTCGCGCCGTCGATCAAGACCGAGGGCAAGTCGCTCCAGCAGGCCCAAAAGGTCGGGATGGGGTAGTGGGCGAGGTCGTCCCTCTTCCGGCAGCCGAGCCCGGCCCGGAGGAGCGCCCGGTCCTCGTCCTCGACCTCGGCGGCCAGTACGCCCAGCTGATCGCGCGCCGCGTGCGCGAGTGCCGCGTCTACTCGGAGCTCGTCCCGCACTCGATCACCCCGGCCGAGGCGCGTGCGCGGAACCCGCGTGCGCTCGTTCTCTCCGGCGGGCCTGCCTCCGTGTATGCGGACAACGCGCCGCACGTCGATCCGGAGCTCTTCGAGCTCGGCGTGCCCACGCTCGGCATCTGCTACGGCATGCAGCTGATGGCGCAGGAGCTCGGCGGGAAGGTCGAGCGGACCGGCGTCTCGGAATTCGGCAAGACCGACGTCGTCGCCCAGGAGAGCGAGCTTTTCGAGGGCCTGCCGCGCGAACAGACCGGCTGGATGAGCCATCGCGACTCGGTGACCGCGCCACCCGAGGGCTCACGCGTCACCGCCGGCTCGCAAGCCGCGCCGATCGCGGCCTTCGAGGATCCCGGCCGCAAGCTCTACGGCGTGCAGTTCCACCCCGAGGTCGTCCACACGCCGCACGGCACCGACCTCCTGAAGAACTTCCTCTACACGGTCGCCGGCGCTCCTCCGTCCTGGACGGCCGCGGCGGTGATCGAGGAGCAGGTCGAGCGGATCCGGGCCCAGGTCGGCGGCGCCCGCGTCCTCTGCGCCCTCTCGGGCGGCGTCGACTCCGCGGTCGCCGCGCTGCTCGTGCACAAGGCGGTCGGCGACCAGCTCGTCTGCGTCTTCGTCGACCACGGGCTCCTGCGCCGCGACGAAGCGACGCAGGTGGTCGAGACCTTCGAGGGCCACTTCCACATCCCGCTCGTCCACGTCCAGGCCCAGGACCGTTTCCTCGCCCGCCTGGACGGCGTCGACGACCCGGAGGCGAAGCGCAAGGCGGTCGGCGAGGAGTTCATCCGCGTCTTCGAGGCGGAGTCGAATCGGCTCGGGAAGATCCGCTACCTCGTCCAGGGCACGCTCTACTCGGACGTGATCGAATCCGGCGGCGACGCGGCGGTCGCCGCGACGATCAAATCGCACCACAACGTGGGCGGCCTTCCGGCCGACATGGAGATGGAGCTCGTCGAGCCGCTGCGGCTGCTGTTCAAGGACGAGGTCCGGCGAGTCGGCGAGGAGCTCGGCCTCCCGGAGCAGATGGTGTGGCGCCAGCCGTTCCCCGGGCCGGGCCTCGCGATCCGGATCATCGGCGAGGTCACGCGTGAGCGGCTCGACATCCTGCGTGAGGCAGACGCGATCCTGCTCGAGGAGATCCGACGTGCGGGCCTCTACCGTGAGCTCTGGCAGTCGTTCGCGGTGCTGCCGGCGATCCGCTCGGTCGGCGTCCAGGGCGACGAGCGGACGTACGGCTATCCGATCGTGGTCCGCGCGGTCACGAGTGACGATGCGATGACCGCCGACTGGGCGCGCCTGCCCTACGACCTGCTCGAGACGATCTCCTCGCGGATCGTCAACGAGGTTCCGGCCGTCAACCGCGTGGTGCTCGACATCACGTCCAAGCCGCCCTCGACGATCGAGTGGGAGTAGCTGTCTAGCTAGCGCCGCGCGGCCGCGATCAGGCCTGCTGCAAGGCCGAGCGCGCCGAAGATCACGAATGGGCGCAGGTCGACGATGGGGCGGAACCTCGTCTGCGACCCGTGGATCTCGATGTAGCCGACCGGCCATGCAACCGCTCCGCCGCCACCGCCTTCGCCGCCGCCCTCGGGCGCGTTCCCCGAGCCGCCGCCGAAGCCCCAGGCGGCCCGCGCCACGGGGATGACGGTGATCTCGTCGCGCTCGACGGGATCGCCGAACACGGTCGCCGCTCCGGCCCGCTTTCCGACCCGGTCGGCGAGGCTTCCTACGAATGTCATCTCGTTCTCCACGGGAGCACCTCCTGCTCGCTGTTCCCGGAAGCCTTGCGGACCAGGCCTCAGCGCGCAGCGATCGCCGCCTGGGGGTAGCGGGCGCGCACCGTGTCCGCATACTCGGCGAGCTGCGCGGCCAGCTCCGCGTTCGCGATCTCGACGACGTTCTCGGCGTTCTTCTCGCCCGAGTGCGAGAGGTTGAACGAGCCCACGAAGACGACGTCGTCGGCGACGACCAGCTTCGCGTGCATGAAGTCGTGCACCGATCCGATCGGGTCCCACGGCTCCGACCGCTTCCCGGAGAACTGGCCGCCGAGCACGCGTTCGAGGAGCGGCAGCTTCCAGGCGGCGTTCGGCTCGCGCCGCCACTGGCGGACGACGTCGTCGACCTGCGTCCCGTCGACGCAGCCGGCGATGTCGCCCCGGCCGTCGGCGATTCGCTGCGCGAGCGTCGCCAGGATCGGGGCCGAGGTGATCACCGGCGAGCAGATGCGGATGCGCTCCGCGTGCCCGATCTTCTTCGCGATCCGGTGCGTGAGCGCGTCGGCGAAGCCGGGCGTGAACCACGGCCGGACGCGCGTGCCGTCGACCTCGACTGGCCGCGGCTCGGCGAAACCGCTCTGCTCGACGTCGCCGGTCTTCCAGAGCTCCTCGAAGTCGATCGCGAACGCCTTCGCGAGCTCGGGCGAGTCGATCGTGACGAGCACGTTCTCCTGGCGCGACCACGAGTCGTCGGTCCAGTTCATCGACCCCGTCCAGACCGACTCGCCGTCGCGGACGACGAACTTGTGGTGCATCAGGTCGGGGATGCCGGCGATCGCCTTCTCGGGGACGCCGAGCGACGTGATCAGCGCGACGTCCGGCTCGCACGGCGGTGGCACGGGGATCGGGTTCCCGTGGTCGACGTTGTAGAGGATCCGGATCGCGACGCCCCGCTTCGCGGCTGCCCGGATCGCCCCGGCGACGACCTCTCGCGTCTCCGGCCCGAGGTTGAAGTCGTACTGCGCGAGGTCGAGCGAGCGCTGTGCGGGCTCGAGGAACCCCGCGACCATGCGCGCGACCTCGAGCGGCTTCTGGCCGCCGTCCGTCAGAGTGTGGATCCGGATGGATGAGCTCATCGCGCGGCTCGCCGCGGTGACGATCGGCGAGACCTTCAACTTCTATCGTGACGGCGCCGGCGCCGCCGTGCGCCGAGAGCGGCTGGCCGTCTACCTCGAATCCAGGCAAGACGCGCCGCTCCTCCTCGTCGGCGAGGCAGCCGGCTACCGCGGCGCGCGCGTCTCCGGTGTTCCGTTCACGTCGGAACGGCAGCTCACCGGCCGAGGGCCGACGGAGGCGAGCGCGACGATCGTCCGCCGCGTGCTCGCGGAGCTCGAGCTGGAGGAGGAGACGCTCTGCTGGAACGTCGTTCCGACGCATCCGCATGTCGCCGGGCGCCCGAGGACGAACCGCCGTCCGACGCGCACCGAGATCGACGAGTCGGCGCCGTTCCTGCGCGAGCTCGCCCAGGGCCGTCGCGTGCTGGCCGTCGGCCGCGTCGCAGAGGCGGCATCGGGCGCCTCGTACGTCCGCCATCCCAGCCATGGGGGAGCCGCGGATTTTCGGCGCGGGCTGCTACGATTCGGCCTCGGCGGACGGAGTGTCCGCCGCTTTTCTGCCACGAGATGAAGACCTGGAACGCAAAGCCGGGCGAGGTCGAGCGCCACTGGTACCTCGTCGACGCAGAGGGCAAGACGCTCGGGCGTCTCGCTACGCAGATCGCGGACATGCTCCGCGGCAAGGGCAAGCCCGAGTACACGCCGCACGTCGACACGGGCGACTTCGTCGTCGTCGTGAACGCCGAGAAGATCGCCGTCACGGGCAAGAAGCTCGACGACAAGATGTATCACCGCCATTCGGGCTATCCGGGCGGGCTGCGCAGCCGCACGCTTCGCGAGGAGCTCCACCGCCGGCCGACCGAGGTCCTGCGCAAGGCGGTCAAGGGCATGCTTCCGCGGAACCGGCTTTCTCGTGCCCAGATCAACAAGCTGAAGATCTATGCCGGTCCCGCGCATCCGCACGAGGCTCAGGCACCCAAGGAGCTGGAGCTCAAGACATGACGAGGCGACGTTTGCGGCGCCGTCATCAGGATGTGCAGGCTTCGCCTGTGCATCCGTCTGAAATGACCAGTCGACACAATGTGATTCGGGAGCCATTCGCATGAGCGAAATCGCCCAGTACAGAGGCACGGGGAAGCGCAAGACGTCGGTCGCGCGGGTCATCCTGCGACCGGGCGACGGCGCGACGTGGTTCAACGGGCGCGCGATCGAGGAGTACTTCCCGCGCGCAGCCCATCGCGAGCAGGTGCTCTCGCCGCTGAAGGTCGCAGGGGTCGAAGGGACGTTCGACATTCGCGTCCGCGTCCAGGGCGGGGGGCCGAGCGGGCAGGCAGGCGCCGTCCGCCACGGGATCGCGCGGGCTCTCGTCGACGCCGATCCGGAGCTGCGCGTGGCGCTCAAGCGCGCCGGCTTCCTCACGCGCGACGCGCGGATCGTCGAGCGCAAGAAGGCCGGCCTGCACAAGGCCCGCAAGGCGCCGCAGTTCTCCAAGCGCTAAGGCGCTCGCTTGCGACGCCGACCAGAAAAGGGTGTGCCGGCTTTGCCGGCGCTCCCGACCTAAATTTGCGCCGCTACTTCGGGACCGACGGGGTCCGGGGCGTCGTCGGCGAGGACCTCACGACGGATCTCGTCGAGCAGCTCGGCCAGGCCGCGACGCTGTGGTCGCAGGGCGGCCGCGTCTTCGTCGGGCGTGACACGCGCGGCTCCGGGCCGGAGCTCGAGGAGGCGTTCGCGCGCGGCGTGGTGTCTGGCGGCGGGAACGCCGTCCTCGCGGGTGTGCTGCCGACTCCTGCCGTGGCGCTGCTGGCACTCGACCTCGGCGCCGTCATCTCGGCCTCGCACAACCCGCCCGAGTACAACGGAGTCAAGCTCTTCGACCGCGAGGGCCAGAAGCTGACCGACGCGGCCGAGGAGGAGATCGAGGCGCTCTTCGACGCGCCCGCGGCGGCCACGCATGGTGCGATCGACCACGTCGCGGTGGCGACGGACAGCTACCTCGAGCACATCATCGAGCGTTTCGGCTCGGACCTCTCGGGCCTGCGGCTCGTCGTCGACTGCGCGAACGGCGCGTACTCCGGGATCGCGCCGCAGGCGTTCGAGCAGCTCGGCGCCGAGGTGACCGCGATCGGGTCCGATCCGGACGGAACGAACATCAACGTCGGCTGCGGCGCGACCGACCTCGGGACTTTGCAACAGACTGTTACTACGCTGGGGGCAGACGTCGGAATCGCGTTCGACGGGGACGGCGACCGGATGCTCGCGGTCGACGCCCGCGGTCAGGTCGTCGACGGCGACCAGATCATCGCGATCCTGATGCTGCACCTGGAGGTCGACCTCGTCGCGGTGACGTCGATGACCAACATCGGCCTGCACCGCCTGGCCGCAGAGCACGGGATCCGCGTCGTCACGACCGACGTGGGCGACCGCTACGTCCTCGAGGCCCTTCGCCGCGAAGGGGGCGTGCTGGGCGGCGAGCAGTCCGGGCACATCATCTACCTGCGCGACCACGTGACCGGCGACGGCCTCGCCGCCGGGATGCTCCTCTGCGACGCGCTCGACGGCCGCACGCTGGAGGAGGCCGCGGCCGTGCTCGAGCGCTTTCCACAGGCGACGGCAAACGTGCGAGTTGCCACGAAGACCCTCCCGGAGGGGGTCTCGAGCGAGATCGAGCGCCTGAACGGGGAGCTCGGCGAAGACGGCCGAATTCTCGTGCGTCCATCGGGCACGGAGCCCCTGATTCGCGTGCTCGTAGAGGCAAAATCGCGAGAGGAAGCGGACAGGACCTGTGCTACTATCCGGTCTCTCGTGACACGAGAGCTCGGCTGACCCGGCTCAGCGCAGGGACGGGGGGAAGCAGCCGGGCATTTCGCGTTTTTTAGGGAGGTTTCGCGTGTGCGGAATCATCGGCTACGTCGGGCGTAGGCCCTGTAAAGACCTTCTGGTTCAGGGCCTCGAGCGGCTCGAGTACCGGGGCTACGACTCGGCTGGCCTGGCGCTTCTCGAGGACGACCAGCTCGAGTACGTCCGCGCGGTCGGCAACCTCCAGTTCCTGAAGGACGCGACCGGCGAGAACGGCTCCCAGGCGACGACCGGGCTCGGGCACACACGCTGGGCGACGCACGGCGCCGTGACCGAGCAGAACGCGCACCCGCTGACCGGCTGCGACGACGGCCGGCTCGCGATCGTGCTGAACGGGATCGTCGAGAACTTCCGCGAGCTCAAGGGCTCGCTCGAGGCCGAAGGACACACGTTCGGCACCGAGACCGACGCCGAGGTGGTCGTCCACCTGATCGAGCGGCACTACCAGGGCGACCTCGCGGAGGCCGTGCGCGCCGCGTACAGGGAGCTCGAGGGCCACTTCGCCTTCGTTGTCGTCCACCACGACCACCCGGGCGAGCTCGTCGGCGCTCGCATCCAGTGCCCGCTGCTCGTCGGCGTCGGCCAGGACGAGATGTTCCTCGCCTCGATGGCCGCCGCGTTCATCTCCGAGACAAAGTCGATCCAGCTGCTCGAGGACGGCGAGATCGTCGTCATCACCGAGGACGGAGCGCGCTTCATCGACGTCGAGAACGGCGACGTCGAGCGCGAGGTGATCGAGGTCGACTGGGACCTCGAGGCAGCCGAGAAGAGCGGCTACGAGACGTTCATGCTCAAGGAGATCTACGAGCAGCCGGAGGCCGTCGGGGAGACGCTCGGCGAGCGCGTGCGCCACGGGCGCCTGGAGCTCGAAGGGCTCGGGCTCTCGGACGACGAGCTCCGCAGCCTGCGCCGGATCGTGATCCTCGCTTGCGGCACCGCGTACCACGCGGGCGTCGTCGGCCGCTACGTGATCGAGGAGTGGGCGCGGATCCCGGTGGAGCCGGACATCGCCAGCGAGTGGCGCTACCGCAACCCGGTCATCGGCAAGGACACGCTCGTGATCGGGATTTCCCAATCGGGCGAGACGATCGACACGATCGCCGCCATGCGGCTCGCGCGCGAGAAGGGCGCGCACACGCTGGCGATCACGAACATGCGGGGCTCGCAGATCACACGCGAGGTCGACTCGGTGATCTACACCCGCTGCGGCATCGAGATCGGCGTGGCGGCCTCCAAGACGTTCACCGCCCAGGTCGCCCTGCTCGACCTGATCGCGCTCAAGCTGGCGCAGGTGCGCGGGACGATGCCTCCGGACGAGATCGAGTTCATCGCCGACGAGCTCCACTCGCTCCCGGACAAGATGGCGGCCTTCCTCGACGGCAACCATCCGATCGACGAGATCGCCGAGCGCTACTACGACAAGCCGTTCTTCCTCTACCTCGGGCGCCACATCGGCCTGCCCGTCTGCCTGGAAGGCGCGCTGAAGCTGAAGGAGATCGCCTACGTCCCGACCGAGGCCTACTCGGCCGGGGAGATGAAGCACGGGCCGATCGCGCTCCTCGATCAGGACACGCCGGTCGTCGTCGTCGCGACCGACTCGCACGTCTACGACAAGGTCGTGTCGAACATCCAGGAGACGAGGGCCCGCGGCGCGCACGTGATCGCGATCGCGACCGACGGCAACGAGGACATCCAGCACCACGCGGACGACGTCATCTACGTGCCAAGGACGCCCGCGTTCCTGCAGGCGGTGCTGGCGGTGCTCCCGCTCCAGCTGCTCGCCTACCGCATCGCCCGGCTGCGCGGCCTGAACGTCGACCAGCCGCGGAACCTGGCGAAGACCGTCACCGTCGAATAGCCGTGGACGCGGCGCACCTCGCCGCCTTTCTCGGCGTCTCGCTGACGGTGATCCTCGCGCCCGGGCAGGACACGGCTCTCACGATCCGGAACACGCTGCTCGGCGGGCGGCGCCGCGGGGTCTGGACCGCGGTCGGCGTCGTCAACGGGCAGGTCGTCTGGGCGATCGCCTCGAGCGCGGGGCTCGCTGCGGTTCTGCTCGCGTCCCAGCCGGCCTTCACGGCGCTGCGGCTCCTCGGCGCGGCCTATCTCGTGTTCCTCGGGGCCCAGGCGATCGTGTCTGTGGTTCGAGGCCGCGCCGATGCGGCAACCGTGGCGCCGGGACGGGCGCTGTCGTCGCGCCGCGCGTACCGCCAGGGGCTGCTGAGCAATCTCGGCAACCCGAAGATGGCGATCTTCTTCACGAGCCTGCTGCCGCAGTTCGCGACCGGCGATGCGACGTTCTGGTCGATGCTCTCGCTCGGCGTCGTCTTCGCCGCGATCACGCTGCTCTGGCTGTCCGCGTACGCCGTCGCGGTCGCGAAGGCCGAGGGCGTCCTGCGCGGAAGCGGATTCCGGCGCGTACTCGACGCGATCACCGGCACCGTGCTCGTCGCGTTCGGTCTGCGCCTGGCCGCCGAGCCCTAGACCGCGGTTATCGTCACCACGTGATCGACGAGATCGGGCAGGGACTCTGGAACGCGTTCCAGATGGCGTGGGAGGTCTGGTGGGCGCTCGTGCTCGGCTTCCTGCTCTCGGGGATCGTGCAGGCGTGGGTTCCGCGGCAGCGGCTCGAGCGCGCGCTCGGCGGCCAGGGCCTGAAGGCGCTCGGGCTCTCGACCGGCCTCGGCGCCGCGTCGTCGTCGTGCAGCTACGCGGCCGTGGGGATCGCGAAGTCGCTCTTCCAGAAGGGCGCGAGCCTTGCGGCTGCGATGGCGTTCCAGTTCGCCTCGACGAACCTCGTCTTCGAGATCGGGATCGTGATCTGGGTCTTCATCGGCTGGCAGTTCACGCTGGCCGAGTTCGTCGGGGGCCTGATCCTGATCGCGCTGATGTGGATCGGAATTCGCGTGCTCGTGTCACGACGGGCTGAGGAGCAGGCGCGCGAGCACGCGATCGCGGCCGACACCGGCCACGTACACCACACGGCCGGCGGCTCGAAGCTCTTCTCGCTCCAGGCATGGACGGACGTCGCGCACAACTTCCGCCACGACTGGAAGATGCTCTGGAAGGAGATCCTCGCCGGCTTCCTGATCGCGGGCTTCGTCGCGCTGCTGCCGATGGACTTCTTCAACAGCCTCTTCCTGACCGATCAGGGCGGCACCGTGCAGCTGATCGAGAACGTGCTCGTCGGGCCGCTCGTCGCGATTCTCTCGTTCGTCTGCTCGGTCGGGAACATCCCGCTCGCGGCGGTGCTGTGGGCCGGCGGGATCTCCTTCTCGGGCGTGATCGCCTTCATCTACGCCGACCTGATCATCATCCCGCTCGTCCTGATCTACCAGCGCTATTACGGCCGGAAGATGGCCGCGCTCATGGTCGGGATCATGTTCGGCGCGATCGTCGTCGCCGCGCTGGTCGTCGACGGGATCTTCAGCTGGGCGGGGCTGATCCCGGAGACGCGGCCGACGATCGAGTCGATCACCGAGCGCGGGATCTCGTGGAACTACACGACCGCGTTGAACATCGTCTTCACGCTCGTCGCCGCCGCGCTCTGGGCGCTCACGATGCGCGGCTCAGCGCACGCGGCCCACGGCCACGCGCACGCCGCACACGAGTAGAGAAATGAGAGAGGCCGCTCGGACGGAGGCGGCCTCTCTCGGGTGAAGGAGGAGGTGCTTCTAGGTGCCCGGCTCGTGGTCGCCCACGTGCTTCGCGGGAACCTGTTCGACCTGGGCGAGGGAGAGGAATCGCGGCGCGCGGATCCGCACCGAGATCCTGTCGCCGACCTGGAGCTGGCTCGGCGAGATGACCTCCGGCACCTTCCCGTGCCAGAGCACGAAGACGGTCCGGTTGCCGTAGCTGAACGACTGGTCGAGCGCCTGGCCGAGCATCGCCCGGAGAGCGCGCAGGTTGCCGTTCGAGATGTGGAGCGAGAGATGCCCCCCTGCGGCCGGGGCGTTGAGCTTGCCGACGAACAGCCACAGGGGCTGGGCCGGATAGCGCTTGTTCGGGCCGCGGTCGGCGACACGCCAGGCGGGAGTCGCCTGGATGTCTGCGAGCGGTGCCGGGCGCGGAGCCTTGATCTGGATGCTGACCTTGTCGCCCTCGACGAGGTTCGACTCGGGCACGACAGTCGGGACTCCGTGCGTCCAGCGCAGGTACTGCGTGTTCGCGTCAACGGCGAACTGCTGATCGCGGCTCTTGCCGATCAGCTTCTTGATGGCGGCCTTGTTGCCGCCGTTCACGTGTACGGCGAGCGCCGACGAGCTGCCGGCATCTGCCAGGAGGCGGCCGTTGAACACGTAGTTGAAGTTCGCCCCGCTGCCAGCGGCGAGCGTGCTGGAGGCCCCGACGGCGAGCATCACCAGGGCGAGTAGGGCGAGTGGGAGGGTGTGCCTTCGCATGTACGGCTCCTTTTCCATGACCGAGGAGGTTGAGCGGATCGTCGCCCCGTGATGTCAAGCCGCTGTTACTCGGTCGTAAGGGAGTCGTTAGGCCGGCGTAAGAATCTCTAGTCGGCTTCGGGCTCACGCCGCAGGCGCTTGACTCTGCTCCGGCGGCGTTTCTCTTCCAGCCGGCGCTCGACCGCCTTCTTCGTCGGGCGGGTCGGCCGGCGCCTTCGGGGGACGCGAAGCGCCTCGCGCAGCGCCTCGACGATCCGCTGCGTGGCCAGCTCGCGGTTGCGCCACTGGCTGCGCTCGTCCTGAGCGACAGCCCGAATCACCGGCCCGGCACGTCCGATCACGCGCTTCTTCTGGACCTCGGTCAGGGACTCGGAGGACTCGACGTCGAAGCTCGCCTCGACGCGCGTGTCGGTCTTCTGGGCGTGCTGTCCGCCCGGGCCGCGGGAGCGCGAGTAGCGAAAGCCGATCTCCGAGCGGGGGATGGAGACCGAGCGCGTCACCCGAATAGACTCGCCGTCCATGAGCGGGATTCTCCTCGACGTGGACGGAGTTCTGCACGTCTCGGGCCATCCGATCCTCGGCGGGGCGAAGGCGGTCTCGCGGCTGCGCCAGGCCGGCCACCACCTGCGCTTCGTCACCAACAACACGACGCACTCGCGCCAGGCGCTGGCGGCCGAGATCCGCTCGTTCGGGATCGAGCTCGAGGACGACGAGCTGCAGACGACGCCGATCGCGGCCGCCCACGCGCTCGCGGGGAAGCGGGTGCTCGCCCTGACCATGCCGTCGATCGTCGATGACCTCGAGGGGATCGAGCTCGTGGGCGAGGGCGCGGATGCCGTCCTGCTGGGGGGCGCGGACGAGAGCTTCGAGACGAATCGCGTCTTCAGCTACTACAACCTCGCGCGGGCGTTTGCCGAGCTGCAGGACGGCGCCGAGCTCTACTGCCTGCACAAGAACCGCTGGTGGCAGACCTCGCGCGGGGCGCTGCTCGACGCGGGCGCGTTCGTCGCTGGCCTCGAGTACGCGGCCGAGATGGAGGCGACGGTGCTCGGCAAGCCGAGCGCCGCCTACTTCGCGGCCGCGCTCGACGTGCTCGACTACGAGCCGCAGCAGACGTGGATGATCGGCGACGACGTCGAGGCCGACATCGCGGGCGCGGCGGCGTTCGGGCTCAAGACCGTTCTCGTGCGCACCGGGAAGTACCGGCAGGAAATCCTCGACGAGGCCACGTTGAAGCCCAACGGCGTGATCGACTCGATCGCCGCGCTGCCGGACTGGCTCGAGTCCGCCTCCTAGAATCGTTTGCGGTGCGCGTCGGCGTCGACCTGATCGAGATCCCGCGGATCGCGCGGGCGCTCGAGCGCTACCCGGGCTTCCGCGAGCGCTGCTTTACCGATGCTGAGCGCGCCTACTGCGACAGCAAGCCGAACCCGCCCCAGCACTACGCGGCGCGCTTCGCGGCCAAGGAGGCGATCGGCAAGGCCCTCGGCTCGGGCGTCCTCTTCACGTGGCGTGAGATCGAGATCGCAGGCCGGCCCAAGCCCGGCGTGAACCTTTCCGGGCGGACGAAGGCCTGGGCCGAGCAGGTCGGCGCGGGGAAGATCGACCTCTCGATGACCCATTCGCGCGAGCTCGCGACGGCCGTCTGCATTGTCTCGGATGCCTGAGCCGCTCTACACCGCGGCGGAGATGAAAGCGGCCGAGGCCGGGCACGACGTCGACGAGCTGATGGCTCGCGCCGGGCGCGCGGTGGCCGAAGAGGCGATGCGCCGCTTCCCCGATGCGCGGCGGTTCGCTGCGGTCTGCGGTGGAGGGGCGAACGGGGGCGACGGGCGGATCGCGGTCGACGTGCTTCGCGCAGCGGGCCGCGAGGCGTCGGCAACGGACGACGTCGGCGGGGCGGACGTGATCGTCGACGCGCTCTTCGGCACGGGTTTCCACGGCGAGCCGAGGGAGGATGCGGCGCGGAAGATCGAGACGATCAACACGGCCGGCGCTCCGGTCGTGGCGGTCGACCTGCCGTCGGGCGTGGATGCGTCGACGGGCGAGATCGCCGGCGCGTGCGTCCGGGCGACGCTCACGGTCACGATGCACGGGCGCAAGGTCGGCCTCGAGGTGGCGCCGGGCCGCTTCCACGCGGGAGAGGTGGTCGTCGCCGACATCGGGCTCGCGCCTGCGGAGACCGAGCACGCGCTCGTCGGGCCCGAGATCCTCGACGGGGTCCCCCGACGCCGCGCGGAGCAGAACAAGTACACGGCCGGCACGGTGCTCGTCGTCGGCGGCTCGCGCGGGCTGACCGGAGCTCCGTGTCTCGCTGCTGAGGCCGCGTTCCGCTCGGACGCGGGCTACGTCGCGGTCGCTGTACCCGACTCGACGCTGCCCGTCATCGAGCAGCGGTTGCTGGAGGCGGTCAAGCTGCCGTGCCCCGAGAAGGACGGCCAGATCTCGCTGCTCGCGCTCGACCCGATCGCGGAGTTCGCGGCGAAGGCGGGCTCGGTCGCGCTCGGGCCGGGGCTCGGCCGCGGCGAGGGCCCGCGGGAGGTCGTCGCCCACCTCCTGGCCCGGCTCGAGGTTCCGGTCGTCGTCGACGCGGACGCGCTCTTCCAGCTCCAGCCGTTCGAGCGCACGGGGCCGACCGTGCTCACCCCGCACGAGGGCGAGCTCGCGCGCCTGCTCGGGGAGGAGTCGAGCTGGGTCGCCGCGCATCGGCTCGAGGCCGTGCGGCGTGGAGCCGAGCGATTCGGCTGCGTCTGCCTGCTCAAGGGCGCCGACACGCTGATCGCGGCTCCGGGCGAGGGCGTGCTGGTCTGCGCGCTCGGCACCCCTGCCCTTGCGACCGCTGGGAGCGGCGACGTCCTGACGGGGATCGTGGCGGCCTTCCTCGCGAAAGGGCTCGAGCCGCGCTTTGCGGCCGCGGCCGCCGCTGCCGCGCAGCAGCTCGCCTCGACGCTGATCCCGCAGGCCGGCGCCGTCGCCAGCGACGTGATCGGCGCGCTCCCCCTAACTCTGAGCTAGGTTCAGCCCATCCGAACCATTTGGTTCAGTACGGCCGAACCAGCTGCTAGCGTCAGGGCGTGCCAGACGTCAACCCGTTCGTCTACTCGCGGCCGGTCGCGCCGGAGAACGTTCTGGACCGCGAGGAGGAGGTCGCGCAGCTGCTCTCCCTTGCGGGCGGCGGCCACTACGTGCGCCTCTTCGCTCCGCGGCGCTTCGGCAAGACGAGCCTGCTGCGGAAGACTCTGGCCGACGCTCAAGCAGGCGAGATGGTCCCGGTGCTCGTCGACCTCTACGGCGTCCTCAGCTTCGCGGACGTCACGATCCGCATCGAGCGTGCCTATTCGCAGCTACAGGGGCCGATCCGCCGGACGATCGAGAGCATCCTTCGCACCACCGGGCTCGGGCTCTCGCTGGGAGCCCCGGGAATCTCGGTCAAGCTCCAGCTCGAGCCGCGGACGGATCCGCTGCCCGCGCTCCACGCGCTGCTCGACCTCCCCGAGCGCGTCGCGGACAGGAGCGGCTCGCGAGTGCTCGTCGCGCTCGACGAGTTTCAGGACATCGCAAAGGTGCAGGACTTCGACAAGCTGCTTCGCAGTCACATCCAGCACCAGGGCGAGGCGGCGTCCTACGTCTTCTGCGGCTCGGAGCCGGGGATGATGCGCGAGCTGTTCGACACGAAGGGCCGCCCGCTCTACGGCCAGGCCCAGCCGCTGCGGCTCGGGCGCCTTGCCGACGCGGACGTGGCGACCTACATCGGCGAGCGCTTCGCACGCACGAAGCGGAGCGCCGATCGCGTCCTCGACGCGCTGCTCGCGACGGCGCGCGGGCATCCTCAGAGGGCGATGCTGCTCGCACACCGGCTCTGGGACGAGGTCGCGCCGGGCACGAGCGCCGACGAGGATCAGTGGCAGGCGGCCCTTGCGCGCACGCGGAGCCAGGTCGCGGCGGAGTTCGACGCGCTCTGGCGCGGGCTCGAGACGAACGAGCAGCGCGCGCTCAGGGCCCTCGCGCTCTTCCCGGACGCGCCGTACGGCGCGCGGGCGCTCGGAGCCGTCGACCTGAAAAAATCGGGCGCCCACTACGCCGTCCGCTCGCTGCTCGCGAAGGGGGAGCTCGAAGAGGAGGACGGGCGCACGGTCTTCGTCGACCCGCTCTTCGAGCTCTGGCTGCGCGACGTCCAGAGCGGCACCCTGGGGGAAGGCGATGCACCGGTCTGAGCTGACCGTCGACCTCGGCGCCGTCCGGCGAAACGCGCGCACGCTGCTGCGCGTGCTCGAAGGCGCGCAGCTCTGGGGAGTCGTGAAGGCAAACGCGTACGGCCATGGCGCGGTCGACGTTGCTGCGGCGCTGGTGGACGAGGGCGCGGGCGCGCTCTGCGTCGCGACGGTCGCCGAGGGCCTCGAGCTTCGTGCCGAGTTCTCGCTCGCGCGGATCCTCGTCATGGGCCCGACCGCGTCGAGCCGCGAGATCGCCGAGGCGCGCGAGGCCGGGCTCGAGCTGGCGATCTGGGACGAGGAGATCCCCGAGGGCCTCCGCGTGCACCTGAAGCTCGACACGGGCATGGGCCGCTGGGGGCTCTCCGAGCTGCCGAGGCCGCCGGCCGAGGTCGTCGGCCTGATGACGCACCTTGCGACGGCCGACACCGACCCGGCGTTCGCCGAGCGGCAGATCGAGCGCTTTCGCGAGGCGACGGAGCCGTACGCCGACCTGATGCGCCACGCGGCCAACAGCGCGGCAGCGCTCCGAATGCCGTCGTCGCGCTTCGACGCGGCCCGCTGCGGGATCGCGATCTACGGGCTCTCGCCGTTCGGGGAGGACCCGTTCGCGGACGGGCTCGAGCCCGCGCTGTCGTGGCGGAGCTACCTCGCGCAGGTGAAGCGGCTCGAGGCGGGCGAGAGTACCGGCTACGGCCGCCGCTTCGTCGCCGAGAAGGCGACCTGGATCGGCATCGTCCCGGTCGGCTACGCAGACGGGTTCCGCCGCGACCTGACCGGAACCGAGGTGCGCGTCGGCGGCGAGCCTCGCCGGGTGGTGGGGACGATCTCGATGGACGCGTTCGCGGTCGAGCTCGAGCAGGAGGAACCGGTCGGCGCCCCCGTCACGATCCTCGGCCAGGGCGTGCTCGCCGAGGATCACGCGCGTGTGGCGGAGACGATCAACTACGAGCTCGTCTCGCGGATCAGCGTGGACGCGCGGCGGGCGAGGCGCGTGGTCGTCGATGCTTGAGCTCGCGCGGGACGTCATGGCAGGCGAGGAGGCCTGGGTCGTCGGCGGGGCCGTCCGCGACGAGCTGCTCGGGCGAGAGCTCGTCGACCTCGACATCGCCGTCAGGGCGCCCGAGAGCGCGGCCCGAACGTACGCCCGCCGCTCGGGCGGCGCCCCGTTCCCGCTCTCCGAGCGGCACGGCGCCTGGCGCGTCGCGCTCGAGGAGGGGCGCACGGTCGACTTCACGCCGCTGCCCGGGACGATCGAGGAGGACCTCGCGACACGCGACTTCACGATGAACGCGATCGCACGGCCGCTCGCGGGCGGGGAGCCGGTCGACCCGTTCGGCGGGCAGGACGATCTGAGGGACGGGCGCCTGCGCGCCGTCAAGTCCACGATCTACGAGGACGACCCGTTGCGGCTGCTGCGCGCGGTGCGGCTCGAGGACGAGCTCGACGTGCGGATGGACGACGAGACCGAGCGGCTGACGCGCGAGCATGCCGCGCTCGTCGTGCGACCCGCGGGCGAGCGCGTGGTCGCGGAGCTGATCCGGCTCTCGTCGGGCGGCTTCCGTCGGCTGGACGAGCTCGGGCTCCTCGAACCGCTCGGCGGCGCGATCACCGACCGGCTCGACCGCGTCGACTCGGCCGACTACCGGCTCGTGGCGGCATTCGGCGAAGGGCTCGAGCGCTACCCGGTCTCGAACGACCTGCGCCGCTACGAGCGGGCGTTGCTACGCGCCGAGCCTCCGGCTGCCGATCCGCGCTCGATTCACCGCTTCCGCCGCGCGACTGAGCCCTGGGCGCTCGACGCGCTCGCCTACCTCGGCGCTACCGAGCTCGAGCCCCTCGTCGAGGAGGCGCGCCGCCACGAGCCTGCGGAGCCGCTCGTCCGCGGAGACGAACTTGACCTCTCGCCCGGGCCCGAGGTCGGGCGGCTGCTCGCTGAGATCGAGGAGGAACGCGCGGCCGGTACGATCGCCACCAGAGAGGAGGCGCTCGACTATGCAAGACGCAACGCAGGAGCGGTTCGCGAGAACGGCTGAGCGCATCGCAGCCCACCAGGACGAGCGGGCGGCCGAGCTCGAGGAGAAGATCGTGCGCTTCGTGGCGCCCTCGGGCGACGAGCGGGCGCTCGACTCGGGCTGCGGCGCCGGCGCCCTGGCCTTCGCGCTAGCACCGCACGTGCGTGAGGTGGTCGGCGCGGACATCGTCCCGGAGCTGCTCGAGCAGGGGCGCCTGCGGGCGGAGCGCTTCCCGAACGTCTCCTTTGTCGAGACCGACGCGACGAAGCTGCCCTTCGAGCTCGCGTCGTTCGACCTCGTCGGGACGATGCGAACACTGCACCACGTCGCGCGCCCGGAGCTGGTCGTCGCCGAGCTGACACGGGTGGTCGTCCAGGGCGGGCGCGTGCTCGTGATCGACCAGATCGCTCCGGTCGATCCGCTGGCCGCGGCCGAGCTGAACGCGTTCGAGCGCAGCCGCGACCCCTCGCACACCCGCGCGCTCTCTGACATCGACCTGCGCGGGCTGTTCGAGTCGAACGGCCTCGTGCTCCAGCGCACCGAGAGCGAGACCGAGACGCGCGACCTGGATTCCTACCTCGACCTCGCGGGCTGCGAGGGCGAGGAACGCGAGCGCGCGCGGCGCTCGGCGCCGTCGAACTACACGGCCGTTCTCGGCTGGTACCTGCTCGAGAAGCCCTAGCCGCCCGCGTACTCACGCATCATCGACCGACGCCGACCCCGAGGACGAGCCGGGGCAGCGTGCGTACACAGATCAGGAAGTCGACGACAAGACTCCTGTGCCGCAGATACCACAGGTCATACGCAAGCTTCTGCTCCGTCATGTCGCAGTCCGAAGCGTAGCCGGAGTTGATCTGTGCCCAGCCGGTGATGCCGGGCTTGAGCAGGTGGCGCCGCGTCCAGAACGGGATCGTTTCCGCGAGCAGCTCCAGAAACTCCGGCCGCTCGGGTCGAGGGCCCACGATCGACATTTCTCCACGTACGACATTCCAGAGCTGTGGAAGCTCGTCGAGTCGGGTTCGACGGAGCACACGGCCGACTGCCGTGACCCTCGAGTCGCCGAACGTCGACCAGACCGCCTCTCCTTCCTCCGCGTCGGCCGCCATCGTGCGGAACTTGTACATCGTGAATCGACGGCCGCCTTTGCCAAGGCGGACCTGTCTGTAGATGATTCCTCCCGGCGTCCGACACACGAGCCCAGCGATCAAGAGGAACAACGGGGCCATGAGCACCGAGGCACCTACTGCCACGGCGAGGTCGAACACACGCTTCACCGAAGCGCTGTACGGGCGCTGGTAGAGATGCAGAAGGCTCATGAACCAGGCTTCGGTCATGTGCCGAACCGGCAGTCGGCCGAACGCACGCTCGTAGAACTCCGGCAAGCCGAGCACTTGGAAGTCGAGGCCCGCGACCCGAGCAAGTCGGGCAAATACCTCGGGTCGGCCGCGAGGGACTCCAACGAGGACGAGATGCGGTCGTTCCTCGATGACGACGTGCTCGAGATCGCCAAGGCGGCCGAGGAGCGGCCGACCGGCGATCGCATCATGCGATGTGTTGTCGTCGACGAATCCGATCACGGTGAACGCCGTCTTGGGACGCCCCTTCTCCGCGAGCGTCTCCGCAAGCTCACGAATGGACGGCGTCATTCCAACGAGCAGGACCCGGGTCCGGGGTCGGGCGATATGCGCGATCCCGATCTCCCACGCCGCGGCGATGACAAAGACCGCGATCGACATCGTCGTCAGCTCCGGAACCGAAAGCTCGAGGAACGGAAGCCACACCGCCGCAGCGGAGACGATGACGAAGCCGGCGAGCGTCCCGAGTACCGCGTCCCCCAGGCAGCCTGTTGCGACGTGGACCGGACGGAGCGTGCAGTCCGCTGTGTGCAGTGCTGCCCCCCACGCGAGCGCGGCCACGAATCCCGCCACGGTGGCGTTCACGATCGACGTGCCGCTAGCCCAGGCGATGGCGAAGAGCAAGGCGTAGAGAGCCGCACTACGGAGCCATAGGTCATGGCGGGCTCTCGCATCCGGCGTGATCCACTGGGCGAGCGGTCGTGAAACTGCAGTGCCGGCGGCGGGCTCGGCGACCTCGACCACTACGTCGGTCTCGGTTGGCGGGAGCGTGCCGGCGAGCGTCGCGGCTCGTCGATTCCAGTGTCCAACGACTCCAGGCGAAGGCCGTCGCTGAGCAGCCAGGACGCGCGGTCGCAGCCCCTTATCGCTATGGGCGAACCGCCGCAGCAACGACGATCTCTCACTGAGCAATGCGGGCTCCCCCTCCCACATTTCGTTGCTGCCGCCGACGATACGGTCAGCGGGAACCTGCGTCAAGTGGACAGAGAGCTGCAGTGCTACGCAGGCGAGTGAACGCCGCTGAGCGCTTCGCTCGGCGGTGGCACGACAGAATGCAGCGATATCCGCTTCCGTGTAAAAGCGGTGGTCGGGCGAGAGGTGGTCACCGCTGCCGAAAATGACACCGTCCATCCCGCAACAGGGGTTCGTCCCGGCTGGCCGCAAGCCGCGTTTGTTTGTCGCGATCACTCTGGCGGAAACCGGGGGCGCGCAGAGTTACCTTGCGCACCTGTTGCCGGCGCTCGTGCAGCATTTCGACGTCACCGTCGCGGCGCACGGACCAGGCCCGCTACGAGACGTAGCCTCGCGCGCAGGAACGGAGTTCATCTCGCTGACCCACGTCCGTCGCGCATTGAACCCGTTCCGCGATGCCCTCGGTATCGTCGAGCTGGCCAGGTTGCTGCGAAGCGAACGCCCCGAGGTGCTTCACCTGAACAGCTCGAAGGTCGCCATCCTCGGAGCCGTCGCGGGTTGGGCCGCGCGTGTTCCGGTTCGCGTCTTCACGGTTCACGGGTGGGCCTTCAGGGCGTATTCAGGTTGGAGAGCCCGGGCATTTATCTGGGCGCATCGCCTCACCCGCTCGCTCACGACGAGCGTCATCTGTGTGTCAAACGCAGAACGAAGCGTCGGAATCGCGGCGAGGACGTGCATCGACGAGCGGACCGCCGTGATCGCGAACGCAGTGCCGCTGAGACCGGTCACTGTCCGCGACCCATCTCGTCCTCCCGTGATCATCAGCGTCACGCGCCTGCGACCTCCGAAGGACACGTTGACTCTCGTTCGGGCGCTGCAGATCATCGCTCCTCAGCTCCACCACGCGCTGATTGTCGGCGACGGGCCCGACCGCTCATCGATCTCAGCGGCCGTTGCCGACGCGGGTCTCGGCGACCGAGTCGAGCTTCTGGGCGACCGTGGCGACGTCCGCAACCTCCTGGCAAGCTCCGACATCTTCGTGCTCGCGACGCTGTCGGAGGGGATGCCGCTGGCGTTACTCGAAGCCATGGCCGAGGGACTTCCGGCGGTCGCGTCGAGCGTCGGAGGCGTGCCGGAGATCGTTCAGGACGGCGAGAATGGACTCCTCGTCCCGGCCGGAGACGCTGCGGCGCTTGCTCGAGCGCTGCAGCGGTTGCTGGCCGATCCAGACCTTCGGATGCGCCTCGGGTGTGCGGCGCGGTGCACGATTGCGGAGCACTACGGCCTCGAGCGCTTCCGGTCACAGCACATCGAGCTGCTTCAGCGCCTGGTGACGTCGGCCTGATCTCCCGAGGGTCCCCCGGTGCTCGTCCTCGCAGCTTGCCCGGCTTGATCTTCACGCGAACGGCCAGACGCCGCGATTCAGGAGGCGGTACTTTTCCTGGTTGTGGTCGCGCCAGATCGCACGTCGAGCGGTCCTGACGCCGAGCTTCCCGGCGAGGCGCCCATCGATGGCGCACGGATGGCCGCCGCGCTGCGCGCCGCCGCGCTTCCGATCGCGCTGACAGTCGCCGCCGTCACGGTGCTGGTCCTGCTGGTCTCGCTGTTCGCCTCGGCTCGCTACCGGGCGACCGCCCGGATCGTTCAAGACCCCGCGAGCGTCGCAGCGGGGACGGACACGGTCGCCGACCAGCGCGGCCTCGCGACGAGCCTGGCTTTCTTGAACACACCGGCCGCCCGGGAGTCGGCGGCGAAGGCGGTTTCCGGAGAGACTGCCGCGTCGCTCCAGCACAAGGTCACCGGCGTGGTCGAGTCCGGCGCCAACGTGATCGATGTGACTGCAACCGACGCTAGGCCTTCCCGGGCGGCAGCGATCGCCAACGCCATGTCGCGCGCGTTCCTTGACCGCCGTGCTGAGGTAGAGCGGGCCTCCATCGCCCGCACGCGCGCGGTGCTCAAGGATGAGCTCACCCTCGGTACGCCCGTCGACCAGGCGGCGGCAATCCGCAGCCGACTGAGCGAGCTGGCCGTCCAGTCGGCAAACGCCGGCTCGGACCTACAGCTCGCGGAGGAGGCACAGCCGCCGTCGTCCCCGTACGCGCCCCGTCCCGTGCGCAATGCCGTCATCGCCTTCTTCGCGACGCTCTTCGTCGCCGTGGTGGCCGTACTCGTGCTGGAGCGGCTGCGTCCACACGCGCGCGGCGCGCTCGGCCGACTCACCGGCGTTCCCGTCCTGGCAACGCTGCCCTCCGCGAAGGGCTCGTTCGGGCGCGAGGCGTCCAGCAGGCTCATCAGCGTCAGCCGCCGGCTCCCCGACGGGCTCGCCCGCCCGCTCGAGGCACTCGGCGGGCGCCTGGGCCGCAAGCCGGCGTCGGGTGCGGAGCGTGTGCGCATCGAAACGGACGAGGCGATGTGGTCACTGGTCGGCGCCCTCCTCTCCGAGTTGCGTCCTGACGGCCGCCACGTGCTGCTCGTGGCGAGTCCGCGTCCGGGCCAGGGCTCCGCCCGTGTTGCCGCCGGGCTTGCTCGCGCGCTGGCCAGGGCGGGCCAGGCGACGCTCGCGCTGTCTACCGACGGAGCGTCGAACGACCTCGCGCGAGAGCTTGCCGTTCCGTCTGAGCCTGGCCTCGCTAGCGCGAGCGACCGGCCCGCCCCGCACGTCGAGAGCCCTCGCTTGACCGTCGTCCACGGCAGCGATGGAGTCGCCGTCATCCCTCACAACGGGATGCCGACGCGAGGTGCGGGACTGCTACGACCGGGTGCCGTCGATGCGCTCTTTGCCGCGATCGCGGAGACGAGCTACGGCTACGTCGTCATCGAAACACCGGGGCTTCTAACGGACCCGGAGCCTCGGCTGCTGGCACGTCACGCCGATGCGATCGTGCTGACGTGCCCCGAGCACGCGTCCGAGTTCGACGTGGTGGACGCCCGGACGGCACTGACGCGCCTGGCGATCCGTGTGCTCGGTGTCGTCGTGACGCCGGACGATGGATCGGCGAAGCGCGACCCACCCGAGCCGGCAGCTCACGAAGGCGTGCCCATACCGGAACCCGAGGACGCACGACACCCCGAGGTCGGCCCGCCCGCATCACTCCTCGAGCCGCGTGACGCCGGCCTTGCCCTGGCCGGACTCGAGGCGTCGGCCGCGGCGTCGAAGAACACCAGCATCGCGGAGAGCGAGGCGCGCGAGGTGATCGAGCGGTTGCGTGCCGCCGGGCGGCCGCTCACGGCCGCGGAGTTGCGCGCGGCGCTTGGCGATCCCCCTGCCGCCCGCGTACGCTCAAGCCTTCGGCGCCTCGTCGTTCGGGGCGAGGTCGTGCGCGAAGGCAACGGCGGGCGAGGCGATCCTTACGTCTACACCAACGCAGAGCGATAGCTGCGCATCGCCCCCGCCCAGATGAGCGCGGCGAGCACCCAAAGATGACGCCAGTGCAGCGTGTCGACGAAAAACGAGTTGGCCAGCAGGCCGCACCAGGCGGCGAGCAGCGCAGCGGAGCCGATGCCGTACGTTCCCCTCCCTGCGAGGACGTTGTCGATCCCCAGCGCGAGAGTGCCAAGCAGCAGCGCTGCCAGCACCACGAAGCCGAGCACGCCCTGCTCGGCCAGCACGCGTACGTAGATGCTGTGCGCCGAGATCTGCTCGCGGACGTCGAACTGGCCTGGCCCGACACCGAGCGGATGGTCTTCCGCAAGACGGATGCCCGCCCGCTGGGCACTGAAACGCGAGGTGTCGTAGGCCTGGAAGGTGGCGCGCTCGCGGAGGAAGCCCTCCGAGCCCGTGGCCGCGAGGTACACGCCGGTCGAGCCGGCAAGCAGGATCACCGTCGCGAGCAGCGCGGCCGCCGGGCGCCCACCTCCACGGCGGAGCACGAGCACGAGGAGCAGAACGATCAGCGCGGTCACCAGGTCGAGCCAGGCCGCGCGGGAGTACGAGACGAGAACACCGATGGACAGCACGGCGATCGCGGCCATCTTCAGGCCACGGCGACCGGGGAGCAGCCGAGGGGTGAGGAGCTCCTCGAGGAGGATCACGATGGCGGGCACGAGGAAGGGCCCGAAGACGTTCGGGTCCTTGAACAGGGCCTCCGCCCGGCAGCAGCCGTGGTAGAGGAGGGTCCCCCGACCGGGGATCGGCACCAGCAGCGCCGCGATGCCAAGGACCGCCGACATGAGCGTGGCGCCGAGATAGGCGAGCAGGACGCCCCGGGCACGCCGCGCGGAGTCGACGTAGCCGGCGAGCCAGACCGCGAGCAGCACCACGAAGACGGTCGTCGCAAGAAACGTCCCGGCGCCCGAGCGATCCACCGCCCCGACAAGCGATACCGCGTTGAGCGCGAGCAGCGCGCCCAGAAGCAGCGCGACCCAGCCGGGGACGCGTGCGAGGTCCAGGCGGCCCGTCAGCAGCGCGACGAGCATCGCCACGGCCAGCACAGCGTCGGGCGGGGCTGGCTCCACGAATACGACCCCGAGGAGCGCGATGCCGAAGACGACCGCCGCGTCGTAGCGCGCGACCGCCAGAGTCAGCAGGCCCAGCAGCCCGAGCCCGGCCACCGAGACGAGCGGTGCGGGCGGCGCGCTGATGTTCGTCAGAGCGACTCCGAGCAAGAGGCCGAGCGCAAGCACTGCCACGGCGGCGGGGATGGCCCGCCCACCCGGCCGAAGGGCGGGCAGTCGACCACGGAGCGTGCCGCTGGGGGTGGCCATCGTTGGGACAAAGCATGACGTGCGGCCGCTGCGACCGCGACCGCCTGTGCTCCCTGGTCGTGACACCGTGGTATCCGTCGGTGAGCCGGCCGGTGGACGGGATCTTCGTCCGCGATGTAGCGCGGGCGATCGCGGATCGCCATGAGGTGGCCGTGCTCTTCGCTGAACCTGCCCCGCAGGGGACGCCGCTCACGCGCTCGGACCGGATCGAGAACGGCTTGCGCACCGTCCGCATCTCCTTTCGGCCGCTGCCGACCGCACGCACGTCGCTGCTCTTCCGCCTGCTCGCACTGCGCATTGGGCTCGAACGCCTGCTCGATACGGGCTTTCGGCCAGACGTGCTGCACGCCCACGTGTATCTCGGAGGCTCCGGCGCCTTGCTGCTCCGCCGACGCCTCCGTGTCCCGGTCGTCGTCTCCGAGCACCTGAGCTCCTTCGTCGACGGATCGCTCGGTCGCCCCCAGCGGGCCCTGGCCCGGCAAGTCTTCGAGCGCGCCGACCTCGTCTGTCCGGTGAGCGACGATCTCGCGGGCCGGTTAGCCGCTCTCGCGCCGCGCGCGAGGCTGCAGGTCGTGAGCAACGTTGTGGACACTGATCTGTTCCATCCGGCGGCCGCGCGCCACGGGGGGCCGGCGCGGTTGGCCGTTGTCGCCGGCCTTCATCCGCGAAAGGGCGTGGATCATCTGCTGCGCGCGCTGGTCCGTGTGCGCGAAGAGACGCCCGCGGTCCTGGAGGTCGCCGGCGATGGCCCCGCGCGCACGGATCTCGAGACACTCGCCGACCGGCTCGGGATCGGCACCGAGGTCGAGTTTCTGGGCATCCAGGACCGCACCGGCGTGGCGGCCCTCATGCGCCGCGCCGACCTGCTCGTTGTTCCCAGCCTCGCAGAGAACCAGCCCGTGGTCTTGCTCGAGGCGCAGGCCAGCGGCCTGCCGGTGGTCGCGAGCGACGTGGGCGGCGTGCGCGAGGTCGTCGACGCCTTCGCCGGCAGGCTCGTGCCGTCGGGTGACGTGGACGCATTGGCGGGCGCCATCAAGGCCGTCCTGGCGGCGCCAGGCCACTACGACCGATCGAAGATCGCGACGCGGGCTCGCGAGCGGTACGGCCAGGAAGCCGTTGCAGCGCGCTGGGACGCCATCTACCACGAGCTGGTCGCGGCGCGCCGCGCCTCTCGGTCCGATGTCTCACGGTGATCTCGCACTCAGCTCCGCTCCGGTGCTTCGCGCGAAGGAGGCCCTCACACGCGCGCGCTCCCTCCGCTGGCGGCTTTGGCCGGGGCAAGCCGAACCAGGGCTGCGCATCATCTTCTATCACCGGGTGGCCGAGGAGCCAGATGAGCTGGCAGTGTCGCCTCGGCGCTTTGCCGCCCACATGAACCGTCTGGCGGACGACGGCCTGGTCGCCCTCGACGTCGAGGAAGCGGTGGCACGGCATGCCGAGGGGCACGGCGCGGGAGTCATCGGGCTGTGCTTCGACGACGGCTACGCCGATGTGGCCGACCACGCGCTCCCCGTGCTCCAGCGCCACGGCTTCTCTGCAACCGTCTTCCTGCCCACAGGCATCATCGACGGGACGGCCGCGCTCAGCTGGTACGACCATCCTTTGCCGATGCTCAGCTGGGAGCAGGTGCGCACCTTCGACCGGGCGGGCACGCTGCGGTTCGGGGCGCATACCGTCACCCATCCCAACCTGACGGCGATTGACGATGACGCGGCTCGGCGGGAAATCAGCGGGTCGAAGGCCGCGCTGGAAGCTCGTGTCGGCCATCCGGTGGCGACGTTCTGCTATCCGGCGGGACTCTTCGGCGCCCGCGAGCGCTGCCTCGTCGAGGAGGCCGGGTTCAGCCTGGCGACCTCCTGCGAGCCCGGCGTAAACACGCCCGAAACCGATCCGCTGGCGTTGCGGCGGCTCCAGGTCGGGCGGCGCGACGGTGTGCTCGACTTCCGCGCGAAGGTCGCGGGTGGCCACGACACCCCGGGGCTCCTGCGCGCGGCCTACCGTCACTGGCGCTTCGGGGCATCGACCGGTGCCAGCTCCTAGACCGCGCGCGAGGACCGGTGCTCAGAGCTCATTCACGACCCTCCCGAGTGTGGCGAGGGTCGTGTTGCGGCTGAACTGCGCCCGCTCCTGCTCGCTGCCTGCGACCAGTACGTCCTCACCACTGACGAGGTCGCGCAAACAGCGTTGGAGCCCCACCTCGTCGGGCAGGACGAGGCCGAATCCGTGCTCGGCCACCAGGCTTGCAGCGAGATGCTCGCCGGGCCCGAAGACGATGATCGGGCGCCGGGTGCCGATGTACTCGAACAGCTTCATCGGAAGGGCATTGCGGTCGGTGTCGTGGAGCGACGGGAGCAGGAGGGCGTCGGCATCCACCATGAGGCGAAGCAGCTGATCGCGCGGGATCGGCTCGCTCGTGCTGACGAAGTCGGCCACCCCGAAGCGGTCGGCCTCCAGCGCCGCCCGGTCGCTCAGGCGCCCAATGAAGCTGACCTCCAGCCGGTCGGGGCTCAGCCAGCCCTCGCGCCGCCCCTTGGCGAGCGTGCGCAGCAGCGGCGTGAGGTCCTGCTTCCCATAGAGCGTCCCGGCGAAGAGCAGCCGACGCGGGTCGCCTGCCGCTCGCGGGCCTGGCGGCGGGAACTCCGCGGCCTCGAAGCCGCTGTAGAGAACGGTGACCGGCTTGCCGTGGCGGTGCTCGAGCTCCTCGCGCATCGGCTCGCTCACCGTGGTCAGCCGGGTTGCTCGCCGCAGCACGCGGTGCTCCATGGCGGTGTCCACGGCGTCGCGCAGGGGGCCGTTCGTGCGATCCGGGTTGCGCGACCAGAGGTCGTTGCAGTCCGCGAGCCAGGGCCGGCCTCTGACGACCGCCCGCGCGACGAGGTGCGCGGAGACCGGCCCGGTGCTGACGACGAGCCCACAGTTCGCTCCGACGCGACGGGCTGCGGCGATTGCCGCAGGCACCCAGGTCAGGTAACGATCGGGGACAGCGAGGCGGACGGCGACCTCGCGCGCCATCCCGGTGCGGCCGGGCTCCCCTTCGCGGCCGCCGGTGCGCAGCTCGCGCAACTCGACGCCGATCCGACGGGCCAACGCCTCCACATCGACATAGCGGGCCGGGACAACTTGGACGCCGCTGTCCTCCCAGGAGCGCTCACGCGCTCGACCGGCGCAGACAACGATGACCCGATGCCCACTCTGCCGCAGCCCTTGGGCGAGCGCCCGGGCACGGATCCCTGCAGCGACGGCGGACCGGTCCGGGGCCGAATAGGGTGCAGCGATCATCAGCACCCCGCGCAGATCGGTGCCTCCGCAGGCACGAGACACGTCTCCGAGTATCGCATCGCGCCTGCAAACGCGGGTCTGGGCGCGGTGTCCTCCCCGGAGTAGCATGGTCTGGAAATCCCGTGCGCCCGCTGGCGCGCGCGAACGGCGATGAGCATCTTCACACCTCAGCGTTTGGGCGTCCTGATCCCGGCTCTCACCGCGATCGTGCTGCTGGCTTCCGGCTCCAGCAAGCATCGGTATGGGGCGCCGCCGGTCACGGGGGGCGCGCCGTCGGCCGCGGCCGCTGTGCGCGACACGACGCCTGCGGCCTCTCGCGTTGTTGTCGCCCCGCAGCACCGGACAGGTAACGGGATCGAACTGAGAGCAGCCGTGCGGGGGGCGCGGGCGCGGATCGTGGCGGTCACCTTCTTCGGCGGCTCGCGCCCGCTCGGCACCGACACGACCGCGCCGTACCGGCTCGACGTCGTGCAGTCCGACCTGCCAGCCAGCCCGGCTTCCGTGCACGCCGTCGCCGTCGACCGCTTCGGCCGTCGCAGCGCGTCGCGCAGCGTGCTGGTTCGGCGAGGTGAATCCGGGTCCGCCGTGAGAGCGACGCCAGATAGCGGACTCACACGCGCCCTCGACGTACTGCGCCGCGGCGGTGCGACCGTTCGGTTGGGCCCTGGTCGCTACGCAATCGATTCCCTGCGCCTCGGTACGAACACGCGGCTTATCGGGGCGGGGCGAGAGACCGTCCTCGTTCCGCGGGCGGGGATCGAGCCTTGGGCCCTACTCGGTGCCAACGGTCGTCACATCCGCATCGAGAACCTCGCTGTCGCCGGTGATGGCCGCCTGGGACGCGCGATCTCCGTCGGGCCTGGTTCGGTCGACGTGCGCCTGCAGCGCCTGTGGCTCAGTGGTGTGCTCGAGAACGGCGTCGAGGTCTGGGGCGCCCATCGTGACGTCTCGGTGCAGGACAGCGTCATCGACGGCCGCGGTGCGACGAACGCCGGTGTGGCCGACAAAGGCTCGGACGCCTCAGGCGACGTCAGCGTCGTGCGCTGCCGCATCTTCGGCTTCCGCGGCTACGGCGTCCTGTTCGCACAGCGCTTCCACGCGCGTCCCACCGCCGCGCTGCACAACCTCGCCCTTGACAACTCCATCTCGGACATCATCGATCCCGAGCGCGCGGACGGGACCGACGAGGGTGGCATCTGGACCGGCGGCGTAGGCGCCGCGATCATCGGCAACCGCATCAGCCACACGGGCATCGACGGGATCGAAACCGTCGGCTCCTCGACGCGCACGACGATCATCGCGAACCACGTTGTACGCACCCCGGTCGGGATCTACCTCGAGCACTCTACGAACGCATCGCTCATCGCCCGCAACGACATCAGCGACGTAGGCACCGGCATCAACGTCGAATGGCGCCATGCCGGCGGGGGTTCCAGCGCGAACACGTTCGCGGGCAACTCGATCGTTCATGCGACCCGAGCCGGGCTGTTCGTCGACGTGGGGAGTGAGGCAAACCGCATCGCGGGCAACCACTTCGTGGTGGGCGCGCGGCCGGCGATCGTCCTGCAGGGCGCGTCGGCCAACCTGGTGCGCGGCAACGTTGGCTGCGGCGTCGGCGGGCGGCTTATCAGGCAGCAAGCCGGCCGCTGGGAGGACGGCTCCCTGGCCGAGCCGCGAGGCAATCGCGTAGTCGGCAACGTCGAGCGTGGATTCTGCGTGCGCTGAGAGGCCTCGTGTCCGGGTTGCGGGCGGACGGACCGGTTGGCCGGGAGGGCGGCCCACTGGCGTCGAGTGCCTTGCTGCTGTTCGTCTCCCAGGCCGCCGGCAACACGGGGTACTTCGTGGCGGTGCTCCTCCTTGCCCGGGCCCTCGAGCCCACGGGGCGAGGCGAGGTCGCCTTCATCACGGTGACCGCGATGGTCACCGCGCGTTGCGCCAACCTGGGCCTGAACGAGGCCACCCGGGTCTTCGCCGCCCAGGGCGTGACCCAGCGCGCCACCCTGCTCACCAATCTGGTGCTCGCCGTGACGGCCCTGAGCGCGGGGGGCGCGCTGGTCGTGTGCGGGGCACTGGCGGCGCTGCCCGGGCTGCGACCGCCGGGCATCGGCCCGCGGCAGCTCGTCGTCCTCCTTCTGGCCACGCTGGCCACCGCGCTCGTTTCCGCCGGTTACTCGTATCTGCAGGGCTGCAGCAGGTTTCGCCCCTACGGCCTGGTGCAGTCGACCGGGGCGTGGCTGTACGCGGCGCTGCTCGCGGCGATCTGGGTGGGCCCCGGGTTGACGGCTACGCGCGCGGCCTCTGCTTGGGTCCTCTCGCAGGCGATCCCGGCAATCGTGCTGCTCGCCGTCTGCGAGCGCGGAATCGGGCTTGGCGCCCCCAACTTGACCCTGCTGCGGGAGTCGATCGGCTTCGGCATGCGCGCGTGGGGCGGCGGGCTTTCGCACTTCCTCAACGCACGTACCGACCAGATCCTCACTGCGCTCATCGCCTCGGAGGCCACACTGGGCATCTACGCGGTGGCGGTGAACGCCTCGGAGGTGCTGTTTTACCTGCCGACGGCGGTTGCCGCTGCCTTGCTTCCGGCCGTCGCTCGGGACGCGGGGGGTCAAACCGCCGAGCGGACGCTGCGTGTCTTTCGCGCGGTCGCGCTCGTGACTGCTGTGGCGACAATGCTTGCCGCGGTCCTGGGACCAGTACTTATCCCGCTCGTGTTTGGCGAGGCCTACCGCCAGTCCGTCGGACCGTTTCTGTGGTTGCTCCCCAGCACACTCGGGTTCGCGGCGAGCGTGACGTTCTCGACCGCGCTGGTTGCCTCGAACGCACCGGGCCTGTCGTCGTTGGGCCCCGGGGTCTCGCTGATCTCCGGTATCGCCCTCGACCTCGTACTCATTCCTGTATACGGAGCGTCGGGCGCGGCTGCGGCCGCCAGCGCCGCGCTCTTGGCAGGAGGGGCTACCGCGGCGACCGCCTATCGCAGCCGGGCGGGCTTTGCTTGGGGGGCGCTCGTGCCTCGCGCGCAGGACGTGCGGGCGCTCCGCCTCCTCGCGCGGCGCGCGCTGCGGTGGCGGGCGGCAACCGCGTCGTGACCACCATCGAACACCACGCAGGCGTCTGGCCGCTCGAGGCCGAGTGGGACGAGCTCGCCGATCGCATGGGCGCCCCGCCCTTCTCGCGGCCGGGATGGGTCGCCGCCTGGACCGAGGCGTTCGGCGGTGGGCGCGTAGACGTGATCGCCGCTCGTCGAAAAGGACGGCTCTCCGGGGTTTTCCCCGTTGTGCGCCGCGCCGCCGGCGTGCGTTCGGCGGCCAACGCGCACACGCCCTCGGCTGACTTGCTCGCCGAGGACGACGTAGTCGCCCGCGGGCTCGTCGTGGCCGCCTACGCCGGGCACCCGCGCACCGTCACTCTCGCGTATCTCGACCGCGCGGGTACGTCGCCCGCTCTTGCCCGCGAGGCCGCGGCGGCGTCGGGCTACCGCCTTGCCGAAAGAGTGATGTTGCGTGCGCCGTACCTCGACATCGAAGGCGACCACGAGGCCTACCTGCAGGCGCGGCGGCGCTTCGCCCGCGATCTTGACCGCCGTCGCCGCCGGCTTTCCGAACTGGGGGCGGTGGCCTTCGACGCCGATGGCGCGACTCTCGCCGAGCTGCTGGCACTCGAGGCCGCCGGCTGGAAGGCTGCGCGCGGCACTGCCATCGAGGCGCGGCCCTCCACCCGTCGGTTCTACGCCGAGGTCACCGCTTGGGCCGAGGCGCGGGGCTCGATACGCCTCTTCGCTCTTCGGCTTGACGGGAGGCCGCTTGCCGCGTTGCTCGGGCTGGAGGAGGGCGGCGTACTGCACTTGCTCAAGGGCGCGTTCGATCCGGCTCACGCGCAGGCTTCACCCGGTCAGCTCGTGCTCGGCGAGGTGATCGCGAGCGCCTTCTCCGCCGGCCTGCGACGAGTCGAGCTCGGCGGAGGCGCCGAGCCCTACAAGCTCGCCTGGACGCACACCATGCACGAACGGGTCGGCGTCTTTGCGTTCGCCCCGGGCCTGAGTGGCCGCCTCGGCTGGGCCGTCGAGACGCACGGACGGCCGCTCGCGCGGCGCGCCGGCCTCGACCGCGTCCTGCGCCCCGGCCGCGATCGCTTGCTCGTCGCCGTCGATCGCGTGCGGACGCTCGGCCGCGCCGGAGGGCGGCTAACATGATCGCCAACGCATTCCTTGAGTCCAAGGAGGTTCAGCAATGGCCGTGTCTACCGACGCCCGCACGGAATTGCTGCACATCGACGGTGCAGCCTTCGAGGAGAACTTCTCGAAACGGCCGCTCGGGTTGCGTCACACTCTCGCCGACCATCCGCTGTTGACGCTCGATGCGCTCGCCGAGCTCGCCGACCGCCTGCCGCCCGCGTCGATCGAGCGTCACCGGGCAGACCTGGATCTCATGACCCCAGGCGGAGCGCCCGACCTGGAGGGGCCGCCCTCCCAGAGTGTCCGCGAGATCGACAGCGGCAACACCTGGATGGTGCTCTGGTACATCGAGCAGGACCCGGAGTACAAGGCGCTGCTCGATGCTTGCCTGGACGAGGTCGAGACCTTCGTCGGCGATCGCTACGGAGGGATGCAATACCGCCGCGGCTACATCTTCATCTCGGCGCCCAACGCCACGACGCCGGTGCACTTCGACCCGGAGCAGAATCTGCTGCTCCAGATACGCGGGCGCAAGGAGATGAACGTCGGCCGCTTCGCCAACCCAGCCGACCACCAGGCCGAACTGGATCGCTATTTCGACGGTGGGCACCGCAACCTCGATCGCATGGCCGACCTTGAAAAATGCTTCGTCATGGATCCGAATGACGGCGTCTATGTCTACCCCTTCGCGCCGCACTGGGTGCAGAACGGTCCCAAGGCCTCGATCTCGCTCTCGATCACCTTCCGAACGGCCGAAAGCCTGAAAGCGGAGCGGATCCAGCACGTCAACGCGGGCCTGCGCCGGCTGCATTTCGCGCCCAAGCCTCCTGGGGTCTCGCATTGGCGCGACGAGGTCAAGGCGGCCACGTTCACCGCGGCGCGTCGCCTTCGGGGCCATCGCGGAGACGCGGAGCACGGCGACGCCGCCCGCTGATCGTCGTCAGGCGTCGGTGCCAGGCGCCAGCCGGCTGCGCGCGCGCCGCACCGGCCGGAGCGCCTCGTACCACAGACGCCGCAGCCTAGGCCTGCGAGCGAGCTCTCGCCGCGCTGCCAGTGTGGCCCTCCGCTGTGCGATCGCGGCGTGACCCCTTGCGCCACGGGCCAGCCCGAAGCCCTCGTAGAGCGGCTCCAACCGGTCCGCCAGGGCGAGTTTGTACGGCTCCTCGCCTCCAAGGAATTCGACGCGCTGCACTCCCTCCGCCGCGGCCGCTTCCAGTGCATCGTGCGTAGCGAGCACGCCCGGTGACCAGCGGCCGAACGCCGGATCGAAAGCCAGGCGGTGCAGGACCATACTTCCGGCCAGTACGAAGAAGGCGGTGAACGCGATCGGGCGGCCGTCCAAGCGCAGCGTGACTATGCGGGCGATGTCACCGGCGGCAAGCGCCGGCATCGCGTGTCGATGCAGCGCGCGACCGGCCGCGGAAGAGAAGCCCGAGCGGTCTGGGCGGTCGCGCCAGCGCAGCGCATGCAGCGCGAAAGCTTCCTCGAGCGCCTGTTCGACCTCGGCTGGTGTCCGGGCGAGCCGGGACTCGAAGGCGCCCTGGGCGCCGAGCTGCCGCCGTTGGCGGCGGTGGGCCTTGCGGTGCTTGGAGGAGACGCGCTCGCGATAGATCGCGTCCCACCCGGGGGCGAGGTCGAGGACGGGTGCGCCGATGCGGGGGACAAGGGTGAGGCGCCCCTCCCCGAAGGCCGCCGCCAGCCGGTTGTGCTCCGGAAGTCCGAAAAGGTCGGCGAGGTCGTCTGCCTCGTCCGCCGCACGCTCGGCAAGCGTCGCGGCGATTTCCGGGCCCTCATCAGGCGCAACGAGCACATCGGCGAGCGCCGAGTCGGCGCCGCCTACGAACCTGGCGACACGCAAGCCGTGCTCGCGACGAGCACACAGGGGAAGAGCCCCTACGAGCAGGCCGTTGCGGCGCGCGCAGTGGATGCGCAGATCGGCCTCGTCGCCGTGGGTGTCCCACCATGCCTTGACCCACGCATGCAGCAGGTAGGGACTCGGCCGCGCCATGGCGAAAACGAGTCCGTCCCAGCCTGGCGCCAGGCGCTCCAGCCCGGCGGCATCGCGGATCGTGCCAACCTCGAGCGCCGCGCTCACGCTGCATGCGTCTGTCCGAGTCGTTGCGCGAGCGAGTCTAGCGGTGCTCTGCGCGGCTTCCGGCCGAGGCGGGGTCCGAGCAGCTTGCTCGCCAAGCGCGGGCGATTCTGGTTCACGACCTCGACGATGTGCAGCCGTTGCGTGACGGGCTTCTCGCCACTTGCCTAGCCGAGCGAGAAGTCGCCCCATTCAGGGTAGTGCTTGTCCGAGTGCGACTGCTCGAGGCCAATCGCCTGGAGCACCGTCTTGTAGAAGCGCTCGGAGGTCTCCGCTCGGAGGTTCTGATCGTCACGTGGTCGAACACGTCACTTCCACTTGACCGTGCAGCCGACCGCCGGGGTCTCGCTCACCGCCGGCTCATCGCCCGTCAGGAGCGCGTCCAGGCCGTCACGGAGGTACTGCTGGCTCACCCCGTCCTCGTCCCGCGAGTCGTCGATCGCCCCGTGGTAGACGAGCTTCCGCTCTCGGTCGTAGACGAAGACCTCCGGCGTGCGCTCAGCCGCCAGCTCCCGCGCGACAGCCTGCGGCTCGTCGTAGAGGTAGTCAAACGCGAAGCCTTGCGCCGAGGCGCGCTTTTGCATCTCCTCGAACGAGTCCTCTGGGTGACTGCTCGCGTCGTTCGAGTTGACCGCCACCACACGCACGCCGCGCTCGGCGTAGTCCCGCGCGATTGCGCTGAGCCGGTCCTCCCAGGCCTGCACGTACGGGCAGTGGTTGCACGACTGGACGAGGACGAGCGCCTTCGCGTCCGCGTACGAGTCCAACGAGTGGTTGTGCCCGTCCACGCCGGGCAGGTCGAACTGCGGTGCCTCCGTACCGAGGCTCAGAGCCATTGATTACCTCCTCCACTTGTGTCGACCGGTCATTTCGGACGGCCTAACGGGCAAGGCCCGCCCGGCCTGATCGCGACGCCGCAAGCGGCGTCGCGGGTCACTGCAATGCCTCCTCCAGTTGCTCGCGGGTCGGGACGGGCGACACGCGCCCGTCGGGGAGATGGTAGATGCGGCAGTTCAGCGCGGGTCGGGCGCCGGCGCCGGCCGGGTCGACGTCGCGGCCGTCCACGCGGATCGTGGGCGAGCCGGGAAAGGCGAGCTGCTCCGCCTCCTCCTGCGTCGTCACCTCGCGCTCCTCGACTTCGGCGTCGATCCCGCGGGCCGCGAGCACGTCAGCCAGCAGCTCCCGCGCCTCGGGGTGCGAGGGGCAGCCTCGCCAGAACAGGAACTCGATCCTCAACGGCTAGGCCGCGAGAACGGGCCCGCGGAGGTGCTCGAACGCCTGCTCGAGCGCGGTGCGCTGGTTCGCGTTGCTCGTGAACGCCTGGGCCAGGCGCCGCTCCCCCTCGGCGGAGAGGCGGAGGTATGCGATCCGCCCGTCGGCGGCCGAGCGCTCGCGCTCGATGAGCCCGCTCTCCTCGGCGCGACTGACGAGCTCGGTGACGGTGCTCTGCGCGAGCTGGAGCCGCTCGGAGAGCTCGGTCACGGTCGACTGCTCGCTCAGATCGGGTGCGCCCTTGATCATCAGCAGGAGCAGGTAGCGCTGCGGCGTCAGGCCCGCGGCCTGTGCGTTCCGCTCGGTCGTGCGGAGGAACCGGCGCAGCGCGGCCCGAAACTCCGCCACGCGTGCCACGTCCTCAACGTTCAGCGACCCCGCCATGCCGCGATTCTAGTCGCCGGCCGGCCGCACACCCCGTTTCCCTGCGCGCGCGACGAGACCCGGTGCCAGCACCTGGGCGAACGGCGCGATCCGGTAGAGGCGCGGGACGAAGACCTCCCCGCGGTCGTGCTCGACCGCAGCCAGCACGCGCTCCGCGACCTCTTCCGGCTCGATCACGAGCGACCGCCAGAGCCGGCTCGAGAAGCGCTTCCTTTGCGGAAAGCCCGGTGTCTCCACGAACCCGGGCAGGACGGTGTGGACGCGGATCCCGCGCGGCCGCAGCTCGGCCCGGATCGCGCGCGAGAACGCGAGCTGCGCGTGCTTCGACGCCGAGTACGGGCCGCCCGCGCCGGTCGAGACCGTGCCAGCGACCGAGACCACGTTGACGAGGTCCGAAGGCGCGGCCGCCTCCAGCGCGGGCAGGAGGGCTCGTGTGCACCAGATCCCGCCGAGGTAGTTCGTCCGCGTCACCTCCTCGATCAGCTCGGCGCTCGCGCGCAGGAATCCGCCGCGGCCCGGAATGCCTGCGTTGTTGACGAGCAGGCCGATCTTCGGGTGCCGCTCGCGGACTGCCGCAGCCATGCGCTCGACGGCTGCGCGGTCGCCGACGTCGCACGTCTCCCACTCGGCGCCGAGCTCCTCCGCCAGCGGGCGCAGGCGCTCCTCGCTGCGCGCCACCAGGACGCAGTGCCAGCCCCGGCCGGCCAGGCTCCGGGCGATCGCCGCACCGATGCCGCTCGAGCCGCCGGTGACGACCGCTACCTGCGGCACACGCGGACGATCCGTCGCGCCTCGGCGCGCGCTCCGCGGCGGTCCTTCACGACCGCGAGCAGCACGTGCCGGCCGCGATGGGCCTTGCCCGTCTTCCAGGTCGTTGCGTAGAAGCCGGAGGTCGAGCCAGGCTCGCGCGAGATGCGGTGGCCGCCGTCGAGGAACGTCACGGAGCGGACCTTCCGGTTCGACCCGGCGCTGACGACGAGCGTCTCGGACTTCGCCACGCAGGCCTTCCGCTTCGGCAGGAGCCAGGTCAGCGTCGGCCCGGCCACACCACGGATTTTGAACTGGCGGAAGGCCGTGTTCGGAAGGATGTTCTCGCCGGCCTGGTCGACGTTCTTCGACTCCTGGTAGTCGGAGCCGATCGCGACCATCCTCGTCTTGCCGACGCCGATCTTGGGCGCGCCGTCCAGCAGCCACACGACGAGCCCCGTCGAGGGGTCGTACAGCGCGGCGAGCATCAGGATGCCCTTGTAGCCGATCACGAGCGAAAGCGGGTCGACGCCGGATCCGCGGTCGGTGACGATCGCGGCGAGCACCGGCCGGCCCGCGGTCACGCGCCCGGTGAGGAAGTGGAGCTTCGGCGGGGTGACGTCGTTGCGCCAGAAGTGGAGCAGGTACGGCCCGCGCAGCGGCTCGTCGGTGAAGGGGTCGGCGCGCGAGTCGACGGCGACGAAGTAGCGGCCCTCGGGTGGGAAGGCGACCCCCGTGGCGCCGTTGTCGAACTCGTACTCGAATGTGAGCCCGTTCACGTTGAGCGGCGTCCCCGGGTAGCCCTGCACGTCGTCCTCGTTCAGCGAGCCTAGGAACCACGGCTCGACTAGCGCGCCGAGGCCGCTCGCGACCACGGCCGCGCCCACGTTCGCCGCATGGCCGTTGACGTGGACGGTGTAGACGTGCTCGGCGCCGTCCTCGTGCATCCCGGGGCCGGTGTAGTTGGACGGCGGCCCGAACGGATCGGCCGGATAGCGGTAGGCGTTGACGAAGTTCGTGCCCTTGCTCGTGTCGTCGATCTGGTCGCGCTTGATCTCGACCCGCGGCGCGCGGCCTATCTGCGGCAGGGTCACGCGGAAGTAGTAGGGAACGCGCACGCGGTCGGCGCCGCGCTGGAGGACGACGAACCCGTAGTCGTCGCCGCTCGGGGAGCCCTGCGTCGCCGCGGCGACGATCGGCACGTCGACCGTCCCGCCTGGAGCGACGGTGACGAGCGAGGCGCCCGGAGTGAGCAAGGCGCCCGAGCTCGCGGCCTGGGCGTCGAGCGAGACCGACCACGTCCCGGAGCCGCCGCCCGCGTCGCTGAGCGAGAGCAGCAGGGCCTTGCGCGCGTTGCCGCTCGTTGTGTCGAGGAACCCGTACGAGAGCGAGGTGGGATCCGTGAAGAGCTTCGGGTCGTCGGCCGCATCGACGTTGACGAGCCCGCTGCCCTCGAGCAGCACCGACGCCTCCTGCGTGCGGGCCGTGTCCCCCCACGCGGGGCCGGCCGAGGACATCAGCGCCGACTTGACCTGATGCGGGTTCCAGCCGGGATGCTGCTGGAGCAGCAGCGCGGCGGCGCCCGCGACGTGCGGGGTCGCCATGCTCGTCCCGTCGAAGACGGCAAACGGCTCGCCGATCGACTTCGTGACCGTGGACGAGAGGATCTGTCCGCCCGGCGCGGCGAGGTCGGGCTTCAGCCGGTGGTCGTAGTTCGTCGGCCCGCCCGAGGAGAAGCTGGTGATGACGCCGCTTCGCCCCGTCTGGATCTCGTGGAAGGCCTCGTCGGAGGAGACGTGGAACGTCGTCGTCCCGCCATGTGCGTCCATGAACGTGCGCAGGTTCGCTCCGTCGAGGTCGGCGATCATCCCGCTCCGCACGGAGAGCTGGAACGGGATGAAGTTCGCCTCGCCGGAGCGGTTGTCGACGAGGATCATCCCGCTCCCGCCCGCCCGCCGGACGCGCTCCGCCTTCGAGTCGAAGGTGCAGCCGCCGCGCGAGACGAGCGCGATCTTGCCCGTGATCGCCCCGGGTGCGAGTGTCGAGCGCGTGTCGTCGTTCGGGTCGAAGCCGGGAGGCGCGCACACGTGGCGGTCGACCGGCTTGAGGTTCGTCCCAACGATGGTCCCGATGTCGACGAGCTGCTGGTCGCCGAGCCACGTGGGCGGGACCTCCTGGTTGAAGGAGAACGGGATGTGCTGGAGGCTTGCGGGCGCGCCCGCTCCGGTGACCGTCATCTCGGGCCCGAAGACGTGGAGATTGGAGGTCGCCGCGACCGAGATCGCATCGGGCGCGTTGCTCGGCGAGCCCACCGAGCCGAGCCCGAACTCGTCGCGGTCGTTTCCGGCCGCGATTACGGGGACGACGCCCGCGGCGGCGACGTTGTCCGTCGCCTCGATCAGCGCGTCGCTCGAGGGGTTCGCCTCGGGCCCTCCGCCCGAGAAGTTGATCACGTCCATCCCGTCGTTCACGGCCGACTCGAATGCCTGCACGATCTGCGGGGTGAACGCGTCGAGCCCGCCGGTGAGCGTCGGCGCGTTGAAGACGCGGTAGTTGCCGATCCACGCGCGCGGGGCGATCCCCGAGAGGCCGGTCACCTGCGGGTGGTCGGGGCCGGCGGGGGCGAGCGTCCCGGCCACTCCGGCCGCGATCCCGGCGACGTGCGTGCCGTGGAACGAGTCGGCGGCGAAGAACGGCAGCCGTCCCTGCTTGCCCGAGCCCGGGCCGGGGAAGGCGCGCGCGACGATGACCTTCTGCGTCGTGTAGGCCGTCTGGCCCTTCGGGAAACCGGCCGGATACGAGAACCCGGCCGGGTTGAAGAACGCGTTTGCCTGGTCGATGCCGTCGTCGACGACGCCGATCTTCACGCCCTGGCCCCGTCCGCCGGTGGTCGCCCAGAACGTGTCGGCGTGTATCACGGACGGGCTCTTGTTCGTGTCGAGGTGGTAGCCGAGGCTCGGGTAGACCTTTCGGACCGCGGAGAGCGCGGCGAGCTTGGGCAGCGCGCGGTACGGGAGCCGCAGCGCGAAGCCGTCCAGCACGACCCGGTAGCGGTTGGTGATCCGCGCCTTCGGGATCGCGCGCCGGATCTGCGTGGCGGCCTGGGCTTGCGCCTGGGCCAGCCGGGAGAGATACGCGCGCGAGGCCGAGCTCCTGGTGTTGAGCCTGCGGTGCGCGCTGAAGGCGATCAGGCCGCGGCCGTAGGCGGCCGCGAGCGGCGGGAGCCGCAGGTCGACGAGCACGGTCACGCGCCCGGAGGCGTGGCCCGCCGGGACGCGGATCACCCCGTGGCGGAGCCGGGGGAGTGTCCGGTCGCCGGAGCGCGGCAGCCGAATCGACCGCAGCTGTGCGGTCGCGGAGGCGGCTGAGACGAGGACGAGCGCCGCCGAGAGAACGAGGATTAGTGGGCGGCGCAAGGACTCTCAGGGTATCGGAACGGCAGGACCGCCCAAGTATCGGCAACAGAGCCCGCCGCCTGAACGGCGAGCGCTGCGCGCCAGGTTCTCGGGCCCGTAGACTCGCGCGTCGTGGAGGGCTCCTTCGCCGGCAAGCGCGGTCTCGTCCTCGGCGTTGCGAACCGCCGCTCGATTGCCTGGGCGATTGCGAGCCGGCTCGCGGAGGGCGGCGCGGAGCTCGCGTTCACCTACCAGGGCGAGCGCATCGAGAAGAACGTGCGGGAGCTCGCGGAGTCGGTCGGCTCGCCGCTCGTCACTGCGTGCGACGTCCGCTCCGACGAGGATCTCGAGCGCGTCTTCGGTGAGATCGGCGAGGCCTTCGACGGCGGGCTCGACCTGCTGATCCATTCGGTCGCCTTCGCGGCCGCGGAGGACCTCGAGGGGCGGTTCACGGACACGCCGCGCGACCGGTTCTGGCTCGCGCTCGACGTGTCCGCCTACTCGCTCGTCGCGTCCTCGCGGCTGGCGGAGCCGCTGATGGAGGCCCGCGGCGGCGGCTCGATCCTGACCATGACCTACCTCGGCGGCGAGCGTGCCGTGCCGCACTACAACGTGATGGGCGTCGCCAAGGCCACCCTGGACTCGTCCGTGCGCTACCTCGCCTGGGACCTCGGCCAGAAGAACATCCGCGTCAACGCCGTCTCGGCCGGGCCCGTTCGCACCCTGGCCGCCCGTTCGATCGCCGGCTTCCCGACGATGGAGGCGATCGTCGAGGAGCGCTCCCCGCTGCACCGGCCGATCGAGGCCGACGACGTAGGAGCAGCCGCTGCGTATCTGCTCTCGGAGGACGCGAAGAACGTCACCGGAACGACGTTGTACGTCGACTCCGGGTACCACTCGATGGGCATGTGAGCCTTCAGGCTCCGACCTTCGCCGACGTGCTCGAGGCGCGTCGCCGGATCTCGCCGCACGTCCGACCGACCCCGCTCTACGGCTACCCCGCGCTCGACGAGCTGCTCGGCGCCGAGGTCTTCGTCAAGCACGAGAACCACCTTCCGACCGGCGCGTTCAAGGTCCGGGGCGGAATCAACCTCGTCTCGCAGCTCGGCGAGGAGGAACGCGAGCGCGGGGTGATCGCGGCCTCGACCGGCAACCACGGCCAGTCGATCGCCTACGCGTCACGGCTGTTCGGCGTCCGGGCCACGATCTGCGTCCCCGAGGAGGCGAACCCGGTCAAGGTCGCCTCGATGCGCGGCCTCGGCGCCGAGCTCGTCTTCCACGGGCGCGACTACGACGCGGCGCGTGAGCACTGCGAGCGTCTCGTCGCGGAGCACGGCTATCGCTATGTCCACTCCGGGAACGAGCCGCTCCTCATCGCCGGGGTCGCGACCCACACGCTGGAGATCCTCGAGGAGCAATTCGAGACGGACGTGGTGATCGTGCCGATCGGTGGCGGTAGCGGCGCGGCGGGGTCGTGCATCGTCGCGAAGGCCGGCGACCGGGCTGTGAGGGTCATCGGCGTCCAGTCGGAGGCCGCGCCGGCCGCATACCGCTCCTGGCGCGAGCGGCGGCTCGTAGTGGACCGCATGGAGACGTCTGCCGAAGGCCTCGCGACGCGGACGGCGTTCGAGCTACCGCAGCGGATCCTCTGGGAGTCGCTGGACGAGTTCGTGCTCGTGAGCGAAGACGAGATCCGCGAAGCGCAGGCGCTGATGATCGAGATCACGCGCAACCTCGTCGAGGCGGCGGGCGCGGCGCCGCTGGCGGCGGCCCTGAAGCTGCGCGGACAACTCGAGGGCAAGCGTGTCGCGCTGATCCTGAGCGGCGGCAACGCGACACCGGCGCAGCTTCTCGACGTCCTGAGCGCGCGTTAGCGAGTCCGTGTTTTCCCGCGAGCGCTCGGCGAGCGTTCACGGATGCCAGACGAGGCAGGCGGATCGATGCTCTCGTCAGTCGACGAGAGGAGCCGCGCGTGAAGTCCGAGTCGCTACGAGTGGTGATCGCCGGCGGTGGCGTCGCCGCTCTGGAGGCCACGCTCGCGCTGCGGGCGCTCGCCGAGGATCGCATCTCGATCGAGCTGATCGCACCCGAGCCGGACTTCGTCTACCGGCCGCTCTCGGTGGGAGATCCGTTCCTGGTCGCTGAGACGCGTCGGTTCCCGCTGGCTCCGCTCGTCGACTCTGCCGGAGGCGTTCTGCGCGCGGGGCGCGTCACGGGAGTCGATCCCGGAGAGCGGCTCGTCGAGACCGACGACGGGGGACGCGCTCCCTATGACGCGCTGCTCGTGGCGCTGGGCGCGAGCGGGCGCGAGGCGCTGCCGAACGCGCTGACCTTCGGCGGGCCGGAGAGCAACGACGCGTTGAAGGGCGTCCTCGAGGAGGTGCTCGACGGCGCCGTGCACCGCATCGTCTTCGCGCTTCCGGCGGGCGCGACCTGGCCCCTGCCGCTCTACGAGCTGGCGCTGCTGACGGGCTCGTTCCTGATGGATCACGGCACGAGCGGCGTCGAGCTTGCCCTGGTCACCCCGGAGGAGGAGCCGCTGGCCGTCTTCGGCCGGGAGGCGAGCGAGGCGATCGGCGAGCTGCTCGAGGCGCGCGGGATCGTGGTTCACCTCCGGACGACTCCCCTCGACTTCGAGGGCGGCGTCGTGCGGACGGCGCCCGGCGACGGGATCGAGGCCGACCGCGTGATCGCGCTCCCGAGGCTCGAAGGGCCACGCCTGGCCGGGCTTCCGTGCGACCGTGACGGTTTCATCCCGACCGACGAGCGCTGCCGCGTCGGGTCGGAGGTGGACGTCTACGCTGCGGGCGACGCAACGCAGTTCCCCCTCAAGCAGGGCGGGATCGCGACCCAGCAGGCCGACACCGCGGCGGCCGAGATCGCAGCCCAGGCCGGCGCGCCCATCGAGCCGGAGCCGTTCAAGCCCGTGCTCAGGGGCCTGCTCCTGACGGGCATGGTCCCGCGCTACCTGCGCGGCGAGCCCGGAACCGCGAGGTCGACGGTCGACACCGAGGCGCTGTGGTGGCCCCCGTCCAAGATCGTCGGCCACTACCTCGCGCCGTTCCTGGCCGCCAAGCTCGGGCTCTCGGAGGCGCAACCGCCTTCGGTGCCGCATTAGCGACCGACGGAAAGCCGTGCGATCCGCAGACCACGGTCGGCTCGCACGACGTCGACGTTGACGAGGTGCCAGCCGGGCCTGCGCAGCGGCAGGCTCAGCGTGGTCGGCGCGACGACGCGTGCCGACCGGGTGACGCCCCCGGTGCTCACCGTGGTCCGCACAGGCGCGTTCGTGACGAAGCGCATCCTCAGCCGCCCGGGGCCGCGTGCCCAGAACGCGCTGTGCTCGTAGCGCGGCGAGCGGTCGACCCACTGCGGGCAGAAGACGAACGGCCCGTGAGGCTCACGCGTGGGCGAGGGCCCCGCGGCGCGGCCGCGCGCAAGCATCGTGATCCCGCCGCCGCGCGCGACCGTTCCCCAGCCGCGCCTGGTCAGTTCGCGCCAGGCGAACCAGTTGCGGCCGCCCGAGAAGAGGCCGTCGTGGAACGCGATGTAGCGGACGCCGAGCCTCCGCAGCAGAGCCACGTTGCCCGGGAGCCAGTCGCCGCAGTTCAGCGACTCCAGCGCGAGGGCAATCGTGGCCGCCTTCTTCGGCGCGACCGTCGAGTACCCGGCCGGCCGCTCCCGCTGCGCCTGCATGTCGTAGTAGAGGTAGACGCTGCCGCGGTGGACGCTCGGGTGGACCATCGGTAGCTCCAGCAGCCGGCCCGTCGGCTCCGAGCGAAGCGCCGCGTAGGCCGCGTTCGCCGGATCCGCGCGCCCCAGCCGGTAGACGCTCACGCGCAGGTCTGCGAACAGCGCCACGATCACCAGCGCGTAGACGAGCGTCGCCCAGCGCGGGAGGGCACGCGCGATCGCGGCCACCGTGACCGCGGCGAGCCCGGCCAGCGCGAGGCACGCCACCGGCATCTGCCGCTCCGGTACGCGCGGAAACCGCAATGGCGGGAAGTGGTGCCAGAACGTCGAGTAGAGCGGGAAATGCGTCCCGAGCGAGAGCAGGATCGGGACGACGGCGCCAATGGCCAGCGCGACGGCGAGCCCGATCCGCCGGGCGCGCACGAGGAGCACGACCCCCGCGATCGCGAGCAGCGGCGTGAGCCAGCCCAGGTAGATGAAACTCTCGGGCCCGTGCCGGTTGTGGCGCGTGATGAGGTCGAGGCCCTCCGCCGAGTAGTGCGCCACCTCCCGCAGCGACCGGCCGCCCGAGCCGATCGAGCCCGGAACCGACAGGCCGACGACGAGGAAGCCCGCGCCCACGGCCAGGGCCACGGCGAGCGCGGCGCCTGCGAGCACGCGCACGTCTCTCGTCCTGCAGATCGCGTAGAGGAGGAAGAACGGGATCGCGCCGAGCGACAGGTGCAGGTCGGAGAACGGGATCGACGCGAGGGCGACGGCCGAAAGCGCGAGCCACCAGCGGCTCCCGCGCCGCGAGCGCTCGAACGCGAACAGCGCGAGCGGTAACAGGATCGAGATCGGCCCGCGGAAATGGCCCGCGCTCTGGGCCACGCGGTAGGGTGCGAGCGCAAACGCTAGCCCGCCCGCGAGCGCGGCCCCGCGTGGAAGCCGCAGCTCGCGTAACCAGAGGCAGGCGAAGCCGCCGGCCGCGACGTAGCTCAGGAGCAGGAAGAGGTTCCAGGCGACAACCGCGCCGAAGGCGGCGAAGAGCGGCCACAGCGGCAGGCCGAAGGGCCAGCCGCCGAAGTTGACCCGCGGCGAGCTCTCGGGCCGGAACGTGTACGGATCGAGCCAGGGCGCCCGTGCGTGCTCGAGTTGGTGCCCGACGAGCCAGAGGTGGTAGACGGCCTGGAGGTGGTCGCCGATCGAGGCCTCGCCCCGGACCGGCTGTGCTCCCGCGGCGAAATCCGAGCGGAAGTGCTTCTCGGTCGGCCACATCGCGACCAGCCCGGCCGCGAGGTAGAGCGCGCAGGCGAGCGCTACAAAGCCCGGGCGGCCGAGAGCAGCTCGTCGAAGTCGGGCACCTCCGCCGTCTCGTAGCGCCATGACCCGCGGACGGTACCGCTCCGGTCGACGAGGAAGGCCGTCCGCTCGGCGACGTCCTTCAACCCGCGGTACTCGTGCGCGACCCCGAAGCCGCGCACGGCCTCGGCGTTCCAGTCCGACAGCAGCGGGAAGTTGAGGTCGAGCGCCTGCATCCAGGAGATGTGCGTCCACGGCGAGTCGCGCGAGACCCCGACGGGCTGCACACCCGCCTCCTCGAATTCAGCGCTCCTGTCACGCAGGAGCCCCATCTCGTCCGTTCAGGTGGACGACCAGTCGAAGAGGTAGAAGAGGATGAGGAGCGGCTTCTCGGCGGCGAGGTCGCGTAGCGAGACCTGCTCCCGCGGCCCCATCCACACCTGCGCGTCTGGGATCTGGTCTCCCACGTCCAGCATGGCGCGAGCTTACGGCAGGACGGGCAGGCCGATGCAACCGCACCCCACATCGTCGTGAACGGGAGGACGGCCCCGGCGGCGTTGCTGCGGCCTCGCCCGGCCACAAGGTCAGTCTGAGCTGGGCTCACCCCAAGGCTGCTCGCACCGCGATGCAAGAGGCGTTGGAGTCAAGGCGTGGCGGCAGGAAACCGATGCTCGGTCCATGGAACGCGATTCCGGCTCCCGTCGCGTCTTGTACGTCACCCTCGCCGTTGCAATTCTTTGGGGGGTTTGGTGTCTTGTCTACGAAACGACGGGATTCCCAGGACTTAACTTCCTGGCATTCGGTTTCGTGTCGCTACCAGTTGGCGCAGCCCTATTTATCGCAGGCTTGATCGGATACGCGCGCGCGCGTGCTCAAGGGCGCACCACGTCCGACGCGGTGACCGCGATACTCGTGAGCGTCGGTATCGCCGTGGTGCCGCTTGCCGCGCTGGTGGAGTTCGCCGACTATTCCTAGGAATGACCTCCGGCCCCCGGGGCTAACTCGGAGGGGCACCGCCGGGCACTGCGCACCGCGATCCGCCCGGCGCCTGCGCGTGAATGGGCGGAGCTTCAATCTCAAATGCCCTCTTTCCCATTGACTTCTCGACCAGTCGAAGAGGTAGGAGCGGCTTCTCGGCGGCGAGGTCCCGCAGTGAGATGCGGTCGCGCGGCCCATCCACACCTGCGCGTCGGGTATCTGCGCGCCCACTCCCAACACGGGGCCAGCTTAGGCCGCGGACGGCGATAAGGGGCTTGACTTCGACAGGGGTGCCGGGCTCTAGAAACCTCGCTCCAGCAGTCGTACGCTTGACGAGTGCCAGAGTGCATCGCGTGCGGCGAGGCGAACCCGGAAGTAGCTCGGTTCTGCCTCGCTTGCGGCGCCGCGTTGTCCTCTGACGAGCCGAGGAAGACCCGGAAGACCGTCACTGTCCTCTTCGCAGACATGGTCGACTCGACCTCGCTCGGCGAGGCGCTTGATCCAGAGACCGTGCAAAACGTCAAGTCGCAGTACTTCGACGGGATCAAGGATGCGCTCGACCGCCACGACGGCACTGTCGAAAAGTTCATCGGCGATGCCGTGATGGCCGTGTTTGGCATTCCGGTTGCACACGAAGACGACGCGTTGAGGGCGGTGAGGGCGGCTGCGGATATTCGCGAAGCACTCGAGGTGGTTAACCGGAGACTCGAAGCCGAGCTGGGTCTGCGGGTCGCAGCTCGGATCGGCGTAGCGACGGGCCAGGTCGTCGCTGGAAATTCAACCGGGGGCCAGGCCTTCGCTACAGGTGACGCCGTGAACGTTGCGGCGCGTCTGGAGGAGTGCGCGCACGCAGACGAGGTTCTCATTGACGATCAGACATTCAGGCTGATCGAGGGGGCGGCGCGGGTCGAGCCGCTGGGGGCGCTCGAACTAAAGGGGAAGAAAGAGCCGGTCGCCGCGTACCGGCTCCGTGGCAACGTTCCCGGGCCGACGGAGCGAGCCCGGCGCCTGTCTTCGCCGCTCATCGGCCGACGGCACGAGAGTGCGTTGCTCGATGAGGCCTACCGGCGCACGATCGACGAAGAGGCGTGCCACCTGTTCACCGTCCTCGGCGCGGCGGGCGTCGGCAAGTCGCGTCTCGTGGACGAATTCCTCGCAACGATCCGAGGGCAGGCGACGGTTGCGGAGGGCCGGTGCCTTTCGTACGGCCGCGGGATCACGTTCTGGCCGGCTCGAGAAGCGGTGAAGAACGCCCTCGGGCTCCACCAGGACGAACCCATCGCGAGCGCGAAGGCGAAGATCGAGGCGATCGTTGCCGACGACCCCGACGATCGGCTGATCACGCAGCGCGTCCTCCAGCTGATTGGTTTGGAGGAGCCCGCTGCGGCGCGGGAGGACGTCTTCTGGGCCGTGCGGAAGTTCTGCGAACAGCTTGCCGGCCGTGCGCCGCTCGTGGTCGTCTTCGATGACATTCATTGGGCCGAGCCGACGTTCCTCGACCTCGTGGATTACGTTGCCGATTGGTCGCGGGATGTGCCGATGCTCCTGCTCTGCATGGCCAGGCCGGAACTGCTCGACCGACGGCCTTCCTGGGGTGGTGGGAAGCTCCACGCCGTCTCCGTCCTGCTCGATCCGCTCAAGGACGAGGAGTGCGACACGCTGATAACGAATCTCCTCCACGGAGAGACCCTCGAACCCGGAGCGCGTCGCCTTATCGCCGAGGCTACGGAGCACAATCCGCTCTTCATCGAGGAGCTCGTCAAGACGCTCGTGGAGGACGGCGTGCTTCGGCCCGTAGACGGTTCATGGGTGGCAGATGCCGACGTCGCCGATTTGCCGATGCCCCCGACGAGCAAGGCGCTGCTCGCGGCGCGCGTAGATGCTCTTCGGCCGCCCGAGCGACTCCTTGTCGAGCGCGCATCGGTCATCGGGAAGCTTTTCCATCTCGGGGCGCTTGCAGAGTTGCTTCCGCAAACGGCGTTGGATGATCTCGACGAGACCATCGCAGCGCTGATGCGGAAGGACGTGCTCTGTCCTGATCGGTCGTCTTTCCTTGGTGATGAGGCGTTCCGCTTCCGCCACCTCCTGCTCCGCGACGCCGCGTACACCTCGCTGGCAAAGGACGCGCGGGCCGAGCTCCATGAGCGTTGCGCTGACTGGTTCCAGCGGAAGCCGGGCGAATACGACCAGATCATCGGATACCACCTCGAGCAGTCGGCGCGGTACAGGCGGGAGCTCAACGCAGATGACGAGCTTGCGAACGAGCTGGCCGCGCGGGCCGCGGATCAGCTCGTGCAGGCGGGGAATCGCGCCTTTGGGCGTGGAGACGACGCAGCCGCAGCGGCGCTCTTCGAGCATGGCGTATCGCTGTACCAGCGGACCGACGCCAGGGGTCGTCGGTTGCTACCGGAGCTCGCCGCCGCCTTGAAAGGAGTCGGACGTCTCGACCGCGCCGCCGAGGTGTTCGACGCCGCGATCGACGGAGCGCGCCTCGCCGGCGACTCAGCGTTGGAGCTCCATGCTTCGATCGGCCGGCTTCGACTGCGAAGCGCTACCGATCCCGCCTTCAGAACGGACGAGCTCATGCGGGTGGCGGAGCGTGCGATCCCGATCTTCGAGGGGCTCGGCGACGAGCGCGGCGTCGCCCGTGCCTGGGTGCTGTTGACCTGGTTTCACTGGAACGCATGCCGCTTCAGCGAGGCGGCGGAAGCCGCCGAGCAGGCGGTGGAGCACGCCGCCCACGCGGGAGACATTCGACAGAGGTCGGAGATGCTCGGACGGACCGCGCTCGCCGTCCTCCTCGGCCCAACACCGGTCGAGGAGGCCCTCAGGCGATGCCGGGAGATTGTCGCCCGTTCTGACGGGTCGCGCCTCGTCCAGGCGTCGGTGTTCCGTGCGTCAGCGGTCTTGACTGCGATGGGCGGAGATTTCGACGAGGCCCGAGCGCTCGTCGCGCGCGCGAGAGAGATTCTGGACGGCCTCGGCCGGCGAGTATCCGCTGCAGGGGCGGCAATCGAGGCCGGGAAGATCGAGCTCCTCGCGGGCGACGCAGCCGCCGCTGAACAGATTCTGCGGCCAGGCTTCGAGGAGCTCGAGCGGATGGGCGAGGGCGGATACTTCTCGTTCGTCGCCGCCTTGCTCGCCGAGGCGGTGGTTGCCGCCGGCCGCGCCGTCGATGGCGAAGAACTGACGTACATCGGCGAACGCGCAGCGTCCGTCGACGACCTGCCGAGCCAGATCGCGCTGCGCACTGCCCGCGCCTCGGCGCTGCGGGCGATGGGCAATTCCGAAACCGCCGAGAGCTCCCTACGGGAAGCGCTCCGGCTCGCTGAGAGGAGCGACGACGTCAACTCTCGGGCGGACGTGCTCCTCGCCCTCGCGCAGGTCCTCGAAGAAAAGGCTCGCCCGAACGACGCGCATGACGCAGCCGAGGCTGCCGTTGGGCTCTACGGGCAAAAAGGAAATGTCGTGTCGTTGAAGCGCGCGAGGGGCATTCTCAGCACGCTTGCCGCCACGCCATCGGCCGCGGGCGCAGACGCCCGATAACCAGCACGGGGGCGACTTACGCGCCTCGGCGTGGTGCCAGCGCCAGGACCGCGGCGGCGTTGCGTCTCGCGGTGGACGCCGAGATGGGCCCGGCCGGGAACTCGACGACGAAGTGCGTCCCGTGCGCAAAGCGCGTGCGCTCCCAGCGCGTGGCCGCTCCGCGTGGCGCCTGGAGGCGTCGGTACGGGAGCCCGCTCAGCCGCGCGTATCGCTTCAGCACGGCGACGTGCGGGTCCGAGCCGTAGATCTCGTCGAGCGGCTGGTGGTACCAGACTGTCAGCGCAGGTTTGACGCGCAGGATGAACGCGCGCATCGCCCGGTTCTCGGGCTCCGAGAGCGGGCGTGGCCCCGAGTAGTAGCCGTCCCAGGGGCGGCCGTTGCGCACCCAGGCCGTCGGCCAGTTGCGGTTGAGGTCGACTCCGCGCGCGTTCTGCCGCGTCCCCGCCGCGAGCCCGTCCGGGTTGACCGTCGGGAGGAGCCAGAGGTGGACCCCTTTCGGGAGCCGCATGCGCCTGAGCCGGGAGACCACCGCCAGCCCCGCCGGCTCGGAACCGTGGATGACGCCCACCACGAGCGTGACCGGCCCGGCCGGGTCACCGCGTTCGTAGGCCACGATCGTCCGCCCGCGCACCGAGTGGCCGACCACGACGCGCTCCTGCGCGACCGGCTGCGCGGCTGCGAGCCCGGTGAGAACGAGCGCGGCGGCGATCAGCGCGCGCAGCACCAGCCCTCCACGCGCGGGAAGCCGCCGAACTGGGCCGAGATCCGCGATGCCCCGACGATCTTCCGCGGTCGGCCGTTGCGGACGAAGACCCACTGGTTCGCCGTGTGCCACGTGACGAGCAGCCAGCGGCCGTTCGGCGAGAAGGCGATTTGCCGGAACGCGCCGGTCCCGCGGAAGAGCGTCCGTCCGTTGAGGAGGGAGAACACGCTACTCCCGAGGCCCGCCGCACGAATCGCGACGACCTCGTGGGACCCGGGCACGAAGGCCGCGTCGATGTCGAACGTCGCATCCGATGGGTCGTCCCGGGCGACCACGCGGCCGCGCAGGTCGTAGACCCTTGTGGCGTGGGGGGTGAAGACGAGCAGCAGGCGTCCGTCGCTCGACCAGGCGAGCTTCCGCGGCGGCTCTCCCACGGGTGTCCGCAGCCGAATCGAGGCGCGATCGACGTCGTAGACCAGCGCCGAGCGGCCGGTCGAGTAGGCGATTACGTGCCCCGCGCCAGGCCGCCAGGCCGGTCGAACGGGAGCCGCGGCGCCGATCAGCTGGTCGCCCGTGCCGTCTCCAGCCACGACCCGGAGTGCTCCGCGCGAGACGTAGGCGATTCGCGTGTCGGTCCTCGTGCCCGTCCAGGCGGGTAAGCGCGGGCTCCGACGGGCGAGCGTCCAGCGCACGTGTCCCTGCGGGTCGAGCGCGACGAGCTCGTTTGCGCGCGTCCCGGCGACGAAGAGGCCGTGAGGCGAGAGAGCGGCGTCCTGGTAGCGCCCGAGGTTGCGCTTCGAGCCGTCCGCCCGCACGAGCCAGAGGCCGCTGCGGCTCGTCACCAGCAGCTCCCCGGGCGCGGGGAGGGAGAAGAGCGCCGGTTCTGCTCGTTCGACCCCCACGGCCTTGCGCAGGGAGTGGACGACCGACCGGCCGGGTGGGCTCACCACAGCCGCGACGACCGCGGCGACGAGCGCTCCGGCGACGAGCGGGCGTACGTGCCGGCGCGGCCAGGCCACCGGCTCTCGCGTCTCGTAGGCCGCACGAACGACGTTCCAGGCGCGCTCCTCGGCCTCGCGCTCGCCTGGCGCCTCGAACCTCACCGCGTGACCTCTTCACGGACAGCGGATCGACCGGTCGGTTCAGACGGACACACGAGCAAAGCCCGTGCGTCCTGAGGACGGCGTCGCAAGCGCCGCCTCACTCCAGGCGCTCCTTCAGCGAGTCGAGCCCGCGGCGGAGGCGCGAGTTGACCGTTCCGCGCGGGAGCTCGAGCAGTTCCGCGATCTCGCCGGGCGTGTAGTCCAGGACGTAGCGGAGGACGATCACCGCCCGGTGCTCCGGCGAGAGCCGGCCCAGTTCCTGCAACAGCTCGTCGTCGCGCTCCGGCGGCTCCGGCGCGGGCACGTCCACCTGCTCCGCCTCGGGCCGGAGCGAGCGAGCGCGTGCCCAGTCGATTGCCCGGTTGACCACGATCCGGTGCAGCCACGGCCCGAACGGACGCCGCCGGTCGAAGCGGTCGAGCGCGCGCACCGCGGCGATAAAGGCCTCCTGAGCGATGTCCTCGGCGGCCGCGGCGTCGCGGACGACGAGATACGCGGCGCGGTAGGCCGGTCCCCAGTGTGCGCGAAAGAGGGCCTCGAAGTCCGAGGCCGACCCGGCCTGGGCCCCCCGCACCCAGGCCCGCTCGTCGCGGCCGGAGCCCGCCATCCCGTGCCGACTATACGAGCGTGCTTGTGCAGGAGGTCCATCGCCGGAAATACGGATGGACCCCGGCCGGAGGTCCGGCCGTACTAGCGGTGTCGGCAAGAGGAGGAGTGATGAGACGAACGCTGGTACTCGTGACGATTCTGGGAGCGACCTGGGCCTCGGTCGCCGTGGCTGACGGCGGAGGACCGTCGCCGGGGCTCGACTACGGGAACGGCGTCGTCGCGCCCGGAGGGAAGCTTCGCTACGTCGCGCTTTTCGACGGACATGGAACCCTGCTCGAGTCCATCGCCGTCGGTAGCGGCAAAGTCCAGGGGGCGCGCAACTTCAAGGGCAACTATGGCATCCCGGCCGTGACCTTCGGCGGCGACACGGGCGGGCTGACGCGAGACGGTCACCGGCTCGTGCTCGCCACGTGGCCTGGGGTCTCCTCGGTGACGCGGTTCATGGTCGTTGACCCTCGGAGCTTCCGGGTCCGCGACCGTCTGAGGCTTCCGGGGAGATTCGCGTTCGACGCCCTGTCGCCCGACGGGTCGCTCATGTACCTGCTGCAGTACCTGGGCAAGCCGGGGGCGGCCGCCCAGCCCTACGCCGTCCGGGCCTATAACTGGAAGACGAAGACGCTCTACCCGGGAGCGATCGTCGACCGGCGCGAGCCCGACGAGAAGATGACCGGGCTGCCGATGACGCGCACGGGAACCGCGAGCGGCTGGGCCTACACGCTCTACTCGCGCGCCGACAAGCGGCCCTTCGTTCACGCGCTCGACACCGTCCACCGGAGGGCGTTCTGCGTCGATCTGCCCTGGAAGGACTCGGACAGCTGGATCATGAGCGTGCGCATGCGCGTGCGCGGCGACACGCTTGAGCTGCGACGCGGCGGCCGGAAGATCGCCAGGGTCGACCGGAAGACGCTCGAGGTGACTAGCTGAGCTCAGGCGGCGGGCCGACGATCTCGCAGCCCGCTCATGGCGCGGGTGTGAGGCCGTGGCGGCGCATGACCGCCGCGATCTCGGCCGGGTCCGGAGGGCCACCAGCTGCGGCATCGGCGACGGCCGCGAGCTCGCGGAAGTACTCGGGCCCGAGGACGCCCGGCGTGACGACCGCAAGCGCTCTCGCGTCGAGCTCGCCGGCGTTCGCAAAGCTGTGGACCGCCCCTCGGGGGATGCAGAGCGCCTCGCCGGGGCCGACGTCGACGGGCGTGCCGTCGACCGTCCACGTGAGTACGCCATCGACTCCGTAGATCGTCTCCTCGTAGCCGTCGTGGCTGTGGGGGATCGGGACCCCGCCGCCTGCCGGGATGTCGAACTCGAACATCGCTACCGATCCGGCCGACTCATCGCCCTCGACCAGGAAGCGGAGCGCCATCGGCCCGACCCTGATCTCTTCTCGTTTCCCTGGCGCCATTGCCGCCTCCCAGGCTCTTTCGTAGTAGGTGGAGCAGACTCGGAGTCGCTGCGAACTATGACCCGTCCGAACTTCAGGCGAGCGCCTTGGTTCCTCGTTTCACGTCTCATCGCGGGATACCCGCCGCGACTCAGGCAGGAACGGCGGCGCGCTCGGTCGTGTCCGCGATCTCGCGAGCGACCTCGGTCACGTCGTGGCCGGCCTTCCACGCCCGCCGCTGCCGGTCGGCGCCGTTGCCCTTCGCGAGAATCTCGCCGATGCCCTCGAGCTCCCGTTCGCAGCCGAGCTCGCGCGCGTGCGGCTCGATCTCGTCCAACGTTCGCCGCACGACCTGTGCGACCGGCACGCGGTTGCGGCGGCCGGTCGCGAGGTCCATCACCGGCGCCTCGAGCCCGTAGCGGGCGGCGAGCCATTTGTTCTCGGTGGTCAGGATCCGGTGGTACGAGGGGATCTCCGCGCCCGCCTCGTACTGCTCGGAGTAGAGCTTCACGAGCGACTGGCAGAAGGCCGCGAGCGCGACCGCGTCCTCGACACGGCTGACGGCGTCGCAGATGCGGATCTCGACGGTGCCGAAGCGCGGGTGGAGGCGGATGTCCCACCAGATGTGCGTGTAATCCGCGATGCAGCCGGTCTTCTCGAGGTGGCCGACGACCTCGGCGTAGTCGGCGTAGTCCTTGAAGCGCGGGGGAGGGCCCGAGCGGGGGAAAGCGGCGAAGACCATCTGGCGGCTCGACGCGAGGCCGGTCTGCTCGCCGCGCCAGAACGGCGAGCTCGCCGAGAGCGCGAGCAGCGACGGCAGGTGCCCGAGCAGGCCGTTGACGACCTTGATCGCCTTCTCGGCGTCGTCGACCGCGACGTGGACGTGGAGCCCGAAGATCAGCTCGCGCCGCGCGACGTACTGGAGCTGATCGACGAGGTGCTTGTAGCGGTCGCGCGCCGTGATCCGTTGGCGCTCGAAGAGGCTGAACGGGTGCGTGCCCGCCGAGCCGACGCGCATGCCTTGCTCGCGCGCGATCCCGGTCACGTACGAGCGGAGCTTCCGCAGCTCGGTCTCGACCTCGGCCGGCGTGTGGCAGACCGGAGTCGCGATCTCGAGCACCGACTGCATCAGCTCGGGGTGGAAGCTGGGCTCGAGCTCGTGCCCGGCCATGGCCCCGAGCACGGCCTCGACGTGCTGGACGAGGTCGAGCGTCTCCCCGTCGAGGAGCATGTACTCCTCCTCGACCCCGAGCGTGTACGGCTCTCCGGTGCCGAAGTTGTGGTCGAGCACGCTGCCGCCCGGGCCGAAGCCCTTGCCCGTGATCGACGGCGGGTAGATCTGCTTCATTCGGACACCAGCGCGTCCGCCTCGATCTCTACGCGCCAGCGCGGATCGAGCAGTCCCGCGACGACGACGAAGGCGGTCACGGGGCGGACGGAGCCGAAGACCTCGCCGTGTGCGCGGCCGACCTCCTGCCAGTCGTCGCCGCGGACGAGGTAGACCCGGGTGCGGACGACGTCCTCAGACCCTGCGCCGACCTCTGCGAGCGCTGCCAGCACGATCTCGAGACAGCGCTTCGCCTGGTCGTAGGCGCCCTCGGGCGGGTCGGCGCCGCCGGGCATGATCGGCGCGGTTCCGGCCACGTGGACGTGCGGGCCGGCGCGCACAGCGCGCGAGTAGCCCACGGTCGCGGCGAACGGCGACTCGGCCGGGACGAGTTGCCTCTTCACGGCACTAGTATCGCGCCGCTGTGGAGGTTCTGAGGCAGGTCGAGGAGTGGCCCGCGACGACGACTTCGGTCGGCGTGCTGCGGGGTGGGGAGATTGTCGCGACACACGGGCCGCGCGACCGCGTCTTCCGCTGGGCCTCGGTGACGAAGCTGGCCACGACCCTCGCGACGCTCGTCGCCGCCGAGGAGGGGACCGTCGACCTCGACGAGCCGGCCGGGCCGCCAGGATCGACCGTCCGCCATCTGCTCTCGCACGCGTCCGGCCTCCCGTTCGACGGCACAGCGCAGATCGCCGAGCCCGGCCGGCGGAGGATCTACTCGAATACGGGCTTCGAGGTGCTCGCCGGGACCGTTGCCAACAAGGCGGAGATGCCGTTCGCCGAGTACCTGGAGGCCGCAGTCCTCGAGCCGCTTCGCCTCGAGGCAGAGCTGCGCGGCTCGCCGGCCGCGGGCTTGCACGGCACGCTCGACGACCTGCTCCGCTTCGGGGCCGAGGTGCAGAGGCCGACGCTAGTCGCCGCCGAGACGCTCGCCGAGGCCACGACGGTCCAGTTCCCGGGCCTGAACGGCGTGCTCCCGGACGTCGGCCGGATGGAGCCGAACGACTGGGGGCTCGGCTTCGAGCTGCGCGACGCGAAGGAGCCGCACTGGACCGGGACGCGGAACTCGCCGCGCACGCACGGCCACTTCGGCGGCAGCGGCTCGTTCCTCTGGTTCGATCCGGAGCCCGGCCTGGCGCTCGCGTGCCTCGGCGACCTCGACTTCGGCCCGTGGGCGCTCGAGGCCTGGCCGCGCCTCTCGGACGCGGTTCTCATGTTCTTTTAAGAATCCACGTGCAGACTGGCTTGCGGAGTGGACGAGGCTCGGAGATCGAGGATCGGGGCGGCCAGGCATAGGGCGTCGGTCGCGAAGCTGGCGCTTGCAGGCACGGGCGCGCTCGTCTTCGGCGCTGCAGCGGTCCTCGCGCGCGTCGGGTATCCGGGCCATGCAAAGGGGCCGATCACGGCCCTGGCGCCTCCCGCGCGGTTCGTCAAGGTCGTTCGCCAGAACCGGCTCGAGTCCGGGATCCTGGCTCCCGCGCAGGCCGACCCTGCGGCGGTGACGGCGCAGACATGAGCACGGTCGCCTCCTTTGGCGCAATGGGCTGCGAGGTCGTCGTCGCAGGCGCCTCGCCGGAGGAGCTTTCCCGGATCCGGGCGCTGTTCGAGGAGCGCGACCGGGTCTTCAGCCGGTTTCGGGAGGAGAGCGAGCTCCGGCGCGTCAACCAGGTCCGCGGGGCGACCGTCGTCTCGCCGCTCTTCGCGCGGATGCTCGGGCAGGCGCTGTGGGCCTCCGAGATCACCGAGCGGCTCGTCGACCCCACGCTCGGCGTGGCGATCGAGGCCGCGGGCTACGACCGCGACTTCCCCGATGTCACCGCGTCGTCCTGCGCCGCCGGCCGGGCCCTTCCCGCGCGGCCCGACGGAGTCGCCCTCCTTGGCCGCGTCGTACTTCTGCGGCGCGGCGTCCGGCTGGATCTGAACGGCGTGGTCAAGGCGAGTGCGGTCGACGACGCGCTCAAGCTCCTCTCAGGAGAGGGATTCGTCTCGGCCGGTGGCGACCTGGCCACACGCGGCGAGGTCGACGTCGCCCTTCCTGACGGCGCTGCCGTGCGACTCGTCTCGGGCGGGCTCGCCACGAGCGGCAAGACCAAGCGCCGCTGGCTTCGCGGCGGCGAGGAGCAGCACCACCTGATCGATCCCACCACCGGCCGTCCTTCGAAGAGCCCGTGGGACGAGGTGACGGTCTGCGGCACGAGCTGCCTCGTGGCCGACGTTGCCGCGAAGGCGGCCTTCCTGCTCGGCGAGGACGGGCCGGGCTGGCTCGACGAGCGCGGTCTTCCCGGCCGGTTCCTCGCCGCCGGGCGCGAGCCGCACGAGAACCTCAGCTGGCGCGCCAGCCTCGAGTCACGCGAGCCTGCTTGCACCTGACGACGAACCCGGTCGACTGGTACGCCGCCCGCGCCGCAGGCATCGCCGCGTACCTGTTGCTGACGATCGTCGTCGTCCTCGGCATGACGCTGGCCGGGCGTGCGCGGCTGCGGCGCTGGCCGCGCTTCGCGTTGGAGGACGTGCACCGGTTCGGCGGATTGCTCGTCGGGACGTTCATCGCGGTCCACGTCGTCGCGATCGCGATTGACGCGTATCTCCCTTTCTCGCTCTCGGCGATCACGATTCCGTTCGTCGCGAGTTATCGACCGCTCTTCACCGCACTTGGGATCGTGGCCGCCGAGCTGCTGCTCGCGCTGGCGATCACGAACCGCTATCGGGAACGACTGCCGTACACGTTCTGGCGCCGCGCCCATTACCTCAACCTCGCGATCTGGGGCGCAGCGACGCTCCACGGGCTTGGCAGCGGGACCGACCGCAGCACGCCGTGGCTGCTCGCGGTCTTCGCCGCGTCGGTCGCCGCGGTTCTTGCCGCAGGCGTCTGGCGCGTGCTCGGGCGCATCGCTGTTCCGGTTCGGGTGGGGCGCACGGCCGTCACGGTCGCGGTCGCTGGCGTGGTGATGGTCGTCTTCGCGGCGACCGGCCCGCTGCGCTTCTCGCCGAAGCCGTGGAACGCCAGCGCGTTCCAGGCCCCGATGGCCGGGAAGCTCGCGCGGGACGACGGCGTGACCCGCGCGCTCGTCTCGGCCACCGCGACCGCTCGCGGCACGCAGCGGGCAGTGATCCGAGCCGACCTGCTGACCGAGCCGGACCGGCTCGAGGCCACCTCGTTCCAGCTCGAGTACCTCCCCAGCGGCCTCGTTTGCAAAGGACGGGTCACGAGCGTCCAGCTGTTCGGCTTCCATGCGCGCTGTCGAGCCGTCGACGGCACGCGCAGATTCGTCGACGCGAACTGGCACCTCCTGGCCGGGGACACGTTCGAGGGCCGCCTCGTGGTGCATGCGTAGGGTCCTGGGCGGGGTCGCCCTGGCCCTCCTCGCGGCCGGCTGCTCGAGCCATCCGAGTGCGACGACGACCACGACGCGCAGGGCGCCCGCGCAGCGCCAGCGCGCGAGCCGAACGCGCTCGCTCCGGGTGTCCCCGCTGGGGTTGCCGCGTGTCCATTCCGGAATCGTCCCGGGCTACGTCCTGATCGCCGATCGCAACAACAACCGGGCGCTGATCGTCTCGCCGGCGAAGAAGATCGTCTGGCAGAACGACACGCTCCGCGGCCCAGACGACGCGTTCTTCACGCCCGGCTACGGCTCGGTCATCACCAACGAGGAGTTCAACGACACGCTCGTCGAGCTCTCGCTCAAGTCGCAGCGCCGGGTCTGGACCTACGGTCACGCCGGCGTCGCGGGGTCGAGCCCTGGCTACCTCAACACACCCGACGACGCGTATCGCCTGAAGTCGGGGATCACGACCGTCGCGGACATCCAGAACTGCCGGATCGTCCAGCTGAACAGCGCCCGGCAGGTCGTCCGCGTGATCGGCGGCAGCTGCGTCCACGACCCGCCGCGCGGCTTCGCGAGCCCGAACGGCGACACGCCGCTTCCGGACGGCGGCCTGCTCGTCACCGAGATCGGCGGCTGGATCGACCGGCTCGGGCCGTCGGGGAACCTCCTCTGGTCGATCCGCTCTCCCGTCGCCTACCCGTCGGACGCGCAGCTGCTCCCGGACGGCCAGGTGCTCGTCGCGAGCTTCACCACCCCGGGAAAGATCGTGATCGTGAACCGTCGCGGCGCGGTCACGTGGTCGTTCGGCGCCGCGAGCGGGCCCGACCGCCTGGCGAAGCCGTCACTCGCCGTGCGCTGGCCGAACGGCCTGATCGCCGCGAACGACGACTACAACCACCGCGTGATCGTGATCGACCCACGGACGAAGCGGATCGTGTGGCAGTACGGCCACACGGGCGTCGCCGGACGCGCGGCCGGGTTCCTCGACAAGCCTGACGGGATCGACCTGCTTCCCGCGACCGACCTCGTGCCGGCGAGAGTCCGGAGGCCAGTTCAGCACGCGCTGCGCGTGCGGCGCATCGGTTCGCTGCCGCAGCCTGTGTCACGCCTGGCCGCCGTTGCGCTCCCGGACGGGCGGGTGCTCGCGGCCGGCGGCCTCGTCGGCGGGTCGTCCTCGGACCAGGTGCTCCTCGGGAACCCGGCGCGGCTTCGTGAGGTCGCGCGTCTTCCGGTCGCGACCCACGACGCGGCGGCCGTGCTCGTGGGATCGAGCGCGTACATCTTCGGCGGCGGCCAGACCGTCTCGAGCGACGCCGTCGTCCGCGTTAACGCGTCGACAGGCGCGGCGACGCGCGCGGGTAGCCTCGGCGAGCCGCTCTCTGACCTCGGCGCCGCGGCCGTCGGCCGAACCGCGTATCTCGCCGGCGGATACACGGGCAGCCGCTACGCGACAGCCGTGTTGCGCTTCCGGCCAGGTCGTGCGCCGGTAGTCGTCGCGCGGCTTCCCGTCGGTCTGCGGTACGCGGGCGTCGCTGCGGCCGGCGGGAAGCTCTACGTCGCCGGCGGGGTCATGACCTCAGGGCTCTCACGTGCCGTCTACGAGGTCGACCCGACGGCCGGCTCGGTCCGACAGGTCGCGACGCTTCCCTGGCCGCTCGCGCACGTCGCGCTCTCGCGCCTCGGCTCCCGGCTGCTGCTCGTGGGCGGCGGCTCGCGGCGGATGCTCGCGATCGACCCGACCGCAGGGACCGTCGTCATCGCGGGGTCGCTCCCAGTCGCCCTCGCCGATCCCGCCGCGGTGAGCCAGCTCGGGCGCGTGCTCGTCCTCGGTGGCGGGACGAACGCCGTCTACGCCGTCGGCTGATCGTCCGCGAACAGCGGCCGCAGGAGCTCGTCGAACGTCTCGCGGTCGCAGCTCGCCACGACGGCCGGCGTGAGCGCGCGCACGGAGGCCGTCCGCGGGATGCTCATCGCCAGCGCGACCTCGCCGAAGTAGTCGCCCGGCCGGAGCACACGCCGTGGCCCGAGCTCCGCCTGGCTGACGGCGAACAGGCCGGAGAGCACGACGTAGAAGCGCTCGCCGGGGTCGCCCTCGCGCACGACCTGCCGTCCGGGCGGGACCTCCTCGCGGTCCATCCGCCGCGCGATCTCGGTCAGCTTCTCGCCGGAAAGGCCCGAGAGCAGCGCGACGCGCGAGAGCTCTGTGATGGTGGCGGGGACGAACTTCGGCATCGGTCGGCTTCTATTGTTGCGTCGTGGGCGAGCTCGCGGGATGGCGATGGTGTCCGCGCTGCCGGGAGGAGCTGCGCGGGGACGCCTCGAGGATGTCCTGTGAGAACTGCGGCTTTGTGTGCTACGCGAGCTCCAAGGCGACCGCGGGCGCTCTCGTCGTCGACGACGAGGGCCGCGTGCTGCTCGCGCGCCGGGCGTTCGATCCGTACCAGGGCTACTGGGACATCCCCGGCGGCTTCCTCGAGGAGGGCGAGCATCCGCTGGACGGGCTGTGCCGCGAGCTGCGCGAGGAGACGGGCCTCGAGGTCGAGCCGCTCGAGTTCCTCGGCGTTTGGATGGACCGCTACGGAGGTGACTCGACCGCGGACGCGACGCTGAACCTCTACTGGACTGCGCGCGTCGTCGGAGGAGAGGCGCAGGCGGCGGACGACGTCTCAGAGCTCGCGTGGTTCGAGCCCGCCGAGCTCCCGGAGCCCGACGAGCTCGCGTTCGACAACGTGCCGCAGGTGCTCGCGGCCTGGCGAAGCCTCTAGACGTTCTCCGTCGCGGCCTCGGCCTTCTCGCGCTTGGGGATGAAGAGCACCGAGCGCGTCCATTGCGGCATCCACCAGTTAGCCTCGCCGAGCAGCTTCATCAGCGACGGCACCAGCATCACGCGGATCACGGTCGCGTCGAGGATGATCCCGGCCGCGAGCCCGATCGCGAACAGCTTGATCTCATAGCCCGGGCTCGACGAGAGCACGAGGAAGGCGAACATGAGGATCAGCGCCGCGCTCGTCACCAGCTTCCCGGTGCGGGCGAGGCCGAGCATGATCGCCTCGTCCGTCGACCCGGTCTCGTCGTAGGCCTCGCGCATGCGCGAGAGCATGAAGACCTCGTAGTCCATCGAGAGCCCGAACAGGAAGGCGAAGATCATCAGCGGGATCCAGGCTGGGACCGCCTGCGTCGCGGTGATGTTCCAGAGCGACGAGCCATGGCCCTCCTGGAAGATGAACACCACGATTCCGAACGCCGCGGCCAGCGAGGCGAGGTTGAGCAGTACGGCCTTGATGGGGAGCACGATCGAGCGGAACGCCCGCGCGAGCAGAATAAGGGTCAGTATCAGCACGAACGCGAGCACGTACGGGAACTTGCCGTAGATGGCGTGCACGAAGTCGCGGTCGACCGCGGGGACGCCGCCGACGGAGGCCGAGGTGCCTGCGATCTGGCCGTTCAGACGGTTGATCACGCCCTGGATCCCGGGCGCCGCGCCGTCGATCGACGGGAAGGCCTGGACGAGAGACGTGTCCCCGCGCTGCCAGTCGGCGGGCGCGACGGCTCCCGCGATCCCGGGCACCGTCCGGACCTTCGCGGCGATTGCCTTGGCGTCACCGCCGCGCTCGACCAGGATGTTGAACGGCTTCATCACGCCCGGGCTGATCCGGGCCGACTGCAGCGCGCTTCGGCCGGCGATCGCATCGCCGCTACCGGGAAAGTTCTTCAGCTGCGACTCGTTCGGCGTGAGCTGAGTTCCGAGCCCGGCCAGGACGCCGACGATCGTCAGCCCGGCGATGGCGACGGCCCACGGGCGCCGGAGCACGAAGCGCGACCAGCGACCCCAGAAGCCGTCCTCGGGATGGCCGCGGTCGACGAGGCGCTTCGGCAGTACGCGCCAGCTGTTGATGCGCGCGCCGAGCACGGCCAGCATCGCGGGCAGGAGCGTGATCGCCGCGGTCACCGAGACGATCGGGATCAGCATCCCGCCGATGCCCATCGAGCGGATGAACGGCAGTGGCAGCACGACCAGCGAGAGCAGGCCGACGGCGACGGTCGAGCCGGACACGATCACCGACCGCCCCGCGTGGGTCATCGTCTCGACGAGCGCGGTCTCGACGTCCTCGCCCTCGCGCAGCTCGTCGCGGAAGCGGAAGATCATCAGGAGCGCGTAGTCGATCGCGACTCCGAGCCCGACGAGCGCGATCAGGAACTGGACGATGATCGAGACGTCGGTGATGTAGGTCAGGCCCCAGACCAGCGTGAACGTGTTCAGGATCGCCGCGACCGCGACGGCGATCGGCATCAGCACCGCGGGGACGGTGCCGAAGACGAACAGCAGGATCACGAGCGCGCCGAGTCCGCCGACGACAGCCTCGAGCAGGACACTCGGCCCCCCGCCGTCGCCGTGCTGGCTCGCTTCCTCGAGCGGGTCGTGGCCGGTGACGTGGACCGTGGTCCCGCTTGGCAGCCCGCTGGTTGCGGCCTTCTCGGTCTCGACGGCGCCGCTCTTGGTGTCGAACGTCGCCAGGCCGGGCGGGTAGACCTCCATGAAAGTGGTGTGCCGGTCGCTCGAGACGAACGCATCGCTGCCCGTGGAGAAGTACGAGCTCGTGAGCGCGCCCGGGTTGACCTTCTTCACGCGCTCGGTTGCCGCGCGGATCGCCTCGCTCTTCGTTGCGTCGCCGTCGGTCTTGAAGACGACCACATTCGGTGGCCGCACGCCGACGCCGTAGGCCTTCAGCGTCCGCTGGTTCGTCTCGTAGGCGGACGCGCCCGGGATCGAGAAGCTCTGGAACCAGCGCTTCGAGACCTGGCCGGCGGCGTAGGCGCCGAAGATCGTGAGGACGAGCCAGGCGCCGATGACGATGAATCGGTGGCGGATTACGACGTGAGCGAGTCGAGCGAGCAAGCGATCTCCTTTCCCTGGGCGTGATCAGCGCGCGATCTTACAGACACTGAAATATTTCTGCAAATGTAACAATCGTGGGTACGATGTCCCCATGGGTTTGCGCGAATCCAAGAAGCTCCAAACACGGCAGCTGATCGCGAACGCCGCGATGGGAATGTTCGTGAAGCGCGGCTTCGATCACGTTACCGTCGCCGAGGTCGCCGCTGCGGCAGGTGTCTCGGAGAAGACGGTCTTCAACTACTTCCCGACGAAAGAGGACCTTTTTTTCGACGAGGTCGACGAGCGGGAAGCTGCTCTCGTCGAGGCGGTTAGCAACCGCGAGCCGGGCGAGTCGGTCCCCGCCGCGCTCGAGCGGGTTCAGGCAGCGGGGTGCGGCCGTCTCTGCAGCGAGGGCTTCGCGCGCTTCGCCAGGATCATCGACGAGTCGCCCGCCCTCCAGGCGAAGGAGCTCGAGCTGATGGCGCGCTTCACGGACGCGCTGGCCGGCACGATCCGGGACGAGCTCGGCGTGCAGGAGCTCGACGCTCGGATCGCGGCCAACGCGCTGATCGGCGTCCACTGGCAGCACTTCCGCACCGCGAGGGCGAACGCTCTGGCCGGGCGCCACGGGCCCGGTGCGGAGAGGAAGCTGCGCTCCGACCTGAAGCGCGCGCGCCTCCTCCTGGAGGGCGGCCTGGGTCAGCTCGAGGCGAGTGGCGCTACGCGACGGCCTCGGTGAGACCGAGGCGCTCTTCGAGCATCGACTTCGGCATGGCGCCGACCGCCGCTGCGGCGGGCTCGCCGTCCTTGAACAGGATCAGCGTCGGGATCGACATCACGCCGTAGCGCTGGGCAACCGCCGGCTGCTCGTCGATGTTCAGCTTCACGACCTTGAGGTCGCTTCGCTCCTCCGCGATCTGGTCGAGCACAGGAGCGATCGCGTGGCACGGCCCGCACCACTCGGCCCAGAAGTCGACGAGCACAGGCCCCTCGCTCGCGAGGACCTCGTCGTCGAAGTTCTGCTCGGTAACTGCATCTGCCATGTTGAATTTCCTTTCTAACGCAAGAGTCGGATGTGCAAACGCGCGAGCAGGAGCCTGTGTTCCCGCTCGCTAGGATCGCTCCATGGCGCAGGTTTTCACGCCGCTTCCGAGTGTGCCGGACCATCCCGCCCTCGAGCGGGAGGTCCTCGCGTGGTGGGAGCAGCACGGCACGTTCGAGCGGTTGCGTGAGCAGAACCGCGGCAAGCCGCCCTGGAGCTTCATCGACGGCCCGATCACCGCGAACAACCCGATGGGCGTCCACCACGCCTGGGGCCGCGCGCTGAAGGACGTCTTCCAGCGCTACAAGGCGCAGCAGGGTTTCGACCTCCGCTACCAGAACGGCTTCGACTGCCAGGGCCTCTGGGTGGAGGTCGAGGTCGAGAAGTCGCTCGGCCTCAACTCCAAGCACGAGATCGAGGAGTATGGCCTGGCCGAGTTCGCGGCTCGCTGCCGCGAGCGCGTGGCCGAGTACGCGGGCGTGATCGCCGAGCAGTCGAAGCGCCTCGGGATGTGGATGGACTGGGACGCGTCCTACCTCACGTTCTCCGACACGAACATCGAGTACATCTGGCGCTTCCTGAAGGAGTGCCAGCGTCGCGACTGGCTCTACAAGGGCCACCGCTCGACCGAGTGGTGCCCGCGCTGCGGGACATCGATCTCGCAGCACGAGCTCTTCGCGGGCGAGTACAAGGAGCTCGAGCACCCGTCGCTCTTCGTGCGCTTCCCGCTCAAGGGCAAGGAGGACGAGGCGCTCGTCGTCTGGACGACCACGCCCTGGACGCTCCCCGCCAACGTCGCGGCCGCGGTCAAGCCGGACGCCGAGTACGTGCTCAGCGACCGGGGGGAGTGGCGCGCGCGGGAGCTCGCTGGTGACGTCGAGGTCGTTCGCAGCGCGCGCGGCGAGGAGCTGGTCGGGCTCGAGTACGACGGGCCGTTCGACGGGCTCGCTGCGCAGGACGGCGTCGTCCACCGCGTGATCCCGTGGGACGAGGTCGCGCTGGACGAGGGCACAGGGATCGTCCACATCGCCCCGGGCGCTGGCGGCGAGGACTTCGAGCTCTCGCGCGCGCACGGACTGCCTGTGCTCGCGCCGATCGACGAGGCCGGCGTCTTCGTCTCCGGCTACGGGCCGTTCGAGGGCCTCGCGACCGGTGAGGCTGCCGACCTGATCGTTGAGGCGCTGCGCGAGCGCGAGATCCTCGTCGAGGCCGGCACGATCGTCCACCGCTACCCGACCTGCTGGCGCTGCGGGACGCCGCTCGTGTTCCGGGTCGTCGACGACTGGTTCATCTCCTGCGACGAGATCCGTCAACCGATGCTCGACGCGAACGCCGACGTGGCCTGGACGCCTCCGCAATACGGCAAGCGCATGGACGACTGGCTGCGCAACATGGGCGACTGGAACATCTCGCGCAAGCGCTACTTCGGTCTGCCGCTCCCGTTCTACCCCTGCTCCTGCGGCAAGCTGAACGTGATCGGCTCACGTGAGGAGCTGGAGGCGCGGGCGACCGGCGGTCTCGAGCAGCTCCAGGAGCTGCACCGGCCCTGGATCGACGAGGTGCCGATCCGGTGCGAGGCCTGCGACGAGGAGGTGCGGCGGATCCCGGAGGTCGGCGATGCCTGGCTCGACGCCGGCATCGTGCCGTTCTCGACGCTCGGCTGGGAGAACCCCGAGCGGGTCGAGCACGGCAACGCGACGGGCTCGGCGCAGGGGCTCACGACGGCCGACCTGCCCGACCACGCGTACTGGGAGACATGGTTCCCCGCGGACTGGATCTCGGAGATGCGCGAGCAGATCCGGCTTTGGTTCTACTCGATCTCGTTCATGGGAGTGACGCTCGCGGGCCGTTTCCCGTACCGGGCGGTGCTGACCTACGAGAAGCTGCTCGACGAGCACGGACGCGAGATGCACCGCTCGTGGGGCAACGCGATCCTCGCGGACGAGGCGTTCGACAGGATGGGCGGCGACGTCATGCGCTGGATGTTCTGCGGCCAGGCGCCGGCGCAGAACCTCCGCTTCGGCTACGGGCCTGCCAACGAGATCAAGCGGCGGCTACTGACGCTCTGGAACTCGGTCGGCTTCCTCGTCACCTACGCGAACATCGCCGACTGGCGGCCGGCGTGGGGGCCCGAGCCGTCCTCGACCCAGACGCTCGACCGCTGGCTCGTCGACCGGACGTACCAGCTCGTCGCCGAGGCCGAGGCGGCCTACGAGCGGTTCTGGACGCCCGCGCTGACGAGCGCCTTCGAGAGCTACGTCGACGATCTCTCGAACTGGTACATCCGCCGCTCCAGGCGGCGGTTCTGGAACGGGGAGCCCGAGGCGCTCGCGACGCTCTGGTGGTCGCTCGTCCAGGCAATGCGCGTCGTCGGCCCGGTGATGCCGTTCCTGCCCGAGCACCTCTGGCGGAACCTCGTTGCCGGCGCCTGCGAGGGCGCTCCCGAATCGGTGCACCTGGCCGGCTGGCCCGAGGCGGGTGAGCCCGACCAGCTGCTCCTGGAGGAGGTGGCCGAGGTGCGCCGCGTCGTCGAGCTCGGCCGCCAGGCCCGCGCGCAGTCGGGGCTCAAGCTGCGCCAGCCGCTCCGACGGCTCGTCGTTCAGGGTGCGGATGGGGCGTCAGCCCAGGCCGCGGAGATCGCAGAGGAGCTGAGCGTCAAGGAAGTCGAGTTCGGCCCGGTGGAGGAGAGTGAGCTGCGCGTGAAGCCGAACCTGCCCGCGCTCGGCCCGAGGCTGGGCAAGGAGCTCGCGGGCGTTCGCGCCGCACTCGCCGACGGCGAGTTCGAGGAGCTCGACGGCGGGCGGTTCCGCGTCGGCGACTATGAGCTCGGCCCCGACGAGGTGCTCGTCGAGCGGCACGGCAAGGAAGGCTGGGCCGTCGCGAGCGAGGAGGGCCTGACCGTCGCGCTCGACCTCACGCTCGACCCCGAGCTCGAGCTGGAGGGCCGCGCGCGTGACCTGATCCACGAGGTGAACGGCCTGCGCAAGGAGCAGGGCCTCGAGCTGACCGACCGCATCGTGCTGACCCTGCCGGAGGCCCAGGCCGAACTGCTCGCGCACGAGGACTGGATCAAGGAAGAGACGCTGGCGCTCGAGGTCGCCCTCGACGGCAGCAGTACTGAGCCGACGATCGTGCGCGTCTCCTGAGCGTCGCTTGCGATGCCGATCCCAGGTCGTGCGGGCTCTGCCCGCGCGACCGTCGGAACCGACCGGTCGATCCGAGGGCAGTTACGTCGAGACCGTCTCTAAGAGGGTCTGGTGCGAGGAAAAGCCCGCCGCTCGGGGGGTGGTGGCGACGGGCTTCTCCCCATTGCTCACCACGGGCCTCAAGGCCAGGTACGAGGCACCGCGGCTTGCATCGCCCAGTGCGGGGGACGCTACCCGGCCTGCGCGCGCATTCCAATAGGCCGTCTGGCCTATCTTTGGATGAAGAAAGTCTGGTTAGAGCGCGTTCGGCTTGCGCATTGCGCAGGTCTCCGCCACTAGAGTCAGCTTCGTATCATCACGTACGTGACGACAGTTCTGGTCATCGACGACGAAGCCCCGATCCGGCTGCTCTGCCGGGTCAACCTCGAGGCCGAGGGCATGGAGGTGCTCGAGGCGAGTGACGGCCTGAGCGGGCTCGAGCAGGCCAGGAGCGACCCGCCCGACGTGATCCTCCTCGACGTGATGATGCCCGGCCTCGACGGCTGGCAGGTCGCCGAGCAGCTGCTCGAAGACGAGCGGACAGGCTCGATCCCGATCGTCTTCCTGACCGCGCGCGCCGAGGTGCGCGACCGCGCCCGCGGGCTCGACCTCGGCGGGATCGACTACGTCTCGAAGCCGTTCAACCCGCTCGAGCTGGCGCCGCTCGTGCGCGAGCTCGTCGAGCGCGTCGACCGCGGCGAGCGAGCGCAGGTGCGGCGCGAGCGGATCAGCGAGCTCCGCGAGCTGATCGAGCCGGCCTAGCGGCCGGCGAAGTCGGTCGTGACCATCAGCGCGGTGCGGCCGTCGAATCGTCCGCGCAGAGCTCCGACGCCGACGCTCCAGAAGCCAGGGCGAAGCAGGTTCGCCCGATGCGGCGGGCTGGCGAGCCAGACGTTGACGATCGAGCGGGCGCGCGAGTAGCTGCCCGAGCCCCACGCGATGTTCTCGCCGACCCGCGGCGCCCTGACCCCGACTCTGCGAATCCGGGCGGTATAGGACCCGTGCGAGAAGCTCTGCGTGCGCAGCATCGCGTGCGAGTGGCCCCGCGCCGAGCGCTGGAGGCGCGCGTCGACGCGCAGCGGCGCGAGCCCGTGCGCCGCCCGGACTTCGTTCATGACGCGCACGAGGGACAGCTCTGAACGAGTCAGCTCCGCTGACTTAGCTTGCCCCCCCAATATCAACGCCACGGCGACGGCAGCCGCCAAAGTGAACGCTCGCCCAGCCACGAGGTGCCCGCATCAAAGCACAGCGTCCGGCCGGAACCTGACCGAAAGCGGTGTTTTTACATTTCACAAACACGAAAATCGACGCATCGAGCGGCTTTCTGCCGATATCCAGGCCGGCGGAGGCCAGAGCTAGACTGAGCGTCCCGACGGGACGTAGCGCAGCCTGGTTAGCGCGCCTGCTTTGGGAGCAGGAGGCCGGCGGTTCGAATCCGCCCGTCCCGACTGAGCCGACTAGTAGGGAAAGGGCCGCCGTCGTACCCTTCTCCCATGCCCTTCTGCACCGAGTGTGGCACGGAGAACCCGGTACAGGCACGTTTCTGCTCGGCGTGCGGGAACGCGCTCGTCGAGGCGCCTCCGGCTGCTCCGCCGAGCGAGGAGCGAAAGGTCATCACGGCGATCTTCGTCGACCTCGTCGGTTCGACCGCGCGGTCCGAGCAGCTCGACCCCGAGGACGTGAAGGCACTCGTTGCGCCCTACCACGCGCGTGTCCGGGCAGAGCTCGAACGCCATGGCGGCACGTTCGAGAAGTTCAGCGGCGACGCCGTGCTGGCGCTGTTCGGCACGCCCAAGGCACACGAGGACGACCCCGAGCGAGCCGTTCGTGCCGGCCTCGCCGTCCGGAAGGCGATCGCGGACCTGAACACCGAGGACGAATGGCTCGACCTCCACATCCGGGTCGGCATCCACACGGGCGAGGCGCTCATCATGCTCGGCGCTCGACCGAGCGAAGGCGAGTGGTCGGCGGCCGGCGACGTGCTCAACACCGCTGCGCGGATCCAGTCGGCGGCGCCCACGGACGGGATCCTGGTCGGCGAGCAGACGTACCTGGCTGTCAAGGACGGGTTCCACTTCCGGGAGGCGGAGGTGGTGCAGGCCAAGGGCAAGGCGGAGCCCGTTCTGGTTTGGGAGGTCGCGGGTGAGCGCGACCATGTGAAGGGTCGCCCCCGAGTCGAACTGCCGCTCATCGGGCGTCTGTCCGAACTCGAGGAGCTGTCAACGTTCTGTGAAGCAATCCTCGAGGAGCGGCACGTCGGCATCGCGACCATTCTCGGCTCACCCGGGATCGGAAAGAGCCGCCTGCTGCTCGAGGTGGTACACAGGCTCGAGGAGCGTTGTGACATCCACTGGGGCCGCTGCCTCTCCTACGGCGAAGGGATCACGTACTGGCCGATCGAGGAGATCGTGGAGGACGCCGCCGGAATCCTCCACGACGACGACCCGGCCGAGACGGCGGCCAAGCTGGCCATGCTGCTCGAGACGCTGGACACGATCGACCAGGACGAGCTGCGCTCGATCGCCGCTGCCGTCTCGAACCTGGCGGGCATCGCCACGACGCCCCGCGGCAAGTACTCGGCGGCGGAGATCGGAAAGGCCGAGCTGCACTGGGGCGTTCGACGCCTGCTCGAGCTGCGGGCCGGGCGGCGGCCCACGGTGGTCGTGATTGAGGACCTCCATTGGGCCGAGCCCACGCTGCTCGAACTGCTCGCGTACCTGGGCGCGAGCGAGGCCGACGCGCCGCTGCTCGTCCTCGGGACGGCCAGGCCCGAGGCGATCGAGACGAAGTCGCCGATCTTCACCTCGAACGGGTCGCGGCGGGCGCTCCGGCTCGACGCTCTCAGCATCGAGGACAGCACGATGCTGATCTCCGAGCTCGTGCCGGCGGGCGTTCAGGTTCCCGTCGAGCGGCTGCTCGAGGCCTCGGGCGGGAACCCGCTCTTCCTCGAGGAGACCGTACGGATGATGGCCGAGGTCGGGGCCGGGCACGAGAGCGGGCAGATCCCAATACCGTCGAACATCCACGCGCTGATCGCCTCGCGTCTCGACCAGCTCGGGCCTGCCGAGAAGAGCCTGGCCCAGAACGCATCGGTGATCGGCACGACCTTCTGGCCTAGCGCCGTCGCCGCGATGAACGGGATCGGCGGCGACCTTGAGGACGGGCTCGCCGAGCTCGAGCGGCGCGATCTCGTCCGTCCCACCGACGCCTCGCGGATCTCCGGCGAGCGCGAATACGGGTTCAAGCACGTGCTGATCCGCGAGGTCTCGTACGGACAGGTTCCGAAGGGCCGGCGGGCGGTGCTGCACCGGCGCTTCGCGGACTGGGCCGACGCGCAGCCGGGCCTCGGGGACGACTTCATCGAGGTGGTCGCGTACCACCTCGAACAGGCGTGCCTAACGGCGCGTACGGTCGCGCGGCCGCTTGAGTCGCCCCCGGTCGGGCCGGCCGCCGAGGCTCTCGCGCGCGCCGCGGCCAAGGCCGAGCGGCGCGAGGGCTTTCGCGAGGCCGAGCGCTTCTACACACGCGCGCTCGAGATTGCGGACGGGAAGGACGTGGCCCTGTGCGCGGACCTCCACCACCGGAGGGCGCGCATGGTTGTCGGCCGCGGCGATCTGAAGTTCGCGCGCGAGGAGCTCTTGCAGGCGGTCGCGCTCGCCTCCTCGTCCGACCGGCCGGATCTCCGGTGCGCGGCGCTCATCACGCTCGCGAACGTCGACTGGAAGCAGGGGCTCGCGGGCGAGGAGCGAGCGCGCGTCACTGAGGCGGCCGCGATCGCCGAGCAGATCGGCGACCGGCGGCTCGAGATCATGGCGATGTTCGAGCTCGCGAACGTGCGTGGCTGGATCGACGGGGATGCGACTGCCGCGACCGAGCAGCTTCGGCAGGCCGTCGAGCTCGCTGAGGCCTTCGGCGACCGTTCGGTTCTGATCGAGGCGCTTCTTCGCCTTGGAACAAACCTGATCAACATGGGCCAGCTCGCGGGGAGCGAGGATCAGTTCTCCCGCGCCCTTGAGCTTGCCGGCGAGGACGGCAGCCACCGCGACGAGGCGCGCGCGAGCACGCTTCTGGGGTTCGTGAAGTCCTTCCGCGACGGGGGGGCGGAGGCGGAACAGATCGCCGTCCAGGCGCTGGAGTGGCTCGAGCGCACCGGCGACACCGATCTTCGCATCCAGAACGAGCGCATCCTCGCGCGCTATGCCGTCACCCGCGGCGAGCTGGCGATCGCCGAGCAGCGGCTGCGCGACGTCCTGCCGCTCGCACTCGAGATGGGCGGCTGGCTCGCCATAGACATCTACCGCCACCTCGCCGAGACGCTCGTGCTCCAGGGCCGCGTCGCCGACGCGCGCGAGCTCGTCTCATCGGCGGCTCAGACCGTTCCGCAGGAGGATCGCTATGCGCGTGCGGCGCTGCTGGTCGCGGCGGCGATCGTCGCGTCGGCCGAGGGAGACTCGCCGACTGCTGAGGAGGCGTTCTCCGAGGGGCTCAAGCTGATGGAGGAACAGGAGCTCCTTATCGACGTGGGCGAGACGCGGGTCGCACTCGCGCACGCCCTCAAGGCCTCTGGCGACCTCGACGGTGCGAGGGCCGAGCTCGACCGCGCCCGCGAGGTGTTCGAGCAGATGGAGGCAGTGGCTGTCGTTGGCCAGATCGACCGGGAGCTCGCCGAGCTCACGTTCCAGTCGACCGCATAGCGCCGGACGCCTCCGCGGCGGGCGCGAGGGCCCACCGCGGAAGCATCCAAGTCGGTCTAGGGGATCACCACTCCGCCGTTGATGGCGAACTCGCCGACCGCGAATCCGGTCGGGTCCGTCGTCGTGACGGTGATCGACGCGAGCGTCGCACCTCCGGTTCCGTAGAAGCCGAAGTACTGCGCGCCCGCCGAGCCCTGGACGTCGATCGGGCCGGATGTCGTCCCGTCCTGCGCCGTCGCCTGGATCTGGAGCAGCGCGAACTGCTGCGGCTCGGCGTAGAAGTAGAACGCCTTCGTGCCGGCCGGCAACGTGATCGTCGCCTGCGTCGGGTCTTCGGAGCCGTTGTCGAACGTGTCGTAGACGTCGCCTGTGTACTCGTGGCTCCAGGTCGCCCAGCCTTGACCGATGCGGTCGTGGTTGAGGTCAGGCGTGAAGCCGATCGTCCCCGCCGGGTCGCTCACGCCCGAGACGTTGACGCCGATCGTCTGCGGGTCGAGCCCGAACGGGGCCATCGTGTACGGCCCGAGCGTGGCCGGGGGCGCGTTCGCGCCCGGGGAGCCGTCGAACGTGATCTCGCCCGTTGTGCAGGTCGATCCCGTGCAGTTGAGGGTTGTGCTGATGTTGCTGCCCGAGGCCGTGTTCGTGTTCGTGACGCCGTTGGTGGTGTTCGTCTGGGTGACCGTGCAGTTGCCCGAGCTCTGGCAGTCGGCCTCGTACTGCGCCGTGATGTCGGGATCCGGATCGCCAGAGGTCTTGACCGTCCCGTTCTGCGTCAGGGTCGTCGTGTCGCCTGCGTTCCCCGTCTGGTTGGCGCAGCATCGGAACGGGTCCTCGACCGTCTGCTGGACGTTCGGCCCGGCCGCGGTCACCGTCGGGTTGTGGACCTGGTTGATCTTCGCCGTCGACAGACCGCTGCTCGACTGCGTGAAGTGACCGATCAGGTCGCCGCTGGCGAACTGGGTGCCCGTGGTCGCGAACTTCGCCGTCTCGAGCTGGCCGGACAGCTGGTTGGCCTTGATCGTCTGTGCGCCGGTGTTCGACATCTGCGTGATCGTGAAGTTCTGGTTCGTCGTCTGGGACTGGTTGACGTTGCCGGCGAACGTGATCGACGCCTGGCCGATCGCCTGGTCGAGCTGCACGGAGTTCGAGCCGTTAGTGCTCGTCTGCGTGACGGACGCGGTTTGAGACGCTTGGAGGCTCTGGCCTGCCTGGCCGATCGCCTGGCCGACCAACGCGATGTTGGAGACGCCGTCGCCGCCCGTCTGGACGATGACGCAGGACTGGTTCGACCCCGTCAAGCGAACGCACGCCGCCAAGTTTGTGGCCGGCGTCGTCGTGAGGAAACTACGCCCCGCGGTTGTCCCCGCACGGCGTCCGGTCGCGATCTGCACCACCCTGCGTGACTTGGTGCAGTTCCATCCCTTTCCCGGGCACCGTGGCCCGGCGTAGTTCCTGGCGCCGCGCTGAATTACGACGCCTTTCGGCGAAATGCCCAGCGATCGCAGATAGTGCTTGACCGCCGCAGTGGTCGAGAGCCGTATCGTGTGTTTTGCCGGTGTGGGCGCAGCGCCGACGGACGAGGCCAGCGCAGCAACGGCGGCCATCACCCCGACGAGACCCAAGAGACGCTTGAGCGTCATGAACCCTCCTTCTCTTCCCCTTACAACCCGGCATGCGTTCGCAGGCCGCAGTGAGGTGAACCGTACGAAATAGGAATCGATGTGTCTAGATCCCTCGCCATGGAGAGGCTGACTGCGGCCAGGCGCGCGCTTCCTCGGAACGTCCGCGCGCTGAGCTGGGTCTCGTTCGCCAACGACGCCGCGAGCGAGCTCGCCTATCCGATCGTGCCGCTCTTCCTGACGGTCACGCTCGGCGCGCCCGTCGCCGTGGTCGGGCTGATCGAGGGGATCGCGGAAGGGATCGCCGTCGGCCTGCGCGGGCTCTCGGGCTGGCTGTCGGACCGCTGGGGCGAGCGCCGCCTGCCCTGGGTCTTCGCGGGCTACGCCGGGTCCGAGGCCGGCCGCGTCGTCATCGCGGCCGCGCCTGCCTGGGGCTGGGTGCTCCTCGGCCGGGCCGTCGACCGGCTGGGCAAGGGCGCGAGGACGTCTCCGCGCGACGCGCTGATTCGGGACTCGACCCCGCCGCGCCTGCTCGGCGCGGCCTTCGGGTACCACCGGGCGCTCGACACCGCGGGCGCGGTCGTCGGTCCGCTCGTAGCCGTCGGCCTGCTCGCGCTCGGCCTCTCGTTCCGCGGCGTGCTCTGGGTGGCCGTCGTGCCGGGAGTGGTCGCGCTGCTTCTGCTCCGGGCCGTGCGCGAGGCGCGCTCGCGGGAGGCGAGCGAGCCCGTGGAGCGCGACCACGAGCCGCTGCCGCGCGCCTTCTGGGGCGTGCTCGTCATCTGGGTCGTGTTCTCGCTCGGGAACTCGAGCGACGTCTTTCTGCTCCTGCGCGCGAAGGAGCTCGGGCTGGGGGCGACGCTCGTCGTGCTCGCCTACGCGCTCTACAACCTCGTCTACGCGAGCCTGTCGTGGCCGCTCGGAGCGCTGTCGGACAGGCGCAGGCGCGAGAGCGTGATCGCGGGCGGCCTCGTCGTCTTCACGCTCGTCTACCTCGGGTTCGCGGTGGCCGACGCGAGCTGGGCCGTCTGGCCGCTGCTCGCCCTCTACGGGGGCTACGTCGCGGCGACGGAGGGCGTGGCGAAGGCCTGGGTCGCAGACCGCGTCCCCGGCCGGGCGATCGGGACGGCGTTCGGGATCTTCTCGGCAGCGACGGGAGCCGCCGTCCTGCTGGCGAGCATCGCAGCCGGGCTCTTGTGGTCGCACGTTTCTCCGGCCGCGCCGTTCGTGCTCGGCGCAGTGTCGGCCGGTCTGGCGCTGCTGCTCCTGCTCGTCAGCTCTGCCAGCTCGGCGCGAGCGTCCAGGCGGCGAGCCGCTCCAGGGCTACGCTGAGCTCCGCGGCCGTGATCGGGAACGGCTCCGCGTAGGGAACCCACTCGACCGCGCGTGCGGGCGGCCCACCCGCGACCGCGTCGAGGATGTAGCGGACGGTGAGCGCGTGCCCGACCACCAGGATCGTCGCCTCCGGCCGCGCGAGAATCGTGCGGTAGGTCTCGACGTAGCGCCGGATCACCCCGGCCCGGCTCTCGCCTCCGCCCTGGGGGTCGTCGTCAGGCCCGTGCGAGCGCGCCCAGGCGCGGTACTCGTCGATCGAGTGGCCCTCGTAGGAGCCCACCTTGATGTCGTTGAGCCCGGGGAGGACCAGCCTCGGGACGCCGCGGCCCGCGAGCGCTAGGTCGGCCGTCTCCTGTGCGCGCTCGAACTCGCTGACCGCGCAGAGGTCGATCGCCGTGCCCGCAAGGAGCTCGCCGAGGCGCCGCGCCTCCGAGCGGCCGGTCTCGGTCAGCGCGCACGGGACGGCCGGATCACCGTTGGTCAGCTTCGCGAAGGAGAGCTCGCTCTCGCCGTGCCGTGCCAGGTACGCCCGTTCCACGATCGCTCATTCTGGCGGGCTAGGCTACGAGCCGCGCGGGCGTAGCTCAGTGGTAGAGCCCCAGCCTTCCAAGCTGGTTACGCGGGTTCGATCCCCGCCGCCCGCTCTCCCTGGACGTCCGACGCCTCCGTGATGCTGGCCCGGTGATCCCGGAGCGAGTCGTCCGGTTCCAGCTGCGGACGGTCCTGTCCCTGCTGGGGACGATCATCGCCGTCGCGGTAGTCCTCGAGGTCATCTGGATCGCCCGGCACGTGCTCGCCTGGGTGGTGATCTCGGTCTTCCTGGCCCTGGCGCTGAACCCCGCGGTCGGCTGGCTCCAGCGTCACGGGGTCAAGAGGCGCATCGCCGCCGCCGCCCTCGCGTACTTCCTCACGCTCGCCTTCTTCGTCGCAATCGGGTTCACGTTCGTCCCGACGCTGGTCGACCAGGTAAACGAGTTCGTGCACAAGCTCCCGAACTACGTGCAGGACGTCACGCACGGGCGCGGGCGGCTCGGATTCCTCGAGACGAAGTACCACCTCGAGGAGCGGGTGAGGGCCGCGATCTCGGAGGGCGGCGCGACGCGCGTGCTCGGGCTCTCCGGGGTCGCGATCTCGGTCGCGAAAGGCATCATCACGATCGTCGTCGCCTCGGTCACGATCGGCTTCATGACGTTCTTCATGCTCCTCGAGGGCCCGGACTGGGTCGAGCGCTTCTACAACCTGCTGCCCGAGGAGTCGCAGCCGCGCTGGCGCAAGGTCGGCGACGAGATCTACAAGACGGTCGGAGGCTACGTGACGGGCAACCTACTGATCAGCTTCATCGCCGGAGCGCTGACGACGATCATCCTGATCATCATGGGCGTCCCGTATGCGGTCGCTCTCGGCCTGATCGTCGCGATCCTCGACCTGATCCCGCTCGCAGGCGCGACGATGGCCGCGATCCTGATCGGGATCGTCGCCTTCCTGCACTCCGTCCCGGCCGGCATCGTCGTCGTCGCGTTCTTCATCGGCTACCAGCAACTGGAGAACCACGTGCTGCAGCCGGTGATCTACGGCCGAACGGTCCAGCTCTCACCGCTCGCCGTCCTGATCTCGATCCTGATCGGCGCCGAGCTCGCGGGGATTCTCGGCGCCCTGGCGGCGATTCCTGTCGCGGGGACGATCCAGGTGCTCCTGCTGAACTGGCGGGCCCACCGCCGCGAACGCCCGGCTCACGCCGCTCTCTAGGACTCCAGACATAGGCGACTCCTGCCGATGGTGCCCGTATGCAGGGCAAAGGCCTCGCAGCGCTGGCAGGGATCGTGGTGGTGCTGGTCGCTCCTGGCTCCAGCTCGGCCACGTCGAGCGGAGCGGTGAGCTCCTCGTCCCGGATGCAGGCGGCGCTGCTCTCCCAGCTCAACGCCGTGCGGTCGGCCCGTGGGCTCGTCCGCCTCCGGCTGGCTCCGGGACTGAACGCCGCAGCCGCGTCCCACTCGACCCAGATGGCCCGCCTCGGCTACTTCAGCCACAACTCGGCGAACGGCACGTCGTTCTCGAAGCGGGTCGCCTCCTACTACTCGCTGCGCGGTTTCCGGAGCTGGATGGTCGGCGAGAACCTCGTCTGGGCCTCGCCCGAGCTCAGCGCGGCCCGCGCGGTCAAGGTGTGGCTCGCGAGCCCGCCTCACCGCGCCAACCTGCTCGACCCGCACTGGCGCGAGGTCGGCCTCTCGGCCGTCCATGCAACGAGCGCGCCAGGCGTCTACGGCGGCAGAGCCGCGACGATCGTCACCGCCGACTTCGGCGTCCGCAGCAGATAGCCCGCGCGCCCTGGCGCTAGCCTGTTCTCCTGCGCGCCTGTAGCTCAGTGGAAGAGCGACGGCCTTCTAAGCCGTGGGTCGGAGGTTCGAATCCTCCCAGGCGCATTGGCCGTCACAAGTCCGCCGCTTCGCGGGCATGAAGACTTGTGACGGCTTGCTTCACCACGAGCGTCTGTGAGCCGCAGCCGCGCATGTCGGCTGCGGCGGCGGACTCTCGGAACGGGCCGGGCGACAGGGACACTGGCCAACGCGAACGTGCAGCCCGTGCGACCATGTGCGCGTGATCGTCAGACCACAGGAGCCGCGCGACTACGAAGCAGCGAAGGTTGTCTACGCAGAAGCGTTCAAGCGACAAGATCACGGCGATCGTGTGCCACCCGAGGTGGGAATCTTTGCCGCACTTTGGGAGGCGAAGGACGTGATTGATGAGCTGTCGTTTACTGCGCTGGCTCAGAACGCGGTTGTCGGTCATGTGACCGCAAGTCGCGCGAAGGTCGGTTTCGACTCCGTGGTCGCGGTGGGTCCGATCGGCGTCCTTCCCGACCACCAAGCGAAAGGGATCGGAAGCGCCCTAATGAACGCGCTTCTCAGCGCCGCGGACGCGCAGGATGTCCCCTTGGTCGTCCTGCTCGGGTCTCCCCAGTACTACGGCCGCTTCGGGTTCCGTCCAGCCGTGGAACTTGGTGTGATGCCCCCGGAGCCAAGGTGGAGCAGCGCCTTCCAAGCTCGACCTCTAGGCGCGTACACGCCGTCAGTCGTCGGACCATTCGAGTACGCACCCGCGTTCTCGTCCTAGGTCAGGTCAGGTCAGGTCAGGCCAGGCGTCATTCCTGAACGCTGGCCCAGGCAAGTGGGCTACACCTAGAGCCGCGCGATCGCGACGCCGATACCGATGGGCATGAGGACAGCGTCTCGCTGGCTCGCTTTTGCCCTCGCGCTCGCTGGCATCTTCGTGTGGGCCGGCATTCTCCGGAGGTCTCCACGTGGTCGCAGGTATGGCGGTCGGGACGGCAGTCGGAGTTGCGCTCGTACTTGCGTATGGCTACGTCCGGCGCCTTCTGAAACGCTAGCGGTCAAGGGACATTCCTGAATGCTGGCCCAAGCGACGTCCACTTCACCGCGTGGCATGCTCATGCTGTGAACGCAGAGCGTGCAGCTCTCACCGCGAACTGAGGATCCTGCGCGAAGGGAGCGCAGCGTGCCATTAAGCCGACACAGGAGAGACTGGGAGGACCTGGCCGTCCTTGATCCTCTCTGGGCCGTCTCGGGGAAGCGAGCAACGAGCGACAGCCCTTGGACAGTCTCCGACTTTCTGGCGACCGGCGAGGTTGAAATCGAAGCGGTGCTAGCTCAAGCGGCCCGCCTCGGGCGGCCTGGGCGACGAGAGCGAGCGCTTGACTTCGGCTGCGGCCTCGGCCGCGTCACCCAGGCGCTGGCCCGGCGCTTTCGCTGGTGTGATGCCATCGACATCTCGGAAGCCATGATCAAGCGCGCCCGGCAGCTGAACCACGCAACCAACTGTTCCTTCCTGGTAGGCGAGGATCCCGACCTTCGGAGCTTCCGATCACAGACGTTTGACCTCGTCTACTCCAGCTTCGTGCTTCAGCACCTACCGGGCAGCAGCATCGCCGCCGACTACATCAGCGAGTTCCTCCGCGTCGCGAGAGGAGATGGGCTTGTCGTATTCCAGATGCCCGAGAACCTCGGCTTGCGAGCGCGTCTACAGCCGCGCCGCCGCGCCTATGCTGCTCTCCGCAGGCTCGGCCTTCCCAAGGCCTCTCTGCGCCGTCTGCGCTTGCACCCCGTCCGGATGATCGCCCTCTCTCAGCGCGAGGTCGACCAGATCGTGCGAGGGACGGGCGGCTCGATCATCCTCACCGAGCCCGTCGACCCGTCTAACGCAATCGCCGGAACCCGCTACTTCGTGGCGCCTCCTTGAGCACGGGAGTACAGCGGTTGTCTTGTCGCCACTCGGGTGACATTCCCGCACACTGACCCAGGCGATGCTCCGGCCGCAGCCATAGAGATCGCGCCTCCCGATGTTCCTACGTCGGTCACGACGTCGATGCGTCAAGCCGTGATACGTTCGGAGGGTCCTCTGACTCAGAATCCTCGGTCGCCAGGCGAGCGCCGTGAGACGTGTTCGGTTGTTAGGTCGGCTCCGTCAGAAGGCACCTACACAAGGGAGGCCATTCATGGCCACCAGCCCCACGTCGGCAACACCAACGACGATGGACGACCGTACGACGAGCGTGCTCGTCCGCTTCACCCCCGCCTCGGTCACGACCGAGCAGTACGACGAGACGATTCGGCGTCTGGAGAAGTCGGGCGATTGGCTACCGGAAGGACTCGAGTTCCACGTTGCCTTCGAGGCGAGCGGGAAGTTCCGAGTCAGCGAGATCTGGGACTCGCAGGCGCAGTTCGATGCCTTCGGTAAGCGCCTCATGCCGATCCTCGAGGACGTTGGGATCGACCCGGGCACGCCCGAGATGCTCGAGATCCACAACATCATCAGGCGCTAGGTATCCGATTGCGGCAACGAGCGAGGGTCGGACTGGCCGAAGGCGAGCAGGAGATCTGCGCCTGGAGCCGTTCGGCCCTTTGCTTCGGCGAGCGGGCGTGAGCGACGATTACCCGGTGACGCTCGCGGACCTCAGCCGCCTGGCTGCCCAGCTCGACGGTGTCTCCGAGAGTCGTCGGGAGGGCATGCTTGATTGGCGGTATCGCGGCCGCCTGGTGGCGCGGCAGCTCGACGACAGCCACATCGTCATTCGTGCGTCGTTCGAGTTTCGAGACCTCCTGCTCCAGTCGTTCCCCGAGACCTTCTCCGTGCCGAAGCGCTTCGCGAAGCACATGATGGTGGTCGCGGACCTTGAGAACGGGAACCCCGATGCCGTGGAAGACGCGGTGATCGGCGCCTGGGAGCTGCAGTCCGGCAAGTAGCACCGGCTCGGCCGAGGATCTATCCTCGGGGCCGGCGAGGTGGATGATGCGTGGAGGTGGTGATGCCTGAGTGGCCGCTGTCGGGGCCGGTGGCGCTGGTTGCGGGCGCGACGCGTGGGGCGGGCCGTGCGATCGCCGTCGAGCTCGCCCGCGCGGGCTTCTACGTCTACGCGACCGGCCGCAGCAGTCGTGCGTCCGGGCCTTCGGAGATGGGAAGGCCCGAAACGATCGAGGAGACCGGAGAGCTCATGGCGACCACGGGCGGAGCCGGATCGGCGCTCGTGGTCGATCACGAAGACCCCGCCTCGGTTGCCGAGCTCGTCGCGGGAATCGAGCGCGACCAGGGCCGGCTGGACGTACTCGTCAACGACATCTTCGGCGGCGACCGGTTCATGGAATGGGACAAGCCGCTCTGGGAGCACGACTGGGCGGGTGGACTGCGGATGCTGCAGATGGGCGTGCACACGCATCTGATCACGTGTCGCGCAGCGATCCCCCTGATCTTGCGCACCGTTGGTGCTGACGGAACCCTTGGCCTAGTCGTCGAGATGACGGACGGCACCTCGCAGGCGAACGCCGAGTTTAGGCGCAACGTGGGCTTCTACTACGACCTCGTCAAGGCCAACGTCGAGCGGATCGTGAAGGGGCTCGCGGTCGAGCTGGAGAACGATCCGGTGGCGGTCGTCGGGGTGACTCCCGGCTGGCTGCGCTCGGAGCGGATGCTGGAGAACTTCGGCGTCTCCGAGGCGAACTGGCGGGACGCCTGCCGGGACCGTCCCGGCTTCGCGATCTCCGAGTCGCCGACGTATGTCGCCCGAGGCGTTGCCGCACTCGCCCGCGCCGGTGACGCCGAGCGCTGGAAGGGCTCGATCGTCAGCGCGCGCCAGCTTGCCGACGCCTACGGCGTCACGGACACCGACGGCAGCCGGCCCGACTGCTGGGGCTACCTGGCCGCCTACGGCTGGGAGCAGCAAGACGGCCACGGCATCGAGGAGTTCCGGTAATTCAAGGTAGCCGCCGGTGGTTCGACGCACCCCAGCGAAATGCGCTCGACCCGATCGCTCGCATCTGGGTCGGCGAACGTTACGATCCCGCCGTGGATCCGGCGACGAGATAGCGGTCAGACGCGGCGACCGCCGCGCGTGATTGGCGCAGGCGCCGAGGCTGCTTTCGAGGCGGCCTCCGACGCTGCGTGCCACCGCTACGACCTGGAGGTACACGGAATGATTCGTCAGAACCTGTTCTCCGACGCATGGGACGAATACAACGAAGAAGAGGGGACTCGACATCGAGTCTTCTGGCGGCCGGACGATGCCAGGATGGGAGCAACGCTGTACGAGCTGGCTCCCGGTGCGCCTGAGATGCGGATGCACATGCACTTCGGAGCCGAGGAGATGTTCTTCATCCTGAGCGGTCGTCCCGTCTTCCGGAACCAAGACGGCGAAGAGGAGATGGCTCCGGGCGACTTCGTCTTCTGCCCCGAGGGACGTGCCGGACTACACGCGTTCGGCAACCCCAGCGAAGAGCCCGCTCAGATCCTCGCGATGAGTGCCGGGAGCTTTCCGGACGTCGTCGCCTACCCCGAACACGGATATGCATGGGTGGCGACCCGCGATCCCGATCCCGAGCTACTCGCGAGAGGCGGCGACGCCGGCATCATCGCTCGCTTCGAGATCCCGATCGAGTAGATCGTTCGGCCGTTTGTCGGCCGTTGCTCGGCACGACGAAGAGGCCGCGGAGCGGCCTCTTCGCTTACCTACATGGGATCCAGGAGAGGGAGCAAGCGGACTCGAACACGCGGCGGGCACGGGTGACATTCCCGAACGCTGGACCACGCGGCAGCCACGTCCCCCAAAGCCCAGGAGGGCGTATACCTACCGGCATGAATGCGAGTGTGTCTGCCGTGCTCACAGCACTCGCGCTCCGAACGCGCTTCCGGTCCGGCGCTGGCAGGCGAGGCAGTTGCAGAGATGCCGACCGCGAACGGCTCGCCCGTCACCTCCAGACGGAGCTGCCCGCAATGACAGGCCGCCTCGCGCGTAGCCATCGCGGCGAATCTACCGGAGCCAGGTTGCGGAGGTGCTCGCCGATCAGGACGGGTCGTAGACCCAGAAGTTCTCGCCGCGCTCGGCCTCGAGCTTCGCCAGCTGCTCGGCGTGGATCTCGCGCACGCGCGCGGGCGTGATCGCCTCCTCCGGGCTCACCTCTTCGATCACGAGGCTCGTCTTGTCCTCGTAGAGGTGCTCGCCCGCGAGCCGTGCCCGTTCGTCGTACGGCCAGATGAACGCCTGGCGGCTGGCGGTGTGGTAGAGGGCATCCGGGCGCTCGACCTCGTACCCGATCGCCTGCAGGTCGGATCCGGGCGCGAGCACGTGGAAGGTGATCTCGTCACAGATCCCCCAGTCGGCGACGGACAACCGATCGTCGGAGTGCCACAGCACGGAGTCGCCGACGGCCTTGTAGAAGGCGACTACGCCCTCCTTCCCCGTGATGACCGTCGGGTTCGCGCCCCACGTGACCCGGTAGACGGGCTCGTCGACCATCATGTCCGGCGCGGTGATCTTGTCGTACTCGCCCGCGCCCTCGAGGTGCACGTGGCGCCAGAAGTTGAGCAGGATCGCGCGGTGCAGCGGCTTCGTCGTCTGCTCCAGCAGCTCGGCCGTCGGGATCATGCAGTCGTAGACGGCCTGCTCGAACCGGTTCACGGGGTGACGCTACACCGGCGTGCGCGCGAGCGCTGCAGCGAGGCGGTCGACGGTTTGGCGCATGCCGTCGCGGATGCCCATCGAGAACCACTCCTGCACCTCGTTCTCCGTGAGGCTCGTAGGCAGCTCGAGGTGGACGGTCATCGCCGTCTGCCCGTCGGCCTCGCTGAACGTCACGGTTACGAGCGGGCTCTCGTCGAGCCGCTCGGGGTCGAGCTCGGGCCAGCCGCCGGTCGCACCCCAGGAGAAGACGAGCTTCTCGTCCGGGACGATCTCGCGGTAGACGCCGCCCGTGAAGTAGGCCGTCTGCTCGCTGATGACCATCTTCTGGCGCCAGACGCCGCCGACGCGAAGGTCGAGCTCGATTGGCTCGCCCGGGATCGGGTTCTCGTCGTTGTAGAACCACCCGAGGTGGTCCGGGTCGGTCCAGGCCTGGAAGACGTCTGCTCGTGGCGAGTCGAGCGTCCAGGTGAGGGTGAAGTCGCGTCGCGGGGTCATTGCTCCTCCTGTCTCTTCTTCTTTGCCAGTTGCTGCTCGAGACGCGGCAGGCGTGCCTCGAAGAAGTCGCGGTACGGGGCCATCCACGCGTCGGCCTCGACGAGCGGGCCGGCGTCGAGCCGGCATGGGCGCCACTGCGCAGAGCGGCCCTTGACGACGAGCCCGGCGTGCTCGAGCACCTTGAGGTGGCGCGAGACCGACGGCAGGCTCATCGAGTGCGGGGCGGCCAGCTCGTTGACCGTGGCCTCGCCCTCGCTCAACCGCTCGAGGATCGCCCGTCGCGTCGGGTCGGCGAGGGCGGCGAACGTGATGCTGAGCTGGTCGGTTTTCATTTAGCCCTCTCGCTAATTAGCATGATGGCTAAATAGAAACACCGTCAGAGACAGTTGTCAAGCCGACCTAGACTGCGGCGTCGACAAGCGGAGGAGGCGTCGTGGAGCTCAGCACGCGGAATCAGCTGAAGGGCACGGTCAAAAGCGTGACGACCGGAACGATCATGGCGGAGGTCGTCGTCGACGTCGGCGGCCAGGACATCGTCGCGGCGATCACGCGCGGAAGCGTCGAGCAGCTCGGGTTGGCCGAGGGCGACGAGGTGACCGTCCTCGTCAAGGCGACCGAGGTGATGATCGGCAAGTAGCGGTTAGGCTCGCGCATGGTGGAAGGCGAACGGAACGAGGACGTCGTCGACGCGACGCGTCGGACCCGCCTCGCCAACGAGCGCACCTACCTCGCCTGGTGGCGGAGCGCCCTCGCCGCCTTCGCCGTCGCGCTCGGGGTCGGCAAGATCGTCCCGCAGCTGACGACTGGCTCCTCGGTCGGCTACCAGGTCGTCGGGGTCGGCTACGCGCTCCTGGGCCTCGCCTTCATCGGCTACGCGCTCCTCCGTCAGCAGCAACAGGAGAAGGCGCTCGACGAGGGCCGCTTCGTCCCGTTCGGGCGCACGGCAGCGCTGGTCTTCACCGCCGCCGGGATCGTGCTCGGCCTGGCGACTGTGGTCGTCGTGATCGCCTGAAGCTCCTCGCGTCCACCCTGCTGATCGTGGCCGGGGTGTTCCTCGGGCTCTACGGCGTGTTCGCGCTCGCGTACAACGGCGACGAGGGAGGCGGCGACACGTACGTCACGATCGCGGGCAGCGACCTGGATGCCCATGCCGTGGGCGGCGTGAGTCTCGCCGTCGGGCTCATCGCGATCGGCACGGGGATCGCGCTGCTGAGAGCGCGTCGTGCCTGAGCCTGATCTCGTCGTCGTCGGGGGTGGGATCGCCGGCTGCGCGCTGGCCACGGCGATGGCGAGAGAAGGCTCGAGCGTGCTCGTGCTCGAGCGCCAGCAGGCCTACAGCGACCACGTGCGCGGGGAGATCATCTGGCCCTGGGGCGTGCGCGTGGCTCGGCTGCTCGGCGTCGAGCAGCCGCTCCTGGACGCCGGTGCTCTTGTCGTCCGCTGGCTGGACGAGTACGACGAGGCCGAGCCCGCGCCGGTCCGGATCGACGTTGGTGGGGTCGTCGACGGGGTCGGCGGGTCCCTCAACATCACGCACCCAGCCGCCTGCGCGGCGCTCGCGGAGGCGGCCGCTGCGGCAGGCGCCGACGTTCGCGCCGGGATCCGCGAGCTCGAGGTCGCTCCCGGCAGCCCGCCGTCCGTGCACTGGTCGGAGGATGGCGCCGAGCACGAGGCGCGGCCCGGGCTGGTCGTCGGTGCGGACGGCCGCCGCTCGGCGGTCCGCGCGCAGGCCGGCATCGAGTACGAGGTCGACGAGCCGTCGATGTTCTTCGTCGGGATGCTCGCCGAGGCGATCGAGGGAGTCGACGAGGACGTCAACGTGATCGCGCGCGAGTCCGACCTCCTGTTCTTCTCCCTCCCGGAGGAAGCGGGACGCGCTCGCCTGTACTTCGGCGTTCCCGCGGACCAGCGGCTTCGCTTCTCAGGGCGCGACGCGGTCGAGCGCTTCCTCGCGGCGTGCACGCTGCGCTGCGTGGACGGCGTGGCCCGCTGGGAGCGAGCGATCCCGGCCGGGCCCTGCGCGACGTTTCCGGGCGAGGACAGCCGGACGCCAGAGCCGCTCGCGGAGGGCGTCGTCCTGATCGGCGACGCGGCCGGCTACGACAATCCGCTCCAGGGGCTCGGCCTTGGGATGGCGCTGCAGGACGCGCACGACGTCTCGACCGCGCTCTCGGGCCCGTCGGTCCCGGAGGGCCTGGTGAGGTACGCGGCGGACAGGGCCGTCCGCAAGCGCCTCGCCGGCCTCAGCGTCGACCTCGAAGTCTGGGCGAACGACGGCTTCGCCCTCCAGGATCCCGCGCTCCGGGCCTCCCGGTACGAACACATCCAGGGCGACGAGGTGCTGCGGGCGCTCGAGATGTGCTCGCTGGCCGGCTTCGACGCGCTTCCGCCCGACCTCACCCACGTCGACCTCGCCGATCGTCTGGCGGCCCACCAGCCGAGCCCCTAGTCTCTACCGGTGGTCGACGAGCACCGTGTCGCAGGGCATCTCGGCATCGCCGCCGACGAGTACGACCGGACGATCCGGACGTTCATCCCGAACTACGAGCGCATGGTGGCGACCGTCGTCCACTGGCTCGACGGCCACGTCCCGCCGGGCGGCCTCGTCGTCGACCTCGGCGCCGGCACAGGAGGCCTCGCGGGCGCGATCCTCGACGCGCTTCCGGACGTCCGCGTCCAGCTCGTCGACGTCGATCCGAACATGCTCGAGGTCGCCGCAGCAAGGTGCGGGGCCCACGAGGACCGCGTCGAGCTCCGGCACGCACGGTTCGAGGATTCGCTGCCGCGCTGTCACGCGGTCGTTGCATCGCTCGCGCTTCATCACGTGGACACACACGACGAGAAGCGCGAGCTCTATCGCGCCATCCTGACCGCGCTCGAGCCAGGCGGCCTGGTCGTCGTCGGCGACTTCCTCGTCCACCCGGACGGGCCGGAGCGGAAGCGGATCTACGAGGACTGGTACGCGCACATGGAGCGCAGCGGCATCTCCCGCACGGAGGCCGAGGCGCACTTCGCCGCGTGGGCGCAGGAGGACTTCTACGTGTCGCTTCCCGACGAGCTGGCCCTGATAGCGGACGCGGGCTTCCCGCATCCGGAGTGCTTCTGGCGGGACGGCGGCATCGCGGTCTACGGGGCTTTCAAGGACGCATGACGGACGAGACGGTCACGCAGGCGCTGCACCGGCTGACCTCCTACGAGCCGGGTCGAGAGTGGACCGAGCCGATCGCGGATCCGCGGATCGTCCAGGACCTCGAGGTCAACGACGTGGACCGCTACCCCTGGCCGTATAAGCGCTACGAGCAGGACCTGCCCAGGGTCGAGCTTCCGAGGGAGATGCCCGCGACCCCTGCGTCGGCGTTGTCCGTGCTTGCTGGGACCGCGCACCCGGCGAAGGCGGAGCTCGACCTGGCGGAGCTCGCGCGGCTGCTGTTCTTCTCGGCCGGCGTCGTCCGGACCGCGGAGAGCAAAGGCCTTGGCCGCCGGATCCTCTTTCGCGCGGCCGGGTCCGCGGGAGCCCGGCACCCGTTCGAGCTCTACGTCGCCGTTCCGGAGGGGAGTGAGTTGCCGACGGGGGTGCACTGGTACCAGCCGGAGGAGCACGCGCTGCTCGAAATCGGCCCCCCGCCGATTGGCGACGGACCCGCGATCGTCCTCACAGGCGTCCCCTGGCGGACGGGCTGGCGCTACCGCGAGCGCGGCTACCGGCACATCTACTGGGACACGGGCACGCTCCTCTCGCAGCTGTTCGCGCTCGCCTCGTCCGCGGGGTTGGACGCTCGTCTCTTCACCCGTTTCCCGGACTCGACGATGGACGCGCTGGTCGGCGCCGACGGCGCCGACGAGTTTGCGACCGTGGTCGTCGCGCTCGGTTCCGGCGAGCCGTCTCTGGAGCCGTCCGGCGAGGCCGCGAGCGGCGTGATCGATATCGACCCCGTCGAGTTCCCGCTCGTCACGGCGGCCCAGCGCGCGGGGGTGCTGGATGCTTGGGGCCGGCCCTGGCCCGTGGGCGATCCGGTCGAGGCGCCCGACGCAGGGCCGACCATCGAGGACGTCGTGCTTCGCCGAAGCTCGCAGCGGCTGATGGACCCCGAGCGGGGCCTGCCCGAGTCGGTCCTGACCACGTCGATGGCCGTCGCGATGCGCGGGATCGGCCTTCCGCACTGGGTTGCGGTCCACCAGGTCGAAGGCGTCGAGCCCGGCCTCTACCGCTGGCCCGACCTCGCGACCCCGGTGCGGGCAGGCGATCTCCGCGAGGAGCTGTTCCACGCTGCGTACGACCAGGGCCTCGCCCGCGACGCCGCGTTCGTGGTCGTCTCCGCGATCGACGTGAGCACGCTCAACGACCGCGGCTACCGGGAGGCACAGCTCGCCGCGGGCCAGGTCGAGGGCCGGCTCCACCTGGCTGCGTACGCGCAGGACGCCAGCGCCTCGGGGATGACCTTCGTGGACTCGCACATCGCCGGCTTGCTCGGCGAGCAGGTCGAGGGGCTGCTCTTCACATGCGTCGGCGTTCCCGAGAACACCTCGAAGCCCGGCGGGCTGCCAGGCTCGCCGACTCCAATCCGCCAGGTGGCGCCGCGGGTCGACTGAGCTAGATGAGGCGGCCCAGGAGGTGGAACAGCGCAGCGCCGATCGTGAAGATCAGGACGACGCCGCCGGTCCCGACCACGAGGCCAAGCCCGAGGACGACGACGTCCTCGAGGATGATCGCGAGCGCGACCAGCACGGCACCCAGCGCGGGGAACGTGTCGAGGCCCGAGAACGGCGGGGCGAGCGCCGCGGCGATTGCGAAGACCACCAGCACGAGGCCGCAGAGCCGGTCGACCCAGTGACGCTCGAACAGCCAGGCGGCCCGCGGCTTCGAGAAACGTTCGATCTGCCGGATCCGCCGGATGATGAACGGGATCGCCTTCTCCGTCGTCGCCTCGCCGAGCTCGCGGCCCTTCCATCGGTCCGGGAGCCAGACCATCCGCCGCCCGAGCACCATCTGCGCCGCGAGCACGACGGTGATGACCTCGAACACGTGAGAGACCCCTCCCGTCGGCAGCGGCAGTGCGGGGACGAACATCAGCATGAGGATCCCGACCGCGAAGCTCTTCTCTGCGAAGACGGAGGTCATCGCCCCGAGGGTCTTGGGCGAGTCGCTGCGAAGCCAGGCCTCGAGCTCGTCGCTGAACCGGCCACTGTCCATCGCGGAAGCATTGCTCAAGCGGCGTGAGGATCAGCCCGTGGCGAACACGGCTGAGCCGGCCATCGCATACTCACCATCGCCGTACCGAGACCGAGCCGCTCAGACCCCTGAGCCATGGGGCTGGTCCCCCAACCCTCGAAGCCTCTCCTTGAGGCGCCGCGCGAACGGCAGGCGCTGATCGGCGGCGATCGATGCCACGCCGACTGCTGCCAGGAGCCACGAGCGGCGACGCGCCGCGATGCCGACCAGCACGACGCCGAGCGTGAAGAACGGGCCGAGCGTGATGTCTCGTTCCACGGCGAGATTCTACGAGCCCGCAGGCGGCTTCGATCCTTTTTGCAGACCGCATGGCCCCGGGAGGAATCGAGCCGCCCTGCAAACGGGCACCTTCCGGGCTGAAGGTACGCCCCGTGGCGACTTTTGCAACCCGGTGGAGCAATCGCGCTAGAACTGCCGAACGACGACGCCCTAACTAGAGCCAGTTCGGGCTGAGACAGCGTCAGGTCTGCGCGATCACGAGCACGACGGTCATCACGGCAAGCGCGACTCCGCCCACGGTGAACACCGCGACGGTGCGGAACCTCAGCGGTGCGTGGCCACCGGTTCGCAGCGCCTGCTCCAACTCACGCTGGCGTTGTGCGCCCACGATCGCGAGCCCGACGGCGAGTGACGCGTAACCGCAGCCGAGCAGAATGTATGGCCATGGGGCGACGTCGAGCAGTTGCGGGGCGAACCGGCCCACAGCGAGCGCCCCGGCCGTGGCGCCGAGCGCGGTGCGCCACCAGGCCAGCCAGGTGCGCTCCGCAGCCATCGACGTACGCCGCTCCTGATCGAGATCGGACGGCGACCTCGGAACTGGAGGCGCTTCGTCTGCGGCGTCGGCGTGCTCTGAACGCGGCTGCAGCTGGGTCATAGCTGCATCTAACACACTTAGTCCGGAGAACGGTACGGGGCCGCGGCTTGCTCGCCTATCCGCAGAGGGCTCGACCCAGGGCCGGGTCGTTGGAAGCGCCCGGGCGTTCGGCTTGCCGCCTGGCCCCATCGTCTAGCCGATGAGCGCCACGGTGCTCCTCGCGTGCGAGAATCTCGGTAGCGATGACTGACTCCCCCGCCCGACCGCTGATCCTCATTTCAGGGCTGATGCTCGCGCTCTTCGACCTCGTCGTCTTGCTCCCCGGCAATCCCTACATGAGCGGACCCGGCGGCTTCGCGGTTGTTGTCGCGATCCAGGCGCTGATCATCTGGCGTCTCTTGCATCGGTCAGCCCTCGCGTGGTTCTTCGTGGTCGTCATCTCGGGCTTCTACACCATCAGCTTGGTCCTCCTCGGGGGGCCGTGGGAGACAACGCTCGTCGTGACTGGCTTCTTGACGCTGACGGTGGTTGCGCTCCTCTGTACGCCGCCTGTCCTCGTGTACGTCTGGGGGCGGGACGAGAGCGTCGCATCTCACTAGGCGACGACCACCCCGCGAGCGAGCGCGGAAGAAGCCGGACGTGGCGCTGAGGTAGAGGTTTAGGAGCGCGGCTTCGTTGCCAGGGCCGAGAACGGCGGCACGATCGAGAGGCTATGGCGAGCGGCGAGATGAACGGCCTGATTGGCCGCGTGGTGAGCGAAGTGGTATTTACGGCATTGGGGTCGCTTGAGCCAAACTTCGGCGGCGAACGGACCTTTGGACGGTGGCCCCAGCCCTAACCGGTGTTGGCGGTGCTCCGCGCTTCCAGGACGTCGCCGCGGGCGTCTGTGGAACCTAGCTCGTCCCTGGTCGAGCCGCCCACTCTCGTCGAGGAAGAGCAGATGCAACGCCTAGGCGCTGCCAGGCGCTCTTCGTTCAGAGATGGGTCAGGGACGAGAGCTCGACGACTCGGGAAACCGACCTGCTCCCGCGGGCGCGCGTCCCGACCTGCCGGTCGCAATCGCGTCGCGCGCTGTGGCCACGAAATCTGCGCGTACCGCGGAGATGACGTCGGTCGCCTTGCCAGCCGTCAGCACGCCCTCGTCGACGCCCCGATCGATCAGCTTCTGCGCAAGTTCTTTGTGGTCGGCCGGACGATGGAGCACCACGTCCGCGACCGCCTTGTCGCCGCGCAGAGGCCCGGCGAGCGCTAGCGACACTCGGTTCAACGTCCGTGACCAGTCTGCCGCAGTCGGGGGTGAGGCCGGCCGATCCCCGGCATGCCCGAAGGCGAGGATGAGTGAAGCATGCGCCGAGGCGAGTCCGTCGATCGCATCGTCGAGCCAGTCGAGCGCTGTTTCCGATGCCGACTCTGCGCGTTCGAGCGCCTTGAGCGCACTCAGGACTTTGCTCGAGGCGGTGACGACGCCTGCCGCGGCCCGTTCCATCATCGCGCTCTCACGCTGCTGTCGATCTCGAATGCCGTTCGCGATGACTCCCGCCGCGAACAAGAGGACCGAAATGGCCACGGTGATCGCTTCAGCCCAGTGCACGACTCCGTTGCCAGCGTACGTGCGGGGACGGACGCAGCCGGGCGGGGGTGCGATCTACCCGTTCGCTTACCCGCCCGACCACGTTGAAGGCGCTAACCCGCATGGCCCCGGGAGGAGTCGAACCTCCGCACGCGGATTCGAAGTCCGCCGCTCTATCCACTGAGCTACGGGGCCCGTGGACCAGTTTGCCACGGGCGGAGAGCTATCCTGTCTCCGGTTCGTGGTGGCGGTAGCTCAGTTGGTAGAGCCCCGGGTTGTGGTCCCGGTGGTCGGGGGTTCGAGTCCCCTCCGCCACCTCTTTGCGAGAACGCCTAGGCGGCGACCCGGCGGTACCGTCGGATCAGGGCGTTGATCAGGTCCTGCTGGATCCGGACGAGCTCGAGGCGGTTGCGCTCGAGCACGTCGGAGTCGGCCCCGACTGCGCGCAGGGTCTGACGCTCATAGACGAGGCCGCGGATCTCCTCGCTGAGCGACTCGACCGTTGGAAGCTGAATGATGGTTGCGGTCATCGCGAGTGTTGGACTGGCCATCCGTCAATTAGTTAGTCGTGAACCGGATCTATCCTTGAATGACGCGGGCGTGGCGGAATTGGTAGACGCGGCGGGTTTAGGTCCCGTTGGGGCGAATGCCCCCTAGAGGTTCGAGTCCTCTCGCCCGCATTGCCGTCGACCCAGAACGCGTCGGAGCCGCGGCCGCGCATGTCGGCTACGGCGGCGGATTCCGCAATCAGATGACAAGGAAGCTCGCTCACGCGGCACGATCACCCGCCCGGATGGGGTATCGCGCGAGTACGGCGATGATGAGCATTAGAAGGAATACGGCAGCCACTAGCCGGAGGCCTCGGGCTCCGTACCTGTAGCGCTGCCACCGTCGTCGCGTCACCACGGGTGAGCGTAATCGGCGCAAGCCGCGACCGATTGCGTCGGGTGATATTCCGGGACGCTTGCCCAGGCGACCGCCCATCGCGCGTCGAGTGGCACGTCGTGGCTCGAGGCCGTATCTTCATCCACGTCCGGCGCCGTACCCGCCGCCATCCAACGCGAAGGAGGCTCAATGCCCACCGTCTTCGGCTATCACGACGTGAAGGACAAGGATCACTGGCTCGCTTCGCCCAGGCGTGAGGAGTTCTTCGGCCCTCTCGGCGTCACGAACATCCGAACCTTCGTCGACCCGCAGAACCCCACTCGGGTCGGCGTGCTGATGGACGTCCCGGATATGGACGCCGTCACGGCTGCGATGGAGACGGAGGCGGCTGCAGAAGCGATGGCGGACGACGGGGTCGTCCCCGAGACGCTCGTGATCCTCGTAGAGGCCTGACCGGCGAGTCTCTCGTCCGACCCGTACGACGATCCGAAGGAGACGAAGAAAATGACCGAGACCGTCACCAAGCCTTACCGCGTCGCGTCCGGCGAAGGCCTCGCCGACGTCTGGTGGAAGAGCGGCCGCCTCACCGTCAAAGCAGGCGGCGCCGAAGGCGTCAACGCCTTCTCTCAGATCGAGGTCGACGACCCGCGTGACACCGGGCCTCCCCTGCACGTTCATCACAACGAGGACGAGACGTTCTACGTCCTCGAGGGCGAGGTCACCTTCCGCGTCGGCGAAGAGCGGATCGACGTCGCCGCGGGCGACTTCCTCTTCGCTCCGCGCGACATCCCTCACGCCTACGTCGTCCGCTCGGAGCGCGCACGCATGCTCGTGACCGCCAGCCCCGGTGGGGTCGAACAGGTCTTCGTCAGCCTGGGCGTTCCCGTCACTGGCTCGGAACCCCCGGCCGATGCTGTCATGCCCCCGATGGATGAGTTGGTGCGGCTGTTCGGAGGGTATGGCTGCGAAATCCTCGGGCCTCCGCTCTCGCTCAGCGACCTCTCCTAGCCTCGAGTTCGGTCAGCTGGAAGTCGGCCGCAGCAGCCTGGGTTAGCGCGGCAGCGGGTTCGGGCCGGTAGCGGTGACCAGCCGCTGTGGCACCCAGTCGTCGACGTGGTTGAAGCCGTCGAAGCGCGCTCCCTCGAGGATGACGCCTTCTTGCAAGGAGCGCCGGTAGAACTTTACGTGGGTGAAGTCCTCGAACAGGACGTAGACCGGGTCGACGCTGGGACTCTGGAACTGCTGACCGGTTAGCGCGGCCCGATGCTCTCGTGAGAAGTCGTCGAGGTCCTCACCGACGACGACGCCGAGGTGCTCGAGGCCCATCCGGTAGACGCGTTGGTGAACGGGCGGGATGAGCTCGATGAGCGAGACCGGAGTCCCGTCGAGGACATCGAGCGGCTCGGCGAGCACGATCAGGGAGATCGGACGCCCGTTCCAGAGATTCTCCCTGTTCGCCCTCGCATGGCGCTCGAGAAGCGTGCGCTGGTGGACGTAAAGATCCCAATCGGCGACGCGGACGGCGAGGTGGCTGAGCGCGTAGGGTGCGATGTCGATGCCGCGGGCAACAAGACGGTCGCGCTGCATCGCCGCGAAGGCTCGATAGTCCCCGATGATCTCGGCGATCGGATCAGACGTCGCCACGTGGCATCCTCCTCCGCCCATCCTACGAGACGCGGATGGGCGTCGAGCCGGAGGAGGCGGACCACTCCTAGCTAGACCCGGCGGGTGGCACGCCCTCGCTCAGCCAGCGCATGTTCGCTGCGATCTCCGTCGCGGGGTCGGTGCCCAGGTGCCCGGCGTCGTCGTCGATCTTGACCACACAACCCGGGACGTGTGCAGCCAGCCATTCGCCGTGCGCGGGTGGAACGAGAACGTCGGTTGCTCCGTACCAGACCAGGACCGGGATCGATATGCGGTCGACCTCGAAGCCCCACGGTCGCAGGGCCGCGAGGTCGTCGTCGGCCCAGCCGCCGACGCCTCGCGTCGAGTGCTCGGCCCACGATTCGCGAATGACCTGCATCGTCTCCTTGCGCGCCAGCGCCGATCGGTCCGATTCGCTCAGCTCGAAGCCGTCGAGCACCGAGGCGGGATCGGCGGCCACACGGGCAGCCGCCTTCGCATTCACGCCCTCGAGCTCCGGGATCAGGACCTCTTCTCCGGCGAGCGCCCAACCGAACTCCTTCACGTTCTCCGGATCCATGCCCGCGAGCCAGGAATCCTGGTCGAGCCCGGGCTCTCCGAGCGGCGCGACGCCGACCAGACAGGTTGCACGCACCACCCGGTCGGGCAGGAGCGCCGCGCAAGCGAGGGCGTGCGGCCCGCCACCGGAACCACCCGTGACGCCGAAGCGCTCGAGGCCGAGATGATCGGCGAGTGCCACCACGTCGTCGACCTCGTCGACGATCCGCCTGCCGGGACGACGCGTCGACCTGCCGTACCCGGCCCGGTCGTGGGTTACGAGGAGGACGCCGAGGCCGCGATAGAGCTCCTCGTCCGGCCAGCGCTCGAGTCGGCAGCCAGGCGTTCCGTGCAACGCCAGGACCGGGAAGCCGTCGGTGTCACCCCACAGCGCGTACGCAAGCTCGCGTCCATCGGGTGTCTCGAGCGTCAGAAGGGACTCGCCCACGGCCGGTGAGCATACGCATACTGCACTCCGATGACTCCGCGGCTTGTCGCCATGCTCGGGGTCTGCGTGCTCGTGCTCGGCGCTGCCTCGTCCGGGCCTGCTGCGCGGCAAGCGCTCGAGTGGAAGCAGGCGGCTCCGCTGCCTGTCCCGCGGAGCGAGGTGGCGGCCGCGACGGTCGGGAAGGAGTTCGTGATCGCCGGCGGATTCCTCGCCGACGGGCGCAGCTCCAAGCGCGTCGACGCCTATTCGCCGGCGAGGAACCGCTGGCGACGGCTGCCCGATCTGCCCGTTGCCGTGAACCACGCGATGGCGGCTTCGGCCGGACAAGAAACTCTACGTCGTCGGCGGCTATGGCGCGCCGACGAGGGCCTTCGTCCTCTCGAAAGGACGCTGGCGGCGCCTGCCGAACCTCCCGGCCCCGCGGGCGGCAGCGGGTGCGGCGATCGTCGGCCGGATGCTCTACGTGATCGGCGGCGTGGCGAGCGGAGGCCTCGCTCGCAAGGCGCTGGCCTTCGACCGGGTTCGGCGCCGCTGGTCTGTGATCCCCGGGCCCAAGCCGCGCGAGCACCTGGGCGTGAGCGCGCTCGGGAACCGCGTCTACGCCATCGCGGGACGCGAGGCGGGCGTGAACTTCGACACCCTCCAGGCGTACGACCCGGCCCGGAAGCGCTGGGCGACGCTGCCGCCCGTTCCCGAGACGCGAGGCGGGACCGACTCGGCCGCGGTCGGGTCGGTCCTGATCTCGGCGGGGAGCGAGTCGTCGGCCGGCACCTCTCCAAGCGTGTACGCGTACGACGTCCGCGGCCGAACCTGGTCGCGGCTGCCCGACCTGCCGACGCCCAGGCACGGGCTCGGCGTCCTCGCGTTCGCCGGCCGCGTCTACGTCATCGGCGGCGGCCCGACGCCCGGGCTCTCGGTCAGCGGCGCGAACGAGTACCTGCAGCTTCGCTGAGCGGCGATACTCCCGCCGTGCTCGCGCACTGGGACGAGGTCGAGGCTGTCCACCGCGAGAAGGGCCCGATGGCCGCGACCTGGCAGCGGCTCGGCGACGCGGCGGGGGCGGAAGGGATCGGCCTCAACCGCGTCCGCATCGACCCCGGCCGGCTCTCGACGCCGCCGCACTCGCACGGGCTCTCGGAGGAGATCTTCTACGTGCTCGGCGGCTCCGGCCTCTCGTGGCAGGACGAGCGCGTCTGCGAGGTGCGCGCCGGCGACACGATCGTCCACCTGGCCGACCACGAAGAGCACACGCTGCGCGCGGGGCCTGACGGGCTCGACTACCTCGTCTTCGGCACGAGACATCCGGTCGAGGTCGCCTGGCTGCCGCGCTCGCGGGCGATCCGCCTAGGCTGGCCGTGGACGGAAGGGCGCGACGACGACCCGTGGGACGTCGAGGCCGAGATCGGCGAGCTCGAGTTCGCCGAGCCGGGCGAGCGGCCGCCGAACGTGGTCGCGTTCGACGACCTCCCGCTCGACGAGGACGGAGACAAGCTGCTGGCCGCGGCTGCGGGCTCCGAGCGTTCGGGCCTGAACTGGATCAACCGCCAGGCGGGCAGGCGCGGCTCGATCCCGCACTGCCACTCGGAGGAGTCGGAGGCGTTCGTCGTGCTCGAGGGCGGCGGAGCCGTCGAGCTCTGGCCCACGCCGCTCACCGCCGAGCGCGGAGCGGTGTTCGAGTCGCACGAGCTTCGTCCCGGGCACGTGGTCGCGCGCCCGCCCGGAACCCGGATCGCGCACTCGATCGTCGCCGGCCCGGAGGGCCTTACGTACCTCGCCTACGGCACGCGCGAGCCGAACGACATCTGCTTCTACCCGCGCTCGAACAAGGTCTTCTTCCGCGGGGTCGGGTTGATGACGCGGCTCGAGAACCTCGACTACGGTGACGGCGAGCCGGACGACTAGTGGAGCCGGCTCATGTCGTGAAGGCGGCTGACGAGGCGGGCCTCCGACTCGTCCGGTTCCTCTGGTGCGGCAACGACGGCACCGTCCGCGGCAAGGCGAGCGCGCTGCGCGGCCTGGAAGGGCGCCTGCGGAGCGGGATCGGCCTGACGGTCGCGATGCAGGCGATGAGCGGGCTCGACCAACTGCAGCCGGTCGAGGGGATGGGGCCGATCGGCGAGGTCCGGCTCGTGCCCGACCTCGACACGTTCCGCGTCCTCCCGTACGCGCCGCGCACGGGCGCCCTGCTCGTCGACCTCGTCGGGCTCGACGGGGAGGCCGCGCCTCAGTGCCCGCGCTCCTTCCTGAAGCGGATGATCGCGTGGCTCGACAAGCGTGGGCTCACGCTCGAGGTCGCGTTCGAGAACGAGTTCTCGCTCGCGACCCGGTCCGACGACGGTTTCACGCCCGTCGACTCGAGTCTCTGCTTCTCGACGATCGGGATGACCGCCTCTCAGGATTACGTGGACGACCTCGTGGACGCGCTCGACGCGCAGGCGCTCCCGCTCGAGCAGTACTACGCCGAGCTCGGCCACGGCCAACAGGAGATCTCGACCGCACACGCGCCCGCCCTGCGCGCCGCCGACGAGCAGGTGCTCGTGCGCGAGACGATCCGCGGCGTCGCGGCCGGGCACGGGCTGGTCGCCTCCCTCGCGCCGAAGCCGTGGCCCGACGGGGCCGGCAACGGGTGCCACATCCACTTCTCGCTCTGGGAAGGCGAGCGCAACCGCTTCCACGACGCCTCGCGGGCCGACAGCCTCTCGGACGATGCACGCTCGTTCATCGCGGGCGTCCTCGAGCACCTGCCCGGCCTGTGCGGCCTGACCGCCCCGAGCTTCAACTCCTATCGCCGGATCGTCCCGCACTACTGGGCCGGGGCGTTCACGTGCTGGGGGCACGACAACCGCGAGGCGCCCGTGCGCGTGCCGTCGGTCTTCCGCGGGAGCGAAGAAGCCTCGACCAACGTCGAGCTGAAGTCGGCCGACGCGAGCTGTAACCCCTATCTCGCCGTCGGCGGGCTGATCGCGGCGGGGCTCGACGGGCTCGCGCGGAGCCTCGAGCCCCCGGATCCGGTCGAGGTCGACCCCGCGACGCTCCCGGAGGAGGAGCGGGCGGTGCTCGGCATCCGGCCACTGCCCGCGACCCAGAAGGAGGCGCTCGACGCGCTCGAGTCCGACCGCCTGCTGATGGACGCCCTCGGGCCGGCGCTTACGACGTCCTACCTCGCCGTCCGCCGCTCAGAGTGGGCGGCCTACTCGGAAGGTGACGAGGCATTCGAACAGCAGGGCCACTTCTTGAAGTACTGAACCGGGTCGGCCTCGTCGACCATCACGCGCACGGGATCCTGCGGGAAAAGCCCGCGACGCTCGACGAGTTCCGCGGCCTGTTCTCGGAGAGCACCGATCCGCGCCAGTGGCCGCACGTCGCGACCGGGCTGACCTACCGCCGCGCGGTCCGGGAGCTGGCCGCGCTCTTCGAGGTCGAGCCCTTGGAGGAGGCGGTGTACGCGTACCGGCTGGAGTCCGACCCGGCCGAGTATGCGGCGAGGCTGCTGCAGGCGACGGGCACCGAGTGGCTGCTCGTCGACGACGGCTTCCCGCCGCCCGCCGAGAGCACGACCTGGGACGAGCTCGGCGAGCTCGCGGGCTGCGAGGCAATGCCAGTCCTGCGGATCGAGCGGATCGCGGAGGAGCTGGGCGACCTGGACGCGGTCCGCGCCGAGGTCGCCGCTGCGCGGGCGAACGGGTTCGCGGCCCTGAAGACGATCGCGGCCTACCGGGGCGGGCTCGTGGACGTCGGCGACGCGGTGCTCGCCGCGCTCGAGGCGAACGACGCCACCGACCGGCCGCTGCCGGTCCAGGTCCACGCAGGCTTCGGCGACTCCGACCTCCATCTTCCGCATTCCGACCCGGGCTACCTCAAGCCGCTGATCGAGCGCTTCGGCGAGACGCCGTTCGTGCTCCTGCACTGCTACCCGTTCGTCCGCGAGGCCGGCTGGCTCGCGCACGTGTACGGCAACGTCCACTTCGACCTCTCGCTGACGATCCCGCACGTCTCGCGGCCGGCGGAAGCGCTGCGCGAGGCGCTCGAGCTGGCTCCGGTCTCCAAGCTCCTGTACGCATCCGATGCGGCCCGCACGCCCGAGCTGTACTACCTGGCCGCGAAGTGGTGGCGGGAGGCGCTCGCCGAGGTGCTCTCGGCCGAGCTCGAGCCGGCGGAGGCCGAGGAGGCCGCGCGGCTGATCCTGCGCGAGAACGCGATCGGCCTCTACGGCCTCACTCCGTGAGCCCGAACCTCTCTGGTTGAATGAACCAGGCGATGGCAGCGCAGGTCGAAGAGCTCCCGGACAACCGTGTCCGGCTCACCGTCGAGGTTCCGCAGGCCGATCTTCAGCACGCGGTCGAGCACGCGACCTCGGACCTCGCGCATTCGGTCAAGATCCCGGGCTTCCGCAAGGGGAAGGTGCCCGACCAGGTGCTGCGCGCGCGGATCGGGCGCGAGCGGCTCTTCACCGAGGCGGTCGAGAGCCACATCGGCGGCTGGTTCATGAACGCGGCCGCGAGCACGCGCATCCGGCCCGTCGCCGCGCCCGAGTACGACTACGACCTTCCCAACTCCGAGGACGACGCGTTCAGCTTCACGGCCACTGTCTCGGTGCAGCCGAAGCCCGAGCCGGCCGACTGGACGACGCTCGAGGTTCCCTACGCCGAGCCTGAGGTTCCCGAGGAGGTGGTCGACCAGGAGATCGAGGCGCTGCGTGCGAACGTCGCCGAGCTCGCACCGATCGACGACCGGCCGGCGCGCACGGGCGATGTGATCGTGATCGACGTGTCCGAGCCCTCGGGCGAGTCGCAGCGCGACCTCGTTGTGGAGCTCGGAGCCGGGCGGCTCATCGAGGAGCTCGAGCGCGCGCTCACGGGAGCCGCGACCGGCGAGACGAAGGAGATCGAGCTCCCGCAGGACGACGGCGCGCCCACGAAGGCGACCGTCACGCTCAAGGAGATCAAGGAGAAGGAGCTTCCGCCGCTCGACGACGAGCTGGCGCGCGCCGCGAGCGAGTTCGACACGCTGGCCGAGCTGCGCGCAGACATCGAGGGCCGCATCCGCGACGTCCTCGAGGAGGAGGCCGAGACGGCGTTCCGCGCCGCCGCGGTCGACATGCTCGCCGAGGCGTCGGGAGTCGAGGCCGCCGGCCCGCTCGTCGAGGCGCGCACACGCGAGCTGCTGAACGCATTCGCCCGCTCACTCGAGCGCCGGGGCATCAGCCCGGAGATGTACCTCCAGCTCTCGGGCGAGAGCGGCGACCAGCTCGTCGAGCGCCTCCGCCACGAGGCGCAGCAGTCGGTCGCGCGCGAGCTCGTGCTCGAGGCCGTGGCCGACAAGCTCGAGCTCGAGGTCACCGACGAGGAGATCGAGGAGCTGATCCGCGAGCAGGCCGAGGCCCACGGCGACGATGCCGACGAGGCCGTCAAGCAGGTTTCGGAGGGCGGCGGCTACGAGACGCTTCGCGGCGACCTGCGCCTGCGCAAGGCGCTCGACCGCGTCGCCGCCGAGGCGCAGCGCGTCCCCGTCGACGTCGCGCGCGCCCGCGAGAGCATCTGGACACCTGACAAGGAATCTCCCCCGACCGAGACGAAACTGTGGACCCCCGGCAGCAAGGAGCCAGCGTGACGCCGCTTGCGGTGTCACGGTCAGGCCGAACGGGCTTCGCCCGTGCGGCCGTCTGAAATGACCAGTCGACACATAAGAAACTCAGAGGAGAAACCATGAGCCCGTTGATCCCGATGGTGATCGAGCAGACGTCGCGCGGCGAGCGCTCGTTCGACATCTACTCGCGCCTTCTGAACGAGCGAATCATCTTCCTCGGAACGCCCATCGACGACCAGATCGCCAACCTGATCATCGCCCAGCTCCTCCATCTCGAGTCGGAGGACCCCGACAAGGACGTCTCGATCTACATCAACTCGCCGGGCGGCTCCGTGTACCACGGGCTCGCGATCTACGACACGATGCAGTTCATCAAGCCGGACGTGCAGACGATCTGCGTGGGCACGGCGATGTCCATGGGCGCGCTCCTTCTGGCGGGCGGCGCGCAAGGAAAGCGAATGGCGCTGCCGAATGCCAAGATCCTCATTCACCAGGTCTGGGGCGGTTTCCAGGGGCAGGCAACCGACATCGAGATCCACGCACGTGAGACGATTGCCCTGAAGCGGAGGCTCGAGGAGATCATGGCCGAGCACACGGGACAGGAGATCGACAAGGTCTCGAAGGACATGGAGCGCGACTACTTCATGACCCCGGGGGAGGCCAAGGACTACGGCATCATCGACAGTGTGATCATCCACCGAGACACATCGAAGGACGGGGCTAAACCCTAGCCCTAGCCTGGGAGCCGATTCCGAGGTAAAAGGAGAGACGTGGCCCGCGCATCCGACGGAAACGAGCAGCTGCTCTGCAGCTTCTGCGGTAAGAGCCAGCGTCAGGTCAAGAAGCTCATCGCAGGCCCAGGGGTCTACATCTGCGACGAGTGCATCGACCTCTGCAACGAGATCATCGACGAGGAGCTGACCGCTCCGGCCCAGCTCGATCTCGACAACCTGCCGCGGCCGCGTGACATCTACTCCGTCCTGAACGACTACGTCGTCTCGCAGGAGGAGGCGAAGCGCACCCTCGCCGTCGCCGTCTACAACCACTACAAGCGCGTGCAGATGGCGACCGAGGAGGACGACGTCGAGCTGCAGAAGTCGAACATCCTCCTGCTCGGCCCGACGGGATGCGGGAAGACGCTCCTGGCGCAGACGCTGGCGCGGATCCTCAACGTCCCGTTTGCGATCGCCGACGCAACCGCCCTCACCGAGGCCGGCTACGTGGGCGAGGACGTCGAGAACATCCTCCTCAAGCTGATCCAGGCGGCCGACTTCGACATCAAGAAGGCCGAGACCGGGATCATCTACATCGACGAGGTGGACAAGATCGCGCGCAAGGCGGACAACCCGTCGATCACGCGCGACGTCTCGGGCGAGGGCGTCCAGCAGGCGCTCCTGAAGATTCTCGAGGGGACGGTGGCCTCGGTGCCGCCGCAGGGCGGGCGCAAGCACCCACACCAGGAGTTCCTCTCGATCGACACGACCAACGTCCTCTTCATCTGCGGCGGCGCGTTCGCCGACCTCGAGAAGATCATCGGCAAGCGGATCGGCAAGCACGCGGTCGGGTTCGGCGCCGACATCCGGTCGCGCAACTCGTTCGAGGCGTCGGAGATGCTGGCGAAGGTGATGCCCGAGGACCTGCTCGCCTACGGGCTGATCCCGGAGTTCATCGGCCGCCTGCCGGTCATCTCGGCCGTGCACCAGCTCCAGAAGGAAGACCTCGTTCGGATCCTGACCGAGCCCAAGAACGCGCTCGTCCGCCAGTACCAGCGCTTCTTCGCCTACGACAACATCGAGCTCGTCTTCACGGAGGAGGCTCTCTGGGAGATCTCCGAGAAGGCGCTCAAGCGGGAGACCGGTGCGCGCGGGCTGCGCTCGATCATCGAGAGCGCGCTCCTGGACGTGATGTTCGAGCTTCCGTCCCGCAAGGATGTCGTCAAGTGCGCGATCACCAAGGAGACGATCGCGGGCGGCATCAAGCCGACGCTCGTCACCAGCGCAGGCGCCGACTCCGAGCAGGACGACGAAGAGCTCGCCGAAGAGTCGGCGTAGCAGCACCGGGAAACCTCTGGCTCTCCGCACCCGAGCACGGGGCGGTGTTGTGCACTGTGAATCGTGATTGAGGTCCCCGAAGTGGTGCGCCAGAAGGCGCTCGCGGTCGGTGCGGGTTTATGGCTGGACGACCTGCCGCTGCTTGTCGCAAGCCTGGAGCGGGAGTGGGGCATCGCGGTCGGTGACGCCTATCGCGACTCGACCGAGGCTTTCGTCGCGCAGGCCACCTGCGCAAACGGCATGGAGGCCGTGTTGAAGCTCATCGTGCCCCGCGACGGTGACGCGGCCGAGAACGAGATCGCCGTCTTGCGACTCACCGACGGGGAAGGATGCGTACGACTGCTGCGCGATGACCCCGTGCGCGGTGCACTCTTGCTCGAACGTCTCGGGCGGTCGCTCTACGAGCTTGCGCTGCCGATCCGCAGACGCCACGAGATCCTCTGCTCGACGGCAGCACGTGTATGGCGACCTGCGCCTGGCAGCGGTCTCCCAACCGGCGCCGAGAAGAGTCGCTGGCTCACCGACTTCATCGCGGCGACCTGGGAGGAGCTGGATCGCCCATGCTCGGAGCGCGCCATCGACCACGCCATCGCATGCGCGGCGCGACGCGGCGACGCGCATCGCGACGAACGGGCCGTCCTCGTTCACGGCGACGTCCATCAGTGGAACGCGTTGGAGGCGCCGGACGGATTCAAGCTCGTCGACCCGGACGGACTCCTCGCAGAACCGGAGTACGACCTCGGGATCATCATGCGCGAGGACCCGCTCGACGTCGCCGACAATGATCCCCATGAACGTGCCCGATGGCTCGCAGACCGCACGGGTCTCGACGCCACCAGCATCTGGGAATGGGGCGTGGTTGAGCGCGTCTCTACCGGCCTGCTCGGCACGAAGGTGGGTTTGCAGCCCGTCAGCGGGCAGATGCTCGCAGTTGCGGATCGACTCGCCGCTTAGGCCGCTGGCTCTTGCACCACCCCGTGGCCCAGCCTGCGGGAATGTCCCCGAGGAGCCGGTCAGTGCCGCGGGCGGCCGTCGTCGGGCTTGATCCAGTTCGGCGGTGCGCCCTGGTGGATGCTAACGCCCGGGTCGCTGCCCTGATCGCCTGATGCCGCCAGCGCATCGGTGTTCTCCACCGAGCGCTCCGACTCGACCGCGTGATCGCCGCGGTCAAACGAAGGAAGCGGCAGCTGCTTCAGTCTCCTCAGGATCCGGCCCATAGACAAATCCTACCGGCGCTAGTCGCGTGAGCCTCGCCGCGGCCTGGGCCAGTGTGCGGGAATGTCACCCGGCTGTCGCGCGGACGTTGATCTCTCGACACGCTGTCTCAGACTTTGTACATGCGCAGCCGTAATGTTCCAGCCGTGCTGCTGGCAGCACTCGTAGCGGCCAGCTGCTCTACGGCAGGCGCCCTGAGCCAAGCGGCGCCGAAAACACACCTCGCGCGAGCGGTTCGCGGCTCGATCGTCTTTTCCAGCAGTCTCGGCATCTACCGGCGCGACCCCGGCGGTGCGCTGAGGCAGTTGACGAAGAGGACTGGCAAAGAGTTCGATCTCTCCCCGTCTGGTCGCGAGCAGGCACGCGCATCGCGTTTGAGCGCGGCTACCCCCCGGACACGAGCTGTCCGCTCATGGTCATGAACAGCGACGGCAGGGACCTCCATCGGATCGGCCAGGTCATGACCGATTGCTCGGGAGCGAGCTGGGGGCGAATGACCGCCAGCTCGTCTTCGGCGCTGGGCGGCCTATGGCCAAGGGGGCGAGCCTGCAGGTCGTGAATGCGGACGGCACCGGCCTGCGGACTCTCTTACGCGGTCGTCGCGGGAACACAGAAGACGGAGCGCACCCGAGCTGGTCACCCGACGGCCGGACGATCGTCTTCGGCTGGGAAGCCGGTCCGGTGAGCGGACTGCTCGCGATCCGCCCGGACGGCAGCCATCTTCGCGACGCGCTACGTTCTGGTCAAACCGCGTCTTCGCCACAGGGGGACGTGCTCGCGTGGCCCGCCTGGTCGCACGACGGCAAGCGCCTTGCATACATCCGTGAGGCCAACATCCCGCGCATGAGGACGATCGTGGTGGCAACCGCCAGTGGCCTGAGACGCCATGCGCTTGCGAACATGTACCTGGGCTTGCCGCTGAGCCCAGGAGGCTGGGGCGGCCCAAGCTGGTCGCCGAACGGCTCGCTGATCGCATTCTCCGGCCCGGGGTGCGGACAGCAGCGGGGTTGCTTGTGGACCATTTCGAGCCACGGAGGGACCCGGCGGGTGCTGATGCGTGGAGCGTGGGTGCAGCCCAGTTGGCGCGCGCCCGCTTCATAACGCCGCCTGCGCGAGCGTCCTCTCATCGGATTGGGCTGCCAAGTTGCCTTCAGCTCTCCTATTCGGTTCGTGCAGGCACATCGCCGGCCTCGTCTGCCTTCGCGCGGGCGATGACCTCGCGCAGGCGCAGCGTTCGCAGCATCAGGAAGATCACGCCTGCGGCGAGCGCCACGTTCACGATCACGACCGCAACATGGGCGCCGACGCTGAACGCGAGCAGGCGCGACGACGGCGCCTGTCCCTGGAGGACGTAGACCAGCAGCCCCTGCTTCGTCCCGGCCCCGCCCGGCGAGAAGGGCAGGAGCGTCGCGAGACTGTCCACGACCTGGGCGAGGAGCGCGTTGTGCACGGTCGCGTGGACGTGGAACGCACGGAGGAAGAAGTAGAGCGCGGCCACGCGGCAGACCCAGCTCGCGAGCTGCCAGCTGACGACCTCGCGCGCGTAGCGCGGCCGGTCTCGCAGGATCGCGAGCCCGCGGCTGACCCGTTTCTTGAAGTTCTCGATGTGCCGCTCGGCCCACCACCAGAAGGCGATCGCGCCGACCGTGAGCGCGGCGACGACGATCGCGGTCGTCTTGCTGTCGCGCAGGAGCCAGCCCCAGTCGAACGCGGGCACTTCGGGTAGGACGTTCAGGCTCGGCAGGACTCCCTGCGTGAGGGCCCAGATGAAGAGCGTCCCGGCCAGCACGAGGTCGAGCAGCGTCTCGACGAACAGCGTCGCGGCGAGGGTCGTGTACGTCGTCGCAGGGATGCTCCGCCGGACGAGGTAGAGCTTGACCACGTCGCCCGCGCGGCCGGGCAGGATCGAGTTCAGGCCGACCCCCGCGAAGTACGCGCCCGCGACCGGCGGCAGCGGGACGCGCTCCTCCGGGTAGGACGCCCGGATGATGTTCCGCCAGGCGACGGTCCGCAGCAGCACTTTCGTCACGCCGAGCGCGAGCGCGATCCCGAGCGCAGGCCAGCTGACCGAGGCGAGCTCGTCGAAAAACACCCCGAGCGCGTGAAAGAACTCGCTCACGTCCTCGTAAACTTGCCTCATGGAGCCGCTGTACGAGCCGAGGGCCGTCGAGGAGCGCTGGCAGCGCACCTGGGAGGAGGAGGGTCTCTACAACGCCGAGCCCGGCTCCGGACGCGAGACGTTCGTCGTCGCGCATCCGCCGCCGAACGTGACCGGCGCCCTGCACACAGGCCACGCGCTGCAGATCTCGCTGGCCGATCTGCTCGTGCGCTGGCACCGGATGCGCGGCTTCGAGGCGGCGTTTCTGACCGGCTACGACCACGCGGGGATCTCCACGCAGAACGCGGTCGAGAAGCACCTCGTCGAGCAGGGCACGTCGCGCGAGGAGGTCGGGCGCGAGCGGTTCGTCGAGATCGTGTGGGACTGGCTGCGCCAGTACGGGGGCACGATCATGGGCCAGTTCCGCCGCATGGGCGCGTCGATGGACTACCGGCGGGAACGGTTCACGATGGACGAGGCCTACGTTCGAGCCGTGATGCGGTTCTTCGTGCACCTCTATCGCAAGGGCTGGATCTACCGCGCGAACCGGATCATCAACTGGTGCCCGCATCACGAGACGTCGCTCTCGGATCTCGAGCTCGTGCACGAGGAGGTCGATGACGCGCTCACGTACGTGCGGTACCCGTTCGTCGACGATCCCGACGACGGCGTCACGATCGCAACGGCGCGGCCGGCGACGATCCTCGCCGACGTGGCCGTCGCAGTCAGCCCGGGCGGGCGCTGGAGCCGCGCGGTCGGGCGCGAGGTGATCGTGCCCTTCGTGGAGCGCCCGGTGCCCGTCATCGAAGACGAGCGCGTCGACCCCGAGTTCGGCACCGGCGCGCTGAAGGTGACACCCGGGCACGATCCGCTCGACTTCGAGATCGGCCGCGACCACGGGCTTCCGGAGCTGACGGTCATCGGGCCGGACGGGCGCATGAACGAGGCCGCGGGCGAGCTCGCCGGCCTGACGCAGGACGAGGCAGAGGAGCGCGTCCTGGCCTGGATCCGGGAGCATGGGCAGCTCGACAAGCGCGAGGCGTACCGGCACTCGGTCGCACTGTGCGAGCGGTGCAAGAGCCGGATCGAGCCCCTGATCTCACTCCAATGGTGGTGCCGCATGGAGGAGCTCAGGCAGCCTGCGCTTGCCGCGCTGCACGAGGGTCGCGTCCGGTATCACCCCGAGTCGCAGCACCGGTTCGCGATCGACTCGCTCGAGAACGCGCCGGACTGGAACATCTCGCGACAGCTCTGGTGGGGGCATCAGCTACCGGTGTGGGAGTGCCTCGACGGCCACCTGACCGTCGAGGAGACTGAGCCTGAGGCGTGCGCCGAATGTGGCTCCACCGAGCTGACGCGTAGCGAGGACGTCCTCGATACGTGGTTTTCCTCCGCGCTGTGGCCGTTCGCGATCCTCGGCTGGCCAGAGCAGACGCCTGAGCTCGACGCCTGGTATCCCGGCACGCTGAACACGACCGCACGCGAGATCATCCGTCTCTGGGAGAACCGAATGATCTTCTCCGGGTTGGAGCTGATCGGCGACATTCCGTTTGAGCACGTGATCATCCACACCACGGTTCTGGCTCCCGATGGACGGCGGATGTCCAAGTCCCTCGGTACCGGGCTCGACCCGCTCGAGCTGATCGACGAGCACGGCGCCGACGCCACGCGCTACGGGCTGCTCAAGCTCTCGTCCTCGCAGGACGTGCGCTTCTCCGAGGGCGCGATCGAGGAGGGGCGCAAGCTCGCGAACAAGCTCTGGAACGTCGCGCGGCTGATCCTCACGAACGCCGAAAGCGTACTCCCGAACCTCCAGCCGGAAGCTCTCGAGGAGCGGTGGATCGTCGCGCGGATGGACGACGCTCAGTCGCAGGTGGACGATGCGTTCGCGAGCTTCGAGTTCTCGCGTGCGTGCGACGTCCTCTACCACCTGGTCTTCGACGACTTCTGCGACTGGTACGCCGAGGCCATCAAGCCGCGCCTGTACGAGGGCGACGAGCGCACGCGCGGCACCGCGGTGGCCGTGCTGGAGCGGGTCGTGAAGCTCCTGCACCCGCTGATGCCGCACCTGACCGAGGAGATCTGGTCGAGCATCCCGGGGCGCGAGACGAGGCTCATCGTTGCGCCCTGGCCCGCGTGGGACGGCACGCAGGCCGAGACACAGCTCGAGTTCGAGCCGATCCAGACGGCGGCCGAGGTCTTCCGCCGCGCCGGGGTCACGGCCTCGCTCGAAGCGGAGCAGCAGCGGATCTTCGACGCGGTCGTGAAGCCGGACCGGGTCAAGGTCGACGGCGGCAACGTCGACGCCGAGGTCGGGCGGCTGCGAAGCGAGATCGCCCGCGCCGAGGGGATGCTTGCCAACGAGCGCTTCGTGCAGAGCGCGCCCGAGGACGTCGTCGAGGCCGAGCGCGAGAAGCTCGAGCGCTACCGCCGCGAGCTCGATGCGCTCGGCTCGTGACTGGCTCGAATCTCTCTCCCCGTGGCCGGAGGAGTTCGGCCTCGGGCGGATGCACGCGCTCCTCGCCGAGCTCGGCGAGCCGCAACGCGCGTTTCCGGCCATCCACGTGGTTGGGACGAACGGCAAGTCGACCGCGACCCGCCGTGCGGCAGCGTTTCTCGCGCGCGAGGGTCTGAGCGCCGGCGCGTACACCTCGCCGCATGTCTCGGGCTGGAGCGAGCGGATCCAGGTGGACGGCGAGGACGCCGACCTCGAGCAGGCGCTCGACCGAGTGCGCGAGCCGGCCGAACGGCTGGGGGCGACGCAGTTCGAGGTGCTGACGGTCGCCGCGCTGGCCGAGTTCGCGGCCGCCGGCGTCGACGTCGGGGCCGTCGAGGCCGGGCTCGGCGGGCGGCTGGACGCGACGAACGTGCTCGGCGCTCGCGTGGTCGCGCTCACCAACGTCTCGCTCGACCACACGGACGTCCTCGGCGAGACGCGCGAGGCGATCGCGGCGGAGAAGCTGGCCGTCGTCGGCGCGGGCGCGACGGTCGTCCTCGGCGAGCCCCAGTGGGAGGCGGCCGCCCGCGCGCAGGGCGCGGCCGAGATCGTCCACGCCGACGACGTGGGTCGCGCTGCGGCCGCGGCGCTCCTCGGGCGTGAGCTCGAAGGCGAGGTCGAGATCTCCCTTCCCGGCCGCTTCGACGTCGTCGGTGAGGACGTCTTCGCCGGCGCGCACAACCCCTCGGGCGTCGAGTGGCTGCTCGAGCGCCTCCCGCGGAGCGGCTACACCATCGTCGCGTCGATCCTCGCCGGCAAGGACGTCGAGCCGATGCTGCGCACGCTCGCCCGCGCCGGCCGGACGCTCGTCGCGACCGAATCCCACAACACGCGCTCACTCTCCGCGGCCGACCTCGCCGCCGTCGCCACGCCGTTCTTCTCGGCGGTCGAAACCGTCCCCGACCCGGAGGATGCCCTCGCGCGCGCGCGCGAGCTGGCGGGGGATGCAGGCGCAGTCCTCGTCACCGGCTCGCTCTATCTGCTCGCGGAGGTCTTCGTCCGGCCCGAGCGAATACCATGGGGAAGCTCGGCGAGCGGCTGAGCGTCTTCGCGGTCGCCGCGATCGTGGTTCTGGCGATCATCGGCCTCGCGTTTGCCGCCGGCTATCTCGTCGGGAGGATCCTCCTCTGACGGAGGCACGGTGGTACCAGCCGACAACGGAATCTTCGATTTCCTCAGCGCCGGGACGTGGGCGGCTCTCCGGAACCTCTCGCTGTTCCTCGTCGGTGTCTTCTGGCTCGCGACCGCGTACTGGGTGTTCAAGGACGCGCGGCGGCGGATCGAGGATCCGTGGCTCGTGGGGATGGCGACCGTGCTGGGGCTCGTGCCGCCGTTCCTCGGCCCGCTGATCTACATGCTCTTCCGGCCGCCCGAGTACCTCGAGGACGTCCGCGAGCGCGAGCTCGAGGTGCGCGCGATGGAGCAGCGCCTCTCGCGGCGCGACCTCAGCTGTCCCGTCTGCCACGCGGACGTCGACCCTGCGTTCCTCGTCTGCCCCGTCTGCACAACGCGGCTGCGCCAGTCGTGCCGGAGCTGCAAGGCGCCGCTCGAGGCGCTGTGGCAGGTGTGCCCGTACTGCGAGACCCCCGTGGAGCCTGCGGCCGTCGACCTCGGCCAGACACAGGCGCTTACCCCGCCACGCCGCGAGCGCCGCGCCTAGCTCTTAGACTGCGGCGCCTTGGCGGTCGAACAGACGTTGATCCTGATCAAGCCGGATGCCGTCGAGCGGGCGCTCGCGGGCGAGATCCTCGCGCGCTTCGAGCAGCGCGGCCTGACGATGCGTGCAGCGAGGCTCATCCACGTCGACCGTGCGCTTGCCGAGCAGCACTACGCCGAGCACGCGGAGAAGCCGTTCTTCGGCGAGCTGGTCGAGTTCATCACCTCCGCGCCGACGCTCGCGCTCGCGCTCGAGGGCGAGGGCGCGATCTCGGCCGCGCGGACGACGATCGGCGCGACCAATCCCGCGGAGGCCACACCTGGCTCGATCCGCGGCGACCTCGCCCTGGCGATGCCGAACAACCTCGTGCACGGCTCGGACTCGGAGGAGTCCGCGCGCCGCGAGCTCGAGCTCTGGTTCCCTGACGGCCTTGTCTGAGCCCGACTACGTCGCGATCAACCGCGAGGGCTGGACGCAGGCGAACGCGGAGTACACCGGTCCGAGCGCGCGCGACTCGTGGGCACAGGAGGAGATCACCTGGGGCCAGTGGTCGAAGCCCGAGAGCGAGGTGCGGATCCTGCCCGACGTCACGGGCAAGGACGTCGTCGAGCTGGGGTGCGGAACGGCGTACTTCGGCGCGTGGCTCAAGCGCGCCGGAGCGAGTCGCGTGGTCGGCGTCGACGTCACTCCCGCGCAGCTCGACACGGCGAGGCGGATGGACGCGGAGTTCGGGCTCGGCCTGGAGCTGATCGAGGCGAACGCCGAGGACGTGCCACTTCCGGACGACTCGTTCGACCTCGCGTTCTCCGAGTACGGCGCGTCGATCTGGTGCGATCCCGCGCTGTGGATCGCGGAGGCCGCGCGCCTGCTGCGTCCCGAGGGCGAGCTCGTGTTCATGCGCGGCACGACGCTGCGCATCCTGTGCGCGCCCGACGAAGGGAAGACAACTGACCGTCTGGAGCGGCCGCAGAAGGGCCTGTACAAGCTCGTCTGGGAGGACGACGACCCGGGCGTCGAGTTCCATCCGGGGATGGCGGACATGCTCGCGATCCTGCGGGAGAACGGCTTCCAGCTGCTCGACTTCCGCGAGCTGTTCGCTCCAGAGGGTGCCGAAGCGCACACGTACTACGACGACCCGCCGATCGCGTGGGCGTCGCGCTGGCCCGCAGAGGAGATTTGGCGGCTCCGACTCCGCTGATCCTCGCGTCCACGTCGCCGCGGCGGCGCGAGATCCTCGAGCAGCTCCGGATTCCGTTCGACGTCGTCGCTCCGCGCTACGAGGAGACGAGCGGCGATCCCGTGGAGCACGCGCTGGGAAAGGCGCACTCCGTCGGCCTGTTCGACGACCGCCCCGTGCTCGGCTGCGACACGGAGGTGATCTGCGGCGGTCGCGTCTACGGCAAGCCGGAGAACGAGGAGGACGCCGAGTCGATGCTCGAGAGCCTGGCCGGGAAGACGCACGAGGTCGTCTCGGGCCTCGCGCTGGTCACGCCGGCCTGGCAGGAAGTCCATCGGGAGGTGACGCTCGTCACGTTCCGGCCGCTGACCGCGCGCGACCTCGCGCGGTGCGTCGAGAGCCGCGAGTGGGAGGGCCGCGCGGGCGCGTACGCGATCCAGGGTCACGGCGCCTCGCTCGTCGAGCGGATCGAGGGCGACTACCTGAACGTGGTCGGGCTTCCGGCCGCGCTGCTCGTCCGCTTGCTCGCGGAGCGCTTCCCCGGCGCCTACGGCTTCGGCTGAGGATGATCGGAGTACGGTTTTCCCCGCTAGACTCGTGTTTCGTATGGGGATACGGGGCTATTTCAACGGTTTCGGCGGACGCGACATGGCGGTCGATCTCGGCACCGCCAACACGCTCGTCTACGTGCGCGGGCGCGGGATCGTGCTCTCCGAGCCGAGCGTGGTCGCGATCGACCAGCTCACGGGTGAGGTCCACGCCGTCGGCGTCGAGGCCAAGCGCATGCTCGGCCGCACCCCGGGGACGATCTCGGCGATCCGGCCGCTCAAGGACGGCGTCATCGCCGACTTCGACGTCACCGAGCAGATGCTGCGCCACTTCATCCAGAAGGTGCACCAGCACCGGTTCGCACATCCGCGCGTCGTCGTGTGCGTGCCATCGGGAGTCACCGGGGTCGAGAAGCGCGCCGTCGAGGAGGCGACCCTCTCGGCGGGAGCGCGCCAGGCCTACCTGATCGAGGAGCCGATGGCCGCCGCGATCGGCGCCGGGCTGCCCGTCGCCGAGCCGACCGGGAACATGATCGTCGACATCGGCGGCGGCACGACCGAGGTCGCGGTCATCAGTCTCGGCGGGATCGTCGTCTCTCAGAGCCTCCGCGTCGGCGGCGACGAGATGGACGAGGCGATCATCGCCTACATCAAGAGCGAGTACAAGCTGCTCATCGGGCAGCAGACGGCCGAGGAGATCAAGCTCGAGGTCGGCTCCGGGTTCGACCTGCCGGAGGAGGTTCAGGCCGAGGTCCGGGGGCGCGACATGCTCACCGGGCTGCCGAAGACCGTGATCCTCTCGTCGGAGGAGGTCCGCCAGGCGCTCGACGGACCGGTCGGCCAGATCGTCGACGCGATCAAGTCGACGCTCGACAAGACCCCGCCCGAGCTCGCGGCCGACATCATGGACCGCGGCATCGTCCTCGCCGGCGGCGGCGCGCTCCTGAACGGCCTCGACGAGCGGCTTCGTCACGAGACGCAGATGCCTGTCCACGTTGCCGAGAGCCCGCTCACGTGCGTGGCGGTCGGCTCGGGCCGCAGCCTGGAGGAGTTCGAGGCGATCCACCGCAGCCAGGCGGCCAAGAAGCGCAGCAACCACAGGCCGTAGCTTGAGAAGCTCGAGTGGACCGATTGGTCGTTTCCGACGGACACACGAGCAAAGCCCGCGTGTCCTGAGAACGGCGCCGCGAGCGGCGCCTCTGGCCATAACCTGCGGCGTGCCGGGCTCTTTCCTACACTAGGTCGTTCTCGTGCAACGGAACCGCAGCGCTCGCATTGCGGTCCTGGGGTCACCCGTTCCTCGCTCCAGGCCGCCCGGACAGTCCTCCCGCAGAACCTCCGCCGTCTGGCGGCGGGTCGTTGTGGGTGGGCTCGTCCTGCTCTCGATCGTCCTGATCACGATCTACTTCCGCGAGCCCGCGGGCGGTGGGCTGCACGGAGCCCAGAGCGCGGGCGCGGCGGTCCTGCGGCCGTTCGAGGTCGGCGCCGAGCGGATCGCGCGGCCGTTCCGCGACGCCTACAACTGGTCGTCGGGCCTCGTGCACGCCAAGTCCCAGAACGCGACGCTGCGCGACCAGGTCGACAAGCTGAGCCAGGAGGTCATCCAGAACTCGACCGCCTACCAGCAGAACCTCGAGCTCAGGCGCCTCTTGAAGTACGTCGGCTCGACGAACTTCCCGCACGGCTACAACCCGTCGCGACCGCGATCATCAGCCGTCCGCCGGGCGAGTTCGACCAGCAGATCGGGCTCGCCGCGGGCCGGACCTCGGGCATCCGCGTCGACGACCCGGTCGTGAACGCGGACGGCCTCGTCGGCCTCGTCACGCAGGTCGCACGCAACAACACCGAGGTGACGCTCCTGACCGACCCGAACATCCAGGTCGCCGCGCTCGACCTGAACACACAGGCGACTGGGATCGTCAGCCACGGCGAGGGCCGCTCGACGCTGATCCTCGACCGCGTCTCGAAGTCGCAGACGATCAACGCGCGCGACTGGATCGTCACGCAGGGCTTCCGGTTCGGGAACCTGACCTCGTACTACCCGCGCGGGATTCCGATCGGCATCGTCAGCGGCGCCTCCGTGAACGACGTCGAGCTCTACTGGCAGGTCCAGCTGCGCCCGCGCGTCGACTTCGGCTCGCTCCAGTCGGTGATCGTGCTCGTCCCGAAGTCCCGGAAGCGCTGATGCGCGAAGTGCTCGAGATCGCGAAGGTCGCGCTGCTCGTCTTCGTGGCGGCGATCCTCCAGGTGACGCTGTTCTCGTCGGTTCAGATCCTCGAGGGCACGCCCGACGTCGTCCTGCTGACGCTGATGAGCATCGCCTTCCTGCGCGGCTCGATCTACGGCGCCGCCGCGGGCTTCGTGGTCGGGCTGCTCGTCGACACGGCGAATCTCGCCACGCTCGGCGTCACCTCGCTGCTGCTGACGATCGCGGGCTACTGGATCGGCCGCTACGGCGAGACGACCGGCCGGGACCGCGTGCACGCGCCGTTCGTGTCGGTCGCCGTCGCCACGATCGCCGTCCAGTTCGGGGCGCTGCTCCTGCACTACATGCTCGGCGATCCCGTCTCGGCGCGCGTGGTGCTGCTCGAGGCGCTCCCGCCGAAGATCGCGCTCAACCTGCTGCTGACCCTGCCCGTCTTCGCGCTCACGCGCTGGGTGCTCTCGCTCGGGCCCGAGCCCGAGAAGGTGACGGAGGTGAGGCTCCTTGGCTAGCAGGGGCGCACGCGCCCGCCCGCCCGGCAACCGCGGCTTCCTCCCGCCCGACCCGCGGGTCGAGGAGCCGTACCGCTTCACGCCGCAGCTCGCGCTCCGGATCGGGATCCTGGCCGCGGTCGCGCTGGTCGTGTTCGGGATCCTCTTCTTCCGGCTCTGGGCGCTGCAGGTGCTGTCGGGGCCGCGGTACCTGAAGGCGGCCCAGGACAACCAGATCCGCTCGGTGCGGATCGAGGCGCAGCGCGGCGAGATCTTCGACCGCAGCGGCCATCCGCTCGTGGCGACGGTGCCGGGAACGGCCGTCCAGCTCTCGCCGGCCGACCTGCCGAAGACCTGGCACGCGCGTCTGGCCGAGCTCAAGCGCCTCTCGATGGTGCTGAACGTGCCCGTCCGCCAGATGCTCGTGGGGATGAAGCGGATCGGAAACGATCCGATCACGCCGGTGACGGTGCGGGAGTCGGTGAACCGGGACGCGCCGGTCAACTACCTGGCCGAGCACAGCGAGCAGTTCCCGGGGGTCCGCATCGTCAACACCTACCTGCGCAGCTACACGTACGGGTCGCTCGCGGCGCAGCTGCTGGGCTACGTGTCCGAGATCTCGCCGGAGCAGCTCAAGCAACTGAAGGGCAAGGGCTATGAAGGGGGAGACAAGATCGGGCAGGCCGGGCTCGAGTCGATCTACGACTCGTACCTGCGCGGCCGGCCCGGGCTCGCTCAGGTGACGGTCGATTCGCTCGGGCTTGCGCGGAGCGCCGTCGTCCCGACGCGGAGGCCGACACCCGGCGAGTCGATCCGCCTGACGCTCGACATCAACCTCCAGCGCGCGGCCGAGCGGGCCATCCGGTACGGCATCCAGACGGCGATCAACAACGGGCAGTGGGACGCGAACGCCGGCTCGATCGTGGCGATCGACCCGCGCGACGGCTCGATCCGCGCGATGGCGTCGTACCCGACCTTCGACCCGCGTGTGTACACCGGCCGCGTGACGAACAAGCGGCTCGCCGCGGCGGGCCTGACGGGCGCGACCGCCGCGTTGGACAACTACCCGTCGCTCAACCGGGCGATCAGCGGCCTCTACCCCGCGGGCTCGACGTTCAAGCCGATCACGGCGCTCGCCGCGCTGCAGACGCACCTCATCTCGCCCGGGACGTCGCTCCCCTGTACCGGGACGTTCGTCGTTCGCAAGCCCGACGGGACGATCGCGCCCGGAGGCGTCTTCAAGAACGTCGACCCGTACATCGACGAGATGATGACGCTCCCGACCGCGCTCGCCGCCTCGTGCGACACGTGGTTCTACCAGCTGGGCTACGACTTCTACAAAGAGCCGCCGAGCGCCGGCCATCCGCTCCAGGCGTGGGCCCGGAGGCTCGGCATCGGCGAGAAGACCGGCGTCGACGTCGGCCCCGAGTCGGCCGGCGTTGCTGCCGACTCCCGAGTGGCGCGACCGGACGTTCACGGCGAAGACCGACCCGCACAACTGGCAGGTCGACCGTCTCTGGAAGCCCGGCGACTCGATCCAGCTCGCGATCGGCCAGAAGGACCTCCTCGTGACGCCGCTCCAGATGGCGCGCTTCTACGCGATCCTCGCCAACGGCGGCAAGCTCGTCCGCCCGCACCTCGTCGAGGACGCCGAGGAGGGCGGCGGCGGCCGCTCGCCCGCGCGGCTCGTGCACCGCTTCACGCCGCCCGCGCCGCAGCCGCTCGGCATCGATCCCACGGCGCTCGCGGTCGTCCAGGACGGCCTCTACCAGGCGACGCACGCCTCCTACGGCACCTCGGCCAGCGTGTTCAGCAACTTCCCGATCCCGATCGCCGGCAAGACCGGCACCGCGCAGAAGGATCCGAGCACGAAGCTGAAGGACCAGTCGTGGTGGTGCGGCTACGGCCCGGTCGCGAGCTCGGAGTCTCCTGAGCTCGTCGTCTGCGCGCTGATCGAGAACGGCGGCTTCGGCGCGGACGCGGCCGCTCCGGCCGCGCTGAAGGTGTTCGAGCAGTACTTCCACACGGGCGCCAACGGAACCGGGAGCTCGGGCGGATGATCGAGGCCGTCAGCACCCGCGCGAGGGGCCTCGGGCCGGTCAGGGTCGAGCGGATCCACCTGGCGTCGTTCGTCCGCCGACTCGACTGGATCCTGCTCGGCGCCGTCGCGGCGCTGCTCGGCTTCGGGCTCTGGGCGATCGGCGGGATCACGAAGAACGACATCACGGGCGCCTCGGACTACTACGTCGTGCGCCAGACTGCGTACGCCGCCGTCGGCGTGGTCGGGCTCGCGCTCGTCGTGCTGATCGACCCCGACTACTACCGGCGCTTCAACAAGGTGATCTACGGCGGGACGGTCGGCGTGATGCTGCTGGTGCTCCTCGCCGGGACGGTCTCGCGCCACTCCAAGCGCTGGCTCGACCTCGGCTTCTTCCGCTTCCAGCCGTCCGAGTTCGGGAAGCTGCTGTTCGTCCTCTTCCTCGCCGGCTTCCTCGCCGACCGCGCCAGGCGGATCGGCGACAGCCGGACCGTGATCGAGGCGATCGCCCTCGCGGGGATCCCGATGCTGCTCGTCTTCGTGCAGCCGGACGTCGGCACGACGCTCGTCTACGCGGTCGCGCTCTTCGGCGTCCTCTTCATCGCGGGCACGCGCTGGGCGCACCTGGCGGCGCTCGCGGCTAGCGACGCTCGCCGTGATCCTCGTCGTGCTGTGGTTCCTGCCCGCGGCCGGCGTGCACCTGCTGAAGCCCTACCAGCAGCAGCGCCTCACGCACTTCACGCACCCGGACCGTGACCCCTCGGGCGCGACCTACAACGTGGCGCAGTCGATCAACGCCGTCGGCTCCGGAGGCCTGCGCGGCCGCGGCGTCGCCGGGGCGACGCAGACGAGCCTGCACTTCCTGCCCGAGCACGCGACCGACTTCGCGTTCGCCTCGCTCGCCGAGCAGCGCGGCTTCATCGGGATCTCGATCCTGCTCCTGCTCTACCTGCTCGTCGTCTGGCGAGGCCTGAAGATCGTCGCGGGCGCGCGCGACGCGTTCTCGGCGATCGCCGCGGGAGGGATCGTCGTCGCGTTCCTGTTCCAGATCTTCGTCAACGTCGGCATGACGATCGGCATCGCTCCGGTGACCGGAATCCCGCTTCCGTTCGTCAGCGTCGGCGGCTCGGCGATGATCGCCAACCTGCTCGCAATCGGCGTGCTGGAGGCGATCCACGTGCGCGGCCGGGTCTCGCGCAGGCGCCTGCTTCCCTGATCCGTCCGCCGGCGGTCCTACGATCCCGCCATGGCCGCCAGACGAGAAGCCGAGGAGCTGCTGCTGATCGAGGAAGCCGACGCCTGGTTCGAGTACCTCGAGGCGACGCGGGGCCAAACCGCGGTCCGGTACGGCGAGGTCGAACCTTGGGCGTGGGCCCGCCTGCATCAGCGGCTGCGCGCTGTGAAGGCGAAGCGCGCGAAGCTCCGCCCAGCCGCAGCTGCATGATTTGAGCCGCGTCCGCAGGTCGCGCTGCTAGCCTGTGGATATGCCCAGCCATATCAAGCTGCAGCGCGCGCTCCGCCAACCAGGTGATAGAAGCGCGCGCGCCAACCAAGGAGTTTTCATTTGTTGCGATGGTTCCGGCGGCAGTCGCCGTCACCCGAACAGCGCGCCGCCGATGCGAGCGCGCAGACCCTTCCTGACAAGCCAGTAACCGAGGCGCCCGCCGCTGCGGGTGCAACCGAAGAGTCTCAGCCGGCCCGCAAGCGCCGTAGGCGCGGAAGCCGCGGAGGCCGTGGCCGCAAGCGTCCCGGCGCTGCGAGCGCGGAGGCGAAGCCCGAAGTCAAGGCCGAGGCGAAGAAGCCGAAGGCCGAGAAGCCCGCCAAGGAAGGCCCCGAGCGGCGACCGGCCGCGCGCAAGCAGCGCGCCCCGCGCCGGCGGACGGCTCCGAGGCGCCCGCCGCTCCCGCCCGCGAAGCGCGAGCTGCTGATCTCCGTCGACGTGAGCGAGCAGCGCGTCGCCGTGCGCGAGGACGACCGGGTCGCCGAGGCCTACCTCGAGCGCCCCGAGCGCCGCTCGATCGCGGGGAACATCTACAAGGGCGTCGTCGACAACGTCCTGCCGGGGATGGAGGCCGCGTTCATCGAGATCGGTCTCGAGAAGAACGGGTTCCTGTACGTGGACGAGGTCGTCGGCCCGGAGCTCGAAGGCCGCTCGCACGGCCGCAAGATCCAGGACCTCCTCAGCCGCGGCCAGGAGGTGCTCGTCCAGGCGGTCAAGGACCCGATGAAGTCGAAGGGCGCGCGCCTGACGACCGAGATCTCGCTCCCGGGCCGCTTCGTCGTCTTCGTCCCGAGCGGCGAGGGGCTCGGCGTCTCGCGCCGGCTCGAGGACGCCGAGCGCACGCGCCTGCGCGACATCCTCAAGGGCCTCGACGTGAAGAAGGGCGGCGTGATCATCCGCACGGCGGCCGAGGGCGCCTCCGCGGAGGACATCGAGCGCGACCTCGTCTTCCTGCAGCGGCTCTGGAAGACGATCGAGGCCCGCGCCAAGACGGCCAAGATCCCGGCGCTCGTCTACCAGGAGGCCGAGCTTCCGCTCCGCGTCGTGCGCGACCTCTTCACGGACGACTTCGAGCGCGCGGTGGTCGACCACGACCGCACCTACAAGCGGATCGTCGGCTACCTGAAGAAGACGTCGCCGCACATGGCCGAGCGGGTCGAGCGGTACCGCGAGAAGACGCCGATGATGGAGTCGCTCGGCGTCGACGCCGAGATCCGCTCCACGCTCTCACGACGCGTCGACCTGCCCTCGGGCGGCTACCTGATCTTCGACTACGCCGAGGCGTTCACGGTGATCGACGTCAACACGGGCCGCTTCGTCGGCTCTCGCGGCCGCTCGTCCGGCGGTCGGCTCGAGGACACGATCACGAAGAACAACCTCGAGGCCGTCAAGGAGGTCGTGCGCCAGCTGCGGCTGCGCGACATCGGCGGGATCATCGTCATCGACTTCATCGACATGGCGAACCCGAAGAACCGCGCCACCGTCGAGGAGGCGCTCAAGACCGAGCTCGAGCGCGACCGCACCAAGACCTACGTCGTCGAGATCTCGCCGCTCGGGCTCGTGGAGATGACGCGCCAGAACGTGACCGACGGCCCGCGCGAGATCCTCACGCGCAAGTGCGTCGTCTGCCACGGCGACGGCGTCGTGCTCTCCGAGGCCTCGGCCGCGGTCGATGCCGAGCGACGGCTGCGCGAGCTCGCGGCAAGCGCGCCGCGCACGAAGGCCTTCAAGGTCGAGCTGAACGCGGCGGTTGCCAGCGTCCTGATCGGCCCCGGGGCCTCGCGGCTGCAGGCGATCGAGGAGGAGATGCGGAGGCGGTTCCTGATCGAGACGCGCGAGGACGTGCCGACCGACCACTTGGAGGAGCTCGGCAAGGGGACCTACGAGAGCCTCGCCCCGAAGGCGCCGGTGCAGGAGGGGTCGGAGATCTCGCTCAAGCTCGTCGAGATCGGCCTGCACGACCCGAAGAGCGCGACCGGGAAGCTCGACGGCCTCGCGGTCTACGTCGGCGACGGCGCGTCGCTCGTCGGCAAGCGCGCGAAGGTTCGCGTCGAGCGCGTGATGGACGGCGTCGCCTACGCGACGCTGGTCGGAAAGGCCGAAGCGGCCGAGGGCCCGATCACGGCCGAGCGCGAGGCCGAGAAGCCGACGCGCAAGCCGCCGGCGCGGAAGGGGCAGCCGAAGGCCGACGAGGCCGCTCCAGTGGGCGAGCCGGAGGTCGAGGCCGAAGCCGAGGCCGAGGCCGAGGCAGAGCCGGAGCCCGAAACAGCGCCGAAGCCCGAAGCCGAGCCTGCGGCCGAGGCTGAGCCTGTGGCCGAGGAGAAGCCGAAGAAGAAGACCAGGAGGGGCTCGAGGGGCGGCAGGCGCAGGAAGAAGAAGCCTGCGGCCGCCGGGGTCGACGGCTCCGCGGACGGCGAAGGCCCGAAGATCCATCTTCCCGATCCGGCTCTCGGCCGGACCGAGGAGCCTCAGGCCGAGGAGCCTCAGGCCGAGGAGCCGGGAGAGGCCGGGGCGGCCTCCGAGAACGGCACGGAGCCGGCGAAGCCGAAGAAGAAGACACGGCGCGGCTCGCGCGGCGGCCGGCGCCGGCGGAAGAGCTCGGCCAAGAGCCCGTCAGCCGCGAGCGAGTAGCGCCCTAGGCGAGAAAAAGGCCACGTAGATGAGCGCGGCCGCGGCGAGCATCGCGAGCCAGGCGAGCGACGCCGTGGGCTGGAGAACGCCCGGAACCTGCCAGGCCGTCCAGCCGCGCTTCACGACCTGCTCGCTCCAGAAGTCGTTGACCATGTTCGTCGGCCCGTAGACGAGCATCAGCGAGAGGTACGCGCCCAGCAGCCTCCGCAGGCCGAGCCCAAGGGAGCCGAGCTGCCGGCTGAGAAGGAGCGCGGTCAGCGTCAGCAGGAGCCCGTCGATCCCGTGGTGGTGCCCGTGGTGGACGGCGTGGGCGAGGTGGCCTCCAGACTCCGGCGCGATCTTCCCCGTGATGAAGATCGAGCCGAGCGCGGGCACGCGGTCGAGGAAGAAGCCGAGCTCGGCCGCGATCCAGGGCAGTGCCGCGAAGGCCGCGACCGCCCCGACGGCGACCCGCGCGAGGTCCCCAGGGCGACTCGGCTTCGCCTGCAGGGACGGCCCGCGGCCGAGAATGCTGAGCACGACCACGAGCAGCGTCCCTGCCGCGGCGAGGGCATTCGACCACTTGGCGTCGAGATTGGCCTGGTCGACGACGCCCGGCCAGGCGACCGACGCGCAGAGCCCGAGCGCGAGCAGCGAGGCCGGCAGCGCCCAGCGGCCGTCCAGCCGCCCGTAGACGAGGCCGAGGATGGCCACGGCGGCGAGCGCGGTGGGGAAGCCGAGGAAGACGACCACGCGGCTCGCCCCGCCGTCGAAGCCGCTCAGGGTCACGTGGTAGGTGTCCTCGGGCGGGAGTCGCCAGTAGGTGACTGCGATGGCGATCGCATCCGCTGCGAAGAGCGCCCAGACAACGCGGATCTCGCGAGCCGGCGCCATCGTGGCGATTGTGCCTTCCTGGGCCGATCTTGGCTACACTGGCGGCTTCGCGGGCTCTCGCCCGCGTTTTGACGCCATGAGCTACGCGATCATCTCACTCGGAGGGAAGCAGTACCGCGTCCGTGAGGGGGAACGCCTGCTCGTGGACCGTTTGCCCACCGAGGAGGGCAAGACCTTTCACCCGGAGGTGCTGATGCTCGGCGGCGACGGCGCGTTCGAGCTCGCTCCGAAGGGCGTCCAGGTCACGGCGAAGGTTGTCGGCGCGCCACTCGGACCGAAGATCCGGATCGGCAAGTCCAAGCCGAAGACGGGCTACCGCCGGCGCACCGGGTTCCGCGCAAAGCTCTCGCAGATCGAGATCCAGAAGATCGGCAAGAGCTCGGGCGCAGCGGCCAAGAAGGACAAGGAGGCCCCGGCGAAGGCCGCTCCCGCCAAGGCCGAGGCCGGCACGGATCTACCGGGCGGGTACGCAGACATGACGGTCAAGGACATCGCCGCCAACGCTGGCGGCTGGTCGGCGGCGCAGGTGGCGGCGGCGCTCGAATACGAGCGCGCGCACGCCAACCGCAAGGGCGCGCTCGCGGCGCTCGAGGCGCAGGAGGAGAAGAGCTAGATGGCACACAAGAAGGGACTCGGCTCATCCAGGAACGGACGCGACTCCAAGCCGAAGATGCTCGGAGTCAAGGTCTTCGACGGCCAGATCGTGACCGCGGGCGCGATCATCGTCCGCCAGCGCGGCACGCGCTTCCGCCCAGGCCCGGGCGTGGGGATCGGCCGTGACGACACGATCTTCGCCAAGCGAGACGGCCGCGTCGTGTTCAAGAGCAGCGGCGTGCGCCGGCTGATCGCAGTCGTCGACTAGCCGCCCGCGACAGCAGCGTGTTCACGGATCGCGCCCGCATCCACGTGCAGGCGGGGCGCGGCGGTCACGGCGCGCTCAGCTTCCGCCGGGAGAAATACGTGCCGAAAGGCGGACCCGACGGCGGTGACGGAGGGCGCGGCGGCGACGTCGTGCTCGCCGCGGACCCGGATCTGCGCGACCTGTCGTCCTTCCGCTCGCGGCGCCGGTTCGCGGCCGGCCGCGGCGGCGGCGGAGGCGGTACGGGCAAGCACGGCGCGGACGGCGAGACCATCGAGCTCCGCGTCCCCGTGGGGACTCAGGTTTACGACGAGGACAGGCAGCTGGTAGCCGACCTCGCGCACTCGGAGGCGCGGGCGGTTCTCGCGCGCGGCGGCCCGGGCGGCCGCGGGAACAAGAGCTTCGCGACCTCCACGCGCCAGACGCCGCGCTTCGCCGAGACGGGCCTGCCCGGCGACCAGGCGGACTTCGAGCTCCGGCTGAAGCTCCTGGCCGACGCCGCGCTCGTCGGGATGCCCAACGCGGGCAAGTCGTCGCTCCTGCGCAGGATCTCGAACGCCCGCCCCAAGGTCGCGGCGTACCCGTTCACAACCATCCAGCCGGTGCTCGGCACGGTCGACACCGACGAGCGCCAGCTCGTGGTCGTGGACGTTCCGGGCCTGATCGAAGGCGCGAGCGATGGAGCGGGTCTCGGCCATGAGTTCCTTGCGCACCTCGAGCGCGCACGGCTGCTCGTCCACGTGATCGACGTCTCTGAAGGAGATCCCGCCGAGCGTTTCGAGCAGATCGACCGCGAGCTCAAGGCGTACGGCTCGGGCCTCGCCGAGCGGCCCCAGGTGATCGTCTTGAACAAGATCGACCTCGTCCCGGAGGTCCCGGAGCTCGACCTGGACGATCCGCGCGTGCAGCGGGTGTTCGCGGTCTCGTGTGCGACCGGTGAGGGGGTCGAGCAGTTCCGGCGAGGGCTGTTCGACGTCTGCCCGCCGGCGCCTCCGGTCACCGCGCACGACGCCGAGGGGCTCGCCGAGTTCCTGGTCTACCGGCCGCAGCCCGATCCGCGTCGCGCGTACCGGATCTTCCGGACCGACCGCGGTTTCCGCGTGATCGGCAAGCCGCCCCCGGAGGACGAGCTCGAGCGGGCGCTCCGAGAGGCAGGCGCGAAGCAGGGCGACGAGGTCGAGGTCGCCGGCGAGGCGCTCGAGTTCGGATGACGACGGGAATCCTCGGCGGCATCTTCGACCCGCCGCACAACGGCCACCTGGCCCTCGCTCGCGCCGCTCTCGAACGGCTGCCGATCGACCGGTTGATCGTGCTCGTCGCCGCCGGACCGGGCCACCGCGGGACGGACGCCGACGCCGGGTCGCGCCTGCGCTTGGCCGAGGCCGCGTTCTCCGGGCTTCCGGCCATGGTCCAGCTCGACGAGAACGCGTTCACCGTGGACGCCGTCCGTGGCGGGCGGTTCGGCGACGGGCTGTTCGTCGTCGGCGCCGACGAGGGCGCGGCGTTCCCGACCTGGAAGGAGCCCGACGAGGTGCTGCGCTGGGTCCGCTTGGCCGTCGGCACGCGCTCCGGCTATCCGCCGCCGGACCTCGAGCGCTACGGCGACCGGGTCGTCCCGTTCGAGCTGGAATCGCCGGATGTCAGCTCGACCGACGTGCGCGAGCGGGTCGCGCGCGGCGAGCCGATCGACGATCTCGTCCCGCCCGCCGTCGCCGGCGCGATTCGAGAGCTCGGCCTCTATCGTGGCTAGACTGAATTCGCACCCCGAGAGGAACTGAAGCGACACTGACCCCACTCGAACACGCCCGCAGAATCGCCGGCCTCGCCCAGGAGAAGCTGGCGCAGGACGTCCTCATCCTCGACATGCGACCCGTGTGCTCGTACACGGACTTCTTCGTGCTCGCGACGGGCCAGAACCCGCGCCAGACGAAGGCGATCTGGGACGAGGTGCACACGCGCCTGAAGCACGACGAGCGCTCGCTTCCGTCGTCGGTCGCAGGCGAGCCCGAGGGCCGCTGGATCGTCGCGGACTACCTCGACGTGGTCTTCCACGTCTTCAGCCCGGAGGCGCGGGACTACTACCGGCTCGAAGAGCTCTGGGGCGACGTCCCGAGCGTCGAGCTCGCCTCGGCGACGGCCTAGCTACAATCGGCCGACCGGGGGCCGTAGCTCAGTTGGGAGAGCGTCTGGCTGGCAGCCAGAAGGTCACGGGTTCGAATCCCGTCGGCTCCACTGCCTTTCGAGTGTCCCGTTCGGCTCAGCTAGAGCGAGCGGGCGAGTTCGCGGGTCCTGGCCGCGTGCCAGTTGAGTCCCATCGTCTCGAAGCGCTCGATCGACCGCTCGATCAGACCCGTATCGTGTCGAACGAGCCCGAGCGTACGCAGCGCGAACGGCTCGAGGTAGGTGTCGGGCTGCGCAAGGCGCGTCGCCTCCGCCTCGGCCTCCTGCTTCCGGCCGAGGGCGACGAGTGCATCGAGGCGGGTTGCCCATCCGTACAGGCCCGAGTCCAGCATCTGGTGCCAGGCTTCTCCGGACTCGGTAAGCAGCGCCTGAACCTGCGCGAGATCGCCTCGCAGCAGAGCGAGGTGGGCAGACGGCGGATGGAGGAAGAACCCGTACCCCTGGAACCCGAGGGCGGCAACACGGTCCTCGAGCCGGTGGGCCTCTGCGTCCAGTCCGAGCTCTGCGCAGGCAACCGCACACGCCAGCAGTGACCGTGGGCTAAAGATGCACGGCGTCCCCTCGTTGTCAGCGAGGGCACGCTCATTGCGAACCTGAAGCCGTCGGATCTCGCCCCAGTGCCCGAGGGCTTCTTCGATCATGATCAGCACTCCGACAGCGTGCACCTCGTGATGTGCGCTCAGGCGAGACGCGACCAAGTCATGCTCCGCAGCCAGCGTCTCGGCCTCATCGACCCGGCCGACGGCAAGGGCAACCGGGGCGCCAAGCCGTTGAACGAAGGCGACCTTGTCCGGGTCGCCGAGGCGCTCGATCAGGGCGAAGCTCCGACTCGCCCACTCGTACGCCACGTGGAAGTCAGAGACGACCCACGAGGCGCCCGATCGCGCTCCGTAGGCGTCCGAGGCGAGCTCGGCATCGTCCAGCTGCTCGGCGAGAGCGACCGCCTGGTCGGCGATCTCGATGTCGTCCGTCAACACGGCCTTGGTGACGAGGGCCTTCGCCTGGGACCGGCTGCCGGGCTCGGCAAGCTCGAGCGCGCGCTCCAGCCAGCCCTCCACGAGCTCGTGATCGGGTGGGCGCTTCCAGACGGCGCCCCGCATCGACGACTCGAACGCGAGCTCCGCGTAGAGGTCGCCGAGCGTCGTCGGCTCCGAGGTCAGCTCGACGGCCTTGAGCGTCGCTGCCCAGAACGCCTCGCCGTCGAACTTGAGCGCGTTCGCGTGGCCAATTGCCCGCCAGAGTTCGGCATCGTCGGGATCCAGCTCGACCGATTTGCCCAACAGTGCAAGCGCGTCGTCGATGTCGAAGCGGCCGACTGCGAGCTCGGCGGCCCGGCGCAGCCAGCGCAGCGCACTCGTCCGCAGCTGCTCGACGTATTGCTCCTGGCCGCGCCACGCGAGCTCCGCGATCTCCGGGTTGACGGCCTCGGCGTAGTGGTAGGCCAGGGATCCGGCGCCCGCGTCTCCGGCGCCCTCTGCCTCGAGCCAGGCCGCAAACGAGGCATGCAAGTGCGCCCGGCTCGCCCTCGGCAGGCTTTCGTAGGCGACGTCGCGCGTAAGCGCATGCTTGAACACGAGCTCGGGCTCGGTGGGGCGGAAAAAGCCTCGCTCGACCAGCGTGCGCACGTCTGCCGCCGTGCCGACGAGGGCGGCAAGGCCCGCCGCGCTGAACGAACGGCCGATCACGGCCGCCGCCTGTAGTGCTTCCTTGGCGGGCGGCGGGAGCAGGTCGATGCGGGCGGCCAGTACGGCCTGCACCGTGTCGGGGATGCCGAAATCGCGCGTGCCGTCGCGGAGGGCCCAGCCGCCGTTCCGGCGTTCCAGGAGCTGACGGTCGACCAGTTCGGCGAGCAGCTCCTCCAGGAAGAAAGGGTTCCCCTCGGCCTGCCGAATCACGAGCTCACGGGCGGCATCGTCGAGCGGGGCCCCAAGCACGTGGTCGAGCAGTTGCCCCGCATCCTCCTCGCCGAGCGGCTGCAACAGAAAGGGCTCTCCGCCGCTCTCGAGATCCGAACCCTCCGGCCTCCTTGTCGCCAGGAGGAGCATCGGTCCCTTGACCTCGGCCAACACCAGTCGGAGGAAGTCGACCAGCGGATCGGCCGCCCAGTGGAGGTCCTCGACGACGAGGACGAAAGGCCGCTCGGCGGCGAGCTCCGAGAGCAGGCTCACCCACTCCTCCTGCAGGCGCTGGCCGGCCGTTCGCGGGTCGAGCTCGCCGGCGACGTCGAGCCCGAGCGTAAGCGCGAGGATCTCTCGCTCGCCGAGTCTGGCGAGAACGGTGTCAGCCGAGTCCTCCCGGTGCAGCCCGAGCTCGGCTCTGAGCACATCGGCGAGCGGGCTGTACGTCACGCCGCGACCGTAGGAGAGGCAGCGGCCGAGCCTGAACCGCGTCGAAATAGGGAGCCGCTCCTGGAACTCCCGGACGAGGCTCGTCTTGCCGACGCCGGGCTCGCCGACGAGCGTGACGAGGTGTGGGCGTTCCTCAGCCGCGGCCCGCGCGAGTTGCTGTTCGAGCCATACAAGCTCGCGTGTGCGACCGACGAAGCCGGTCCCGAGGGCTCGGCCGCCGCGCGGGCGTCGCGGCGCGACCATCCGGACGAGCTCCCGGCAGGCGATGCCACCCAGCTTCCCCTTGGCCTCCACGGTCACGGACTCGGCGAACTCGAAGGCGCCACCGACGAGCAGCGCCGTCCTCTCTCCGACCAGCACCTGCCCCGGCCGGGCCGCCTGCTCGAGCCGGGCGGTGACGTTGACGGGATCCCCCGTCGCGAACGAGCTGCCCTCGCGAGGCTTGCCGACCACCACTTCGCCGCTGTTCACTCCAATCCGGAGCGCAAGCCGGTCTCCGAAGAGCTCCGTGAGACGTTCCTGCATCCACAGCGCAACCTGCAGCGCCCGCTCGGCGTGATCCTCCTGCGCCGTCGGAGCGCCGAACACGGCCACGACCGCGTCGCCGATGAACTTCTCGATGGTGCCGCCTCCGAGCGCGATCTCCGCCGCCATCGCGTCGTAGAAGCGGTCAAGGAGGTCTCGTGTGTGCTCCGGGTCGAGTGACCCGCCGAGTTCGGTCGAGCCGACGAGGTCCGCGAAGAGGAGAGTCGCGAGCTTCCGCTCCCTCGCGCCGGACTCGGGCTCGGCCGGGGCCGCGCACGTCGGGCAGAACCGTGCACGCTCCGGCAAAGCGGCTCCGCAGACAGCGCAGACTTTCATTGCGTCGATTGTGTCGGTTTTGGAGCCGCGCTCAGAGGCGGAGCGCGCCGCAGAGGGCCTCGCAGTGGGCGAGAACCCTGGCCGCGACATCTCGCGCGCGGCACTTGTCCGGAAGCTCGACTGCGTAGAGCGGCACCGACTCGGAGAGCGCCGCGCACACGTCGAGCAGCCGCTGGCGGTGCTCGGCAGAGCTCAGGTAGCGCGGGAACCCGCTTTCGAGCAGCGACCGGCTCGAGGGCGACTCGCGCTCGACGATCTCGATTCGCGTGCCTTCGGCCCCGGGCCTCAGGACGTAGACGCAGGCCAGCGGAAGCGGGATCGAGACCGGCGTCGGCTCGAGCATCAGCTTGTCGCTGCGGCCGAAGATCGGGCCGAGTCGCTCCTGCTGCTGGAGCGGCACGCGCCGGAGCTCGGCCTCGTCGATGTTCAGCCGTGCGGGTCCCGGGTAGGCGACGAGCCCGTCGGGCGTCTTCTCGATCGCGAGCACGTCGTCCGTCACGAACGACGCTCCGAGCGCGACGAGATGGGCGGCGAAGGAGGTCTTGCCGCTCGTCGGCGGGCCGACGAAGGCGAGCACGTGTCCCCCGACCGCGACGGCGCTGGCGCGCAAGGCGGAGAGGCCGCTCAGCACCGCGGCGAGCGGCAGGACCTGCGCGAAGAAGAGCCGCTGCCAGCGTGCCGGCTCGACGCGGGGGAGCGCCGAGGCGATCTCGCTTCCGTCCGTGGAGACGAGATGCCGGCCGTAGTACGGCGCCCAGATGCGAAAGCCGATCGGCTCGTGCGCGTCGATGCGCAGGAACTGACGGCCGTCCGAGTGCCTAAGGTCGAGCAGCACCTCACCGACCGCGGGCCGCCAGGCCTTGTCCACAGCGCTCGCCCGCTCCTCGCGCCACGCGGTCACGCGCCCGGAGGCCGCGCCCTCGACCGGCGGCAGGCCCGGGAACGGCTCCGCCGACTCGAGCGTCAGCCCGAATGCGCTCCCACGCCAAGCAGCCGCGGGCTCCGGCGACGGCCGTTCGGTCTGAAGCTCGAGACTCGCCATGGCTACCTACCTCGTCGTTGCCTGCTGCTGCGGCGAAAGCCGCGTCTCAAGCCTAATCCCCGCGCCCCTGTGACCAGTAGGCCGGACCCGCGAAACCCGCCGTGGGAAGGGTGCCTAGCCCTTCGGTTAGGAGTTCGGCTAGGACCTCTTCGGGCGTCGGGTTTTCCAGTTCTGGCCTACAGAAGCGGGGGTCTACGCACCTAGAGTGGGTGCGTGCCCCCGTGTTCGCGGCCAGGTTTGGGGAGGTCTTAGTGGGACAGATGACCGAGATCGACACCGGTGTCGACCGCGCCGTGCGGCCGCCTGCCCTGGCGCCTCAGACCGGCCTGCGTCGGGGCCGCACCTGGATGCTCGCGCTGGGCGACCTCGCCGCCTTGGTCGTCGCATACGCCGCCGCCTACGTCGTCGCTGACGCGATCGCGCCATTGCCTCCGGTACAGGCGCCCGCGTGGTTCTTGATCCTCGTCGGGCTGACGGCGCCGCTCGTCTGGCTCGGCATTTTCACTTCCTACCACCTGTACGAAAACGACAACCTCAGGATCTCGGTCTCGAGCTTCGACGAGGTGCGGGACCTCTTCCACGCGATCCTCGCCGGCTCGCTCGCGTATCTGATCCTCTCGCAGGGCGTCAAGTTCTTCTTCGGCTGGTGGGTCTCGGCGCCTGCCGAGGCCGTGTTGTTTCTCGCCGCCGCGCTCGTCACAGTCCCGATCGTCCGCGGCTCGATCCGGAGCTGGATCTTCCCGCGGCTCATGAAGCCGCGCCGGACGCTCATCGTGGGAAGCGGCGAGGATGCGCTGCTCGTCTTCCGCAAGATCACGACGCATCCCGAGTACGGCCTCGAGGTCGTCGGCTTCCTCGACGGCGACTCCGAGCAGCCGCTGCCGGCGCCTGTGCTCGGGAGCCCGGACGACGTCGCGCACGTCGTCGACGAGTTCGAGGTCGACCGCGTGCTGCTCGCGTCCTCGATTGGCTCGCACGAAGAGACCCTGGACCTCGTCCGGACCGTGCGGCGTCCGGACGTCCAGGTCTCGATCGTGCCCCGTTACTTCGAGATCTTCACCTCGCACGCGATCCTGGACGACGTCGAGGGGATGCCGGTCGTCACGCTGCCGCCGATGCGGCTCGGCCGCAGCGCCCGGCTGCTGAAGCGCTCGTTCGACGTCGTCGTCTCGGGCAGCGCGCTGGTGCTGCTGTCGCCGCTGCTGGGCGCGATTGCGGTTGCGATCCGGCTCGACAGCTCGGGCCCCGCGCTGTACCGCCAGCCGCGCCGCGGCCGGCTCGGCTCGACGTTCGAGATCGTCAAGTTCAGGACGATGTTCATCGGTGCCGAGCAGAAGCGGGACGAGGTGCTGCACATGAACGAGGTCGACGGCCCGCTGTTCAAGATCAAGGGCAAGGACCCGCGGGTCACGCGGATCGGCTCGTTCCTGCGCCGCACGAGCCTCGACGAGCTCCCGCAGCTCTGGAACGTCCTCAAGGGCGAGATGAGCCTGGTCGGCCCGCGGCCGTTCGTGGTCTACGAGGCCGACAAGATCACCGGCTGGGCCACGCGGCGCCTCGATATGACGCCGGGCCTCACGGGCCTGTGGCAGGTTCTCGGGCGCAACGACATCCCCTTCGAGGAGATGACGAAGCTCGATTACCTCTACGTCACGAACTGGTCCCTGTGGTGGGACCTGAAGATCATCTGCCAGACGATCCCGGTCGTCCTCGGCAAGCGCGGCGCCTACTAGGCCGCCGAGCGGCGATCCCGTTCCAGAACCTCGTCGAAGACTCCCGCGAGCTTCCCGGCCAGCGTGCGGTACTCGAACCGGCGCACGACGTCGGCTGGAGCTGACGGAGGCTCGAGTCCGCGCTGCCACCGTCGGATCTGTTCCTGGATTGCCTCGGCCATACCTGTGACGTCGTCAGGCCGCAGGACGATGGCATTTCCAGCTTCGGTCATCAGCTCCCGTGCATCTCCGTCCGGAAGCGCGGCGAGGATCGGAGTTCCGGAGGCGAGGTATTCGTAGGTCTTTCCGGGCACGATCGTCGCGCGTACGCCGATCGGAAGGTTCTGCATCGGCAGAAAGAGGAGGTCCGCGCGGCGCAGTAGCCCGATCGATTCGGAGTGCGTCAGGTACCCGTGCAGCTTCACTACGGGCGAACGACGGGTGGCCTCCTCGTCCGCTCGCGTGAGCACGCCAGCGAGGTGAAGCTCCAACACCCCCGCAAGCGAGGGGTCGCGCTCCAGCAGGAGTTCGATTGCGTGCAGCAGATAGACGTGGGAGCGGGTCAGGATGTCGAGACCGGGCACGTTTCCCCGGAGCAACCGGCGCACGGGCAGCCATCTTCGGTGCTCAAGACCAAGCTCGGTGTGAAGCGAGCCCGTGTGCACCAGTCGAAAGATCCCGTCGTCGGCTCGCGTCACGGGAGTCTCGAAGTCGTGCGCGTCATAGCCGTTGGGGATCGTCAGGACCGGACGGTCCGCTAGCTCCGGGAAGCAAGCGAGGACCCGCTCTGCCGCTTCCGGCGTACTCAGGACGACCGCGGCAGCCGTTCCCAGGAGGTCGCCCATCCTCCGCCGTTCGCGCCGCCGGTGGAGAGCGCTCGGGTACACCATCATCTCGTCGAGCGCCCACGGGTCACCGAGATCCGCGATCCAGGGTATGTCGAGCTCGCGCGAGAGCGTCGCTCCAGCCTCCGCCGAGTCGTACGGTTGCATCCAGACGTAAACGAGGTCGGCATCCGATCCTGCCGCGCCGCCGAGCCCGACGCTGCCGGCGACCCACCACCGCGCCCAGGGCGACCGGACTCCGAGCCAGCGCTCGGCACGACCACGCCACCGCGGGCTGGTTTCCGGGTGCGTTGCGGGCGGAAGCCGTCGGACGTCGATCCGCGGAGACAGCTCCGCCAGCGTCGATCTGTCCTCCGGAGCCCAGCGGTCCGCAGTTGCCCCCTCGCCGGTCACGACGATCGGGTCGTAGCCGTACTCCGATAGGTATCGAGACATCATCAGCGGTCTCTGGGCGCCTGAGCCGCCGATGGGTGGATAGTGGTACGCGTGAAAGAGAACGCGCCGCGGCGCGGGAGAACGCGCCCCGCCCCCTTGCTCAGCCTGGTCGTTGCTCACCCGCTGATCATAAGAACCTGCTCAGCGTGGATTGATCCGCCGCCGTCGGCAGACGAGCTCAGGTAGCGCTCTCGTAGCCTCCGACGTCCGGCGCGCTCCCCGCATAGCGGGCGATGCCGGTGAAGTCGAGCGAGGGGTAATTGCCGGTCGTGCCCCGGTTGATCAGCGGGCTGCCGCTCACCAGGCGGTAGTCGCCCGGGGCCTGTGCGCTTCCGCCCTGGTCGCCGGCGTAGGGCTGGTAGGCGCTGAAGCCTGCATGCAGGCTCGAGGCCGAGAACGACTGCGAGCCGGTGCCGCCGCAGTTGCTTTCGCCCGTCGGGGTGACGTTGTAGGCGTAGGTCGTGTTCGAGAGCCCGCAGGGGGCGTTGGTGTCGAAGTAGTTGCCGACGACCGTGAAGCCGGCCGAGGTGGGCGGGTTGTCTGTCTGGTTGACCTGCACGCCCGAGGAGCCGAAGGTGTTGTAGCGCAGCACGAACCCATCCGGCGAGGGCGAGGGGCTGCCGCCGGAGCGGAAGGCGAAGGCGTTGGCCGCGTTGCCCGAGGAGCCGGTCGGCGCCTCGAAGATGTTGTTCTCGACCAACCAGTTCGTCGCCGTCTCGGTGCCGGTGATAAACACATCCTGGACGTTGCACGACCAGAAGTGGTTGCGGGTCATGGTCATGTTCGTGACCGGGTGCACGTACATGCACTCGTCGTGGATCGCGCCGTTGGTGTTGTTCAGGTCGTCGTAGATGTCGTTCCGGTCGAACACGAAGTTCGAACCGTCCACGATCATCATCGCGTTGGCGTTCAGGACGTTGTGCACCTTCGAGTTGCGCAGGGTGAAGTAGGTCGCGCTCATCTGCACCGAGAACGGCTGTGTGATCTGCGCGCCGCCGGCGTTCATGTCGAGGCCATCGACGGTCACCCGGTTGCTGCAGTCGGCGTGGAACTCGCGCGTCTTGATCGGCCCGATCAATGTGAACCAGTTGGTGGTCGTCGAGCTCGACGCTCCGTAGCTACAGCTCTGCCACTCGCCCAGGTTGAAGTCGCCGGTCGTCACGGTCTCGCCTGAGGCAGCCGAGAAAGTGCAGACGCTCGAGCGCCCGTTCGAGCCGCGGATCGTCAGGTCGCCGTAGCTTCCGCCCTTGACCAGCACGGTGTCGCCGCCCGCGCACTTGCTGTTGGCGGCCGACCAGGAGCAGGCCTGGGCGTCGTTGTAGGCAGCCGGGCTGGCGCTGCGCGTGCAGCTGCCGCCGTTGGTGTCGACCCAGAGGTTCGCGGTCCCCGCGGAGGCGGAGGCGGAGGCGGAGGCGGAGGCGGAGGCGGAGGCGGAGGCGGAGGCGGAGGCGGAGGCGGAGGCGGAGGCGGAGGCGGAGGCGGAGGCGGAGGCGGAGGCGGAGGCGGAGGCGGAGGCGGAGGCGTGCAGGCACTCGTCGAGGCCGAGACCGATGCCTTCCCCGAGCGGTTGTTGGCTGCATCGTAGGCGTCGACGGCCAGCGTGTAGCTCGTGCCGCAATTCAGGCCCATGAACGTGTAGCTCGTGTTCGCGCCGCTGGAGACGAGCGCGTTGTCCTGGTAGCGGCCGTAGCCGGTTACGCCCACGTTGTCGGTCGACGCGCTCCAGGAGAGCGTGATCGACGTCGTCGTCTTCGTGCCGACGGTGAGGTTCGTGGGCGCCGTCGGCGCGGTCGTGTCGGTGCACGCGTCCGTTGCCGCGTTCATCGAGGTCTTGCCGGACTTGTTGCCGGCCCCGTCGTAGGCGTCCACGGCGAGCGCGTAGCTTGTCCCACACGAGAGCCCGGAGAACGTGTAGCTCGTGCTCATCCCGTTCGAGACGAGCGTGTTGGCCTTGTAGCGGTTGTACCCGGCGACCGCGACGTTGTCCGACGAGCTGTCCCACGAGAGCGTGACCGAGGTCCGCGTCGACGCGGTCTTGGTGAGGTCGCCCGGCATCGACGGGGGCGAGGTGTCAGGGCAAGCGTCCGTGTTCGCGCTGACCGTCGTCGTGGCCGAATGGTTCCCAGCGGCGTCGTACGCATCAACGGCGAGCGTGTAGGACTTCCCGCACGAGATGTTGAGCAACGTGTACGAAGTCGTCGCCGTGGAGCCCGCGACCGTCGTGCCGTTGTACACCCGGTAGCCGACGACCCCGAGGTTGTCGAGGGACGCGGTCCAGAAGAGCGTGAGCGAGTTCCCCGAGACGGCCGAGACCGTCAGCCCGGTCGGCGTCGTCGGCGGCGTCGTGTCGGTGCACGCGCTCGTCGACGCCGATGTGGACACCTTCGCCGAGTGCCGCCCGCGTCGGTCAGTCGCGTCCACCTCGACGAGGTAGGCGGTGCCGCACGTCAGATGGGTCAGCTTGACGGACGTCGTGTTGGTGACGGCGACGAGCGCGCCGTTCGCGAAGACGTCATAGCTGCGTACGCGGTAGGAGTCCGGCCGCTGCCAGCGGACGGTCAGCGTGTTCTGCGTCGCGGCGAGCACGGAGAGCCCGGTCGGCGCGCTCGGGGCGAGGCTCGTGCTGCCGAGGAGGCCAACGAAGCTCCCGAGTGCGGCCGAGCTATCGGCGCCGGTCGGCGCGACCGCGAGATCGAGGGAGGGTTCTGCCGCCGCCCCCTTGATCGCGGTCTGCCAGGCCTGCTGGTCGAGCTGGCCGTTCTTCCCGATGTCCACCATGACGACGACCCTTGCCTTCGTCCCGCTGAGTGCGAGGTCGGCGAGGTCAGGAAGGTTCTTCACTCGCGCGACGACGACGTCGGCCTTCTTCACCGACGCGAGCCGGAGCGCGCGCTTGAGCGAGTTTGTGCGAAGGGCGCAGACCTGTCTCGGGTGATGGCGCTTGGCCTTCCTGCAGTGGGCACTCCCGCGACGGAGCGATCGAGTCGCCGAATGCGGGACGGTGATCCGGCGGAAGCCGAAGCGCTGCGCGAGCCGCGCGATGTGCTTCTTCTGCTTCCTCGTCAGACGCGCGTTGTCGACGAGCAGCGTGTTGACGTGCGCGTCGAGCGCCTGCTGCAAGGTCTGATCGTTGAGAAGCTTGAGGTTGCCGTTGCCGACCTCGAGGCCCCACAGCTCGGGGAGCGAGATTCGCTTCGCGCTCGTACCGACGCGCGCCTGCGCCGTCGGCAGTGCGACGAGTCCCAGTGCTGCAATCGTGCACAGCAAGAGGCGGCGGTACCGGCGGGGGGCGGCTCCCCACATGTGACTCTTGATCGGTGCACGCGAAAGCCGGACCAATGGTCAGTTCGAGGGAAGAGTGCCGCTGCCGAGCGCGAAAACCACGTGTCCGCTCCGGCCGTGGTAGAACGAGAGGATGAGCGGCGCGGTCTTCGGGCCTCTGCGCGATTGGGCGAAGAACAGCGAAACGGTCCGCCAATGGCGCGAGCGGCGCTACCGCATGTTCGAACAGCTATGCCACCTCGGTCCCGAGGACCGGATCCTCGATGTGGGCGCCGGGTGGGGTGCGGCGCTAGAACGCTTCAACACCGTCAACCCGATCGTCGCGGTCGACCTCCGTCCGGATGAGAAGGGCTGGCTCGGGGCGCCCAACGTGACCGTGATGCGGGCGGACGGGACCAAGCTTCCCTTCCAGGACAAGGAGTTCGATGTCGCCTTCTCCAACTCGGTGATCGAGCACATCCCGCAGGAGCTCCAGCCGGCGTTTGCTTCGGAGATCCGGCGCGTCGCGAGTCGCTACTTCGTCCAGACGCCCAACCGCTACTTCCCGATCGAGCCGCACTACCAGTTGCCGTTTTTCCAGTTTCTGCCCGAGTCGACTCGCCGCGCACTCAACAAGCGATTCACTCTCGGCTGGCAGGCGAAAGGTCAGTGGGAGCAGATCGAACTGCTATCGAGCGGCGATCTCAGTCGCCTGTTCCCGGACGCGGAGATACACCGCGAACGGATTCTCGGGCTCACGAAGAGCCTGATCGCCGTGCGACGGTAGTGCGGGCGGCGAGCTGAGACGACGGGCGGTGCCTCGGGCCGTTCAGCGCTCGTCGGCGCCCGCATCGCAGCGGCCGCCGATCGGGCGACGCTGGCCGTCGTGGTCCCGCCTGCCGAGCGCAGTTCGGCAGTAGGCCCGGTCGGCTGCGTTGATCGCGGGCGAGCCGGCGCGTAGATGGAATCCGCCCGGGCCGCCCAGCCCGAGTCTGTTCACCCGACCCCGAGGACCGACGATCCACCTGTCGGTGCCACAGTGGTCGCGGCCCGGGTCCTGCCAGACGTTCTTGGAGTAACGCCCCACGCAGGGCGACGAGGGGCCATTGGCGCCGAGATTCCCGATCCAACGCGTGTTCGGCGCTGACGTGCACTGGAACGAGCCGGTCGGTGCCCGGAACGTGTTGTAGGCGAACGTGAAGTTCCGACAAGCCGCGACATTGGAATGGACGTCGAACGTGCCGTTCGACGAATCGTTCGTCCCAAAGAAGTTGTTCTCGAAGGTGAGGTGATGAGGGTCGGGATCTGCTGCGCCGGGCTTCGTGATGAAGATGGACGACGTGTTGGATCCGTCGCCGTTGTCGAGCGTCGCGTTTCGCAGCGTGAAGTAGCTCGTGCCGGAGTCGAGGCGGATCATCTCGAGATGGAAGCCGTTGGCGCTGCAGCCGTTCACGGCTTCGTCAGCGTCTTGCGGGTGGAACCTCACGCCAGCGATGGTCACGTGGTCGGCGTTGCGGACCTGCAACGGTTCGGCGTCCAGACCGCACACGCGTTTGCCGCCGACGCGACCGCGACGGCCCAGCTCGCCGCCGGTCCACCTGATGTGGCTCGCATCGTGGATGTCGACCGAGACGAATGCCCCGTGCAGGCGAACGTTGGTCAGCGCGATATGGGAACCGGTGGCCTCCCAGCCGGCCCGTTTGCCTAGGCCGACATCGACGGTGACGTTCCGTAGCCGGAAGTAGTGGCCTCCGGTCTCTAGGTCGCCGATCGTGACGTTCTTCTCCCCGTGGAACGCGCAACCTGGTGCCGGCTTGCTGCCGGTGATCTCCACCGCTCCGTAGACACCTGGCCTGACGATCACCCGGTCGCCCTTTCGGCATGCCCTCCAGGCCGCAGCGATCGAGTTGCAGGCCGCTGCTCGACGGTACGCGATCGGATTCGTGGTACGCGTGCACGCGCCACCCCGCGGCGTGACCCACAGATTTGCGCGCTGGAGATGGAGCCTCGACCCGGCGCTCGGGGCAGCGTCGAGAGTGGAGTAGGCGGCCGCGCAAAGAGCCAAGAGCATTGTCAGGGCGGCTACCCGGCGCGGACGTGTGAAGAGGCTCGCCAGACTCCGGGCCTTCACTGGGAGAACGTCGCAGCGGCCCGCCGCGCGTTAACGGAACTCGAAGGCACCGACGTCAGGAGCCGACCCCGCGTAGCGCCCGAGCCCCGTGAAGTCGAGCGAAGGGTAGTTTCCGGTCGTGCCCCGGTTGATCAGCGGGCTGCCGCTCACCAGGCGGTAGTCGCCCGGGGCCTGTGCGCTTCCGCCCTGGTCGCCGGCGTAGGGCTGGTAGGCGCTGAAGCCTGCATGCAGGCTCGAGGCCGAGAACGACTGCGAGCCGGTGCCGCCGCAGTTGCTTTCGCCCGTCGGGGTGACGTTGTAGGCGTAGGTCGTGTTCGAGAGCCCGCAGGGGGCGTTGGTGTCGAAGTAGTTGCCGACGACCGTGAAGCCGGCCGAGGTGGGCGGGTTGTCTGTCTGGTTGACCTGCACGCCCGAGGAGCCGAAGGTGTTGTAGCGCAGCACGAACCCATCCGGCGAGGGCGACGGGCTGCTCCCTGCCCGGAAGGCGAAGGCGTTGGCCGCGTTGCCCGAGGAGCCGGTCGGCGCCTCGAAGATGTTGTTCTCGACCCGCCAGTTGCTGGCCCGCTCGCTCCCGGTCAAAAAGACGTCCTGGATGTTGCACGACCAGAAGTGGTTGCGGGTCATGGTCATGTTGCTAACGCTCAGCACGTACATGCACTCGTCGTGGATCGCGCCGTTGGTGTTGTTCAGGTCGTCGTAGATCTCGTTGTGGTCGAAGGTGTAGTTCGAGCCCTCGATCACCATCATCGCGTTGGCGTTCAGGACGTTGTGCACCTTCGAGTTGCGCAGCGTGAAGTAGGTCGCATCGGCCTGCACCTGGAAGGGCTGGGTGATCTGCGCGCCGCCGGCGTTCATGTCCATCCTGTCCACCGTCACCCGGTTGCTGCAGTCGGCGTGGAACTCGCGCGTGCGGATCGGCCCGACCAACGTGAACCAGTTGGTCGTGCTGGAGCTGTTCGCCCCGTAGTTGCAGCTCTGCCACTCGCCCAGGTTGAGCTCTCCTACGACGACGCTCTGGCCCGAGGAGGTCCGGAAGGTGCACGCGCTCCCGCGCCCGTTCGAGCCGCGGATCCTCACGTTTCCGTAGCTGCCGCCCCTGACCCCGACGGTGTCGCCGCCCCCGCACCTGCTGTTGGCAGCCGACCAGGAGCAGGCCTGGGCGTCGTTGTAGCCGGTCGGGCTGGCGCTGCGGGTGCAGCTACCGCCGCTCGTGTCGACCCAGAGGTTCGCGGTTCCCGCGGGTGGCGGAGGAGGTGGCGGGGTCACGTTGCCGCTGTTGAGGAGCGCGAGGTAGTCGCTCAGCGCCCGAGTGCGGTAGCGGCCCGCCGGCGAGACCGCCAGATCGAGGCCGGCGTCGGACCTCGCTTCGGCAATCGCAGCGCGCCAGCGGCTCTTGTTCAGGTTGCGATGCCGCCCGATCGCAACGAGGAAGACGACGTTTGCGTGCCCTGCGGCGCCGGTTGACTTCAAGGTCTTCAGCGAAGGAAGAGTCTTCATCCGCACGATCACTCGGTCGACCGACCGTGAGCCCGCGAGTCGTTCCGCCTTCACTAGCGACGGCGCAAGGAGGGTGCAGAGGCTGTTCGGGTGCCTGCGCTTGACCTTGGCGCATCTCGACTCCGCGCGGCGGAGCGACGAGGTTGCGGACGCGGGCAGCGTGATTCTCCGGAAGCCGTAGCGTTTGGCGAGGGCGCTCAGCCGTCGCCGCTGTCCGCTCTTCAGACGCCGTTTGCTCACAAGCAAGGCGTTCACGTGGCCACGGGCCTTTCCGGCCAGCTGGCTGTCCAGCGTCCCGAGGTTGCTGCGGTTGACCGCGATCGCCCACAGCTGTGGTGCAGCCGTCCGTGCGCGCGTGGAATCGGGCTGTGCCCCAGCGGATGACGCGCCCAGAACGCTTGCCAGGAGCAAGGCGAGCAGGGCGCACCCGCACCACTCGAAAAGTCGCGGCGTGGACGCGCAGGGGTGAGCTGGGGGATCGAACAACGTCAGCGCTCAGGGGGGAGGAGCGGGAGACCCTCGATGGCGCGGAAGCGTAGCAACGCGTCGGGATACCCGCGCAGATGCATTCGTGCCGTCTGGTGCAGGAATGATGCCGGTTTGCGAGCACCAATCGCACTTGGTAGAGCTAGCCGTCCGGCTAGGGCGGATTTGGCTTGGTCCCGCCGATCGACCGTCGCTCGATCTCCTCCGGATGACTAGCGTTGGAAGAGCCGTGTGCGGAATCTGCGGAGTCGTCCAGCTGCGAGGGGAACCTCGCCCCGTCATCGAGCCGGAGAGGTTCGACTGGATGACGGACTCGATGACGCATCGCGGCCCGAACGACCGCGGGACCTATCTCGCCGACGGGATCGCGCTTGGCGTCCGGCGGCTCAGCATCGTCGACGTCGAGGGGGGGCATCAGCCCGTCTGCAACGAGGACGGGCAGGTATGGGCGGTTCAGAACGGCGAGCTCTACAACCACCCGGACATCCGCGAGCGCCTGAGAGGCAGGGGCCACCGGTTCGAGACGCGCTGCGACACGGAGGTGATCCCGCACCTCTACGAGGACGCGGGGAGCACGTTCCCGGAGCATCTGCGCGGGATGTTCGGTCTCGCCGTCTGGGACGCGCGCGAGCGGCGGGCGGTGGTCGCGCGCGACCGGCTGGGAATCAAGCCGATGTACTACGCGGAGGCTCGGCGACGTACTCGTCTTCGCGTCCGAGCTGAAAAGCCTGCTTGCGAGCGGTTTCGTCGGCACCGAGCTCGACTACGAGGCGATCGACGCGTTCTTGACCCTCGGGTTCGTTCCCGGCCCCCTGACGCCGCTCGCCGGGGTGCGGAAGCTGATGCCCGGGCACGTCCTCGTGGTCGACCCATCAGGCGTGCGCGAGGAGCAGTACTGGTCGTACCCCGAGCCGGCGGCCGAGGAGATGAGCCTGGACGAGGCGGGCGAACGCCTTCTCGGCGGCCTCGACGAGTCGGTGACGCTGCGCCTGATGAGCGACGTCCCGCTCGGCGCGATGCTGAGCGGCGGGATCGACTCGAGCGTGATCGTCGGCCTGATGGCCCGCCAGATGAGCGAGCCGGTAAAGACGTTCTCGATCGGATTCGCAGAAGCCGGCGAGGGCAACGAGCTCGCGGACGCGCGGCTGGTCGCCGAGCACTTCGGCACGGACCACTACGAGCTGGAGCTGTCGTTTGCCGAGGAGACAGTCGACCTCGCCGAGCTCGTCTGGCACATGGACGAGCCGCTTGCCGACCTCTCTTCCCTTGGCTTCCTGGCGCTGTCCGAGCTCGCCGCTTCGAAGGTCACGGTCGCGCTCTCCGGTCAGGGCGCGGACGAGTTGCTCGGGGGCTATCGCAAGCATCGGGCCGCCGCGATCGCTGCGGCCTGGCAGCGCCTGCCCGGCCCGCTCCGTACCGCGGGTCTCGCCGCGATGCGGCGTGGGCCTGCGCGGGTCGGACGCGCTTCGCGAACACTGGCGGCGCCGGATCCGGCTGCGCGGCTCCTCGCCATGAGCGGAAACCTCGACAACGGTCTTCGGGGAGAGCTCGCTCGCGGGCCTCTCGCCGCGCTCAACGGCGGCGTGGCGCTGCAAATCGTCAGGGAGCGGCTCGGCGATGTGGGGGACGATCCGCTCCCGGCGACCCTGTACCTCGACGGCCAGCTCGGCCTCGTCGACGACATGCTTCACTACTTCGACCGCGCCTCCATGGCGCACTCGCTCGAAGTGCGCGTGCCGTTCCTCGACCACCACGTGGTCGAGCTCTGCGCGACGATTCCGGCGCGGCACAAGATCCGCCGGCTGGACACGAAGCACGTCCTGAAGCACGTCGCCCGCGGGCTCATTCCCGACCGGATCATCGACAAGCCCAAGGTCGGGTTCTTCAACGCCGCGGTGGACAGCTGGTTCCGCGCACAGACCCAGGGCGCGATCTCGGACTACCTGCTGGGGCCCAACCCGCGCTACGCCGAGCTGCTCGACCGCCGGCGCGTCGAGGAGCTAGTCAAGGGGCACGCAGACGGCACGGAGACGGGGAACGCGTATGTGCTGCTCTCGATTCTGATGCTCGAGGTCTGGCTCTCCTCGTACCTTCCGCGCGCGCTCGGATCGGCTTCGCCCGCTCCGCAGCCCATTCCGGCGTGACCGAGAGGCCGCTCAGCTACGCGGTTATCACGCCGGTCCGGAACGAGGCTTCCAATCTACGGCGCCTCGCCGACGCGCTCGCGGAACAGCGTCTCTTGCCTGCGAGCTGGGTGATCGTCGACACCGGCTCGACCGACGAGACCCCGGCGATCGTCGGGCAGCTCGTCGAGGCGCACAGCTGGACTGCCTCGGCCTCGCTCGCGGACGACGGTGGCGTCGCACGAGGCGGTCCGATCGTTCGGGCCTTCGAGCTCGGACTGTCGATCCTCTCGGACGAGTCCGACGTCATCGTGAAGCTCGACGCCGACACGTCGTTCGGCCCGGAATACTTCGAACGCCTCGTGGGAGAGTTCGCCTCCGACCCGATGCTCGGGATGGCCAGCGGCACTTGCTACGAGCAGCAGGACGGCGAGTGGCTCGAACGCCATGTGACCGGAACGACCGTCTGGGGAGCCTCGCGAGCGTATCGTCGAACGTGCCTCGAGCAGGTTCTTCCGCTCGAGCAGCGGATGGGGTGGGACGGCGTCGACGAGTTCCGCGCGAACGCCCGAGACTGGAAAACGAAGACCTTCAAGGGTCTCCCGTTCCGGCATCATCGTCGCGAAGGAGAGCGGGACGGCTCCGCGTACCGCGCACGTGCGGCACAAGGTCGCGCGGCGCGCTTCCTTGGCTACCGCCCGTGGTATCTCGTGCTGCGGGCGTTCTGGCAGGCGCGTCGAGAGCCGGCCGCGCTGGCCATGATCTGGGGCTACACAAAGGCCGCGGTCGCTCGGGAGCCGCGATGTGCCGACGAGTCGGCGCGCGCGTACCTGCGACGGCAGCAGAGCATCCGCCTTGTCCCTCTCCGCGCCGCCGAGGCCATCGGCCGTCGGCGACGCGTGGCCGCCTGAACCGCCCCGACGCGGCGCCTACGCGCCGGACGTGCTCTCGGCAGGGCGGACAGGCGACGAGCTCCGCCTGCTTGGTGCAGGTACGGGTTGTTCGACGGGGCGGGGGACAGGCTGCTCGGCCAGCAGGGCGGCGCCGAGGCCGACGAAGATGAACAGCAGGAAGGTGACCTGGATGAACGAGAACGCGTCGTACGTCAGCATCCCGACCGCGTAGGCGGTCACGGCGGCTGTGATCGAGGCCAGCAGCCAACCTCGCGGAGATTGGTCGCGTTTCGCCTCGGCTCCGAACTTCCGAACGGCCCGTATGAAGAACCAGAGCCATCCGGCGAAGCCGAGCGCGCCCATCTCCAGCAAGGTCGTGAGCCACTGGTCATCCAGAATCTGCGTCTGGCCAGAGGCCACGGAGGGGTCGGTGAGGCGTGTCCCATAGCCCTGTCCGAAGAGGGGCTCCCGCTTCCACTCGTGGAGGGCGGGCTTGACGTCGGCGATGCGTCCGCTGCCGATCTGACCGGAGTCCTTCTGCTGCTCCTTCACAAGGCCGCCGGGAGGCGCGAACGAGTTCTTGATCGAGCCGAGCGTGCCGGGAAGGGCGACGTGGATCACGAGCAGCGCCGGCAAGAGCGCGGGCCACATCCGCCGCGTCTCCTTGGGTCGAAGCCAGAGAAAGACCACGCCGACCACGACGAGCATCAGGATGCCCGTGCGGGAAACGGTCGATGAACACGCGACGACGAGCACGAGCGCGCAGGCCCACCAGCGGCGCTGGGCGTAGCGACGCGCGAGGTAGAGGGCAAGCGGCGCGATCATCACAAACGCGGCGCTCAGTGCGATCGGATGCTGAGAGGAGGCGAAGACCCGCATCCGGGCGGAGCCGAAACGGAGCATGTCCGGCCCGCCCGCGTCGCCGGTGTTGTGCAGCAGAGGCATGACACGCGAGAGGTGGTTGAACACGTTGAAACCAGTCCGCCCCTCGACGATCGCGGAGACGGCGACGAGGCTCCCGCCCACGACGAGCGTCTTCACCAGGAAGTCGACGTCGTCGAGCCGGCGAATCGCGCTCACGATCACATAGAGGACGAGGACGAAGCTCAGCAGGAACAGGAGGCTCTTGTTCACCTGGCTCGAGATGGTGGCGACGCGCCCAGGGTTCGCCAGCTCGGACGCGCAGGCGGATGCCAGGATCAGGATGAGCGGGCCTTCGAATCCCGTCCGGCGAAACGTGGTCCGCGAGTCGACGAGGAGCGATCCCGCCCAGCCGAGCACGAGCAGTGCCACGAACACGCGGTACGGCTCGAGCTGGAACGGGAGGCTGCCCGGAAGCGTGTAGCGCCGGATCGGGATGAAGAGGATGATCAGGACGAGAGTCGCGATCAGCCGTGGCCACGGGATGTAGCCGATATGGGTCAGCATCGCCCCGAGGCTCGCCAGGACCACGATCGGGACCGCCACATGCGTCGCGGTGGTATTGCCCCCGGCAACGCTCAGCGTCAGCAGGACCAGCGCAAGGACCACGAACGCCATCGAGGCGATCGGACCGCGAGTTGCCGGTACCGAAACCGCGCGGCTCACGGCGCTAGGCCGATCGACGCTGAGACGGCTGGTGCTGTGGCTCGACGCCGGCGGCGCGATGCATCTGGTCGTCGCCGCTGTCGGAGTCGCTCTTGCGCGCCTTCGCGTTCTCGAGGAGGAACGCGAGACCGACGAACGCGAACATCACCACGAGGAAGATCAGGATCGGCATGGTCTTCGACCGCCCTCGAACGACGGTCGGGTCCGACGGGGCTTGCACCGGCTCAATGACGAAGCGCTTCGACGCAGGAATGGTGCTCTGCTGGGCCTGGCCGTACGTTTCGAGAGCTGTCGCGCCGCGTTGCGCGAGCGTAACCGCACCCTTCGGGCTGTTCGACATCGCGGTCAGGTCGATCAGCGGCAGGTACTGCGTGATGTTCACCACCACCGGATCCGCCGTGATCGTCCCCCGGATCGGGCCGTCCTTGAGCATGAGCCTGCGGACGTCGTCGCTCGTCGCAAGCTGCGCGTACAGAAGCGCGATCCCGTTGAGATCGGGCGCGCTTTGCTCAGGGAGGACGCTTTGCGACCCGGTGTCGCCGAGCGAGCGCCCGGCCTGCTTGACGCCGAGTCGCGTCGTGCTCGACCAGACCTCAGACTGACGGTATCGGATCGTCCCGCTCGAGCTCACACGCACGATCGAGAGCTCGGCCAGGAAAATGGCGAGCACGAGGCCGCCGATGACCAGCAGCTTGTGCCGCCAAAGAATCTGGCCGTAGAGACGGAAGTCCATGTCAGTCGCCGTTCCGGTTCGACTCGGGCACGCCGTTGCTGAGCCGGAGGTAGGCGACGGCCGCCTCCGTCCGATTGCTCACCCCGAGCCGTCGGTAGATCTCTGCAAGATGGAACTTGATCGCATGCACGCTCAGCTCTAGCCGCCGGCCTGCCTCGGCGTTTGTCATGCCAGACGAGATCATCTTCAGCACCTCCAGCTCGCGCGGTGTCAGTGCGCGAAGGCTCGCCTCGCCCTGCCCCGTTGCCGCTTCCTCGAGCACGGTCTCATGCTAGGTACGGCATAACGACGCGCCCACGCCCGTTGGGACAGCGTTCTGCGCCGCCTGCTAGCCGAACGGCTAGTCCGCGGTGGGACGTGGCAGGCCGATGGCACGCCTGATCTCCAGCTTGAGCTCAGGCGCACGCCAGAGACAGCCGCCGATGTAGGCGCAGATGCCGAGTGCCACAAGAATCACGAGCTGGACCGCCTCCGGGAGACCAAGCGTCTCCAACGCGGCTCGTGTCGGCAAGAGCGCGGCGACCATGACCGCGGTGCCCTGGGCGACTCCTCCGAGCGAGCGGACGAACCGCCACAGCGGGATGCCTAGTGCCCTGGTCGTGAGATACGAGCGGAGCGGCTCGAGCAGCGTCGTCACGATCGCGTAGCTGACGGCCACTCCCACGATCCCCCAGTGGATGCCCACGGCGAAGGCTGCGACGGTCGCGACGAACCAAAACGCGGTGAAGCGGAACAGCGTCCCTGCCTGGTTGAGCGCCAGAAGGACCTCGCCGTTCAGTGTCTGGATAGCCTGGAGGAGCCCGACCCACGCGAGAATCTGGATCACCACAATCGCTTGATGCCACTGTGGCCCGAGAACGACGTCGACGAACAGCGGCGCGACGATCACCAGGCCCACGAGGGACGGCATCGCGAGCATCGCCACGAGGCGTGTCGCGGCGATCCAGACGTCGGCCATCCGTTCGCGATTCCCGCGCATGCGCGAGAAGGCCGGGAAGAACACCTGCTGAAGCGGCCCGGCGATCCGCGAGAACGGCAGGAGGATGACGTTTGTGGCAAGGGCAAACGCGCCCACGGCCGCGGGCAAAAGGAACCGCCCCATCACCAGCACGCCCAGGTTGCGCCCTGCCTGGTACAGCAGATTCTCCCCAAAGACGATTCCGGCAAAGCCTCCGAGGCGCCGCAGGCTCGCCATCGAGAACCTCAGCGACGGGTGCCAGGGCGTCAGGCACCAGAGCAACACCGTGGACGTGGTCGCCTCCGCCAGTTGCTGGCCCACGATCGCCCAGGCGCCGTAGCCTTTCACCGCGAGCGTGATCCCCGCCGTGGCGCCGACCAGCGTCGCGGCGATCTGGCGAAGCTCGAGCCGCCGGAAGCGCATGTCGCGTGCGAGCAGGGCCATCTGGGTCGTTCCCAACGCGCTGACGAGGAAGCCCACGGAGACCGCCGAGAACAAGGGGCGGACCTCCGGCTGGTGGTAGTACTCGGCTAACAGGCTCGAGAGGGAGATCCCTGCGAGAGCGAGGGCCAGACCGCCGCCCGCGCTAATCCAGAAGACGGTCGAGCGGTCTCCCTTGTAGAGCTTGCGGCGCTGGATGAGGGCCGTTCCGAAGGCGTTGTCGGTGATCACGACGACAAAGCCGGAAAAGACCAGGACCATCGCCGCCAGTCCCCAATCACCCGGGGCGAGGAGGCGGGCCAGCACCAGGGCGACGACCATCCGCGAAAGCTGGAGAATGATCTGCGAGGCCGCCTTCCACGCCACGCCGCTGCGGATTCGTGAACCGATTGCCTGCTGCGGGATGTCGTCGCTCATGCGGCTACCGCTTCCGTGGCCGAAGGAATCGCCTCTTCGAGAAACCGGCGCAGGTCCGTCGCGAGCGAGCTCGCCGCCGGCACGACCGCCGCCGCCTGCTGCTCCCGGTCGAGCGCCTCGCCGAGCGCCTCCGGCGACTCCACCAGGGTCACGAGCCCCGCCTCGGCGAACCGCCGTCCGAGCTGGAGCTGATGATCGTCGACGGCTTCGCCGAGATCACCTCGGCGGGGAACGACGATTGGGCGCGTTCCGTTGGCCAGCGCGACCATGATCGAGCCGACCCCGGCGTGCGTGACGAACGCACGCGCTCTCCGAATCGTCTCGCCCATCTCTTCGAAGGAGAGGAAGTCGACGAGTCGAGCGGCCGGCGTGCCGATGGGCGACGAATGACCGTGCTGGATCACGAGCTCCTCGTCCAGATCGAGGCGGGCAAACGCCCCTAGAAGGCGGTCGAAACGCGCCTCGTTAGTCCCGACGCTGACGAAGATCATGTGCCGGCCGAGAAGACGTTTCCTGCGAACGTCGACCCGTTGAGGTTTCGGGCGAGCTCGGGCCACTGGACGTACCGACGCTCGGCAACCGGTGCGATGAGCCGGTAGCTGAGCGACGGGCCGTCGATCCGCGCGAGGCTCTCGACGTAGACGACCCTCGCGCCCCTGATCCTGGCAACCCATGCAAACGGGACGGCGACTCCTGCGCCGGTTGTCAGCACGACCTTCGGCCGGACGTCGCGAACCACGCGCCAGGCAACGAGCAGGTTCCGGAGCAGATTCCTAATGTTCCGATTCGTCGGTCCGTGCGCGAAGACAACGCGCTCGTCTGACAGGAGCGAGCGCGCGTCGCTCTTGTCGAACGTCACCCACATCCGGCTGAAGCGCTCCCAGGACTCACGCAGTGCAACGAGCTGCAGCAGGTGCCCGCCGCAGGAGCACACGAGCAGGAGGTCGGCGCGATCAGACGGTGCCGAGCCCATGGCCACACGGTATCCCCGTGGGCGTTGGGTGGCCACGACCGGACAGCTAGACCTGGGCTAGCCATCCGGCTAGGTGGTTGCGAGCACGAATCTGGCCGCACGACTATCGCCCGCGAACGGCGCTCTCTCTACGATCAGTGACGATGGAGGCGGCGCGGCCCTTTACTCCGACTGCGGTCGACCTTCGTGCAACCGAAAACGGCATCGCCGTCGTGGTGCTCACATACAACCGGGTGCATCTCGTGCAGAAGTGCGTCGAGAACGTCCTGCTCCGCACCTCCGAGGCGACGCGTGAGATCGTGATCTGGGACAACGCCTCTCCGGACGCGACCCCCGACTACCTGCGTTCGCTCGAGGATCCGCGGATCCGGGTTGTGATCAGCGACGAGAACATCGGTCAGAACGCGTACGCCAGGGCGTTCGCCATGACCTCGGCCCCGTACTTCATCGAGCTCGACGACGACGTCGTCGAGGCGCCGCCCAACTGGGACGCGATGCTGCTCGACGCGTTCACGCGCCTCCCGACGGTCGGCTTCCTTGCGGCCGACCTCGAGGACGACCCCCACGATCTCGCCTCCCGCTACCGGCATCACATCCGCCCGCACGAGTACACGCCGACCGAAGAGAACGGCGTGCGGCTCTTGCGCGGCCCGACCGGCGGTGGCTGCGCGATCACCTCCCGAGAGCTGAACGAACGTGTCGGCGGCTTTCGTCAGAGCAAGAAGGAGGTCTTCTGGCTCGAGGATGCCGCGTATATCGCCGACCTCGAGCGCATCGGCTTCAGCGCCGCGGTGCTCGCCGATCTGAGAGTCCACCACACCGGTGGCCCGCACTACACCAAGACGCCGAAGGAGAAGGTCGACTACTGGGAGCGGCAGAAAGCCCGGCAGGACCGAAAAGATGCCGTTAAGCGTGCGCTTATCCGGATCCCGTTCGTCTCGCGTCTGAACGCTCGATTCGGCTGGTTCGTTCCGCCCCCCTAGTCTGCCACCGAGCCTTTGTGTCTGGATCATCCCCTGCCCCGGGGTAGCGTAACGCCGTGAGCGCGATCGGGATCGTTATTCGCACGTTGAACGAGAGCGAGCTGATCGCGCGATGTCTCAATGCGCTTCGCGGCCAAGACGGCGCCTTCGATCTGGACATCCTCGTTGTCGATAGCGGCTCGACTGATGAGACGCTTGAGATCGCCAAGGCTCACGGTGCGCGGATCTTCGAGCTCGAGCCGTCGAGGTTCGACTACTCAACTGCCCTTAACACCGGGATCGAGGATGTCCGCGGCGACGTGATCGTGAGCCTTTCTGCCCATGCAATCCCGCTCGACGAGCATTGGCTCGAGCGGATGACCGCACCTTTCCGCGACGACCGCGTGGCGGGCGTCGCAGGCCGTCAGATTCCATGGCCCGATGCGCCATGGCACGAGGTGCAGCGGCTACAGCGCCAATTCGGAGACACCCCACGCGTGTTTACAGCGGACGATCCCGACGAGATCGTGTTCAGCAACGCTGCCTCCAGCTTCCTGCGCAGCGTTTGGGAGCGGGAGCCTTTCACCCTCCCGGCGGTCGAGGACTTGGAGTGGGCTCGACGCGTCGTCTCGGCGGGTTGGACGATCGTTTACGAGCCGCAGGCTGAGGTGTACCACTCGCATGCCGAGAGCGCTCGAGCCCAGGCGCGGCGCTTGATCGACATCGGCCGAGTCTCCGTCGGCGAGGATGCCCCCCGCCCGAAACGGCGGACGATTCGCGAAGCCGGCGGGCTTGTTTTTCGCAACTCCCGTGCGATCCTCGTCCTTGAGGAGCCCTTTCACCGCAAGGTTGCGCACCTCGCCTACCTCTTTCGAGTCGCCTGCTACTACGTTCTCGATTTCTCGCGCTCCGGCACCACGGCCGAGCGTCGGAGAAAAGACGCTCGGACGGGCTACGAGTAGGTCGCCTGACAGGTGCCGGTGATCGCGTTGAACATCGCGTACTGGATGCCCTTGATCGTCTGCACGCTGTAGGTGACGGGATTGCCCGCACAGTTCACGGCGCTGAGGGTGCCCGCTGGACCCTGGGTCGGGAGCATCGTCTGCAACCCGGTCGCACCCGAGCCGACGGTGGTTACGAAGGTCAGGGTTCCCGCGTTCCAGCTGAGCCCTCGAATGGTCGAGGCGTTGCGCCCGTCAGTCCAGCCCAGTAGCTGCCTGTAGGAGATGATCGGCACGCCGCGTGACTGAGCGGAGGCGACGATCGCGTCTTCACCCGGGGTCGCTGTCGGAGAGTCGGTGTGCATGTTGACGCCGAAGGCGCCGTAGTAGCCGAGCGAGCCCAGGGCATTGTCGAGCAAGGTGTTGATCGTGGCGGGCAATGGCGGGTTCGACTCGTCGGTGATGTTCGTGTTCTCCTGGTAGACGGCAATCAGGCTGCCATCGAGGTCGGCGAAGCGCATCGGGAAGCCCCCGCCGTTGAGGAAGCCTGGCTTGTTTCCGATCCAGCTGCCCGGATAGTGGTAGTAGTTGTCGTCCATCCTGATGCCGTGCGCCGCCTCGACCTTTGCGGTCGAGGCCCAGTCCGGCCAGTAGACGCAGTGGGTGCGGCTCGTGGTCGGTGCCGGAAGGCCGGGGTAGTTGGCCGCAAACTGCGCCAGCTGTGTGTCGAAGTAGCTGGAGAGCTGCGACTGCGTCAGGATGGTCGTCGGACATGACGCGATGAGGGGGTGCAGCGCGACCTCGAAGCCGTCGGCCGTGTAGCTGTTGGCTTGCGCGCTCGTGAGCACGCTGTTCGGCAGGATGTAGGAGGTCGACCGGACGCACTGCCACAGGGCAACCACGCAGCCCGGTGTGCTCTCTTGTTCGAAGCGATCGAAGTGGAAGGCCGTGCCTCCCTGCGTGTAGGTGGGCGAATGGTCGTCGCCACTCATGACCACGACCGCCTTCAGTCCCCGTGGCAGATACCAGAAGTGCGGGAGGGGCAGCTTGCTGCGCTCCATCTGGGTCATCAGGTTGACGAGCAAGCGCTGCTGCTCGTCGGCCTGCGGGATGGCGATCTTGCTCGTGTCGACCCAGTCGGGCTGGACGTCGCCGCTCTTGGCGCCGTAGAAGAGATCGTCGGGGCGAGGCCCACCGACCCCGTCGCGGTCCTGCCCTGCCCAGGCCGGGTTGCCCTGGCGGGTGTAGACGATCGAGCGGGCAAGGTCGTAGGTGAAGGCGGCCGCCTGACCACCGTTCGAGCCGACCGAGCGCAGCGTGACGGCCGGGTTGGAGGTAGCCGTGGTTGCGTTCGAGTAGAGGGTCGCGACCGCGGTCGCCCCGTTCAGCGAGTAGCGGTCGGCGCTGCCGTGGTACTGGATCGTCTGGCCGGTGATGCCGACTCCCGGGCCTGTGCTCGTATCGACCTTCAGGTAGGCGTTGGCCCGCGTGGTGCCTAGAGCCGTCAGTCCGAGCAGTCCGGCCAGCCGCTTGTCCGGGTGCATCGCGATCAGCTTGCCGCCGCCGTTGACCCAGTTGGTCAGGGTTGTGACCTGGCTCGCGTTGAGGGCGGTGTCGCCGAGCAGGGCGATGTCGAAGTTGGAGAGCACCGTCGAGGAGAGCAGCGAGGCATCGAGCGTCGTGAACTCGTCCAGGCCCTCATTGCGCAGGATCTCGGCCAGGTAGCTCCCGAAGGGGTTGCTGCTCGACGTGACGACGAGGATCTGAGGTGGTGAGGCCTCGACGGTGAACGATGTCTTGGCGTCGGCGGCGAGGCCGTTTCCCGCGAGATCCAGGGCGCCTCCAGCCTGAAGGACGGCTTTGTAGACCGTGCCGTACTGGAGTGCGACCTGTGGAGCCAGTGTCGCGGCGTTGGTCGTCGAGTCGTACGAGGCCGTCGCGGGCACCGAGTTGCCTGCCGGATCCTTGAGCTGGAAGGTGCTCGCGTTCAGGCTCGAACTCTGCATCGGCTCGCTGAACTTCGCGGTGACCGAGCTACCGGCTCCCACTCCAAGGGAACCGTCGGAGGGCGTGAGCGACGTCACCGTCGGCGGCGTTCGGTCGGGCTGAATGCGCGAGGCCATGTCCGTCTGGATCTCACTTGCGCTCAGCGCACGGCCATAGATCCTGACGTTGTCAATCAGCCCCTGGAAGAACCCTCCCGCCGGCGAGCCGTAGGCGCCGATCCGCCACGAGTTCGAGTCTCCAACGTTGCCTGTGAATGTCGACGTAGCTGCCAGCGTCCCGTCGAGGTAGATGCGCGCAGTCGAGCCGTCGTAGGTCGCGGCGACGTGCTGCCAGCGGCCGATCGCGGCTGGCTGACCCGAATCGAGGTACGTGCTCAGCGAGTTTCCGAGCGTAAGGCGGTAGTCGCCGTTGATGTGGTCGATCCAGATCATGGGTCCCGCTTGACTGCTCGTCCACGATCCGACGATCCCCGTGTCCAACTTGCTCGTCTGGCGGTAGACCCAGGCCTCGAGCGTGAAGCCGGTCTTGTAGAACGTGCCGAGCGGAGGCGGATCGACTTCGTTCGCCGTGCCCGAGAAGGAGACGGCGCCCGCATAGCGGCCGGCGGCCGACCAACTGGCGCCCAACAGGGTCGCGGTGCGGTAGTTGCCGGACGAGTCGAGCGCTGTAGTCCCAAGCGGTCCGTTGTCGAAGCCATAGGCGGCTTGGAGGCCCGCGGCTGAGACGCCGGCGTTGCTCACCGTGACTCCGACAGGTGAGGAGGCCACGGTGTTCCCCACCGAGTCACGTGCGACGGCGGTCAGCGTGTGGGTGTCGTTCAGTTCCGCGCGTGTATCCCAGCTGATCGAGAACGGAGCCGACGGATCTTCGGCTCCCAGGTTCTGGCCATCGACTTTGAACTGGACGCCGGCGACACCTTGGCTCGCGGAGGCCGTCGCCGTCACCGTCTGAACACCGCTCAGCGTTCCGCCCGTCGGCGACGTGATGGAGACGGCGATCGAGCCGCCGGCCACGCTTGCCTGCGCTTCGTTCGAGGAACCGCTCACATTTCCGGCCGCGTCCTCAGCCTGCACCTTGTAGTAGTACGTGCCGGCGATCAGGCCCGGGTCGGTATAGCTCGTGTCGGTCGGCTGGGCGATCCGGGTACCTGAGCCCGGCGTGAAACCGGACGTCGTCGAACGGTAGACGTTGTACCTGGCCACTCCCACGTCGTCCGTCGATGCCGACCAGGAAAGCGTCGTCTGCCCGGCGCCTCCTGTCGCGGTCAGGCTCGCAGGAGCGCTCGGCGCGGTCGTGTCGGAGATGGTGGCCGTCGCCGCACTCGACGCAGACGAGACATTCCCCGCGGCATCCTCGGCCGTCACTTTGTAGTAGTAGGTTCCAGGGACTAGGCCAGCGTCGGCGTAGGTTGTACCGCCCGGCTGACCGATTCGGTTGGCGCCCGTCGGGGTGAAGCCCGCGGTCGTCCCGCGGTAGACGTCGTAGCGGACGACCCCGACGTCATCGGTGGCCCCGTTCCAGGTGAGCGAGACGGTTGTGCCGGCTGCGTTCACGGCCAGGCCCGAGGGAGCGGAGGGGGGAGTCGTGTCGGCGACCATCACCGTCACGTCGCTCGACGGAGCTGAGACATTCCCCGCGGAGTCCTCGGCCGCGACCTTGTAGTAGTAGGTTCCCGCGGCAAGGCCGGTGTCAGCGAAGCTCGTCCCGCTCGGCTGGCCGATCCGGTTTGCGCTCGTCGGCGCGAAGCCCGCGCTCGTGCCTCGGTAGACGTCGTAGCCGACGACCCCGACGTCGTCGGTCGATGCGCTCCAGTTCAGGGTCACGGTGTTCCCGCTGGGCGAGGCTGCCACGTTGTTGGGCGACGTGGGCGGTGTGGTATCGGCGCTCGACGTTCCACTCGCCTCGTTCGAAGGTGGGCCAAGATTCCCGGCGGCATCCTCGCCTGCCACCTTGTAGTAATAGGTGCCTGGACCGAGGCTGCCGTCCGTGTAGCTCGTCCCGGACGGTTGCGCGATTCGGTTCGCAACCGTCGGTGCGAATCCGGCGCTCGTGCCGCGGTAGACGTCGTAGCGGACGACGCCGACGTTGTCGTTCGCAGGACCCCAGCTCAACCCGACTTGCCCGACCCCGCCGGACGCGGTGAGCGTCCCCGGAGCCGACGGCGGCGATGTGTCCAAGGAGCTCGTCACCGGCTGGCTCATGTCGGTCTGGATCTCGCTTGCGCCGAGCGCGCGGTTGTAGATGCGGACGTTGTCGATCAAGCCGTCGAAGAAGTTTCCGGCCGGTGAGCCGTAGCCTCCGATCCGCCAGGCGTTGGAAGTGCCGACGCTGTAAGTGACGCTCCGGCTCGCGACCTCGGTGCCGTCGATGTAGAACCGGGCCGTGCTGCCGTCGAAGGTCGCGGCCACGTGCTGCCACTGCCCGACGCTGGCAGGGTGGCCGGAGTCGAGGTAGTACTGGAGGCCGGAGGCGCCGAGCGTGAGTTGGTAGTCGCCCACAATGTGGTCGATCCAGATCATCGGGCCGCCGCTGGGGGTCCACGTCCCGAGAACGCCGACGTCCTTCTTCGTGGTGGCCTTCTGGAGCCAAGCCTCGAGTGTGAAACCGTTCTGGTAGAAGGTGCCGAGAGCGCCAAGGTCGACGGAGGCGCTGGTGCCGTTGAAAGAAAGCGCCCCGCCGTCGTGCCCGCCCGCCCAAGTCGCGCCGGAGATCGTCCCGTCGTGGCCGTTGCCGGACGCGTCGGTCAGGACGCTGCCGGCGCCCTCGTCGAACGAGTACGCCGCGACCAGACCGGAAGTCGAGCCAGCGGCGGGACCGGCTCCGGGAAGAGCGAAGATCGTGGCCGCGGCGATGACGAAGCACAGCAAGCCCACGCTTCGCATGCGCAGCCTCGCCGGCCGCATCCGGCTCCCCATCACATTCAGATTCTTCATGCGGCTGGCTTTCGCCGCACCCCCCGAAAGTCAAGTGTTGGCTTAGGCGTACGTCGCCTGACAGACCCCTGTGATCGTGTCGAACATCGCGTACTGGATCCCCTTGATCGTCAGAACCGTGTATGTGCGCGGCGCGCCGTTGCACGTGAGCGCGGTCAGCGTTCCCGTCGGCCCTTGGGTCGGCAGGAGCGTCTGCAGGCCGGTCGCGCCCGCTCCGACGGTGGTCACGAAGTTGAAGGTGCCGGCGTTCCAGCTGAGGCCGCGGATCGTCGAGGAGTTGCGGCCATCGGTCCAGTCGAGCAATTGCTTGTACGAGATCAGTGGGACACCTCTCGACTGGGCGGAGGCGACGATGGCCTCGTCCGCGGTCTGCGGTGCGTTGCTGTCGTTGTGGATGTTCGTACCGAACGCACCGTAGTAGCCGAGTGACCCGAGCGCGTTGTCGAGCAGCGTGTTGACCGTCGAGGGGTAGGACTGGCCCGACTCGTCGGTCATGTTGGTGTTCTCCTGATAAACGTCGATCAGCGAGCCGTTCAGGTCGGCGAAACGCATCGGGAACCCTCCACCGGTCATGAAGCCGGGCTTGTTCCCGATCCAAGTGTCGGGATAGTGGTAGTAGTTGCCGTCCATGCGCATCCCATGCGCGAGCTCGATCTTCGCCTCGGACGCCCAGTCGGGCCAGTAGACGCAGTGGGTTCGGCTGCTCACGGGCGAGGGTACGCTCGGGTACTGCGCTTGGAACTGCGCCAGCTGAGTGTCGAACGCTGCTGAGAAGTCCGTCGCCGAGATAACCCCGGTCGGGCAGGCTCCGACCTGTGGGTGGAGCGCGACCTCGAAGCCGTCTGTGATGTAGCCAGCAGCCTGAGCGTTCGTGAGCGGGCTACCGGGGTAGAGGTACGAGGTCGAGCGGATGCATTGCCAGAGGGCAACCGAGCACCCAGCTGGGCTGAGCTGCTTGAACCGGTCGAAGTTGCTCGCAGTCCCGCCAAAAGCATGGTCGTCGCCACTCATGACCACGACCGCCTTCAGTCCCCGTGGCAGATACCAGAAGTGCGGGAGGGGCAGCTTGCTGCGCTCCATCTGGGTCATCAGGTTGACGAGCAAGCGCTGCTGCTCGTCGGCCTGCGGGATGGCGATCTTGCTCGTGTCGACCCAGTCGGGCTGGACGTCGCCGCTCTTGGCGCCGTAGAAGAGATCGTCGGGGCGGATGCTGCCGACCCCGTCGCGGTCCTGCCCTGCCCAGGCCGGGTTGCCCTGGCGGGTGTAGACGACCGAGCGGGCAAGGTCGTAGGTGAAGGCGGCCGCCTGACCACCGTTCGAGCCGACCGAGCGCAGCGTGACGGCCGGGTTGGAGGTAGCCGTGGTTGCGTTCGAGTAGAGGGTCGCGACCGCGGTTGCCCCGTTCAGCGAGTAGCGGTCGGCGCTGCCGTGGTACTGGATCGTCTGGCCGGTGATGCCGACTCCCGGGCCGCTTGCTGTATTCGCCTGAAGGTAAGCATTGCTCAGCGTCGAGCCGGCGTCGGTCAGCCCGAGCAGTCCGGCCAGCTGCTTGTCCGGGTGCATCGCGATCAGCTTGCCGCCGCCGTTGACCCAGTTGGTCAGGGTTGTGACCTGGCTCGCGTTGAGGGCGGTGTCGCCGAGCAGGGCGATGTCGAAGTTGGAGAGCACCGTCGAGGAGAGCAGCGAGGCATCGAGCGTCGTGAACTCGTCCAGGCCCTCATTGCGCAGGATCTCGCTCAGGTAACTCCCGAACGGGTTGCCGCTTGATGTGATGACTAGTACCTGCGGGGGTGAAGCCTCCGTGGTGAATGACCAGGTCGAGTCACTCGCCATTGCGTTGCCCACGTAGTCCGTGACGCCGCCGCTGCCACCCTTGACCGTGATGGTGTACGTCATCCCGTACTGCAGAGCCGCCTGCGGGGTCAGGGTCGCGATGTTCGTCGTCGAGTCGTAGGTGACGCTCGCCGGAACTACGTTGTTGGACGAATCCTTCAAGCACGAAGCTCGAGCTCGAGATCGTGCTGGCTCGCATGAACTCGCTGAACGTCGCGGTCACGGGCGTGCCGACGTTGATCCCGGCAGAACCGGCCGCGGGGCTCTTGGAGACGATCGTCGGCGGCGTCGTATCGGGTGTGACGCTCGTAAACATGTCGTTCTGGATCTCGCCTGCGTTCAGCGCGCGGTTGTAGACCCGTACCTCGTCGATCCAGCCGTTGAACCACTCGCCCCAGACGCCGTTCCCACCGATCCGCAACGCACCGGTGGAGGTGGAAAGTGCTCCCGAGACGGCGGTCTGCGCGATCTGCGTGCCGTTGAGGTAGAGGCGCAGCGTCGAGCCGTCGTAGGTCGCGGTCAGGTATGACCACGCCCCGGTTGGCAGGGCGCCTGGGCCGCTCAGCACCCGCGCGGCTCCTCCGATGATGTCCTCCGTGTCGGGCCGACTAGTGTCGGTGTTCGAGTAGAGGGCGTAGATCAGGTTGCCCGTCTGCTCCTTCATGAGGACCGTCTGGAAGACCGTGTTCGCGAGAGAGGGCCTGACCCACGCTTCGAGCGTCATCCCCGAGGTCAGGTCGAGCGAGTTCGAGTCGTTGATGTTCACGCGGGCGTTGGTGCCGTTGAAGAAAAGCGAGTTTCCGAACTTGCCCGAGGTCGACCAGGTCGCATTCGAGAGCGTGCCCGTGTTGGCGTTGCCGGAGCGGTCGGCCGTCGTTGTGCCCGAGCCCTCGTCGAAGCCGTAGGCGGCAACCAGGCCGCTCGGGGCGGCGCTTGTGACAACTGCCTGGGCCTGGTTGGAGACGCCGCTCAGGTTGCCGGCCGCCGTCCTCGGCCTGCAGCTTGTAGTAGTAGGTGCCGGCCGCCAGGCCCGAGTCGGTGTAGGAGAGCCCGCTCGGCTGGGCGATCCTGTTTGCAACAGAGGGGGTAAAGCCCGACGTGGTCGAGCGGTAGAGGTCGTAGCGCGTCACCCCGACGTTGTCGGTTGCCGCGCTCCAGCTAAGCGAGGCCTGGCCCGCTCCACCCGAGGCGCTCAGGGTCGGGGTCGAGGGCGGGGTCGTATCGGGGATGACTGCCGAGGCCTCGTTCGAGAGGCCCGAGACGTTGCCGGCGCCGTCCTCGGCGCTCAGCTTGTAGTAGTAGCTCCCGGCTGCAAGCCCGAGATCGGAGTAGAGCGTCGTCACGGGCTGGGCGATCCGGTTGGCAAGCGAAGGGGTAAAGCCCGGGCTTGTGCCCCGGTAGAGGTTGTAGCGCAGCACCCCAACGTTGTCGGAGGAGGCGCTCCAGGAGACGTTGACGCTTGTGCCGACAACAGCGGTTGCCACCCCGGAGGGCGCAGTCGGTGGGCTCGAGTCGGCAACACTTGCTGTGACCTCGTTCGAGGGCCCGGAGAGATTGCCGGCCCCATCCTCTGCCTGCACCTTGTAGTAGTAGCTGCCGATCGCAAGCCCGCTAGTCGCTGTAGCTCGTCCCGCTTGGCTGGGCGATCCGGTTGGCCAGCGAGGGGGTAAAGCCCGCGCTCGTTCCCCGGTAGAGGTCGTACTTTGCAACGGCGACGTCGTCGGTTGAGCCGTCCAGGAGAGATTGACCGTCCCGCCGGCAACGGAGGCAGCCAGGCTGGAGGGCGCAGAGGGCGGGGTGGTATCGGCCAGGACGGCTCGCCGAGGCCTCGTTCGAGGCCGGGCCGATGTTGCCGGCGCCATCCTCGGCAGCGACCCGGTAGTAGTAGGTGCCCGGTGTTGTCGTATCGAGGTAGCTCGTCCCTGCGGGCTGGGCGATCCGGTTGGCAACCGAGGGGGTAAAGCCCGATGTGGTCGAGCGGTAGAGGTCGTACTTGCTAACCCCGACGTTGTCGGTTGCCGCACCCCAGCTAAGCGTTGCCTTGCCGACCGCGCCTGTTGCAGTAAGCGTGCCGGGTGCAGTCGGTGGGCTGGTATCGCCGACCACGGCCGAGGCCTCGTTGGACGAGGCGGAGATGTTGCCGGCCGCATCTTCGGCCTGCACCTTGTAGTAGTAGGTGCCCGCCGCCAGCGAGGCATCGTTGTAGCTCGTCCCGACCGGCTGGGCGATCCGGTTGGCAACAGAAGGCGTAAAGCCCGAGCTGGTCGAGCGGTAGAGGTCGTAGCGGCTGACGCCGACGTTGTCGCTCGAGGCAGTCCAGCTAAGGGAAGCCGAGCTCAAGGCGCCGCTTGCGCTCAGGTTGGAGGGCGCGCTTGGAGCCTGGGTGTCGGTCGGGGAGATCGGGGTGGTCATGTCCTGGGCGATCTCGGCTGCGCTCAGGGCGCGGTTGTAGACCCGCACCTCGTCGATCAGGCCGGAGAAGTACTCGCCCCAGATCGAGTTGCCGCCGATGCGAAGGGGAGAGGTCGAGCTGGCCAGGGAGCCAGCGGCCGCAGTGGTCGAGACGAGCGTCCCGTTGACATAGAGGCGCACCGAGGAGCCGTCGTAGGTCTCGGCCAGGTGCGTCCAGCTGTTGAGCGGCAAAACGGCGGTGCCGTTGGCGTCCTTGTAGCCGTTGACGTAGACCTCGCCGGTCGGGAACTGGCTTCCCGCCTGGTCGGCGTAGAGTGAGTAGACCTCGTTGCCCGGCTGCTCGCGGAAGATGACCGCCCTGTAGGCGTTCCCGAGTGCCGTCGGATTCACCCAGGCCTCGGCGGTCATCCCGGTGGTCAGGGTGAGCGAGCTCGAGCTGTTGACCGTCACCCAGGCATTCGTCCCGTTGAAGGAGAGGGCATTGCCGAACTTGCCGGCACTCGCCCCGGCCCAGGTCGCATTGGCAAGCGTGCCCGTGTTGGCGTTGCCGGAGCGGTCGGCGGCGCCGTTGTGCCCGAGCCCTCGTCGAAGCCGTAGGCGGCAACCAGGCCGCTCGGGGCAGCGCTTGTGACAACTGCCTGGGCCTGGTTGGAGACGCCGCTCAGGTTGCCGGCCGCCGTCCTCGGCCTGCAGCTTGTAGTAGTAGGTGCCGGCCGCCAGGCCCGAGTCGGTGTAGGAGAGCCCGCTCGGCTGGGCGATCCTGTTTGCAACAGAGGGGGTAAAGCCCGACGTGGTCGAGCGGTAGAGGTCGTACCGCGTGACCCCGACGTTGTCGGTTGCCGCGCTCCAGCTAAGCGAGGCCTGGCCCGCTCCCCCGAGGCGCTCAGGGTCGGGGTCGAGGGCGGGGTCGTATCGGGGATGAGCTGCCGAGGCCTCGTTCGAGAGGCCCGAGACGTTGCCGGCGCCGTCCTCGGCGCTCAGCTTGTAGTAGTAGCTCCCGGCTGCAAGCCCGAGATCGGAGTAGAGCGTCGTCACGGGCTGGGCGATCCGGTTGGCAAGCGAAGGGGTAAAGCCCGGGCTTGTGCCCCGGTAGAGGTTGTAGCGCAGCACCCCAACGTTGTCGGAGGAGGCGCTCCAGGAGACGTTGACGCTCGTGCCGACAACAGCGGTTGCCACCCCGGAGGGCGCAGTCGGTGGGCTCGAGTCGGCAACACTTGCTGTGACCTCGTTCGAGGGTCCGGAGAGATTGCCGGCCCCATCCTCTGCCTGCACCTTGTAGTAGTAGCTGCCGATCGCAAGCCCGCTATCGCTGTAGCTCGTCCCGCTTGGCTGGGCGATCCGGTTGGCCAGCGAGGGGGTAAAGCCCGCGCTCGTTCCCCGGTAGAGGTCGTACTTTGCAACGGCGACGTCGTCGGTTGAGCCAGTCCAGGAGAGATTGACCGTCCCGCCGGCAACGGAGGCAGCCAGGCTGGAGGGCGCAGAGGGCGGGGTGGTATCGGCCAGGACGGTTGCCGAGGCCTCGTTCGAGGCCGGGCCGATGTTGCCGGCGCCATCCTCGGCAGCGACCCGGTAGTAGTAGGTGCCCGGTGTTGTCGTATCGAGGTAGCTCGTCCCTGCCGGCTGGGCGATCCGGTTGGCAACCGAGGGGGTAAAGCCCGATGTGGTCGAGCGGTAGAGGTCGTACTTGCTAACCCCGACGTTGTCGGTTGCCGCACCCCAGGCTAAGCGTTGCCTTGCCGACCGCGCCTGTTGCAGTAAGCGTGCCGGGTGCAGTCGGTGGGCTGGTATCGCCGACCACGGCCGAGGCCTCGTTGGACGAGGCGGAGATGTTGCCGGCCGCATCTTCGGCCTGCACCTTGTAGTAGTAGGTGCCCGCCGCCAGCGAGGCATCGTTGTAGCTCGTCCCGACCGGCTGGGCGATCCGGTTGGCAACAGAAGGCGTAAAGCCCGAGCTGGTCGAGCGGTAGAGGTCGTAGCGGCTGACGCCGACGTTGTCGCTCGAGGCAGTCCAGCTAAGGGAAGCCGAGCTCAAGGCGCCGCTTGCGCTCAGGTTGGAGGGCGCGCTTGGAGCCTGGGTGTCGGTCGGGGAGATCGGGGTGGTCATGTCCTGGGCGATCTCGGCTGCGCTCAGGGCGCGGTTGTAGACCCGCACCTCGTCGATCAGGCCGGAGAAGTACTCGCCCCAGATCGAGTTGCCGCCGATGCGAAGGGGAGAGGTCGAGCTGGCCAGGGAGCCAGCGGCCGCAGTGGTCGAGACGAGCGTCCCGTTGACATAGAGGCGCACCGAGGAGCCGTCGTAGGTCTCGGCCAGGTGCGTCCAGCTGTTGAGCGGCAAAACGGCGGTGCCGTTGGCGTCCTTGTAGCCGTTGACGTAGACCTCGCCGGTCGGGAACTGGCTTCCCGCCTGGTCGGCGTAGAGTGAGTAGACCTCGTTGCCCGGCTGCTCGCGGAAGATGACCGCCCTGTAGGCGTTCCCGAGTGCCGTCGGATTCACCCAGGCCTCGGCGGTCATCCCGGTGGTCAGGGTGAGCGAGCTCGAGCTGTTGACCGTCACCCAGGCATTCGTCCCGTTGAAGGAGAGGGCATTGCCGAACTTGCCGGCACTCGCCCCGGCCCAGGTCGCATTGGCAAGCGTGCCCGTGTTGGCGTTGCCGGAGCGGTCGGCCGCCGTTGTGCCCGAGCCCTCGTCGAAGCCGTAGGCAGCGACAATCCCGGGTAGGGGACCACTGGGAACGACCGCGGTGATCTCGTTCGAGGCAGCGCTGACATTGCCAGCGTTATCCACCGCGGCAACCTTGTAGTAGTAAGTGCCCGCGGGCCTGCCGATGTCCGTGTAGCTCGTCGTCGTCGGCTGGCCGATCCGGTTACCCGGGCCCGGGGTGAAGCCGGAGGTTGTCGACCGGTAGACCTCGTAGTTGGCGATCCCGCTGGCGTCAGTCGACCCCGACCAGTTCAGCACCACCTGGCCCGGCGTAGCTGTTCCGGCCAAATTCGTCGGCGAAGTCGGCGGCGTCACGTCGCCGGTTGCAGACAGTCGTATGAAGGAACCGGTGGACGGAACGCCGTTCGAGTTGACGAGGAAGAGCAGGTAGTCACCCGGAGGAGCGAGGTTCGCCGTCGCCGGGGTTTGGACAGTGATCTTCCCCGAGCCGGCCGTGAAGTTGAGGAACTGGAAACGCTGGTTCTGGTCGAAGGCGTGCGTGACCGAAGGCGAGCGGATCAGCGAGACCTTGGTAATCGAGGCCGCGTCTGGCGTTGTGACGTCGAAGCTCGAGCCCCAGGCCGCCCCGGCGGGCGAGGACGTGATCGTCGGCCGGGCGCCTTTGAAAAGGTAGGGAGGCGAGAAGATCTCGGCGTTGTTCTGATCTGTCGCTCCGGCCAGCGCCCCACCCCCGGACATCAGGACGCGCCCGTCTGGAAGCAGAAGGGCCGTCGAGTGGTACTCGCGCGGGTTCGTCAAGGAGGCCACGGTCGTCCACGTCTCGGTGTCTGGGTTCCAAATCTCGGCCGGCAGAACACCTTTCGACTGGTCGGTTCCATCTGAGGTCGACATGCCGCCACTGGCGAGGACGGTGCCGTCCGGGAGCAGGGTGAGGTTCTCGTAGGCACGACCGAGGGCCATGGGAGCCGTCGAGCGCCAGGCCGGACTCGGCGCGCTCATATCGATCACCGCAGTGCGACCGTCGGCCGTGTAGAGCGGGTTCGTCCCGCCGTTGAAATCGGGGTCGGCCCATGTGCCGGCCTTCATGATCTTGTCGGGTCGGTACATGACCGCGCTCATCCCGTCGAATGGGCTCGTGCCTACCGTCGTCCAGGTCTGGGTGGCGGTGTCGAGCGTTCTCGTGGTCGTGTCCGGGCCCGCGTCGAACACCTTGCCGTTCGAGAGCAAGAACATGAAGGGGTAGAGCGGCGAGGTCAGCGTCGCGCTGGTCAGGTCGGTCCAGTTGTTGGTCTTCGGGTTGTAGATCTCAGGAAGCGAGTTGACCGAGGCGTCCTTGAGAGGATGCGGCTGGCTGGGCCGGTTCGTGACGATGTTGTCTCCGGAGAAGACCAGCACGCGCCCATCTCCGAGTTCCGTTGCAGTCGGATACCAGCGCGCGACCGTCATGTCCGGGGCCCGGAAGTACGTGTCGGTCTTCGGATCGAAGATCGTCGCATCGGCGATGCCGAGGTCAGCCTGGATATTGCCGCCCGCAACGAACGTTCGCCCGTCGGCGAGCTGAACGTGGCCCCCGCAGAACAGGTTTCGGGTGTAGGGAACGCCGACGAATGTCCCGAGACCGGGGTCCCAGAGCCGCATCGAGGCCGGTGCCTTGTCCCAGCCGTCCCAGGCCAGGATCTGTCCGGTCGGCTCGAGGGACATGTGCACTGCGACCAAGGGCCAGGTCACCGGCGTGCTCCACTGACCGGTTTGATCCGGAGCGAGGCTGGCGGCGCGAGATCCCCCAAGCTGCACCAGTGCGAGGGTGATCACGCAAATGGCAAAGGCCAAGCGCTGCCATGACGGCACCGATCGCCACAGGCGTTGGGTATGAGCAGCCGTTGTCCGCACGTTTACACGTTCACGAAGGCGGGAACCCCGCCGGCACAAGCTGTGTTATGGCGCTTGCCGGCGTGTTCAGGCAAGGGTGGAATGTCCAGAGTGCCCTGGCCAAGGGTCGAGGGCGCCATGGAGCGATCGCGGTTTGCCGGCCGCGTCAGGAGCGGCGCATGCGCGCCGGGACCCGCATCGCCACCCAGTCGTGCCTGGCAACTCGCGCCGCGCAGAGCTCCGTCGCCAGCGCGAGACCCCACGCGGCCATGGGCACGAAGACGAGCTCGAGGCGGAAGGCGCTGAACACCGGAGCAGCGAGCACGTAGCAGAGGGCGACAAACGCACCGGCCCGGAGAAACGACGGCCAGAGGTCGTCGGGGCGCCGAGCACGCACGAGGCCGAAGAGGGCGATCACGCCGCCGACGAGATAGAAGGCCGTGTACCACTCGCCGCGGCGCAGGAAGCCCACGTTCGCACGAACGAGCTCGAAGACCGCGTGCGGATAGTGCCGCGCGACGAACATCCAGGAGGGGTCGGATGGAACTTGCGACTGGTTCACGAGGAGCGCGAGGAGCTCGCGCGTGGGCGTGGTGAAGATCAAGAGCGCCGGCAGCGCGGCTGCAACCCCCGTCGCGAACAGCGTGACCGGTACACGCGTGCGGAACCTGAGCGCACACCAGCCGGCGGCAAGCACGGGGATCCACGTGCTGTCGCGCGTGAAGGAGAGCAGAGCGATGACGCCGATCCACAGCGCCAGCCAGCGCCGGCCGCGCTCGAATGTGAGCAATGCGGCGAGGAACGCGACGATCTCGAGCGCCAGTCCCCAGCTGTCCGTCAGCGGATAGGACGAGTGCTTGACCAGTGGAGGCAGGAAGACCGTCGCGGCCGTCACTGCGGTTGCGATCGCGAGCTTGAAGCGCACGAGAAGAAGCGCGTACAGGGCCAGGATCGCCGCGATGTAGCCGGCCAGCGAGACATACAGCAGCGAGTGGTTGTGCGCGAGCGGGTAGAGCTCGGCAGCCGCGAGAGGCACCGCGACGCGCCGCTCGTAGAACGGCTCGTTGTAGCGAACCCAGGCGGGATTGCCCGTCTTCTCCGGGTCGATCCTGCGCAGCCGCTTCGAGATCGGCCCCTCGAACACGCGGCTCATCGCGACGTCGTTTGAGGTGCCGCGGATCTCCAGGACCCGCGCCTGGTAGTAGAGCGCGTCGGGCGTCCAACGCACGTCTCCGCCGAATCGTGGCCAGACCGACAGGCACGCGAGCGCAGCCAGCGCCACCGCAATGACCCCGATCAGAACCTTGCGCACTTCCATCAGGGTCGTTCCCAGGATCGGAGGGCGACAACCCCCGTACGACCAGGATTCGTGGAGCCTCGGCGCTCTCTGGGCACGAATCCTGGCGGGACGCCGGTGCCTCGGACCGGTCGATCGAGGGTCGTGCTCGCACCCCTCGCGCTCACACAATTGAGGCATGGTCGTGAGGCGCCAACTCGTCGTGCACGTGGTCGGTGCGCGGCCGAACTACATGAAGGTCGCGCCGGTGTATGCCGCGCTCGAGCGGAACGGCAGGGTCGAGCAGCGCCTGATCCACACCGGGCAGCACTACGACCGCGACATCAACGAGGTCTTCTTCGACGAGCTGCCGCTGCCCGCGCCCCACGCTCAGCTCAAGGTGGGCTCCGGCTCGCACGCGGAGCAGACAGCCCGCGCGCTGATCGAGCTCGAGCGGCTCTTCATCGAGCTCCAGCCGGATCTCGTCGTCGTTCCCGGCGACGTCAACTCGACGCTCGCCGCCGCGCTCGCGGCCGCGAAGCTGAACGTCGCCGTCTGCCACCTCGAGGCAGGGCTTCGCAGCTTCGACCCGACGATGCCGGAGGAGCACAACAGACGCCTGACAGACCATGTCTCGACGCTGCTCCTGACGCCGTCCGAGGACGCGAACGAGAACCTCGCGATCGAGGGCGTCCCCTCCGACAAGGTCAAGCTGATCGGCAACACGATGATCGACACGCTGCTCGCCAATGTCGAGCAGGCGCAGGCGCTCGAGGCGTGGAGCGACTACGGACTGCTGCGCCGGGGCTACGTCCTGGTCACGCTGCACCGGCCCGCGCTGGTCGACGACACGGAGCTCATCACCGAGACGCTGCGCGGGCTCGAGGAGATCGCGCGCGAGATCCCGGTGGTGTTCCCGGTTCATCCGCGGACGCGAGCGCGTCTGGAGGCGGCTGGTGCCGTCGCAGAGCGTGTCCAGCTGGTTGCGCCTCTGCCCTACACGCGATTCCTCTCGCTGCAGGCAGGCGCCGCCGCGGTCGTCACCGACTCTGGCGGCATCCAGGAAGAGACGACGGTGCTCGGGATCCCGTGCTTCACGCTCCGTGACAACACGGAGCGGCCGGTGACCGTCACACACGGGACGAACCTCGTGCTCGGGCTCGACCCGGGGCGTCTGGCGGAGATTCCGAAGCGGCTGCTCTCTCCGCGCAGGACAACCGTCCCGCCCCTGTGGGACGGCCTCGCGGGCAAGCGCGCCGCGCAGGAGATCGAGAACGTCCTGTTCGAAGCGCAGCCGAAGCGCGTCGCCGTGGGAGTCCACAGGCGTCGCGCGGTGGCCGTGCCGGTCGGCTAGCGCTTCGTCGCTCAGCTCTTAGGTGCCGGCGGCGGTGCCGCCGGCCTCGCGAATCGCCTGATGCCACTCGACGGTCTCGCGGAGCCCTTCGGCGAGGGTCATCCGGGGCTCGAACTCGAGCAGCCGTTCGGCCTTCGCCATGTCGGGAATCCGGTGGCGCACGTCCTGGTACTTGCCGGGCAACGACTCGTACGGGACGAAGTTGGCGCGCAGCGGCTCCGCGGGCAGCCCCAGCTCGACCTGGATGCGTGACGCAAGCTCGAGGATCGTGACAGTCTCGGTCCCGCCGAGGTTGATCACCTCGCCGCGCGACTGGGGCCGCTCGAGCGCGCCGACGATCCCTGCGGCGATGTCGTGCACGTGCGTGAACGTTCGCGTCTGCTGCCCGTCGCCGTGGATCTCCATCTGCTCGCCGTCGAGGAGCGCCTCGACGAACGTGACGACCGGCCCGCCCCACCAGCTGAGGTGGTTGCGCGACCCGTACGCGTTGAACAGCCGCAGGATCGTGATTCGGAGGTCGCGCTCGTCGGCGAGCGCGAGCCCGTAGTGCTCGTCGTACATCTTCGAGACCGCGTAGGCCCAGCGCTTCGTGGTCGGCGGGCCGATCACGAGCTCGCCGTCCTCGGAGTACGGGGGTGTGCCGTTCCCGTACACGTCGGAGGTCGACGTGAAGATCAGGTCGGCGTCGAGCGACAGTGCGACCGCGCAGGCCGCCTCCATGCCCTTCGTGTTCACGTGCAGCGTCGCGTAGGTGCCGCCAAACCGTGGAATCTTCTTGGCCGCCGTATGGATGATCGCGTCGCAGCCCGAGAAGGCGCGCCGCAGCTCGCGCTGGTGCGCGCAGTCGAACACCTCGAGCTGGAAGCCCGGGTGGTCGAGGAACGGCGCGATGTTCGGCACCGCGCCGTACGAGAGATCGTCCACTCCCACGACCTCGTAGTCCTTTTCCAGCAGCTGCTCGCAGACGTGCGAGCCGACGAACCCGGCCGCGCCGGTGACCCCGATCTTCATGCCGCCGCCCTTTCGTGTTTGGGAAGACGCTCCAGGATCCCGGGAAGGATGCGCTGCGCGACGCCCGTGACTCCCTGGCCGCTGACGATCTCCGGGTAGACGTGAGCCGTCGAGGCCAGCGCGAGGTTCGGCACCGAGAACACCTCCGGCAGGTTGCTCGCCCCGCCGACCGTGTGCACCGGTTCCGTCACTCGCGCTCGCTGGACGACGGACGACAGGATGTCGTCGTCGCTCAGGTCTTCGAAGATCGTCTTCGCGTGCCCGATGAACTCGGTCTCGATCTCCTCGGCCGGTTGCTGGTGGAGCGGTGACGAGGGATCGACGTACTTGGAGACGTAGAGCAGGTGACCGCCGACATGCTCCGGGTCGACCACGTGCGTCGTCTCGACGATCGTCGTCAGCGGCACACGGCGATCGGTGATGTTCAGGTGGTAGTAGGGGCTGATGCTCCGACGCGTCCGCAGCAGCAGGCAGACGACGCCGAGGTAGCGGCAGTGGTCGGCCGGCGCGAGCGCGAGGAGGTCCTCCGAGAGCAGGCTCCGCGCCATCGGAGGCGCGAGCGTGCAGAGGACGAAGTCGAACGGGCGGAAGTGTCCCTCGACCTTCAGGCCGGCGGCTGCGCCCTTGTAGCCGGTGATCTCCTCGACGGCCGTGCCCGGGTAGATCTCGCCGCCGAGCTCGCGGATCTTCGCCTCGAGCGCGTCGATCAGCGTCTGGTAGCCGCCCTCGAGCCAGCCCATCACCTCGGCGCCCGACTTGTCGCGCGTCTTCGACATCCGGCGCGTGCGGGCCCAGATGTAAGTCGCGGGCAGATCGTCGTACTGGCCGTCGAACTTCGAGTCGAGGAGGGGGGCCCACATCCGCTCGACGACGTGCTTCCCCGAGCGGCTCCGCAGCCAGTCGAGCAGCGGCTCTTGGTCGAGCTCGCTGTAGTCCTTCGTGAGCTGGCAGCGAAGCACGAACGCTGCCAGCCGCACGCGGTCGCGCGGCCGCAGGATCGGGAACGTCAGGAACTCCTTCGGCGAGGTCATCGAGAACAGCTGGCCGGCGCCGTAGAAGCCGACCTTCGTCGGCCGGAAGCGCCAGCGGTCGCCCAGGCCGAGCTCATCGGCAAGGCCGCGCACACGGTCGTCGGTGGGCAGGACGACGTGGTAGAAGCGATCGACCGGATAGCCGTCGAAGTCGAACGCTCCGACGAGCCCGCCGAGGTCGTTCGAGCGCTCGTACAGCGCGACGTGAACGCCTTCCTGGGCGAGCCGGTACGCGGCGGTCATCCCGAGGATGCCTCCGCCGACGATGGCAACGCTGGGGCGCTCGCTCACGACGCGACTGACGAGCGGGCCAGGCGCAGACGCAGGAGCATCCGCCAATAGGCCAGCGTGGTTCGGACGACGGGCATCTTGCTCTTGCCGAGGCGCCGGTTCCAGTCGAGCGGAACGGGCACCTCTTCGACGCGGATCCCCAGGGCGGAGAGCTTGAACAGGATCTCGGCCTTGCAGGCAAAGCCGGGCTCGCCGATGAAGTCGTCTCCGTACCGCTCGAACCCGAGCCTGAGCGCCGGGACTCGATAGACGCGGAAGAACGACGACACCGTCTTCGCCTTGAGGCTCAACGACCGGCGCACGACGAAGCCGGCCGCGTGGCTCAGCGCTCGGCGCACGGCGCCGACGTTCATCATCCGCCAGTCGGCGAGGACGAGGTCCGCGCCGGCCGCGATCCGCTCGAGCATCAGCGGGAGGGCATCGAGGTCGCTAGTGGTGTCGCCTTCGAGCGTCACGACGAGCGTGTCGTCGGTGCAGTCGGCGAGCGCTGCCGCGAACCCTTCTCGGAACGCGACGCCCGGTCCCTGGTTCCGACCTAGGCGAACGAGCTCCAGTGGGATGTCGCCGTCGTAGGCCTCGATCAGGCCCACGGTTCCGTCCGTCGAGCCGTCGTCGACGAGGATGACCCGGCCGCCGGTCTCGAACAGCGCTGGCCGCGACTCGAAGTCGGCCAGCAGGCGCGGGACGTTCTCCTCCTCGTTGAACACGGGGATGACGAAGACCAGCGTCCACTGGTCCGGCAGCGGCGAGGCGATGCCGCTGCTTGCTTCTGAGCCCTTCGATACCGCCTCTGCCGCCGCCGCGGATGACGCCATGCTCCCCCTCGCAGAAATCGTCACTTCTCCGATCGCAAAGGGCCGACCGGAAGCCGTCTTCGGTTGAGCGTATGGAGCCTCCGGCGGTGTAGCCAGACCAGAAACGAAAAACCCTCCACGCGCGTGGGCCGCTGGCCGAACGGGTAGGGGCGACGCGAAACTCTCGCCGTCCGGGGATTCACGCATCTTCGGCGGCTGCGCATCATCTTGGTGATGGCCTGGCGAGCGGCGAGCCCGAGGAAGGCATGAGTGCGCATGCTGCGGCGGCCGACGCCGTGAAGGCTCCGCCGCCCCCGCGTCGCTTCGAGCTGACGGGTGCCTGGCTGCTTTCCGGCGCGATGTTGGCCGCCGGTGTGCTCGCGTACGCGTTCCACATCCTCGCGGCGCGGACGCTCACGCCGAGCCAGTACGGGCAGATCGCGGTTCTCTGGGCTGCGCTGTTCCTTACGGTCGTGGTCCTCTTCCGGCCGCTCGAGCAGACGACTGCCAGGGCAGTTGCGGACCGGCTCGCGCGTGGACAGGAAGCGCGCTCGGTGCTCCGGTCGGTAGCCCTCGTCTACGGCTGCGCGCTCGGGCTCGTCGCGGTGGGTGCCGTGGCGTTCTGGAGCGAGTTGACCGACACGTTCTTCGACGGGAACAGCTTCATGACGGCGATGCTCGTCGTCGGGATCGCCGGCTACGGTATCCAGTACATCGGCCGCGGCATCCTCGGCGGGCTGCGGCGCTTCCGCGGGCTCAGCGCGATCCACGTCACGGACGGGACGATCCGCTTTCTCGTCGCCCTGCCGCTCCTCGCCGTTGCATCTCCCGACATCGCGGCGGTCGCCTTGGCGGCTGCGGGCATCGGCGGCGCGATTCCGCCGCTGTGGCGCTGCCGAGCAGAGATCCAGCGGCTGGGCGTCGGCGCTAGTGACGAGCACTTCCACATGCGCGCGGCGCTCGGATTCGCCGCGCCGGCCGTCGTGATCGCGGCGGCGGACCAGTTGCTCGTGAACGGCGCGCCGCTCGTCGTGGTCGGCGGCGGAGGCAGCCAGAAAGCGGCGGCCATCGTCTTCGCGGCGACGATGCTCGTACGGGTGCCCGTCTTCCTGTTCACGGGAGTGGCGGGGTCGTTCCTCCCGAACCTCACCCGGCTGAACGCCGAAGATGATCACCACCGCTTCGTCGCGACCGTGACGAGGATTTGCGTCGTCTTCCTCGGAGCCACCGTCGCGATCGTCGGCGTGGCGGCGCTGCTGGGGCCGACGGTGATGCCGATCGTCTTCGGCGACGAGTACCACGCGCCGGCAAAGGATCTCGCCCTGCTCGGCCTAGCCGCGGGCTGCTACCTCGCGGCGGCGACGATCTCCCAGGCGCTGCTCGCCGTCGACCGGGGCGCCATCGCGGCTTGGGCCTGGGCAACCGGCGCGGTCGTGTTCGTGTGCGCGTACCACATCGTCGGCGGCTCTCAGCTTCACCGCGCGTCAGTCGGGATCGCGACCGGGATGGTGACGGCCACGCTGCTCCTCGTGCTCGTCTTCGCGTGGAGGGTGCACGTCGCCCGCCGCGAACGAGCAGCAAGCGCCTAGGCGTAGAGGTGAGCCTGCGTCTCGGGGTGGAGGATTTGCCAGACACGCAGGAACGCACCGATCTCCATCCGGTCCCACTCGGCGTCCGGCTGCTCGGCACCCGTCGCCGTGCTGGCTCGAACCGGGACGTCGACGTCCAGCGCCGTCGGGCCGACCTGCTCGACGCGGCACTCGCAGCGGCGAAGGAAGTCCGTGAGGTCCGCGACGTGAGCGGGGTCGTCGAGCGTGATCCGCAACGTTCTCTCTCCTTGCGTTCGTACCGGGCCCACCCAGTGTCCGTTCTCGCGCACGCGCTCACAACTCTTCGATGGTGCAGTTCGGTCGGATGAGCGCTGCGCAGGAACACCCGTCGAGCGCGCGGCCCTGGGTCGCCTGGGTCTGGCCGGCAGTTCTGGCCGTGGGCCTGCTCGATCTCGTTGCGGGGCTCGAGGCACGTTCCTGGTGGCTGGATCCCGCGGCCGAGAGCTCGCCGTTCAGCTGGGCGTGCGCCCTCGCGGCGCTTGCCGCCGCCGGCTGCGCGATCGTCCTGGCGACGCGCGGGCGGCGAAACGCCCGAATCGTGCTCGCGCTTGGCCTCGCGTTCATCGCCGTCGACGAGGCCTTCGGCCTGCACGAGCGGCTCGCCGACGACCTCGATCTCCGCGCTCTCGAGAGCCTCACGTGGCGCACGACCGCGCTCGTTGGCTACACCATCCTCCTGGGCGCGGTCGCGATTCTGCTCGTGCTGGAGATTCGCTCGAGCCGGCGGCGCCCCACGCTGTTGATCGCGGGCGTCGCGCTGCTCGTCGCCGCGCTCGGAGCGCGTTTCGGAGGCGCCGCCCTGGACGCGCTCGACGCGCTCCCTGCCGGGGGCGCGCGTGACGCGGGCGAGGCGGCCATGCACGCGTTCGACCTGATGGGCTGGTCCCTCGTCGCCGCAGGCCTGTTCGTGCTCGTGCGCGACCGGTCCGAGTAGGTTCGGGCGGCCCGCCTCACGACCAATCGAAGGCGGGCCGCCGTCCTCTCATCATGTGTGGGAAACCGGGGAGGCGCCACTCCCCGAATTGCAAGGTAGGGGGTAGGCGGGTCCTCCCGCTTGGCCTCCGGGAGACGCCCGCCTACCCGGCCGGAAATGCGCCGCAGCACGTTTCCGTCCGACGGCGGTTACAAGCGGCTTGCTTCCGCCGTGTGTGACCACGCTAAACCCCTCTGGGCAAGGAATCTACGACCCGTTCGAACGGTGCTTTGTCGAGGGCGAGATATGCAGGAGTCGAGATAGAGAGGCACTCTCATCCCGATCCACAGTTCCCCATCTCTATCCCCACGAGCGGGAGTCTTATCCACAGAGACGGGGCGGTTGTCACCGCTTTCTTACCAGTTCTTTCCACAGCACCCCCTTTACAGACAGGTGAATGTCAGTTAGAACTGGTCTCACTAGCGGTCGGGGGGAGATAAGGGGGGTGTAGGTCACTTGGCCAGTAATTCGCAACGGACGGCGGTTCTACTCGATCCGCATCCACTGTGGCTCGATGCTGTCGAGTCCATACTGGAGTCGATCGACGTGACCGTCGTGGGGCGGACGACCAGGCCCGAGCTAGCGCTCGAACTGGTCGAGCAGAAGCAGCCCGACATCTTGATCTGCGAGACGGAGACGTCAGGCGGGGAGATGAGCGGACATGCGCTCATCCGGGCCAGCCGCCAGCGTTTGAGCACGCTCCGCGTGATCGTGCTCGGCGCCTCGCGCGATCGGGCCGACATCGACGCAGCATTCGATGCCGGCGCCTTGGCCTATGCCGTGAAGACGGCACATCCGGAAGACGTCGCGGCGACCATTCGCCAGACGTTCGACCACACGATCTTCCTGGCCAAGACGGCCTCGAACGGAGCTGCGCCTAGCTCCGTCGCGCCCGTTGCGGCCGGTGAGGACGACGACGACGTCGCGCTCACGCGGCGCGAGCGGGAGATTCTCGCGCTCGTCGCGGAGGGCCATTCGAATCGCGAGCTCGCACGGATGCTCTGGGTCACCGAGCAGACGGTGAAGTTCCACCTCTCGAACATCTATCGAAAGCTGGATGTCTCGAATCGAACCGAGGCGAGCCGCTGGGCTCACAGGCATGGCCTGGTAGGGGCAGCCACGGCGGCACCTGCGGCGTAGTGGGGGGAAGGGGGAGGGCTCCCGTCGGCTCGGCGGGAGCCCGCCAAGAACTTTCTAATCGGCCTCGAGCTAGGTGCTCGACGCCGCGGGTTCGTCGATCCAGTCGCGGGTGAGGTAGAGCCAGAAGGCAAGGCCCGCGTGGTCGCCGTAGCGGCGGAAGCGGCGTTCGATCGTCCTGTCGGATGCCTTGCGGCCGTTCAGGCGCGCGTACTTCGGTCGCGTCCACGAGTCGAGGATCAGGCGCGAGTTCCGGCCGAGCAGCATCATCATGTGGGCGGTGGCGTACGGGCCGCAGCCCGGGAGCGCGAGCAGGCGCTCGGCGACCTCGTCGTCGTCTAGCTCGGAGTCGTAGAGCGCCTCGAGGTCGAGGCTGCCCTCCGCGACCTCGGCGGCGATGCTGCGGAGGTACGGCCCGCGGTAGCCGGCGCGGACGACGTCCTTGTAGAAGTCCTCGCTGGCCTCTGCCATCGCATCCGGCGCCGGGAAGGCGCGCCGGCCGTCGGGCGCTTCAGCGCCGAGCTCGGACACGAGCGCGGTCGTCATCCGCACCGTGGCCGACCAGGCGCAGTTCGTGGTGCAGATCGTCTTGATCACGTCCTCGAAGACCGTCGGGCTGCGCAGCATCCGGCCGGCGCCGTCGCAGGCCCAGGCGAGGTCGGGATCCCCGCGCGCGGCGTCGTAGAAGCCCGAGAGGTCGGCGTCCAGGCGAAGCATGTGGCGTGCGGTCTTCGCGAGGGCAGCTCCGTCGCGCGCCGCGACGTCGCCTTCAACGAGCGCATGGTGGGACCGGCCCGCGCGGATCCGGATCGTCCGCGCGTCGCCGCGTCGCAGCGGCAGCGTCGTCTCGAGCGTGCGTGCCTCGTCGTCGATCAGATTCGGAAGCAGATCGGCGACGCCATGCGAAGAGAGCGTTCGCCAGAGATCGACGGTCTCGCCGCCGGCTCCGACGAGCTCGATCTCGGTCGACCATCGCGTCGCCATCGCTGTTTTCGAACGCCTCCCGGAGCGTCGCATTCCCCGAATTCAAGCCGCAATTCGGGCCAAACTAGCCAGACGGCTAGTTGCGGTGCCCTCGTAGTGAGCCCGATCATCGAGGAAGGGCTGTTGTGCAGAGCGCTGCAACCACTCTGGCTGCGGGCGAGGAGCAGGTCGCTGCTCCCGCGCCTCTGAAGCCGCCTTGCATCAGCGCGCGAAACCTGTCGCGGCGCTTCGGCGAGCGCCACGCGCTTCGAGACGTCTCGCTCTCGGTCGCGGCCGGCGAGATCCATGCTGTGCTCGGGCGCAACGGGGCCGGCAAGACGACGCTGATGCGCATTCTCGCGGGGCTGACGACGCCGCATGAAGGAACGGTGACGGTGCTCGCCGAGGACGCGACCCGCTCGGCCCGGACCCTCCGCAGCCGCGTCGGCTTCGTCCCCTCCGGCGACCGCTCGTTCTACCTGCGGCTCTCGGGGGTCGAGAACCTGCTCTTCTTTGCGCGCCTCCATGGCATGCGCAAGAAGGCGGCCCGTGAGCGGGCGTTGGAGGTCCTCCGCTCCGTCGGCCTCGAGGAGGCCGCCGGCGAACGTGTCGGCCACTACTCCCACGGGATGCAGAAGCGGCTCTCGGTCGCGCGGGCGCTCCTCACCGATCCGCCCGTGCTGCTGGTCGACGAGGCGACGCACGACCTCGACCCGCCGGCCGCGCGCGTCGTGCGCGAGCTGGTCCAGGATCTCGCGCGCGCGGAGACCGCCGCGCTCTGGGCGACGCAGCGCATCGAGGAGATCCGCAGCTTCGCGGATCGGGTGACGCTCCTTCGCGAGGGCGAGGTCGCGTTCACCGGAAGCGTCTCCGCGCTCGCCGACGAGGTTCCGGTCCGTCGGCACCTCGTGCGCCTGGGGAGCGACGGCCGAGCGGGCTTCCCGATGCAGGCGGCGCTTCAGCGGAGCCTGCGGAGTGTCGGGACGATCGCCTCGAGCGGCAACGAGGACTACGAGCACGAGTACGTGCTCGAGCTCGCCGACCGCGCCGTGCTCGGCGACGCGCTGGCGCTGCTCTCGAGCGCGGGCGTCCAGGTACTGTCCTGCCGCGACGAGCGCCCGGAACTCGAGGAAGCGTTCATCCAGCTGACCGGGCAGTCGTGATCGCGCAGCAGTACGAGGCCCCGTCCCGGTGGTCGGTGCTCGCCGACGAACTGGCGAAGCTCCCGGCCTTCTTCCGGCGCGACCTCCTCAACGCGCTCAGCTACCGGCTCGGATTCGTCACCGACTGGTTCGGGCTCCTGATCCAGGCGGTGACGATCAGCTTCGTCGGGCTGATGGTCCATTCCAACGAATTGCCCACGTACGGGGGTCGGCCCGTGAGCTACACGCAGTTCGCGATCGTCGGCGTTGCGCTCGCCGGGTTTACGTCGCTGGCGCTTGTGCGCGTCGCGGGTGGGATCCGCAACGAGCAGATTCTCGGGACGCTCGAATCGCTGCTGGTAACGCCAACCTCGACGAAGACGATGCAGCTCGGGTCGGTGCTCTACGACCTCCTCTTCATCCCGATCCGTACTGCACTGTTTCTGGTTGTTGCGGGACTGCTGTTCGGCCTCGACTTCCACGCGAGCGGCATCGTGCCCGCGCTCGTCGTTCTGCTCGCGCTGCTGCCGTTCGTCTGGGGCATCGGCGTCGCGACGGCCGGTCTCGTGCTGACGTTCCGCCGCGGTACGGTGATCCTCGGGTTCGGGACAGCCGTGCTGACGCTCCTGTCCGGGACGCTCTTCCCGTTGAACCTGCTGCCGCACTGGCTGGAGGTCATCGCGAAGATCAACCCCCTCGCGATCGCGATCGAGTCGATCCGCCAGAGCCTGCTCGGCGGCGCGGGGCTCAACGAAGCGATGATCGCCATAGCGAAGCTCGCACCGTTCTCGGCCATCTCGCTCCTGCTGGGCTTCTGGATCTTCGCGGTCGCGTTGCGCCGCGAGCGCCGGCTCGGGACGATCGGGCTCTACTGAGGTGCCCGCGCTGAGCGAACCCGTGCCTGCTGCCGATTCAGCGCCCTCTAACCGGAGCGCCGCTCTCTGGTCGTCGGTGGACCGCCTCGTCGACAGAGCTCCGAGGCAGTCGGACCTCTACAACCACCGGCTGGAGCTCTTCGGCGCACGGCGGCTGCGGTCGAAGGGACGGCCCGTTCCCGCGGAGCTGGTCGTGCTCGAGCGTCGCTCGGCCGCGATCGCACTGTCCGTTCCTGCCCTTCTCAAACGGGTGCGCGCGGCGACGGACGTGCCGCTCCTTCTCTTCAAGGGACCGGAGGTCGCGGCGAGCTATCCCGATCCCACGCTTCGCATCTTTCGCGACCTCGACCTGATCGCCGCGGACGCCGGGGAGGCGCAGCGAGCTCTTCTGGCCGCCGGCTTCGAGGAAGTCGGCGATCCCGAGCTCTACCGTGACATTCACCATCTGCGGCCCCTGCGATGGCCAGGTCTGCCGCTGGTCGTCGAGCTTCACTCGCGCCCGAAGTGGGTCGAGCCCCTCACGGCGCCTTCGACCGCCGCGTTGTTCGAGGACGCACAGCCCGACTCGACCGGCGCGGGGCTGCTGGCGCCGTCGCCTGCGCGGCACGCGGTACTCCTTGCCGTTCACTCGTGGGCCCACGAGCCGCTCCGCATCCTTCGAGATCTCGTGGACGTCGCGGCAGTGTCAGCAGAAGCCCCTGCCGAGGAGATCGAGCAGGTCGCCCGCGGGTGGGGCGTCGAGCGGCTTTGGTCGACGACAGCGGCGGCGCGCGACTGCGTCTTCTTCGGCGGCTTTCGGCCTCGGCCCCTGCGGATCTGGGCGCGGAACCTCGAGCACGTCCGTGAGCGAACGGTGCTGGAGGAGCACACGCAGCGCTGGCTGTCCGACTTTTCGGCGCTTCCTTTCCGCGTCGCCCTCGCCCGCACGCGCAGAACGCTTGCGCGCGAGCTCACGCCCGACAGAGGTGAAGGTTGGCGCCGCAAGCTCTCTCGTAGCAGGCTGGCGGTTCGGAACGCGGCACGGCGCCGCTCCGATCACGAGCGCGAAGCGGGCCTAGGCTGAGATCGTCCGCGCCGCCCCGAGCGAGCGCAACCACAACTCCGTAGATGCAAGACGCCAGGCGTTCTGCGCCCAGAGCTGCGGATGGTCGTGCTCGACCGGGCCATCCACCACGTCTCTGAGCCGTGCCTCGGTGACGTAGGCGCGAATCTCGGCACGTTCGGGATCGAGAATCTCTCTGAGGAGCGGCCGGTCCGGCCCGCTGAGCGCGTCCACCAGGAGCGTGTTGAAGACGCTCTTCGTGGGTCGCAGACGAATCTGCTCGGGTACGAGGCTGCGCATGCCCGCTCGCAGCACGGGCCGGTCGAGCTCCTCGTCGTAGGCGAGCTCCGGGGGGAGCTTGAGAACGAGCTCGATCAGGCGCAGGTCGCCCAGCAGCGGATGACCGCCCGAGAGCCTCTCCGTCGCGAACTTCCTGCGGAGGTGGTCGTGCACGCCCATCCGCTCACGTCCGGTCGTGAGCGTGTCGGCGAGCCACGCCCACCAGCGGGGGCCGTCGAGTGCGTGCCACGCCGGTGCTCGCCTGCTCTCGACGAATTTGGAAGCGCCCGGAGTGAGCCAGTGGAGGGCCGGGCGCCGTCGGCGCAGCCATCCCGGGGCGGCGTCGCGAAGAGCGTACGAGCGTCGCAACCTCCGCGCGGCCTGCGGGTCGCCGTTGGCCAGCTCCAGGGAGCGTGTCCGCAGAGAGCGGAGCCGCAGGCCGCGCAGGAGGTCGCCGAGCAGGTATGGCGAGCAGCCGAAGAGCTCGTCTCCGCCCTGGCCGTCGAGGACGGTCTCCACGCCCTCGGCCCTCGCGCGCTCGAGGAGCGGGCGCTGGAAGAAGACGTTCGGCGACGCGGCGGGGAGCCGCCACTCACGAACGTGCTCGGCGGATGCGTCGAGGACGCCTGCTGCGTCGATCGTCTGTCGACTCGACGGAATGCGCAGCGCCTCGATTGCGATCTCCACGAACTCCGACTCGTCCGCCGCGGCATCGGAAGGAAACAGCGCCGAATACGCACGCAGCGTGTCGGCGCGACCGGAGGCCGAGGCCACCGCGGCAACCGACGTCGAGTCGAGCCCTCCGCTCAGAAGCACGCCTGTCCGTCGCCCACCCCGCAACTCGCCGACACTGCGCTCGAGCTCCTTCCGAACCGAAGCTCCCGCCTCTTCCAGCGTCACGCGCGCCGGGGTCGCGAACCGGGGACGCCAGTGGCGGTGCTGGCTCCAATGGCCCTCGGCCAGGCGCAGGTGACAGCCGCCCGGCAGCCGTCGCACGCCTGCGAAGAGCGTCTCGTCCGGGTCGAGTGTCCCGGAAACGAGCCAGCGCGCGACTGCGCCTTCGTTCGGGCCCGGCTCGACGGTCAGCAGCCGACAAAGGTCGAGGACCTCCGTCGCAAATCGCAGTCGTGTGCTGCCGTCCTCGTGAAGGAACAGCGATCGTGATCCAAGCTGATCGACGGCCAGGAGGCCTGTCCGCGTCGAGCCGTCCCAGGCGAGCAGCGCGAAGCTTCCGACTAGGCCCTCGAGCATGGCTTCCCTTCGACGCGTGAAGGCGGCGGCGAGAACGGCCTCGGCGGGTGCGCGCGACTCGAAGCCCAGGTCCGATGCGAGCTCTGCTACGCCTTCGAGCCGGCCCTCCACGACGCACCAAGCATCCGCGCCGCCCTGTGCGGCCGAGACCGGCCCTGAGAATCCTGCGCGCGAAAAATCGCCAGCGAGCGAACTGCTCACCGGCGACCTTCGCCGCAGCGCCGCGCGGCGCTGCGGCTTACGAGAAGGTCAGATCGCTCTTCTTGGTGTGGACCGGAAAGTCCGCGTCCAGGCTGTAGCCGTCGTTCGAGCCGCCGGTCAGGTCGTTCAGATCGCCGTAGTCGATGACGGCCGGCGCCTCGTACTCCTGTGGCTCCCGATGGTCTTCCATTGCCACCCTCTCGTGTTTCGTATCTCGTGGATCTGCCTGCAAACGGAACCCTAGATAGGGGTTGGGTAGTGCGCAAGGACGGAAAAAGTGCCAACCCCGTCACAATCGGACGAGCTGGGCCTGGTCAGGAGTAGCCGGCCGCAGCAGCGGGACCTGCTCGCTTTCCACCCAGGCATGCGCCTCGAGCTGCGGGCCAGGGGCGACCGCGATCACTAGGGACGACGAGATTCCGCGGCGCGCGAGCATCTTCGTTAGCACGAGCGACTGGACCAGGCAACGCGACCGACGTGGGATCGGCGCAAGGACGCGCCCGACCGCATGGGCGAGGTACTGCGCGACCTGGAGGTCGCTCGCAGTTGCGGGCGCGTCACCTCGGAGACGTTCGAGCATCCGGCGAATGTCCGGCTCGCGCATCGTCAGCCGGACAGTCACGAATGTGGCCAGGATCTCGACCGTGAGCGAGATCTTGCGCCCCAGGCGCGCGGCTCTGGCTCCGATGTTCACCGGTGTGCACCGATCGGCTCGACGAGGCTCTCGATGGTCTCCGCTACCTCGTTCGCAGCGGCGCCCTCGCCGATCTGGACCGAGAACGTGGGCACGCCAGCCGCGATCTGGGCGCAGACCTCGAGGTGAAGGGCGAGCCGGCGTGGAAGCATGAGGTAGCCGAGGAAGGCGGCGGCCAGGAGCGCCGGCGTTCGGTTCTCCGGGTCCCGCTTGACCGCGACTCCTCCCGTCGACGTGCGCCCGAGGAGGAAGACGCCGCCCAGCGGAACCGGCCGCGTCTCGGGCCGCGTCTCCAGCTGGACCTTGCCGTCCTCGGTCGGGGTGTCTAGGGGCTCGCCGAGGCGCTTGCGCCCGTCCGCTCCCAGGCCGTCGAGCTCGGCACGCTCGATGCTGATGCGGGCGGGGCCCGCGTAGGCACGAAGCTCGCCTCCGGCGGGCTCCAGGGCCAGGACATCGTCGGTCAGCATCCGCGCGCCGCGGGCCACGAGCTGGGCGGCGACCGACGTCTTCCCGCTGCCGCTGAGGCCGACGAACGCGTAGGCGCGCTCGTCCATGACCACGGCGCTCGCGTGGAACAGCGCCAGGCCGTTCAGCGCCGCCGCGAGCGGCAGGGCCTGCGCGAAGAAGAGACGCTGCCAGCTCTGGCCCTCCTCCGGGAGGCTCGAGCGGATCAGGGAGCCGTCGTTGGCGACGAGGTGCGCGCCGAAGCCCGGCGCGGCGATCCGGTAGCCGATCTCCGGATCGTGCTCGATGCTCATGAACGGCCGGCCGTCGGGGTATCGGCGGTCGACGAGCGGCTCGGAGTGACCCTCAGCATCGACGTCGCCTTCGGGAACGGCCTGCCACTCGACCAGCCGCGCCTCGACGCCGTTCCTGTCGGCGAGCAACCCGGAGACGGGCGTGCTCGACTCGACCACAACACCGTAGGCCCGGCCGCGCCAGCGCTCGGGCTCAGTCATGGGGGCGGAGCTCGACGAGCCCCCGCGTGAGCAGGTCGGAGCAGAAGGCGAGCACGTCGGCCTCGACCTCCTCCGGTTCCTGCTCGTACTCGCCGGCGAGCTTCTCGGCCGCTTCGGCAACCGTCTCCGAGCGCTCGAGCGCGTCGAGAATGCGTCCTCCGGTCGGGTTGAGCCCGTGGTAGCGGCCGGTCTCGAGGTTCAGAACCACGGTCTCGGACACGAAGTCGCGGTAGACGACGTGCTCGGGAATTCGCAGGCGAGCCGACAGCAGGTCGCCGTTCGGAACAAGCTGCTCAGGCGTCATCGTCGTCATCGGTCGTCGAGATCGCGAGCACGCCGAGCCCGAGCCCGCCCTCGGGGTCGAGGATGAGCGCCGTCGCTTCGCTCCTGGTGCGGACACCGAGCTTCGCGAAGCACGACGTCAGGTGGCTCTTGACGGTGCTCTCTGTGACGTGCAGCTTGGCGGCGATCTCGGCGTTGAGGAGACCCATGACGACAAGACCCAGCACCTGCTTCTCCCGCCGCGAGAGCGATGGCCGCCGGAAGCCGTCGCCGAAGCTGTGCGGGAGTGAGATCTGACCCGCAAGCGCCGCCTGTGCCGCGGGGGCGAGGCAGCTCCCCGCCTCGTCACTGAGGACGAGGGCGTCGGCTCCCGCCGAGAGGGCGTCGCGCGCGGTGCGCGGATCCGACCGCTCCACGACGACGAGAAGCGGCCTTTCGGGCGACTCCTCGCGGAGCCGCGCGACGGCGTCGCGCTCCTCGCGGCCGAGCCGGTCGAAGCCGAGGACGAGCAGGTCGGCCTCCGAAGGGTCGAGTCCGGCGCGAGTCCCCAGGATGGCGACGAGCCGGCGCGCGCGATGCGGATCCTGGTCGATCACGGCCGCATGCGGCGCAGTGGAGGGGAAAGCCCCGCTTTCGGTAGAAACCTGGGCAGGTACCGAAGCCATGTACCGAGACTAGAAAAGTACGAGGTCCCTGGGAAGCCCGGCTTGAAAAGACCAATCATCGGGCGGGGTCGACCCCCTCGCCGATCGGCTAGGGGTCCGCTCTGTGTGGGCTTCCGTTAGATAGGCAGTCGTGGCGATGACCGTCCTCGGTGTGGACGTCGGTGGGACCTTCACCGACGCGGTGCTGCTTTCGCGCGACGGCCTGCGGACGGCCAAGGTGCCGACGGAGAGGCGTCAGGAGGAGTCGGTGCTGGCCGCGGCTCGCGCCGTCGGCGCGGAGGGCCTTGACCGGTTCACGCACGGAACGACCGTCGCGACGAATGCGCTCCTCGAGCGCAAGGGAGCCCGCACCGCCTTCGTGGCGACGGAGGGCTTCGAGCACCTGCTTCACCTGCGCCGCCAGAACCGCGCGCACCTGTACCGGCTGTGCGATGCGCATCCCGAGCCGCTGGTTCCGCTGGAGCGCTGCCACGGCGTGCGCGAGCGAATCGGGCCGGACGGCCTGGTCGCGCCGCTCGAGCTCGACTCGTTGCCGGTGTTCGGCGACGACGTGGAGGCGGTCGCGGTCTGCCTCCTCTTCGCCTTTCGCGATCCGTCCCACGAGCGCGCGGTCGCTGCGGAGGTGCGGCGGAGACTGCCTCGCGCTCGCGTCGTCGCGTCGCACGAGGTTGCGCCTGAGTTCCGCGAGTACGAGCGGGCCTCGACGACGGCCGTCGACGCCTACCTCGGGCCGGCCGTCTCCGGCTACCTCGAGGCGCTCGGGCGGGCCTGCGCGGCGGCCGGGCTGCCCGAGCCGCTGGTCATGCGGTCCTCGGGCGGGGTCGCGACTCTCGGGGAGGCGGCCGCGCACCCTGCGCTTGCCCTCGTGTCCGGACCGGCTGCGGGCGTGGTCGGCGCGGCGAGGATCGCGCGCCTGGTCGGGATCGAGAGTGCGATCTCGCTCGACATGGGTGGCACCTCCACGGACGTGTGCCTGATCGTCGGCGGCGAGGCCGGCCGGACGTCCGAACGCGAGGTCGCCGGGTTTGCGCTCCAGTTGCCCACGGTCGACCTGCAGACGGTCGGCGCTGGCGGGGGGTCGCTGGTCTGGCGTGACTCGGGCGGTGCGCTGCGTGTGGGGCCGGAGAGCGCGGGCGCCGATCCGGGACCGGCGTGCTATGGCCGCGGAGGTGAGCGGCCGACGGTGACCGACGCCAACCTGGCGCTCGGCCGTCTGCCGGACCGGATCGCGGGCGGGCTGGAGCTCGACCGTTCGGCGGCCGATCGCGCGCTCGCCGGAGTCGACCCCGCGGAGGCGATCCAGGTCGTCAACGCGGAGATGCTGCGAGCGCTGCGGCTCGTCTCGGTCGAGCGGGGCCTCGATCCGCGGGAGTTCGCCCTGGTCGCCTTTGGAGGCGCCGGGCCTCTGCACGCCTGCGCGCTCGCGGAGGAGCTCGGGATCGAGACGGTTCTCGTCCCGGAGGCAGCCGGCGTTCTCTCTGCGCTCGGCCTCGCCGTGAGCGACGAGCGGCGCGACCGGGTCGAGTCACGCGTCTGCCTGCTCGAAGAGGCCGGCGAGCTGCCCGAGCACGGCGAGGCCGACCTGCGCTACCGGGGGCAGTCGTTCGAGCTGGCGGTGCCGCTTCAGGCCGATCTGGCGGGCGCGTTCCATCGAGCCCATGAGGCGCGATACGGCTACGCGGATCCGGGGCGACCGATCGAGCTGGTCGCCGTGCGGACCGCGGAGATCCGCACAGGCCCGGCGCTGAAGCTCCCGACCGCGAAGCCCCTGGAGGCACGCGGCCCGACCCGGGTCGAGCTGGACGGCGCCACCTGCTGGGTTCCCCCTGGGTGGGTGGGGGTTAGGGATGGGACCAGTAGCACGCTGCGGCTCACGAGAGTGTCACGAGAGCGTGGAAATATTGGAACTTGAGCTCCAGCTGATCGGAGCGGCTCTCCGGTCGGTGGCCGACGAGATGGGCGCCGCGCTCATCCGCTCCGCGTTCTCGGCGAACATCAAGGAGCGCCGCGACTGCTCGACCGCGATCTTCGACCGGCGCGGCCGGATGATCGCGCAGGCCGAGCACATCCCGGTCCACCTCGGCGCGATGCCCGACGCGGTCGCAGCGGTCCGCGAGCACGATCCCGCGTCGGACGACGTCTTCATCCTCAACGACCCGTTCGCGGGCGGCACGCACCTGCCCGACATCACGCTCGTCACTCGAACCCGCGTCGGCTTTGCCGTCACGCGAGCCCACCACGCCGACGTCGGCGCGAACGAGCCCGGCAGCCTTCCGGCCGCCTCGCGCACGCTCGACGAGGAGGGCGTCGTGATCCCACCCACGCGGCTCGACGACAGCGTCCTCGATTCGCTCGTTGCCAGGATGCGGAACCCCGACGAGCGCCGCGGCGATCTCCGTGCCCAGCTCGCAGCGCACCGGTTGGCTGCTCGCAGGATCGACGAGCTCTGCGACCGCCGCGGAACCTCACTGGTCGAGGCGGCGATGGACGAGCTCTACGCGTACTCGGAACGCCGTGTGAGAGCAGCCCTCGCGGCTTTTCCCACAGGGCGCCTCGTGGCCGCTGACGCACTGGAAGCTGCCGATGGCTCCGAGCTCGCGATCCGCGTCGCGGTCACCCTCGGGGGCGACAGCGTCGAGATCGACTTCGAGGGCACCGTGCCCCAGCACGACGGGAACCTGAACTGTCCACTCGCGGTCACGCGGTCGGCCTGCTACTTCGTCGTGCGTTGCCTGACCGACCCGGACGTCCCCGCTTCGGGTGGGGCGTTCGCCCCGGTCCACGTGCGCGCGCATGAGGGGAGCCTCGTGAACGCCCGCGCGCCAGCTGCCGTCGCGGCTGGGAACGTCGAGACCTCGAGCCGGATCGTCGACGTGCTCTTCGCCGCCTTCGGCCAGGCGGTCGAGGTCCCTGCCCAGGGTCAGGGGACGATGAACAACCTCACGCTCGGAAACGACCGCTTCACCTACTACGAGACGGTCGGCGGCGGCCAGGGCGCGTGCCCTGGCGCGGACGGGCCGTCCGGCGTCCACGTGGCGATGTCGAACACGCTCTCGACCCCGACCGAGGCGCTCGAGCTTGCATATCCGCTGCGGGTCGAGCGGCACGAGCTTCGGCTCGGCTCGGGCGGACGCGGGCGGCACCGCGGAGGAGACGGAGTCGTGCGCGAGCTACGGGTGCTGGACTACTGCCGTCTCTCGCTCGTCGGCGAGCGGCGCGCGCGGGCCCCTCAGGGCGCGCGCGGCGGCGAACCCGGGGCTCCGGGGCGCAACCTCCTGAACGGGGAGGAGCTTCCCGCGAAGGTCAGCCGCGACCTCTCTGCAGGCGACCTCGTGCGGGTCGAAACGCCTGGCGGTGGCGGTTTCGGACCTGTCCGAAACGGCCACTAGGCAGCCCCGGCTCCATGCGCTAGGACCGTCTAGCCGAGATGTTGCACTTCCGACACGTTCCCGTATCACACGTGTGCGTCGGCCGCGCCTACCGTCGACAGGAGTCGACGGGAGGTGGACATTGGAGACACAGAACAGACATTCGCCGGTGCTCGGGGTGGCTCTGGTCGTCGCCGTGCTCGCGGTGTTGCTCGTGCTGATGCCCGGCGCCGCGCGTGCGGCGGAGCAGTCGGACCTGGCTCAGCCCGACTACCCGGCGGACGCGTGTGACGACCCGAACATCGATTGCGGCACCGCCGCGTTCGAGACCGACGTGCTCACGGAGTCGTGGGACGCCTACGAGCGCTCGAAAGGGACATGCCGGACGCGATGGGTGAGGGCGACGCGTAGGAACCTTGCCTGGTTCGTCGTGTTTCGCTACTACGAGCAGGTTCGGTGGTGCTGGAAGGACAAGAAGATCACGTACTTCTGGCGCGACCGCTGGCCCGCGGATACGTCCTTCGGCTGGTCGTTCCAGGGTCACATTGGGACAAACTGCCTCTACGAGCACTGCAGCGGAAGAGGTGTCGGGACGTACTCCACCGATGCCTGGACGCAGGGCGCATTCTCGGCCTGCGTTCCCAAGCTCATCTGTTACTACAAGTACCCGCTGGTGGACATCTGGGTCCACGGGGACGGAGGGAGTGGGGCGTCTGCGTCGGGGGCCTAGCTGGATCTTCGTCCTGGTGGTCGGGCTGGGAGTCGTGCTCGTCGTCTGGATGGTGCTCGCGTTCCCGGGCTGCGGCTCCGGCTCGACCGGGATCGGGTTCGGCTAGCCGATGCCGAAGCGAGGGGCGCTTCTGTCGCCCCTCGCGCGCCCGCCCGGGACTTCCGTACACTTGCGCGGATGGTCTGGGAGTTCGTCTTCATGATGTTCGTCCTGAAGATCCCAATCGTGTACCTCGGCCTGGTCGTCTACTGGGCCGTCAAGGCCGAGCCTGACCCGCCCGAGCCTGCCCTGCTGTCGGCCGCTCTCGAGCACGACCCCTGGCAGCCGCGCCCGCGGCGGCGGCGTCCTGGCCCGCACGGCTCGCCGAACCGTGGCGCTGGCCGCCCTCGCCGGACGGCCGCGCGATCGTGAGCACGCCCTCCGCCGCGCAGAACCGGGGCATGACCGAGTCGATCGCAGGGCTGCTCGCTGCGCTCGCGTTGTTCGTCGGCCTGATCGGCGTCGCCTACCGGCCGGCGCGGCTGATCCCGTTCGCGATCGCGCTGGCGCTCATCTCGACGGCGATGGGCGGCAGGCACTCACGCCTGGCGGCTGCGGCGCTGGTCGTCTGCGGGCTGTGCTTCATCGTGGGCATGGCCGTCGCCGTGTCTACGGACAATCCGATTTTCTGAGTCAGAGCGTTCGCTTCGAGAGGGAACCGCGCTGGTACAACAAAGACCGTGAGCATGCACGACGTCGATGGCCTCAACTCCGGCTACGCGCGGGCGTTGCTCGAGCAGTACCTGGAGAACCCCGAAGCGGTGCCAGCCGAGTGGCGCTCGCTCTTCGAGAGCGGCTCGAGCGAGCTCGTCGCAACCCACCCCGGGCTCGCGCGCCTGCTCGAGCTGCTGCACGAGGAGCGCAACGGTCATGTCGTCCCCGTGCCTCCTAGGGAGGACGAGCCGGCGGCGCCTGAGGCTCCGACAACCACGCCGCCGGCTGCCGGCGAGCCCGACGATGAGTTGCTCGCGGGCGTGGCCTCGGCGGTCGCCATCGTGCAGGCGATCCGCAGGCACGGCCACCTGGCGGCGAGACTCGACCCGCTTGGGTCGGAGCCGATCGGCGACCCGGCGCTCGAGCTCGAGCGGCTCGACCCCCCGCTGACCCCGGAGCTGCAAGCGCGGATCTCGGCCTCGCTTCTCGCCGTGCACGTCCCCGGCGAGACCGCGGCCGACGTCCTCCCGCGCCTCCACGAGATCTACTGCGGCACGAGCGCCTACGAGGTCGAGCACATCTCCGACCACGAGCAGCGGGTCTGGCTGCGCACCGTGATCGAGTCGGGCCGCTACCGCCAGCCGTTGACCGCGGACGAGAAACGCCGCCTGCTCGAGCGGCTCACGGAGGTCGAGGGTCTCGAGCGCTATCTACGCCGCGCGTTCCTCGGGCAGAAGCAGTTCTCGATCGAGGGCCTGGACGTGATGGTTCCGATGCTCGACGAGGCGATTGCGATCGCGGCCGAGGAGGGAGCGCACGAGGTCGTCTTCGGGATGGCACACCGCGGGCGACTGAACGTGCTCGCACACGTGCTCGGCCGTCCGTACGAGACGATCCTGCGCGAGTTCGAGGGCGAGCGGACGCTCGACGCCGTCGTCGACGACCCGCGCGGCGGAACCGGAGACGTCAAGTACCACCTCGGCGCCGAGGGCCTCGGCCAGACACCGGCCGGCGAGATCACGCTCACGCTCGCGTCGAACCCGAGCCACCTCGAGGCTGTCGACCCCGTCGTCGAAGGCAGGACGCGCGCGGAGCAGACCGACCGCTCGACCCGCACGGGCTACCACGACTCGGCGGTCGCGATGCCGATCCTGATCCACGGCGACGCGTCCTTCCCGGGTCAGGGCATCGTCGCCGAGACGCTCAACCTCGCCGACCTGACCGGGTACTCGACCGGCGGCACGCTCCACCTGATCGCGAACAACCAGATCGGCTTCACGACCGACCCGGTCGACGGGCGCTCGACCCGGTACTCGAGCGACCTCGCGAAGGGCTTCGACTTCCCGATCATCCACGTCAACGCCGACGATGCCGAGGCCGCGCTGGCCGCGATCCGACTCGCCATGGCGTTCAGGCGGCGCTTCTGCACCGACGTCGTGATCGACCTGGTCGGCTATCGGCGCTTCGGGCACAACGAGCAGGACGAGCCGGCGTACACGCAGCCGCTCATGGCGGCGCGGATCGAGCGCCAGCCGAGTGTGCTCGCGCAGTACACCGAGACCCTCGAGGCCGAAGGCGTCGTGTCGAAGGAGGACGCCGAGAGCTTCGTGGGGAAGACCGAGCAGCGCCTGAAGGAGGCGCACGAGCGCCTCAAGGAGACGTTCGGCGAGACGGTTCCCGCGGTCGCGTACGAGGGGCGAATCCCGTCCTCGCCGGACGCCGAGGTCGTAACGGCCGTCGAGGAGGAGCGGCTGCGCGGGCTCAACGGCGAGTTGCTCGAGGTCCCGGACGGCTTCACGCTCAACCCGAAGCTCGCCAAGCAGCTCCGGCGCCGCAGCACGGCTCTGGACGAGGGCGGGATCGACTGGGGCCAGGCCGAGGAGCTCGCCTTCGCGAGCCTGCTCGTCGAGGGCATTCCCGTGCGGCTGACCGGCCAGGACACCGAGCGAGGCACGTTCTCCCACCGCCACCTCGTCCTGCACGACGCCGAGAACGGCGAGTTCTACACCCCGGTCCAGAACCTCGGCGAGGCGACGTCGTCGTTCGAGGTCCACAACTCGCCGCTCTCGGAGGCGGCCTGCCTCGCGTTCGAGTACGGGTACTCGGTCGCGGCGCCGGAGACGCTCGTCTGCTGGGAGGCGCAGTTCGGCGACTTCGTCAACGGCGCGCAGATAGCGATCGACCAGTTCATCGTCTCGGGCCTCTCGAAGTGGGGCCAGACGTCACGGCTGACGTTGCTGCTCCCACACGGCTACGAGGGGAACGGGCCGGAGCACTCGAGCGCGCGCCTCGAGCGGTTCCTGCAGCTCGCGGCGCAGGAGAACATCCGCGTCGCCAATTGCACGACCGCCGCGCAGTACTTCCACCTCCTCCGCCGCCAGGCCCTCGAGGCGAGCGCCCGACCGCTGATCGTGATGACGCCGAAGGGGCTCCTCCGGTTGAAGGAGGCGTCGTCTTCGCTCGAGGACCTGACGCACGGATCGTTCCAACCCGTGCTCTCCGATCCGGAGGTCTCGCCCGAGGAGATCCACCGGCTCATCCTCTGCTCGGGCAAGATCGCCTACGACCTGCTCGGCCACGAGCTTCGCTCCGCGTCCGGCCGGATCGCGGTCGGCCGCCTCGAGCAGCTCTATCCGTTCCCGGTCGAGGCCGCCGCGCAGCTGACGCGCTCCTACCCCCGGCTCGACGAGGTCGTCTGGGTTCAGGAGGAGCCGCAGAACATGGGCGCGTGGCGCGCGATCCGGCACCGGCTCGAAGAGGCGCTGCCGCTCGGCGTCAAGCTCCGTTATGGAGGACGGCCGTGGCGTGCGAGCCCGAGCGAGGGCTATCCGACCGCGCACGTTCGCGAGCAGGACAGGATCCTGCGAGAGGCGCTGGAGGTCTGAGCCCTACTTAGGCGGGCGGCGCTTCGCCCGCAGCTGCTCGACGAGCTGGGAGCTGTACCGGCCGGCCTGCTTGATCAGCGCGTTGCGGTGCTCGGGCGGCAGCCGCCGCCAGATCTCCCACGCGGTGAATGCGATGCCGACCGCGCTCGGGCGGCGAAGATTTCGGAAGGGCGCCACGCGGGGAGCCTAGCGCCCCGGACGCTTGCCGCCGCCGTGGTCGTGCCCGCCGCGGTCGTGACCTTGGTCGCCGCCACGGTCGTGGCCGCCGCCCCGGTTGCCACCGCCGCTCTGGCCACCGCCGCCGCTTTGACCACCACCGTTGCCCTGGCCGCCACCGCCGCTCTGACCATTGCCGGCGTGCGAGTCGTCTCCGCTGCCCTCTTCGTCGTGGCCCCTGCCGTGAGCTCGGTCGTGCCCTCGGCCGCGCCCGTGATTTTCGTCATGGCCGCGCCCGTGATTCTTCTCGTGACCGTGCCCGCCTCCACCGTCGTCGTACGGAGGGGGAGGCGGAGGCGGCTTGTTCGGAGGCGGGGGTGGAGGGGGAGGAGGTGGAGGCGGGGGTGGAGGTGGGGGTGGTGGAGGAGGCGGAGGTGGTGGAGGCGGAGGGGGAGGAGGTGGAGGAGGCGGCGGCGGTGGAGGTGGTGGTGGTGGAGGCGGCGGTGGAGGAGGGGTGACGGATGGGACGCCGCCGCTTCGCGACGGGCCGGCGGTCGCGAGCGTGACGGAGGCGGTTCCATGGTCGACGAGCCCTGCGACGAGCCCGGGCGGCGCGATGGCCAGCAGCGGCGCGAGGTGCGCGCGAGCTCTGCGAGCCGCTCTCTCGGAGAGGCTGGGCAGCGAAGAGGCCTGAACGACCGTCCGCTTTCCGGCCTCCGGAAGGGACACGGAAAGCGCAGACGGCGCGGAGCCGCCCTCGTTTCCGACAACCACCCCCGGGAGGACGACAGCCGCGGCAAGCGCCGACCCCACGACGAGGGTGATCGCGAACACAGCCAGAATTCGGCTCAATATCGTCCCTCCCACGACCGATTCACTCTAGCGTGGGTATCGGTCACTCCTCCATAGAACCTAAATTATGGGTCGTGAGCTTCCGGCTCAAGCTCGTCGCATACTTCCTGCTCGTCTCGCTGCTGCCGCTAAGCGCCGCCGGCTGGGGCCTCCATGTCGTCACCGGCAGAAGCCAGACAAGGCGCGTTGACGTCCGGCTCCAGACAGGCCTGCGCGCGGTCGGAGGCACCTACAGCGCGGAGTACCTCACCGCGGCCGGCAGCGCGACGTCATTGGCGAACAACCCGAGCTTCCAGCGCGCGCTCGCGGACAAGGACGTACCGACCCTGAAGCGCATGCTCGCGCGGAGACCGGGAGTGAGACTCGAATCCCCGGCGGTCACGCTAGGTCCTGCCCGGACGATCGGAAAGCCCACCGAGGTCGGCGTTGCGGATCACGGCCACACACTAGGGACGCTGTTCGCGGGAGTTCCGCTCAAGAAGAAGACACTCGATGGCATCGGCCTCCGCGCGGGACTGAAGGACGACCAGCTCGTCGTCGTCAAGGAAGGGCGCGTTGTCGCCGGGCCTGCATCGGTGCGTGGTCAGCCAATGACCGTCCCGGAGTCCGCCGAGACGCTGAAGGTCGGCACGCAGCAATATCGCGTGCTTGCCAACAAAACCCCGCAAACGAGCAATACCGCGCTCGTGCTCCTCAGCCCACAGGCCAAGATCGACAAGGCGGTGGCGAGGGCCGACCGGACGCTGCTCCTCGGCCTGCTCGGGTCGCTCGCCCTGATTGCCTTCGTCGCGTACGTCGTCGGCGGGTCGATCGTCGGCTCGCTCGCGCGTCTCGCGGAGGCCGCCAATGCGATCGCGCGCGGACGCCTCGACCAGCGCGTCGACGTCCACGGTGGCGACGAGTTTGCTCGGCTCGGCACGGCGTTCAACGAGATGGCCGACCAGCTCGAGGCCCGCCTGGAGGAGCTCGGGGCCGAGCGTGCGCGCGTGCGCGAGACGACGGTCCGCTTCGGCGAGGCGCTCGCTGCGACCCATGACGTCGACCAGCTTCTGCGCGTGATCGTCGAGACCGCGGTCGAGGCGACCGGCGCGACCGGCGGGCTCGTCGTCGGCCTCGGCGGCGAGATCGTCCAGGTCGGCTCCCTCTCCGGGAGGGGCGAGCGCTTCGAGCTGCCACTGACCGCGGGCCGCCAGAGCTTCGGGACGCTGACGCTCGCGGGAAGGGATTTCACGGTCGACCAGCGGCGAGCGGCCGCGACCCTCGTCGCCCACTCGGCGGTCGCGCTCGAGAACGCGCGCCTGCACCGGATCGTCACGCGACAGGCGCTCGTGGACATGCTCACCGGCCTCGCCAACCGTCGCCATTGCGAGGAGGTTCTCGCGAGCGAGCTCAGGCGCGCCGAGCGCTTCGGCGGCTCGGTCGCGTTCGCGCTGGCCGACCTCGACAGTTTCAAGTCCGTCAACGACCGCTACGGCCACCCGATCGGAGACAGCGTCCTGATCGAGTTCGCCGAGACGCTCCGCGAGTGTGTGCGCGAGATCGACGTCGCTGCGCGCTGGGGCGGCGAGGAGTTCGCGATCGTGCTCCCCGGGACGGACCTCGAAGGAGCGGCCCATCTGGCGGAGCGCGCGCGCTCGTCGTTCGAGTCGAGGACGATCCTCGCGCCCGACGGCAGCCGCATCTACGTGACCGTCAGCTTCGGCGTCGCCGCGTTCCCCGAGGCGTCCGGCTCCGACAACCTCGTCGCCGCCGCGGACGGCGCGCTCTACGAGGCGAAGCGGGCCGGGAAGAACCGCGTCGTCACCGCACGCCCCCACGCACACCAGGGTTAAGGCGCTCGCTTGCGACGCCGACTGAGAGGCCGTGCCGGCTTGGCCGGTGCGGCCGTCTAGCCTCCCCGAAGGCGGTAGAATCCTCCGCCGTTGAGCTAGAAGGGGAGGATGTACCACCTTGGAAACGCTGTCGTCGTTCTCACAAGTGATTCAGGACCACCTCGCGCTGAAGGAGAAAAACTCCCGGCTCGAGGGCGAGAAGCCACTCGACAACTACAAGACCGAAGACCCGTTCGAGAACCATCCGCTGTTCAAGACCGAGGAGCAGGCGAGGATCGAGGAGACCATGGACGGCGAGGAGCCGGCCATCTCCCACGAGGAGGCCGCACTCGTTCCGGACACGTGGCCGACCGAGGAGTCCGCGCCGCAGGAGGAAGGGCTCTGGACGCGGTCGCGCGACTTCGACTGGGGCGACTGACGTGAGCCTCATGCAACGGCTCCGGCTGGTCGCACTCGGCGCCGCTCTCGCCTACTTCTTCGATCCGGACAACGGCCCGGAGCGCCGCAAGGCTGCGATCAAAAGGGTCGCCCGCGCGGCCGACGGCGTTCGCCAGAAGGTCGGTTCGGCGAATCCCGAGGACGAGCAGCTCGCCCGCAAGGTCGAGGCCGAGCTCTTCAGCGAGGCGCAGCAGGAGAAGATCGACGTCAACGCCGAGAGCGGGAAGATCGTCCTCAGCGGCGAGGCCGACTCGCCGGAGATGATCGACGAGCTCATCGCCAAAGCGAAGAAGGTCGAAGGCGTCCAGGAGGTCGAGAGCTTCCTGCATGCGCCCGCAGGCCCGGCGCCGGCCTCCGCGTCGGAATAGCGTCGGACGCACCGGCTAGAGTCGTGCTCCTGGACGGGAAGCGCGACAGCGAGCCCTGCCTTCGCTGTGGAGCGGCGATGGAGTGGCGGCACCAGACGTGGCAGTGCCCACGCTGCGCGTTCAAGCTCGGCTGTTGCGAGGGCGAGCCGCAGTCGTGTTCGTCCCCGGCCGCCGACAAGGGATAATCGCGGCGCGCGTGTCTGTGCAGGAGCGAACTTCGGCGGAGCAACCTCCCGACTCCTTCCCTCCGGCGGCGGCCATCCGGCTCGTCGGCCTGCGGAAGTCCTACGGGGAGGTCGTGGCCGTCGACGGCGTCGACCTCGAGATCCCGGCCGGCGAGTTCTTCACGATGCTCGGCCCCTCGGGCTCGGGAAAGACGACCACGCTGCGCCTGATCGCCGGCTTCGAGCAGCCCGACGACGGCCGGGTCGAGCTCGACGGGAAGGACGTCACCGCCCGGCCGCCGTACGCCCGCGACGTCAACACGGTCTTCCAGGACTACGCGCTCTTCCCGCACATGACGATCGCCGAGAACGTGGCCTACGGCCTGCGCGTGAAGGGCGTCGGCAAGGCCGAGCGGCACGAACGCGTCGACGAGATGCTCGGGCGGATGCGGCTCCCGGACGTGGGCGACCGCAAGCCGAGCCAGCTCTCGGGCGGCCAGCGCCAGCGGGTCGCGCTCGCTCGAGCGCTGGTCAACCGACCGCAGGTGCTGCTGCTGGACGAGCCGCTCGGCGCGCTCGACCTGAAGCTGCGCCAGGAGATGCAGCTCTTCCTCAAGAGCCTGCAGCAAGACCTCCGGATCACCTTCATCTACGTCACCCACGACCAGGACGAGGCGCTGACCATGAGCGACCGCCTCGCCGTGTTCGACCGCGGCCGCATCGAGCAGATCGGTTCCCCGGCCGAGGTGTACGAGCACCCCGCGAACGCGTTCGTCGCAGGCTTCGTCGGCGTCTCGAACGTGATCGAGCGGGATGGCAAGCGCTTCGCCGTCCGCCCGGAGAAGATCCGCATGACCGAATCCGGCGGGGCCTCCGCCCCCGGCGAGCACGCGGAGACCGGGCGCATCCGCGACGTCGTCTACGCCGGCATGGTTACCCGCTACGTCGTCGCCCTGGACCGCGGCGGCGAGCTTCAGGTCGTCAAGCAGAACCTCGAGACGTCGTCGACCGAGGCGCTTGACGCGAAAGGCAGGGCAGTGATCCTCGAATGGAGCCCGGAGCACACGCTCGAGATCGAGACCGAATCAGAGGAGAAGGAAGGAGAGAGATGACGAAGCGTCACAGGAACATCCTCGGCTGGAGCGTCGCCGCGCTCCTCGTCGGGGCGCTGGCAGTCGTCGCCGCGGGTTGCGGCGGCGACGGTGAGAAAGCGGCGACGACGGGCCCGACCCTGCCGACCTCGGTCGGCCAGGGTGAGGGGAAGTTGAGCCTCGTCGCGTGGGAGGGCTACACCCAGCCGGACTGGGTGAAGCCATTCGAGAAACAGACCGGCTGCAAGGTCACGGCCAAGTACGCGGGCTCATCGGACGAGATGGTCACCCTCATGCGCCAGGGAGGCTCGCAGTACGACATGGTGTCGGCCTCCGGCGACGCGTCGCTGCGCTTGATCAAGGGCGGCAACGTTGAGCCGGTGAACCCTGCCTTGATTCCCGACTTCAAGAATTTCATCGAGGCGCTGAAGTCGCCGCCGCACAACACGGTGGACGGCAAGCACTACGGAATCTCGCTTCAGTGGGGACCGAACACGCTCCTCTACAACACGGCAAGCGTGACGCCGGCCCCGACGAGCTGGGGTGCGATCTACACCCCCAAGTACAAGGGCAAGATCACCGTTCCCGACAACCCGATCCAGATAGCGGACGCGGCGTTGTACCTCTCGAAGACCAAGCCGGATCTCGGCATCACGGACCCGTACGAGCTGAAGCAGAAGCAGTTCGACGCGGCCGTGAGCCTGATGAAGCAGCAGCGCCCGCTGCTGAAGAAGTACTGGGCGCTGGCATCGGACGAGATCGACCTGTTCAAGAACGGCGATGCCGTGATCGGGGCGTCATGGCCGTACCAGACGAACACGCTCAAGGCCGACAAGGTGGCGGTCAAGGACACGATCCCGAAGGAAGGGGCGACCGGCTGGGCGGACACGTGGATGCTCTCTTCGACGTCGAAGCATCCGAACTGCGCGTACAAATGGATGGCCTGGGTCTCTACCCCGAAGGTGCAGGCCCAGCAGGCGATCTACTTCGGCGAGACGCCCGCGAACACGAAGGCGTGCGTCATCATGGATCAGCTCAGCCCAGGCTCGTGCGAGCAGTACCACGCGAACGCGCCGTCCTCGTACCTCAAGAGCATCAAGTTCTGGAAGACCCCGCAGGCGAACTGCGGCAACGGCGAGAACGACTGCGTCGACTACAGCAAGTGGCAGCAGGCCTGGACGGAGATCAAGGGCTAGTCGCTTGCAGGGACGAGCGGTAGAGGCGGGCCGCCCTTCCTGGGCGACCCGCCGCCGCCTCTCGGCGGTCTTCTGGCGCAGGCCGTGGCTGCGTGCGCTGTCCTTGATCCTGCTGCCGCTCGGGGCGTATCTCCTCGTCTACGTCGCCTCCCTCGCAGTCCTCTTCCTCTCCTCGTTCTGGACCGTGGACACCCTCAGCGGGAAGATCGTCCACTCCTGGAGCCTGGACAACTACAGCGTCCTCTGGCACGACCACACCTACTGGCGGATCGCCCTTCGGACGATCGGCATCGCGGCGGCGGTGACGGTCACGGACATCGTCCTTGCCTTTCCGTTCGCCTACTTCATGGCCCGCGTCGGGGGTCCGCGGCTGCGGACGGTTCTGTTCGTGCTCGTGCTCTTGCCTCTCTGGTCGAGCTACCTCGCGCGGATCTACTCCTGGCGGCTGATCCTCTCCAACGACGGCGCGCTCAACTGGTGGCTCAGCAAGCTCGGCCTGCCTGACCAGCACATCGCGTACACGAACTGGGCGATGTGGATCGTCTTCTCGTACATCTGGCTCCCTTTCATGATCCTGCCGATCTACGCCTCCCTGGAGCGCATTCCGAACTCGTACATCGAGGCCTCAGGTGACCTCGGCGCGAGGGGCTGGACGACGCTGCGCCGGGTGATCTTCCCGCTGGCCCTGCCCGGTGTGGTGGCCGGCTCGATCTTCACGTTCGCCCTGACGCTCGGCGACTACATCACGCCGATCCTCGTCGGCAACACGCAGTTCATCGGCAACGTCGTCTACCGCAACGTGCTGGGGCTGACGAACAACATGCCCTTTGCGGCGGCCTACGCGACGGTCCCGCTGGTGGTCATGGCGGTGTACCTGGTCGTGGCGCGCCGCACCGGCGCGTTCGAGGCGCTCTGATGAGCGCTCGCAGCGGCCGCCTCGTCCTCGCCTTCTGGTCGCTGCTGGTCGTGCTGTTCCTGTGGATCCCGATCGCGATCGTCATGGTGTATGCCTTCAATCCGTCGAACATCCAGAGCTGGCCGATCCCGGGCTTCACCCTCAAGTGGTTCCGGATCGCGTGGGAGGACGAGGACGCCCGGGCCGCGCTGCTCCTCTCGCTGAAGGCGGCGCTGATCTCGACCGGGATCGCGCTCGTCCTGGGGACGATGGTGGCCGCGGTCGTCTCGCGCTTCCGCTTCTTCGGGCGCGAGGCCCTCTCGTTCATCCTCGTCCTTCCGATCGCTTTGCCGGGCGTCGTCACCGGTATCGCGCTCGCATCGTTCTACAGCTTCTGGGGCATCCAGTTCTCGCTCTGGACGATAGTCATCGGGCATGCCACGTTTTGCGTCGTGGTCGTCTACAACAACGTCGTAGCGCGGTTTCGACGCACCTCCCCCTTCCTGATCGAGGCCTCGATGGACCTGGGTGCGGACGGCTGGCAGACCTTCCGCTGGGTCACGTTCCCGGTGCTCTCGACCGCACTCGTCTCTGGCGCGCTTCTCGCGTTCGCGCTCTCTTTCGACGAGGTGATCGTGACGCTGTTCACGGCTGGCGCGCAGAACACGTTGCCGATCTGGATCCTCGGCAAGATCCGACTCGGCCAGCAGCTGCCCGAGGTCAACGCCGTCGTCTTCGTCGTGATTTTGGCGACCGTGATTCCGGTTGTGATCTCGCAACGCCTGGCCCGGGACTCCGGCCTCCTCAAGTAGCTCAAGCGAGATAGGCTGACCGGAGACGCGACCGGGAGGTCTTTCATGAGCGTGACGGTTTCCCAGCACAAGAACTTCGTCGGCGGGAAGTGGGTCGACGCCTCTGACGGCGGGACGATGGAGGTCCTGAATCCGTCGACCGGCGAGACAATCGCCGAGGTCCCGCGCGGGACGCAGGAAGACGTTGACCGCGCCGTCGAGGCGGCGAAGACGGCGCTGCCCGAGTGGCTGGAGACGACGCCCGGCGAGCGGGCCGAGGCGCTGCTCAAGCTTGCGGACACGATCGACGAGCACGGCGACGAGCTCGCCGAGATCGAGTCGCAGAACGTGGGCAAGCCGCTCTCGTACGCGAAGGACGAGATTCCGGTCTGCACGGACAACATCCGCTTCTTCGCGGGCGCAGCTCGCCTGCTCGAGGGCAAGTCGGCCGGCGAGTACATGCGCGGCTACACGTCCATGATCCGGCGCGAGCCGCTCGGGATCGTCGGCGGGATCGCTCCGTGGAACTACCCGCTGATGATGGCAATCTGGAAGATCGCGCCGGCGCTCGCGGCCGGGAACGTCCAGGTGCTGAAGCCCTCCGAGCAGACGCCGCTGACGACGCTGAAGCTGGCAGAGCTGGTTGCCGACATCCTTCCGCCCGGCGTGCTGAACGTGATCACCGGCGACGGCGAGCCCGTCGGCGCGGGGATCGTGCGGCACCCGGACGTGCGCCTCGTCTCCCTTACCGGCGACGTCGCGACGGGCAAGGAGGTCGCGCGCGCGGCGGCGGACACGCTCAAGCGCGTCCACCTCGAGCTCGGCGGCAAGGCGCCGGTGATCGTCTTCGACGACGCCGATCCGGCTGCGGCCGCGGAGGCGGTCAAGATCGCCGGCTACTGGAACTCGGGCCAGGACTGCACGGCCGCGTCACGCGTCGTCGCAGGGCCCAAGGTCTACGACAAGCTCATCGAGGAGCTCGTCCCGATGGTCGAGTCGCTGCACGTCGGCGATCCGGCCGAGGGTGACGAGATCGAGATGGGGCCGGTGATCTCGAAGGCGCAGCAGGATCGCGTGCTCGGTTTCCTCGACCGCGCGAAGGGCGCCACGGTGCTCACGGGCGGCGGGGCGAACGGCGACCGCGGCTTCTTCGTCAAGCCGACCGTGATCACGGACGTCGGCCAGGAGGACGAGATCGTCCAGCGCGAGGTGTTCGGCCCGGTCGTGACCGTCCAGCGGTTCGCGGACGACGACCAGGCGATTGCGTGGGCGAACGACGTCAACTACGGCCTGGCGGCCTCGGTCTGGACGCGTGACGTGGGGCGGGCGCTGAACGCGGCGCGAAAGCTCCAGTTCGGCACGGTCTGGATCAACGACCACATTCCGCTGGTCTCGGAGATGCCACACGGCGGCTACAAGCAGTCGGGCTACGGCAAGGATCTCTCCGCGTACTCGCTGGAGGACTACACGCAGATCAAGCACGTGATGGCGAAGATCGACTGATCGATCGTCGCCACTTGACGCAATGCGTGCCGGGGTGGTAAGAACGCCCCGCTTTGCGTACCTATCGCCCTAGATCGCTGCGCTTTGCGCGAGCCCGAGGTGCGTACGGTGCCTAGCGAGCACGTAGCCGACCTCCCCGCGACCCGGGGCGAGCACGAAGCTCCGGGCGAGAAGGGCCTGAAGGCCTCCGCGCTCGGCTTCATGTCGAGCGTCGTCATCGGCGTCGCTTCGACGGCTCCCGGCTATAGCCTCGCCGCGACGCTCGGTTTCGTCACCGCGGTCGTCGGCATCGGCTACCAGGCGCCGATCGTGATGGTGATCGCCTTCATCCCGATGCTCCTGATCGCGCTCGCGTTCAAGTACCTGAACGAGGCCGACCCCGACTGCGGAACGACATTCTCGTGGGGGACGCGGGCGTTCGGGCCGGTCACGGGCTGGCTCGGCGGCTGGGGAATCATCTACGCAGACGTGCTTGTAATGGCGAGCCTGTCGCAGATCGCCGGGAGCTACACGTTCCTGCTCTTCGGGCAGGACGACCTGGCGGCCAGCAGGTTTTGGGTCGGAGTCGTCGGCGTGATCTGGATCCTCGCGATGAGCCTGATCTGCTACGTCGGCGTCGAGGCCTCCGCGAAGACGCAGTGGTTCCTGCTCGGAGCGGAGATCGTCGCACTGGCGGTCTTCTCGATCGTCGCGCTCGCCCGCGTCTACATCCAGGATCCGGTGGGTAGCGTCCACCCGTCGCTGAGCTGGCTGAACCCGCTCGACATCAGCTCGTTCGGCGCGCTGACGAGTGGGCTCCTGCTGGCGATCTTCATCTACTGGGGGTGGGACACCGCCGTCTCAGTCAACGAGGAGACGGAGGACTCGACGAAGACGCCCGGGAAGGCGGCCGTCGTTAGCACGCTGCTCCTGCTCGGCATCTACGTGATCGTCTCGATCGCCGCGCAGGCCTACCACGGGGTCGAGTTCCTGAACAAGAACCAGGACGACGTTCTGAGCGCGCTTGGCAGCGACGTGCTGCCGTGGGGCCTCGACAAGATCCTGATCATCGCGGTACTGACCTCGGCCTCGGCCTCGACGCAGACGACCATTCTCCCGACCACGCGGTCGAGCCTCTCGATGGCCGCGCATGGGGCGATCCCGAAGTACTTCGGCCGCATCCACCCGCGCTACCTGACGCCGAGCGCCTCCACGATCTGGATGTGCATCATCTCGATCATCTGCTTCGTGACGCTGAACTCCGTCAGCTCGTCGATCCTGGAGGACTCGGTCACGGCGACCGGCTTCGGGATCGCGTTCTACTATGGGCTGACCGGCTTCGCGTGCACCTGGTACTTCCGGCACGAGCTGCGGCGAAGCGCGCGGAACGTGATCTACGTCGGGTTGCTGCCGCTCGCCGGCGGGCTCATCCTCTTCGCGATCCTCGGCTACAGCGTCTACCTGCAGACGAACTCGGACAACTACAGCAGCTCGCTGTTTGGCATGTCCACGGCGCTCGCGATCGCGATCATGTCGCTGATACTCGGGATCGTGATCCTCATCCTGCAGCGGATCTTCTCGCCCGATCCGTTCTTCCGCCGCAAGGCGGAGGTGGCGGCGCCGGGCATCCTCGAAGAGGCGCGAGAGGAGGCGCCTGCAGGTGCCTAGGCCGATCGTGATCGGGTACGTCTCATCGCCGGGCGCGCAGGCGGCGTTGATGGAGAGCTGCCGAGCTCGCGAAGCTGTCCGGCGCAAAGCTCGTGATCGTGTTCGCCTACGAGATCCCCGCCGCGTACGGCGGCGGCGAGACCGGCGACTACCGCCGCGCGCTCAAGGAGGTCGCCGAGAACGCGACCGACGAGGCGGTGGAGCGGATTCGCGACACCGGCGTCGAGTACGAGGTGGAGCTCGTTCCCAAGCGCCCGGTCGACGCGCTGCTCGAAGTGGCGAAGGAGCGCGATGCGCAGATGATCGTCGTGGGCACCCAGGGCGAGCATCCGCTGACCGGGGCGATCCTCGGCTCCGTGCCGCACAAGCTCCTGCACGCCTCGACGATCCCGATTCTTTGCGTTCCGGGGAAGGACTGAGCTGAAGCCGCCGATTCCGAGCGGACGACCGTTCGGGATTGACGACATGCGCAGCAGCGTGGTACGAATCGCCACGCATTGCGAAGCAGCGTGATCGAGCGCATGCGGCGGGGCCCCGTCTCACGCGACCGGAGCATCGACGAGACCGACCGGTCGATCATCGAGGCGCTGCAGAAGAACGGCCGCGAGTCGTTCCGCCGCATCGCGCGGCGGATCGGCGTCTCGGAGGCGACCGTGCGCTCGCGGTACTCGCGGCTCTGCGAGGACAACATCCTCCAGGTCACCGGAGTGACGAACCCGCTCGGCCTCGGCTTCGAGGCGATGGCCATGGTCGGCATCCGCACGAACGGCGCGCCCGAGCCCGTCTCCGACGAGATCGCGCGCTGGGACGAGGCCGACTACGTCGTCGTCACGGCAGGGCAGTTCGACCTCCTGGTCGAGGTCGTCTGCGCCGACCGGCGCCACCTGCTCGACGTGACCAACCGGATCCGGGCGCTCGAAGGCGTCGTCTCCACCGAGACGTTCCTCTACCTCGAGATGTGGAAGCAGCTCTACGACTGGGGCACGGGCGAGCAGGCCGGCCTCTCTCCGGTGGGGACGGGCTGATGGCGGTCGACAGCACGGTCGAGCAGGACCAGGCCGCCGCTGCCGACGTCGGACGGCAACGTCGACGTCCGCCTCGAACACGTGGTCAAGCGCTTCGACGACGTCTATGCGGTCGACGACATCTCGCTCGAGATCGAGCGGGGCAGCTTCTTCGCGCTTCTCGGCCCGTCCGGCTGCGGCAAGACGACGACGCTGCGGATGATCGGCGGCTTCGAGGAGCCGACCTCCGGGACGATCTACCTCGGCGAGGAGCCCGTCACCGGGAAGCCCCCGTACAAGCGCGACGTGAACACGGTCTTCCAGTCGTACGCGCTCTTCCCGCACCTGACGATCTTCGAGAACGTCGCGTTCGGCCTCCGCCGGAAGGGAGTAGCGAAGCAGGAGGTGCGCGGCCGGGTGACGGAGATCCTGCGGCTCGTCGGCCTCTCGGGCATGGAGGCGCGCAAGCCGCGCCAGCTCTCGGGCGGCCAGCAGCAGCGCGTCGCCCTCGCGCGCGCGCTCGTGAACAAGCCGCGTGTCCTGCTCCTCGACGAGCCGCTCGGCGCGCTCGACCTCAAGCTCCGCAAGCAGATGCAGCTCGAGCTCAAGGCGATCCAGCACGACGTCGGCATCACGTTCGTCCACGTCACGCACGACCAGGAAGAGGCGATGACGATGGCGGACGGGATCGCGATCATGAACGCTGGCAAGATCGAGCAGCTCGGAAGCCCAACCGAGCTCTACGAGTACCCGAAGACCGCGTTCGTTGCGGGCTTTCTCGGCATCTCGAACCTGCTGCCGGGCACGGTCGCCGGCCCGGACACGGTGCGACTCGACGAGCGGGACGGTCATGCGCGTCCCGCCCGAGGCGCTGGAGGGACGGGCGACGGCCGTGTCGCCGTCGGCGTCCGTCCGGAAAAGATCCGGCTCGACCACGGTGAGGAGAACCGCCTCACCGGCAGGCTCCTCGAGACCGCGTACGTGGGGGTCGCGACGCAGTACGTGCTCGAGACGAAGGCAGGCAACGTGAGTCTCTACGTCCAGAACAGCGAGCCCGGCGCACAGCTGGCGGCGCCGAGCGAGATCTCGTGGAGCCCCGACTCCACCTTCGTCGTCGATTCCACGGAAGGAGCGGAATGACCGACCACCTGACCCGGCGACAGCTCCTCGAGCGCGGCGCGCTCGGCGGAGCAGCGATCGCGTTTCCCAGCATCGCAGCCGCCTGCGGCGGCAGCACGACAGTCGTCCGGCGGCACGACCGCCGTCAAGCAGCAGCTCGCGAAGACCCTGCACTTCTCCAACTGGCCGCTCTACATCGACACCAAGGGGCAGGCGCACCCGTCGCTCGTACGAGTTCCAGAAGAAGACGGCGTCCACGTCGACTACAAGGAGGACATCAACGACAACGCCTCGTTCTTCGGGAAGATCCAGGGGCAGCTACGGCGCGGGCCAGTCGATCGGGCGCGACATCATCGTCATGACCGACAACTCGCGCTACCCGTCGCTCCTCGTACGAAAGGCTGGGTCGAGAAGCTCGACAAGAGCGCGCATCCCGAACATCAAGAACCTCGTCGCTGCTCCAGCGCGCATCCCGGCCTGGGACCCGAATCGCGAGTACAGCCTTCCGTGGCAGTCCGGGTATGACGGGGATCGCCTTCAACGACAGGACTCACCGACCCGGTGCTCTCGATCGACGATCTGCTCTCGGAAACCCGAAGCTGAAGGGCAAGATCACCGTGCTGAACGAGATGGGCGACGCGATGTCGCTCGTCATGCTCTCGAACGGCGACGACCCGTCGAAGGTCACGGACGCAGACCTTCAACAAGGCGCTCGCGAAGATCAAGAAGGCTGTCGACTCGGGTCAGATTCGCCAGTTCACCGGCAACGACTACGCGCCGTCGCTCGCGAAGGGCGACCTCGCCGCGGCCATGTCGTGGTCGGGCGACATCCCCCAGCTCGGCAGACCCGCACGTCCACTGGAACCTGGCGACCGACGGCGGCGACACGTGGACGGACAACATGCTCATCCCGACCGGCGGCAACGTCTACACGGCGTCGGTCGTACATGAACTACGTCTACGACCCGAAGGTGCAGGCGCTGATGGTGGCCGGCGACCCCGAGAAGAAGATCGTCGGCATCTACTACATCCCGGCCGTGATCGGGCGCGAAGGCGCGAGGCCCTCAAGTTCAACCCCTCGGTCGCGAACAACCCGCTGATCTTCCCGACGCAGAAGATGCTCGACAACCTGCACCTCTTCGATCCCGCTGGCCCTCGAACAACCCGAAGTACCTCGCGGCCTGGCAGAACCTGATCTCGGCGTAGGAGAGCATGGGGTTCTTCCACCGGCACCGAGGGGCGCACGCCGTACCTGCTCCTGGCGCCGGGGCTGCTCTTCCTCGCGGTCTTCTTCCTCGTGCCGCTCGGGTTCCTCGGCGTACCAGTCGCTGCAGTCGGGCACGATCGACTTCGGCTACAGCTTCACGTGGCAGTTCAGCAACTTCTCGGACGCGGTCTCGAACTACAAGCCGCAGTTCGTTCGCTCCTTCGTGTACGCGGGGATCGCGACGCTGATCGCGCTCGTCGTCAGCTACCCCGTCGCGTACTGGATCGCGTTCCGCGGCGGGCCGGTGGAAGAACCTGCTCCTGCTCGGGATCGTCGCGCCGTTCTTCGTCACGTACCTGATCCGCACGCTCGCGTGGGAGACGATCCTCGCCGACCACGGCCTGGTCGTGAACACGCTCCGCCACCTCCATCTCCTCGGGATCCTCGGCCAGAACGGCCGGATCCTGCAGACGTCCACGGCCGTCGTGGCGGGCATCACCTACAACTTCCTGCCCTTCATGGCGCTGCCGCTCTACGTCTCGCTCGAGCAGATCGACGCGCGGCTGATCGAGGCGGCAGAGGATCTCTACGCGAGCAAGCTGCACGCGTTCCTGAAGGTGACGCTGCCGCTCTCGCTCCCGGGGATCGTCGCGGGCACGCTGCTCACGTTCATCCCCGCCGCCGGCGACTTCATCAACGCCCAGCTGCTCGGCTCGCCCGAGAACCACATGATCGGGAACGTGATCCAGTCGAAGTTCCTCGAGCTGACCGACTACCCGGCCGCCGCGTCGATGTCGTTCATCCTCATGTTCATCATCGTGGCCCTCGTCCTCCTCTACGCCCGCGCCGTCGGGACGGAGCAGCTGACCGGATGACGACGGTCGCGGTCGAGGCGAAGCAGCCGCGGCGCTCGGCGCTCTCGGTGACGTGGGCGTTCGTGAAGCGGCACATCCTCACGGTCTACTCGCTCCTCTTCTTCGCCTACCTGCTGCTTCCGATCGGGATCGTGATCGTGTTCTCGTTCAACAACCCGCCCGGGAAGTTCAACTACGTCTGGCACGGCTTCACGCTGAACAACTGGATCCACTGGGACGCGGTGCCGGACCTCCGCAACGCGATCGTCCTCTCGCTCAAGATCGCGTTGATCGCGAGCATCGTCGCCACCGCGCTCGGGACGTTCATCGCGCTCGCGCTCGTGCGCTACCAGTTCCGCGGGCGGGCGACGACGAACATCCTCGTCTTCCTGCCGCTCTCGACGCCGGAGATCGTCCTCGGCGCCTCGCTGCTGACGCTCTTCCTGAACATGACCAGTTTCATCACGTTCGGCTTCTGGACGATCCTGATCGCGCACATCATGTTCTGCATCAGCTTCGCGGTGGTGACCGTGAAGGCGCGTCTGATCGGGTTCGACCGCCACCTCGAGGAGGCCGCGATGGACCTCGGCGCGAACGAGCTGACGACGTTCACCAAGGTGACGCTGCCGCTGATCGCGCCGGCCATTCTCGCCTCGCTGGCGCTCTGCTTTGCGATCTCGATCGACGACTTCGTCGTGACGTACTTCAACGCCGGCAACCAGGTCACGTTCCCGCTCTTCGTCTGGGGCGCGGCGCGCGTGGGTGCCCCACCGCAGGTGAACGTGATCGGCGACCGCGATCTTCCTGATCGCGCTCACCCTCATGCTGATCAACATCCTCGTCCAGATCGGGCGCCAGAAGCGGTCCGCATGACGACGGTGTCGAGCGGGCTCTCGCCTGCCGAGCTGCAGAAGGCCGCGCGGGACCACCTCTGGCTCCACTTCACGCGCATGGGCTCGTATTCCGAAGGCGACGAGGTGCCGGTCATCGTCCGCGGCGAGAGGGCTGCTACCTCGAGGACATCAACGGGAAGCGCTATCTCGACGCGCTCGCGGGCCTGTTCGCGGTCCAGATCGGCTACTCGTACGGCGAGGAGATCGGCGAGGCCGCGGCGGCCCAGATGCGCGAGCTCCCGTTCTACACGAACTGGTCCTACGCGCACCCGCGCGCGATCGAGCTCGCGGCCGAGGTCGCCTCGCTCACGCCCGGCGACCTGAACCGCGTCTTCTTCGTCTCCGGCGGCTCCGAGGCGGTCGAGTCGGCCTGGAAGCTCGCGCGGCAGTTCCACCGTGCCCGCGGCGAGCGCCGCTGGAAGGCGATCGCCCGCCAGGTCGCCTACCACGGGACGACCATGGGCGCGCTCTCGATCAACGGGATCCCGGCCCTGCGCAACCCGTTCGAGCCGCTCGTCCCCGGCGTGACCCACGTGCGCAACACGGGCCGCTACCACCGGCCGGACGGGGAGACCGACGAGCAGTTCACGCAGCTGCTCCTCGACGACCTGGAGAGCGCGATCAAGGGCGCCGGCCCGGACACCGTCGCGATGGTGATCATGGAGCCGGTCCAGAGCGCGGGCGGCTGCTTCACGCCGCCGCCGGGCTACTTCAAGGGCGTCCGCGAGATCTGCGACCGCTACCAGATCCTCCTCTGCGCGGACGAGGTGATCAACGGCTTCGGGCGGCTCGGCGCGTGGTTCGGCTCCGAGCTCTACGACATCCGGCCCGATCTGCTCACCTGCGCGAAGGGCCTCTCGTCCGCGTATGCGTCGATCGGCGCCGTCGTCGCGGCCGACCACATCATCGAGCCGTTCCTCGGCGAGAAGGACATGTACGCGCACGGGATCACGTTCGGCGGGCACCCGGTGCAGGCCGCCATCGCGCTGAAGAACCTCGAGATCATGAAGCGCGAGCGAAGTCGTCGAGCACGTGCGGGACAACGAGTCCGCGTTCCACGCCACGCTGAGCCAGCTCCTCGAGCTGCCGATCGTCGGCGACCTGCGCGGCGCCGGGCTACTTCTGGGCGATCGAGCTCGTCAAGGACAAGGAGACGAAGGCGGGCTTCTCGGACGAGGAGTCGGAGACGCTGCTTCGCGGGTTCCTCTCGCCGCGGCTCTTCGAGAAGGGGCTGATCTGCCGGTCGGACGACCGCGGCGACCCGGTCGTCCAGTTCTCGCCGCCGCTGATCGCCGGGCAGGCCGAGTTCGACGAGATGGCCGGCATCCTCGGCGACGCGCTCACGGCAGCCTGGGAGAAGATCGTCTGACACTCGCACCGGGCGAGGCGACCCCCTGGTGGATCGAGGAGGCGCTCGCCGCCGAGGACGAGTCACCGGGGGCGCCGCCGCTCGCAGGTGACACGGACGCCGACGTCGCGATCGTCGGCGGCGGCTACACGGGTCTCTGGACGGCGCTCGCGCTGAAGGAGCGCGACCCGGACCTGCGCGTCGTCCTGCTCGAGGCAGGCGTGTGCGGGACCGGGCCGAGCGGTCGCAACGGCGGCTTCGTCCACGGCTACTGGAGCTATCTCCCGCGCATGCGAGAGCTGTTCGGCGACGACGGCGCGCTGGCCGTCGCGCGCGCGGGGGAGAGCGATCGTCCCCGGGATCCGCGCCTTCTGCGAGCAGCACGGCGCGGATGTCTGGCTGCGCGAGGCCGGGATGATCCGCGTCTCGACGACGCCGAGCCAGGACGAGACGATGGACGACGAGGTCGAGGCCGCGCGCGAGCTGGGCGTTCCGGACGAAGCCGTCCCGCTCACGGCCGAGGAGCTCGCGCAGCGCATCCGCTCGCCGCGCTTCCGGTCGGGCGTCTTCATGCGCGAGTGCGCGACGATCCAGCCGGCCCGGCTCGCCCGGGCGCTGCGGCGAGCCGTGATCGCTTGTGCTCCAGTGCACGAGCAGACGCGTGTGACGGACATCCGGCCCGGCGTGCTCGAGACGGCGCGCGGACAGGTCCGGGCGAAGGAGATCGTCGTCGCGATCAACGCGGCCTCGGCCGGCTGGAAGCCGCTCAGCCGCAGGATCACGATCTTCGGCAGCTACGTGGTCCTCACCGAGCCGGTCCCCGAGCTCCTGGAGCAGATCAATTGGACCGGCGGCGAGGCGGTCTTCGACGGGCGCATGTTCCTCCACTACTTCCGCACGACCAACGACGGGCGCGTGCTGATGGGCAGCGGCTCAGGCCCGATCGGCTTTGGCGGGCGAGTTGACCAGCGGTTCACGCACGACGCGGCGACCTCCGAGCGCGCCGCCGCGGGCCTCCGGAGGCTCCTGCCGGATCTCGCCGGGGCTGAGATCACGAACACCTGGGGCGGCCCGATCGACGTCTCGTCGGACCACCTGCCGTTCTTCGGCACGGTCCCCGGTACACGGATCCACTACGGCGCCGGCTACTCGGGCCACGGCGCCGGGCCGACCTGGCTCGGCGGCCAGATCCTGTCCCGGCTCGTCCTAGGCATCGACGACGAGCTGACCCGGCTGCCGCTCGTGACGCGGAAGGTCCCGAAACTCCCGCCCGAGCCGATCCGCCGGCTCGGCGGCGGGCTCGTGCGCGCCTCGATCCTCGCCTGCGAGGAGGCCGAAGAGGAAGGCCGCCGCGGATCGCTCCCGGCCCGCGCGGGCGCGGCCCTGCCGCGCCTCCTGGGTCTGCGCATCGGGACGCGCTGAGCCGAAGTCCCTCGTTCGAGGGATGACCGCCTGACGAGGACTCCCGATTGGGGGAATAGCGACGTACACGCACCAACGCTGAGCCCAGCGGCCGGGCTCGGATTCGAATCAATGGGCTCTGACCGCAGACTTCTCGCAGCCGCTCTCGCCGCCATCGCCTTCCTCATGGCGGGGCCCGCCCGCGCCGCTGTAGACCGGCCGACGCCAACGGCGCCCGCTGTTGGCGCAACCGTCCAATTCCTTCCCGCCCTCGCGTGGAAGCCCGTGCCGGGTGCCGACAAGTACGAGGTCCAGGTCAGCGCCAACGCCGGGATGGACTCGCCGGTCCTCGGCCCCGGCAAGGACGACTTCCTCACCCGCAACACGCGCGCGACGCTGCCAGAGACAGTCCCGAACGGGACTTACTACTGGCGCGTCCGGGCGCTCGGCGGCGACGGCTCGGTCTCCGCGTGGACGGCTCCGCGCTCGTTCCGGAAGCTCTGGACGCTGCAGCCGACGATCCAGACTCCGAGCTCGGGGGCGTCACTCACCTTTCCGGCGAACCCTGTCGTGCTCCGCTGGGCGGGTGTCGCAGGAGCCGCGCAATACCTCGTCTCCGTCGCGAGCGATCCAGCGCTCGGCTCACTCGTCTTCCACTACGTCAACCAGGACGACCCGAACGGCCCGCCGAACACCGCTGCCACCTCGGCCGCGATCACGGCTGCACTGGCGCCGGGTAACTACTACTGGGGCGTCGTGCCCATGGACGCCGAGGGCAACCGCGGCGTCGCGACGCCGGTCCAGTCGTTCAGCTGGGTCTGGCCCTCCGCCTCGACGCCGACGTTCACCGACCTGAACTCCGCTCCCGAGGTGGTCGACCTCAACCTCGCCTGGAATCCCGTCCCCGGCGCGGCGCGCTACGAAGTCGAGATCAACCCGTCGGTCGACTTCGCGCCCGGCTCGAAGGTCTGCTGCACCGGCACGATGATCGCCACGTCGGTCTCACCGACGAGCGTGCTGGTCGACAACACGTACTACTGGCGGGTGCGCGCGATCGATCCGGACGGCAACGCGGGTGTCTGGAACGTCGGCCCGTCGTTCACGAAGACGTTCGACCAGGGCCCGCCCGGACCGGTGCCGGACACGAGCATCAAGAACTTGCATATGCGCGACAACCTGACCGACGACACCGTCCAGGCGGACACCGACCACGACCTCAGCAACGGCTATTCGACCCGCGTGCCGGTCATCGCCTGGGATCCCGTCCCCGGCGCCTCGAGCTACGAGGTGTGGGTCGGCGACTGGAACGGCTCGGCCTGCCTCTGGGGCGCCCAGTACATCCAGCAGACCTCGGTTCCCGAGTGGGCGCCGCAAGGGCACCCGCATTCCAACCCCGTCGCCTGGGGAGGCGAGCTCTCCGAGGACGGCTCCAGCGCGCTCACCCCGGGCACCTACTGCATCGGCGTCCACGCGCGCAGCGACCGTGCGCCGGGAAACGTTGAGGTCACCGGCAGTTGGACCTACCTCCAGAACGGGAGCACCGACTCGCCCTCGTCCGTCGGGCCTGCGTTCACCTGGACCGACTATCCCAACCCGGCCGATCCGGGCAACTCGCTCGGCTGCAACACGAGCTTCCTCTGCCCGGACGACTACGTCCTCCCGCAGCAGGGCACGGTCAGCACGCGCACCCCATTCTTCACCTGGAAGCCGATCGCGGGCGCGCAGAGCTACTTCGTTGTCGTCGCCAAGGACCCGAGCTTCGCGACGATCGTCGACGAGGGTTTCACCTGGATTCCGGCCTTCGCGCCGCGGAATCCGCTCAGGCCGACGACCTACACGGACGAGACGACCGACTTCTACTGGGAGGTCCTGCCCTCGTCGGACTACTTCGGAGGCACGGCGCCGACGTACGACGCCCTCCTCGGCAACGAGCGGAAGTTCAAGAAGCAGTCCGTGCCGCCGACGCTGCTCTATCCCTCTGCCGTCCAGGTCTTCCCCGATCAGCCCTTCTTCCGCTGGTCTCCCACCGAGGGAGCGCGCCGGTACCACATTCAGGTCTCGTCCGACAGCAGCTTCAGCAACCTCCTGGACGACGTGACGACCGACGCGACGTCGTACGCGAGCAACACGACCTACCCTGCGAACACGATCCTCTACTGGCGCGTTCGCGCCGACGACGAGAACAAGACCGGCTTGACCTGGTCGTCGGTCGGAACCTTCCAAAAGACGTTGACGAAGCCGGTGCCGAGCCCGAACAACCCGACCTCGGGCGGCATGCTCCCCGTGTGGACGTGGTCGTCGGTCCAGGGCGCGTCGTCCTACGACGTCTCGGTCGACCTCCCGAACGGCAGCCATCGCGACTTCCCCGGGATCCGGACGCCGGCCATCTCGTTCATCAAGATGACCGGCACCGGCGTCTTCCACTGGCGCGTGCGCGCGGAGTTCCCGAACGCCGGCAACGGTGAGACGCCAGGTCCCTACTCGGCGACACAGACGTTCACCCGCACGATCGGCCAGCCGCTCAATCCAAAGACGGACGCGGCGCCCGATCACGTGCTCCTGAGCTGGGACCCGCGTCTCGGCGTCAAGGAGTACAAAGTCCAGATCGCGAAGACCCCGGACTTCACCAACAAGGTCGAGGAGACGACGACCGACAACCCGAGCTACGCGCCCACGATGACGCAGTTCGGCTACCAGTCGGGCGGCGCGCTCTACTGGCGCGTTGCGGGCGTGGACGAGGACCGCAACCAGGGTGACTGGTCGACGGCCCTGGAGATCAAGCTGCTGCCGCGCATGCGCGTCTCCGTCATCGGGCGCGCGAGGCACAAGAAGAAGACCACGGTCACGCTCAGGGTCTCCACGACGAGCGGCAGCTGGCTGGCAGGTGTGCGCGTGCGCGTTACTGGGCCGAAGATGAAGGCCCTCTCCAGGCAGACGAACGCGGTCGGAAAGGTCGTCTTCAAGGTGAAGCCCAAGAAGAAGGGCAAGCTCGTCTTCACCGTCACGAAGGCCGGCTTCCAGCCCGCATACGCGACGCTCCGCGTTACGTAGTCCGCACTGTCGAACGCTCGTCGAGAGGTCGCGGCCGGCACCCGCGCGATGTCGTGCGAGCGCATAGGCTCATCGGGTCAATTCGAGTCGGGGAGGCCCCATGAGCTCAGCAGCTTCGGATCCCGTCAGGGCAGAGACGGTCGTGCTGATACACGGAATGTGGATGACGCCGTTGAGCTGGGAGCACTGGGTCAGCCGCTTCACCGACCTTGGCCACCAGGTGTTCGCACCGGCGTGGCCCGGGCTCGACGCGGAGCCCGAGCAGCTGCGCCGGGATCCCTCGCCGCTTCGGAACCTCAGCGTCACCGACGTCGTTGACCACTACGACACGATCATCCGGGGTCTCGAGCGGCCGCCGATCATCATCGGCCACTCCTTCGGCGGGCTGTTCACGCAACTCCTGGCCGATCGTGGCCTGGGCGCTGCCGCCGTCACGCTGGGAACGGGCGCTCCCAAGGGTGTCCTGCGGCTCCCGCTTTCCACGCTCAGGGCCGCGTGGCCTGCACTCGGCAACCCGGCGAATCTGAAGAAGGAAGCCCCGCTGACGCTCGAGCAGTTCCACTGGTGCTTCACGAACTCGCTCAGCAGGGAAGAGTCGGACGCAGTCTACGAGCGGTACTACATCCCGGGCTCCGCTCGTCCCTTCTTCCAGGCCGGTTTTGCCAACTTCAACCCGAAGGCGGTGACCAAGGTCGACTACCGCAATCCGGCCCGGCCGCCGCTGCTGCTCGTTACCGGTGCCGAAGACCGGATCTGCCCGCCGTCTGTCAACAAGGCGAACTTCAAGAAGCAGAGCCACGCGCCGTCGGCCACGGAGCACCGGGAGTATCCGGGCCGCTGCCACTTCCCGGGGCAGGACGGCTGGGAGGAAGTCGCGGACTACGTCCTCTCGTGGGCGGTCGACCACTCGAGCCCGGCGGTCGCGAACACTCCATGACCCACCTGCGGATCACCCACATCGGTGGGCCGACGGTGCTGATCCAACTTCGACGGTTGGCGTCTTCTCACGGATCCGACGTTCGACCCGCCCGGGCGGGAGTACAAGTTCGGCTGGGGAACGAGCTCCGTCAAGCTGGCCGGCCCGGCGATCGCTCCCTCGGATCTGCTGCCGATCCACGCCGTTCTCCTCACGCACGAGCATCACGACGACAACCTCGACGCGGCCGGTCGCGCCTTGCTGCCATCGGCAGACACCGTGGTCACGACGGTTTCCGGGTCGCAACGACTCGACGGCGATGTGCGCGGGCTCGAGCCATGGGCCGCGACGAGCGCTCGAGGCCCCAGGGCGGACGCCGATCGAAGTGACCGCCACGCCGTGCCGCCACGGCCCGCCGCTGAGCCGCCCCATCACAGGGGACGTGATCGGCTTCGCGCTTCGTTGGGACGGACAGGAGAACGGCGCGCTGTGGATCTCGGGCGACACGGTGCTGTACGAGGGAGTGCGCAACGTGGCGGATCGAGTGCAGGTCGGCACCGCGCTTCTTCACCTTGGTGGCGTGCAGTTCCCGGTGACAGGCCCGATCCATTACACGATGACCGCCCGTGACGCCATCGAGCTGTGTCGCCTCCTCAAGCCGCACACGGCAATCCCCATTCACTACGAGGGCTGGAAGCACTTCAAGCAAGGCCGGGACGAGATCGAGCGCGAGCTGGCGGATGCGCCAGAAGACGTACGTCGCAGCATCCGGTGGCTGCCGCTCGGCGTCGAGGTGGAGATCCCCTCGTGAGTGCGCTCGAGACGTTCAAGGCCGGAGGGCTCTTCCAGCTCGCCTTCATCGTCCGCGACCTCGACGCTGCGCTCGAGCGGTACTCGGCCATGTTGGGCGCCGGCCCGTGGCGCTGCTGGACGCTCCACGCCGAGAACCACACCGACGAGCAGTACCTGGGCGGACCGACCGACTACGTCACACGGCTGGCACTGACGAGCGGCGACGAGATCCAGCTCGAGCTCGTCCAGCCCGTCAAGGGCCCGAGCATCCACGCGGACTGGCTGAACGAGCACGACGAGGGCTTCCACCACCTCGGCTACATCGTCGACTCGGTCGCCGACACGATCGCGGAGATGGCCGAGGCCGGCTACCCGGTCATCCAGGGCTGCACGGGCTTCGGTGACTCGGCGGACGGCGTGTACGCCTACTTCGACACCCGCCGAGAGCTCGGCACGATCGTCGAGGCGCTCGAGCCGCCCACGCGGATGCCCGACCCGGAGTTCGTCTACGGCGGTTAGCCGCGTAGCGGCCGACAACAGGATTAGCGTGGCCGGGCGTGACCAGGCTCGCCGTGGCCGTGCTGGCCCTCACCCTTGCTACCGGGGTGGGCCCCGCTGGAGCGAACCCGCCCGCGTTCCGGATCGATCACGTCGTCGACGGCGACACGGTCGTCCTCCGGAACGGCGTGCATGTGCGGCTCGTCCAGATCGACACGCCCGAGGTCTACTTCCAGCCGGAGTGCTACGGCCGTCGGGCCTCCGCGGTCACCAGGAGGCTACTCCGGCCGGGGACGCTGGTTCGCCTTCTCCGCGAGCCGGCCACCGACCGGGTTGACGAGTACGGGCGACTGCTGCGCTACGTGGTCCGCATCCACGACGGGCTCGACGTGAACGTCCGCCTGGTCGCACTCGGCGCCGCGGCGCCGTACTTCTACCGCCACCGGCGCGGACGCTTCGCCGCGAAGCTCGAGCGTCTGGCGAAGCGAGCCCGTGCGCGCAAGCTCGGGCTCTGGGGGCACTGTCCCGGAACCGCGTACGACCCGTACCGCGGCGTCTCGACCGGCCGACCGCGCTAGTCTCGGAGGCCTCCCAGCCACGACCCGCAGGAGGTCCGATGAGCGGTTACGCAATTGCGCAACTCGACGAGATCGACGAGATCAGCGACGGACGTTGTCCCTCGCGTCCCGTCCGGTTCCACTTCGGCATCACGTCCTTCGGCGTCAACGCCTGGACGGGCCGCGAGACGGGCGACCGGATCATCAACGAGCACGACGAGGCGGACGAGAACGAGGAGCTCTACCTGGTTCACAGCGGGCGCGCGAGGTTCGAGTTCGACGGTGAGCCGGTCGACGCCCCCGCCGGCTCGTTCGTCTTCGTCGAGCCGGGCGTCAAGCGGACCGCGTTCGCCGAGGAGCCCGGAACCACGCTCGTCGCGATCGGCGGTACTCCCGGGCAGGCCTACGAGCCCCACGGCTACGAGGTCTGGGCGCCGCTGCGCCCCCTCTACGAGGCAGGCGAGTACGCCGAGGTCGCCGACCGCGGACGACAGGTGATCGAAGAGCATCCCGAGTACACGTTTGTGATCTACAACGTCGCGTGCTGCGAGAGCCTCGCGGGCCGGACCGAGGACGCGATCGAGCACCTTCGGCTCGCGATCGACGGCTCGGAACAGTTCCGCGCGTACGCTCGGGACGACTCGGACTTCGATCCGATCCGCGCCGAGCCGGCCTTCAAGCAACTGGTGGGCTAGCGGGAGCCTGGGGTGAACGCGGCTCCGTCGGCGTAGCCCGGGTCGCCGCCCCAGACGAGGAGCGCACGCCCAGTCCAGGCCCCGACCGGGTCGAGCCGGCCACGCAACGGCGCCTGCGGGAGCTGCGACCACGTGTCGGCTCTTGGGTCGTACGCGAGGCCGTGGGGAGGAATCACAAACGCGCCTGGGCTCCCGGTCTCGCCGCCCCACAAGAGGAGCCGCTTGCCGGTCCAGACCGTCGCGGCTCCCGCCCGGCCGGAGTCCATCGGTGCGAGCCTCCGCCAGCGGTTCGTCTGCGGCTCGTACGCAAAGCCTTCCACGGGCGCGTTCTTGCCCCCGACGACAAGGAGCTCGTGGCCGTCCCAGACCGCGCGGGCGCCCGCCCGCGCTTCTGGCAACGGCGCGAGGAGGCGCCATCTGTCCGTCGCTGGCGTGTACGCGGCCGCGCGTGCACCCGAGACGACGATCAACTCGCGCCCCGTCCAGGCGCCGGCCGAAGAGGCTTCGCCCCGGAGGGGAGCCGGGCGCAGGCTGCGCCAGCTGTTCGTCGCCGGCAGGTAGGCAGCGGCGCCGTTTCCGGTCCACCCGATCAGCTCGTGCCCGGTCCAGATCGCCACCGCCGGCACGAGCCCGCCGGGTGGAGAGGCGAGCCGGCGCCATCGGCCCGTCACCGGATCGAACGCTGCGAGCGCGCCCCGACGCCAGGCCAGCATCTCCTTTCCGGTCCAGACCGCGCGGAACGGGCTCCGGCCCGGGCGGCCGGGTGGCGGGGAGAGGCGTCGCCAGGCGTCTGTGCTCGGGTCGTAGGCCGCGAAGACGCTCGCGCCGCCGACGCGGCCGAGAACGAGCAGCTCCCGCCCGGTCCAGACGCTCGCGCGATCTGTGGGTGCCGCGATCGGCGCCGGAGCCATCAGGTGCCAGGTGCCCGACAGCGGGGGCACGACCGGGCCGAGGCTCTTGTAGTCGCTACGGCCGACCGGATGGTCTAGCACGTTCCCGCCGCTCGAAGAGACGTCGATGGGAGCGCCGCCGACCTCGAAGCGAACGGCCTTGACACTCGGGAACTGGGTCAGCGTGTAGACGACCTGTGCGAGCCGGAGCTGCAGGGAGCGGGCATCGGCGCCGGCCTCGTAACCCGACGTCAGATCGACCTTCGCGACGCCGTTTGCGATTGTCACGCCGAGCAGGCGTGTCCCGCGCGGAATGTCGGTCGTGAGGCCCGCCGCGCGCTCCGCCCGCGTCGTGCCGGCGAGCAGCGCCTCCAGGGCGGCCGTCGCGACGCGCGGCGTCGATGTATGCGTCCGGAGCGCCTCGACCAGCCGGCCGTGGCGGCTGAACCAGACCTCGAACGACCGTGAATTGGACAGTGTCCCGGTGGCCTGCGTCGCCTGCGTGGAAGTCACCTGCCCCGGCGGTTGGCCGAGCGAGACGGCGTTCTCCGATCCGCCGCCGATGATCAGGAGCCAGGCAGCGACGCACGCTGCCGCGACGGCGGCGACTGCGAGCAATGTCTTCACGAGGGCCAGGGTACGCCTGCTGCCGTTCAGCCGAGAGGCGGGGTCAGCGAAGCTCCGTCGACGCTGCTCCAGACGATCAGCTGGTGGCCCGTCCAGGCGGCGGTCTGACGAGAGCCAAGTACGGGCATCCGAGGAAGGGTCGACCAGCGATCGGCCTTCGGGTCGTATGCGAACGCACGGAGCGACTCGCCGCCGCCGAGGACGAGCAGACGGCTCCCCGTCCAGAACGCGCCGGCCTGGGTCAGACCCTGGGGCGGCCGCGCGAGTCGCCGCCAGCGGTTCGTCGCCACGTTGTACGCCAGGGCCGTGTTCGATCGCGCGCTCCCTCTGCCGAGAACGAGTAGATCGCGTCCGTCCCAGGCGGCGACGCCGCCGTAACGGAGGGCGCCCGCGGGCGGCGCCGCAAGCCTGCGCCACGTGTCGGTGGCAGGGTCGTAGGCGGCTGCCCGGGCGAGCCCCGCCGGGTAGGGCTTGTCGTCCGGGCTGAAGCCGCTGACGACCACGAGGAGCTCATGGCCCGTCCAGGCGCCGAGGGGGCCCTGCGAGGGCGCGAGCGGGGAGCGGGCGAAGTGGCGGTACGTGTCTGTCCGGGGGTCATAGGCAAGGCCGTCCCCCCAGGCATCACCGCAGCAGCCGCCACCCCAACCGATCGCCTCGCGGCCGGTCCAGACGACGAGCCCACCTCCGACAGACCTTTGCAAGGTTCGCCAGGACTTCGTCTGCGGGTCGTAGGCAACCGAGTGGAAGGCGCCGAAGGCGAGCATTTCCCTGCCCGTCCAGACCGCGTGGTAGCCGGGCACGTAGCCGGGGCCGGGCGGGGGAGAAAGCCGTGTCCAGTGCCCCGAGGTAGGGTCGTACGACTCGGCGGCGTCGACGGACTTGACGACATAAGGGTTGCCGCGCGAGTCACGAGCCGTGATCTCCCGACGACCGAAGAGGACTAGTTGCCTGCCCGTCCACACGCCGCTAGGACTCTGGTCGATCTTGATCGGGGCGGCCGGCAGCGCCTGCCACGCGGAACGCGGCGTCTCCGGTGAGGATGAGCTTCGTCCCCCGCAGGCGACGAGCAGGATTGCAATCGAGCCGCCGAGGCCTACGAGGGTCGCGAGGACGACGAGCTTCCTGACCAGTGTTTTGGTGACGGACGACATGGCGACCTCCTCAGGCTGCGTATGCGAACGGGTGGTAGAAGGCGTCGAGGGCGCGTGCGCGGTCGATCACGAGTTCGAACCGGGCGCCGGTGCGCGAGTCGGCCACGGAGAGGGTGACCGAGTCGCTGCCCGGATGCCACAGAAGGACGACGGCGAGTCCGTCGCTTTGCCGGCTGGCCAGCTCTCGAACCCTTCTCATTGTCGTGGCGTTCATCGCAGCTCAATGCTGCTCCGCGCCCGCAACGCCGACGTTACGGGCTCGTAACGGTTCTGCAACGACACGCGCTAGAGACGGAACGTGAAGCGCGTGCCCTCGCCGGGCTCGCTCCAGACCTCGATCTTGCCGCCGAGGAGCCTCGCGTTCTCCTGCGCGATCGCGAGGCCGAGCCCCGACCCCTGGCCCGCGCGCGCGGGGTCTGCCTTGTAGAAGCGCTCGAACAGGTGTGGCAGGTCGTCGGGCGCGATCCCCGGCCCCTGGTCCGCCACCTCGACGACGGCGCCGTCACCGTCGCGCCGGACTCGCACGTCCACGCCGTCGCCGCCGTGCTCGAGGGCATTCCCCACCAGGTTGGTGACGACCCGCTCGAAGCGGCGCGGGTCGGTCTTGATCATGGCCTCCTCCGCGTCCAGCCGGGCACGGCCGTCCCAGCCGCGCGCGCGCAAGATCGCGGCGGTCACCGAGGCGAGGTCGATGGTCTCGGCCTGCACGCTCTCGACGCCGGCGTCGAGGCGGGAGATCTCCATCAACTCCTCGACCAACCGCCTGAGCCGCCCGACGTCCGAAATCAGGAGCTCCGCGGGCCGCCGCGACTCCGGAGGCATCCGCTCCAGGTGTTCCGCAAGCAGAGAAGCCTCGCCGACGAGACCTGTCAGCGGCGTCCGCAGCTCGTGCGCGACGTCCGCGGTGAAGCGCCGCTCGCGGGCCTGCGCCTCATTCAGCGCCTCGATCTTCTCCTCCAGCGCCGCCGCCATCTCGTTGAACGCCTGGGCCCAGGCGCCGAACTCGTCCCGCCCCTCGACCGGGAGCCGTGTCGCCAGGAGCCCTTCCGCGACCGAGTGCGCGGCGACGCTCGCCTGCGCGACAGGGCGAAGCGTCCGCCGAGCGAGCAGCGCGCCGGTGAGAGCCGCGAGCAGCACCACGATCCCGAGCCCGGCGAGCAGGATGTTGCGGAGGACGATCAGCTCGTGGCGGAGGCTCTCCTCGGAGAAGAAGAAGTAGAGCCGCCGACCGCCCGCCGGCCCGCCGACGACGAGGTATTGGGTACCGGCGACCGTCGTGCGCTGGTAGCCGAAACCGCCCCGCGCGACGAGCCTGCGCAATTCGGCCGGAACCGCAGGCAGGCCAACGGAGAAGCTGGACTGGAAGGTCTGCCCGCGTTCGAATCCAACCGTCTCGAAGCCCCTCCCCTCGTATGCGTTCAGCAACGCGTCCGAGCGTTTGTACTCAGGCGCGATCTCGAGATTGCGCCGCGCCTCACGGGCCGCCGTCCGGACCGAGTCCGCCCGGAGGTTGTGCCGGACGACCACGTAGGAGCCGACTGCGAGCGCCGCAGCGCCCACTCCAACCGCGAGCACAAACGCGATGGTCAGCCGGCGGCGAAAGGGCATCAGCCGACGTCGAAGCGATAGCCCACGCCGCGTACGGTGTGGATCAGCCTCGGCTGTTTCGGATCGTCTTCGATCTTCGCCCGGAGCCGCTGGACGGCGGCGTCCACGAGACGTGAATCACCGAGGTAGTCGTAGTTCCAAACGAGCTCGAGGAGCAGCTCGCGCGTGAAGACCTGACCCGGGCGGCGGACAAGCTCGAGCAGGAGGCGGAACTCGGTCGCGGTGAGCGCGACCTCCTCGCCGCCCCGTTTGACGGTGAACGCCCCTGGATCGATCTCGAGGCCGTCGACGTCGATCACCCGGTCCTCGGGTTGAGCGACCGAGCGTCGGAGCACGGCCTTGATCCGCGCCACGAGCTCGGGCAGCTCGAACGGCTTCGTGACGTAGTCGTCGGCGCCGAGCTCGAGCCCGACGACGACGTCGTGCAGGTCGGTGCGCGCGGTAAGCATGACGATGGGGGTCTGGCTGTCTCGCCGGATCTCGCGACAGACCTCGAGGCCATCCAACGAGGGAAGCATCACGTCGAGGACCACCAGGTCAAATGACCCCTGCCGAAATCGCAGCAGCCCTTCGCGACCATCGCCGCTGGCGGTCACCCTGAAACCTGCCTGCTCGAGGCCGAACGTTGTGATCTCGCGGATCGAGGCGTCGTCTTCCACGAGCAATAGATGCTCGTTCACGCGCCAAGCCTAGGCAGCCACCCCGGCCGTAGCCAGTCGCGGACTCGAGCGCTCTGGCAGAGATCCTCGTCCGAGGATCGGCAACCGCATCTCGAGGGCGGGTGGTCATCGCGGCTCCTTCCGTTGCTGCCATTCGCGGGCCATCCTCCGCTTCGGCCGCAACGCTCCGTGACGTGGTCGTAACGGTCGTGTAACAGAAGCGCCAGCGTTGCGGGCGCGCTGAGGCTCCAGTCGTCGCCGTTGCGAAACGGTTACCGGCCCGTGACGGCAGTGTTGCTCGGCGGTCGGAGGATGGAGCGTGTAATCGACAAGGAGGCATCCATGAAGCTCTCGCTCCTCATCTCAACGGCCATCGCAATCCTCGTAGCAGCCGTGGCCGCGTCGTCGCCCCTCCTCGCCGCGCCGACGTCGTCGTCCGCAGCTCGCCAGGCCGGCGTCCGCATCCTGCCCGGCTTCCGCTCGCCGTCCGGGAACATCAAGTGTTTCGTCGTCAACAAGGTCGCTGTACTGCGAAATCGACAAGGCGAACTACAGGCAGAGACTTCAAGCCAACTGCGGGCTCGACTGGCACGGCTTCCAGCTCAACGTCGCGAATCGGGCGAGGTCCTACTGCACCAGCAACGCCGCCTACAACATGGGTACCGCGCGCCCGAACAACGCGAAGCTCGCATACGGGAAGAGCTTCCGGCACGGGGTGTTCACCTGCCTGTCCCGCGTCACGGGGGTCACCTGTCGCAGCCGGACTGGTCACGGCCTGTTCATCTCCCGCCAGGCCTGGCGCCTCTGGTAGCCCCGAACACCGACCCTTATCTCGAGAGCGCCCGGTAGGGGCGCTCTCGCTCTGTGGGATTCAGGACGGAGGCGCCGAGCGCACTCGCCGCCGCGACCGACATGAGCGGCTCAGTGTGACTACGGGTCGACAGGCGAGCCGATCGAAGTCGTCATGCCCGCGAAGCGGGCGGACTTCGATCGGGAGTGGAGCGTATCGGGATCGAACCGGTGATCTCCAGCTTGCAAGCTCCTCACGTGATGGTGTCGGGAGATGGGTGAGCCAAGGTCTTGAGCGCGTGAGGACGACTGAGTCGGTAGGAAGAAGTCGCTTCCCGGCTCACTTGTCGTCAGGCGCCACCTGACCGCCACGGCGAGAGGCGGCTCAGAGGAGTACACTCGCTGGACTGGCCCTGCGGCCAGAACACCGGCCGAAAGCCCGAAGGCCACCAACGCGCGCTAGCGCGCGAGGCGATGAGCCTAGGCGAACAGAGTTCGGCGCGCAGGGCCAGCACTCTCTTCGAATATGCAGAACTCTGCTCCAACCGTGGATGAAGCGGCCCTACGCCGGCTGCGGCTTGCGATCGTTGTCGAGGACGGAGACCAAGAGGAGCTACAGCTGCACGGGGTGCTGCGGATGCTAGGCGCGGAGGCCCCCATCGGGAAGCAGACGCCCTTGTTCGGGAAGACACCGGCCCGGCCAAGGCGCAAACCTTGACGAGCGCGCCAAAGGCGTACAATTTGGCAGACCGGAGATGTCAGCCGAAGAGGACACAGCGCTGATCGCGAGCCAGCTGGCAGATCTCACGGCCACGGTCGAAGAGTTGGCGCAACAGCTCAAGGGGTTTCGCGAACGCGCTGACGACGCGAAAGAGCGCGCGGACACTCAGCAAGAGCGCATTGACCTCGCCGCGCGTGAACTAACCGAAGTCAGTGACCGTCTTCAAGCTGCGGCGAACGCTCTCCGAGAGACCATCTGAGCCGCCTGCCGGTGAGCGTGCCGTTAGTTAGCGGCTCCTTTCGACCAAATCCCGCTACGAGCGGGATTCGCAACGGTCAAGGTCGTCCGTGCCCGCACCCGGTCCGCATCGCCTGTAGTGTCGCCACTAGCAGCGAGAAGAACCGCTTGCAACGCCGTAGCTGATCAAGGCGTCGTTTCTTTCTTTTCTTTGTTGCGAGAGCCCTCTCCTGAAGACTTTCGCGCGTCCCTCGGGGGCCCCTCGAGGCCTACACCGGGAGAACTGATCCAACGTTCTCCACCTGTACCGCGAAAGTTGGGAGCACCATGATGCATGCCACCGTACGGCGCTACGAGGGTGTCGACGCTAGTCGCACCGAGGAGCTGAGCAAGAAGGTCAACGAGACCCTGCTGCCGCGCTTGAGCAAGCTGCCGGGTTTCAGCGGCTACTACCTGATCGAAGCAGGTGACGGCGTCATGACGTCGATTGGCCTGTTCGAGACCTTGGCCCAGGCCCAGGAGTCGACTCGCGTCGCCGAGGGATGGGTGCGTGAGGAGAAGCTAGAGAGCGCTCTTCCCAACCGGCCGCTGATTACGAGCGGCGAGGTGATCGCGCACAAGAAGGACGTGGTCACGATCGCCTAGTACCTCGCAGCTCGGTCGATGAGAAGGCCCCGCAGTCAGGGGCCTTCTCTCGTTCTCGTCCTCTAGTCTTGCTGTCAAGCAAACAGGAGACAGCGTGATGGCACTAAGCGACGAGATCGACGACATCTTCCGGCGAGAGGTGAAGGATCTGCCGGCGTACGTGAAGGCGCAGAGTGCGGCTGGCTCCGGGGTCGCACCGCCGGTGGACGAGATGAATGCTCTGCTCATGGGCCTGGCCGTCGCGGCGCAGCGTTCGTTTCACGTGCTCGCGCGTCGTATCGAGGACATGGAGAGCGCGTAACGTCCCCCAGGCACCCTGTGGCTAGACCTGCGGAATCCGACAGGACCGTTGCTACGCGAAGGCTCGTTTCGCTGGCAAGCCTGCTGTAAGGACTCGCATTGTTCGCGTGGGCGAGCATCTAAGAACTCCTGGAAACTGCGACCTCCCGCTCATTCCTGCGGAGACTCTGTGGCAATGCCTGACCCCACCAAGCCCTCCCACCAGAACGTCCAACACGACCGGATCGAGTCGTCCCACCGACGGCTAAGAAGCGCCGTCGAGAACGCCACCATGCCCAGCGCCGATGCAATCCCAGCCCTCTATGAGCGAGCGATCGACCGCATGCTGACGGCGTCCGAGCGCGTCATGTCGGCGGCCGAGGGCAAGGCACTCCTCGCCTCGAAGGAAGGCACGGAGGCCGTCGCCGGCCACCTGCAGAGAGTCGTCGTGCTCGCCGCGCCCGTCGTGCGGACGGTGGCGAAAGGCGCGAGGTTCACGAGGGTGCCGTGGGTGCTGCTGGGCACGACAGCCGTCTCCACCGGTCTCACCCTGAACACGGGAGTGCGCGAGGTACAGGTGCTCGGCTCCCTGCTGGCTCACCGGATCGAGGAGACGACGGGACAGCCAGCCGACCCGGGGCTCGTGAAGAAGCTCACGGTCGAGCTCTACCTGGCACCGAAACGGGTGCCCGAACTGTCCGATCGCCGCTTGCGGCTCCACCGCCTCATCAAGCGGTGGCTCCTCCGCGGTGTCTTCGGCCGGAAGACCGGCAAGGCCGCGACGAAGGCCCTCGAGGCGGCCGAACGCCTCGATGTAGGCCCGCTGATCGCTCGATGGGCAGAGCTCGGCACTCCGTCGTCGCGGCTGCCCTCTTCCTCCGAGTTGCCAGACTCTGGCCGACGACGCGAGTGAGCCTCACTTCCGCATCGCTGTGCCACTCCCGCCAGACCCTACAATCGAACTGATGGCGATCGAGTTCGCCGCCCAGAGGCTTCAGACCGGTGATGTCGTTCTGATCGACCTCCCCGAGCGGGGCGGGGAGGTGGAGGCCACCGTCGTGCGGGGAATCGATCGGACCGACGAAACCGTACGCGCCACGGTGCGAGTGGAGGGACGCGAGGACTTCGTCAAGGAGTGGGCTGTCGGCGAGATGGTCACCGTCGTCCGCGGTCCGTAAGCACTACCGGGCTCACAAGAGCTCGACCAGGGCTTCGGCGACCAGCACACTGCCCAGGACGAGGAGCGAGTAGATCGTGATGGCGCGTTGGTTCGACCGCAGCCCCTCCTGGGCATCCCCGAGCCAGCCTGCCGCCCGCTGGCCCGCGACGAGATACATGGCGACCGGCACCCAGACCAGCACACCCGCCACGAGCACGTAGACCACGGCCAGACCGATTTCCTCTCCCGTGCTCAGTCCGGCGACGGAAACCGTGGTCGCCGCGACAATGGCTATCGTCAACCGCTTCGGGCCGCCGATGCCGAGTAGCGCGCCGACCGGGAAGGCCGCCGTGGGTGTGAGCTGCTCGAGCCTGGCGAGCAGCGCTCGCGTACGCCCCGCACCTGCGCCCCTCTTCGGCGCGAAGCCGCGGCGAACCCGCCAGGCCGCGGCGAGGAGCAGCACTCCGAGGGCGAGCTCGAAGATCGCAGTGGCGTGCCGGTCGTCCTCGTTCAGCGAGGTGACCGCACCGAGTGAGAGCAGGATGAGCCAGACGACCCCCCCGCCGAACAGGAAGGCGGCCGCGAAGATGAACCCGTTCAGCCGTCCGCGCCGGCTCCTGAGGACGACCAGGGTCGAAGTGAGCGCGAGTGGGCTGGCGGCCGCGACGAGCGCGTAGAACAGGACTTGCAGCACCGTCTCCACTCCAGGAACACCTCGCATCGCATGCCCGAACCGGCAGCCTCTCGCGGCTGCTGCCGTCATGAGGGCATGGGCTGCTCCCGATTATCCGCGCTTACGCCGCGCACGCTTTACCCTCGCACCTCAGACCGAGAGACTGATCGGAAAGGTGGCGATCCAGGCCAGGGTGCCGAGAAGCAGGACGACGCCGAACGCGAGCAGCGCCCGGCGTAGCCCGGGCGTCTCGAGCTTGGTCGAGATGCCCGCGAAGAAGAGCGCTGCGGCGAAGAGCACCACTCCGAGCACGTAGTTCGTCGCCCGCTGCACGTTCGCACGACCCTTCGCGGCCCAAGCCTCCGCCTCCACTTCGAGCTGCTGAGCCTCCGCACGAGCCGTGAGGGTGTACTGCGGCATACGGAAGGGTGTAAGCGGCGCATTCGCGTTCGTGAAAGGCTTGGTCGCCTGCCAGGCCTTCACCGCGGGCCTGAACTCCGGCCGGAATCTCCTCTCGTAGAACTGCGCCAACTTCACCTCCTTGTGGGCGACAGCGTTTATCCACTGGGTGAACGTCGTGACATCCAGCTCGGTCTGCGTGTTCGCGAGCGAGTCCGCCTTGGCTGACTCGACCCTCAACCCGCCGGCGCGGCTGAACGCCTTCGCCTGCTCGCCGTTCCAGCGGCTCGCCTGGTAGCCGCTCCACGCAGTCGCGACTGTCGCGGCCGCAAGCAAGAGCGTCGCGACCAGCTCCAACCGCCTACCCGGGTGCGTCGCCCCGGTCACCGGCCCATCCTCACGCCGTTCACATCGCAGGGAACCTTGACGGCGCCGTCGGTGGCTGCGAGCGCTCGGTTGATCAGGTCGAGCGAGCGCTCCATCGCAGTGGGTTGGAGGCCCCCGACACCGCTATGGAACGGGTGGTTGAAGGAGGCGAGCAGAAGGAGCAGCACGGTCATCACCGCCACCACCCCTCCCATCAGCATCGATTGCGTCACCCGCCCCTCGCCCGGATCGGCGAAGAAGAGCATGTACGCGACGATGATGGACCCGATGAAGAAGAGGACGAACCAGAGCGGCGTCGGGATCACGCCCACCGCCCCGTGGGTACGGTCCAGCCGCGCCTCTTCCCGCTGCGAGGTCTGGCCGAGCCACTGGTCGTAGGCCGACTGCTCGGTCGCGGTCTTGGGATCGACCTTCTCCGCAGTCTTGAACATCGCGACGCCCCACGGGTTGATCCTGTTCCCGATCGTCTCGGCCCGCATCCGCGGCCACTCGTCGTGCACAACAAAGCGCCCGTAGCAGATGAGCTGGCCCGTCAGCGCCCCGGCGGCGGGTGCTGGGAAGAGTTGCGCGGTCTCGACCTGCTGCACGATCATCAATGCCTCCGTCTCGGCTCCCGAGCGCGTCTGGTCGTAGCTCGTGAAGGCCAGGAAGATGATGAACCCGAGAAACACCGAGAAACCGGTCGCAATCACGCCGAACACGCCCGAGGCCCGGTCGCCGTCGGCGAAGTAGCTTCCCTCCGGTGCACGGCGGCGCACGACCAGCATCAAGGCGATCCCGATTCCCGCAGCGCCGAGCGTGATGAGCAGCCCCCAGACGAGGTTCATGGTTGGAGTCTCATAACTCGAGTGCCCGAACCGCGTCCTCGACGCGTCCGCCGACACGTTCGCGCCCTACTGCCTCGACGACGCCCGTCTTCTCGAGCATGTCGACAACGGGCCCGTGGACTCGGGCGAGGGCGAGCGGGATGCCCGCCTCCGCGAGGCGGTGGGCGAGCAGCAGCAGAGCCTCCGCTGAGGGGACGTCCAGCTGGTAGGTCAACTCCAGGTCGAGGACGACCGCGCGCACCGGTGGCTCGCTCTCGGTGGCTGCGGCGTAGACGTCTTGCGTGACGGACTCCACGTTTGCGAAGAACAGCTCGGCGTCGTGTCGGACGACGAGCGTCCCAGGGTGCTCCCGCGCCTCCGGGTTCCTCTCGAGATCGACGAAGGCTCCGCCGGGCTGCTCGCCGAGCCGGCGGAGCGGAGCCCGCGCCGCCTCGACGACGAGGAGCACGATCGAGAGGGCGACGGCGAACACCAGCGCGGCGAGGGTGTCGAGCGACAGCACGGCCAGCGTCGCCGCCAGCGCAAGGGCGAAATCGGTCTTCCGCAATCCGTAGAGCTCTCTGATCCGCCGTGTCTTGATCATGCCGCTCACGGCGACAAGCACGATCCCACCGAGGGTCGCCTCGGGCAGGCCGCTGAAAAGGTCGGTGAGGAAGAGTGCGACCAGCACCGTAAGGCCCGCGGCGACGACGCCTGCCATCTGGGTCTGCATGCCGGCACCATCGGCTGCGGAGGACTTCGAGAGGCTGGCGCCGATCGTGAACCCCTGGAAGAGCCCGGCGCCGACGTTGGCCGCGCCGACCCCCACGAGCTCCTGGTTGGCGTCGAGCTTCACCCCGTCCCGTCGGGCGAACTCGCGGGCGATGCTGTTCCCCTCCGCGAAGTTGACGAGCGCGATGCCGACCGCGGAGGCCAGCAAGAGCGAGAGATCGACGAGCGAGACGTCGGGAATCTGTGGTCCGGCGAGCCCGCTCGGGATCTCCTCGATTACCGCGACCCCGTGCGCCGCGAGGTCGAAAACTCGCGCGATCACGATGCCGAACATGAGCGCCACCAGCGCAGCGGGCAGCCGATGGGCGAAGCGCTCGACGCCGACCATCACCGCGATCGTCGAGAGCCCGATGGCGAGCGTCGTCCAGTTCACGTCGCCGAGGTGGACGATGATGTCCCAGAGGCGCTCCCAGAAATCGCCCTCGCCCTCCTCGATGCCGAGGATCTTCGGGACCTGCTTGATCGAGATCACCAGGGCCAGCCCGGTCACGAACCCGACGAGGACCGAGGGCGAGAAGAACTGTGCCAGCACGCCGAGACGAAAGAGCCCGGCGAGCACCATCAGCCCGCCCACGAGCAGCGCCAACGCAGCGGTCAGCTCGGCGTACTCCGGCGTGCCCACCGTCGCGAGAGCCGCCACCGCTCCCGCCGAGAGCGCGGCCTGGGTCGCCGAGACGACCACGATCAGCTTCCGCGAGCTGGCGAAGATCGCGTACAGGATGAGCGCAGGGGGTGCGACATAGAACACCGTCTCCGGCGGCATGCCTGCGATCTGCGCGTACGCCATTCCCTCCGGAACGAGCAGGCAGACGACGATCACGCCTGCGATCGCGTCACGTCCCAACCATGCTCGCCGGTAGGACGGCAGCCAGCCCAGGATCGGGAAGGCCCTGCTCAGCCGGCCCGGGCTCCCGTCGTCGCGGTCAGACGCCACGTTCACAGGCTTGCCACGCCATCCCGGAGGAAGATCGCGCCGAGCACGAGCCCGAGTGCGATGAGGATCGTCGCCTCGTGCCGGCCGAGCCACGCCCGCAGCCGAGCGAGGAGCGAACCCGCGCGATCCGGGAAGAGGAGGTACAGGACAAGCGGAAGGGCCACTCCAACGATCCCGATCGCGGAGAACAGGACGATTGTCTGGACCTGTGATCCGGTGTTCGCGTCCGCCTCGGCCAGAGAGAGCGCCGATCCGAGCGCAAGCGCGACGACCTTCGGGTTGGCCGCTGCGAAAATGACCCCGAGCCCGGCTGAGCGCACTCTCGAGAGGTCGTCGACAGCGTCCAGCCAGGGGACGGCTTGCGCGCGGCGCCGCCGTCGCCGGACCCACAGGACGAGTGCCGCACCCACGAACGCCGCACCGAGAACGAGCTCCGGTACCGCGATCCACGAAGGATGCGAGTCACTGATTCGAGCCTCGTCGACCATCACCACGAGCAGCGTGATGACGAACGCGACGCCGAGAGCCCATCCGGCCACGAACGACGCGCTCTTAGCGAGTGCGCGCGGGCTCGTCAAGATCACGATGCTGGCAGCGATCGGAACAGGGCTCAGCGCGACGCCAACCGCATAGACCAGAGCTTCCCGCATCGGGCTACGCTCGCGCCCGACACGTCGAGCGCCCAGCAAGAAGACCGAGGGGCCAACCGTGGTGTACGTGGTCAGACGCCACGTAGCCGCGGGGTATCGCCTGGATCGACCACCCGATCCCGCCTGGATCCGGCCACCAGGATGTACAGGCTCAGCACCAGCACCCAGGCCGGGAACGCGAGCTCGATCCAGGCGAAGAAGCCGACGGCCACGAGGAGAACGAACGCGATCGCGTAGCCAGAAGCGGCGAGCCACCGGGGGGTGAGCGTCAGGCGTCGCAGGATCGTCGACGTGGCGATCATGAACACGGCGGCCATCCGAATCGCGTAGACCACCATCAGCTCGTGCGCGGTCCTGCGCCCGAAGTCCCAGGCGCCGGAGGACAGGAGCTTGTCGGCGCTGTCTCCGGCGCTTGCGACCAGCCCCGCCGCGACGGCCGAGGCGACGAAGATCATGGCCACGAACAGCAACCCGCTCCCGAGGAAGACCGTCGCGAAGAACCGATCCTCGGCTTCGCCGACACGGTCTCGCAGCACGCCGACGAACCAGAGGAAGGCGATCCCCGCGAAGGGCACGAGAACGAGCGCGAACAGGACCGCGTCACGGCGCGAGGTGTCCGTCAGCCACTGCCCCGCGTCACTCGGGTCTGACGGGACGGCCGTGCGGACGAGTACGAGCGCGACCGTGAAGATGACCGAGAAGACGATGCCCGCAACGGCAGCCGACCTGGGTGTTCTCAGTGTCCGGCCCATGCTCGTCTCGCCCATCGCGGTGAGAGCTGCGGACTCGCTTCGCACTTCGGTCACCTCCTCATCCGCTCACCCAGTTACCCCAACCGCTTGCGAATGACCACTTCTTACTCGACTCCTTCCTGCAACCGCTTGGAGAAGAACTCCAGCGCCTTCTTCGTCTTCGTCGCCTGCTCGCCCGTGAGGTCGATCCCGTGCTGGGTCAGGAACGTTCTCGTCTCGATGCCGATCTGGAACGCCTCGGAGGGCTCGCACTTGGTCGATAGCTCGAGGAGCTGCGAGTTGTCCGGGTACATCCACAGCTCCGCAACCATCTTGCGGTCGTACTCCTCGGGCGCGAACTTCACCTTGAGCACGGGGACCGGGCCCAGGATCGAGAGGTCGTCGAGCTCGATCCCCTCGGGAGCATGCGCCGTATAGAAGGCCCGCTGCTCCTTGGAGAAGAGCTTGTGGAGCGGCAGCGCCCCCATCATCGCGTCCTTGACCCTCGGCGAGCCCATCCTGTGCTTCATCGAGCCCGAGCAGACGAACCCGCCCGGCATCGCATCGACCTCGACACCGAAGTTCGGCGACTTGCGCACCTTCTTGGGCAACTCGTCCGGAACCACCGGTCGCAGCTTCACGACCGAGTCGTCCCCGCGCCGCTGCACCCGACGGGCACGAACCACGACACCGCTCTTGTTGAGTGCCAGGTCAGGCGTGTCGAGGAAGAAGACCTGCCGGATCTCGCCGTCGAGGGGATCCACGCCGAGCGCTGTACCCGCCCGGCTCCGGTCGGACAGCGGCACGGTCAGCTTCAGCTCCACGCTGTCCGCACGCTTGATCAGCTCCGACAGCTTCTCCAACTCCTGATCCGGTAACGACGTCACCGTCTGCGTAGCCATCTCGCCTCCTTCTCATCGGGAGGGGCGATGGGGATCTCTCCCACCGCCCCTCACACGTCCTCAGTCCTCGGGGTTGCCCGGGTGGAGCTCCCCGGTCTCGCGCTCGGGAAGCGCCATCTGCGTGGGGTCGAGGTCGTACGTCCACGGCAGGCCGGACATGATCCAGCCGTTCTTCCTGCGCATGCCGTCGAAGACACTGTCGGGGTCGTCGACCCGACCGCCCTCCATCCCGTCGAGGATGTTGTAGGCGCTCGTGAACCCCGCGGCCGCGAGCATGTTGACCGCCATCGCCCCGCGGCCGCCGGAGCGGCACGTGACGAGGAGCGTGTCCTCGGGGGAGAACCGCTCCTTGACGAGCTCGACGAAGTCGGGGTTCAGCGACCACGGGAAGGCCTTCTTCTCGTCGTCCCAGACGTATGCCAGGAAGGCGAACGGGATCAGGGTCGCCATCGGAACGTGGCCGGTGAAGACCCACTCCTCGGGCGTGCGGACGTCGAGGATCTTCACGCCCTCGGGGTCCTCCTGCCACATGTCGTACGCCTCTTTGGCGGTGACGTAGAGCCCTAGGCCGGTCTGCCGCTCCTTCACGATCGGACGTCCGTTATGTGTCGGTGTGGTCGTCGTCTCTGTCGCTGTGGTCATGGTCAGCTCCTTTCCGTTGAGGTTCGCGGAACGGCGGGCGCTTGATCCCCAGTTGCGTCCGCTTTGACCGGCTCCTGGCCGGACAGGCTTTCGGGATTGCTCTCGACCGCTTTCGTCTCGAGCAGGGTGAGCCCGAGGTCCGACACGCGCTGGAGCACGCCTTGCAGCTCCGCCTGGTCGCGCAGCTCGCCAGTCAGCGTCGTCATGCCGTGGCCGTGCGTGAGCGTCATGCCGGGGAAAACCGTCGCAAGGTAGTCACCGAGCTCTCCTTCGACCGTCACCCGGTATGTCCGATTCGCCATGCCCTCGAGCATCGCACCCGCCCGCTCGGCGCAACCGCGTTCGCGGGCGAATCACCTAGGTGATTCCGCTTGGTCCCGCCGCCATGAGCACTTGGAAGAGCGCCGGCGTTCCCCTCGGAGACGTAGTTCGCGGTCCGCGGCGGCACGGACAGACCCCGGCAGAGCCGGGGTCTGTCGCTTCGATATGCCGATTTACGGCACGAAGTTCGCGCTGCGGTCTGAGCCGTAGCCGCAGCCCTGGTAGGTGCAGTGGAACTCGTCGCGGATGATGGCTGCCCAGCCGCCGGCACGACCGGTGTTGAGCGAGAGCTCCTCGTCGAGGATCTTCGTCTCGAACGTCCAGCCCTCAGGCAGCTCCTTGTAGTTGTCGCCGAGCACCTCGAGGTTGTCCGCCTCGAGGCTCGCGTCGACGTCCTTCGTGAACTCCTGCAGGACCCAGGTCGCACCCTCCGGCTCGCGAAGCAGGTACACGGGCTTGCCCGCGTTGAAGATCCAGTTGGTGTTGCGGTAGATCAGCGAGGGTGTGTACGCGCTCTGGAACTGGGCGATCATCTCGGCGCCGGTCATGTCGCCGGCCCACCGCATCTCGACGCCGTGGAAGTCCTGGACGTCGCCGACGACGATCTCGAGCTCGTCGATCATCCAGAAGCGGCCGCGGTTGACCGCGCACATGTCCACGCCGAGCTCGTGCGCGAGCTTCTCGGGATCGATCTTCTTGTAGGCCTCGGGGTCGACGGGGATCGAGGCCGCCGTGTAGACGTGCGCCCTCTGCGTCCGCCCGGTGCCGACGAACGCCCCCATTCCGTGGAAGCGGAGACCGCGAGCATCCGTGATGTGGACTCGCTCGAGCGGATCGAGACCCGTCTTGAGCTTCATTGCCGTGAGTGTCGAGGACATGGTCAACTCCTTTCGATTGACGTGCTTGCGACTGTGAGTGGTTGTGGAGCCCTCGGGGGACTCCCTGAGATCGCGTCGGCCGCGAACGGTCCGGCGAGCGCGATGGACTTCTCGGGGCTGGTGGCCACCTCCAGCGGCTCGCCGCCCACGGACGAGAGTGTCGCGATCTGCACGCCGTCTCCGAGGCGACGCAGCTTGTGTAGCTCCTCGTCGCTCGGGCTTCGCAGCGTCACGCCGGTCACCTGGACGATGTCCTCGCTCCAGGCGGCCGGGCTTCCCCGCCACGCGAACACGTCCGATACCCAGATCGCGTGGCCACGAGTCCAACGCGTCTTCCCGGGCCGCTTCACGCGAACCGGGATGTCGCCGTGGCGCTTCTGCAAGCTCCGGTTTCTGAGAACCATGACGATGATGCCCATCGCGCAAATCCAGAGTGGGACCCCGAGGAACACGAGAATTGCCCAAACCATGAGTCACCTCCCTGTACGTGAAGACGCGGGATAGAACCAATTCGCCATGGCTCGAGCATCGCACCCGCCCGCTCGGCGCGACCGCGTTCGCGGGTGAATCACCTAGGTGATTCCGCTTGGGCGCGGACTCGGCGCCACGTCCACCTGCCGACTCTCCACGCGAGCGGGACGAGAATCAGGAAGAGCCGAAACCCCATGGTCGTGTGGGCGGCCGGTAGGGAATCGACCCTACGCCGGCTGCCCGCCGAAGTTCTCCCCCGGCCCGGAGATCGTGTTCGGGCCGCGCGCCTCGAACTCGCGGAAGAACGGCTTCATGCCGCGGATGATCGAGATCGGGTTCCGTCGTTGCTTGATGCCGAACAGGACGATGAGGAAGGGCACGACGAGGGCGTAAAGCACCAGCGCCTCGAGCTCGGTGAGCACGGTGCTTCCCTCCACCCGATCGCGCTTCAGGCGTGACAGGGCGGCGTCCACTCCGTTGCTGGTCTCATTCAGCCAGTACATCTCCCGGGCGAGAAGCTCGATGTCCGCCCGCTCCTGCGCGCTGAAGTGCTGCCGAAAATCCGCCTCGACGTCGTCGGGGACGTCGGCGAAGTCGCTGCGGGCGTAGGCCTGTGCCCAGGCGATGGCCACCCACGTCCGCTCGTCGAGCGCCCGGACGTCCAGCCCCTCGAGTGCTGCAAGGTCGGCCTCGGGAATACCTTCGGCTAGCGCCCACTCCCGATGGGCGAAGCTGCACTGGCGGCTCGAGTCGGCACCTGCGACGGAGAGCATGATCTCCTCGCGGAAGACGGGATCGAGGCGGCGCCTGAGATAGATCGCCCAGAGGTCACGTGCCCGTCGGAGCAACGTGACCGTCGATCCCTTTCTCCGCTGCCCGATGATCGGGTGGTGCAGGCCGTCGGCGGTCATCGGGCCGAACTTGGCCGCGCCCGGGGTAGCCGCGTTTCCGCTCATCTCGACATCCCGTTGCTTTCGGCATCACCATGCCTGCGGAAACGGTCGAGCACGGCGTCCACGGTGTTGCCGGTCAGGTTGCCGAGCGTGATCGCGCGCACGTAGGCGAGGATCTCGGCCACCTGTGCGTCGTCGTAGTACGTGCGCAGGTTCTGGATCGATTCCGGATCGCACTCGCCGAGATTCTCCGCGTAGTCCTGGGCGAACAGGATCGCCGCGGCCTCGGCCGTGTCCCGAGCCGCCAACGACTCGTTCTGATATTTGAAGATCTGGTTGATCTCCTCCAGCGGCACTCCTTGTGCAATCGCCAGGTGGGTGTGACCCCACTGGCAGTAGCGGCAGTCGTTGACCGCGGTGACCTCGAGCATGATCTTCTCGCGCAACGCACGAGGGACTCTGGGCCTGACCAGCGACCGGACAAGGACGGGGGCCGAGGCGACGACGTTGGCGGTCGTCTCCAAGACGTTGTCACGAGTGAGCGTGCGCTTCGCAGTAGCCACGCCTCGAGGATCGCACCCGCCCTCTCAGCGCGCCCGCCGTCGCGGGCGAATCACCTAGGTGAATCCGCTTCGTCCAGCAGGTTGAGCGCGGTCGCGCGTGCGATCGCCGCCTCGCGCGAGTGGACGTCGAGCTTCCGGTACAGGGCCCGTTGGTGGGAATGGACCGTGTTCGCGGACAGGAAGAGCTCCTCCGCGATCTCGCGCGTCGAGAGGTCGGTGGCGAGGAGCCTCAGCACGGCGAGCTCGGCTTCGCTCGGCTCGTCGAGCACGCCGCCGGTGCTCGCGCGATCGCTCGCCACCGCGAGCTCACGCTCGACCTCCGCGACGAGCCCGGGGAGGACGCCGGCGTCCGGGAGCTCGGCGAGCGCCTCGCGCGCAAGCTGCAAGGCCTCCTCAGCGTGATCCAGGCGTCCACGGCGGGCGCGCACGGAGGCGATCAGCACGAGCAGCCACGCTTCATGGATGGTCGGCACGTCGTCGTGGAAGAAGTGCTCGGCGGTGGCGAGCTCGCGCTCGGCCTCCGCGAGCTTCCCCTCCGCCGCAAAGATGACGCCCTGCGCGGCGGAGACGTTCGCGCCGAGCCAGCTCCGACTCATGCCGATCTGCCCCACGGCCTCCTTCGCCTGCTCCGCGTGGTCGCGTGCCGAGGACAGCCGCTCTTTCCCAACGGCAACCAGCACCAGCGTCGTGTGCGCATGGAGCAGGCTTGGCGTGGCCCGGTCGATCTCCGGATGCTCCAGCACCCGGAGTGCGGTGGCCCGTGCCCCGGCGAGGTCGCCGGCGAAGTAGAGCGCGCGGGCGTACGCGGTCAGAGTGCCCGGGACGAGCTCGTCCGAGATGGCCGCGGCCACCTCGACCGCTCGACGGCCGTCGTCCACCGCTCGGCCGACACCATCCTCGATCGAGAGGATGCGAACGAACCGGGCCACCGACTCGACGTACGCGTTCGACTGCTCGGGTCGGGCGGCTCGCGCCTGGTCGACCAACCCCAGGTAGTGACGCCGATCCATGGTGCTCCCACTCACGACCACGGACGCGGCCGCCGCGAAGACGGCGACCTCCGGATGTGCGGTCAGAACGTCGTCCGGCAGCGTGCGCGCCCAGCGCAGCAGCGTCCGGCCGGCGCCGCCGCGGATGAGCGTCAGGGTGTGCTCGGCGAGCAGCTCGGCGACGACTTCGTGCTCCCCTGCGGCCGACGCGTGGGCGATAGCCTCGACTGGGCGGCCCTGCGCCCGCAGCAACGTTGCGGCGCGAAGATGGATGCGTGACGACGCTCCCGGATCGGACGCCTCCAGCTGCGCCCGCGCGTACTCGGCGAAGAGCTGGTGGATGCGGAACCAGTCATCGCGCTCGAGCCGCGTCACGAAGAGGTTGGCATGCTCGAGCTCGGCGAGCCTCTCGGTGGAGTCGGAGCGGTCGAACACCGCGTCGCACAGCTCCGGCGTGAACTGATCGAGCACCGCCACGCCTTCCAGGAAGGCGCGGAGGTCGTCGTCGAGCGCCGCGAGGACCTCGGTGCTCAGGTAGTCGGCGACGAAGCGGTGGTCGCCGCCGAACGCGGACACCGCACTGGAGGGGTCGTCGACGGTCCGCAGCCAGAGACCCGCGAGGACGAGCGCTGCGGGCCAGCCTTCCGTGCGCTCGACCAGGACGTCGATCTGCTCGTCGCTCAGCTCGAGCTCGCCCAGGCCCACGAGCAGCGCGTGCGCCTCGGGCGAGGTAAAGGCGAGCTCGCTCGCCCGCAGCTCGGTGAGCTTTCGCGCTGCCCGCAGCTGGGGGAGCGCGAGCGCCGGGTCGACGCGTGTGGCGACGATCACGCGCATGTTCTCGGGCACGTGGAGGACGGCGTGATCGAGCGACGCCAGGCAGTCCTCCTCGGTCACGGCGTGGAGATCGTCGAGCACGAGGATCACCGGCTCTCCGTACCCGCCGAGGGCGCTCAGCAGCTCGTCGACGGCGTGCTCGACGGGGCTTCCTGCAGCGCCGAGCCGACGCAACGCCGGTTGGCCGAGGCCAGGGCGAATCCGATCGACCGCCGTGGCGACATATCTCCACATCCGGCCGGGGTCGTTGTCGCCGGCGTCGAGCGTGACCCAGGCCAGCGCTGCATCCCGGGTCGCGCACCAGATCCGGATCGCCGTCGTCTTCCCGTAGCCCGCAGGTGCCCCGACGAGCGTCAGCACGGCGTCGGCGTCGAGCGCGTGCAGGATGCGCGGGCGGTCGAGGACGCCGCGCCGCACGCGCGGCGCCGCGAGCTTTGCCTCGACGAGCGGCGGCGCCTCCGACTGCGCGCCGGCTGCCTTCCCTGCGTCGTCCGGTTCGGTCGCCATTTGCAGCCAATTCTTCCACGGCTGTCGAGGGAGCCCCGGTCGACAGCTCCTCGAAGTCGTTGCAACCGATCGTGACCAAGCCTCCGAGCGACGATCGAGACCACTTTGTGCGCGAGGCCGCCCTCGACCTACTGGGCGAAGCGGAATCACCTAGGTGATTCACCGGCGATCGTGGGCGAGCTAAGAGGGCGGGTGCGATGCTCGAGGCATGGCTAATCGCAAGGAAGGGGAAAGCACCCTTCCACAAGACTCAACAAGGAGGGCACCATGTGGTGGGGAATCGGAATCGGCGGCATCTTTCTGTACCTGATCCTGCTGTTCACCCTCGGGTTCATGACGCTCCGGAACGGACACGGCTGGATGTTCTTCTTCGGGATCTTCTTCCCGTTCCTCTGGCTCTTCGGCGCCTTCATGAGGTCGGATGAAACAACGGCAGCGTCCGTCTAGGAACGATGGGTCACACCGAGTGCCCCGACCAGCGGAGCACAACTCGGTGTGACTCTGCCGCACCCAACAACGTTTCCAAGGAGGTGAGACCAGTGCCAAGAGGACCAAGAGGTCCACTCGGGCCGGGGCCGAAGCCCGGACCCGGACCGGGACGCCCGGGACCGCGTCGATAGGTACGCGGCCCACGATCGTTACCGAACCGCGCGCGCGGACCGGAGGTGTGAACGGTGGAACCCGAACGGTGGAACCCATGAGCGATGTCGAACAAGCGGCGCCACATGGCCGGATCAAGGCGGTGCAGGACTGGCTCAGCGGCCGCGCCGACACACGGTTGGGGCGGCTCTCGCTGCAGTGGGTCCGCGCCTACTTCGCGGCCAGTCGCAACTCGGGTTGTGCTGCGACCGTCTATTCGACGCTGTCGGTCCTGCCGGCCGCACTCGTGGCCGTCGCCTTGTTCCACTCCTCGGGAAGCGACACGAATTCCTTCGCCGAGCGTCTGGTCACCCACCTGAAGCTGAACGGGGCCACCGCCACCCTCGTCCACGACACCTTCGGCAGCGCCTCCTCGAACAGGCTCGCGGCGACCATCACGGTCGTGATCAGCTTCCTCATCTGGGGCATCGGAATTGGCCAGATCTACCGGGACGTGTACGCCCGTGCCTGGCGAGTAACGGTCGGGTCGGCAGCCGACCAGGGGCTGTTCGCGATCTTCTTCTTCGTCATCACCGGCGCCGTCGCTCTCGTGGTCGCCGCCGGCGCGGAGTTCCGTGCTGCCGGCTGGTTGGTTTTCCTGCCTGCCTGGCTCGTAGGGTCGACGGTCTTCTGGCTCTGGGTGCCGCGCTTCCTCCTTCACCGAGCGGTGGGCTTGCGCGCCCTGCTCCCCGGCGCCCTGCTTGCCACCGTCGTCCTCGGCGGCGCAACCGCGACCGTGCCCTTCTTCATGCCGGCAACGTTGAACGCCAACGGAGACGCGTTCGGCTCCTTCGGCGTCGTCATCACGATGATCGGCTGGATCTTCATCATGATCACGATGTCGCTGGTCTGCGCGGTCTTCTCGCCCGTCTGGGCCAGCTGGCGGCAGAGCGAGCGGCAACTCCGCGACGCAACCCCAAGCGCCGAGCAGAAGGTCCTCGCCTCCTGAGGGGCAGGATGACCTCTTCTCCTCACGGTCACGACTCTGCGCAGATGAAGTTGCCGCCACCACGGCGGACGCTGCTGCGGCGACTGACGCTCTGGGCCGAGCAGGCGCGTGCGCTCAAGGGCTGGATCGAAGCGGCGCGCAGACGATCGGCGGCGCTCGATGCGACCTTCGAGACGATCGAGCGAGACTCCGAGATCGGCGGCAGCATGCTCTCCGGGGCGCTCTCCTACCGCCTGTTCGTGTTCGCGCTGCCGCTCGCCTTCTTCGTGGTCTCTGGCCTCGGGCTGCTGACAAGCGCGCTCGGCATCGAGACGCAGGCAATCACGAGCTCGGTCGGTCTGGCCGGGGTCGTCACGAAGCAGGTCGCGAGCAGCGCCTCGGGGAGCTCGAGCTGGTGGGTCGCCCTCACCTCGTTCTTCGTGCTCGTCTACGCGACGAGAGTCTTCCTGCGGGCAGTTGCGATCACGCACTCTCTCGCCTGGGAGCGATCGGCGGCCTCGGTCAAGGTGCGTTCCCGCTCCCTCGTGATCTTCGCCGCCGCCCTCTTCGGCCAGCTTCTGCTCGGCCTGGGCGTGGGCGCGGTGAGCCATCAGACGCTGATCGGGGGCATCTTCACACTCGCTGCCTTCGTGTTCGCCCTCGGAGGGCTCTGGCTGATCATCTCCCTCGAAGTGCCCCACTCGAACGCCCGCTGGACCGACCTGATCCCGGGTTCGCTCTTCTACGCGATCGGCTTCTGTGGCGTGGTGCTCTTCAACATCCTCATCCTCGGCAGCCTGATCGAGACGAAGACGAGCACCTACGGCGCGCTCGGGACCGCGGCCACCCTTTTGCTTGCCTTCTTCCTGGTCGGGCGCGTGATCGTCGGAGCCGCGGTTCTCAACGCCACACTTTACGAGCGCCGCTCTCGCTCACGCGACCGGCAGGCGTAGCGTCCACACGTTGCAGGTCTGGGGTGTTGCCGGGGCCAGCGTTTCCACAGATCAACCCAAACTGAGCCGCCGGACGGTGCTCTGGCTGGGTGGCGGTTGGGGTCGGCGCAGTCGTTGGACTCAGCATCCTCGTCGGCTTCGTTGGGTCGAAGCCGGTTTCCCAGTGGGAGCTGGCGTCACCGTTCGGCACAGCTTTTGGCACCCCCGCTGCTCGCTGCAGCGACGGGAGCGCTCGCCTTCTCGACAGTGGAGCGACGTGCGCGCGACCAGGCTCGCCCACCCGACCGTTTCCTCGGCGATCAGATTCACCTAGGTGATTTCCCTGCCATCGCTGTCGCCGTGAGTCCGCGGCTGCGACGCTCCTGGCACAGGTTTGTCCAGGCGACCGGGCCTGGCTTTGAACAAGTCGGCATCACCGCCGGTCGGGTGAGCCAGAAGAAGGAGCGAAACCATGAGAAGCCAGTTGACGGATATGGAACCGGTTGACGACTTCGTCACCCAGAACACCCCGGGCCTCGAGATCTGGCAGGAAGTCTGGGGCGACATGCAGTGCGCCTACCACATCTTCGCCCCGGGCACTGACTTCACGCAGCTGCTGGCGCCATTGCCGGACGGCCTGTGCGGGGTTCCACACCACGCCTACATCATCAGCGGCACGCTGAAGGTCATCTACAAGGACGGGACCACTGACGTCTGCAAGGCCGGCGACGTGTGCTACTGGCCGGCTCCGCACAACTTCATCTCAGAGGAAGGGGCCGAGATCATCCAGTTCAGCGGTGCTGGCGCCCTGGCAGCGCAGGCCGCAGATCATCGAGGAGCTTACGGCCAAGCAGGCGCAGGCGTAGGGGTCGGAGCCGTCAACCGACCGCGGTTGTCAGGGTTCGGCCCGCTGTGCTGGGGCGGGGCTTGTCCGGATTGGCAGGCCCCGCCGCGGTTCTATTTGTCAGCTCCTTTCAGGAGAGATCGGTTCGATAGGAGGCCCCAGATGCTTGAGTGGCTCGAGAGATTCTTCGACAAGCACTTCCTGGGATCCGGGACGAGGTCGATCAGTCCCGAGAGCGAGGTCGCCGAAGCCATCAGCAACGGTGCCTGCATCCTCGACGTCCGCCTTGCCCTGGAGGCGAAGAAGGCGATGGTGCCGGGGGCGAAGAACATCGACATGCTGGTTCTCAAGCGCCACCTGGACGAACTGCCGCGCGACAGGACGATCGTGACCTATTGCAAGACCGGCGGTCGCGCCGGCAAGGCCCGGGACATCCTTGAGCGCAACGGCTTCAAGGTGATCAACGGCGGCGGCTACGAGGCGGTCCTGAAGATCGTTGAGAACAATCAATCTGCTGCTGAATAGGCGTAAGGGACCGCTTGAAGTGGCGGAGCAGCTTAGGCACTCCCCACTCATGACGCTTGCAGACCTACGGGCACGTGATTGACGAGCTAACGGGGCCGCAAGAAGGTGTCCGCAGAGGCCGAAATCCGCAAGGCGCGTGAATCTAGTGTCCCCCAAAAGGCCCCAATGCGGCCGGCGGGGCGGCCAGCGCCTAGCCCGCGAAGGGGCCAAAAGTAGCCCGTTTGCAGGTGTTTGCGGCGAGTGGAGCGTACCGGGATCGAACCGGTGACCTCCGGCTTGCAAAGCCGGCGCTCTCCCAGCTGAGCTAACGCCCCGGGCGCTTCAAGTGTAGAGACGAGAGAGGCGAGCCGGAGGCCGTCAAGCCTCGGATCGACGGACGCGGTGCTCGAACGCGATGCGCTGGGCCGCCAGCGTCGCCACGCCCGCGACGATGAGGCAGGCGAGGTTGAGCACGAGCTGCGAGAAGGCTCCTCTGACCTCGTGCCAGTCGGCGTACGCCGCCGCCACGCCGACGTTTGCCGCGGCGGGAATCGTCGTCACCGAGATGAGCACGCCGATCAGCGCGCCCGACTTGGCCGTCGTCAGGGACAGCATCCCGGCGACGCCCGCGAACAGCGCGACCAGCACGGAGAACGTGCTCGGGTGGGAGATGAAGAACGTGGCCGGCCGGCCCTGGGCTGCGATCGCGTCCGGCGCCGGACCCGTTGCGCGGAGGAGCACGACGAGCAGGAACGTCAGGGCGATCGCTGTCGGAAACCCCACCGCGAGTGCTGTCGCCGAGCGCAGCGCCAGCTCGGTGCGGCGCTGGACGAGAGCGACGCAGAGACCGGCCAGCGGCCCGAACTCGGGCCCTACGACCATCGCGCCGATGATCAGGATCTGCGAGTCGGTGAGGATGCCCACCGCGGCGATCAGCGTGGCGAGCACCATGAACGCGAGAAAGCTGACCGAGAGGTCGGCGCTCTCGGAGGTTCGCGCCTCGACCTCCTCCCAGATGACCGCGTCGGCCGGCGAACCTGCTGCCGCGAGCGCCGCGCGGGTTGCGTCCGTCGAGATCATTGAATCGACCGCGTCGATGGAGATCGACCCGTTGTGCTCGAGCCCCAGTCCGCGAAGCTCGGCGACGACGACGCTCGCCTCCTCCCGCGCCACGTCGCACAGGACGAGGTCGCCTTCGGGCTTGATCGATGCGCCCGGGACGCTGACGACGTTGATCACGGCCCGAGCCGCCCCCAGCACCTCGAGCACCCGCGGGCTCCTGTCCCTCGGAACGATCAGGCGGAGATGGACGATTCCCGCTTCGGCGGAGGCGGCCACGCTCCGATCCTAGGGGTCGGTCCTGCCGGCCCGACGAGCCGGAAGGCGGAGAAGCCGGCGGTGCTGGTTCCGCCGGCTTCTCGTTCACGGAGGAGAGGAAGCGGTTAGGCCGCTCGCGCCAGGCGTTCCTCGTGCCGGGCGCGCCTGATGATCTCGTCGCGGTCGCCGAAGCGGGCGCGGGCCTTCAGGGCGCGGTGCTCGTCCCAGAGCGCCGCGAGGCGCTCCTCGAGCTCATGCAGCTCGGTTGCGAGCGCAGGGTCGTGGCCTTGGGAAAGGAGATGCCAGAGCTCGGCGCGGCGCTCGGTCGCGCTGTCGATCTCCGACTTGATCTGATCGATGTTCATGGTCATGCCCGAAAGAACGAACCACGCTTCCGTCAAATTCCTAGTCACGGGGGCCGAACAGGAACAGCAGCACGACGACGAGGCCGACGATCCCGGCGGCGACGGCGACCCACGTGAGCGCGGTCGAGCTCACCAGGCCGGCTGCAGCGGATCGCGCTTCGCGACGAGGCGGACGGTCAGCGCTCCGAAGGCGAAGCCTCCGATGTGGGCGAAGAACGCGACCCCGCCCCCGGCCTGCGGCTGCAGGATCGAGAAGCTCCCGAGCCAGATCTGGAAGAAGAACCAGAAAGCGAGGAACAGCATCGCGGGAATCGGGAGCACGATGTAGACGAAGAGGGTCAGCACCTTCGCGCTGGGCAGGAGGATGAGGTACGCGCCGAGGACGCCTGCGATCGCGCCCGACGCGCCGACGTTCGGGATGCTCGCGCCGGCCGCGCCCGTGAAGTGGAGCGTCACAACGGTCTGCAGCGCCGCCGCCGCGACCCCGGCCGCGAGGTACCAGAGCAGGAAGCGGACGCGGCCGAGCGCGTCCTCGACGTTGTTCCCGAAGATCCAGAGGAAGAGCATGTTTCCGCCCAGGTGGAGCCAGCCCCCGTGCATGAACATCGACGTGAAGACGCTCTCGACCCACGGTAGATGGTGGACCTCGGAGGCGGGCGCGACGCACGGCCCCTGGAGCGCGCACGGGTAGAAGCCGTAGCGGAGCACGTCGAGGTCGACGGGCGTGCCGCTCACTTCCCAGAGCCAGACGGCGACGTTCACGGCGATCAGCCCGACGGTGACCGCGGGGAAACTCCGGGTCGGGACGTTGTCCTTGAGCGGAAGCAACTCGCCCCGGCGCTAGGGAATCACGAGCGCGAGGAGAGCCTTCTGCGAGTGCAGTCGGTTCTCGGCCTGGTCCCAGACGGCCGACTGTGGTCCGTAGAGCACGTCCTCGGTGATCTCTTCGCCGTAGTGGGCAGGGAGGCAGTGCAGGACGATCGCGTTCTCGTCGGCCAGTCGGACGAGCCCGTCGTCGATGCCGAAGCCGGCGAGGTCGCGCAGGCGCTGCTCGCGCTCGTCGTCCTGGCCCATGCTCGTCCAGACGTCGGTGTAGAGGACGTTGGCCCCGCGGGCGGCCTCGCGCGGGTCGTGGGTGATCTCCGGCTCGCCACCCGCCTCGCGGGCGAGCCCGATTGCCTTCTCGTGCGGCTCGTACCCCTTCGGGGTTGCGGCGACGAACTCCATCCCGAGCTTCGCCGCGGCGACCATCAGCGACGCGCAGACGTTGTTCCCGTCGCCGAGATAGGCCACGCGCACGCCTTCGAGCCGGCCGAGCCGCTCGCGGATCGTCATCACGTCGGCGAGCGCCTGGCACGGGTGGGCGCCGTCGGTGAGGCCGTTGATCACCGGGATCGTCGAGTAGCGGGCGAGCTCGTAGACGTCGGCGTCGGCGTACGTGCGGATCATCAGCCCGTCGAGGTAGCGCGAGAGCACTGTCGCCGTGTCGCGCAGCGTCTCGCCGCGGCCGAGCTGGAGGTCCGAGGCGGCGAGGTAGAGGCCGTGGCCTCCGAGCTGGGCGATCCCGACCTCGAACGAGACGCGGGTCCGCGTCGACGGCTTCTGGAAGATCATCCCGAGCGTGCGGCCTGGGAGGAGGTGGTGCTCCTCGCGCCGCTGCTGGCGCTCCTTGAGGTCGTCGGCGAGGTCGAGTGCGCTCAGCAGCTCCTCGCCGCTCCAGTCGGCGACGCGGGTGAAGTGACGTCCCTTCAGGCTCTCGGAGACCGCCGACATGCGCCTGCGCATGCTACTCGGCCCGGATGTGCGTGCCCGCCCGGCCTTCGAGCGCCTCGCCGAGTGCTGCGGGAGAGGTGATCAGCGCCTCGTGCCCCGTGGCTCGGACGAACTCGGCGCACGCCTCGATCTTGGGGCGCATCGACCCTGCGGCGAGCCCGGGCGCGAGCTCCTCGGCCTCTGTTGCCGAGAGGCTGCGAAGCTCTTCCTGCGCGTCGGTGCCGAAGCCGGAGGAGACAGCAGGCACCTCGGTGAGGATCACGAGCCGGTCAGCGTCGAGGCTGCGGGCGAGGAGGGAGGAGGCGCGGTCCTTGTCGATCACCGCGTCGACGCCCGCGAGGTGCTCGCCGCGGCGCGTGGCGGGGATGCCGCCGCCTCCGCAGGCTACGACGATCGCGCCCGAGCCGAGCAGCGCGCGGATCGCGGCGAGCTCGACGATCTCCAGCGGCGTGGGCGAGGGGACGACACGGCGCCAGCCGCGCCCCGCGTCGTGGACGACCTCCCAGCCGCGATCTCGCTCGAGCTCGCGGGCGCGCGCCTCCTCGTAGAACGGGCCGATGGGCTTGCTCGGCTCGTCGAAGGCGGGATCGTCCTCGGCGACGAGCACGTGCGTGAGCAGGCACGCAACGGGCCGGCCGGCGACGGGCTCGAGCTCGCTCTCGATCAGCGCGCCGATCTCGGCCTGGGTCTGCGCGACGGCGAGGTAGAGCGGGAGCGGTGGCGCCTCGTCGGCGGCGCGCTCGTGGCGGAGGAGCTCGTTCCCGACCTGCGGCCCGTTCCCGTGGGTGATCACGAGCTCGCGCTCGTCCAGGAGCGGCCGAAGAGCCGTGCACGCCTCGCGCAGGTTCGCGCGCTGCTCCGCCGCAGTTCCCCGCTCGCCGGGCCGCATCAGCGCGTTCCCGCCGAGCGCGACGACTGCGGTCACAGCGACGTCGCTTGCGATGTCGCATTCAGGTCGAGCCGGCTTTGCTGGCTCGACCGTCTGCGCCGCTGACCGGGTGCGCCTGGCTCGACGCCTCCGCTCACACCAGGGCTTTTTGGCCGATCAGGCCGTGCTCAACCAGGACGTCCGCGAGCGTGGGCTCGGCGACCTCCTGGAGCCGGTAGGTCACGCGAAGGGCGGGCACGTCGAAGTCGATCAGCCGCCGCAGGTCGATGGGCGTCCCGATCAGGACGAGCTCCGCGCCGCTGGCCTCGATCGTCGCGCGCAGGTCGTCCATCTGCTCGCGTCCGTAGCCCATCGCCGGGAGGAGCGCGCCCACGTTCGGGTAGTCCTCAAACGTCTTCGCGATCGAGCCGACCGCCGCGGCGCGCGGGTCGACCAGCTCGGCAGCGCCGTTCGCCTTCGCGGCGAGAACCGCTGCGCCGTAGGTCATCTCGCCGTGCGTCAGCGTCGGCCCGTCCTCGATGGCGAGCACGCGCTTGCCGGCGATCTCGGACGCGTCGCCCTCGACGACGAACGGCGAGGCGGCGAGCACGATGCGCGCGCGCGGGTTGTGCGCCCGGATCGAGTCGAGCACCGCGTCGACGCCTTCCTGCGGCGCGCTGTCGATCTTGTTCACGACGCAGACGTCGGCCATGCGCAGGTTCGTCTCGCCCGGGTGGTAGCGCAGCTCGTGCCCCGGCCGGTGCGGGTCGACCACGACGACGTGCACGTTCGGCTTCACGAAAGGCGTGTCGTTGTTGCCGCCGTCCCAGACGATCACGTCCGCCTCCTGCTCGGCCCTGTCGAGGATCGCGGCATAGTCGATCCCGGCGAAGACGAGATTGCCCTCCGCGATGTGCGGCTCGTACTCCTCGCGCTCCTCGATGGTCGCGTCGGCGGCGTCGAGATCCTCGTAGCGCTCGAAGCGCTGGACGGCCTGCTTCGCCAGGTCGCCGTAGGGCATCGGGTGGCGCAGAACGGCGACGCGCTTCCCCGCTTCGCGCAGGAGCGAGGCGATGTGCCGCGTCGTCTGGCTCTTGCCCGACCCCGTGCGGACCGCGCAGATCGCAACCGCGGGCTTCTCGGAGGTGAGCATCGTCTCGCGCGGCGAGATCAGGCGATAGGAGGCGCCGGCCGCGAGCGCCCGCGAGCCGATGTGCATGACGTGCTCGTGGGTGACGTCCGAGTAGGCGAACACGACCTCGTCGACGTGGTGCTCGCGGACGAGATCCTCGAGCTCGTCCTCCGGGTGGATCGGGATCCCGTCCGGGTAGAGCTCACCCGCCAGCTCGGGCGGATACACGCGCCCGTCGATGTTCGGGATCTGCGTCGCGGTGAAGGCGACGACCTCGTAATTCTCCCGCCCGCGGTAGACCAGGTTGAAGTTGTGGAAGTCGCGTCCGGCCGCACCGGCGATCAGCACCCGCTTTCGCGCCATGTATAGAGCTTATGCACTTACGCAGGACGGAGGCGCCTTCCTGTCAGATTGAGGAGGTACTCGCTGCGGTCGGGCGGGTTGTCGTCGGTCCGAGATCTGGTCGGCGCGTCGCCGGCCACCGGCTCGTGGCGGTCGAACCAGAGCTCGAGCACGCCCTCGCCGTGAGTGAGCGAACCGACCGACCGCTGCAACTCGTGCATCCGCTCAGCTCGAATCTCGCCCCGGAGTGTGGCCCATGACCCCACGAGCGAGGGGGTCTCGGAGACTGCGCCGAGGCGTCCGAGCGCGGAGAAGACCGCGGCGAGCGAGTCGGCGGGGAAGTCGAGCCGGAACCGGTGGATCGGCTCGCACACGATCGTCCCCGCCTCCTTCAGCGCGCTCATGAGCACGAGGGGGGTCAGCTTGCGGAAGTCCTCGCCGGTGCTCGACATCGCCTTGCTGAAGCCCTGGTGGGCATGGCTCTGCCGAGGCAGGTAGCCGGAATGGGTCATCGTGACCGTGCAGTCGACCACCTGCCATCCGTTCAGGCCTTGGCGAAGCGTCTCGTGCACCGTGTCCTCGACCGCCCGGAAGAACGCGGCCGGCATCGTCCCGTGCACCTGGACGTCTCTTGCGAACCGGACGCCGCTGTCGGCCGGAGCCGGCTCGACGCGCAGGCCGACCGTCGCGAGGAACGGGTTGTTCTCCTCGCGGAGCCGCTCGACCGCCTCGCCGATCCCGACAGGCCGCTCGACGCAGATCGTCGTCGTCTCCCGGAATGCGACGTCGATACCGAAGTCGGCCAGCAGCGTCGCCTGGATGACCTCCTTCTGCACCTCGCCGTAGACCGAGACCGAGAGCTCCTGGCGAACGTCGTCCTGCCGCAGGTTGATCAGCGGGTCCTGCTCGGCCAGCTGCCCCAGGGCCACGCGGAGAGCAGCCCGGTCGTCAGGGTGGGTCGGAACGACCACCGACTCGAGCGTCGGCGGCGCGAACTGGAGGGCCGCGCGTGCAGGCGAAGCTCCGAGCGAGTCGCCGATTCGAATCTCGTCGAGCCCCCAGAGCTTCGCGATCTCCCCCGCGGACACCGACGGCCGCTGGAGGTCCGAGCCCTCGTCGAAGACGCGGATCGCCGTCACCTTGGCCTCGCCGTCGCTGCCGAACGCGAGCCGGTCCCGCACCCGGACGGTCCCGGAGAACATGCGGGCGAACGCGATCTTCTCGCCTGCGGGGCCGCGCTCGATCTTGAAGACGCTCCCAGAGGTCGGGCCGTCGCCGTCGCCCTCGGCCGCGGGCAGGAGCTCGGCGATCCCGGACATCAGCGGCCCGACGCCCTCGCCCGTTCGGGCCGAGCCGATGAACGCGGGATGGACCACCGTTCGCGCGGTCTGCTCGGCGAGCTTCGCGCGGAGGTGTCCCTCGGGAATGCCAGCCTCGTCCTCGACGTACGCGGCAAGGAGCGCCTCATCGTGATCGGCGAGCACGGAGAGCAGGAGCTCGGGCGAAGCAGCGTGCATCGGGACGATCGCGGGCGAGAGCCGCTCCGCGATTTCGCGCAGGACGCGCTCGGGGTCCGCGCCACGGCGGTCGGTCTTGTTCACGAAGAGCAGCGTCGGAACGTGCAGACGCTGCAGCGCCCGCATCAGGAGCGGCGTCTGCGCCTGCACGCCTTCCACCGCCGAGATGACAAGCACGGCGCCGTCCAGCACGCTCAGAGCCCGCTCCACCTCCGCGATGAAATCCGGATGGCCGGGCGTGTCGATCAGGTTGACGGTGACGTCGTCGATCGGAAAAGACACGACCGCGGACTTGATCGTGATCCCGCGCTGCTGCTCCAGCGCCAGCGAGTCGGTCTGCGTCGTGCCATCGTCGACCCGGCCGGGCTCGTCGATGACGCCGGCTGCGTACAGCAGCCGCTCGGTGAGAGTTGTCTTACCGGCGTCTACATGCGCCAGGATCCCCAGGTTGAGCGTTCGTCGATGCAAGGTTCATACCCTCCAAGTAGGTCGAAAAGCCCTTCTCGATGGACATGAACGGAGTGCGCATCTCTGCTCCTGGGTCGATCGGCGCTGTCAGCTGAAGTAAAGCAGGCGGGGCTAGTTGAGGTGCTCGCGGACGCGGTCGGCGACCGCTTCCATCAGCACCTCGTGCCCCGAGACCTCGAGCAGCAGCTCGTCCGCGGTCGGGCGCTGGCCCTCGGCCCACAGCTCTCGCAGCAGCGAGCCGGCCTCGCGCGAGGTGAACCACTCGTTTCCGAAGCGGCTGCGCAGATGGTCGCGCAGCTGGGCCTCGAACGCCCAGGAGCGCAGGTACGACTGGACGTAGAAGCCCTCGTCGATGTCGGCCAGGTAGCTCGCCGGGCTCGGCTCGATCTTGAGGGCGTCGCCGAGCAGCTCGACGTAGCGGGCAGGCATCGACTCGATCGGCGCGCCTCCGTGGAACTCGAGCTCGTAGAGGAGCTTGGCCGAGTAGCGGCGCACGAAGAAGAGCAGCCACATCATCCCCTCGGCCGCGAACTCGTTCGGGCGCGGCACGTTGAGCCTCCGCGAGAGCCAGGCGGGCTCGTCGGTCAGGTGCTGGAGCAGCATCGCCCAGCCTTCGGTGACCGCCGAGTCCCCGAGCCGCTTGTCCTCGACTGCAAGGTCGCGCGACGTGTTGGCGTAGTGCTCGGTGTGGCCCGCCTCGTGGAAGAGCGCGCGCCAGTCGTCGGCGCCGCCGATCGGCTGGATCACGAGCATCACCTTGTCGGGCACCTCGATCGGACAGCAGAACGCGCGCGGGGACTTCGATGGGCGCTGCTCGATGTCGAGGTGGACGTTCTCCTGGCTATCGAGGTCGATCCCGAGGTCGGCGAGTGTCCCGCGCAGGGCCGGGAGCATCAGGTCGCCCGGGAAGCTCTCGTCCCACTGCGGCGAGCGGATCATGCGCTGGACGTCCCACCGCTTCGCCTCGTCGAGGCCGATGCCGAGCAGCTCGCGCAGGGCGCGGTCCACGGACTCCTCGTAGAGCGCCTCGGTCGAATCGAGGAAGGCGCGGCACTGCGCGGCGAGATCGTCCAGCTTGAGGCCGAACCGCTCGTAGAGCTCGAGATAGGTAGACGCGCCGAGCGGCGGCAGCGCCGCGCGCGTCTCCTCGACGGCCTCGAGGTAGAGCGGGTTCAGGTGCTTCTCGGTCGTCTCCCACATCACGCGGTCGATCCGCTCGCGCTTGGCGCGGTCGGGCTCGTTCGCCATCGTCGGCCGCAGCATCCGGAACGGAACCGTCTCGCCGTCGATCGCGACCTCCAGCTCGGCCTCGAGCGCGGCGAGCTTCTCGGCGTGGGCGCGCGTCACCCTCCCCAGGTAGCCCTCGCAGGCGAAGCGCCAGAGCTCGCGGATGCCGCGGTCGCCGTTGACCGCCGCGCCGAGCGACTGCGCCTGCTCGAGCTCGGTCAGGTCGGCGTGCCGCTCGTAGATCGGCTCGAGCTCGAGCCGCTCTTTCAGCCCGCCGTAGTGGAGGTAGAACTCCTCGTCGAGCTCGGCGATGAACCTGTCCGTGCCGGCCCGGAACGCGTCGAGCTCCTGCGGTGTCGGCGGGCTCGGCACAGCCCGTAGGATACTGCCGTGCGGGAGATCACCCTTCGGACGGAGCGGCGCACGCAGCTGCTGGACATCACCTCCCAGGTGGCGGAATCGCTGAACGGCGTCGACGGCGCCGCTGCTGCGCTTGTCTACGTTCCGCACACGACGGCCGGCGTCACGATCAACGAGGACGTCGACCCGGCGCTCGCCCGCGACATGGAGGCCGCGATGGAGAAGGTCGTCGAGGACGGCTGGGACTGGGTCCACGACGACGCCGACGGGCCGAACGCGCCCTCGCACATGCGCGCGTCGCTTATGAGCCCCGAGGTGCTCGTTCCGCTCTCGGACGGCCAGCTCGCCCTCGGCCGCTACCAGGGCATCTTCTTCTGCGAGTTCGACGGGCCGCGCGAGCGCAAGGTCTACGTGACCGCGCTTCGCTAGCGACGCACAGGCTCGGCTACCGCGTCGCCGGTCTGAAGGCGGCCCCATCGGCGAGGCCCCTGTGGGCCCAGGCGAGATCCGGTCGATAGCCGCCCCAGACGATCATCGCGTGCCCGGTCCACACCGCAGTGGGATCGAGGCGTCCATGCAGCGGTGCCTTCGGGAGCGCTGACCAGCGGTTGGTCGCCGGGTTGTAGGCGAGCCCACGCGGCGGCGACTGCGGCGGGCCGGCGGAAATCGTCGTCCCGCCCCAGACGAGCAGTCGCGTCCCGGTCCACAGCGCCGCGGCGCTCTGGCGGCCAGACGGCATCGGGGCAAGCCGCCGCCAGCGGTTGGTGGCCGGGTTGTACGCGAGCCCGACGCGCGGCAGGACGGCCCCCGCCCGCGTTCCTCGAGGCCCGGTGCCGCCCACGACAAGCACGTCGTGCCCGTCCCAGACGACGGTCGCGCCTCCCCGGGGTGCGGGCAACGGCGCGATGCGACGCCACGTGTTGGTCGTCGGGTTGTACGCGGCCGCCCGGGCGAACGACGCAGGGTAGGGCTTGCCGTCCGGGTCGATGCCAGTGACCAGGATGATCAGCTCGCGACCGGTCCAGACTCCGATCGGCCGCTGCGCGGGGGGGAGCGGCGAGCGAGGCAGCTTGCGCCGGGTGTTGGTGGCCGGGTTGTACGCCGCGCCCGCGGAGGACGCATCCCCGCAGCAGCCACCGCCCCAGCCGATCATCTCGCGACCGGTCCAGACGACGATGCCGTCGGAAACGCCGGCGTTGATGGGAAGCTGTCGCCAGTGGTTGGTCGCCGGGCTGAACGCCAAGCGCGTGAGGGGACCCGAGACCAGCATCTCCTTGCCCGTCCAGACGGCGCTGTATCGGCCCTCGTAGTTGCCGGTGTCGCCCGGGGGAGGCCTCAATCGGCGCCACGTGTTGGTCGCCGGGTTGTAGGCGGCGGCGACATTGACGGACCACGGCGCGGGTGGCTTCTTCAGGGCGCGACCGAAGATCAGCATCTGCCTGCCGGTCCACACGCTCACCACACCACCGCTCGGCGCGATCGGCGCCGCGGGCAGGCGCTGCCAGGTTGCGGCAGGGGACGCCGGTCGTTCACCCGCACCGCACCCGGAAGCAACGAAGGCAGTCGGCACGACCAGAAGCAAGAGCCCCAAGGCGAAGCTCAATCGGCGTCTAGTGAATCCCGGGGGAGGCACGCCTGCCGACGCGCCGCTCCTGCGAGCAAGTCGCCGACACACAGTCCAACCGTGCATGCCTCCCTTTCCACGACCATGCTCGCACGGGAGCCGATCGGCGTCATCGGGGCCGGCCCTGCGAGCCATGCGGGAAACCCACATCGGCGCACGGGTCGGCTGAAAGCGGGTTCCAAAAGGCTTCGTCGACGCGCAACCGAGCCTTCATCTGAACTCAACAGACGCGTCCTATTTTCTGTGCGTGCCCCGACGGCTGCCGGCTGTCTTCGCGCTCTCCGTCGTGGCGGTGTCGGCGGTGGTCTTCTTCCTGCGCACCGAGCAGCCGCACGCGCATTCGGTGTCGCTCGCGGGCATCCACAAGATCCGCCACATCGTCGTGGTGATGCAGGAGAACCGCTCGTTCGACTCCTACTTCGGCACGTACCCGGGCGCGGACGGGATCCCGCGGCGCGACGGCAGGTTCACGGTCTGCTCTCCCGACCCGAGGACGCGCATCTGCGTCCACCCGTACCACGACACGCTCGACCGGAACACGGCCGGCCCGCACGAGCATCTGGACGCGATGCGCGACATCGACCGCGGGAGGATGGACGGGTTCATCCGTGAGGCACGGCGCGGGCTCGTGGCCGGCTGCGAGAAGAACCCGGACGCGCCGCTCTGCTCGCTCGGGGCCGACAAGCCCGACGTCATGGGCTACCACGACTGGCACGAGATCCCGAACTACTGGGACTACGCGCGGAGCTTCGTGCTGATGGACCACATGTTCGAGCCGGCGACCTCCTGGAGCCTTCCGGCCCACCTGTTCATGGTTTCCGAGTGGTCGGCCCGCTGCCACAACCAGGCCGACCCGATGAGCTGCGTGAACGCGCTCGAGAACCCGCTCGCTCCGCCGGGCGAGCCGCAGAACCCGACCAACCATAAACCCGACTACGCGTGGACCGACCTGACGTACCTGTTGCACAAGAACCATGTCTCCTGGCGCTACTACGTGTTCAAGGGCGCGCAGCCCGACTGTGGCGGTGACGGGATGATCTGCAAGAAGGTCTGGCAGAGCGCGGACACGCCCGGGATCTGGAACCCGCTGCCCTGGTTCGACACCGTCAAGCAGGACCACCAGCTCAAGAACATCCAGCCGATGCGCAACTTCTTCCATGCGGCGAAACGAGGGAAGCTCGCGTCGATCACCTGGCTCGTCCCGAACAACCGGGTCAGCGAGCATCCGCCCGCGCTGATCAGTCGTGGCCAGACCTACGTCACGAGCGTGATCAACGCGGTCATGCGCAGCCCGGACTGGCCCTCGACCGCGATCTTCCTCGCCTGGGACGACTGGGGCGGGTTCTACGACCACATCGTGCCACCGAGGGTCGACCAGAACGGCTACGGGCTCCGCGTGCCGGCGCTCGTGATCTCACCGTACGCGCGGCAGGGGTTCATCGACCACCAGACCGCGAGCCTGGACGGCATCGACAAGTTCATCGAGGACGACTTCCTCGGGAGCGCCCGTCTGGATCCGACGACGGACGGCCGCCCCGACCCCCGACCCGACGTGCGGGAGGACTTCCCGCAGGCGGGCGACCTGGCCCTCGACTTCGACTTCAAGCAGAAGCCGCGGCCGCCGCTGATCCTGCCGCTGCACCCGCCGTTCTCCTAGTCTGGCTCAGGGGCGCCGCCTGCCTCTGGTCGCGCCCTGGAATGGCTGTTCTAAGCCGTTGCTGGCTCCGGGGTCTCAGGTTGGTTCCGAGCTACTCACGGGCTCCAGGGGTACAAATGGGGTACCGGCTTAGTCCCGAGGCTTCCAGTGGTACTCGGGGTACTTCTCGCGCAACATCCGGAGCCACTCGGCCTGCAGGCGCTCCATGTTCTTACGAGGGGGCTTGGGCGCTGGCTTGTCCTGCTTCGTGGCCACGGCTCAGCCCTTCTTTTTCTTGTCCTTCGGCTTGGGCCTGTTCAGCAGGTGATTGGCGACAACCGCTGCTGTTGGCCCTATGGCGATTGCGGCGTCCGTTGTTAGCCCGCGCTCAACTGGCGCGCTCTTGTTCTTGCCCTCTGCCATCGTGCTCGTCCTTCCCTCGTAGTGCCGGGGCGCTCTGAGCGTAAGCACGGCACCGGACGAACTAGCCCTCGGCCTCAGCCGCCTTCACGATCTGCTGAACCCGCTGCGGAGTGATGCCAGCGGCTGTTGCTCAACTCACCCGACGGGCTATATCTTTCGGCTGGCTCTGCGGCTCATATGGAGCCGGAGCACCTCGACCCCCCCGAGGGGCTTCGTCCGTAGCCGCAGCAGGACGGGGCCACGCTCCGGCTCCACCTCGGTACTCCCAGCGGGTGTATACATGCACTGAGCCGAGCGGAGGCTCAAAGGGGGGAGGAGACACTCGCCTGTGGTCGCTCGGCTCTCTAGCCGTTTACTCGTCGAAGACCGGTGGATCTGCACTCTTGAAACTCAGGAGCCGGGCGGCGTCACGCTTCTCTCTCCCCCTTGGCCCCCTAGCCGCCCAGAGGCGAGCCGCGCCCGGCTCCTTGCGGCAAAAATACGACACTCTTCTTAAATATTCGTAAATATTCGAGCCTCTTCTTTTGCCGAGCGCCGACCTCCTGTACTGGGAACCTTGACTCAGCGGAGGAGGATCGTAGACTGGCACGTTTCTGCGGCCCACCTCCGCGGGGCACCGCTTCTCTCCCCCTGGTGCCCCGCGGAGGAAAACGGCATGTCTGGCATGTCACCTCATATGAGCTCGGGAAATCCTGGTCAGCCGGAGGATGGAAGCGGGCGAGGGGTTCGTGTTCCGGAACTCTGTCGGTAGGCCACGGGAGCGGCGGGACGTGCAGCGCGCCTACTCCAAGGCGGTGACCAGGGCGGCCTTGCCGGTGACTTCTGATGGTGGCGTCAACTTCCACAGCCTCCAGCACACGGCCATTTCCAGGCTGGCGAACGATCCTCGCGTGGGCGTGGTCTACGCCAGAGACTTCGCCGGACACACCTCGCTTGAGGTGACCAACGCCTACGTCCATAAGGTTGATGACGCGGCCAGGACAGTGGCGGCTGCCGAAGCCCTCCAAGGCTGACGGGGGATACCAGGAGGGGTACCAAGCGGCTCCTCTCAGTGGCCCGAAGGCGCATGGTTAGGTTGATAGCGCCTCCCCTGCCACCTTTCTCCTAGTCTGGCGGCATGGCCGCACCGGTTCGTGTTGACGAGGAGCTCGAGCTCGCGATCGATTCGCTCGCCTACGGCGGGAACGGTGTTGCGCGGCTGAACGGGTTCGTCGTCTTCGTGCGGAGCGGGCTGCCGGGCGATCGCGTACGCGCGCGCGTGACGAAGGTGAAGCGGAACCACGCGGAGGCGACGGCGGTCGAGGTGCTCGAGCCGGGCGCTCAGCGTGTCGAGGCGCCGTGCGCGCACTACCCGGCGTGCGGCGGCTGCCGGTTTCAGGATCTCGCCTACGACGCGCAGATCGCGGCCAAGCACGAGCAGGTCGCGGACGCTCTTAGACGGATCGGCGGTATCGCGGAGCCGCCGCTGGAGCCGATCGTCCCCGCCGTGGAGGTCTTCCACTACCGGAACAAGCTCGAGTACTCGTTCACGGCGACTCCGGCGGGACCGGCGCTCGGCTTTCACCGCGCGGGCCGCTGGGACGAGGTGCTCGACATCGGGCGCTGCTGGCTGACGACCGACCTCGGCAACGCGGTCCGCGACGCCGTGCGCGACTGGGCGCGCGCCGAGAAGCTCGAGGCCTACGACCAGGCCGAGCACACCGGCTACCTGCGCCATCTGGTCCTGCGTGAAGGCCGGAACACGGGGCAGCTGCTCGTGCAGCTCGTGACCGCGCCCGGCGAGCGCTTCGACCGCGAAGAGCTCGTCGAGGTGCTGCGGCGTTTCCCCGAGGTCCGCTCGATCCACTGGTCGGTGAACGACTCGCCGGCGGAGGTGACGAACCTGCCGACGACGCTGCTCTGGGGCGAGGATGCGATCGAGGAGGAGCTCTGCGGCCTGCGCTTCCGCGTGCGCCCGAACGCATTCCTGCAGACGAACACGGCGATGGCCGAGCGGCTCTACGAGCTCGCCGGCGAGTACGCGGGCCTGACCGGCAACGAGACGGTCTACGACCTCTTCTGCGGGATCGGAGCGATCGGGCTGACGATGGCCTCGCGCTCGCTGACCGTGTGGGGAGTCGAGATCTCGGAGGAGTCGGTCGCCTGCGCCCTCGAGAACGCCGACCTGAACGGGATCGCGAACGCGGCCTTCTTCGCCGGCGAGGTCGGCGCCTCGCTCGAGGAGCTGCAAGAGCGCGCCGGGGCCCCCGACGTCGTCGTCGTCGACCCGCCGCGGGCCGGGCTCTCAGGCAAGTCGGTGAGGCGACTCGGCCGGCTCGGCGCGCCGCGGATCGTCTACGTCTCGTGCAACCCGACGACGCTCGCGGGGAACGTGAAGGAGCTCGGGCGGGAGTGGGGCTACTCGCTCGAGCGCGTGCGGCCGGTGGACATGTTCCCGCACACGCCGCACGTCGAGGCGGTCGCGCTGCTCACTCGGGGCTGAGCTCGGCCTCGAGCGCCTCGCGAAGCGCGCCGAGGTCGTCCCGGAGCTGCCCGAGCCGCTCGTCGTCGAGCCGCGCCTCGACCGCCAGCGCATAGGCGCGGAAACGCGGCCGGGCCTGCCCGAGCAGGCGCTTGCCGTCGGCGGTCAGCCGGATCAGGTACGAGCGGCGGTCGTCCGGATTCGGGGTCCGCTCGACGTGCCCGCGCTTCTCGAGCCGGCCGACGCGGAAGAGCACCGTGGTGAGCGGCATCTCCAGCCGGCCGGCCAGCTCGGTCGGCGTCCACGGCCCTTCGGCGCCGACGATCACGTAGAACGGGTAGTCCTCCGGCGGGAGGTCGAGCCCCTCGAGCGCGGCCGTGATCAGGCGCTCGCGAACCTGGTTCGTCCGGAAGAGGTGCAGCAGGATCGTCTCTGAGCCGTCGTCGGCGATTTAGTACAACCTTGTGGTAATGTGACGCAACATTGTGGTAAGTCTAGTGCGGGCTCTGGCGGTTGTGGCGACGGTTGCCGCGGTGTGCGGCGGCGTCTCGGCTTCTGCCGCCGATCCGTCCGCGAAGGTCCACGTCGGTGCGAACGCGTCGTTCGTGCGCGCGGGCGGCGGTTCGCTCTGGGTCAGCGACCCGGTCCTCGGCCAGCTCGTGCGCGTCGACCCGGCCGCCGGAACCGTCAAGGCCCGGCGCGCGGTGAGCGGGTACCCGTTCGGGATCGCGTACGGCGGCGGCAGCGTCTGGGTCGGCTCGCGCTTCGGCGCCCGCGTCACGCGCTTCAACGCAAAGACGAACAAGCGGCAGGCGCGGATCCGCGTCGGCAGCGCGCCCTATGCGCTCGCGTACGGGAAGAAGGCGGTGTGGGTGACGAACGAGGGCTCCGGCACCGTCAGCCGGATCGCGCCGCGCCGCAACAAGGTGGTCAAGACGATTCGCGTCGGCGGTCAGCCGAACGGGATCGCCTTCGCGTTCGGCAAGGTCTGGGTGGCCGACTACGGCCGCGGCAGGCTGATCCGGATCGACCCGGTCCGGAACGAGGTCACCGGCCGGCTGGCGATTCCCAAGGCCGACTGGATCACGCCCTCCGCCGACTCGCTCTGGATCTCGAGCGAGACCGGTTCGATCTACAGAGTCGACCCGGCGAGCCTCGCCGTGAAAGCGGTCGTCTCCGTCGGCGCGAATCCCCTTGCGAGCGCCTGGTTCAACGGCGAGCTCTGGGTGCCGAACATCGACGCGAGCACGGTCTCCGTGGTGAGCCCGGTGACGAATACCGCGCGCGTAACGTTCCCTGTCGGGCAGAGCCCGATCGCTATCGCCGCTGCGGACGGTGCCGTCTGGGTCTCGTCCCAGATCGAGGGCGATCTCTGGCGATTCGGGACCGCGCCCTAGACCGTCTGCCGCCTCCTCCGCAGCGCCTGCCAGAGCAGGTCGGCGTTCGGAAGCAGGAAGCCGAGCGAGAGGAGCGGTAGGGCGGGGAGGCCGTTGACGGTGAACTGCGTCGTGAGCGCCATCGTCGTCCCGACCGAGGCCGTCAGCCCGAGCCACGTCCAGAACACGCGCAGCCTGAACCGCGCAGCCGCGCCCAGGAAGAGCGCGAAGAACAGCAGGTCAGGCAGCCCGAGGTTCGCCGCCCCTGTGTCGCCCGGGACCGGGTAGGCGAAGGAGAGCGTCGTGAAGACCTGCTGCTCGTGCGTGACGATGTGGTGCGTCGGCCCGCGCCAGACCGAGTAGGCGTCGACCCACGGCACGAGCACGGCGACGAGCACGACCCAGCTCACGTCCTCGAAGAAGTGGAGGAACGTCCACGCGAACGCGGTCATCGCGGCGAGCTTCGCGAAGTTCGCCGCGCCCTCAGCTCCCGCGTAGTCGAGCACGAACGCCAGCGCGATGAACGCGACGCCGACCAGGAACAGCTGCAGCGGCGGCGTCCGCCACAGCGGCAGCGCGAGGTAGACGAGCCCGAACGCCGCCGGGATCAGGACGAAGGCGAGGAAGGCGACGTCCCACCACAGCGACGCGTCCCAGAGCGACTCGTGAACTGCGTAGTAGACCCCGAGGCCCGCGGCCAGAGTGATGAAGGCCGCGACCCGCGGGGTCAGTAGGGCGGAAGCTCGGCCCACCAGGGACCCAGGGCCTTGAAGGCGTTCCAGAAGCGGGTCTTCGTCTTCTGCTCATCGAGCGACGTGTCGATGTCCGGCACGTGGAGCGCCTGGATCGTCGGCGTCAGCTGCTGCAGCTCGCCGACCTTCGCCTCGACCGGCTCCGACAGCGGGAACTCCAGCGCGTTCATGAACTCGAGCGCGTCCTCGCCCATCACGACGACGAGCTTCGGCTGGACGATGTGCAGCTCCCGCGTCAGCCAGGGCCGCGCCTCGTCCGGGTCACCGTCTACGAACTTGAGGCAGTTCGTCCCGTAGATCGCCATCGGGTCGACCCGCAGCCGCTGCAGCGACTTCAGGATCGCCTGGCCGGAGCGCCCGTAGAAGGCCACGCCTTCCTGCACCTCGGACGGCTGCGGCGCGTACTTCAGGAGCATCACGTCCGCGAGCGGATGGCCCGAACCCACAACCGGCACGCGTCCCTCGCCGGCCGCACGCGTGATCTCCTCGCCGAGCTCGTTGATCTCGGCGATGGCCTTTTGCAGGTACTTGTCGAAGATCTCGTCGGTTGCTGAGGACATCGGCGCCACGAGTCTCGTTCTCGCCTAGCGCACTCTTTCCTTGGCCTGCGCCGCCCACTTGAGCGACTGCAGGTAGAGCAGCGAGCGCGGGCGCCGCAGGACCTGCGCGGTGCGAAGGCTGGCCAGGAACTCGTCGCGCCCGTCGAAGCTGCGCAGCCGGATCACGCCCGTGCCCACACCCTGGAGCACGTGGGCGTCGGAGCCCGCGCCCATCGTCAGCCCGTACTTGCGCGCGAAGCGCAGCGCCTCGTCGTTGTAGCCCTCGAACAGGAGCCGCGCGTTGTAGACCTCGAACACATCGATCTCCTCGAGGTGCTCGTGCAGCGTCGAGGGGTCCGGGATCGCGTGGAGGCGGTCGAAGGGGTGGGGGATATAAACGACGCCGCCCTGGCTCTTGATGGCTGCGACCGTCTTCGCGAACGACATCCCGCGCGGGATCTCCTCCGAGATGAAGAGCCCGATCACCTCGCCCTGGTTGTCGGTCTTCACCTCCTCGCCGGGGATCACGATCAGGTCGCGGTCCCGCGCGAGCTCGACGGCCTCGAGCGCGCCGCCGAAGACGTTGTGGTCGGTGACCGCGATCGCACCGAGCCCTTCCGCCTCGGCGTGGTCGAGCAGGTCCTCGACGGGGATCCCGCAGTCGTGCGACCAGGACGTGTGCAGGTGGAGGTCGGCCAGGATCCAGTCGCGGTGCGGCGGCAACGTAAAGGTGAGAGGCTCGGGCCGCCGCTTCGCCGCGAGCTCGCGGTAGAGCTCGTCGAGCTCGGCGGTGACGGCCGCGAAGCTCTGGCGCTCGGCGCTCGCGCGCGCCTCGTGCTGGCGCCTGGTTCGGTACGCGTCGTCCTCGGCGAGCCTGCCGATCTCGGCGGCCGCCAGGTCCGGCTGGTCGCGGACGTGCGGCGGGGAGACGATCGCCGCACCGGCGGCGGCGGCCTCCAGCGAGACGCGGTCGAGCCCGTCGAACGCAGGCACGAAGATCGCCGCCTCGTTCAGGAGCGTCGCACGCGCAGGCCCCTCTCGCAGGGTCCGGACGTGAGTCCGGCCGCGAAGGGACCGTGAGACCGTCGGCCGGCCCGCGAGCGGCTTCGTCCGCAGCAGAACGAGGCTCCAGTCCGGCAACTCGCGTAGCGCGCGGCTGACCGCGCGCGAGAGGGCACGCTCGCCCGGGCGCCACTCGGAGACGACGAGCCGCCGCTTCTTCGCCGGTTTGAACAGCTCCGTGTCGACTCCTGGCCCGAGCACGCGGTACGAGCCTGGGAGCCGGGCGGCCGCGGCCTCGGCGGTCGCCTCCGAGGTCGCGATCAGCGCGTCGATCCGGCCGAGCAGGCGTTCGCGCTGCGCTTTCCCGGGCGGGTAGCCGAGCCGCTCGGGCGAGGAGAACGTCGCGACGGCGAGCGCGCGCGCGTCGCGGAGGGCGAGGTACGAGAGGCTCGGCAGGCCCGGCTCGAAGCCATGGACGACGTCGTAGCCGCCGCGGTTGAGGGCCAGCGTCAGGTTGGCCCGGACACCGACCGGCACGCCGATCCGGCTGCGGCGCGAGACGGGGATGGCCGGCCCCAGCGCGACCACCTCGTTGTCGCCGCCGTTCAGGAGGGCGCGCCGACCGGCGAGCAGGTCGGCGGTCCGCGTCGAAGGCGCGAGCACCGTCACGGAGTGGCCGAGCTTCCGCAGCTCCGCCGCGATTCCGGCAACGTGCTCGTTGACGTCGTGAGGGCGCGACCAGGCGAACGGCGTGACCAGGCAGACGCGGAGGCCCATTCGCCTCCGAGTCTAGCCCGGTCAGCGATCAGGCCGCCTTAGGCCTTCGCGCCCCCTTTGACGCGTTTCCGTGCGTTCTTGCGGATGAAGTCCTCCGTGAGGTCGCGCGCCTCCTCGTCGTGGTACTGCTTCGGCGGCGACTTCATCAGGTAGGCGCTCGGCCCTCCGAGCGTCCCCGACACGCCGTTGTTCAGCGCGAGCTTCGCGAGCCGCACCGCGTCGATCACGACGCCGGCGGAGTTCGGAGAGTCCCAGACCTCGATCTTCAGCTCGGCGTTCAGCGGCACATCGCCGAACGCTGTCCCCTCGATGCGGATGTACGCCCACTTGCGGTCCTCGAGCCACGGCACGTAGTCGGACGGGCCGACGTGGATGTTCTTCTCCTCGAGCTCGTAGGGGAGCGTCGACTTGATCGAGTTGGTCTTCGAGATCTTCTTCGACTCGAGTCGGTCACGCTCCAGCATGTTCATGAAGTCGGCATTGCCGCCGAAGTTGAGCTGGAACGTCCGGTCGACGCGCACGCCGCGGTCGCGGAAGATGCTCGTCAGCACGCGGTGCGTGATCGTGGCGCCGACCTGCGACTTGATGTCGTCGCCGATGATCGGGACGCCCTGCTCCTCGAAGCGCCGCTGCCAGTAGCTCTCGCGGCCGATGAACACGGGCATGCAGTTGACCATCGCGCAGCCGGCATTGAGCACCTGCTCCGTGTACCACTTGGTCGCCTCCTCGGAGCCGACCGGGAGGTAGTTGATGACGACGTCGGTACCGGTCTCCTTGAGGATGCCGGCGACGTCGTCGGTCTCGCCCGGCGCCTTCGTGACGACCTCGGACAGGTACTTGCCGATGCCGTCGTGGGCCATTCCACGCGAGACGGTGATGCCGGTCTTCGGCACGTCCGCGAACTTGATCGTGTTGTTCGGCGCGCCCCAGATCGCGTCGGCGAGGTCCTTGCCGACCTTGTCCACCGTGATGTCGAACGCCGCGGTGAACTCGATGTCGCGCACGTGGTAGCCGCCGAGGTCGACGTGCATCAGGCCCGGGACGAACTCGTCCGGATCCGCGTCCTTGTAGTACTCGACGCCCTGCACGAGGGAGGACGCGCAGTTGCCGACGCCGACGATCGCGACACGGACCTTGTCCTCCGAGCGCCGCACTTTTCCGTTGCTCGATGCCATTGGTTCCTTTCCGAGGCCCGCGTCGAGCGTCTCGACGATCACCTCGTTGAGTTTTCGCTTGCGCTGCGCCGCCCGCGCGGCGAGCGTGTCCTTCAGCTCGACCGGCATCCGCAGGAGCACCGACCCGCTGCCTCCGGGCGCCTTCCCCGGCCGGCCGCTCGGCTCGAACGGGACCGCGAAGCGGGAGGCGAGGATGCCGACGGCGACGTCGTTCAGGCTCTGGCCGGAGCGCTGAACCTCGTCGGCGAGCCGTCGCTTGAGCGCGGCGGGCATCCTGACGAGGACGTTCTTGCGGGTTGGTGATAGCACAGAAGTGCTAGCACTATAGCGCCGACGCTTACCGGTCGCCGCGGCGAAGCTGCGTGCGAACGCTCGAGATCCGCTGGAAGACGGTGAACCAGGCGGTCGCGGCGAGGACGTAGATCACCCACTGCAGCCCGATCCACGGCGCGAGCACGAGACCCGCGGTGATCAGGACGACGCGCTCGGCCCTGCTGCCGAGGCCGACGTCGCCGCGCAGCCCGAGAAGCTCGGCCTTCGCGCGCGCGTAGGAGACGAGGAAGGAGCCGCCGATCGCCGCGATCGTGAACGCGACCGCGATCAGGTTCCCGTCGTGCGCGAGCACGAGTGCGATCGCGGTGAGCACGAAGCCCTCGCTGACGCGGTCCGAGATCGAGTCGAGGAACGCGCCGAAGGGCGTGGCCTTGTCGCTCCGGCGAGCCAGTGCGCCGTCGAGGATGTCGAGCACCGAGCCGACGACGAACACGATCGCCGCGATCCAGTAGAGCAACCACTTGTTGTCGCCGGTGCCCGCGAACCAGACGAGCACCGCGCTGATCGCGCAGAGCGTCACGCCCGCCGCGGTGAGCGCGTTCGGCGACACGCGCGTGCGCGCGAGACCCGCGATCCAGCGCGATGCGAGACGGCGCGTGCCGTCCGTGTAGCTCTGCTTCACCGAGGCGAGCGTGCCCACGCGGGTCACGCTAACAATGTCTCAGCTGGCCGTTTGGGGCTGCTCGCGGCGGGCCCGGAGCGCCGGCGCTCCGTAGATGACGGCGAGCGCGATGATCGCGACCACGACGCCGGCGAGGACGTCGAGCCAGAAGTGGTTGCCCGTCGCCATCACGCTGAACCAGACCCAGCCGGGCCAGAGGAGCCACAGCACCTTGAACACGCGGTTGCGGCAGACCGACGAGAGGACGAGGCCGACGATCAGCGCATCCGCGGCGTGCAGGCTCGGCATCGCGGCGTATGGGTTCGCGGCGAGCTCGATGAGGCCGCTGCCGTGGTTCAGGCCCGCGTAGGTGGCGAGCGTGTCGCCGAAGCCCAGGTCGGGGAACATCCGCGGCGGTGCGGTCGGAAGCAGGACGTAGCCGATGAGCCCGATCCCGTTCGCGAGGAGGATCGTGTTCCGGAAGCGAACGAACGCGTCGTTGCGCCGCAGGTAGACCCAGAGCAGCGCGAGGCCGACGACCGTGAACTCCGAGTTCCAGTAGGTCCACGACGCGAGTGTCGCCATGAACTGCGAGCCGTCCACTGCGCGCTGCAGCGTGAGCTCGATCAGCGCGTTCGCGTGGCGCTCGAAGTCGATCACGTGCATGCCGTTGTCGAACGCGCGCGGCGGGTTCCGGTCGGCCAGGCCGCGGGCGACCTGGTATGCGGCGAGGAAGCCGAACCAGATGGCGATCTGGAGGCCGAGATCGGCCCACCCTCTCGGGAGAACCCTGCGACCGGCTGCGACGAAGGTGCTCACGGGAACTCGAAAATACTAACGTCCCTGCCTGCCGAAGCCTTCCTAGCCGCCGATCTGCGACATCGATCGGCTTGCCCGCACGAAACCGGGCTCGTTGATCCGGTGCTTGAGCTCCTTGTGACGTACCGCGAAGCGCAGAAGCGCCTCGAGTTCGCCGTCGGAGGCGCCCTCCCGCAGCGGGGTCTTGAGATCCCATTCCTTCCGCGAGAAGAGGCATGTCCTGAGCTGGCCGTCGGCTGTCAGGCGGATCCGGTCGCAGCTCGAGCAGAACGGCTCCGAGACCGGGTTGACGAACCCGATCTCACCCTTCCCGTCGGCGAAGCGGAAGCGCCGAGCGGTCGATGAGGCTTTCGCCGGGATCTCCTCGAGCGGCCAGCGCTCTTCGATCAGTGCGCGGATCTCGTCGCCGGCGAGGACCTCGTCGGCGCGCCACGACTCGTCGGCGTCGAGCGGCATGAACTCGATGAAGCGCACGACGTAGGGCTTGCGGCGCGCGAGCTCGGCCAGCGCGGGCACCTCGACCTCCGTGAACCCGCGCATCGCGACGCAGTTGACCTTGATCGGTCGCAGCTGCGGGTAGCGCTCGGCCTCCTCGAGTCCCGCGAGCACACGATCGAGGGCATCGCGCCGCGTGATTTCCGTAAAGCGCACGTGCGAGAGCGAGTCGAGCGAGACGTTGAGCCGCGTCAGCCCCGCGTCGACGAGCGGCTTCGCGAGGCGGTCGAGCAGAACCCCGTTGGTGGTCAGCGAGAGGTCGTTCACGCCGTCGATCCCGGAGAGCAGCTCGACGAGGACGGGCAGGTCGCGGCGGACGAGCGGCTCGCCGCCGGTCAGCCGCACCTCCTCGACGCCCATCGCCGCGAGCACGCGCACGAGCCGCGCCATCTCCTCGAAGCTCAGCAGCTCGTCGCGCTCGAGCCACTCCAGCCCCTCGGCCGGCATGCAGTAGCGGCAGCGGAAGTTGCACTTGTCGGTGACGGAGACCCGCAGGCTCTTGATCTCCCGCCCCCAGGAATCGACGAGCGGATCCACGCCTGAAAGCCTAGCCGTCTGCGGCCAGTGCATCGGCAACCAACCCCGCCAGTCGCGCGGCGGCGCCGTTCTCGTACGAGAGGTAGAGCGAGGGCTCGGCCAGCTCGAGCTCGAGCACGAGCGGATCCGGATCGTGGACGAGGTCCACGCGCGCGTAGAGCAGGTCGTCGTCGCACGGCGCCGAGGCGATCGCCGCCTCCGCGACACGGAGATCCTCCGGCCCGGGCTCCGCGGCGGAGACCTCCTCCTCGAGGTACAGCTCCGGGGTGTTCGCCTCGCCGTCGCGCAGCGAGACGCGCTTGCGGACTGCGTGCGAGTACGTGCCGCCTAGGAAGATCAGCGCGATCTCGCCCGCGGTCTCCACGCCGTCCACGTGCGGCTGGACCATCGCCGCCCGGCCTTCGCCGTGAAGCGCCTCCACGTGCGCGGCCGCGGCGGCCGCCCCCTCGGGCTCGTAGCGCGCCGAGGCTCGTCCTCCGGCCGAGAAGACCGGCTTGACGACGAAACGCCCGTCCGGCGGCTCGAACGCCTCGCCCGGCTCGAGGAAGCGGGTCGGCACGATCGGCACGCCCGCAGCCTCGAGCTCGGCGAGGTAGCGCTTGTCCGTGCTCCAGCGCAGGACGGGCAGCGGGTTGAGGACCCTGGGCAGCCGCGCGGCCCAGTCGAGGAACTCCGTGCGCCGCTCCGCGTAGTCCCAGGTCGAGCGGACGACCACGAGCTCGAAGCGCTCCCAGTCGACCTCCGGCGAGTCCCAGACGGCCGGAACTCCCTCGACGCCGCGCGCGCTCAGGGCCGCCAGGAGCGCTGGTCCATCCTCGTCGAGCTCGGGCACCTCGTTGCAGGTTGCGAGCCCTACGAGAGAGTTGATAACATCGGACTTAGATTTTCTCACCATACGATTGGAGGAAGACCCAGAGATGGCCAAGACTATTGGAATCGACCTCGGCACGACCAACTCATGCGTGGCCGTGATCGAGGGCGGCGAGCCTGCCGTGATCCCGAATGCCGAGGGCGGGAGGACCACCCCGTCCGTCGTCGCGTTCGCGAACGACGGTCAGCGGCTCGTCGGCGCGCCTGCGAAGCGCCAGCAGGTGACGAACCCCCAGAACACGATCTTCTCGATCAAGCGGTTCATGGGGCGCAAGTTCGGCGAGGTCTCGGAGGAGATGAAGATCGTCCCCTACGAGGTCGTGCAGGGGCCGAACGGCGACGTCCGCGTGAAGGCCGGCGACAAGGAGTACGCGCCGCCGGAGATCAGCGCGATGATCCTGCAGAAGCTGAAGGCCGACGCCGAGGCGTACCTCGGCGAGGCGGTCACCGAAGCGGTGGTCACCGTTCCGGCCTACTTCAACAACGCGCAGCGCGAGGCGACCAAGGACGCCGGCAAGATCGCCGGTCTCAACGTCCTGCGGATCATCAACGAGCCCACTGCCGCCGCGCTCGCCTACGGCCTCGACAAGGAGACCTCGGACCACACGATCCTCGTCTTCGACCTCGGCGGCGGGACGTTCGACGTCTCGATCCTCGAGCTCGGCGATGGCGTCTTCGAGGTGAAGGCGACGAACGGCGACAACCACCTCGGAGGCGACAACTTCGACAAGGCGATCGTCGACTGGATGGTGGCCGAGTTCAAGCGCGACCAGGGCATCGACCTCTCCGAGGACAAGATGGCCCTCCAGCGCCTCTACGAGGCGGCCGAGAAGGCGAAGATCGAGCTCTCGTCGACGATGACGACGCAGATCAACCTGCCGTTCGTCACCGCCACTCCCGAGGGCCCGAAGCACCTCGACCTGCAGCTCACGCGGGCGAAGCTGAACGAGCTCACGTCCGAGCTGCTCGAGCGCACGGTCGAGCCGACCAAGAAGTGCCTGGCCGACGCCGGGCTCGACGCGTCGAAGATCGACCACGTCGTCCTCGTCGGCGGCATGACCCGCATGCCTGCGGTCGTGGACAAGGTCAAGGAGCTGATCGGCAAGGACCCGCACAAGGGCGTCAACCCGGACGAGGTCGTCGCCGTCGGCGCGGCCATCCAGGCCGGCGTGCTCAAGGGCGAGGTCAAGGACATCCTGCTCCTCGACGTGACTCCGCTCTCGCTCGGGATCGAGACGAAGGGCGGCGTCTTCACGAAGCTGATCGAGCGCAACACGACCATCCCAACGAAGAAGTCGGAGGTCTTCACGACCGCCGAGGACAACCAGCCGTCGGTGGAGGTGCACGTCCTCCAGGGCGAGTCGGAGATGGCGCTCTACAACAAGACGCTCGGCAAGTTCCAGCTCGTCGGCATCCCGCCGGCGCCTCGGGGCATGCCGCAGGTCGAGGTCACGTTCGACATCGACGCGAACGGGATCATCAACGTCTCGGCCAAGGATCTCGGCACCGGGAACGAGCAGCAGATCAAGATCGAGGGCGGCTCGGGCCTCAAGCCGGACGAGGTCGACCAGATGATCAAGGACGCCGAGGCCCACGCAGACGAGGCTCACCGGCTGAAGGAGCTCGCGGACGCCAAGAACCAGGCCGAGTCCATGGCCTACGCGACCGACAAGAGCCTCAAGGAGCACGGCGACAAGCTCGACGAGGCCGAGCGCTCGACGATCGAGGGCCGCGTGATGGAGCTCAAGCAGGCGCTCGAGACAGACGACCTGGGCGAGATCCGCGCCAAGACGGACGCGCTCCAGGAGGCCTCGCAGAAGCTGGCCGAGGCGGTCTACGCACAGGCCGCGCAGGCCCAGCAGGCCTCGTCCTCGTCCGGCAACGGCGAGGCTGGGGACTCCGACGAGGAGGTCATCGAGGACGCCGAGGTGGTCGACGAGGAGGCCAAGACCTCGTGACGGCGCCGACGACGAAGGCAGAGCTCGAGGAGCGGCTGGCGGCGCTGGAGGCCGAGCGGGACGAGTACCTGAACGACCTCAAGCGCGTCGCTGCCGACTTCGAGAACTACCGCAAGCGGGCCGCGCGTGACCAGGAGAGCCTGGTCGCGCGCGCCCACGAGCGGCTCGTGAAGGAGCTCCTGCCGGTGCTCGACGACCTCGAGCGGGCTCTCGCGGCGGCCGAGGAGCACGAGGAGGCCAAGCTCGAGGAGGGTGTTCGCCTCGTCCACCGGGAGCTCGCGGAGGCGCTCGAGCGCGAGGGCCTCGCGGAGATCGAGACCAACGGACGCTTCGACCCGCACGTCCACGAGGCGCTGCTCTCGCAGCCGTCGGACCACGAGGAGGGCTCGGTGATCGAGGTCGTCCAGAAGGGCTACAAGCTCGGCGACCGCGTCGTGCGCCCCGCGCGCGTCGTGGTCGCTGCGGCTCCTGTTTCGCAGGAGGACGATGGCGGCCGTTAAGGACCTCTACGAGACGCTCGGCGTCTCGAAGGGTGCGAGCCAGGACGAGATCAAGAAGGCCTACCGCAAGCTCGCCCGGCAGCACCACCCCGACGCGAACCCGGGCGACAGCGAGGCCGAGGAGCGCTTCAAGGAGGTGCAGCACGCCTACGACGTGCTCTCCGACCCGGAGAAGCGCAAGCAGTACGACCGCTTCGGCGCGGAGAACGGCCGGCCCGGTCCGGGCGGCTACACGTTCACCGAGGGCTTCGACCTCGGCGACCTCGGCGATCTCGGCGACATCTTCGGCGGGCTCTTCGGCGCCCGCGGGCGCCAGCAGCAGCAGCAGCGCGGCCAGCGTGGCCGCGACATCGAGGTCGAGGTGCGGCTCTCGTTCGAGGACTCCCTGAAGGGCGTGCAGACGACGATCCCGGTCGAGCTCGAGACCGCCTGTCGCGAGTGCGGCGGCTCCGGCGCGAAGCCGGGAACCGCGCCGACCCTGTGCCCCGAGTGCCACGGGCGCGGGGTCAAGGCCGAGAGTCAGGGCCTGTTCGCGCTGTCGCAGCCGTGTCCGCGCTGCCGTGGGAACGGCACCGTGATCGAGGACCCGTGCCCGCGCTGCCACGGCTCGGGCCGCGAGCGGCGCACCAAGCGCTACAAGGTCAAGATCCCGGCCGGCGTCAAGGACGGGTCCAGGATCCGCCTGCGCGGAAAGGGCGAGGCGGGCTACGGCGGCGCCGAGGCGGGCGACCTCTTCGTCGTCACGCGCGTCGCACCCTCGAAGCTGTACACGAGGCGCGGCGACGACCTGATCGTCGACGTGCCCGTCACGTATCCCGAAGCCGCGCTCGGCGCGACCGTCAAGGTTCCTACCCCCGACGGGCCGGTGACCGTCAAGGTCAAGTCGGGCACGACCGACGGCACGCTGCTCCGCGTAAAGGGCAAGGGCGCGCCGAAGCTCAAGGGCTCCGGCCGCGGCAACCTCCTCGCGCGCGTGAAGCTGACCGTGCCGAAGAAGCTGAGCAAGGCCGAGCGCGAAGCGGTCGAGGCGCTGCAGAAGGCCTCGCGCGAGAACCCGCGGGAGGGGCTCGGCGAATGAGGCGGCCCCTCTCTATCGCGATCGTCTCGTTCCTGGCGGGGCTCGGCCTCTACGTTGTGGCCGGCCTCGTCCAGGTGAACTACTTCGAAGAGCAGGCCCGGCCCTTCTGGCTGAACGGGCTCTTCCTGGTGGCGGTCGCGCTGGTAGTCGCCGGCCTGCTCGTCCTCGTCTCGGGCGCGGTCCACGCTGCGAAGGGACGACGCTGATGGACGAGCGGCCGCGCTACATGATCTCCGTCGCTGCCGAGATCGTCGGCATGCACCCGCAGACGCTGCGGATGTACGAGCAGAAGGGCCTCGTCCGGCCCAAGCGCACGGCCGGTAACACGCGCCTCTACTCCGAGGCCGACCTCGAGCGGCTGCGCCTGATCCAGCGCCTGACCGGCGAGCTCGGGCTCAACCTCGCGGGCGTCCAGACGGTGCTCGACCTCGAGGAGCAGCTCCTGCGGATGCAGGAACGGATGGAACGGCTCGAGCGCGAGATGCGCGACACGATCGCAGAGGTGCACAAGCAATACCGCCGCGACCTGGTTCTGTACGACCCGACTCAACTACCGGAGAGACGATGGACTTCAACAAGCTGACACTGAAATCGCAGGAAGCGGTCGCCGCCGCCCAGGAGCTGGCGCGCCGCATGGGCAACCCCGAGCTTTACCCGGAGCACCTGCTGCTCGCGCTCCTCGACCAGGAGCTTCCGCAGCAGCTCGTGCCCGATGCGGCCAGGCTGCGCGCACAGGCCGAGGCAGCGCTCCGCACCAAGCCCTCGACCGAGGGCGCGCAGCAGCAGCCGCAGGTGAGCGCGGCCGTCGCGCGCATCCTCGACAAGGCGTTCGACGAGGCGCGGCGCCTGGAGGACGAGTACGTCTCGACCGAGCACCTGCTGCTCGCGCTGGACGTCGTCCCGCGCGACGAGCTCGAGGAGAAGATCGCCAAGGTCCGCGGCGGTCAGCGCGTGACCGGCCAGGACCCGGAGGGTAGCTACCAGGCGCTCGAGAAGTTCGGCCGCGACCTGACCGAGCTCGCCGAGGACGGCAAGCTCGACCCGGTCATCGGCCGCGACGAGGAGATCCGCCGCGTGATCCAGGTGCTCTCGCGGCGCACGAAGAACAACCCGGTCCTGATCGGCGACCCCGGGGTCGGCAAGACCGCGATCGTCGAGGGGCTCGCGCAGCGGATCGTCGCCGGCGACGTCCCCGAGGGGCTGAAGGGCAAGCGCGTCTGGGCGCTCGACATCGGCGCCATGCTCGCCGGCTCGAAGTACCGCGGCGAGTTCGAGGAGCGGCTCAAGGCCGTGCTCACCGAGGTGCAGCATGCGGCCGGCGAACTGATCCTCTTCATCGACGAGCTGCACACGATCGTCGGGGCGGGCGCGGCCGAGGGCGCCGTCGACGCCGCGAACATGCTCAAGCCGATGCTCGCGCGCGGCGAGCTGCGCGCCATCGGCGCGACGACGCTCGACGAGTACCGCAAGCACATCGAGAAGGACGCGGCCCTGGAGCGGCGGTTCCAGCCGATCTTCGTCGGCGAGCCGTCCGTCGCCGACACGATCGCGATCCTGCGCGGGCTGAAGGAGCGCTACGAGGCGCACCACGGCGTCCGCATCCGCGACGCGGCGCTGGTCGCGGCGGCGGTGCTCTCCGACCGCTACATCGCCGACCGGTTCCTGCCCGACAAGGCGATCGACCTGGTCGACGAATCGGGTTCGCGGCTGCGCATGGAGATCGATTCCTCACCGCTCGAGCTCGACGAGGCGGACCGCCGTGTGCGCCAGCTCGAGATCGAGCTCGCTGCCATGGCCAAGGAGTCCAAGGAGGTGCGCGAGCCGCTCGAGCGCGAGCTTGCCGAGGCGCAGGAGCGGCGCAACGAGCTGGCCGCGCGCTGGGCCAAGGAGAAGGAGCAGCTCGAGCGCGTGAAGGAAATCACCCGCATGATCGACGAGCTGCGCCAGGAGGCCGAGCGCGCCGAGCGCGTCGGCGACCTCCAGCGCGTCGCCGAGATCCGCTACGGCGAGCTGCCCGCGCTCGAGCAGGAGCTTGCGGAGGGCGAGCAGGAGGACGGCGTCGAGCCCATGGTCAAGGAGGAAGTCGACGAGGACGACGTCGGCGAGGTCGTCGCGCGCTGGACCGGCATCCCCGTCGACCGGCTGCTCGAGGGCGAGACCGAGAAGCTGATCCACATGGAGGAGCGCCTGCATGAGCGCGTCGTCGGCCAGGACGAGGCGGTCGAGGCTGTCGCGAACGCGCTTCGCCGCGCGCGCTCGGGCCTGCAGGACCCGAACAGGCCGATCGGCTCGTTCGTCTTCCTCGGCCCGACGGGTGTGGGGAAGACCGAGCTCGCCCGGGCTCTGGCCGAGTTCATGTTCGACGACGAGCGCGCGCTCGTCAGGCTCGACATGAGCGAGTACATGGAGAAGCACACCGTCTCGCGGCTCGTGGGCGCACCCCCAGGCTACGTCGGCTACGACGAGGGTGGCCAGCTCACGGAAGCCGTCCGGCGGCGGCCGTACTCGGTCGTCCTCCTCGACGAGATCGAGAAGGCGCATCCAGACGTCTTCAACGTCCTGCTGCAGATCCTCGACGACGGGCGTCTGACCGACGGCCAGGGCCGCACGGTCGACTTCCGCAACACCGTCCTGATCATGACTTCGAACGTCCGCTCGGCCGAGGCGATGCGCGAGATCTTCCGGCCGGAGTTCCTGAACCGGATCGACGAGATCGTCGAGTTCGAGCCGCTGACGAAGGAGCAGATCGGCGAGATCGTCGAGCTGCAGCTCCGGCGGGTCGAGCAGAGGCTTGCGGAGCGCGGCCTGGGTCTCGAGCTGACCGACGCGGCCCGCGAAACCCTTGCGGAGGCCGGGTGGGACCCGACCTACGGCGCTCGCCCGCTCAAGCGCGCGATCCAGCGCATGCTCGAGAACCCGCTCGCGCTGCGGCTCCTGGAAGGCGAGTTCGCGGAGGGCGACGTCGTCCACGTCGACGCAGCCGACGGCGAGCTCGCGTTCGAGAAGGCCGCCGCCCCTGAGCCCGCCGCGGTCTAGGCCATTTCGGTCAACTTGCGGCCGGGCAGCGGTCGCCAGCACGATTCGAGCGTGTGGCGACGCTCGGATCCGGCGCTCGACCGCGAGACCGTCGCTGGCATCATTCGGATGCTGATGGACATGAACGCGAAGCTCGATCGCCTGCTTGGAGAGGACGAGGACGGCGATGGCCGGGAAGATGAGTCCTGAGGAACGGCGCGCCCAGCGGGCGCAGTGGGATCGCAACCGGCGGGAGTTCGAGGCGCTTTACGAGCGGTTGCAGACGCGTTGGCGGGAGGAGGACGAGCGTCGCGACCGCCGCCGCCGACTCCTTTGCCGGTTTCTGCCATTCCGTCGCGCGGCCTAGGCCCACGGCGTTCGTTGGCCAGGCAAGGCAAACCCAGAGAGCCGCTGTCGCCTCCGCTTCCGCCGGAGACGCGGACGGTCGGCCAGCTCGTCGCCGAGACGATCAACCTCTACCGGCGGCGCTTCTGGGCCTCGCTCGCGCTCGGGCTCGGGCCGGCCGCTGCGGCTGTGGGCCTGGCCGAGATCCCGGGCTGGTGGAGGCTTGCGTTCGTCCTCACGGTGTGGGTATCGCTGATGACTGCCGTCTACGTGCGTGCAGTGGCGATCGCCTTCGACGAGCCGGTGACGCGACGCGCGATCTGGACCGGCCTTGCAGCCGGGTACGTCGTCTTTCTCCCGGCGCCGTTCCTGCTCAGCCTCTTCGTTCTCCCGGCCGTCGTGTGGCTGGGGCTTGTCGGGCTCGCGGTTCCGGCCGCGGTGATCGAGCAGCGGGGCTTCCGCGACTCGCTGCGGCGCGGCTTCGAGCTCGGGCGCGCCGACCCGATCCACTCGATCGGCTCGCTGGCGACGCTCGTGATCGTCTCGTTCCTGACCTCGACAGTGCTGTTCTTCCTCCTTCTCGGCGCGAGCGAGACCGCGCGCCAGGCCTCGGCCTTCCTGTCGCTGCTCGTGATCTCGCCCATACTGTTCCTCGGCGCCGCCCTGCTCTATTTCGACCAGGCGGCGAGAGTCGCGAAAGGGAGGAACGATGCCGACGTACATCATGCTTTCCAACCTGACCGCCCAGGGCGTCCAGACGCTGAAGGCGAACCCCGACCGGCTCCGGGAGGTCAACCGTGACGTGGAGGAGCTAGGCGCGAAGGTCATCCACCAGTGGGCGACGCTCGGGCCGTTCGACTTCGTGAACGTGGTCGAGGCGCCCGACACGGAGACGATGGCCCGCGTGTCGGTCGCGCTCGGAGCGCGCGGGAGCGCGAAGCTGCAGACGCTTCCGGCGCTGTCGATCGACGATTTTCTCAGCTCCGTGGGTTGAGGGCTCTCGCGGTTGCGCTCGTCGCGGTGGTTGCGCTGCTCGGCGCGGCCTGCGGGAGCACGAACCGCTCAGGACCGGCGAGACTTCACGTCCAGCAGGGCCTCGTGCCCGGGAGCGGCCAGTACATCGAAGGCTCGCTCTCGTACGTGCGGGTCGAGCGCGAGGGTCGGCTGGTGCGGCAGGTGCGCCTGGTCAAGCCGACCGCGACGATCAGCCTCGTGCCGGGCTCGTACCGGCTCGTCAGCTTCCAGCGGCCGTGCGACCCGAGCTGCGCTGGCGACCTCGATCCGCCGACCGATCGCTGCAGCGAGGCGTTCGATGCGGCCTCGGGAGAGCTCGTCGAGGCAACGGTGCGGTTAAGCCCAGGCAAGGGCTGCACGATCGCGTTGGAGTGAACTAGCCCGCGAACACGGCGGACGTCTCGGCGGCCAGGCGCGCGTTCGCGACGACGATCTCTCGGTTCACCTCGAGCGTGCGGCCGCCGCTCGCCTCGTGTAGGTACGAGAGCACGAACGGCGTCACCGCCTTGCCCCTCACGTCTTGGGCCTCGGCGGCTGCGAGCGCCTCGGCGATGAGCGGCTCCACGTCGATCCCGTTCTCGGGCGGGTTCGCGAGCAGGAGCCCCGAGCCGCCCAGCTCCCAGTGGGCCTGCGCGACGCGGGCCGCCTCGGCTGCGGACTCGACGCGCGCCGAGACCGGCGGGCCGCCGGTGGCCGAATAGAAGAGCGGCAGCTCGTCGGTCCGGTAGCCGAGGACGGGGACGCCGAGCGTCTCGAGGGCCTCGGCGGTTGCGGGAACGTCGAGGAGCGACTTGGCGCCGGAGCCGACGACGAGCGTCTGCGTCCGCGCGAGCTCCGTCAGGTCGGCAGAGATGTCGGGGCGCTCCGCGAAGCCGCGGTGCACGCCGCCGATCCCGCCGGTTCCCATGAACCGGATCCCGCAGAGTCGGCAGACGGCGAGCGTCCCGCCGACGGTGGTCGCCCCGATCGAGCCCTGCGCGGCACAGGCTGCGAGGTCCCGCGGCCCGGCCTTCAGTGCGTCCGGGCCTGCCTCGCCGAACCGCTCGAGCTCCTGGCCATCCAGGCCGACGACAACCGCACCGTCGAGCACCCCGACCGTTGCAGGCACGGCCGCTCCGGCCCTGACCGCCGCCTCAGCGGCGAGCCCCACCTCCACCCCCACCCTGGGAGGGAACCCGTGGGCGATCAGGGTAGTCTCGAGCGCGACGACGGGGGCGCCGTTGTGGAGAGCTTGTTGCACTTCCGGTGCGATTCGTACGAGATCCGTCACGGAGCTCACGGTACGGCTCCCATCTGCGCGACGCAGCGCGCTGCGGCCTCGACGCCGAGGTCGATCCCGCCGACGATGAACCCCGCCGCGAGCGCGTCGCCCGCGCCGGTCGTGTCCACGACCTCGCCCGGAACCGGCTCGCGCTCCTCGACCTCGCCGCCCACGAGAACCGTCACGCCGCGGGAGCCCCGCTTCACCACCGCCGTCTCGGCGAGGGCGTAGGCGCCGCCGACGAGCTCCCACTCCGGCTCGTTCGCGAAGACGACATCGGGCGCGAGCTCCTCCAGACGCTCCCGAAACCGCTCCGGCCCGAACGCCCGGATCGCGCTCCACGACGAGAGGTCGACGCTCACGCGTGCGCTCCCGGCGCGCGCGAGCCCGGCTGCCGCGAGCGCTGCGTGGCCGATCGGCTCTGCCAGCAGGCTGTAGCCGGAGAGGTGGAGCCACTCGCAGCCGAGGAACCAGCCCGCGTCGAGCTCGTCGGCCCGCAGATCCGGCGCGACGCCGCGGTCGGTCGCCATCGAGCGCTCGCCGTCTGCGCCGACGAACGAGACGACGACGCCCGTCCTCCCGTCGCCGCGCGGCCCGGCGAGCTCGACCCCGCGCCGCTCGAGCAGCGACCGCGCCAGCTCGCCGGTCTCGTCGTCGGCCTGCTTCCCGACGAAGCGGGCCTGCCCGCCGAGGGCGACGATCCACGCTGCGACGTTCGCGGCCTGGCCCCCGGAGACGACGCGCGTCTCGACAGGCGTGTCCGCGCCGGCTGCGAGCGGCTGCGGCGCGCGCACGATCACATCCAGGAGCAGGTCGCCGAGCGTGCAGATCATGGTTCCGCGCCTAGAATCGCAGCATGGACGGCAGGCCGAAGACGGAACGGCTGCGGTCGTTCCTGATCGGCGGCGTCGTCGGAGCGTCCGCCGTGCTCGCCGCCGTCCGCCGCAAACGCCAGCGCGCTCGCCAGACGCCGCCGGGGCTCGCGGCGTTCGAAGACGCCCCGTGCTATCGCGAGACCGTCGAGCGCGAGCGCGGGTCATAGCGATGCACGCAAAGAGGCAGCCGGCTCGACCGGTCAGTTCAGACGGACGCACGGGCGGAGCCCGCCCGTCCTGACGCCGGCATCGCAAGCGATGCCGGGAACCGGCCCCACTATCCTTAGAGCGAATGCCGATCTACGAGTACCGCTGTCCCAATGGGCACCTGTTCGAGCTCTTCCAGCGCATGCACGAGGCGCCGCCTGACGTCTGCGAGGTCTGCGGCGAGGGGCCCCTCGAGCGCGTGCTCTACCCGGTGGCGGTGCACTTCAAGGGATCGGGCTTCTACTCGACCGACTACGGGCGCGGCTCGGGCGGGCGCAAGCGTGAGGAGTCGAAGGACGGCGCGAGTTCGTCCGACTCCGAGCCAAAGAAGACGGACGAGAAGAAGGACAAAAAGGAGAAAACCGCGGAGACTTAACCGGGCGCCGGACTGCCAAAGAGGCACCCCGGCGGATACGTGTCTCCGGTCGGCGCGGGTGGCTGCACTGCCGAGCGGCCGAGGACCATCAGGATCACCTTCGCGTTGTCCTCGCTCGGCGTGATGTCGCCGCCGGTCGAGATCCCCCCGAGCCGGCAGTGGATCGTGCGGTCGGCGCGGAACTTGTTCCAGCCCAGCGCGACGAACTGGTTCGCGGAGAGGTCGGTCGAGAGTGGCTTCATCAGGTCGCTGCCGATGAACGGCATCCGCATGAACGTCTCGTAGCTCGCCAGCTTGCCCATCACGGCCTGGAGGACCTGCTGGTTCCGCTCGGTGCGGGTAATGTCGCTCTCGGCTGGGTTGAGCAGGTTCTTGCGCACGCGGGAGTAGATCAGGGCGCGGCGGCCGTCGAGATGCTGCTTGCCCTCTGCGAAGCGCCAGCCCGGCCAGCGCGCGCAGCGAACGGGCGAGGCGTAGGGGCAGTCGAACTTGGAGAGGATCGGCCGCGTGACGACGACGTCGATCCCGCCGACCTTGTCGATGAGGTCGCGGAACTCGGCGAAGTTGACGACCACCACGTGGTTGACGGGGATCGTCGTGTAGTCGGCGATCGTGCGGATCGCAAGCCGCGGGCCGCCCACCTGGAACGCGGTGTTGATCTTGGCCGTCCCGTAGCCGGGGATCTCGACGCTGAGGTCGCGCGGGATCGAGAGGTAGTAGAGGCGCCCGTGACCCGGATCGGTCCGCAGGAGCGTGATCGAGTCGGAGTGCCGGTCGCCCGAGCGCGAGACCGCGAGCGAGTGGTCGGTGCCGAGCATCAGGATCGTGGTCGAGTTCGTCAGCAGCGAGCCCTTGTCCGGCGCGAGGACGCTCGTGACCGTTGCCGGGAGCCGCTTGTTCGCATCGGAGACGCCGCCGCGGAACGTGAGGTAGCCGAGCAGGGCCCAGAAGACGAAGAAGAGGATCACGAGCCCGATCGCGATCCCGATCTGGCGCCCCCAGCGAATTCGCCTCGGCGTGCGCTGCTTGCTGGGCTTCCCGGGGCGCTCGCGACCGTCGCTTCGCGCCCGAGGCTCCCGTGGAGGCGGTTTCCGGGGAGGGACCGTGGGCACCCGGCCCTTGACGCGTCCCCCGCGGTAGAGGCGATACGGCTTCTCTCCGCCGGGCGACGCCATTCGGCGGCGTATGGTAGCCACGGTGGCCGCGCATCAAGGGAGCACTGGGGCTGGCGCGCGAGTCATCGGCGTCGACGTGGGCGGGACGAAGACGCTCGGCGCGGTCGTCACGCGCGCGTGCGAGATCGAAGCCCGGCTCGAGCGGCCGGCGAAGAGTTCCTCCCAGGAGGCGCTGCTCGCCTCGCTCGACGGCCTGATCGAGGAGCTGCGCGCCGGAGCCGACGTGGCGGCGCTCGGGATTGGAATCCCGTCGCGGATCGACCAGCGGCGCGGCCGCTCGATCTCCGCCGTGAACCTGCCGCTCGAAGGCGTCGACCTGCGCGACCGGATGCGGGAGACGCACGGCCTGCCGGTCGGGATCGAGAACGACGCGAACGCGGCCGCCATCGGCGAGTGGAAGGCCGGCGTCGCACGCGGCGCGAGCAACGTCGTGATGCTCACGCTCGGGACCGGCGTCGGCGGCGGACTGATCGTCGACGGGCGCCCGTTTCGCGGCTCCACCGGCAGTGCTGCCGAGCTCGGCCACATCGTGATCGACGTCGACGGGCCTCCCTGTCCCTGCGGGGGCCACGGACACCTCGAGTCGTACGCGTGCGGGCCCGTTGCCGACCGCATCGCGCGGAAGCTCTTCGGGCCCGGGTCGGACGCGGAAGACCTCGTCTCGCGGGCGCGCGGGCGCGAGGCTGCGGCCCTGGAGGCGCTCGCAGGAATCGGGCGGAAGCTCGGCGCCGGGATCGCGACCTTCGTGAACGTCTTCGAGCCCGAGCTCGTCGTCGTGGGCGGCGGCTTCGGCGCGGCCGGCGAGCTCCTGCTCGAGCCGGCCCGGGAGGTCGTCGCGCGCGAAGGGCTCGAGCCGGGCCGTGATGCGGTCAGGATCGTCGAGGCGGAGCTCGGCATCGACGCGGGCGTGATCGGGGCCGCGATGATCGGCTTCGAGGCGCTCGACGGGGAGTAGGTCGTGCCGCTCGCGGTCTGCGCGACGCCGATCGGCAACCTCGAGGACGTCACCCTGCGCGTCCTGCGCGAGCTCGCCGAGGCGGACGTCGTCCTCTGCGAGGACACGCGTCACACCCGGAAGCTGCTCGAGCGGCACGGCGTGCGGGCGCGGCTCGTCTCCTACCACCAGCACAACGAAGCGCAGCGGACGGGAGAATTTCTGCCGCGGCTCGAGGCGGGGGAGCGCGTCGCGCTGGTAAGCGACTCCGGGCTGCCGGGAATCTCGGACCCGGGCGCGCGGCTCGTCGGCGCGGCCCTCGACGCCGGTGTACCCGTGACGGTCATTCCCGGGCCGTCGTCGGTCGAGACGGCGCTCGTCGCGAGCGGCCTCGTCGCCGAGCGGTACCAGTTCCTCGGCTACCTGCCGCGTGGCGAGCGGGCTCTCGTCGCGCTCGCCGAGGAGCTGGCCGGCTGGCCGTGGGCGGCCGTCGCGTTCGAGTCGCCGCAGCGGGTCGGGACGTCGCTCGGGGTCCTCGCGCGGGTGATCCCCGAGCGGCCGGGCGCGGTCTGCCGCGAGCTGACGAAGCGGTTCGAGGAGATCGCGCGCGGATCGGTCGCGGAGCTCGCCGACCGGTTCAAGGCGGGCGCGAAGGGGGAGATAACCCTTGTGCTCGGCCCGGGCGAGCCGGTGGCGTTCGACGAGGGCGCCGCGGCTGCGGCGGTGGCTGAACTGGTCGCTGCAAACGTCTCGCGCCGTCAGGCTGCCGACGTGGTCTCGCGGCTCACCGGAGTCTCCCGGAACCGCCTCTACCAGAGCTCTCTGTAAGCACATTTGACAACGACGATGCGGCTTTGCTACCTTTGGCATGGTTTGCAAGACTGACAACGGAGGTCACACAGCGAGATGCGCCTAAGCGTCGTCCTGGCTGCCGTAGTTGCCCTAGTCGTTCCCGCACCCGCGCTCGGCTGGAGCTGGCCGGTCGACGGGGCTGTCCTGACGCTCTTCTCCTTCGATGAGAGCACGCCCTACGCCGCCGGACAGCATCGCGGGATCGACATCGGCGGACCTCCCGGGGCCGCGGTCGTCGCGCCTTCGTCGGGGTCCGTCGCCTTCGCCGGGACGGTCCCGACCCTGGGCAAGGTCGTGACGATCGAGACGGCGGACGGCTACTCGGTCACGCTCGTGCACCTCGGCTCGTACGCGGTCCGGCGCGGCGATCCGGTCGCCGAGGGTGAGACGGTCGGCGCTGTCGGCCCGAGCGGGGTAGCGGAGCTTTCGGTGCCTTACGTCCATCTAGGCATCCGGCGGACGTCCGACGAGGACGGCTACGTCGACCCGCTCTCGCTCCTGCCCGCGCGCTTGCCACCGGTCCCCGGCCCTCCGGCCGATGCGGTCGCCAAGCCGCCGGCGCCGGCGTCACACCCTGCTCCGGCCGCAACACGCGCTGCGGCGCCGGTATCCGCGGCGGGCGAGCGACCGTCTATCGCTCCGACGCGGACTGGCGGCCCGCCTCCGGCTCCGACACGAGGAGGGCAGCACCTCGCCGAGCCGGCTGTAAGCCCGGCGGTGCACAGCACGGCGGTGATTCGTCACCCGCGCGGGAGGGCCACAGCCGGCGAGGCCGCACGTGATCTGGCGCAGAAGCGGGCCCGCACCGCCTCGAAGCGCGCCAAGCCCGACGCGACGCCGGGCAGGGACGTGGGGATTCATCGGCCGCTCCTGAGGCCGGCCCTGCAGCCGACGCTGCAGAGCGCAAGCCGGAACGGCCACTTCCCGGGCGCTCTGCTCGCGCTCGGTCTCCTGGCGATCGTGTTGCTTGCGGTGCCACTGGCCCTCGTCCGACGCCGATCCCGGGTCCCGGCGGGCGGCGAGTCGGCTCGTATCATTGACTCCGATGCGCTTCTACCTGACAACGCCGATCTACTACGTGAATGCGACGCCGCACATCGGGCACGCGTACACGACCCTGGCCGCGGACACGCTCATCCGGCACCATCGCCAGCGCGGAGACGAGACGTTCTTCCTCACCGGCACGGACGAGCATGCGTCCAAGGTCTACCGCGTCGCGGAGGAGCAAGGCATCGACGTCAAGGCGTACGTCGACGGGATCGTCGAGTCCTGGCGGGAGCTTCCTAGGCGGGTCAATGCGGACTATGACTTCTTCATCCGCACGACCGACGAGGGCCACAAGCGCTTCGTCCAGGAGTTCCTGCAGCGCATCTACGACAACGGCGACATCTACCAGGACGTCTACGTCGGCCTCTACTGCGTGGGCTGCGAGGAGTTCAAGAGCGAGTCCGAACTGGTCGACGGGCTCTGCCCCGAGCACGGGATCCCGCCGGAGCACATCGAGGAGAAGAACTACTTCTTCCGACTCTCCGCCTACCAGGACCGCCTGCTCGAGCTCTACGACGCGCGCCCGGACTTCGTGCTGCCGCGCTTCCGCTACAACGAGGCGCGGAGCTTCATCGAGGGCGGGCTCAGGGACTTCAGCGTCAGCCGAGCCGGGCAGCCGTGGGGCGTGCCGATCCCCTGGGACGAAGGGCAGGTCACGTATGTCTGGGTAGACGCCCTCATCAACTACCTGAGCGCGCTCACGTACGCGCGTGACGGGGAGGACCTGCGTGACCGCTTCTGGCCGGAGGTGCGGCACCTGCTGGGCAAGGACATCCTGCGCTTCCACTGCGTGTTCTGGCCGGCGCTCCTCCTCTCCGCGGGCTACGACGTCCCGAAGCAGTTGTTCGTGCACGGATACCTGCTGCTGGACGATCGCAAGATCTCGAAGTCGCTCGGCAACGTGATCGACCCGCTCGACCTGGTGGACGTCTACGGGAGCGACGCGGTTCGGTTCTGGGCGCTGCGGTCGGTCTCGTTCGGCCAGGACGGGAGCGCCTCGGTCGAGGCGCTGCACGAGCGCTACGAGCGCGAGCTCGCGAACGATCTCGGCAACCTCGTCTCGCGGACGACGGCGATGATCGCGCGCTACGTCGGCGGCCGAGTCTCGCCGGGGCCGCGCAGCGAGGAGCTCGCATCCGCCCTCGAGGGCCTGCGGTCGAAGCTCGTCGAACGCTTCGACGTCTACGACCTCACGGGCGCGCTCGAGGGCGCGTGGGAGGTCGTTCGGCTGCTCAACCGGCACGTCGAGGAAACCGCGCCGTGGCAGCTCGCCAAGGACGAGGCGAAGGCCGACGAGCTCGCGGCCGTTCTCTACGACCTCGCGGACGGCGTCCGTGCGATCGCGGTCGCGCTCTCGCCGTACCTGCCGGAGACGGCCCCGCGCATCCTCGGAGCGCTCCGCCAGCCGGTCGACCTCGCGCTCGACCAGGTCGCCTACGGCAAGGCGGGCGCGACCGAGGGGATCGAGCCGGCGCAACCGCTCTTCCCTCGCGTGGACCTTCCGACCGCGGCCGCCTAGGACGTGACCGACACGCACGCGCACCTCGACGCGTGCGCAGATCCTCCGCACGAGTTGGTCGCCCGCGCGAGAGCCGCCGGGGTCGAGCGGATCGTCTCGGTCGGGTCAGGGATCGACTCGTGCCGGGAGACGCTTGCGATCGCGGGCAGAGAGCCCGGAGTCTGGGCGGCGCTCGGCATCCACCCGCACCAGGCCGGCGACTCGGATGCCGATCGCCTCGACGAGCTGCGCGAGCTCCTCGGCGACGAGCGCGCTGTCGCGGTCGGCGAGACCGGGCTCGACTTCTACCGCGACTACGCGCCGCGCGACCGGCAGTGCGTTCTCTTCGAGCGCCAGCTCCACCTGGCCGCCGAGCTCGAGAAGCCGGTGGTCATCCACAGCCGCGACGCCGAGGAAGAGACGGCGGCCGCGCTCGAAGGCTTCGGCGGCACCGTCGTCCTGCACTGCTTCTCCAGCCCGGCGCTCCTGCCCGTCGCGTTCGAGCGCGGCTACTACGTCTCCTTCGCCGGGAACGTCACCTACCCGAAGGCCGAGGAGCTGCGCGAGGCCGCACGCCAGATTCCGGCCGACCGGTTGCTCGCGGAGACCGACAGCCCGTATCTCAGCCCGCAACCGCGGCGCGGAGGGCCGAACGAGCCCGCGAATGTCGTCCACACGATCCGCGTGCTCGCGGATGCCCGCGGCGAGGACGCCCAGGCGCTCTCCGCGCGCCTCGACGCGAACGCCGCCGCCGCGTTCGGCCTCGCATGACCCGGCCCGCCGACGCCCCGAAGAAGGAGCTCGGCCAGCATTTCCTGGTCGACGAGAACCTGCTCGGCGTGATCGGCCGGCTGGCCGACCTCGCGCCGGAGGACGTCGTGCTCGAGGTCGGCCCCGGCCTTGGTGTCCTCACCGGCTATCTCGTCGAACGCGTGTCCCATGTCCACGCGATTGAGGTCGACTACTCGCTTGTGTGCGTCCTCGCGGAGCGGTTCGGGGGGCGGGACAACATCGAGCTACGCCACGGCGACGCACTTCGGCTCGATCTCACCGAGCTCCGGCCGGCGCCGACGAAGCTCGTCGCCAACCTGCCGTACAACATCGCCACGCCGCTCGTCGTCGAGAGCCTCGACGGCCTGCCGAGCGTTGGGCTCTGGTGCGTGATGGTCCAGCGCGAGGTCGCCGACCGCTTCTTCGCCGAGCCCTCGACCAAGCAGTACGGCGCGGTCTCGGTGCTCGTCCAGCTCACCGCCGAGCGAACCGGCTTCCACCCGGTCTCGCGCACGGTCTTCCGCCCGAGGCCGAACGTCGACTCGGCGCTGGTCGCGTTCCGGCGGCGGCCGGACGCCACAACCGAACTCGCGCGTGTGAAGAAGGTCGTGACGGCGGCGTTCGCGCACCGGCGCAAGTGGCTCGCCAACTCCGTGGAGCTGTCGGGGGTGGCGACGCGCGAGCAGGTCGAGGGGGCGCTCGAGACCATCGGCCGCGACCCCACCGCCCGCGCCGAGGAGCTCGAGCCGCCGGAGTTCGTGGCGCTGACCGAGGCCCTGGGCTCGTGACGACTGCGAGCGCGAACGCGAAGCTCAATCTGGCCCTTGTCGTCGGCCCGCGTCGCGACGACGGCCTGCACGAGGTTGCGACCGTCCTCCAGCGTCTCGAGCTTGCAGACGAGATCTCCGTCGAGCCCGCGCCCGAGATCAGCGTCGAGGGCTTCGCCGAGGACACGCTCGTCCGGGCCGCCCTCGAGGCGCTGGCCGATGCGGCGAGTCCGCGGGTGAGCTGGAACGCGACGATCCGCAAGGAGATCCCGGTCGCCGCCGGTCTCGGCGGCGGGAGCTCTGACGCCGCCACCGCGCTTCGCCTTGCGAACGAGACCCTCGAAGAACCGCTCCCCCCTGGCGAGCTGCACGAACTCGCCGTCGACCTGGGCGTCGATGTCCCCTTCTTCCTCGCACCCGGCCCGCAGCTCGGCGAGGGCACCGGCACCGACCTCACCGCGCTCGAGCTCCCACAGGACTACTGGGCTGCGCTCGTCCTCCCGCGCGGCGAGAGCAAGCCGTCGACCGGCGCCGTCTACGCGGCCTTCGACGAGCGCCGCGGCGAGGAGGGCTGGGCTGAGCGGCGGGCCGACCTCGACGCTGCGCTTGCACGCGTGGCCCGGCCGCGCGATCTCGCGTCGCTTCCGTCCAACGATCTCGCGTCGTCCCCGCTCGCCGGCGAGCTCCTGAGCCTCGGTGCGTTCAGGGCCGACGTCAGCGGCGCCGGCCCGGTCGTCTACGGCCTCTTCGACGTGGAAGAATACGCGGCCGCCGCGGCGCAAGCGCTCCGCGAGCACGGGCAAACCTGGATGACGACGACGGCTTGGTACCGTTGATTCATGGCGACCGGCAGCTCACTGGAGCCGACACAGCCTGGGGTGATCGAGCACGGCACGAGCAAGTCGGGCCGCTGGCTCCGCGCGCGGCGCGTACGGCTCGTGCTCTGGGTCGCGGTCGTCGAAGGCGTCGTCGTTTGGCTGGCCCCCGGACTCGGCAAGTGGACGATTGTCGCGATCGCGATCCCGTGTCTCGCCATCTACATCTTCTGGGGCCGGGAAACGCAGTCCGACACCGGCCGCCAGCTCTCGTGGATCGCCGCCGCCTCCCAGGCGCTCGCGGTCGTCGTCGTGATCCTGGCCTTCCTGCTGGACTGGCTCGCGCTGCTCCTGGCGGTCATCTTCGCGGCGGTCGCCCTCCTTTTCCTGCTCAGCGACCGCCGCTGATCTCACTCGTGCGTGTTGTCTTCCCGTCGAGCATCGAGTACTTAGCCAAGTGCCAAGGCGTCGCTTGCGACGCCGACCCAGAGGCCGTGCGGGCTTCGCCCGTGCGGCCGTCTAACACCCGTTCTTGGATAATTGGCGTTGTGATGGGGCGTAGCCAAGTGCCAAGGCGTCGCTTGCGACGCCGACCCAGAGGCCGTGCGGGCTTCGCCCGTGCGGCCGTCTAACACCCGTTCTTGGATAATTGGCGTTGTGATGGGGCGTAGCCAAGTGCCAAGGCGTCGCTTGCGACGCCGACCCAGAGGCCGTGCGGGCTTCGCCCGTGCGGCCGTCTAACACCCGTTCTTGGATAATTGGCGTTGTGATGGGGCGTAGCCAAGTGCCAAGGCGTCGCTTGCGACGCCGACCCAGAGGCCGTGCGGGCTTCGCCCGTGCGGCCGTCTAACACCCGTTCTTGGATAATTGGCGTTGTGATGGGGCGTAGCCAAGTGGTAAGGCAGCGGGTTTTGGTCCCGCGATCCCAGGTTCGAATCCTGGCGCCCCAGCCATCTCTGCCGAGGCCGTGACCCAGAAGCCGCTCGCAGCCGTGATCCTGGCCGCCGGGCTGGGCACGCGCATGCACTCGGAGACGCCCAAGCATCTCCACCCGCTGCTCGGCCGCCGGCTCGTGGACTGGGTCGTGGAGGCCGCGCGCGAACTCGGGCCCGACCCGCTCGTCATCGTCGCCTCGCCGGACCACGCGGACGTCTTCGAGGGCATCGGGGTCGCCGTCCAGGCCCAACCGCGCGGGACAGGCGACGCCGCGGCCGCGGCCCACGCGCAGCTCGAAGGCTTCCAGGGCGACGTGCTCGTCCTCACGGGTGACTGCGCGACGATCACGAGCGAGCTCCTCGCCCGCCTCCTCGAGACCCACCACTCCGAGGACGCGGCCGCGACCGTCCTCTCCTTCGAGCTCGACAACCCGGGCGCCTACGGCCGGATCGTCCGCAACCGGGAGGGGGCACTCGAGGCGATCGTCGAGGCCCGCGACGCGAGCGAGGCCGAGCTCGCGCTCCACGAGGTGAACTCCTCGATCTACGTCTTCGCCGCCGAGCAGCTCTGGCCCGCGCTCGAGCGCCTGCGGCCGAACAACGACCAGGGCGAGCTCTACCTGACCGACACCGTCCGCGACCTCGTCCGCGAGGGCGAGCGCGTGGCCGTGCACATGGCGCCGGACCCGACCGAGGTCGAGGGTGTCAACACGCGCGTCGAGCTGGCCGCGGCGGCGGCCGTCCTGCGCCACCGGATCAACCGCGACCACATGCTTGCGGGAGCGACGATCGTCGATCCGGCCAGCACGTGGATCGAGCCGGACGTCGAGCTCGAGCCCGACTGCACGATCCAGCCGTTCACGATGCTGGGCGGCTCGACCAAGGTCGCACGCGGCGCCTCGGTCGGCCCGCACGCGGTCGCCGTCGACGCCGAGATCGGCGAGGGTGCGCTGGTTGGCCCCTTCTGTTACCTTCGCCCTGGAACCGTGCTGGGAGCCGGCGCGAAGGCGGGCACATTCGTGGAGATCAAGAACTCACGCATCGGCGAGCGCACGAAGGTGCCCCACCTGTCCTATCTGGGAGACGCGGAGATCGGCGACGACACGAACGTGGCGGCCGGGAACATCACCGTTAACTTTCCCCACGAGGAGGGGCAGGCGAAGGGCCGGACGAAGATCGGCAGCAACGTCAGAACGGGCGTCCACAATGCGTTTGTTGCGCCGGTCGAGATTGGCGACGATGCTTGGATTGGGGCCGGGTCGGTCATCACCGAAGATGTCCCGCCGGAGTCCCTCGCGATCGCGCGTCAGCGCCAGGTCACGAAGGAAGGCTACGTCCGAGAGAAGCGACAACGAGATGGCTGAGGCGACACTCCCCGGGTTGGAGACCGTCGAGGCGCCCGCGCTGCCGGAGACGGAGCGCAGGCCGTGGATCGAGCGCGGTCCGCAGAAGCGCCTGATGCTCTTCGCCGGGCGCTCGAACCCCGATCTGGCCGAGCGGATCGCCGAGAAGCTCGGGGTTATGCTCGGCGAGGTCGAGCTGAAGACGTTCTCGAACGGCGAGACGTACGTCCGCTACGACGAGTCGATCCGCGGCAGCGATGCCTTCATCGTCCAGTCCGGGAACCAGCCCGTGAACGACCACCTCGTCGAGCTGCTGATCATGATCCAGGCGGCCAAGCTCGCCTCGGCCAAGCGGATCACGGCGGTCGTCCCGTGGTTCCCCTACTCGCGGCAGGACAAGAAGTCGGCGCCGCGAGAGCCGATCACGGCCAAGCTCGTCGCGGACGCGCTCGAGGTCGCAGGCGTCGACCGCGTGGTCACGATGGACCTCCACGCGGGCCAGATCCAGGGCTTCTTCACGCTCCCAGTCGACCACATGACCGCGCTCCAGCTGTTCGCGCAGCACTACCGCGACAAGGGCTTCGGCGGCGAGGACGTCGTTGCCGTCTCGCCCGACCCCGGCCGCGCCAAGATGGCGCGCCGCTTCGGCCAGATGCTCGAGGCCGACCTCGCGATCCTGAACAAGGTCCGGCCCGAACACGACACCGCCGAGGTGACCGAGGTGATCGGCCACGTCGACGGCAAGGTCGCGATCATGAGCGACGACATGATCGTCACCGGCGGAACGCTGCTGGCCGGCGCGACTGCCCTCCGCGAAGCCGGCGCAACCGAGGTCTACGCCTGCGCGACGCACGGGCTCTTCCCGGGCAACGCGTTCGAGAAGATCGGCTCCAGCGACCTGCAGGTGACGGTGACCGACACGGTCCCGATCGACCCGATCAACCGGCCCGCCAACATCGAGGTGCTTCCGGTGTCGGGCCTGCTCGCGGAAACGATCATGAACATCTTCGCCGACGACTCGGTCTCGGCGATCTTCGCGGGCGAGAACCAGCTCTTCTAGAACCGCTGCGTAAACATGACGGGCTTGCGAAGACCTTGCTAACGAACTGCTAGCGCAAGCGCCGCTACAAGCGCTCAACCCTCCCGGGCTGGTCCGCGTGCAGGTCGCCCATCAACGCGACCTGAGGCTCGGCTGAAACGAAGACGCCCGCCGTCCTAGAGTCCTCGTCAACGGATCCAAGAGAACGATCCTCGGACTCGGCCCTCGACCCGTGAAAGGGGACAGGTATGGCCACGGAACAATCGGTTGTCGTCAAGCAAGTGGGGCACCTCAAGCTCCTCGAGCCGAACCCAGTGCTCGTCGAACAAGCTCGAGCGCGCGCCGAGAGCGTCCAGAACCGGATCGCAGACCAGATCACCACCTTCGCCGGGTCAATGGCGTTCGTCTACATCCACATTGTGTGGTTCGGATGCTGGATAGGACTCGGTGTCGAGCATTACCCCTACGGCCTGCTGACGATGATCGTCTCGCTCGAGGCGATCTTCCTGTCGACCTTCGTGATGATCAGCCAGAATCGAGCGGACGCCAAACGCCAGGTGATTGCGAACCAGCAATGGCAGACCGTCAAGGAAGAGGACAAGCAGAACCGGGAGCTGCTCGACCTCTCTCGCCAGATCCTCGAACTCACCAAGGCCGTACATGCCTATGCGGCAGCGCGTTCCGACGGAGACTCGCCCCCCGCCTCTCCGCCACGCGGCGGCTGACGGGTTCAGAGGTGGGCGGAGGCCGCTTTTGACGACCTAAGCCCCAGAAGACGATCGGCGACTATCTCGAAATCATGAACCAAGATCCCGGGGAGCCGACCCGTACTAGCGTGCAGGCTGAAACGGCGCCTGCGAGCACCGACCCTCTCATCGAGTGGCTTCTCGAGGGTGACTCGGCGATTCGCTGGCAGGTCATGCGCGACCTGCTCGACGAGCCGGTCGAGGTCTGGGAGCCCGAGCGCCGGCGCACCGCCGAGACGGGCTGGGCGGCCGAGCTCCTCGCACACCAGGGCGCCGACGGCGAGTGGCCCAAGGGTCGCTGGACCGCCTCGACGTGGACGCTGCTGCTGCTCATCGCTCTCGGCCTCCCCGAGGATCATCCGTCCGCCAAGGCGCCCCTTGAGCGGTTGCTCGACCGCTTCATGCCTCCCGGCGAGGACGTCGACGGGGAGTTCATGCTCAAGCGCGTCGATCTCTGCCACCTCGGGTTCTGGCTCGGGCTCGGTGCGTACTTCCTCGGCGGCGACCCGCGGCTCGGCCCGCTCGGCAAGGCGGTGATCGGCGCCCAGCTCGAGGACGGCGGCTGGAACTGCCATGTTCGAAACCGCCCGGCCACGCGGCACAGCTCCTTCCACACGACGTTCAACGTGCTCGAGAACCTGAGGATCGCCGTCGCGCGCGGAGCCGTCTCCGAGCGCGCGTTCCGCGAGGCCGAGGGGAGAGCGGCCGAGTTCATGCTCGAGCACCACCTCTACCGCTCGGACAAGACGGGCGAGGTGATCAGCGAGCGCTTCACGCACCTCACGTACCCGTGGCACTGGCACTACACCGTGCTGCGCGGCCTGGACTACTTCCGCCTCACGCCGGCTATCGAGGATGAGCGGGCCGACGACGCGATTCAGCTTCTTCGCGACCGGCGCAAGCCGAACGGGCGCTGGCCGCTGCAGAAGCGCATTCCCGGAACACTGCTGGTCGAGATGGAGAAACCCGGTGGCGAGAGTCGCTGGAACACGCTGCGGGCCCTTCGCGTCCTGCGGGCCTGCGACGAGCCGTCTTGACGCTTGCGCCGAGCGTCGTTATACCGGGCCCGACGTCGAGCTCAGGGAGGTCCCAAATGGCCGCGCTTCCTCCGCCGCAACACACTCTTGGGCGCCTGCTGCCGCCTTGGTGGCTGATGCTCATCACCGGCATCGCCTGGATGCTGGTTGCCGTCATCGTGCTTCGCTTCGACTACGCGTCGGTCAGCGCGATTGCGATCTTGTTCGGGATCGTCGCGCTCGTCGCGGGGTTCCTCGAGATCGGCGTGATGGTCATGGCGGCCGGCTGGTGGAAGCTGCTCCACGGCCTGCTCGCGTTCGTGTTCATCGTCGTCGGGATCGTCGCGTTCGTTCACCCGGGCAACACGTTTGCGGCACTCGCCGCCGTGTTCAGCTTCTTCCTGATCGTCGCGGGGGCGTTCGACATCATCGTGTCCATCTCGACCCGCCACGAGATCGAGGTGTGGTGGCTGCAGCTGGTGAGCGGGATCATCGAGCTCGTGCTCGGCTTCTGGGCGGCCGGGTACTACGGCCGCAGCGCGGTGCTCCTGGTCGCCTGGGTCGCGGTGATCGCGATCATCCGTGGCGTCCGGGACATTGTGCTCGCCTTCCGCGTGCGCGAGGTCCAGCACGCCTAGATGAACACGCCGCAGAGCGGGATCTTCGCGCTCGGGACGGCGTCGCACGCCTACCTGGAGCTCGACGCGGGCGACGGTGCCGGAGGTGAGCTCGTCCGCGCGGTCGCGTCGCTGCGCGAGCCGCAGACGACGATGGGCGGCGTCAACCTCGTCTCCGGGTTCCGGCCGGAGCTCTGGCGCGACCTCGTCCCCGAGGACGCAGCTCTCGAGGTCGAGAGCTTCAACGCGGATCTCGTGGGGCCGGACGGATACACGATGCCCGCGACCCAGCACGACGCCGTGCTCTGGCTCTCGGGCAGCGAGTACGACGTCGTCTTCGACACGGCCAGAGAGGCGATCGCCGCGCTCGAGCCGGTCGCCTCCGTCGCCGACGAGACGTCGAGCTGGCCGTACCGGCACGACCGCGACCTCACGGGTTTCATCGACGGCAGCGAGAACCCGGATCTGGTGGACGCGCCGGAGGTCGCCGTGATTCCTCCCGGGCGCCCGGGTGCCGGCGGCAGCGTCTTGCTGCTCCAGAAGTGGAGTCACGACGTGCGCGCCTGGGAGTCGCTGGCCGTCGTCGAGCAGGAGCAGGTGATCGGGCGCACCAAGGACGAGAGCGTCGAGCTCGATCCGAAGCCCGACGACTCGCACGTCGCGAGGACCGACCAGGACGACTTCGGCAAGATCTTCCGCCGCAACATGCCCTACGGCACGGTGACCGACCACGGGACGATGTTCGTCGGCTTCAGCGCGGAGCAGGGGAGGCTCGCGACGATGCTCGAGAGCATGGCCGGGATTCCCGGCGGCGTCCGCGATGCGCTCACGAAGTACACGCAGCCGCTGACCGGCGCGTACTACTTCGTCCCCTCGGCCCAGAGCCTCCGCGCCCGCGGCGCCGCCTAGCTACGCGGCGAGCGCGACCGGCGTGTGCTCGAGCCGGGCCAGGAAGACAGGGCGAGGCGAGCGGAGGTAGTCGACCAGCGCCTCCTCGTCTTGCTCGCAGGGGACGAGCGTCGTCCAGCCCGGGAGCTGCTCCGCGCGGTGGAGGTCGCCGCCCGCGACGGCCGGGAGACCCGCGTCCGCGACCCAGCCGAAGAGGTGGCTGCCGTTGAAGAGCTCGACGCGGTCGTAGAGCCCACGGAGCTCTCGCCAGTTCCGCGCGAAGTAGCAGGTCGGCGCGCGAACTCCGGGCGGCGTCCTCGTGTCGTGCGGGTGCGCTGCGATGACTGCGGCGCCGGCCGAACGCGCCGCGTCCATCGCCACGGCCGGCCCGTCGTTCATGCCGACGAGGCCGCGCAGGCCGATCGCGACGGCATGGCCGGCAACGTCGGGGTCGGGATCGTTGTAGGTGAGCTCGAGCCCCGGGACGAGCAGGAGGCCGTAGGTCGAGAGCGCTCGGACCGCCTCGCGCTCGATCGCGGCCAGGTACGCGTCGACGTTCGAGGCGTCGACGCAGGTTCGACGGTGCTCGACCGGCCACGGATCGTCGTCGCGAAGGACGTGGTCGGTCACGCAGAGGACGTCGAAGCTGGCGGTTCCATAGAGGTCGACGAGCTCATGCAGCGGGAGCTCGCCGTCGCTCCACGTCGTGTGGGCGTGAAGCTCGCAGAGCAGCGGGCGCGGGCGTTCGCGCATTCCTCCCCGAGTGTGCCCACGGCTCTGGGCGCCGTGGGTGAACGCGTGGTGACGAACGCGTTACGAAACGGCGCGCGCTACCCGACGGCCGCGACCCGCTCGGCCGCCTCGGCGCACTCGGCCTGGCGGTGGAGCGCCTCGTCGTCGGCGAACTTCGTCGCCACGCGGACGACCTCGCTCCCGAGCGTCTCCAGCTGGTGCTCGACTCCTTCGTCGTGGATCCGGCCCTCGGCGTCGAAGACGCGCGCGGCTGTCGCGACCGGCACGACGTACGGCACCGCCCATCCACGCAGGGCGCGGACGGAGAACTCCATCGTGTTGATCGCCTGCAGGCCGTGGGTTCCTCCGGCCGCGCTGACCAGGCCGATCACCTTGTCGTGGAGGTAGGGCGGGTCGCGCTGGCCGAGGACATGGAGCCAGTCGAGCGCGTTCTTGAACGCTCCGGAGATCGTCCCCTGGTACATCGGGCTGCTCCAGATCAGGCCGTCGGCGGCATAGCAGGTCTCGATCAGCGCGGCCGCGGACTCGGTCGGCTCGGCCTCGTCGGGGTTGTACATCGGGAGATCGAGCTCGCGCAGGTCGAGCATGCGCGTCTCGGCTCCCGCGGTCGCGGCTCCTTCGAGCGCGCGGTGCAGCGCCGCACGGCTGCGCGAGACACGTGCGATCGAGCCGCCGAGGCCGACGATCGTGAGGTCAGCCATCGCTGCGCGAGCGAGCGGCCTGCGAGTAAGAGTCCGTGCTCGCCGCTGCGGCGCGCGGAACACCCGCCGCGGCGTACGCGTCCTCCTCGTCGAGGGTCTCGTGCTCGAGAAGGGCGTTCGCGAGCGCGTCGAGCTTTCCGCGGTTCTGCGTCAGGAGCTCGATCACCTCTCGGTAGGCGTCGTCGACGATCCGGCGGACCTCCTCGTCGACGAGCTCCTGCGTGTGCGGCGACGCCTCGGCGGCGCCGGGCAGCAGCGGGCCGGCCCCGTCTCGTGGGAGCACGGCGATCGGCCCGATTGCCGGGCTCATGCCCCACCGGCCGACCATCTGGCGCGCGATCCCGGTCAGCTGCTGGATGTCCGACTCGGCGCCCGTGCTCGTCTCGCCGTAGACGACCTCCTCGGCCGCACGGCCGCCGAGCGCGACCTTGATCTTCGCCCGCACCTCGGGCTCGCGGTAGTTGAAGCGGTCGGTCTCCGGGGCGGCAAACGTCACGCCGAGCGCGAGCCCGCGCGGGATGATCGAAACCTTGCGCACAGGGTCGGCGCCTTCGGTGAGCATGCCGACGATCGCGTGGCCGCCTTCGTGATAGGCGGTCTGCCGTCTGTCCTCGGCGGTCAGCATCACCTGCCGCTCCGCGCCCAGGACGATCCGCTCGAGCGCGTCGGTGAAGTCGGACTCCTCGACCTGGTCGTGGTTCCGGCGGGCGGCGAGCAGCGCGGCCTCGTTGACGAGGTTCGCGAGATCCGCGCCCACCATCCCGGGCGTGGTCGCCGCGATGCGCCCGAGCTCGACGTCCGGCGCAAGGGGCACCCCGCGAGTGTGCACCTTCAGGATCGCCTCGCGCCCGGCCCGGTCCGGAGGCTGGACGGCCACCCGCCGGTCGAAACGTCCGGGGCGGAGCAGCGCCTGGTCGAGCACGTCGGGCCGGTTGGTCGCGCCGATGACGATCACGCTCGTCGACGAATCGAACCCGTCCATCTCCGTGAGGATCTGGTTCAGCGTCTGCTCGCGCTCGTCGTTGCCGCCGCTGAAACCGGCCACTCCGGAGGTGCGCGACCGCCCGATCGCGTCGAGCTCGTCGATGAACACGATCGCGGGCGCCGACTCCATCGCCTGTTGGAAGAGATCGCGGACGCGTGAGGCGCCAACGCCGACGATTGCCTCGACGAACTCGGAGGCGGCGATCGAGAAGAAGGGAACGTTCGCCTCCCCCGCGACGGCGCGCGCGAGCAGGGTCTTGCCCGTCCCGGGCGCTCCCGAGAGAAGGACGCCGTGCGGGATGCGGCCTCCGAGCTTGCGGTACTTCTCGGGGTGCCGCAGGAAGTCGACGACCTCGGTCAGCTCGGCCTTCGCCTCCTCGATCCCGGCGACGTCGGCGAACGTGACGCGCTTGCCCGACGGCTGGTAGCGGCGCGCCCTCGAGCGGCCGAACGAGCCCAGCACGTTCTGCACGTTGCCCGCGCGCCGCATCAGCCAGAAGAGCAGGCCGATGAAGAGAAGCGTCGGACCGAAGCCGAGCAGCAGGCCCTGCCACCAGGGAGGTCCCTTGTCCAGCGGCTGCGCGTTGACGACGACGCCCTTCTCCTCGAGCAGGCGCGAGAGCGCGTTGTTGTTCGCGAACGCCGGGATCTCGGTCCGGAACCTGGTCGTCGGCTTCGAGTCCTGGAAGCGCACCTTCTTGGTGAACGTGCCCTGGATGGCCGTTCCCTTCGACGTGATTTCGTCCACGTGGCCCGCCCGCACCTGGTTGATGAAGAAGGGGCTGTACGGCACGCGAACGCGGGACGGCGGCCTCGTCGCGCGAGAGCCGACGTAGAAGTTGAAGGCCAGGAGCAGGAGGGCGAAGAGAATCCACATGCGCCCGACGCGAAAGCGCGGCCTATTCGGCGTGGACGGCGAGCCGCCGGGGGCGCTCTGCTGGTCGGTGCGGCCCTCGGGCACGGGTTACTGGGCGACGAGCGCGTCGGTCAAGGTGTCGATTCCCGCAAGGTTCCCGGTCAGCTGGGGGCCGAGGCCGTAGCGTGCGGCGAGCGCCTGGGGTGCCGGGTAAGAGACGTCGGTCAGCCCGTCTCCGGCCCACACCACGACCTTGAGCGGCAGATCGACTGTCGCCAGCGGCGAGGCGTCCATCACCGGCGTTCCCGCCGCCGGGCTTCCGAAGATCACGAGCGTAGTCTCCCGCAGGTCGAGCCCGAGCGCTTCAGCCCCTTCTCGTCGAGCAGCTCGGAGAGGCGCTCGACGGTGTCAGCAACGGAGCACGAAGTTGTCTTGGTGACGACGTCACCCTCGTAGATAGGCTCGGATGCGGACATGGTCGGTCCCGGACGAAGCCAGGTTCTGCGGAGATCGTAGCCCGGTGACGATGAGCGGAATGAGCGGGGGCGATCGCACAACCTGATCCTTGCGGCGCTGGCTTACGCAGACATCTAGCGTCGCCAGATCCCGGCGATCTGGCGAGCGTGGGCCGATTGCCCGAGAGGTGGGAGGCCCAGGCCGTCTTCGATCGTGCGCAGGAGCCCGTAGTGGTTGAGTGGTGCACGGGAGACGCTGCCGCGCCGGACGAGCGGGCCGAGGACGAGCGCCGCGACATGTCCGCCGCCCCCGCGCACGTCTTGCTTGTGGCTCTCATCGAAGACAACGAAGACAACGTCGCGCGGGCCGAGCGCCGGCAGGACGCGACCGGCGAAGGAGCCGAGCCAGCGGTCGCCCGTCCGGATCGAGCAGTTGTGCATGTCGTGGCAGAGACTCGGGACGACGAGCGAGAAGGTCGGAAGTCGGCCGCTCCGAAGGTCCCTTGCGAGCTTGGCCAGCGGCACGATCCGCTTCATGTCGGCGTGGCGCTCGAGGACGTATCGCGAATAGAGGAACGGGATCCGAGCTTTCACGGCTCGCAGGTCGACGTCGCCGAAACCGTTGCGGCGCACGCCTTCGACGTACGTCTTCCACGTTGCGCCCCTCGCGTCGAGCGTCTGGGCGATCGTCGGCGCGGTCAGGTAGCAGTCGAGACAGTCACTGCGGAGCCCACCCGTCTTCCCGGAGATGAGCGCGAGGTAGTTCGGCAGGCTCGGGTGCGCGACAGCGTCGTAGTTCGCGAGCAGCGCGTACCGCTGCGTGAGCCTGTTGAAGACCGGGGCAGCAGGATTCCCCACGACTGCCGACGCCTGCTTGTTCTCGAGGACGACGACCATCACGTGTGCGAACCCCGGCGGTGCGCTGGCCCGCGAGACAGTCGGCTCGCGTCCTGCGCCGGCGACGCCGGTGGCGAACGCAAGCGAGACTCCGGCGGCGAGGGCGGCGGCGCCGGCGAGGAGGGTGCGCCATCTTGCACGCCTCTGGCCTCGGCCGGTAGCTGGATCGGCGGCGAAATGTCGCTCGAGCAGCTCTTTCGTCAACCGGGACTGGAGATTGATCAGCCGAAGCCGGTTCTGCTCGAGCTCCTGCCGGCCCGCCCCGACGTCGCGTAGCGCCTGGCGCTCTGCGACCAGCGTACGGATCGCCTGCTCGAGCTCCTCGACGCTAGCCATCGTTGGCGGCCGGCGGGCCAGCGGCGGGTCGTGCGTGTGGGACGCAACGCCCCGCCGCGTAGGCGTAGGGGTGGCGGAATGCATCCAGCGCGTGAGCCGGATCGACGTCGAGCTCGAAGTCGTCACTGCTGCTCGCGTCCCGGACTGAGATCGTGAGCCTGTCCGTGCCGCTGAGCCAGAACAGGGTGACCTCGAGGCCGCTTGCCCGCCTCGTGTCCAGTTCTCGCAGTGCAGCCACTGTCACCGCCGCCTAGAACGATCCCGAGACGAGGGCGGCGTGACTCGTGCGGACCGTGACCTTCGTGCCGGAACTGACACGTGGGACCCGCTGCCCGAGCTCGGTGTTGCGGCTGAGCTCGGCCTTCCCGAGACCGCTCACGCGGGCGGCGCCGATCTGCATGCCGTTGACGTAGAAGAACACGCGCTTGCCTCGTAGCGAGCGAACGTGCTCGACCTCGACCTGGAGCTCCCGCTGGCCCGTCTGCGCCTGATACTGGGCGGTACCCTTGGCGTGAGGGTACGCCTTCACCGGGCGGAGCGCGATCTGCCTGTCGGCCTTTGCGAGGACGACCGGCACCGCAACCGCCAGCGCGACGAACGCGACGAGCAAGAGGGCTGAGACTGAACGCTTCATCTTCGACCTCCGTGTGGTTGTGGACTGTGCATCCCACGCTGACGGAGGCGGCCCCATAGCTCGGCCAACGCCCGGCCAAGCTTCGTTCGGCCTCGGTAAAGGTTTGGCAACTGCACCGAAGGACCGTCGGCGCACGGCCTGATCGACGTCTTGTGCAGGGTGTTCAGACGAGGCTGTCGTGCACGCGGCGCTGGAAGGCGGCGACCAGCTGCTCGCTCTCGGGCATCAGGCGTCCCTGTGTGACCGCGCGCGAGTCGAGGCCGCGCTGCACGGCCTGGACGAGCGCGACGTCCTCGCTCGCGACCTGGTTGTCGAACTCGAGAGACTCCTTGATCCGATCCTCGGGCACGTCCGCGCCGAAGAAGTAGTCCGTCGCCTCGACGGTCGTGCGCGTCCCGAGCGGAACCCAGCGCTCGATCGAGATGTTCTGCGCTCCGGGCGAGATGTTGAGCGTCGTGTTGGGCCAGAGGAAGTGGTACTGCGACTGGAGCATGTCGCCGTCGCGCGCCGGCTCGCGGAGCGGTCCGACCTGGCTCGAGACGAGCCCTTCGACCGAGAGGCCGTAGGAGTCCGGGTCGACGTCGATCACCTTGCTGAACCCGGGATGCGCGGTCGGGCAGTGGTAGCACTCGAGGTAGTTCTCCAGCGCGACCTTCCAGTTCACGGCCTGCTCCCAGGGGACGTGCGAGTAGAAGCGCAGCCTGTCGAGGTCGAGCCCGCTCCGCGCGACGATCTCCGGGAGCGTGCCGAGCGCGTCGAGCAGGGGCTCCGCGTCGGGATCGGGGTTGACGAAGACAAACGGCCCCCAGGTGCCGACCGCGACGGGGAGCAGCGAGAGCTCCGAGGCGTCGAAGCCGGGCTCCCGCTCTGAGCGTGGCGCCCGGCGCAGCGTGCCATCGAGCTCGTACGTCCAGGCGTGGTACGGGCACTGCAACGTCTTGCGACAGCCGGCGCCCTCGGCGACGACGTGGCCGCGATGCCGGCAGACGTTGACGAAGCCGCGCAGCTCGCCGTCGGCGGCGCGCGTGACGACGATCGGGATGTTCCCGGCGATCGAGGCGAAGTAGCTCCCGTCCTCGGCCACGTGCTCGGCCGGGCCTGCGTACTGCCAGGTCAACGTGAAGATCCGCTCGAGCTCCCGGTCGAGCACCGTGGGCTCGGAGTACCACGCGGCGGGGAGCGTCCAGCCCTCCTCGATGGGCCGCGGGATCGGGGGCAACCAGTTCGTTGTGATGTCCGTCGCGCTCATCGACCGTCAAGATATCGGGCCGCATGGCAGGGAGCGACGTCCTCGTCCTCGGCGCCGGGCTGGCCGGGTTGTCTGCGGCGCGGGACCTCGCGGCGGGCGGCGCCGACGTGACCGTGCTCGAGGCGCGAGCTCGCGTGGGCGGACGGGTCGAGCAGGTGGACTTCGACGGCGGCCGGCCCGTGCAGCTAGGCGGGGAGGTGGTGGGCACGCTGCACACCGCCTACCTCGAGCTCGTCGAGGAGCTCGGGCTGACGCTGCAGCCGAGCTACACCGCGGTTCCCGGGGCGACCACCTGGGACCTCCACGACGGGGTCTCGCGTGGCGACACCTTTCCCTTCGCCGCGACCGAGGAGAGCGCCGATTACACGCGCGTCGAGCGGGAGTGGGCCAAGCTCGCCGCGACGGTCGATCCCGACGATCCCTGGTCGCATCCGGACGCATCGAGGCTCGACGGCGCCTCCGTCGGGCAGTGGATGCGCTCGGCCGGGGCGCTGCCGGCGACGGTGAAGGCGCTCGAGGTCGAGGCGCTCGCGCTCGCGGGTGGCTCGATCGAGCGCATCTCGCTGCTCTCCGACCTCCGCAAGCAGGCCGTCGCCGGCGATGGCTCGTTCTACTCGTACGAGCTCTGGGAGTCGCTGCAGGTGACCGAGGGGAGCGCCGAGGTGGCGAATCGGATGGCCGCGGAGCTCGGCGAGCGGGTGCGTCTCGAGGCGGAGGTCACGCGCGTCAGCGTCGGCCCGCGCTGCAGCGCGACCCTGGCGACCGGCGAGGAGCTGAGCGCCGAGGCCGTCGTCTGGGCGCTCCCTGTGACCGTCGCGCACGTGGTCGAGATCGAGGGCGTCGAGCCCGACCGCGTCGAGTCGCTGCGGCGTCAGCGGCACGCGCTCGCGGCCAAGGTCGTCGCGGCCTACCCGAGGTCGATCTGGGAGGACAGCGGCGCGAACGGCCTATTGGAGGGCGAGTACATCCTCGCGTCCACGTGGCCCCAGCGCGACGGTGTTCTTTCTGCGCTCGTGCCGCCGGAGCGGATCGGCCAGCTGCTCGCGGTCTCAGAGGCCGACCGCGACGACCTCGTCCGCGACGAGCTCGAGCGGATGTACGGCCCGGTCGCGCGCGAGACCGCAGCGATCTACCACCGGCTCTGGGCGACCGACCCCTACACGCGCGGCTACGTCACCCAGTGGTGGCCGGGCGACGTCATGCGGGTGGGGCCGCTGCACGGCACGCACGTGCCGCCGTTCTACGTCTGCGGCTCCGACCAGTGGGTCGCCGGTTACATGGAGGGCGCGGTGAGATCCGGGCGCTCGGCCGCGTCCTCGGCGCTCGGCGGCGCCTGAGAGGGCGCGAGCACGCGCAATCCGTCGGGCGGGAAGTGGAGGCTGATGGCCGTCCCTTGCTCGAGCGCGAAGCCGAGCGGCTTGCCGTCGTTCGAGATGGTCGCCTTGAGCAGCTCGCCGCCCAGCACGCGGATGTGGACCTCATGTAGGCCGCCGAGGAAGACCGCGCGCTCGACGAGCCCGGGCATGCGGTTGTCGCCCGGGGTGTCGTGTGGCTCGAGGTCGATCCGCTCGGGGCGGATCATCACCTTCACGTCGCCGCGCGAGCCCGTCGCGCCCTGCTCGGCGCGGAAGCTCCGCTCGCCGATGCGCAGGCTGCAGCCGCTCCCGTCGGCGCTCGCCTGGGCCTCGAGGAGGTTGGAGACGCCGAGGAAGTCGGCCACGAACTCGGTCTCGGGCCCCTCGTAGATCTCGCGCGGCGAGCCCGCCTGCTCGACATGGCCCTGATTCATCACGGCGATCCGGTCGCTCATCGTGAGCGCCTCCTCCTGGTCGTGCGTGACGAACACGAACGTGATCCCGATGTCGTGCTGGATCGCCTTCAGCTCGACCTGGAGGTCCTTGCGCAACCGCGCGTCGAGGGCGCCGAGCGGCTCGTCGAGCAGGAGCACGCGCGGGGCCAGGATGAGCGCGCGGGCGAGCGCGACCCGCTGCTGCTGACCGCCGGAGAGCTGCTCCGGCTTGCGCTGCTCGAAGCCGCTGAGCCTGACGAGCTCCAGAATGCTCTTGACCCTCTGGCGCCGCTCCTCCTTCTTCGTCTTCTGGTACTTGAGCCCGAAGGCGACGTTGTCGGCAACATCGAGGTGCGGGAAGAGCGCGTAGCTCTGGAAGACCGTGTTGACGCTGCGCTTGTGCGGCGGCACCTGGGCGACGTCGGTGCCGTCGAGCATGATTCGGCCGCTCGTCGGCCGCTCGAAGCCGGCGATCATGCGCAGCGTCGTCGTCTTCCCGCAGCCCGAGGGGCCGAGCAGCGTGAAGAACTCGCCCGGCGGCATGTCCAGGTCGATGCCGTCGACCGCAACCACGTCGCCGAACGACTTCGTCAGCTCCTCGAGCCGGACCTCGCCCTGCACTAGACCTCCAGCGCGGCCACGGCCGCGGCCTCGCCGCCGCCCGCGAACCGCCGGTAGACGAGGAAGGCGAGCGCGAGCGTCGCCAGCGTGATCAGGAGCGCCACGGTGGCCAGCGCGTTCAGCGCGGGCGTGGGCGCCCCACGGGCGCTGGAGTAGAGCAGCATCGAGACGGTCGTCGTGCTCGCGTTGCCCGAGAGGTACTGCGTCACGACGAAATCGTCGATCGAGAGCGCGAACGCGACAGCCGCGCTCGCGATGATGGCCGGAACAAGCAGCGGCAGCACGACCCGGCGCAGCTGGTCGCGCGGGGGCGCGCCAAGGTCGGCCGCGGCCTCCTCGTACTCGGGCCCGATCGAGGTCAGGCGCCCGCGGACGATCACCACCACGTACGAGAGCGTAAACGTCACCTGCCCGATCGCCTGCGCGGACGTTCCGAGGCCGATCCCGGGGAAGACCCGGAGGAACAGCAGCAGCAGCGCGACGCCCATCACGATCTCGGGCGTCACCAGCGGGAGCAGCATGACCGTGTTCACGGTCCCGCCGCCCGGCCCGCGCCAGCGCTGCAGCCCGAGCGCGAGTGCGACCCCGAGCGGCGTCGCCACCGCGACGCAGATGACGGCGAGGAAGAGCGTGTGCGTCAGCGCGCCCTGGAGCGCGGGATCGTGGAGGACGCTGCCGGTCGCGCCCGTGAACCACCGTGACGAGAAGCCCTGCCAGGTCGTCCGCGAGCGCCCGTCGTTGAAGGCGAACAGGACCGCGATCGCCACCGGGAGGATCGACCACGCGATATAGAGGAGCGTGACGACAAGCAGCCAGCGCGGCTTGCCCCACGGGTTGCGGAGCCAGGTCATTCCTGCTCAGCCACCCTTCCCGCCTGGCGGGTCGTGCGGAGGTAGTAGAACATCAGCAGGAGCAGGAACGCCGAGAGGAGAAGCGTGAGCACCGCGCCGGTCACCTTCTCCGATCCCTGCCGTGTGAACTGGTCGATCTGATTGCCGATCAGGCTCGTCTTGGTCGAGGCCGAGACGAGGTCGGGGGTGTAGTAGTCGCCGAACATCGGCAACGCCACGAGCACGCAGCCCGCGAGGATCCCGACCTTCGAGAGCGGCAGCGTCACGCGCACGAAGGCGCTGAACGGGCTCGCCCCGAGGTCGCGCGCCGCGTCGATCTGCCGCTGGTCGATCCGGTCGAGCGCGACCACCAGCGGCAGAATCAGGAACGGGACGTAGCCGTACACGAAAGCGATGATCACGGCCGACGGCTGCCCGTCGAGCCAGCCGCCGCGGGCCGAGAGCAGGTTCAGCCAGATGAACACGCGCTCGATCCCGACGTCGTGGAGGATCCGCGTTCCCCAGCCGTTCGGCGCCAGCAGGTTGATCCAGGCGAGCATCCGCATCAGGTAGTTGATCCAGAACGGCACGATCAGCAGGAGCAGGAAGAGCCCCTTCCAGCGGCCGGCGTGACGAGCCGTGTAGTAGGCGACCGGATAGCCGACGAGCAGGCAGAGCGCGATGGAGATGGCGACGAACTCGATCGTGCGGATCGAGACGGTCAGGTACTGCTCGCCGTGCCAGTAGTTCCGCAGCACGTCCAGCACGTAGCCGACGTTCCAGTCGAGCGGGTTCCAGAACGGGACCGGCTGGGAGAGCGTGTCCTGGTTGCCGAACGCGACGCAGACGACCGCGTAGAAGGCGACCAGGAAGAAGATCGCGAGCCAGGCGACTCCCGGTAGGGCCACGAGCCGCCAAGTCCAGCGCGATCCCACGTCAGCCGGCCTTGAACTTCGACCAGGCGTCGTCCCAGAGGCGCGCACCCTCGACGCTGAGCTGGAGCAGCTCCTGGTTCGCCGCGAACTGATCGGGCCTGACGACGGCGTTGGTCAGGGTCCTCGGGATCAGGCCCCGCTTGATCAGCGCCTCGGCGTCGATGGCGTTCTGCGGCGGCGTGTACCCGACGTAGTTGACCATGTTCGTGTAGGCGTTCCGCTCGGCCAGCATGAAGTCGAGGAAGCGGTGCGCCAGCACGGGATTCTTCGCGGAACGGCCGATACACAGGAAGTCGTTCTGGACGACGCCGTTCGACGATGGCCCCCAGAACGAGAGCACGTCCGGCTTGACGCCGGGCGGCATGTAGTAGAAGGCGGCGCTCAGCAGGTCGCCGGACCAGGCGTGGTGCAACACCGCCTTGCCCTCGGGCAGGGTCTGGTAGTCGGTGATCGTGACCTTGATGTTGCAGATCCCGTTCAGCTGGGACAGATCGTCCCCTGCGGCGGCGACGATCACGGGGTCCTCGGTGTTGAGGTCCGGCCGGAGGCCCGTGCGCATCGCGTCGCGCTGCATCGGCATGGACAGGGCGTCGCGCTTGTCGTCGAGGAGGCCGACTTTCCCCCGGTACGCCTGCGAGTGCCAGAAGATGTCCCAGGGGACGTCCATTCCTTCGATGTCCTGCTTGACCTTGTCGTTGCGCCAGCCGATGCCGTCCATCCACACGACGTATGGCACGGTGTAGCGGCTGCCTCGGTCATAGAAGGGGTCCTGTAGCTCGGGCCAGATGTTCTTCGCGAGGTTGGGCAGGTAGGAGTGGTTGAGCGGCTGGAGGAGCTTTTGCGCGATCAGGCTCACGATGTCCGAGCCCGTCAAGCCCACGATCACGTCGAATCCGACCGCCCCGGCCGAGAGCTTGGCGATTGCCTCGTCCGACGAGTTGTAGGGGGCGATCTTGGCGGACACGCCGTACTGCTTCTCGAACCGCTTGAGCGTCGCCGGGTCCAGGTAGTCGGCGTAGTTGTAGATGTTGAGTGGGCCGCTCTCGACCGGCCGGCCGTCCTTGATCGGCGGGTTGTCGTCGGTGATCGCCCACGTCACCGCGTTGTCCGGCCGCGGGAGCGGCAGGCCGCCCGGGCCGAGTGGCTTCTGAACGACGAGCTTCGAGGCGGGACCGGAGAGGCCACCGCCTGAGGCGCCGATCGGCTCGGTCGTGTTCTCGCATCCCGCGAGTACCCCCGCGGCGCTCAGGCCCAGCGCGCCGCCCGCCGCGCCGAGCACGAGCTTTCGCCGAGTCAATCCGGATCGATCCTTCGGGTGCCCCATGCCGCTGCTCGATTGAATCGGACGACGAAACCAGCCGTCAAGTTGGGCCGGGCCACATAGGATCGCGATCCGTGCACGAGAAGCGGGTCGAGATCCGGTGGCGCGACGTCGACGCGTTCGGGCACGTCAACAACGCGGTCTACGCGACGTACCTCGAGGAGTGCCGCGACGAGTGGCTCGACGAGGCCCTTGGGCACGGCGAGGCCGCCTGGGAGTTCGTGATCGCCCGCCTCGCGATCGACTTCCGGCGCGAGCTGCGGCTCGAGGACGACGACGTGCTCGTGCGCTGCCGGCTGGAGCGGATCGGCACCTCGAGCGTGACGACGACGGAGGAGATCCTCGCCGGCGACTTCCTCGCGGCCGAGTGCGAGTGCGTGCTCGTCGCGCGCGACCGCGAGACGGGGAGCTCGCGGCCGCTCTCGGACGACGAGCGTCGAGGATTCGAGCGCGCGGGTTAGTGCTCGAGCACCTGTTCAGCCCGCTCGCGCTGGGGCCGGTCGAGATCCAGAACCGGATCGTCTCGACGGCGCACCAGACGACGCTCGTCCACGACAACCTGCCGACCGACGACTTCGTCGCCTACCACGAGGCGCGGGCGCGGGGTGGGGCGGGCCTGATCGTGCTCGAGGCGACTGCGGTTCACCCTTCGGGCCTGCTGACCTCGCACACGCTCGGCGGGTACCTCCCGGAGATCGTCGGCGGCTACGAGCGTGTGGCTGCCGCCGTTCGCCCCCACGGGACGAGGCTCTTCGTCCAGCTCCTCCACGGCGGCCGCGAGCAGATCGCGTCGCCTCCGCGGCCGCCTGCGATCGCGCCCTCGGCCGTGCCGAGCCCGCGGTTCCGCGCCGAGCCCCGGGCGTTGAGCGCCGCAGAGATCGAGGAGCTGATCGCGGGCTACGCGCGCTGCGCCGAGCTCGCCGCCGAGGCCGGTCTCGACGGGGTCGAGCTCTCGGCCGCTCACCGCTATCTGATCGAGCAGTTCCTCGACCCCGAGCTGAACCTGCGCGAGGACGAGTGGGCCGACGGGAGCCTGTTCCTGACGGGAGTCGTACGGGCGGTGCGCGCGGCGGCTCCGGATCTCGGCCTCGGCGTGAGGCTCTCGGCGGACTCGCCGCGCGCGGAGCGGATCGCGCAGCTGCTCGTGCAGGAGGGCGTCGACTACCTCTCGCTCGCGCTCGGCGACTCGGCCACGTATCTCGGCTCTGTCGGGATCGTCCCCCCGCCGCCCGTCGAGGAGGCCGCGATCGCCGCGAAGACCGGGCCGTTCGCGTTGGGGCCGCCGCGAATCGCGACCTCGCGGATGATCGACGTCGAGGTCGCAGACCGGCTGATCGCCGCGGGCGGAGCCGAGGCGCTCGGAATGACGCGCGCGCTGATCACCGATCCGGAGCTTTCGGCGAAGGCGCGTGAAGGGCGCGTGCGCGAGATCGTCGGCTGCATCGGCTGCAACGCATGCATCGCGCACTACCACGCCGGCACGCCGCTCCGGTGCGCGGTGAACCCGCGCACGGGCCGGGAGCGGCACCTCGGGCCGCCGGAGGAGGCGCGGGAGAAGAAGCGGCTCGTCGTGGTCGGCGGCGGCCCGGCCGGGATCGCCGCAGCGACCGAGGCCGGGCGCGCCGGGCACGATGTGGTGCTGCTCGAGCGCTCGGATCGCCTCGGAGGACAGCTCACGCTGGCCGCGGGCGCACCTGGAGGCGCTGAGGTCTCGCGGCGCTTCCTCGCGAACGCCGAGCGGCAGCTCGAGGCCGCGGGCGTCGAGGTCCGGCTCGGCGCCGACGTCCCCCCCGATGCCGACGGCGTCGTGCTGGCGACGGGCGCTCGCCCGTACCGCGACGACCGGCTCGTGCTCGAGGGCGTCCAGGTCCTCGACGCCTGGGAGGTACTCGAGGGCACGTTGCCGGACGGACCGAGAGTCGTCGTCGCCGACTGGGGCGGCGATCCCGCCGGGCTCGACGCGGCCGAGGTCCTCGCCGCCGAAGGGAAGGACGTGACGCTGGCGGTCGCCCCCGTCGCGGTCGGCGAACAGACCCACCAGTACCGCCGCAACCTCTACCTGCAGCGCCTCTATCGCGCCGGCGTGCGGATCCTCCACCACCACGAGCTGGCATCCGGGCCGGTGCTCCGAAATGTCTTCGCCCCCGAGCTGACGGTCGCCGTCGAGGCGGACGCCGTCGTGCTCGCACACGGCCGCGTTCCGGTCACCGTCGAGCCGCCGCCGCGGGTACGCGTCGAGAGCGCGGGCGACTGCCTCTCGCCGCGCTCGCTCGAGGAGGCGATCCTCGAAGGAACCCTCGCGGCCCGGCGCGTCTTCGCATAGGGTCACGCGCCGTGATCGTCCCCGAGCTGCCGCCGGAGATTCGCGACCTCAAGGAGCGCGTGGGGCGCTTCGTCGAGGAGGAGGTCTATCCCCTCGAGGAGCGGATCGCCGAGCGCGGCTCGATCGACGAGGCCGAGGTTGACGCGCTCAGGGCCAAGGCGCGAGAGGCAGGCTTCACGATGCTGAACATGCCCCCGGACCACGGCGGCAAGGCGCTCTCGATGCTCGGCCAGGTCGCGATCGAGGAAGAGTCGGGCAAGGCGACGAACGGGCTCGGGTTTGCGGTCATCGACCGAGGCCCGCGCGAGCTGCTCGAGCTGGTCACGCCCGAGCAGGCGGAGCGGTTCGTCGCGCCGATCGTGCGCGGCGAGTACCGCGAGGCCTGGGCGCTGACGGAGCCTGGCGCCGGCTCTGACCTCTCCGGGCTGCAGACGAGCGCCGTCCGCGACGGCGGCGACTGGGTGCTGAACGGTGAGAAGTGGTTCGTCACGAGCGAGGGCGACGCAGGCGTCTACGTCGTGGCCGCGGTCGCCGAGGGCGAGCAGCAGCTGTTCCTCGTCGAACCGGACGCGCCTGGCCTGGACGTCGTCCGGACGCCCGGCTTCCTGCACGACCCGTACCTCGACCACCACCCGGAGATCGCGCTGCGCGACTGCCGGGTCCCCGAGGCCAACCGGGTTCCCGCGAGCGGCGATGCCGGCGCGAAGGAGTGGATTCTCGTCGAGCGCCTGTTCATCGCCGCGCGGTGCTGCGGCGCGTCCTTGAGGCTCCTCGACCTCGCGAGCGACTGGGCGAAGGAGCGCGAGGCGTTCGGCTCGCGCATCGCCGACTACCAGGGCGTCTCGTTCCCGCTGGCCGACTCGCTGACGGAGCTGCACGCGGCGCGCCTGCTCACCTACCACGCCGCGCACGCCTTCGACACGCTGGCCGACCGCAAGATCGTCCACGGGAAGGTCTCGATGGCGAAGCTCTTCGCGTCCGAGACAGCGGGCCGCATCGCCGACCGCGCGGTGCAGATCCTCGGCGGGCGCGGCTACATGACCGACAGCCCCGCCGCGCGCCACTTCCGCGAGCTGCGGGTTGACCGGATCTGGGAGGGCACCAGCGAGATCCAGCGCGTGATCCTCGCCGGCGGGCTCTTCAAGCGCGGCGCTGCGCCCTACCTCGGCTGGGACTGAACGACCCGGGCGTCGAGCCCGATCGCGCCCGACGGCGTCACGAGCAGCGGGTTCACCTCGAGCTCGTCCAGCTCGGGGTGCTCGGCCGCGACGCGTGAGATCGCCGCGCACGCCTCGGCCGCCGCGCGGACATGGAGCGGCGGGCGGCCTCGCGCACCGGTGAGGAGCGCTGCGCCTCGCAGGCCAAGCAGCAGCTCCTCGACGAGACCCGGATCGGCCGGGGCGAGCGCGACCGCGGTGTCGCGAAGCACCTCCGCGAGGATCCCGCCGAGGCCGACGAGCAGGATCGGGCCGAAGCGCGGGTCGCGCCTGCAGCCGGCGATCAGCTCGACCGAGGTCTCGGCCACGACCTGCTGCTCGACCGAGTAGCCGTCCGGGGCGGTCATCCCGGCCACCGCAGCCGCGAGCGCCTCGTCGTCCTCGAGCCCGAGCGCAACCCCGCCCGAGTCGGACTTGTGCAGGACGCCGAGCGCCTTGAGGACGACCGGGAAGCCGAGCTCGGCCGCGGCCGCGACGGCCTCCTCCACGTTCGACACCCGCCGCGCATCGGGGAAGGCGACCCCAGCCCGGGCGAGCAGCTCGCGCGACTCCAGGTATCCGGAGCCGGGCCACGGCTCGGCCGCCGGGGGCACCTCGGGGACGCCCGACGGCTCCCGCTGGGCCGCGATCCGCCCGATGGAGGCGATCGCCGCGCCGATCTCGCGGTACACGGGCACGCCGGCCTCGCGCAGCGCCTGGGCGGGCGACTCCTGCCAGTACATCGTCTGGACGATCGCCGGCCGTCCCGCCTCGGCAGCTGCGCGCGCAAGGCCACGCGCTGCCTCCGTCTCCGGCTCGCGAAGCTCCTCCGAGGTCGCGCTGTAGCCGCCGAGGTAGCCGGTCAGGAGAAGCGCGTCGATCTCGCCCGACTCCAGGAGCAGCCGCGGCACCCGCTCGTACGAGCTCAGGTCCTGCTCGCCCGCGCCCGCGAAGTCGACCGGGTTCGTCGTGGTCGCGGTGTCGGGGAGCACCTCGGCGAGGCTCCCAGCGAGCGCGAGGGAGAGCTGCGGCAGCTCGAGCCCCGCGCCGGTGGCGAGGTCGGCGGCGACGACCGCCGAGCCGCCGCCGTCGGTGACGATCGCGACGCGACGCCCGCGCGGGCGGCTGGTCGCGAGCGTGAGCTGGGCGAGGTCGGCGAGCTCGCGCGGCGTCGAGACCTGAAGGATCCCGGCCGAGCGGCAGGCCGCCTCGATCGCGACCGCCTCGCTCACGAGCGCACCCGTGTGCGACTTCGCGGCCCGCACTCCGGGCGCGCTCGTCCCGCCCGCGAGCAGGAGTATCGGCTTGCCCGCCTCCGCAGCTGCCCGAGCAAACGCGCGCCCGTCGCGGAAGTCCTCGAGGTACGCGCCGATCACGCGCGTCTGCTCGTCCTCGGCGAGCGCCTCGACGACCTCGACGGCCTCGAGGTCGGCCTGGTTCCCGAGCGAGACGAACCGCGAGATGCCGAGGCCGAAGTCCCCAGCGAGCAGCGCGATCTCGAGCGCGAGGTTCCCGCTCTGCGAGACGAGCCCGAGCGAGCCGGGGACGAAGTCGCTGGACGAGAGGTCGAGCTCGGCTGCCGCGTCGTAGACGCCCATGCAATTCGGCCCGAGCAGGACCGCTCCGGCCTCGCGCACCCGCTCGACCACCGCGCGCTCCCGCGCCGCGCCCTCGTCCGAGGTCTCGCCGAGGCCGGCCGCGATCGCAATGATCGCGCGCGTGCCCGCAGCGAGCGCGGCGTCCACGGTCTCCTCGAACGCCGAGGCGGGGATCGCGAGGACGACCAGCTCGGCGGCCTCGGGGAGCTCGTCGAGCGACCGGTAGGTCTCGCGCCCGAGCACCTCGCCGCCGGAGCGGTTGACGAGGAAGACCGAGCGTTTGTGCTCTCCGCGCAGCGCTCCGCGGGCGAGCCACATGCCCCACTTCGCCGGGTCGTTGGAGGCGCCGACGACGGCCACGGAACGGGGCTCGAAGAGAGGGCGCAGATCGCGTCCGGTGCGAGCCGCCATCGCGGTCATCATTCCACCGCGTGGCGGATCGCCGCGCCGCAGGACACAATACGAGCGTGAGCACCCAGCCGGCCATCACGATCGACCGGGCGAGAATCGCCGAGTTGACCGAGCGCGAGCAGCGCCGGCTGAACGAGCACACGCCCGCCTCGAAGGCGATGTACGAGCGCGCGCGCAAGACGCTGGCCGGAGGCGTCGCGTCCGCATACCAGGAGCGCGACCCGTGGCCGATCTACCTCGAGCGCGGGTCCGGCTCGCGGGTCTGGGACGTCGACGGCACCGAGATGATCGACTTCCACAACGGCTTCGGTTCGATGCCGCAGGGACACGCGCACCCGGCGATCACCCGCGCGGTCGCGAAGCGCATGGAGCTCGGCACGCACTTCGCCGCGCCGACCGAGGACGGCGTCGCCGTCGCCGAGGAGCTCACGCGCCGCTTCGGCCTGCCGCGCTGGCGCTTCGTCAACTCCGGCTCCGAGGCGACGCAGGACGCGATCCGCGTGGCGCGCGCCCAGACCGGCCGCGACACGATCGTGAAGATCTTCGGCTCCTACCACGGCCACCACGACTACGTGATGGTCTCGATCGGCGTCCCGTACGACCAGATCGGCGACCGCGAGAACTACGCGTCGCTGCCGTACGGCGGCGGGATCCCGCAGGCCGTGGCCGACATGACAGTGCCCGTGCCGTTCAACGACGCAGGTGCGATGGAGCGCCGGATCGAGCGGCTCTTCGACGAGGGTCGCCCGCCGGCCTGCGTGATCATGGAGCCGGCGATGATGAACCTCGGAGTCGTGCTCCCCGAGCCCGGCTACCTGGAGGCCGTCCGCGAGCTGACGACGCGGCTCGGCGTCCTGCTGATCTTCGACGAGGTCAAGACGGGTCTTTGCGTCGCGGCCGGCGGCGCGACCGAGCGCTTCGGCGTCACTCCCGACCTGATCACCCTCGCGAAGGCACTCGGCGGCGGGCTCTCGTCCGGGGCGATCGGCGGCACCGAGGCCGCGTTCGAGGTCGTCGAGAGCGGCGGCGTCTACCAGGTCGGAACGTTCAACGGGAACCCGCTCGCGATGGCGGCCGCGCGGGCGAGCCTGCACGAGGTGCTGACGTCCGAGGGCTACGACCACCTCGAGCTGCTCGAGGACCGGCTGCTCCAGGGCTGCACCGAGGTGATCGAGAAGCACGGGCTGCCCGGGTACGGCGTCGGGATCGGCGCCAAGGGCTGTGTCACGTTCTCCCCGGAGCCGATCGTCGACTACGAGTCCTTCAAGGCCCACCAGGACGTCGAGCTGACCGATCTCGCGTGGCTCTACAACATGAACCGCGGGATCTACATGACGCCCGGCCGCGAGGAGGAGTGGACGCTGACGGTCGCGCACACGCCCGAGGACTGCGACACGTTCGTCGCCGTCTTCGACGAGCTCGCCTCGGATCTGACTGCCTGAGTAAGCGGGCACAGGCCGGCTGACATGGAAGCCGAGACCGGCGCTTGAAACTCGCGTTACAAAGTAGGATCATCGCGGCACAACCAGGGAAGGAGCAGTGGCGATGCCGCACGGCTGGACGATCATCGACGGAACGCCGGACCGGTTGAAGGATCTTTGGGACAACCCGCAGCAGTTCAAGGCCACGGTTGTCGAGATGCTTCCTGACGCGGACGCGGACGCTACGGTCGAAGAGGTGTACTTCCATTTTCGAAAGGACGGCCGCAGGGCTCACGTGCTCACTTACCACCCCGAAGCTGACGGCGGTACGGTCCTTCGGCTGCAAGAGACGTTCGAGACTGACAAGGTTTATTTGATCCTGGACCCCGCCGAGAAGAAGGATCGGCTGGACGCGGCGAGCTAGGCGCTCGCGGGGTGCTCGGGGCCGGAGGCTGTTGCGCGCGCTTCCTCGGCTCGATGCGCGAGGGCCGTCGCGCCGACGCTGCGGTAGAAGTCGAGTGCCTGGATGAGCTCGGCTTGCGACTGCTCGCGCTCGCCGGCGCGGAGGTGCGCGAACGCCTCGTCGGGGCGGCTCCCGATCTCCGCATAGAGCTGCGCGGCCGAGCGCGGGTCGCGGACGAAGGCGACCGCGGCATCGAGCCAGCGGGTCCGGGTTCCGGTGCCGTCGACAAACGTCTCGATCTCGGAGCCCCGCCCCAGCGCCTCGAGGACGACGACGAGGTCTGCGAGCCAGAACGAGGCCGGAAGCCTGGGTGCGTCCGTCCAGAGCGCGAGCAGCTCGTCGACGAGCCGCCCGGCGTTCTCCGGGTCGCCGTTGTCCAGCAGAGCACGCGCCTCGGTCGCGAGGGCGGGGTAGAGGCTCTGCGGATGCCCCGTCTGACGCGCGCTGTCGAGGCTCCACCCGGCGTCCTCCAGGGCGCCCTGGCGATCGCCTGAGGCGAGGCGGATCTCGGAGCGGATCTCGTGGCAGAGGATCTCGCCGTAGTGGCGCGCGCCCCCCTCGGCCTCTGCGATGAAGTCGTCGGCGACGCGTAGCGCCTCGTCCCACCGGCCCGACCAGTAGTTGTCGAAGACGCTCTCGCTCTCCAGGAAGCGGATCACGAACGGGTTCCCGAACCGCTGGGCGTCTTTCCACGCCTCATCCCGGAGCCTGGAGCTTCGCCGCAGGTCTCCCTCGTGCGCGAGCACCGCGGCGAGGAGCGAGCGCGCCCGGATGCTCTCTGGCGAGCCGGCCGCATCGCCGATCTCGATCGCCTGCTTGAGGTCGGCGATGCCGTCCTCGCCGATCGTCGCCTTCGCGAAGCCCATCGTCGTCAGGGCGTGGGCCCGCAGCTCCTCCAGATCGAGCTTGCCGGCCATCGCCAGGGCTTCGTCGCCGAGGCGGACAGCCTCCGCAGGGTCAGTTGTCATCAGCAGCCCCGCCAGCTTCGTGAGCACCTGCCCCTTCGTCTGCGACGGTGCCGCGCCCTCGACGAGCTCGGCGGCGCGCTGCACGTGCTCCGACGCCGCCTCGGCCGCACCCTCGCGCTCGAAGAGCATCGCCTGGAAGATCTCAGCCTCCGCAGCCAGGTCCCGTTCGCCCGCCTCGAAGAGCTCGCGCGAGGCCTCTGCGAGCACGTCCGCGCCCCCGCCCTCGGCCTCGACGAGCGCCTTGCCGTACTGAAAGCGGAGACGCGCACGGTCGACCCCGTCGGCGGGCCAGAGCTCGAGTGCCTCTTCGTAGAACCTGGCCGCTGCGCTGAAGGCGTGGAGCGCGAAGGCGCGGTCGCCCGCTTCGCGCGCGGCGCGGCGCGTCCGTTCGACGAGCTCCTCGGTCTCGTTCCCACTGGCGCGGGCAAGCTCGAGTGCGCTCCGGTACTGGTGCGTGACGAGTTCCGTCTGGTCGTCCCGCCCTCCGGGAAGCTCCTCGAGCCACTCGGCGCACAGGCGGTGCGCATCGGCGCGTCGCGCGCGCGGAATCTGCCCGTACGCGACATCGCGAACCAGCACGTGGCGGAAGACGTACTGCACCTCGCCGGCGATCGAGGAGCGGCGGTCGCGCCGGATGAACTCCTTCCGCTCTAGGGCGTGCAGCTGCCGCTCGGCTTCCGGCTGCTGGCTGCCGACGGCTGCCGCAACCGCGCCGAGCCAGAAGACCTTCCCGACCACGGCTGCTTCCTGGAGGGCGAGCTTCTCGTCCGGAAGGAGTCCGTCCACGCGGGCCGCGATCGTCCCCTGCACGGTCTCGGGAAGCGGCAGCTCGGGGACAGCCAGTCTCCACGAACCGTGCCGCTCGACGAGGGAGCCTCGCTCGACCAGCATCCGCACGAACTCCTCTGCGTAGAGCGGGTTCCCGCCCGCGCGGGCGAGGAGCGGCACGGCGATCTCGGGCGGGAGCTGCCCCTCCCCGAGGAGGGCGCTGACGAGCTCGCTCGTCTCGTCGCTCGAGAGCGGCGCGAGCGAGATCGTGATCGCGTTGCGCTTCCCGCCGCCCCAGCCGGGGCGACGCTCGAGCAGCTCGGGCCGCGCGGTACAGAGGACGAGCAGCGCCACGCCGCTCGCCCAGTCGACGAGGTAGTCCACGAAGTCGAGAACAGCCGGATCGGCCCAGTGCAGGTCCTCGAAGACGAGCACCAGCGGCTGCCGCTCTGCCAGAGCCTCGAAGTAGCGCCGCCACGCGGCGAACGACTCCTCGCGCCGCTCCCCCGGCTCGCCCTCGAGCCCGACGAGTGGGCGGAGGTGGGACTCGAGCCACGCGACGTCGACCTCCCCCGGGAGAGCCTCGACCGCGGCGTGCAGCTTCGCCGTTGCCTCCTCGTCCGAGTCGTTCGAACTGATCCCGGCCTCGGAGCGCGCCATCTCCGCCAGCGCTGCGAACGAGACGCCGTCTCCATACGGGAGACAACGGCCGCTGAGGCACTCGCCGAACTCGGGCTCAGCGTCGGCCGCAGCGACGAGTTCGCGCGCGAGACGCGTCTTGCCGATTCCCGGCTCGCCGACCAGCGACACGAGCTGCGGTGTGCGCTCGCGGCATACGCGGACGAGAGCGTCGAGGAGCTGGGTTAGCTCGCGACGGCGGCCCACAAACGGCGTTGAGGGATCCGGCGCATCATCCGCCGGCAGCAGGTCGACGGCTTCCCAGACGGCGACCGGTTCGGCCTTACCCTTGGCGCGTACGCTCTCCGCCTCACGGTAGGCGATCGCGCCTGCCGTGGCGCGGTACGTCGTCTCGCCGACGAGGATCCCGTCGACCGGCGCTGCGGACTGGAGGCGCCCACAGGTGTTGACCATGTCGCCGGTGACCACGCCCTCGCCCGCCGCGGCGTCTGCGCCGAGGGCGACCACCGCCTCGCCCGTGTTGACCGCGATTCGAACGTGAAGCTCGATTTCGGGAGTGTCCGCGTTCAGCTCCACGATCAGGTCGCGGATCCCAAGCGCCGCGCGCACGGCGCGCTCGGGGTCGTCCTCGTGCGTGACAGGCGCTCCGAAGAGGCCCACGACCGCGTCGCCGATGAACTTCTCGACGATGCCGCCGTAGTGCTCGATCTCCGAGCGAACGCGCGCGAAGTACAACGAGTGCAACTCACGCACGTCCTCCGGGTCGAGCGTCTCGGCCTGTGCGGTCGAATCGACCCGGTCAACGAACAGGACGGTCACGACCTTGCGCTCCTCCCCGGCCGGGATCGGGCTCGGGGCGACCGCGGCGCCGCAGGCGGGGCAGAAATCGGCCTCGGGCGGGACCTCGATTCCGCACTCGCCACAATGGACGATCAGCGCGGTCCCGCAGGAGATGCAGAAGCGGGCGCTCTCGACGTTCTCGCGGCGGCAAGAAGGACACGTCCTCATCAGACCGAGGATAGGCCGTTTGCAGGGGAAACTAAAACCCGGATCGCTTAGCTACACTTCCGCGCCGTGGCCGGCGAGCGAGTGAAGCTTGAAGTGGTGGACCGCGGGAGCAGCGGCTCCGCGGAGTCTCGACGCCTGCGCAAGCAGGGTCTGATCCCCGGCGTCATCTACGGCGGCGGCCACGAGCCGAGGGCAATCTCGATCGAGGAGCGCGAGCTGCGCCGGGCCCTCACGGGCAAGGGCGGCCTCCACGCGATCCTCGATGTCACTCTCGACGGAGGGGCCGCGCGCCCGTCGATCCTCAAGTCGTACCAGCAGCATCCGCTCAAGGGGACGCTCACGCACGTCGACCTGCAGGAGGTCAGGCTGGACCAGCCGATCCAGGCGCGGGTCGTGGTCGAGCTCCTCGGCGAGTCCGTCGGCGTGACCGAGGGCGGCGTGCTCTCCCAGGTCGTCCGCGAGATCACGGTCGAGGCGCTCCCGCTCGAGATCCCGGAGCACCTCGAGCTCGACGTCAGCGGGATGGCGATCGGCGACACCCTGCGCCTCGTCGACCTTCCGCCCTTCGAAGGGCTCAAGTTCCTGGACGATCCGGAAGAGACCGTTCTCGCGACCGTCACGATGCCGACCAAGTTCGTCGAGCCGGAGCCCGAAGAGGTCGAGGGCGAGGAGCTCGAGGAAGGCGAGGTGCCCGAGGGCGAGGAGGCTCCCGAGGGCGAGGAGGCTCCGGAGGGCGAGGCCGGCGAAGGCGAGGCCTCGGGCGAGCAAGAGGAGACCGAGGGCTAGGTGCGCCTCTTCCGTCGGGGCGAAAGGGCCTCGACGCTCGACCTGCTGGTCGCCGGGCTCGGCAATCCGGGCCGCGAGTACGAGCGCACGCGCCACAACGCGGGCTGGCTCGTCCTCGACGAGCTCGCGCGGCGGCACGAAGGCTCGTGGCGCTCGAAGTTCTCCGGGTCGCTCGCCGAGGTGAGGCTCGGGGATCGGCGGCTCGCGCTGCTGAAGCCGGAGACGTATATGAACGAGTCGGGCCGCTCGGTCGCAGCGGCGTCGCGGTACTTCAAGGTCGAGCCGGGCGCGCTGCTCGTGGTCCACGACGACGTCGACCTCGAGCCCGGGCGCCTGCAGGCGAAGAGCGGAGGCGGCCTCGCCGGTCACAACGGCCTGCGCTCGCTGGCCGGCGATCTCGGGACGCAGGACTTCCTGCGGCTGCGGATCGGCGTGGGGAGGCCCGGCCGCGGCGACCCGCGCTCGGTCTCGGACTGGGTGCTCGCGCCGTTCGCGCCCGAGGAGGACGTCGAGGCGCTCGTCACTCGGGCCGCCGACGCCGTCGAGGCGATCGCGGCCGACGGCCTCGACGCCGCGCAGGCGCGGTTCAACTAGCGGTCAGCGGTTCCAGTCGGGGCAGCAGGCGCCCTTGACCACGGCGACGCGCCTGCCGTCGGCGACGCGCGTGATCGCGACGAGCTGGTCCTCGGACCCGCTGCCGCCGACGAAGAGCTTCCCGTCGCTCGAGGGCCGCACGACGTACGTCTTGAACCGCCGCAGGCTGCCGTTCGCGACGTCCATCAGGCCGCCCTCGGTTCCGTACTCGGTGCGCGCGCCGACGAGCAGCTTGTCCTCGCCGAGCCACGAGATGGGCTGGAGGCCGTAGTAGCCGAGCATCGTCAGCTCGGGCGGCGCCTGCTCGACGATCGGCTTCGCGTCGGAGCCGTCGGGCTCGATCGTCCAGATCCCTGGAGCCGCGCAGTCGGCGATCGTCCCGCCGGGGAACCGCGCAAAGGCGATGCGCGACGGGCCCCAGGCCGGGAAGGCGCTCAGCCCCTCGTGCGTGAGCTGGGAGGGCTTGCCGCCGTCGAGGTCGGCGACGTAGAGGTCCATCTGGTCGCCGCAGATCCCGACGTCGGTCGTGTGCGGCGCGCGGGAGTACACGATCTGATCGCCGTCAGGAGAGAAGTCGAAGCCGTAGATCGGGCCTTTTGCGAGCATCCGCATCTGCCCGCTAGCCCTGTCGGCGAGCCCGAGGCTGGTCGCAGTCCCGACGACGACGGAACTGCCGTCCGGCGTCCACCGGAGCGGCTGGCCGGGGCCGCTCGTCAGCAGGCGTTCCTTGCCGCCGTTGGTGGGCACGAGGTAGATGCCGTCCTTGCGCGCCACGGCGACGGTCTTCCCGTCGGGCGAGAGCGTTGCCAGGTAGCCCTGCGCGAGGTTGCGGGGGTTCTTCCCGGCGGGGCTCGCGATCCAGACGCGTGCGTCGGCGTTGTTCGTCCCTCGAACGTAGACGAGGTGGTGGGCAACCTGGGCCGGGGGAGAGGACGAGCTTCCGCAGGCGGCGAGGACCACCGAGAAGAGCGCGAGCCCTGCGAGCTGAGCAGTCCTCCGCAAGCACCTGATGATGTCACCCGGCGAGTACGATGAGGGGGCGGAACCGGGCGTTCCGTCGTTCGTCATGGACCTGACCGACACCGCTAGACCCGTCCTCCATCCGCTCGTCGAGGAGCTCCTCGGGGACGAGCGGCTGGGCGCGTTCGCGGACGCGCTTCCCGCTTCGGCCAGGGTCTCCGAGCCCGCGCTGCCGCTCCTGCTCGCGGCGCTGCACGAGCGCCTGGGGCGGGCGCTCGTCGTGCTCCTTCCCGAAGACGCGGACGCGCGGGACGCGGCCGACGGAGCGCGCTGGTTCCTGGGCGAGGAGCGGGTCGCGCTGCTGCCGAGCCGCGGCGTCCACTGGGGCTCCGGGCTCGAGCCGCCGCCGCATCTCGTCGGCGAGCGGGCTCGCGCGCTCGACGTCCTCGCGGCGGGCGGGCTCGTCTGCGCCTCCGCGGCCGCGCTGGCCGAGGCGATGCCGCCGCCGGAGGCGAGGCCCGAGCCGCTGACGCTCGCTCCGGGGCCCTCGCCCGGCCTCGACGCCCTTGCCGAGCACCTCGCGCTCGCGGGCTACGAGCGCGTCGACCGCGTCCAGGAGCGTGGCCAGTTCGTGGTCCGCGGCGGGCTCGTGGACGTCTTCCCGACCACCGGCCGCGAGCCGTTCCGCGTCGAGCTGTTCGGCGACGAGATCGAGGCGATTCGCGCCTTCTCGCCGTTCACCCAGCGCGCGCTGCACGAGGTCGAGGGCGCGGTGATCTACCCGGCCGCCGAGAGGCGCATCGACCTCGTCGAGCCGTCCCTTCCGGACACGGCCCAGGGCCTGTCCCCGGGACCTGTCCCAAACGACCTGGTCGCACCTCTCGACCGCCCGCCCGATCTCGTCTGGCAGCCCGACGAGGTGCGCGATGCCTGGGCCGACGAGCTCGGAGTCGAGCCCGGATTCACCTTCAGCCTCGACGGCGCCGCCGAGCTCGACCCGCTCCCGCATGGCCAGGCGCACGCGTTCGAGGCCCAGCGACCGGCGATCGCCGCGCGCGGGCTTGCCGAGGCCGAAACCGAGCTCGCCGCCTTCCTGCGCTCGGGCAACCGGGTCGTGGTTGCGTTCCCGCACCGCGGAGAGGCGCTGCGCACCGCGAACCTCCTCCGCAGGATCGAGCCGCGCGTCCTCGAGCCCGGCGAGCCGCTCCCGGGCGAGCCGGAGCTCCTGTTCGCCGTCTCGCCTGCGCGTCGCGGCTTCGTCTGGCGCGACCTCGGGCTCGTCCTGCTTCCGGACACGCAGGTCTTCCGCAAGCGCACGACCGGCCGCGCCGCACCCGCCGGCCGCGCCCTCCAGAGCTTCGCCGACCTGCGCACCGGCGACTACGTCGTCCACGAGGACCACGGCATCGGCAAGCTCCTCGGCTTCGAGACGAAGACCGTCGCCCAGGTCACGCGCGACTACCTGTTCGTCGGCTTCCGCGGCGACGACCGGCTCTACGTCCCGCACGAGCAGATCGGCAAGGTCTCGAAGTACATCGGCGCCGACGCAAACGTCCCGGCGCTCAGCAAGCTCGGCGGCAAGGCGTGGCATAACCTCAAGAACCGCGCGCGCACGAGCGTCCGCGAGCTCGCCGGGGAGCTGCTCGCCCTCTACGCGCGCCGCCAGCAGGCGGAAGGCCTCCCGTACGACCTCTCCGGCGACTGGCTCGAGCGGCTCGAGGCCGAGTTCCCCTACCGCGAGACCGAGGACCAGCGAACCGCGATCGAGGCCGTGAAGGAGGACCTCGAGGCGCCGCGCCCGATGGACCGCCTGGTCTGCGGCGACGTCGGCTTCGGCAAGACCGAGGTCGCCGTCCGCGCCGCGTTCGCCGTTGCGCTCAACGGCAAGCAGACGCTGATGCTCGTACCCACGACCGTGCTCGCGGAGCAGCACTGGAACACGTTCCGCGAGCGCTACCGCGACTTCCCGGTCCGGGTCGAGATGATCTCGCGCTTCCGGAGCCCGAAGGAGCAGAAGCAGGTCGTCGCCGACTTCGCCGCGGGCAAGGTCGAGGTCCTGATCGGCACGCACCGTGTCCTCAGCCGCGACGTGATCCCGAACGAGCTCGGCCTCGTGATCGTCGACGAGGAGCAGCGCTTCGGGGTCGCCCAGAAGGAGCTGCTGCGCGCGCTGCGGCTCGAGGTCGACGTGCTCTCGCTGAGCGCGACGCCGATCCCGCGCACGCTGCACATGTCGCTCTCGGGCCTGCGTGACATCTCCGTGATCGAGACCCCGCCGGAGGGCCGCCGCCCGATCCGCACCTACGTGGGCGAGTACGACGAGGAGCTGGTCAAGGCCGCGCTCGAGCGTGAGCACGCGCGAGAGGGGCAGAGCTTCTACCTGCACAACCGCGTCGAGACGATCGAGGAGGCGGCCGAGAAGATCCAGCAGCTCTGCCCGGGCCTGCGGGTGCTTGTGGCGCACGGCCAGATGCGGGAGCGACAGCTCGAGGAGCGGATGCACTCGTTCCTGCGCGGCGACGCGGACGTGCTCGTGTCGACGACGATCATCGAGTCGGGCCTCGACATCCCGCAGGCGAACACGCTGATCGTCGAGAGAGCCGACGCGCTCGGGCTCGCCCAGCTCTACCAGATCCGCGGGCGCGTCGGCCGATCCGACGTGCTCGCGCACGCGTACCTCTTCTATCCGGACTCTCGTGAGCTCACCCCGGAAGCGCGTGCGCGCCTCGCGACGCTCGCCGACCACACCGAACTCGGCGCGGGCTTCGCGATCGCCATGCGCGACCTCGAGATCCGCGGCGCGGGCGACCTGCTCGGCGCAGAGCAGTCGGGCCACGTCGCGGCGCTCGGCTTCGAGCTCTACGTCGAGCTGCTCGCAGAGGCGGTTGCCGAGCTCTCGGGCGAGCGGCGGCCGGCCGCGCGCCCGGTGCGTGTCGAGGCGAGCGTCGACGCCTACGTGCCCGCGACGTACATCGAGGGCGAGGCGTTGAAGATCGACCTCCATCGCCGCCTCGCGCTGAGCGAGTCGGACGACGAACTCCGTGAGCTGCGGGCCGCGACCGAGGACCGCTACGGCCCGTTGCCCGATCCGGTCGAGAACCTGTTCGCGATTCAGGAGGCGAAGGTGAAGCTCGCGCGCCTGGGCGCGGACTACCTCGTCTACAAGGGCGAGCGGGCGACGGTCGGCCCACTCGAGCTCGCGTCCGGAGAGCTGCGGGCGCTGCGAAGCGACCTCCCGACGGCGGTCTATACGACCGCACGGAAGGAGATCTCCTTCCGTAAGAAAGAATTTAAGGAAGCGCTCTCGTTAGTCGATGCTATACTCGAAGCGCGCCGAGCAGCGTGAAGGAAATGCCTGCTCCTGGCGCTTTTTCCATGAAGAAGATACTCGTCGCTCTCCTTGGCCTACTGCTGGTGCTCGCCGTGTCGGCGTGCGGTGGGGGCGGCCCTCGCAGCGTTCCAAGCGACGCGGTCGCCGTCGTCGGCGACGGCACGATCACGAAGGCCGAATGGGACGCGCTGATGCAGCAGACGAAGAACAACTACCTCGCGACCAACCACGCGTTTCCGAAGGCCGGGACGGTTGCGCTCGCGAGCCTTCGGTCGAACGCGACCCAGTTCCTGATCCAGGCCTCCGAGTACGAGCAGGAGGCCAAGAAGATGGACATCACGGTCACCGATCAGGACGTCTCCGACCGGCTCGAGCAGATCAAGCAGCAGTTCTACGGCAACCAGCCGGGCCAGCCGAAGGCCAGCAAGGAGCAGGTCGAGAAGAAGTACCAGCAGGCGCTCAAGGACCAGGGCTTCACCGACGAGGAGGTCCGCACCGGGATCAAGCTCACGCTCCTGCGCGAGCGCGTGCAGGCGAAGGTGACCGGCGACGTCAAGATCTCGGACAGCGAGATCCAGAGCTACTACGACAAGCACAAGGCGCAGTACGCGACGCCCGCGCAGCCCGAGAGCCGCCAGGTGAGGCACATCCTGGTCAAGAACAAGGCGAAGGCCGACCAGCTCTACGCGCAGCTCAAGAAGAACCCGAGCCAGTTCGCGAAGCTCGCCAAGAAGTACTCGCTCGACACCGGCTCCGGCGCCGCGGGTGGCGTGCTGCCGGGCGGGGCGATCAAGGGCCGGCTCGTGAAGCCGTTCGAGGATGTCGCGTTCTCGATCAAGTCGAACGTGATCTCCAAGCCGGTGCACACGCAGTACGGCTGGCACATCATCGAGGCCCTCGGCCCGGTCAAGGCAGCCACACCGGCCAAGCCGACGCCGCTCTCGCAGGTCAAGGAAGCGATCAGGCAGACCCTCCTGCAGACGAAGCGCAACACGGCGAGCCAGGACTGGCAGAAGAAGACCACCAAGGACTACTGCAAGAAGATCGGCTACCAGACCGGCTACGCGCCGCCGCCCGGTCAGGATCCCTGTAAGCCCCAGGCCGCGACCACCACTTCTTCGGGCTAGGGCGCTCGAAGGCGGCTCTGAAGTGGCGCTCGGCACGACGCTGCTGGAGTTGCAGCAGCTGACCGAGCGGCTTCGCCGCGACTGCCCGTGGGACCGCGAGCAGACCGCGCTCACGATCGTCCCGCACACCGTCGAGGAGGCCTACGAGGTCGCCGACGCGGCGCTCGCCGACGACCCGGCGAAGCTCCTGGACGAGCTGGGAGACCTCCTCTTCCAGGTGTACTTCCTCGCGCAGCTGCTCTCCGAGGAGGGAGCGGGCGACCTCGAGCAGGTCGCGCGCAACGTCCACGAGAAGCTCGTGCGGCGCCATCCACACGTCTTCGGCGACGCCGAGGCGCGCACGGCCGGACGGGTGCGCGCGAACTGGGAGCGGATCAAGTCCGAGGAGGAGGGGCGAGAGGGGATCTTCCACGACGTGCCCGGGGCGCTCCCCTCGCTGCTCTACGCGCGCAAGGTCCAGCGGCGGGCGGCATCGATCAACTTCGAGTACCCGGACACGACCGGAGCGCTCGCCGACCTCGAGGACGAGCTGCGCGAGCTGAAGGCCGCGCTCGCCGAGGCCGGGGAGACGGCCGCCGAGACCGAGCCGGACCCGCACGTGGCCGAGGAGGTCGGCGACGTCCTCTTCGCCGCGGTCAACGTCGCGCGGCGCCTGAACGTCGACCCGGAGCTGGCCTTGCGTTGGACGAGCGACCGCTTCGTCGCGCGGGTCGAGCGGGCTGAGGCGCTCGCCGGCGAAGAGGGCAAGGAGTTCGCGAGCCTCGGGCTCGTCGAGCAGGATGCGTACTTCGACCGCGCCAAGGAGGCGTTGCGGTGAGCGCCGTCAAGGACGTTCATGCTCGCTGGGTTCTCGACTCGCGCGGCAACCCGACGGTCGAGGTCGACGTGCGGCTGGAGTCCGGCGCGTTCGGGCGGGCGGTTGTTCCCTCCGGCGCGTCGACCGGCGTGCACGAGGCGCTCGAGCTGCGCGATGGCGGGAGCGAGTGGGGCGGCAAGGGCGTCTCGCGCGCGGTCGAGAACGTGAACGGCGAAATCGCGTCGGCCGTCCAGGGGCTGGACGCGGGCGACCAGCGCGCGCTGGACGAGCGGCTGATCGAGCTCGACGGCACGCCGAACAAGGGCCGCCTCGGCGCGAACGCCGTCCTCGGGGTCTCGCTCGCCGCCGCGAAGGCGGCCGCGGCGGAGGCAGGCGTTCCGCTCTACCGCCACCTCGGCGGGGAAGACGCGCGGACGCTGCCCGTGCCGCTCATGAACGTCATCAACGGCGGCGCGCATGCGCAGAACTCGATCGACCTGCAGGAGTTCATGCTCGTCCCGGCCGGCGCCGAGACGTTCGCGGAGGCGCTCCGGATCGGCTCTGAGGTCTTCCACGCGCTCGGGGCGCTGCTCCACGAGCGCGGTTTCTCGACGGGCGTCGGCGACGAGGGCGGCTTCGCGCCCGACCTCGCGTCGAGCGAGGAGGCGATCGAGGTGCTGCTCGAGGCCGCCGAGCGGGCGGGCCACCGCGAGCGGATCGCGGTCGCGCTCGACCCGGCCGCGACCGAGCTCTACGAGGACGGCCGCTACGCGTTCGAGGGCCACGAGGAGGACGGCGAGGGCATGGTCGCCTACCTCGCCGGCCTGACCGAGCGGTTCCCGATCGTCTCGATCGAGGACGGGCTCGCCGAGGACGACTGGGAAACCTGGCGCGCGCTCACCGAGCGGCTCGGCGACCGCGTGCAGCTCGTCGGCGACGACATCTTCGTGACGAGCCTCGAGCGGCTGCAGCGCGGGATCGACGAGCGCGTCGGAAACGCGATCCTCGTGAAGGTGAACCAGATCGGGACGCTGACCGAGTCGCTCGACGTCATCGGCCTCGCGCAGTCGAGCGGCTACGGCGTGGTCGTCTCCCATCGCTCGGGTGAGACCGAGGACACGACGATCGCCGACCTCGCCGTCGCCACGAACGCCGGCCAGATCAAGACCGGCTCGCTCTCGCGGACGGACCGCGTGGCGAAGTACAACCAGCTCCTCCGGATCGAAGAAGAGCTCGGCGAGCGCGCGGTCTATCCCGGCTGGGACGTGTTCGCTCGCTTTCGTCGGTAGCAGCCCGGCGAGCTACTCTCACCGGGTGGCTGCCGCCGCGCCCCGACGCACCAAGATCCTCGCCACCATCGGCCCCGCGTCTTCGACTCGAGACGTTGTCGCCGAGCTCGTTCGCGCGGGGATGGACGGCGCGCGGCTGAACCTCTCCCACGGGACGCATGACGAGCACCGAGAGCGAGCGCAGCTCGTGCGCGAGGTCGGGGCCGAGGTCGGGCGGCCGATCGCGCTGGTCGCCGACCTCCAGGGCCCGAAGCTGCGGATCGGCGAGCTCGACGAGCCCGTCACGCTGACTCGCGGCCAGGACATCGTCGTCATCGGCGGCGAGACGGGGGTCGACGGCGAGCTGCCGGTCAGCCCGCCGGTGATCGGCGAGGTTCTCCAGCCCGGCCACGAGGTGCTGATCGACGACGGTCTCGTACGGCTCCGCGTCAACGGCGTCGAGTCCGGGCGCGCGCGCTGCGCCGTGGTGGCCGGAGGGGTGGTCGGCGCCCACAAGGGCGTGAACCTCCCAGGCGTCCCCATCCCGATCCCGGCACTGACGCGGAAGGACATGGACGACCTCGAGCTCGCGCTCGAGCTGGACGTCGACTTCGTCGCGCTCTCGTTCGTCCGGTCGGCGGCCGACGTGCGCGACCTACGCGAGCTGATCGGGCAGACGGGCTCGCACGCACGCGTGATCGCGAAGATCGAAAAGTCAGAGGCGGTCGACGCCCTCGACGCGATCCTCGAGGTCGCGGACGCGGTCATGGTCGCCCGCGGCGATCTCGGCGTGGAGATCGGCGTGGCGATGCTGCCGCTGCTCCAGAAGCGGATCATCACCGCCGCACTCGAGCGGGCAAAGCCGGTCATCACCGCGACGCAGATGCTCGAGTCGATGATCCACCACTCCGAGCCGACCCGCGCCGAGGCGAGCGACGTCGCCAACGCCACCCTCGACGGAAGCTCGGCGCTGATGCTCTCCGGGGAGACCGCGATCGGTGAGTACCCGGTCGAGACGGTCGCGTACATGGACCGGATCGCGCGCGCCGTCGAGCCGAGCCTCGGCTACCGGCACGAGCTTCCGGGGGCGAGCGAGGAGCCAGGCGTGAGCCAGGCCGTGTCCAACGCCGCCTGCGACCTGGCCGAGGCACTCCAGGCCGCCGCGATCCTCGTGCCGACCTACACGGGGCGAACGCCGTCGGTTGTCGCGCGGCTGCGGCCGCGCCGGCCGATCCTCGGGCTGACCCACCACGACTACGCGCTCCGCCAGATGGCGCTCGAATGGGGCGTGACGCCGCTCCTGATCCCGGAGAGCACGGACGTCGAGGACCTCTGGGCGCGGTCGCTGGAGGCTGCGCGAGAGACCGGTCTCGTCAAGGAGGGCGACCGCGTCGTGATCACCGCGGGCACTGCGGTGAATCGCCCGGGGACGACGGACCTGATCAAGGTCGCGATCGCTTAGGAGAGGCTCTCCCTCGAAGGCGTCGCTCGCGATGCCACCATCAGGACGTGCGGGCTCAGCCCGTGCGTCCGTCTGAACTGACCGGTCGACACGATCGAAGCCGCGCGCAGGAGGTTGTGGGCCCGCGGCGAACCGGCCCGCGTGGCGCGTCGTCGACCGAGACGCTCGAGCATCCTCCTCCGCTGGCTCGCGGTCGGGGCGGTCGTGCTCGTCGCGCTGCTCTACGCGCGCCCGCTGCGCAGCTACCTCGGCACCAAGCACGACCTGGCGAAGCGGACCGCCGACGTGCAGGCGCTCAAGGCCGAGAACCGCGACCTGCAGCGACGCCTCGCCGACGCGAACACCCCGCAGGCGCTTCAGCGCGAGGCGCGCCGGCTCGGGCTCGTGCACCCGGGTGAGAAGCTCTTCATCGTCAAAGGCATCTCGGCCTGGGTTCACACCAGGACTACGATCAACCGGGGTGGATGACCGCGAGATCGTCGAGCGCCAGCTCGGCCGCCCGCCGCGTGCGTTCCGCGAGGTGGCCGTCCGCTGCCCGTTCGGACGCCCGGCCGTAACCGAGCAGGCACCGTACGACGATTCGGGAGAGCCGTTTCCGACGACCTACTGGCTGACGTGTCCGCACCTGGTGGCGGCGATCGCGCGGGTCGAGGCCGCGGGAGGCGTCGAGCGTTGGAGCCACGCCGCGCGCGAAGATCCGGAGCTCGGCGCCAGCCTCGAGGCGGCCCACGAGGAGCAGCGTCGGCTGCGGCCGGAGCTTCCGGGCGGGATCGGCGGCCAGACGCGGACCGGCGGTCTGAAGTGCCTGCACGCCCACGCGGCGTTCGCCCTCGCGCGGCCCGGCTACGAGCTCGGCGACCGGATCCTCGCCGAGGTCGAGCCGCTCTGGCCGGCGCCGGAATGCTGCACGCCTGACTGAGGTCGCGTCCGAGTAGCATCAGGCGCATGCCGCTGCCGGCGCTCGAGGCGACGCGAGACGAGTGGGAGGAGGGCCACCGGCGGCTCGAAGCGGCCGCGGCCGATCGCACGCGCTACCGCCTGCTCCTGGCCGAGCTCGAGCTCGTGCTCGACGAGTTGCGCAGGCGCATCGGCCAGACGTTCACACTCGACGAGCTCGCCGAGGCCTACGCCGGCTCGGACCGGTGGGTGCAGGAGACGCTGGCCGAGCACGAGCTCGAGCCCGGCTGGCCCTCGCGGGCGACAACCGTCCAGGACGCGGCGTTCCACATGTACTCGCGCGGCGCCGTCGACTACCGGCCGTGACCACCGCCACCCGCCGCCGGCGCGAACGTCCCCGCAGCCAGACCCGGCGCAGGGTCGTGTGGGGCCTCGTGTTCCTGCTCGTCCTGGCCGTCGGGATCGCGCTCGGGCAGGCGCTGCACGACAACCCACGGCCCGGGCAGACGACGACCCAGAACGAGACGTTCACGCTGAAGCCCGAATCCGCCACGGTCACCGTTACGACTCCGTAAAGATTCATCGGAATGCGACCAGCCCGAAGTAGCTTTCGGTAGATTCGAGGCGCTCATGCCTCGAGACGAGAGCTCACACCGCGCCGCGCCGACCGGCGATTCCGACTGGCTGACGCTCGGCCAGGCGGCCAAGTTCCTCGGCGTCGCACAGAGCACGATCAGGAGGTGGTCCGACGAGGGCCGCGTCCCGGCCTTCTACACGCCGGGCGGCCACCGCCGCTACCGGCAGGCCGATCTCGACCGCTTCCTCGAGAGCTCCGGCCCGAACGCCGCGACCGTGGCGACGCCGCCGGTCGTCCTGATCGTCGACAACGACGAGCGCATACGCGAGTACGTGCGGGTGAACCTCGAGATGGAGGGCTACTCGGTCCGCGAGGCGAGCAGCGCGGAGGAGGGTCTCCGGGTCCTCGACGAGTCGACGCCGGCCCTCGTCCTCCTCGACGTGATGATGCCAGGGGTCGACGGCTGGGAGATGCTCCGTCGCGTTCAGGAGCGGCACGGCGTCGGCGCGATCCCCGTGGTCATGTTCAGCGGCCAGGTCGATGAGCGCTCGGCCGACGAGGCGGCAGACCGCGGCGCGCAGGGCTTCATCGGGAAGCCCTTCAACCCGCAGGAACTGATCGACCAGACGAAGCACCTCCTGCCGACCTGATCGGCGCAGACCGCGATCTCGAGCGCTGGATTGTCCAACACCGCGTCGGGTGGCTGGATTGGCTGTTCGTCGACCTCTCGCGGATCGGGACGTTCGGGCTCGTGTTCCTCGTGGCCGGGCTCGTGCTGGCCGTCCTCTGGCGGCGGCCGTGGCTGTTCGTCCTGGTGCTCGGCGCAGCCGCGATCGCGGACGCGGTCTCGTACGGCCTGCGCGAGTGGATCGGCCGCGAGCGCCCACCGCTCGTCTACCCGGAGCCGGAGCCGCTCGTGTCCGTCCCGGGCTCCGGGTCGTTCCCGTCCGGGCACGCGACGATCGCGTTCGCGTGCGCGACCGTGATCGCGTGGGCTTCGCCGAAGCTGGCCGTGCCCGCGTTCCTGCTCGCGGCCGCGATCGCGTTCTCCCGCGTGTACGCCGGCGTCCACTGGCCGCTCGACGCGCTCGGCGGGGCGATCCTCGGCGTGCTGCTCGCTACAGCTCTTCTGACGCTCTCAACAACCCTGCGACGATCACGCCGAGCGATGCCGCCAGGCTGATCCAGATCCCGATGCCCCTGCCGGCGGGCGGCGGGATCGAGTCCGGGATCGAGATCAGGCGGATCAGGACGAAGATCGTGGCGAGCGAGCCGAGCGCGATCACCACGAGGCTCTCGGGGATCGCCGGAGGCAGCTCGAAGCCGAACTCCCGCAGGATCGCGAGCAGGAGCAGCACGAGCCCGATGAAGAAGACGAGCTTGCCGAGCGTCCCGGTGTGCCAGGCGATCACCGCGATCGTCGGCCCGGCGAGGCCGCTCTCCGCGTACCAGTCCGTGAACGCGGAGACCGTGAGCACGATCGCCGCGACCCAGGTCAGCCGCCCGCCGAGCGCCCAGAACCCGCCGACGGGGCGGATGAAGCCCTCAGGCTCGGGCTCGAGGTACGCCTCCTCCTGCTCCGGCGGGGGAAAGGGCTCGTTCTCCACGCGCGCAGTATCTGCGATTCTCGGCTCCCACGGCCGGGAAGATGAGGGCAGTGGCATCGACCGGTCGGTTCCGACGGAGCTGCGGGCGAGGCCCGCACCTCCTGGCCACGGCATCGCACGCGATGCCTTAGAGGCCGAACAGGCGGTGAATCTGGTTCCAGATCAGGATCGCGAGCGTGACGCTGGTGGCGATCACGAGCACCACGGCGACCCAGAAGCGCAGGCCGGCGAGGCGCCGTTCGCGGGCGCGCTCCGTCCGGTGCCACCGCCGCGCCCGCTCACGTCGGTACGCCCGGTGCACGGCGGTCGGGTCGAGCAGCTCATCCTCGACCTGCTTCCGCTCGGGCAGCGCCATGCGCGAAAGTCTAAAGCGTGATCGACCTGCGCCGAGCCGAGGGAGCACCCCTGCTGCGGGTCGGACACCGCGGCGCCGCGGCGCTCGCGCCAGAGAACACGCTCGCCTCGCTGGAGCTCGCCGTTGAGCTCGGCTGCGACCTGGTCGAGTTCGACGTCCTGGAGCTCGGTGGTCGGCTCGTGCTCGCCCACTCGGCGGGAGAAGTGCCCGCGGAGACGGCATCACTCGACGAGGCGCTCGGGCTCCTGGCGCGCTCCGACGCCGGTGCGCACGTCGATCTGAAGACCCCGGGCACAGAGGCGACGATCGCCGACGCGCTTCGGCGCCACGGTCTGGTCGAGCGCGCGGTCGTGAGCACGTTCCGCCGCGAGAGCCTGCGCGCGCTGCACGCCGCCGAGCCGGCCATCCGGCTCGGGCTCACGTACCCGGGAGACCCGCACGGCCTCTCGCGCCGACGCGCCGTAGCGCCGTTCGTCGGCCTCGGTCTGGCCACGATGCGAATCGCACTCGCCGCGCGCATCGCCCGCATGCTCGCGGACGCGCACGCAAGCGCTGCGGTGTTGCACTGGCAGGTGATCAGCAGCGCCGTGGTCGAGCGCTGCCACGCCCTCGACGTGCCCGTTCTCGCCTGGACGGTCGAGACACGCGACCAGGTGTGGCGCATGGACGAGCTCGGCGTCGACGGCGTGATTGCCGACGATCCGGGGCTAGACTTCGACGCGTGAAGAGGGGAGTGGGCTTTGCGCTGCTGTTCGTGCTCGGGCTCGTGGCTGCGAGCGGCGTTTCCGCGGGGATTGCCGCGTCGACCGGCACGACCACGACCGGCACGACGACCGAGCCGGCGACGATCGCCGAGGGCGTGACGATCGGCGGTGTCCCAGTCGGCGGCCTGACCGGCGACGAGGCCTTCGACACCGTGGACGCCGCATTCGCGCAGCCGCTCCCGCTGCTCGTGACGGGCCACACGGTGCTCCCGACGCCCGACCAGCTCGGCGCGACCGCGCTCGTCAAGACGGCCGTCGACTACGCGCTCGCCGCCGCGCCTGGCACGGACGTCAAGCTCCGCGTGAAGCTCAACCGCCCGAAGGCGGAGTCGTACGTCGCCTCGCTGGCGAAGAAGTACGACCGCAAGCCGGTGAACGCGACCCTGTCCCTGCGCCGCCTGCGCCCATGGATCCACGGGCAGAAGCAGGGCTGGGCGCTCCGCCGCATGCCCGCGCTAGCATCGATCTTCGACGCGCTCGTGGCGAACAGCCGCGATCCCGTCAAGCTCCGTGTCCGCGCGCTGCTGCCGAAGGTGACCCCGAGGACCGTCGGCCCCGTGATCGTGATCCGCCGCGGATCGAACCGGCTCTACCTCTACGTCGGCATGCGGCTCTGGCGCACGTTCGGCGTCGCCACGGGTCAGTCCGCCTACCCGACGCCGCTCGGGCGCTGGTCGGTCGTGGTCAAGTGGCGCAACCCGTGGTGGTACCCGCCGAAGTCGCCCTGGGCCGTCGGCGCGAAGCCGATCCCACCCGGCCCGGGAAACCCGCTCGGCACGCGCTGGATGGGCCTCTCCGCCTCGGGTGTCGGCATCCACGGGACCCCGGACGACACGTCGATCGGCTACTCGGCCTCGCACGGCTGCATCCGGATGCACATTTCCGACGCCGAGTGGCTCTTCAACCGCGTCAAGATCGGCACGACCGTCTTCATCGTGTCGGCGTAGGCAGTGCCCCTCCCAGCAATGGATACCGACCTCTCGCCCGCTATCACGCGGCGCCAGAGTCCACCCTCGCCCTTGCCCAGGCAACCAGCCTGGGCTGCGGACGAGTACGGCCTCTGGCTTGGTGCTAGCGACCGAGAGCCTCGTCACCGTCACTGGAAAGGGCACCGATGTCCGCGCGGCTGAAGCTCGGCGCCCAGGCACTCTCGGTGGCGCTCGTGCTCGCGCTCCTCGCGCTCCTGGTCTGGAAGGTGACGCACCAGAACACCTCGAACGTCGCGACGAAGGTCGACAAGGGCCACATCGCCGCGGCTCCAGACTTCACGCTCGGCCGCCTCGACCGGCCCGGCGACCTGAGCCTCGCCTCCTTTCGGGGCAAGCCGGTCGTCTTGAACTTCTGGGCCTCGTGGTGCTACCCGTGCAAGCAGGAGGCGCCCACGCTCGAACGCGTGTGGAAGGAGCACGACGGCCGCGTCGTCGTCCTCGGCGTGGACGTGAACGACTTCAGCGGCGACGCGCGCAAGTTCATGCGCAAGCACGGGCTCACGTACCCGGTCGTCCACGACAACCGCAACGTGACCTCGCCGAAGTACGGGCTGACGGGCCTTCCCGAGACGTTCTTCGTCGATGCGAACGGGCGCGTGGTCCGGCACATCGCCGGCCAGGCGACGGCGTCTAATCTGCGCAGCGGGATCGCACAGGCGCTTCGCTCATGAGGCTGATCCTGCTCGTCGTGGCGGCGCTCCTCCTCGCCGCTCCGGCGGCTGCGAGTGAGCAGCATCCGACCCTGGCGGAGCTCGAGGACCAGATCATGTGCCCGGTCTGCGCTGGCGAGACGTTGGCCCAGTCGGACTCGCCGGCGGCGGCCCAGGTCAAGCGGTTCATCCAGGCGCGGATCGCCGCGGGCGACACGAGGAGCGGGATCAAGGACAAGCTCGTCGCCGAGTACGGGACGCGGATCCTGGCCGCGCCGCCGAAGCATGGGTTCGACCTCCTCGCCTGGGTGCTGCCGCTCGTCGGGGTCGTGGCCGCCGCAGCCATCCTGGGCCTCCTCGCCTGGCAGTGGAGCCGCGTGCGCGAGGAGCCCGAGCCCGCCGCTGACGCGTGGGCACAGAACGGTCAGCGGCTCGACCCGGAGATGGAGCGAAGGGTCGACGAAGAACTGAAGAGCTTCGATGGCTGAGCGAATCCCTGTGGCCTTCCTCGCCGGAGTCGTGTCGATCGCGTTCCCCTGCGTGCTGCCGCTCGTGCCGGGCTACATCTCGGCGATCACGGCCGTCGAGGTCGACCGCCTGGGCGAGAAGGGCGTAGCCAAGCGGGTCGTCGTCGCGAGCGTGCCGTTTGCGCTCGGGTTCACCGTCGTGTTCGTGCTGCTCGGCGCGACCGCCGCGGCGATCGGCGGCTGGGTCGACCAGGAGACTCGGACGAAGATCGCCGGCTTCGTGCTTGTCGTGCTCGGGCTCGCGTTCGCCGGGCTGCTGCCGTGGCCGGAGCGGATGCTCGCGCCGGGAGCTATCACACGCGCCCGCGCCAGCGGATCGCGCGCGCTGCTCGGCGCGGCCTTCGCGCTCTGCGCGGCCCCCTGCGTCGGCGTCGTTCTGGGCGCCATCCTCGCGCTGGCCGCCGACTCACGCACGATCGTGCGGGGCTGCATCCTGCTGGCCGCCTACTCGCTCGGCATCACCGTCGCCTTCGTCCTGATCGGGATCGCGTTCACGCACGCCATGAGCGCGTTCCGCTGGGTGCGCGACCACTACAACACGATCCGCCTCGCGAGCGGGCTCACGCTCGTCGTGCTCGGCCTGCTCCTGTTCTTCAACCGCGACTGGTGGCTGAGCGTGATGCTCAACCGCGCGCTCGAGGCGATCGGCCTCGACCAACTCTGAGGAGGTCTCCATGCTGGAACGACTGCCTCGACACCTCGTCCGCGCCGAGGGAATCGCCGTTGCAGTCGCAGCGGTCGTCCTGTTCTTCCACGAGGGCTATCCGTGGTGGGTGCTGCTCGTGCTCGCGCTCGCGCCTGATCTCTCGGCGGTCGGCTACGTGTTCGGGCCTCGCGTCGGCGCGGCGAGCTACGACGTCGTGCACACGTACGTCGGGCCCGTGGTGCTCGGCCTCGCGGGAGTGGTCTGGGAGAGCGACACCGCGACGATGATTGCGCTGGTCTGGCTCGCCCACATCGGTGTCGACCGCGCGCTGGGGTACGGCCTGAAGTACCCGACTCGGTTCGACGACACGCACCTGCAGCGGATCTAGGCCGCCTTGGCGTAGACCTCGAGGGTCTGCTCCGTGACCTTGTCCCAGGAGCAGTACTCGCGCACGCGTTCGCGGGCGGCGGCGCCGATCTTCTGCCGCAGGCCGGGGTCGGCGAGGGCGCGCTCGACGGCCGCACGGGTCGCCTGCGGGTCGCCGACGGGGACGAGGAAGCCGGTCACGCCGTCCTCGATCACGGTCGGGATGCCGCCGACCGGCGTCGAGACGACGGTCTTGCCGCGTGCCATCGCCTCGAGCACGACGTTGGGCAGCCCCTCCCGCTCGGAGGTCAGCAGGACGACCGCGGCCCGGTCGTAGAGGCCGAACAGCTCACGCTGCGGGACGAACCCGAGCGCGTCCGGGAGCAGGTCGCGGAGCGGTCCGTCGCCGGCGACGATCCGCGGCAGGCCCTCGGTTGCCGCCGCGACGACGTCGATCCGCTTCTCGGGCGAGAGCCGTCCGGCGAACAGCACCGCGGGAGGCTCGTCCTCCGGGCCGGTCTCGTCTGGAATCTCGACGCCGTACGGGATCTCGTGCACGTTCGCGACGCCGATCTCGCGCATCGCCACCGCCAGGGCGTGCGAGCAGCAGATGACGGCCCGCGCTGGGCGCAGCAGCTTCCGCACGACTCCCGGCGAGCGCTCGGCGAGGCCGAGGTCGGAGAAGCGGCCGGCGGTGCCCGAGCCGTGGAGCGTCACGATGAACGGCCTGCCGGAGAAGCGCGCGACCGCAGCGCCCGCGAGCCAGTTTGCGTGCACGAAGTCGGCGTCCCGGGCCGCGCGTCGGAGGGCATGCGCCATCGACCAGCCGAGGGGCGGCGCCAGCCAGGGCTTCCGCTTCACGCTGGCGACGAGGCCCGCTCCGCTGCTGCCGGTCAGCCCATAGTCGCGGTAGGCGCCCGGCCCGACGACGTCGATCTCAACGTCGCGCTCGCGTAGCCGCTCCACCAGGTCGAAGACGAACCGCCCGGCGAGATCGCCCTCGTGCCGGGGATAGGAGGTCGTGAAGACCGCGACCTTCATCAGGAGGATTCTCGTCCGTGGACTGCCCGCAAGGCGGCGGCGTCCGCCGATCGGCCCGCGTCGTCGTACGCTGCGGCCAGCTCCTCACGGAACTGACTGACGTAAGGCGAGTCGAGCTGCTGTTCCTCGCACAATTCGATTGCTTGTTCGAGATACGGGATCGCTTCCGCCGGACGGCCGAGGGCCCGTAGCGCGCGGGCGACGCCGAAGCGCGCGTACTCGGTCAGGAACGGGTTCCGTGTCTCCTTCTCGCGAGCGACGAGCGAGGCCTGGCAGCTCGCAAGGGACTCCTCGTACGTGCCGCGCTCCCACCGCCAGTCACCGAGGTTCATCAGGAGCGTTCCGCGCCAATACGAGGCTGCGGGATAGCGGTCGGCCAAGTCGAGGCCGCGCTGCGTCCACGCGACCATGTCCCCTGCGAGCGCGCATGAATGGGCTGCATCTGCGGCCATGAAGTGCTGACCTCCGGCATGTGCTGTGCTGTACGCCTGCTCCAGGAACGGCAGCGCCGCGTCGTCGCCGTCGGAGCGTCGAACGACTCGACCGCGTTCGAGGAGCACTCGTGCGCATGCCCGCCGTCGTCTCCTGCCAGCCCGTCAGCCTCGTCGAGCAGCGCATTCGCAGCATCGAGTTGTCCCCGTTTCAACTCCACCCGCGCCAGCTGCGTGAGCACCTCGGCGCGGCCCGGTTCCGTCGTCTCGTTGGCGAGGGCAGCCTTCAGGCTCTCCTCGGTTGCGTCGAGGTCCGCGTCGTTCCAGAGTGGGCGCAGGCGGTCTTCGCTCAACTTGGTCGTACTGTCAGCCGCGGTAGCTCGAGCGAGTCGGTCGCGACGGTACGCACGGCATTTTCGACCTGCGCGAGGAGTGAAGCGACATCCACGCCGCGGTGCTCGGGGGCGTAGGGGCCGAGGCGGCGGGCTGCTTTCTCGAGCTGTCGCTCGCAGCCGACCCGGTTGTCCCGCCCCGCCTGGTACCACGCGACCGCGACGTGGACGAGACCCTGGAAAAAGTCGCGCTCCTCTGCGGACGCGGCGCGCCAGGCGTCCTCGAGCTCCTCGTGGGCGGCGAAGTACTCCCCGCGGCGCATCAGGTCGAGGCCTGCCTCCAGTGCCGCCTTCAGATCGACTTCACTGGCCAGGGGCCGGCGTCCTCCCATGCGTGCCACGAGCGCGGCTCGACCCAGGCGCTGACGCGACGGCTCTCGCGGTTCGAGAACGGCTGACCGGAGTAGTGCAGCGCCAGCCGGTCGATGTCGGCGAGACCGTCGTCGTCGCAGATCTCGACCACCTTCCCGAGCAGGCTGACGTGCCGGTACCAGCTCCCCTCGTCGAGGACGGTCAACGCGACCCGCGGATCGCGGCGCACGAAGCGGAGCCGCAGCCGGTTCTCGTCCATGTTTAGCAGGACGCGCTCTCCGTCCCACAGGTACCAGGTTGCGACGGTGTGAGGCGAGCCGTCGTATCGGAGCGAGGCGATGACCGCAGGGTTCGCGCCCCGGAGGAATTCGTCGAGCTCGGGTGGCAGCGGCAGCGAGGGCATCAGGGCGTTCGTATCGAACCGACGACGGCCGGGGGCGCCCGCCGCGCCTAGATCGCGATGCGAACCTCGCCGTCCTCCACCTCGACCTCGTAGGTCTCGAGGACGATCGCGCGGTCGAACTCGTTCTCGCCGGTGCGCACGTCGTACTGCCAGCCGTGCCAGGGACAGCTGAGCACGTGCCCCTCGAGCCGCCCCTGGCAGAGCGGGCCCTCGAGGTGGAGGCAGTGGCCCTGCGTGGCGAAGAACTCGTCGTCCACGCGCGCGAGCGTGACGTCCTGCTCGCCGACGCGGACGCACGCGAGCGATCCGGGCTCGATCTCGTCGGCGCGCGCCACGGGCTGGAAGTCGGCCTCGGCCACGTCCCGATCCTAGCGTTGGGGAGAGCTTCGGAGAGACGCTTCTTCCAGCAGCAAGCGTGTCGACCGTTCATTTCAGACGGACACACGAGCGAAGCTCGCGCGTCCTGACGACGGCACCGCAAGCGGCGCCTGGAGGGTGGTACGGTTGCAGCCGTGGCGACGATCCTGCTGGCGGGGGTCGACGTGTTCTTCCGGGGGAAGATCGAGGGGCTGCTCCCGGGACACCACCTGGTCACGACCGACAGCATCGACCCGCCCGACCTCGTGATCTGCGACGTGTCGCGGATCGAGCCGCAGGAGGTCGCCGACGCGTACCCGGACGTGCCGATCCTCGGCTTCAGCAACCACACCGACACGGCCGGGCTCCGCAGGGCGCACACGGCCGGCTTCGACCAGGTGCTCGTGAAATCCTCACTAAACGACCGCTTGAAGGCGACCGTAGAGGAGTTAGTGCCTCAGTAGACTGACGGCCGCGTGACGTACATCATCGCCGAGCCGTGCATCGACATCAAAGATCTCTCGTGCGTCGACGTCTGTCCCGTCGACTGCATCCACACCTTCGAGAGGATCCTGATCATCGATCCCGAGGAGTGCATCGACTGCGGCGCGTGTGAGCCCGAGTGCCCGGTCGAGGCGATCTTTCCCGAGGACGCGTTGCCCGATAAGTGGAACGCGTTCGTGAAGATCAACTACGCGTTCCCCGATGGCGCCGACGTGATCAACAAGCTCGTCGACGAGTACGCCGAGGAGCACGACGTCCAGAACCCACCGCTCGAGTAAGACGGCCGCACGGGCAAAGCCCGCACGGCCTCTCTGGTCGGCGTCGCAAGCGAGCGCCTTAGGCGCTCTCCCATCCGGTCCTTGCTGGCTATGCTGGGCCGCGTGAGGCCGGAGACGCTCGACCACGTCGCCCTCTGGGTGGCGGACCGAGACGCCATTGCGGACGTTCTGACCGAGCGGGTCGGCATGCACGTGATCGACCGCACCGACGCGTTCACCCTCGTCGGCTCGCACGCTCGCCATGGGAAGCTGACGCTGTTCGCCGCGGAAGGACCGCGCGAGCGCGGCGCGCTCAAGCATGTCGCGCTCCGGGTTTCGAGCAACGAGCAGGCCGAGGGCGAGCTGGATGGGATCGAGGTCGACCAGCCGCGCGAGGGCGAGCTCTACTTCGACGTCCACGAGGGGCTGCGGATCGGCCTCGTCGAGGCGCCGACCGACGTCGAGTACGACATCGACCACGTCGCGCTCTGGTCAGAGGCGCCCGAGGAGACCGCCAGGGCCTACCTCGGGCTGGGGTTCTCCACCGCCGAGCCCGGGCCGTCGGGTGCGCCGCGGGTCGAGGCGGGCGGCGCGTTCGTCGAGTTCCACCAGGGCGAGCCGGGCGATCCGGAGAAGCCGTTGCTGAACCACCTCGCGGTCAAGGTCGACTCGGCCGACGACCACATCGCCGAGGCGCGCGAGCTCGGCCTCGAGATCGCGGATATCGTGGACGCGGCTAACACGTACGCGGTGTTCGTCTGGGGGCCTGAGCGCGTCAAGGTCGAGTACGTCGAGCACAAGCCGTCCTTCTCTCTACGCTGAAAGTGCTGCGCACTTTCAGCGTCCTCTAGTTTCTCCCATCGCTGCGCTCGGGAGACGTTGAAAAGGCTCACGGTGGCAGGCGCGGGGATGGCCGGCCTCTGCGCTGCGGCGAGGGCGCGCGAGCTCGGAGCCGAGCCGGTCGTGCTCGAGAAGGGCGACCGCGCGGGCGGCTCGATGCTCCTCTCGAGCTGCGTCGTCTGGCGGCACCAGACGTTCGAGGACTTCCGCAGCGAGTGCCCGGACGGCGACGAGCGGCTCCAGCGGCTCGTGTTCGACGGGCTCGACGAGGGGCTCGACTGGCTCGTCTCGCTCGGGGCCGAGGTCGTGTGGGAGGACACGCCGAACCCGCGCACGACCGGGAAGCGCTTCGACCCGCGAAGCCTGACCGACGTACTGGTCCGGGCGGCCGGAGATGTCCGTTTCGGCCACGGCCTGGGGCCTGTCCCCGGGACATGGCCGGAAGAGCCGCTGGTGCTCGCGACCGGGGGTTTCTCCGTTCGCCTCGCGCGCGAGCGCGGGCTGCTCGCGCGCTGTAACCCTCGGAGCGAGGGCGACGGGCTCGACTTCGCCCGCGCGCACGAGGCCGAGGTGTCGGGCGACCTCGACGAGTACTACGGCCGCGCGATGCCCGCGCCGCCGGCGCGCGTGACGGAGGACGACTTCGTGCGCCTCTCGCAGCTCTGGGGCGGCGAGGCCCGCGTCGTCGGCGAAGACGGCGAGGAGTTCTTCCCGGGCCCACCCGCCTGGCACGAGAGCGACCTGGCGCAGGCGATCGGCAGGCAGCCGGGCGGGACCGCCTGGTTCGTCACGTCCCCCGAGCATCGCGACGACCAGCGTGTGGTCGCGGCCCGCGAGGCCGGCGGGACCGTCGTCGAGCAGGACGGTGAGCTCCGGATCCACGTGACCGCGGGCGTGACGCACACGCTCGGCGGGATCCGCGTCGACGAGAACGCTCGCGTTCTAGGCGTCGACGGCCTGTTTGCGGCCGGCGCCGACGTCGGCGGGATCTCCAGCGGCGGCTACTCGAGCGGCCTCGCGGCTGCGCTCGTCCTCGGCCGCCGCGCGGCCGAGCAAGCTACCGCGTAGCTGCGCGGTGTCTCAGCTCAGCCGGTTCGACCGGTCATTTCAGACGGACGCGCAGGCGAAGCCCGCGCGCCCTGATGCCGGCGCCGCAAGCGGCGCCTCAGGTGATCGGTTGGAGGTACGCGCAGCGGCGCGTGTCGCCCGGCAGCGGAGACGGCGCGACCTTGCTCACGCGCAGGCGCGTCTCGTCCTCCTCGACGTCCTCGCCGACCGCGGGCACGTCGCCGTCGTGCTCCCGCAGCTCGTAGCCGGTCGCCGTCCAGACGAAGCGCAGGTGCGTCCGCTGCTGCATGTGGCCGTCCTCCACGGACCGATCCTAGCTCCCGGCCTCGGAGGCGTGGGCCACGTAGGACGGCACGATCACACGGACGGCCGTGCCTCCGTCGGGCCCGGCCTCGACCACGAGACGGCCGCTCAGCGTGCGGGCCCGCTCCTCGATCGCATCGAACGTCGCGCGTCGCCGCTCGCCGGCCCCGTCGTCCGCGATCACCGCCTCGACGCTCCCGTCCTCGACCTCGGTCACGCGGATCGAGATGCGGGTCGGCGGCCCACGGTGGATCGCCAGGTTCACGGCCTCGCGGATGATCTGGTAGAGGCCGACCCGCGCATTCTCGCTCAGGCTGTCGGCCGCCTCGATGTCGAGGTCGACCTGGATCTTGTTCGCGAGGCCGGTCTGCTCGGAGAACGTGCGCACGGCAGGCCCGAAGCCCTGGTCGCGGAGCACGACCGGCTCGATGTGGAACGAGAGGTCGCGCAGCGAGCGGATCGTGTCGCGGTGCCGCGCGAGCGCCGAGTGCAGGATGCGGTCGGCCTCCTCGAGCCGGCTCCCTTCGAGCGAGTCGATCACGGCGTCGAGCATCAGGCTGATCCCCGACAGCGACTGCACCGGCCCGTCGTGGAGGAAGAGCGCGAGGCGGCGCCGCTCGTCCTGCTCGGCGGTGATGAGCTGGTCGGAGAGCCGCGCCCGCTCGGCCTCGCGGACGCGGGCCTCCGCGAGCAGGCGGGTGTTCTCGACCGCGCGCGACGCGAAATCGGCCAGCAGTGCCGCCCGGGCCCGCTCGCCGCGGTCGAGCGGCTTCGAGCGCGTCAGCTCGAGCGCCCCGATGTCCTGGCCGCGGATCTGGAGCGGAAGCACGACCGAGCCCAACGTGTGCGCCTTCTCGCCGGGCCCGAGCAGCGACGCCTTGGCGCCGAACAGCTCCTTCGCCTCGCGGCGCGTGCGCTCCAGGACGTCTTCCGGCTCGTGCGCCGAGGCGATCGAGCCCATCGACTCGACGAGAGACTCCAGGAAGCTCGACTGGGCCGACAGCTCCTCTTCGGCGACCTCGTGGCGCCGCCGCTCGGTGACGATCAGGTTGAACGCGAATGCCGCTGCGCCCGCGATCGCAACCGCGAGCCCGGCGAACGCCAGCCAGCTCGACGCGACGGCGAGGCCGAGCACGGACACGACGGCCCCGACAGCGACCAGCCCGACCAGCACCGGTGTGCGCCGAGAAGGACTAATCGATGATCGCGTCGCGAAGCGCAATCGCAACGGCATGCGTTCGCGTGTCGGCCTCGAGCTTGGTGAGGATGTGGCGCACGTGGCTCTTCACGGTCTCCTGGCTGATGAAGAGCCGCTGGGCCACGTCAGCGTTCGACATCCCGTCTGCGAGGAGCTGCAGGATCTCGCGCTCGCGGCCGGTGAGCATGCCCTCCTGGACGCCGGAGACGAAGGCCGGCAGCAGCGCCGGGTCGCGGAAGTCCTCGCCGGCCGCGACCTTCTCGATCGCGTTCAGCAGCGTCTGGTGCGGCGCCTCCTTGAGGATGTAGCCCTTCGCGCCCGACTCGAGCCCGCGTGCCAGCAGGCTCCGCTCGCTGTAGGCGGTGAAGATCAGGACGGAGGTCTCCGGCACCTTCTGCGTCAGGATCTTGGTCGCCTCGAGCCCGTCCATCCCGGGCATGCGGACGTCCATGATCACGACGTTGGGCTTGCGCCGCTCGCAGAGCGCGACCGCGGTGGCCCCGTCAGAGGCTTCGCCGACGACCCGGATGTGGGGAGCCCGGGAGAGGGAGAGCCGCAGCCCTTCGCGGACGACCTCGTGGTCGTCGACGATCAGGCACGTGATCTCCCCGTTCGTCCTCTTCTCAGCGGCCTGCTCTGCCACGCACGCGGATTGTAGGTGTCGGGTCGGAGGTGTTCGGGGCGGCGAGGGGCCGCCGGAGCGGCCCCTCGCGTGCAAGCTCAGGGACAGAGACCCGAAGGGGTGCTCGTCGAGCAGAGGTTCTTCTTGAAGACGTTCCCGGTGCCTGTGCCGTCCCAGACGATGTCGGTGCTGTTCTTCTTGAAGACGTTGCGCTTTACGGCGTTGTTTGTCGGCGCAGTGCCGAGGTCGCCCGTGACCACGACCACGCCGCCGCTGAAGGCCGTATCACCGGAGGGAACGTTTCCGGCGATCAGGTTGCCCTTGATCTTCACGTCGTTCGCGCCGGCGAGGGCGATGCCGATGCCCGACAGCGGAACGTCGTTGTCCTCACCGGCCGGGCAAGCCTTGGTGTTGTTCTTGATGCTGTTGCCCTTGATCCGGAAGAAGCCGGCAGGGCCAGGAGCATCCGCGAGGACGAGCACGCCCACGCAGTTCCCGTAGAACGAGTTGTGGGCGACCGTCCCGTGCTCCGCGTCCCGGACGAGGATGCCGAACAGGTTGTCGAAGCTCACGTTCCCGAAGACCTTCGCGCCCGCGTTCGGCGAGTCCCCGATGTAGAGGCCGGCCTCGCCTCCGCCCGACACCTTGTTGAAGAGCATGTGCGTCCCGGTCGACGAGAAGGCCGTGATGCCGTACTCGTCGTTGTCGTCGGCCACGTTCCACGCGAACGTTGCGTTGTGTGCACCGAAGGCGACGATCCCGGAGTCGCTGAACCCCTCGATCGTGAAGCCCGTGACCGTGACGTTCTTGACCTCGCGGTTCACGGTTCCCGTCGCGAAGTCGACGTCACCGAGCACGCAGATGCCGTTCACGTCACCGGGGTTGCTCGGGTCGAAGCACGCGTTCTGCGTCGGCGTCTCGGCCGGCGTCAGAACCGCGTGCACGCCGATCAGCGAGATTCCGTCGGTGGTGATTGCGACGTTCTCCTGGTGCTTCCCGACGACGTAGATCTTCGTCCCCGGCTTGGCGGCATCGACCGCCGCCTGGATGGACTGGCCTGGACCGACGATCACCTTCTTGCCGTGACCCTGATTGCCGTGACCGTGGCCCTTTCCGTGGTGCCCGCCGCCCGCCTGGGCTGAGCTCGCTCCCGCGATCAGCAACAACAACGCGGCGAATACAGCGAGCAGCGGTCGCTTGGACCCACTCATCCCATACCTCCTTCGGTAGAGGTCGGTTGCGGAGGGTAGCGACGCCCCTCTACACGGGTCTCATACGGTTCGTCACAAGGCCAGCAGCAGCTGCTCGGGCTCCGGCTCGGGCACGATCGGCAGCTTCCTGCGGTCGCGCACGCCGTGCCTGCGGGCGAGCGCGGAGACCTCCGCGCGGACGGGCTTGGCCTGCTCGGAGGCGAGGTAGGCTCGTCGGGCGTAGAGGCGCTCGTAGCGGTCGAGCTGGTCCGGGAAGTCGCGCGCGAGCGCGTCGAGGAAGTGCTCCCGGGTCCCGGGCCGCAGGTGGAGGACGTTCGACCAGACGCCACACGCGCCCGCCTCGCGGGCGGCGCGCACGACCTCCTCGAGGAGCTCCGGCCGGTCGGAGAGCCCGGGGAGGATCGGGGCCATGCCCACGCTCGCCTCGATGCCCGCGTCGACGAGTGCCTTCAGGGCGCGCAGCCGCTGGCGTGGGTGGGCGGTTCCGGGCTCGGTGCGGCGCCAGACCTGGTCGTCGAGTGTCGGGATCGAGAACGTCACGGAAACGCTAGCGTGCCTGGCCGCCTCGGAGAGCACATCGACGTCGCGGATGACGAGCGGCCCGCGCGTGATCACGCCGAACGGGTTGGACGCGGCCCCGAGCGCCTCGATGCAGCCGCGGGTCAGGCGGTAGCGGCCCTCGGCCGGCTGGTACGGGTCGGTGGCAGCGCCGAGCGAGACCGGCTCGCGCGCCCAGCTCGCCCTCGCGAGCTCGCGGCGCAGGACCTCGACGATGTTCGTCTTGACCCGGATCGAGCTCCCGTAGCGGTCGTCGAACGGCCGGTCCGCGCGCAGCTCGTAGGCCCGGACGTAGCAGAACGTGCAGCGGTGGACGCAGCCCATGTACGGGTTGAGCGACCAGTCGAAGGGCATTCCCTTGACGCGGTTGAGCGCCACCTTGCAGGGCTCCTCCCGGTACTCAGCTCGCACCCGGAGGAGTATAGAACATATGTTCGTATCGGGGCTGCGCTTCTATGATCTCGCCGTGGTTTCCGAGGCCCAGCTGCAGGACGACGGATCCGAGCTCGTTCCCGTCAACGCCGGCTGGTTCGTGCTGAATGCGCGAGACGCACGCTGGTTCGAGAAGCCGGGCCAGGGTCACAGCCTGCCGCTCACCGGTGCCGACGAGCACGAGGCGGAGACGTTCTTCCCGATGCTCGGGATGTCGATCCGCGTGCTCGGCCCGGGCGAGCCCAGCACGACCTACCACTGGGAGACCGAGCAGGAGGACTTCCTCGTCCTGGCCGGCGAAGCGATCCTGATCGTCGAGGGGCAGGAGCGCCGGCTGAAGCAATGGGACTTCGTGCACTGCCCGCCCGAGACGAAGCACGCGTTCGTCGGCGCGGGCGACGGGCCGTGTGTGCTCCTCTGCGCGAGCTCTCGCCGGTTCCAGAAAGATGGGCCCTGGGGCTTCTACTGCGCCGACGAGACTGCTGCCCGCCACAACGCGAGCTCGCCGGAAGACACGCAGGACGGCTCGGTCGCGTACGCGCGCTTCCCGCCGTCGCGGCCGACGCGGCACCCCGAGGGCCTGCTCCCGGGCTAGCCGGATCCCCAGTGGACGAGCTGCCCGGCGGCATCCTGCGCGTTACCTTCCCGCTTCCGCTCGGGATCGACCACGTGCACTGCTACCTGCTGCCGGGCGACGCCGGCTGGACGCTCGTCGACACGGGGCTCGGCCTCCCAGGCGCCGACGAGCGTTGGCGGCAGGTGCTCGACGAGCTCGACGGGCCGGTGGCGCGGATCGTCGTCACCCACTTCCACCCCGACCACGCCGGCGGCGGCGAGATCGTCCAGGGCCTGACCGGCGCGCAGGTGCTCCAGGGCGCGCGCGACTACGAGATCTGCGAGCGCGTCTGGGGCCACGCGGACTGGTCCGACCGCATGGCGGAGTACCTGCAGGCCAACGGGCTTCCCGCCGAGATCGCCGAGGAGCTGCGCCAGGAGTCGCGCACGCTCGAGCCGTTCATCCGCTTCGCGCGCGACCCCGAGCGAATCGGCGAGGGCGACGACGTGGACGGCTGGCGCGTGCTCGAGCTTCCGGGCCACGCCGACGGGCACATCTGCCTCCTGCGCGGAGACGTGCTCGTGGCCGGCGACCACCTGCTCGCCGGGATTACGCCGACGGTCGGCCTCTACCCGGAGTCCCGGCCGGACCCGCTCGGCGACTTCCTCGCCTCGCTCGAGCGCACGATCGAGCTCGCGCCCTCGTACGCGCTTCCCGGCCACAACGAGCCCATCGAGGACCCGGCCACGCGCGCCCGTGAGATCGTCGAGCACCACCGCGTCCGCCTGGACGAGACGGCCGCCGCGCTGGCAGCCGGCGCTCGGACCGGCTACGAGGTCTCGCTCGCGCTCTTCGACGCCGACCTCGACGCGAGCGGCCGCCGCTTCGCCCTCGCCGAGTCGCTCGCGCACCTCGAGCGGCTCGTCCGGGAAGGTCGCGCCCGGCGCGCTGGGGACGACGGCACTGTCTCCTATACTGGGGCGTAGATCCTGTTGGACGACGACAGACCGCCTAGTACCCGAGCCCCGGAGAGCGGGGCGTGACCCTTTTCTTCGAACTTCTCGCCGTCGCGGCGCTCATTCTGCTGAACGGCTACTTCGTCGCGGCCGAATACGGGCTCGTGACGGCGCGGGGTACGCGCCTCCGGGAGCTGGAGGAGCAAGGAAACCGGCGAGCCCGCTCGGTGCTGCAGATCACCGCGGACCCGCCGCGCTTCATCGCCGCGATGCAGCTCGGCGTCACCGCGACCAGCCTGGCGATCGGCGCCGTCGGCGAGCAGGTGCTCGCGCAGGTCTTCGATCCGTTCCTCGCCACGGCGATCGCCTTTGCCTTCGCATTCCTGATCATCACGTTCCTCCACGTGGTCATCGGCGAGCTCGTGCCGAAGGGCATCGCGCTGCGCTACTCGGAGAGGACTGCCCTTGCCGTCTCGGCGCCGGTGCGCGGCTTCTTCATCGTCTTCAAGCCGCTGATCTGGTTTCTCCAACGCTCGAGCGAGATGACGCTGCGCGCGCTCGGGGTCGAGCCTCCGAGCGGCGAGGACCTCGTGCACTCGGAGGCCGAGCTGAAGATGCTCGTCTCCCATTCGACCGAGCAGGGCGAGATCGAGCAGCAGGAGCAGGAGATGCTCTACAAGGTCTTCGACTTCGCCGACAAGGAGGCCTCGGACGTGATGGTTCCGCGGCCCGACGTCGTCGCCCTCTCGGTGGAGCTGCCGCCGGAGGAGGCCCTCGCGGCGGTGATCGAGTCGCCCTACACGCGCTACCCGGTCTACCGCGGCTCGCTCGACGACATCGTCGGCGTCCTCCATGTGCGCGATCTCTTCTCCGCGCTCGTCGACCGCGGAATCGCGGGCGTCAACCTCGAGCAGCTGCTGCGCCCGGCGCACATCGTCCCGGAGACGAAGGACCTCGCCGCGCTGCTGACGGAGTTCCGGCGCACGAACCAGCACATGGCGGTCGTCGTCGACGAGTACGGCGACCTCGAGGGGATCGTCACGCTCGAGGACCTGCTCGAGGAGATCGTCGGTGAGATCGAGGACGAGTTCGACCTCCCGGACGAGTCGATCGAGCGGCTCGAGGACGGCCGCATGCGGATCGCGGGGACGTTCCCGGTCGACGACTTCAACGAGCAGCTCAAGCGCGACCTGCCGGTCGAGGACTACCACACGATCGGCGGGCTGGTCTTCGGCCTGCTCGGCCGCGCGCCTGAGCCCGGCGACGAGGTCGAGCACGACGGGTGCGCGTTCAAGGTGCTCCAGGTCGAGGGCTCGCGGATCCAGCGGCTCGAGGTCGAGCTGCGGCCGCACGAGCCCAAAGACGAGGACAAGGAGCGTCTCGAAGAGGCGTCGTAGGTAGCCTGTCGGCCGACGGGGTTCCCGAATTTGTGAGGAGATCCATGAAGCGCACGCTGTACCTGCTCGCGGCCGCAGCCGCGGTCACGGCGACCGTGATCGCGGTCGCTCCCTTCGCCTCCGCCCACCCGGCGGCGAAGGAGAAGACGACGACGACGACGATCAAGGTCGTCGCCAAGGAGTACAAGTTCATCCTCTCGAAGAAGAGCGCGCCCGCCGGGAAGGTGATCTTCAAGGTCGTGAACAAGGGAAAGGTCAATCACGACTTCCAGATCGCCGGGAAGAAGACGATCAGCCTGAAGCCCGGCAAGTCGGCCAAGCCGCTCACGGTGAAGCTGAAGAAGGGGAAGAAGTACCCCTTCAAGTGCACGATCGACAGCCACGCCCTGTTTGGCATGAAGGGCACCTTCAAGGCGACCTAGGTCTGGAGTTCCAGCGACGCGATCTGGCCGTCGGCTATCCGCCAGGCGGCCAGGTCGCCCGTTCCGAGCGAGAGGATCAGGTAGGGCCGGCCCTCCCAGAGGCCGATGTTCTGGACGTCGGTCCGCGACGGCCGCGGCGGCGACGAGAGGTGCGAGTGGAAGACGGCGAGCTCGTAGCCTTCGTCCTCCAGGAACCAGTTCTCCGGCTCGGTCTCTAGCTCGAAGCGGTACGGGCTCGCGGCCGCGTTCCGCGCGGGGATGTAGCGCTCGGCCGTGCCGTCGCGGAGGACGACCAGCCCGCAGGCCTCGTTCGGCTCCTCGGCCCGCGCGTGCTCGTCGAGCTCGGCCCGGATCCCGGCCGGGATCACCACCAGACGGAGCTCTCCATCTCGGCGTCCGGGTCGGCGGCGTCCCAGAACGGGGCGGAGAGGTACTTCCAGCCGGCGTCGGCGAGGATCGCGACGACCACGCCCTCGTCCAGCTCGTCAGCGAGCCTGCGGGCCGCGTGGACGACGGCGCCCGAGGAGACGCCTGCGAAGACGCCCTCGCGGGCGAGGAGCTCTCTGAGGCCGGCCACGGCCTCCGCGTTCGAGACGAGCAGCTTCCGGTCGAGCTTCGAGACGTCGAGGATCGGCGGGACGTACCCGTCTTCGAGCGAGCGCAGGCCCATGACCGGGTCGCCCGGGAGCGGCTCGGCCGCGGCGACCACCACGTCGGGGAACTGCTCGCGCACGCGGGCTCCCGCCCCCATCAGCGTCCCGCCGGTTCCGAGCCCGGCGACGAGGACGTCCACGCGTTCGAGCGCCTCGGCGATCTCCGCGCCCGTCCCCTCGTAGTGAGCGCCGGGGTTCGCCTCGTTCGCGTACTGGAAGAGCATGTGGTAGCGGGGCTCGCGCTCGGCGAGCTCGAGGGCGGCACGAACGGCGCCGTTCGAGCCCTCGGCGCCGGGCGACTCGACGATCTCCGCGCCGTAGAGGTGCAGCAGCCGTCGGCGCTCCTCGGTGACGTTCTCCGGCATCACGCAGGTCAGCCGGTAGCCCTTCAGGCGCGCGACGAGGGCGAGCGAGATCCCGGTGTTGCCGCTCGTGGGCTCTAGCAGCTCGCGGCCGGGCGCGAGCTCGCCGCTGCGCTCCGCGGCCTCGACCATGGCCACGGCGATGCGGTCCTTGATCGAGCCGGTCGGGTTCTGGCCCTCGAGCTTCGCGTACAGGCGAACCGACGGCTTCGGGCTTAGTCGCGGCAGCTCGACGAGCGGCGTCTTGCCGACGAGCTCGAGTAGCCCGGAGGCCGTGTCCGTTCTAGCCACGGCCCAGGGACTGTCCCTGGGACAGGGCCCCTCCGGCCATGGCCGGAAGCAGGACGACCTGCGATCCCTCGCCGACGGGCGTGTCCAGGCCGTCCTTCGTGCGGACGTCTTCGCCCTCGACGTAGACGTTCACGAAGGGAGCCAGCTCGTCGCTCTCGAGCAGCTGCCCGCGCAGTGCGGGGAAGCGGCTCATCAGGTCGTGCAGCAGCTCGCGCACTGTCCCGCCGCTCGCCTCGACCTCGCGGGCGCCGTCGGTCTCGCTGCGAAGCGTCGGAGGGATGCGGATCGTGCTCACCTGTCCTCCCCGGTTTCCTCGGGCGGCGCTGGCGGTGCGGAGCCGGAAGGCACAGTGCTGTGAGGCACGGGTCTGGAGAGCTCCGTGCCATCAGCGGCGTCAGGCGGCGGCGGAGCCGGGCTTCGCCCGGCGCGAGCCGTCGCCGGCGAGGGAAGCGGGACCCCCGCGCAGAACTCGACGTAGTCGATGTAGTCGGTGATGGACGGGCTCTCGCCGCAGACGGGACAGGCCGGGTCGCGCCGGAGCTTCATCTCCTGGAACTCGCCGGAGAGCGCGTCGTAGAGCAGCAGCCTGCCGACGAGCGGGTCGCCGATCCCGAGCGCGAGCTTCAGCGCCTCGGCCGCCTGGATCGAGCCGATCACCCCGGGGAGCACGCCGAGCACGCCGCCCTCGGCGCAGCTCGGCGCCAGCTCGGGCGGCGGCGGTTGCGGGAAGAGGCAGCGATAGCAGGGGCCAGCCCCTGGCTTGAAGACCGTCACTTGCCCCTCGAAGCGGAAGATCGAGCCGTGCACGACGGGGATGTCGTGCCAGACCGAGGCGTCGTTCACGAGGTAGCGCGTCGGGAAGTTGTCGGCGCCGTCGACGATCACGTCCCAGCCCGGCTCGAGGATGCGCTCGATGTTCTCCGAGGTCAGCCGCTCGCGAAACGCGACCACCTCGACGTCGGGGTTGAGCCCCTCGATGCGGCGGCGCGCCGAGTCGGTCTTCGGCTCGCCCAGCGAGTCCGTCGAGTGCGCGATCTGGCGCTGCAGGTTCGTCTCGTCGACCACATCCGCGTCGACGATCCCCAGGCGCCCCACACCCGCGGCCGCGAGGTAGAGCGAGGCAGGCGAGCCGAGGCCGCCGGCCCCGATCAGGAGGATTCGCGAGTCGAGCAGCCTGAGCTGTCCCTCCTCGCCGACCTCCGGGATCAGGAGGTGCCGGCTGTAGCGCGTCTGCCGCTCGGGGCCGAGCGTGCGCGGCATGTCGGTTGGAAGGCCGTTGCGCTGCCAGTCCACGTAGCCGCCCGCGAGCGAGACCGGGCGCGCGTAGCCGAGCTCGCCCAGCGTCTTCGCGGCGAAGACCGAGCGATTGCCGCTCGCGCAGTAGAGGACGACGGGCTGCGAGCGGTCGGGCGCCGCGTTCTCGATCCGTGACTCCAGGTTCCCGCGCGGGATGTGCACCGCGCCGGGTATCCGGCCCTGCGACCACTCGTCGGGCTCGCGGACATCGACCAGCACCGCGCCCTCCGCGAGCAGCTCCTGGGCGCCCGCGGCGTCGACCTCCTCGATCTCGGCGCGCACGGACTTGAGCAATTCGCGGTAGGACGACATCGCTTTCGATTGTATAGCGGTCAGGCAAGCTCGCCGCGGGCCGAGGCGCCGACTCGTCGGCGCCGACCAAAGAGGCTGTGCCGGCTTGTCCGGCACAGCCGTCTGACGCACCATGTCGATTGCGTGCGGTCTGGCCCTGAAGTCGAGCGAGTGTCTATCTTCGGGCCGTGAGTCCGAGGGCGCGGATCTTCTCTCTCGTCGCGCTCGCGGCGGTCGTCGCCTCGGCGGTGGTCGTGGCGGGCGTGCTGGCGACGCGCAGCGACGTCCCGTCGGTGAAGCCGCGGCAGGGTCGTCCGCCGCTCGCCCTCGACCTCGGCCTCCGCAGCGACCCGGAGTCGGTGGCACTCGCGCGTGCGCAGAGGCTCTACCGCAGCCGGCCGAAGGATGCCGCGAAGATCTTCGCGCGCTACTCGTCGCCCGAGGCCGAGGTCGGCGCGGCAATGGCCGGCTGGCCGGCGGGAACGGTCGCGCGGCTCCAGACGCTCGCCGCGCAGTACCCGCGGAGCGCTGCGGTCGCGCTCAACCTCGGTCTGGCGCTCTACTGGTCGCGGCGCGACGCGGAGGCGATCGAAGCGTGGCGGGAAGCCGCGGCGCTCGAGCCGGACTCGCCCTACGCAGTCCGCGCGGAGGACTTCCTCCACCCGCGGTACGCGCCCGGCCTGCCGGCCTTCGTGCCGTCGTTCCAGGAGCCCGTGCGAACCCGCGTCCTGACGCCCAGGCGCAGGCTCGCCGCCCTGGCTGCCGCCGCACGCGGCGGCGACGCACACGCGAAGCTCCTCTACGGGGTCGCGCTTCAGCACCTCGGCCGGCCTCGCTCCGCCGAGCAGCAGTTCGCCGCGGCGGCGCGCCAGGCTCCGAGTGATCCGGAGGCCCGCGTCGCCGCGGCGGTGGGGCGCTTCGACAAGAGCAACCCAGCGGCCGCGTTCGGCCGGCTCGGGCCACTGGTGCGCGTCTTCCCGCACGCGCCGACTGTCCGCTTCCACCTCGGGCTGCTGCTCCTGTGGCTCGGCCAGGTCGACCGCGCGCGAGACGAGCTGAGGCAGGCGCGCGCCGAAGATCCAAAATCTCCCCTGGGACGCACGGCGGACAGCTACCTTTCAGCCTTGCGCTCGGTTGGGACCCGTTGAAGCCGAAATGAGCCGTTCGGCCTATGGCATCCGTCCGATGCGCGTGAGAAAGTTCCGCAGCCGCAACGCGGGGGTGCGGGCCGCCACGAAGCCCAGAGAGGAGCCGCAGTGAGCGATCCGGGGGAGCGGGTCAGGTCGATGAGCCTCGCTGAAGTGCTCGAGACCGACGAGGTCAAGGGGTTGCTCGAGAGCGGGCGGGAGTCGGGCACGCTCACCACGGAGGAGATCACGCTCGCGCTGGGAGCGCTCGAGCTCGAGGCCGCGCAGATCGACGACGTCTACCACGCGCTCGAGGAGCAGCAGATCGAGGTGGTCGGGGAGAGCGCCGGGACGGCGGACGATCGCGAGCCGGAGCCGGAGGCGCGCGAGATCACGACGGACTCGCTGCAGCTCTTTCTCAAGGACATCGGCAAGGTCGACCTGCTCACGGCCGCGCAGGAGGTCGAGCTCGCGAAGCGCATCGAGCGCGGGGAGCACCGGGCGAAGCAGGAAATGGTCGAGGCGAACCTGCGGCTCGTCGTCTCGATCGCCAAGAAGTACCGCAACCAGGGCCTGCCCTTCCTCGATCTGATCCAGGAGGGGACGATCGGGCTGGTTCGCGCGGCCGAGAAGTTCGACCATCGCAAGGGGTTCAAGTTCTCGACCTACGCGACCTGGTGGATCCGCCAGGCGGTCGCCCGCGCGCTCGCAGACAAGGCGCGCACGATCCGGATGCCGGTGCACATCGTCGAGAAGCTGAACAAGATCGTTCGCTCGGAGCGGAAGCTGCGCGCCGAGCTTGCGCGCGAGCCGACCACCGCGGAGATCGCCGCGGACGTCGAGCTGCCGCCCGAGGAGGTCGAGCAGATTCGCCGCAGCTCGCAGGCGCCGGTCTCGCTCGAGAAGCCGGTCGGCGACGAGGAGGAGTCGGAGTTCGGCCACTTCCTCACCGACGAGAGCGAGCCGCTGCCCGAGGAGGCCGCGGAGGTCGAGCTGCGCAAGGCGACGCTGCGGCGGGTGCTCTCGACACTGAGCGTCCGCGAGCAGCGCGTGCTCGAGCTGCGGTACGGGCTGAACGGCGAGCACCCGTGCACGCTCGACGAGGTCGGCCGGACGTTCAACGTGACGCGCGAGCGGATCCGCCAGATCGAGAACCAGAGCCTGAAGAAGCTGCGGGCTCTCGCGGACGCGATCGTCTTCCGCGACGTCGCGTAAGACGCCTCGGCTCGCGCCGAGGCACGGCAGTAGACTCCCGCGCCATGCCTGAGCCCTGGTTCGACGAGCTTGCCGAGTTGCTGAGCATTCCGAGCGTGAGCGCCGACCCGGAGCGCGCCGACGACGTGGCCCGGGCGGCCGAGTGGCTCGCCGAGTTCGTGCGCCGCGCAGGAGGCGAGGCGGAGGTCATGCCGACCGAGACGCAGCCGCTCATCGTGGGCGAGCTGCCCGCTTCGGACGTGTCAGGGGGACAGTCCCCGGGTCGTGTCCCGACGGTACTGGTCTACGGGCACGTGGACGTGCAGCCGCCCGATCCGCTCGAGCTCTGGGACTCCGACCCGTACACACTCGAACAGCGGGGCGAGTGGCTCTACGGCCGCGGCGTCGCCGACGACAAGGGCCAGCTCTACACGCTCGTGAAGGCCGCGGCCGACCTCGCGAAAGCCGGCGAGCTCCCCGTCGACGTGCGCGTCGTCTGCGACGCCGAGGAGGAGAGCGGCGGCCATCAGATCGTCGACTTCCTGGCGGCCGACGAGCGCGGAGCCGACGCCGCGGTCATCTTCGACGGCGGCATGACCACGCGTGGCGTGCCCGAGTTCGCGATCGCCACGCGCGGGATCGTCTACTTCCACCTCACGCTCCGGACCGGCACGCGCGACCTGCACTCGGGCCTGTTCGGCGGCGCCGCGATGAACGCGATGCACGCACTCCTCGACACACTCGCCGCGGTCCAGCCGCGCGATGGTCGACTGCCGGACCCGCTGCGCGAGGGGATCGCCCCGCCCACGGCCGAGGAGCGCGCAGCGTGGGACGAGCTCGTCCCGGGCACGGAGATGCTCGCCGACGCCGGGGCGAACCCCGTGGACGCGAGGGCCGCCAAGGACTTCTACCTCCGCACGACCGCCGAGCCCGCGCTCGACGTGAACGGGATCACGGGCGGCTCGCCGATCCTCCAGAAGACGGTGCTGCCGGTCGAGGCCGAGGCGAACCTCTCGATCCGGCTCGCGCCCGGCCAGGACGTCGAGACGATCGCGTCGGCGGTCGAGAGCCTCCTGCGCGAGGCCGTGCCCGCCGGTGCCGAGCTCGAGCTCGAGCGCCTCGCCTCGGCCGACGCGGGTCTCGTCCCTCCCGACTCCCAGGCCGTGCAGCTCGGGCTCGACGCCTTCGAGAAGACGTGCGGCCGCCGCCCGCTGCTCGTGCGCTCCGGCGGGACGCTGCCGATCGTCCCCGCGCTCGTCGCGAAGGGGATCCCGACCATCGTCACCGGCTTCGCGCTGCCGGAGAGCAACATCCACTCGCCGAACGAGCGGCTGCTCGCGGAGTACGTCCCGCTCGGGCTGGAGACGGCGCGCGAGCTCTTCCGCGCGTTCGCCTCGCTAGATCGCTAGCTCGCGCTCGCAGTCGACGAGCCAGGCGTGCCCGAAGCGGCGCATCTCCTCGATGATCGGGAGGAGCGCCTGGCCCTTGTCGGTCAGCTCGTACTCGACCCGCGGGGGCGACTCGGCGTAGCTCTGCCGCACGACGATCTCCTCGTGCTCGAGCGCGCGCAGCCGCTCCGAGAGCGTCCGCGGGCTGATCCCGGCGCACGAGTGCTCGAGCTCGGTGAAGCGGCGCGCGCCCTCCGAGAGGTCGTGCACGAGCACCGCCGTCCACTTCGCGCCGAGGATCTCGGCGCACGCGGCGACCGAGCAGGTCGAGTCGTGGACCGGGTTCATCGTGCGCATCCGTACGCATCGTAACGAGGCAGGGCCGGAACGAGTAGTCTCGGCCGCGGTGTCGCAGAAGGAGCTCCAGGACCGGATCGACGAGCCCGCCTCCGACGAGGCCGTGCGCGAGACGCGCCTCACGCCTGCCGAGGCGACCGCGCAGATGCGGATCAACGTCCCGGCGCAACGGAATCGCAAGCTGCGGACGCTCCTCGACCGGGTCAACGCGGACGAGGGGCTCAAGGCGTGGTGGCACGTCGCGAACGTGAACGCCGTCAAGCGGCTGGGCATCAACGACCACTCCTGGGTACACATCCAGATCGTGGCCAACATCGGCCTGCGGCTCCTCAGGCTGCTGGCCAAGCGCGGCGTCGAGCCCGCGATGGTCGCCGACTACGAGCTCAAGCAGGAGGACGCCGAGGTCGTCGTCGTGCTCGGAGCGCTGCTGCACTGCGTCGGGATGGCCGTCCACCGCGACCGGCACGAGGACTGGAGCCTCTTCCTCGCCGACCCGAAGGCCCGCGAGCTCCTGCGGGGCATCTACGACGAGCCCGAGCTGACCGTCGTCGTCTCCGAGGTCCTCCAGGCGATCACGAGCCACCGCGAGTCGGGGCGCCCGCTGACCATCGAGGCCGGGGTCGTGCGGGTAGCCGACGCACTGGACATCGAGGAGGGGCGCTCGCGCATCCCCTTCGAGCGCGGGAGCGTCTCGATCCACTCGATCTCGGCGGCGGCGATCGACGAGGTCGTGATCTCGGAGGGCACGGAGCGCGCGGTTCTCGTCGAGATCAAGATGAACAACTCGGCCGGCCTCTACCAGGTCGACGAGCTGCTGAAGGCGAAGCTCCACGGCTCCGGGCTCGAGCCGTACGTCGAGGTCGTGGCCCGCATCGACACCGAGGCCGAGAAGAGCCTCGTGCCGTACCGCTAGTAGCCGGCTCGAGTACGCCTACTTCGAGGGAGCGGCTCTGCGTCAGCTTGTAGCCGACGCCGTAGCGCGTCTGGATGAACGTGTGCCTCGACGCGCGGTGGTCGATCTTCTCGCGCAGGCGGCGGACGCAGACGTCCACGGTTCGGTCGCGGTGGGTCGCGCGGCGGCCCCAGATGCGCTGCAGGAGCTCGTCGCGGCTCGCGACGCGGCCCTTGTCGAGCGCGAGCGTGTAGAGCAGCCGGAACTCGGTCGGCGTCAGCTGCGCGTTCTCGTCGTCGACGAAGGCCTGCACCGAGCGAGGGTCGATGCGGAGCTCCTCGATCACGAGCTCCTCGCCCCGGTCCTCTTGGACGCCGTGCTGGCCCCCTCGGCGAGCGACCGCCTGCACGCGGGCCACCAGCTCCTTCATCGAGAACGGCTTGACGAGGTAGTCGTCGGCGCCGATCTGCAGCGCGTGGATGCGGTCGTGCTCGGTGCCGCGGGCGCTCACGACGACGATCGGCGTCGCGATTCCCTCGGCGCGGGCCTGCTCGATCAGGCTCCAGCCGTCGAGGCCGGGGAGCATCAGGTCGAGGACAAGGACGTCGGGCCGCTCGTAGCGGAGCCGCGCCAGCCCGATCTCGCCGGCGCCGACCCGAATCGGGTCGAGCCCGTCGGCCGCGAGGTGCTGTGCCATCCCTTCGGCGATCAGCTCGTCGTCCTCGACGATCAGCACCTTGGTCGCCACTGTGATACTCAGCCTAATGTCCCCATCTGAGTACACCGAGCGCCGGTCGGAGTACGACGAGCTCCGCGCGGCCTTCACCGCTGCGGTCTCGCACGAGCTGCGAACTCCGCTCGCGCGGCTGTCCGCGCTGCTCGAGACGGCGGAGCTCCCGAATGCCGACCTGCCGGCCTTGCTGAGGCAGGCGCGGGACGAAGTGTGGGAGATGACCGAGCTCGTCGACGACATCCTCTTTCTGAGCGAGCTCGAGCAGGGGCGCGAGGTCGTCGCCCTCGGCGAGACCGAGGCGGGACCGGTCCTGAGCGAGGTCGTGGACGAGTCGCGCGGGCGGGCGGAGCGCGCGGGCATCAGGCTCGAGCTGCGGCTCCCCGACGAGGGGCTGCTCGTCCCGCTGCGCAGGCGGATGCTCCAGACCGTCGTCGAAAACCTGGTCGAGAACGCGATCCGGTACGCGGGAGAGGGCGCGACGTGCGTGATCTCGCTCGGCCGCGAGGACGGGGCGATCGTGGTCGAGGCGAGCGACGACGGGGCCGGTATCCCCGCAGAGGACGCGCAGCGGCTGTTCGAGCGCTTCTTCCGCTCCGACCGCGCGCGGACGACGCGTGGCAGCGGCCTGGGTCTGGCGATCGTGAAGCACGTCGTCGAGACAGCTGGCGGGCACGTCGAGGCCCGCGGCGCCTCCGGCCGCGGGCTCGACGTGCGTTGTGCCTTCCCTGGCTAGGTATCCCTGGCTAGGAATGAACCCGGGCGATGGTCTTCTTGCCCGCCTTCTGCACAGCCTTGGGCAGGGGCAGGAAGAGCAGCGGGTGCCCGTACGTCTGGCCCTTGACGAGAGCCCAGTTGACGAACGCCTTCAGGTCGGCTGCCTTCGCGGTCTGCAGCGGCACGATCACCCATGTGAAGGTGCAGATCGGGTAGGCGCCCTTCTGGCTCCTGGGCGGGTCGACGACCGAGATCGCGTTGTCCTTGCGCGTCACCTTCTTGACGCCCTTGGACACCGCGGTCAGCGACTTTACGGTCGGGAGGATGAAATTCCCGGCGCGGTTCTTCAGCTTCGCGATCTTGTAGTGATTCTTGTACGCGTACGCGACGTCGACGTAGGTGATGCCACCCGGCGTCGAGCCGAGCTTCGCGGCCACGCCTGAGCTTCCCTTCGCTCCGACGCCGACCTTGAAGGCGGGCTGCGTCCCTTTGCCGATCTGGGACCTGAAGGTCTTGCTCACCTTCGAGAGGTAGTCGGTGAAGTTGTAGCTCGTGCCGCTGCCGTCGCTGCGCCAGATCGGAACGATGTCTTCGTTCGGCAGGCTCTTACCCTTGTTGATCGCGCGGATGCGCTTGTCGTTCCACTTGGTGACCTTGCCGAGGTAGATGTCGGCGAGGATCGGGCCGGTCAGCTTGAGTCCGTAGCCGACCCCGGAGACGTTGTACGGGATCGACGTCGCTGCAAAGGCCCACGGGATCTGAACGCAACCGTTGCAGCCCGCGAACTGGTCGGGCGTCATCGGAGCATCGCTCGCCCCGAAGTCGACCGTCCGGCCCTGGATCGCCTTGATTCCGGCGCCGCTGCCGATGGCCGCGTAGCTGATGTCGGCCGCGCTGTAGTTCTTGGTCCACAGGGCGACGAGCGGGGCTACGAACGAGCTGCCGCCGCCGCTGAGCGATGCTTTCTTGGATGACGCGACTGCGAGCCCCGTCAATGCTGTGAGCGCGACTACCGCCACGCCGAGCACGACGAAGGCAGCCGCAAGCCTGCGATTGCGTTTCAAGGTGGTTCTCCTCTCCATAAGGAAACGTGGTTGCAAAGGTGTTCGGCGTGAGGCTGCACCTGGGTGGCCGAGCCGTGGGCTGAAAGGCGGTTGTCATCCGGTAACGGTCCGGTAACGGCCCGCTTGGGGAGCCGTGTTCGCGTTAGCGTGCGCGCTCATGACCACGGTCACGACCACGGCGCCCGACCGACCACTCGAGGGCGGGAGACGTCTGCGCGACCGCCTGGGCGACCGGATCCTGTTCCTCCTGACGCTTCTCGCCTCGCTCGCCGCGATCGGCCTGATCGTGCTGATCGCCTGGAAGATCATTCAGAGCGCCCACCTTGCGCTCAGCAAGTTCGGGATCTCGTTCCTCTGGGGCACGACCTGGGACGTCAACAAGGCCATATTCGGCGCGGCGCCCGCGCTCTACGGCACCCTGGTGACGTGCACGATCGCGATGGTGATCGCGACGCCGCTTGCACTTGGGATCGCGCTCTTCCTCAGCGAGCTGGCCCCGCAGTCGATCCGGGTGATCGTCGGGTCGCTGGTCGAGACTCTCGCCGCGGTCCCGAGCGTCGTGCTCGGACTCTGGGGGATCCTGGTCCTCGGGCCATTCGTTGCCAACCACGGCGTGCACTGGATGGACCGGTGGCTCGGCTTCATCCCGTTCTTCAACGCGGCCGCTGGGGAGAACGGATCGAGTAGCCTCTTCGTCGCTGGTCTGATCCTGGCGATCATGGTCGTCCCGATCGTCGCGAGCATCTGCCGCGAGCTGTTCGTGAGCGTGCCGTCCGAGCTCGAGGAGGCTGCGCTCGCGCTCGGGTCCACCCGCTGGGAGATGGTGCGCGGAGTAACTCTGTCCTCGTCGCGCGCGGGAATCGCCGCTGCGCTCATCCTCGGGCTCGGGCGCGCGCTCGGGGAAGCGATCGCCGTCGCGCAGGTAATCGGCGCCGGATACTTCATCCACTGGTCGCTGTTCGGGGTCGGCGACACGCTGGCGAGCCGGATCGTGAGCCAGTACCAGGGAGCGACCACCAATCTCCAGATCGCATCGCTCTTCTACCTCGCCGCGATCCTGCTCGTGATCGGGCTCGTGACGAACCTGGCTGCGCAGCTGATAATCCGCCGCTTCCACGTTCACGGGACCGGAGCTCGATGATGGCCGCAGTCGAGTCCGCCCTGAGCCTCCAGGGAGACAAGCGCGTCCGACGACGCCGGATCGTCAACCGCCTCGCGGAGGTGATTGCGACGATCGCGGCCGTGCTTGCGGTGGGCGTGCTGGCGCTCGTGGTATTCGCGGTCGCCAAGCGCGGCGCGAGTGAGCTTTCTTGGACATTTCTGACGAGCGACCTCCCCGTTCCTTTCAGCCCGGGCGGCGGGATTGCACCGCTGATCGTCGGCTCAGCGGTCCTGGTCGGGATCGCCACGGCGATCTCGCTCCCGGTCGGCGTATGCATCGCCCTGTTCCTCGAGGAGTTCGCCTCACCCTGGCTGCGATCCCCGGTTCAGCTGGCAATCGACCTGATGACCGGCCTGCCGTCCGTGATCATCGGCGTGTTCATCTTTAGCCTGCTCGTCTACGGGCACGCCCAGAACGGCCTGGCCGGATCGATCGGACTCGCGATCGTGATGCTGCCGCTGATCACGCGCTCGACGCAGGAGGTGCTGCGGCTGGTTCCCAACGACCAGCGCGAAGGCGCATACGCGCTCGGAGCGAGTCGTTGGCGAACCGTGCTCGGGATCATCCTGCCGAGCTCGCTCGGCGGCATTCTGACCGGGACCGTCCTCGCCATCGCGCGGGCGGCCGGGGAGACGGCGCCGCTCCTGTTCGTCACGGGCATCTTCGGGAGGTTCATCGGGTTCAACCCGTTGCATGCGATGCCCAACATGCCCGTCCAGATCTTCATCTGGTCGGAGTCGTCTGACCCGGAGGACCAGAAACGTGCCTGGGCGACGGCACTCGTGCTGCTCGTCTTCGTGCTCATCGCGAGCCTGGTAGGACGCATCGCGCTCCTTACCAGCCGCAGAAAGCTCGGACGCTGAACGGAGGGGACGAGATGAGCGAGACGGATACGATGGCCGCGATGAGACCGGTTGAAGTCGCCGCTCGCGAGGGATCTGGGCCGAGCACCCGCGAGACGGTCTTCGACATCAAGGCGTTGAAGGCGATCTACGGGAAGAGCGTCGCGATCAAGGACGTCGACCTCGAGATCGACCGCAACCTCGTCACGGCGGTGATCGGCCCGTCCGGCTGCGGCAAGAGCACGTTCATCCGCTGCCTCAACCGGATGAACGACGAGATCCCGAGCTTCAGGCAGGAGGGGACGATCCTCTACCACGGCACGGACATCCGTGGCAGCGGAGTCGACGTGATCGAAGTGCGGCGGCGAATCGGGATGGTCTTCCAGCGGCCAAACCCGTTCCCGAAGACGATCTACGACAACGTCGCCTGGGCGCCGCGCATCCTCGGGCTGCGCAAGGGCCTCGACGAGCGGGTTGAGACGGCCCTCAAGGGTGCGGCGCTCTGGGACGAGGTCAAGGACAGGCTGAAGAAGAACGCGCTCTCGCTCTCGGGCGGCCAGCAGCAGCGACTGTGTATCGCGCGCGCGATCGCGATCGAGCCGGACGTGCTTCTTCTCGACGAGCCGGCCTCCGCGCTCGACCCGATCGCGACCGCCTCGATCGAGGAGCTGATGCACGAGCTGAAGAACGACTACACGATCGTGATCGTGACCCACAACATGCAGCAGGCGGCGCGCGTCGCCGACCGGACCGCCTTCTTTTCGCTCGACATCGACGGCGACGAGCCCGCCGGCATTCTCGTCGAGTACGACGAGACCCAGAAGCTCTTCACGGCCCCGTCCGACAAGCGAACCGAGGACTACGTCACGGGGAGGTTCGGATGAGGACCGCGTTCCAGACCGAGCTCGAGCAGCTGGAGGCCAGCCTCCAGGAGGAGGGCTCGCTGGTGCTTCGCGCGCTGCGTGGCACGCTCAACGCGCTCGCGCAGCGGGACCTCGAGCTGGCCGACGAGGTGATCGCGTTCGACGACGACGTCGACGCGCTCTTTCTCCAGATCGAGGAGGGGATCCAGTCGCTGCTCGCGCGGCAGACCCCCGTCGCGGGCGATCTGCGCCTCGTGCTCGCGATGCTGCACGTCAACCTCCACCTCGAGCGGATGGCCGACTACTGCGTCACGGTCGCCAAGCTGACGAAGCTCGTGGCCGATATCGAGCCCGAGCCGCTGCTGATGGAGCGGCTCCAGGAGATGGGCGAGCGCGCCGAGGAGATGCTGCGCGTCGCGCTCGATTCCTTCGCGAACCGGAATCTCGCCGGCGCCGAGTCGCTGGTCGAGCTCGACGAGCTGATCGACCGCTCGAACCGGCGCTTCGTCGAGCGCCTCGTCGATCTCGCTGCCGACCCGGCGATGCGCGAGTGGGTGCTGCGGATGGTCCTCGTCTCGCGGACGCTCGAGCGGATCGGAGATCATGCGGTGGACATTGGCGAGCAGACCGCCTACCTCCTCACGGCCGAGTTCCGCGAGTTCACGGACGCGTCGCATCCTGAACAGCACGCGTAGGCGCGGTTTCCTCGCGGTCGGCGTGGTCGGCCTGCTCGTCGCGGGCTGCGGCGGCGGGAATGGCGGAGGTGGCGGCGACAAGACACTCATCGGCGCCGGGAGCACGCTCGTGGCTCCGCTCGTCGCGCAGTGGTCCGGCGACTACCAGCAGCGCGCGGGCGTGACGGTCACCTACGGGGCGATCGGCTCCGGTGGCGGGATCGCGCAGATCACCGCCCGCACGGTCGACTTCGGCGCGAGCGACGCGCCGCTCACTCCGGACCAGGCTGACAGCTGCAAGGGTTGCCTGCAGGTGCCGTGGGCCCTGGCGGCCACGCTTGTCGTTTACAACGTCAACGGCGTGATCAACGAGCTCAAACTCAGCGGCCCGGTGCTCGCGAAGATCTACCTGGGCGAGATCACACGTTGGAACGACCCCGAGATCGCGCGCCTCAACCCGACCAGGAAGCTGCCGAACATCGCGATCACGACCGTCCACCGAAGCGACGGGAGCGGCGACACGTACGCGTTCAGCGACTACCTCGCCAAGGTCAGCCCGGAGTGGAAGAGCAAGGAGGGCGTGTCGACTCAGGTGAGCTTCCCGACAGGAACCGGCGTCAAGGGCAACGACGGGGTCACCTCGTTCATCGCGGAGAATGACGGCACAATCGGCTACCTGGGTATCTCCTACGCCCTCTCGAACGACCTCGACTTCGCGCTCGTTCGGAATGCGGCCGGCAACTTCCCTGCGCCGGGACCGTCGACCATCCTCGCGGCGGCGAAGACGGTCGAGACGATTCCTCCGGACAACGCGATCTCGATCACCGACCCGCCAGCCTCCGCTCCCAACGGGTACCCGATCTCGACCTTCACATACGCGATCGTCCCGAAGGACTCGCCCAAAGCCTCGACGCTGCGACCGTTCCTGACCTACGCCGTCACCACGGGGCAGAAGTTCGCGCCGCCGCTCCAGTTCGCGGTGCTGCCGCCGGCGGTCGTTGCTGCCGGCCGCAAGGCCATCGCGAAGATCGGCTAGCTCGGTTCGGCGCGCCTAGGCGAGCAGCTCGCGCAGCGTCGCGAGCGGTTCGGGTCTCACGCGGAAGTAGGCCCAGCTTCCGCGCTGTTCGCGCTCGACCAGGCCGGCCGTCAGCAGCACCTTGAGGTGGTGGCTCACCGTCGGCTGGGTCAGGCCGAGCGGCTCGGTGAGGTGGCAGACGCACGCTTCGCCGCCTGGCTGCGCCTGGATGAGGCTCAAGAGGCGAAGTCGAGCCGGATCGGCCAGGACCTTGAGCGCGCCTGCGAGGCGCTCTGCCTGGGCCGGTTCGATCGGCTCCTCGAGAAGAGGCGGACAGGAAGCGGCGATCGTGGCGATCGGTTGCACTGCCGCATATTGACTGACATCGATATGCCGTGGCAAGATCGCATCGATCGTCATCGATGCCCTGGAGGGGAATCATGGAGCAGAGAGGTCTCGAGGTTCTCGATCCCGTCACGCGCCAGCACGTCGAGCGCGCCGCCGAAGCGCTGCAGCGTGAGTTCGACGGCGTCTTCTCACAAGAGACGATCGCGCGCTACATCGCCGAATCGGCCGAGTTGCTCGGGGATGCCAAGGTGAACGTCTTCGTGCCCGTGCTCGTCCATCGCTTCGCGCGCGAGCGCCTGAGGGCTCTCGCTCAGGCAGAGGGCATGGTCGCCAAGGACGTGCCCGAGGTGCTCTTCGTATGCGTGCACAACGCGGGTCGCAGCCAGATGGCTGCCGGTCTCGTCAAGCTCAGGTCGGAGGGTCGTATTCACGTTCGCTCTGCCGGCAGCGACCCGGGCGAGCGAATCAACCCGGCGGTCGTCGAGGCGATGAACGAGGTCGGCGTGGACACGGAGGAGGAGTTCCCGAAGCCGCTCACCGACGAGGTCGTGCGTGCCGCCGATGTCGTGATCACGATGGGCTGCGGCGATGCGTGCCCGATCTACCCCGGTAAGAAGTACGAGGACTGGGCGCTCGACGATCCCGACGGCCAGAGCCTGGAAACGGTCCGCCGGATTCGCGACGAGATCGATGCACGGGTCCGAGTGCTGATCGACGAGCTCTTGCCGGCGGAGCGTTGAGCCCGCCCCTCGCGCGGGCGCTCGTCGCGGAGACGATCGGCACCTTCGCGCTCGTCTTCGCCGGCTGCGGGGCGATCATGGTCGACGCCAAGACGGGGGCGCTCGGACACGTCGGCGTCGCGATCTCGTTCGGGCTCGTGATCATGGTGATGATCTATGCCCTCGGCCACGTCTCGGGTGCGCACCTGAACCCGGCCGTCACGCTCTCCTTCGCGTTCTCGAGGCACTTTCCGAGAAAGCACATCCTTCCGTACTGGGTCGCCCAGCTGGTCGGTGCGCTGATTGCTGCCGCGATCCTCCGCGGCTCGCTCGGGGACCTCGCCCGTATCGGCGCCACCTACCCGAGTGGATCCGACGCCCAGGCCTTTCTCTGGGAGGCCGTGCTCACGTTCTTCCTGATGCTCGTGATCATGGCCGTGGCCACCGACACGCGTGCCGTCGGGGAGGCTGCTGCGATCGCAATCGGCGCGACGGTTGGCCTCGACGCGATGTTCGGCGGGCCGATCACGGGAGCGTCCATGAACCCCGCGCGATCGCTCGGGCCGGGACTCGTGGCGGGCGATCTCCACGCGATCTGGATCTATCTGACGGCTCCGCTGCTGGGGGCTGCGGTTGGCGCGTTGGCCTATCAGTTCGTTCGGGCTGGGCGCTCGAGCTAGCCCCAGGGGGGCGGGTTGTGCGTCCAGGCGCCGCCCACCATCGTGGCGACGACGCCGACCTCGGAGAGCTCCTCCGGCTCGCAGTCGAGCAGGTCGCGGTCGAGGACGACCAGGTCGGCGTGGTGGCCGGGTAGGAGCCGTCCGCGCCGGTGCTCGTCGCCGGCGAGCCACGCGGGCGCGAGGCAGGTGGCGTGGAGCGTCTCCTCCACCGTGAGCCTTTGCTCCGGGTGCCAGGCCGGCCGCTCGTCGAGCGTGCGCAGGACCCCGGCGCGGATGCCGGCGAGCGGGTCGAGCTCCTCGATCGGCGCATCCGAGCCGTTGGCGACGACCGCGCCCGAGTCGAGCAGCGAGCGGTACGCATAGGCCCCGGACGTTCGCTCGCCCCAGAAGCGGTCGGCCACGTCGCGGTCGGAGGTCGCGTGGCTGAACTGGACCGACGCGGCGACGCCGAGCTCCGCAAACCGGGGCACGTCCTCGGGCGCCAGGAGCTGCGCGTGCTCGATTCGCGGGCGCAGGCCGAGCGGCCGCCAGTCGTCCTGCGTGGTCTCGAACGCGTCGAGCGCCTCGCGGTTGGCCAGGTCGCCGATCGCATGGACCGCGAGCGGGAAGCCGGCGCGGGCGCCTGCGCGGATCAGCTCGACGAGCTCCTCGCCGCTCGTGATCTCGACCCCGGAGCCGTCCAGAAGCCGCGCGGTCTGCGAGCCGAGCGTGCCGTCCATGAACGCCTTCAGGTAGCCGAGCCGCAGCAGCGGGCTGCCGAAGCCGCTGCGGAGGTCGACGGTCCCGAGCTCGTCCGCCCAGTCGGCCGGGAGCGATTGCCAGACCCGCAACGAAAGCGCGCCCTCCGCCTCCAGCCGCTGCCAGAGACGGAACGCGCCGATCCAGCCGTCCTTGTCGTGTACCGCGGTGACCCCTCGGGACGCCGCCAGCTTCAGCCCGGCACGCATTGCCTCCACGTACTCGTCGTCGGTGATCTCGATGGTGGCGTCGCGGAAGTGCCAGCAGGACTCCTCGCGCAGGACGCCGGTCGGCTCGCCGCGGTCGTCGAGCTCGACGACGCCGCCCGGGACCTGCAGGTCGACGGTGGCGCGCGAGAGCGCGGCCGAGTTCACCCAGAGCGAGTGCCCGTCCCGGGCGAGCAGGGCCACCGGCCGGTCGCCGACGACCTCGTCGAGCGCCTCCTTTGTCGGCTCGACCGCGGGCGACCAGTCGCCGCTCCGCCAGCCGCGCCCGCGCAGCCAGCCGTCGCCCGGTGTCAGCGCCACGCTCTCGCGCACGCGCGCGAGGGCCTCGTCCAGCGAGAGCGTGTCCTCGAGCCGCACCTCGTCCTGCGCGACGGCCCAGGTCGGGAAGTGCACGTGCGCGTCGCTGAAGCCTGGAACGACACAGCGGCCACCGAGGTCGACCCGCTCGGGGCTCGGCAGCGCCGTCTCGTGCGTGCCGACTCCGCCTGCGATCCGGTCGCCGGCGATCGCGAGCGAGCGGACGACAGGAAGCGAGGGCTCGAGCGTGCGGATGACGCCGTTCTCGAGGATCACGTTGACCGTGATCGTACGGCGGCGGATGATGCCGCGGTGACCCGAGAGGCATTCGTCGACCACCTGACGCTGCGAGTGCGCGACCTCGAGGCGAGTCGCCGCTTCTACCGCGCGGCTCTGGAGCCCTGGGGCAGCCGCGAGCTGGAGGCGGCGGAGTGGGGCATCGGCTTCGGGCCTCCCGGGAGCGAGGATCTCGCGATCGCCGAGGGCGAGCCGTCAGGGCCGCTGCACAGACCGTGAGACCGTCGACCGCTTCCACGCGGCAGCGCTCGCGGCAGGCGGCCGCGACAACGGCGCGCCCGGCGAGCGTCCGCAGTACCACGCCGGCTACTACGCCGCATACGTCCTGGACCCGGATAGTTACTTTCAAACATTGAGTTGAGTCGGAGACACGGCAGCGTCGCGGTTGCCCGAGCAAGTTCGGGGAGAGGACAGCCGGATTTTCGTCGACAAGAGCCTCGCCAAAACCGGCGCTTGGCGACGCGGCCTCGCAAAGAGAGACTATCCGCACATGCGCGAGCTGCCGTGCGGCACCGTGACCTTCCTCTTCACCGACATCGAGGGCTCGACGCGGCTGCTGCAGGAGCTCGGCGACAGCTACGTAGACGCACTCGCCGAACACCGGCGGCTGCTGCGGGACGCGTTCCAACGCTATGGCGGCGTGGAGGTCGACACCCAGGGGGACGCTTTCTTCGTCGCCTTCGGCCGAGCGGCTGACGCTCTGGCGGCTGCCAAGGAAGCACAGGGCGCGCTCGAGGGGGGTCCGCTTCGGGTGCGCATCGGCATTCACACGGGGGACCCAATCGTGACCGAGGAAGGCTACGTCGGCATCGACGTCCACCGCGCCGCGCGAATCTGTTCGACGGCGCACGGTGGTCAGATCGTTCTCTCCGAGAGCACAAGCGCCCTTCTCGATAACCCTATCCAGCGCCGGGATCTCGGCCTACATCGGCTCAAGGACCTGGTCGAGCCCGTGAGGCTATTCCAGCTCGGAGAGGAGAAATTCCCTCCGCTTCGCTCGCTCAACGCGACCAACCTGCCCGTCCAGCCCTTCCCGCTCCTCGGCAGGGAACACGACCTCAAACAAGTGACGGCGTCGCTACGGAGAGGCACTCGGCTGCTCACGCTGACGGGTCCGGGCGGCGCTGGCAAGACGCGGCTCGCTCTCCAGGCTGCGGCCGAGCTCGTCGAAGCCTTCCGGGACGGCGTGTTTTGGGTTGCGCTCGCCGGCTTACGCGATCCGGACCTCGTGCTGCCAACCATCGAGCAGACGTTGGGAGCAAAGACCTCCCTTTCCGAGCACGTCAACGAGAAGCAGACGCTGCTCCTTCTTGACAACCTCGAGCACCTACTCGCGATAGGGCCGGAGCTTGCAGGCGTGCTCGCCCGATGCCCGAACCTGCAGCTGCTCACCACGAGCCGAGCACCTCTTCGAATCCGCGGGGAGCGCGAGTACCCGGTCCCGCCGCTCTCCGACGACGATGCGGTCGCGCTCTTTCGAGCGCGTGCCACCGACACCGAGCCTGAGGACGCGTTGCTGGCGATCTGTAAACGACTCGACGGCCTGCCCCTCGCGATCGAGTTGGCCGCCGCACGCACGCGCGTGCTTCCACCGGTGAAGCTGCTCGAACGACTCGAGGAGCGGTTGCCATTACTCACGGGGGGGCCGCGCGATGCTCCCGAACGGCAGCGCACATTGCGGGCCACGATCGGGTGGAGCTATGACCTCCTGTCGACCGAGGAACAGCAACTCTTCACCGGCCTCAGCATTTATGTTGGCGGCTTCACGGTTGAGGCTGTAGAGGAGGTCTTGGGTCAAGACCTTGACACTCTTGAAGGACTCGTTGAGAAAAGCCTCGTGCGCCGATACGGGGAACGGTTTGCGATGCTCGAAACCATCCGTGAATTCGCAGACGGACGTCTGGAAACGGCCTGGAACCGTTGGAAGCTGTCGGCTTCTCACGCCGAGTACTTTCTTGACCTCAGCGAGCGCGCCGCAGCAGAACTTGATGCGAGCGAGAGGCTCTCGGTGCTTGAGATTGAGCACGACAACCTGCGAGCCGCACTTACGTTCCTCAGCGGATCGCCGCTGCAGCTGCACCTGGCGGCGGCGCTTTGGCACTTCTGGTTGGACCGCGGTCACCTGAGCGAAGGGCGAGCATGGCTCAAGGCTGCACTTGCTCAGCGGGAGAGCGCGTCGGCTGAGGATTTGTCAGGTGCATTGCAGGGGGCGTCCGCGCTGGCGCGGCTTCAAGGCGATTTCCAAGAGGCGAGGCTCTACGCCGAGGAGGGCCTCGCCGCCGCCAGGCGTGAACGAGACCCAACACTCGAGTCCCGTGCACTAGGAACGCTTGCGAACGTTGAGATCGCTCGCGGCGAGTATCAGTACGCCGCGGAGCTTCATGCGAAGGCCGAGGCGATCTTCCGCGACTTGGGCGACGATGGAATGCTCGCAATAGCGACCTGCAACCGTTCATACCTTGCGCTCGAAATGGGGGAGTACAAGCAAGCTCTCGAACTAGCGCGCGAGGCGGTCGGCCTGAGCCGTGAGGTGGCCGATCCGAGCAACGCTCTGAGTTCCCTCTTGAACGTGGCCCTCGCTGCAAGAGCGCTCGCTGAAGACGCGACAGCGTGGAGCGCAACGCGAGATGCGGTCGCCGAAGCGCTTGAGCTTGGCCAGAAGGAATACCTCGTCATTGCTGTCATTACCGCAGCGTCTCTTCTCGGCCAGACTGAACCGCGAACGGCTGCTTTGCTGCTGAGCGCGGCCACCCGAGCTCGAGACGAGCTGCGGCTGAAGCTGGGTCCGATAGAGGAAGACGTACTCGCGTCGACGGAGGCGGCGACTCGCAACGTGCTTGGCCACGAGTTCATGGAACGCAACGAGGCCGCAAAGGATCTCTCGCTCGAGGAGGCTGGTGACCGCGCTGTCGCGGCGCTCGCTCCATTATGAATTCGATCGATTGCACGCTAACGCGGCGTCCGCGCCGCTTTGCGCCTGCTCCTGTGATCCAGATTCTCGCTGTGCTGTCCAGATAGTTAGCTTCCAACATTGATTCACGACCGCCTGGGTCGCACTCCGGAGGTCGTCGGTTCGGGGCGGACTAGCTCCATCAAGAGAGCCGCCGGAACCGCAGCTTCTGACGCGGGTTGCCGTGCCCTAAGAGGCTGAATACCTCGTCAACCGAATCTGCGTCTGCCGAACGTGCGGGGCCGAGGCCGTGAGTTACGCTCACCAGGTCGGGCGGCCGGAGGGCCGCAGCCTGGCCGCCCGACCTCCCGCCCTGATTGCTCGCCCAGACGCGATCGGTGACCTGTGCGGCGAATGCTGATCCGGCGTAACCCGTGCTTGGCGCGGTCAGTGAGCTTGCTGCCCACCGGCAGCGGTCGGTGCGTCATCTTGCTGGGTAGCGCTCGGCGAAGCGGGTCTTAGTGGGCCAGTTTCCTCGGCGTGCGGGCGCGGTGTCTCGGGGCGGTATGCGGCGCCGCCCCGAGACACTGTCCAGCATCCGTTAGCCGCCGCAGGTGAGGCCGGCGGCGAAGGCGGCTGAGAGTACCGATGCGGCGACTACCGCAAGGGAGATCAGTCGGGCCATTTTTGTCACCTCCTTTTCAGGCTGAGTCGCGTGCGCCCTTCAGCGGGCGAAGAAGGAGAGATAGGGGTACCAGAGACGACGACCTCGATCCTGTCAAGCCAGGAGGCTTGACGGGCGAAGCGCACGACCGGATGATGCAGCTGGCTTGATCGTGAACTCTCGATCTGACGGCTCAACCGAGAGCATCGGAGCCCGCGTGCGAAGGTTGCGGCTCGAGCGTGGGCTCTCCCAGCGCCAACTGGCGTCGCGTGGGGTCAGCTATGCCTATATCTCCCGGATCGAGTCAGACCAGCGCACGCCTTCCGTTCGCGCGATTCGACTGCTCGCCCGTAGGCTTGGCGTCGCACCCGAATATCTCGAAAGCGGCGCGGACATCGGGCGGATCGAGGCGCTCGAGCTGCGTCTCACCGATGCCGAGTTACGACTTCGCCTAGGCGATCACAGCGCGGAGGTGCGCCACGCGCTCCAGGCAGTATCGAAGGAGGCGCAGCGTGACGGCGAGAGCGAAATCGCGATGCGCGCGCAGATCGCACTGGGGCTCTCGTCGCTCGCTGCCGGCAACGAGCGGGAAGCGGCCCAGTACCTGGCCATTGCCGTCGACTCGCCGCTCGTCTCGCCGTGGACGCATACAAACGTCTACGTCAGCCTCTCGAAAGCGCTCAGGTTCCTAGGTCGCGCCGACGAGGCGGCGAAGATGCTCGAGGACGCGCTCGACGATCTCGGCTCCCAAACCGAGGCGGCCGGGATCAGACTGCGGCTCGCGACCTACCTGAGCTATGCGCTCACCGACCTTGGGCAGCTCGAGCGCGCGCGCTCGGTTCTCGAAGACACCGACGCCGGTGCTGCGCTCGATCCGCACGAGCAGGTAACGATGCACTGGTCGTTGGCGCGGCTTGCTTACATGGAGGGCCAGCCGCGCGCCGCTCTCCGTGAGATCCGCCGCGCGATAATCCTGCTCGATCACACCGAGGACAGCCTCGAGCTAGCCCGTGCTCACCTTTTCGCTGCCGAGGTCCACCTTTGGGCCAACAACATCCCTGAGGCGGAGCGTCACCTAGCCCTCGCCGCAGGGCTCGAAAACCTGGCTGCCGATGCGCGCGACCTCGGTGCCCTCCACTCGTGCCAGGCGCTAGCACACGCGCGCCGGGGCGACTCCAAACACGCTCGTCGCCTGATCCAATACGCCCACCAAGAGCTTGCGGACGCGCCTGCAGAACAAGGCCTCCTGTGGTTTGCACAAGCACTTACTGAGGCAGCGCGCGCCGATCTTGACGCAGCCGCTCTCAGCTTCGACCAAGCGGTCGACGCCCTCGCCGCCTCGAGCATGGACCGTGAGGCCGCCGCGATCTGCCGCGAGTGGTCACAACTGCTAACAGACGCCGGAAGGAGCGAGGAGGCCGCGGACACGGCCAGGCGCGCAGCTCAGCTGGGCGAAAGCGCCGATGTCAAAGTCGCAGGCTAGCGGCGCTAGGCGGCGGTGAGCTCGAGGATCCGCTGGCCGAGCAGGGCATCGAGCCCGAGCGCGAGCACTACCCAGTGCGTGAGGGCGGCTCCCGTTTGCTTTCGTTGCTGACCCCGATGGCTAGCTTCAAAGGTTGAGTTGAGGTTCGGCTCTACGGCTCGAGAGATTTCGCCTCGTTCTCAGCTGTCTATGGTGACGACGTTCGAGCGACCGTAGCCGAGCACCTGCAAGGTTCCGGTGATCTCTTCGAGGATCGCAGGGTCATCAATGGTGGCGGGCACGGAGTACTCCTCGCCATCGGCGATCCGACGCATCGTGCCGCGCAGGATCTTGCCGGACCGCGTCTTAGGCAGACGCTCGACAACGGCCGCAGTCTTGAACGCGGCCACCGGCCCAATCTCGTCGCGCACCATCTGGGCGACCTCAATGACGATCTCGTCGTTTGAGCGCTCGACTCCTGCCTTGAGGACGAGGAAGCCAACCGGCACCTGCCCCTTGAGCTCATCTGCCACGCCGATCACCGCACACTCGGCCACAGCTGGATGCGAGGCCAGCACCTCCTCCATTGCGCCGGTCGAGAGCCGGTGGCCCGCCACGTTGATGATGTCGTCGGTGCGCGCCATGACGAAGACGTAGCCGTCCTCGTCGATGTATCCGGCGTCGGCGGTCTGGTAGTAGCCGGGGAAGGCCGAGAGGTACGTCTCGCGGAAACGCTCGTCCGCGTTCCAGAGCGTCGGGGACGAGCCGGGCGGCATCGGCAGCTTGACGACGAGCGCCCCCACCTGCCCGTGCGGCGCCTCCTTACCGCCGGGATCCAGTACCCGGATGTCCCAGCCCGGCACGGCCCGGGTCGGCGATCCCGGCACGACGGGCAGGCGCTCGATGCCGAGACAATTCGCGGCGATCGCCCAGCCGGTCTCTGTCTGCCACCAGTGGTCGATCACCGGCACTCGCAGCATCTTCTCGGCCCAGCGAAGCGTCTCCGGGTCGCAGCGCTCCCCCGCCAGGAAGAGCGTGCGAAAGCCGGCGAGGTCGTAGCGACCGATCTGGCTGCCCTCGGGATCCTGTTGACGGATGGCCCGGAAGGCGGTCGGCGCCGTGAAGAGCGTGGAAACCCCGTGCTGTGCGATCACCCGCCAGAACGCGCCCGCGTCGGGGGTGCCTACCGGCTTGCCCTCGTAGAGGACGGTCGTGCAGCCGTGGAAGAGCGGCGCGTAGACGATGTAGGAGTGTCCGACCACCCAGCCGACGTCGGAGGCCGCCCAGTAGACCTCGCCGGGCTCGACGTCATAGATGTGCTTCATCGTCCATTCGAGCGCGACTGCATGTCCGCCGTTGTCGCGCACGATCCCTTTCGGCTGGCCCGTCGTCCCCGAGGTGTAGAGGATGTAGAGCGGGTCTGCGGCCTCGACCGGGACACAGGCGGTGGGCTCGGCGGCAGAGACCGCTTCGTCCCAGTCGAGGTCACGATCGGCATCGAGCTCAGCCTCGAGGGTCGGGCGCTGAAGGATGATGCAGCGCTCGGGCTTCGCCTCAGCCATCTCGACCGCCGCGTCCAGCAGCGGTTTGTATGCGACCACGCGCCCCGGCTCGATGCCGCAGGAGGCCGAGACGACGACCTTCGGCTTCGCGTCATCGATCCGGCTCGCCAGCTCGTTGGCCGCGAAGCCGCCGAAGACCACCGAGTGCACCGCCCCGATCCGGGCGCACGCGAGCATCGCGATCACCGCCTCGGGCACCATCGGCATATAGACGACGACCCGGTCGCCGCGTTCTACTCCCTGCGCCGACAGCGTGCCCGCGAAGGTCGCAACCGCGTCGCGCAGCTCGCGAAAGGTGAGGACACCGACCGTCTCCGTCACCGGAGAGTCGTAGATCAGGGCCGGCTGCTCGCCTCGCCCACGCTCGACGTGGCGGTCGAGAGCGTTGTAGCAGGTGTTGAGGCGACCTCCGGTGAACCAGCGGAACATCGGCGCCCGAGAATCGTCGAACACCCGATGCCACGGCTCGATCCAGTCGATCTCGGCAGCGGCCTCGGCCCAGAACTCATCCGCCTGATCCAGCGAGCGCCGGTACACGTCGGCAAATCGGCCTATGGCGGGCTCCTTCCTCTCCTGCCGAGCAAACGAACGCTCGGCTCAAGCAAGCATAGGCGGCATCGACGGCTTCTAGCTCCTCGGCTGAGGAACGCCCTGCGAAGTGGGATCGGTCATGAGCCGCTATCTCCACACCATGTGCCGGATTACCGATCCCGAGCGCAGCCGGGACTTCTACCAGGCGCTCGGCTTCCGCTTCTCGCGGGAGATGGACATCGTCGCGACGGCCAGGTCGAGGCGACCAACTACTTCTTCTCGATCGGCGACCAGGAGAACGTGCTCGAGCTGACCTACAACCACGACGGCCGCAGTTACGAGCTCGGCACGGGCTACGGGCACATCGCGGTCGGTGTCGACGACCTTGACGCCACCCTCGCTCGACTGAAGGAGCAGGGGATCGAGCCCGAGCGCGAGCCGTACACGGTTCGCGAGGGAGGATCACGGCTAACGTTCGTCGCCGATTCCGACGGCAACAACGTCGAGGCCGTCTTCCACGGCCGCGGCGAGCACGCCTGATCGAGCGCGTCGGGCTCGGATTCGGAAAACCGAGGCGGGCGCAGGTTATTGTGGGCGGGCACTTCGGACGGCAACCCGGGTCAGAGAGGAGCAGGCGTGGCCACCTCAGAGGCTCTCGCCGCGAGCGTGGGCTCTCCCCGGAACCGCAACGGCCGCGACGGCCCACAAGCCGCGAGCAGGCTTCGACCCGCGCTCTGGCTGCTCGCGTTCGCCGCCGGCGCCGCTGCGCTGTTGATGACGGTCGCCGAGAGCGGCGTCGAGGGCGTCGACGCGACAAGGGCTCTCAGCGTGCTCGTCGGCTGGGCCTTCGTGGGGAGCGGGCTCTATGCGTGGGGACGTCGGCCGGAGAACCGGCTCGGTCCGCTCATGACGCTGGTCGGCTACGTGTACCTGACCGCCCAGATCCTGACCCAGGCACATGCGCCGCTCCTGTTCACGTCCGGGATGTGGATCGGCGACGCTTGGGTCGTCTTCTTCGTGCTGTTTCTCCTCTCGTTTCCACACGGACGACTGACGTCCACGTTCGACGTCGTTGTCATCTCGATGTTCGCGCTCATGGCTGTTCCGCTCGAGCTTCTCTGGCTGCTCTTCTTCGATCCGGGCGACGGCAGGAACGTGCTGCTGGCGTGGCCGAGCTCGAGCGTTGCCGGGCACGTCGACTCGGCCCAGCGCGCGCTGGTCGTGACGGCCTCGGTCGTCCTTGCCGTGAGGCTCTCGAGGCGCTGGATCCACGCAAGCCCTCCTCTCCGGCGCGTGCTCGTGCCCGTGCTCGTCGGCTCGGCGGCCATCCTGCTGGCATCGATCCTGGTGGGCCTGGACAAGTTCCAGGTCGAGTTCGAGACGGCGAGGTGGCTCGTGCTCGGGGCCTACATCGCAATTCCTTTGGTGGTCCTGGGCGGCATCCTTCACTCACGTCTCGCGCGCTCGACGGTCGCAGAGCTGTTCATCGAGCTGCGAGACGATCCCGCGCCGGCCGATCTTCGAGATGTCCTCGCGGGCGCCCTGCGCGATCCGTCGTTGACGCTCGCGTACTGGTTGCCCGAGTTCGGGAGCTACGCCGATCACGAAGGCCGGGGTGTCGAGTTGCCCGGCCCCGACGCGCAGCAGAGGCTGACGCCGATCGACCGGGACGGGGTGCACGTCGCGGCGCTGCTCCACGATCCGGCGCTGGCAGACGACCCCGAGCTGCTCGACGCCGTAACGGCAGCAGCGGGAATCGCGATCGAAAACGGGCGGCTGCATGCCGAGCTGAAGGCACGGCTCGAAGAGCTACGCGGATCGCGCTTCCGCGTGATCGAGGCGGAGCAGAAGGAACGACAGCGCCTGGAGCGCAATCTGCACGACGGAGCACAGCAGCGGTTGATCGCACTCTCGCTCGAGCTGAGCCTCCTCGAAGAGCAGCTGGAAGACGATCCGGCCCTCAGCGAGCGGCTCGGTTTCGTGCGGCGTGAGATCGCGGCCTCCCTGGCGGAGCTTCGCGAGGTCGCGCACGGGATCCATCCGGCCGTCGTGAGCGGGCACGGGCTCGACGTCGCGCTGGAGCAGCTCGTCGCCCGCGCTCCGGTCCCGATCCGCCTCACGTTGCGGGTCGGAGAACGTCTGCCCGACCAGCTCGAGGTGGCGGCGTACTACCTCGTGTCGGAGAGTCTCGCGAATCTCAGCAAGCACGCAGAGGCGTCGTCTGCGACGGTCGAGGTCACCCGCAGCGATGGACAGCTTCTCGTCGAGGTCGCCGACGACGGCATCGGTGGCGCCGACACGGAGCGCGGATCGGGCCTGCGCGGTCTCGCGGATCGGGTCGAGGCTCTTGGCGGGCGGCTCCGAGTGTGGAGCCCGGTCGGCGGCGGCACGCGCGTGAGAGCGGAGATCCCGTGCGCGTCGTGATCGCCGAGGACAGCGTCCTCCTGCGGGAGGGGCTCGCCCGGCTCCTGGGAGAGAACGGCTTCGATGTCGCCGGCTCCAGCGACACAGCAGACGACCTGCTGCTGCAGGTGCGCAGCTACTCCCCCGACGTGGCCATCGTCGACGTCCGGCTTCCGCCCACTCACAACGACGAGGGGCTGCGTGCGGCGCTCGAGATCCGAGCCCACCATCCTGGGGTCGGAGTGCTCGTCCTGTCGCAGTACGTCGAGATCGGCCTGGCGATGAAGCTGCTCGCGGACTCCGCCGAAGGAGCCGGATACCTGCTCAAGGACCGGATCGGCGACGTGAAGGAGTTCATCAGCGCGGTTCGGCGGGTCGCAGAGGGCGGCTCCGCGATCGACCCGATCATCGTCTCCACGCTCCTGGCCAAGCGCCGCAGCGACGACCCACTCGAGGAGCTGACTCCCCGCGAGCGCGAGGTGCTCGAGCTGATGGCCGAGGGCTGTTCCAACCAGGGCATCGCGGACAAGCTCGTGATCACGCTCCGAGCGGTGGAGAAGTACGTCTCCAGCATCTTCGGCAAGCTCGGCCTCCCTTCCAGCGGGAGCGAGTCGCGCCGCGTGTTGGCCGTGCTGCTCTACCTGCGCTCCTAGCGGACACCAGAAACCCGCCCCCCGAAACGGCAAGTCTCCCGCCTTCCGCCCGGATATGGCAGCTGCGAGCTTGGGTCGATCCCCGTAGGGCGAGAGGAGAGCGATGAAGACGCGCGTGATCCAGGACGACCCGGACGACTCGAACGATACGGCGACCGAGAGAGAGCCAGCCGGCTCGGCGGCCGAACCGCAGCGGCGGGCCAACTTCCCGGCGCGCATGGGCCGCTGGAGCGCTCAGCACCGGAAGATCGCCATCCTCGGCTGGCTCGCATTCGTCGTGGTCGCGGTCCTGGTCGGGATCAAGACCGGCACGACCGAGCTCCAGCGCAACGATGCGATTCCCGGCGAATCGGGCCGCGTGACCAGGCTCGTCGACAAGGAGTTCGGCCCGAAGGCCAGCGAGACGGTGCTCGTTCAGAGCGCGACGCTGACCGCGAGCGATCCTGCCTTTCGCGCCGCAGTTGACGATGTCGTCCGCACGATCAGGCCGTTTGCCGTCGTCCGCAAGATCGACTCGCCGTACGGCGCGGACAACGGCTCTCAGATCTCGCGGGACGGCCACTCGGCGCTCGTGAACTTCGAGTTCAACAGCTCGCCGCAGGACGCGATGAAGATCTCGAAGCCCGTCGAGGATGCGGTCATCGGCGTGCAGAAGTCACATCCGGACCTGCGGATCGCCGAGTTCGGCGACGGCAGCGCCGAGCGTGAGGTCGAGGGCCAGTTCACCAAGGATCTCGCCAAGGCCGGCCTCCTGTCGCTGCCGCTCACCCTGATCATCCTGCTGATCACGTTCGGTGCGCTTGTCGCCGCCGGCATCCCGTTGCTGCTGGCGCTCACGTCCGTGATCGCAGCCATGTTCCTGATCGCCATACCGAGCCATCTCCTGGCGATGGACGCGCAGGTCAAAGAGGTGATCCTGCTGATCGGGCTCGCGGTCGGCGTCGACTACTCGCTCTTCTATCTCAAACGGGAACGCGAGGAGCGGGCCGCAGGCCGAAGCGAGTCGGCCGCCCTCGAGGCTGCCGCGGCAACCTCGGGGCGCTCGGTCCTCATCTCGGGCCTGACGGTCATGATCGCCATGGCGGGCATGTTCTTCGCGGGCGATCCTGCGTTCTCGTCGTTCGCCGTCGGCACGATCCTGGTCGTCGCGATCGCGATGCTGGGGTCGCTGACCGTGCTGCCCGCGGTGCTCTCCGGGCTCGGCGACCGCGTCGAGAAGGGGCGGGTGCCGTTCCTGCACCGGGCGCAGCGAGGTGACGGGGACAGCCGCTTCTGGGGCTGGATCCTCGATCGCGTGCTCGCGCGGCCGGCTCTGTACGCGGTCCTCTCCGCGGGCCTGCTCGTCGCGATCGCGCTCCCGGCGTTGAGCCTGAAGACGGTTCAGATCCCACCGGAGGCGCTCCCGCAGAACCTCAAGGCCGTCCAGACCTACAACCGCATCAACAAGGCGTTCCCGAGCGAGCTGCACACGGCGACGGTCGTCGTGAAGGCGGAAAACGTGAACGCGCCAGATGTGCAGGCGAGGGTGGCCGAGCTCCGCACGCGTGCCGCGACGATCGCCCCGAAGGGAACGGTCGAAACCGAGTTCAATTCACAAGGGACCGCCGAGACGATCAGCGTCCCGCTCGCCGGCAACGGGAGCAATGCACTTTCCCGGTCCGGCGTGACGAGGCTTCGGGAGGAGATCGTTCCCGAGACGATCGGCACGCTCTCCGACGTCGAATACGGCGTGGCGGGCGGGACCGCGGTCGACATGGATTCGCGCTCGGCGATGAACAAGTCGGCGCCGCTCGTGTTCGCTTTCGTGCTCATCTTCGCCTTCGTTCTGCTGCTCATCTCGTTCCGCTCGCTGGTCATCGCGGCGAAGGCGGTCATCCTCAACCTGCTCTCCGTCGCCGCCGCGTACGGCGTCCTCGTGCTCGTCTTCCAGCACGGGTGGGCCAAGGGGCTGCTCGGCTTCGACTACACGGGCGGCATCACCTCGTTCCTGCCCATCTTCCTGTTCGTGATCCTGTTCGGGCTCTCGATGGACTACCACGTCTTCATCATCAGCCGGATCAGCGAGGCCCGGGATCGCGGGCTGTCGACTCCCGAGGCGGTCTCGCACGGGATCAAGACGACCGCAGGCGTCGTCACAAGCGCGGCGCTCGTGATGGTGCTCGTGTTCGCGGTCTTCGCGACCGGCTCGATCATCGTGCTGCAGCAGCTGGGGATCGGGCTCGCGGCCGCCGTCCTGATCGACGCGACGATCGTCAGGGCCGTGCTGCTGCCCGCCTCGATGATGCTGCTCGGGGACTGGAACTGGTACCTGCCGAGGTGGCTCGAGTGGCTGCCTCGATTGGAGCCCGAAGGCGCGGCCGAGAAGCCGACGCCACCGACGGCGCCGACCGCACTCGAGCCCCGGACCTAGAACGGTCCCGAGAAGGAGATGACATGAGCGAGCTTCCTGGCCGGACCGATGTGCTCGTGGTGGGTGCAGGGCCGGCGGGGCTGGCGGTTGCCGTCTCCTTGACCGGGCATGGCCACGACGTCACGGTGGTCGATCGGCAGGCGACCGGCTGCGAATACCTCGCGAGCCGCTGTCGTGCATGCGCGGACCCTCGAGATGCTCGAGCGGATCGGCGTCTCGGAGCGGCTGGCGGGGCTCGGTATCCAGGCTCAGCGATTCAGCATCCGGGACGGTGATCGGGAGCTCGTGCCTGTCCAGTTCGACCGGCTCCCGACGGAGTACCCATACACGCTGATGGTCCCGCAGAACATCACCGAACAGGTCCTGCTCGATCGCCTCGAGGAGCTCGGGGGCAGCGTCCATCGCCCGTACCTCGCCACCGGGGTGAGCCAGACAGCCGACGGCGCCGAGGTCACGCTGGAGAGCGGCGAGACGATCAAGGCCCGGTACGTCGTTGCCGCCGACGGCATGAACAGCACGATCCGCGACCAGGCTGGCCTCGGGCACGATGGCGACGACACGCTGTCGCTGTCCTTCTCGCTGGCCGACGTCCGCGTGGAGGGCGGCTTGCCGGCGGACCAGGTGTTGCTGTTCTTCTCCACGCCGGGCATGTTGGTCGTGGCGCCGCTCCCGGACGGGTCCTTTCGGCTCGTGGCGGAAGTCGACGATGCACCCGAGCAGCCGGACGTCCCGTATGCGCAGCGACTGCTCGACACCCGCGGCCCGAGTCGTACGGCGGTCAAGGTGACGGAGGTGATCTGGGGATCCAGGTTCCGGATCCACGAGCGGGTGGCGGACCGCTACCGGTCCGGGCGGATACTGCTCGCCGGCGACTCCGCGCATACGCACAGCCCTGCAGGTGGGCAAGGCATGAACCTCAGCCTGCGCGATGCGGTGACGCTCGGGGACGCGCTGTCGGTCGCCCTGCGGGAAGGTCGCGAGGACGAGCTCGACGCCTATGCGGCCGGCAGTCGCGCCGAGGCGATTCAAGTGGTTGCGCTTGCCCACCGCCTCACCCGACTGGCCACTGCCCCGCGCGCTGTTCGCCCGCTGCGGAATGTGGCGCTGCGCACACTTGCGCTCCTGCCGTCATTCCGCCGTCGCCTGGCCGAGCAGCTGTCCGCAATCGGCCACCGCTGAGCCAGGCCGCACTTGACCGGCCGCCGGGTTCGGTCGGATGATCGCCCGATGGAGACGCTGAAGCTCTACGACTACGCCGCCTCGGGCAACTGCTACAAGGTGCGTCTGCTGCTCGCGCAGCTCGGGCGTCCGTACGAGCGCATCTCGATCGACATCTTCGGCGGCGACACGCTCACCCCCGAGTACGCCGAGAAGAACCCGGCCAGGGCCACGCCCGTGCTGGAGCTCGAGGACGGCACGTTCGTCACCGAGTCGAACGCGATCCTCTTCTACCTCGCCCGCGGTACCGAGTTCCTCCCGGACGAGCGCCCCAGCCTGGCCGAGGTAGTTCGCTGGCTGATCTTCGAGCAGACCGACGTGATGATGACCATGGGCGGCCTGCGCTTCCGGCTCCTGACCGGTCGCCTGAAGGCGGACGACCCTGACGCGGTCAGCAGGCGTGAGGGCGCCGAAGCGGCGCTCGCGCTCCTCGAGCAGCACCTGGCCGAGCACGACTTCCTGGCCGCCGGGCGCTACACAATTGCGGACATCGCCGTCTACGCATACGGGCACGTCGCCGCCGAGGCCGGCCTCGACCTCGACGCCTATCCGGCCTTCAGGGCCTGGCTCGCCCGCGTCGAGGCGCAGCCGGGCTTCATGGACGACCTCGAGCCCTACCCGGAGAACGCGAGGCCGGGCGTGGGAAGCTCGGTCTACGGCTGATGGGCGACTGGCACGTCTCGGGCTCCTACCTCGAGTCGTGCAACTGCGACGCGATCTGCCCGTGCCGCCGGATCGACGGGGCGATGGGCGGCCGCTCGACGTACGGGATCTGCCTCGGCGCGCTCTCGTGGCAGATCCAGGACGGCCACGCGGACGGCGTCGACCTCGCCGGGCTCGGGGCCGTGCTCGCCTCCCGCTACAGCGACGACGAGGAAGGGTCGCCGTGGAGCTTCGTCCTCTACGTCGACGAGCGTGCGGACGAGGCTCAGCGCGCTGCGCTCGAGGGGATCTTCACGGGCCACTGGGCCGGCTCTCAGGTGGAGCACTTCCCCTGGGCCTGGAAGGCGAGCCACATGCTGGCGGTGCGGCCGGCCGAGATCGAGATCCACCACGTGCCCGGGCGGGGCTGGTTCCGCGCCGGGCGGTTCGTCGAGGTCCGCGTCGCGCACCCGGTCGAGAGCGACGAGACGGTCACCTGCGTGATCCCGGGCCACGAGCGCACCGGCCGCGAGGTGATCGCCGAGAACCTCGGGGTGAGCGACGGCGAGCTCGAGTTCTCCTTCCGCGGCAACTGCGGCTACGAGAGCGATTTCGACTACCGGGGCTAGACTCAGCCCGTGCCGAGCGATCCGCTAAACGCCGAGCAGCGCGAGATTCGCGACCTCGTCCGCGAGCTTGCGCGCGAGCGCGTCGCCCCGCGCGCGGCCGAGATCGACAAGTCGGCCGAGTTCCCCTGGGACATGGTCGAGCTGATGCGCGAGCACGACCTGCTCGGGCTTCCGTTCGAGGAGCAGTACAGCGGCACCGGCACCGGGGCGCTGATGGTGCTCGTCGCGATCGAGGAGCTTTCGAAGGTCTGCGCGACGACCGGGCTGATCCTGGCCGTCCAGGAGCTGGGCTCGCTCGGGCTCAAGCTCGCGGGCACGGACGAGCAGAAGGCGCGCTACCTCCCGCGGCTGGCGAGCGGCGAGTGGCTGATCGCCTACGCGCTCACCGAGCCGGGCTCGGGCTCGGACTCGGCCGCGATGCGCACCGAGGCGAGGCACGAGGGCGGCGAGTACGTCCTCAATGGCTCGAAGCGCTTCATCACGAACGCAGGCGTCGCGGAGCTCTACACCGTCTTCGCGAAGACCGACCCCGAGGCGGGCCACTCGGGGATCTCGGCGTTCATGGTCGAGGCGAGCGCGCCCGGGTTCGAGGTCGGCCGCATCGAGCCGAAGATGGGGATCAAGGGCTCGACCACCGGCGAGATCTTCTTCAACGACTGCCGCGTCCCGGCCGAGAACCTGCTCGGCGAGGAGGGCGAGGGCTTCCGGATCGCGATGCGCATCCTCGACCGCTCGCGGCCGGGTATCGGCGCGCAGGGGCTGGGCCTCGCGCAGGGCGCGACCGACTACGCGCTCGAGTACGCGAAGACGCGCGAGACGATGGGCAAGCCGATCGCCGAGCACCAGCTGATCGCAGCCACGCTCGCCGACATGGAGACGAAATGCGAGGCCGCCCGCGGGCTGCTCTACCGCTGCGGGCAGATGATCGACGAGGGGTTCGACGGGCCGGAGCTGACGAAGATCTCGGCGATGGCCAAGCTCTTCTGCACCGACGTCGCGATGGAGGTCACGACCGACGCCGTCCAGATCCTCGGCGGCTATGGCTACATCTCCGAGTACCCCGTCGAGCGGATGATGCGCGACGCCAAGATCACGCAGATCTACGAGGGCACGAATCAGATCCAGCGACTCGTGATCGCGCGCCAGATGCTGAAGGAGTCACGCGACTTCCTCCTCGCGGGCGTTGGCTGAGAGAGAACAGGCACGCAGCTTCCGGCGGGCGGCTGAGGAGTACGAGCGGGGGCGCCCGGGCTGGCCGGCGGCTGTGCTCGACCTCGTGCCCGTTGTCGACGACTCGGTGGCGCTCGACCTCGGCGCGGGCACGGGCAAGCTGACGCGAGTGCTCGCGGCACGCTACGGGCGCGTCGTCGCCCTGGAGCCGCTGGACGAGCTGCGAGCGATCCTCACGGCCCGCGTGCCCGAGGCCGAGGCGCTCGCCGGAGTGGCGGAGCGGATCCCGCTCGGTGACGGCGAGGTGGACGCGGTCTTCGCAGGCCAGTCCTTCCACTGGTTCGCGAACGACGCGGCCGTGGCGGAGATCGCCCGTGTGCTTCGACCGGGGGGTGTGCTCGCGACGCTCTGGAATGAGGCGAATGAGCCATCACCGCTTCCGCCGGCCTATCGAGACCGGCTCGGAGAGCTCCGCGAGGCGATGCGTCCCGCAGAGGTCGAGGAGAACATCCTGGAGCGGTCAGGCCTCTTCGGCGAGGAGACCGAGGCGTTCGTCGACCACGAGCAGGTGAGCAGCCGCGGCGACGCGCTCGCGTTCGCCGCCTCCGTGAGCTGGGTCGCGAACCGCGATGACCGGGAGGAGGTGCTCGCCGAGCTGGCCGCGATGCTCCCCGACAAGGAGTATCGGTTCTCGATGCGGGCAAACGTCAGATGGACGATTCGCAGGTGAGCCCGGCGAGGGAAGCGCCGCCCGACGCGTTTGGGCGCACCGCGCGCGAGTACGAACTGGGGCGACCGGAGTGGCCGGCCGAGTTCGTCGACCGCGTGATCGCCGAGATCGGCCTCGGGCGCGAAGCCAGCGTGCTCGACCTCGGCGCAGGCACGGGCAAGCTCACCCGCGCGCTCGTCCCGCGGTTTGCCCGCGTGGTCGCGGTCGAGCCAGACGACGCGATGCGCACGGTCCTGGAGGAGGTCGTTCCGGGAGCGGAGTCGCTGCCCGGCAGCGCCGAGGCGATTCCGCTCCGAGATGACGAAGTGGACGCGATCTTCACGGGCGAGGCGTTCCACTGGTTCGCCACGACCGAGACGCTCGCGGAGCTCGCTCGCGTGCTGCGGCCACGCGGCCGGCTCGCGATCTTCTGGAACATCTTCCAGGACGAGGATCCGCCGCTAGGTCCGGAGGCCCACGCGCTCCTGGACGAGGCGTTCGAGCGCGGGGGTGTTCCTGGATTGGCGCGAGTGCTGAGCGGCCGCTGGCGCGAGGCGTTCGCGGGGTCGGCGTTCGAGGAGCTGCGCGAGGAGGAGTACGAGTATGAGCTCGTCGTCGACCGCGAGACGTTCGTCGCGCGGATGCTCTCGGTCAGCTCGATCGCGGTCCAGCCCGAGGAGGACCGCACGGCCTTCGCCGACCGCCTGCGCGTGCTTCTGCCCGACGAGACCCGCCAGCGGTTCCGCGTCGTCGCGTACTGGACGCGGCTTGCCTGAGCTCGCGCTCAGCTTCGGGAACGTCGCAGAGTTGTACGACCGCGTCCGGCCGCCGTACTCGCAGCCGTTGCTCGACCGTGCGCAGGAGGTGCTGGAGCTCGATCCGAGCGCACGCGTCCTCGACCTCGCGGCCGGCACGGGACGGCTGACGCGCGAGCTCTCGCGTCGCTTCCGCGAGGTCGTCGCCGTCGAGCCGGACGAGCGGATGCGGGCGGTGCACGGCGAAGCGCTCGCCGGGAGTGCCGAGGCGATCCCGCTCGACGATGAGAGCGTCGACGCCGTCTTCGTCGGCGAGGCGTTCCACTGGTTCGACCCTGCGGCGGCGATCCCGGAGCTCGTCCGCGTCCTTCGGCCGCGCGGCGGCGTCGCAATCGTCTCCACGCACTGGTGGGAGACCGAGCCGCCCCTGCCCGAGGCGGCGCTCGAGCTGCTCAGCGAGCCATACGAGCGCTTCCGGGCGCAGCGCCGGCCGCCGTGGGACGACGCCTTCGCAGCGTCGCCGTTCGAGCCGCTCCACTACGAGCGGGCAGGCGAGGAGCTGACGGTGGACCCTGAGGCGTTGCTCACGCTCTACTCGACGACGAGCTCGCTCGCGGCGCTCCCGGTGGACGAGCGTGCCGACTTGTTCGCACGCGTTCGGCCGCTACTCGAAGGCCCGTACCGGTTGCCCCTACGGCATGAGCTCACCTGGACGCGCCTTTCCCGATGACCGATGAGATCCACATCGGCCGTCGCCACGTCCGGCTCACGAGCGGTGACCGTGTGCTCTTTCCGGCCGACGGCGTCACGAAGGGCGACCTTGCCGAGTACTACGCGGAGATCGGGCCGGCGATCGTGCCGCACCTCCGCGACCGGCCGTTCACGCTCAAGCGCTACCCGCACGGCATCGACGACCGGCCGTACTTCGCAAAGCAGGCGCCGAAGGGCAAGCCGTCGTGGGTTCCGACCCGGCAGTTCCGGACCTGGCCGCGCGAGGGCGACTCGCGGCTCGTCGACTTCGCGCTCGTCAACGAGTCCGCCGCGGTCGTGTGGATGGTCCAGATGAACTGCATCGACATGAACGCGTGGTACTCGCGCGTCGACAAGCCGGACCGGCCCGACTACGTGGTCTTCGACCTCGATCCGCCCGAGTCGCGAAACGGCTTCACCCAGGCGATCCGGGTCGCGCACCTCGTCCGCGAGGCGCTCGAGCAGCTCGAGCTCCGCTCCTACGTGAAGACGAGCGGCGCCGACGGGATCCACGTGCTCCTGCCCATCGCGCGACGCTACTCGTACTCGGACGCATATGACCTGGCCGAGCTCGTCTCGCGGGGTCTCGAGCGCGAGAACCCGGGCCTCGTCACGACGGAGTGGCTGAAGAAGAAGCGGCGCGGCGTGCTCGTCGACCATCGCCAGAACGGCCACGGGAAGACGATCGCGTCCGCGTACTCCGTGCGGCCGAAGCCGGGAGCGCCCGTCTCGACTCCGCTGCACTGGGAGGAGCTCGGCGAGAAGGTGCGCCCGCGCGACTACGGCATGAAGGACGCCTTGAAGCGCGTCGAGAAGCACGGCGACCTCTTCGAGCCGGTGCTGAGGGGCGGCCAGGCCCTCGGCCCGGCGTTGCGAGCGCTGCGGGCGCACGCGGAGTAGCCGCGTGGCGCTCGCGACCGACTGGGTGACGATCTCCGCGCTCGCGAGCGAGCAGAGATCGTTCCGGGATCCGTCGTCGCCGGCGTTCTCGGAAGCGCGCGCGGCGGTCGAGGAGCACGCGGACTGCACGGTCGACATCCTCTACGGCGACGCCGAGGGTGGCCAGCGGATGATCAGCCGCTACGCGATGCTTCCGGGCCAGGACAGAAGGTGGCTCGCCTCGGCCGGACGCCACTGGAACATTGACCGGGACGATCCGCGCTAGTAAGAGCGGCAGACGCTCGGCGGAGCCTGCCGCAGGCTCGACACCGGGAGGCTCATCGTGCGGCCGGTGCCATCGTCGAACTCGCGCAGGAAGTAGACGCGGCGTGTGTTGCTATAGGGGAAGTAGATGCCCATGTCGCCCGCGTTCTTCGGCGTGGGCACCACCAGGCACTGGTCGCCTGTGATCGACACGATGCCGGCCGGGTTCGGGGGCGTGAACTCACCACCACCCCTCCACCAGGTGACCCAGCGGCCGTCGCTGGAGACGTTGAAGTCCTGAGCCGCCGCAATCGCGCGCACACGGCGCGTGCGCACGTCGACCGTGTTCACATTGGCGCCGTCCTCGTAGACGATCATGTTTGGCGAGGCCCACGCGATCTCGTTGAACTGGGGCCAGCTGGTACCCGGGCGCCAGTAGAGGATCGTGCGCCGAGGCCGGCCGGCGCGGCCGACCTCGAGGTAGGACGCTCTCCCGACGTGCCTCACGACCGCGACCATCGTCCCGTCGCGTGAGGAAACGGCCGGGTCGAACCCGACCTGCTTCTTTGGTGGTGTAGGCGCCTGCGTGCTTTCGGTCGCCGCGTGGTGAGCCGAGTCGCACGCGGTTCCGAGGAGAGCGGCGGCGATCGCAAGTCCCACGGCCAGGACGCGGTTCGTGTCGACCTGAAGCCTAGGGGCGGAGCTTGGACGTGTCCACGACCTCGAAGTTCGAGCCCGTCACCCGGCCGAGCGTGTGCAGCTGGTCGTTCGACCACCCGGGACTGGGCGCGCCGCTGATGTACCAGTTGGCGCCGTTGTCGGCGACCATCATCCCGTAGCGCTTGAGCGCGAGCAGCACGATGCGGGCCTGGCGCGGGAACGGCCGGATGTCGAAGCTCGCCCTGAGCCGGACGCGGAGGCCCATCGGCGGGAGGTTGGAGGCGGTCAGGTCGCTCGCGTAGTGGCGGGCCGGGTAGAGGTACGCGCGGCGCGAGTTCTCAACGGTGAAGCGGAGGGCGTGGTCGATCACGCCGCGCTTCGCCTCGTCGTAGCGGGCGAGCCCCGGGAAGATCGGCAGGCCCGCGGCGTCGGCCGACGTCCAGCCGGCCGGCCGGACCTTGTTCGAGCGCAGGTTCCAGGTCGCGCCTGCCCACGCCTGCCAGCGCCCGTTGCGCTTCTGGAGCCCGCCGAGCTCGTAGAGGCGACAGGCGTTCTTGTCGAGCAGCAGCGCGTGGTGGTCGCTGCCTCCCTCGATGTGGACGCGCTTGGGGATGGGGTAGCGGACGTGGTCGCTCTCGTCGTTGTACTCGAACGAGACCTGCGAACGGCGGGTCTTCTTCGTGACCACGTCGAACGGGATTCCGATCTTCGAGCCCTCCCAGAGGCCCGAGCCGAAGTCCGCATGGAGGCCGGTCGAGGTGCCGATCGAGTCGATGATCGCGGTGGAGTTCTGCGCAACCGGGAGCTTGTCGACGCGCTGGTTCCAGGGATTCGACTTCGGGAAGATCGGGCAGCGTGGGGCGGACGGCACGCGCAGTGCCTCGGCGGACGACGCGCCGAGCGCGAGGACACAGGCGAGGGCGAGCAGCGGGAGGCGGCGGCTCATGACGGCGTTATCGACCGACGAAGCTTTTCGACCAAGGGGTCTCGTCTCCCCCAAAGGGGTGGACAGTCGGCGAGCGCCACCCAGCGGCAGGCGTAGACGAATGCCGCGTCCATCCCGTCGCCGGTCACCGCGTGCTCCCATACATCGGGCCCGCCGGGCTCGGCAACGGCATGGAACGCATGGTTCTCCTGGAATCCGCCCGTGTCGTAGAGACGCGCGATCTCCTCCGGCCCGGCGAACTCCCCCACGACGGTGACGGAGACGCCGGTCTCCTCCTCGACCTCGCGCCGAAGGCCCTCCTCGAGGCTCTCGTGGGGATCGACGCGGCCGGCGGGCACCTGCGTGAGCGTCTCGGGCATCCCCACATGATCGAAGACGAGCAGGTCGGACCCGCGCGTGACGTAGCCGACGACCCGCTTGCGGAGGACGGACTGGAGCAGGGCGCCGTGCTCGCCGTAGACAGTCGTTTCCCTGCGGAGCGGGACCCAGTGGCAGTGGAACGCCCGGTTGTGGATCCACTCGTCCTCCGTCAGCCCGACAACCTTCGCGTGCACGAAGTGGTTCTCGTCTCGCACGCCCGGGACGCGCCAGCTCGGTTGCTCGAGCACGCCGAGCTCGCGGACCGGCTTCACCTCGAGGCCGGTCTCCTCGAGCAGCTCCCGAACCGCGGTCTCCTCGACGCTCTCGCCGGGCTCGACCCGGCCGCCCGGGACGACGCTCACGTACCCGGGCTCGTCCGGGAGGTCGAAGACGAGAAGCTGGTCCCAGCCGGTCTCAGGATGCTCGCGGGTGACGTAGACGACGACTCTAAGGCGAGCGTTCAGCGCGCATCTTGGCCTTGTGGGCCCGCTTCTTCGCCTGGTAGTCCTCGAGCGCCTCGATCGAATCGACGTCGCCGAGCGTGGGGTGGCCGGGGTCCAGGTCCTCCGCCGCGTCCACGCCGAACCGCTTCCACAGCACGGCGCCGAGCGCCTTCACCTTCATCTCGCCGAACCCGGGCAGTGCCGAGATGCGCTTCCGCAGGTCGGCGCCGTCCGTCGCGTCGCCCCAGACGCGCTCCGCGTCGCCCGCGTAGTCCGCGTCGACGACGGACGCGAGATCCTGCACGCGCGTGGCCATCGCGCCGGGGAAGCGGTGGATCGCGGGCTTCTCGCGGAAGATCGCCTCGAGCTTCGCCGGATCCGTGGCCGCGATCGCGCCGGGGTCGAGCGTTCCGAGCCGCTGCTGCAGCTTCAGCGGCCCCGCGAACGCCGTCTGCACCGGCACCTGCTGGTCGAGCGCGAAGCCGACCAGGAGCGCGAACGGATCGCGCGCGAGCAGCTCGTCTGCCTCGTCGACGCCGGTGTAGTAGAGCCGGTCGGGGCGAGTCGCGGGCACGCTTCGATCCTACAGCCACTCCGCGGCGCGCTCTGCTAGGGCGACTGTCGTCAGGTTCGTGTTCGCGCGCGGGATCGTCGGGATCGCCGAGGCATCCACGACGTGGAGGTTCTCGAAGCCGAGCGCCCGGCAGCGCTGGTCGAGCACCGCCCCGATCGCGCAGGTCGCGACCGGGTGGAAGAAGCCGCGCGCGGTCGCCCGAACGTGCGTCTCGGCGTCGATCTCGGCACCCGGACGGAGCTCGCGGCCTGCGTACGGACTGATCGCCTCGCTCGCGACGAGCTCGCGCAGACGCTCGAAGCCCTCGGTCAGCACCTCGACGTCGCGCTCGTCGCGCAGGAAGCCGTGGTCGATCGCCAGCGGCGTCTCCGGATCGCTGGCGTTCAGCCGCACCGAGCCGCGCGAGAGCGGCTTCATCGCGAAGGCGGCGCCGCTGATCTCCAGGCCGACCTCGAGCGCCGGGAAGACGAACAGGTCGATCACTCCCGGCGGGCACGAGCTGCTCCGCTCGGCGAGCGTCACCTGGCCCATGTAGAGGCCGTGCTCGGCCTCGTGGGCGGCGGTCTCGGCGAGCAGCCGCTCGGTCGGCTCCCACGCGGCGCCGGCGCCGACGTGGTCGGAGAGCCCCTCGCCGACCGGAAGCTCCGCGACCTGCGCGATCCCGTGCCGTGCGAGCTCTTTGGCAGGCCCGATGCCGCTGCGCAGCAGGATCCCCGGCGAGCCGTACGCGCTCGCCGAGACAACGACCATCTCCGCGCGCAGCTCGCGGCTGCCCGCGAGCGCGCCTACGGCCCGGCCGTCCTCCAGCAGCACGCGGTCGACCACCGTGTCCGCGAGGATCGTCAGGTTCTCCCGTGCGCGGGCCGGGTCGACGTAGGCGAACCCGGCGTGCCAGCGGATCCCGTCGACGATGTTGACCGGATGGACGATCGAGCCCTCGCCGCCCGCATCCCGGAACACGCGGTGCCAGGGCGTCAGCTCGTCGTCCGGGATCACGTGCGCCTGCATCGTCTCCGCGGCCCGCTTCAGGTACGGCGCGAACTCGTCATACGACCAGCCCGGTCCCCAGTCGTAGTCCGACGGCGCGCCCTCGAGCAGCACGCACGCGTTGTGCGCCGAGCACCCGCCGAGCACGCGGGCTCGCGCCTGCGAGCGGTCTTCCTCGTCGTCGCGCGGCCAGAGGTGCGACTCGAGCGCGAGCCAGCGAGGGTCGAGAATGTCGACCGGCCAGCGGCCCTCGCTCAGGTGGCCGTAGTCGGGACCGGCCTCGACGAGACAGACGGAGCGGTCGGCGTTTTCGCTCAGCCGACCCGCGAGGACGCAGCCGGCCGCGCCGCCGCCGAGCACGAGGACGTCGTAGCGCTCGCTCATGTGTTGGCCTCGAGCCATCGTCGCGCCTCGGCGACCGAGCGCAGGCGAACAAACCGAGGGTCGCCCGCGAAGCGATCCGGCCACTCCCGCCGATGCAGGAAGTGGGTGCGTACCATCCACGAGAAGAGCGAGTCCCGGCTCCAGAGCACCCCGCGCCAGCTCTCCTTGTTGCCGCTCCAGAGCTCGACGTCGTCGCGGATCCGCTGGGCCGTCCGCTGCCACAGTCGCCGCGCCTTGACCCTGAAGGGGAGGTCGAGCCAGACGATCGTGTCCGCGTCTGCGAGGACGAGATCTCCGAGCTTGCCCTCGTAGTTGCCGTCGATCACCCAGCCCTCGGGTGCGGCGTCCATCGCCTCGCGCACGCGCGCGCGAAACTCCTTGTCAGTGGGCTCGCTCCAGTTCGGCCCGTGGTGAAGCGCGTCGAGCTCGACGTAGGGCAGGTCGAGCCGCCGTGCGAGCTCGACCCCGAACGTCGACTTCCCCGATCCGGACGTGCCCTTGAGGTTGACGCGCTTCACCCGAGCGCGGCGACGAGCGCTTCGAGATCCGCGCGCCACCGGTCCTCGGGGACCGGCGGGAGGACGTCGTCCCAGATCGCGGCGAAGCTCCCGATCAGCTGCGGCAGGCGCGCCGGGCGCGCCATGAACCAACAATGCAGATGCTCGCCCCCGTCGCCCCAGCGGCAGACGTGGACGCGGCCGATCTCGCCGAGCCCGCGGATCGCGCGCTCGAGTCTCGCGAGCAGGACGCCGAGCTCCGCCGCCAGCTCGTCAGGGAGATCGCCCGGCTCGGCGTAGTGCCCGCGCGACTCGAGCAGGACGATCAGCGGGAGCCCGGTCGGCCTGTCGAACGACCAGAGGCGCCAGTTCTCGTTCGTCCAGATGTAGTCGTCGTCGGAGGCCGTGCAGCGCGAGCAGTCGACACCGCCCGCGCCGTGGCGGGGTTGCTCCTCTGCGACGGGCGGCTGCAGTGCGCGAGGGCGCATCTCACCGTCGAACGGGAAGGTCTCCCACTCCTGGACCGGCGGCATCCGCAGCTCTCCAGCTGCGCGCGCGTAGAGCTCTTCTGGGGTCTCCGGCATCCGACCCGATGCTAACCCGCGCGAGTGTGGTACCCCATGCAGATGCAGGAGTTGGGACACGTGCTCTGGATCGGCGGGCCGCCCGGAAGCGGGAAGACGGCCGTTGCCTCGCGTCTTGCACGGCGGTACGGGCTGCGCCTGTACTCCAGCGACACCCGGACCTGGCAGCACCGCGACCGCGCGCTTCGTGCCGGCAACGCCGCGGCGCGCAGGTGGGAAGCAATGACACCTGAAGAACGCTGGCAGCTGGGCTCTGCGGAGCTCCGGGCAGAAGGCGACGCCGACGACGTCGCGTGCGAGTTCCTCTGCGAGTGCGGCGATCCGGCCTGCGACGCGAGCGTTCGGCTTCGGGTCGGCGAGCTGGCGGCCGCGACGGCCCTCGCTCCAGGTCACCGTTGGTAACGTCGAGGTCATGACCGATCCGCTCGCGGTGTTCTCCTCCAGGACGCGCGCCTGGTTCGCAGCCGCCTTCGCCGAGCCGACGCCGGCCCAAGCGCTCGGCTGGCCGGCGATTGCGAGCGGGAAGCACACGCTGATCCAGGCGCCGACGGGCTCGGGCAAGACGCTTGCGGCCTTCCTCTACGGGATCGACCGGCTCGACGCGGAGCCGGGGCAGGGTCTGCGCCTGCTGTACGTCTCGCCGCTGAAGGCACTCAACTACGACATCGAGCGGAACCTGCGCGGGCCGCTCGCCGGGCTCGGCTCGGAGCTGCGCGTGGCGGTGCGCACCGGCGACACGCCGCAGAAGGAGCGCGCCGCGATGCTGCGCGAGCCGCCGGACATCCTGATCACGACTCCCGAATCGCTGTTCCTGCTGCTGACCTCTCGCGCGCGGGAGATCCTCCGCCCGGTGCGAACGCTGATCCTCGACGAGGTGCACGCGGTGGCCGGAACCAAGCGCGGCGCGCATCTTGCGCTGAGCGTCGAGCGACTGGACAGGCTCGTTTCGGACATGCCAGGGGGACAGTCCCTGGGACACGTCCAAAGGATCGGCCTCTCGGCGACCCAGCGGCCGCTGGAGGAGATCGGCCGCTTCGTCTCGGGCGGGCGCGAGATCGAGCTCGTCGACGCGGGCCGCGCGAAGGAGCTCGACCTGACCGTCGTCGTGCCGCTCGACAACATGCGCGAGCCCGAGGAGCAGCAGTCGATCTGGCCCTCGATCTACCCCGAGATCCTCGAGCTCGTCCGCGCGCACCGCTCGACGATCGTGTTTGTCAACAACCGCCGTCTCGCCGAGCGCCTCGCCCTACGCCTCAACGACCTGGCCGAGGAGGAGATCGCCCGCGCCCACCACGGCTCGGTCGCGCGCGAGCAGCGCGTCGAGGTCGAGGAGCTGCTGAAGAAGGGCGAGATCCCGTGCCTGGTCGCGACGTCGTCGCTCGAGCTCGGGATCGACATGGGCGCGGTCGACCTCGTCGTGCAGGTCGAGTCGCCGAAGTCTGTCGCGCGCGGTCTGCAGCGGATCGGCCGCGCGGGCCACGAGCTCGGGGCGGTCTCGAAAGGGCGGATCTTCCCGAAGTTCCGCTCCGACCTGCTCGAGTCGGCCGTGGTCGCCCGGCGGATGCTCGACGGCGCGATCGAGGAGACGACGATTCCGCGCAACCCGCTGGACGTACTCGCGCAGCAGATCGTCGCGATCAGCGCCGACGAGGAGATCGCGGTCGACGACCTCTATGCGCTCGTGCGCGGCGCCTACCCGTTCGCCGACCTCTCGCGCGTCCAGCTCGAGAACGTGCTCGACATGCTCGACGGCCGCTACCCCTCCGACGAGTTCGCCGAGCTGCGGGCCCGGATCGTCTGGGACCGCACCGCCGGAGTCGTGCGCGGCCGGCAGGGGGCGCGGCGGCTCGCGGTCACGAACGCGGGGACGATTCCGGACCGCGGGCTGTTCGGCGTCCACCTGGTCGACGGCGGCGGGAGAGTCGGCGAGCTCGACGAGGAGATGGTCTACGAGGCGCGCGCGGGTCAGACATTCCTGCTCGGCGCCTCGACGTGGCGGATCGAGGAGATCACGCGCGACCGCGTGCTCGTCTCGCCGGCTCCCGGTGTTCCGGGCGCGGTGCCGTTCTGGAAGGGCGAAGGCGTCGGCCGGCCCTACGAGCTGGGCGAGGCGATCGGCGCGACCTCGCGCGAGCTGGCCGCGCTCCCGGAGGAGAAGGCGCTGAAGCGTCTGACCGAGGAGCACCGACTCGACGAGCGCGCTGCCCAGAACCTGGTCTCGTTCCTTGCCGAGCAGCAGGCGGCGACGGGCGCGGTCCCGTCCGACCGCACGATCGTGGTCGAGCGCTTCCGCGACGAGATCGGCGACTGGCGGCTCTGCATCCTCACGCCGTTCGGCGGCCGCGTGCACGCCCCGTGGGCGCTGGCGCTCGGCGCGAGGCTGCGCGAGTCGCTCGGGCTCGAGACCCAGGCGCTCTGGTCGGACGACGGGATCGCGATCCACCTCCCGGACGCCGACGCGCCGCCGCCGATCGACGACGTGCTGCTCGACCCGGAGACGATCGAGGAGCTCGTCACCCAGGAGCTCGGCGACACCGCGCTGTTCGGCGCGCGCTTCCGCGAGAACGCGGGGCGGTCGCTGCTGATCCCGCGCCGCCGGCCCGGCGCGAGGACGCCGCTCTGGCAGCAGCGGCTGAAGGCACAGTCGCTGCTCCAGGTCGCGCGCCGCTATCCGGCGTTCCCGGTCGTGCTCGAGACCTATCGCGAGTGCCTGCAGGACGTCTTCGACCTTCCCGCGCTGAAGCGGCTGCTGCACGGCCTGCGCACGCGGCAGATCGACCTCGTCGACGTCGAGACGCCTTCCGCGTCGCCGTACGCCTCCTCGCTTCTCTTCGACTACGTCGCGACGTACATGTACGAGGACGACACGCCCGCGGCCGAGCGGAAGGCGCAGGCCCTTTCCCTCGACCGCGACCTTCTGCGCGAGCTGCTCGGACAGGAGGAGCTGCGAGACCTGATCGACCCCGGAGCGCTCGCCGAGGTAGAGGAGAGGCTGCGAGGAAACGCGCGGACGCCCGACGAGCTGCACGACCTGCTCAGGCGCCGCGGCGATCTCGGCGACGGCGAGTACGCGGAGGATCTCGCGGAGCCTCTGGTGGCCGAGCGCCGCGCCGTGCACGTGCGGATCGGCAAGGAACGCCGCCTCATCGCGGCCGAGGACGCGGGGCGGTACCGGGACGCGGTCGGCGCGATGCCGCCGGGCGGGCTGCCGGACGTCTTCCTGGAGGCAACCGAGGAGCCGCTCCACTCGCTCGTCCGCCGTTTCGCCCGGACTCGGGGACCGTTCACGACCGTCGAGGCAAGCGCGCGCTTCGGGCGCGACGTCGAGCCGGTTCTCCGCGAGCTCGAGCGGCGGAACGAGCTGGTGCGCGGCGAGCTCCGTCCAGGCGGGACCGAACGCGAATGGTGCGACCCGGAGGTGCTGCGTCGCCTGCGGCGCGCATCGCTCGCCGCGCTGAGGCGCGAGGTCGAGCCGGCCGAGCAGGCGGCGTTTGGCCGTTTCCTGGCGAGCTGGCAGGGAATCGACAGGCGCGCAACGCTGCGCGAGGCCATCGTCCCGCTGCAGGGGCTGGCACTGCCGGTCGCGCTCTGGGAGTCGGACGTTCTCCCGCGCCGGGTGCCGGGCTACCGAGCCGAGCAGCTCGACGCGCTCTGCGCCTCGGGCGAGGTCGTGTGGGTCGGCGCCGGGCTCGACCGCGTCGCCGTCTACTTCCGCGAGGACGCGCCCGCGCTCGGCCCGCCGCCGGCCGCGGATCGCCCGGAGCGGGAGGTGCACGAGCGCCTGCGCGCCGCGCTCTCGCGGAGTGCGCTCTTCTGGCACGACGTGCTCTCGGACACGGGCCTCGAGGCGGAGGAGGCGCTGCCCGCGCTCTGGGACCTCGTCTGGGCGGGCGAGGTCACGAACGACGCGTGGACGCCGCTTCGAGCGGGCCGCCGCTACCGGGCCGAGGCTCGCCCGGACCGGACCCGCCCGCGCCGCTTCTCGCGCCGCCGGGCGGGCGAGAGCACGGCCACGCAGGGCCGCTGGTCGCCGACAGCACGGCTCTTCGGCGACGGGCGCCCTGACCCCCGCGCGCTGGCGGAGCTGCTCCTCGAGCGGCACGGGATCGTCACCCGCGACGGCGTCCGCGCCGAAGGGATTCCCGGTGGGTACGGCGCGGTCTACGGCGAGCTGCGTTCCCTCGAGACGCTCGGCCTCTGCCGCCGCGGCTACTTCGTCGAAGGCCTCGGCGGCGCGCAGTTCGCGCTCGGCGGCGCCGTGGAGCGGCTGCGCGAGCTGCGGCCGAGGGACGGGGAGGAGGCCGAGCCGTTGGTGCTCGCGGCGGCCGACCCGGGCCAGCCGTACGGCGCCGCGCTTCCCTGGCCGAAGCGGGCCGGCGCACGCGCCGCGCGTGTCGCCGGGGCGCACGTCGTGCTCCTCGGCGGCGAGCCGGCGCTCTTTGTCGAGCGAGGTGGCCGCTCGCTCGTCCCGCTCCGCGAGCCGGAGGAGGCCTGGATGCGCGAGGCGCTCGCCGCGCTCGTCGCCCATGTCCGGACCGCAGGCATCAAGCGTCTCGCGGTCGAGCGCTTCGACAGCGAGCCCGTGGCCGACACGGAGATCATGCCGCTGCTGCTCGAGGCCGGCTTCGTGCCTGGCCCTCGCCGCGCGGTGCTTCGCCCCTAGCTCAACTCCGTGGGACCGTGACCCGCCGGATGTTCGACCAGCGAGTCGGACACGGCTTCTTGGGGGTGCAGTCGAGGCCGAGCACCATCGCAGACACCTGTACGTAGTATCGGCCCGGCCGGAGTGTGTGGCGCGTCCTCATTCGGTATGCGTTCAGACCAACGCGATTCGTCGCGGCCAACGGTTCGCGGAAGAGGACGTTCTTGTCGAGAAACGCGCCTCCTCTGCCCGTCGCCGGCCTGGAGGCGACGGCTATCCGCGAGGGCGCCTGGTCTCCGATCGCCATCGTGTAGACGACCACGACGTGTCTGGCCCTCGAGGTCGCCGAGCGCAGATACGGCTGCGACACGGCAGCCGAACCACCGGCTAGCAGTGTCCCGCCAATGGCAGCACACGCGATAAGAGCGGCGATCGACCGTTTGACCACGACCAGCCTCGACTGTAGCACCGTGCAGTTCTCGTTTGACATTGCCCTCATACGGGAATAGGTCCCCGATTCCGGACCACGTGAAACGCCGAACCAGGGGTCACGAGGGGAGAGACCATGAGACGACTTCTCGGCGGCACGCTCGTTCTCGTCGCTGCCGCGATCGCGCTCGGCTCGTTTGCTGGAGCAGCGCGAGCGACGGTCCCGGAGTGCAACGAGCCGACGGCGCTCTGCACCGAGCCGCTCGACTCGATCGGCTACGGCGGCGAGTACACCGGCCACGACGAGCCTTCGCTGCTCTTCTATTCGAGTCAGCCGGGCTCGGGAAACTCGAATCTCTACAAGCTGACGCTTCCGACCGACCCGAAGGTCCTGCCAAACCAGGCCGGAACCGGTGGGACCTGGAACTTCCAACTCCATCCCGCGTTCTGGCTGGGGATGGCGCTGTGCGACAACCAGTCCGCGCCGGAGTTCACGCACGCCCCATGCGTGGCCGACAGCGACACGAACATCTTCGACGGGACCAACCCGGCGGGCCCTGACTACATCGGTAAGCACCCGGGAACGGCCTTTCTCGAGCTGCAGTTCTACCCACCCGGCTGGGCTCCATGGCCGCCGGGACTCAGCTGCGACGCGAGCAAGTGGTGCGCTGCGATGGCGATCTTCAGCCTGAACCAGGATCAGAACACGGGCACCCTCAACAACGCGGACTGCCTGAACACCGTCGGGCTCGAGCCTGCCAACTTCGCCTTCATCACGAAGAGCGGTGTGCCGCACGCTCCGCCCGGTCCGCTCGACCTGACCAACGGCTCGTTCACTCCGAGCGCGACGACCGACCTGTTCATGAACTCCGGCGACCAACTCACCATCGACATCCACGATGGCGCGGCCGGGCTCACAACGATGGTGCACGACGACACGACGGGTAAGTCGGGCTCGATGACCGCGAGCACCGCCAACGGGTTCGCTCAGATCCTGTACGAGCCCGCGTCGGCAACGTGCCATCAGTCGCCGTACGCGTTCCGTCCGATGTACGCGACCTCGAGCGAGCACACTCGGGTTCCCTGGGCGGCGCACTCGTACAACGTGGCCTTCTCAGACGAGATTGGGCACTTCGAGTACTGCGACGCGATCACCGGAGAGGGCGGGGACTGCACGAGCAACGGCGAGCCCAGCCTCGACGACGACGACACGGGCTGCTTCAGCGCAGCCTTCTCGACGTTTGTCCCGATAACAGGCTGTATCGCCACGGACAACGACTTCGACGGGACGTCGTACCAACCGGTCTGGCCCGGGACCGATCCCAACCGAGGCCAGGACAAGAAGTACCACCCGAGCTCCGTCACGTTCACGAGTCCGCTCTTCAACGGGACGAAGAACTATGACCGGGTTGCCTTCGAGGCCGATCTGCCCCGGATTGAGGCGGCCGACTTCGGCGGCAACTGCAACCGGTTCACGGGGATGGGTTGCGTCAACCCACCGCCGGGCTCCAACTTCTATCCCATCTACACGACCGGGAGCTCGACCGAGAATCCCAGCGCGAACGGCCACTGCGTCTGGCAGCTCGGTGGGCCCTATCTCAAGGGGACAACGAACACGTTCGGCGGAAACTCGGCCGCCGAATACGGACCGCTGCTGTTCAGCTTCTACCCGAACCCGAACCCGGCGGTCCGACTCCGGACGAACAACTTCCGGAACGTGCTGGACACGAATCCCTGCCCGGCCTAAGCCGAGCGACCGACGGCGACGCACAGGAGAGCGCTCCGCAAGGGGCGCTCTCTGTTTTAGCGCGGTACGCTGGCCCGGATGCCTGAGGGCGACGCGCTTCACCGCGCTGCACGGCGGCTCCAGGTGCTCGTCGGGCGGCAGGTCGAGGTGGAGACGCCGCACCCGCGGGCGGCGGCCGTCCTCGACGCGAGACGGATCGACGGCCAGCGGCTGGAGAGCGTCGAGGCGGCGGGCAAGAACCTCTTCCTGAGCTTCGACGGCGGTCTCGTGGTGCGGAGCCACCTGCGGATGAGCGGCCGCTGGCAGGTGCGGGCGCGAGGAGCCCCCGTGCGTGGGCGGCCCTGGCTCGTTCTCCGCTCGGCCGGCCACGAGGCGCTGCTCTGGAACGGGCCTGTGCTGGAACTCTCGCGCGCCGGCCGCGCGCGCCGGCCGCTCGGCCCGGACATCCTCGCCGAGCCGCCCGATCTCGAGGCGATGGTTGCGGGCCTGCGCGCCGAGCATCCGTCCCGGGAGCTGGGCGACGCGTTGCTCGACCAGCGCGTGGTCGCCGGGATCGGGAACATCTGGCGCGCCGAGGCGCTCTGGCATGCGCGGCTCTCGCCCTCGCTTCGACTCGCGGAGACCACCGACGACGAGCTCGACCGCGCACTCCGGGAGGCAGCGCGACTCATGCGCGGCTCGCTCGAGAACGGGGGGGCGGAGCGCCACGTCTACCGCCGCGCCGGCCGTCCGTGTGACCGGTGCGGTGAGGTCATCCGGTCGCGGGGCCAGGGCGACGACAACCGAACGGCCTACTGGTGCCCCGGCTGCCAGAGAGGAGAGGAGACCGCCACCGCGTAACGGGAAGACGTGGCCGTACGCGCCCCGCACCTCTACCGCTCCCTGCGCCTGTTCTGCCTGGCCGGCTTCTCGCTGCTCGCGGCCGACGTCGAGGCCGGCGATGAGGTCCCCTTCGCGTTCGAGGAGCACCCCGGCGAGGGCGGGGGGTCGTCGCTCTACGAGTACCGGCCGCTCGTGCGCTCGTACGTCGACGCGCGGGCCGAGCGGCTCGGCGCGCTGGCCGACGCCCCGATCGCGGTCGAGGAGCTCGGCCGCGAGCCCGCCGCGGCCGTCTACGCCGCGGCGCACACCGGGCGCCGGGGCGCCGGGCCCGACGAAGCGCTCCTGCGGACGATCCTGCTCCCGCTCCTGGCCGACGTGGCAGAGGCCGCGGGCGGGGTCGACTGGGCCGACGAGGCGTTCGACCGCGCGTACGCGGGTCTCGAGGGCACGCTGCTCGCGGACCGACGCGCGTACGCGGCGCTCGCGCCGGTAACCGGGCTCTCGGTCGGGTCGCGGCTGGAGCTCGGGGAGGGCCTGTCCCTTCGGCTCGCCGCTTCGGGAGAGCTGGCCGCGCACTGGCCCGAGGCTTCCGGCCTGCTGCCGGCCGGGTTCGGGCGTGAGCCGGACAGGCTCTGCGTGCTGGAGCTCGAGCGGACGCTGCGCCCGAACGAGCCGAGCGCGCCGGACGCGCCCGGCGAGCTCGCGGACGCGGTCAGCGCGCTTCGCTTGGCGACCGCTGCGCCGGTCGCCGCCGGCCCTGTGCTCTTCGAGCGTCTCGACTGGCGCCCGCTCGGCATCCGTCCCGTTCTTCCGATCGCGGCCGCGGAGCCACCGGGAGAGCCTACGAGGCTCGACGCGTTCCGAGCCCGGCTCGCCAGCGATCTGTTGGAGCGCCTCGCCTGGGCCGAGGAGGACGCAGAGCTTGCCGAGGCCCTCGACCGCTGGGAGCTGTCGCTGTTCTCCGCGGAGCCGTTTCGCTCGGAGCAGCTCCGCGAGACGCTGTCTGCGCTCCTCGGCGGAGCGGACGGGCTCTGGGCGGCGGCCGTCCGTGCAGCCGTGCTGCTCGGCGAGACCGGCCGCGAGCGCGCGGACGAGCTCGAGCGGCTGCGATCGCTCACGCGGGGCGAGCCGGCCGGCCGCGCGGCTGCCGAGGCTATCCGCAAGGCGGTCGTCGAGACGCTCGCCCACGGCGACCGCGCCGGGCTGATCGAGTCGCTGGACGAGGCGCTGATCGGGGTCCGGCCGCGTCCGGCCGGCTACTTCGCCGCGCTCGCCTCCTAGCTCCTCACAGCCCGCGCAACTGGGCCGCCTGCGGAACGATGGCGGTTCCGGGGCACGGCGTCGCCTGGGAGAGCTTGGCCACCAGCGTCAGCTGCGGGTCGGAGCCGGCGCGCCTGTAGCCGGCCTGAACGCGCACCCGCAGGCACGCCTCCGTGCCGAGCCGCTTGACGCTGAAGACGTCGATGCGGTCGTCCGAGAGCTCGATCCTCTCGAGCTTCCGGCCAGGGCCGACGCTCTTGCGTCTCAACCTGACGCTGCAGTCAGGGAAGAGGCACTCGGCGACCACGGCCCGCTGCTTCGTGTCGTTCACCAGGCGCAGGGTCACGGGCGAAGCCTCCTGCTTCACGTCGACGAACGCGGGCAGCGCGAAGAAGGCGACGATCGCGGCGGTCATCAGCGCCACGCCCAGGCCGATCGCGATCTTCACGCCGCGCGTGAGCGAGATTCGGGTGTGCGAGGTCGGCGCCTGGAGGTCGGGGTACGGGTCCTGCCAGGGCGCGCCGCTGAGCTGTGCGGCGCGGCGGGTCTCGGCGCGGATGTTCTGGCCGATCGCGTAGACGAGGTTCTCGCGGCTGTCTCGTGTCCGCTCGTTCGCGGCGTCGAGAACGTCGGCGAGCACGAAGAGGTGCTCGAGGCCGGCCACGTCGTGCTGCTTCACATATCCGCGCCGGGCGCGGTCGAGGTGCTTCAGTGCCCGGTTCTCGTCGCCGCGGTCGATGCAGGCTCGCGCTTCTGCGAGCTCGCGATCGGGGGTCGGGGTCACGGCGGGAACGACCGTAACGCTTTCGTCACGATCCGGTCACACACGCGTGCGAGGTTCGCGTCTAGCGTCGGGCTCATGGACGAGGCACGCGCGGTCATGTGGAGGTTGAGGCGCATCGAGTCGCTCGAACGGGAGCACGCTCCGCCGGAAGCGATGCTCGCCGAGGTGCACGAACTGCTGGCGGAAGCGGACACGTGGATCTCGGCCGAGCGGGTCGGGACCGAGCGCGCCGAGGAAGCCCTCGCTCGCTGCCGCGCGGGGCTCGCGACGGGTGCTTCGGTGACCGAGGAGGTGCTATCGACAGGTTGACCTGTGACAACTGATCGCGCGGGTGTGGCGGCCGTTCGCCGCTGCGAATGCACCCTGCTCCTCTCGTCCGATCCTCGAAATCGGCCGCGGGACGAATCTCGAAAAACCGCAGCAATTTCCGGAGGGATAGCTAGCATGAGGACGAAGAAAGGGGCTCGATGGGGCTTGCACGCCTGCTTCCGCGACCGGCAATTCGGACCGAGACGCCAAAAGGGGCGCCGATGGGACACGTGATCTCTTTCGCCAACCAGAAAGGTGGGGTGGCGAAGACGACGACGACCCTGAATCTCGGCGTCGCGTTCTCCGAACAGGGCCTGAAGGTGCTGCTGATCGACCTCGATCCGCAGGGCAACCTGACCATGAGCCAGGGCCTGAACCCGGACTCGATCGAGCGCTCGATGTTCGACGTCCTCGTGCACCGCCTCCCGATGCAGGAGGTGATCCACCACGCGGAGGTCGATCTGGCCGTCTCGTCGATCGATCTCGCAGGCGCTGAGCTCGCGCTCTCGAGCATGATCGGGCGCGAGCGAGCGCTCGAGAAGGCGCTCGCCGAGGTGAAGGGTAACTACGACTACGTCCTCATCGACACGCCGCCGTCGCTCGGCCTGCTGACGATCAACGCGCTCGTCGCGTCGAAGGGCGTGATCGTGCCGGTCCAGTGCGAGTATCTCTCGCTGCGCGGGCTCGTCCAGCTCGAGAACACGCTCTCGATGATCCGCGAGAACCTGAACCCGCACGTCGAGATCGAGGGCATCCTCCCGACCATGTACGACAGCCGCACGCTGCACTCGCGTGAGGCGGTCGAGATCCTCGAGGAGAACTTCGGCGACCTCGTTTTCGACACCAAGATTCGCAAGACCGTGCGTTACGCGGAGGCCCCGGTGAAGGGAACCTCCGTCCTCAAGTACGACCCGAGCGGGAACGCCGCCGAGGCCTACCGCGACCTCGCGAAGGAGGTGCTCAATGGCGCGCAGGCGCGCGAGCATGCGTGAAGGCCCGCTGGCCGAGCTGTTCAGGGCAACCGAGGCGGCGCAGAAGCAAGCCGAGAAGGAAGGCCGCCCCGAGCCCGAGCCGGAGGTAACCGCCTCGCCGGTCGAACCGCCCGAGCAGACCGTCGAGCACGTGCCCGAGTGGGTCGAGGAGGCCAAGCCGGCCCCGCCGGAGCCGGTGCGCCTGCCCGAGCGCAAGACCGAGCCGAAGCCGGAGGCAAAAGCAAAGCACGAGCCCAAGCGGCAGCCCGAGCCGCCGCGAATCCAGCCGCTTCCCGAGCCACCGCCGCGCCTCCACAGGGTCCCCGAGCCAGGCGCGTACATCGCGGTCATCCGGGTCGTCGGAGTCGGCGGCGCCGGCCTGAACGCGGTCAACCGCATGATCGACGCGGACATCTCGCAGGTCGAGTTCGTTGCGCTCAACACAGACATCCAGCAGCTCCAGACCAGCGATGCGCCGGTCAAGATCCACATCGGGCGCGAGCTGACGGAGGGCCTCGGCTCAGGGGCCGACCCGGATCTCGGCCGCCGCGCCGCCGAGGAGGCCTACGACCAGATCAAGCGTGCGCTCCGCGGCTCCGACATGGTCTTCGTGACCGCAGGCGAGGGCGGCGGCACGGGCTCCGGCGCAGCGCCGGTCGTGGCGCGCGTCGCGCGGGAGCTCGGCGCGCTGACCGTCGGGATCGTCACGACGCCGTTCAAGTTCGAAGGAACCCGCAGGCACCGCCAGGCGACCGACGGCGTCGAGGCGCTGCGTGCGAACTGCGACACGGTGATCGTCGTTCCGAACGAGCGCCTGCTCGAGGTCCTCGACCGCGAGACGTCGATGCTCGACGCGTTCCGGATCGCCGACGACGTGCTGCGACAGGGCGTGCAGGGGATCTGCGACCTGATCACGCTGCCCGGCCTGATCAACCTCGACTTCGCCGACGTGCGCACCGTCATGAAGGACGCTGGCACGGCGCTGATGGGAATCGGCTTCTCGGCGAGCGCCGAGGACCGCGCGAAGGAGGCCGCCGAGCACGCTCTGCGCTCGCCGCTGATCGAGACCGAGATCTCGGGGGCCAAGGGCATCCTGCTCTCGATCGCCGGCGGCGACGACCTCTCGCTCTACGAGGTCAACGAGGCCGCCGAGGTCGTTCGCGAGGCCGCGTCGGGCGACGCGAACATCATCTTCGGCGCCACCGTCGACGACCGGCTGACCGGCCAGGTCTGGGTGACCGTGGTCGCGACGGGCTTTGGCGCACGCGGCGCGCAGCGGCGGATCACGCAGCGGGCCGAGAGCACCGAGGACGAGGGCGCGCTCGAGCCGCCCAGCTTCCTCCAGTCGTAGCGCGCTAGACCGCGGGAGTCTGCGTCCGTCGCGGCCGCGAGGCGAGGATCACCGCGCTCGCGGCGACGCCGACCGCGGCGATGACGAACGCGACCGGGTCGGCCCAGCCGGGTCGGTGAGCCCCCTTCGGCTGCCCTAGGCGGCTCTTGAGGCAGTTGATCGCCGGCCCCTGGCACACGCGTGCCGGCTGGTCGCGTACGCGGCTGTGGACCGACCACGCCGCGCCGAGGGCGACCCCCGCGACCACAACCGCAAGAAGGATCCTCAATCCGCTCATCGGCGCGCTAGCGATCGTCGCAGGTAGGAGAGCTGCTGCCGACGACTGCCGCGAGCGCGCCGGCGGCGTCGACGTGGAACGAGAGCTCGAACCGACCCCCGCGCGGCGCGTCGATCGCGAGCATCCCATCGGCGCTTCGGCCCACGCACGCGCCTTCGGCGTGCCAGTACGGCGAGTAGCGCACCGCCAGCCGGTAGCGCCCGGGCCGGGCGAGCTCGATGGCGACTCGTGCTCTGTAGAGCCTGAGCACCCTCGACGGGGCGGGGCCGGTGAGGATCGGCGTGGGATGGGGCACCGAGAACACGGTGAGCTGGGACGTCCGGAACACCTCCCGCAGCCCCGACTGCCCGCCCCGCAGCAGGGCCGCCTCGGCGCGAGAGCTGTAGTCGGGAGGCGCGCGGGTCAGCACGACGTAGCGCACGCCCAACTGGTGCAGCCAGTCGATATACGAGGCCCGCCCGAGCGCGTCGTAGAGAAGCTCGTTCTGCGGGAAGTCGTCCTGCCGGAAGCCTCCGCGCGCGAGCGGGATACGTGCTTCCGCTAGGTAGACGGCTGCCCAGTGGTCCGCGGTGTCCACCGCCTCGACGCGGTACGAGGGCGTCAGGTGCCCGTGCAGGTAGGAGATCGCGGGGGCCCAGTAGGACCTCGCCGACGCGGGGTCCGAGCTGCCCTTGGCGAACTGCCAGAGGAGCGGTGTCAGGTTCCACGAGGTGGCCAGGATCAGCACGGCGAGACAGACGGGGAGCGGCCGCCACCGGCGCAACGACAGGATCAGGACCGCGAGCGGCACTGCTGCATACCTCATACGCGCGACGTTTTCGCCGAGCGCCGAGGGGATCACGTACGCGGCGAGGCAGGCGCCCAGGTAGATCACGAACACCCAGCGCAGCGACCTCGCTCCCTCAACTCGCCACGTCAGGGCCGCGCCGACGAGGCAGAAGGCCAGCGCTGCAGCGAGTTCCTGGAGCGAGAACGGAAAGCGCCCACCTGGAAACAGGCGCCAGAGCACGGCTTCGATCACGCCGAAGCCGGCCAGCACGAGCGCGGGCGTGACCAGCGCCGAGCGGTCGCGCCATCGCGCAAGGCCAACCCCCGCGAGCAGCAGGGCGAGGAGGAGAAAGGCGAGGGGACTGGCGGCGAGAGTCAGCGCCGCGAACACCGCGAACCGGCCACGGTTCCCCGCCTGCAGGGCCCAGATCGCGAGCAGCGCGAGCGCCGTCCCGAGCGCGAACGGAAACGCTGCGGACAGGATCGTCCCGGCCCACACGACGGCGAACGTACGGCTCGACCAGCGCGCCGCCGGGCCCCATTCTCGCCCGATGACGACCGCGAACGCCAGAGACGCCGTCGCCACCGCAGCGACGGCGAGCAGCCGGATTCCGAGCAGTCCGGCGAGCGGGTAGTAGAGAACGCTGTAGGTGACGAAGCTGTAGCGCCCCGCGTACCAGAAGTTGTTCCACAGCGTGAAGCCGTGACCGATGAAGAGCGTTCGCTGGTACGCGTGCGTGGCCTGATCCGCGCCCGGTGGCCCGAGCCAGACGAGCAGCGCGGCGAACGTTGCCGCCGCCGCGGCGGAGAGCATCGCCTCCCGCGCGAGTGGACTGGCCTTCGTCACCCGCGCCGCACGATAGCGCCGGGTGCCCCTACGCAGCGCCCGAGTACCCTTGCGCGCATGAGAGGCGCGGTGGGCGCGGGGCATCCGCTGACGGCACAGGCGGGTGCGGATGTACTGGCGGAGGGAGGGAACGCGGTCGACGCGTGCATCGCCGCCGCGTTCGTCTCCTGGGTCGCCGAGAGCCCGCTCACCGGACCCGGTGCGGGCGGGTTCATGCTGGTCCACCAGGCCTCGGACGACTCCACCCGGGTTCTCGACCACTTCGTCACCGTTCCCGGGCTCGGCCTTCGCAACCCGGGAACCGCGGAGATGGATCATGCGCAGGTCGACTTCACGGCCGAGTCGTCCCAGTCGTTCCGCATCGGCGCCGGCTCGTGTGCCGTCCCGGGCGCGGCGGTCGGCCTCGGCGAGGCGCATCGGCGCTTCGGCTCGCTGCCCTGGCCGGTGCTGCTCGAGCCGGCGATTCGCCATGCGCGCGACGGCGTCGTGATCAACGACGCGCAGGACTACCTCCACGAGATCCTCGACGTGATCCTTCGCCACACCGACGAGGGCCGGAAGATCTACGGCCCGCGCGGCCGGCGGCTCAAAGCGGGCGACCGCCTCGTGATGACGGATCTCGCGCGGACGCTCGAGCGGCTTGCGGCGGAAGGCGCGGACGACCTGTACCGCGGTGAGCTGGCGCGCGCCGTCTCGGGCTTCGTGCGCGAGCAGGGCGGCGAGATCACGCTTCGCGACCTGCGCGAGTACCGCGTCGTCCAGCGGCGGCCCGTGCGCGCGCAGTTCCTCGGGCACGAGCTGGAGGCGAACCCGCCTCCCTCGACCGGCGGGCTGCTGATCGGTCTCGGCGCCCGCCTCGTGGACCGCCTCGGGCCGGGCGGGTCGGCGGGGAGCGCCGAGGCGATCGCTCGGCTCGCCGAGATCATGCGAGAGCAGGACGCTACGAGAGCGGAGATCTCGGCGCGCGACCTCTCCCGGGGCGGGCTTGCGCAGCGCCTCTACGACTCCCGCGCGCTCGGTGCGGCGGTCCGGCGCCTGCGCAGGCGCCCGCCGGAGTCGGTTCAGGGGACGACACACATCTCGGCCGTCGACGACGAAGGGAACGCCGCCGCGCTGACGGCCTCCACCGGCGCGGGCTCGGGCGTGATCGTCCCTGGGACGGGAATCGCGCTGAACAACATGCTCGGCGAGTTCGACCTCGCCACGACCGGGGCGGTTCCGCGGCCCGGCATCCGCTTCACGAGCGGCATGGCGCCGTCGCTGGTCCTGCACGACGGCCGTCCGAGGCTCGTCGTCGGCAGCGCCGGCTCGCTGCGGCTGCGCGGCGCGATCATGCAGGTGATCGTCAACGTCGTCGCGCACGGCTTCGGGGTCGAGGAGGCGATCGAGCGCCCGCGGATCCACCTGGAGGACTCGATGCTCCACTGCGAGGGCGGAAACGACCCGGCCCAGGTCGGGCGGCTCGAGGACTGGGGCTACGAGATCCGCGCCTGGCGCGGCCGGAACCTCTTCTTCGGCGGCGTCTCCGGGGTCGAGATCCGCGAGGACGGAACGCTCGCCGCCGCCGGCGACCCGCGTCGCGGTGGGCACGGCGTCGTCGTGGGGTGAGCGACGTCGTCATCAGGCGGGCCCAGCCCGGCGATGCGGCCGCGCTGGTCGCCGTGACGCGCGAGGTCGGAGCGGAGCCCGAGGGTTGGCTGCTCGCCACGACCGAGTGGCGCAGCGTCGGCGCCGAGCGCCGCTACCTCCGCTCGGTCCGACGCTCGCCGAACGCGGCGGTTTTCGTCGCCGAGGACAGCGAGAAGATCGTCGGCCGCCTCTCGATCGCCCGCGACCCGCACCCGGCCAGCTTCCACGTGGCGAGCCTCGGCCTGATGGTCGCGAAGGCACACCGCCGCCGCGGGGTCGGGCGGGCGCTGCTCGAGGGGGCCGCCGAGTGGGCGCGCGAGGTCGGGATCTCGAAGCTCGAGCTCTACGTGTTCCCGCACAACGAGCCCGCGATCGCGCTCTACGAGAGCTTCGGGTTCGAGCGCGAGGGCTATCGCAGGAACCATTACCGGCGCGCGGGAGAGCTCGTGGACGCCGTGGAGATGGCCTACGAGATCGCACCTACACTCCCGTGATGGACGGGCTCGTCGACCACTACGGGCTCGTCGCGCTCTTCGTGCTGGTGATGCTGGAGTCGGGCGGGCTGCCGGTTCCGGGCGAGACGGCGCTCATCGCGGCCGCGATCGTCGCCTCGCAGGGCAGGCTCGAGCTCTGGGAGGTGATCACCGTCGCGGCGCTCGCGGCGATCATCGGCGACAACCTCGGCTACTGGATCGGGCGCACGGGCGGACGCGGACTGCTCGAGCGGTTCGGGCTGTTCAGGCGCTGGACCGACCGCTGGCTGCCGTGGTCCGAACGCTTCTTCCACCGCCACGGGGCGAAGACGGTCTTCATCGGCCGCTTCTTCTCGGTGCTGCGCGTGACCGCGGCGTGGCTCGCCGGGATCGCCCACATGCCCTGGTGGCGGTTCCTGATCTGGAACGCGGCGGGCGGGATCCTCTGGGCCGCCCTGATCGGCCTGGTCGCGTACTACGCCGGCGAGGCGGCCGTCGAGGCGATCAGCAGGTACGGCCTGATCGCGGGGATCGTGCTCGTGGTGGTCGTCGCCGTCGGCCTCGCCGGGGTCCACATCTGGAAGAAGCGGATGCTCGAGACGGAGACGGAGACCGAGGCCTGAGGCTCGCACTCGTCCTTGTCGCGCTCGGAGTCGCGGCCGCGTCTCTGGGCGGAGTCGGCGCGGCCCCGCCGCGCGTGCCGGCGTTCGACCACGTCGTGGTGATCGTGATGGAGAACAAGCCGCAGTCAGCGGTGCTCGGCAGCCCGAACGCGCCCGCGTTCAACGCGTACGCGTCGCGCTACGCGACGCTCACGCGCTATGGCGGCGTCGCGCATCCGAGCCTGCCGAACTACCTGGCGCTCGTATCCGGCTCGACGCAGGGGATCCGGAGCGACTGCACGAGCTGCGTCGTGTCGGCGCGGAACCTCGCGGACACCCTCGCGCGCGCACACCTGACCTGGAAGGCGTACGCGGAAGGGCTCCCGCGCCCGGGCTTCACCGGCGCCTCGAGCGGGCGCTACGTCAAGCGCCACGTCCCGTTTCTCTATTTCAGGAGCGTCGTGCTGAGCCGGTCGCGTCGGAAGCGGGTAGTCCCTCTGCGCCAGCTGTCGCGCGACCTCGCCGCCGACAGACTGCCCTCGTTCGCCCTCGTCATCCCCGACCTCTGCCACGACATGCACGACTGCCCGGTGGCGACGGGAGACGCGTGGCTGAAGCGCTTCCTCCCGCCGCTCCTGAAGAGCCCACGCCTCGCGAACAGCGCGATCTTCGTCGTCTTCGACGAGACGAGCGGCTCGCTGCCGGCGACCGACCCGATCCCTGCGATCGCGCTCGGCCCGCTCGTCGTCCCGGGCTCGAAGTTCGCCGGCCGCACGTCCCACTACGGGCTGCTGCGCACGATCGAGGACGCCTGGGGCCTGCCGCGGCTCGGCCGCTCGGCGAGGGTCGGGCCGATCACCGGAATCTGGCGCTGACGGATTCCTTCACCGTCAAACGGCCACGCCGGCAAAGCCGGCATGGCCTCTCAGGTCGGCGTCGCAAGCGAACGCCTTGGAGGGATTTGCGCGTCCGGGTTGAATCCAGTCGTCCCGTGACGATGCTTCCGATGCTCAGCCGGGCGATCGAGGCCCGTGATCCGTACACGCAGGGCCACTCGACTCGTGTGACGGTGCTGGCCGAGGCGATCGCGCGGCGGCTCGGCTGGGACGAGGAGCGCTCTGTCACACCTGCAGGTGGGCGGGCCGCTCCACGACCTCGGCAAGCTCGCGATCTCCGACGACGTGCTCAGCAAGCCCGGCCGGCTGGACGAGCACGAGCTCGCGCAGATCCGCGAGCACCCCAAGCTCGGCGCGCGCATTCTGTTCCGCCTCTCGTCGTTCCGAAAGGCGCTCCCGTACGTCCTCTACCACCACGAGCGCTGGGACGGAGGCGGCTACCCGACCGGCCGCTCGGGCGAGCAGATCCCGCTCGAGGCGCGCGTACTCGCGATCGCGGACGCGTTCGACGCGATGACCAGCGACCGCCCCTACCGGCGCGCGCTCAGCCACGAGGAAGCCGTCGCCGAGGTCGCCCGCTGCGCGGGCACGCAGTTCGACCCGGAGATCGTCGCGGTCTTCCTCGAGGTCGTCGGCGAGGCGGCGCCGCTCACGACCGCGGCCGCGTCCTGACTCAGAGCGTCGACCAGACCTCGAGTTTCGAGCGCGTGCGGCGGATCACCTCGTCCGTGAACTCGCTCGTCGTCGCGTGGCCGCTGAGATCGGCCGTGCGCACTCCCTCCGCGACGGCCTCCAGGCTCGCCTCGCGTATCGCCCGCGCAGGGGCCTGCGCCTCCTCGCCCGCGTAGGACAGAAGCGCCGCTCCGGCGAGGATCATCGCCATCGGGTTCGCGACGTTCTTCCCCTTGAGCGAGGGCGCGGTCCCGTGCGCGGCCTCGGCCAGGATGACCGTGGGCACGAAGTCCTCCCCGAACGCGACCAGCAAAGACTCGGAGCCGGCGATCGATCCGAACAACGGCAGGACGAGGTCGGAGAGGATGTCGCCGTCCCGGTTCAGTGCGGGGATCACGAGCGGGTCGCCGCTCGAGGCCACCAGCAGTGCGAACGTCGCGTCGATCAGCTGCGGGTCGTAGGGCACCTCCGGGTACCGCTCGGCGGACGAGTCCATCTCCTCCTTGAGAAGCCCCTCGTAGACAGGGCTGACCGTGAACTTGGGGCCGCCGAAGACCTTGGCGTCGGTCTGCTCCGCGAGCCGGAACGAGAACTCGGCGACCGCACGGCAGATCTTCCGCTCGATCCGCTCGGTCCGGAACGCGACCTCGTCGTCGCCGGAGCCCTCGCGCCATTCCTCCGCGCCGTACGCGTCTCCAACGGCCATCCGGACGACTGAGATCGGCGCGTGCACGCCGCCGAGCGGAACGACGCCGGGAATCCTCCGCCCGGTGCGGACGATCACGCGGCCGCCGATCTCCTCGCGGAGAATGCGGTTCGGCGAGCCGACATCGCCCGCGCCCTCGGGTGTAACGGTCGCGGCTTTCAGGCCGAGCCCGGCCTCGCGGACCGCGGCGGCCGCCTCGTAGACGATCGCGTTTTCGGTCGCGCGCCTCGCTGCGAGGGAGAGATCGAATCGTGGAAAGTGGAGCTCGATCCCGGTCACGTCGGGAGCGAGCACGCGCAGCGCCTCTTCCAGCAATTCCTGGCCTGTGTCGTCGCCTTCGAGGACGACAATCGTGTTCGAGGTCATTCAGCTCCCTTCGCGGTTGCCATTCACGTGTTCGTTCTCTCTGCGACCGGTGAAACTCTACGCGTAGTATTCGCACAGCCCAGTGCCGGATTGAGCGGCATTCCGGACGGAACCAAGGAGGAGCGACTTTGGCGCGTAAAACAGTGCTGGTTTGCGATAACTGTGGGGTGGAAATCGGCGAAGGAAAAGGCGCTTCGATGCGCCTCAACTTCGCAGATGCTCGTCGCGGCTCGAAGCAGGCCGATCTCTGCGACAACTGTGCCGGGCAAATCCCCGGCCATGCGGTAGCCCGACGCGGCCGCCGCCCGAAGTCCGCAATGGCCTAAGACGGGGCGGGGGCGACCCCGCCCCTCGCGCGCTCCGGAACCGTCGTGCCCCGAGACTAGGATGGGCCGATGGCTCTGAGCGTGCTCGCAGGTCCGGCCAACGCCGGCAAGGTCGCGCGCCTGCTCGAGCGCTATCTGGGTGCGCTCGACTCGGATCCGTTCCTGATCGTGCCGAACCGGCCGGACGTCGACCGCGCGGAGCGCGAGCTCCTGCGGGGAAGCGGTGCGCTGATGGGCGGCTCGATCGGCACGTTCGACGACCTCTTCCGAAGGATCGGGCCCTCGAATGGCGAGCGGCGGCGAGTCGTGACCGATGCGCAGCGCACGCTGCTGCTCCGGCGCGTCGTCGAGCAGGCCCGGCCGCAAGGGCTCGGACGCTCCGCGCGGTTCACCGGGTTCGCCGACGCGCTCGGCGCGACGGTGGCCGAGCTCGAGTCGGCGCTGCTCGAGCCGTCCGAGCTGGACGGCGAGCGCGACGACCAGCTCGCCGAGCTGTACGCGGCCTACCGAGAGGAGCTCGAACGGCTCGGCCTCTCCGACCGCGAGCTCGAGCGGCGCCGTGCGGCCGAGCGTCTGGCCGGCGAGCTCGACGCCTGGGACGGCCGCCCGATCTTCGCGTACGGCTTCGAGGACCTGACCGGAGCCGAATGGGCGCTGCTCGAGGCGCTCGCGGCCCGATCGGACGTGACCGTCTCGCTGCCGTACGAGCCCGGACGCGACGCGTTCGCCTCGCTCTCGCGTACCTCGGCGGACCTCGCCGCGCTCGCCGAGGAGGTCGAGGAGCTGCCGCCGAACCCGGCCGCGCGCTCGCCGGTGCTGGCTCACCTCGAGCGCGGGCTCTTCCGCGAGTCCGCGAACGGAAACGGGCGGGTCACCGCGGCGCCGGGGCTGGACGGCTCGCTCCGGTTCCTCGAGGGCGCCGGCCTGCGCGGGACGCTCGAGCTGCTCGCCGACGAGGTGCTCGCGCTCCTGCGCGCGGGCACGCCGGCCGAGGAGATCGCCGTCGTCTGCCCGTCGATCGACCGCTGGCGCGCGGCGCTCGACACCGCGTTCGTGACCCTCGGCGTTCCCTATGCGGTCGAGGGCCGGGTGCGGCTCGGCCAGACGCCGTTCGGCCAGGCGCTTCTGGGCCTGCTGCGCTACGCGTGGCTGGACGGCGAGCGGCGCGACCTGTTCTCGTTCCTGCGCTCGCCGTACTCCGGGCTCGCACGCGGGCACGTCGACTTCCTCGAGGGCCGCCTGCGCGGACGCGGGGTCAACGCCCCCGCTCGCGTCGAGGAGGAGGTCGAGAAGCTGCGCCAGCAGCCGCTGCCGCAGCTCGGCCCGCTGCGTGCGGCCGACGACCCCCTGGCTGGAATCCGTGACCTCGCGAGGGCGATGGTGTCGTGCGCGCACGGCAAGGAGGCTCCGCCGACGACGAGGACAGCGCTGCTCGATCTCCGCGCGCAGGCGGAGGTGGCCCGCCTCGCAGACCAGCTCGCCGACTGGCGCGACCTCGGCGGTGAGCTCAGCCGCGAGGACGTCGTCGCGCTGCTCGAGCGCGCGACCGTCCGGCTCGCAGGCGCCCGAGAGGCCGGCCGCGTGGCCGTCCTCGACCTGCTCCGCGCGCGGACCCGCCGCTTCGAGGCGCTCTTCGTGCTCGGCCTCGAAGAGGGCGGCCTGCCGCGCCGCACGGAGGGGTCGCCGTTCCTCGACGAGGAGCGGAAGGCCGAGCTCGAGCGCTCGTCGCGTACCGGCCGCCTGCTCCGAACCGATCCGGTCTCGCGCGACCGCTACCTCTTCTACACGGCCTGCACGCGGCCGACGCGGCGGCTGTACCTCGTGCGCGAAGCTGCGAACGACGACGGCGCACCGCGCGAGCCGAGCCCGTTCTGGGACGAGGTGCGCGGGCTCTTCGCGGCCGAGGACGTCGAGCGCTGGACCCGCCGCCGGTCACTGCCTGCGCTCACGTGGCCGGTCGAGACCGCGCCGAGCGAGCGGGAGCGCGTGCGCGCCCTCGCCAGGCTCGCCTCCGACGACGCGCGTGCCGCGAGGCCGCTCGCCCGCGCGAACGGCTGGGAGCGCCGCCTCGAGCGCGCGCTGGAGGCCTTCGACCGCCCGACGCGGCTCACGCACCCGGTGGTCCTCGAGGAGTTGCAGCAGAAGACGAGCTTCTCCGTCACCGATCTCGAGCGCTTCGCCGACTGCTCGTCGATGTGGCTCTTCGAACGACTCGTCTCGCCGAGGTCGATCGACGCCGAGGTCGACGCGCTGCTGCGCGGGAGCGTCGCCCATCAGGTGCTGTTCAGCTTCTACAAGGGCCTGCCGAAGCGGACCGGCGCCGAACAGGTGCAGGCCGAGACGCTCGACGACGCGCTCGACTTCATGCGCGAGTGCCTCGCCACGACACTCGAGGCTCACGTCCGGGCCGACCTCCCGGAGCTCGAGCGGCGCGAGTTGGAGGAGAGCCTCTCGCGCGACCTCGAGCAGCTCGTGCGCGCCGAGGCCGGGTCGCCGTCGCCGCTCGTCCCGAACCGGTTCGAGGTCTCGTTCGGTTCCGAGCGCTCCGCCCCCGAGCTGCAGCGCGGCCTGGACCTCGGCGGCTTCACCGTCTCGGGGAAGATCGACCGCATCGACCGCGACCCGTTCGGCGCGCGCGGGATCGTGGTCGACTACAAGTCGGGCCGCACCGCGCACTCTGCGCGGAAGATCGAGACGGAGCTCCACCTCCAGATCCCGCTGTACATGCTCGTGCTGCGCGACCTCGTCGGGATCGAGCCGCTCGGCGGCGTCTACCGCTCGCTCGCAGGCGAGGGGCAGGCCCGCGGGCTGCTGCGGGCGGAGGCGCGCGACGACGGCGTGCCCGGGTTCTCGCGCAACGACTACCTCGACGAGGACGCGTTCTGGGGGCAGATCGACCGCGCCCAGGAGCACGCACGCGCGATGGTCGAGCGGATCAGGGCCGGCGACGTGCGGCACGACCCGAAGAACGGGTTCCCGTGCCCGACCTGGTGCGACCTCTGGCCGATGTGCCGGGTGAAGAGAACGTGAGCACCGTCGAAAGGGCACCGAACCTGGAGCAGCTTCGCGCGATCGAGGAGCCGGGGGTCGTCTTCGTGTCGGCAGGCGCTGGGACGGGCAAGACGACGGTGATCGTCGAGCGCTTCTGCCGCGCGGTGTGCGAGCGCGGGCTCGACGTCGACTCGATCCTCGTGATCACCTACACCGAGCGAGCCGCCGGCGAGCTGCGCGGGCGAATCCGGAAGCGTCTCGTCGAGCTCGCCCGCCACGACCTCGCGCGGCAGCTCGACGGCGCCTGGATCTCGACCATCCACGGGTTCTGCCGCCGCCTGCTGAAGGCGCACCCGTTCGCCGCCGGGATCGACCCGCGCTTCCGCATCCTCGACGACAGCCAGGGCCGCGTCCTCCGCGGCGAGGCCTTCCGCGCCGCGCTCGAAGAGTTCTGTGGCGACAGCCCGGAGCGCCTGCGGCTGCTCGCGTCGTATGGCGGCAGCCGGTTGCGGCGGATGCTAACCGGCGTACACGAGACGCTTCGCTCGTCCGGGCTGCCGCTGCAGCTCGAGGCGCCCGGCGACCCGCAGCTCGACGAACGGCTCGACGACCTGCGCGCGGCCGCAACGGCACTCGGGCAAGCCGAGGCGCTGCGCTTCCTCGAGTCGTCGCCCTCGCCCGAGGTGCTGCTCGACCTCTCTGACCTCCGCGCGCGCGGAGGGGAGGGCGAGGCGTACGAGGAGTCGAGGCACGCCGTCGAGCGGGCCGCGCTCGAAGCGCTCGCCGCCCGAGATCGCGAGCAGCTCCAGGAGCTCCTGCTGACCTACGACCGCGCCTACCGCGAGGCGAAGGACCGTGAGTCGGCGCTCGACTTCGAGGACCTCCAGCTCCTCGCGCGCGAGGTCCTGCAGGAGCACGACGACATCCGCGAGCGCGAGAGCTGGCGCTTCCGCTCCGTCATGGTCGACGAGTTCCAGGACACGAACCGGCTGCAGTGCGAGCTGGTCGACCTGCTCGCCAGCAAGGACGGTGAGCTCTTCTTCGTCGGCGACGAGTTCCAGTCGATCTACCGCTTCCGGCACGCGGACGTCGAGGTCTTCCGCGAGCGGCGAGAGCAGGCGGGCGGCGTGCTGGCGCTGACGCAGAACTACCGCTCGCGTCCCGAGGTTCTCGACGTGATCAACCACCTGTTCGCGGCCGACTTCGGCGAGTCGTTCCACCCTCTCGCGGCCGCGGGACGCTTCCCGGACCCCGCGTTCGGCCCGGCCGTCGAGCTGCTCGTCACCGACAAGGACAGCTACAACGGCACCGGGACGCACTGGCGCTCCGCGGAGGCGCGCCACATCGCGAAGCGCGTGCGGGCGCTCGTCGACTCGGGTGAGGCGGCTCCGGGCGAGATCGTTCTCCTGTTCGCCGCCGGAACCGACGCGCGGCTCTACGAGGAGGAGCTGCGGGCCGAGGGCCTGCCGACCTTCCGCGCCACGGGACGCGACTACTACCGGCAGCAGCAGGTCGTCGACCTGCTCGCGTACCTCCGCCTCCTCCACAACCGCTACGACGACGAGGCGCTCGTGTCCGTGCTCGCTTCGCCGTTCGTCGGCGTCTCCAACGACGCGCTCGTCCTGCTGCGGCGCGCGGCGACCAGGCGGCCGCTCTTCACCGGGCTCGAGAAGGAGCTCCCACCTAGCGGTTTGTCATCACGCGACACGCGGCTCCTCCAGGCGTTCAAACAGCGGTACGACCGGCTCGCCGGCCAGGCGTCCTCGCTCACGCTCGAGCGGCTCTGCGAGCAGGTCGTCTGCGAGCACGACTACGACCTCGCGGTGCTCGCGCAGTGGGACGGCCGCCGCCGTTACGCCAACCTGCGCAAGCTCGGGCGGCTCGCACGCTCGTACGAGGAACTGCGCGGCCCGGACGTCGAGGGCTTCGTCCGCTTCGTCGCCGAGCAGGACGCGGTCGGAGCCTCCGAGCTCGAGGCAGCGGCCGAGGAGGAGGGAACGGACGTGATCCGCCTCCTGACGATTCACTCGGCCAAGGGGCTCGAGTTCAAGGTCGTCGTCGTCGCGGACGCGGGCCGCGACCGCGGGCGGCCCGACGCCGACGAGATCCTCTGCCTCCCGGACGGGCGGCTCGGCTTCCGCGTCGCCGATCCGGCGAGCGGGAGACGCCTCTCGACCGCCGACTACGAGAGCGTCAAGAGCGCCGAGCGCGACGCCGAGGAGGCCGAGCGGCGGCGCCTCTACTACGTGGCGATGACCCGCGCGATCGACCGGCTGATCGTCTCGGGCGCGATCGGCGAGGGCAGGGCGGACGCGGGCACGCCGATCGGCTGGGTGCTCGAGCGGCTCGAGGCGCGGGAGCTCGACGACGCGGAGAGCGGCCCGGTCGAGATCGAGCGCGACGGGGCCCGGTTGCTCCTGCGGGTCGACCGGTTCGCCGAGGAGGAGGCACCCGCCCAGCCGGCCGCGCTCGAGCAGCTCGAGCTCTTCGCCGTCTCGGCCAACGGGGACGAGGCACTGGATGCGCCGACGCTTGCACCACTCCCCGAAGTGCCGGAGCCGCCGCTCCATCGTGCCCGGAACCTGTCGTACTCGGCGATCTCCCTCTTCGACCGCTGCTCGTACCGCTACTTCGTCGAGCGGGTCGTCGGCCTCTGGCCGGACGAGAGGAAGCTCAGGCCCGTGGACCAGGGCGAGGGCGGGCTTGCGGCGACCGAGATCGGCGACGCCGTCCACATGCTGCTCGAGGAGGTCGACCTGCGGGAGCCCGCGGCGCCTGCGGAGCTCGACGAGCTCGTGCACGCGCGCTACCCGGACGCGACCGCAGAGGAGCTCGAGCGGATCCGCGGTTTCGTTGCCGACTACTGCGAGTCGGAGCTCGCCGCGCGCCTCGCGGGCCTCGAGGGTGCGGCCGCCGAGCGGCCGTTCGCGTTCGAGCACGACGGCGTCCTCTTCCACGGCCGCCTCGACGTCCTGCACCGGGACGGGACGCGTGCGGTGGTCGTCGACTACAAGACGAACTGGTTGGAAGAGGCGGAGCCGGCCGACATCGTCGAGCGCGACTACCGGCTCCAGCGAGTCATCTACGCACTCGCGTGCTTCCGCGCGGGCGCCGAGGAGGTCGAGGTCGTCTACCAGTTCCTCGAGCGACCCAACGAACTAGTAACAGTCTGTTACAAGGTCGAAGAGGTCGAGGCGCTGGAGGCCGAGCTCTCGCGGTCGATCGCGGCGATCCAGGCGGGCGAGTTCCGGCCGACGCCGAGCGAGTTCGTCTGCGCCGACTGTCCCGCGCTCGACCTCGTCTGCGCCGGCCCGCGCCTGCGCAGCGCCTGATGGCGCGAAGCTACGTCGCCGAGGCGAGGCGGCGCGTCGGCCCCAAGAAGGAGCGGATCGTGCCGATCGTCGAGCGCCTGCTCGCGGAGCATCCGGACGCGACGATCGCGCTTCGGTACCGGAGCGACCTCGAGCTACTCGTCTCGGTGATGCTCTCGGCGCAGACGACCGACGTGAACGTCAACCGCGTGACCGAGCGGCTGTTCGCGAAGTACCGCCGGCCGGAGGACTACCTCGCCGTCCCGGTCGAGGAGCTGGAGAACGACATCCGGCCCACCGGCTTCTTCCGCCAGAAGACCAAGGCGCTGCGCGGGACGATGACGATGCTGATCGAGGACTACGACGGTCGCGTCCCGGGCCGGCTCGAAGATCTCCTGCGCCTCCCGGGCGTCGCGCGCAAGACGGCGAACGTCGTGGTCGCTGAGCGCGGCGAGGCGGTCGGGATCGTCGTCGACACGCATGTTCGCCGCCTCTCGCAGCGGCTCGGCCTGACGAGGCAGGACGACCCGGTCAAGATCGAGCGCGACCTGATGCGGCTCGTCCCGCGGCGCTACTGGAACGTCTTCCCGCACCTGCTCATCTGGCACGGCCGCAGGGTCTGCATCGCGCGGAGCCCTCGCTGCGAGGAGTGCGTGCTGACCGACCTGTGTCCTGCAAGTCGGCTCGAAGCCGGCACAGTCGTGTCACACGCACCCGCCTAACCTTCGGTCGTGCGCTCGGTCGAGCTCGCGATCTATGCCGACGCGCTCGCCGGCGAGGCGGCGAGCCTGGCCGCACGCGCCGAGCGGGCGCGCTCGCGCCTGAACCAGGCCGCGATCGAGAAGCGCGCGCGAACCGAGCTCAGCGAGCTCGCGATCGAGCGCCTCGAGCTGCTGGGGCTGGTCGGGTCGATCAACGAATCCGCCGCGCGCGAGGAGCTGCGCGAGCTCGAGAGCGCGCTGGACGCGCTCGAGGAGCTTCAGGCCTGGGTCGAGCCCAGCTGCCGAGTGTGTTCAACGCCCATGCGGCGAAGCCCGCCCGGGCTTCACGGTCGGCGCCGCCAAGTCGGCGCCTTAGCGCGGCGTGAGCGCGACGAGCAGGCCGCCGTCGTCGTCGTAGGCCGGGAAGAAGTCGGCCGTGACGCTCTTCATGTGCCCGACGCGCGAGCGCAGCTCGAGCTGCTCGCCCATCTTGCGGACGCCCCATTCCAGTGCGACCTGAGCCGGGTTCTGCCCGTCGAAGCCGCTCAGGCCGAGCGCCTCGACGACGTCGCGCCCCATCAGCTCCTGCTCGCGGTACCCGGAGAGCTCGAAGACGTCGCGCCCGGCGGCGAGCACGCGCGCGTCCTTGTCGCAGACGACGAAGCCCGTGTTCGGCGCCGGGTAGTAGTCCTCGAGCAGCTCGAACAGAAACCCGAACCCGCAGTGGTGGCAGGAGACCGCCTCGCTGGTTAGGCCCTCGCGCCGGTCGTGGTCGATCGAGCGCTCCTTGCAGTTCGGGCAGATGAAGTAGGGCACGCGACCATGGTAGTGCCGGAGCCGTGTGCTAGAGCCAGCCCTTGCGTCGGTAGAAGACGATCTGGAAGACCGTCGTCGCGATGATCCACGCCCACGACCACCAGTAGCCGAATCCCCACAGGAGCTCGGGGATGTGGCGGAAGTTCTGGCCGTAGAGCCCGACGATGAAGGTCGGGACGAGCAGGATCGACGCGACCGCCGTGAGCCGCTTCATCACCTCGTTCTGGTCGTTCGCGATCTTCGCCTGGCTGTAGTCGCGCACACCGGCGACGAGATCGCGCGACAGCTCGAGGCCGTCGCTCGCGCGGAGGAGCTTGTCGTACGCATCCGCGAAATGCAGCTGAACGTCTGGGGTGAAGAGCTTCGCCCCTTCGAGGCCGATCCTGCCGTCGACCACGCGCCGCACGGCGTCGCGCGTCGGGGCGAGGGTGCGGCGCACGTGCAAGAGGTCATGCCGGAGGCCTGAGATCCGCGCGCGGACCCGCGCAGCGGGCCAGTCCTCCACGTGATCCTCGAGCTCGTCGATCTCGTCGTTGATCGAGTCGATCAGGTCGAGGTACCGCTCGGCGATGTCGTCGATGAGGTGATAGAGGACCATCCCCGGCTTCGGCGGCTCGCCGTCGGCGTCGCACGTCGCGTGGACGTCGCTCGTGTCGTACGGCTTCTCGCCCGGCGGCGTCTTGCGGACGGTGAGCAGCATTCCATGAGTGACGACGATGTCGATCTCCTGGTAGAAGAGCCGGTCCTCCTCCGGGACGGACACGGCCACGAGGATGACGCCGAACACGTAGTCCTCGTGGCGCTCGATCGTCGGCCGCGGCTCGTCCTCGTGCTGCGCCGGTTGGAGCAGCCTCTCGATCGCGAGCGGGTGGAGCGTGTGCCCGAATTTCCTCTGGAGCTCGGCTTCGTCCGGATCGACGAGGTCGATCCACTCGACGTCGGCCATTCGCGGAGGCTAGCGAGGGTTCCGGCTAGACCTCGGCGGTCTCGGGCTTCGGGACGGGGAGCGCCTGCCGTGCCGAGAGCCACCGCTCGGCGTCGAGCGCGGCCATCGTGCCGCTGCCCGCGGCCGTGACGGCCTGACGGTAGGTGTGGTCGACGACGTCGCCGGCGGCGAAAACGCCCTCGATATTCGTCGCGGTCGAGCCGGGCTTCGTCACGAGGTAGCCGGCCTCGTCGTGGTCGAGCTGCTCGAGGAAGAGCTTCGTGTTCGGGTCGTGTCCGATTGCGACAAACACGCCCTGCGCAGGAAGCTCGCGCGTCTCGTCGGTCCCGAGGTCGCGGATCAGCACGCCGGTCGTCTGGCCGCCCTCGGAGAGGACGTGGTCGACGACCGCCGGCGTGACGAACTCGATCTTCTCGTTCGCCCGGGCGCGGTCGATCATGATCGGCGAGGCCCGGAACTTGTCGCGCCGGTGGACGAGCGACACCTTGGTCGCGAACTTCGTCAGGAAGATCGCCTCCTCCATCGCAGAGTCGCCGCCGCCGACGACCACGACCTCCCGGTCGCGGAAGAAGGCCGCGTCGCAGACGGCGCAGTAGGAGACGCCCTTCCCCTGGAGTGTTCTCTCGGACTCGAGGCCAAGTTGCCGCGCGCTCGCTCCCGTGGCCACAATCACGCTCTCAGAGGTGAACTCCTTGTCGCCGACCCACACACGGAACGGCTGCCCGCTGAAGTCCACCTTCGTCACGTCGTCGGTGACGAACTCGGCGCCGAAGCGCTCGGCCTGGCGCCTGAAGTCCTGCATCATCTGCGGCCCGAGGATCCCGTCCGGGTAGCCGGGGTAGTTCTCGACGTCGCTCGTGATCATCAGCTGGCCGCCCCAGGCGAAGCCCTCGATCACGAGCGGCTCGAGGTTCGCGCGCGCCGCATACAGCGCCGCCGTGTAACCCGCGGGACCGCCTCCGATGATGATCAGCTCTCGAGTTTCCTTGCTCATGTCCACTGGAGTATTAAACGACCGCGACCGGTCGAGACTTCCTCAGGCTATGCATAGAATCGGCGGCTTTCCAGCAAAGGGGGAGAGGACAGGAATGGCGACGACAGTGACCTGGGACGGGCTGCGCGACCTCGCGGCCTTTCGGGCTGAGAACGGATGCGCGATCAGTTTCTACCTCGACCTCGACCCAAGTGTCTCGCCGACCCCAGGGGACGTCGATAGCCGGGTGAAGGCGATGGTTCACGAGATCGGCCGCTCCGACGCGGCGACCCGTGTCGAGCTCACGCACGAGCAGAAGCAGGGCTTGCGCGACGACGCTGCCAGGCTGCACGCGTTCTTCGACCAGGACTTCCACCGTGAGGGCTCTCACGGCTACGCCGTCTTCTGCGCCGGGCTCGACGACCTCTGGCGGCCGCTGCCGCTAAGCGAGCGGGTGCCAGATCTGACGGAGGTTGGCCGGGACCTCTACCTTGCCCCCCTTGTTCCCCTGGTCGGCAGGGGCGAGGGAGTGCTGGTCGCCTTTGTCGGGCGGGAGCGTGGCGATCTCTACCTGCTGAAAGGCGGACGGCTCGAGGAGCTTGTGGAGCACTTCGACGAGCAGCCCGGCCACCACGACCAGGGCGGCTGGTCGCAGGCGCGCTACCAGCGCCACATCGAGAAGCTGGTGCAGGACCACCTGCGGGAGGTCGCGGAGCTGATCGACCGTCAGGCCCGCCGGCTTCGGAGCCCCGGGCTGGTGGTCGTCTGCGCCGAGGAGACGCGCGCCGAGCTCGAGGCTGAGCTCTCTCACGAAGTGCGCAACGCGATCGTGGGCTGGACCGCCGCCGAGGCTCACGCAGGACCGTCCGAGCTGCTGCAGGCGATCGAGCCGGTGCTCGAGCGGTGGCGGGTCGAGCAGGAGACCTCGGCGGCCGAGCGCTGGAGCGGGGAGGCCGGCAGGGACGGGAAAGCCGCTGCCGGATGGGCGCAGACGCTCGAGGCTGCTTCGGACGGACGCGTGGAGCTGCTGCTCTTCCAAGAAGGGGCAGACCGATCGGTGTGGGAGTGTCCGGCGTGCGGCCGCGTCGGCATCGAGGCCGGCGCCTGCCCGCTCGACGGGGCGCGGATGGAAGAGAGCCGCGACGGGCTCGACCTCGCGGTGCACCGGACGCTCGCCCATGGGGGAACTGTGTGCGCGTTCCGCGAGCGCCACGACCTCGACCAGGTCGAGGGCATCGGCGCGCTCCTGCGTTACTAGGCCGCTTCAGGAATACTCTTTGTGATGGCCTCGCTCGCGCGCACGATCCTCGAAGACCACCTCGAGCGCGGCGACCTCGTACCCGGACAGGAGATCGCGCTGCGCGTCGACCAGACGCTCGCGCAGGACGCGACGGGGACGATGGCCTGCATGCAGTTCGAGCTGTTCGAGGTCGAGCGTGTCCAGGTCGAGACGGCCGTCGTCTACGTCGACCACAACATCCTCCAGATCGACTTCAAGAACCCGGACGACCACCGCTTCCTGCAGGCGATGTCCGCGCGCTACGGGCTCTGGTTCTCGCGGCCGGGCAACGGAATCTGCCACTACGTCCACTGCGAGCGGTTCGCGACCCCCGGAAAGACGCTTGTCGGCGCCGACAGCCACACGACCCAGTCGGGCTCGTGCGCGATGATCGCGATCGGCGCGGGCGGGCTCGACGTCGCGGTCTGCATGGCAGGCCACCCGTTCGAGCTGCCGTGTCCGCGGATCGTCGGCGTCTTCCTCGAGAACGAGCTCAGGCGCCCGTGGATCCAGGCGAAGGACATCATCCTCGAGCTGCTGCGGCGCCGAACCGTGCGCGGCGGGCGTGGGGCGATCTTCGAGTTCACCGGCCCGGGCGTCGCGACGCTCAACTACACCGAGCGCGGGACGATCGCGAACATGATCGCCGAGCTCGGCGCGACGGGAGCGGTCTTCCCCGCCGACGACGAGACGCGGCGCTGGCTCGCCGAGCAGCGGCGCGAGGAGGACTTCGTCGCGCTCGACACCGGCAACACGGGCGACTTCGACGAGGAGGAGCACATCGACCTGGCGGAGCTCGTTCCGCTCGTGGCCAAGCCGTCGAGCCCGGACAAGGTCGTTCCGGTCGACGAGCTCGTCGGGACCGAGCTGACGCAGGTCTGCATCGGCTCGTCGGTCAACTCGTCGTACGAGGACCTCGCCGTCTGCGGCGCGGTGCTCCGCGGCCAGCGCCTCTCCGAGAAGATGATCTCGGCGACGGCCACGCCCGGCTCGCGCCAGATCCTCGACCAGATCACGCGCTCCGGCACCTACGTCGACCTGCTGATGGCGGGCGTGCGGATGCTCGAGCCGGCCTGCGGTCCATGCGTGGGGATGGGCCAGGCGCCTCCGTCCGGGTCGGCTTCGCTGCGTACCTTCAACCGGAACTTCCCGGGCCGGAGCGGGACCGCCGACGACCAGGTCTACCTCTGCTCTCCGGCGGTCGCTGCCGCTTCGATGCTGACCGGCGTGATCTCGGATCCGCGCGAGCTGCCGGACGTCGTTCTGCCCGAGCGGCCCGACGCCAGGCCCGAGGTCGTCCAGAACCACATCCTCGAGCCGGTGCCCGCCGAGGAGGCCGCGTCGATTCAGATTCCCCGCGGGCCGAACATCAAGCCGCCGCCCGAGCAGAAGATGCTGCCGGACGAGCTCGAGCTGCGCGTACTGATCGTCGCCCCGGACGACATCTCGACCGGCGACCTCTCGCCGGACGGTGCGACCGTGATGGCCTATCGCTCGAACGTCCCCGCGATCGCGGAGTTCACGTTCCAGCACCGCGACAAGGAGTTCCCGCGCCGCGCGCACGAGTGGGGTGGAGGGTTCATCGTCGCCGGCGACAACTACGGCCAGGGCTCGAGCCGCGAGCACGCGGCGCTCGCGCCCGTCCAGCTCGGGGTCCGCGCGGTGATCGCGAAGAGCTTCGCGCGCATCCACCGCCGCAACCTGATCGCGCAAGGCATCGCGCCGCTTCTCTTCAAGGATCTGGCCGACTACGAGAAGGCCGAGCTCGGCCAGACCTGGCGGATCTCGCGGCTACACTCGATCGCCGAGGGCGAGGACGACCTCGAGACCGAGATCGAGGGCGTCGGGACGATCACGCTGACGCACGACCTGCTCCCGCGCGAGCGCGAGATCGTCGTCGCCGGCGGCCTGATCCGCTACCTCAAGGCGCAGCAGCCGGCCGAGGTCTAGACGGCCGCAGCAGCAAAGCCGGCACGGCCTCTCATGGTCGGCGTCGCGAGCGAACGCCTCTAACGGCCGCACCGGCAAAGCCGGCACGGCCTCTCATGGTCGGCGTCGCAAGCGAACGCCTCTAACGGCCGCACCGGCAAAGCCGGCACGGCCTCTCATGGTCGGCGTCGCAAGCGAACGCCTCTAACGGCCGCACCGGCAAAGCCGGCACGGCCTCTCATGGTCGGCGTCGCAAGCGAACGCCTTGGCTAGGCCGCGTCGACGGCGCGCGGGAGCTCGTGCGCCTCGGCGGGGAGCTCTGCAGGCGATTCCGCTGCCTGCTCGAGCTTCGTCCCGAACCGCTCGAGCCGCTTCTCGGCGTCGACGTAGCGCTCTCGCGCGTTGCCGAGGTGCTTGCCGACGAGCTGGAAGTCCTCGCGGAAGCGACCGAAGTCCTGCTGGAGCTGCGCGCAGTAGGCCATGACCTCCTGCGCGTGCTGCTCGATCTGGAGGCCCTTCAGCCCGAGCACGATCACCTGCAGGTACGCCGTCAGCGTCGTCGGCGAGACGGGCAGTACCCGCTTGGTGTTCGCGTACTCGAGCAGCGCGCCGGTCTTGCCGCAGGCGAGCTCGTAATAGATCGCCTCCGACGGCAGGTACATGAACGCGAAGTCGTAGGTGCCTTCGTCGGGCCGGATGTACTTGCCGGCGATCGCGTCGACATGTCCCTTGACGTCGCGCGCGAAGAGCTTCTCGAACTGCTGCCGCTCGATGTCGTTGTCCGAGCCGACCATCCGCTCGAAGTTGTCGAGCGGGAACTTGGAGTCGATCGGGACGATCCGGTCGACCACGATTGCGGCGTCCACCCGCTCGCCGCCTCTGAACTCGTACTGGAGCGCGTACGCCGTGGGCGGCAGCCGGTCTGCGAGGAGGTTGGCGAGCAGGAGCTCGCCAAAGCCGCCGCGCGCCTTGGGCGGGCGCAGGATCTGCTGCAGCTGCCCGAGCCCCTTGGCCTGCTCCGCGAGCTGCTCCGTCGCCTGCCCGACCGCGCCGAGCTGCTTGTGGATCGCGTTCGTCTGCTCCGACGCGTGCTCGAGACGGCGGTCGACCTTCGTGTCCAGCTCGCCTAGTCGCCGGTCCATCGTCTCGGTGATCGCCTCCAGGCGGCCGTCGACCTCTGCGTTGCGCGAGGAGAGCTGGCGGTCGAGGACGCGCGAGAGCCAGACGGCGAACACCGCGCCGCCGCCGCACAGGAGCACGACCACTGTCGCAAGCACGAACATGAGCCAGCGAACAGTAGGCGCACGGTCGGACGGCACCGCTGAAAAGGACCCAGAAACGCCAGATCCGGACGACCTTGCGGCCCTCCGGATCTGACGCGAGGAACCTACTGGGTACTCCACCGCGATGTCAAGTGCCTTCGCGAGCTACTGCTAGCATCGCGCGGGCCAATTGGCCAAGAAGTCCCGCACACCCACTCCTCCGAGGAAGGTCCAGGCGCCTCAGCGCCGCGTCGAGTCGCGGAAGCAGCCGCGTACTCCTGAGGACAAGCGCACGCTCTACATGGCGATCGCCTTCGCCGCCTCGGGAGTCGCTGCGATCGCCGTCGTCGTGCTGATCTTCACCGTCCTGAGCGGCAGTGGGAGCGCGGGGATCAACCAGAGCAAGCTGGTCGGGCTCCAGACCGGGCCGGCGCCCTGGAACGCGGGCGTCGACCACCTCCCGGATCGCCTCAAGCCGGCCGGCCTGAACCCGCTCGGCGCGGAGGGCGAGGTCGTCCACATTCACCAGCACATGGACATCTACGTGAACGGGAAGCCGGTCAAGGTTCCCACCGGGATCGGGATCTACGGCGGCCAGTTCCTCACCGAGCTCCACACCCACGACGCGACTGGCCTGCTCCACGTGGAGTCCCCGAAAAAACGGACGTTCAACCTCGGCCAGTTCTTCGCCGCGTGGGGCGTCCGCCTCGACAAGGACTGCATCGGCGGCTACTGCAAGCCGGGTACGCCGTGGCGCATCTACGTCGACGGCGCGGAGTACACGGGCGATCCGGGCGAGCTCCAGCTGAAGAAGCACCAGGAGATCGCGATCGTGATCGGCACGCCCCCGAAGACCGTTCCCTCGAGCTTTCGCTTCCCGCCGGGCGTCTAGCCGCCCCCTTTCTCGCGGCTATCCTTGCCCGGCCGGGGTGGCGAAACTGGTCATACGCGCCTGACTTAAAATCAGGTGTCCGCTGTTGCGGGCATAAGGGTTCGAGTCCCTTCCCCGGCATCTCTCCGAACGAAGTCCGGCGCCGGCTCCGCCGGCACCATGACGACTTCGTTCGGCTTGGCTTCTCCGAGCTGCGTCCGTTGGCCGCAGCCGCGCATGTCGGCTGCGGCGGCGAAGGCGAGCCGATCCCAGCCAACGAGGGGATGAGGGTCGACTCCCTTGTGCGGAACGAACCCTTCGGAGAACCCGCACTAGACTCCGAGCGTGGCCGAGGTGCAGGAGGTTTCGCCCGGGCACGGGCACATGGAGTGGGAGACGCCGCTCTACCGGACGGCGCTGGCTCAATACGAGCTGGCGCTCCCGTACGCGGACGTCGAGGAGTTCGTCGCCGAGCGGCTCCGCTACCCGGAGCGCTCGCTGGTCGTCAGCGTCCCGGTCAAGCTCGACTCGGGCCGCTGGACGGTCTTTCCGGGCTACCGCGTCCAGCACTCGACCGTGCTCGGGCCGACCAAGGGTGGCGTCCGGTACGACCACGAGGTGACGCTCGGCGAGTGTGCGGCGCTCGCGATGTGGATGACCTGGAAGTGCGCGCTGCTGCGGCTTCCGTACGGCGGGGCCAAGGGCGGCGTCCGCTGCAACCCGCGCGAACTCTCGCTCGACGAGCTGCAGAAGATCACACGCAGGTTCACCTCGGAGCTGCTGCCGATCATCGGCCCGCAGGAGGACATCCCGGCTCCGGACATGGCCACGAACGAGCAGACCATGGCCTGGATGATGGACACCTACTCGATGCAGGTCGGCCACGTCGTCCCGGAGATCGTCACAGGCAAGCCGATCTCGCTCGGCGGTTCGCTCTTCCGGCACGAGGCCACCGGTGCGGGGGTGGTGATGGTGATCGCGCGCGCGTGCGAGCGGCTCGGCTGGAAGCTCGGCGGGCAGCGCTGCGTCGTCCAGGGGTTCGGGAACGTGGGCGGGATCGCGGCGGCCGAGCTCGCGGAGCACGGGGCGACGGTGGTGGCGGTCTCCGACGTCTCGGGCGGCGTGCACGACGAGCGTGGGCTCGACATCGACGTTTTGCGGGGGTACGCGGAGGAGCACGACTCGCTCGAGGGCTACGACGAGGCGGAGCGCGTGACCAACGAGGAGCTGCTCGAGCTCCCGTGCGACGTCCTGGTGCTCGCCGCGCGCGAAGACCAGGTCACCGGCGAGAACGCGGGGCGGATCCAGGCGCGCCTGATCGCCGAAGGCGCGAACGGGCCGACCTCGCTCGAGGCCGACGCGATCCTAGTCGAGCGAGGCATCCCCGTTCTCCCGGACGTGCTCACAAACGCAGGCGGCGTCACGGTCTCGTACTTCGAGTGGGTGCAGGACCTCGGGCGGCTGTTCTGGGGCCGCAACGAGATCCGGGCGAAGCTCTCGGACCAGCTCGGCGACGCGTTCGACCGCGTCTGGACGCTCGCGGCCGACCGGGACATCACGCTGCGCAGCGCCGCGCTCGTCGCCGGGATCCGCGAGGTCGCGGGAGCGCTCAGCGCCCGGGGTATCTATCCATGAGCGACAAGGTCCGCGACGCGATGATCCCCGAGCCGCTGACGCTGGAGGCCTCTTCGTCGGCGCAGACGGCGGGCGAGCACCTGACTCAGCCCGACGTGCGGGCCGTCTACGTCTCCGAAAACGGTCGCTTCGTCGGCGTCATCACGCGCAAGACGCTCGTGCGCGAGGTGGTCGCGGCTGGGCGCGACCCGGGCACCACCGAGGTCGGAGCGATCGCGGAGCCGGCGCTCTGGACGCTCGACTCGGAGCTGCCGCTGGACGAGGCGTTCGCGTTTCTGGAGGAGCACGACGCGGAGCGCGTCCCGGTGGTGGAGGAGGGTCGGTTGGTAGGCGTCCTCTCGCGCAGCGTCCTGCGCCGCCGGCTGGCCGAGGACGATCCCCCGCCGCCACTGGAAGAGCTCTAAGGCGTTCGCTTGCGACGGCGACCATAGAGGCCGTGCCGGCTCTGCCGGTGCGACCGTCCGAATCTCTAGCAGCAGGTGTAGGCGCCGGGCGGGGCGTTGCCCTCTTCCGGCAAGGGCAGCTTCGCGGCCTCGAGAGCGGCGCCGTGCAGCAGGTCGCGCTCGCTGACCTCGAGCCCGTCGAGCCCGTAGCGGTCGAGGATCTCGCGGACGATGACGGCTCCGGCCACGATCACCGGCGCCCGCTCTGGCTCCAGGCCGGGCAGCTCTCGGCGCTGCGCGACGGGGAGAGAGGCGAGTCGCTCGAGTTGCGCCTCGACGGCCGCGCGCGAGAGCCGGTGGCCGTGAACCTGCTCCCGGTCATACGCGCCGAGCTCGAGTGCGGCGAGGCTCGTGACCGTTCCGGCGACGCCGATCGCATCGGCAGGCTCGAGGTCGGGCAGCGACTGGCGAACCGTGCTTGCGGCGGCTTCGAGCTCGCGCCCTGCGGGCGGATCCGCGTGGAGGAAGCGCTCGGTCAGCCGGACGCAGCCGATGTCGATGCTCGAGCGATTGTGAGCCGTGATCAGCTCGGTCGAGCCGCCGCCAACGTCGAGCACGAGTGTGTCGTCGCCGAGCCTGCGCCCGTTGGCAACCCCGCGGCGCGTCAAGCCGGCCTCCTCTTCACCCGAGAGCAGGCGCGTCGAGAAGCCGTAGCTCCACTCGATCTCGCCGAGGAAGGCCTCGCCGTTGTCGGCGTCGCGGATCGCGCTCGTCCCGATCGCGAGCACGCGCTCCGCTCCGAGCTCGTCGAGCTCGCGCCGGTAGTCCGAGAGGACGTTTCGCACGCGCGCAACCGGGAGCGGGAGGAGCTTGCGCCGCTCATCCACGCCCTCTCCTAGACGCGTGATCTGAAGGCCTCGCGCGACTTCGTCGACCTGGCTGTCGTGGACGTCCGCCACGAGGAACCGGGTCGAGTTGGTGCCGAGGTCGACAACGCCAACGCGCATCTCGATGCAAGCGTAGCCGCGCTATAATCGCCCGAGCGACGCGGGGTGGAGCAGTCAGGTAGCTCGCCGGGCTCATAACCCGGAGGTCGCAGGTTCAAATCCTGCCCCCGCTACTGTGAAAGGCGCTGGAAACGGCGCCTTTCGCGTTCCAGGAACGGGAAGCCAAGGTAGAAACTGTTGCCGAACTTGCCGCACGCAGTCGGGGCCTTGACTGCTTGGCCGCCGAGGCCTTCGGCTACGTTCGGCCCTCGATCTTGTTCGCGGTGTGATCGAGACAGGCGGCGATCCGTCGAGGCGTCAGAATCGCATGCCGTGCTCTATTCGAGACGAAGCGCGATCTGATCCTCTTGTTCCTCCCCGATGCGGTAGCGAGTCACACGCCCCTTCTAGGTGAAGATGATCTGGCCGCCGCCCGCCTTCTCGTAGAACTCTCCGACTGAGATGATGTCCTCGACCTGGGGGACGAAGTCCTCCATCGTCAGGCCGAACATGTCGACGGTCGCCTTGCAGGCGTAGAGGTGGACGCCAGAGTCGGCCACGAGCTCGATGAATTCGGGAATCGGCGGGATGTCGATTTTCTCCATCTGCCGCTTCATCATTCGGGTGGCGAGGGCGGAGAAGCCGGGGATCGCGCCGATCCAAGTCGCCATGTGCATGCCCGGGTTTCCTACGGTCGCGACCTTGATCTTCTCGTAGCGGTCCTTGCGGATCGCGTCGAGGCCGAAGAAGGTCAAGAAGAGGTCGGCTTCGATCCCCTCCATGCGAGCGCCGTTCGCCATGATCAGTCCGGGGTAGATGCCCTCGAGCGATCCCTTCGAGATCACGATGGAGACCTTCTCGATCGTCTGCGGCTCGGCTGCGTTCGTCTGTGGGTGTTCGAGGAGTTCGGTCATCGCGTGCTCCCTTCTAGATGCAGCCCTTGGGCTTGGAGATGCCGCCGATCTTGGCGGCGAGCTTGGCCGGCCCCTTGGGGAAGAGCTGGTAGAGCTCCTTGATCGGGACGCCGGACTCCTTGCCGAGCGAGCGGATCGAGGGCGCGGTGCCGGTCGCGAGGTAGCGCTCGCGCATGAACCTGACGACGAGCCAGTGGCGGTCGGTCAGCTCGGGGATGCCGTTCTCGCGTGCGATCGCCTGGGCGATCTGCTCGTTCCACTGCTCGGCGTTCGTCATGAAGCCTTCGTTGTCAACATCGACGGGAGCGTCGGCGATCAGGGTCGTGGTCATCTCCTCCTCCTTAGCTCGCGTGGGCTGCAACTTGTTTTTTGCCTGCGGTCGGCATCGCCGGCCCGATGCCGGGCAGATCGCGTCCGGGCAGGAGTGCGTGCCAGTAGACCCACTGGAACGCGAGCTTGCCGAGATGGTTCAGCCGCGACTCGCGCAGCAGCGGCAGGCCGAGCGCCGTGGGGTAGTGGCCCGGCAGTGGCTCGGTGTCGTAGTTGAAGTCGATCAGCAGTGCCTTGTGGAAGCCGGTCTCGATGAAGCAGTTGGCGTGGCCGTCGTAGCCGGTTTCGAGCTCCTCGTCGGCGAAGAAGCGGGCGACGTTCTCGGCCAGCACCTCGGCCTCGAAGTGGGTGACGGAACCGGCCTTTGAGGTGGGGAGGTCGGTTGCGTCGCCGAGCGCGAACACGTTTGGCTTCGCCGGCGTCTGGAGTGTGTGCTTGTCGGTCGGGACGAAGCCGAGCGCGTCGCCGAGACCGGGGGAGCGCTCGATGTAAGCGGCGCCGCCGTGCAGCGGGACCGTGACGAGCAGGTCGAAGTCGAGCTCGCGGCCATCGTAGGAGGCGAGCTTGCCGCCGACCCCGTCGATCTCACCCGCGCTGAACTCCGTCACAAGCTCGATCTCTTTCTCGCCGAGCAGATAGGTCAAGTGCTCGGAGGCGACGGGCTTGGTGAAGCAGCCGTCCAGCGGCGTCGCGAGCACGACCTCGCTGCGGGCGCGTGCTCCGCGTTCGCGCAGGTACCAGTCGGCGAGGAAGGCAAACTCGATCGGCGCGACCGGGCACTTGATCGGCATGTCGGCGATGTTCACGACCAGCCGGCCGCCGTCGAAACGCTCCAGCGTGCGCGCGAGCGCCGCGGCCCCCGGGAGGTCGTAGAAGGTGAAGACGCGCTCGTTCCAGCCGGGACCGGTCATGCCTTCGGTCTCCTCCGGCTGCAAGCGCACGCCGCTCGCGACGACGAGCACGTCGTACGGCAACACAGTCCCGTCGTCGAGCAGCAACTCGTCGCGCTCGATCCAGACCTCTTCGACCTCGTTCTCGTGGAAGCTGATGCCGCCGCGTAGCTGGCGTCGGCGCGGCCGCACGATCTCGTCTTCGTGTGCGAGTCCGAAGGGGACGAACAGCAGCCCGGGCTGGTAGACGTGTCGGTCGTCGCGGTCGACGACGTGGATCTCGGCCTCATCCGCGTCGAAGCGGCGGCGTAGTCGGTTGGCGGTCATCGTGCCGCCGGTGCCGCCGCCGAGGATCACGATTCGTTTCCTCGTCATGACCGCAGCTTCGCGCGCACCCGCGGTGGGGCCATCGGGGGGAGCGCGGAACCAGGCTGCGGGCAACTACGCGGTTGAGTAGTTGTCCGCAGCGGGGAACAGCGCCGCTGCGGATGTGGCGTATGCGGGTCGGGGCGAGGATTCAGGGAGAAGGAGGTCACTAGATGCCGGTGAGGGCATTCCCTGACGAGGAGACCAGGATGACCGTCTCGCATCCGCTTTCGGCCGACCTGGTCGAGTTGATCGCAGAGCGCTTTGGCGCACTCAGCGAGCCGGCGCGGATCAGGCTGCTCGACCAGCTCCGTGAGGGTGAGGCGAGCGTGCTCTCCCTCACGAATGCGATAGGGACCACGCCGCAAAACGTCTCCAAGCACCTCGCTGTGCTCCGCCGCGCGGGCATCGTTGCTCGCCGCAAGCAGGGCAACTTCGCCTACTACTCGATCGTCGACGAGCGCGTCTTCGAACTCTGCGAGGTGGTTTGCGGCAGCCTCGAGCGGCGACTCGAATCGCTCGGCCAGGTCGTCGCAGGTGCGCGCAGCGAGGGAGGGTGAGACTCAGATCACCGCGATCGACCCGGAACGGATGCTCTCGATCGTCGGCAACGATGAGTTCGCCCCGGTCCCCGCCGAGGTCAAGGAGTGCCTGGGCGCTGTCGTCGAGCGTGCCTGCCACGCCTGAGCCTGGGTCCGAAGGGCGGGGCGAGCAGCGCCCCGCTCACCGGCTCAGAGCACCCGGCCGGGCGGGTCGAGCGGCAGGCGCGCGCGAGTCCAGGCCTTCATGCCGCCATCGAGGTTCTCGACGCGGGAGCCGGCGTGTCGCAGCCCGCGGGCTGCAAAGCCGCCGCGGTGGCCGCTGCGGCAGACGGTGACGATCGTCTGATCACGGGGAAGCTCGCGCCGTCGAGAGGGGAGGTGCGCGAGGGGGATGTGCAGCGCCCCGGGGATCCGCCCCGCTTTCCATTCGATCGTCTCGCGCACGTCGAGCACGACCACCTGGCCGCGCTCGAGCAGCGCCGCCGCGCGCGTCGGCTCAATCTGGTTCGGGCGCTTGAAGAGTCGCACTGGCCTCCTCCTAGGGATTGGGCGTCGGCTCACGTACCGGAACGAGCTCCACGCCGAGCCCCGCCGCATCCTGGCCGTGGCCGAACCTGATGTCGGGCAGGATCCGGTCGAGCCAGCGCGGCAGCGCCCAGGCGTGGCGGCCGAAGACACGAAGTAGGGTAGGGATCAGGATCAACCGGACGAGCATCGCGTCGAGGAAGACGGCGATGCCGAGGATGACGCCCATCTCCTTGGGTGGGAGCGGTCCGGAGAGGGCGAAGGTGAAGAAGACGGCGACCATGACGGCGGCGGCCGCGAAGATGACGCGGCCGGAGTGGGCGAGCCCGCCGATCGTTGCCTCGCGGGGATCGCCGGAACGGTCGAAGTGTTCCTTGGCCGAGGAGAGCAGGAACACGGTGTAGTCCATCGAGATCGCGAAGATCATCGCGAAGAAGAAGACCGGCCCCCAGGCATCGAGGAAGCCCTGGGACTCGAAGCCGAGCAGGCCCGCGCCGTGGCCGTTTTGGAAGATCAGCCGCGCGATCCCGAAGGCAGCGCCGGTCGCGAGCAGGTTGGTGAGGACGCCGAGCGCCGCGATCAGGGGCGCCTGCAGCGCGACCAGGAGGAGCAGGAAGCCGAGCGCGAGCACGACGCCGATCACGAGCGGCGTCCTGGCGGCGAGTGCATGCTCGAGATCGTGGTTCTCGGCGGCGGCGCCGCCGACGAGCGCGCCGGCCGGAAGTTCGGAACGGAGGTGGTCGATCGTGCGCCCGGTCGCCGAGGTCGAAGGATCCGTCGCCGGAACTGCCTGGATCAGCGCGAGCCGGTTCGCGCCGGGCTGGGCGGGTGAGACGCGGGCGATGCCGGGATCGCGGCGGGCGACGGCCGACACGGCGGCCGCGTCGCGCTGTGGAGCGACGATCTGGAGCGCGCCGGGGGCGCCCGCGCCGAAGGCCTGCTGTACCTGGGTGTAGCCGACCCTGGAGCCGTCATGGCTGGGGACGACCTTGATCGAGGGCATGCCGGTTTTGAGCCCGATGATGGGGAGCGCGAGCAGCACCAGGATCAGGGTTGCGGCGGGCCCGTAGAGGTGAGGGTGGCGCCAGAGCCGCTCGCCCCAGCGGGCGAAGCGTGCGGAGCGGTGCTCGCCCGAGTGCACCCATCTGAGCGGGAGCGCGTCCACCTTCGGCCCGAGTTTCGCCAGCACCGCCGGCAGCAGGGTCAGGGTGGCGGCGAGCACGAAGAGGACGCTGAGCATGATCCCGAGCGCCATCGAGCGGAAGGCGGGGCTGGGGACGAGCATCACCGCGGAGAGCGAGATCAGTACGGTCAGGCCGGAGAAGAGGACGGCCTTGCCGGCGGTGTCCATCGTCACCGCGACGGCGTCGCGTGCAGAGAGTTTGGAGCCGAAGAAGGCGCTGCGGAAGCGGTGGACGATGAAGAGTGCGTAGTCGATCCCGAGCGCGAGCGCGAACATGAGCGCGAAGTTCATCGCCCAGATCGAGATCTCGAAGCCGTGCGTAAGCAGCGCGAGCGCGCCGGCGGAGGCGACGAGGCCGAGGATCGTCAGTAGCAGCGGCAGCCCGGCCGCGACGAGGGCACCGAAGGCGAGCACGAGGATCGCCATCGTCACCGGCCAGGAGAAGAGCTCCGACTTCAGCATCGCGTTGCGGTTGGCGGTGTTGAAGTCGCTCCACATCCCGGAGGCGCCGGTGAGCGAGACGGCGACCGCGGACGTGCCGGCGCCTTTGAGCCTCGACTTGAGCGTGTCGGCGGCGGCGACCATCGCGGTCGGATCCCCGTTGGCGCCCGCCATCACGACCGCGGTGTGTCCGTCGGCAGAAATACTCGAGCCCGCGTGCGGTGGCACGATCGAGCGGATGTGGGAGTTCGCGCGCAGAACCCGCTCGACACGAGCGACCGTCGCGCGGAAGCCAGCGTCGCTCGCAGTGAGCTGCTGCGAGTGGACGACGACCATCAGCGCCGAACTTGAGAGGCCGCCGAAATTCCGCTGGATGAGCGCGCGTGCCTGGACAGACTCGGAGCCGTTCGCCTGCCAGCCGGCCCCCGAGAGGGCGGTCTCGACCTTCGGCGCGAAGAGGCCGAGCGCGACGGCGAGGATCGCCCAGGCGATCGCCACGGCACGGACGTGATCGGCGGCCCAGCGGCCCAGCCTCCCGATCGGGCCGACCGCCTCCGGGCGCTCGGGCGCGGGTGCGGAGACCCGGATCGGCGCGTCGACGACCGTCACCGGCTCGCACCGCTGACGAGCTCGTTCAGGCTGCGCAGCTGCTGCTGGACGGAGCCGCAGACGTCTTCGCAGAGCGCGAGCACGCCCTCGTCGACGATGCGGTAGTAGACGTGGTTGCCGTCCTTGCGTCGGCCGAGGATCCCAGCGTTGGCCAAGACAGCCAGGTGCTTGGAGACGTTCTGCTGTGAGGCGCCGACCGCCTCGGAGAGCTCGCTGACGGTGGCCTCGCCGTCGCGGAGCCGGTCGAGCAGTTTGATCCGCATCGGCTCGGCGATCGCGCGGAAGCGGCGGGCGATCAGCTCGACCAGGTCATCGGGGAGCGGATGGGGAAGCGTCATCTCTCATCTCCTTGCGGAATAAACGAAATAGTTGTAGAGTTGTATAGCACGAAGGAGCTTCTACCGCAAGGAGGTCGGAGATGTCCCGCAACATGAGCAACCTCGATCGCGGGCTGCGCGGCTTTGTGGTCGCGCCGGTCGCGATCATCCTCGCGATCGTCTTGGGTGCCGGCTCGATCGCCGGGATCCTGCTGTTCGCTTTGGCGGCGGTCATGCTCGCCACGAGCGCGGTCGGTTTCTGCCCCCTGTACACGCTGCTCCGCCTGAACACGCGCGGTCGCACTCCGCTCCCGCACTGAACGAACACGAGGAGGACCAAGAAAGCATGGATGTGACAACCGAGGGTTTCGAGCGCGAGGTGATCGAGCGCTCCAACAAGCTGCCCGTCGTGGTCGACTTCTGGGCCGCCTGGTGCGGCCCCTGCCGAATGCTCGGTCCCGTGCTCGAGCAGGAGGCAGAGGCGCGCCAGGGCGAGTTCGTGCTCGCCAAGCTCGACGTCGACGCCAACCAGGAGCTGGCGCTCCGCTACCAGATCCAGGGCATCCCGGCGGTGAAGGCGTTCCGCAACGGCGAGGTCGTGGCCGAGTTCGTCGGCGCCCGGCCGCCCGCGGCGGTCGCGCAGTTCCTCGACCAGCTGACCGGGCCAACCGCGAGCGAGCGCCTGATCGCCGAGCTGAACGGATCCGGCGAGCTGCCCGTGGTGCGGCAGGCGCTCGAGCACGGCGACCACGAGCGCGCCTTCGAGTTGCTGCTCGAGGCCATCGCCGCTGCCGAGGGCGACGAGCGCGAGCGGCTGATCACCTTGACCGTCGGCCTCTTCGGCGAGCTCGGCAACGAGCACCCGCTGACGGTGCGCTACCGGCGGCGGCTCGCCGCCCGCCTGTACTGATGGCCATGACCACCGAGAAGGAACCGACCGTGCGCGCCAAGGAGTTCCACTTCCCGGTCAAGGTGGAGTGGCTCGGGGAGCGGCGCGTCGCAGCTCGGGTGGAGGGCAAGCCGGCGATCGAGATCACCGCGCCGCCTGTGTTCCGGGGCAACGACCCCACGACCTGGAGCCCCGAGGACTTCTTCGTCGCCGCCGCGGCCTCGTGTCTGGCCGTCACCTTCACCGGCCTCGCGGCCCGGGCCGGACTCGCCTACACCAGCCTGACCATCGAGGGCGACGGCGTTGCCGGCAAACGCGCCGACGGCCGCTTCGGCTTCACGCGCCTGTCGCTGCGCCTCGCGGTCGAGACCGACCCGGCCGACGCGCCACAGGCGCGCCGGCTGGCAGAGCAGGCCGAGCAGACCTGCCTCGTCTCCGCCTCGCTCGACCTGCCGATCGAGACCGTGATCGAGGCCAACTACCCGCCGGTGCCGTGAGCCCGCACGCCCGATTGGCGGCCTCGCCGAACTCGACGCGCTCGCACGAAACGGCGGCCTGCGCCCGCCCGTGAGTGCAGAATCGGCAGCGGCGCCACCGTGACACAGTCGACACCTCTCGACACGAAGTTCGCGGCCTCGGTAGATGAGCGGGAGGCGGCGTTCGCTCGCGCGCACCCACGCTACGCCGACACCGCGATCCTCGACGAGCTCCGCCGCAGCGACTTCGCCCGCCTCGACGCGGGCGGCCACGTCTACCTCGACTACACCGGCGCCGGCCTCTACGCCGACTCGCAGCTGAGCGAGCACCTCGAGCTGCTGCGGGCGGGCGTGTTCGGCAATCCGCACTCGGTCAATCCGACCTCGGTCGCGATGACGGAGCTGGTTGAGCGGGCGCGCGAGGCGGTGCTCGAGTTCTTCCGTGCCTCGCCCGAGGAGTACGTCGCGATCTTCACCCCGAATGCGACCGGCGCGCTCCGCCTGATCGGTGAGGCCTACCCGTTCCGGCCCGGCGGCCGCTTCCTGCTCAGTTTCGACAACCACAACTCGGTCAACGGCATCCGGGAGTTCGCCCGCGCCCGCGGCGCCGAGACAACCTACGTCCCGAGCGAGCCGCCCGAGCTACGCGTCGACGAGCACTTGCTGCCCCGCTATCTGACCGAGGTCTCGGGCGAGCACCACAACCTGTTCGCCTACCCCGCCCAGTCGAACTTCTCCGGCGTCCAGCACCCACTCGACTGGATCGAGCGAGCCCATGCCCAGGGCTGGGACGTGCTCCTCGACGCCGCCGCCTACGTGCCGACCAACCGTCTCGATCTCTCCCGGTGGCATCCCGACTTCGTCGCGCTCTCCTTCTACAAGTTGTTCGGTTGGCCGACCGGCGTCGGCGCCTTGCTCGCCCGCCGCGAAGCGCTCGCCGGGCTCGAACGGCCCTGGTTCTCGGGTGGCACGATCGTTGCCGCCTTCGTCCAGCGCGAGTGGTACCAATCCGCCCGCGGCGCGGCCCACTTCGAGGACGGTACCGTCAACTTCCTCAACCTGCCCGCCGTCGAGATCGGCCTCCGCCTGCTTGAGCGAGTCGGCATCGAGACGATCCACGCGCGCGTTGAGGCGCTCGGCAGCCGGCTGCTCGACGCGCTCGACTCGCTCCGCCACTCGGACGGCGCCCCGGCGGCCACCATCTACGGGCCCCGCGGCTTCGAGCGCCGCGGCGCCACGATCGCCTTCAACTTCCTCCACCCTGACGGGCGAATCGTCGACGAGCGCTACGTCGACCGCGTCGCGCGCCAGCGCAACATCTCGCTGCGCACCGGCTGCTTCTGCAACCCCGGCGCCGGCGAGGTTGCGTTCACCATCTCGGGCGAGACCCTGGTTGGCGGCGAGTTCGGCGACGGGATGGCACTCGACGACTACCTGCACGCGATCGGCCTTCCCTCTGGTGGAGCCATCCGCGCATCGCTTGGACTTGCCTCGAACTTTGCGGACGTTGACAGCTTCAGCCTATTCGCACGCGAGTTCGTCGACCTCGCCGAGGTTCCGAACGACCTGCCGCTGCGCGTCGGTTGCTGAATGCGCGACACGCGAGGACATGGGCCTGAGAGGGGAAACACACCACGCCGACTCGGTGCTGCAAGCGTTCTGCAAGCAGTGAGCTTCCGCAGCGATGTCACCGTGTTCCGCCTAAATGCAACGGCCGTGGGCCAATCTGGCTCGGAGCCTGCACTTCGGCGGAATACGGCGGAACGCGTGTGCGCAATCGAGGCGGCTCATAACCCGGAGGTCCCAGGTTCAAATCCTGCCCCCGCTACTGGAAAGGTCCCTGAACGGGGCCTTTCTCTATCGAGCGAACCACGCCGGTTGCCACTTCTGCAGAGCCACGACATGCACATCGTTTCATGAGCGTCCGCGGCGCCGCCTTTCTCGGCATCGGCGCGATGGTCGGCGCCGGCATCTTCGCGCTGCTCGGCGAGGCCGGTACCGTCGCCGGCTCGGCGGTCTGGCTCTCGTTCCTGCTCGCCGGCATCGTCGCCGCGCTGCTCGGCTACAACGTCGTCAAGCTGGGCGTCCGCTATCCATCCTCGGGCGGGCTGATCGCGTACCTCCTCGAGGGGTTCGGGAACGGGCGGCTGGTCGGGATCTCCTCCTGGCTCGGTTACTTCGCTGCGATCGTGATCGTCTGCTCGATGGTGGCCGTCGCCTTCGGAAGCTACGCGACCTCGCTCTTCATCGGTAACGACGCCGCGGCCGGCTGGGACAACGTCTTCACCTCCGTGATCGTGGTCGCGATGGCTGGGATCAACCTGATCGGTGCCCGTTTCGTCGACCGCGCCCAGTCGCTGATCGTGGTTGTCCTGCTCGCCGTCTTCGCCGTCTTCATCGTCGCGACCCTCGTCGACATCGACCCGCACCTGCTCGCCTTCAGCGGATATCCGGCTGTCTCGGACATCATCGCCAGCGTCGCTCTCACCTTCTTCGCCTACCTCGGTTTCAGCGTGATCACCTTCGCTGTCGGGGACTTACGCGAGCCGGCCCGCGAGTTACCGAAGGCGATGTACCTGGCACTCGGTGTCACTTCGGTTACGTACGTCCTGATCGCGCTCGGCGTCTTCGGCACGCTCACCGTCACCGAGGTCGTCGGCTACGGCGAGACCGCGATCGCGGAGGCGGCGCGACCGACCCTCGGTGACGCCGGCTTCACGATCATGGCCGTCGCCGCGCTGCTCGCCACGGCATCGTCGGTGAACGCGACGCTCTACGCGTCCTCGGGCCTGACTGCGATGCTGGCCGACGTCGGCCAGTTCCCACCCTTCTTCGGACGCAGTTCGCCGCTTGGCTCGAAGGCCGGGTTGCTGATCACGGCCGCGATCGTGCTCGTCGTCTCCAACCTCGTCGATCTCTCGGCGATTGCTTCAGTGGGAAGCGCCTGCTCGCTCGTGATCTTCCTGCTCGTCGGCATGGCCGGCTACCGGCTGCGGTCGTCGACCGGCGCCCGAGGCTCGATCGTCCTCGCGGGCATGTTGGCGACGGTCGTCGTGCTCCTCTTCTTCGCGGTCGACACGTTGCGCAACGCGCCCGAAACGTTCGTGGCCATCGTCGCGATTGCTGCTCTGGCGGTGCTCCTCGACGCCGTGTGGAAGCGCGTGCGCAAGGAGCCTCCCCCGTCTGCCGCGGAGGTGCCACTGGTGCCGCCTGCTCGGACGTAGGCGACGCCCGGAGGTCGTAGGTCAAATCCTGCCCCTGCTGGAAGGGCCCGCAATTGCTGGCCCTTTTCGCGCGCACAGAACCGACCCCATCGGGTCATTGTGGCTCCGCCGGGGTAGGGCTACCGTCGTTCTTGTCGAGAGCAGCCTCAAGATCCCGGGCCGAACGCTGCTCCCGCCAGTCGCAATGTGAAGGCCTGGGATAAGAGAGGAACGATCGATGAAGAAGGGAATCACCCTGATCGCCGGGCTCGTCGCAGTGCTCGCGGTCACCTCCGGCGCATTTGCCGCCAAGCACTACGTGATCACGTCGTCCAGCCAGATCAAGAAAGGCGCGATCTCGCTCTCCGATCTCTCGGACACCGCCCGCAAGGCGCTGGTGCGGGGCCACCACGGGAAGACCGGCGCCCGCGGCCCGCAAGGGCGTGCTGGTGCGCAGGGTCCCAAGGGCGACGCGGGCGCCAAGGGCGACAAGGGCGACAAGGGCGACAAGGGCGACAAGGGCGACAAGGGCGCACCGGCGCCGGGGCTGCTCCGGCTGACCGGCGACTTCTCCGGCACGAACGCGAGCGTCGCTACGTCACTGGACGGCGTGCAGTTCGGCCCGTACTCGGACGGCGGCGCCTGGGGCGGCTCCGTGCGGTACGACGGGGCGAACGGCCTCACGCTCAACCAGATCACGCAGCTCTCGTACACGGTGATGTACTCCGCGGCGGACACCGCGCCGATCGGGGAGGCGTACCTGCGGATCTTCCTGAACGGCGGCAACGACGACGTGATCTTCGACGCGACTCAGTGCGCGACGACGGTCCCGAGCAAGAACGTGTTCAACACGTTCGAGGTCGTCGGGAACGACGTGCGTTACGACGACGACTCGTGCGACGGGGTGCCCCCGGACCAGCAGTCCTGGGCGGCGGTGCTCGCGGCCCACGGCTCGGACGTGGTGAGCGGCATCTACGTCACGACCGGCTTCACCGGAGGGGCGGACCTCACGGCCCGCCTCCGCAGCCTGAGCGTCAACGGCGACTCGTTCGTCTTCGGCCAGGCGTAGGAGAAAGTGCCCGCCGGGGGCAACATCAACTAGCGGAACACCAACTCCACCCGAACCCGAAGGGCGCCGTCGACGGCGCCCTTCGGCGTTCCGCGACACGTGACAAACCCTTGTCGATCGACCACACTCTCGGAATGGCTCCAACGGCTGGCGGGCTGGCGGTCGGCGGCGACATCGAGCAGGCGCTCGCCGGCATACCCGTCCCGAGCTACGTCCTCGACACGGATGGGGTCGTCCGGTGGATCAACCCGGCGGCCGAGCGCCTCCTCGGCGACGTTCGCGGCCGGCACTTCACCTCGATTGTCGGCCCGGAGGACCGGGCGCGGGCGCGGGAGCTCTTCGCCCGCAAGGTGCTCGGCACGACCGCGGCGACCGAGACAAGCGGAGTCTTCGTCTCGACCGACGGAACCCGCCTCGCGCTGGAGGTCAGCGCCGTGCCGCTGATGGGCGGCGAGCGTGTGGTCGGCGTCTTCGGGCTGCTGACCGGCCCGCTGGACGAGGAGGCGAGCACGCCGCCCGCGCACCTCACGCCCCGCCAGGCCGAGGTGCTCCGCCTGCTCGAGCAGGGACGCTCGACAAAGCAGATCGCGCAGGAGCTCCATCTGAGCACTGAGACGGTCCGGAACCACGTCCGCCATCTGCTGCGAGCCCTCGGAGTGAACTCGCGTCTCGAAGCCGTCGCCGCCGCCCGACACGGCCGGGCCTCCGAAGCGCGCGGGCACGTTGCTGACTAGCCGTCGAAGAGCCCGGTCTGATGGGCGAGCACGACCGCCTGGACGCGGTCGCGCAGGTCGAGCTTCTGCAGGACGTGCGTGACGTGTGTCTTGACCGTCGTCTCGCTGATGAAGAGCTCCTGCGCGATCTCCGCGTTCGAGCGGCCCTCTGCCATCAGACGCAGGACCTCCCGCTCGCGGTCGGTCAGCTTGTCGATCCCCTCCGGCGGCGCGGGGCGCGCAGTGCTTCGCGAACTGCTTGATCACGCGCTTGGTCACGGCGGGGGAGAGGAGCGCGTCTCCGGCTGCAACCGTCCGGATCGCCGCGATGAGCTGCTCGGGGGAGTCGTCCTTGAGGACGAAGCCGCTCGCTCCCGCTCGCAGGGCCTCGTAGACGTACTCGTCGAGATCGAATGTGGTGAGGATCAGGATCCGGGCGTCGCGGTCCTTCTCGAGGATGCGCCGCGTCGCCTCGAGGCCGTCGAGCTCGGGCATGCGGATGTCCATCAGAATGACTGCGGGATCGAAGCGCGCAGCCTTGTCCACCGCCTCGAGCCCGTTGCTGGCCTCGGCGACGACCTCGATGTCCTCCTCACCGCCGAGCAGGATGCGAAACCCGGCGCGAACCATCGACTGATCGTCGGCGACGAGGACGCGGATCGTCATGGTTCCCGGTCGACGATCGGAAGGCGCGTGCTGAGAACGAACCCGCTTCCGTTCGCCGTCCCCACGCTCATCTCGCCGCCGTAGATCTTGACGCGCTCGCGGACGCCGACGAGGCCGTGGCCGAGCCCGTCGCTCGTCGCTGTCCCCAGGCCGTCGTCGCGCACTTCGATGCCCAGCTCGTCGTTTCGATAGCGGAGCGTGACGTCGGCGGTGCTCGCCTGCGCGTGCTTGAGGGCGTTCGTCAGGCCTTCCTGGACGATGCGATACGCGGAGAGGTCGACGCCTCTCGGGAGCGGGAAGGGCTCGCCTTCGACGTGGAGCTCCACGGGCAGTCCTGCCCGGCCGACCTCGTCAAGCAACGAGTCGAGCCGATCGAGGCCCGGCTGGGGGATGAGCTCGGCCTCGTCACCATCGCGGCGCATGGCCGCGAGGAGACGCCGCATCTCGGCAAGCGCGGTCCGGCCGGCCTGTTCGACTCCTCTGAGCGCGTCGCGGCCCTCCGATTGGTCATCGGGGAGCTTGTGCCTGACGGCGCCCACCTGGAGCACCATCACGCTGACGGCGTGGGCGACGATGTCGTGGAGCTCACGGGCGATCCGCGCACGCTCTTCGGCCACGGCGATGCGTGCCGCCGCCTCGCGGTCGCGCTCGGCCTGGGCCGCGCGGAGCTCGGCCGCCTCGGCCTCGCGCTCCCGTTCGCGGAGAAAGAAGCCGGCAAGCCAGGAGACGCCGAACAGGAGTGGGACGAAGACGAACTCGCCGTTCGCTGCCTCGGGGTCCTGGTAGACGATGAGCGCCGTGCTGCCGAGAACGACCGCCAGGCCCAGACGGGCCTTCACGGCGTCGCTCAGGTTCCCGAGCAGGTATGCGGCGGTGATCCCAAGGAAGAAGACGCCCCTCGGGACCGTCACCAGCCGCCCATCGACGAGTGACAGCCCGGCAGCCAGCAGCCAGAAGGCAGCCGGAGCTCCGAGGGGGAACCGGCGGCGGAAGAAGAGCAGGGTCGCCAGGACCGCGATTGCCGGAATAGCAAACCAGAGCGTCAATTGCACAGCAGTAGACGAGCCATGGCTGGCCCAGACCTCGACCATGGCCGCAAGGGCCAGCAACACGATCAGTACGTCGAGCGTGTGCCTGCGCACCAGGTGCTCGATCCGGCTCACGCCGTGAACGTACTGCAGGCGTTCGCTCGCCGCCTCCTACCAGAGTAGGAGTCGGAATCGTCGGCTGGTACGAGCGCGAATCCGACCTTGTGCCGACGACCCGCGGGCGGACCGGTCGTAGCGTCGAGTCATCGAACGAAGGAGGAACGAGATGACCCGTCCGAGGCACCACTCCAACATCGCGGCCCGCATGGGTCGCTGGAGCGCCGCCCACTGGAAGACCGCAACGTTCGGCTGGCTGGCGTTCGTGATCGTCGCCTTCGGCATCGGAGGCATGGTCGGCGTGAAGAACATCGACCCGACCACGTCCGGGCCCGGCGAGTCGGGCCGCATGAACCGGGTCCTCGACGCCGGATTCAAGCAGCCCGCGGGGGAGAGCGTCCTCATCCAGAGCCGTTCCGCGCAGGCGGGAACGCCCGCATTCGACGCCGCGGTCGCGGACGTCGTCGCGCGTGTCTCGAAGATCGCGGTCGTTCAGGACGTCCGCTCGCCGCTCGAACCGGCCAATGCCGGCCAGATCGCGAAGGACGGGCGCTCGGCGCTCGTGGAGTTCGACATCCGCGGAAAGAGGATCGACGCGGGCGACAAGATCGGCCCGGTCCTGAAGGCCGTCGACGAGGCGCAGAGCGCTCATCCGGGGCTCTTCATCGGCGAGTTCGGCGATGCGAGCTCGGCCAAGGCCGTCGACGGGCTCTTCGCGAAGGACCTCGAGCGCGCGGGCGTGTTCTCCGTTCCGCTCACGCTGATCATCCTCGTGATCGCGTTCGGAGCGCTCGTGGCTGCGGGGATACCGCTGCTGCTGGCCCTCACGGCCGTGTTCGCGACGTTCGGGCTGGTCGCGCTGCCCAGCCACCTGATTCCGCTCGACCAGGCGGCTCCGGCTGTCGTGCTCCTGATCGGGCTCGCTGTGGGCGTCGACTACTCGATGTTCTACCTCAGGCGCGAACGTGAAGAGCGTGCCGCGGGGCGGAGCGAGCAGGCAGCGCTCGAAGCCGCCGCGGCGACCTCGGGGCGCTCGGTTCTCATCTCGGGCTTGACGGTCATGGTCGCCATGGCCGGGATGTTCCTGACGGGCGACGCGGCCTTCGCCTCGTTCGGCTACGCGACGATCATCGTCGTCGCCGTGGCGATGCTCGGGTCGCTGACGGTGCTTCCCGCGCTGCTCTCGAAGCTCGGCGACCGCGTCGACCGGCTGAAGGTCCCGCTCGTCGGCCGGCTGGGCGGCCGCGGCGGCGGCGAGGGCCGCTTCTGGGGAGCGATCGTCGACGCCGTCCTGCGCAGGCCGGTGCTGTCCGCGGTGCTCTCGGGCGGCCTGCTGCTGGCGCTCGCGCTCCCGGCGATTCATCTGCGAATTGCGACCCCGGGCGCTGACACGTTCCCGAAGTCGCTCCCCGTCGTGAAAACCTACGACCGCATGCAGCAGGCGTTCCCGGGGAGCGCGCTCCCCGCGCGTGTCGTGGTCAAGGCGCCCGACGTGAACACGCCAGCCGTCCGGAACGCGATCGGCGAGCTGAAGGCCAGGGCGCTCGCGAGCGGCCGGGTCGACGAGCCGATCACCGTCGAGACCAACCGTGAGGCGACCGTGGCCAAGATCACGCTGCCGACCGAGGGGAACGGAACCGACGCTGCGTCGAAGGCGTCCCTCGCGGTGCTCCGCGACGACATCATCCCGCAGACGGTCGGCGCAATCCCCGCAACCTCGGCCGGCGTGACCGGAGTCGCCGCCGAGTGGCAGGACCAGCAGGACCAGATGAAGTCGAAGCTCCCGTACGTGTTCGGCTTCGTCCTCCTGTTCGCATTCATCCTGATGCTGGTCGCGTTCCGCTCGATCGTCGTCGCGGCCAAGGCGATCCTGCTCAACGTCCTCTCGGTCGCCGCCGCGTACGGCGTGCTGGTGCTCGTCTTCCAGCACGGCGTCGGGAAGAGCCTGCTCGGCTTCAGCTCGACCGCCGGCATCGCGCCCGTCGTGCCGATGCTGCTGTTCGTGATCCTCTTCGGGCTCTCGATGGACTACCACGTCTTCATCGTCAGCCGGATCCGCGAGCTGTTCGACCGCGGCGAGAGCATGGACGACGCGATCGCCAACGGGATCAGGTCGACGGCCGGTGTGGTCACGAGCGCGGCCGTCGTGATGGTCGCCGTCTTCTCGATCTTCGCGACGCTCTCGCTGCTGCTGTTCAAGCAGTTCGGCGTCGGGCTCGCGGTCGCGGTCCTGATCGACGCGACCATCGTCCGCGCGGTGCTCTCTGCCGGCGTCGATGAAGCTGCTCGGCGAGTGGAACTGGTACCTGCCGAGCTGGCTCGAGTGGCTTCCGCGACTCGAGAGCGGCGAGCCCGGGCCGGCCGAGGAGGAGCCGGCGCTCGCCTCCGCCTAGACGCTCAGAGACGCGGCGCCAGATCGTACGGAAACCGGGTGAGCACCTCGCACCCGGTTTCCGTCACGAGCACGAGATCCTCGAAGATGACCATGCCGACGCGGCTGTCCGAGAGCCCGGGCTCGATCGCGATCACGTCGCCGACGACCAGGGGTTCGTGGCCCGCGAGCCCGAGCGGCGGCGCCTCGTGTACCTCGAGCCCGACGCCGTGGCCGAGCGAGTGCTGGAAGCCGTCCTCTTCGTCAGGTCCCGCGGTTCGCTGCGTGGGGTGGCCCGCCGCCTCGAACAGGTCGCAGGTGGCGTCGAAGAGCTCGCGCCCGGTGATCCCCGGCCGGACCGCCTCCTTTGCCTGCTCGAGCGCGGTTAGAGCGAGCTCGGCCTTCTCGGAGATCAAGCCTGCATGCTCGGATGAAGGGTCGCCGACGACGAACGTTCTCGCCATGTCCGCCCAGCAGCCGCTCGCCTCATGCTGCGGCCAGACGTCGATCGTGATCGGAAGGCCCGCGGGAAGCGGGCCGCTGCCCGGCTCATGCCCGCCGCCCTGCCACATCGACGCGACGATCACGTCGGGCGGGCAGGGTGCGCCGTGCTCCTCGCAGGCTGCGCGCAGGGTGGTGCGCACGTCCTCCGCGAGAAGCGGCTCTCCGTCGAACTCGAGCCGGCCGTCCTCGCCCGGCTCGCAACGCCCGAGGAGCCTCGCCGCCGCGGCCATCCCAGCCTCGGCCGCACGTTGCGCGACACGGATGCCCTCGATCTCGACCGGGCTCTTCGCCCGTCGTCGCAGCCCCACGGCAGCGTCGTCGACGGTCAGGACGACCCCGTCCTCGCGCAGGCGGTCGCCGAGCGCAAGCGGAAAGTCCCCCGGGACGGTCGCTTCCTCGATCCCGATCTCCTGCACCGCCCGGGCCTCGACCTCCCGTCCGGCCTCGAGCATCGACATCCCGCCGCGGGCGAACTCGCGGTAGCCGAGCTCCACGTAGTCGAGCAGCTCGGCGTCGGGAAGCGCCTGCTTCACGCGGTCGCGCTCGAGAAAGCTCGTCAGGACGTACTGCCGCCCGTCGACCTCGGCGAACAGCACCGGGTCGATGATCGCGATGGGGAGCTCGTGGCGCAGTGCGGGCGACCGCATGGTGTCGCCGTACAGGAGCAACCCGCGCCTGCGCGTGGAGATATCAGCCGGCGAGGATCTTGGCCTTCTGCGCTTCGAACTCGGCCTCGGTGAGCACGCCCGAGTCCTTCAGCTCCCCGAGCTGCTTGAGCTGCTCGAGCTTGTCGTCCTGAGCCGGAGCCGCGGGCGCGGCCTCGGGCGGCGGGGGCGCAGCAGCGGCATCCTGCTCGGCCCAGCGCGACGCCTGCCGGCGTGAGACGCGGTTCGACACCGCGGTCGCGGTGCCGGCCACGACGGCCACCCTGGCGACTCCTCTGATCAGTCCTGGCATCGTGATGCTCCTTTCGGTTCCTAGGCCTCTGCGGCTTCGAGCTCGTCGAGCTTCTGGATGAGGTCGTTGATCGGGATCCGGCCGGCCGCGACGAGCTGCGCGCCGCTTTTGCGGAGCGCCGTCGCGAACGGGGCTGCCCACGTGTTCTCGTAGACGAGGATCGCCGCAGAGCTGCCGGCCTCGAGCGCTGCCCCGGCTTCGTCGTAGTCGTCCTGGTCGAGCACGCCGGAGGCCGCGCCCTCGAACTCGATGAGATCGAGCTCACCGTCGCCGTCGAGATCGGTGACCGCGATGCCGACCACGGATCCGTCCTCTTCCTTCTTGACGAACGCGAGGTCGAGAACGCGCACGAGGCCGCGATCCGTCAGGTCGACGAGGTGCTTCAGCCCCTCGCCGTTGGGCTCCTTGCCGGGCGGCCACTCGACGATGAGGTAGTCGATCGGTCCCGTCTCGATGTCGTCGCTCATTCCTGTTCCTCCCCTGTGCATTCGCTTCTCGCTGTGTTCTTCAGGACACTAACGCGCGAGCTACTGTCGGGGTTCCAGTCCTCGAGGAGGAAAGCATGGGTGAAGGTGGTTGCGCCTGTGGGGCCGTTCGCTACCGGCTCGCGTCCGCGCCGCTCGTCGTGCACTGCTGCCACTGCCTCAACTGCCAGCGGCAGACGGGGAGCGCGTTCGTCATCAACCTGCTGATCGAGGCCGATCGCGTGGAGCTGCTCGCAGGAGACCCGCAGCCGGTCGACGTGCCGCGCGACGACGGCAGCACACAGCGGATCTTCCGGTGCCCGGCCTGCCAGGTCGCGGTCTTCAGCGAGTACGGACGGCCGGAGATCCGCTTCGTTCGCGGCGGCACGCTTGACGAGCCCCGGGACGTCGAGCCCGACGTCCACATCTTCACGAAGTCGAAGGTGGGCTGGGTCGCGCTGCCGGAGGGCGTGCCCGCGTTCGAGGTCTACTACGACACGAAGGCTCTGTGGCCGGCCGCGAGCCTCGAGCGGCTCGCAGCGATTCGCTAGGCAGACGCCGGCGCGCGAGGCCGTGCGCGGCGACGCCGAGCTCGCCGGGCATCGGCCAGGATGGCGCGCGCCGCGTTCCTCCCCGGGCCGCCGGTGATCCCGCCGCCGGGATGGGCGCCGGCTCCGCACAGATAGAGACCGCGGATGTCGCCAAGCCGGTAGCGCGCCTGCCCGAGGAGCGGCCGCCAGGCGAAGACCTGGTCGAGGGCGAGCTCGCCGTGCATCGGGTGGCCGCCGCTGAGACCGTAGTCACGCTCGAGGTCCGCAGGCGTGACGACGTGGCGGGCGACGATCCGGTCCGAGAGGCCCGGTGCATAGGCCTCGAGCGTTCGCACGGCCGCGTCGCCGACGCGGTCTCGTGCCGCTTCGTCCCAGTCCGCGTCACGGAGCTGTCGCGGCGCGTACTGGAAGAGCGCGGCGATGACGTGGATGCCTTCGGGGGCGAGCCCGGGATCCGAGAGCGTCGGGATCGTCGCCTCGAGATACGGGCTCTCCGAGATCCGGCCGTACTTCGATTCGTCGAATGCGCGCTCGAGGTCGCCCAGGCTCGGCGCCACGACGATGCGCCCGTGCAGGCGCTCGGGGTCTTCGAGCCCGCCGATCGCCGGCAGTCCCTCCAGGACGAGCGTCACCTTCGCCACCACGCCGGGCGTGCGGATGTTCTCGACCCGCCAGCCCAGTGTCGGGCCGACCTCCGTGGGATCGACGAGGTGCAGGAGGGTTTGCTTGGGGTCGGCGCTCGACGCGACGATCCGCGCGTCGATCTCCTCGCCGCTTGCGAGAGCCACCCCCTCGACGGCTCCTCCGCCGGTTCGGATGGCCGCGACGTCTGCGTCGCAGCGAATCGTCGCGCCGCTGCTTCGCGCAGCGGCGGCGAGCGCCTCGGCCAGAGCGTCCGGCCCGCCGCGTGCGAAGACCGTGCGGCCTGCGGCTCCTCCTCCCGAGGCCGAGTCCCACAAGAAGTTGAGCGCCGTTCCGGCCGACCGCGGGCCCATGGCTGTGTAACGAACGCCTCGCGCGCCGAGGACGCCGCGCAGCGCCTCGTCGTCGACCGCCTCGCCGACGAGGTCCGCCACGGACATCGGCAGCACCCGGAGCGCCTCGCGCACCTGCTGCCTCCCGAGGTGCCGCAGGCCATTCAGCAGTGTGAGGCCGCCGGTGGCGTCCGAGAGGGACGGCGAGGCGAGGTCCGGCGGCTCGGTCGCCTGGACGCGGGCCAGAAAGGCGCCCAGCGAGCGGATTCTGCGGTCGAAGGCGACGAACGCCTCGGCATCGCGTGGTTGGGCCCGCGTCCGGAGCTCCGTCGCCGTCCGAACCGGGTCGCGCCACAGCGTGAGGCCGGGCCCGTCGGCCGACGGGGCGAATGCCGCCACCTCCGGCTCGACCGCGCGGAAGCCGTGCGAGGCGAGCCCGAGGTCGCGGGCGACGTCGTCACGGAGGCCGCCGACGCAGTCGGCCGCGACCGGCGCGCGCACGCCGGGCGCGACCTCCTCGGTAGCCAGGAGGCCGCCGGGCAGGCTTCGCCGCTCGAGCACCAGGGTCCGGAGCCCCGCCTTCGCCAGGTACGAGGCCGTGACCAGGCCGTTGTGGCCGGCCCCGACGACGATCGCGTCGTACCGCTCCGGGGCCACGCTCAGGCCGCCTTCTTCGCGCGGAGCGAGCGCAGGACCTGCAGCGCCGCGAGGTGTCCTGACGCGCCCATGATCCCGCCTCCGGGGTGCGTGGCCGAGCCGCACATCCAGAGGTTCCGCAGCGGCGTCCGGTAGCGCGCCCAGCCCGGCACGGGCCGGTTGAAGAAGAGCTGCTCGAGTGAGAGCTCGCCCTGGAAGATGTTCCCCTCGGAGAGCCCGAACGTCTCCTCGATGTCCTTGGGGGTGAGCACCTGCGCATGCAGGATCCGCTCGCGGATGTTCGGGGCCCGCTCCGCGATCGTGTCGACGACGGTCTCCCGGAACGCCTCGCGCCGGGCGTCGTCCCACTCGTCGCCGTCGGCCAGGTGGTAGGGCGCGTACTGGACGAAACAGCTCATGACGTGCTTGCCCGGAGGCGCCATCGACGGGTCGACCAGGGTCGGGATGACCATGTCGATGTACGGGCGGCGGCTGAAGCGCCCCGACTTCGCGTCGTCGTAGGCCTGCTCCATGTAGTCGATGCTCGGGCTGAAGCTGATCGCCCCGCGCAGGTGGTCGCCCTCGCCGGGCAGGCACGTGAACTCGGGCAGCCCGTCCAGTGCGAGGTTCACCTTCCCGCTCGAGCCCCGGTACCGGTAGCGCGCGACCTCGTCGAGAAACGACCCGTCGAGGAGGCCGGACGGCAGGAGCCGGACGAACGTCTGCTGCGGGTCGAGGCTCGACAGCGTCACGCGCCCGGTCACCTCGTCGCCCGCCGACGTGACGGCGCCGATCGACCTCGTCGCCTCGGGTCAGGAAGTGCTCGACGGCGGTCTCGATCCGGATCTCGGCGCCGAACGACCGGGCGGCGCTCGCGATCGCCTCGCTGACGGCGCCGGTCCCGCCTCGCGGAATGCCCCAGGCGCGGAGGACGCCGTCGATCTCGCCCATGTAGTGGTGCAGGAGGACGTACGCGGTCCCGGGAGAGCGGATCCCCTGGAACGTGCCGATGATCCCGGAGGCGCTCATCGTCGCCTTGAGCGGATCCGTCTCGAACCACTGGTCGAGGAAGTCGGCGGCGCTCATCGTCATGAGCTGGATGAACACGGCCCGCTGCTCGAGGGAGAGGTCGTTGAAGTCGCGCGCGAGGCGCGCAACGGGGAGCCATTCGCGCGGATCGAGCCGGCCCGGGTCCGGCGGCGTGATGGACAGGATCGGCTTGACGAACCTCGCCATCTCGACCATCAGGCGGCTGTACTCCTCGTAGGCCTCCGCGTCGCTCGCCGACCAGCGCCGCAGCTCGCGCACGGTGCGGCCGTGATCGTTCACCCGCCACAGGTAGTCGTCGTCGAGCGGCGTGAACGTCCCATCGAGCGGCAGGATCTCGAGGCCGTGCCTCGGCAGCGCGAGCTCCCGGACGATCTCGGGGCGAAGCAACGATACGACGTACGAGGCCACGCTGAACCGAAAGCCGGGGAACACCTCCTCGGTCACCGCCGCCCCACCGAGAACGTGGCGCCGCTCCAGCACCACGACCTTGAGCCCGGCCCGCGCCAGGTAGGCCGCGGCTACGAGCCCGTTGTGCCCGCCACCGACGATGACGGCGTCATAGGAACCGCGATCGGCCAAAGCCGCCCGACTATATTTGCCGACCATGCCCGGCCCGTTCGACATGCAGACCGTCCAGCGCGGAGCGCGCTTGCGGCGGAGTCCCTTCTACGAGGCGACGCAGCGCCACGACCCGAAGGGCTTCACCGTCTACAACCACACGCTCTTCCCGATCAACTTCGACGATTTCGAGGCCGAGTACTGGCACCTGCTGAACCACGTGACGCTCTGGGACGTCGCCGTCGAGCGCAACGTGGAGGTGACCGGACCGGACGGCTTCCGCTTCGCACAGCTGCTCACCTGCCGCGACCTCAGCACGTGTGCGGTCGGCCAGGGCAAGTACGTGCTGATCACGGCACCCGACGGCGGGATCCTCAACGACCCGGTCATGCTGCGGCTGGACGAGAACACGTTCTGGTTCGCGCTCGCCGACAGCGACGTGCTGCCGTACGCGAAGGGGCTGGCGGCCTACGCGGGGATGGACGTGCAGCTCTCGGAGGCCGAGGCGTACCCGCTGCAGATCCAGGGCCCGAAGTCGAAGGACGTCGTGCAGGCCCTGTTCGGCGACGACATCCTCGACCTGCGCTACTACCACTTCCGCCGCCTCGAGCTGGATGGCATCCCGCTGATCCTCACGCGCACCGGCTGGACGTCGGAGGTCGGATACGAGATCTACCTCCTCGACGCCTCGCGCGGAACCGACCTGTGGGACCGGATCATGGGGGCGGGCGAGCCGTACGAGATCCGCCCGACCGGGCCGGTGGACATCCGGCGGATCGAGGGAGGCATCTTCAACTGGGGCGCAGACATGACCTACGAGAACAACCCCTTTGAGCTGGGCCTCGACCGGCTCGTCGACCTGGACACCGAGGCGGACTTCATCGCCCGGAACGCGCTCACGAGGATTCGCGACGAGGGCGTGAGACAGAAGATCGTCGGCGTCGAGATCGAGGGCGGCCGGCTGGAGATGAACGCGACCGACTGGCCGGTCTCGGCCGACGGCGCGAGCGGACGGGTGACCTCCGCCGTCTACTCGCCGCGGCTCGAGAAGAACATCGGGTACGCGTGGCTCCCCGTCGAGCACGCCGAGCTCGGGACGCAGGTCGCGGTGGAGACGCCCGATGGCGCGAGAGACGCGACAATCGTGCCGCTGCCCTTCTTCGACCCCGAGAAGCAGATCCCGAAGTCGTAGCGCTCGCCGTGTCGGTCGGAACCCCGTTCTATCCCCGGACGGCGCCGCTCAACTCCAAGCTGCAGTGGCGGGAGTGGTCGGGCTATCTCGCCGCGAGCGCGTACTCGGACTCCCACGAGATCGAGTACAACGCCATCCGGGAGGCGGCGGCGCTCATCGACGTCTCTCCGCTCTACAAGTACCTCGTCTCCGGGCCCGACGCCACGCAGCTCGTCGATCGCGTGATCACGCGGGACGCCGGCAAGCTCGCCGTCGGCCGCGTCTACTACACGTCCTGGTGCAACGAGGACGGCCGTGTCGTCGACGACGGGACCGTCGCCCGCCTGGAGGAGCAGGCCTACCGCTGGACGGCGGCCGACTCGTCGCTGCGCTGGCTGCGGATGAACGCCCGCGGCCTGGACGTCGAGATCGAGGACGTGACCGAGCGGATCTCGGCGCTGGCGGTGCAGGGACCGCTGAGCCGCGATGTCCTCGGGGCGGCCACCGAGACGACCTGGGACGACCTCAGGTACTTCGGCCGGCGGGCAGCGCAGGTCGGCGGCATCCCCGTCGACGTCTCGCGGACGGGCTACACCGGCGACCTCGGCTACGAGGTGTGGGTCGAGAGCGCTCGGGCGGTCGAGCTCTGGGACGCGCTCGTTCGGGCGGGCAGCGCCTACGGGATCCGGCCGGCCGGGATGCTCGCGCTCGACATCGCGCGGGTCGAGGCAGGGTTGATCCTGATCGAGGTCGACTTCGACTCGGTGCGGCGCGCGCTCATTCCCGAGCAGTCGTACTCGCCGTTCGAGCTCGGCATCCTCGGCCATTTCGTCGACTTCGAGAAGCCGGTGGAGTTCGTCGGCCGCCGCGCGCTCGAGCAGGAGCAGGAGCGCGGCGGCCCTCCGCGCAGGCTCGTCGGGGTGGAGCTCGAATGGGAGCCGCTCGAGGAGCTGTACCGCACGAAAGGGCTGACGCCGACGCTGGAGCCGGCAGCCTCGCGCGTCCCCGTTCCTCTGTACGCGCGGGGCCGCCAGACCGGCAAGGCCACGAGCACGACCTGGAGCCCGACCCTGAAGAAGGTCCTGGCGCTGGCGTCGATCGGCGCGGACCACAGCAAGCCCGGGACGAAGATCGAGGTCGAGTGGACGGTGGAGGCGCGGCGCAGTCGAGTTCCGGCGACGGTCGTCGAGCTCCCGTTCTTCAACCCGGCGCGCAAGACCTCCTAGTCACTCCGGAGCGAAGCGCGCGAAGAGCGTCGCGTCGACGCGCTCGCCGTGGTGGCGCAGGAAGCGCCGTTTGACGCCTTCGCGCTCGAACCCCGCCCGTTCGAGCACGCGTTCGGAGGCGGCGTTGCCCACGCGGACGTGGGCCTCGACGCGGTAGATGCCGTTCGCGAGCGCGTGAACCACGACCGCCTCGACGGCTCGCGTCGCGACCCCGCGGCCACGCGCATCGGCGAACAGCCAGTAGCCGACCTCGACGCTGTCGCGCATCGCGTCGAAGTGGTGGAGGGTGAGGCCGCCGAGGAGCTCGCTCGACGTGGCGTCCTCGATCAGGTACGGCGCGAGCATCCCGCTCGCGCGCATCCCCGGAAGCATCTCCCGCATCATCGTGCGGAGCTCGTCGGCGCCGACCTCCGGAAGCCCGGCCTCGCCGCCGATGTCCGGGTCGACGAACGCCGGCGCGATGCGATCGACGTCGTCCTCGCGCGGCGCTCGCAGCCAGAGCTCGCCGGCGCGCAGCTCGTTCGGGAACGCGTACGACGACAACGCCAGCCGGCTCGGGTCCGAGCGCATCAGGCTTCCCCGTGCTCGGCGAGCCACGCCTTGGCGACACGCTTCTGCGCGCGGGTGAGCCAGGCCTCGACGACCAGCTCTTCCAGCTCGTCCCGGTCGATGCGCCCGAGGTTCGGGATCCGCACGAGCACCGCCGCGTACCCGTTGAAGTGCGGAGTCGTGAAGTACACCCCGCGCGCGTCGGACAGCAGGAGCTCCTTCACGTCGAGGTCCGCGACGCGGAACATGAGCACGTCGTCCAGCCGCTCGCCGCTCTCGTCGAGAGCGTCGGGCCTTCGGCCGCGATGGAAGCAGAAGAGCTTCCCGTGCACGTGGTACGAGGGCCGGCCGTCCTCCGAGACCTCGCGAGTTGACTGTGGAAGGGACAGCGCGAGCTCGTCGAGGTCGGCCATGGTGCTCACGGCGCCAGCCTAAAGCGCGTCCGTCGGCAGGTGCACGCCTCGTGCAAAGATTGGAGGCAAGCTCTCTGGAGGAGGTAGGAGATGGCTCTGACGATCGGAGACACCGCGCCGGACTTCCAGGCGCAGACGACGGAAGGCGAGATCGACTTCCACGATTGGATCGGCGATTCGTGGGCCGTGCTCTTCTCGCACCCGAAGGACTTCACGCCCGTCTGCACCACCGAGCTCGGCTACATGGCCAAGATCAAGCCCGAGTTCGACCGACGCAACGTCAAGATCATCGGCCTCTCGGTCGACCCGACGGGCGACCACGAGCGTTGGGCGCAGGACATCGCCGAGACGCAGGGTGAGGCGCCGAACTACCCGATCATCGGCGACTCGGACTACGAGATCTCGAAGCTCTACGAGATGCTGCCCGGAGACGTCGCGGGCGACCCGAAGGAGCGCACGCCGGCCGACAACCAGACGGTTCGAAACGTCTTCGTGATCGGCCCGGACAAGAAGATCAAGCTGATCCTCGTCTACCCGATGACGACCGGTCGCAACTTCGACGAGGTGCTGCGCGTGATCGACTCGCTGCAGCTCACCGCGAACCACAAGGTCTCGACTCCGGTGAACTGGCGCCAGGGGGAAGACGTGATCATCGCCGGCTCGGTCTCGGACGACGAGGCCAAGGAGCTGTTCGGCGAGTGGGAGTCACCCAAGCCGTACATCCGGATCGTTCCGCAGCCGCGCTGAGGAAACCGACTTGCGGCCCGCGGCCGTAGTTCCTCTCGTCTAGGGGACGGGAGGAGTGATGAAGCGCGGAACGGTGATCGTGGCGGCCATCGGCCTCTTCCTGGCGCTGGGTGCCGCGGGCTGCGGCGGGGGGAGCTCCTCGAGCGAGAGCACGAGCGGGGCCGCCAAGGGCGGGAAGGCGAAGATCGCCGGCCAGACCGTGAACGACCACGGCACCAAGACCGTGAGCGGAGACGAGACGGAGATGGAGCTCGACGACTACTACTTCGAGCCGACCCTCCTCAGGGGCAAGCCCGGCGCGAACGTCAAGCTCGAGCTCAAGAACGAGGGCTCCGCCGAGCACAACCTGACGATCGCCTCGCAGGGAATCAACAAGGACGTCGAGGCCGGCGAGGACGCAACCGTCACCGTCACGATCCCGAAGTCGGGGATCGTCGCCTTCTACTGCAAGTACCACCGGAGCATGGGCATGGCCGGCGCGCTCACGACGAACAACGCCTCCGGCATGCGTGAGATCACTCCGGGCAGCGGCACGGAGACGAACGACACGACGACGAAGCCCTACGGGTACTAGCGCCTGAAGCTCATAGACTTCCCGCATGGGGGAGGTGCTGCCGCCGGCTCTGCAGGATGCTCCGGCGACACGGATCGAGGGAGTCGAGCTCGCGCGCGTGTCGCCCTACGTTGACCACCGCGGCGCGCTCACCGAGGTCGTCAACTTCGACCATCCGTTCTGGCGCGAGGACGTCGTCTACGCCTACTGCATCACGATCCTGCCCGGCCGCATCAAGGGCTGGGGCATGCACCGGCTCCAGGCCGACCGCTACTTCCTCGTCCATGGCTCGGTCCGGACGGTGCTCTACGACGGCCGCACCGACTCGCCGAGCTTCGGCGCCTTCCAGGTGCACAGCCTGACGGGCGCGGCGTCCGGCTTTCTCCGGATCCCGCCCGGCGTCTGGCACGCGAGCCAGAACTGGGGCGAGGACGAGGCGGCGATCCTGAACTTCCCGACGCAGCCGTACGACCGCGAGGCGCCCGACAAGTACCGGATCGACCCGCACTCCGACGAGATTCCCTTCGACTGGTCGCTGCCCGACGGCTGACAGCGTCGGACCAAAAGTTCACCGAGCCGGGTGCGCTTTCGTCCCCCGCCTCCGCTGACCTTCGGCTTCCGCCTACTGCCCTCAGAGACGGCTTCGACCTACTCGCGTCCCGTGCTCGGTGCAGTGGGGAACCTAGGGCCTGAGGAGGTCGCGCGCAAGGGGTCGGGGAGAGCGAAGTTCGGAAAGTGCGGACGAATTGTCTTTCGGGGCCTTCGAGTCAGGTCTCGAGCTCGCGGAGGAACGAGCCGCCCCCGACGATCCGGATCGCGTCGCCTCCCGCCCGGGCGCGGAGCTCGCGGTCCGAGGTGACGAGCCAGGCGCCCGGGTAGCTCGGCGCCTCGCGCGCGAGCCAGTCGTCGGCGCTCTCGCCGCCGGACCCGACGAGCGTCGCCCGGTCGTCGAGCTGCTCGACTCCTACGACGTTGCCGGGCGCGGTACCGTCGAAGACGAGGACGAGGACGTGGTCGTGGCGCGCGGCCCACGCGCGGCAGCGCTCGACGAGCTCGTCCTCGGGCACGTTGGGCCACTGCGACCGGAGGACGTTGCGGGCGTCGACGAGGACTGTGGCCATTTTCCGCTTGTCTATGCGGTTTCGTCCAGGGCTGCGCGGAGTGACCCCACGTAGTCGCCGAGCGCTCGTGGGCCACCTTCGGCGGCCTCGAGGGCGCTCGTTCCGACCACGATCCCGTCGGCGAGCTCGGCCGCGGCGCGGGCCTGGGCCGGTGTCGAGATTCCGAAGCCGGCGTAGAGCGGCAGCCGGGTCGCGCGGCGGGCCCGCTCGACGAGTCCGGCGAGCGCGGGGGAGAGGTCGTCGCGGGCACCGGTTGTGCCGGTGACGGTGACGAGGTAGAGCCAGCCGTCGGTGTGCTCCGCGGCGAGGCGGATGCGCTCGTCGGTCGAGGTCGGGGCGACGAGCTGCACCCGGCGCAGCTCCGGCCGCTCGCCAGCGGGGAGGTCGGCGACGATCATGCTGGTCGCGCCCGCGGCCTCCGCGTCCGCGGCGAAGCGGTCCCAGCCGTAGGCCTCGAGGAGCGACGAGTAGGTCATCGGGACAAGCGGCGTCTCGGGAAGACGCGCACGGGTCTCGGCCAGTCCTTCGAGGCAAGGGACGGTGCGCATCCCCTGCGCCAGGGCGCGCTCGGCCGCGCGCCGGATGACCGGCCCGTCCGCGAGCGGGTCGGAGAACGGGAAGCCGAGCTCGACGATGTCGGCGCCGCCTTCGACCGCCGCCTCGGCGAGCTCGGGCGTTTCCGGGCCGCTCATCAGGTAGACGGCGAGGGTTTTCCTCATTGCCGGCCGAGCGCTCGCAGCACCTCGTCCAGGTCCTTGTCGCCCCGGCCCGAGAGGCACACGAGCACGAGCTCCTCCTGGAGGTCCGCCACCCGCGCGAGCGCGTGGGCGGGCTCCAGCGCAGGGAGGATCCCCTCCGTTCGCGCCAGCCGCTGGAAGGCGGCCAGCGCCTCCTCGTCGGTGGCGCTGACGTAGCTCGCGCGCCCGCTGTCTCGCAGGAAGGCGTGCTCGGGGCCGACGCCTGGGTAGTCGAGGCCAGCGGAGATCGACTCGGCGTCGAGCACCTGGCCGTCCTCGTCGGCGAGTACGGCCGAGCGTGACCCGTGCAGGACTGAGGTCCGGCCGGCGCCGAGGCTCGCCGCGCCGCCCGCCTCGACGCCGAGAAGCTTCACGTCGGCGTCGTCGAGGAACCCGGCGAACAGGCCGATGGCGTTCGAGCCGCCTCCGACGCATGCGACCGCGATCTCGGGGAGCCGGCCCTCGGCCTCCAGGATCTGCTCCCGCGCCTCTCGCCCGACCACCGACTGCAGCTCGCGCACGACCTCCGGGTACGGGTGCGGCCCAACGCACGAGCCGATCAGGTAGTGCGTTGTCTCAACGGTCGCGATCCAATCGCGGATGGCTTCGCTCGTCGCCTCCTTCAGCGTCCGCTTGCCGAACTCGACGGGCCGCACCTCCGCACCGAGCAGGCCCATCCGCTCGACGTTCGGATGCTGGCGGCGCATGTCCTCCTCGCCCATGTAGACGACGCACTCGAGCCCGAAGCGAGCGCAGACGGTTGCCGCGGCGACGCCGTGCTGGCCCGCGCCGGTCTCGGCGACGATCCGGCGCTTGCCGAGCCGGACCGCGAGCAGCGCCTGCCCGAGCGCGTTGTTCAGCTTGTGCGCCCCGGTGTGGAGCAGGTCCTCGCGTTTGAGGTAGACGCGCTTTCCTGGAACGAAGCGCTCCGCGAGCGTTAGCGGAGTTGGTCGGCCGGCGTACGTGCGGCCCAGCTCCTCGAGCTCCGCGCGGAACGCGGGATCGGCCCAGGCCTCGCGCCAGCCGGCCTCGAGCTCGTCCAGCGCCGGGATCAGCGTCTCGGGGACGAAGCGTCCGCCGTACTCGCCGTAGGTCAGCTGGTGCACCGCGCGGCCTCCACGTACGCGCGCACGCGCGCGTGATCCTTCACTCCGGGCGCGACCTCGAGGCTGGAGCTCGCATCGACGGCCCACGGCCGCACTGCGGCGATTGCCTCGCCCACGTTCTCGGGGGAGAGGCCGCCGGCGAGGACGACCCGGCCCTCTTCGGCCCGGGCGCGGTCGTAGTGGCCCGGATCCTCTTGCTGCCATGGGCGGTCGACGACCTTCGCGACCTCGCGGCCGTCTTTGAGGAGAACGCCGTCTCGCGCACGCATACGCGTTCTGGGATCACGCGGGTAGAGCTGGATCAGGTCGGCGTCGCTGTCGGAGACCTCGCCGACGTGGACGGCAACGGAGAGCATCGTCTCGGGAACCGGGAGCACGCGGTCCGCCTGGCGCGGGCTCTCGCTCGCGAGCACGAAGCCGGCGAGGTCGGCGCCGGCCTCTGCCGCGGCAGCGACGTCCTCCTCGCGCGTCAGCCCACACACCTTGACCAGCGGGCGCGAGATCAGCTCGTCGAGCTTGGCGGCCGGGTCACTCGCTCGCATGAGCGCCGAGCCGACGAGGATCGCATCCGCGCCCGCGAGCTCGGCCTCGGCGCCCTGGGCGCGGGACGCGATCGCGCTCTCGGCGACGAGCACGCGGTCGTGCGGAGCGTTCTCGACGAGCGCGAGCTGCGCTCGCCGGTCGATTGCGAACGTTCCGAGGTCGCGCGCGTTGATGCCGATCACCTCGGCGCCGAGCGCCGTCGCCCGCTGGAGCTCCTCGGCATCGTGCGCTTCCACCAGCGTGTCGAGTCCGAGCTTCGTCGCGTCGGCCATGAGCTCGTGCATCCGCGCATCGTCGAGGTCCCTGAGCAGGAGGAGCACGGCGTCTGCGCCCGCGCGGCGGAGTGCGGCCAGCTCCTCGCCGGTCGAGAAAAAACCCTTGGCGAGCAGCGGCACCTTGCTCGAGGCGCGGGCGGCCTCGAGATCGACGATCGACCCGCCGAAGCGCTCGTCGACGAGCACCGAGACGGCTGCGGCGCCGGTTCGCTCGAACGCGGCCGCGAGCTCGGCCGGGTCCGCGTCGGGACGGAGCTCGCCGGCCGACGGCGAGCGGCGCTTCACCTCCGCGATGGCTCCGAGCCCGGGAGCCGCCAACGCATCGCGGAAGACGCCCACTACGCGCTCACTTCCGAGGCCTGTGAGAACGCGATCAGCTCCTCGAGCCTCGATCCGGCGGCGCCGGAGTCAACCGCCTCCTGCGCGAGGCCGAGCCCGTCCTGGAGGTCGCGCGCGTGGCCGGCCGCCGCGATCGCGCCGGCCGCGTTGAGGAGGATCGCCGAACGGCGACCGCCCTCCTCGCCCGCGAACACCGAGCGGATCGTGGCCGCGTTGTCCTGAGGCGAGCCGCCGCGGAGCTCACTGGGGTCGCAGCGCGGGACGCCGAGGTCGAGCGGGTCGACCTCTCGCTCGTGGACGTCGCCGTCGACGACCTCGCAGACGAGGTTCGGTCCGGTCGGCGAGAGCTCGTCGATCCCACCCGCGCCATGGACCACGAAGGCCCGGCGTGCGCCGAGCTGGGCGAGCACATCCGCGATCGTCGGAACGAGAGAGGCCGAGTAGACGCCGACGACCTGGGCGCGGGCGCCCGCCGGGTTCGTCAGAGGCCCGAGCACGTTGAAGACGGTCCGCGTCGCAAGCTCGCGCCGCACGGGCGCCGCGTGTCGCATCGCAGGGTGGTGGGTCGTCGCGAACAGGAAGCCGAAGCCGAGCTCGTCGATCGAACGCTCGATCCGGGCAGGCGGCAGCTCGAGCTGGAAGCCGAGCGCCTCGAGCACGTCGGCCGAGCCCGACGCCGAGGAGACGGCGCGGTTGCCGTGCTTGGCCACGCCCGCGCCGGCGGCGGCCGCGACCAGGGCTGCGGCGGTCGAGATGTTGATGGTGCTGGCCCCGTCTCCGCCCGTGCCTGCGGTGTCGACGAGGTCGTCGCGGTCGGGCCGCACCTCGAGCACGTGCGCCCGCATCGCCTCGGCGCATCCGGCGATCTCCTCGGAGGTCTCGCCCTTCATTCGCAACGCCACGAGCAGCGCGCCGATCTGGGCGGGCGTCGCCTCGCCCTCCATCACCTCGTTCATGACCGAGCGCGCCTGGTCGCGAGAGAGGCTGTGGCCGTCGAGCAGCCGCGCGAGCGCCTGTTGAATCGTCACCGCGAGCCCTCCAGGAAGTTCCTTGCGAGCTGCGGACCGACAGGCGTGAGCACGGACTCGGGGTGGAACTGGACGCCGTCTACCCGGAGCTCCCGGTGCCGGACCGCCATCACCTCGTCGTCCGCGCAGGTGGCGGAGACCTCGAGGCAGTCGGGAACGAAGGTCACGGCGAGCGAGTGGTAGCGGCCGGCCTCGAACGGCTCCGGGAGGCCCTCGAAGAGCCCGCGGCCGTCGTGCTTGATCTCGCTCGCCTTCCCGTGCACCAGTCGCTTCGCCTGGCCGACCTCGCCGCCGAAGGCCTCGACGATCGCCTGGTGCCCGAGGCAGACGCCGAGCGTCGGCACCGAGCCGCTCAGCTGGCGGACGATCTCGACGCTCGCGCCCGCGTCGGCCGGACGACCCGGGCCGGGAGAGACGACGAGTTGCGAGGGCGCGAGGCGCTCGGCCTCGTCCGCGTCGATCGCGTCGTTGCGTCGGACGACCACCTCGGTGCCGAGCTCCCCGAACAGGTGCGCGAGGTTGTAGGTGAACGAGTCGTAGTTGTCGATCAGGAGGATCATCCGCGAGCCTCCGCGAGGTCGATCGCCGTCTCCAAGGCTGCCAGCTTGCGCAGGCACTCGTCGTGCTCGGCGCCGGGGTCGGAGTCGGCGACGATCCCTGCGCCCGCCTGCAGGAGGGCGATGCCCTCGGTGAGCACGATCGTCCGGATCGCGATGCACGCGTCGAGCGCCTCGCCGGGGAGCGCGTAGAGCACCCCGCCCGCGTACGGCCCGCGCCGGTAGCCCTCGAGCTCGGAGATCAGCTGCATCGCGCGCACCTTCGGCGCGCCCGAGACGGTCCCGGCCGGGAAGCACGCGCGCAGCAGGTCGAAGTGGGAGACGCCGTCCTGGAGCTCGCCGACGACCTCGGACACGAGGTGCGTGACGTGCGAGAAGCGCTCCGGCTCGAGAAAGCGTTCGACGCGGACGCTGCCCGGCCGGCAGACGCGTGAGAGGTCGTTGCGCCCGAGGTCGACGAGCATCACGTGCTCTGCTCGGTCCTTCTCGGAGTCCAGCAGCCGCTCGGCGTCGCCCTCGCCGGGCCTCGTCGTGCCCGCTATTGGGTTCAGCGACGCCGCGCGCCCCTCGGCCTTGACCAGCGTCTCGGGCGAGGAGCCGACCAGCGCGAGCCCGTCGAGCTCGAGCAGGAACAGGTACGGCGAGGGGTTCACGCGTCGCAGCGAGCGGTAGAGCTCGATCGCGCTCGCGGACGTCGGCCGCTCGGCGCGCTGCGAGAGAACGATCTGAAACGCGTCTCCCGCGCGGATGTGCTCCTTGGCCGCGACGACCGCGCGCTCGTAGTCGTGCCTGCTTGGCAGCCGCCTGGTCGAGCCGCGGCGGCCCGCGTCGGCCTCGATCGGAGGCTGCGATCCTCGGAGCAGGTCGGACACCTCGCCCGGGTCGCCGGCGAGCACGTCGGCCATCCCGAGCGCGTGGTCGAAGCGGACGAGCTTCTCCGCCACGACGAATCGGCTCTCGGGGAGGTTGCGTCCCGCGTCAGGTAGCGGAACGGTCGGCTCGAGCGCGGCCGCGTGGTCGTAGGAGAGATACCCGACCACCGGGAGGCCCGACTCCTCCGCCTCGTGGAAGTCGACCAGCCGCGAGCCGCAGCCGACGAACGAGTGGCGCCCGAGCCGCCCGTGCTCGACGGACTCCAGCAGGAACGAGGCCTGCGCTCCCTCACGCAGCCGGAGGTACGCCCCGAGCGGAGTGAGGAGGTCGGTCGAGATGACAGTGAGTGCATTCATGTCTGCAAATACGAAAAGACCCTCCGGCTGGAAGGTCTGTGTGAGCGGAACGAGGTTACGTCAGATCAGGTCAGGCGACGCTCCCGCCCCGCTCGTGGCGCCAGGCCCAGCCCCAGGTGTGCGAGACGGTGGTCACTGGCCTCAGGGTAGGCGTCGCCGCCCGTCTCCGTCAAGCGACAGGGCCAAGGTACCGCTTGCGGGTTCCCCGCGCGCACGTCTGAAATGACCGGTCGGCCCGATTCTGGAGCCGAAGCCGCCGTTGTTACGCTGGTTCCGATGCCTCGTTCCGTGATCGTCTCCGCCGTTCGCACGCCGTTCGGCAAGCTCGGCGGCTCGCTCGTCGACTACCAGGCGACGGAGCTCGGCGCGGTCGCGATCCGGGCCGCGCTCGACCGGGCCGGCGTCGAGAACGGCGAGGTCGAGTACGCGATCATGGGCCAGGTGCTCCAGGGCGGGGCCGGCCAGGCGCCCGCGCGGCAGGCGACGGTCGGCGCGGGGCTGCCGGTCGAGCTTCCGTCGGACACGATCAACAAGGTGTGCGCCTCGTCGATCCGGGCCGTCGAGATCGCCGACCAGATGATTCGCGCGGGTGACGTCGACGTCGTCGTCGCCGGCGGGATGGAGTCGATGTCGAACGCGCCCTATGTCTTGAAGAGGGCCCGGTTCGGGTATCGGCTCGGCGACGGGACGCTGATCGACCTGATGACCCACGACGGGCTCACCTCGACGTTCGACAACCGACACATGGTCGAGCAGGCGTCGTTCGTGTCGCGCGAGCTCGGGATCTCGCGGGAGGAGCAGGACCTCTGGGCGCTCCGGTCGCAGGAGCGCGCAGTGAAGGCGATCGACGAAGGGCTGTTCGAGCCCGAGATCGCGCCCGTCGGCGACTTTGCGGTGGACGAAGCGCCGAGGCGCGACACGACGCTCGAGAAGCTTGCGAGCCTCAAGCCCGTGTTCGATCCGGACGGGACGACGACCGCTGGGAACGCGCCCGGTGTGAACGACGGCGCCGGAGCTCTCGTGGTGACGAGCGACGAGTTCGCGCGGAAGCGCGGTCTCGAGGTGCTCGCGACGATCCTCGCGCAGGGCTACGTCGCCGACGACTACGCCTATCTCGCGCGCACGCCTGCGAAGGCAGGAGCGATCGCGCTCGAGAAGGCAGGCAAGTCGATCGACGACGTCGAGCGGGTCGAGGTGAACGAGGCGTTCTCCTCGGTCGCTCTCAACTCGACGAAGATGCTCGGCGTCGACCCGGAGCGCGTGAACGTGAACGGCGGCGCGGTGGCGCTCGGCCACCCGATCGGCGCCTCGGGCGCGCGGATCCTGGGCACCATGATCCAGGAGCTGCGCCGGAATGGCGGCGGCCTCGGGCTCGCAGCGATCTGCTCGGGCGGCGGCCAGGGCGACGCGATTCTGCTGGAGGTCTGACCGGGTCAGCGAATCCGCTTGCGGTAGCGAACGGCCACGGCGTCTCCGCCGCCCTGGGTCAAGCGCTTGCGGCCGCCGTCGACTCGCCAGCCCGCGGCCTCGTACAGGCCACAGGCCCGCGGATTATCCTCCAGCACCCAGAGGACAGCCGTGTGGAAGCCGGCATCTCGAAGTGCCGTCTCTGCGCGCTCGAGTAGGGCGCGGCCGGCCCCCTTTCCCCAAACAGGTGGCGCGACGTAGAGGGCGAAGAGCTCGCCGGGTGCTGTCTCGTCCTCCGCAGGGCCTGAGGACACGAACCCGACGACGCGGCCGCCGAACTCGGCGACGAAGACGTCGAACGTCCCGCCGGCGAAGGTGCGTGTCCAGAGGTCATGGCGCTCGTCGACCGAGAGCCCTTCGAGATACTCGCTCGGAAACGCGTGGGCATAGGCAGCGCGCCAGGCCTCGACGTGAATTGTGGCGATCGCGGCCGCATCGCCCGCTGTGGCTCGTCGCAGGCCGGGCTCGTGCTCCACGCCCGCACGTTAGCCTCCGGCGCGTGAGCTTCGAGCACGTCCTCGTCGTCGGCGCCGGGCAGATGGGCGGTGGGATCGCGCAGGTCGTCGCCGCTTCCGGGAGGCGCGTGTCGCTGCTCGACGCGGCACCCGGAGCTGTGGAGCGCGGGCTCGAGACGATGCGGAAGAGCCTGACCCGGTTGGCCGAGAAGGGCGGGGCCGACCCCGACGAGGTGCTCGCGAGAGTGGAGCCGGTCGACGACCTCGTCCCGGCCGACCTGATGATCGAGGCGGTCGTCGAGGACGTGACTGTCAAAGAGGACGTGTTCCGTCGCGCGGACGCGCTGTTCTCGGACGAGGCGATCCTCGCCTCCAACACGTCGTCGATCCCGATCGGCTCGCTGGCCGCGGCGACGACGCGGCCCGACCGCGTCATCGGCATGCACTTCTTCAACCCGGTGCCTGTGCTGCAGCTGGTCGAGATCGTCCGCGGCCGCGAGACCTCCGACGAGACGGCCGAGGCGATCACGGAGCTGGCGCGGGAGCTCGGGAAGACGCCTGCGGTTGCCAACGACTTCCCCGGGTTCGTCTCGAACCGGATCCTGATGCCGTTTCTTAACGAGGCCGTCCAGGCGCTCGAGGAAGGCGTCGCCGAGGCGGAGGCGATCGACACGATCGCGAAGCTCGGCTTCAACCACCCGCTTGGCCCGCTGGCCCTGGCCGACCTGATCGGGCTCGACACCTGCGTGGCGATCATGGAGGTGCTCCAGGATGGGCTCGGCGACGAGCGCTATGCGCCGAGGCCGCTCCTGCGCGATCTCGTCGCCGCGGGCAAGCTCGGCCGGAAGTCGGGCGAGGGCTTCTACACCTACTAGACCGAGGGGCCGGCCTGGTCCGCGCGTGCGGTCTGGTGCCAGAGCACGATCTTTCCGTCGACGACCTTGAAGATCGCCGTGACGCGCTGCCCCGGCCCGTCGCAACGGCTGTTCGCGCGGTCACCGAGCTTGAACGTGGCGGTCACGATCTTCCCACGGCTGCGGATCGACGTGATCAGGCCGGAGCAAGGAAGCGCGGAGTTCCATGCGACCGCGTCCTCGTGCGTCTTCAGCCTAAGCACGGTGTTGCCCTGGACGACCCTTGCGTTGGGCGCGAACAGGTTCGCTGCGGTGTCGTTGTCGTCCTGGTTGAGCGCCTGGCTCCACGCCCGGACGACGCTCTCGGTCGACGGCGGCCCCGAGCCGCAGCCTGCGAGGAACGCGGTCGCCAGGAGCACGGGAAGCAAGGGCGCGGATTTCACGCCATTTCCTCCTGTCACGGGCGCAGTTCGGAGGGCAAACCGGGTCCGACTATACCGAGCGACGGTTCGCCGCTAACCGGCTTGCGCAAAGGAAAACGGCGGCGATATCGACCGGGCCCGCTTATGCGCGGAATCGGAGCGGGCCGCGGCCAGGGCCAGCGCCCTGCCCGCAGCCTAGTTACCGGTCCTAGTAGCCGGTCCCGCCTCCGCCGCCGCCGGCGCCGACCAAGACGAGCACGACGATGAGGGCAGCGAGGGCGATGAGAGCCCCGCCGATCCAGAGTGTCTTTCGGGAGAACTCCATCCTTTCAACCCCCTTTCATCAATAACTACGCCCGGTGCATGGGCGCGGTTTTCACCGTCCGCCGAGTCGCTGCGGATCGTCCATATACTCGCCGCCGGCGTGAACTTCTCCTTGAGCGACGACCAGCGCGAGATCCAGACGCTCGCACGGGAGTTTGCCGACGCCGAGATCGCTCCGAACGCCGCCGCCTGGGATCGAGAGCACGCGTTTCCGCGGGAGCTGCTCGGGAAGCTGGGCGAGCTCGGGCTGCTCGGCGTCTGCGTTCCCGAGGAGCTCGGCGGGGCGGGCGCGGACTTCCTCTCGTACGTGCTCGTCCTCGAGGAGCTCTCGCGCGCGGACGCAGGCGTGGGCGTGACCGTCGCGGTCCACACGAGCGCCGTGGCGCTCCCGATCCTCACGTTCGGCAACGACGAGCAGCGCAGCCGGTTCGTCCCTCCGCTCGCGCGCGGCGAGGCGATCGGGGCGTTCGCGCTCACGGAGCCCGAAGCGGGCTCCGACGCGGGGTCGCTGCGAACTGCTGCCGTTCGGAGCGGGGACGGTTGGACGGTCTCGGGCTCGAAGCAGTGGATCACGAACGGCGGCTTCGGCGGAACCGTGCTGCTCTTCGCGCGCACCGACCCGGACACTCCCGGCTCGAAAGGGGTCTCCGCGTTCATCCTCGACGGATCCCAGGTACGGGTCACCCGCGAGGAGGAAAAGCTCGGGCTGAACTCCTCGTCGACCGTCGATCTCGTCCTGGAGGACGTCGAGGTGGGGCCCGACCGCCTGCTGCACGAGGAGGGCAAGGGGTTCAACGTCGCGATGGCGACGCTCGACGGCGGGCGGATCGGCATCGCGGCCCAGGCGCTCGGCATTGCGCAGGCCGCGTACGAGACCGCGCTGGAGTACTCGCTCGAGCGGCGCCAGTTCGGCAAGCGGATCGCCGAGTTCCAGGCGATCCAGTGGAAGCTGGCGGACATGGCGACGGAGATCGACGCCGCGCGTCTGCTCGTCTACCGCGCCGCGTGGCTGAAGCAGGAGGGCCTCCCGCACGCGGAGGAGGGAGCGAAGGCGAAGCTGTTCGCGTCGGAGATGGCGCGGCGGCAGACGGCCGAGGCGATCCAGGTGCTCGGCGGGTACGGGTACACGAAGGAGTTCCCGGTCGAGCGCTACTACCGCGACGCGAAGATCACGGAGATCTACGAGGGCACGAGCGAGATCCAGCGCCTCGTGATCGCGCGCTCCATCCTCGGCCTGCGACGAGAGGAGCTGGCCCAGGGATGACGCCCGCGACGCTCTCGAGGTTCACGCCCGTCACCAGGGATCCCACCACCCCTCCCACCCGCAGCGTACGGGTGAAGGTGTGACGTGTCTGTGACGAGAGCGTGCCCGATGTGTAGCGGTTCGTCCCCAGGGGCCAGGCCGACAGAGCGAGCCACATGAGCCGCAAGCGCGACGAGCCCGTTCGTCTGACCAAGATCTACACGCGCGGCGGCGACCGGGGCGAGACCAGCCTAGGGGACGGCTCGCGCGTCTCGAAGCTCGACCCCCGCGTCGCGGCCTACGGAGCGGTCGACGAGCTGAACGCCCAGATCGGCGTTGCGCTCTCGGGCGAGCTCCCAAACGAGTTCCGCGAGCCGCTGGAACGCATCCAGAACGAGCTCTTCGACCTCGGAGCCGACCTGTCGGTGCCGTACTCCGACTCAGGCGACCGGCTCCGGATCGAGCAGGGCGAGATCGATGCCCTCGAGGCCCTCTGTGACCGCTTCAACGCCGACCTACCCGAGCTGAAGAGCTTCGTCCTTCCGGGCGGAACGGAGGCGGCCGCACGCCTTCACGTCGCCCGGACGGTTTGCCGGCGCGCGGAGCGCGACGTCCTCGCGGCCGCGGCCGAGATGAGCATCGATCCGCTCGCTCCCGCGTACCTGAACCGGCTCTCGGACCTGCTGTTCATCCTCGCCCGCGCGGCGAACGCGGGCGGCGACGAGCCGCTCTGGGCGCCGGGCGCCTCGCGGCCTACTTGACCGGCGTGATCTTCCCGGAGAGGACGAGGCCGCGGGCGGTCTGGTCCGACGGCGAGTAGACCTCGACCTGGTAGCCCTTGCCCGGGTAGCCGAAGTAGACGCTCGTCGGCTTCGCCGGGCTGAAGATCGCCAGCCCGTCGCCGGGAATCCCCAGCGAGACCGAGCCCTTCTGCTTCGACGCGCGCTTGAGGTCGGCGAACGAGCCCGGCTGGGCGTACGTCCCGACGACGAGGTAGCTCGCTCGCGGGTCGCCGGCCCGAACGCCTGCCGGCAGGTATCGGACGTACGTCCGGTCGCCCGTGAGACGGGTCAACTCATAGGAGTAGCCCTTCTTGGACCCAGCCCAGTAGAGCGGATGGTCGAGCGAGCCTGCGAGGCGCTCGAGCTGCGCCTGTGAGACGAGCACCGGCCCGCTGTTCGGCGCGGGCACCGGGGTTGCGTCCGACGTTCCCCTGACCGCAAGCCACGCGACGACGCTCGCTGCGGCCGCGACGGCGACGCCCAGCACCGCGAGCTGGACATACGCGCGCCGGGCTCGGGCCGGGCCTTTCGGTGGCGCTACGGTCTCCATCGGGGCCGGGTTTCCCGCTTCCGGCCGCGGTTCCTGCCAAACCTGATCGAGCTGGCTCATTCCCTCTCCTTCGTCGTGCCGGCCTAGGCCAGCTTCCGCGCGCGAAGCAGAGCGCCGGCCCTCGTGGTCGAGGTCCTGCCTGCTCCGGCGATGTTGTTTGCAAATTGGAACTGGACGGTCCCGGCCGCGGTCGGCCGGAGCATCATCGTGACCTTCAAGGAGCGCGGCTCGTTCGCCGCGCTCGTGCCTATGCCGATGTCAGCGGGGAGCGTCGCGACCGCAGCCAGCCTCGTCCCCGTATTGACCTGGATGCCGTTGCTGGGGAGGTTCCAGCCGATGAAGCTGTACCAGCCCGAGCTCGACGGGAACGTGAAGTTGCACTTGTAGTCGCCGGCGTTGTCGTTTCCGGAGTAGACGAGCAGCAGCTGGACGTACCAGACCTCGCCGGCCGCGACGGTGAACTTGAGCTCGGTGTCGTTCTGGAGGGTTGCGTTGTTCGTGACCGTCTGGTCGGCGGACTTCGAGATGTTGATGTCCCAGTTGGTCGGGCCTGCAGGCCCGATCGCGCCGACGGCGCCGGTCGCGCCCTTCGCGCCCGTCGTGCCCTTGGCCCCGGTCGTTCCCTTCGCTCCGGTCGTCCCCTTGGCGCCGGTTGTTCCCTTCGCGCCCGTCACGCCCTTGGTTCCGCTGGTTCCCTTCGAGCCGGTCGTGCCCTTGCCCCCGGTGACGCCCTTCGCGCCGGTGACGCCCTTCGCGCCGGTCACGCCCTTCGCGCCCGTCGGGCCCTTGGCGCCGGCGGGGCCGGTCGCTCCCTTGGCCCCGGTCGCGCCCTTCGCGCCGGTGACGCCCTTGAGTCCCGTGACCCCCTTCGCCCCCGTGGGTCCCTTCGCGCCAGTGACGCCCTTCGCGCCGGTGACCCCCTTCGCGCCAGTCGTTCCCTTGGCACCGGTCGTGCCCTTGGCGCCCGTTGTTCCCTTGGCACCGGTCGTGCCCTTGGCGCCCGTGGTGCCCTTCGCTCCGGTCGTGCCCTTGGCGCCCGTGGTGCCCTTGGCGCCCGTGGTGCCCTTGGCGCCCGTGGTGCCCTTGGCGCCGGTCGTCCCGTTGGCGCCCTGAGCTCCGGTCGGGCCCTTCGCGCCCGCGGGCCCCTGCGCGCCCGTTGCGCCCTTCGAGCCGGTGACACCCTTGGCTCCGGTCGTGCCCTTTGCTCCGGTCGTGCCCTTGGCTCCGTTCGCTCCGTTCGCACCGGTTGCTCCGTTCGAGCCGGTGGTTCCCTTGACGCCGGTCGTGCCCTTAACGCCGGTCGTGCCCTTAACGCCGGTCGTGCCCTTCGCGCCCGTCGTTCCCTTGGCTCCGGTCGCTCCCTTGGCGCCGGTCGTTCCTTTGGCGCCGGTCGTCCCGTTGGCGCCCTGAGCTCCGGTTGGTCCCTTCGCGCCCGCGGGACCTTGCACACCGGTTGTGCCCTTCGAGCCGGTGACGCCCTTGGCGCCCGTGGTGCCCTTGGCTCCCGTCGCGCCCTTCGCGCCGGTGGCGCCCTTCGCCCCGGTCACGCCCTTCGCCCCGGTCGTGCCCTTCGCTCCGGTCACGCCCTTGGCGCCGGTGGTGCCCTTGGCCCCGGTTGCGCCCTTGGCTCCGGTTGTGCCCTTGGCACCCTGCGCACCGGTCGGCCCCTGGGCACCGGCCGGGCCCTGGGCGCCGGTCGTGCCCTTGGCGCCGGTTACGCCCTTGGCGCCCTGGGCACCGGTCGTGCCCTTGGCGCCGGTCACGCCCTTGGCGCCCTGGGCACCGGTCGAGCCCTTAACGCCCTGGGCGCCCGTAGTCCCCTTGGCGCCGGTCGTTCCCTTGGCGCCCTGGGCACCGGTCGAGCCCTTCTGGCCCTGGACGCCGGTTGCGCCCTTGGCGCCGGTGACGCCCTTGGCGCCCTGCGCCCCGGTCGGCCCCTGGGCACCGGCAGGTCCGGCCAGGCCCTGGATCCCCTGGGCACCGGTTGTGCCCTTGGCCCCGGTTACGCCCTTGGCGCCCTGCGAGCCGGTCGCGCCCTTGGCTGCCCTGCGCGCCGGTAGCTCCCTTGGCCCCGGTCGAGCCCTTGGCACCCTGGGCACCGGTCGAGCCCTGCTGTCCGGCCGGGCCCTGCGAGCCGGTTGTGCCCTTGGCACCCTGCGAGCCCGTTGTGCCCTTGGCCCCGGTTACACCCTTGGCGCCCTGGGCACCGGTCGGGCCCTGGGCACCGGCAGGTCCTGCGAGGCCCTGCAGGCCCTGGGCACCGGTTGTGCCCTTGCCCCCGGTTACGCCCTTGGCGCCCTGCGAGCCGGTCACACCCTTTCCGCCCTGGGCACCGGTTGTGCCCTTGGCGCCCTGGGCGCCGGTCGAGCCCTTCTGTCCGGCCGCGCCCTGCGAGCCGGTTACGCCCTTGGCGCCCTGGGCGCCGGTTGTGCCCTTGTTGCCCTTCGCCCCGGTCGCGCCCTTGGGGCCGGCGGGGCCCTGCGAGCCGGTCGTTCCCTTCAGGCCCTGCGGGCCTGCCAGTCCCTGCAGCCCGAGCGGGCCCTGCGGCCCGGTTGCCCCGGTCGGGCCGGGGTCGCCCTTGGCAGCTGCGCTTCCTGGAATCCCTTGCGAGCCCTGGGCTCCTTGCTGTCCGGGCCGCCCGTCGAGGCCGTTTGCTCCGGCTTCGCCCTGCGTCCCTGGGGCGCCAGCTCTACCGCGCAGTCCGCGCGGGCCGATCGAGCCACGCTTGCCCGGCGCACCGGGCCTGCCGCGCTGCTTCGTGCCTCCCTGGCCGCCGCTTCCGTTCAGGACGACGTTCGAGAGCGGCTGGCCTCCGAGCGAGTGTCCGGAGGAGGCGTTGCCGTGGAAGACGGCCGCGCCTGCGGCCAGGGAGAGCGCGAGCAGGAGCAGGAACAGCACGGGGCCGTTGACTAGGCGCCGCATCTTCATGGCCTAGGCGAGCTTCTTGGCTCTCAGGATCGAGCCGGCCTTGGTGATCGAGTTGCGACCGGCTCCTGCGGCGTTGTTCGCGAAACGGAACTGGACCGTCCCCGCGGCAGTCGCGCGGATCATCATTTCCAGGCTGAACATCCGCGGAGTGCTTGCAGCGTCGGTGCCGAGGCCGACCGCCGCGGCGAAGTTCGTGAGCGTGGCGAACTGGATCCCGGTCGAGACGTTGATCGCGTCCGCGGTGTTGTTGTCCCCGACGTAGTCGTACCAACCGGAGGCGGACGGGAAGCTGAAGTCACACTTGTAGTCGCCGGTGGCGTTGTTTCCGGCGTACGAGAGCAGTAGCTGGACGTACCACATCTCGCCGGCGGCGACGTTGAACTTGAGGGTGGTGTCGTTCTGGAGGGTCGCGTTGTTCGTGACCGTCTGGTCGGCGGCCTTGGTGATGTCGACATCCCAGTAGCCGGGGCCTTGCGCGCCCGTGGCGCCCTTCGCGCCGGTCGCGCCCTTGGCACCGGTGGTGCCCTTTGCGCCCGTCGTTCCCTTGGCACCAGTCGTGCCCTTCGCGCCGGTCGGGCCCTTCGCGCCCGTCGGACCCTTGGAGCCGGTCGTTCCCTTGTTGCCCGTGACGCCCTTCGCGCCGGTGGTGCCCTTCGCGCCCGTCGGACCCTTGGCCCCGGCCGGGCCGGTCGCGCCCTTGGCGCCGGTCGCGCCCTTGGCACCCGTGACGCCCTTTGCGCCGGTCACGCCCTTCGCGCCGGTGACGCCCTTCGCACCCGTGACGCCCTTGGCGCCCGTGACGCCCTTCGCGCCGGTCACTCCCTTTGCGCCGGTCGTGCCCTTGGCTCCAGTCGTGCCCTTCGCGCCCGTAGTTCCCTTGGCACCGGTGACGCCCTTCGCGCCGGTCGTGCCCTTCGCCCCGGTGACGCCCTTGGCACCGGTTGTTCCCTTCGCGCCGGTCGTGCCCTTCGCCCCGGTGACGCCCTTGGCACCCGTGACGCCCTTTGCGCCGGTCACGCCCTTGGCGCCCGTTGTTCCCTTCGCGCCGGTGGTTCCCTTGGCGCCGGTCGTGCCCTTGGCCCCCGTCGTGCCCTTGGCACCCTGAGCTCCGGTCGGGCCCTTCGCGCCCACGGGGCCCTGCGCGCCGGTCACGCCCTTGGCGCCCGTTGTTCCCTTCGCGCCGGTGACGCCCTTCGCGCCCGTCGTTCCCTTGGCGCCGGTGACGCCCTTGGCGCCGGTGACGCCCTTCGCGCCGGTTGTGCCCTTGGCCCCGGTCGTGCCCTTCGCTCCGGTCACGCCCTTGGCGCCGGTGGTGCCCTTGGCGCCGGTCACGCCCTTGGCGCCGGTGGTGCCCTTGGCCCCGGTCGTGCCCTTGGCGCCCTGCGCCCCGGTTGGTCCCTGAGCGCCGGCCGGGCCCTGTGCTCCCGTCGCGCCCTTCGCACCCGTGACGCCCTTCGCACCGGTTGTGCCCTTGGCCCCGGTCGTGCCCTTCGCCCCGGTTACGCCCTTGGCGCCGGTCGTGCCCTTGGCCCCGGTTGTGCCCTTGGCGCCCGTGACGCCTTTGGCGCCCTGCGCCCCGGTCGGCCCCTGGGCACCGGCCGGGCCCTGGGCACCGGTTGTGCCCTTGGCACCGGTGACGCCCTTGGCGCCCTGGGCACCGGTTGTGCCCTTGGCACCGGTGACGCCCTTGGCGCCCTGGGCACCGGTTGTGCCCTTAACGCCCTGCGCGCCCGTCGTTCCCTTGGCACCGGTCGTGCCCTTGGCGCCCTGGACGCCGGTCGAGCCCTTCTGGCCCTGGGTGCCGGTTGTGCCCTTGGCCCCGGTTGCCCCGCTTGGGCCCTGGGCGCCGGTCGGCCCCTGGGCACCGGCAGGTCCTGCCAGGCCCTGGATCCCCTGGGCGCCGGTTGTGCCCTTGGCCCCGGTCGTTCCCTTGGCGCCCTGCGCGCCGGTTACGCCCTTGCTGCCTTGCGCGCCGGTAGCTCCCTTGGCCCCGGTCGTTCCCTTGGCGCCCTGGGCACCGGTCGAGCCCTGCTGTCCGGCCGGGCCCTGCGAGCCGGTTGTGCCCTTGGCTCCCTGGGCACCGGTTACACCCTTGGCGCCGGTTACACCCTTCGGCCCCTGGGCACCGGTCGGGCCCTGGGCTCCGGCAGGTCCTGCCAGGCCCTGGGCACCGGTTGTGCCCTTGGCGCCGGTTACGCCCTTGGCACCCTGCGAGCCGGTCACGCCCTTTCCGCCCTGGGCACCGGTTGTGCCCTTGGCGCCCTGGGCGCCGGTCGAGCCCTTCTGTCCGGCCGCGCCCTGCGAGCCGGTTGTGCCCTTGGCGCCCTGGGCGCCGGTTGTGCCCTTGTTGCCCTTCGCCCCGGTTACGCCCTTGGGGCCGGCCGGGCCCTGCGAGCCGGTTGTTCCCTTCAGGCCCTGCGGGCCTGCCAGTCCCTGCAGCCCGAGCGGGCCCTGCGGCCCGGTTGCCCCGGTCGGGCCCGGGTCGCCCTTGGCAGCTGCGCTTCCTGGAATCCCTTGCGAGCCCTGCGCTCCTTGCTGCCCGGGCCGCCCGTCGAGGCCGTTTGCCCCGGCTGTGCCCTGCTTGCCAGGGGCGCCAGCTGCGCCGCGGCGGCCGCGCGGGCCGATCGGGCCGCGCCTGCCCGGCGCACCGGGCTTGCCGCGCTGCTTGCTCCCTCCCTGGCCGCCGCTTCCGTTCAGGACGACGTTCGAGAGCGGCTGGCCTCCGAGCGAGTGCCCGGAGGAGGCGTTGCCGTGGAAGACGGCCGCGCCTGCGGCCAGGGAGAGCGCGAGCAGGAGCAGGAAAAGGAGACGCCCGTCGAGCAGCCTCTTCGGCTTGAGCATGGCTGCCACACGGCGCCGCAGATCGTTCAGACTCGCCACGTCCGCCGCATCGACAGCCCATGGGGGAATCCGGGAGGGTTCCGGTATGAAACGCGTATGACCGGCCTGAAGTTCACTCGCATGAGGGAAGAACGGGTGCTGCGGCCATGAGCCGGGTTCTCGTCGTCGACGACGACGCGGACATCCGCGGCCTCGTGCGCGAGCTGCTCGAGCGCTCCGGCCACGGCGTGATCGAGGCGCCCGACGGCAACGAAGGGCTGCGGCTCTTCTACGCCGAGCAGCCGGACCTCGTGATTCTCGACGTGTCGATGCCCGGTCTGGACGGCTGGGAGACACTCGAGCGCATCCGCGAGCTGAGCGACGTCCCGGTGCTGATGCTCACGGCTCGTGCGGAGGAGCTCGACAAGGTGCGCGGCCTGCGCGCCGGCGCCGACGACTACGTCACGAAGCCGTTCGGCCGCCAGGAGCTGCTCGCGCGCGTGGACGCACAGCTGCGCCGCACCCGCGCCGACCAGTCGCCGCCGGAGACCTACGCCGACGGGTTCGTCGCGATCGACTTCCTCCAGCGCGCGGTCCGGGCCGGCGACGAGAACGTGTCTCTGACGCCGCTCGAGTTCCGCCTCCTGACTGCGTTCGTGCGCAACCCGAACCAGGTGCTCTCGCACGACCAGCTGCTCGAGCTCGCGTGGGGCGCGGCTGCGGGCGAGCGCGACCAGGTGAAGCTCTACGTCGGCTACCTGCGCCGCAAGCTCGGCTCGCCTCCTGGCGGCGACTCCCCGATCGAGACGATGCGCGGCTTCGGCTACCGCTACCGGCCGGTAGCGCCCTAGGTCACGCGGCGAGCTCGGGCGTCTTCGCGCCCGGGCTCTGATGCGACTCGCGCGGGAGCCGGACCCGGACCGTCGTCCCCAGGTCCTTGGCGCTCTCGACCTCGATCAGGCCGCCGTGCCGATCAACGATCGCCTTCGTGATCGTGAGCCCGAGGCCCGTCCCCGGGATCGCCTGCGCGGTCGCGGTCGAGCTGCGGAAGAAGCGCTCGAACAGCTGCGCCTGCTCAGCCTCCGGGATCCCGAGGCCGCTGTCCTCGACCTCGAGCACGGCCGAACCGTTCTCCTGCGAGAGGCGCACCTCGACCCGGCCGCCGCGAGGCGTGAACTTGATCGCGTTCGAGACGAGGTTGTCGAGCACCTGCGCGAGCCGGGCCTGGTCGCCCTGGATCCGAGGCAGCGGCGCGAGGCGGGCGGTCAGCTCGATCGCGCGCGCGCCGGCCGCCGGGGACGAGGTCTCGACGCACTCCTCGACGACGCGGTTCAGGTCGACGGTCCCGATCTCGATCGCGAGCTTGCCGGCCTCGATCTGTGCGAGGAAGAGCAGGTCGCCGACGAGCTCGAGCAGCCGCGAGGAGTTGCGGTCGACGATCTCGAGGAAGCGGCGCTGGTCGGCGCTGAGCGTCTCGCCGTCGTCGAGCAGCAGCTCGACGTAGCCGCGGATCGACGTCAGCGGCGTGCGCAGCTCGTGCGAGACCAGCGAGACGAACTCGTCCTTGAGCCGGTCGAGCTCGCGCAGCCGGTCGTTCTGCTCGGACAGGAGCCGTTGCACCGACTCCGCCTCGGTCCGCGCCGCGCGCTCGGCCTCGAACAGCTTCCGTCGTTCCTCGGCGAGCTCGTGCAAGCGCTCGTTGTGCGCGTTCAGCTGGCGGGTCACGCGCCGCAGGATCGGGAAGAGCGACACGTACAGCAGGAGGAGGGCGAGCGCCAGGATCAGCGCGAGGCTGAGGCGGGCGTCGCCGACGCCGACGTCGACCGACCGGTAGTCCTGGTCGAGCTCGAGCACGCCGATCGGTCGCGACGACGGCATCGGGCGAACGGGAACGAGGATCCGGAGGACCTTCAGGTTCTTCTGGCCGCGCCACGTGTTCATGTGCGCGACATGCCGGCTCGCGCCGCCGAGGAGGGCGCCTTCGATCTCTCGCGGGTACGTGACCTGCGTGCCGATCAGCTCGTGCCGCGCGGCGTAGGTGACCGTGCCTCTCGGGTTGACGAGCCGGCCGCCGACCCCGCCCGGAATCACGACGCTGTTGCGGAAGAGGCCGTCCAGGGTCGCGCGCCGTTCCGGCGAGACGGGCGCGGCGAAGTCGGACGCGCGCAGGTGTCCGCGCAGGTTCTGCTCGGCGATCGTGCGGGCCTGGGCCTGCAGCGTCCGCTCAGCGCGGTTGGCGACCTCCCGGTCGACGAGCCACGCGATCGCGAGGCCCGCGCAGAGCAGAACCGCGCCGGTGTACAGCGCGAATCGGAGCACGAGCCGGGGCCGTGACTGCTGCTGCTCGCTGTCGCGCGCGCGTGTGTCGGTGTCCGCCATCACCGAGGGCTAGATCGGCAGTCACGGCCTCCGGGATGAGGCCGCCGGGGAAAACAGGCAAAATCAGTGGATGGCGACCACCGAAGACCGTCGCGAGCTCGGCGGGAGCGACGACTGGAAGCGGACGTTGTACGACGCGGTCCCCGAGCGCCAGGGCGAGCTCTTCAGCACGATCTCCGGCCTCGAGAACGAGCCGCTCTACACCTCCGACTCCGTCGACACCGACCACGACCGCGATCTCGGCTACCCGGGCGTCTACCCGTTCACGCGCGGGGTGTATCCGTCGATGTACCGCGGGAGGCTCTGGACGATGCGGCAGTTCGCCGGCTTCGGGACGGCCGAGGAGACGAACGAGCGCTTCCGCTACCTGCTGGAGCACGGGCAGACGGGCCTCTCGACGGCGTTCGACATGCCGACGCTGATGGGCTACGACTCCGACCACACGCGTTCGCTCGGCGAGGTCGGGCGCGAGGGCGTCGCGGTCGACTCGCTCGCGGACGTCGAGACCCTCTTCAAGGGCATCCCGCTCGGTGAGGTCTCGACCTCGATGACGATCAACGGCCCGGCGGCGATGCTGCTCGCGTTCTACATCTGTCTCGGCGAGCAGCAGGGTGTCCCGCGCAAGGAGCTTCGCGGGACGATCCAGACAGACATCCTCAAGGAGTACATCGCCCAGAAGGAGTGGATCTTCCCGCCCGAGCCGTCGATGCGGCTCGTCACGGACATGGTCGAGTTCTGCGCGCAGGAGCTTCCTCGCTGGCACCCGATCTCGATCTCCGGCTACCACATTCGCGAGGCGGGCTCGAACGCGATCCAGGAGCTCGCCTTCACGCTCGCGAACGGGTTCGCCTACGTCGACGCGGCGATCGAGCGTGGCCTCGCGGTCGACGACTTCGCGCCGCGGCTCTCGTTCTTCTTCAACGCGCACGTCGACTTCTTCGAGGAGATCGCCAAGTACCGCGCCGCGCGACGGATCTGGGCGCGCGAGCTGCGCGGGCGCTACGGGGCCAAGAACCCGCGCTCGTGGTTGATGCGCTTCCACACGCAGACCGCGGGCGTCTCCCTGACCGCCCAGCAGCCCGAGGTGAACATCGTCCGGACCGCGCTCGAGGCGCTGGCGGCGGTGCTCGGCGGCACGCAGTCGCTCCACACGAACTCGTTCGACGAGGCGCTCGCACTCCCGACCGAGGACGCGGCCAGGATCGCGCTGCGCACGCAGCAGGTGATCGCGCACGAGACCGGGGTCGTGAACACGATCGACCCGCTCGGCGGCTCCTACTACCTCGAGGACCTGACCAACCGGCTCGAGGCCGAGGCCTACGACTACTTCGACCGGATCGAGAAGCTCGGCGGCGTCGTCGCAGCGATCAAGGAGAACTTCTTCCAGCGCGAGATCGCCGAGGCGTCGTTCCGATATCAGAACGAGCTCGAGGCCAAGCAACGCGTCATCGTCGGCGTCAACCGCTACGAGCTCGAGGACGAGCCCGAGATCGAGATCCTCCGGATCGACCCGGCGCTCGAGCAGCAGCAGGTCGAGCGGGTCCAGGCGCTCAGGGCCCGCCGCGACTCGGCGGCGGTCGAGCGCTCCCTCGCCGCTCTGAAGGAGGCATCGCTGCGCGAGGACGTGAACCTGATGCCGCTGATCATCGACGCGTCGCGCGAGTACGCGACGCTCGGCGAGATGTGCGACGCGCTCCGCGAGGCCTGGGGCACCTGGCGCGAGACCCCGGTCTTCTAGGCCGAGCGACGGCAGCTAACAATCGAGCTACTCTGTGCGTCTACTCTTTCGGGCCAGATGAACTCGATCCAGACCGCGCTATCTTCACAACGCTTCAACCGGCTGCTGCTGATAGTCGGCGTGGTCGTGCTTGTGGTCGGCGCGGCGGCGCTCGTGATCGCGATCGCGGGCGGTAGCGACAAGACGAGCAGCAACCCGTCGCCCGGTTTCAAGGCCCAGCTTCCGACGAAGAGCACGCCGCTGAAGAACGCGAGCGGCGCCGAGGTCAAGACCTACGGCCAGCTCGACTCGAACATCCGCTCGACGGTTCGCACGTTCCTCTCGACGGCCGTGGCGCGGAAGCACCTCGACCAGTCCTGGCCCGTGGTCGCGCCCTCGTTCAAGGAGGGCTACACCAAGAACGAGTGGGTCCACTCCAACCAGCTGCCGATCATCCCGTACCCGTTCGACAGCATCGACAAGGTGCAGTACTACCTCGACTACGCCTCCAACAGGGAGATCCTGATGGAGGTCGGCCTCGCCGCCCCGGAGCGCTACAAGATGCGGGCGACCACGTTCCAGCTCGGGCTGATCCCGGTCGGGACGGGCTCCGGCAGGCACTGGGTGGTCGACTATTGGATGCCGCGGTGGACGCCGCCGGTGCCGACGAACTAGGGCGCTTCCGCCAACTCCCGGAGGTTCGACCGGTCATTTCCGACGGACGTACGGGCTGAGCCCGCACGTCCTGGGGTCGGCATCGCAAGCGACGCCTCTTGGGGACCTCCGGTTCTAGACGTCGATCTGCAGGCCGTCGTGCGCGAGCTCGAACGTGCCGTCGAGCGGGCGCTCGAACGGCCGATGGGTCAGCAGGAGCCGCTTCGCGCCCGAAGCTTCGAACGCGGCGACCGCCTCCTCGGCGCTCAGGTGCCCGCGCAGCCCGCCCTCGGGGTTGGGAGCGAGAAGCGTCGCCTCGCAGACGAAGAGATCCGCGTCACGGGCTAGCTCGGCCAGGCCCTCGCTCGGCCCGGAGTCGCCCGAGTAGCCGATTACGGTTCCGTTCGCCGAGGTCCGGAAGCCGAACGCGAGGAGGTCGTAGTGGAGGACGCGGTGCGGTGTGACCTCGAAGCCCGCTGCCTCGAACGGCTTGCCGTCCACGTATTCGCGCAGGTCGAAGGCATCGTCGAACATCCCCGGCTGGCCGATCCGCGACCCGATCGTCCTGAGCATCTCCCCGCCCTGGGGCGGAACCCAGAGCTCCGGCTTGTCGATGCCCTCTCCGGGACCGAGCGTTGCGCCCCACACCCAGGGCACGAGATCGCCCCAGTGGTCGAGGTGCCAGTGCGTGACTGCGATCGCGTCCACCACCGGCCACGGCTCCCTCTCGCGAAGCTTCGCGAGGACGCCCGGACCGCAGTCGAGCAGCAGCCGGCCGGGGCCTTCGAGCAGGTATCCGGACTGCGCTCCGCCGGGGTTCGGCCAGGCCGGCGAGCAGCCGACTACGGTCAAGGTGACGCTCATATACTCATCCTCGTGGCCAGCAAAATCCGTGTCGTCATTGCAAAGCCCGGCCTTGACGGTCACGACCGGGGGGCAAAGATAATCGCACGAGCCTTGCGTGACGCGGGGATGGAGGTCATCTACACCGGCCTCCACCAGACGCCGGAGCAGATCGTCGAGACGGCGATCCAGGAGGACGCGGACGCGGTCGGCATCTCGATCCTCTCCGGCGCGCACATGACGTTGATCCCGAAGATCCTGGAAGGGCTCCGTGAGAACGGCGCCGAGGACGTCCTCGTCGTGGTCGGCGGAACGATCCCGACCGAGGACGCGAAGGAGCTTCGCTCGCAGGGCGTGGCCGCGGTCTTCACGCCGGGCGCCCCGACCTCCGAGATCGTCGACTTCCTGAAAGAGAAGGTCCCGGCATAGCGGTACTCGTCGAGCGCGAGGACGGGATCGCGACTGTCACGATCGACCGGCCGGACGCGATGAACGCGCTCGACCGCCCGACGCTCCAGGAGCTGCGGGACCGCCTCGCCGAGCTCGCGGAGGACAAGGAGGCGCGCGTCGTCGTCCTGACCGGCTCCGGCGAGAAGGCGTTCGTGGCGGGAGCCGACATCAAGTACATGAGCGGGCTGGGAGTCGACGAGGCGAAGGAGTGGGGAGCCCTCGGGCAGCAGGCCGGGCAGCTGCTCGAGACGATGCCGAAGCCGACGATCGCGGCGATCAACGGGTTCGCGCTCGGCGGCGGCTGCGAGCTCGCGCTCGCGTGTGATCTCCGCTACGCGGCGCCGACGGCGAGGCTCGGCCAGCCCGAGATCAACCTCGGGATCATCCCCGGCTGGGGCGGTACCCAGCGGCTGGCGCGGGTCTGCGGGCTCGGCGTCGCCAAGGAGCTGATCCTGACCGGGCGGCTCGTGCACGCCGAGGAGGCGCTCGACCTCGGCCTCGTCAACGATGTCCACGATCCCGTGCTCGACAAGGCGCTCGAGGTAGCGCGGCTGCTCGCGTCGAAGTCGCCGCTGGCGCTCGCGGCCGCGAAGCGCGCGGCGAACCACGCCTTGCAGGGCGACCACGTCGAGAACCTCGAGCGCGAGGCGGACGAGTTCGGCGGACTGTTCGGCACCGAGGACGCGAAGGAAGGCCTGACCGCCTTCGCCGAGAAGCGCGAGCCGGTCTTCCGCGGCCGCTAGCTACGGGCCGACGAGCGAGACGAGGGACGCGCTCAGCGAGAGGTCGTCCCCGCGTTCGGCCTTGAGCGTCGTCGGTGCGGCCGACGTCCAGAGCTCGATCGATTGGCCCGGGCGCGCGGCGGCGATGTCGACGGCCGCTCCGGGCGCGCCGAACTTCTTGACGGACTGCACGATCGCCGTTTCGGGCACGAGCACGAGCAGCGACCGCGAGAGCTTCGACTGGTGCTGGGCCATCGGCCACGCGCTGACGCTGCTGGCCTTGAGCCGGATCGCATCCTCCGAAACCACGGTCACCTTGCCGCGCAGCTTCAGCATGAACGGCGATCCGCGCGGCGCCGCAAACAGGAGGTGCTGCGCGCGCTGCAGCCACGGGTACGGGTCGACCGCGGAGTCGCGGTTCGGGTGGAGCTCGAAGTGCAGATGCGGGTGCAGCCCGTTCGCGTCGCCCGAGTCGCCGACGTAGCCGACGACCTGGCCGGCAGTCACCTTGGCGCCGTTCTTGAGGCCCTTCGCGTATGCGGTGCCCACGACGCACTTGCCGCGGTTGTCGTTCCGCTTCGTGAGGTCATTGTTGAGGTGGATGTAGTAGTAGGTCGTGCCGCTGGTGCCGTAGAGGTACAGCATGCAGCCGGCCCTCGCCGAGGTCTTCCAGAACTTGATCTTCCCGCTCTCGGCCGCGAGCGCGAGCGCGCGCTTCGGGGCGAGCATGTCGATCCCTTGATGTGCACCACCCGGCCGCGGCGCGCCGAAGTCGTCGCTGTAGGTGGTAGGCGCGAGCACAGGGAAGACGATCGTCTGCGGAGTCGCTTTCGGGCCCGCGTCGGCCGTGCGCACCACGAGGGTCACGAAGATGGCGAGCGCGAGAGCGAGGATCGTTCGGGCTGTCGTCCGGGAGGCAATCACGGGCGGCCGAAGGGCGGGACCCTAGCAGAGGCCTCGCTTGTAGCATCCCGCCCGCATGAAGATCGCCGTCTGCGCCAAGTACGTACCCGATGCGGCCGCTCACCTGCGCCTCGATCCCGAGACGAAACGGCTCGACCGCTCGGGCGAGGGCGCGCTCAACCAGTTCGACGTGAACGCGGTCGAGGAGGCTCTGCGCCTGAAAGAGGCCGAGGGCGACGGTGAGGTCGTGATCGTCTCGCTCGGGCCGGAGCGCGCGCTCGAGGCGATGCGAAAGGCTCTCGCGATGGGCGCCGACCGGGTCGTCCTCGTCAGCGACGACGGCGCGGAGGGCTCCGATCTCGTCGGGACGAGCCGAATCCTCGCGGCCGTGCTCGAGCGCGAGCAGGCCGACCTCGTGCTCTTCGGCCAGCAGGCGAGCGACTCCGACGGCGCGGTGCTGTGGGCCGCCGTGGCCGACCGGCTCCGCCGGCCGCTGATCTCGCAGGTGGCGGAGCTCTCATGCGAGGACGGGAAGGTCCGCGGCAAGCGGCAGACCGAGTACGGCTACGACGTGATCGAGGCCCCGCTCCCGGCGGTGATCGCCGTCTCGGACGCGATCAACGAACCGCGCTACCCGTCTCTCAAGGGGATCATGGGCGCGAAGAAGAAGCCGCAGGAGACCGTCTCGCTCGCCGACCTCGGGCTCGAGACCGGCGCTGTCGGCGAGGCGGGCTCGGCGACGGAGGTCTACGCGCTCGGCGACCCGCCGCCGCGCGGCGAGACGCGCAAGATCGAGGACGATGGCACCGCCGCGGACACGATCCTCGAGTTCCTCTTGGAGAAGAAGGCGCTGTGAGGCGCCGCTTGCGGTGCCGACCTCAGGGCGCGCGGGCTGTGCCCGTGCGCCCGTCTGAAACGACCGGTCGATGCCTTTACAGGCAGGAGATCCCGCTGTGAAGACCCTGGTGTTCCTCGAGGACCACGCGGGCGCGCTGCAGAAGGACTCGCTCGGCGTCCTGGCGAAGGCGGCCTCGCTGGGCGGCGAGGTCGACGCGGTCCTGATCGGCTCGGGCGTGGAAGGGCTCGCGGCCGACGCGGGGCGCTACGGCGCGGCCCGCGTCCACGTTGCCGAGGACGCGCGGCTCGAGGCGCCGCTGCCACAGCCTCGCGTGGACGTGCTCGCGAAACTCGTCCGGGACGGCGGTTTCGACACGGTGGTCTTCGCGGCGACCGTGCTCTCGGCCGACGTGGCCGCGGGGCTGGCCGCACGGCTCGACGCGGGCCTCAACTGGGACCTGACCGACCTGGTCGAGCAGGACGGCAAGCTGGTCGGAAAGCGACCGGCGCTCGGCGACTCCGTCTACGTGGACGTCGGCTGGAGCGCGGAGCCGCGCCTCGCGCTGATCCGGTCGGGCACGTTCGAGCCGGCCGAGAGCGGCGGCAGCGCCGAGCTCGTGAGGGTCGAGCCGCAGCTCGAGGGCTTCTCGCTCGCGGCGACGATGCTCGAGCAGGCGCACGAGGACAGCGAGGGTCCGTCGATCGAGGACGCGGACATCATCGTCGCCGGCGGGCGAGGGCTCGGCGGCCCGGAGAACTTCGCGCTCGTCGAGGAACTGGCCAAGGCGCTCGGCGGGGCCGTCGCGGCGACCCGCGCCGTGGTCGACGCCGGCTGGTACCCGTACGCGGCACAGGTCGGCCAGACGGGCAAGACGGTCGCGCCGAAGCTCTACATCGCCTGCGGGATCTCGGGCGCGATCCAGCACAAGGTCGGCATGCAGAGCTCGGGTCTGATCGTCGCGATCAACAAGGACCCGAACGCGCCGATCTTCGAGTACGCCGACCTCGGTGTCGTCGGCGACCTGCACGAGATCGTTCCCAGGCTGACCGAGCTCGTCCGGGCGCGCAGAGCCGCATGAAGCCGTCCGACTACAGCCCGCCATTCGACTCCTCGGAGTTCGTGGCCGCGCCGGGCGAGCCCGAGATCGAGGTCGGGATCCTGGTCGTCGGCGCCGGGCCTGCGGGGCTCGCGTGCGCGATCCGCCTCGGCCAGCTGCTCGAGGACGCGCCGGACATGGCCGAGCGGCTGGGCGACGTGCCGGTCGCTGTGCTCGAGAAGGGCAAGCAGCCCGGGTCGCACCTGCTCTCGGGCGCGGTCGTGAACCCGGTCTCGCTGCGGGCCCTCTTCAACGGGCGGGTTCGGACGGACGCGATGCCGTTCCTCGGGCGGGTCGAGCACGAGTCGGTGTACTTCCTCACTCCGAGGCGCGCGATGCGGATCCCGGCGCCGCCGACGATGCGCAACCGCGGCAACTACGTCGCCTCGCTCTCGCAGCTCGGGCGCTGGCTCGCCGAGCAGGCCGAGGAGGCGGGGGCGACGATCCTGCCCGAGACCGCGGCGTCGAAGCTGCTCGTCGCCGACGGGCGCGTCCGCGGGGTGCAGACCGGCGACCGGGGCCGCGGCCGGAGCGGGGAGGAGCTGTCGAACTTCGAGCCCGGCTCGGACGTGCTCGCCCGGGTCACCGTTCTCGCCGAAGGCACCCAGGGCCACCTGACCGGTGTCGCGCTCGACCGCTTCGGGCTCGAGGGCGAGAACCCACAGGTCTGGGCGCTCGGCGTGAAGGAGGTCTGGCGCGTCCAGAAGCCGCTCGACCACGTGATCCACACCCTGGGCTGGCCGCTGCGCGGCGGCAAGCGCTACCGCGAGTTCGGCGGCTCGTTCATCTACCCGATGGGCGCCGACATGGTCACGCTCGGGATGGTCGTCGGCCTCGACTACCGCGACGTCGAGCTCTCGGTGCACGACCTGCTTCAGGAGCTGAAGACCCACCCGCTCGTCCGGAAGATCCTCGAGGGCGGCGAGCGGGTCGCGTGGGGCGCCAAGACGATCCCCGAGGGCGGCTTCCTCTCGCTGCCGAAGCGGCTGCACGCGCCCGGGCTGCTGATCTGCGGGGACGGCGCGGGGCTCGTGAACGTGCCCGCGCTCAAGGGCATCCACTACGCCGTCGAGTCGGGACGGCTCGCGGCCGAGGCGGCGTTTGCGTCGCTGCAGCGCGGCGAGACGCCGTCGCGTGGTGGAGCGCTCGCGCGCTACGACGACGTCGCTGCAGGAGAGCTTCGTCTGGGAGGACCTCAAGCGCGTCCGGAACATGCGGCCAGCCTTCGGGCGCGGCCTCTGGCTCGGGGGCGCGATGGCGAGCGCGGCGACGGCGACGCGGGGCAAGTTCCCGCCGGGCGACGCGCAGACCGAGCGCGACGCGGACCAGGAGCTGTTCAGCACCGATCGTGCGAAGTCGTACCCCGCCGCAGACGGCGTGCTCACGTTCGACAAGCTCTCGTCGGTCTTCCTGAGCGGCAACAAGACGCGGGACGATGCGCCGAACCACATCCGCGTCCGGACCGACGTCCCGCCCGAGGTCGCGAAGCTCTGGGAGAACATGTGCCCGGCGCACGTGTACGAGGCCGTCGAGGGCGGGGTGAAGGTGACGGCGTCGAACTGCGTCCAGTGCGGCGCGATCACCGCCAAGGGCGGCCGGCTCACGCCGCCCGAAGGGGGCTCCGGCCCCGAGTACACGGTGACGTGACAACTCCGTGACACTTCTGATGCGGTGTCTGACACCGCAAGTTCTCGGCCGTGAGCAGGGATTCGATGCTGCGCGGTCACACTTCCGTATCGGTGTCTGACACCGGGACACGCCGACGACGTGCTCGCCGCGCGCGAGGCGATCGGTGGGCGGCTGCACCGGACGCCGATGCTCACCTCGGCGACGCTCTCCGAGCTGACCGGCGCGCGCGTCCACCTCAAGGCCGAGCTCTTCCAGAAGACGGGCTCGTTCAAGACGCGCGGCGTGCTGACCAACCTCGCGGCTCTCTCGCCCGAGCAGCGGGCGCGCGGCGTGATCTCGATCTCGGCGGGCAACCACGCGCAGGCGCTGGCTTGGGGGGCGCGCACGGAAGGCGTCGACGCGCTCCTCGTCATGTGGCGCGGCGCGAGCGAGGCGAAGATCGAGGCCACGCGCGCCTACGGTGCCGAGGTTGATCTCGAGACGGATGGTCCGGCCGAGGCGTTCGAGCGGCTGGCCGAGCTGCGGGAGGAGACGGGCCGCACGCTCGTCCACGCGTTCGACCACCCGCTGACGATCGCCGGCCAGGGGACGGTCGGGCTCGAGATCGTCGAGGACGTCCCGGACGCGGACGTGCTGGTGGTGCCGGTCGGCGGCGGCGGCCTCATCTCGGGGATCGCAGTTGCCGCGCAGGGCCGCCGCGTGGTCGGCGTCGAGCCCGAGCTCTCGCGGGCGATGTTCGAGGCCCTCGCCGCCGGAAAGCCCGTCATGGTGAATCCGGACTCGATCGCGGACGGCCTCTCGCCGCCGTTTGCCGGCGAGCACTGCCTCGCGATCTGCCGCGAGCTCGTCGAGCAGGTCGTGCTCGTGACCGAGGACGAGTTGAAGGAGGGGATGCGCTTCTGCTACCGGACGGCGAAGCTCGCGGCCGAGCCGGCAGGGGCTGCCGCGATCGCCGCCCTCCTGGCCGGGAAAGTCCCGCTCAGCCCCGGCGAGACCGCGGTCGCGGTCGTCTCCGGGGGCAACGTCGCCACCGAAACGGCGGTTGCTATCCTGGCCGGAGAATGAAGGCTGGCATCCACCCCGATTACGTCCTGGCAACCGTTCGCTGCGCCTGCGGCAACGAGTTCCAGACCCGCTCGACGAAGCCCGAGCTGCACGTCGAGATCTGCTCGGCCTGCCATCCGTTCTACACGGGCAAGCAGAAGCTCGTCGACTCTGGCGGCCGCGTCGAGCGCTTCCAGCGCCGCCTCGAGAAGGCCGCCGCTCCCCGAGAGAGCTAGAAGACTCTCTCGGTCGGAGCGGAAATAGTGGTGATGTCCAGACGGTGCGTGGGACGGCCGCGCCGGCAAAGCCGGCACGACCTTTCTGGTCGGCGTCGCAAGCGAGCGCCTTAGACCCGTGTCCGCTTCCATCGGAGGACAGGCCGTCCTCGAGGGCGTGATGATGCGCGGGCCCTCGAACTGGGCCGTCGCGGTCCGAAAGCCGAACGGGCAGATCGCCGAGGTCTGCCGCCCGATCGAGTCCGTCATGAAGCGGCACTGGGCCTTCCGGCTCCCGATCGTGCGCGGTGTGATTGCGCTCGGTGAATCGCTCGCGATCGGGTTCCGCGCGCTCTCGATCTCCGCGAACTACGCGGCTGCCGACGAGAACGAGGAGGCAGAGACCGAGCTCTCCCGCGGAGCGCTCGTGTTCGCATTCCTGATCGCGATCGGCTTCGCGATCTCGATCTTCAAGGTCGGCCCCGCGCTGCTCGCCGATCTGCTCCCGATCTCGAGCGGGACCTGGTTCGTGATCGTGGAGGGCTGTATCCGGGTCACGGTGTTCGTGGCCTACCTCTTCCTGATCTCGCTCCTGCCCGACCTGCGCCGGGTCTTCCAGTACCACGCGGCCGAGCACAAGGCGATCAATGCCTACGAGGCGGGCGAGGAGCTCGAGCCGGAGAAGGTGCAGCGCTTCAGCCTCATCCACCCGCGCTGCGGGACCGCGTTCCTGCTCTGGGTGATGGTGATCGCGATCTTCGTGTTCGCGTTCTTCGGCCGGCTGCCGTGGTACTGGCTGATCGTGACGCGGATCGCCTTCCTCCCTGTGATCGCCGGAATCGCCTACGAGCTGATCCGCTTCGCCGGCAAGCACACGGACAACCGCGTACTGATGGCGTTCCTCGCGCCAGGTCTCTGGCTGCAGCGGCTGACGACGCGCGAGCCGACGCTCGACCAGCTCGAGGTCTCGATTCGCGCGCTGCGCGAGGTGCTGGCTCTCGAGGCGCACGACAGCCCGGAGGCTGCCCAGCGCGTCGAGGTCATGGCTTAGGCGTCGCTTGCGATGCCGACCTCAGGACGCGCAGGCTCTGCCCGTGCGTCCGCCGGAATTGACCGGTCGAACCGGATTGCGGTTCGTGTAGACGCCCCTAGGTCAGGCCGCGGGCCGGCCGCGCTGCTGCGTTCCCAGCCGCTGCACGAAGAACCCGCCGAGTAGCAGCACGGCGCCGACCGCGAGGAACGAGAGCGCCCGCGTGATCGAGCTCAGGAACGTGAGGTCATAGAGGAAGATCTTCGCCAGGCTGACCGCGAAGAGTCCGAAGCCGACTGCCTGCAGCCAGCCGAGGCCCTTGCGGAGCCCGACGTAGAGGGCGGCCAGGCCGAGCAGGCCCCAGACGGCGCTGACCGCGGCATGTCCGCCGTGGAACCTGGCCGCGGTGCTCCCGTTCCCGATCTCTTCGGCGAGACCGAGGATCGAGAGGGAGACGGCGTAGAGGAAGAGGATCGTCGCGACGGCGATCGTCACGTGCCGCCAGCGCTCCTGTCGCTCTTCGATCGCGCGGTCCAGGCGGTCGCCGCGCTCACGCGGCTTGGCGGCCCGCAGGAGGTAGGCAACCGCGGCCGCCGCCAGGACGACGATCAGCACGGCAGGGACTCCAGTCGCCGGATGCCTGGTCGCCTCGAAGAAGTGGCTGGGCGGCGAGTCGAGCACGAGCGCGTGCCCGGCCGCCAGCGCGAGATATGCGAGAGACGCGATCTGGAGCCGACGCTCCGCGGTCAGGTCGCTTCCAGGGTCGGCAGTAGTAGGCGACGATTCCGCTGGCCAGGGCGACTCCGACGAGGGCCAGCGCGCCGCTCGCCGGATGCTGGCTTGCCTCGTACAGCTGCCGTGGGGGCGCGTCGAGGGCGAGCGCCTGGACGAGAGCCGCGGCGAGATAGGCAAGCGATGCGAGCTGGTAGCGGAACTCCTGGATGCGGCGCGCAAGCCACGAGAGCACGGCTGCCTCGGCGGCCCAGGGATCGCGAGCGCGGGACCGGAGAGGAGGTCGGCCGCTCCGAACGCCACGAGCGCGAGCGCCGCCGCGGCGAGCAGCGCGCTCACATCGCGGTCACGAGCCCGGGGGAACAGCGCGGCCGCCGCCGCGCCGTAGACCGCGGCGATCACCACGAGCGCCCAGCCCTCGCCGTTGCCCGTGGACAGCACGACGCTCGACGCGCCCGCGAACGACGCGCTGAGCAGGACGAGCGATGCAGGGAAGGCCGCGAGGTCAGCTGTCCGGCGCCGCATCTGGAGCGCGAGCGCGGAGGCCAGGTTCAGGGCCAGAAGACGCCTGCGACCGCGACGACGTCCCACCCGGTCGCGTGTGACTGGGCGACCAGCACGGCAGCCTGCGGCAGGCTCGCGGCGACCCCGGCGATCAGGAGCCGCTGCCAGTCCAGGCGAACGGCCACGATCGCCGTGACCGCGAACATAACCGCGGCGAACGTTGTCCCGGCCGCGCTCAGCTCGCCGTTCTGCAGCCCCACGGCGGCCGGCGCAACCGTGGCGCCGACGAGCCCGAATCCGGCGACCAGCTCCGACGGCCAGGCGACCGCGGCGGCGAGGGCGACCCCGGCGATCGCGGCCGCGATGAAGAGCGCCGCCCAGTCGGAGACCAGGTCGTAGTCGAGCCGAGCCGCGAGCAAGGTCACGTACCCGCCGGCGATGCCGACGCCGACCGCGGCGTAGGCCGAGTACACAGGCCCGAACCGGCGGTGCAGGTAGAGCCCGGCGGAGAAGACGATCGCCGAGGCCAACGCTCCGAGCGAGACGCGCGCGACCGGGCCGATCCAACCCCGGTTCACGGCGAGCACGAAGAAGAAGAAGATCCCGAGCAGCATCACGGCGCCGCCGAGCCACGCGAGCACCTTCGCGCTGTAGAGGTCGGCCATCGTGAGACCGCTCCACCACGACGGCTCGGGCGGCCGCGGAGGCTGTGCGGGGCGAGCGGGGATCCGCGGGCGCTCCGTTGGCGGCGTCGGTGCACGCGGAGGTTGCGCGGCCGGTGCGGGGATCGGGGCGGGTGGTGCAGGCAGCGTGACCGCGACCGTCGGCGCGGAGGCCGCGGGCCGGGCGACACCACGGAGGTCAGCGACCTGTCGCTCGAGCTCCTTGATACGGAGCGCGAACTCGTCGAGCCTTCGATTCAGGGCTTCCAACTCGGGCCCGCTCATCTCGGGCTCCGAAGCCGCGGCGATCGGCACCGGAGCTGCGTCGGCAACCCGCGGCGTGGGCGCCCGGTCGCGCCACTCGCGGACGAGGAAATACGGAGCCACGAAGGTTCGGCCCCACCAGCCGAACGAGGTTGCCCAGACGCGACCCGGCTCGAAGCGCGCCCGAACCATCCGGACGGACGCGACGATCCAGAGCAGGGCTGCGCAGAGTCCCCAGAGCAGGCCGACCACGACTGCGCCCGACTCGCCGAAGGAGATGCTTGCGAGGCTGCCGGAAAGGCTGCCGATGACGAACAGCCAGACGAGCCCCAGTCCGAAGTGGAGCAAGAGCGCGAAGCCGAGGTTCGCGTTCTCCTTGCCGGTCGAACGCCTCCCGACATGCTCAGGCATCGATCCGGTTCGCTTGCAGCCATGGAATCCCGTCGTCGAGCATCCGCCGAAGCATGCGACCGGCCTCTAACGGGGCGCTAATGCATTCCATCGAGTCGACCGTAGACCTCGAGAGCCCTCTTTTCTTCGGAAAAGTCCGCATTTCGTCTCGGGGTAAACCCCGGCCTCCACCGCTACGCTTGACCGGTGGCGATCGAGGAGCTCATCGACGAGGTCGAGCGCTCGTACGCGGAGACGCAGGCGCGCGCGAGCGACCCGGCCGTCTACAACGACCACCGCGAGGCGGCGGCGGTCGGGCGACGCCTGAAGGAGCTCGAAGGGCCGCACAGGCTGGCGGAGAAGTGGCGCGAGGTCCACGACGACCTCGAGGCCGCCCGGGCCGACGGCGACCTGCGCGAGATGGTGCCCGAGCTCGAGGAGCAACTCGCCGGGCTCGAGGAGGAGCTGCGGCTCGCGCTCGTCGAGTCGGACCCCGAGGACCGCAAGGACGTGATCGTCGAGGTCCGCCAGGGAGTCGGCGGCGACGAGGCCGCGCTCTGGGCGGCCGATGTCTTCCGGATGCTGACGCGCTACGCGGAACGCCGCGGTTTCAACATCGAGGAGCTCAACGTGAGCCCGAACGAGGCGGGCGGTTTCAAGGAGATCGTGTTCGCGGTGAAGGGCGACGGCGCCTACTCGATCTTCAAGTGGGAGGGCGGCACGCATCGCGTGCAGCGCGTCCCGGAGACGGAGTCACAGGGGCGGATCCATACGTCGACGTCGACCGTCGCGGTCATGCCCGAGGCCGAGGAGGTCGAGGTCGAGATCGACCCGAACGAGCTCAAGATCGACGTCTACCGCTCGACCGGGCCCGGCGGCCAGAGCGTGAACACGACCGACTCGGCCGTGCGGGTGACGCACCTGCCGACCGGGCTGGTCGTCTCGATGCAGGACGAGAAGTCGCAGCTCCAGAACAAGACGAAGGCGTTCCGCGTGCTCCGAGCGCGCCTGTACGAGCTCGAGCGGGAGCGCCAGCAGGCGGAGCAGGCGGAGACGCGGCGCTCGCAGATCGGCTCGGGCCAGCGCGCGGAAAAGATCAGGACGTACAACTTCGCGGAGAACCGGGTCACCGACCACCGCGTCCATCTCACGGTGCACCGGCTCGACAAGATCCTCGAGGGTGAGCTGGACGAGTTCACGGAGGCGCTCGCCGCCGACGACCGGCAGCGCGCTCTCGAGACTGCTACGACGTGACCGCGACCTACGCGTGTCGACCGGTCGGCTCAGACGGACACGCGGCAGAGCCACGCGTCCTGAGGGCGGCGCCGACGAGCGGCGCCTCGGCATGACGATCGGCAGCGCGCTCGCCGCCGCGAGCGCGCGGCTCGCGGAAGCCGGGATCGAGTCGGCGCGGCTCGAGGCCGAGTTGCTGCTCGCCCGGGCCTGCGACGACTGCGCCCGGGCGCTCCTCTACGCGGAGCTCGATCGCGAGATGACGGAGGAGCAGGTCGACGCGTTCGAGGCGAACCTCGTCAGGCGCGTGCGGCGCGAGCCGCTCGCGTACGTGCTCGGGGAGTGGGGCTTCCGCCGGCTGACTCTCCGGACCGACCGGCGCGCGCTGATCCCGCGGCCGGAGACCGAGATCGTGGTCGAGCGGGCGCTCGAGCACATCCGCGACCGGAGCGAGCCGGACGTCCTCGACGTCGGCACCGGGACGGGCGCGATCGCGCTCGCGATCGCCGACGAGCACGAGGGCGCGCGCGTGACCGCGATCGACGTCTCGCCCGACGCGCTCGCGCTCGCGCGCGAGAACCTCGACCTGGCCGGCATCAACGGCCGCGTCCGGCTGGTGGAGCACGACCTGACGAGCGGCCTCGGCGAGGCGCAGTTCGACCTGGTCGTCTCGAACCCGCCGTACGTGGAGCCGGAGGAGCTGGAGACACTGCAGCCCGAGGTGCGTGACTGGGAGCCGCACCTCGCGCTGGTCGCGCACGGCGCCACCGAAGCCGTCGCGCGGGCGGCCACCGAGGCTCTCCGTCCGGGCGGTTGGCTCGTGCTCGAGAGCGCCGCGGGCGCGGCCGAGCGGATCCGGGACGCGCTCGAGACCCTCGGCTACGACGAGGTTGCGATCACGCCCGACCTGGCGGGGAGGGACCGGGTGGTCGAGGGCCGATGGACGGGCTGACGACAGCCGACGGCCGGCGCCTCGCCTACCGGCGCACCGGACAGGGCCCGACGCTCGTCTGTCACGGCGGCGGCCCGGGCTTCTCCGGGCTCTACCTCGCCGATCTCGGCGGCCTCGACCGGGAGCTCGAGCTCGTGCTGATCGACCCGCGTGGGACTGGCGAATCCGACCGGCCCGCCGATCCGCGCGACTACGCCATCGCCGACTACGCGGCCGACATCGAGGAGCTCCGAGAGCACCTGGACCTCGAGCGCATGGACCTGCTCGGCCACTCGCACGGCGGCGTCGTCGCGATGCACTACGCGGCCACGCACCCCGAGCGCGTCGAGCGCCTGATCCTTGCGAGCACGCTGCCGCGCTGGGACACCGAGCACGAGGCTGCGATGGACGCTGCCGTCGAGGCGTGCGCGAACGAGCCGTGGTACGCGGACGCGAAGGCCGCGCTCGAAGACGAGCAGGCCGGACGGTTCGAGAGCGACGAGGAGCTGGGCGAGCTGGCGATGCGCGAGTTCCCGCTCTACTTCGCGCGCTTCGGTGACGACGAGCGTGCGTACCTGGAGCTGCTGCGGCGAGGACACCCCGAACGCGGACGCGCTGCTCCTGTTCAACCGGGAGATCTTCGCGACGTTCGACCTGCGCCCCGAGCTTGCGAACATCGCGGCGCCGACGCTCGTGATCACGGGCGAAGAGGACTTCATCACCGGCCCGCTGAGCGCGCGCGAGATCGCCGCCGGGCTCCCTCACGCCGAGACGGTGATCCTGCCGGGCGTCGGCCACTTCATCTTCGTCGAGGGGCCCGAGGCCTTTCGCGACGCCGTGCTCTCGTTCCTGCGCTCGTGATCGACCGGGCCGTCGCGGCGATCGAGGCCGGGCAGCCCGTCGTGCTCCCGACCGACACCGTCTACGGCCTCTGCGCGGATCCGGAAAACCGAGCGGCTGCGCAAGAGGTCTACCGCCTCAAGGGCCGGGAGGCCCGCCAGCCGACCGCGCTCCTCGCGCGTGACGTCGAGACGCTGCTCGAGCGCCTGCCGGAGCTGCACGGCCCGGTCGAGAGCCAGCTACGGGCGCTGCTGCCCGGGCCGTTCACGCTCGTCGTGCCGAACCCGGCCGTCCGCTTTCCGTGGCTCGCCGGCGGGCGGCCGGACACGATCGGCGTCCGCGTTCCCGTCCTCGCCGGGCCAGCCGCAGAGGTGCTCGACCGGGTCGGTGCCGTGCTTGCGACGAGCGCCAACCTCGCGGGCGGACGCGATCCGCGCCGCCTCGAAGACGTCCCCCAGGAGATCCGAGCCGGATGCGGCGTGCTCGTCGAAGGCGGCGAGCTCCCGGGCACACCCTCGACCGTGCTCGACCTGACCGGCCCGGAGCCGCGCGTCCTCCGCGAAGGCGCCGTCCCTGCGGCCGAGGCGACCGAGCGCGCCCTTGCCGCGACCAGCAGGACGCACGAGTAGCATCCCTCAGATGTCGTTTCGTGATGGCTCAACAGCTCCGACCGGTCAGTTCCGACGGACACACGAGCAGAGCTCGCGCGTCCTGACGACGGCGCCGACGAGCGGCGCCTAGTGGCGATCGCGCAGGAGACGGTCCACCACCTCCGCACCGCGGGCCTCGCCGAGGTCGACTCGGCGATCGCCGACCTGCTCGGCCGCGAGCTCGAGAGGCAGCGCGGTCAGGTCGAGCTGATCGCCTCGGAGAACTTCACGTGGCCCTCGATCCTCGAGGCCGTCGGCTCGGTCCCGACGAACAAGTACGCCGAGGGCTACCCGGGCAAGCGCTACTACGGCGGTTGCGAGGTCGTGGACGAGATCGAGGAGACGGCGATCGACCGCGCGAAGGAGCTGTTCGGCGCCGAGCACGCGAACGTCCAGCCCCACGCGGGCGCGCAGACGAACATGGCGGTCTACATGGCGGCTCTCGAGCCGGGCGACACGATCCTCTCGCTCCAGCTCGAGCACGGCGGCCACCTCACCCACGGCCTCAAGGTCAACTTCTCGGGACGCCTCTACACGATCGCGCACTACGGCGTCAGCCGCGAGACGAACATGGTCGACTACGACGAGGTCCTCGCGGCCGCCAAGCACCACCGGCCGAAGCTGATCGTCTGCGGAGGCTCCGCCTACCCGCGCACGGTCGAGGCCGATCGCTTCCGCGAGATCGCCGACGAGGTCGGGGCGCTCCTCCTCTGCGACATGGCCCACTTCGCCGGGCTCGTAGCCGCCGGGCTGCACCCGAACCCGGTCCCGCACTGCGACTTCGTGACCTCGACGACGCACAAGACCCTCGCCGGCCCGCGGTCGGGCTTCATCCTCTGTCGCGAGGAGCACGCGCGCGACGTCGACCGCGCGGTCTTCCCGGGAATGCAAGGTGGGCCGCTCATGCACACGATCGCCGCCAAGGCGACCTGCTTCCGGATCGCCGGCACCGAGGCGTTCCGCGACTACCAGGGTCACGTGCGCGCGAACGCGGACACGCTCGCCGAGACGCTGCAGGAAGGCGGGATCGACGTCCTCACCGGCGGCACCGACACACACCTTCTCCAGGTCGACCTCCGCGCGACGGAGTGGACGGGCAAGGACGCAGAGGAGCGGCTCGCGAAGGTGAAGCTGACCGTGAACCGCAACACGGTGCCGTTCGACGAGCGCCCGCCGACGGTTGCCTCGGGGATCCGTGTCGGAACACCCGCCGCCACGATGCGCGGCTTCGACGAGGACGACTTCCGCGAGATCGGGCGGATCATCGTCGGGGCGCTGGCCGAGGGCGCCGACGTCTCAGCGCTCGCGGCACGGACCGAGGCGCTCTGCGAGCAGCGGCCGCTCTACCCGGGCTTCCGCGGCTACACCACCTACGTCACCTGAGATGAGCAGGCTACGCGTCCGGCAAGACCCCTCCAGTTCTCTGCTCGGCCGGCCGATGCGCGCCGGCACAAAGCAGGGGCGCGGGACGTGAGCGTGGAGGCACTCGGCAGCGTGACGGTGGTCACGCACCCGCTCGTCCAGCACAAGCTCTCCTACCTCCGCGACAAGGACACGCCCACGGTGCACTTCCGCAAGCTTGCGAACGAGGTGACGCTGCTGCTCACCTACGAGGCGACGAAGGACTTCCCGACCGAGACCGACGAGGTCGAGACACCGCTCGAGCGCACGAGCGTCGAGCGGATCGCCGGTAAGAAGGTCGCCGTCTGCCCGGTTCTGCGCGCCGGGCTCGGGATGCTGGACGGCGTGCTCTCGCTCGTCTCCAGCGCCCGGGTCGGGTTCATCGGCCTCTACCGCGACGAGGAGACGCTCCAGCCGGTCGAGTACTACCTCAAGCTGCCCGAGCTCGGAGACGGCGAGCGCGACGCGATCGTGCTCGACCCGATGCTCGCGACCGGCCGCTCCAGCGCTGCGGCCGCCGCCGCGGTGAAGAAGGCGGGCGCAAGGTCGGTCGCGCTCGTCTGCCTCGTGGCCGCGCCCGAAGGGATCGAGCACATGCAGAGCGAACACCCCGATGTGCGCATCGTGACCGCCGCCATCGACCGCGGCCTGAACGAGCGGGGCTACATCGTCCCCGGCCTCGGCGACGCGGGCGACCGGCTCTACGGGACGAAGTGACGACGTAGCCATGTGGGGAACGCTCGAAGACCATCCGGAGGTCCTCTACGGCGCGGTGCTCGCGCTCGTGATCGTGATCTTGCTCACGCCTGCGGTGGGCGGGATGGCGCGGCTTCTCGGCGTCGTCGACCGGCCGGGCGCGAGGCGGCTCAACCGGCGCACGGTGCCGCGGCTCGGTGGGCTCGCGCTCTTCTTCGGGGTCTTCGTGCCGGCGCTCGCGTTCCTGCCGCTGAGCCAGGAGACGAAGGGGCTCCTGCTCGGGATGGCGGTCGCGACGACGGTCGGGGCGATCGACGACTTCCGCGGCCTCGTCTGGTGGGAGAAGCTCGGCGGGCAGATCGTCGCGGCCTCGATCCCGACGGTGTTCGGCATCTGGGTCCACCGGTTCACGTTCCCGATTCTCGGCGTGCACGCCCTGCCGGAGTGGGTGGGGATCCCGCTAACCGTGATCTGGATCGTCGCGATCATGAACATGGTCAACTTCCTCGACGGGCTCGACGGCCTGGCCGCGGGCGTCTGCGGGATCTCGGGCTTCACGTTCTGCCTGATCGCGCTCTCGCTCGGGAAGCCCGAGACGGCGATCCTCGCGGCGATCGTGTTCGGCGCCTGCCTCGGCTTCCTGCGCCACAACTTCTATCCGGCCCGGATCTTCATGGGCGACTCGGGAGCGCTGTTACTGGGCTTCACGCTCGGGGCGCTCGCTGTCCAGGGCCTCTTGAAGACGGCCGCCGTTGCGACCCTTCTCCTGCCGCTGCTCGTGCTCGCGGTGCCGATCATCGACACCTCGTTCGTCGTCGCGAAACGGCTCAAGTACGGAGAGCCGGTCTACGCGCCCGACCGCCAGCACCTCCACCACCGCTTCCTCAGGATCGGGTTCTCGCAGCGGCGTGCCGCGCTGACGATGTGGGCCTGGTGCGCGATCCTGGCCGGCGCGGCGCTCGCGACGCGGTTCATCCATCCGCACTCACACGGGGACTGGCAGGTGGGGCCGACGATCGCGGTCGGCCTGATCGGCGCGATCGCCCTCGCCGCCTCGATTTACATGGTGTACTTGCTCGAGATCGTGAAGCTCGCGAACCCGCGCATCCGCCGCCGCGACCAGGAGTCTCACGGCGCCGCCGAACGTCGCACCGCCTAGCGCCCGGCGTGAACAAAGTCGGGCCAAAACGCCGCAACTGAGCCGCTTGCGCTGTTACAAACTCGCACCCTCGTTTGGTATGCTCGCGCCGATGGAACCCAGCCCGCGCGCGTCGTTCGAGCCGGCAGGCGCCGGCGCGCTCCTCGGGGGCGTGACGCTCCTGTGCATCGGCGTGGGCGCCCTGATCGGCTGGGCGGCGGGCTCGATCGGCCTCGGCATCCTCGGCGGCGCATTCGTCGGGATCCCCCTCGGCGTCTTCGCCGTCTACCGGCGCTACCGGGACGCGATGTGACGCGCATCGGCATCCTCGGCGAGCCGCGTCCGGAGCCGCGTGGCTGGACGGCGACGCTCGGCGGCGGGCTCGTGATCGCGCTCGCGTTGCCGGTCTTCCTCATCGCGGGCTGGTCGCTGAAGGGCTGGGCGATCGCCGCGGTACTCTGGCTCGGCGTCCAGGCGTTCGGTCTGCTCCTCGGACGCCTGAAGCCGTCGCCGGATAACGTCGCAGGGTCAGGCGTGTTCGCCTTCGGGATGATGATCAAGTTGCTGGCGGTGCTGGTGGTGCTCCTGGCCGTCGCGTCTTCGGACCGCGAGGCCGGGCTGGCCGCCGCGCTCGTCTACGGCCTTGCCTACACGACGGAGTTCGGGCTCTCGCTGCTCGGCTACTACAACCAGGAGCCGACGGCATGAGACGACGCTTGCGTCGTCTCCCTCAGGCCAGGCGGGCTTTGCCCGTTTGGGCGCCTGAACTGATCGGTCGACAGGTTCGTCGTCAAGAGGTTGGCGCATGAAGCGGCTCCTGTTCGCGGCCTGCCTCTTCGCGCTGGCGCTTCCCGCGCCCGCGTTCGCGCGCGGCGAGTTCGACCCCACGACCGAGTTCGAGCAGCACGAGTGGGTCCCGATCCACCTCGGCCCGTTGAACCTCTCGATCACGAAGGCCGTTGTCTACCTGATGATCGGCACGGCGCTCACGATCCTGCTCGGCCTCGGCCTCATGCGCGGTCGCGTCATCAACCGGCGCCGCACGGTCGGCGAGCAGATCTACGAGGTCGCACAGGTGCAGATCGCCGAGCAGGGGCTGCCGTCGAAGGCGATCGGCCGCTGGTTCCCGTACTGCGCCACGCTGCTCCTCTTCATCTGGGTCGTGAACGTCCTCGGCTTCATCCCGCTGCCGCTGACCGGCGAGACCTGGCACGGGATCCCGGTCTGGGGGATCTACGCGGCGACGTCGTCACTCTCGGTGACGCTGGCGCTCGCGCTGCTGACGTTCGTATTCACGCACGTCGAGGGCATCCGCTGGAACGGCCCCAAGCGTTACTTCAAGAGCTGGATCCCGGAAGCGCCGAAGGGGCTGCTGTTCCTGATCGTGCCGCTCGAGATCATCAGCCAGTTCATGCGGCTCATCTCGCTGAGCGTCCGTCTCTTCGCGAACATGCTCGCGGGCCACATCCTGATCCTGACCTTCATCGGCCTGCTGTTCATCCTGCAGTCCGTGATCCTGGCCGTGTTCGTGATCCCGATCGCGGCCGTGTTCTACGTCTTCGAGGTCGTGATCGTAGTCTCGATCCAGGCCTTCATCTTCGCCGCCCTGTCCGCCATCTACATCGGCTCGGCGATCGAGCCGGAGCACTAAGGAGGTTCTCGTGGTCGCAACCGTTCTCGCCGCAGCTTCCGGCGACGTCACCAAGGCCGGCCAGGCGATCGGCCTCGCGCTCGGCGTCGGTCTCGGCGCCCTCGGCGCCGGCGTCGGCATCGGAAACATCTTCGGCTCGATGATCCAGTCCGTGGCCCGCCAGCCCGAGCTCCGCGGCGAGCTCCAGGGCATCCAGTGGCTCGGCTTCGCCCTCACCGAGGCGGTCGTGTTCTACGGCCTGCTCGGCTCGATCCTCGCCTACGTCCTCGTCTGATGCCGCTCGCGTCGAATCCGCTCATCCAGGTCACGCCGGGACTGATGATCTGGACGATCGTCTGCTTCCTGATCTGCCTGTTCGTGCTGAAGCGGTATGCGTTCGCGCCGATCCAGCAGGCGATCGACGAGCGGCGGGAGCGGATCCGGCAGTCGCTCGAGGAGGCCGACCGCGCGCGAGACGAGGCGCACGAGCTCCTCGAGCAGCACCGGCAGCTGATCGGCCAGGCGAAGGCCGAGGCCGAGGAGATCCTCACCGAGGCCCGCAGGGTCGGAGACGCAACCGAGCGGCGCATGCGCGACGAGACCGAGGCCGAGCGGCAGCGCCGCCTGGAGGACACCAAGAAGCAGATCGAGGCCGAGACGCGCCGCGCGCTCGACCTGATCCGCACCGAGGTCGCCGACCTCAGCCTGATCGCTGCGTCGAAGGTCACCGGCAAGTCGCTCGACTCCGACGACCATCGCCGCCTGATCGAGGAAGCCGTCAGCGAGCTCGACTTCTCCGTCATCGAGTCGAGCAAGAACTGATGGGAGTAGTGGACCGCGTCTACGCGAGAGCGCTCTTCACGGCGGCGCAGGACGAGGGGCGCCTGAACGAAGTGCGGGCCGGCCTCGACGAGCTCGCCCAGGCCGCGGCCGACGTGCCCGAGCTGCGCGAGCTGCTGCGCAACCCACAGCTCGACCCCCGCGCGAAGACCGCGGCCCTGGAGGACCTGCTCCAGGGCGCCGACGAGCTCGTGCGCAACTTCGTCCTGCTCCTCGCGGACAAGGGACGCAGCAGCCTGCTCGAGGAGATCGCCCGCGAGTTCGAGCGGCTGGTCGCCGAGCACGAGGGGACGATCCACCTCGAGCTCACGACCGCCGTCGAGCTCTCCGATGCCGATGCGCGGAAGCTGGTCGAGCAGATCGAGCAGGCCTCGGGCCGCAAGGTCGAGGCGACGCGCAGCGTCGACCCGGACCTGATCGGCGGCATCGTCATGCACGTCGGCTCGTACCGCCTGGACGCAAGCGTGCGCGGGCGGCTCGAGCGGCTCGGGCGCGAGCTGGCCGTCGCCTAGAGATCTCGATGAAACCGTCAGACCGCGAACCGAAGGAGACTCAGTGAAGCTTCGCCCCGAAGAGATCACCGCGATCCTGAAGCAGCGGATCGAGGAGTACGACGTCGAGACCGATCTCGCCGAGGTCGGCACCGTGCTCCAGGTCGGCGACGGGATCGCCCGCGTGTACGGGCTCGAGAACGCCGTCGCCCTCGAGATGCTCGAGCTCGAGCACGGGGTCGTCGGGCTGGCGTTCAACCTCGAGGAGGACAACGTCGGCGCCGCGCTGTTCGGCGAGTGGGAGCACGTGAAGGAGGGCGAGCCGGTCAAGCGGACGGGCCGTGTCGCCAGCGTCCCCGTCGGCGATGCGCTGCTCGGCCGGGTCGTCGATCCGCTCGGACGGCCGCTCGACGGCGCCGGGCCGATCAAGACCGAGGAGACGCGGCCGCTGGAGTTCAAGGCGCCGGGCGTCGTCGACCGCCAGCCGGTGAAGGAGCCGCTGCAGACGGGCGTCAAGGCGATCGACTCGATGACGAACGTCGGGCGCGGCCAGCGCGAGCTGATCATCGGCGACCGCTCGACGGGCAAGACCGCGATCCTCGTCGACACGATCCTCAACCAGCACGACCAGAACGTCGTCTGCATCTACGTCGCGATCGGCCAGAAGGCCTCGACGGTGGCGCAGGTCTACGAGCGGCTCAAGGACGCGGGCGCGATGGACTACACGATCATCGTCAGCGCCGGCGCCTCCGAGGCCGCCCCGATCAAGTGGATGGCGCCCTACGCGGGCTGCGCGATGGGCGAGCACATCATGTTCAACGGCGGGCACGCGCTCTGCATGTACGACGACCTCTCGAAGCACGCGGACGCGTACCGCCAGCTGTCGCTCCTGCTCCGCCGGCCGCCCGGCCGCGAGGCGTTCCCCGGCGACGTCTTCTACCTGCATTCGCGGCTGCTCGAGCGCGCGTGCAAGCTCTCGGACGAGCTCGGCGGCGGCTCGCTCACCGCGCTGCCGCTGATCGAGACCCAGGCGGGCGACATCGCGGCCTACATCCCGACGAACGTGATTTCGATCACCGACGGCCAGATCTTCCTCGAGTCGGACCTGTTCTTCTCCGGCGTGCGCCCTGCGGTCGACGTCGGCCGCTCGGTCTCGCGCGTGGGCTCGAGCGCGCAGACCAAGGCGATGAAGAAGGTCGCCGGCCGCCTGCGCCTCGATCTCTCGCAGTACCGCGAGCTGGAGGCGTTCGCGCAGTTCGGCTCCGAGCTCGACCAGGCGACGCAGCGAACGCTGGCGCGCGGGGAGCGGATGGTCGCGACGCTGAACCAGCCCCAGTACGACCCGTGGCCGATGGAGGAACAGGTCGTCGCGCTCTACGCCGGGATCAACGGCGACCTCGACGAGGTCCCGACCGGGCAGGTCTCGCGCTTCCAGCAGGAGCTCCGTGACTTCCTGCGGGCCGAGGGCTCGATCTACAAGGAGATCCGCGAGACCGGCGACCTGAACGACGAGCTGTCCGAGCGGTTGAACGCCCAGATCGAGAAGTTCAGGCAGGGCTTCGCCGTCAAGGAAGAGGCGGCGCTCGCGGGCTAGGTGGCCACTCTCCAGGACATCAAGCGGCGGATCCGCTCCGTCGGCAACACGCGCAAGATCACGAAGGCGATGGAGCTCGTCGCCGGCGCGCGCCTGCGCCGCGCGGAGGAGCGGATCGTCCAGCTGCGCGACTACGCCGACCGGATGGAGGAGCTGACGGCGGGCACGGCCCGGGCGGCTGCGTCGCTCCGCGGCCTCACGCTCCTGCAGCAGCGGGAGTCACGCCGCGTCGCGATCGTCCCGCTCACCGGCGACCGCGGCCTTGCGGGCGCGTTCAACGGCCAGATCCTGCGCCGCTCGTTCGCGCTCGAGCGCAGCCTTCGGGCCGAGGGCCAGGAGATCCGCTGGCTCGTCGTCGGGCGCAAGGGCCGCTCGACGCTGGAGTTTCGCCACTACGAGCTCGACCAGGCGTGGGCCGGGTTCACGGACCGGCCCGTGTACGCGGACGCGCAGGCGGTCGCGCACCGGCTCGCCGAGCTGTACGCCGGGGAGGAGATCGACCGCGCCGTCCTCGTCTACAACCAGTACGTCTCGCCGCTCGTCCAGCGCGTGACCGAGCAGCAGGTGCTACCGATCTCCACGGAAGGCCTCGCGCGTGAAGAAGAAGAGGAGGCCGGGCTCAAGGCGCTCCTCGGCGACTTCATCTACGAGCCCGAGCCCGAGCAGATCCTCGAGCGGCTCCTGCCGGTCTACCTCGAGACCGAGGTCTACCGCGCGCTGCTCGAGTCGGCCGCCTCCGAGCACGGGGCGCGCATGACGGCGATGCGGAACGCTTCCAAGAACGCCGCGGAGCTGATCGACAGCCTGACACTCGACCTGAACCGCGCCCGCCAGGCCGAGATCACGCAGGAGATCCTCGAGGTCGTCGCAGGCGCCGACGCCCTCACGCAGTAACGACGCTCAAACTCATTTGCCTGACGCTCGTCTATTATCTGCAGGCCGAGCTTCGATCACGTTTCGATGACAGAACCCATCTCACCGGGCCAGCAAGAGAAGGAGATCATCGCCAACGTCGGGATCACCGGCCTCGGCGCTGCTATCGCGGCCGAGAGCGGCGGTGATCTGGGCGAGCAGGAAGAGGACGTCAAGGCCCGCGGCTACTGGGAGCTCGTCTGGATCCGCTTCAGGCAGGACAAAGTTGCGCTCGCGAGCGGGATCTCCATCATCCTGCTGGTCCTGGTCGCATTCGTCGGCGCACCGCTGGCAGGGAAGGCCGTCGGCCACGGTCCGAACACCATCTTCGGCCCCGGCTGCTGCGGGAGCAAGGAAGCGGTCACAATCACGGGCCTGCTCCCGGTCGGACCGATGAGCACGGTTCACAACCCGTACACAAACGAGGACAACCTTTTCGTCCTCGGGGCCGCCAACAGGCTGGGGCAGGATGAGTTCCTCCGTCTTCTGTACGGCGCGCAGATCTCGCTCGAGGTCGCGGGCCTGTCGACGCTGGGGGTGATGCTGATCGGGGTTTTCCTGGGCTCGATCGCCGGCTTCTACCGCGGCTGGGCAGACACGACCATCTCCCGCGTCACGGAGATCACCATGGCGTTCCCGGTCCTGCTCTTCGTCATCGCCCTCGCAGCCACCGTCGGGGACAAGCTCGACAGGATCACGTTCTGGGGCACCTTCCCAGAAGGGGTGATGACGCTCGTCTTCATCTTCGTCATGTTCGGGTGGTTCTACCCGGCCCGCATCATGCGAGCGCAGGTGCTCTCGATTCGCGAGAAGGAGTACGTCGAGGCAGCACAGATGATCGGCGCCAGCAACTGGCGCATCATCCGCTCGCACGTCTTGCCGCACCTGATCGCTCCGATCATCGTCTACTCGTCGCTGATCATCGCCGGCTACGTGCTCTTCGAGGCCGGGCTGTCCTTCCTGGGCCTCGGAATCAAGTTCGACGCGAGCTGGGGGAAGCTGCTCTCGGAGGCGCCCGAGTACTACACGGTACGTCCGTTGCTGATGCTGTGGCCGGGGCTCGCCGTGCTTCTCATGACGCTCGCGTTCAACCTGCTCGGCGACGGCCTCCGGGACGCGTTCGATCCGCGTTCCACCCAGCAGTAACGCGGGCTTCTCGATCCACTAACCAAACCCTCGCTTAGGCGTCTCAAGCGGTTGGACGGGGCAGGCGCCCGTTCCGGGTCGGGGAGCCCTCGATTCGAAGTTCACGGAAAGGAGAGACATGCATAGACGGCTCTGGCTTTCGGTCGCGATGCTCGCGGCTGGAGCAAGCCTTCTGGTCGCGGCCAGCCTCGCGAGCGCGAGCAACAACGGTCATGCGCTCAAGAAGGGCGGGATCTGGAAGTACGGATCGACGGGGGCATCCACCCAGGTCGATCCACAGGTTGCTTATGTCACCACGGCGTGGTGGCTTGAGTATGCGACCGCAGCGAAGCTCTACAACTATCCGGACAAGCAAGGCCCCGCGGGCAGCAAGCTCGTCCCCGAGGTCGCTTCGAAGTTCACCGTGTCGAAGAACGGCAGGGTGTACACCTTCTTCATCCGGAAGGGCTTCAAGTTCAGCAACGGCAAGCCTGTGACCGCGGCGAGCTTCAAGTACGCGATCAACAGGACTGCGAACCATGACCTCGCTTCGCCGGGCGGTCAGTTCATCACTGACCCGAACGGCACCAACATCGTCGGCGCCAAGGCCGTCAACGACGGTCAGGGCACCAGCGTCTCCGGCGCCACGGTCAAGGGCAACAAGCTGACCATTCGCCTGACCAAGGCGGACGGCACCTTCATGTCCAAGATCACGATGCCGTTCTTCCAGGCCACGTCGAACGTGCTTCCGCTCACCAAGGAAGTCGCCAACGTGCAGGGCGGGAACCTGCCGAGCGCAGGCCCGTACTACATGACGCGGAACGACGTCAACACCCTGACGTCCATCCGGAAGAACCCGAACTACAAGGTCGGCCCCGGCCGTCATCGCCCGCGCAACCTCTCGGGCCTCGACGTCCAGTGGAACCTGAACGAGCAGACGGCGTTCAACCAGACCAAGGCGAACCAGCTCGACGAGGCCGCTACGGTGCCGGCGGCAGAGGTCCAGGCGACCGCCAACCAGTACGGCGTCAACAAGACGCGCTTCTGGTCGAAGCCGGTCAACTGCACGGGCTACCTGCCGATGAACATGTCGCGCAGCCTGTTCGGTGGCAACACGAACCTCCGCCGGGCGATCAACTACTCCGTCAGCCGCGCTGCTTACGTGGCACAGGCGGGCCCGTATGCGGGCAACTCGTGGACGCACATCTTCAACCCGGGTGTCCCAGGTTGGAGGAGCGTCTCGATCTACAAGAAGAACCTTGCCACCGCGAAGAAGCTCGCCAAGGGCCACTTCAAGAACGGCAAGATCACGGTCGGCTACCGCTCGTCCGGCACGATCAACCCGGCTCAGGCCCAGATCGTCCGCAACGACCTCATCACCCTCGGCTTCCAGCCGGGCAACATCACGATGAAGGGGTACTCCGGCGCGGATCTATACGAGGCGATGGGCAAGAAGAACAACGACCTCGACATGGGCGTTTCCATGGGTTGGTGCTCGGACTACCCGGATCCGTACGACTGGCTGAACGTCCTGCTGTACGGCGGCGGGATCCAGGCCGAGAACAACGTCAACTACTCGTACATGAACAACGCGAAGTGGAACAAGAAGCTCGCATCAGCGGCCAGGCTCGTTGGCCCGAAGCGCCTCAAGGTGTACGGCCAGCTCGACCTGGACGTCATGAATCAGGTCGCTCCGATGGCCGTCGAGAGGACGTACAACAACCGCTACTTCTTCTCCAACCGCGTGAACCCGAAGAGCCTCGTCTACCAGGGGATCTATCAGGACTGGAGCATCCCCGCAATGGCATTGAAGTAGGAGGACGAGAGAAGCACGAACGAAGCGTGAGGCGTCGGTTTCGGCCGGCGCCTCACGTCGTTTTTACGCAAGACTGAGGTAGGATTCCGACAGCGCTTTAAGGCGAACCCCGGGAGTCGAGACGACACATGTTCCAATATCTCGTTAGGCGCACTCTGTGGGCGCTGCTGCTCTTCCTGGTGATCACGTTCGTCACGTTCGTGATCTTCTTCATCGCGCCGACCGATCCGGCCCGCGCGGTCTGCGGCGGTGAGACCGCCCAGCGCGCCTGTCTGGTTCTCGCACGGGAGAAGCTGAAGCTCGACAGGCCGGTGGTCGTGCAGTACGGCTACTTCCTCGACCGGCTCGTCATCCACCAGTCGCTCGGGACGTCGTACGCGAACAGCCAGAGCATCAACGAGACGATCGCGAAGGCGGCGCCGGTCACGGCGAGCCTCGTCTTCGGCGGCGCGGTGCTCTGGATGATGATCGGACTCTCGGTGGGCATCCTGTCCGCCCTCCGGCCGCGGTCGCTGTTAGACCGATCCGCGATGGTCTTCGTCCTGATCGGCGTGTCCGCGCACCCGGTCTGGATCGGTCTGATCTTCTCGTACTTCTTCGGGGTGAAGTGGCACCTCACGCCGATCGCGAACTACGCGAACTTCTTCGGCGCGCCCGCCGACTCCGGGCTGCCAGGCGGGCCCTGGCAGTGGTTCTACCACATGATCTTGCCCTGGTGGACGTTCGCGCTTCTGTTCGCGGCGCTCTACGTCCGCATGATCAGGGCCAACGTGATGGAGACGATGAACGAGGACTTCGTGCGCACGGCGAGAGCCAAGGGCGCTCCGGAGCAGCGCGTCATGGTGAACCACGTTCTCCGCAATGCCCTGCTGCCCGTCGTCACGATGCTCGGTATGGACATCGGCGTCGCCCTCGGCGGCGCGATCTTCACCGAGACGGTCTTCCAGCTACCGGGCTTAGGAAGGACGGCCCTGATCGGCATCCAGGCGGGAGACCTCGCCGTGGTCGAGGGGGTGGTCGTCTTCGCGACGATCGCGATCCTCTTCTTCAATCTGATCGTCGACATCGCCTACGCCTGGATCGACCCGCGGATCCGGCTAACCTGAGAGACACCCGTGGCTCTGCTTGAAGTCAAGGACCTTCGCACGTCCTTCCAGACCCAGGACGGCGTGGTCAAGGCCGTCGACGGCGTGACCTTCTCGGTCGAGAAGGGCCAGACACTCGGGATCGTGGGCGAGTCGGGCAGCGGCAAGAGCGTCACCTGCCTGACGATCATGGGGCTCAACGCGAAGCGGAACACGATCTCGAGCGGGGAGGCGCTCTGGAAGGGCAAGGACCTGCTGACGGCGAAGCCGGGCGAGCTCCGCGCCATCCGCGGGGACGAGATGTCGATGATCTTCCAGGACCCGATGACCTCGCTGAACCCGGTCCACTCGATCGGGAAGCAGCTCATCGAGGCGGTGCAGCTCCACCGCGACGTCTCGACCCGGGTCGCGCGCGCCCGCGCGGTCGAGCTGCTGAAGGCGGTTGGGATTCCCAAGGCAGAGAACCGCATCGACGACTACCCGCACCAGTTCTCGGGAGGCATGCGCCAGCGCGTGATGATCGCGATGGCGTTGATCAACGACCCCGACCTCCTGATCGCAGACGAGCCGACGACCGCGCTGGACGTCACGACCCAGGCTCAGATTCTGGAGCTGATGAAGCGGCTCCAGGAGGAGTTCGGCAGCGCGATCATCTTCATCACCCACGACCTGGGCGTGGTCGCGGAGACTGCGGACGACGTGCTGGTCATGTACGCGGCCAAGATCGTCGAGCAGGCGAACGTCGACGATCTCTTCAACCGGCCCCAGCATCCGTACACCTGGGGGCTGATGGGCTCCCTTCCGCGCCTTGATGTGAACGTCGAGCGTCTGACACAGATCCCGGGACAGCCGCCGTCACTTCTCCGGCCGCCCTCGGGCTGCCGCTTCCACCCCCGGTGCCCGCACGTGATGGGGGTCTGCAAGACCACCGTCCCGGAGCTCGCTCCGACACGGAACGACGTCGATCATCTCCAGGCCTGCCACCTCGATCCGGAGACGAAGGAGCGGGAGGGGTCCAGGATCGTCGAAGTTCTGATGGCGGAGGCGGGATAGATGGAGACCGACGCCGTCGAGGCCGTTCAGACCGCTACCGACAACAACGACCTGCTCGTCGTCGAAGACGTCAAGAAGCACTTCCCGATCACACGCGGGATCATCTTCCAGAAGCAGGTCGGATCGGTCCAGGCAGTGGACGGCGTCACCTTCAGCGTCAAGCGGGGGGAAACCCTCGGCGTCGTCGGCGAGTCGGGCTGCGGGAAGTCCACGCTGGCGCGCTGCATCGTGAAGCTCCTAGAGACGACCGACGGGTCGATCAGGTTCGACGGCCGGGACATCACGAAGCTGTCCCGCAGCGCCATGCGCCCGATCAGACGCGAGATGACGATGATCTTCCAGGACCCGTACGCGTCGCTGAACCCGCGGAAGCGCGTCGGCTTCATCGTCGGCGAGCCGCTCGAGGTACACGGTCTCGGGTCGGCGAGCGAGATCAAGACGCGGGTCCAGGAGCTGCTCGAGGTCGTGGGTCTCAACCCCGAGCACTACAACCGCTTCCCGCACGAGTTCTCGGGCGGGCAGCGCCAGCGCATCGGCGTCGCTCGGGCGCTCGCGGTCAACCCGAAGCTGATCGTCTGCGACGAGCCGGTGTCCGCGCTCGACGTCTCGGTTCAGGCGCAGATCCTCAACCTGCTCAAGGATCTCCAGGACGATTTCGGGCTCACGTACATCTTCATCGCGCACGACCTCAACGTCGTCCGCCACATCTCCGACCGCGTGATGGTCATGTACCTGGGCAAGGTGGTCGAGGTTGCCTCGCGCAACGTCCTCTACAAGGAGCCGAAGCACCCGTATACGGGCGCGCTGCTGTCCGCGGCGCCGATCGCGAATCCGGAGCTCGGGCGAAAGCGCGAGCCGGTCGTGCTCGAGGGCGACGTCCCGAGCCCGGTGAACCCGCCGAGCGCGTGTCACTTCCATCCCCGCTGCCCCCGCTTCGTCGAGGGGCACTGCGACGTCGACGAGCCGCAGCTCACCTCGTTCGGCGCTGACCATGTCGCCGCGTGCCACTACCCGCTCGAGCGCTGGCCGATGACCGCCGACGAGATGCGCGGGCGGGGCACGAAGATGGCCGAGCCCGAGCCGGAGCAACCGCTTCCGGCCTAGCGACATGCTCGCCGCGGCCCTTCGTCGGCTCGCCATCCTGATCCTCGCGGCCATCGGGCTGACCATCGTGGGCTCGCTGGTGCTGGGCGCCCTGCTCGGCGCGTCGGTCGACCGCGCGCTGACCCTCGGCTTCTACCTCGCCGGCTGCTTCCTCATGATCGCCGGGTTCTTCGTCGCCAACCGCGGTCCCGCGCGCGTGAAATCGGAAGAGGAAGGCGGCGTCACGGTGTTCGGGTACGTCGGCTCCCGGCGGATCCGCTGGGCCACGCTCGGCGAGCAGAACGAGTCGATCAACAGCTCGGCGGTCTTCATTTCGCTCGGCGTGGTGCTGGTCACGATCGGGCTGCTGATCGACACGCGGCATTCCCTGCTTTGAAAGCAGGCTCATGCCGCTAACTTCTGGATAGCGCCGCCGTCAGAGCTAATGTGAGGGCCATGCACGCGGAATGTGAACGTGCCCGCCAGTGGGCGTCGGCAGATCTCGACGACGAGCTGTCGTCGTTCGAGCACGCGCTTCTTGCCGACCATCTGGCCGGCTGCGCGTCGTGCAGCGAGTTCCGCGCGTCCATCAGCGGCCTGACCGGATCGCTCCGCGCCGCTCCGCGTGAGACGTTCGAGGGCGTCGTGATCGGGCGGGTTCGCCGCCAGATCCGCCTGCGCCTGGCGCCGGCCGTCGCGGCCATGGCCGTCGCCGCCGTCGGGCTCGGGAGCATCCTCGCCTCGTCCGCCGTGCGGCCCGGCGCCATCGGCCGCGCCTCGGAGGTTCGCTCGACTCCGGCCGTCCTCGCCGCTCCCGACACGATGAACCTCCGCACCCAGCAGGCGCTCCAGCGGCAGCGCTTCGGCCAGCCGACGGGTGTCCGCAACCTGCCGAGCGGATCGCTCCGCGGCGGCTTGGTGCTGCGGGAACGGTAACGCTGGCGTTTCCGGCGATACTGTTTCCAGAGTGTTTCCTTCGTTCGTAACCTCGTACGTCTGAAGCCTGGACCACGCTGCCCGGGTGGCGGCTACGGAGACGGCCAGGCGCGGGCTCCCACGGGACGATCGACCGCGTTCGCGCTTCGATAAACTCAACGCGCTGAGCGGACGGCTCTCGTGCCGGGTCCGCCGAGTACCAGACCAACCTCTGCGGGAGACACATGCCTGATCAAACAAACGGCTCGAATGTCGGCAAGGTGATCGAGATCAAGGGCGTCGTCGTCGACGCCGTCTTCACCGGATCGTTGCCCGAGATCAACACCGCGCTCAGGATCAGCGTGCCCGAGCGCGACGGCCGCCCCGCGATCGACGTGATCGCCGAGGTCCAGCAGCATCTCGGCGACGACCGCGTCCGAGCGGTCGCGATGGACTCGACCGACGGCATCCCACGCGGCGTCGACGTGATCGACACCGGCGCGCCGATCACGGTTCCTGTCGGCAAGGGCACGCTCGGCCGGATCTTCAACGTGCTCGGCGAGCCGATCGACCGCGTGGACGCGGAGGTCGAGGCCGACGAGCGCTGGTCGATTCACCGCGACCCCCCGGACTTCGAGGACCTCAGCCCGACGACGGAGATCTTCGAGACGGGCCTGAAGGTCGTCGACCTGATCGCGCCGTACGTCAAGGGCGGCAAGGTCGGCCTGTTCGGCGGCGCCGGAGTCGGCAAGACCGTTCTGATCCAGGAGCTGATCCACAACATCGCGCGCGAGCACCAGGGCGTCTCGGTCTTCTGCGGCGTCGGCGAGCGCACGCGCGAGGGCAACGACATGTGGATCGAGATGCAGGAGTCCGGGGTGCTCCCGAGCGTCGCGCTCGTCTACGGGCAGATGAACGAGCCGCCCGGCGCGCGCCTCCGCGTCGGCCTCTCGGGGCTGACGATGGCGGAGTACTTCCGCGACCAGGGTCAGGACGTGCTGCTCTTCATCGACAACATCTTCCGCTTCGTGCAGGCGGGCTCCGAGGTCTCCGCGCTCCTCGGCCGGATGCCGAGCGCGGTTGGCTACCAGCCGACGCTCGCGACCGAGATGGGCCAGCTTCAGGAGCGCATCACCTCGACGCGCAAGGGCTCGGTCACGTCGATTCAGGCGATCTACGTGCCGGCCGACGATCTGACCGACCCCGCGCCGGCCAACGTGTTCGCGCATCTCGACGCGACGACGACGCTCTCACGAGCCATCGTCGAGCAGGGCATCTACCCGGCCGTCGACCCGCTCGACTCGGTCTCGCGCGCTCTTCAGCCGGGGATCGTGTCCGACGAGCACTACGACACCGCCACCCGCGTGCAGGAGATCCTCCAGCGGTACAAGGACCTCCAGGACATCATCGCCATCCTCGGGATCGACGAGCTCTCCGACGAGGACAAGGTCACGGTCGGCCGCGCGCGCCGGATCCAGCGCTTCCTCTCGCAGCCGAACTTCGTGGCCGAGCAGTTCACCGGCCAGGAGGGCCGCTACGTGAAGCTCGAGGACACGATCGCGGGCTTCCGGGAGATCATCGAGGGCAAACACGACGATTTGCCCGAGCAGGCCTTCTACATGGTCGGGACGATCGACGAGGCCGTAGGGAAGGCCGAGCAGCTCGCCGGCGAGAACGAGCCCGAGGCCGCGGCCGAGCCCGAGCCCGACGACGAGCGCGAGCCCGAAGCGGCAGCCGTTTAAGAGCGTTGGCGGAGAAGCACCTCTTCAGCGTCTCTCTCGTCACGCCCGAGGGCCCTGCCTTCGAGGGCGAGGCGGAGATGCTCGTCGTTCCGGGAGCGGACGGCGAGATCGGCGTGCTCGCACGCCATGCCCCGCTCGTGGCGCTCCTCAACGCGGGGAGCACGCGCGTCTACCGCGACCGAGACAGCGATGATCTGCTCGAGTTCGCGACCGGCCCGGGGTTCTTCAAGGTCGAGCAGGACCGCGCGCTCGCGCTCGTCGACGACGCCGTCGAGGCGCGCGAGATCGACGAGGAGCGCGCGCGGGAGCAGCTCGAGCGGGCGCGCGCAGGAGCTGGAGCAGGTCGAGAGCGGCGAGTCCGACGCCGACCGCTGGCAGCTCGAGCAGCGCATCGTGCACGCGGAGAACCAGCTGACCGTCCTCGGTCGCGGCTGAGTTGGCGATGGCGGTCGAGGCATTCGCACCCGGCATGTACCCCCGCTCGGAGGCGCTCGTCCAGGCGACGCGCGACCTCGATCGCGGCCGGACGACCGAGGCCGAGGTCGACGCTCGGGTTCAGGCGGATCAGCAGGAGCTGATCGGTGCGCAGCAGGCCGCCGGGCTCGATCTGCTCACCGACGGGATGTTGCGCTGGCAGGACCACTTCCGGCCGCTGCTCCAGGCTGCGGACGGTCTCGAGACGGGGGCCCTGACGCGCTACCTCGACACGAACACGTTCTACCGGGCGCCCAAGGCGACCGGTGCGCCGAAGCTCGCCGGTCCGCTCGACGAGCGCTTCTCGGCGCCGGTGCCGGGCGCACGTGTCGCGACGCTCCCCTCGCCGTACGCGCTCGCGCGCGGCACGGACGTCTCGCCGAAGGCGATGGCAGAGGACGTCCTCGCGCCCGCGCTCGCGGGCCTGGACGCCGAGCTCGTGGTGCTCGTCGAGCCGTTCCTCGCCCACGACGGAGTCTCGCCGGGCGAGCTCCGGGAGCCACTCGAGGCGCTCTCGAACGGGACGAGGCTCGCGCTTTGGTTCCCGTTTTCGGACGCAAGCGCGCTGCTCCAGCAGGGTGCGGCCGACCTGCCCGTCGACGGGCTCGGGATCGACTTCTACGCGACGCACCTGGACGCGGTCCCCGAGGGCCTCGACAAGCTGCTGCTCGCGGGCGTCGTCGACGTGCGCAGCTCGGTTCGCGAGGATCCGGCCGAGATCGCCGCGTTCGCGAAGCAGCTCGCGGAGCGCGGGGTGGACCGGATCGCGCTCGTCCCGAACGGCGACCTCCAGTACGTCTCGGAGCCGATCGCCCGGGAGAAGCTGGCGCGCCTCGGCCAGGCGAAGGCGGAAGCATGAGACGACGCTTGCGTCGTCTCGTTCAGGCCGTACGGGCCTTGCCCGTTCGGCCGTCTGAACTGACCGGTCGACACGTTCTCCGTCCGGACGTGGGCCTGTGAGCGACGTGAAGTTCCTGACGCACGAGATCGGATCGCTCGGAAAGCCTCCCTGGCTCGTCAAGACCTCCCAGGGGCGCGAGCTGGACGAGAGCGACATCGAGCACGCGCGCACGTGGGGCGCCAAGGTCGGGGTCGAGGGCCACGAGGAGCTGGTCGAGTCGCTGCAGCGCGGCGGCGCCGATCCCGACGAGGTGGCCCACTGGTCGAGCCGCTACTGCGTCCGCATGCAGGAGTCCGCCGGCGTCGACGTGATCTGGGACGGCGAGCAGATGCGCAGCGAGATGTACGCCTGGGCGATCGCGCACGCGAACGGGTTCGAGCCGCGCGGAATCGTCCGGAGCTTCGACAACAAGTACTACTCGAAGTCGGCGGCGGTCGGGCCGGTCTCGCTGGCCGAGCCGTACCACAACGCCGAGTTCTCGTACCTCCAGTCGGTCGCGAAGGCGCGGCTGAAGATCCCGATCACCGGCGCCTACACGCTCGCAGTCTGGTCGTACGACGAGCATCACATCCCGAAGTCGGGCCGGCTCGGAGCGGGCTACGGGCGCAAGCAGGAGGTCGAGGCGCGGCGCGAGCTCACGCTCGACATCGCGCGGAACCTGATCCGGCCGAACCTCGAGGCGCTGATCGAGCTCGGCGCGACCTGGATCCAGATCGACGAGCCGGGCGCCTCGACCGAGGAGGACGAGCTCGACCTGTTCGTCGAGAGCTTCAACGTCAGCGTCGAGGGGCTCGACTGCCTCTTCTCGACGCACCTCTGCTTCTCCGACTACGACCTCTTCTTCCCGGCGATCGAGGGCATGAGCGGCTGCCGCCAGTACTGCGTCGGCTTCGCGAACTACGACACGCGCGAGCTGGGCCGGTCGGCCGCGGAGCGCCCGGGCTACGAGGTGATCTCGAAGTTCCGCGACCTGTCGTACGACCCCGTGCTCGGGCTCGGCGTGCTCGACATCCACACCGATTTCGTCGAGTCGCCCGAGCTCGTCCGCGACCGGATCCTGTACGCGGTCGACGTCTTCGGCGACCCGAAGCGGATCGACGTCTGCCCCGACTGCGGCCTGCGGACGCGCAGCTGGGAGGTCGCCTACGACAAGCTGCGCGCGATGGTGGAAGGAACCCGCCTCGCTGAGGCCGAACTCGGCGCCTAGAGACGGTCGCGAACCGGAGCGCGCTTGGGTCGACGGGTCAGTTCCGACGGATCTCCGGGCAGAGCCCGCAGATCCTGAGACCGGCATCGCAAGCGACGCCTAAGTGCTTCCGGAACGTCGGCTATCCTGAGGCGCGGCGAGCGCCTTATCGGGCGTTCTCGCTTTTCTTGCGATGAAGACGACGCTAAAGAGAGGTTTCGGCCGCGGGGCTGCGGTGAACGGCAACGGCCGGGCCGTCATCCCGCCCGGAGCCCTTTCGCCGGTCACGCTCTACCGGCAGCCGCCCCCGTCGAAGCCGGGGTTCGCCAAGCTCGTCGGCAAGTTCTTCCTCTGGGTCGGGCTCCTGCTCGTGATCCTCGTCTCCGGTCTCACCGGCGGCTTCTACCTCTGGGCCCACGAGACTGCGAAGGCCCTCGGCTGCAGCTCCGTGAGCTGCAAGCGCGTGCAGCCTCGGCTCGACCCGATCAAGGACCCGCACCACGCTGCAGTCGCCCTCGTGATCGGCTACGACCATCGCGCCGGGGACGGCAACTCGCCTTCTCGCTCGGACACGATGATGCTGATCCGCGCCGACCCGGTCACGAAGACGATCTCGATGCTCTCGTTCCCGCGCGACCTCGTCGTGCCGATCTACTGCCCGTCGCGGAACGCCTCGGGCGCCCGCACCGGACCGGCGGCCGTGTCGGGCACGGGGCGGATCAACTCGGCCTACGCGTTCTGCGGGCCGGCGGGCGCGCTCGAGACCGTAAAGCACCTGACCGGCGTCCCGGTCAACTACCTGATCAGCGTCAACTTCCTCGGCTTCATCGCTGTCGTGAACAAGCTCGGCGGGGTCTGGATGGACGTCGATCGGCGCTACTACAACAAGAACGTCGGCACGATCGAGACCGACTACGCGAACATCGACCTCCAGCCGGGCTACCAGCTGCTCAACGGCAGGCACGCGCTTCAGTTCGTTCGCTTCCGCCACACCGACTCCGACCTCTTCCGGCTCGCGCGACAGCAACAGTTCGTGAGCGCGATGCGCCAGCGGGCGGCCGACTCGCTCGGCCCGACGAGCCTCGTGCGGATCGTGAACACGATCGCCGATCACCACTACGTCGAGATCGGTGTCGGCGGTGGCGGACAGCTCAACCTGGGCACGCTCCTGAGCTACGCCAACTTCGCGTACGGCCTCCCGCCGGGGCACGTCTTCCAGGTGAAGATCTCCGACATCTCGGGCCAAAACGAGCTCTATGCCTCCCAGTCGAGCGTCGCTTCGGCCGTCCAGACGTTCCTCAACCCGGACGTGGAGGCGTCGCGAACGCAGACCGCGGTTGCCCTCGGCCGCAAGCCCAAGAAGCGCTTCACGCTGCCGCCGTCCAGCGTGTCGCTGGCCGTGTTGAACGGGAACGGCCGGCCCGGCGCGGCCTCGAACGCGAGCTACCTGCTCGCGCAGAAGGGCTACAGGATCGTGCTTCCGCCGAGCAACCAGCCTGCGAACGCGCCGACCTGGGACTACTTCCACTCCAAGGTCTACTTCGATCCCGCGCGGGCCGCGAACGGGAGGACATCGGCCCAGCAGATCGCGAAGCTCGTCGGCAGCGCCGACGTGGCGCCGATGCCGAAGAACATCAAGAAGAATTTCTCGAACGGTGCGCTGACCGTGCTCGTGGTCGGCGGCACCTTCCACGACCAGCTCACGCCTGTCGTCGTCGCGCAGGCGCCGGTGCACCAGCCGCCGGTCGTCCGCTTCGATCCGGGCGAGACGCGGCCGTCGCTCTTCAGGCTCAAGAAGCGGATGCCGTTCCGGCTCCAGCTGCCGACCGTGCTCGAGCGCAACTCCTATCTCGACTCAGGCCTCGGCGAGACCCCGGTCCGGGCCTACGTCGTCGGCGGCAAGCCGACCGTGCGGTTGACCTACCGAATCGGAGGGAACGAGTACTGGGGCATCCAGGAGACGCCCTGGGTCGATGCGCCTGCGCTCAAGGACAAGAGCCTCACGCAGTGGGTCCGAGGCCGGCGCTACGACCTCTATTACACCGGCTCGCACCTGCACATGGTCGTGCTCCGCGCCGGCGGCGCCAGCTACTGGGTCGTGAACACGCTGCTCGACTCGCTCTCGAACGAGACCATGCTGGCGATCGCGCGCGGCTTCCGCCCGATGACGCGCTAATGTGCGGCGCGTGACGCGAGAAATGCCTGCAATTGGGATCTTCGGGGCCGGCTGGGTCGGCCTCGTCACGGGCGCCTGCTTCGCCGAGCTCGGCCACGAGGTCATTGTCCGGGACATCCTCCCCGAGCGGATCGAGGCCCTGCAGGCAGGCCACATGCCGCTCCACGAGCCGGAGCTGGAGGAGCTGATCCAGCGCAACCGCGAGCGGATCTCGTTCACGCTCGACGCCGCCGACCTCTCCGACGCGAGGCTCATGTTCGTCTGCGTCGGCACGCCGCCGACCTACTCCGGCGACGCCGACCTCTCGGCGGTCTGGAACGTCGTCGATCAGCTGCCCGTGCCCGCCGAGCGCGCGATCCTGATCATGAAGAGCACCGTCCCTGTCGGGACCGGCGAGAAGGTGCTCGCCGCGCTCAGCACGCGAGGGCTCGATCACGTCGGCTACGTCTCGAACCCGGAGTTCCTTTCCGAGGGCACGGCCGTCCGCGACTTCATGAAGCCCGATCGCGTGGTCGTCGGCGCGTTCACCGAGGCGGACGCGGCCGCGGTGTCGGCGCTGTACGAGCCGCTCGACGCGCCGATGGTCGAGGTCGACGTCGCCTCCGCGGAGATGATCAAGCTCGCCGCCAACGCGTTCCTGATGACGCGGATCAGCTTCATCAACGAGATCGCGAACGTCTGCGAGGCGACCGGCGCCGACGTCGTCGAGGTGGCGAAGGGCGTCGGGCTCGACCACCGTCTCGGGCCGCACTTCCTGCGCGCCGGAATCGGGTGGGGCGGGAGCTGCTTCCCGAAGGACGGCGTCGCGCTGAAGCAGCTCGCGTCGAACTCCGGCTACCACTTCCAGCTGCTGAACGCCGTGATCGAGGTGAACGAGCTCCAGAAGCGGCGCGTGATCGGGAAGCTCGAAGAAGCACATCGGCGAGCTGCGCGGGAAGACCGTCGCGCTCCTCGGCCTCGCGTTCAAGCCGAACACGGACGACCTCCGCGAGGCGCCGTCGCTCGTGCTGGCGTCGAGGCTGCTGGCCGAAGGCGCTCACGTGCGCGCGTGGGACCCGGTTGCGGACGCGAGCCGCCTGCTCCAGGGCGTGACGTTCTGCGACAGCGTGCTCGACGCCGTCACCGGCGCCGAGGCGGCGGTGATTGTGACCGAGTGGGACGAGCTCCGCTCGCTCGCCTCCGACGAGGTGCGGAAGGCGATGAAGCGGCCCGTGATCGTGGACGGTCGGAACCTCCTCGATCCCGAGGCCGTGCGCGAAGCCGGGTTCACCTACGAGGGGATCGGCCGCGCCGCCTCGCCGCTCTCCGCGCTCCCCGAGACCGAAGAGCGTGAGCCCGAGCCCGAGCTCCAGGATTAAGTCGTAGTGGAGCGGCCTTGAACTCGTTCGTGTCGACCGGTCGGTTCCGACGGACACACAGGCTGAGCCTGTGTGTCCTGGAAACGGCACCGCAAGCGGCGCCGTAATGGAGGCGATCATCCTCGCCGGCGGCAAGGCCGAGCGGCTCGGCGATGCCGCCGAGGGCCATCCGAAGGCGCTGGTCGAGGTCGGGGGCCGTCCGCTTGCCGCGTACCAGGTCGAGCAGCTGGCGGCCGTCGGCGTCGACCGGGTGATCGTCAGCTGCGTCGCGGGGCAGGAGGCCGCGTTCGAAGCGGCGATCGGAAACCTCGGGCCGGAGATCGTCGCGGCCGGAGAGCCCGAGCCGCTCGGCCGCGGCGGGGGGCTGCGCTTTGCGTCGTCGGCCCGACTCGAGAGTGGCGACGTGCTCGCAATGAACGGGGACGAGCTCGTCGACGTCGATCTCGCGCAGCTGCTCGCGACGCAGGGCTCGAGCGACGCGGCGGCGACGATCACCGTCGTCCCACTTCGCTCGCCGTTCGGCGTGGTCGAGCTCGACGGCGATCGCGTGACCGGCTTCAGCGAGGCGCCGGAGCTCGACAACTGGGTCAGCTGCGGGGTCTACGCCCTCGGCGAGGAGGCGCTCGAGCGGCTCCCGGAGCGCGGAGACCACGAGACGACGCTGTTCCCGTCGCTCGCGTCGGAGGGCCGTCTGCGCGCGCACCGGCACGAGGGCATGTGGCTGACCGTCAACACGCCCAAGGACCTACGCCTCGCCGACGAGCATCTCGCCGCCAACCCCGGCTGGCCGTCAATCGCGTGACCATTCCAAACCGCAGCGGGATCGAGCGCTTCGCCTCAGAGCAGGAGCGCGTCGAGAAGCCGTGGGGCCACGAGCTGATCTTCGCCGTCGCCGAGAGCTACGTCGGCAAGCTGATCTTCGTCAAGGCCGGCGAGTTGCTCAGCCTCCAGTTCCACAGGGAGAAGGACGAGGCGTGGTATGTGCTCGAGGGCCGCGCCGAGATCGAGCTCGGCGCGCCCGGCGAGTCGATCCTGGCGACCGAGGTCGTCGGGCCGGGAGCGTCGTTCCGCTTTCCGCCTGGGACCGTCCACCGGCTCTCGGCGGTCGAGGACACGACGATCCTCGAGGTGTCGACGCCGGAGCTCGACGACGTCGTCCGGCTCGAAGACCGCTACGGGCGGGCGGACGGCGATTGACACAGGTGTGTTAAGGTTGTCGCATGGCCGGAGTGAAGGTTGGTGAGGCCGCGACGCAGACGGGTTGGTCGCCGAGGATGCTCCGCTATCTCGAGCGGGCCGGGCTCGTCGTGCCGACGAGAAGCGGCGGCGGCTATCGCCTCTACGAACTGCGCGAGCTGAACCAGCTCAGGTCGCTGCGCGAGCTGCGGCGCCGGTTCGGAGTCGAGCTCACCGAGATGGCGTTCGCCGCGAGGCTGCGCCGCGAGCCCGACCTTCGAGCGGCCGTCGACAGCTGGCTTGCCGGGACCGAGCTCTCGGCGCTCGACTGGGAACAGCGCAAGCACGAGCGGCTTCTCGCCGCCTGAAACCGCAACCGAGAGGACCCAACGCATGGCGACGACTCGACGACACGACGTAAAGGATCTCGCGCTCGCGGCCGACGGCCTGAGCCGGATCGAGTGGGCCGACCGGCAGATGCCCGTGCTGGCCGCGATCAGAGACCGCTTCCAGCGCGAGCAGCCGCTCGCCGGCTACCGCGTCTCCGCGTGCCTCCACGTCACGAGCGAGACCGCGAACCTGATGCGGACGCTCAAGGACGGAGGCGCCGACGTCGTGCTCTGCGCGTCGAACCCGCTCTCCACCCAGGACGACGTGGCCGCGGCGCTCGTGGAGGAGTACGACATCGCCACGTTCGCGATCAAAGGCGAGGACAACGACACGTACTACAAGCACATCGAGGCGGCCGTCGACCACAAGCCGCAGTTGACCATGGACGACGGCGCCGACGTCATCGGCGTCCTGCATTCGCACCGGCGCGAGCAGCTCGGCGACGTCGTCGGCGGCACCGAGGAGACGACGACCGGCGTGATCCGACTGCGGGCCCTCGAGCGCGACGGCGCGCTCGGGTTTCCGGTGGTCGCGGTCAACGACGCCAAGACGAAGCACTTCTTCGACAACCGCTACGGCACCGGCCAGTCGACGATCGACGGGATCATCCGCGCGACGAACATCCTGCTCGCCGGGCGCAAGTTCGTCGTCGCCGGCTACGGCTGGTGCGGCCGCGGCGTGGCGTTGCGCGCAAAGGGGATGGGCTCGCACGTGATCGTCACCGAGGTCGACCCGCTGCGCGCGCTCGAGGCCGCGATGGACGGCTACGAGGTGCTGCCGATGGCAGCGGCCGCCGAGGCCGGCGACATCTTCGTCACCGCGACCGGCGACAAGTCGGTCATCCGGCAGGAGCACATGGAGCGCATGAAGGACGGCGCGGTGCTGGCGAACACGGGCCACTTCAACGTCGAGATCGATATTCCGGCGCTCCGCGCGCTCGCCGTCGAGACGCGCACCCTGCGCCAGCTCGTCGACGAGTTCCGGCTCGAGGACGGACGCCGCATCTACCTCATCGCGGACGGCCGCCTCGTGAACCTCGCCGCGGCCGAGGGGCATCCGGCTCAGGTCATGGACATGTCGTTCGCCAACCAGGCCCTCTCGGCCGAGTACATGGTCGGCAATGCGACGAGCCTCGAGCGGAAGGTCTACCCCGTGCCCGAGGAGATCGACACGGAGATCGCGCGGCTCAAGCTTGCGACGATGGGCATCGCCGTCGACCAGCTCACCGAGGAGCAGGAGAAGTACCTCGCGTCCTGGGACGAGGGCACCTAGGAGGGCTTGACGAAACATCGGCTGAGCCGCCGGGCCGCGCTGCTCGCCCCGATGCCGCGTCCTCGGTCGCGCCCGTACCCTTCAGGTACGCACGCTCCCTGCGTCCTTGCCTCGGAACGAGCATCGCACCCCGGCGACGAGCGACGTTCCGCCAAACCCTCCTAGACGGCGAACGCGGGCGGGAAGACGACCCGTCCTCGGAGCGTGGCGTCGTACGCTCGGAGCGGAATCGCCATGAAGGCGTCGGCGGGGATGTCGTCGTCGGGCGGCGTGATCCCGAGCTCGTACGCGGGCCGGAAGCCGAAGCGCGGGTAGTAGCCGGGGTGGCCGAGGACCAGCACGAGCGGATCTCCGCGCTCCTCCGCCAGCCGTAGCGCCTCGCGCGTGAGCGCGCCGCCGATGCCCTGTCCCTGGTGGTCGGGCGCGACGCTGAGCGGTCCGAGCTCGAGCACCCGCCGCGTGTCGAGGCCGACGTAGCTCAGCAGCACGTGGCCGACGACCCGGCCGTCGTGCTCCGCGACGAGCGACAGCTCGGGGACGAAGTTCTCGGATACACGAATCGCGTCGACGATGCGCGCCTCCTGCTCCCGCCCGAACGCCTCCGCCGTCACGTCCCGGATCGCGTCGCGATCCGAGGGCGTCTCGGCGCGCATGCTCGGGTCCGGCACGCGGTGAGGCTACAGTCATGCGCGTGTTGGCCCCCGAGCGGATCCTGCGCCTCGAGAGCGACAGCGTCGTCCTGCTCGACCAGCGGCGACTGCCCGACGAGGAGGTCGAGCTCGTCTGCCGTTCCTCGGCCGATGTGGCTGATGCGATCCGGACGCTCGCGGTCAGGGGCGCTCCTGCGATCGGGATCGCCGCCGCTTATGGGTACGCGCTCGCGGCCGAGCGTGGGGAGGACCTCGACGCGGCTTCGGCTCGCCTCGAAGCAGCGCGGCCCACTGCGGCGAACCTCGCCTGGGCCTTGCGCGAGGTGCGCGCGGCGGCCGACCCGGCCGAGAGGGCCCGTGAGCTTCATGCGGAGGAGGTCGAGCGGTGCCGCCAGATGAGCGTGCACGCTGCCGCGCTGATCGTCGAGGGGAGCCGCGCGCTGACGCACTGCAACACGGGCGGGCTGGCCACGGGCGGCCAGGGCAGCGCGCTGGGCGCGCTGCACGAGGCGTGGTCGCAGGGGCTCGTCAGGCACGTGTTCGTGGACGAGACGCGCCCGCTGCTCCAGGGCGCGCGGCTGACCGCGTGGGAGCTCGAGGCCGCGGGGATCCCGCACACGGTGATCGCCGACTCTGCGGCCGGCCACATCCTGGCGAGCGGTGAGGTCGACTGCGTGCTCGTCGGCGCGGACCGGATCGCCGCGAACGGCGACACCGCGAACAAGATCGGCACGTATCCGCTTGCAGTTCTCTCGGCGCGCCACGAGGTTCCGTTCTACGTCGTCGCGCCGACCTCGACGGTCGATCTGGCGACGGCGACTGGTGCTGAGATCCCGATCGAGGAGCGCGATCCGCGCGAGGTGAGCCCTCGGTTCCCCGCGCGCAACCCGGCGTTCGACGTCACGCCTGCCGAGCTGATCACCGCGATCGTCACGGAGCAGGGCGTGCACCGTCCCCCGTACGCGGCGAGCCTCCCGAGGCCGGTGGCGGCGTGAAGGCGCTGGTACTCGCGGCCGGGTACGCGACGCGGCTCTACCCGCTCACGCTCGACCGCCCGAAGCCGCTGCTCGAGGTCGGCGGCCGTCCGATCCTCGAGCACCTCCTCGATCAGCTTCCGCTCTCCGCGCTCTCGACGGTCTACGTCGTCACCAACGCGAAGTTCGCGCCGCACTTCCGCGCCTGGGCGGAGCAGCAGGACGTGCCGATCGAGGTGGTCGACGACGGGACGACGAGCGAGGACGACCGGCTCGGCGCGATCGGTGACCTCGACCTGGTGATCAGGACCCAGGGCGTCGACGAGGACCTGCTCGTGGCGGCCGGCGACAACCTCTTCGGCGAGCCTCTGGGCGACTTCGTGCGTTTCGGCCAGGAGCGGAATGCTGCGGTCATCGCGGTCCACGACACGGGCGACCTCGAAGCGATAAAGCGCTACAGCTCGATCAGCGTCGACTCCGACCAGCGTGTGACGTCGTTCGAGGAGAAGCCCGAGCATCCGGTCTCCACGCTGGCCGGCATCGCGCTCTACTTCTATCCGCGCGCGGTTCTACCCCTGGTCGGCACGTACCTCGCGGAGGGGAACAACTCGGACCAACCCGGCCGGCTCATCGAGTGGCTGTACACGCGCACGCCGGTGTACGCCTGGCATCTGCCCGGGCGGTGGATCGACATCGGCACTCCGGAGAGCCTCGCCGAAGCCGACCGCAGCTTCGAAGCCTCCGAGTAACCGGCACACATTCGTCACACCCCCGTCACCCACACGTGACGGTTTCTCGCCTACCGTCGCCGAAGGAGGTGAGGACGGTGTGACGTGAGACTTCTCGATCTGCTGCTGCCGGTTCGCTGTGTCGTGTGCGGCGTGGGTGGCGAGCAGCTGTGCGCGGGCTGCCGCGAGAGCCTGCCGAGGCTGCAACCGCCGCTCTGCGAGCGCTGTGGCGCGCCGACCGCCTGGCCCGTCGCACGCTGCCGGGAGTGCTCGGGCCGACGGCTAGCGTTCGCCTCGGCGCGGGCGGCCGTTGCATATGACCAGCGCACCCGCTTGCTCGTGACGGCCTGGAAGGAGCGAGGGCTCCGCCGTCTTGCCGCCGACGCCGCCGACGTGATCGCGGAGGCGCTCTCGCCGCCGCAAGCGACCGCGCTCGCGTTCGTACCGCCCGACCGGGAGCGGGTGCTCACGCGCGGCTACCACCCTGCGGAGCGGTTGGCGCACGAGCTCGGCGAGCGCTGGGAGCTTCCGGTGCAGCCGCTGGTAGCGAGAACGCGCTCGGTCCCGCATCAGCGCGGGCTGACGCTGCCTGACCGTCGGCGAAACGTCGCCGGCGCGTTCGCCCCTGCCGCCGCAACACCGACCCGGGTCGCGCTCGTCGACGACGTGTTCACGAGCGGCGCCACGGCCGCGGCGGCCGCATCCGCGTTGCGCAAGGGCGGAGCGAAGCGAGTCGACGTCGTGACGTTCGCACGGGTCGTCCGCTAGATTCCGTAGCAGAACGGTGTCGAAGGAGAGCCCGATGCAGTTCCAGGTCAAAGGCAGGAACCTCGAGGTAAGCGAATCCATCCGCAGCTACGCGGAGGAGAAGCTCGGGAAGTTGGAGCGGCAGCTCAACGATCCGCGGATCGAGCTCGAGCTCGCCGAGGAGAAGAACCCGTCCATCGCGGAGAACAAGGTCGCCGAGGCGACGATCTGGACGAAAGGCCCGGTCCTCCGAGCGAGAGAAGCCTCGCCGGACATGCGCGCGTCGATCGACCAGCTTGTCGACAAGCTCGAGCGCCAGGTCACGCGCTACCGCCGACAGGGCCGCGACCGCCGCCGCAAGGCCGCGCGCGCCAGCGAGCAGGCGCTCGAAGCGACCCCTTTCGTCGTGGACGAGCCGGGCCCGATGATCGTCAAGACCAAGCAGTTCGCGGTCAACCCGATGAGCCCGGAAGAGGCCGTGCTCCAGCTCGAGCTGATCAACCACGACTTCTTCGTGTTCCGCAACGCCGAGTCGGGCGAGGCGAACGTCGTCTACCGGCGGCGCGACGGCGACTACGGGCTGATCGAGCCGCAATAGCGCCGTTCCCTGAGCGGCGCGGAGAACCGGGCCGCGCACCCGACCCGCTACCCTAAGCCCAGATGTCCCAGCAGTTCGGATCCTTCGAGAAGGTCCTGCGTTTCGGCGAGGGCCGGCGCATCAAGCGGCTGGCCTCCCAGGCGGCGTACATCGGCACGCTCGAGCCCGAGTTCGAGGCGCTCAGCGACGCCGAGCTCGCGGGAAAGACGGTTGAGTTCCGCGAGCGGATCGAGAACGGCGAGCCTGTCGACGAGCTCGTGTTCGAGGCGTTCGCGGCCGTCCGCGAGGCGTTCAAGCGGACGATCGGCGTGCGGCTCTTCGACGTCCAGCTGATGGGCGGGATCGTCCTCCACGAGGGCGACATCGCCGAGATGCGCACCGGCGAGGGCAAGACGTTCGTCGCGGTCCAGCCGCTCTACCTGAACGCGCTCACAGGCCAGAGCGTCCATCTCGTCACCGTCAACGACTACCTCGCCAAGCGCGACCCCGAGTGGACGAAGCCCGTGTGGGACGCCCTCGGGATGCGGGCCTCGTTCATCCAGAACATGATGCCCTTCGACGAGCGCCGGGACGCCTACGAGGCCGACGTCGTCTACGGCACCAACTCGGAGTTCGGCTTCGACTACCTGCGCGACAACATGGCCGTCTCGCTCGAGGGCGTCGTCCAGCGCGGCCACGACTACTCGATCGTGGACGAGGTTGACTCGATCCTCATCGACGAGGCGCGCACGCCGCTCATCATCTCGGGTGAGCCCGAGGTTGCCGCCGAGACGTACTACGACTTCGCGCGCATCGTGAAGGGCCTCGACGGCTACGCGACGAAGCCCGGCGATCCGAAGGGCGTGGCCGAGACCTCCGGCGCCGACTACGAGTTCGACAAGAAGCACAAGACGGTCTCGCCGATGCACGGCTCGATCGAGAAGGCGGAGCGCGCGCTGGGGATCGACAACCTCTACGACCCGCGCAACGCGCAGCTCGCCAACCATCTGAACCAGGCGCTCAAAGCGGAGTCGCTCTATCACCGCGACGTCGACTACGTGATCCAGGACGGCGAGGTGAAGATCGTCGACGAGTTCACCGGCCGGATCATGGAAGGTCGCCGCTGGTCGGAGGGTCTCCACCAGGCGGTCGAGGCAAAGGAGGGCGTGAGGATCCAGGAGGAGCACGTCACGATGGCGACGATCACCCTCCAGAACTACTTCCGCCTCTATACGAAGCTCGCCGGCATGACCGGTACCGCGAAGACCGAAGAGAAGGAGTTCGTCGAGATCTACAACCTGAACGTCGTCGAGATCCCGACCAACGTTGACGTCGCGCGCGACGATCGCAACGACCAGATCTTCAAGACGAAAGAGGCCAAGTACGCGGCCGCGATCGAGGACATCAAGGAACGGAACGCGATCGGCCAGCCGGTGCTCGTGGGCACGATCTCGGTCGAGGTCTCGGAGCACCTCTCGCAGCTGCTCGATCGGCAGGGAATCCCGCACAACGTCCTCAACGCGAAGCAGCACGAGCAGGAGGCCGGGATCATCGAGGGGGCGGGCCAGAAAGGCGCGGTCACGATCGCGACGAACATGGCCGGCCGCGGGGTCGACATCAAGCTCGGCGAAGGCGTGCTCGAGGTCGGCGGGCTGTACGTGCTCGGAACCGAGCGCCACGAGGCGCGGCGGATCGACAACCAGCTCCGCGGCCGCTCCGGCCGCCAGGGCGACCCGGGCGAGTCGCGCTTCTATCTCTCCGGCCTGGACGACCTCGTCCGCCTGTTCGCAGGCAACCGGATCTACGGGATCATGGACAAGTTCAAGGTGCCCGATGACCAGCCGATGGAGGCGGGCGTCCTCTCGCGCCAGATCGAGAACGCGCAGAAGAAGGTCGAGGAGCAGAACTTCGTCATGCGCAAGAACGTCCTCAAGTACGACGATGTCCTCAACAAGCAGCGCACCGTCATCTACGGGCAGCGCCAGCGCGTGCTGCACGGAGAGGACCTGTCGGAGCAGGTGTACGACTGGATCGACGAGGTGATCGAGCGGGTGGTCGCGCAGTACACCGAGAGCGAGCACAGCGAGGAATGGGATCTGGAAGCGCTCTGCCGCGGGATGCAGGACCTCTACGCGCCGGACGAGCCGATCACGGTCGAGGAGCTTCGTGAGGAAGTGGCGCTCGATCGCGAGGCGATGATCCAGGAGTTCCAGGAGGACGCGCACGACCGGTACGAGGAGAAGGAGAAGGCCCTCGGGCCGAACCCGGAGACCGAGCAGCCGCTGATGCGCGACATCGAGCGGTTTGTCCTCCTCCAGGTCGTCGACACGCGCTGGCGCGAGCACCTCGAGAACATGGACTACCTGCGCGAGGGCGTGCACCTGCGGTCCATGGCGCAGAAGGACCCGCTCGTCGAGTACACGGCGGAGGGCCACATCATGTTCCAGGAGCTGAACGCCTCGATCCAGGAGGAGGTCGTCATGACGCTCTTCCACGCCGAGATCGAGGTCGACGGCGGGGGCGAGGACTTCAACCAGCCCGCACCTTCGATGAGCCCGAACGGCGACCCGAGCGGCTTCCTCTACCAGCACGAGTCGCTTGCGGGGTCGGACGTGATCGCCGCCGCAGGAGCGGGAGTGACCGCGGGCGAGCTCGAAGCGGGCGGCGGATCGGTAACGACCCAGCAGCGCGTCACGTCGGAGCGAGACAAGATCGGCCGCAACGACCCGTGCTGGTGCGGCAGCGGCAAGAAGTTCAAGCGCTGCCACGGCGCGTAGAGGCGCTTCTCCGGCCGCATCGGCGCAGCATGCGCCCGAACCCGCTTGTGCTCAGTCCACAAGCCTTTCTCAGCGGCGTCTCTCCTGCTTGTGCTCCAGTGCACGAGCAACGGTTCCTTCGAGCTCCCGCGGCGTTGGAAAGCGTCCGATGACGAGAGAGTCCAGGACTCCGGGCTCGCCACGCCAGCGTTCCACGCGGCGGCGTTCCGCGGTCATGATCCGCAGCGCGCTCGAGTAGCTCGGGGGTGGAAGTCCGAGCTTGCCGGCGAACGGCCGCACCTGTCGCCTCGCCTCCGCAGGCGGAACCCCGGCGCGTGCGAGCCGACAGAGCCTCGCGCGAATGCGTGGATGCACGCGCTCGCTCATGCCCAACAAACGTGCACGAGGCCGAGCCGTCCATCTGTGACAAACGTGTGCCATTCGCTGCGCGCGTGCACTGGAGCACAAGCGGGCGTCGGGCGGAGGGCACCCCGCGCGGGCGGTACCATCGTCCCATGGCCGATCAGACACAGACCGTTTCGCTCGAGCAGCAGCTTCAGGAGATCGGGGCCCAGCTTGCCTGGGTCCGTGATTACCTTTGACCCCGAATCGCTCGAGAAGCGGATTGCCGAGCTCGAGCAAGAGCTCGGTAGCCCGGGGTTCTGGGACGACCAGCAGCACGCGGCGCAGGTCTCGGCCGAGCACGCGCGGCTGAGCAGGCGCCTCGAGCGCTACCGCCGGCTCGTCCAGGAGTACCAGGACGCGCAGGAGCTGCTGGCCATGGACGGCGACATGGCCACCGAGATCGAGACGTCGATCGTGCCGCTGCGGGACGAGCTCGACCGGCTCCAGGAGGACGCGCTCTTCTCGGGTGATTACGACGGCGGCGACGCGCTCGTCACGATCCACTCGGGCACGGGCGGCACCGACGCCCAGGACTGGGCCGAGATGCTGCTCCGCATGTACCTCCGCTGGGCCCAGGAGCGCGGTTTCCAGACCGAGGTGCTCGAGGCGAGCCCGGGCGAGGAGGCCGGCCTCAAGTCGGCGACGTTCACCGTCAAGGGCGAGAACGCGTACGGGATCTTCAAGGCGGAGCGGGGGGTCCACCGGCTCGTCCGCCTGAGCCCGTTCGACCAGGCGCATCGCCGCCACACGAGCTTCGCGCAGGTGATCGTCAGCCCGCTGCTGGCCGACGGCGTCGACCTCGAGCTCGACGAGAGCGACCTCCGCATCGACACGTACCGCGCGAGCGGCGCGGGCGGCCAGCACGTGAACAAGACCGACTCCGCCGTCCGCATCACGCACATCCCGACGGGCATCGTCGTCCAGTGCCAGAACGAACGCTCGCAGAGCTCCAACAAGCAGACGGCGCTGCGGATCCTCAAGTCGCGCCTGCTCGAACAGGAGCAGGAGCGGCGCGAGGAGGAGCTCGCGCGCGAGCGGGGCGAGGCGCAGGACATCGGCTTCGGCAGCCAGATCCGCAGCTACGTCCTGCACCCCTACCAGCTGGTGAAAGACCACCGCACGGATTACGAGACCGGGAACACGCAAGCCGTGCTCGACGGCGCCCTCGACGACTTCGTCCGCGAGTACCTGCTGGCGCGCGCGGCCGGTCGCGCGTTCTAGGGAGACATGCGGAATTTGCAGCAAGAAATGCGTGCATGGGCCGCGCGTTCAGCTAAACTCGGGCGTCTAGTCGAAGCGGATGCGCAGGGGTCGCGTCCTTCCCGCCACGTGCAGGAACTGGGTCTCCAAGAGACAGACGAAGCCACTCAGACGGCCGTCCTCGAAGAATTCGAGCCCGTCCCGGCGCCGCCTGCGCCGACGAGCTCGGCGATGGTCGTCTTCGAGAACGTCACGAAGATCTACGAGCCGGACGTGAAGGCGCTGCGCAACGTGTCGTTCGCGATCGACAAGGGCGAGTTCGTCTTCATCGTCGGCGCGTCGGGCTCGGGCAAGTCGACGATCGTCCGCCTGGTGCTGAAGGAGCTCGAGCCGACCTCCGGCAAGATCAGTGTCGGCGGCCGCGACCTCGGCCGGCTCAAGCGCAAGAAGGTGCCGCTGCTGCGGCGCAACGTCGGCTGCGTCTTCCAGGACTTCAAGCTGCTGCCCAACCGCACCGCGGCCGAGAACGTCGCCTACGCGCTCAAGGTGCAGGGCGAGAGCAGCACGTCGATCCGCCGCAAGGTGCCCGAGGTGCTGAACCTCGTCGGGCTCGCGCACAAGATGTCCTCGTTGCCCGACGAGCTCTCCGGCGGCGAGCAGCAGCGCGTCTCGATCGCGCGCGCGTTCGTGAACCACCCGCCGCTCCTGATCTGCGACGAGCCGACCGGCAACCTCGATCCCGACACGAGCGTCGGGATCATGCAGCTCCTCTACCGGATCAACCGCTCCGGGACGACGATCCTGATGGCGACGCACGACCGCGAGATGGTCGACAAGATGCGGAAGCGCGTGATCGCCCTCGAGGAAGGACGGCTCGCCCGCGACGAGCGCCGCGGCGGCTACACCTCCGAGTGATGAATCGTTTCAAGCTGATCATCGCGGAAGCGGTGCGGTCCCTGGGTGCGAACATGTCGACGACGTTCGCCGCGGTGACAACCGTCCTGATCGGGATGTTCATGCTCGGGCTCGTCGTCGGGTTCGGCAGCTGGGCGCTGTCGCTCAGCAACCACTACAAGAGCCAGCTGCTCGTCAAGGTCGACTTCTGCACACCGCTGAGTGCGTACCGGGAGGCGCTGAACAAGGTTCAGGTGACCTGCCAGAGGGAGGCGACGCCGGCGCAGATGAACGCGGTGCGCGCCAAGCTGGCGGCGATTCCGCAGGTGAAGGAGCTGAAGTTCGTCTCGAAGGAAGATGCGCTCAGGATCGAGAAGAGAGACCATCCCGAATACACGCAGAACCTGACGGGCAACCCGCTCCCGAACGAGTTCCAGGTGATCCCGAAGCACGCCGAGGACGTGGACGCGATCGCCGCCCAGCTGAGCCCGTTGCCGGCCGGCGTCGAGTCGACGTGCCCGCCCGCGCCGGGCACGAGCGCAGCGCAGACGTCGAGCGGGAAGAGCTGCAGCCGCATCACGCACCGCGTGGTCTCGGTCGCGCGCTACCTCTGGATCGTCGTGCTGATCGCGTTCATCGTCCTGCTCATCTCCTCGACGCTGCTCATCGCGAACACGATCAGGCTCTCGATCTTCGCCCGTCGACGGGAGATCGAGGTGATGAAGCTCGTCGGCGCGACGAACTGGTTCGTGCGGGGCCCGTTCATGATCGAAGGGCTCCTCGCCGGGCTCGGAGGTGCGGTCGCCGCGCTGATCCTGCTCGCGCTCGGACGCTCGATCTTCCTGGGGCACGTCGTCCACCTGGGCCACACGGACGTCCACGCCTGGCCGTTCGGCGTCCACGTGCTGATCATCCTCAGCGCGGGGCTGCTCCTCGGCGCCGCCGGCTCCGGAATCACGATCCACCGTTTCCTCCGCGTCTGAAACTGTCGTAGCTGAGGTAGCCCGGCGAGGGAAGCTCGTCGTGGGCGAGCCGTACTTCACGCCGGGCGTGCCGCTCGTGCTGGACAAGCGCGGCAGCGGCGAGGCGAGCCCCGGCGATCTCGCCGTCCTGCGCAAGGGCCGCGGGCGGGCGAAGCTCGAGCGTGTGCTCGGACGGGCGAGCGCGATCGAGACGGTGCTCGAGGGGCTGCTCGTCCAGGAGGGCGAGCGCGGGGAGTTCGAGCCGTTCGAGCTGCGTGAGCCGTCGACCGAGGGCCGCGTCGACCTCCGGGACGAGCTCTCGTTCACGATCGACCCCGAGACGGCGAAGGACTTCGACGACGCGCTCACGCTGTACGACGACCGCGTGCTCGTCCACATCGCGGACGTCTCCTGGTTCGTCGAGGCGGGCTCGCCGCTCGACCGCGGGGCCGCCGAGCGCGCCCTGTCCGTCTACGTCCCGGGCCTCGTGGCGCCGATGCTTCCGCACGAGCTCTCGGACGACGCGTGCTCGCTGCGCCCGGATGTCGACCGCCTCTGCGTCACCGTCGAGGTCGAGCTCTCCTCCGGCGAGGCGCGCTTCTACCGCTCGGTGATCCGGAGCAAAGCGCGGCTGACCTACGCGCAGGCGCAGGCGATCCTGGCCGGGCGGGAACGGGCCGAGCCCGAGCTGACCGAGGCGCTGCGCCGAGCCGAGCGCGTGACCTCGGATCTGCGCGAGAAGCGCTTCGCACGCGGCGCTCTCCGTATCGAGAGGGGTGAGCCCGCGTTCACGTTCGACGGGGAGGGCGGCGTCGCCGATGCGCGGCACGAGTCGGAGCCGCACGCGCACGTGCTCGTCGAGGAGCTGATGATCCTCGCGAACGAGGCGGTGGCGGGGCTGCTCGCGGGACGGCGCCGCGAGGCGCTCTACCGCGTGCACGAGCGGCCGGAGCCGCAGTCGGTCGAGCTGCTGCTCGCAAAGCTCGCGGATCTCGGCGTGCCCACGCCGCCCGAGCTCGAGGGGATGGGCACTGCCGACGCGGCCGAGCTCGCCGCTGCGATCAGCGAGCGGGTGACGGACTACGTGGAGCGCTCGGGCAAGGGCCAGAACGCATTTCCTGCGCTCGTGCTCAGGGCGCTGAAGCAGGCGCGCTACGACCCGCGCAACCTGGGCCATTCGGGGCTCGCGAGCCGGGCCTACTGCCACTTCACCTCGCCGATCCGCCGCTACCCCGACCTCGTCTGCCACCGCGCGCTGCTGCGAGAGCTGGGCGCCTCGGACGAGCCGCTCCCGGAGGATCTCGGCGACCTGGCCGAACATGCTTCCGCTCGCGAACGCGCGGCCTCGAGCCTCGAGTACAGGGCCGACGAGATCTGCCTCGCGTGGCTCCTCGAGCGGCGGCTGTTCGAGCTCGGCTGGGAGACGCCGTTCGAAGGCGAGATCACGGGCGTGATCCCGTCGGGCCTCTTCGTTCGCTTCGCCGAGGTCTTCGAGGGTTACGTCCCCGCGCGACGGCTTGTCGGCGACTACTACGAGCTGAACGAGCTCGGCACCGCGCTCGTCGGCAGGCGCGGGGGCCGCAGGTACCGGCTCGGCGACCCGCTCGAGGTGCAGGTCGCGGAGATCCGCCGCAGCGAGGGCAAGGTCGAGCTCGCCCCGGCTCCGTAGCTCGGGGCGTCCCTACAATCGAGCGCATGGCCGGAAGCACCGGAGAGAAGCTGATCGTGGACAACCGCCGCGCGCGGCACGAGTACCACCTGGCCGACCGCGTCGAGGCGGGGCTCGCGCTGATGGGCAGCGAGGTGAAATCCCTTCGCCAGGGCCACGCGATCCTGCAGCGTGCCTACGCCGACCCGCGCGACGGCGAGCTCTGGCTCGTCGGGCTGCACATCCCGCCGTACGAGCAGGCGTCGGCCGAGCCGCACGACCCCGACCGCGACCGCAAGCTGCTTCTCCATCGCCGCCAGATCGACCAGCTCTCGTCGAGGGTCGCCGAGAAGGGCCTGACGATCGTGCCCACCCGCCTCTACTTCAAGAACGGGCGGGCGAAGGTCGAGCTCGCGCTCGGACGCGGGAAGGAGCTGCGCGACAAGCGCCGCGACATCGCCGACCGCGAGAGCAAGCGCCGCATCGAGCGCGAGCTCAAGAGCCGCCGCTGACGCGGTAGAGGCGCCACTCTCCAGGCACGCCCTTCAGCTCGACCTCGCCGCGGTCCTCGAACTCCAGCCCGGACCCGGCGACCAGGTCGTGCACCGTGCTCGAGACGAGCACCTCGCCAGGCCCGGCCTCGCCGGCCACGCGCGCGCCGATGTGGACGGCGATCCCCGCGAGCTTGCCGCCGACGATCTCGCACTCTCCCGTGTGGAGGCCGGCACGGATATCGAGTCCCAGGCCTCGAACCGCGTCGATCGCTGCGCCTGCGCAACGGATCGCCCGCGCGGGACCGTCGAAACTCGCGAGGAAGCCGTCGCCTGCCGTGTCGATCTCGTGACCGCGGAACCGCTCGAGCTCCCGCCGGATCGCTGCGTGGTGCGCCTGCAGCAATTCCCGCCAGCGCCGGTCGCCGAGCTCCGTGGCCAGCCCGGTGGAGCCGACGATGTCGGTGAACAGAACGGTCGTGAGCACCCGGTCCGGCTCGGGCGCCTCTCGCACGCCCGTCAGGAACTCGCGGATCTCCGCCAGGATCTCGTCACTGCCCTCGGCCCAGGGAATGTGCGTCGAGCCGGGGAGCTCGACGTAACGGGCGCCCGGGATTCGATCGGCGAGGAACCGCGCATTCTCGACGTGGCAGATCGTGTCGTCGACTCGGTGGACGATCAGCGTCGGCACGCGGACGACGGGCACCACGTCGCGGACGTCGATCTCGAAGGCCATGCGCTGGAACGCGAGAGCGTCGCGCGGCGTCATCGAGGCGGTCTGCAGCTTCCCGAACCACCCCCGCGTCCACTCGGGATCAGGATCGTCGGGGAAGTACAGCGCGGCGGCAAGGCCCTTGCCCCAGCGCTCTCCGATCGATGCGGTGTGGGCGTCAAACTCCTCGCGCGTCGACTCGCCCCAGGGCCAGTCCTCGGTCGTCTCCTCCTTGACCTCCGCACCGACGAGGAGGAGAGCTTGGGTCCGCTCCGGGTACGTTGCGGCGAAGAGCATGGACATCGGTCCACCCTCCGAGACGCCCATCAGCGCCGCTCGCTCGGAGCCGACCGCGTCCAGCACGGCTCGCACGTCGTCCATGCGCTCCTCGAGCGTCCCGACCCTGGTGCGCTCGGAGAGGCCCATCCCGCGCTTGTCGAAGACGATCAGGCGCGAGAAGGACTCCAGCTGCTCGCAGAAGCGCCGATAGCTCGGGTGCTCCCAGAACACGTCGAGGTGCGTCGTAGCTCCTGCGATCCAGACGAGGTCCGGTGGGCCCTTCCCCGAGTACTTGGTACGCGATCTCGATGTCTCCGCTCATCGCGTACTGCACGGGAGGCGAGCTCATGCCGGCGGCCCCTGCACGTAGATCCTGCCGATCGTCGGCCGGTAGCCGAACTCGTCGTTCAGGCGGCGGATCGGGGCGTTGCGCTCGTCGTTGCGCGTACGGAGTTCCTCGTAGCCGTTCGCCTTCGCCCAGGCGATCTGCCGAGCCTTCAGCGCACGCGCGACGCCGCGGCCGCGCCAAGCGCGCTTGACGCCGGTCAAGTCGTGGTGCGCCGTCGTCGCCTGAGCGGGGGTGAGCGAAAACTTCGCGTAGCCGACGACGTCGTCGCCCGCGAGCGCGACGAAGGTCGCCTCGGGTCGATCGCCTGGGCCTTGCATGTCATGTGCGAGCCAGTCCTCGAGCGGCTCCACGTGTTCGTCCTCCCAACCCGGCACGTCGGGATAGGCCTCGACCGCCACCTCATACATTCCCCGGGCGAGCTCCGGGCGATCGGCCCACGTGACGATCTCGATCCCCTCCGGCGGATCGACCCGCGGCGGGTCTGAGCGCCTGAGGTCGAGCGCGACGCCCTTCTCCAGCCGATCCTCGACGAAGCCGCGCCGCTCCGCAAACGCGAGGCTGTCGGGGTCGTTGTCTGCCACGACCGCCTCGATTGTGTCGAGCCCGCGCCCACGTGCCCAGTCCGACACGGCCTCATAAAGCGCGGTGCCTGCACCGAGGCGGCGCCGTTGCGGGTGCACCGTGAGGAAGGCGAAGACGAGCTTCGGCCGCTGTGCCTGGAGCAGTCCGACCGCGTATCCCGCGATCTCTTCCCCGACCCGTGCGATCAGGTCGACGTAGGCGACCGCGCTCGCCTTGTACCAACGGTCCTCGACGATGCCGATCCGCTCATGCGGCCAGACTGCGTTGTAGACGTCGAGCCCGAGGAGCTCGTCCGCCTCGTCATTGCAGGGGAAGACCTCGATCACGCGGCTACACTAGGTTCACACATACGGGGGCGACCAGGCTTCGACGTGGTCGGATCTCCGGCAGAGCTGCAAGCCGAGGTCCCCGGTCGGCCTCGTAAAACAACCGGGAACCAACGTAAGTGCGAAGAACAACAACGCACTCGCTCTCGCTGCCTAACCCGTAGCGAAGCGCGTCGCTCCGAGCTCGGCCCGTGGCCCGGGTAGCGGCGTCAGAAAACGGGCTCGGCGCCGAGGGAGAGCCAATCGCCCGAAGCGCGACACCAAAGGATGGCTAGCCCGGCGGTTGGTCGGCTGCCAACCGGCCGGCGGGCGAAACCAAACGGCAGCCTAAGCTTGTAGACGCTCTGTTCGGGGCGATTGCGGACGCGGGTTCGATTCCCGCCGCCTCCATCCTTCTAGCCGCCCACGAGCGTGAGCGGAGACCGGCACGTCAACGCATGCTTGCGGCTATGGTGGTTGCCTTCCGTCGATATGGGAGAGCATCGACAAGAGCACGAAGGGGGAACGGATGGACGAGATCGGACCCGTCGACTACGCGGTGATCGCGTTCCCGGGCAACCAGTTCAAGGGCGAGATCGCGCCCGCCCTCGCCGACCTCGTGGAGGCGGGCACGATTCGCCTCATCGATGTGGCGTTCATCAGCAAGGACAAGGACGGCGACGTGTCCGCGTTCGAGCTCAGCGAGCTCGCTCCAGACGTGCAGGAGGCGCTAGACGCCCTGAACATCGAAGTGGAAGGGCTTTTCAATGACGACGAGCTCCTGGCCGCCGGCCAGGAGCTGGAGCCGGACTCCTCGGCGGCGCTTCTGGTGTGGGAGAACGTCTGGGCCCGCACCGTCGCCCAGGCGATCCGTGACGCAGGCGGAGTGCTGGTCGCGTTCGAGCGTATCCCGCACGACGTCGTCCAGGCAGCCCGCGAGTGGGCGCTGGAAGAGGCCAAGGCCTAACACAGACAGGGAGGCTCAAGAATGAGAGGACGCAGAGGTCCCGGACTGATCGGGACGGCAGTAGTTGTGGGCGGAGCGGCTCACATGGGTGCGAAGAGCGCCCAGAAGGGTCAGGCCGCCGCGCAGCAGGAAGCCGACCAGAGCGCGCAGATCGCCGAGCTCCAGGCTCAGCAGGCAGCAGCCGCCTCGCAGCAGGCAGCTCCTGCAGCCCCAGCCGTGCCCGACGATGCCGCCGAGATCCAGAAGTACGCAGCCATGAAGGAGCAAGGCCTGATCACCGAGGAGGAGTTCGAGGCGAAGAAGAAGCAGATCCTCGGCATCTAGCCGCTCGGATCGTTCAACGCTCGCATACGCTGGTCGCCCCCCTGGGCGGCCAGCCTCTCCGTCGGAGATTCGCCTCCCCTGGACGCGCAGGCGCGGCGACTTCGGTCGACTCCTCCGCCCGGATTTCAGAAGAGGCGGTTTGGATGAGTGCGGTCTGGCGCTCAGTTGAAATCTTGCGCGGGTTCGATTCCCGCCGCCTCCATCTTCCGCTCAACCGAGCCCCTAGCGGAGCCCGATATCTCTTCCGGGAGGAGCGTCCCGGTACAGGCCGCGAGCCGGCAGCCGGTGGCTTAGAGTCGCTCCACGTTCGAAGAACGAAAGCCTGATGGGAGGTCTGAAACCTTGAGCACTGAACTCGGGCGAGCAGAAGAGGGCGTCCTTGGCTGGATCGACAGGGACATCACCGGGCCGATGGCCGACTTCCAGGATCCGAGCCAGGAGTGGCGGCGGCTGGTCTCAGAGTTCTACGGCACGTTCCTGCTCGTGCTCGTAGCTGCCGGTGGCGGGATGATGGGCCAGGCGTTCCCGAACACCATCACGCGGTCGGCAGCGGTCGTGGCACCTGGGTTGATGGTGATGGGGATCATCATGTTCATGGGCAAGGTGTCGGGGGCCCACCTGAACCCGGCCGTCAGTGTCGCCTTCTCGCTGCGCGGCGACTTCCCGTGGCGGCGAGTGCCCGGCTACGTCGTCGTTCAGCTGGCCGGCGCAACCGTCGCTGCTCTCTTGCTCTGGGGCGTGATCGACGTCTCGGCGAAGTACGGAGCGAACTACCCCGCCTCGGGGTACGCAGGCTGGCAAGCACTGCTGATGGAGGCAGCGCTGACCATGGGGCTAGTGAGCGTGATCCTCGGCACGGCCTCGGGCGCCCAGAACATCGGGATCTTCGGAGCGCTCGGCGTCGGCGGGTATATCGCGCTCGCCGGCCTCTGGGGCAGCCCGATCTCGGGCGCGTCGATGAACCCGGCCCGCACATTCGGTCCCGATCTGGTCGGCACGACCTTCACCGACTACTGGGTCTACGTCCTCGGCCCACTGGTCGGCGCCGTCTTGGCGGTCGCCATCGCCTACGTCCTCCGCGGCGCCGGAGGCGGCAAATCGGGCTCTGCCGCAGCCCAGGGCGACCTGTACACCGAAGCGAGGAAGCCGGAACAGGCCTGACTTCGTGATGCCCGGCCACGAGAAGTCCCATGCTCTCGACCACATCGTTGTGGTGCTGTTCGAGAACCGCTCCCTGGACAACGTGCTCGGGCACCTCTACGGCCCCGAGGACGGGAAGAACTTCGACGGCGTCGTCGGCAAGGACCTGAGTAACCCCATTCCCGAGTGGGCGGAGCACGGCGCCGAGCGCAAGGTCGTTCCGTACACGGCCGCCACCGACATGGATTCGCCGAACCCGGACTCGGGCGAGGAGTACTTCCACACCAACACCCAGCTCTACAACACGATCGACGACCACAACCGGTTCAAGATCGGGGAGGCTGTGACGGCTCCTTGGAACGCGCCCCCACCAGGTGCGACGCCGACGATGGACGGGTTCGTCACCGACTACATCTCGACCTTCACCGGGGAGATCGGTCGCCAGCCCACGTACGACGAGTACGCCCACATCATGACCGGCTACACGCCGGAACAGCTTCCCGTGCTCAACGGGATCGCGCGGGACTTCGGCGTCTTCGACCACTGGTTCTGCGAGGTGCCGTCCCAGACTTTCATGAACCGCTCGTTCTGGACGGCGGCCACCTCGTCGGGCTTGGTCGTGAACGGCCCGGCCGGGAAGTGGTTCACGAAGAACGACGCCGAGACGCTCTTCGAGCGGCTCGAGGCGCACGGCAAGACCTGGAAGGTCTACGTCATGGAGCCGATGCCGCTGTCGTTCACCGGCGTGATCCACTATCCGCGACTGAAAGACCGACTGGCCACCCACTTCGTGCCCTTCGCCGAGTTCGAGCAGGACGCCGCGGCCGGCTCACTCCCGGACTTCTCGCTCATCGAGCCGAACATGGCCGGGGGCCACGGTGACTACCACCCCGCGATGGGCCGCTCGGTCTCCGACAAGGTCAACATCGAAGTCGACCCCCCGTCCTCGATGCTGGGCGGCGAAGCCTTCCTGGAGCGGGTGTTCAGCGCCTACTGCTCCGCCACCTCGGAGACAGGCGTGAACGTCTGGAACACCCCGCTCCTCATCGGATGGGACGAGCCGGGTGGCACCTTCGACCACGTTCCTCCGGGACCCGCCCCCCCGCCGGATCCATCGGCGTCCCCGGGCGAGTTTGGCTTCACCTTCGATCGCTCCGGGTACCGGGTTCCCGCCATCGTTGTGTCGCCCTGGGTCGAAGCGGGCTCGGTGCACAACGAGGAGTACCGCCACACCTCGCTGATCGCCACGCTGCGAAAGACCTGGGGGCTCGGTGATGCGTTCAGCCAGCGCGACGCCTCGGCTCGCACTTTCGATCACGTGTTCTCGCTCGACACGCCCCGCGACCCGGACACGTGGGCGGCCGTGAAGGCGCTTCCCGTGCCGGAGTGGACGATGGACCCCGAGGTAGTGGGCGAGAGCCTGAGCACCCTGGGCAAGACTGTCGGGCCTGGTCTCCTCGCCAAGGCCAAAGAGATGGGAGTGAAGCTCCCGGCCGAGCTGGACGCTCCGGGAGCGAAGCTACAGCCGAGCCAGATAGTGGGGTTCTTGAGGGATGTCGCCGGTCACTTCTTCCCGCGTCTAGGCGGAGACCGCCACACCGATTGAAATCTTGCGCGGGTTCGATTCCCGCCGCCTCCACTCCCGATCCAAGTCCGCTGCGCGGCTGGTGCCGCAGCATGACGACTTCGATCGGATCGACTTCTGACGACACGCGTAGGTGAGCCGACGCCGGCAAAGCCGGCGGTGGACACAATTCAGAGACTCGGCGCAGTCTTGCCTGACGCCGAGAAGTGTCCGACACCGATTCACCAGTTTCAGAGACTCGGCGCAGTCTTGCCTTGACGCCGAGAAGTGTCCGACACCGTTTGCTCCGCCGTCTCTGGCGACGCCTCGTCCGCTGGTAGTCCTTTCGGACCGGAGTGGGCCCCGCTTCTCCGGGCGACCCATACGCACGAGAAGGCCCGGCGCCGCCGGGCCTTCTCGCTGACGCGGAGTACGGTCGAGCTAAACGAGCGCGGGAACGCGGTCGCTATGAGCAACGACCTTGGCGCTTGTGATCTTCGGCTCGTTCGGAATCGCCTTGCTGAGGTTCTCATCGCTGATCCACTTCGTGACGAGCTTTGTGGACTCGTTGGCCTGCTCAGCGGTCTCGAAGAGACTGAGCGAGCTCACGACACCCTTGTCGGCCTCGAGGAGGAAGTAGCCGGTGAAGCCGGGGAGCTCGCGGAGCGGCGGAATGAACGTCTCGTTGACCTTGCCGACGATCTCGTTCATGCGGTTCATGTCGACACCTTCGTAACGACGAATGATGGCATGCATGTGATGCTCCTTCTGTGGTCTTACAGGGCAGAGCGCTCGAATGGGCGCACTGCGGCGGTCAGGCCAGGGTCACAGTCGGAGAGGAACGTGCAGAGCCTCGGCGGCTTCAACAGCTAGAGCCAACGCGCTGGTTACACCCTAGCCGCAATCCTGCTGCGCCGTCGGATTCGCGGCGCCGCCTGCGCAGGTTCGATTCCCGCCGCCTCCACCTTCGGCTCAATCATCGAAGAGCCGGGCGATTGAAACACTTCACTCGTCCGGCTCTTCTTCGTCCGCGCCGTCGAGACTTCGCAAGAGCCTGCTCTTGGCTTTTGATTCAAAAGCGGAGTCGCCGCTGCTACTCCGAACCGATGGATATCTGCCCAGCCCCCATTGAGAGCGTCAGCGTCAAGCACGACGACGGGACGATCGACTCGTTCCAGCGGGCCTGCGTCGGGAGTGAGCTCGATCCAACACAGCTCGAACGTCTCTACTGGGACGAGATCCGTCGCGTCACCCTGGGCGCGGCGCGGTTCTCGCGAGGCGCGATCCGCGTCGGAGGTTTCTGGCCGATCATCCTCCGCTTCGGCCCGCTCGTCGACGGCCGGCGCACCATCGCGGGCGGACTGTTTGCGCGGCGAGCGGGCGGGACGATCGGCTGGGAGGCAGACGGCGAGCAGACGGCGGTCATCGTCCATGGATTCGCACCCCTTTTGGGCGGCCCCCTCTGGCGCGTCGAAGCATGGTTCCATCATCTGATCGGGAGACGTTTTCTCGCCCGCGTGGCGCGCGAGACGGGCTAATGCGCGTTGCTGTCATCGGAGCCACCGGTACGATCGGACGCCCGCTCGTCGAGGCGCTCGCGCTAACGCATGACGTCGTTGGGGTAGCGAGGCGGCCACCGCCCAGCGACGACCACGTGAGGTGGATCGCGGCGGATGCGACGGATGCGGTCGCGATCTGTTCGGCGCTCGAGGGGATCGACGTCGTCTACCACCTCGTGCACTCCCTCGGGAGCGCTGACTTCGAGGAGCAGGACCGCGCGGCGGCGACGGCGGTGGCCGAAAGCGCCGCGACGGTCGGTGCCACACAAATCGTGTATCTCGGCGGGCTCGGCGAGGGGGCGTCCGAACTCTCGTCCCACCTTCGCAGCCGGGCCGAGACGGCGGAGATTCTGGCGGGTGGGATTGTTCCGGTGACGACGCTGCGCGCGGCGATGATCGTCGGTCCAGGCAGCGTCGCCTTCGAAACGATTCTCGCGCTCGTGGAACGACTGCCCGTGATGGTGTGCCCACGCTGGGTCTCCGTCGAGACCCAGCCCGTCGCACTCGCGGATGTCTTGGCAGCGCTTGTGGGTGTGTGCGGCGAACCGGCAGCCTACGGCGAGACCTTCGATCTGGGTGGCCCAGAGGTGATGACGTACCGAACGATGATGGAGCGGACTGCTCGCTTGCGCGGAAAGCACCCGATTCTGATCGAAGTGCCGTTCCTCACCCCGAGGCTCTCCTCGTTGTGGCTGCACCTCGTTACGCCCGCGAACGTCTCGGTCGCGCGTCCGCTCGTGGAGGGGCTGCGGATCCCGACCGTCGCACATGATGACCGCATCTGGGAGCTCATCAAGATTCGCCGGACCACGTTCGACGAGTCGGTAGAGGCGGCGCTGCGCGAGCGCGGCGCCTGACTGTCGCCGCGATCAGGGCTAGGCGCTCAGGTCCGCCGCGAGGTCGACCTTTCGCCCTGCGCGATTGAAATCTGGCGCGGGTTCGCTTCCCGCGGCCTCCACTCCCATGGACACGGATGGACGCGCCGACGTCGGCAAAGCCGGCAATCCAAGGCCGAACCGGACTGCGGGCTAAAGAAACTGCCGCTCCTTGCCGATTTCTCGGGCGATGAAGCGCGGCTCGTCACGATCCGCTCCTGCCGCCACGCGGTGGATCGACCGCTGGCTCGATGCCTGCAGCGATCTCGCGGACCTCTCACGCTCGAACCCGATGACCGACGCGGTCATCGACGAGATCGACGGGCGCATGATTCGCATCGGCGACGCCTGGCTCGCGGACTTCGCCTCGTGCAACTACCTCGGCTTCGACCTCGAGCGCGAGATCATCGACGCGGTACCCGGGTACCTCGAGCGCTGGGGGACGCACCCGAGCTGGTCGCGCCTCCTCGGCAGCCCGGTGCTCTACGAGCAGATCGAGGAGCGGCTCACCGAGCTGCTCGGCGCCGAGGACACGCTCGTGCTGCCGACGATCACGCTGATCCACATGTCCGTGATCCCCGTGCTCGCGGGCAGCGGGACGATCTTCCTCGAGAACCGCTCCCACAAGACGATCTACGACGGCTGCGAGCTGGCACGGGTGCACGGCGCGACCGTCAAGCGGTTCGCCTTTGAAGACGTGGACGACCTCGAGCGCCTGCTGCGTGAAGGCAGCAAGGCGCCGCGCCTGATCTGCATCGACGGCGTCAACAGCATGACCGGGAACGCCGCGGACGTGCCGGCGTTCGCCCGCCTGGCGCGCGAGTACGACGCGCTCCTGTACGTCGACGACGCGCACGGGTTCGGCGTGATCGGCGAGCGGGCCGACGACGAGCTCAGTCCTTACGGCAAGCGCGGCAACGGGATCATGCGCTACTTCGACGAGGGCTACGACCACGTCGTGCTCGTCGCGGGTCTCTCGAAGTCGTACTCGTCGCTGGCTGCGTTCCTCGCGTGCCCGCCCGAGCTGAAGAGCCTGCTGAAGACGGCCGCGCCTCCGTACCTCTACTCAGGCCCCTCGCCGGTCGCCTCGCTCGCGACCACGCTCGCGGGCTTCGAGGTCAACGACCGTCGCGGCGACGCGATCCGGGCCGACCTCTGGAAGAAGACGACGGACGTGCTCGACTGCCTCGACCGGATCGGCGCCCACACGCCCAATCGCTCCGGGTTCCCGATCATCGAGGTGCCGCTGGCGCGACACGAGGACATCGACGCAGCCGGGCGCTTCCTGTTCGAGAACGGCATCTACGTAACCCTCGCCGCCTACCCGCTCGTCCCGCGCGACGAGGTCGGCTTCCGCATCCAGCTCACCGCGGCGAACACGACCGCCCAGGTCGAGCAGCTCACCGACGTTCTCGGCCGTCTTGCCAGCCGGTTCGACCTCCAGCCGGTGCGGGCGAAGGTGAGGGCCGCGTGAAGTCGCTTCGCGCCTGGCGCGGGAACGTCTGGTGGTGGTACGTCGCCACCGCGTCCGTCCTCGCCGGCCTCTACATGTTCGTGCCGCCGTTCAAGGGCCAGGGGCCGCTCTTGAACCTCGTCGGCTTCTCGGGTGTGGTCGCGATCGTCGCCGGAATCCGGGCCCACAAGCCGCGGGCACGCGCGGCGTGGTGGCTCTTCGCGGCCGGGCAGTTCCTCTTCTTCAGCGGCGACGTCTACACCTACAGCAACCCGAACGCGCCGTTCCCCTCGCCGGGCGACGCGCTCTACCTGGCCGTGTACCCGGTGCTGATGGCCGGCCTGTTCGTGCTCGTCAAGCGGCGAAACCCGCGTCGCGACCCGGCGGCGCTGATCGACGCGCTGATCCTGACGATCGGCATCGGCCTCCTTGCGTGGGTGTTCCTGATCGCGCCGAACATCCATCTCACGGACATCTCCTGGCTCGGGAAGGCGGTCTCGATCGCCTATCCCCTCGGCGACGTCCTCCTGCTCGCCGCAGCGATTCGCCTCGCGGTCGACGCGGGCAAGCGCGCGCCGGCCTTCTACCTCCTCGCGGGGAGCATCGTCTGCCTGCTCGCGACCGACTCCGCGTACAACCTGGCGCTGCTCAAGGGCACGTACGACCACAGCCAGCTGATCTACGACCTCGGCTGGATGATGTACTACGTCCTCTGGGGCGCCGCGGCCCTCCACCCGTCGATGCGGGTGCTCGAGGAGGCCGCGACCGACTCGCGGGCTCGCCTGACCTCGATGCGCCTCGCGCTGCTCGGCGCCGCCTGCCTGATCGCGCCGTCCATTCGCTTCGCCCAGGCGCTCGGCAACCCCGACCACCTGGTGCTGATCGTCGCCTCCGCAGTCCTCTTCCTCCTCGTCGTGACGAGGATGGCCGGCCTTGTCCGGCAGGAGGAGCGGATCGTCTCGCGTGAGCGCACGCTCCGCGCGGCCGGCGCCGAGCTCGTGGGCGCCGCGGGGTCCGAGCAGATCAACAACGCCGCAATCGCGGGAGTTCGGCGGCTGCTCGGCGAGTCGACCTGCGTTCACCTGGCGCTGCTGCGGGACGGCGCACCGGTCGTCGCAGCGTCCTCCGAGGACGCCGAGTGGGGGCTCACCGAGTCGACGTTCGATTGGCTGCGGGAACATGCTCGCGACGCGCGGTTTTCGTACATGGAGCTCCCGCGAGAGGTCCGGAACGAGCTCCGTTTCGAGGGCGGTACCACCGTCCTCCTGGCGCCGCTCGCGATCCGCTCGGAGGTCCGCGGCCTGCTCGTCGCCAATTCCTTCCGCGAGGTCTCGGAGGAGGTCGCAAATTCCTTCCAGGCCCTCGGCCTGCAGGCCTCGCTGGCCGTCGAAGGCGCGTCCCTCGCGGCCGACCTGCATCGGCGGCAGAGCGAGGCGCGGTTCCGCTCGCTCGTCGCCCACTCGAGCGACCTGATCACCGTGCTCGACGCCAACGGCGTCGTCACGTACCAGAGCCCGTCGATCGAGCGGGTGCTCGGCTACCGCGCCGACGAGGTCGAGGGCACGCAGTTCGACCGGCTCCTGAGCGAGGCCGACCGGCCACGGCTGCGCGGCCTGATCGCCGGCGACGGCTTGGGGAGCACGGATGCCCACACGCTCGAGTGCTCGCTCGCGCACAAGGACGGCACGAGCCTGCGCTTCGAGGTCCAGCACACCGACCTGCTGCACGACGAGCACGTCCACGGCATCGTCCTCAACAGCCGCGACGTCAGCGAGCGGAAGGAGTTCGAGGACCAGCTCCAGCACCAGGCCTTCCACGACCCGGTCACGAACCTCGCCAACCGCGCGCTCTTCGCAGACCGCGTCGAGCACGCGCTGATGCGCTCGCAGCGCGGCTTCCCGGACATCGCCGTGGTCTTCATCGACCTCGACGACTTCAAGACCGTCAACGACAGCCTCGGCCACGCGGCCGGAGATGAAGTACTGAAGGAGGTCGCGCGCCGGCTGCGGATCGCGGTCCGCCCGACCGATACCGTCGCCCGCTTCGGCGGCGACGAGTTCGCCGTCCTGCTCGAAAGCGTGAACGACTCCGCGCAGGCCGCGGACGCCGCGGCCAGGATCCTGCACGCGCTGGAGCTCCCTTACGAGATCGACGGCAAACAGGTCTTCCCGCGCGCGAGCATCGGGATCTGCCTCATCGATCGCGAGTCAAACGTGCCGGAGGCTGCCGAGCTGCTGCGGAACGCCGACGTCGCGATGTACATGGCGAAGCGCGACAGCAAGGGCAGCTACCGGGTCTTCGAGCCGGCGATGCACGAGCGGGTCGTCGAGCGGCTGGAGCTCCGCGCAGAGCTCCAGCAAGCTATCGAGCTCGACCAGCTCGAGCTCTACTACCAGCCGGTCGTGCGCCTCGCGGGCCACGAGATCCTCGGCGTCGAGGCGCTCCTGCGCTGGCAGCACCCGACGCGCGGCACGATCCCGCCCGACCAGTTCATCCCGCTCGCCGAGGAGACCGGGCTGATCATCTCGATGGGCCGCTGGGTGCTGAACGAGGCCTGCCGCGAGGGCGTCGAGCTGCACAAGCGCTTCGCGCGCAAGCAACCGCTCGCGATCAGCGTCAACCTCTCCGTCCGCCAGCTGCAGTCGGACTCGATCGTGAGCGACGTGCGCGTCGCGCTCGAGACGAGCGGCCTGCCGCCGGAGTCGCTCGTGCTCGAGATCACCGAGTCGGTGATGATGTCCGACACCGACTTTGCGGTCCAGCGGCTGAGCGACCTCAAGGCGCTCGGCGTCCGGCTCGCGATGGACGACTTCGGCACCGGCTACTCGTCGCTCAGCTACCTGAGCCGCTTCCCGGTCGACATCCTCAAGATGGACCGCTCGTTCGTGGCCTCGGGCGAGAACGTCGCGCTCCAGTCCGCCATCATCGCGCTCGGCGCGAGCCTCGAGCTCGACGTCGTCGCCGAGGGGATCGAGCTCGAGGAGCAGGAGCGCTCACTGCACGACCTCGGCTGCGAGATCGGCCAGGGATTCCTCTTCGCGCGCCCGATGCCCAGCTCTGATCTCGCCACGTTCCTCGCGGGCCGGCCCGAGTGGTCGGACCTCGACGCGGCGACGAATGCAGCATAGTCACGAGGCGCTCGACCGACCCGGCGGGTTCGAGCGAGCACGGCTCCTCGCGCCGCTTCGCCACCGCGACTTCCGCGTGCTGTGGATGGGCATGGCGGTCTCGCTCGTCGGCGACGGAATCTTCCTGATCGCGATCGCCTGGGAGGCCTACGCCCTCTGGAACGCGCCCGCGGCGCTCTCGATCGTCGGGATCGGCATGACGGTGCCGACGGTCGTCTTCCTGCTGATCGGCGGCGTCCTCAGCGACCGGCACGACCGCCGGCTGCTGATGCTGTGGAGCGATCTCGTGCGCGCCGGGGCGGTCGGCTGCCTCGCGGTGCTCGTGTTCACGGGCTCGCTGCAGCTCTGGCAGCTCGTCGCGCTGGTGGCGGTCTACGGCTGCGGCACGGCGTTCTTCACCCCGGCATTCGAGGCGATCATTCCCGACCTGCTGCCGGCGAAAGACCTTCCCGCCGCGAACTCGCTCGACCAGCTCGTCCGCCCGATCGCGCTTCGGCTGCTCGGGCCACTGCTCGGCGGCCTGCTCGTGGCGGCGGGCGCCGGGCTCGCGTTCGCCGTGGACGCGGCTTCGTTCGGCGCCTCGGCGGTGGCGGTGCTCATGCTGCGCCCGCGGGCAATGGCGAGTGGCAAGCACGTGTCGCACGGCGCGGCGATGCGCGAGGGGTTCTCCTTCATCCGCCGCCGCGTCTGGCTCTGGGGCACGCTCGTCGCCGCGGCCGCTGCTTACCTCGTCTTCCTCGGCCCGAGCGAGGTCCTGCTCCCGTACATGGTCAAGAACGAGCTGCACGCCTCGGCCCGAGACCTCGGGCTCGTCTTCGCGGCTGGGGGAGCCGGCGCGATCGGCGCCGCCGTCCTCATGGGCCAGCGCGGGCACCCGCGCCGCGACGTGACCGTCATGTATGCGACGTGGACGCTCGCAACGCTGGCGATCGCGGTGTACGGCTTCGCGACGTCGGCTTGGCAGCTGATGCTCGCGTGCCTGGTCTTCAATGCCCTCGAGACCGCGGGAACGATCGTGTGGGCGACGATCAAGCAGCGCCACGTCCCGAGCAGGATGCTCGGCCGCGTGTCCAGCCTCGACTGGCTGATCTCGATCGGTCTGCTGCCGATCTCCTTTGCCCTCACCGCACCCGTTGCGGCAGTGATCGGGGTGCGCGCGACGCTCGTCGGGGCCGGCCTCGTCGGGGCGGCGATCACGCTGGCCGCGCTGTTCCTGCCCGGGATGCGGGACATCGAGGAGACCGGCAGCCGCTCAGGAGGCGCTGCGCGCCGGTTCGCCGAGTCCACCGCGCGCTGAGCCGAGTCAGTCCCTCGCCCGGGCCTGCACCTGCTCGAGCGAGACGCTGTTGCCCTTCTGCTCGAAGCAGCTCGCCGCCTGCTCGAGCGCCGAAACCGCCTCGTCGGGCCGGTTCGCGAGCCAGAGGACCTCGCCAAGGTTCGCGAGCGTGTCGCCCTGTGTGTTGAGCATGTCCGTCCCGTCCGCGAGCGCGACCGCCTCGCGTGCGAGCGCCTCGGCTTCGGCCAGCTCATCCCGGCGCGCGTGGATCTTCGCGCGGGCGCTCCGCCACAGGACCTGCGAGAAGACGTCTTCGGCGGCGGCGGCTTCCTCGCTGACGCGGCTGAAGCGCTCCGCCTCGCCGAGCTCGCCCTCTGCGTAGAGCGTGTGCGCCAGCAAGGCCGCCGCCGTGGAGAGATACGCCCGCTCGCCCATCTGCTCGAGCTCGGCGTAGCTCTCGCGCAGGATCCGCGTGGCCGCGGCCGCGTCGCCGGCGAGCATCTCGACGTAGTGCGCCTCCTGCGCGGTCATCGCGACCAGCAAGGTGAAGCCGAGGTCCGCGAGCAGCTGCCTGCCCTCGGCGAGGAGCTCGCGGGCCACGCGAAAGTCGCCGCGCATCGCCTCGAGGGCGGCACGCTCGACGCACGCGTTTGCCTGGATGACCGGGTCGTCCACCGCTTCGTCGTGGAACCGCTTGCAGCGGGCGATTCCTTCCTCGACCGGAAGCGGGCCGAAGTTCGCGCTCATCATCAGCCAGCCGATGCTCTCTGCCCGCTCTGCGCGCAGGCTCTCGCGCCCGGCGTACTCGAGCGCCTGCCTCCAGGCTTCCTCCGCGCGCGCCATGGAGCCCAGCAGCGTCCCCTCGATCCGCCCGAGAAGGTTCCAGGCCTGGGCGAGAGTGAGGGTGTCCTCGAGCTCCTCGGCGGCGCGCAGAACCTCGTTCACGTCGTCGAGGAGCCCGTCGCTGCTCCCGCTGAGGAAGCGGAGCGAGCACAGGCCCAGCAGCGCCCGAGCGGGCCGGCGGCCTGCGAGCTCCAGTGCGTCCTCGAGCGCGCGTCGTCCCTCGGCCACGTAGCCGCGCGTCGCCCAGAAGGGCCAGAGCGCCGTCGCGAGCCGCAGCAGCAGCTCCCCGTCGCGTCCGTCGCGAGCCCGGTGGATCGCCGCACGCAGGTTCGGGTGGTCGTCGCCGAGTCGGGCGATCGACGCGGCCTGGTCCCCTGTCCGCGATTCGGCGTCCAGGGCTTCGGCGAACTCTGCGAACCAGTCGGAGTGGCGCCGGCGGACGACGTCGGCCTCGCCCGCCGCTTCGAGCTTCTCGAGCGCGAACTCACGGATGGTCTCGAGCATCCAGAAGCGGGGCTCGCCGTCCGAGTCCGCGCGCTGGCGCAGGAGGCTCTTCTCGACGAGCGAGTCGAGGCCGTCGAGCAGCGTGCCGTGGAACCTGCCGTCCGGGTTGCAGACCGCCTCAGCCGCCTCCAGCCGGCTGCCGCGAACGAACACGCCGAGCCGCTCGAAGAGCGTCTTCTCGTTCGCGACGAGCAGGTCGTAGCTCCACTCGATCGTGCCGCGCAGCGTCCGCTGGCGCTCGTCGAGATCCTGCGCGCCGCCGGTCAGCAGCGCGAGGCGCTGATCGAGGCGTCGGAGGAGGGCAACCGGCGTGAGCGTGCGGACGCGCGGCGCCGCCAGTTCGATCGCGAGCGGCAGGCCCTCCAGCCGGGCACAGATCTCGGACACGGCCTCCCTGTTCTCCTCGGTGAGAGCGAACTCGGGCACGGCGGCGTGCGCGCGCTCGGCGAAGAGGCGCACCGACTCCTCGAGCGCCAGCGGGCGAACGGCGTAGGTGCGCTCGCCGGAGATCCGCAGCGGGGTCCGGCTCGTCGCGACGACCTTGAGCCCCGGCGCCGAGGAGAGCAGGCCGGCGAGCACCGGCGCGGCGGCGATCACCTGCTCGAGGTTGTCAAGCACCAGGAGCATCTGCCTGTCCCGCAGGTAGTCGGTAAGCGCCTCGATCACAGGCTCACCGGGCTGTTCGCGGAGGCCGAGCGTCTGGGCGATCGTGGGCGCGACGAGCTCCCAATCGCGGACCGGCGAGAGCGAGACGAAGAAGACGCCGCTGTCAAACGCCTCCACCATCGATGCTGCGACCTGGAGCGCGAGCCGGGTCTTTCCGGCGCCGCCGGTCCCGGTCAGCGTCAGCAGACGTGCGTCGTCGCGCGCGAGCAGCTCGCCGACCTCCTCGAGCTCCCTCGCGCGGCCGATGAATGCATTCGGCTGGGCAGGGAGGTTGGTCGGCCGGTTGCCCAGCGTCGCGAGCGGCGGGAAGTCGGACGGGAGGCCCTCGACGACCAGCTGGTAGAGGCGCTGCGAGCCGGAGAGGTCCTTGAGCCGGTGGTCGCCCAGGTCGTGCACCTCGAAGCGCTCGTCAAGCAGCGCACGGGTGGTCTCCGTGAGCAGCACCTGCCCGCCGTGCGCGGCCGCCATCACCCGCGCCGCGTTATGGACGTCGAGCCCAACGTAGTTGCGCCCGACCACGCGCGGTTCCCCGGAGTGCAGGCCCATCCGCACCCTGATCTCTGTGTCCGCCGGCCAGGGATGCTCGGCGAGCGCGCGCTGGCCCTCGGCGGCCGAAGCAGCCGCGTCGCTTGCAGTGGCGAACACGACGAAGATGGCGTCGCCCTCGCTTCCCACGTGGTAGCCGTCGTTCCGTTCGAAGGCCTCGCCGAGCAGGCGCCGGTGCTCCGCCAGGAGGCCGGCGTACGCGGCAGCGCCGACACGCTCGAGCAGCCGGGTCGAGGCCTCGATGTCGCTGAACAGCAGGGTGACCGTGCCGCTCGGAGGTTCGGCCATGCCGGAAGTATCGCGCTCGCGAACTCGGTGGAGACGCGGCGAAGGGGGCCGTGTACGCTTGCGCGCATGGTGCTGCCGGAGAGCGCTCGCGCGTTGATCGAGTCCGGCTCACTCGCCCACCTCGTCACGCTCAACCCGGACGGCTCGCCGCAGGTGACCTGCGTCTGGGTCGGGCTGGACGGCGACGAGATCGTCTCGGGGCATCTCGCGACGACGCAGCGGAAGCTTCAGAACGTCGCCCGTGATCCGCGCGTCGTGCTCTCGATCGAGGGCACCGAGATCCAGCCGCCCGGGCTCAAGCAGTACCTGGTCGTACACGGACGGGCGCGGATCGTCGAGGGCGGCGCGCCGGAGCTGTTACAGCGCCTCGCGCACGTGTATCTCGGTCCCGACGTCACGTTCCCGCCGATGGACGACCCGCCGCCCGGCCAGGTGATGCGAATCGCGGTCGAGCGGCTCGGCGGCGTCGGGCCCTGGGCCGCATAGACACGCCGCCTGTGCCGCAGGTCAGCGCTCGCACGATCCTCCGCGAGTCGTTCGCGACCTACCGGCGCCGGTTCCGGCGCGTCGCGGGCTGCGCGCTGGCGCTCCTCGTCCCGCTCGCCGTCCTCGACACGGCCGCCGTCTACGCCGCCGACCGCGCGTTCGAACGACTTCGGCGAGATTCCCGAGTGGATCCTGTTCTTCGGGCTTCTGACAGGCCTCCTCTCCGCGCTCGGAGGCGTCTTCTACGCCGGCCTGATCGACCGCGTGGTCGCCGCTGACCAGCACGGGCGGCCGGAGTACTCGATCAGGGAGGTCCTCGAGACCCTTCCCTACAAGAGGCTGATCGGAGCGGACCTCCTGCTGGTTGTACTCACGACTGTTGGCTTGCTGCTCCTCGTCGTGCCGGGCGTGCTCGCGTTCACGTTCTTCTGCCTCGTCGGGCCGCTGATCGTGTCGGAGGAGATCGGGGTGCGCGCTGCGTTCCGCCGTTCCGCGGCGCTTGTGAGGAAGCACTTCTGGATGACGCTCATGCTCGTCTCGATCCCGCTGGCGCTCGAGCACGTGCTGGTGGAGGCGGTTGAGCACATGGACTTCGAGCACGAGTTCCTGGTCGTTGTCTCCTTCCACGCGGCGCTCGCGGTCACCCTGATCGCGCTCGTCGCGCTCGTCGAGGTCACGCTGACCTACGAACTGGCCGGGAGGCACCCTCCGGGCAGCTAGCCCGCGAGCTCGGCGAGCCTGTCGACGCCGTCCCAGGCCTCGACGTAGCTCGTCGTCAGCGGGGAGCAGCCGAGCCTGATCGCGTCGGGCATGCGGAAGTCGGTGATCACGCCATGCTCGGCGAGCGCCGCGCACAGCGCTTCGGCGTCCGGACGGCAGACGGAGACGTGAGCCCCGCGGCGCCCGGCCTCGCGGGGGCTGCCGAGGGTGAAGCCGAGCGGCGCCAGGCGCTCGTTGTGGAGGTCGACCACGAAGTCGGTCAGCGCGCGCGCCTTTGCCTGGATCGCCTCGATCCCGGCCTCGGCCACGAGCTCCGCGCCTGCCTCGACGGCTCTCAGGCCGAGGACGTTCGGCGTGCCCGACAGCCACGCGGAGATCCCGGCGGCCGGCTCGTAGCCCTGCGCCATCTCGAATTGATCCCGGCGGCCGAACCAGCCCCAGATCGGGTGACGCAGCTCTTCCTGAAGCTCACGCCGAACGTAGAGGAAGGCAGGGGCTCCCGGGCCGGCGTTCAGGTACTTGTAGGTGCAGCCGACGGCCAGGTCGGCGCCGGCCGCATCGAGGCCGACCGGAAGCGCGCCAGCGCTGTGGCAGAGATCCCAGAGGACGAGCGCGCCGGCCTCGTGGACGAGCGCCGTGATCTCGTCGAGCGGAGCAACCGCGGCCGAACGGTAGTTGACGTGCGAGAGGACGACGAGCGCGGTGCGCGGACCGAGAGCGGACGCGACCTCCTCCGGCGCGTCGAGCCAGCGCAGCTCGAGCCCGCGAGCCTCGGCGAGCCCTTCGAGCACGTAGCGGTCGGTCGGAAACTCGTCCCGCGCGAGCACGATCTCCGTTCGACCCTCGGCCCGGTCGAGTGCCGCGGAGGCGAGCTTGTACAGGCAGACGGTCGTCGAGTCGGCGACGAGCACCTGTCCGGGAGCGGCGCCGACGAGCGAACCCACGAGGTCGCCGACCGAGGCGGGCAGCTCGAGCCACTGCTCGTACCAGGCGCGGATCAGCCGGTCGCCCCACTCGCGCGCGACGACCTCCTGCAGCCGTTCTTGCGTCACGCGCGGCAGGCGCCCCAGCGAGTTGCCGTCGAGGTAGACGAGCTCGGGGTCGGCGACGACGAATCGGTCGCGCAAGGGTGCGAGCGGGTCGGCGCGGTCGCGCTCGACTGCCTCGTCACGACCCGCGGACATCGGCGCGAGCATGACACCCGGACCGCGACCGGACAAGTGGCGCCCACGTGCGCTGGGTAGGCTCTCCCTGATGCGGTCGCGCGTCCTCGTCCTGGGAGCGGGCTTCGGCGGTCTCGAGCTCGCAACCGTTCTTTCGGACGCGCTCGGAGAGGACGCGGGGGTCACGCTGATCGACCAGGCGGACGCGTTCGTCTTCGGATACTCGAAGCTCGACGTGATGTTCGGGCGAGTGACGCCCGAGGAGGTGCGCCTCCCGTACGCGGAGGTCGTGAAGCCGGGCGTCCGCTTGCTGCACGAGACGATCACGGCGATCGATCCCGAGGCGCGTCGCGTGACGACCGACGCGGGCGAGCACGAGGCCGAGACGCTCGTCGTCGCCCTCGGCGCGGACTACGACTTCGACGCGACGCCCGGCCTCGCGCAGGCGAACGAGTTCTACTCCGTGGCCGGCGCCGAGCGGCTGGGGGAGGTGCTGCCTACGTTCACGAGCGGCCGCGCGGTCGTCGGCGTCTGCGGCGCGCCGTTCAAGTGCCCGCCCGCGCCGAGCGAAGCGGCGCTGCTGCTGCACGACTACCTGACCGAGCGCGGCGTCCGCGACGGCTGCGAGATCTCGCTGGTGATGCCGTTCGGCAACCCGGTTCCGCCGTCCCCGGACACCTCCGCCGCGCTGCTCCAGGCGTTCGCGGAGCGCGGCATCGAGTGGGTTCCCGACAGCCGGGTCGGCTCGCTCGACCCGGGACGAAGCGTCATCGTCCTCGAGGGCGGCACGGAGCTGCCGTACGACCTCTTCCTCGGCGTCCCGAAGCACCGCGCACCCGACGTCGTTCTTGCGAGTGGGATGGCGGAGGACGGCTACATCCCCGTCGACTCGCGCACGCTCGAGACGAGGTACCCGGGCGTGTACGCAGTCGGCGACGTGGCGACCGTCGGCGTGCCCAAGGCGGGTGTCTTCTCGGAGGGCGCCGCACGCGTCGTCGGCGAGACGCTGATCGGGCAGACGGCCGCGTACGGCGGGCGCGGCTCCTGCTACATCGAGTTCGGAGCGGGCCAGATCGGCCGGGTCGACGTCGACTTCCTGTCAGGCCCGAGCCCGACCGGCACGTTCCAGGAGCCGTCGAGCGACCTCGTCGCGGAGAAGAAGCAGTTCGGCGCCAGCCGCCGCGCCCGGTGGTTCGGCCGCTCCTGACTCAAGCGGTCGCACGGGCAAAGCCCGCACGACCTCTTAACGGCGTCGCAAGCGAGCGCCTTGGGCCTACGAGTTGTTCGCGGTCAACGGCGGCGTCGGCCAGCCCGGAGGACGGATGACGTAGACGATCCCGCCCGAGGCCGGAATCCACGCCCGCTCGAACTGTTCGCGGTCGTAGTAGTGCTTCACCTGCGCGTCGGTGTCCGAGGCGGGATCGTTGACGATCACCTGCTTGCCGTCGCCGGTGAACCCTTCGATCACGAGCAGGTGGCCGTTCGTGCTCTTGATCGCACCGTCGAGCTTGTTCGAGTTCCAGGCGACGGATGCGACCAGCGGGATCCGGTAGTCGCGGATGAACGTCTCGGCCTCGCGCAGGCTGTGCAGCTGGGTCACGTCCGCGACGAGTCCACGCGACGCCGCATAGGCAGCGTTGAACGGCCAGTTGCCGGCGCCGTTGTAGTGGTAGTCGTAGACGTAGCGAGCCGTGTAGTCGACCCACGGATCGACGGGCGGGTCGACCCAGGAGGTCTCCGCCGAGCTCGGCGCGTACCCGGCTCCGGGGAAGAGCGCGTTCCAGTAGCCGACGACCATCGACGTCGAGGTCGGGCTGCACCAGGCCTCGCCGCCGTTGTCGAACTGCGGATAGTGGCCGTGGTGGATCTCCTGCGAGTACTGGGGAACGCCGAGGTCGACCGTGGCGCCCTTCATCGTGGTCGCGCTCGGGAACGTCATCTTCTGGTTGGTCAGGTTGGAGGCGATCGCGCTCAGCCGGCTGACCGACGGGCTCGCGTTCGTGCCGCTACGGCGGTAGAGCGTCAGCCGAAGGCGGTACGCGACGGCGGGGTGGTCCTTGGTGAAGAGGGTGTCGATCGAGACAAACCCGTCGGCGTCGCCCTGACCGCCGACCGACGTTCGGTGGAAGTCGGCGTCACCCGAGGTCCAGAGCCCGAGGATGTACCACTTGGCCCAGTGCCCGTCGTCGATCTGCGGCTGCACCTCGACCTGGATCCACGTCCCGGTCGGCGTGATCGCGTTCCACGACGAGACGAGCTCGTTATAGGGGAAGGACAGGGTCGTCATGCCTGAGGTCCACGTTCCGTACTGGTATGAGCCGGAACCGTCGGCTCCGTCCCCCGAGTAGTTGGCGAACGGGTCGAGGTAGTCGAAGGGACCGCTGAGCCCGCTCGAGGCGAGGGTCAGCGAACCGTTCGAGAGGACGGTGCCGCTCCGCACGGAGTCTGCGCTTCCGAGCGAGAAGGTCTTGAAGTTCAGCGGGTACGGCTGTGCAGCGGACGCCGGAGCGGCCGCGCCCAGCGCGAGAGTTATTGCTGCAACGATGGTGATGACGGCATGTTTGATCATGGCTGCGATCCTAAACCTCACACTGCTGGATGGAAACTCCGCCGGTCTCGGCCCGTCCTGTGTGGAGACCGCGGCGAAAGGAGAGCCTGATGGCATACGAGGAGCTCAAGCAAAAGCAGAGCGTCATGTGGGGCAACGGGCCCTACCAGCGGATCACGGAGACGATCTCCGACATCCACGAGGTCGTGATCGAGCGGCTCGGGCCGCAGGAGGGAGACCGCTGGCTCGATGTCGCCTGTGGCACCGGCGCCGTCTCCGAGGGCGCGGCGGCGGCCGGAGCCCGTGTCACCGGCGTCGACCTGTCACCGGCTCTGATCGAGACGGCGAAGGAGCGGGCCGGACAGCTCGGCCTCGAGATCGACTACAGCGCGGGCGACGCCGAGAAGCTGGAGCTTGCGGACGCGAGCTTCGACAAGGTCTCCTCGACGTGCGGGATCATGTTCGCGCCCGATCACGAGGCGGTGGCCCGCGAGCTCGCGCGGGTGACCGCGCCCGGCGGCCGGATCGCGCTCGTCAACTGGACGCCCGAGGGCGGCCTCGGCCAGATGTTCAAGGTGATGGCCCCGTACCAGCCGGCGCCACCTCCAAGCAGCCCGTTCGACTGGGGGAAAGAGGACCGCGTCGGCGAGCTGCTCGGCGATTCGTTTGACCTCGAGTTCGAGGAGGACGTCTCGACGCTGCGGACGGACTCGGCCGAGGACTACTGGAATCTCTTCTCGACGAGCTACGGGCCGACGAAGACGCTGGTCGAGGCGATCGGCGAGCGGAGCGACGACCTGCAGCGCGACTGGATCGAGTTCTTCGAGACGAACTACCAGGAGAACGGCGAGATCGTCCACCGGCGCGAGTACCTGCTGATCCTCGGCACCCGCCGTTAGGTCTCAGACCCGGTCCAGACCACCATCCGCGGGATCGTGTGAGCGGGGCCGAATGCCGACTCAAATCGTGTGACGACAGCCGCCGCCCGCCTCGGAGACAGAGGAGTCCGATGCGTGTCGAGCCCGCCCCCCGGCGGGCCCTCGCCGGAATCGCCTGCACATGTTGACTTCTTGAGATCTGCAGGCCCATACTCCGCGCGTTCTCAGACGGTGGGCAACCAAGAGGCAGAGCAATGAGGAGCTGGCGGGTCCCCTTACTGGCACCGGTGCTGGTCGCGTTGGCGATCGCGATCGTCGCGTCGACGAGCTCGGCCGCGCCTGACCCGGATCCACCCGGCACCAACACGCCGCCGTTCGCGCCCGACGTCAACCTGAGCGTCAAGAAGAACACGCCCCAGACGGTCACGCCTGCGGTCTTCGACGAGGACGGCGACCCGCTCACGATCACGAGCACGAGCCCGAGCGCCGACCATGGAACGGTCACGTGCGCCGACCTCAGCTGCACATACACGCCTGACACCGACTACCTCGGCCCTGACCTCTTTCAGTACACGGTGAGCGACGGCACGGACACGGCCACCGGGACCGTCACCGTCGACGTCCATGTCAACCACCCTCCGGTTGCGCCTGATGTCGACCTGACGACGAAGGAGAACACGGCCGGCACCGCGCTCCCGCCCTTCTTCGACCCCGACCTCGACGACGTGACGATCACGAGCGCCGCGCCTGCAGCCGCGCACGGCACCGTCTCCTGCGACGTGTTCAGCTGCATGTACACGCCGAACACGGGCTTCATCGGCTCGGACTCGTTCCAGTACGTCGTCAGCGACGGCGCCGACACGGCTACCGGCACGGTCCACGTCACCGTCAACCCGAACCAGCCGCCGGTCCCGGTCGACGGGAACTGGAAGACGAAGAAGAACACGCCGGTCACCGACTTCCCCGCCTGGAACGACCCGGACGGCGACCCGGTCACGATCACGAGCGCAACGCCGAGCGCCGCCCACGGGACGGCGAGCTGCAACCTCTTCAGCTGCACGTACACGCCGGCGACCGACTACCTGGGCGCGGACTCGTTCCAGTTCACCATCAGCGACGGAACCGACTCGGCCACCGGGACGATCCACGTGCTGGTCACGTCGAACAACCCGCCGCACGCGGACGACGCGACGCTCACCACGAGGCGGAACAAGCAGGCCTCCGTCTCCCCGAACTTCACCGATCCCGACAACGACCCCCTGACGATCACGAGCACCAACCCGGCGGCCGCGCACGGGACGGTCTTCTGCGACGGCTTCAGCTGCACGTACACACCCGACAACGGGTACGTCGGCGCTGACTCGTTCGACTACGTCGTCAGCGACGGCGTCGAGACCGACACGGGCACCGTGACCGTGACCGTGACTGCGAACCACGCGCCGGTCGCCGTCGACGACACGGCGACGACGGTCCGGGATGCCACGGTCTCCGTCCCCGTGACCGACAACGACACCGACGCCGACTCGGTCGACAGCGGCGGGCTCCTCGTTACGGGTCACACCGACCCGGCGCACGGCACCGTGACGTGCCTGAGCGTCACGTGCGAGTACACGCCGGCCGCGGGCTTCGTGGGCTCCGACGCCTTCGACTACACGGTCAGCGACGGCGAGCTCAGCGACGTGGGGCACGTGGACGTCACCGTCACGAGGCCCTGCGCCTCCGTGCCCGGCGCCTGCATCGACAACCACGTGATCCAGCTCGGCATCAACCCCGAGGGACACCTCAACCTCGATGGCGGCGCGCCATCGCTCGGCGGCGTGACGGCGGTCGGCCTGCGCTATCTGCCGACGAAGGCCGAGGCGACCGCGCCCGGATGCCTCTGCGAGGGCTGGGGCGCGGCCGACGCGACGACCGGCACCACCGGGTACGCCAACGTCTTCGAGGACGGCGTCAAGAACCTCTCGCTCGTCTCCTTCTCGAGCACCGACGACACGGCCACCTCGGTCGTCGATATCAAGAACGGCACGGGCGACCCGGTCCTGCGCGTCACCCACGACTACCACCCGTCGGTCACGCCGAACCTCTACGACGCGAAGGTCACGATCGAGAACACGAGCTCCGCACCGGTCGCACCGCGCTATCGCCGCGTCATGGACTGGGACATCGAGCCGACCGCGTTCAACGAGTACGTGACGATCCAGGGCCGCAGCGCAACCGCGCTGCTCTACTCGAACGACAACGGCTTCCAGACGGCGAACCCGCTCGGGGCGCGGACGCCGATCCTGTTCGAGGGCGACGCCGTAGACAGCGGTCCTGCCGACCACGGCGCGCTCTTCGACTTCGGCTTCCCGACGCTCGCGCCCGGCGCGAAGCTGACGTTCGACATCTTCTACGGCGCGGCCGGGACCGAGGCCGGCGCGCTGACGGCGATCCACGACGTCGACGCCGAGGTCTACTCGCTCGGTCAGCCGAGCACCACCGATGGGCCGACACTCGGCACGCCGAACACGTTTGTCTTCGCGTTCAAGGGCGTCGGCGGGGCGCCCGTCAACAAGCCGCCGGTGGCCGTGGACGACACGAAGAGCGGGGCGGTCGAGGACACAGCCTTGTCGTTCCCGGCCGCGGACCTGACGGCCAACGACTCCGACCCGGACGGCGACACGCCGCTGACGGTGACCGGGGTAACCCCCACGAGCTCGACGCACGGAACCGTCTCACTCGTCGCCGGCACGGTGACGTACACGCCCGCCGCGGATTACAACGGCCCCGCGAGCTTCGAGTACACGCTCTCCGACGGCCACGAAGGGACCGACACCGGCACGGTCTCCACGACGGTCGCGCCGGTCAACGACGTCCCGCAGGCGCAGGACGGGAGCACGCAGGCGCAGGAGGACGGCCCCGCGGTCGCGATCGACGTGGGCGCGCTCGTCTCCGACGTCGAGACGGGCGACGCCGACCTCCAGTACGAGGTCGTCGGCGGGCCGGCCAAGGGCCTCCTTACGGGCACCGGCCCGAGCTTCTCGTACACGCCGAATCCGGGCGCGACCGGCCAGGACTCGTTCACGTACCGCGTCACGGACCGGGGGGACCCGGACAACTGCGGCTTGCCCGGGCCTGCGTGTGACGGCGCGAAGACGAGTGCGACGAAGGTGGTCACGATCACGCTCGTCCACACGCCTGTCGCCGACCTGTCGCTGACGAAGGCGGACTCGCCCGACCCGGTGGTGGCGGGCCAGGAGCTGACCTACTCACTCACCGTCCACAACGCCGGCGGCGACGCGGCCGACTCGGTCTCGGTGACGGACCCGCTTCCCGCGGGCGTCACCTTCGGCTCTGTGACGGCGAGCCAGGGAACCTGCACGCAGCTGCTGGGGACCGTCGGCTGCGACCTCGACACGGTGCCGGCGAACGGCGACGCCACGGTGACGATCAAGGTCACGCCGACCGCCGCCGGGGCCCTGCACAACACTGCCTCGGTCTCGTCGCCGACGAGCGACCCCGACTCGACGAACAACAGCGCCTCGGCGGACACGGTCGTCCAGGCGCAGCCGACGCTGAAGGTGGTCAAGCACGTCGTGAACGACAACGGTGGCTCCTCGGTGGCGAGCGCCTTCGTCCTGCACGTCAAGCTCGGCACCGCCGACGTGACCGGGAGCCCGCAACCCGGCGACGAGTCCGGCACGACCTACGCGCTTGCCCCGGCGACCTACACGGTCTCGGAGGACCCGTCCGTCGGCTACACGCGCAGCTTCGCCGGCGACTGCGACTCGAGCGGCAACGTCACGCTCCAGGTCGGCGATCACAAGACCTGCACGGTCACGAACGACGACGTGCCGGGTCCGCCGACGCTGAAGGTCGTCAAGCACGTCGTCAACGACGAGGGCGGGACCGCGCAGGCGGGCGACTTCACGCTGCATGTGAAGACGGGCGGCAGCGACGTGGCCGGGAGCCCGCAGCCGGGCCACGAGGCGGGGGACACCTACACGCTCGTCGACGACTCGACCTACACGGTCTCCGAGGACGCACACGAGGGGTACACGCAGACCTTCTCGGGCGACTGCGACTCGGGCGGCCAGATCACGCTGCACACCGGCGACCAGAAGACCTGCACGCTCACGAACGACGACGCGCTGCCACCTCCGCCACCTCCACCTCCGCCACCCCCGCCACCTCCCCCGCCACCCCCGCCGCCTCCGCCGCCTCCGCCGACGCTGACGGTGGTCAAGCACGTCGTGAACGACAACGGCGGGAGCAAGGCGGCCTCCGACTTCAGCCTCCACGTGAAGACCGGCGGCACCGACGTCACCGGGAGCCCGCAGCCGGGCGATGAGCTCGGCACGACCTACACGCTCTCGGCCGGGACGTACACGGTCTCCGAAGACGCTGTCTCCGGCTACACGCAGAGCTTCAGCGGCAGCTGTGACTCGGGCGGCCAGGTCACGCTGCAGGCGGGCGACGCCAAGACCTGCACGCTGACGAACGACGATGTCGCGGCAGCGGTGTCGGCCGACCTCTCGATCACCAAGGACGACGCACCCGACCCGGTGATCGTCGGCAACCCGCTCACGTACACGCTGAACGTCGAAAACCTCGGGCCGGACAGCGCCGGCGGGGTCGTCGTGACCGACCTGCTTCCGTCGGGTGTCACGTTCCAGTCCGCAACGACCGACCAGGGCAGCTGCGGCCAGAGCTCCGGAACGGTCACCTGCGACCTCGGCTCGCTGGACAGCGGCGCGTTCGTGACGATCACGATCGTCGTCGAGCCGCAGGCACCCGGGGCGCTGAACAACTCCGCCTCGATCTCGTCGTCCACGGCCGACCCCAACGCGGAGAACAACTCCGCGCTCGCGACGACGAGCGTCCAGGAGTGTCCGAAGCTCGGCAGCGCGATCGACGACGGCGGCCTCGTGACCGGCGAGCAGTGGGTCGTCTGCAGCTCGCCGACTGCCAACGGCGTGGTCGGCAGCCTGACGCCGGTGCTGCCTCCGAGCGGGGGCCACGAGGCGCTGATGACCTCGGGCGACGTCTCGGTCGCGAACCCTCCGAACGACAGCTCCGCGAGCCGGGCGCGACAACGGCACCTCTGCGCGAGGAGCGTTCGACGTCTCGATCCTCCGGCTTGATCTCTCGATCCCGGCAGGCGCGAACTGCCTCTCATTCGAGCTCGCGTTTCCAGACCGAGGAGTACCCGGAGTTCGTTAACAGCGCCTACAACGACGGGTTCATCGCCGAGCTCGACACCTCCGACTGGAACGTGTCCGGCTCGACGATCTCGGCGCCGCACAACTTCGCCTTCGACAACGGCGGGCACATCGTCAGCGTCAACAGCTCGTTCTTCGACCCCGGCCAGGTCGTCGTGGCGACCGGCACGCAGTACGACGGCAGCACGCCGCTCCTGAACGTGCAGACGCCGGTGACGCCGGGCCTGCACAGCCTGTACCTCTCGATCTTCGACGCCAGCGACCACATCCTCGACTCGGGCGCGTTCGTCGACGGGCTCAAGACCGGCCACGTGGCCGAGGGCTCGTGCAAGCCAGGCGCCGGAGAGCGCGGAGACCTGAAGGTGATCAAGCACGTCGTGAACGACGACGGGGGCACGAAGTCGGCTGCCGACTTCACCTCCATGTCAAGACGGGCGAGACCGACGTCGACGGAAGCCCGCAGCCCGGCGACGAGTCGGGCACGACCTACTCGCTCCCGGCGGGTGTGACCTACACGGTCTCCGAGGACGCGGCTCCCGGGTACACGCAGACCTTCTCGGGCGACTGCGACTCGCAGGGCAACGTCACCGTGCCTGCGAGCCAGTCGCGGACCTGCACGGTGACGAACAACGACGTCCCACCACCTCCGCCACCCCCGCCACCTCCGCCGCCTCCGCCTCCGCCACCACCGCCACCACCGCCACCACCTCCGCCGCCACCGCCACCACCTCCGCCTCCCGCTGAACGCCGATGTCCGGATCCAGAAGGCGGTCAGCGACACGACGCCGGCGCTGGGCGACGACTTCGTCTACACGCTCACGGCGCGGAACGCGGGAGCCGGAACCGCCGAGAACGTGGTCGTCACCGACGACCTCGCGAGCCCGCTCGAGCTCGTCTCGGCTCCGTCGAGCTGCGCCCCGAGCGCGATCAGCGGCGGCGGGACCCGTGTCCAGTGCGCGCTCGGCGACCTTCCAGCAGGCCCCGCGGCCGGAAGCACCCGGACGATCTCGATCCGGGTCAGGGCCGTCTTCTCGTGCGACTTCGTGGGCACGTCGCGGAACGACTCGGATGCCGACATCGGCAGCACCAACGGCGCGGATGTGATCTGCGGCGGCGGCGGATCCGACTCGTTCAGCGGCAGCGGCGGCGACGACAGGCTCTACGGCCTCGCGAACCCGGCCACGCTCGACGCGCTTCCGGCGACGATCTCGAACACGGCGGTCGTGAGCTCGACGACGCCTGATCCGGCGCCCGGCAACAACAGCGCCTCGATCTCCGTGAAGGTCCGCGCGGGCACCGACGGCCGCGACACGATCTCCGGCAACGACGGGAACGACTTCATCGACGGTCAGGGAGGCTCGGACACCCTGAACGGCAACGGCGGCAACGACACGATGCACGGCAGCGGCGGCAACGACCTGGTGGAGGGCGCCGGCGGCAACGACACGCTGTACGGTGAGGCCGGACGCGACGAGCTTCACGGCGGCACGCTCGTCGGCGGCTCCAGGCACCACATCGTGCAGTGGCTCTACTGCGGCTCCGGGCTCGACCGGTACTCGCGCGGGCCTGCGGGCGAGAGGCAGAACGGCTGCGAACGGATCGTCCCCGGCTAGCCGCCGTCTCGCGTTCCTCGTTTAGCCCGAGCGCCCAAGAGCCGATACACAAGCGATGGATCAGCTCGACTTCCCGTGGCGGCCGCTCGGGACCCTGCTGGTCAGCGAAGGTCTAGTCTCGGCCGCCGATCTCGAGACCGCGCTCGCGGAGCAGCGGCGCACCGGCAGGCTGCTCGGGCAGATCCTGGTTGCGAGCGGCTCCGTGACGGGCGTCTCGCTCGCCCAGGCGCTCGCGCGGCAGCACGGCGTCGAACTCCGTCCTGCCGACGGCGACGAGTTCGGGCTCGAGCCCGCCGAGAGCCCCGAGCCGCTCGAACAGGCGAGTCTTCCCCCGCAGAGCTGGCGCCCGCTCGGCCGGCTGCTGGTCGAGAGTGGGTTCGTCACGTCGATCGCGCTCCGGCAAGCGCTCGGCGAGCAGGAGAAACGCCCCGACCGCCGCCTCGGCGAGATCCTCGTCGACCGCGGCCACCTTTCCGGCCAGGCGCTCGCGTTTGCGCTCGCGGAGCAGCACGGCGTCGACCTCGACGAGGACGAGGTGCTCGTCGCCGACGTGGCCACGACGGTGATGACCTCTACGTCCGATCAGCCGATGTACCAGGTCTGGGATGTCGTCTACGAGCCCGTCTACAGGCGAGTCTCGGTGCTCTACGAGACGGCGAACTTCCTCGAGGCTGCCGACTACGCGTGCGACTTCGTCGACCGGCAGCAGCCGGACGGGCTCGAGATCCAGCGCGTCGACGGCGGAGATACCGAAACCGTCTGGACGCACAGCCAGAAGCGCGCCGACGCGACCGCGACCGCGAGCAAGAGCCTCGTCGAGACGTTCGGCTTCGATCCCACCCGCTGGGACGCCAAGCTCTAGATCTCGCAACGACCTGCGAGACTCGAACCGGTGATCGGCCTGATCAACCCGGTTCGCGAGCCGCGGGAGGAGCCGCCGCCGGACCCGGATGCGCTCGGGTTCCTCCAGCTCTGCTCTGACCGCCGCTATCACCTGAAGGTCATGGAGGCCTTCGAGGAGGCGGCCGACATCGGCTCAGACCAGTACTACATCGAGGCGAGGCCCGGCCGAGCGCCGTCGTGGTCCGACACGACCAAGATGGGACGGGCCGCGTACCGTCGCGGCGTGCGGTTCATGGGCTGGGCCGGCCACGGAGACCGGTGCCTCGGCTTCGACGGAGCCTCGAACGACGAGCTACGGACGAAACTCGAGCAGGTCGCGCGGAAGCGGCGGAACGACTTCCCGAAGGCGACGCACTTCGTCATTTTCGGACAGGGCGGAGAGGTCGAGCTGAAGCGCCTGGGCTAGGACGTCTGTTTCTGAAGCTCCTGGCAGGAGCTCGCGTCCTCGAAGCCCTTCTTCATGTCGTCGGACGTCTGCTTGGCCGAGTTGATGGCGTTCTGCGTCTGCGTGGAGAACGTCGAGACCTGGCCCGCGGCGGCCGAGAGGGTCGTCGCTGCAGTGCCGATGTCCTTGCTCGACGAGAGCGCCTTCGCGCTGCTCTGCAGCTGGGCGATCGCCTGATTGACCTGGCTCGCGTAGTTCGTGAACGTGTCCTTCACGGACTGGCCGTCCGATCCCGGCGCGGGCGGCAGGTTCTTCAGGTCGTTCTCGAGCGTCTTCGTCGCGTTCACAGCACTCTGCGCGTCGCTCTGCAGCTGACCGACACTGCCGGCCGAGGGCGACTGGATCGCACTCTTCGCGTCGTTCGCGAGCTGCTTCATGGTGTTGCTCCAGTCCACGAACGGCGAGCAGACGTCGTTGGCCCACTTCTCCTGTGCGGACTCGCTGCTACCACCGCAGCCCGCGGCGACGAACGCCAGCGAGGCCACCAGTGCCGCGGCCGCCAGCGTGAACGGCGATCGTGCTCTCTCCGCCATCGCGCGGGAGCTTACTCCTTCACAGCGGAAGTGTCCCGCCGACCGGGAGCACCTGGATCTCCACCTCGGGCGCTACATCCGCGGCGGCACGGGCAAACGCAATGGCCGGTGCCTCGAGGAACCCGGGCTTCGGCCCGAGCCTCCACGAGAGCGGGTAGTACGTGCCCCAGTGGATCGGCACGGCGACCTCGAGGACGGATCAGCTTCAGCGCCTCGGCCGCGCGCTGCGGATCGAGGTGGCCGGGCCCGAGGCTCGGGCCCCAGCCCCAGATCGGCATCAGCGCGACGTCGACCGGCGAGAGCTCTTCCATCCCCGGGAAGATGTCGGTGTCGCCCGGGAAGTAGATGCGCTTCCGCCCGGCGATCACATAGCCGAGCGGCTCGGTCTTCGTGCCCAGTCGACTCGACGTGTGGTCGGCGTGGACGGCGTGGACGGCGAGTCCTCCGAGCTCGACCTGCTCGCCCGCGGTCAGCTCCGTGACCGACGCGAACCCTTTCCGCCGGAGGAGGCGTCCCGCGCCGAGCGGCGCGACGACGTGAGTCGTGCGAGGCAGGCGACGCAGCGAGGGGAGGTCGAGGTGGTCGTAGTGGACGTGGGAGACGAGCACGCCGTCGAGCGACTCGAGGTCCTCGGGCTCGACCGGAGAAGGGCGCCAGAGGTGGAACAGGCGGCGTCGCAGCAGCGGGTCGGTCAGGAGCCGCGTGCCGCCCAGTGCCACGAATACGGTGGAGTGCCCGAGCCACCGCAGCCGGTCGGCCGCCTCGTCCACGGGCTCCCTGTGAGCGCTCTCTACGCGGAGGAGTGCGCGGCCCCGCCGCCGCTCCCGAGCTCGGCGACGGTGAGGCGGCGGAACGCCTCGAATCCGATTGCGATCACGACGGCGAGGATGAGCACGCCGAGCCATGTATGGAACGTGGGCGTCGGGGCCCAGAGGACGAGGAGCAGGAAAACTGCCGCCAGGATCGCCCAGGCCGAGCCTGCGTGGTCGCGCAGAAACGGAGCGAGCCAGCCGCGGAAGCGGCGCGCCCACTGGTACGGGCCCGCGAGAACGACTCCGATGAGCGCGACGACGCCGTAGATGATCAGCGACCAGGCGACCTGCGCGAGGAGACTCGTCCCGATCAGCCAGGTCGCGTCTGCCGCCTTGCGAAGCGACTCGCCGCTCGTGAGGGCATCGACGATGTAGGACTCGGCGACTTTGCGGATGACGAGGAGGAGGATCCCGACGAGGATGAACGCGAAGGCGACGATACGCAGCGCCTCGCGCCTGCTGCCGCTCGGGGCGAGCCAGATCGCGCCGGCGAAGGCCGCGAGGGCGACGAAGATCAGGATCCAGCTCAGCGCCTTGAGCACCTTCAGCGCCTTCTGCGCGGCGTCGAGCTGGCTGGACTTCATGATCGTGATGTGGCCGGCGTCAGGGGGCAGTCGCGACTCGAGCCCCTGTGGGACCCCGAGCTGCGTCGCCACGTTGACGATGAACGTGCGCAGGTCGAGCGTGACCTCCCCGCCGGAGGTCGAAACGGCACCCTTGGACTTGCCCTCCAGGATCGCGACCAGCTGCTTCTGGGCCACGCGGTTGGCGTCCTTCCAGGCCTGCTGGACTCGCGGGCGCTCGAGGAACCTGTTGACGCCTGATTGCAGGGGCTGCCGTAGCGCGCCCGCGATCGGGCCGGCCAGGCCGCTGAGGTTCGGGGGCAGCCGGTCCTGGAGCCGCGCCTCCACGGCCCCGTTCTGGTAGAGCTGGTCGACGATGTAGACGGAGAGCGCCTGCCGGACGTCGTCGTTCTGAAGGAGCCGCGCGCTCGTGTTGGTCCAGGCGTCGTTGTCGAGCGCCTGCCGCTTCACCCAGACGGTCAGCGAGCTGATGAGCAGGATGAGCGTCCCGACGACGATCAGGATCCACTTGAAGATCGTCCGGGTTCGCTGACTCAATCCGCCTCGTTCCTGCTGGTGCTCCGCATCTGGAGAAACGATCATCGCCGCCGCGGCCCGCCTAGTCAATCGCCCTCCGCACGCCTCGCCCGTGTGAGGCGGGCGCTCAGAGCCCCAGTCCAATGCGCGCGGGACACAGGCCGGAGAGGGCTGTGAGAGGCTAGCCCGCCGTGAACGAGGTGACGCAGGTCCTGCTCTATGCCCTGGTCGCCGGCTTCAGCCCGCTCGCGCTGCTCTCGATCCTCGCCGTCCTCAGCAGCGGCCGCGGCCGCGCGAACGGGAGCGCCTACGGCCTCGGGTTTCTCCTCGGCCAGTCCCTGATGTTGATCGTCGCGTTCCTGCTGGGGTCGGCCAGCGTCCCGAACCCCGATCGGGGTCATCCGACGCTGTCCGCCGTGCTCGAGCTCCTGCTCGGGATCGCGATGCTCATCTTCGCCTGGCAGGGGCGGCGTCCGCGCGACGCCGCCGAGCTGTCCGGCGAGTCGAGGACGGCGGCGCTGCTGGCGAGGCTGGGGTCGATCCGGCCCGGAACGGCGTTCTCGATCGGACTGCTCCTCGGGATCGGCGGAATCAAGCGCCTGGCGCTCACTCTCATCGCGGGTACGACGATTGCCGTGAGCGGCCTGTCCAGCGCCGAGGAGCTGGGTCTGGCCGTTGTCTACGTCCTCGTCGCGACGGTGCTCGTCTGGGCGCCGGCCTGCATCTACCTCGTGGCCGGGACGCGTGCCGACGCTTGGATGGCCAGCACGCAGGCCTGGCTCACGGCAAACCAGCGGCGGGCGACCGTGCTCTCCACGCTCGTTTTCGGCCTGATCCTGGTCGTCCACGGCCTGTTCGCGCTGTTGACAAGCGGCTGAGCCGGGCTTCACCCGGGTGAATAGGAGATCGGGTGACGCAGCCGGGCGCACAAGCTCCCATAATGGCGGGAACGTCTAGCGGAAGGAGCTTCAATGTCCAGTACCGAGACACCGATTCTCGATCTGCTCGCGAAGATGACCGCCGACTCGATCGACGCGTCCGACCTGGACGCGGAGACGCTGATGCTCGTTCGCATCGCCGCGCTCGTCGCGGTCGACGCGCCGCCCGTCTCGTACATGCTCAACCTCGGCGCTGCCGGCGAGATCGGCGTCGACGAGGACAAGGTTCGCGGTGTCTTCGCCGCGATCGCGCCGATCGTCGGCACGGCCAGGATCGCCTCGGCGACGGGCAATGTCGTCAAGGCGCTCGCGATCGCGATCGAGACCGCGGAGCTCGAGGAGGAAACGGCGTAGCCTCCGCGCGTGGCTAGCGGGAACGACAGCGCGGCGGCGGGCCGAGCCGAGGCCTCGACCACGCCGCTGCGCGCCGGCGTCGTTCTCGCCTCGCTCATCGCGGTCGCGGCGGTCGCGAACCTCGGCCTCGCGGTCGCAAACGTCGCGCTGCCCTCGATCGGCGCGGCATTCGACGCGTCGCAGACGGCGCTCGACCTCGTCGCGGTCGGCTACTCGCTCGGGCTGGCGGCGTCGGTGCTCTACTTCGGCGCCATCGGCGACCGGTACGGGCGCAAGCGGCTGCTCGATCATCGGCATGGTCGTCACCGTGCCCGCGGACTGCCTGGCGGCCTGGTCGCCGTCGATCGGGTTCCTGTTCGGCGCGCGCGTCCTCGGCGGGCTCGCGGCGGGGATGGCGTACCCGACCACGCTCGCGCTGATCACCGCGCTCTGGTCGGGCCCCGCCCGCACGAAGGCCATCGCGCTCTGGGCGGCCACCGGCGGTGCGATCACCGCGCTCGGCCCGCTCTGCGCGGGGATCCTGCTCGATCACTACTGGTGGGGGTCGGTCTTCCTGATCACGCTCCCGCTCGCGGTCATCGCTCTCGTGATGGCGCTCAAGTTCGTGCCGGCCCACGTGAACGAGGCCACCGAGCCGGTCGACAACCTGGGCGGGGTCCTCTCGATCATCCTCGTCGGCGCGCTCATCCTGGGGATCAACTTCGCTCCGGTGCCGAACGAGACCGCGCTCACGCTCGGCCTGTTCGCGATCGCGGCCGCGGCAACGGTCGCCTTCTTCGTCAGGCAGCGCCGGGCGCAGAACCCGCTGTACGACCTGCACGCGGCGGCCCGACCGACCTTCTGGGTGGCTGCGTGTGCGGGGCTGATCGTCTTCGGCTCGCTGATGGGCGCGATGTTCATCGGCCAGCAGTACCTGCAGAACGTGCTCGACTACTCGACGGTCGAAGCCGGCGCAGCGATCCTGCCCGCGGCCGCCTTCATGGTCGTCGTGGCGCCGCGGTCGGCCATGCTGGTCGAGGCGCGTGGCGCCCGGTTCACGCTGCTGTTCGGCTACGTCTTCGTGCTGCTCGGCTTCCTGACGATGCTGCTCCTCTGGAAGGAGGACATCTCGTACTGGAAGGTCGCGCTCGGCTACTCCTTCGTCGGCATCGGGGTCGGGCTGGCAGGGACGCCGGCCTCGCATTCACTCACCGGCTCGGTGCCGGTCAAACGGGTCGGAATGGCCTCGGGCACCGCCGACCTGCAGCGCGACCTCGGCGGGGCGATCATGCAGTCGATCTTCGGCGCTCTCCTGACGGCCGGCTACGCCGCCGCGGCGGGAGCGATGATCTCCTCCTCCGGGCAAGACATCACGAGCAGCACGCAGTCCGAGCTGACGAAATCGTTCTCGAGCGCCGCCGACACCGCGTCGCGGTACCCGCCGCACATCCAGGACAACATCATCGCGGGCGCCAAGACGGCCTTCCTCCAGGGCGACCAGTGGGCCTACCTCGCCGGCATCATCGCCGTCCTGCTGGGCGCAACGCTCGTCTTCTTCAAGTTCCCGAAGCGCGACGACGAGAAGCGGCTGCTCGCCTCGTACGCGGCCGAAGACTCCGATCTCCCGGGAGCGACAACGTGAGCATCCTCGCCTCTGGCACCGTCCACTTCGGCGGGTTCAGCTGGGGCGGGAACTTCACGCCCATCGATCTGATTGCCGCGTCGACGAACGCCCTCAACGGCGCACTCCTCGCGCGTCGGCCTGATCACTACAAGCAGTTCACGATCGTCGGGATCCTGCTGATGGCGTTGCTCGGGGGTCTCGGGGGTGGCATCACCCGCGACGTCCTGGTTGCCCAGGTGCCCGCAGCGCTCACCAATCCCGCCTACATCGCACTCGCCCTCGCGTTCGGGTTTGTGGGCTACTTCCTCGCCTACGCCTCCGGCCAGCTCTTCCGGGAAGGCCTCTTCCAGTTCATGACCGCGTTCGCACTCCCCTGGTACGCGATCGTGGGCGCGCAGAAGGGAGTATCGGTGGGTCTGCCCGTTCTCGGGTGCCTGTTCCTCGGCATCGTTGGCCCAACTGCCGGCCGCTTCTACATCGACGTGGCGAGCGACGTGCCCCCCAAGCAGTTCATCCGGGGCGAGTGGTTCGTCGGCACCGCGGTTCTGACGGCCTCGGTCTGGATCCTCGTCTACTGGGCCGGCGGAAACACCTGGTGGGCGATGGGACTCGCGTTCGCCGTCGGCTTCAGCTTCCGGGTGCTCGCGCTCTACAGGGGCTGGGAAGAGCCGCTCCCCCAGGGCCCGAAGGGTGTCGTTCTTCATCCGGACAATCGGCCACTTCTTGGCCGCAAGCTGGCCGGCAAGTCACAGCAGGAGATGCGCGACCTTGGCCTGACGGTTGAGGAGGACACGAGCTAGGCTCGCTCCTCAGATGAGAAGACAGCGGGAGGTAAGACCAGATGAGTGACCAGACGATCGACCGTACGAAGCTCCCGATCCGGCGTCCGCCGTTTAGTGGAGTCGCGAACAAGACGCTCGATGGATCGGAGCCGGACTGGGGCCAGATGGGTCACATCGAGCCCCCCGAGGGCGCGCCGAACGTGCTCCTCGTGCTCATCGACGACGCGGGCTTCGGCCAGCCGAGCTCGTTCGGTGGTGCGATCTCGACGCCGAACTTCGACCGCCTGGGCGAGAACGGCCTCAAGTACAACCGCTTCCACGTGACGGCTCTCTGCTCGCCGACGCGGGCTGCGCTGCTCACCGGACGCAACCACCACACGGTGGGCTTCGGCTCCGTAGGGGAGTTCTCGAGCGGCTTCCCCGCGTACACAGGGTTCCTGCCCAAGGATTGCGCTCCGTTCCCGAAGATCCTGCAGGAGAACGGCTATTCGACCGCGATCTTCGGCAAGTGGCACCTGACGCCGGACAACCAGCAAGGGCCGGGCGGCCCGTTCGACCGGTGGCCGAACGCCTGGGGGTTCGACCACTTCTGGGGCTTCCTCGGCGGCGAGACGGGCCAGTGGGATCCCGTGATCTCGGTCGACAACACGACCGTCGGCGTTCCGGAAAGCGAGGGCGAAGAGCCGTACTACCTGCCGGACGACATGGCCGATAAGACCATCGAGTGGCTCCACGGGGTGCACGCGCAGGATCCCGAGAAGCCGTGGTTCGCCTACTTCACGACCGGCTGCAGCCACGCGCCCCACCACGTGCCGAAGGAGTGGGCCGACAAATACGCCGGAAAGTTCGACATGGGCTACGACGCTTACCGCGACGAGACCTTCGAGCGGCAGAAGGAGCTCGGCGTGATCCCGCCCGAAGCGGAGCTCACGCCCCGACCCGACGCGATGCCCGCCTGGGACACGCTCGACGAGAACCACCGGCGCCTGTACGCACGCCAGATGGAGGTGTTCGCGGGTTACTGCGAGAACGCGGACTGGAACGTCGGCCGCGTCCTCGACGCGATCGAGGAGATGGGCGATCTGGAGAACACGCTCGTCATCTGGATCTGGGGCGACAACGGAGCCAGCATGGAGGGGACGCTGAGCGGCACCTTCAACGAGCTCACAACGCTGAACGGCATTCCGCTGACCGCCGAGCAGCAGCTCCAGCTCCTACTGAAGTGGGGCGGCCTCTCGGTGTGGGGCGGCGAGCTGCTCGCGCCGCATTACTCCGCTGCCTGGGCATGGGCAGGCAACTGCCCGTTCCAGTGGGGCAAGCAGGTCGCGTCTCATCTCGGCGGCACACGCAACCCGATGGTCGTCCACTGGCCGGAGAAGGTGAGCCAGGCGGGCGAGATTCGCTCGCACTTCACGCACGCGATCGATGTCGGCCCGACCATTCTCGAGGTCGCGGGCATTCCGGCGCCGACGCACGTGGACGGCATCGAGCAGGAGCCGATGCACGGCGTCACCTTTGCCGACTCGATCTCCGACGCCGATGCTCCCGAGCGGCACACGCAGCAGTACTTCGAGATCCTCGGCAACCGCGCGATGTACAAGGACGGCTGGTGGCTGTCGATGCGGATGCCGCGAATCCCGTGGCAGATGGACCCCGAGGCGATGAAGAAGTTCGCGCCCGGCGTGTGGAAGCCCGACGATGATCCGGTCGAGCTCTACTACCTGCCGGACGACTTCACGCAGGCTCACGATCTCGCGGCCGAGCATTCGGAGAAGGTCAAGGAGCTACAGGAGCTCTTCTGGCAGGAGGCCGAGCGCTACAAGGTCCTGCCGTTGCTGGGAGGCATGGCCTTCTTCTTCGGCATCGTGCCGCCGATGCCGACGCAGACCACGTTCACGTACTACGGCGACGTCCAGAACGTGGCCTCCGGGATGATCCCCCGGATCTACAACCACTCGTACACGATCAGTGCCGATCTCGAGGTCCCGGAGGGCGGCGCCGAGGGCGTCATCGTCGCGGAGGCCGACCACCTGGGCGGATTCGCGCTCTTCGTGGAGGACGGCAAGCTCAAGCACACGTACAGCTTCATGGGCGTGATGGAGTTCCGGCAGGAATCGGACGAGCCGCTTCCGTCCGGCGACGTCAACGTCCAACTGGTCTTTGCCGCCGACGAGGCGAAGCCAGCTACGGGCGGCGAGGTGACGCTTCTCGTCAACGACAAGGCTGTCGGCTCGGGGCGGATGGAGCACACCGTGCCGTTCCGGTTCTCCGGATATGGCGGTATGGACATCGGCCGGGACAACGGCGGCGTCGTCGACCGGAGCTATGCGGACAAGGCGCCGTTCGCGTTCAACGGGGTGGTCAAGAAGGTCGTCTTCGACGTCGCCCCGCACATGAGCGAGGAGGAGACGAAGGCGCTCCACGAAGAGGCCCATAGGGCACTGGCCGCCCACGCGGCCGGCCAGTAGCGGCAAGAGAGGAGCGACGATGAGCAAGGACAAGCAGATGGACGTGCTGATCGCGGCGTACCTGTTCGACGACCTGGGCAAGAAGGACTACGACGCGGTCATGGATCTCGTCGAGGCGAAGACGATCTCGGTCCAGGGCGTCGTGCTCGCGAGCAAGGACGAGAACGGCGAGATGCAGGTGATCGAGGCCGGTGACCACGCCGTTCGCAAGGGCGCGACGATGCTCGGCGGCGCAGGTCTCGTTGTCGGCCTGTTCGCACCTCCGCTTCTGGCGGCCACGGCCGTCGGCGCCGGCGTTGGAGCAGTGGCGGGCAAGTTCGCCAAGCACCGGGTCACGAGCGGCATCGGCGAGAAGCTCGACGACACTCTGGGCGAGGGGTCGGCGGCGCTGATCGCGATCTACGAGTCGGAGGGCGCCGAGGCGGTCGAGAATGCGATCCCGAATGCGATCAAGACGTCCGTGGCCCACATCGACGGCTCGAGCGCGAAGGAGCTCAAGGCCGGCCTCGAGGAGGCGTCGGCAGGGATGGGAGGCTGATGGCGGGGAAGAGCCGCGGCACCGTCGTCGTCAGCGGCGCTTCCACCGGCATCGGCGAGGCGACCGCAACGCACCTCGCGGAGCAGGGGTTCCGCGTGTTCGCGGGCGTTCGGCGCAAGGCCGACGGCGAGGCGCTCCAGAAGAAGGCCGACCTGACACCCCTGATCGTCGACATCACGGACGAGCTGTCGATCCTGGGGGCAGGAGAGATCGTTGCGAGGGCCGTGGGCAATCGGGGGCTCGCGGCCCTCGTCAACAACGCCGGTGTCGCGATCCCGGCGCCGATCGAGTTTCAGCCGCTCGCCGACTTCCGGAGGCAGCTGGAGGTCAACCTGATCGGGCACGTGGCGATGACCCAGGCGTTCCTGCCGCTGATCAGGCGGGGCAAGGGCCGCATCGTCAACATCGGGTCCGTCGGCGGGCTCCTCGTGCTGCCTCTGAACGGCGCCTACAGCGCGTCGAAGTTCGGGATGGAGGCGCTCAGCGATGCCCTGCGCCTCGAGCTGCGACAGTGGGGAATCCACGTCTCGCATGTGGATGTCGGGCCGGTTCACTCGGCGATCTTCGGGAAGACGTATGCCCAGCTGGATGGGCTCAAGACGACGCTTGGCGACCGCGGCCACCGCCTGTACAAGGGTCAGATCGCGGCCGTGCGCTCCGCAACCGAGAAGGCCGAGGCTTCGGCCGACCCGCCGAAGGTGATCGCAAAGGCGGTCTTCCAGGCGCTGACGGCGGACAGTCCCAAGACCCGGTACTTGGCCGGTCACGGTGTGAAGGGGATCGCCACCGCGGCGAAGCTCCCTGACCGCGCGAAGGACCGCGCGCTGGCCAAGGAGCTGGGGTTGCCGGCGCCGGGCTAATCGAACCCTCTCTGTGCAGTGCGAGCCAAACGTGTTGTCGGCGCGGCGGCTGAGCTAATCCTGCACCGCCTCGGTGCGACCGTCGCCCGAGGCGCTCGCCAGCGTCGCTCATGACCGCCCACAAGACAATGCCGACCGCCTAACGACGTGGTCCCGGCCGTCCTGGTCCGGGTCGTCCTGGCCCGACCGGTCCGGGTCCTACAGGTCCCGGTCCGACTGGTCCGGGTCGCGGGCGTGGTCGTATTGGCATGTTCTCATCTCCTCTTTCTGAGGCTGTTGGATGGTGCCGCGTCACCCGGACTGGTCCCGAGTCGTCGGGGCCACTCGGTTGACGGTTCTTCCTAGACCGACGCCGTCGTGGTCCGGTCGGTGCTAGCGTCGGCGCGCTACGCGCCGCGACGTGCGCCGTGCGACTCTGCGGCCTCCGAGCATCTCACACCTCCCCTTGAATCGATGCAGGGCTCCAGTTGGTTCCTCACGCTTTGGCCAGCTGCGGTGCCTCGGCCATCGCGTGCAGCTCCTGCGCCTCCTCGGCGCTCACCAGGCCGATCTCGACGAGGTCGAGCGGGCTGATGAACCCGTCGGCGAGGCGGAAGCCGCCTGTCCGCGCGATCGCGTCGCGCAGCGGCACCGCCCAGTGGTGCTCGAGCAGGATCAACGCCGCCGCGGTGTCGTTGGGGATCTCTTCGAGGATGTCCCATGCCTCCTCGTCGGAGAACGCATGGATCCCCTCGGCCCCCATCTCCGCGCCGAGCTCGGCGCCCTTCTCGAGACCCTCCTCACCCTCGATGCCGAGGCCGATCAGGGCAGCCACCTTGCTGCCGAACTCGATCGCCTCCTCCTTGGTGAGGTTGCTGAGGTGCATCACCTCCATCTCGCCCTCAGCGTCCTTGTACACCGCGAGCGCGTCGATCACGCGCACGGTGTCGCTCTCGCGGAGCTTCTCGAGCTCCTCGATGATCTCGCCGTGAAAGTCGGGCTGGTTGAAGCCCAGAACGAGCAGCTGAACCGGTCCGATCGCCATCTCTCTCCTCCTTCCGTAGTGGTGGTCACCCGGAGTGGCCCCGACTGAACGGGACCACTCGGTTGACCGTTCTTCCTAGGCGTGCGCTGCCGTCGTCGTCTCCGGCGGCTTCATGAAGGCGCCGAAGATCCAGAGAATCGGGAAGAAGATCCCGATGAAGAACATCCACCCGTGTCCGTTCCGCAGAGTCATAACGCCGAGTGTGACCGCCACGATCAGGTACAGAATGATTCCGCCGATTCCAACTGCCCACCACATGATTACCCCCTCTCCGAGTAGTGGGGCGAGACCCGCTTGGTCTCGCTTTCGATAGCAGCCTTCCACCTGGGATCCAGCGTTCCATCAGGCTGATCCCTGTTGCGGTGGTGTGGAGAACTACCGACCGGCTAGAGGCGTTTTTGCCCCTGTTAGCCGAGATTCGAACGGCCGGCAGTAGTTGCTACCCACCGGGCTGCGGTGTTCCCGGATTCGCGCCACCGGGGCTGGTGAAAGACTCAGGGCCGAGCCGGGGCAACCGACCCTCGCCTCTTCGGAGGGCGCAGGCTAGGCCGCCGACGACGCCTGGCCCCGGCTCGCAACTATCAGTCCGCGTTGCGGCTCGCTGCCTGCGCTTGAGGCTAGGTGGGCTCGGCTGTCTCGGGCGCCGTTGCCTGGTCGCCATGCACGCGCAGCACGGCGACGATCGCGATCACGAGGTAGCCGAACGCGGCCACCTTCGGGGCGAAGACCGCGAGCACGATCACACCGACGTAGAAGCCGAGGCTCGGGGTTGTCGCGACCAGGAACTTGTTGATCTCCTGCTCGCTCACCTCCGGCTTGAGCAGCTCACGGTTGCGCGCGATTGCTCCCCACAGGGCGCTGACGAGGAGCGAGATCACCAGCAACGTTCCACCGTAGAAGATGACGGCGGCACGCTCGGCGTCCGTCTCGCGGATCGCCTCGGCCATGAGCTTGGTCGGGAAGGGCAGAAACGAGACGGCCATCAGCAGCGCCAGGTTGAGTCGCATGACCGAGACGTCCGCGTACTGCAAGCGCCGGAAGATCCCGTGGTGGACCATCCAGATCCCTCCGATCGTGATGAAGCTTGTCGCATAGGCCAGGTAGGAGGGCCACTGATGGCCGATGCCGCGCCAGAGATTGCCGAACTCGGACTCGGGCACAGCGATCTCGAGGATGAGCAGCGTGATCGCGATCGCGAACACGCCGTCGCTGAACGCCTCCGTTCGGCCCGTGTCCCAGCGATCGCTCACGAAAGAGCACTTCCACGGCACCGCAGCCGATCCTGCGCAACCGCCGACTACGGCAACAGGAGTGCCTCCACTCCAGGAGCCGCGCCGCCGAGACGCTCTACTACATTTGGTTCGCTGTCGTGTCGACGCTCGGTGCCGGCTGGCCGAGCGTCTTGTTCGTCACGTCTGCAATGAACTTCCGCGCCTGCTCCTCGTAGTCCGGCTTGAGATTGGGCGCGGGCATCTTCAGCCCCATGACGCGCTCCTGCGGCTCGCCGTGCTTCATGTAGCCGAGCCACGAGAGCATCGACTTGACCTGGCCGCCGGCCACGACGAAGTGTGTCTGGCCGACCCACCGCCCGCCGCTCTTCTCGCCGAGCTTCTTCTGCTGCCCGAGGTTGATGCTGTAGTAGCGGCGCGAGATGGATGCGCACGCGAACGGCTTGCCGTTCAGGATCGTCCGCGCGGCGGGTGACTCGAGGTAGGAGCGGATCGGCATGCTCGTCTGGAACCACCAGGTGGGCGAGGCGAGGAACACGAGGTCGTAGTCGCCCGTCTGCGCCTCTGGTGGAATGCGGATCTCGCCGGTCTTGTGGCGGAGCTGCGCCGGGAGAATCGACGCGAGTTGGCGGATGGGGCGCTTCATCGGGAACTGCGAGAGGTGCGGCACCCATCGTTCGTCGGTGAACTCGATCAGCGCCTTCGTCACGTCGCATCCGCGTGCTGTCAGCGCCTGCGCCATCGCCTCTGCGACTCGGGCAGCCTGCTGGGTAAGGCTGAAGTACACGACCAGTACCTTCGGCTTCGGATCGGCGCTCACCTTCGCTCCTTTCGTGGTGCTGACCGACGCTAACGGATTCTCGCGTAGGCTCGCTGCGGGATGGCCTCGCCGGACCGCCGCGACGAGCGTGAGCCGCTCGACCTCCCGCCGCCGAAGCGGACCTTTCTCCAGCGGTTCGCGCTCTGGCTCGAGCGCGGGCGGGCGCTGCGAGGGCGGATCGAGCAGGCGCGCGAGCGCTCCACGCTGCTCGACGCCACGCTCGAGACGATCGAGCGAGACTCCGACATCGGCGGCGGGATTCTCGCCGGCGCCCTGGCCTACAGGCTCTTTCTGTTCGCCCTTCCGCTCTCGTTCTTCCTCGTCTCGGTCCTCGGGCTGGCCTCGGATGCGTCAAACGAAAGCCCCAAGCAGATCGCGAAGTCGGTCGGCATGCTCGGCCTTGTCACGAGCCAGGTCGCGAGCGCTTCGAAGGGCTCGTCGAGTGCCTGGGTCGCGCTGACCTCGTTCGTCGTGGTCGTCTACGTGACGAGAGTCCTGCTCCGGGCCGTGTCGATCGTCCACGCGCTCGCGTGGGAGCGCTCGGGCAGGGCGGTCAAGGTGCCGCCGCGCTCGCTCGGCGTCTTTGCCGTTGGTGTCGCCGGAATGTTCCTCGTCGTCGTCGGTGCGGGCGCCGTTCGCCACGAGGGGTCGGTGGAAGGGCTCCTCGTGACGATCGCCTCCGGCCTCGCGTTCGGCGCGATCTGGCTCTGGATCTCGTTGTCCTTGCCCCACGGAAGCGCGCGCTGGATCGATCTGATCCCGGGCTCGCTGCTCTTCGGGGTCGGCATCCTCTGTGTGCAGGTTTTCAACGTCTACTTCCTCACAAGGCTGCTGCAGGGAAAGGCACACACGTACGGGACACTCGGCGCTGCCGCGGCTGTCCTGCTCGGGTTGTTCATCATCGGGCGGGTGATCGTTCTCTCGGCGTCGCTCAACGCGACCCTCTTCGAGCGGCGCACTCGCGGCCGAGCGGCAGCGTAAGGTCTCCCACCGTGAGTGGCGCCGACGCCGAGTTCCTCCTCGCATGCCTGGCCGCGATGCTCTTGCCCACCACGGTGACGTTCTGCGTGCTCGTTCTCGTCGTCAGCGACCGGCCGCTCGTGACCGGAGTCTGGTTCTACCTCGGCGCGTTGAGCGCAATGCTCGCGATCGGCATCGCCGCCGCATTTGTGCTGGGCAACACCGCGGCCTCGCCCACATCGACTCCGAAGACATGGGTCTCCTGGTTCGATGTCGTCGCCGGAGCGTTCCTGGTCCTCTTCGCCATTCGCATCTTCCGGCGACCGCCGGACCCCGAGCGCGCTGCCAGCACGATCGCGCAGATAGAGAAGGTCGTCGCCAGCCGATACCTTGCGGTGTTCGCGGGCGGTGCTCTGCTCGCGAACGCAGGCGCGGTCATCCCGATTGCGCTGAAGGCGATCTCCCAGACCGATCCCTCGACGACGCAGTACATCGTGGATTGGGTCTTCTTCTCGCTCGTGTCGCTGCTGCCTCTGGCGACGGCCCTGGTGTTGTTGGTCGTCGCGCCCGACTTCGCCGAGCGGATGCTCGCGGGAGCGAGGAACTGGCTCGAGCGGAACGCCAAGAACGTCGGCGCCGTGATCATCCTCGTGCTCGCCGTGTCGTTGCTCTACAACGGGATCACCGCGCTCACGTGAGCGAGGGCGGAAGTCGGACACCCGTCGAGACTGTGGCGGAGGAACCCGAGTTCAGCGAGCCGCGCTGGCCGATCGCGCTTGCGCTGCTGACCTTCATTGCGATCACGATCGTGCTGCGCGTAGCACAGCCCCACCGGGAGTCACTCGGACCGCACTGGCTCGTGCCAGGCATCGAGATCGCGCTGCTGGTCGTCCTGCTCGCCTCCGATCCCGCGCGCGTGAGCCGGCAAAGGCGCTGGCTCCGCAAGGTCGCGATCGGGCTCGTGTTGGCCCTCGTCGTCATGGCCCTGCTCAGCGCAGGCGTGCTGATCGTCGACCTGATCCGAGGCGGCAAGGTGACGGACTCCGCAACCTCGCTGCTCGCCTCCGGCGCGTTGATCTGGCTCGGAAACGTGCTCGTCTTCAGCCTGCTGTACTGGATGCTCGACAGCGGCGGGCCCCTCGCCCGATTCCGGGGGGAACGCGAGTTTCCGGACTTCGCCTTCACGCAGCAGATGAGCCCGGAGATCTCGCCGCCAGGTTGGCGGCCGCAGTACGTCGATTACCTGATCCTCGGCCTGACCACGAGCACGGCCTTCAGCCCGACGGACGTCATGCCAATGGCCCGCTGGGCGAAGCTGACGATGGCGCTGCAGTCACTGATCTCGCTGATCGTGGTCGGGCTCGTGATCGCCAGAGCCGTCAACGTCTTCAGCTGATGGACGCCGAGGCCAGGAGGGAGCATCGGGTCGAGCTGTTCTCGACGATCCTGCTCGCTGTTGCCGCCGTCGCGACTGCCTGGAGCACGTACCAGTCGACGCAATGGAGAGGGGAGCAGGCGGCGGACTACAGCAAGGGAACCGCTGCCCGGATCCAGTCTTCCGAGGCCTCGACCCGCGCGGGCCAGCTCACCCAGGTCGACATCGCCACCTTCATCCAGTGGGTCGACGCGACGGTCGCGGGCAATCAGAAGCTGGCGCAGTTCTACCGCCGGCGATTCCGCCCCGAGTTCAGGCCGGCCTTCGCCGCCTGGCTCGCGACGCGCCCGCGCACGAATCCGAGCGCGCCGCTGAGCCCGTTCGCGATGCCGCAATACCGGGTCGCCGAAGCGGTGAAGAGCGGACGCCTCAACGCGGTGGCCGGGGTGCACGCAGATGCCGCGGGCACGGCGAACCAGCGGGCCGACAACTACGTCCTGGCCGTCGTCCTCTTCGCGGCCTCGTTGTTCTTCGCAGGCATCTCCACGAAGCTTCACTCGTTACGCCAGCGGGAGGTGCTCCTGACGCTCGGCTGGGTGATCTTCATCGCGACGGCCGTGTGGATAGCCACCTCCCCCATGACCTTTTCCGTCTAGAACGAGGTGGAGGCTTGGGCCAGGCGATAGGCAACGTCCTGCCGTTCGCCGTGGTGGTCGCGATCAGCCCGATACCGATCATCGCAATGGTGCTCATGCTCGCGACGCCTTGCGCCCGCGCGAACGGGCCGGCCTTCGCGCTCGGGTGGATAGCGGGGTTGTCGGTCCTCGGCGCGATCGTGCTCGTGCTGACCACCGGGAACGCCACACAGGACTCGGGCGCTCCCGCGACCTGGGCCAACGTTCTCACGCTCGTCTTCGGAGTGGTCTTCCTCGTGCTCGCCGTGCGAACATGGCTGGGGCGCCCGAAAGCAGGTCAGGAGGCGGAGATGCCCAAGTGGATGGGAACGGTGGACGCGTTCACCGCGGGTCGTTCGCTCGGCGCGGGCGTCGTCCTCTCGGCGGTCAACCCGAAGAACCTCGTCCTCACGATCACGGCCGGCTGACGATCGCCGAGGCCGGGATCTCGGACGGGCAGGAGGTGGTGGCGCTCGCCGTCTTCGTCCTGGTCGCCTCGCTCGGCGTCCTCGCGCTGCTCGGCATCTACCTCGTGATGGGTGAGCGCGCGGCGCCTCTGCTCGACGGGCTCAAGGTCTGGCTGGCGGCCCACAACGCAGCGATCATGACCGTGCTCCTGCTAGTCCTCGGAGCGAAGCTGATCGGCGACGCGATCCGCGGATTCGCCGCATGACCCCGCCGTCGCTCAGGGCTAGAGCGACGGGCGCGGGAGCTGTGCGAGCTGGACCAGCGAGAGGACGAGCAGGACGCCTCCGAGCCCCACAAGCGCATAACGGACGCCGCGGATCGGGAAGTGCGTGCTGAGCCCGACAAGGAAGAGAACGCTTGCGAGGAAGACGGTGATGCGAACGTACTTGTCCGACGTCTCGCCGGCCGATTCTCCGGCTTTGAAGTGGCGGTCGGCTCGCGTGTCCAGGATCTTCGTCGCCGCCTTTCCGGGAGATCGGTACTGGGGCATGTAGGTCGGTCCGGGCGGAGCGTGAGGGTTCGTCTCCGGGCTCGTCGCCCGCCACGCGTCGAAGGCAACGCGGAACCCGGGGCGGAAGCGTCTCTCCGCCACCTTCATGGCGCGCTCGTTCCCGACGACGTACGCAGTGAACCAGGCCTCGAACGTCGAGAGTCGAAGTTACGGGTCGTCAATGCCTCCGCCGCTGCCCGGTTCGCTTCGGTTCTCGCGGTCGAGGCCTCGGCGAGCTCGACGCGGGATTTGGTGTTCCACTTCGCCGCTGCGTACCCCGACCAGGCAGCGATCAGCGTGACGAGGGCGAGTAGCGCGGCCTCGAGGATCGTGATCGTGCGGTCCCGACGATCGTGGACCGTTCGGCCGTGACCCGCGTGCTGGCTGAGCTCCTTGCCGACCTCGGTTGCGGGAAGTCCCTCGGACATGTCCTCTCCATCCGGGCGTTCGCCGCCGCTGGCGCGCGCCGAGAGCCGTAGGCTGAAGATCTCTGCACGACGCACCGCTCTCTCCGCAGGCACTCCTGAGGCTGGCCCCCGGGGTTCGCACGCGGTTCGACGCAGCGGGCCATGTCCTGCTCGACGCGCCGAACGAGGCGGCTATCGCGAGCCATGAGCGTGTGAGCGTTATCCACGCGGGCAGATCCGTGACCAAAATCTCTCCGGGAACCGCCTCAGATTCGGGCCGGCGCCCAATATGTCGCTCGGCCCGCGGCTGCACCTGCGCAGGTTCGACCACCGGTGCGCCCGCGCGCGCTCGGCTGGCATCGCCGCAGTGAGCGTCGTGATTCGCCAAAGCGCCGGACGCGCGCGCTGACGGCACCAGTCGAATGCCTGTATCAGCTTTCTGGGGCGAGACAGCTCTTGGCGATCCGTACGTTGGGACACCTCCGGACGTCTTCGGATAAGTTCGGCACAGACGGTCTTCACGGATGGCGGCCTGGACAAGGTGGGCCGCGACTGAAAGGAGGACATCATGTGTCGGTGGCTTGCGTACTACGGGAAGCCGGTCCTGATGGACAAGGTGCTCTACGGGCCGCAGCACTCACTGATCGAGCAGAGCCTTGAGGCGCGCATGGGTGCCGAGCCGACCAACGGGGACGGCTTCGGGATCGGTTGGTACGGGCCGCAGGGGCCGGGCGTCTTCAAGAGCATGGAGCCCGCGTGGAACGACCGCAACCTCCGCCAGATCGCCGGCCACGTTGAGTCGCACCTCTTCCTCGCGCACATCCGGGCCACATCAGGCACGGCGGTGCAGCAGACCAATTGCCACCCGTTCTACTACGGCAGCTGGCTGTGGGTGCACAACGGACTCGTCGGCGGTTGGCTGCAAGTGAAGCGCGACCTCATCATGGAGGTCGACCCCGAGCTGTACCCGTTGATCGAGGGCTCGGCCGACTCGGAGGTGCTCTTCTTCCTCGCCTTGACATTCGGGCTCGAGCAGGATCCGGCGGAAGCGGTTGCGCGGACGATCGGACTGGTCGAGGAGGTCGGTCACGCGCACGAGGTCGAGTTCCCGTTCCAGGGAACGATCGCGACGACGAACGGTGAGCGGCTGTGGGCATTCCGCTACTCGAGCGAGGGCCGGTCGCGCACGCTCTTCTACACGAGCACGTTCGAGACGCTGAAGGAGCTCTACCCCGACGACCCACGTCTCGCCCTCTTCGACGAGGAGACACGGTTGGTCGTCTCCGAGCCGCTCGGCGATCTGCCCGGCGTCTGGAACGAGGTGCCAGAGGCGAGCTACGGGATCGTCCAGCCCGGCCAGGATGAGCTTCACTCGTTCCGGCCGACAATCACCACGCAGGTCGGCTGATCTAGGAGGTGCGTTCGGTCGCACCGACGGCGAGGCCTGACTCAACGGCGTCTCTGCCCACGACGAGCCGCAGCGGGTCGTTCCGGCCTCGATTGCAGGGACGGCGGCCGAGTTGTCGCCTTGCACGTGCGGGTCCGGGCGCAAGCGGACGCGCTGCCACGGCGTCCCCATGCCCGTGGGGCTGAACGTCAGTTCCGGCGGACGACGATGTGGGACACCGGCACCGCGTATCGGCTCCGCGCGCTGTCGACGACTCCCTCCTCGAGCCAGTTGGCGTCGTCCTCGGCCCTGGTCACGAAGACGACCTCGTCTGCTTGAAACTCGCGGAGGCCGTCGTCCGCCGCCTGGAGCGGGTCGTGGGAGCCGACGTGGCCGGTTGCCTTGACGCCCCCGCGCTCGAGTGACTGCACAGCGGCCGCGAGCCTGTCGGTTGCCTCGACGTAGGCCTTCTCGTCGCCCGTCCAGCGGGCAAGGCGCGAGCCGAGCGCCGGCGCCACGACCAAGGCCTCGGTGTCCCGTCCCGCCGCGTGGTCGCGGAGCCGCTCGCCGAGGGTGTCGGATGCGCAGGTCTCGTCGGCGACGACGAGCACCCGGTAGACGCCCGGCGGACCCGCACCCGGATGGCCGGTAGGAGGAGCGCTCTCGACGGGTGGATGCCGATGCCTTTGCGCGTAGATCCAGACGAGGATGAGCGCCGCACCAAACGTGGCGATGCCGAGGAGGATCCAGGCCTGCCAGCCGGCGAGTGCCGCCAGCAGGAGCAACCCGCCCCAGCCGAGGACGGCGAGGACGATCGGGATCGCTCCGAACTCTCTTGCGGTCTCTCTGCGCACCTCTCGACTCTGACCGATTCCCCGCGAGCGCAAATCGGTAGTTTTTCCCGTCTCGACTGCGATTTCGCACGGATTCTGTGTACGACGAACACCTCTCCCCCGAGACGCTCCTCCAGCTGGCGCCCGGCGTCCGTACGCGGCTCGACGCGGCGGGCCATGTCCTGCTCGACGCGCCGAACGGCACCGTCGTCGACCTCGGGCCGAGGGGATTCACGACCCTCTCGTTGTTCTCGGAGCCGCGTGCTCTCGGCGAGGCCATCGACCGCCTCGAACACGACCTGCCCTCGACCGACTTCGCACCGGCGGTCAACGTGATCAACATGCTGCTCGACGAGGGCGCGCTGGTCCGGTCGGATGCGGGTGGGAAGCCGACCAGCGGTTGGGCCGACCCCGTGGAGCACGCGCGGATGCTGCACGACGACCGCAGGACGCGTGACTATCTCGCCGCGCTCGCCGAGGCCGTGCGACCGGGGGACGTCGTGCTCGACATCGGCACCGGAAGCGGGGTGCTCGCGATCGCAGCGGCCCGGGCGGGGGCCCGGCGGGTCTATGCGGTCGAGGCCAGCGACATCGCAGACGTCGCCGAGCGTGTGTTCGCCGCGAACGGGGTAGAAGACACAGTCACGCTGGTCCGCGGCTGGTCGAGAACGATCGAGCTGCCCGAGCGAGCCGACCTGCTGGTGGCGGAGATCATCGGCAACGAGCCGCTGGAGGAGGAGATCCTCGAGACCACGCTCGACGCGCGTCGTCGCCTGCTCAAGCCGGACGCCCGGCTCATTCCCCACGAGCTCACTCTGCTGGCCCGGCCGCTGCTGCTCTCGGACGAGGAAGCCAGGCAACGCGCGGTCGGTCAGCGTGCGGTCGAGCGCTGGCGCGAGCTCTACGACATGGAGTTCCAGCCGCTGCTCGAGGCCGCCGTCCCGGGTCCGGTGAACATGCCTACCGAGGCGGAGGTCGCTGCGACGTGGCCACCCGTCGGCCTCCCGGTCGTCCTCGCCGTGCTCGATCTGACGAGCTTCGAGGAAGCCTCCGTGAGCGCCTCGGCCGACCTCGTCGTCGATGCGCCCGGGGCCGTGAACGCCGTGGCCGTCACGTTCCGCGCCGACCTGCACGGGAGGGTCGCTCACACGCTCGATCCTTGGACGTGGCCGACGTCGAGCTGGGCGACGTCCGTCTGGGTACTCCCGGACCGGCTCGATGTCGGGCCAGACTCAGCATTGCGCGTCCAGTACCGGCGACGGGCGGACGGAAGGCCCGACGGCCTTCGCTGCGAGATCGTCAGGTCCGAACGCTCCTCCGCGCCCGGTATACGATCCAAAGCCTGAGCTTCGTCCAGAGAAAGGGAGACGACCATGGGAATGGTTCGCAGACGTACGCGCCGCCGAACGATGCTGGTCGCCGGCGGAGCGGCATACGCCGCCGGGAGAGCGTCCGGCAGAGGAGCACAGGAAGAGGACCAGCAGGCATACGCGCAGGAGGCGCCGCCGGCGCCGCCGCCTCCCGCCCCGACCAGTGGCGGTGGTGATGTGGAAGAGCTCCAGCGTCTGGCCGACCTGCACGCGTCCGGCAGCCTGACCGACGAGGAGTTCGCGGCCGCCAAGGCCAAGATCCTCGGCGCCTAACAGGTCCAACGTTCACGAAGGAGGAATAGTCATGGCTCGAAACGGTCGTGCCGGCGTCATGGAGCGTGCCCTCGAGGCCTGCTTCAAGGGCGAGGTCGACGCCTTGCCTGAGTTTTTCACGGAGGACGTCAGCGCCTGGTCGCCGAACATGCTTGTCAGCTCGATCGACGAGCTGGCAGAGGTGGTCAAGGAGCGAGATGCCAGCCTCTCGGACGTCTCTCTCCAGATCGACGCTCTCGACGTGGTCGGAAACAAGGGCTACGCCGAGTACCGGGTGACCGCCATGTTCTCGGGCCCGTTCGAGATCGACGAGGAAACGGTGATCGAGCCCACGGGCAACGAGATGCTGATCGGAGCTGCCATCGTGGCGGAGTTCACCGGTGACAAGATCTCGGCGTTCCGCAACTACTTCGACAACGCCGCGTTGCTGGAGCAGATGGTCGCCTAGGACGAGCAGTGGGAAGTCGGCCGGCTGAGGGCACGCACCGCCTCGTCATCGAGGACTCGCCCGACCCGGCCGACCTGGCGTTCCTCGAGGAGCGCGTTGCAGCCGCCGCGAACGCAGCTCTTGGCTCGGACGACTACCGGGAGTTCGGGATCTTCGTCCGCGACGGAGATCAGGTGCTCGCCGGCATCTCGGGGATCGTCTGGGGCGGGTACTGCGAGCTGCAGGCGATGTGGGTCGACGAGTCGCTTCGAGGGCGCGGGCTGGGACGCGCCCTCATGGCCGAGGCCGAGGCCGAGGCGCGGCGGCGCGGGTGCGCGCTGATCGTGTTCCAGGCGTACGACCTCCTCGCCGAGGGCTTCCACGAGCGCCTCGGCTACGAGACCGCGGGCGTCATCGAAGGCTGTCCGGCGGGCAGCGCGGCTCGCTGGTTCCGCAAGAACCTGTGACGTGAGACGATCGGGCGGTGAGCGCCATCGCGCCGGCAGTCTTGACGGCCGCGGCTTCGGCGGCTGACCTCGGCTCGATCGTCCTCGTCCTGCTGGCGGGGACGCTCGGCGCGCTCCTGTCGCGGTTCCACGGCCGGGTTGTCCTCCCGACGGTCGTCATCGAGATCGTGCTCGGGATCCTGATCGGCCCGCAGGTGCTCGACTTCGCGAAGCCCGACCCGTACCTCAACTTCCTGTCCAACCTCGGCCTCGGGTTTCTCTTCTTCATCGCCGGTCTCGAGGTGATCGACAAGAAGGTGCCGCGCCGCCAGCTCCAGATCGGGAGCATCGGCTGGGCGATCTCGCTCGTGATCGCGGTCGCCGTAGGCCTCGGGCTGCAGGAGGCGGGTGTCGACGCGCGCTGGTGGCTTCTCGGCGTTGCTCTCGCGACGACCGCACTGGGCACCCTCGTGCCCATCGTCGTCGACGCGGGCCTGCTCACGACACGGCTCGGCTCTGCCGTGCTGGGAACGGGCGTCGCCGGTGAGTTCTGGCCGATCGTCTTCATCTCGATCTTCCTCACGGGCGTCTACGGCGCATTGGGCGAAATCCTGCTCCTGATCGCCTTCTGCGGGGTCGTCGCACTCGCCGCCGTTGTGATGTTGCGCGCACGGCCTCCACGCGTTGTGAAGGCGATTCAGGCGACTGTCCACACCACCGGACAGGCTGCGGTGCGCGGCTCGATCCTGATCCTGGCCGCGCTCGTCTACCTCGCCGTCGAGTCCGGCTTCGACTTCGTGCTCGGCGCGTTCGCCGCGGGGCTCGTCGTCGGGCTCGCGCTCGACTCGCCCGAGGGCGAGGACGTGCGGATCAGACTCGAGGGCATCGCCTTCGGGGTCTTCATCCCGGTCTACTTCGTCGTCACGGGGATGACGTTCGACCTCGACAGCCTGCTGACGCCTGGCGGGCTCGCGCTCGCGGCGCTGTTCCTCGGGCTCTTCATGCTCACGCGCGGTTCCTCGGCGCTCTTCTGGAGGCGCGAGCTCGGCGACCAGCAAACGGCGGGCCTCGCCTTCTTCGCCGCGACGGGGCTCCCGCTGATCGTCGCGATCGTCAGCATCGGCGAGGACCGTGGCGCGATCGATCCGGGCGTCGGCGCCTCGCTGGTCGGGGCGGGCATGCTCTCCGTCCTCATCTACCCGCTGGTCGCGATCCGGATCGTCGGTCGGCGCGAGAAAGCGCCGCGAGAGGGGGAGGAGCTCGGCGACTTCGCCGAGGAGTTCCTAGGCTGACGCCTCCGCGCGCGCGGCCGCGGCCGACTCGGGGAGCATCAGCACCGACCCCACGAGGAAGCAAAGCCCGCCGAAGGCCGTGAAGGCGTTGTCGGCCGCGAGGTCGATGACGCTTCCGTTGGAGGGCGCCCAGTACGAGGCGATCGCCGCGATCCCGAACGCCACGCAGCCGACGAGGTTCCAGGCCCCGATCTTCCAGTCGAGGTCGCGCCTCCTCGTCCAGAAGGCGGCCCCGCAGACCTCGGCGTAGGCCAGGTACCCGGACACGAGGAAGCAGATGCAGCCGGCCGCATCCGGCCTCCAGACGAGCTTGTCGTACTGGTTCGCGTCGAGCCCGGACTGCAGCGCCTGGAAGGTGGTCACGTTGAAGAAGAGCGTCCCGACGAGCAGCACGCCGCAGACCCACCAGTCGATCCGGTGCGGCTCGAACGAGACGACCCGGAAACGACGCTCTCCCTCGGTCTCGACGTTGATCGCCTCCAGCCACTGGAGGAAGGCGGCGGACGTGAAGAAGATCGACCCGACGAAGAAGACCACGCCGTCGACGGCCGAGCCGACCCATTCGACGAAGCCCGGAAATGGGCCGACCAGGAAGCAGGTCGAGCCGATCGCGAACAGGACGCCGATCCACCACGACGCTCGCCGCGGCGCCCACCAGACGCCTTCGGGTCGGCGTGAGAGCCTGGAGCGGCCCTTGCGTTGGCGCCGTGACGACCACTCCGCCAGGCGCCCGTCGGCCCGCCGCCAGGTGAGGTGCGTCGTGAACGGCCCGACCGACCGGCGGTCGGTCACCTCCCAGCCCGGCGGCGACGACGGATACGAGTGGGCGCCTACGACGGCGGCTTCGGAGTGAACGGGTGCATTTCGTCCTGGCCCTCCTGAACCACCCCGTAGCTGGACTCCGGCACCTCGTTCCACGCCCCCGCGAGGTCGCCGAGCGGCTCCGAGACGATCAGCCGGGTCTCGTCCGAGACCAGTTGCAGGATCGGATTGTCGGGGTGCTGCGCGCGGAGTGTGTCCACGCTCGTCGAGTAGAAGAGCGAGCGCGACTTGCGCTCGGTCGAGTAACGGAACCCCCACACGCTGTCGCCGTCGCTCGTCGCCACGGTCATCTGGATCGGGTAGTCGATGCCGTTGTTCTTCCCCACGTGCTCGATGAAGCCGACCGCTTTCTCGACCGCCGCCGGCGGGTTGTCCTGGAGCCCGAACGTGAGCGCGAGGAAGAAGAACGCCTCCGAGTCGGTCGACCCTTCGACGTCCGGGTAGAGCGACGGGTCGACCGCGAGCATCAGCTCCCGTTTCACCTTGTGAAAGTCCGTGATCGAGCCGTTGTGCATCCAGAGCCAGTTGCTGTAGCGGAACGGGTGGCAGTTGGTCTGCTGGATCGGGGTGCCGGTGGACGCGCGGATGTGCGCGAACACGAGCCCCGAGCGGACGCTGTGGCCGAGCTCGCGGAGGTTCCGGTCGTTCCAGGCCGGCTCGATGCTCTTGAAGAGCGCCGGCGTCTCCTCCTCGCCGTACCAGCCGAGGCCGAAGCCGTCACCGTTCGTCGTCTCGACGCCGAGCCGTGAATGGAGGCTCTGGTCGATCAGCGAATGCTGGGGCTTGACCAGCAGCTCCTCGATGAGAACCGGCGTTCCCGAATATGCGAGCCAGCGGCACATGTCATACCTCTCTTTCCGTCCGAGTCAGTGGGCGAATGCGGTTGCGGTCTTTGCGTCGTGCACGGGCTCCGGTTGGCTCTGAAGGCGGGGCAGCTGGCGCTCCAGGTCGGCGACGAGCATGTCCGCGAGGTCGTGCGTGAACCCCCGCCTGACGACGACGCGGAGCGCGGCGAGGTCGGTCCGGTTCTCGGGGAACGTGTACGCCGGCAGCTGCCACCCGCGCTCCCGCATCGCCGTCGACACGTCGAACACGGTGTAGTTGTCGATCCCGTCCTTCAGCTTGAAGGCGAACACCGGCAGCTCGTCGCCTTCAGTCAGGAGCTCGAACGGCCCGATGTCGGCGATCAGCCCGGACAGCCGCGTCGCGACGTCGCGGGCGTAGCCCTGCACCCGGCGGTAGCCCTCGAATCCGAGCCGGAGGAAGTTGTAGTACTGCGCGACGACCTGCGACCCCGGGCGCGAGAAGTTGAGCGCGAAGGTCGGCATGTTGTCGCCGAGGTAGTTGACCCAGAAGATCAGCTCCTCGGGGAGCGCGTCGGCGTCACGCCACACGACCCAGCCGACTCCCGGGTAGACGAGCCCGTACTTGTGGCCCGACATGTTGATCGAGGCCACCCGCGGGAGCTGGAAGTCCCAGACGAGGTCGGGGTCGAGGAACGGGGCGATCATTGCTCCGGAGGCGCCGTCGACGTGGACCTTGATGTCGAGCCCGGTCTCCCGCTCGAACGCGTCGAGCGCGCCGCAGATCTCCTCGACCGGCTCGAACGACCCGTCGAACGTCGAGCCGAGGATCGCGACGACGCCGATCGTGTTCTCGTCGCACAGCTTCACGGCCTCCTCCGCCGAGAGGTTGAAGCGATCGCCTTCCATCGGGACGAGGCGCATCTCGACGTCCCAGTAGTTCGCGAACTTCTCCCAGCAGACCTGGACGTTGATGCCCATGACGAGGTTCGGCTTGTCGGCCGGCTTGCCCTCGGCGGCCCGCTTCTTCTGCCAGCGGCGCTTGAGCGCGAGGCCGCCGAGCATCGCCGCCTCGCTGGAGCCGGTGGTCGAGCAGCCCGTCGCCTGGTCCGCGTCGGGGGCGTGCCACAGGTTGCTGAGGATGTTGACGCAGCGCGACTCGATCTCGGCCGTCTGCGGGTACTCGTCCTTGTCGATCATGTTCTTGTCGAAGCACTCGGCCATCAGCTTCTCGGCCTGCGGCTCCATCCACGTGGAGACGAAGGTCGCCACGTTGAGTCGCGCGTTCCCGTCGAGCATCAGCTCGTCGTGGATGATCTGGTACGCAATGTCGGGTGGGATCTCCCCTTCCGGCAGCTCGTGCCGGGGAATCTCCCCGGTCTCGAGGCTGAAGATCCCGCCCATGGCGAGGTCCACATGGCGTTGCACCAGAGCTTTCGGATGCTTGAGAGACACCGTTCCCCTTCCGTTCGTTGGGCGCGGCGAGTATCTCAGGCGCGGTCTGCCGCGCGCGTCTCCACCCCGATCGCCCGCGACTCCCTCGCGTACTGTCGAACGAGGATGAACACGCAGATGCCGAGCGTCAGCGCCTGCTCGGCGAGCATCAGGAGCGCCGCGATCCGGCGGTCGTCGTCGGGGCTCAGCCCAAGTAGCCGGTCGGCCTGGTCGGCGTAGAGCGGGTACGTGAACGCGCCGTTCAGGATCGCCGCCATCACGAAGTCGCCGAGCATGAAGACCGCGAACGCGAGCGCGATCCGCCCGGGCACGCTCACCCGCCTCGTCTTCGCGGGGTCGATCAGGAGGTTCCAGATGAGGACGCCGCCGACGAAGAACGACAGGTGCTCGAGCTCGTGCACGACCGGATGCGCCGCGGCGTAGTCGTAGAAGCGCGGGATGTGCCAGACCCACATCGACGCCGTCCAGATCGCGACCGCCACCCAGGGACCCGTCAGCCAGCGGAGGAATCGCCGCAGCCGCGGCGAGTGGGCAAGCGGCGTGAGGATCGGCGGAGGGAGGAAGAAGAAGACGAGCGGGCCCCGCACGGCCAGCATGGCGAGCGCGATCGCGAGGTCGCCGAACAGGAGGTGCTCGAGCATGTGGGCCGAGAGCAGCTCGTTCTCGCCGGCGACCGCGATCGGCGAGGCGAGCGCCGCGTACACGAGCGCGACGGCTGCGACGAACAGCGCGGCGCGGTCCCAGCCCGCGTGATCCGTTCGCCCGCGCCGTCTGAGCCGGAAGAACCCCTGGAAGAACAGCACGATCGCGAGCAGGCAGCCTGCGAGCACGAGCGGCTCGAACGGCCACTCCGTTGCAAGCGACGCCTTCACGGGGCGAGGGTACCCCGGGCGCGTCCGGTTGCGCGGCGAGAATCCCCACGGTGAAGTTCCGCGTCCGCGACTGGTTCTCGAAGCGCCCGGAGCAGCCCGAGGGGGAGTCGCCGACGGTCGTCCAGATCGACGCCACCTCGCTCTCGCGTGTGTTCTCCGCGCCGATGTGGCTCCGCGACCTCGGCCTGCTCGCGTGGTTTCTCGTCGGTGTCTCGATCCTGCTCGTCGGGCTGACGTGGCTCATCGGCCTCACTGCGACGATCACGATGCCCGTGATCGTCGGCCTGATCCTGGCGACCGTCGCGAGCCCGCTCGTCAGACGGATGGAGGCTCACGGCTTCCCGCGCGCAGCTGGTGCCGCTGTTGTCCTCCTGGGCCTGATTGCGCTCGGCGTCGTGATCTTCCTGCTCGTCGTGGGCGGGATCGTCGAGCAGGGAGACAGCATCAAGTCCGCGGCCAACGAGGCTGCCGACAAGCTTCAGGGCTGGGCGAAGGACCTCGGCGTGAACGGCAGCTCGGGCGTCAAGGAGAACGCCAAGAGCGGCGCGGCGACGAGCGGCAAGACGCTCGTGCAGGGCGTGTTCAGCGGGATCCAGGGGCTGACCTCGCTGGTCTTCTTCCTGACCTTCACCATGTTCGCCACGTTCTTCCTGCTCAAGGACGGGCCGGCGGTGCGCCGCTTCATCGACCGCAACCTCGGCGTCCCGCCCGAGGTCGCGCGAACGATCACCGGCAACGTGATCCTCTCGCTCCGCCGGTACTTCCTCGGCGTCACGATCGTGGCCGCGTTCAATGCTGCGGTGGTCGGGCTCGGCGCCGTGATCCTCGGTGTCCCACTCGCGGGGACGATCGCGGTCGTCGTGTTCGTCACGGCGTACGTCCCGTTCATCGGCGCTTTCGTCTCGGGCGCGTTCGCCGTGATCCTGACCCTGGCCTCCCAGGGCACGACGGACGCCGTGATCATGCTCGTGATCGTGATCCTCGCCAACGGGTTGCTGCAGAACATCGTCCAGCCGCTCGCGTTCGGCGCAACGCTCGACCTGAACCCGCTCGTCGTCCTGATCGTGACGATCGGCTTCGGGTGCATCTTCGGGATGGTCGGGATGATCCTCGCCGCGCCGCTGACCTCGGCGGCGCTCCACATCAGCAACGAGCTCGCCCGCGCGAAAGCCGAGGGGCCAGAACCGGAGCGCCCTCCGCCGCCGCCTGAGGCCGAGGCGGCCGGGCTGGCCTAGCTCCTAGACTCGCCGCGTGTCCTCGATCCTCGCGCTCGTCGCCGCATTCTTCTTCGCGGTCGCCGCAACCTTCCAGCAGCGCGGGATGCTCGTGGCGATGGGCGGCGCGATCGCGATCTCGAAGGCGCGCGAAGGCACAGACGGCGCCATCGAGCCGCGCGCCGCGGACCGTCCGGAACCGGACTGGCGACTGGCCTAGACTCATCGCGCAGGTGATCGAAGTCCACGCAGAGAAGCCGTCCGGAGTCCTTCCGTTCGGGGACCCCTCCCGCCGGCGCAGGCTGATCAAGGTCGCAGCCTGGTTTGCCGCGCTCGTCGTCGTCCTGATCATCCTGCGAGTGCTCGGCGTGGACGTCTGGGGCTGGATCCAGAGCGTCTGGGACACGCTCACCGAGATCTCCGCCAAGTACCTCGTCGTGGGCTACGCGCTCCAGACGGTACAGACGACGCTTACCGCGCTGGCCTGGTTCTTCATCCTGCGCGCGGGCTTCCCCAGGTCGCAGTTCACGTACCTCGAGATTCTCGCGGCCTACGCGGCGGGCGTTGCGCTGAACGGCTTCCTGCCGGCGAACCTCGGCACGCTCGTGATGCTGCTGATGTTCGTCGCGATCATCCGTGGCGCGACGTTCGCAGGAGTCCTCGGCGCGATGGTCGTCCAGAAGATCTTCTTCACAGCCATCGGGGCCGCGGTCTACCTCTACCTGTTCCTGTCCGTGCCCGGCACCTACAACCTGCAGCTGAACATCCCGCACGACTATCCCTGGTTTACCGCGTTCGCGATCGTCGGCAGCGTGCTCCTCGTCGTGATCCTGGTCAGGGCCTTCTGGCCGAAGCTGAAGGGGTACTGGGAGAAGGCGAAGCACGGCGGCGCGATCCTCGCGCACCCTCGCGACTACTGCCTGAAGGTGCTGCTGCCGTCGGTGGGCGCCTGGCTCGCGAAGCTCGGCGTGATCGCGGTCTTCCTTGCCGCGTACGCGATCCCGGTGACGTTTCACACGGTGATGTCGATCGTCGGCGGCAACTCGCTCGCGAACACCGTCTCGGCGACGCCGGGCGGCATCGGCGTGAACCAGGCCGTGAACACGGCCTCGCTCTCCCACGTCACCAGTGCCGCCAACGCGACCGCGTACTCGCTCGGCCAGCAGCTCGCCGTGACCGCGTGGAACATCGCCTTCGCGCTCGTGGTCGTCGTCTGGGCGTTCGGCTGGTCGGGTGGCAGGAAGCTCGTGACGGAGTCCTACACGGGCGCAAAGGAGCAGGTGGCGGAGCAGAAGGCGCAGCGCGAGGTGAAGAAGGAAGAGAAGCGCGAGAGGCGCGAGCAGGAGAAGGAGGAGGGGGTCGGCTTCCTGGACCGGATGCGCGACAGGGACAAGGACGGCGACGAAGGAGGAGTGCAGTGACGGACGCGGCAGCATATGCCGAGGCTGTCTCGTGGAAGCCCGAGCGGCCCCGCTTCAAACCCTTCCGGCTGCTGATCTCCTGGGCGACGGCGGCTCTGGCGCTGTTCGTCGCCACGGCCTTGATCCCGGGCGTCTCGATCAACGAGTACGGCGGCGCGATCGCGGTCTCCCTTTTCATCGCGATCGTGAACGCGGTGCTGCCGCCGATCGTGGCGGCGCTACGGCTCCCGCTGATGCTCGTGCTCGGTTTTCTGATCGTGCTCTTCCTCGACGCCGCGATGCTCGTGCTCGCGTCCGATGTGCTCTCGAGTGCGATCACGGTCGACTCCTTCTGGTGGGCGCTGCTAACGGCCCTTGTGGCGGCTGCAGTCACCGTGGTCATCGACGTCGTGACGGGCGCGAACGACGACGACACGTACACGCTGAAGGTGATCCGCCGGATCGCGGGCCGATCCGGCGAGCGGACCGCGACCGACGTGCCCGGGATCATTTTCCTCGAGATCGACGGGCTCGCATTGCCGGTGATCCAGCGGGCCATGCGGGACGGGAACGCGCCCACGATGGCGCGCTGGCTCGCCGATGACACCCACCGCCTGGCCGAGTGGGAGCCCGACCTCTCGTCGCAGACCGGTGCGAGCCAGGCAGGCATCCTGCTCGGCTCGAACGAGGACATCCCCGCCTTCCGCTGGGTGGACAAGGAGACGAAGCTCGTCTGGGCCTGCTCGGCCCCCGGGGACTGCGCCGAGATCGAGCGGCGCCACTCGACCGGTCGCGGCCTGCTAGCGAACGGGGGAGCGAGTCGCGGCAACCTGCTCTCGGGCGAGGCGGACCACGTGATCCTGACCGTGAGCCGGATGGAGGAGGAGAAGAAGGCAAACCCCGGTTACCGCGCGTTCTTCGCCAACGGCTTCAACGTCACGCGCGTGCTCGTGCTCTTCACGTGGGAGGTGATCCTCGAGTGGTCCGCCGCTCTGCGCGCAGTCCGCCGCGACGTGCAGCCGCGTGGCCACCGAGGCGGCCTCTACCCGTTCATGCGCGCGGCGATGTGCGTGGTCGTGCGCGACCTGATCGTGTACGGCGTGCTCAGCGACATGATGCGCGGCCGCCCCGCGGTGTACGCGACGTTCTCGAGCTACGACGAGGTCGCGCACCACTCCGGGCTCGAGCGCGCGGACACGTTCGAGGCGCTGCGGAAGCTCGACCAGCAGTTCGGCCGCATCGACCGCGCGCGCCGCTACGCGCCCCGTCCGTACGAGATCGTCGTCCTCTCCGACCACGGTCAGACGCAGGGCGCCACGTTCAAGCAGCGCAACGGCTACAGCCTCGAAGAATTCGTCCAGCGCTCGGGTGAGTTCGGTGAGCTCGGCAGCTGGTCGGGCGGCGACGAGCAGAACGCGATGGTCGGCCTGGCCGTCGGCGAGGCGACCGGCCGCGACGCGGCGAAGAAGCGCCCGAAGAACGACGTCAGCGACAAGCACCTCGTCGTCCTCGGCTCCGGCAACCTCGGGCTCGTCTACCTGATGGAGGAGCCGCGGCGGCTGACGATGGAGGAGATCGACGAGCGGCACCCCGGGCTGCTGAGCGCGCTGCGGGAACACCCTCACATCGGCTGGCTGCTCGTCCGCTCGTCCCAGCACGGCGCCCTCGCGCTCGGCGCCAACGGCACCCGCTACCTCGCCGAGGACCGGGTCGAGGGCGAGGACCCGCTCGCAGCCTTCTCGCCGACCGCCGGGCAGCACCTGCTCCGCACGGACGGCTTCCCGCACGTCGCGGACATCATGATCGGGAGCTTCTACAACCCCGAGCTCGACGAGGGATGCGCGTTCGAGGAGCTGATCTCGTTCCACGGCGGCCTCGGCGGGCCCCAGACGCGGCCGTTCATCCTCTATCCGGACCGGCTCTGGCTGCCGGAGGCACCGCTTGTCGGCGCGGCAAGCGTGCACGACCTCCTGGAACGCTGGCGCGCCGAGCTCAACGGCGCACCTGTGCCCACCTAGGCGAGCGCCTGCTCGAGCAGCTCGCGGCCGCCGGGGTCGCCGTGGGTCGGCAACGCGAGCTCGACCGGCAGCTCGAGAAGCGTCGCGAGCCAGGCGCGGTAGGCCTCGCGCGTCTGGTCTCCGAGCCACTCGTCGGGCACAGGCCCGCCCGGAAACGAGTCGCCGAACACGAGCGCCCGATGCTCCGGAAGCCACACGACCCGCTCGTCGGGGTAGAAGCCCGGCCGCGACTCGACCTCCGCGTCGGGGGCTCCGAGCCCCGCCGCGCTACGCCCGTGCCACGGACACGTGAGCGCAATCTGCACCTCCCGGCCGGCCACGAGCTCCTCCGGCGGCGACATCGGATCGATCAGGACGACCGCGTCGTCACGCTCGACCGCGTAGGAGCGAACGACCGGCTGCTCACGCCACTCCGGGTGCGGCGCTGTCCAGGTCCAGAGCCCGGGCTGGAGCTCGCCTACGCGAACGTCCACTGGTCGACGTCAGTGACGGGCCGGTAGCCGATGCGCTGGTAGATCGAGTTCGAGGTCGGGTTCGCCAGGTCGGTGAACAGGAAGCAGAACCGCCGCCCGCCGTCGAGCTGCATGCGCGTGATCTCGGCCGTGAGCGTGCTCGCGTACCCGCGCCGCCGGAGCTCGGGCGGCGTGTAGATCGGCCCGATGCGGATGCCGTTCGGCGTCGGGCCGCCGAAGCTGCCCAGCGACACCGCCTCGCCGCCGTCCTCCCAGAGCGTGACCCCGCCGGCCGGCTCGTCGAGCCGCCGGTCGAGCCAGCCCGCCGAGTCCTCGGGCGTTCCGCCCGGAAGCGCCTCGGCGACGAACGCATCCATCCAGTCGAGGACGAGCTCGCGGTCGTCGTCGCGGTACGGCCGCAGCTCGCCGGGAACGCCCTCGGGCAGAACGGCTTCCTCGGCTTGGTAGCTGCGCTGCCTGAGCCCGATCCGCGCGCCGACCCCGGTGCGCGCCTGCCAGACGCCGACGAACCGCTCGACGGCCGCGGACGGGCCGAGTGCTCCGGGCAGGCTCCCGAAGACGGACGCGACGTCCTCGGCCAGCGGCTCGAGGTCGAGGTCGCCGGACATTTCCGAGAGGATCAGGTTGTGAGGCGGTGTGCGGAGCGAGGCCGCCACGACCTCGTCGCCCTCGAGCAGGGCGGCCATGTACGCGTCCTCGCCGTACAGCCGCGGGTTGGTCTGCAGACGGCTCGCGAGGCCGATCATCAGGTTGTGCTCCGCCTCGCGCTCGAGCAGGAAGTCACCCGCGCGCGCGAGGAACGAGCCGGCGTCGTCGTGCCGTTCGACCCGCACGCTACGAGGTGGCCGTGATCGTGATCCCGCCGCGCGCCTTCTGCTCGAGCGTGACGTGCACCTTGTCGGCGGGAAGCTCGAGCGCCGCCGCGACGTCGTCGCGAATCTTCACCGTGAGCGCCTCGCAGAAGGCGCCCTCGTTGCGGAACGACGCGAGGTAGAGCTTGAGCGACTTCGATTCGAGGCACAGCGCCTCGGGCCAGAACTCGATCGTGGCGACGTAGAGGTCCGGCTGGCCCGTGACTGGGCAGATCGCGGCGAGCTCGTCGCTCTGCATCTCGACCTGCGAGACGCCTGGGTTGGGGAACGTCTCGAGCCCTGCGTAGTGGTCGGAGCCGGCGTGGCCGAGCGCGACGAACTCGGTCGAGGGCGGTTCCATGGCGCGTACTGTACGCGCGTGCCGCGCGTCTACCTCGCAGGGCCTCCCTTCGCCGACGACTACCGCCGCCGGGCCGAAGAGCTGGTGCGAGGGGCCGGCCACGAGCCCGTCGATCCGATGCGGCGCGACTTCCGCGGCCGCACCGAGGGGAACGAGCAGGACATCGTCGAAGGCGACCTCGTCGACATCCATTCCTGTGTCGCTGTCCTCGCCGATTTCAGCGAGCCCGACGAGGGCACGTCGATGGAGGCCTGGTACGCCCACGGCCTCGGCAAGCGGGTCGTCGTGTACACGGCCGGCAGGACTCCGCATCCGTGGACGGTGTACGTGGCCGAATCCGTGCACGCCGAGCTCGAGGATGCGGTCCGCGCGCTCGGCTGAGACACGATTCAATACGACTCCGTGAGCGCTCCCGCAACGACGCTGCCCGTCGGGACATCGCTGGTGCCGCTCGATGCGCACGAGGACGACCGCGGCACGTTCGTCGAGCTGTACCGCCTGGAGTGGGAGATGGGCGTCGTACCCGTGCAGTGGAACGCGGTGCGGTCCGAGGCGGGCGTTCTCCGCGGCGTTCACGTCCACATCCGCCACGACGACTACCTGACGGTGCCCTACGGAAGCGCCGCTGTCGGCCTGCGCGACCTGCGCCGGGGCTCACCCACGGAGGGCCTGGCCACGATCGTGGAGCTCGACGGCGAGCACCCGGCCGCCCTCGCGATCCCACACGGGGTCGCTCACGGCTTCTACTTCCCGGTGCCCTCCTTGCACGTGTACGCGGTCAGCGAGTACTGGGATCCCGCGGACGAGCTCGGCTGTCACTGGGCCGATCTGGAGCTGGAGATCCCGTGGCCCTGTGCTAGGGCTCGGGTGTCGGACCGGGACGCTCAGAGCCCGCCGCTCCAGGCGCTGCTCGACCGGCTAGAGCCCTCGCAGCCCCTGTGACCGGCCTCCGCAGACCCGGGATCGCGAGCAGCCGGGCCCGCACACGCCAGGTGACCGACGCAGAGAGCTGACGAAGGTCGTCCTCGAGCCCGGTCGCCCAGGCCGCCAGGCCGTGGTACTCGCCCTCCGTCTCGGCTAGCCGGGCGGCGAGGTCGGACGCCTCGGCCTGCGCCCGTGCGGTCTCGACTTCGAGGGCGGCGGCATCGACGCTCGTGGCGGCGAGCACGCGCTCGGTCAGCTCGGCCCGGAACCCCGGCTCCTCGAGTCGCGCGGCCCAGCGGTCGAGCTCGTCGAGCCGCTCCTGCAAGCTCCAACCGATCCGCTCCGGGCTCGGGAAGTGGAGCACGGTCGGTGCGGAGTCGCCCACGACGCGACAGCCGGAGACCGAGAGGATCTGCTGCCACATGTAGAGGTCGGTGAACGTGCCGTCAGGCGTCGTGCGCCAGCCGGCCGGCAGCCGCCGGTAGAGGTCGAGGGTGTGCGCCCCGCACGAGAGCGGGATCCGGTTCTCGCCGCCGAGGAAGAGCTCGCGGAAGTACGGCAGGCGCAGGTCGATCCTGTAGCAGTGGATCTCGCCCTCGGGGTCGATCCAGAACGGGCACGTGTAGGCGAAGTCGTACCCGTCGAGGAGCGCCCGCATCCGCTCGACGTGGTCCGGGAGCCAGAGGTCGTCGTCGCAGAGATAGCAGACGATCTCGCCGCTGGCCTCCTGGAGCGCCGCGTGGCGATGCAGCTCGCCGTGGCGTGGGCCCTTCGGGTTGTCGAACCAGCGGACGCGGGGGTCGGCGGCGGTGAGCTCGGCCATCAGCTCGCGGGTGACGTCGGGCGTGCCGTCGCCGACGACGAACACCTCGAGCTCCTCGACCGTCTGCGCCAGCGCGCTCCCGATCGAGCCCGTAAGCGTCGGGCCGTGATCGTGTGTCGGGATGAGGACGGTTGCGGCGAGCGTCACGACGGCAACCCCGCGAGCAGGCGCAGCTCGGAGATCGTCCGCACGATCGTGGCTCCCTCGGCGGCACTGCTGCGTGGCGGCGGGCCGCCGTCCACGTGATCGAGGAACGCGCGCAGCTCGCGCAGGAGCGGCAGCTCGGCCGACACCGGGCGCAGCTCGAAGTCGGAGCCGTCGGCCCGGACGATCCGAACCGCGTCGGCGTAGCTCTCCGGCAGGACGGCGAGGCCCTTCTCGCAGGCCAGGACGACCTCTCGTCGCCGCTCGTCCGCCCGGGCGGAGACCTCGAGCACGAGCCACGGGCTCTCGCCGAGCAGAGCGAAGAGCCCGAAGGCCCGTCCGTTGACCGAGTCGGCCGCCGCGCTCCGGGGCGTCGGCAGCTCGCCGAGGATCTCGATCGCGATCGAGAGGTCGTGCGGCGCAAGTACCCAGATCCCGTCGACGTCGCGTGGCCTCTCCCGGCCGATCCTCGTCGTGCGCAGCCCGACCACGCGGCCGAGCTCGCCCGACCGCGCGATCGTGCCGAGCTCCTCGACGCCCGGGTGGTAGCGCCACTTGTCCATCACGAAGAGGCGCCCGTCGCCGGCTGCCGCGAGCCGGTCCGCCACCTCCGCGTCGTCCGTCAGGGGCTTCTCGACGAAGACGGGGAGGCCGCGAGCGAGTGCCTCCTCGAGGACAGGCGCGTGGGTCGCGACCGGCGTTGCGACCACGATCCCCTCGACCTCGGGCAGCTCGGCCGTCTCGCCGACGATCGCCGCCGCGCCGCCTTCCGAGGCGGCTGCCCGGCTCGCGTCGCTTCGCGCGACGACGACGACCTCGCAGCCGAGCGCGCGAAGGTCGCGCAGGATCAGCGAGCCCCATCGCCCGCAGCCCACCAGCCCGATCCGCTTCGCCGTGGTCACGCGCGGATGATCGCAGGCGAGGCCCGTCGTCAGCTGCGGCAAAAGCGGTTAACTACGAGGGATGAAGCCCGTCATCGGGGTCACGACCTACGTCACCGACGCGCGGTTCGGCGACTGGCACGTCGAGTCGGCACTCGTGCCGTCCGTGTACGTGAGCGCTGTCAGGCGCGCAGGCGGCTGCCCGCTGCTCGTGCCGCCCAGCGCGGACGGCGTGGAGGAGACCCTCGGTGCCGTCCACGGGTTGATCTTCTCCGGAGGCCCCGACCTCGATCCGGAGCTGTACGGCCAGGAGCCGCACCCCGAGACCTCGGCGAACACGCCCGAGCGCGACCGTTGCGAGGTGGCGTTGCTCGGCGCTGCGCTCGAGCGCGACCTCCCGGTGCTCGCGGTCTGCCGCGGGAGCCAGATCATGAACGTCGCTCTCGGAGGCGATCTCCTCCAGCATCTGCCCGAGGTCGTCGGCGACGAGAAGCACAAGAATTCACCCGGAGAGTTCTCCGACCACGACGTCTCGCTGGCCCCGGGGACACGGCTCGCCGGGCTCCTCGGAGAGCACGCGCCGGTGAAGTCGCACCACCACCAGGGGTTCGGGAGGCTCGGCGAGGGCCTCCGCGAGGCGGGCTGGGCCGAAGACGGGACGCTCGAGGCCGTGGAGGATCCGACCAGGCCGTTCGCGCTCGGCGTGCTGTGGCATCCCGAGGAAGGCGAAGACCAGCGGCTGTTCGAGGCGCTGGTCGAGGCTGCCGGCGACTACCGACGCCGCTAGGCTTCGGCGCCGTTGGCAGCGCCCTCGGGAAACCTGCGTCTCTACGGCGGCGCCGTCGCGCGCGTGCTGGCGCGCGCCCGCAGGCGCAGCGGCGAGGATCTCGAGGCCGTGGCCGAGCGGCCGGTGTTCGTGCTCGGCTCGCCGCGCTCGGGCACGAGCTTCGTGGCGCGGTCGATCGGCCGCGTTCCCGGGTTCGCGGACCTGGGCGAGCTCGCGCCCTGGAAGGCGGCGATCCCCGGGCTCGCCGGCCGGCCGGAGGAGGAGGCGTCCGCCGAGCTCCGCGAGATGCTCGAGACGATCAGGCGGTACGGGCTCATCCGCCACCTGCGCGCGGTCGAGCAGTCGCCCGAGACGGCCTTCGTGCTCACGGCCGTCATCCGCGCCTACCCGCAGGCCGTGGTCGTGCACATGATCCGCGATCCCCGCGACGTCGCCGCGTCGCTGCTCCAGAAGGGCTGGCTCAAGACCGATCGCTCCGGCCGCGACGACGTCGGCGAGCCGTACGGCGGCCACGCCCGCTTCTGGGTCGAGCCGGGCAGCGTCTCCGAGTTCGACGCCGCGAGCGAGGCGCGGCGCGCAGGCTGGGCGTGGCGCAGCTACATGACGGCCGCCCGGCGCGTGCCGGGGAACACGGTCGACATCAGGTACGAGGACCTCGCGCGCGACTCCGCCGCGGCCGCCGTGCCGCTCGCGGCACACATCGGCGCCGACCCGGTCCTGCTCGCGGGCGCGCTCGCAGACATGCACGCCGAGTCGGTCGGCCGCTGGGAGCGAAACCTCACGCCGGAGCAGGTCGCCGACGTCGAGGCCGAGGCAGGCGAGCTGATGAAAGTGCTCCACTATTCCTAGATCGCAAATGGTGAAGTCGATCGGGTCGACCGGTCATTGCAGACGGACGCAGGATCACAGCCCCTGCGTCCTGAGGTCGGCACCGCAAGCGGTGCCTTGATGCGGCTGCCGGCGGAGAAGATCCCGACGATCCCCGAGCCCGTGCGCGCGGTGCTGCGCAATGCGGTCTGGACGTACGGCAAGGCCACGGCCGCGATCCGGCCGCTGCCGGACTTCCTCATCATCGGCGCGCAGAAGGCGGGCACGACCGCGCTCTACGCCTACCTCCGCGAGCACCCTGGGATCACCGGCCCGTCGTGGAAGGAGGTCAGCTACTTCGACCGCCACTACGCGCGGGGAGAGGCCTGGTACCGCGGGAACTTCCCCAACACGCTCAGGGCGCGCGGCCTCGTCGGCGAGGCGAGCCCGAGCTACATGTTCCATCCACTCGGGCCGGAGCGCGTGGCTGCGCTCGTCCCGGACGTGAAGCTGATCGCCCTCGTGCGGGACCCGGTCGACCGCGCGTTCTCGCACTACCAGCACGAGGTTGCGCTGGGCCGCGAGGAGCTCTCGTTCGAGGATGCGCTCGAGGCAGAGGACGAGCGCTTGCGCGGCGAGGAGGCGCGGATGCTCGCCGACCCGACGTACTTCAGCCACGCCTGGTGGAACTACACGTACGCGGCCCGCGGGCGCTACGCCGAGCAGCTCGAGCGCTGGCTCGCAGTGTTCCCGTCGGAACAGTTGCTCATCGTGCCGAGCGAGGAGATGCTCGCCGAGCCCGAGGAGACGCACGCTCGGGTGCTGGAGTTCCTCGGCGCGGCGCCGCAGCCGCTGGAGTCGTATCCGCGCGTCTTCGAGCGGCAGTACGAGCCGATGCGGCCCCAGACGCGCACGCGGCTGGCGGAGGAGTTCGCCGAGCCGAATCGCCGTCTCTACGCGCTGCTCGGGCGAGAGCTCGACTGGGCGTAGACCGGGCCGGCCACCACGAGAGTCGCGAGACAGATCCCCGCGAGGAGAACGTAGGGCAGGGCGTCGCCGCCGGCCTCGGCGAGCACGCCGCCCCCGGCCGGAGCGACCAGGGCCCCTGCGGCCCAGGCGCCGTTCATCGCGCCGAACGCGAGCCCCTGCGCGATCCCGAGCCGCTCGGCGCTCTCGGAGAAGAGCGCCATCCCCGGCGTGTAGAAGGAGCCGTACGCCATCGCGGACGCGAAGACGAGCAGCGCGACGACCGCCGCAGTCTCGGACCAGGCGAGCGCGAGCGAGACCACGATCGAGCCGAGCAGCGCGAGCCGCACCGGCAAAATCCTCCCGTGGCGGTCGGTCAGCCGCCCGAGGACCGGGTTGAGGACAGTCTCTGCCGCTGCGGTCACGAAGAAGAGCGCGCCGATCGCCACGCCGCCCCAGCCGCTCGCGTGCAGCGTCAGCGGCGCGAGGACGTCGAGCACGCCGAAGAGCATCGACGGCAGGACGATCAGCCAGAGCGCGAACAGGAAGCGCCGGTCCGCGCGGCGCAGGACGCCTAGGGCTTGTGGCTGAGCCGCAACGCCGGGCGTTCCCGCGACCCAGACGAAGATCGCGACCCCGGCCAGGCTGACGCCGACGAACGTCGGCCGCACGCCGATGACCGTTGCGAGCGCGCCGACCGCTGGGCCGAGCAGGGCCCCGAACACGGCGGCGCCCATCGCCGTGCCGATCAGCGCTCCACGCCTGCCGGGCGGCGCGACCGCGACGAGCCAGGCGAGCGCCCCCGCCCAGGAGAACGCGCTCCCGAACCCCTGGACGAGCCGCGCCGCCGAGAGCATCCAGTCGTTGCTTGCGAACGCGAAGCCGAGGGTCGCAACGACGGTCACGGCAGTCCCCGAGAGCACGGCTTGCTTAGGCCCGAACCGCGACGCCGCGAGTCCGCCCGGGATCGCCGCCGCGAGCACGCCGGCCCCGTAGACCGCGAAGAGGATGCCGGCTCCGGTCTTCGAGAGGTCGTAGCGCTCGGTGAAGTGGGGGAGGAGCGGCGCCAGCGCCGTGAAGAACATCGTGTCGACGGCGACAACGGCGCTCAGGAGGATCAGGAGCCTGCGCATGTTTCGACGCTACCAAGCGGGTTTGCGCGGCACCTCGTGCATGAACGCACGAAGTCTGCTAACTCCGCGGGGGGCTCCGCGTCTTACCACCCTCAGAAGGACAGTCCGAACCGGGTTCCGGAGCACGTGATTCGCGCCGTCTCGCGACGTGCTCCGCGAGAGCCCTCAGGAGGTAGCACCAGTCGTGGACAACAACCGTGTCAAACGAATACTCGCGCTCGTAACCGCCGCCGCGGCGGCGGTCGTCCTGGGCGCGACGGCCTCGGGCCTCTGGGCGGCGACGGCCAAGTTGAGGGCAACACCGCAGGCAACGCCGCCGATCAAGGCAGTCCCCGCAAAGCGAGTCAACCCGAGGGTCGTGGCGAATCTCCGCTCGACGACGCGGCACTGGGAGGCGCTCCTGGGCCTCCGGCTCTCGCGTTCGGCCGCACCGCTGAGCTCGGAGCGCGCGCTGCGCTTCTGGCGGGGCCGCTGGACGCGGGTCCGCGGGATCGCAGGCAGGCCTCCGCATCGCAACGCCTGGCTCTGCATCCACCGCTTCGAGGGAAGCTGGGGGGATCCGGGCGACCCGTACTGGGGCGGCCTCCAGATGGACCGCGGCTTCATGCGGTCGTACGCGACGCGTGACCTGCTACGCCGCGGCTGGGCCGACCGCTGGACACCGCTCGAGCAGATGTGGGTGGCGGAGCGTGCGCACCGCAGCGGCAGGGGTTTCTTCCCCTGGCCGAACACTGCGCACTACTGCAACCTGATCTAACCTTCGCTCATGTACGAGCGCCGTCCGGAGACGAGGGCGTGACCGACCTTCAGGAGCACGTCGCGGCGCTGATCGCGAAGGAGGAGAAGGACGGCTGCCTCTGCTTGTCGTGCGTGACGGAGTTCGTCGCCGAGCACGACGAGCTCGACGACGACGACGTCAGCCGGATCTACGAGCTGCTCGACGAGCTGGGGATCGAGGTCACGGACGACTGCGCCCGCGCGAGCGACGAGAACACCTACGTCAACGGCAAGCTCGCGGTCGCGACCACGGACGCGCTCCAGCTCTTCCTCAACGAGGCCGGGCGCTGGCCGCTCCTGACCAAGGAGGAGGAGGTCGAGCTCGCGAAGCTGATCGAGCGCGGTGACAAGGACGCCAAGGACCGGATGATCAACTCCAACCTTCGCCTCGTCGTCTCGATCGCCAAGCGTTATCAGGGCCTGGGGCTCTCGCTGCTCGACCTGATCCAGGAAGGGATCATCGGTCTGATTCGCGCGGTCGAGAAGTTCGACTGGCGGCGTGGGTTCAAGTTCTCGACGTACGCGACCTGGTGGATCCGCCAGGCGGTGCAGCGGGGGATCGCGAACAAGTCGCACACGATCCGGATCCCGGTGCACATCGCCGAGCGCGAGCGCCGGATCGGGCGCGCGGAGCGCGAGCTGGCCGCCAAGCTCGGGCGAGAGCCGACCGATGCGGAGATCGCCGACAGCGCGAGGCTGTCAGCGAAGGAGCTGCGCGAGGTCAGGGAAGTCGCCCGCTCGGTCACGAGCCTGGACCGGCCGATCGGCGCGGAGAGCGAAGGCGCGCTCCGCGACCTGATCGCCTCCGACCAGGCGCCGCCGGAGGAAGAGATCACGGTCAGCCTCGAGCAGGACGTGCTGCGCCGAGCCGTTGCGCAGCTGCCCGAGCGTGAGCAGGAGGTGCTGAAGCTCCGCTACGGCCTGAACGGCGACCGCGAGCCGGTCTCGCTAGAAGCGATCGGGCGGCAGCTCGGCATCACGCGGGAGCGAGTCCGCCAGATCGAGGCCGCCGCGCTCGAGCAGCTCGCGGTGAACCGCGAGGTCGAGGCGCTCAACCCCGCGTAAGTCGCGCTCGCGCGCTCTCTTATGTTCACGCGCGCCCCAGGGTGGGTGGGGGTTTGGGACGGGTACCGGGCCGAGCGCACGACAATGTGCCGAATCTGTGCCAATCGCGGCACAAGGCGTCCGGTAGCGGCGGATCGAGCCGCCGCCTAGCTCGTCCGCCACAATCAGGCCATGGCGTCGACAGTCGCACCCGCCGAGGTCGAAGTCGAGCAGCCGCGAAGCGTTGACGACTTCGAGCTCGACCGCCCCTGGATCGTGATCGTCTGGAACGACCCGATCAACCTGATGTCCTACGTCACGCTCGTCTTCCAGAAGCTCTTCGGCTACAGCAAGGAGAAGGCGACGCAGCTCATGCTCCAGGTGCACAACGAGGGGAAGGCGGTCGTCTCGAGCGGCACCCGCGAGAAGGCCGAGCACGACGTCTCGCGCCTGCATGCACACGGCCTCTGGGCGACGATGCGGCAGGACTAGTGGAGCCGCCGCGAATCGAGCCGGCGGGCGACGGCGCGGTCAGGTTGAGGCTGCCGCGCGAGGAGCAGGCGCTCCTGCTCAGCCTGGCCTCCGAGCTCCGCGACGGTCTCGACTCGGAACCGGACGACCCCTCGCTGCGACGGCTCTTTCCGTCGGCGTACGACGACGAGCAGGATGAGCAGGCCTACCGCGAGCTCATGGGCGGGGCGCTCCTCGACGGACGTCGTGAGGCGCTGGACGTGCTGACCGAGACCGTCGGGAGCGACCTCCTCACTGCGAACGAGGCCGACTCCTGGCTCCGCGCGCTGAACGATCTCCGCCTCGCGCTCGGCACGCGCCTCGACGTCCAGGAGGACTCGTTGCTCGACCGGCTCGACCCGAACGACCCGGCGTCGTCCGGTCTCGCCGTGTACGCGTACCTCTCCTGGCTGCAGGAGCAGCTGGTCGAGGCGCTGTCTCCGACCGGCTAGGTCCCGACGACCTTGACGATCCGGGGACCTGGCCGGTTGATCCAGCCGCGGCTCCTTTGCGACTAGGTACCGACGACCTGGACGATCCAGCGGCGATCCCGCTCGCGGTCGAGCTCGAGGAAGAGGACGCGCTGCCAGGTGCCGAGGCACAGCTCGCCGTCGCGCACCGGAACCGACTCGCCGGCCGTCCCGAGCAGCATCGCCATGCAGTGCGAGTGGCCGTTGCCGAAGTCCATGTCCTCCTCGCAGATGTTCTCGGTGCGGCGGTCCCAGTCGTCGTGCGCGTAGTACGTCTCGCTCGGCACGAGCCGCTTGAGCAGGTTGGCGAAGTCCTCCAGGAACCCGTTCTCGAACTCGTTCACCCGCACGCAGCACGTGGTGTGCGGGGAGTAGACGCACGCGATGCCGTCGACGACGCCGCTTTCCCGTACCGCCTCGCTCACCTCGTCGGTGATGTCGCGGACGGAGAGGCCGCCTGTGGTCCTGAGCTCTCGTTCGTGCTGGAAGACCTTCACCGTTCGCCACCCTCCTTTGTGGACGGCCGCGGGAGCGCGGGCAGCGCCTATTTTGCGGGTTTCGCGCGCCCGCGTCGAGGCCAACCGTCATCGGCGGGGCGCTACGCTTGCCCGGCGGGCCCGTAGCTCAGCTGGTCAGAGCAGCGGACTCATAATCCGTTGGTCCCTGGTTCGAATCCAGGCGGGCCCATTCGGAAAGGCGGGGAGTAGCCCACCCATGAGCCGGCCACGACAAATCGACGGCGTCGGGACGAGCACCGCGGGACTGGTTGGCCGCGCGACTCAGGGGCCGGTCGACCTGGCCGAGCTGGTCACGAGCCTTGTCGACTACGAGCAGCTGTTCGGCGGTCCGGCGTCGGGACACGAGCTGTGGCTCGGCGTGAGGCAGTTCTTCGACAACGGTGGGCGCCGCGCCTGGGCGGTCAGGCTCGGCGGGCAGGGCCCGGCCGCGATCAGGCGGGCGCTCTCGGCCCTCGACGGGGTCGACCTCGGGCTCCTGTGTCTCCCCGGGCTTTCGGCTCCAGGCGCGCTCTCTGCTGCCGCCGCGTATGCGCGCGCACGGCGCGCCTTCTACGTCGCCGAGGCCGCAGCCTCGAGATCGGCGACGCTCAACGCGGTCGGGGCGATCGCCGCCACCGACCAGGGACACGTCGCCGTCCACCTCCCTCGGCTGGTGATCCTCGATCCGCTTCGCCCGCCCGGGACGATGCGCTTCGGCCCGTCCGCGGCCGTGGCGGGACTGCTCGCGCGCACGGACGTCGAGCGAGGCGTCTGGGCCTTCGCCACGGGCGCGCACCTCCAGGGCGCCGTCGGCCTCGGCTCGGCGATCGACGCCCGCGGCGCGGCGCTGCTACGGCGCTCCGGCGTGAACGCGCTGCGGGCGCTGCCCGGGCACGGCATCGTGCCGTGGGGTGCGCGCACCGTCGGCAGCGGGCGGGATCACGGCGAGGACTGGAAGTACGTGCCCGTCCGGCGTCTGGCGCTCTACCTCGAGGAGAGCATCGACCGCGGCCTCGGCTGGGCGGCCTTCGAGCCCAACGACGAGCCGACGTGGAGAACGATCCGCGGGCTCGTGGAGGCGTTCCTCGACCTCACGTTCCGCTCGGGCGGCTTCGCCGGCCAAAGCCCGGCCGACGCCTACTTCGTGCGCTGTGGCTCGGACACGACGACGCAGCGCGACATCGAGCGCGGGATCGTGGTGATCGAAGTCGGCTTCGCGCCGCTGCGACCTTCGGAGTTCGTGATCTTCCGGCTCCGTCACACCTGGGACTAGCTGCCGGGTGTCCGCTGCGTCCGTAACGATCAAGACGTGAGCCCCAGCGAGCGCCCGCGCTACTTCGTCGGCCAGGTCATCGGTGTCGACGATCTCGAGCAGGAGCAGCTCTACCACCGTGAGAAGGCGCGCCGCCACAACCGCTTCCTTCACGGTTGGGGAATCGTCCGCGGCCTCGAGGTGCGTCCGAGCCCGCAGGGAACCCGGGAATTGACGATCTCGCCCGGATACGCACTCGATGCGCGCGGGGAAGAGATCGTCGTCTCTCGAACCGTCGCAGTTGATCTATCCGGCCACGCGGCAGGAACCACGGTGTACGTGACGGTGCGGTTTGACGAGCGGCCGGAGCGCCCTGTCCCGGTGCTCCAGGGGCAGGAGTACTCGCGCATCCGCGAGACCTTTGCGGTGGAGGTCTTGCCCGAGTTGCCCCGACAGAAGCTGGTCCTGGCCGAGGTCGAGCTCGGGCGAGGCCGCAAGATCGCGAACATCTGCACCACGCGCCGGCGACACGTCGGCGGCGGCTAGGAGGAGAGGAGCCCGGCGACCTCGCGGTGGTACGGCTCGCTCTCGTAGCCGTGCATCGGGTGGGGCTCGAGCTGGCGCTCGGTGATCTCGCCGCCGCGGCGCAGGTAGACCGTGGGGATGATGCGGCCGGCCTCGTCGACCTCGACGCTGGCTGCGACGGCGTCGTGGTCGAGCGCGTCGAGGAAGTGCGCGAGCGGGAGGATTCCGTCGTCCACGAAGCCGCCTCCCTCGTCGGCGAGCACGCGGCAGAGGTAGCCCTTCTGCACCCATAGCTCGGGCGCCGCCGTGAGCTCGCGAAGGAGATAGGAGACCGGGTCCTCGACGCCTTCGCGCGCGCGCTCCCAGCCGGACAGCCGCGCGGCGATGTGTTCGGCGAGCACGCGCGCGTTGTAGCGGAAGCCGTTCACGGAGGTCGAGCTCGCGCCTGCCCCGCGCTTGCCGATCCCCTTGGCGCCCGACGACGCGTTCCCCGCGAAGTACACGCCCGGCAGCGAGACGCTCTCCCAGAACCGAGTGAGCGCGGGGATGCGGCCGTCGTTGACCGTCACCAGCCCGAGCTCGGGCAGATCGAGCAGCGGCGTCTCGAAGCCGGTCGCCGCGATCACGTCGTCGGCGCGGAACTCGAGCGTCCCGTCCCAGGTCGTCCCGTGAGTGACGATCCGGAAGCCGTCCGCGTCGCGCTCGATCCGCTCGATCGTCACGTCCAGGACGTACGTGCCTGGCCCGCCGCGCGCGTACTCGTCGTAGGGGTGCAGGTAGCGGACGCGGAGGGCCGAGAGGGCGAGAGCGTCCATCTGTACCGGCCGCGGGGAGCCGAGGACGACACTGCGTGCCCACGGAAGCAGGCCCTGAGCGACCTCGAAGCCCGAGTTGCGCTTGCCGACGACGAAGACCTCGCGGTCGGCGTACGCCTCCGGGCTCGCCGTGTCGACGTAGTGCGCCGCGTGCTCGAGCCCCGGAATGCCGGCCCGCCACGGCTTCGTCACGCCGATTGCGAACACCACCGCCTTCGCGCTGTACTCGCCGTCGCTCGTCACGAGCGTGATCCCGTCCTCCTCGTGGCGGGTCGACTCCCAGGTGCAGCCGTAGCGAACCTGCAGCGCTGCCTTGTCCGCGAACGCGCCGATCCCGGCCTCCATCTCGGCGCGCGACGGGAGGTCATAGGCGCGGTCCATCAGCTCCGGCACGAGCGCCTTCAGCTCCGCCTCATCGGCGATGAGGCTGTTGTGGTCGTACCACTCGTACTCGCGTGAGGTGCGCTCGACCGGCGCGTCGGGCTTCGTCCACGTGATCAACCGCTGGAAGATCGGAAAGCGCTGAAACATCCCCGCCGGCCGGTCGTCGCGCGAGATGAGGGCGTGCTCGACCCCGAGATGCCGCAGCCAGTAGCTCGTCTGCAGCCCTCCCGGGCCGCTCCCGACGACCACGACCTCGTACTCGCCGGGTGGGAACGGCCGCTCTACGGCCGCCAATTCACCGTGCCCTGCAGGCGGCGGGCCTCCATGCGCAGCAGCCTGAGCATGAACTGCGGCCGCTCGAGGAGCAGCTGCTCCAGCTGTGCGGCGGGGATGACCAGGCAGCGCAGGGTCGTCGCGGCGACGACGTCCGCGGCCGGCGGTTCGCCGGTCAGCGCGGAGATCTCGCCGAAGAACTCCCCGCGGCCGAGCCGGTTGCGCTCCTCGCCCTCGAACTCGACCTTCGCCTCTCCGTCGAGGATGACGTAGAAGTTCCCGCCGCTGAGCCCGCGACGCAGCACGCGCTCGCCCTCCGCGAAGACGTCCTCGTCGTGGGTGTGCGCGATCGCCTCGAGCTGCGAGGGCGTCAGGTCGGCGAACAGGGCCAGCTGGCCCAGGCTCTCGGCGATGTCCACGCGGAAGACTCTAGAACGCCGTGAGCCAGACCGCAGTGCCGTGTCCGTTGCGGCGCTGGTACGCGTCCTCCGCGGAGAAGCGGAGGCGCTTCGGCCCCGAGTCGTCGCCGTGCGAGACGAGCACCGGGTCGGCGCCGGGCGTGACGACGAGGCACACGTGCTGGCCGGTGTTCGGCGGCGTCCACACGACGAGGTCGCCCGGCTGAGCCGCGCTCTTCGGGATCCGGCGGCAGTGGCCGAGCATCGAGCCGGTGTACGCGGGACCGCGGGAGTCGTACGCGCCCGTCGCGTTCGGGTTCGGCGCTCCGGCCCAGCCGTAGCAGAGCGTGGCGAAGGCCGAGCAGTCGGTTGCGAGCGGGACCGTGCCGGGCTTGCCGAGGCCATCGAGACGAACAGCGCCGTCCTGCGAGTAGCCGATCCGCCCCGAGTTCTTACAGCCCCAGAGCGCCCAGCCGACGATGCGCTTGCGGATCGCCTTCTCGGAGGTGGCCGCACGAAGCCGTTTCGCGCGCCGCTGCTTGAACGCCGCCGTGAGAGGCTTCTTCCCCGCGAGAATCGCCTTCAGCTGCGGCCCGAACGTGTCGTTGATCGCGTTCTGCGGATAGCCGAGCTCCCACTTCGCCCGCTTCACCGCTCCCGAGGTCAGGTCGCCGAACTCGCTATCGGCAGTCCCGGCGTCGAACTTGCCGTACGGGTTCTTCCTGAGCAGGAGCTGCGCGTCCTTCACGTCCGGTCCGGTCAGGTGCGGGTTCGTCAGCTGAAGGACACGCGGGCCGGTCGGGACCGCGGCCCCGCCCTGCTGCAGGCGTCTGAGCAGGACCGCGGCGCCGACCTGCTGTGACACCGCAGTCGGCGAGAACTTGCCGTCGGCGACGTACTTCCCGCGGGTGTAGTGGTTCGAGAAGCTCCACAGGTAGGGTGAGGGCACGCCCGGGTGATGGTCGCGGTAGCCGAACCCGTTGTAGCTCTCGAGCTTGTAGAGCGTCCCGGGGATGCTCCAGTCCTTCCACCTCGCGAAGCCCTGGTAGGTCAGCGCGTCGATCGCGCTCTGCTCCCAGGTGAAGGGCGGGTTGCCTGTCCGCGGGCGCCCGGCGGGAACGTGTGTCGTCCGCGCCGTGAGCGGGTCGCCGTTGTGGAGGTGCCGTGTGAAGTCGCCGCCCGCCTCCATCCAGTGGATCGCCGCGATGACCGACCACGGGATCTTGAGCGCCGCCGCGACCTTCTCGTAGCGCGCCTGGTTCGCAATCAGCTTGCGGGCGGCCTGGTCGACGGCTGCCTTCCGGGCCGGGCGGATCAGGCACGACCGGTAGAGAAGCGTGTACTCGCGGCGGAGCGACTTCGTGAGTGTGGCCACGGGTCTACTGGCCGGTCACGGGCGGCAGGACGTCCGAGACCTCGTCGGCGAGCTCGGGGTCGTCCTGCTGCTCCGGCTGCTTCGGCTTGCCCCTGCCGGTCGCCGTCTCGGGCGCGTGGAGGAGCATGTCGCGCGCGAACCGCTCGCTGAAGCCGGCCGCGAACGCGAAGAGGAGATAGAAGTACGTGCTCTTGCTCCCGTCGATCACGTCGAGCGCGACCACTCCGCTCTTGAGCGCGAAGAAGGTCATCAGACCGAACACCGCGCCGACGAACGGACGGAGCGCGCCGAGCGTTCGCAGCGTGTCCTTGCCGAACTCCCAGTCCACGCGCACGCGGCCGCTGCTCAGCCGCGACATGACGCTGATCAGCGCGCCGACCGCTCCCGTGCAGAAGCAGAGCGTGCCGATCGCGCCCACGTCGTTGAAGTCCTTCGCGTTCGCGAGCACGATCCAGCCGATGATCGCGAGGACGATCATCGGGATCATCCCCAGCAGCATCCCGCCCACGTAGACGATCTGGCCCGACCGCACCGCGGCCTCGCGGTAGTACTTCTCGATTTTCCTCAGCTGGTCGCGGGTCGTGCGGTCGATCTCCCGGACGGCGTGCTCGTTCGTGGCCCGGTCGGTCTCGCTGAAGGCGAGCAGGAAGCTGACCAGCGTGAAGAGCGACTGCATCGCGAGCCGCTGACTGGTATCGCGAAGCACCTCGTGCACCCGCACCGAGAGGCTCTCGCACAGGTACAGCAACTGCATCAGCTTCGGCTTGTCCTTCGTCGACCAGTCCGTCGCCCAGTGCAGCTCGACGACATCCGGCAGGAACAGCGGGCGCGGCTTGATCGTCAGCGCGACCCCGGAGGCCTCGTCGCTGCACCAGTACGCGTTGAGGATCTCGCCGTGCTCGGCCTCGAAGCGATCCTTGAACTTCCGGTAGCGCTCCTCGGCAGGTCCCTCGTAGGGCTTGTGATGGTTGTTCTTCAGCTCCTTCTGGCGCAGCGAGTGCACCCAGACGAGCTCCGGAAACGACGCTCCTTCCATCTCCAGGCGTTGGCGAACGAATCTCCGGAGGCCCCTGCTCGGGGCCTCGACGGATGCACCTACCGAGTTCATACAAGCCCTCCTCTCCCCAGAGGCTGGGCCGCACCGACGAGCGTAGGCGCTTCTCGTGCGATTTACAAGTCTGGTGACTAGGGCGCGATAGTCGTGCGGACCCGCTCGACGAGCCCCGATGCCAGCGGGACAGCCTGCTCGTCCTCCTCCAGGATCGCGCCGAACGCCTCGTTGCACCAGCGCTTTACGTCGGCCTCGTCTGCGCCGTCGAGCAGGATCCCGATAAACCGCTCAGCGCCGTCGAGGCGGCCCCAGAGATAGTCCTGCTCGCGGCCCTCGCGGCTGAGGAACGCGCCGAAGTGGCCCTTCTCGGCGCCGACCAGCTTCTTGTGGTTCGCGTCGCCCTCGACCGGGATCCGGTGCGCGTCGCGCGGGCTGATGCGCACGACCTCGACCTGGTCGCGCTCGCCGACGTCGCTCAGCGCCTGGATCGGGTAGAGCAGCACGTCCCAGAACGGGAAGCCGAGATAACGGACGAGGAGATCCCACCTGCACGCGTCGCTCCAGCCCTCGGTCACCTCGAGCAGGCCGCCGTAGAGCTTGGCCGTGAAGCCCGAGAGGCGCTGCTTGAGGTATGCCTTCAGCGCCTCTTCGAGATCGTCGAGCTCGGCACGATGCCCTTCGACGTAGGCGTGGATGTCGAAGCCGGACTGCTCCATGAACTCGCGCATCGGCTTGGCGGGGAAGCAGCTCTCGAACTTGCCTGTGAGCGCCGCATCGAAGCCGACGCCCGACAGGGCGTCGCGCAACGTCACGACCGCGTCCCAAAGGCGACCCTTCGCCTCGTCGATCTCCTCCCGCATCGGGTATCCGGGCTTCCCAGCGGACTGGTAGAGATGGCTGAGCCCGTCGATCACGAAACGCAGGCGCCGCTCGCCGTAGCCGAGGTCGAAGTCGAGCAGGAAGTCGAGCTGTCCCTTCGACGGCTCCATCAGCTGCTCGAAGAGCTTGCGCTGCTCCGCCCAGCCGCGAAGCGAGCTGCGGGTGAGGAGGGCGTGCGTCGAGTCGTCGGGGAAGTTGCAGACCCCGCACGCCGTCTGCGCGTAGCGGTCGACGACGCCGCTGATCTTGAGCCGCACGTACGTCGCGTAGCTGAAGCCGGCGCTGCGGCGCGCTTCCTCGGCGGTCTTCGTCCTGATCTCGGCGAGCTTCGGGTCGGCGGCGTTCTTCGGGATCGAGGGGAGTGGGCCGGCGAGCTCGCGAACGCGCCCCTCGACCGTGTCCCAGCTCGTCTCGATGATGTCCCGGATCCGCCGCACGCGCTCGTTGAGCGCGCCGACCTCGACCAGGTCGTCGAGGATCGGCTCGGCCCTCGGCAGTCCGGTGAGCCCGCCGAGCGCCGCGGTCAGGGTCGAGGGCGGCTTCCGGTGCGACGGGCTCAGTCCCACCCCGGGGTCGGGCTCGAGGTACAGCAGGCGCCGGTCGACCTGGACGTCGGCGGGCCGCTCGCGGATCGCCTGGATCGCCGGCCCGAACGGCTTGTTGTCGAGCACGCCGCCGTCGACGAACCACGTCCACGAGGGCGGGAACCTGGCGAGCTCGTACTGCGGGAAGAACCGGTGCGCGAGCTCGTCGAAGTCGACCGGCCGGTCCTCGCCGAGCCAGCCCTGGAGCGCGTCGAAGCTCACCGGCGGAAACGCGCCCGGGATGCACGAGGTCGTCCTGGCCGCGAACGTGAGCGCGCCGTTCGACTTCGAGTCGAAGTCGTCGCTGCGGTCCTCCCCGCCGAAGCGGAAGGTGAGGACGTGCCGGTGACGCGTGTCGTGGATCGGGTTCGGGTCGGCGTACGGCACCTGCCGGCCGTAGCCGAAGAAGTCCGTCGCCGTCACGAACAGCTCGAGCTTGTGGTCGCCGGGCATGAGAGTCGTCAGCGTCTGGGGGGTCGAGCCGTTCTGGTCCATCTGCTTGAAGGCGTCGTAGATCCAGCGGGCCATCAGGTCGCCCCTGAGCGGCGCGTGCTTCAGCGACCGCGCGGCGACCCAGGCCAGCTTGAGCCCCCGCCCGGGCACCCAGCGCGGCGCGGAGAGCAGGCCGTTGATGTCGCCGTGCTCGAACCAGACGTCGCGGAAGCCGTCCTGCGAGAGGTTGTGTGCGAGCGCCTTGGCGAGGCAGACACCGTTGATCCCGCCCGCGGAGGTGCCGGCGATAATGTCGACGACCACGCGCGTCCGAAGGTGCTCGGGGCTTCGCTGCGCGAGCTCCTCGAGCAGTCGGGCGTAGGTGCGCTCGCTCGGCGAGCCGCTGTCGCCGTTCCTCGCCTCGAGGGACGCCGAGGCCTTGACGAGCCGGTTCAGCTCCTTGGTGATCCCGTGCATGTAGACCGCGAGCGAGGAGCCTCCGTAGCAGACGAGCGCAAGGCGAAGCTCCTTCGTGGGGACGGCGGCCACGGGTGCTAAGGCTCGCACCGCGGGCGCGGAGAATCAAGGCCCACGGCTAGAATCAGCGCGATGGCCGAGACGGGAACGATGCGCGTGAAGTCGGGCCTCGCCGAGATGCTGAAGGGCGGGGTGATCATGGATGTGACGACGGCCGAGCAGGCCGTGATCGCCGAAGAGGCAGGCGCAGTCGCGGTCATGGCGCTCGAGCGGGTTCCGGCCGACATCCGGGTCGAAGGCGGCGTCGCCCGCATGGCCGACCCGGACAAGATCCGAGAGATCCAGGAGGCCGTGACGATCCCGGTCATGGCCAAGTGCCGCATCGGGCACTTCGTCGAGGCGCAGATCCTGGAGGCGCTCGAGGTCGACTACATCGACGAGAGCGAGGTGCTGACCCCGGCCGACCTGCAGCACCACGTGGACAAGTGGGCGTTCACCATCCCCTTCGTCTGCGGCTGCACGAACCTCGGCGAGGCGCTTCGCCGCATCTCCGAGGGCGCGGCGATGATCCGGACGAAGGGCGAGGCCGGCACCGGCGACATCGTCAACGCGGTCACGCACATGCGCTCGGTGTTCGGGCACATCCGCAAGCTCGGCGCATTGCGCGAGGAGGAGCTCTACTCCGAGGCGAAGGAGCTGCGCGCGCCGCTCGAGCTCGTCAAGTGGGTCGCCGCGAACGGGAAGCTTCCGGTCGTCACGTTCACCGCGGGCGGCATCGCGACCCCCGCCGACGCCGCGCTCTGCATGCAGCTCGGCGCGGACGGCGTCTTCGTCGGCTCGGGGATCTTCAAGTCGGAGGATCCCTCGACGCGCGCCAAGGCGATCGTCGAGGCGACCACGCACTTCCAGGACGCCGAGATCCTCGGCCGGGTGAGCAGCGGGCTCGGCGACGCGATGTCCGGCCTCTCCACCGCCACGCTCTCGCCCGACGAGCTGCTCGAGACTCGCGGCTGGTAGCCGCGAGAACAGCTCGTTCGGCTAGGGCTTTCTTTCGCGTTCTTCGCTAAGAAGAGCTATGTGAAGCGGGTTCTCGCAATCGTGGTGCTCGTGGGGCTGGTCTGGGTTGCTGCGGCGGACGCCGCTCCGCTGACGAAGCAGAACGGCCGGAGCCCCGCATCGACGAGCTTCACGTCGATCTGCGCCGTCTCCGGGTTCGTGAGCTACGGGCTCTGCAACGGCGATCCGACGACCTTCGCCGGCGTCAAGGGCCGCATCAACGCGGTGCAACCGAAGGTAGGCGTCTACAACCTCGACTTCACGTTCACGAACCTCGTGCCCGGCCTGAGCTACCGGCTCTACGGCAACCGGAGCGGGCTGACGCCGACTCCAGGTGTCGTGATCGGCTTCTTCCCGATCGCCAAGACCATCGCTGGCGCCGAGGGGACTGCGGAGTTCAGCTACCAGACCACCAGTCCGGCCGATCTCGGCTTCGACCTGAACGTCGCGTCCTCGCCGCTGGATCCCGGCGACGTCACCGTGGTGACGTCGTGGTGGTCGAAGCAGTGGCTGGAGCGGAACTCGGACACCACGCTGTACGCGCTGTCCGGCTGATCCTCGCCCGGAACTAGAATCGGGCGCATGAGCGACGCGCCGCGAATCGGCATCCTGGCGGTGCAGGGAAACGTGCGGGAGCACGCGGCCGTGCTGCGCAGGCTCGGCGTCGAGACGGTCGAGGTGCGCAAGCCCGAGCAGCTCGCCGACCTCGACGGACTCGTGATCCCGGGCGGAGAGTCGACCGCGATCATGCGTCTCGTCCGCCTCTACGGCCTCGAGGACGCGATCCGCGACTTCGACCGCCCGATGCTCGGCACCTGCGCCGGGATGATCCTGCTGGACCGGAAGCACCTGGACGTCCTCGACCTCGAGGTCGACCGCAACGCCTACGGGCGCCAGGTCGCGAGCTTCGAGGCCGATCTCGAGCTCGCCGGCGACGAGCGGCCGCTTCGCGGTGTGTTCATCCGAGCTCCGCGCGTGGCCGACGCAGGCCCCGAGGTGGAAGTGCTCGCCGAGCTCGACGGTGAGCCGGTCCTCCTCCGGGAGGGCCACACAATCGTCGCGGCCTTCCACCCGGAGCTGACCGACGACACGCGCGTGCACGAGCGGTTCCTCGACCTCGTCCGAGAGGAGGCGAATGTCCGGGCATAGCAAGTGGAGCTCGATCAAGCACAAGAAGGGTGCGGCCGACAAGAAGCGCGGCCAGCTCTTCTCGAAGCTCTCGCGCGCCCTGATCGTCGCCGCGCGTGACGGCGGGCCAGATCCGGCCTCGAACCTCGCGCTCGCGAACGCGATCGAGAAGGCGCGCTCCTACTCGATGCCCAAGGACAACATCGAGCGCGCGATCGCGCGAGGCTCGGGCGCGGACGCCGATGCCGACAGCTTCGAGCAGGTCGTCTACGAGGGGTACGGGCCGAGCGGGGTGGCCGTGCTCGTGGAGGCGCTCACCGACAACCGCAACCGCACCGCCGCCGACGTACGCGCGGCCTTCACGAAGCACGGCGGCAACCTCGGCGGCTCGGGGGCCGTCGCGTGGCTCTTCGAGCGGCGCGGCCTGGTCTTCGTGGACGCCGAGCGCGCCGACGAGGACGAGCTCGTGCTGGCCGCGGCCGACGGAGGCGCGGACGACGTCGAGCTCGAAGGGTCGAGCTTCCGCGTCATCTCGTCGCCCGAGGCGCTCGGCGCCGTCCGCGAAGCGATCGAGCAGGCCGGGATGGAGGTCGAGTCCTCCGAGCTGACGATGGTGCCGAAGACGACGGTCAACCTGGACGACGAGACCGCGGCGAAGCAGACGCTCAGACTGATCGACGCGCTTGACGAGAGCGACGACGTCCAGGAGGTCTACTCGAACTTCGACATCTCCGAGCAGCTGATGGAGGCCGTCGTCTAGCGGATGCGGTACGGGGCGCAGTTCCGGGCGTGGTTCCCGGCGCGATCCCAGGCCTTCACGCAGAAGACGTACCGTCCTGGGCGCAGCTGCTTCGTGAGCGGTTGGGCGCTGCTGAAGCGGAGCGGCTTGGCCCACGTCGACCGGACGAACGGGAACGACCGCGCGAGCACCGTGTACCCGCCGCGCCAGAGCAGCGTCGCGCGGTACCGGACCTCTCCGCGATCGTCGGCCGCCCTCACGGCGAACCGCGCGCGTTTTCCGCGGAGGGCGCTGCCGCTGAGGGCGCGGACCTTCGGCTTGACGCGATCGGGGATCTTGACGGTGAACGAGCTGGCGTCGCTGTAGACGTCGCCGAACTTCACACGCCAGTAGAACGTCTGCGCTCCGTAGGCCCGTGCGGGAGTGAACGCCGTCCAGCAGTTGTAGCTCCGGGCCGGGCACATGTGGACCTCGGTGCCGACGATCGTGCTGAAAGCGGGGTTTGTCGAGAGCTGCCAGGTGATCGCGGCGGTCCCTTTTCTCGGTGCCTCCGGCCAGCTCACGAGCCAGCGATACCTGACGTAGGTGTTCGGCTTGAGGGTGATTGCCGAGCCGTCCGCGGGCGTCAGCAACGCCACCGTCTGTGCCGCGGAGGCGGCGCCGGCCGTGCCGAGGATCAGCGCAACACACGCGACGGTTGCGAGGGCGAAGCGGGCAAGGCGGCTGGGCGGCATTCAGGGCTCCTGCGGGCGGACGAGCGGGTATCCGTTCAATCGGCCGAACGGCTGGAATTGGCGACACTCGCGTGAGGGCTTTGCGCTGCGGAGGAACGTCCGGTCATGTGCGTAATGTGGCGCCGTGAAGGTCCTGGGCATCGATCCGGGTACGGCAGCGTGCGGTTACGGCATCGTCAACGAGGAAGGCGGGCGCCTCAGGGCCGTCCACCACGGCTGGTGGCAGACGCCCGCCGGGCGCCGGCCGGAGCTGCGCTTGAAGACGATCTTCGACGGCGTCATCGAGCTGCTGGAGGAGTACGAGCCGGGGGCCGTCGTGCTCGAGGAGTCGTTCGTCGGCGTCGACGCCCGCACCGCGCTCTCCGTCGGGCAAGCCCGGGGCGCCGTGCTCGTCGCTGCCGCATCGTTCGGCGTCGAGTGCGCTGAGTACGCGCCCGCGCGCGTGAAGCAGGCAGTGTGCGGCTACGGCCGCGCCGAGAAGGCGCAGGTGCAGCGGATGGTGATGGCGATCCTCGGCATGCGAACGCCCCCGAAGACGCACCACGCGTCCGACGCGCTCGCGGTCGCGATCTGCCACGCGCTGGCGCCGCCGCTGCTCGAGATCGCCGGCTAGCCGGAGCTCCCGACGATGCTCTCGTAGCGGTCGTCTGGCGCAGCGGCGGGCCAGGCAGGAACATCCGCCTTGCTGCGTAACCTCTCGGTGTGATCGCGCGTCTGCGTGGGAAGCCGGTCGCACGCGTGGGCGAGCGGCTCGTGCTCGAGGTCGGGGGTGTCGGCTACGCGCTGTCGGTGACGCCGACGGCATCCCGGCTCGCCGAGCGCGGGGAGGAGGTGGCGCTCGAGACCTACCTGCACGTGCGCGAGGACGCGCTGCAGCTCTACGGGTTCGCCGAACCGGCCGAGCGCGAGCTGTTCGAGCATTTGCTCGCCGTCTCGGGGGTTGGGCCGAAGGTCGCGCTCGCGATCGTCTCTGGCTCGCCACCGGCCGACCTGCGCCGCGCGATCGCGCTCGACGACACCGCACGGTTCGAGGCGATCCCCGGGATTGGCAAGAAGACCGCGCAACGGGTAGTGCTCGAGCTGAAGGAGAAGCTCGGCTCCGCTGTCACCGCACCCGAGTCCGGCCGCCTCGGGGCGCGCGACGCGCTCGTCGAGCTCGGGTTCTCACCCGTCGAGGCTGAGCGCGCACTGGCGCGAGTCGACCCGGACCTGCCGGTCGAGGAGCAGGTGCGGCAGGCTCTGCGGGAAGCGGCCTGACCCGTGACCGAGACCGAGACGCCGTTTCTCGCGCCTGCGGCCGTCGCCGAGGAGGACGAGCTCGACCGCTCGCTGCGGCCGCGGCGGCTCGACGAGTTCGTCGGCCAGGAGCGCACCAAGGAGCAGCTCGCGATCGCTCTAGAGGCGACCCGCACGCGCGGCGAGGCGCTCGACCACGTGCTCCTGATCGGCCCGCCCGGGCTCGGCAAGACGAGCCTCGCCTACATCGTCCGGGAGGAGCTCGGCGTCGGGCTTCGCTCGGCGGCGGGCCCCGCGCTCGAGCGCAAGGGCGACGTGGCTGCGATCCTGACCGCGCTCGGTGAGCGTGACGTCCTCTTCATCGACGAGATCCATCGCCTGAGCCGCGCAGTCGAGGAGATCCTGTATCCGGCGCTCGAGGACTTCCGGCTCGACATTGTCGTCGGCCAGGGCCCCGCCGCGCGCACGCTGACACTCGACCTGCCGCCGTTCACGCTCGTCGGTGCTACGACGCGCACGGGGCTGCTCACGAGCCCGCTCCGCGACCGCTTCGGGATGACGTTCCGGCTCGAGCACTACCAGCCCGAGGAGCTCGCCCGGATCGTGCGCCGCTCGGCGCGGATTCTCGAGGTCGAGATCGAGGACGAGGCCGCAGACGAGATCGCGCGCCGCTCGCGCGGGACGCCCCGGATCGCCAATCGCATCCTGCGCCGTGTCCGCGACGTCGCCGAGGTCCGGCACGAGGGAGCGATCACGACCGCGATCGCGCGTGAGGCGCTCGAGCTGCTCGAGGTCGACGAGTGCGGCCTCGAGCGGATGGACCGCGCGCTGCTGCGAGCGGTAGTCGAGAAGTTCGAGGGCGGCCCGGTCGGCCTCTCGACGCTGGCGGTCTCGCTGGGCGAGGAGCCGGACACGATCGAGGACGTCTATGAGCCCTACCTCCTCCAGCTCGGGTTCATCCAGCGAACCCCGAGGGGCCGCATCGTCACGCGTCTCGGCCGCGAGCACATCGGCGCGGTGGGAGCCGACGTCGACGCGAGCCTCTTCTAGATGTCCGAGCTCTGGCTTCCAGGCGTCTCGGGCCCACTCGACGCGCTCGTCTCGCGGATCCTGCAGCGGATCGAGGCCTTCGTCGGCGAGCACGGGAAGCAGCCACGCGTGGACATCGACCTCCGCGACGGCGCGACGGTGACCGTGCGCTCGATCTCACCGGAGCCGGGCTTCGGCTTCGTCACGCTCTCGCCGTACTCCGATGACGACGACGGAATCGAGGAGTGGATCGTCCCCGTCGGCGCCGTCGGGCGCATCACGCTCAGCCTCGCCGAGGAGCACGAGCCGTTCGGCTTCTCGCTGCCCGAATCCGGTTAACGGACGGAGGCCGCACCGGTCGAGCCGGCGCGACCTCCTGTCGAAACGGCGCTCAGCTAGAAGCCGACTCGGCGTAGTCGGCGAGCACCGTCTGCCAGCCCTGGTTGTAGCCGTCCCTGGCCTCTACAGCCTTGTCACCCAGCTGATCCCAGCCGCGGTGCTCGAGGTCGACGCGCGTCTTGCCGTCCTCCTCGGCGAACGTGATCTCGATCTCGGTGCGCGGCCGGTCCTGCTCGCGGCTCGGGTTCCACGCGAGCACGAGCCGGTGGGGCGGCTCGAAGGCGGTCACGCGGGCCCACTCGAGCTCCTCGCCCTTGGTCGTGCGCTCGTAGACGCGGCCGCCCGGGCCGTCGAAGACCACGGTCTCCGGCGGGGAGCTCGTCTCGCCGACCTCGATCGAGTGGGTCGCCAGGGGCCACCACTCGTGGATCCGGTCCGTGAAGGTCTCGAAGGCGTGCTCGACCGAGCAGTCCACCGACACCGATCGCTGGATCGACTCCGTGCCTGCTGCTTGCGTGCTCATCCGTTCCTCCTCTCGCTCTCGGCCTCCGCCTTGAAGCTCGCGAGGGCCTGTGACCAGAAGTCGTCGAAGTAGTCGCGCAGCTCGCCGAGCCCGTCCGGGTCGACGCGGTAGAGCCGTCGCGTGCCGTCTCGCCGCTCCCGCACGAGGCCGGCCTCCTTCAACACGCGCAGGTGCTGCGACACCGCAGGACGGCTGACGGGCAGCTCGTCCGCGATCTCCCCGACCGCGAGGGCGCCTTGGCGTAGCCGCTCGAAGATCGCCCGGCGTGTCGGGTCACCCAGCGCATCCATGGCGTTTCGGTAAGCCATGACTTACGTAAGTCTAAGCTTACGTAAGCAGAGAGTCAAGCTCTTCGGAACTGAAGCTCGTGCCAAGAGGGCGTGGGGGCGACCTCCAGCAGCGCCCGCTCGCCGCCGGGCTCGAGGTACGTGAAGTCAGAGGAGCCGTCGTCCCAGGTGACGTCCAGCCGGCCGTCCTTTACGCGGTGGTCCAGCCACGCGCCCCGGAAGACGAGCTTGCGCAACCAGTAGACGAGCGACTCTCCGTCCACGAGCGAGAGCCGGTCCCAGTGGCGCACGAGATAGCGCCCGAGGTCGCTGCGAGGCTCCTCGATCCGGCCGTCGGCCGTCAGCTCCACGAGATCCTCGGTCTCCTCGGCCTCCAGGTCGTTGTCGTCGACGAGGCCGAGCCGGTACGCGGCCGCGGAGACCCGCTGCGCGAAGTCGGCGGCGTTGAAGCTGAATTGGAGACGGAGGAACTCGACCACGATGTCGTCGCCGGACGAGTAGTTCTCCACGTCCACGAAAGGAGGATAGCCCCGGCACCTGAGGCGTTCGCTTGCGACGCCGACCAATGAGAGGGCGTGCGGGCTTTGCCGGTGCGCCCGTCTAGACTGACCTCGTGAGCCCTCGGGCGGCCCTGCTGTCCGGTCTGGCCACGGCAGCGCTCGTGCTGCTGGCCGTCTGGATCTTCGAGCTGCCGCTCGAACGGGCGGCGGTTCTCGCGCCCGTGCTCGTGCTGGTCGCCGGCGCGACGGCGGGTCTCTTCGTGCTCTGGGCGCGGGTCGGCTGGGAGTCGATCCGGAAGCGGGAGCACCCGTGGCGGATCGTGGGGCTCGGGGTCGGCGTGCTCGTCGTGCTGGTCGTGCTCTCGGCGCTCGGGGTCAGGCTCCCGCGCGAATAGGCGCGCGTCCGATCCGTCCGGCGGCGACCGTACCTTGGACTGCCCATGTCGGACCGTCAGTGGAGACTGCGCGCCCAGGCCGCGCACGAGGAGGTCGATGCCCTCGCGCGCGAGCTCGGCCTCGCCTCGACGACGGCCGCCGTGCTCATCCGCCGCGGATATGGAGACGTCGAGAGCGCACGCGCGTTTCTCGACGCGGAGCTTCCTCGACACGATCCGTTCCTGCTCGGCGACATGGCCGCCGCCTGCGACGCGATCCGGGCGGCGATCGCGGCGGGAAAGCGGATCTGCGTGCACGGCGACTATGACGCGGATGGAGTGTGCGCGACGGCGCTCGCAGTCCTGGTCCTGCGCGAGCTCGGCGCGGATGTGACGTGGCACCTGCCGAGCCGCTTCGACGAGGGCTACGGGATCCACGCCGACACGCTCTCGCGGCTCGCCGAGGAGGGCTGCGGGCTCGTCCTCACCGTCGACTGCGGCGTGACGGCCGTGGACGAGGTCGCGCATGCGCGCGAGCTCGGGCTGGGCGTCGTCGTCACCGACCACCACCGGGCCGGGGAGGAGCTGCCCGACTGCCCGGTCGTCGGGCCTTACCGCGGCGAGTACCCGTTCCGCGAGCTCTGCGGCACGGGTGTCGCGTGGAAGCTCGGCCAGGCGCTGCTCGGGCCAGAGTCCGAGGCGCTCGCGCGCCACCTCGACCTCGTCGCTGTGGCGACCGTCGCCGACGTCGTGCCGCTGGTCGACGAGAACCGCGGGCTTGCCGTCGCGGGGCTGCGCGTGCTCGCGCGGACGCAGAAGCCGGGACTGCGCGAGCTCATGCGCGTGGCCCGGATCGACCCGGCGGCCGTCGACGCGGGCGCGATCGGCTTCCGCATCGCTCCGCGTCTGAACGCGGCGGGGCGGCTCGGCCGGCCGGAGGCCGCGCTCGACCTGCTGCTGACCGAGGACAAGGATGAGGGGCGGAGCCTCGCCGCGCAACTCGAGGAGCTCAACCGCGACCGGCAAGCGGTGGAGGAGCGGATCCTCCGCGAGGCGCTGGAGGCAATCGAGGAGTGGCCGGAGTCCCGGAAGGCACGCCGCGCCTACGTGGTTGCCGGCGAGGGCTGGCACGAGGGCGTGATCGGGATCGTCGCCTCGCGCCTGGTCGAGCGCTACAACCGTCCGGTCGTCCTGATCGCTGGCAGAGACGGCGACTGGAAGGGCTCCGGGCGCTCGATCCCGAGCTTCGACCTCCACGACGGGCTCGCGGCATGCGCGGGTCACCTCGAGCGCTGGGGCGGCCACGCGGCCGCAGCGGGGCTCTCGATCCGCCCCGAGGAGATCGAGCCGTTCGCGCAGGCGCTCGCGGCCGTGGCCGACGGCGAGCTCGCAGACGACGACCTCAGGCCGGTGACGACGGTGGACGCGCTCGTCCACGGCGGCGACCTCACGCTCGACCTCAGTACCGAGCTCGCGCAGCTCGCGCCGTTCGGGCTTGCCAACCCGGGCGTGACGCTGCTGCTAGCCGGGTGTGAGATCGCCGATCTCGGCGCGGTCGGGGAGGGCAAGCATCTCAAGTTCCGCGTGCGCGAGAACGGCCGCGACTCCGGCAGCGCGATCGCGTTCCGGTTCGGCCCGCAGCTCGACCGGCTGCGCCGGATCGGGCACTACGACGTCGCGTTCCGCCTCGAGGAGAACCGCTGGAACGGAACCGTCGCCCCGCAGCTCAACGTGCGGCAGGTCTTCGACTCGGACGAGCACTATCTGGAGCGGCGCGAATGGCTCAAGGCCGAGTGGCTGAAGGCGCCCGAGAAGCGCGAGCCCGAGGCTGCGGCGATCTTCGCCGAGCTCGCGCTGGGCGAGGGCCGGACGAGGCGACACCTGCTCGAATCGGCGCGCTTCCTGGCGATCCTCGACGAGCCCGCGCTCGCCAGGGCCGCCTGACAGGCATACCGTTCGCCTCATGCGAATCCTCGAGTCGCTGAAGAGGTTCAAGTTCCGGGCATTCGATCGGAGCGACTACCTCGAGGAAGGCGACCGCACCGTGGAGAACACGGACGCCCTCGCGGCGACCGGGGGCCATGGCAACTCCAACCCCGGCACGGCCAGCCATCCGCAGTTCCCGCCGGACTACGTCAAGTCGTACGACGAAGGCCGGCCCCGGCACTGAGCGCGACCGGGTGCGCGCGCCTGGGTCGCCACGGGCGCTCACGCCGCGCCGAGTCGTCGAGCGTTACTAGCACGCGCGCGAGTCGCGCGGCCTTGCGTTCCTGACGGCGTTTGCGCATGGATCGGCGGGCTTCGCCGTCCGCGCGCGGCCTCCTCTTTTGCGCGAATCAGGCCCCGGAGGGCCGGGAGTACACTCTTTATATGACCCTTCTCGAGGCTGGTGAGCGACATCAGGAGTTGATCGACGAGCTCATTTCGGACGTCGCGGCCTACAACGAGGAGGTCGACAGAGACCTGCTTCAGCGCGCGTTCCGCTTCGCCGCGACGAAGCACGAAGGGCAGCAGCGCCGCTCGGGCGAGGACTTCATCCATCACCCGTGGGGCGCGGCCAAGATCTGCGCGGAGCTCCGCCTCGACGAGCAGACGATCGCGGCCGCGCTGCTCCACGACGTCGTCGAGGACACCGACACGGACATCCAGGAGGTGCGTGCGGAGTTCGGCGACGAGATCGGACAGCTCGTCGAGGGCGTCACCAAGCTGACGCGGATCCAGTTCCAGAGCCGCGAGCAGGCGGAGGCCGAGAACTACCGCAAGATGATCGTGGCGATGGCGCAGGACGTGCGCGTGATCCTGATCAAGCTCGCCGACCGCCTCCACAACATGCGCACGATCGAGTACCTCGGGAAGCAGAAGCAGATCCAGAAGGCCAAGGAGACGCTCGAGGTCTACGCGCCGCTCGCACACCGTCTCGGCATCAACAAGGTCAAGTGGGAGCTCGAGGACCTCGCCTTCATGACCCTCCACCCGCGCAAGTACGAGGAGATCAAGGCGATGGTCAGCGAGCGCCGCGCCGACCGCGAGGAGCACGTCCGCGAAGCGGCGATGGTGCTCCAGTCCGAGCTCGAGAAGGTCGACATCCCGGCCGAGATCTCGGGCCGCGCGAAGCACTTCTACTCGATCTACGACAAGATGACCAAGAAGGGCCGCGAGTTCAACGAGATCTACGACCTCACGGCCATGCGCGTGATCGTCGAGCGCGCCGGCGACGAGGGCACGCGGGACTGCTACGGGGCGCTCGGCCTGATCCACTCGCTGTGGAGGCCGATGCCCGGCCGCTTCAAGGACTACGTCGCGATGCCGAAGCTGAACGGCTATCGCGCGCTGCACACTACGGTGATCGGGCCGGAGGGCAGGCCCCTCGAGATCCAGGTGCGGACGCGCGAGATGCACGAGATGGCCGAGCTCGGCGTCGCCGCCCACTGGCGCTTCGACAAGGGTGGGCGCAAGGTCGCCGACGACGAGTGGCTCGCCTGGGTGAAGCAGCTCATGGACTGGCAGGAGGAGGAAGCCGACCCCCGCGAGTTCTACAAGACGTTCCGGGGCGACCTCTTCGACGACGAGGTCTACGTCTTCACGCCGAAGGGCGAGATGAAGGTCCTTCCGGCGGGCTCGACGCCGATCGACTTCGCCTACGCGGTGCACACCGACGTGGGCCACAGGACGGTCGGGGCCAAGATCAACGGCCGCATCGTCCCGCTCCACTACCGGCTCAAGAACAGCGACTTCGTCGAGATCCTGACCACCAAGACGAGCCGTGGCCCCTCGCGGGACTGGGTCTCGCTGGCCGCCTCGTCGCGCGCGCGGAACAAGATCCGCCAGTGGTTCTCGCGCGAGACGCGCGAGGAGACCGAGCAGAAGGGCCGCGACGCGCTCGAGGCCGCGCTGAAGAAGCAGAACCTGCCCTACAAGAAGCTGCAGGGCTCGGCCGTACTCGCCCAGGTGATCCGCGAGACCGGCTTCAAGAAGGCCGAGGACTTCTACCTCGCTCTCGGCTCCGGGAAGCTCCAGGCCGGCCAGATCGTCAACAAAGTCATCCAGCGCCTGAAGACGGATGAGGTCGCCGAGGAGGAGACGGTCCCGCTCAAGGCGCCGAAGGCTCGCCACGCGGTCTCGAGCGAGAACGTCGGGATCAACGTCCGCGGCGTCGAGGACGTCCTCGTCCGCCTCGCGAAGTGCTGCACGCCCGTGCCGGGCGACAAGATCGTCGGCTATGTCTCGCTCGGCAAGGGGATCACGATCCACCGCGAGGACTGCTCCAACGTGAAGGCGCTCAAGCGCAACCCGGAGCGGTTCACGCCGGTCTCCTGGGACGGAGGCGCGACGCGGAGCTTCCGCGTGCAGATCGCGGTCGACTCCTGGGACCGCCCGCGTCTGCTCGAGGACGTGGCCCGGACCTTCGCCGAGTACGGCGCGAACATCGTCGAGTACGGCGGTCACGTCGAGGACCAGCTCGCCAAGAACTGGTACGTCGCGGAGGTCGGCGACGTGAAGGCGCTGCGCACGCTCCTGACCGCTCTGCGGAACCTCGACGCCGTCTTCGATGCGTATCGCGTCACGCCGAACTGACGCTTCTCGGCCAATCCCTCGATCGAGGGATGATCCCTCGATCGAGCGGGGTACCTCGAATGAGGGATGGCGCGTTTCGGCCGACCTAACTACAACGTGACATAAGGGGAGGGGGCTTCACCAGAGAGCTGTGGCGCCCGCTCGTTTCGAGGACGGCGGGCGGGCGCCCAGCCCTTTCTACCCCGAAAGTCGCGCGAGGGCTCGCGGCCCCGCGATCGAGTAGAGCTGCGGAGTCCGTCCCTCCAGGCCGGGGGCGAGGGCCCAAAAGCGGCCCCCTGCGGCCGGGACGACAGCGACGATTTGGCCGCGCGAGGCGACGGCGACAGCGTGGACGCGCGCCGGGAAGCGTCCGCTCACCTGGACCGGGCCGGTCGACGTGTCGATCCCGTCGAGCATGACCGTCCCACCCGGCCGGATGCGGAACTGCGCGAGCCGCTTGCCGAGCAGCGACCGGTACGGGCCGATCGCGTACAGCGTCGCCGTGGGCTGGTCCGAGCCGAACAGCGCAGTCTGCCGCCGGAGCGCCTGCTGTCGTTTCGCCTCGAGCTCGCTTGTCGGAATCACGAAGCGCCTGCCGTGGTCCTTGATCAGGACGACGTCGCGCTCCCTCGCCGGGCTCGGGAGGAGTGGGCGGCCGTCGAGGCTCCACGGCACGCTGACGCGGAGCTCTCGCGCGATCGTGGGGAGGATGTCGATCGTCCGGGCGGGAGCGCGAACAACCCGGCCGTGCTTCTGACCGGGGAGCTTCACGAACAGCGGCACGTACGCGATGTCCTGGAGGTTCGCGCTCGAGAGCGGCCGGCGCTTCTGGCCGGCGCGGAAGCTCACGCCGTGGTCGGCTGTCACGACTATGAGCGCGCGGTCGTAGAGCCCGGTGGCGCGCAGCCGCGAGACGAGCCCGCCCAGTACCCGGTCCGCATAGCCGAGCTGCAGGAGATGCCGCTGCCACGACTGGTCGACCGCGGCCTGGTTGTCCGTCCACACCTCGTCGCTGCCCCAGGCGGGGGCCGGGCGCACCGAGTAGCGGCGGCCCGACGGCAGGTACTGCCACGGGCTGTGGGGCAGCATCAGGTGTGCGTACCAGAGCTCGGCGCCGTGGCCGGGCCGCAGCGACTCGACGAACGAGGCCGGAAGGCGACCCGGGTCATGGTGGCCGCTCTCGTCGCGCAGGAAGTTCCCCCAGCCGTTCGCGATCGACGGGATCCCGGACGCGAGGTCGTCCGGCAGGAGCTCCCGCAGGTAGACGACACCCGAGTCCTCGGCGAGCGACTCCATCCTCGAGCCGAACGACCCCTCCAGGCCGGGGCACAGCTTGGGCGGGCAGAGGTGCGTCTCCTCGTCGGCGACATGGAGGCGCGTGGCGCCGCCGAGGAGCGTGAAGAGGTTCTGGCGGTGGTCGGCGTAGACGGGGAGCTCCCCGACGCGCGGGAACCTTCCCGTGAGGATCGCTGGCACCGCATGCGTCGTCCCCTCAGCGACGGTGCTCGCGTTCGCGAACCAGGTCGCGCCGCGCGAGAGGCGCGCGAAGTTCGGGAATCGCACCGGGTCGATCCGGCCGCTGGCGTCGAGCAGCGAGTTGAGCGGCAGCTCGTCGAACGTGACGAGCACGACCGGCGTGTGAGGCCGCTCACCGGCGGCGAGCGCCGAGCCGGTCGCGCCGAGCGTGAGCCGCGAGACGTCCGAGTGGAACAGGAACACGGCGAGGAAGAGGAGCGGCGCGGGCGCGAGGACCGTGAGCGTCAGGCGTGCCGCGGACGCCGAGACGTAGAGCGCAGCGAGGCCGGCGCCGACGGCCCCGGCGAGCAGCACGAGCAGCCAGCCGGACACGCCGAACCCGTGGATCGCCTGCAGCACGAAGAGCCCTGCAAGGCCTCCGATGAAACACGCGTGGACGACGCCGCGAGCCCGTCTCGGCGTCAGCGCCTCGAGTCCGAGCAGCAGCGCAGGCGGAAGAAGCAGGACGGCCAGCCCGAAGACGACGACGTCCCAGCGCGTCGAGCCGCGGGCCGCGAAGAACTCGCCGTTCTTGCCCAGCAGGTCGAAGAGCGGCTGCGCGACGGCGAACGACGAGAGAACGAGCAGGTGCAGCCCCGCGATCCGAAGGCGTGGGGCGGCGGGCGTCGTCAGCTCCTCACGAGCAGTGCGGGGCGATCACCGCGGCAACCCGTTCCAGGAAGGCGCGGTCGTCCTCGGCGAAAGCCGCCGGCTGGTCCGAGTCGATGTCGATCTCGCCGACCACGCGCCCCTCGTGGGCGATCGGGACGACGATCTCGGAGCGCGTCGACGGAAAGCACGAGAGGTAGCGGGCGTCGGCGTTCACGTCGTCGACGATCTCCGTCTCGCCGGTTGCGGCCGCGGCCCCGCAGATCCCCTGGCCGACGGGGATGCGCACGTGCTCGGTCGCCTCCGGGCCCTTCCACGGACCGAGCACGAGGTCGTCGCCCTCGACGAGGTAGATGCCGAGCCACGAGTAGTGCTCGAAGCCGTCGTGCAGCGACTCGACCACCTGGCCGCAGGACGTCCGCCGCCGCGTTCGACGATCGCCTCGATCTCGGCCAGAGCGGCCGCGCGCTCAGCCATCGAGGTCGTCTCCCTCGAAGGCGCGGATCTTCTCGCGGTACCAGTCGGGCACGGGGCATGCCTTGCGCTCGTCGAGGTCGACGAGAACCATCGTCTGCTCAGCGGTCACCATCAGGACGTCGTCCTCGACCCGGTAGGCCGCGCACTCGCAGGTGACGCTCGTCCGGCCGATCCTCGAGACACGGAAGAAGACCTCGATCAGGTCGTCGAACCGCGCTGGCGCGAAGTACTCGATCGAGTTCGCGCGCATCACGAACTCCTGCTCGCGCGCGTCGCGGTCGAGCATCCCCAGGTGGCGGTGGTACTCGACCCGCGCGCCGTCGAAGTAGGGGAAGTAGCGGCCGTAGTAGACGATCCCCTGCGCGTCGGTGTCCGAGAAGGCGACCCGGGTCAGTGCGGAGTACTTGAACGGCGGCTTCCGGTCGGTGATCCGGCCGAGCTCGAGCTGCGTCATTCGGGGCGGCGTGTCGGAAGGGGCGGAAGGCTCCTTCCGTGCGCACCCGCCATCCGCCGGTCGCGGACGACGGACGTGACGATCCACGCCGCGACGGCGACCAGGACGAGCCCGATGAAGACGAACGGGATGAAGATGTAGTCGACGCTCAACCGCTTGGGTTCCGCTGCGGCCCCGTCCTCGCCCTGGCCGGCCGGCATGAAGTCCTGCTGCGCCGTGACCCTCGGCGCCGTGCCCTCGGGCGCGAAGGTGGCAGCGGGCTGGAAGTCGTCGACGAGCCAGCGGCCGCCGAGGCGCTTGAGCGTCATCGTGAACAACACCTGCCCCTGCTTGCTCTTGCGCGGAGGCACCAGGATGATCTCGAGCCCGAGCTCGTTCCCGCTCCGGTACTGGACCGTCCACGGGTGGTGCTGGCCGCGGGCCGGGTACGGGTTGACGGGCAGCGAGCCCCGTGACCATTGCTTGAGCGTCATCCCGCCGCGCATGTTCGGCGTGACGACCGCGTACGAGGCCCCGACGTTGCTCCTTCGCACGGCGTGGTTGACGAACGTGTCGACGGCCGCGTTGATCTGCTGGCGGTCGGTTGCGCTGAGCGGCGCGGCGGCGACCGCCGGAGCGGCGAGCAGAAGGGCAGCCGCTGAGGCGATCAGCGCGCACAGAAGGGTCGGCCGGGCGATGGTCATGTCCTAGAGCGTAGCCGTACGAATCACCTGCAGCACCTCTTCTCGCTTCTCCTCCATCAGCTCGCGAGAGCGCGCCTCGAGGTTCAGGCGCAGGAGCGGCTCCGTGTTCGAGGGCCGGACGTTCATGTGCCAGTCCTCCGCCTCGATCGAGACCCCGTCGAGATGGCCGATCTTGCCCTCCGTTCCGAAGCGCTTCTCGAGCGCGTCGAGGGTGAGTTCGACGTCCGCGACGGGCGTGTTCAGCTCGCCGGTCAGGAAGTAGCGCTCGCGGAACGGCGCGAGGATCTCGGAGAGCCTCTTGCCCTTGCGCGAGACGAGCTCGAGCATGAGCAGGAACGGGATCACCCCCGAGTCCGCCTGGGTGAAGTCGCGGAAGTAGTAATGGCCGGAGACCTCGCCGGCGAAGGCCGCGTCCTCCTCGCGCATGCGGTGCTTGATGAACGCGTGGCCGACGCGGTTGACGAGCGGGATCCCGCCTGCGTGCTCGATCGTGTCCGGGACCGCCCAGCTCGCGCGGACGTCGTAGATGATCCTCGCGCCGGGCTCTTTCTCCAGGACGGCGTCGGCGAGGAGGGCCGTGACGAAGTCGCCCGGGACGAACTCGCCGGTGTCGTCTACGAAGAAGCAGCGATCGGCGTCGCCGTCGAACGCGGCGCCGAGCGCGGCCTTCGACTCGAGTGTCTTCCCGACGATGAACTCGCGGTTCTCGGGCAGGAGCGGGTTCGGCTCGTGGTTCGGGAAGGTTCCGTCGGGCTCGAAGAAGAACCGTTCTGCCTCGACCTGCGGCAACCGCTCGAGCACGGGCGGGAGCATCACGCCGCCCATGCCGTTGGCCGCGTCGACGACGATGTGGAGCGGCGAGACCAGGTCGACGTCGATGAACGACAGGACGCGCTCGATGTACGCGGGCCAGACGTCGTAGCTTCGGACAGGTCCCGGGGACTGTCCCTCCGACACGGCTGGAAGGGACAGGGCGCGGTCGCGGATGTCGAGCAGGCCGGAGTCGCCGCCGACCGGGAGCGCGCCGCCGCGGACGATCTTCAGGCCCGTGTACTCCTTCGGGTTGTGCGACGCGGTGACGGCGATTCCGCCGTCGAGGCCGAGCTCGCCTACCGCGAGGTAGACCATCTCCGTGCCGACGAGGCCGAGCTCGAGCACCTCGGCGCCCGCCTCGCTCGCCCCTCGGATCAGCGCATCCGCCATCGGCGGCGAGGAGACGCGCATGTCGTGCCCGACCGCGATCCTGCCGGGCTCGAACAGCTCCACATAGGCTCTCCCGACCGCGTAGGCGCCTTCCTCGTCGAGCTCGGACGGATAGAGGCCGCGAACGTCGTAAGCCTTGAAAACAGCGGGATTCAGCACCTCGTGGATGCTACTGGCGGGGGAAGCGAGAAGGGCCTGCGGTCGTTCTACACTGGTGTACGTGGAACGCAAGCTAGCGACGGTCTTGTTCGTCGATCTCGTGGACTCCACCGCCCTGGTGACGGGGACGGATCCGGAGGTCGTGCGCCGCCGTGTCCAGATGTTCTTCGACCGGGTCTCGCACTGCGTGATCACCCACGGCGGCATCGTCGAGAAGTTCGCCGGTGACGCGGTCATGGCCGCCTTCGGGATCCCGCAGGCGCACGAGGACGACGCCGAGCGCGCGGTTCGTGCGGGACTGGCGATCCTGGAGGCGGTCGACGAGCTCGAGCTCGAGGCCCGCGTGGGCATCGAGTCGGGCGAGGTCGTCGCCGAGGACGGAGAGGCCACGTTCGCGACCGGCGAGGCGGTCACGCTGGCTGCCCGTCTCGAGCAGTCGGCCGAGCCCGGGCAGCTCCTGCTCGGCCCAGGGGCGCACCGGCTGACGCTCGGCCGCGTGGAGGTCGAGGACGTCGGGCCGGTGACTCTCAAGGGCCTGCCCGAGCCGCTCTGGGCCTGGCGCGCGGTCGGGACGAACGGCAATGGACGCGGTCGTCACCACCTGCAGGCGCCGCTCATCGGTCGCGAGGCCGAGCTGGACCTCCTGAGAAACACCTACGAGCGAGCCGTCCGCGATCGCCGCGCGCACCTGTTCACGATCTACGGCGAGCCGGGAGTCGGCAAGAGCCGCCTCGCGCGCGAATTCTCGGGCTCCCTCGAGGGCGCAACCGTGCTTTCGGGCCGCAGCCTCCCCTACGGCGAGGGCGTCACGTACTGGCCGCTCGCCGAGATGGTCAAGTGCGCGGCCGGGATCGCGGACGACGATCCGCTCGACGTCGCGATCGAGAAGCTCCGTGCCTTCTGCGAGGACGAGGTCGTGGCCGACCTGCTCGGGCTCGCTTCGGGCGTGCTCGAGGCGGTTCAGGCCGAGCGCAGCCAGCAGGAGATCGCGTGGGCCGCGCGCGAGTGGGCGCAGCGGCTCGCCGAGGAGCAGCCGCTCGTGCTCGTCTTCGAGGACATCCACTGGGCCGAGGAGCCGCTCCTCGAGCTGATCGAGCACCTCGCAACCTGGGTGCGAGAGGCGCCGCTGCTGCTCGTCTCGCTCGCGCGGCCGGAGCTGCTCGATATCCGCCCGGGCTGGGGCGGCGGGCGCGTCCGCGCGACCGCGATCGAGCTCGAATCCCTGCAGCGCGAGGAGAGCGAGGAGCTCGTCGAGGCGTTGCTCGACGGCGCCGAGCTGACCGAGCGCGCGCGCCGCGACCTGCTCGACAAGACCGACGGCAACCCGCTCTACGTCGAGGAGACGATGCGGATGATCGCCGAGGAGGGTGTCGAGTCGGTCGACCGGATCCCCGACACGCTGCAGGCGCTGATCGCCGCGCGCATCGACAGGCTCCCGGCCGAGGCGAAGTCGATCCTCCAGCGGGCGGCCGTGATCGGCCGCGTCTTCTGGAGGGCCGCGCTCGAGCGGCTCTCGCCCGACCTCGAATCCGTCGAGGAGCCGCTGGACGACCTGCTGCTGCGCGACTTCGTCCTCGACGAGCCGCGCTCGTCGATCCGCGGCGAGCCCGCCTACCGCTTCAAGCACGTGCTGATCCGCGAGGTCGCCTACTCGGGGCTCTCGAAGTCCGCCCGCGCCGAGCTTCACGCCGCGTTCGCCGGCTGGCTGAAGGAGCGCACCGGCGACGAGCTGCTCGAGATCCGCGCGTTCCACCTCGACCGAGCGGCCGCACTGAGCGCGGAGCTGAACGGCTCGGCTCCGATCGAGCTCGAGCGCGAGGCGGCCGAGGCGCTTGCCGAGGCCGGCCTCCGTGCCTTCGCGCGCGAGGCGAACAGAACCGCACGCCACCTCTTCGTCCGCTCGGTCGAGCTCGAGCCGACCACCCGCCGACGCTACCTGGCGGCCAGCGCCGCTCACCGTCTCAGCGACCTGCCCGCGGTCTCGCGCGAGATGGAGGCCGTCCTCGAGGCGGCCATCGAGGAAGGCGACCGCTGGACCCAGGGGCGCGCGCTCGCGATGCTCGCCGAGACCGCCGTTCTCCGCGACGCCGACGTGCAGCACGCCGAGGAGCTGATCGAGCAGGCGCTCGCCGTGCTCGAGCCCGACGATCTCGACGGCCGCTTCCGTGCGCTCGAGGTGCAGGCGACGATCGCCTGGGTCCGCGGCGACCTGACCAACGAGGAGAAGATCGTCCGCGAGGCGCTCGAGGTCGCGCGGCAGGCCGGGCGCAAGGACTTCGAGAGCCACGCGATCGACACGCTGGCGAGCGTCTACATCGCCCGCCTCGAACTCGACCAGGCGGCGCCGCTGATCGAGCAGGCGCTCCTGCTGGCGGACCAGAGCGGCAGCGCCGAGGCGAAGGGCCACGCGCTGCGCCACGCGGGCCAGCTCTACCTGCAGCGCCGCGACCTCGACGCTGCAGAGGCCGCGCTCGAGTCGGCACGTGAGTACCTCGCGGAGGCCGGCGCCGCGTGGTCGATCGGTCGCACGCTGATGTTCGCCGCGTGGGTCGCGAAGTTCAAAGGCGACCTCTCACGCGCCGAGAGCCTGCTCCGCGAGTCGATCCGCGTGCTCGCGCCGCTCGAGGATCGCGCCGCGCTCTGCGAGAGCCAGCGCACGCTGGCCGAGGTGCTCCTGGACGAGGGCCGGGTCGACGAGGCGGAGCGGTACGCGCTCGAGGCCCGCGAGACCGTCGGCCCGCACGACGTGACGTCTCTCGCCACGACCACGATGGCGCTCGGCCTCGTGCGCGCGGCGCAGGGTCGAGACGACGAGGCCGAGGAGCTTCTCCGAGAGAGCTACGCCACGGCGTCGGCCACCGAGTTCCGCCGCCACCACGCGGAGGCGATCGAGGCGCTGGCCGACTTCCTGCGCCACGCGCGGCCGCGACGACGAGGCGGCCGAGGTCGAGGACGGCTTCGAAGAGCTGCTCTCCCGCCGCGTGATCCCCGCGGCCTGATTTTCGCCACCTGCCGCTCCTGAAGTAGCGTCCCCGGATGACCGATCCGCGGTTTGCCGAGCTCCAGGAGCGTCTGCGGGCGTTGTGGCCGACCATCACGCTGCGCTCGATCGGCGACGTCGAGCGCACGGTCGTGGTCGTCCACTCGGTCAGCCTCGACGTCCCTGATCAGCTCGTCCCCGTCTTCCCCGCGTACGAGGAGCGCTTCCTCTGCCTCGTCCTGAGCCTGCTCCGCGCGCCGCGCTCGAGGGTGGTCTACGTCACCTCGCAGCCGATCCATCCGCGCCTGCTCGACTACTACTTCGGGCTCGTGCCCGAGCTGGACACGCCCGACGCGAGGGAGCGCTTCATCCCGGTCACGCTCGTCGACGGCCGGAACGAGCCGCTCACCAGCAAGCTCCTGGCCCGGCCCGGCGCGGTGGCCCGCGTCCGCGAACAGATCGGCAACCCGGAGCTGGCGTTCATCCTGCCGTTCTGCATGACGGACGACGAGGCGCAGCTCGCAGTCGAGCTCGAGCTGCCGATCTTCGGCTCCGACCCGGAGCTGAACCGCTTCGGGACGAAGAAGGGCAGCCGCGCGATCTTCGAGGACGAGGGCGTGCCGCATCCCGCCGGCTTCGAGCTCGACGGGCCGCAGGACGTGGCGCGCGCACTGCGTGAGCTGCGCAAGCGCAGGCCGGGCGCAAGGCGCGCCGTCCTGAAGCTCGACGACGGTGTGAGCGGGCTCGGGAACGCGATCGTCGACCTCGCTGCGGCGGAGGACGACCCGCTCGCCGCGCTCGAGCTCGAGGACGAGGAGTCGAGCGTCGACGAGTACGTGTCCGCGCTCGCCGCCGAGGGCGGGATCGTCGAGGAGCGGATCGAGGGCGAGAGCTACCGAAGCCCGAGCGTCCAGCTACGCGTGAGCCCGGCGGGCCAGGTCGACGTCATGTCGACCCACGACCAGATCCTCGGCGGCCCGCACGCGCAGACGTACTTCGGCTGCCACTTCCCGGCCGACCCCGAGTACGCGCAGCTGATCGCGGCCGAGGCGGTGAAGGTCGGCCGGCGGTTGGCGCGCGAGGGGGCGATCGGCCGGGCGTCGGTCGACTTCGTCGCGGTGAAGGAGGAAGGCGAATGGCAGCCGTACGCGCTCGAGATCAACCTGCGCTGCGGCGGCACCACGCATCCGCTGTTTGCGCTGACGGCTCTCACCGACGGCGCGTACGAGCCGCTAGCTGGCGAGTACCGGACCGGCCTCGGCGACGTGAAGCACTACGCCGCGACCGACCACCTCGACTCGCCCGCGTACCGGTCGTTCACGCCCGACGACCTCCTCGACCTCGTCGCCGAGCGCGGCCTCGGCTGGGACGCGGAGCGCGAGACCGGGGTCGTCCTGCACATGGTGAGCGCGCTCGCCGTTGCCGGGCGCATCGGGCTGACTGCGATCGGCGACACCCTCGAAGAGGGTCGGGCGCACTACTACGCCGTCAAGTCGGCCCTGGACGAGGCTACCGCCGCCTCGCGGTGACGGAGCGCCGACTACACACCGGTCAACTAGCCGAGTCCGCCGCCGAGGGTCAGACCGGCGATTCCGTGTATTCACGCTTCTGCTCTTGAACAAATCGGACCGACCAGTGGAAGGATCGGGCCTCCTTGCGCGTCTCGAAACTCCTTGCGGTGCTCCACCCCGAGCTCGTCGTGGTAGCAGACGACGTACCGCTTGCCGTATCGAAACACCCCGCGGAAGAGCGTGCGGCGGAGCTTCACGTCCATGAGACCGAGCTGGCTTCGCGTCGCCGCGAGGGCGCCTTCGAGGTTCGCTCCCTTGGCGCGCGCGACAGGGTCGCCACCTCGCTGCCCAGGCCGGGGGCTGGGCTCATCTGCCGGTCACGGAGGCGCGCGCCGAGCGAGCGGATCTCTGCCGCCACGTTCGCTCGCGGTCTCCTCGACACTGTTCCGCCGCGCCGCGAGGCGGTCGATGTGTGCGATCCGGCTAGCGAGAGCTTCCGCCTCTCCTCGTGCGCGTCGCGAGACGACTCCCATCTCCCGGTACTCGTGGAGCCGTCGCTCCATCGAGTCACGATCGAGGCTTGCCACGTAGCGATCGGCCTCGACCACCGAGCGCCCGCTCGCGAAGAGAGCACCTGCAAGCTCCGCCAGCGGCCTCTGGTCATCGGGTGGCGCCTCGGGCAGAAGTGTCCTGACCTCCCAGCCGAGCTCCTCGAGATCAGGCGGCGATCTCCATGTCTCGCGGAGACCCGAGAGCGCCTGACGCAGCCGTCTGGCTGCCGTCTGCCCAAGCTCGTCCTCGCGGCCCTCGAAGGGACCCGGCTCGACCGCGCTGGTTCCTGCGCCACGCAACGGCGGGAACTCCGATGGAAGGTCGGCGACGACGAGCTGGAAGATGTGCTGAGGCGAGAGATCCTTGAGGTGGTGCTCTCCCAGGTCTCTGAAGTCGAGTACCCGCGAGATTCGGGTCCGAAGAGCGACTCCCTCGTTGACTCGGAGACGAGCACCTGGCCCCCGTTCGCCGCGGCACAGATGCGTGCGGCTCGATGGACGTCGAGTCCCAGATAGCCCTCCTCGGCGAGGGCCGGCTCACCTGTGTGGATGCCCATGCGGACGCCGAGCTGGAGCTCATCCGGCCACTCGTGGAGCCGGAACGCCCGTTGCGCCGAGAGGGCTGCCTTCACAGCGTCCTGGGCGTCTGAGAAGGCGCCGAAGAACTCGTCCGCCCGGCAGTCGACTTCGATCCCGCCCGTTTCTTCGACGGCTGCTCGCAGCAGTCGGCGGTGGTCGCCGAGCAGGAGGCCGTAGCGATCGCCCAGTCTCCTGCACCAGGGATGTCGACCCTTCGATGTCGGTGAAGAGAAAGGTGACAGTCCCGCTGGGAAGCTCGGGCACCGAGATCACCTCCCGTCGGACGCTCGGCCCGGCTCGCACTGTCCAAGGTACTCCGGTCAGCGTCATCCGTCGAGGGGGCGAGCACGGCGTCGGCGCCCTCGACAAGCTTCGCGGGGCTCGAAGCGGCTACGTCACGGGGCTGAGGACGGCCTGGATCGCCTGGTCCGACTTGTGGTCGGGCGACTCCGAGATCACCGTCGCGGGGCGCTTGAAGCGCCTCAGCGCCTTGCGCAGCGGGTCGGCCCGCAGCGTGCCCTCGCCGTAGGGGAGGTGCTTCGTCTCGTTCCTGTTCGCGAACTGGATGTCGCTGAAGTGGATGTGAAACGGCGCCTTCGGCTCGAGCACGCCGTCCGCGGCCTCGAGCGCCGCGGCGAACGGCTCGACGTCCGTGTAGGCGCCGTCGCTCGTCGCGTGCATGTGCGCGAAGTCGAGCACGGGGCGGACCCAGCCGAGCCGGCCTGAGATCTCGATCACGTCGTCGAGGCTGCCGAGGTCGCGCACGCGGCCCATCACCTCGACGCCGAACGGCACCGCGCGGTCCTTGCCCTCGAGGCGCTCGCGCAGCTCGGCGAGCTGCGCGCAGACGGAGTCGATCGCCGCCGCGCGCTCCCGGCCGAGCAGGAACCCGGGGTGGAAGACGACGAGCTCGGCCCCGGCAGTCTTCGCGATCCCGGCCGAGTGGTCGAGCATGCCGATGGCCATCCTTTGCTTCTTGTCGCGCTCGACGTGCCCCATGAAGCCCGCGATCGGCGCGTGCACCGAGAGCACGATCTTCGCCTCGCGTGCGAGCTCGCCGAAGCGCTCCGCCCACGGGTAGTCCATCCAGAACCCGCCCTCGAAGTCGATCTCACAGGCGTTGAACCCGCGTCTCTGCAGGAGCGAGATCGCCTTCTTTGGGCTGTCGTGCGACGGGACGCGCGCAGGACCAAAACGGAGTTTTGCCACGATGTGCAGCCTATTCCGTCCGGTGGCGTGGCTACCTTCAGCGCATGGCCAAGCGTCCATCACGAATCGACCTGCTCGAGCTCGACATCGACCTTCGGCTGGCCGACCTCTGGCGGGAAGCGGCCGACATCGGCGATTGGAACCTCGAAGTCGTTGCCGCCTTCATGCGCGCGGCCTACGGCAAGGGCTATTGCGACGCGCTCACCGAGGACAGCCCCGGCAGCCTCTGCGAGGAGCACGGCTACCGCATCCCGTCGCGCCGCACAGAGCCCGCCCGCGAGCGCTAGGCACCTCTAGAATCCCTGCGTGGCCCGTAACTCCCGGAGCGTTCGACTAGTTCTGGCGCTGTCGGTCGCGGGCGTGCTCGCGGTCTTCCTCGTGTACGTGTCGATCGCCGGCGGACGCACGCCGCAGCTGAAGCCGAGCCAGCTCGCCGGACACGCGGGCAAGGTCTCGCTGGTGGGGAAGGTCGTCGGCCCCGTGCACGGGAGCGGCTATTCGGGCGGCGGTCTGCGGTTCGCCGTCTCGGACATCGGCGAGGCCCGGAGCACCGCGGTCCCGGTCGTCTACCACGGGAGCGTGCCCGACCTCTTCAAGGTCGGCCGCCACGTGGTCGTGGACGGCCGCTACCGGGGCGGCGTCTTCGTCGCCAAACGTGACTCGCTGGTGACGAAGTGCCCGTCGAAGTACTCCCCGAAGAAGTCGTGAACCATGACGTTTTGGCTCGCGCTCGGGGTCGTCCTCGCGGTCGCATGCGTGCTGTTCGTCGCGCGGCCGTTTCTGCGTGAGCCCGCGCCGGCGGACGACCGCCTTGGCGCGCCGGGGCCCGAGGACGAGGAGCGGGTGGCGCTGGCCGAAGACCGCGACCGCGCGCTCGCGGCGTTGAAGGAGCTCGAGTTCGACCACCGCACGGGCAAGGTCTCCGACGAGGACTACCGGGCCTCCGTCGGCCCGCTTCGGCGCCAGGCTGCCGCCGCGCTGCGCGCGCTCGGGAAAGAGCCCGTTTCCGTCGAGCTCCCGAAGCCTCCGGCCGAGCCCTACCCGCCGCCGTTCGAGCCGCCGGGGCCCGTGACGGTCCCGGAGCCCGTCCCGGAGCCGTCAGAGCCGCCGGGTCCCGTGCGTGTGCCCGAGCCCGGCCCTGAGCCTGCCGAACCGCTCTAGCGCGCTAGGCGGCCGCGCCGGCCGAGTCGGCACGGCCTCCCATGCGGCATCGCAAGCGGCTAGCCGATGAACGTCTGGTAGAGCAGAAAGACGTTCAGCGTGGAGATGATCGTGGCGACGACGGTCGCGGCGATCGTGGTGATGCGCCGGTTCACGAGCGCCCCCATCAGGTCGCGCCTGCTCGTGAACCAGACGAGCGGGATCAGCGCGAACGGGATCCCGAACGAGAGGATCACCTGGCTGATCACCAGCGTGCGTGACGGGTTCAGCCCGATTGCGGCGACCACGAGCGCTGGAAGCAGCGTGACCAGGCGCCGGACGAAGATCGGGATCTTCCGCTGGATGAAGCCCTGCATCACGACCTGGCCCGAGAGGGTGCCGACGATCGAGCTCGACAGCCCGGAGGCCAGGAGCGCGAGGGCGAACAGCGTGCTCGAGGCACCGCCGAGGATCGGCTGCAGCGTCCTGTGCGCGGTCTCGAGCGAGTCCACGTTCAGCAGGCCCGACTTGTAGAAGACGCTCGCGGCCATCACGAGCATCGACAGGTTGATCACACCGGCGATCGACATCGCGATGACGACGTCGACGCGCGTGAAGCGGTACAGGCGCCGAGCCTCGTCGTCGTTCTGCGGGACGACGCGGTTCTGCGTGAGCGCCGAGTGGAGGTAGATGACGTGCGGCATGACGGTCGCGCCGAGGATCCCGACGGCGAGCAGCAGCTGCTCGCTTCCGCCGAACTGCGGGGTGAACGAGTGCCGCGCGACCGACCCGAGCGGCGGGTTGGCCATGAAGAGCTCGGACAGGTAGCAGACGCCGATCGTCGCCACGAATCCGGTGATGACCGCCTCGAACGGCCGCAGGCCGAAACGCTGCAGCCCGAGGATCGCGAACGTGACGATCCCCGTGAGGATCGTGGCGGGGAAGAGTGGGATTCCGAGCAGGATCTGGAAGCCGAGCGCGGCGCCGAGCACCTCGGCGAGATCCGTTGCCATCGCGATCAGCTCGGCCTGGATCCAGAGCCCGCGCGACGTGCGGCGCGAGAAGCGCTCGCGGCAGACCTCGGGCAGGTTGCGGCCGGTGGCGATCCCGAGCTTGGCCGAGAGCGTCTGGATCAGCATCGCCATCAGGTTCGAGGCGACGATCACCCAGCAGAGCGCCAGCCCGAACTTCGAGCCGGCGGCGATGTTCGTCGCGAAGTTCCCCGGGTCGACGTACGCGACACACGCGATGAACGCCGGTCCGAGGAACGGCCAGAAGCGAAGCGAGCGCTTCCGCGGGAACCTGCGAAGCGCCTCCTCGGCCCGGACGTGCGTGCTGACGCCCGCGACCGCCTCTGACCGTGTCGCCATCACACGCTCAGTGTAGCCAGAAAGTTAGGCTTGCCTAAACTTTGGCGAGACGAAGCTCGGGCAGGTGGCGCCAGCGCTCGTCGATGTCGAATCCGTAGCCGACGAAGAACTCGTCCGGGACGGTGAAGCCGACGTAGTCGACCGGGAGGTTCTCGACCAGGCGCCGGTAGGGGCGATCGAGGAGCGTGGCCACGCGCAGGCTCGCGGGCTTACGCAGCTCGAACAGCTTGCACAGGTAGTTGAGCGTGAGCCCGGTGTCGACGACGTCCTCGACGAGCAGCACGTCGAGGCCCTCGAGCGGGATCTCGACGTCCTGCAGGAGCCGCACGCGCGAGTGGCCGCCCATCGCGGCGCCGCCGTAGCCGGCGAGCTCGACGAAGTCGACCTGGTGCGGGATCGAGATCGCGCGCGAGAGGTCGGCCAGGAAGACGAAGCTCGCCTTCAGAAGGCCGATCAACAGCAGCTTGCGCTGCGCGTAGTCGGCGGAGATCTGCCCGCCGAGCTCCGAGACACGTGTGCTCAGAGCCTCCGAGTCGAGGAAGATCTCGCCGACGCGCGGGTCGTCGGCTTCTATGACGCCAGGTCGAGTCGGTATCGCTGGGCCAGCCGCTCGATGTCGCGCTTGTAGAAGAGCTTGATCTGGATGCCGGGGTAGAGCGCGCGGAGCTTGCGCAGCTTGCGGTTCTTGCGCGTGACGAGCCGCTGCTTCATGACCGTGATCTCGAGGAAGAGATCCTGCTCGGGCAGGTAGAAGTCGGGCGTGAAGGCTTCGAGCACGCGCCCCTCCTCGTCCTGCTCGAGCACGAACGTCCGTGGCTCGTAGGCCCAGGAAACTCCGTAGAACTCGAGGACCTTGGCGCACTCACGTTCGGCGTCGTTGGCGAAACGCGGTTCGTCTTCTCCGCAATACGCCTGGAAATCGGCGATTTCTGCCACCCCTCGCGCAAGGGTAGCAGTGCCTGCGGACGCGTCAGAACGCCGAGTCCGCTATTTCCGGCCGCGCTCTACACTTTGAGCGATGCCGGAAGGGCAAGACGGTCGTGCGATCACCATCGCGCATATCTCGGACATCCATTGCGGAGGTCCGGATTTCGTGCCGGACCTGCTCGAGCGCGCGATCAGCGAGATCAACGGGCTCGGCCCGGACATCGTCATCTGCTCCGGCGACCTGACCACGTTCGGCTTCAAGCACGAGTACGTGACCGCGCGGGGCTACCTCGACCAGATCGCGTGCGACTCGGTGGTGGTCATCCCCGGGAACCACGACTCGCGCAACGTCGGCTACGTCCACTTCGAGGACATGTTCGGCGACCGGAGCTCGGTGCTGCGCCACGACGGCGTGACCGTGGTCGCCGTCGACTCGACCGAGCCCGACCTCGACCACGGCCAGATCGGCCGCGGGCGCTACCGCTGGATCGAGGAGCAGTTCGCGTCGTCCGGGCCGGACGACCTGCGGATCTTCGTGCTGCACCACCACCTGCTTCCGGTCCCCGGGACCGGGCGCGAGCGGAACGTGGTGTACGACGCGGGCGACTGCATCGAGTGCCTGCAGCGGGCGGGCGTCGACCTCGTGCTCTCGGGGCACAAGCACGTCCCGTATGCCTGGCGGCTCGAGAACCTGTTCGTCGTGAACGCGGGCACGGTCTCGTCGCGGCGCCTCCGTGGCAAGACGCGGCCCTGTTACAACGTGATCGAGGTCGCCGATCGGCACGTGGACGTCTGGCGCCGGTACCCGTTCCACGGCGGCGAGCGGATCATCCAGTTCTCGACGGAGACGCTCGCGTTCGAGAAGTACACGACGCGGATCGAGGACGAGGTGACGGCGCGGACGTGAGGGCGCTGGTCGTCATCGACGGGGAGCACTACGCGCCCGTGGTACGAGACGCGCTGGCCGCGCTTCCGTACGACGTCGTCGCGGTCTGGCTGGCGGGCGGGACCGAGAAGCTCCTGGGCGGGGAGGACTACGGGGTGCCGCGCGTCGCCGAGCTCGAGGCCGGGATCGCCGCGCACGAGCCGGAGGTCGTGATCGACCTCTCTGACGAGCCGGTCCTCGGGCCGCGAGAGCGCTTCCGGGTCGCGAGCCGCGTGCTCGCGCTGGGCCTCCCGTACGTGGGCGCCGACTTCCGCTTCGACCCGCCCGAGCTCGCGCCGTACGCGATCCCGTCCCTGGCCGTGATCGGGACGGGCAAGCGCGTCGGGAAGACCGCGGTTACCGGCCACGTGGCGCGGCTGCTGGCGCGCGACCGCGACGTGGTCGTGGTCGCGATGGGTCGCGGGGGGCCGCCCGAGCCCGAGATCGCGGACGTGCGACCGAGTCCGGAGTTCCTCCTCGGCCTCTCGCGCGGAGGGCGTCATGCCGCCTCCGACTACCTGGAGACGGCGGCGCTGGCCGGGGTGGTCACGATCGGCTGCCGCCGTTGCGGGGGTGGGCTGGCCGGCTCGCCGGGCGAGTCGAATGTGCTCGCCGGTGCGGCGCTCGCCGCGGAGCGCGAGCCCGACCTCGTCGTCTTCGACGGGAGCGGCGCAGCAGTTCCGCCGGTCGACGTCGGCGCGCGCGTGCTCGTCACGAGCGCCGCGCAGCCGGTCGAGGTCGCGACCGGTTACCTGAACGCCTACCGGATCCTGATCTCCGATCTCGTCGTGGTCACCGGCGGCGCCTCCGGGCCGCTGCTCGAGGCGATCGCGCAGGTCAAGGACGTGCCGGTCGTCTCCGTCGAGCTCCGCCCGCGCCCGGTCGAGCCGCTCGCCGGTCGTCGCGTCGCCTTCTTCTCGACGGCGCCTGCCTCGGTGCACGAGACGCTCCGGCGCCACCTCGAGGAGCAGCACGGCGTCGAGGTGACGCACGTGTCCGGGAACCTCGCCCGGCGCGACGCGCTCCAGGCCGAGCTCGAGCAGGTCGACGCCGACGTCTACCTCGTCGAGATCAAGGCCGCGGCGATCGACGTGGTCGCCGAGGCCGCGCTCTCGCAGGGACGCGAGCTCGTGTTCGCGGACAACGAGCTCGTCACGGACGCCGACCTCGACGGTCAGCTGCTCGCGCTGGCCGAGAAGGCGGCTGCGAGGGAGGCCGTCGCGCCGTGACCGACCGGCGCTACCGCCAGCCGCTTCCGCTCGGCGGCGAGGACGGCCTGCCGTTCTCCAAAGGCCTCATGGCCCGCGCATTGATCGCGTCCGGGCTTTCGGCCGACCGGGCATACGAGCTTGCGCTCGCCGTCGAGGCCGACCTGACGGCGCACGACCGGCCTGCGATCACGATGGAGCGGCTGGAGGAGGTCGCGCTCGAGACGCTGGGACCCGAAGACGGCGCGTCGTCGATGCGCCAGCTGCGCCGCTACCGCGATCTGTACGAGCTCGACAGGCCGATCATCCTGCTCGTCGGCGGCGCGACGGGGACGGGAAAGTCGACGGTCGCCACCGACGTCGCCTATCGCCTCGGGATCACGCGCGTGACGTCGACCGACTTTGTCCGCCAGACGATGCGGGCCTTCTTCTCGCAGGAGTTCATGCCGGCCATCCACTACTCGAGCTTCGACGCCGGACGTGCGCTAGCCGGCTACGAGGACGAGGCCGTCGATGCGGTGCGCGACGGCTTCCTCGAGCAGACACGCGAGGTGCTCGTCGGCGTCCGCGCGGCGATCGACCGGGCGCTCGAGGAGGGCTGGTCGATGGTGCTCGAGGGCGTCCATCTCGTTCCCGGGATGCTGCCGAAGCAGATCGAGGGCGCGCTCGTGGTCGAGTGCGTGCTCGCGATCTCCGATCCCGAAGCGCACGCGAGCCACTTCTGGATCCGCGACACCGACTCCTCGGGGGCGCGCTCCTACGAGAAGTACCTGGACTCGTTCGGCGACATCAGGCTGATCCAGGAGCACATCCTCAGCAGGGCGCGCAAGTACGGCGTGCCGGTGGTCGAGAACGGGGACATGGAGCTCGCGATCGGCGAGGTGATGGAGCTCGTGCTGACCGCGGCGCAGCCGATATCGGCGGTTCCGTGACCGACACCGCGCCGGCCGAGCGGGCCGATCCGTTGGGTCAGGAGCAGGAGCACCGCTTCTGCCTCTGCGAGAGCTACGCGCGCGTGACCGAGCGGGCGGCGCTTGCGGGGGCGCGCTGGCTCGGGCGGGACGACCAGCAGGCGGCCGAGGACGACGCGGCGACCGCGATGCGTCTCGCCCTCGAGCTGCTTCCGATCAACGGCCAGGTCGTCATCGGGGCGGGCGGCGAGAGCGACCAGCTCACGGCCGGAGAGAAGCTCGGCTCCGGAGGGGTTCGAGGTCGACCTCGCGCTCGATCCGCTGGAAGGCCGGGGCGTGGTCGCGCGCGGCGGGCCTGGCGCCATGTCGATGGTCGCGGTGGGCGACCCCGGGTCGTTCCAGACCTTTCCGGACATGTACATGCGCAAGATCGCCGTCGGCCCGAAGGCGCGGGGCGCGATCGACCTCGGCAAGCCGGTCGGCGACAACGTCCGCGCGATCGCGGACGCGTTCGAGCGGATGGTCAACGACATCACGACGATCGTCCTCGACCGGCCGCGGCACCACGACCTGATCGAGGAGATCCGCGCCTCCGGTGCCCGCATCAAGCTGATCCAGGACGGCGACGTGACGGCGTCGATCTCGGCCGCGGTTCGCGGGACGAACGACCACCTCGCGATCGGGATCGGCGGCACGCGCCAGGCGGTGCTCTCCGCTGCGGCCCTTCGCTGCCTGGGCGGAGAGCTCCAGGCGCAGCTGTGGCCGACCTCGCGGCGGGAGGTCACGGCCGCCAAGGAGGCCGGGGTGGAGGACCTGGAGCGCGTGTTCGGGATCGAGGACCTCGCCGCCGGCGAGGTGATCGTCGTCGCAACCGGCGTCTCCAACGGCGACCTGCTGCGCGGCGTCCGTTTCCTGGCCGACAGCGCGCGGACGCACTCGCTCGTCATGTGCACGCGCTGCAACTGGGTGCGCTTCGTGGACGGCATCCACTTCTTCGCGCGCGCGCGCCGCGAGGAAGTGCGGCTGCTCGGCTACTGATGGCGACGATCGGTGGCAGCTGCCTCTGCGGAGGCGTGCGGTTCGAGGTTGACCTGCCGTTCCGTCGGGCGAGCCACTGTCACTGCTCGCTCTGCCGCAAGCACTCCGGCACGTTCGGGCTCACGCAGGGCCGGGTGCCGCGCGACCAGTTCCGCCTCCTGGCTGGCGAGGAGCTGCTGCGCGTCTTCCAGCCCGAGGACGGGACCGCGAAGAAGGTCTTCTGCACGAACTGCGGCTCGAGCCTCTTCGGCGGGCTCTGGCCGGACGGCGAGGAGGTCTCGATCCGGCTCGGCGCGCTGGACGGTGACCCCGAGATCCGGCCGCAGTACCACTCGTTCGTCGACTCGCGCCCGCCGTGGGACCTGCTCCCGGAGGACGGGGTGCCGCGATACCCTGGGCCCTATGCCGACGCGTGACGACGTCTTCGAGGCGCTGCGGAGTGTGGAGGACCCCGAGCTCGGGATGGACATCGTCGAGCTCGGTCTCGTCTACGACGTCGAGGTCGAGGGGCCCCGCGTCCACGTCCGCTACAGCCTGACCTCGATGGGCTGCCCCGCCGGACCGCTGATCCAGCAGTCGGTCGAGGAGACCGTGCAGTCGATGTCCGGTGTCGAGGAGGTCGAGACCGAGCTGACCTGGGATCCACCGTGGACGCCCGAGAAGATGTCCGACGACGCGAAGTTCATACTGGGTTTCGGCTGAGCGGAACCGCGTGTTGAGCAGGGCGTTTACCGGTCGATGCCCGTGCGCAGCAGCCTCTTAGCAGGCCCCCGCTTCGGTCCAGGCGTCGTCCATCGACCAGGTGTGCTCGTGGAAGCAGTGCGGACACTTGAAGGTGTGCTCGCGGCGGTTGTTGGTCTTGAAGGACGCGGGATCGATCCTCAAACCGGTCGGCACGCCCTCACCTGATTCCTGGCACCTGACCATCACGCGACGCAACTCCGGTGGTTCCTTCTTGCCGTTGTCGGACATGCCACACCCCCTGGTTTCGCTCCATGTACGACTTGCCACGACGCTAGAGGCGCTGAGCGCGCAAAGAAATCGGAGGTATCCCTACGGTTTCGGACCACGAGCCAAACGCCTAGGACGCTTCCCGCGATAACTTCGCTAGGCTCACGCCCGGATGGTTGGGACGATTCCGGCAAGCGCGTCGTCATTGAAGATGTCCGACGACGCGAAGTTCATCCTCGGCTTCGACTAACGCCTGGCCTGCCTGCCGTGGACGGCCTCGAAGCCGAGCTCGACCATCTCTACGCCGTCGACCCGGGCGAGTTCGTCGCCGAGCGCGATCGCATAGCCCGCGAGTTGCGCGAGGCCGGAGACCGGGAACAGGCGGATTGGGTCAAGGCGCTGCGAAAGCCGTCCGTCTCGGCATGGACCGTCAACCAGCTCGCGCGCCGGGAGCGGCGGCAGGTCGACCTGCTGCTCGACGCCGGTCACCGCCTTCGCGAGGCCCAGGCGGAGCCAAAGAGCCTCGAAGCGGCGAGGAGGAAGCAGCGTCAGGCGATGGACGCGCTGGGCGTCGCGGCGCGAGGCATCCTCGCGGAGGAAGGACGGCCGAGCGAGGCCACGCTGAAGCGGGTGATGGAGACGCTCCAGGCCGCGGCCGTCTCCGCCGAGGGCCGGGAGCTGCTCGCGCGCGGCCGCCTGACCGGCGATGTCGAGCCGGCCGGCTTCGAGCTGCTCACGCCGGCGAAGCCGGCAACCAGCAAGGCAGCGAGGGGACGATCTGCGCAAAGCGCGAAGCGGGTCGAGGGGGCCCGGCAGCGCCTCCGGGAAGCCCGGTTGCTCGCGAAGGCCGCGGAGAAGAGCGTTCGCGCCGCCGAGCAGGACGCGGCCACGGCGCGCGGCGCGTTGGCCCGCTCCGAGGAGGCGCTGCGCCGGGCCGAGGCCGAGGCGGCGAAAGCACAGGCGGCCGTCGAGCGCGCAGAGAAGCAGCTTCGCCAGGCGCAGGGGAAGACGCGGTCCTAGTGGCCGTGCTGCGCGAGGTCGTCGAGTCCGACCTCGACGCGTTCTACGAGCAGCAGGCCGACCCGGAGGCGACGCGCATGGCCCTGCTCCCCGCGCGCGACCGACCGGCCTTCGACGCGCACTGGAGCAGGGTCCTCACACGAGGGGACGCGACGGTGAGGACGATCGACTACGAGGGCCAGGTCGCCGGGAACGCCCTCTCCTGGGAGCAGGACGGGCGGCGCCTCGTCGGCTACTGGCTCGGGCGCGAGTACTGGGGCAAGGGGCTGGCGAGCCGGGCGCTGGCCGAGCTGGTCGACCTGCTCACCGCGCGCCCGCTGCACGCCTGGGTGGCGCCGAGCAACGTCGCGTCGGTTCGGGTGCTCGAGAAGTCCGGCTTCGTGTACGTCGAGACGAAGGTCGAGCACGACGAGCGGCTGGGCGAAGAGATCGAGGTGCACCTGTACGAGCTCGCCTGACGGGTTCACTCGGAGCCGAACGTGGTAGGACCTTCCGGGATGTCGTTCTTCGCATGGCTGTTCGGCTTGTTCAGGCGCAAGCCCCAGCAGCCGGTGTTGGGCGAGGAGGACGCCTACCAGCGCTGCCACGGCGTGAGGCCAGGCGATGTGCGGGTCGTTCCGGTCACGCCGCCAAAGCCGCGCCTCCTGCCGCGGCTGAGCGGCGACCACCTGCGCCGCTGCTTCCAGGAACGGCTCGACAACCGGCGCGCGGCCCACCCTTAGCCGACGACGGCCTCCAGCGGGTGCGTGGGAGCCTGCGCGTCCAGCTCCGGATCCGGTCGCAGGATCAAGGTCTCGTAGGGCGCGTGCATCAGGATCCACTGGAGCTCTTTCGGCGTGAAGCCGTAGCCGCGGGCGGTCGGGGCGGGCACCACGATCCGGTCGAACCGCTCCGCCTCCCAGAGCCGCTGGAGCGCATGCGTCGCGCTGCGCCCGGTCTCGATCCGCGCGTCCACGGCGAGGCCGGCCCGCAGGCCGGCGTGCTCGACCGCCTCGAGGAGGGGCACCGCCTGGGCGACCTGGTGCTGCATCGGCGCTTCGAGGTCGAAGTCGAGCGGGGTCACCAGCAGGTACGCGGGCACGAGTGTCGCGTCCCACACTTTGGCGATCCGGATAGCGGCCTCGAGCACCACCGGGTCGAGCTCGCCGTTTGTGAACGGGACGAGCAGGCGGCGGCCACCCGGTGCCGCCGTGGCGTCGCGTCGCCGCCAGAACGCGAGTCTGCTCATTGTGGCTGGGTTTCCCGTTGGCTTCGGTCCGCGACGACCCGGATGTCGAGGCCGGGCAGCTCGCGCACCATCCGAGAGAGCAGTGAGCCGCGTAGGATCTCGACCCGCCGGCGCTCGTCGGGCGTTCCCACGAAGATGTATGTCGAGCCGCGCTCGCCGGCGACGCGACGCACGGCCTCCACGAGGTCATCCCCGTCCTCTTCGAGGAAGTGGATTCCGAGAACGCTTGCGAGCCGTCGGAGCGCGGCGAGCTGCGTCGTCTCCTCCGGTGTCGGCTCGTACCCCGACGGCCGCATCCAGAGGGCGTCGATCTCGGCGTCGAGCCGCTGCGCCGAGCGCCAAGCCCGCCGGAGGATCCGCTGCGACTTGGGCTGCGGCTCGATCAGGGCCAGGATCCGCTCTCCGACCGCCTGCTTGCTGAGGGGCTCGAGGCCTGCCGGTTGTCTACGCGCTTCGACGTCCTCGGCCACCTCGCGCAGAACGAGCTCGCGCAGGGCGGCGAGGTTCTCGTGCCGGAAGAAGTTCTCGAGAGCGACTGCCGCGCGCTCCGGGGAGTAGACCTTGCCTGCCCGTAGCCGGTCCTGCAGCTCCTCGGGAGAGAGGTCCACGAGCACCACCTCGTCGGCCTCGTCCAGGATTCGGTCGGGGAACGTCTCGCGGACGCGGACACCCGTCAGCTCGAAGATGGCGTCGTTCAGGCTCTCGAGGTGCTGGACGTTGACGGTCGAGATGACGTCGATGTCGGCGGCGAGGATCTCGTCGATGTCCTGGTAGCGCTTCTCGTTGCGCATCGAAGACGTGTTCGTGTGAGCGAGCTCGTCGACGAGGGCGAGCTCCGGCTTCCGCGCGATGACGGCGTCGACGTCCATCTCGTCGAGCTCGAGCTCGCCGTGCGCGGCGCGTAACCGTGGCACGATCTCGAGACCTTCGGCGAGCGCGGCCGTCTCGGGGCGGTCGTGGGGCTCGAGGTAGCCGATCACGACGTCACGTCCCTGCGCCTGAGCCTGCCGGCCCTCCTCGAGCATCCGATAGGTCTTGCCGACCCCTGCTGCCATTCCGACCAGGATCCGGTGGTGACCGCGCACGCTGCCGCCACCTTAGTGGGCACGGGCGCCGGGGAAGACAACGATCTGGCCGACGCCCTGGCCGGTCATTCGAGTCTCACGCGCCGAACAGGTTGTGCACGACCAGGTCGATCAGCTTGATCCCGATGAAGGGCAGGATCATGCCGCCGAGCCCGTAGATCAGCAGGTTGCGGCGCAGCAGTGCGGTCGCGCCGATCGCGCGGTACTTGACGCCTCTCAGCGCCAGCGGGATGAGCGCCGGGATGATCAGTGCGTTGAAGATGATCGCCGAGACGATCGCGCTCTCCGGCGTCCCCAGGTGCATGATGTTGAGCGAGTCCAGCGGGCCGCGATCGCCAGGCTTCGTCGCGTAGGTGAAGGCGAACATCGCCGGCAGGATCGCGAAGTACTTGGCGACGTCGTTCGCGATCGAGAAGGTGGTCAGCGCGCCGCGCGTGATCAGCTGCTGCTTCGCGACCTCGACGACCTCGATCAGCTTGGTGGGATTGTTGTCGAGGTCGACCATGTTGCCGGCCTCCTTGGCGGCGGAGGTGCCTGCGTTCATGGCGACGCCAACGTCCGACTGGGCGAGCGCCGGTGCGTCATTCGTGCCGTCGCCGGTCATCGCGACCATCCGGCCCTTCGCCTGCTCCTCCTTGATCAGCGCCATCTTCGCCTCGGGGGTCGCCTCGGCGAGGAAGTCGTCGACCCCTGCCTCCTGGGCGATCACGGCCGCGGTGACACGGTTGTCGCCGGTGATCATCACCGTGCGGATGCCCATCCTTCGCAGCTCGTCGAAGCGCTCGCTCATGCCGCCCTTGACGATGTCCTTGAGATGGATGACGCCGAGCACGAAATTGTCCTGGGCGACGACCAGCGGCGTCCCGCCTGCGCGGGCGATCTTGTCGACCTCCTCGTCGAGGCGGGCGGGCGCATGGCCGCCCTGCTCCTCGACGAAGCGCTTGACGGCGTCGGCCGCGCCCTTGCGCAGCTTCTTGCCGTCCATGTCGACACCGCTCATCCGCGTGGTGGCGGAGAACGGGATGAAGGTCGCCTCGTGCTCGCCGACCTCGCGGCCGCGCAGGCCGTAGCGCTCCTTTGCGAGGACGACGATCGAGCGGCCCTCAGGAGTCTCGTCCGCCAGCGAGGAGAGCTGGGCCGCCTCGGCGAGCTCGGTCTCCGAGACGCCGTCGACGGTCACGAACTCCGCGGCCTGGCGGTTGCCGAGCGTGATCGTGCCGGTCTTGTCGAGCAGAAGCACGTCGACGTCACCCGCCGCCTCGACCGCGCGACCGGACATCGCGAGCACGTTGCGCTGCACCATGCGGTCCATTCCAGCGATGCCGATCGCAGAGAGCAGCGCGCCGATCGTGGTCGGGATTAGCGCGACGAGCAGGGCGATCAGGACGGTCTGCGAGGTGGGCGTGCCCGCGTAGATCGCGAAGGGACGAAGGGTCACGACGGCGGCCAGGAATGTGATCGTCAAGCCCGCGAGCAGGATGTTCAGCGCGATCTCGTTCGGCGTCTTGCGTCGCTCGGCGCCCTCGACGAGCGCGATCATCCGGTCGAGGAACGACCGGCCAGGCTCCTGCGTGACGCGGACCACGAGCTGGTCGGAGAGCAGCTTCGTGCCGCCGGTGACGGCCGAGCGGTCACCGCCGGACTCGCGGATGACCGGAGCCGACTCGCCGGTGATCGCCGATTCGTCGACGGAGCCCACACCTTCGATGATCTCGCCGTCGGCGGGGATGATCTCTCCAGCCGAGATGACGACGACGTCCCCGCGTTGCAGCTCGGGGGCCGGCACGTCCTCAAGCCCTCCGCTGTCCGGCCGGCGGTGCGCGATCGTGGTCGTCCTGGTGGCACGGAGCGCGTCGGCCTGCGCCTTGCCGCGGCCCTCTGCGATCGCCTCGGCGAAATTCGCAAAGAGCACCGTGAGCCAGAGCCAGAAGGCGATCACGCCCACGAACCACAGCTGCCCGTACTCACCTCTCGCGAGCTCGATGAAGAAGATGACGGTCGTGATCACGCTGCCGAGCTCGACGATGAACATGACGGGGTTCCTGAACTGCAGCCGCGGGTCGAGCTTCGGGAACGAGCCCCAGATCGCCGTCAGGACGATGTCGCGCGAGAAGACGCTGGATCTCCGCGCCATTACGAGGTCTCCCGATCGAGCGCCAGGTTCAGCTCGAGGACGTTGACGCCAGGCTCGCCGAAGAAGCCGAGAGAACGGCCGTCGGTGTTCTCGTCGATCAGGTTCTGAACGGTCGAGAGCGGCAGCCCGCGCACGGATGCCACTCGATGGGCCTGAAGCTGCGCGTAGGCGGGCGAGATGGCCGGGTCGATCCCCGACCCGGAGGTCGTCACGGCGTCGACAGGGATGTCGTGGATCGTCAGCCCCGAGTTGAAGGGCCGCTCGAGCTTCAGGATCGACCGCGCCTGCTGCCGAACGTTCTTGGCGAGGTCGGGGTTCGTCGGCCCGAGGTTGGCGAACGTCGTTCCGCCCGCGTTGTACGGAGGGGCGGTCGCCGAGGGCCGCGGATGGAAGTATCGCGGCGTCGTGAACGACTGGGCCGCGAGCCTGGAGCCGACGACCTTTCCGTCGACCTTGAGGAGGCTGCCGTCCGCCTTGCCGGCGAAGGCGACCTGGGCGAAGCCGGTCACGATCGCCGGGATGGCGAGCCCGAAGACGAGCGTCAGGACGATCACCGCGATCACGGAGGACTTGAGATCGCGGGCCATCAGTGAGTCAGCCCTTCCACGATCGGCCCCAGCGTCAGCGCCGGGAAGACCATCAGTCCCGCCGTGAGCAGGATGACGCCCACGAGCAGCACGACGAACGTCCCTCCGTCGGTGCGGAACGTCCCGGCCGAGGCGGGGGCGGTCTTCTTGCCGGCCAGTGCCCCGCCGAGCGCGAGCGCGGCGAGCAGAGGAGCGAAGCGACCGAGCAGCAGCGCGACCGTGCCGAGCTCGGCGGAGAAGTTCGTCGCCCCGTAGCCGGCGAACGCGCTCCCGTTGTTGTTCGACTGGGACGTGTAGGCGTAGAGCGCCTCCGTGAAGCCGTGCGCGCCCGGATTGAAGATTGACGCGAGCCCCGATGACGTGGCTACCGAGAGCGCGGTCAGCACCAGCACCATCGTCGGCACGAACAGGGCCCCGATCGCCGCGTATTTGATCTCGCGCGCCTCGATCTTCTTGCCCAGGTACTCGGGTGTTCGTCCGACCATGAGGCCCGCGATGAACACCGCGATCACGATGTAGAAGAACATCCCGTACAGGCCGGAGCCGACCCCGCCGAAGATCACCTCGCCGAAGAAGATGTTCACGAGTGGAACGGCGCCGCCGAAGGCCGTGAACGCATCGTGGCCGCCGTTGACCGAGCCGTTGGAGGCGTCTGTCGTGACCGTCGCCCAGAGCGCCGTGTTGGCGATCCCGAAGCGAACCTCCTTGTCCGACATGTTGCCGCCGCTCTGGCCGTCACCCTGAGTGATGTTCACGCCCGAGTTGCGGAGCACCTGTGAGCCGTGTTGCTCGCTGGGGGTGGCGATCGCGACGCCGATCGCGAAGACGGTGAACATCGCCGCGAAGACCATCCAGGCGTGCCGGCGCGCGAGCACCATCTTCCCGAACATGAACACCTGCGCCGCCGGGATCAGCAGGATCGAGAGCATCTCGACGAAGTTCGACAACCCGGTCGGGTTCTCGAACGGGACGGCGGAGTTCGAGTTGTAGAAGCCGCCGCCGTTCGTCCCGAGCTGCTTGATCGCGATCATCAGAGCCGCGGGGCCGCGCGCGATCGTCTGCGCAGCGCCCTCGAGCGTCGTCGCCGTCGCGTGCCCCTGGAACGTCTGCGGCACGCCCTGCGAGATCAGCACCACCGCGACGAGCAGCGCCAGCGGCAGCAGGATGTAGACGAGCGAGCGGTAGAGATCGACCCAGAAGTTCCCGAGCTCCTTGGAGCTCCGGCGGGAAAGCCCCCGGATGACCGCCACCAGGACCGCCATCCCGACTGCCGCCGAGACGAACTGCTGCACGGCGAGCCCGGCCATCTGGGTCAGGTACGACATCGTGTACTCGCCGCCGTAGTACTGCCAGTTCGTGTTCGTGGTGAAGCTGGCGGTCGTGTTCAGCGCGATGTGCGACGGCACGCCCTGCCAGGTGATCCGGGTTCAGGAACAGGTGTGCCTGCAGGCGCTGGATCGCGTAGAGCAGCCCGAAGAAGAGGACGTGAAGACGATGGTCGTCTTCGCGTAGCCCTTCCAGTCCTGCTCCTTGCGGCCGTTCGTGCCGATGAGCCGGTAGAACCCGCGCTCGGTGGCGCCGAGCCAGCGGAGCCAGCCGCCGGTGGCGAACCCCTCGTTCGTGTAGACCCGCGCCATGTACATGCCGAGCGGGTACCCGAGCACGATGAGGGCCCCCGCATAGACGAGGATCTGGCCAATGCCCTGACCGCTCATCTAGAGGCGCTCCCCGCGGAAGAGGGCGTAGACGAGGTACGCGAACACGAGCAGCGCGACCACGAGGCCGAAGATGTCGGCAGCCGACATCAGACCCGCTCCAGCACGAACCGGAGCAGGAAGATGAAGGCGAAGCAGGCCGCGGCGATCCCGAGCGCGGCGAGGTCGTACATCAGTGCCTCCCGTTCCGTGTGACGTGCAGCTTGGCGTGCGCTTCGGACATCCGGCCGCTCGGTGAGGCCAGCGAGACCGTGCGAACGGACATGTGACCGCGCCCGTCGTCGAGGGTGGTCAGGCAGCGCCTGAGCGACGCGCCGATCTCACCGACTCGATTGCGGGCATACAGCGGTCCCCAGCCGTCGGTGAGGAGGTCCTCGACGAGGAGAAGGCCCCGGGCCGAGACCGGACGCTCCAGGTCGCCGACCCGGTCGGCAAGCGCCTGGATCACGCTGGCGTGGGGCCGGGCCCCGGATCTGTTCAGCGGCGACGCACCGGGTAGCCGGCGCGCGTCGAGCTCCGAGACGACGCCGCGCAGCGCCTTGGCGAGCACGCGCCGATTCCTCTCGGAGATCAGCTCTCCGGTGCGCCAGACGACGAGCTCGGGTGACCGCGGCTCCGCGCTGCCGAGCAGCTGCCTGTCGGCCAGGCGACGGAGGCTCGAGAGCCGCCGGTACTCGATGACGCCGCGCAGCGCACCCGCGCCGGCGAACACCGTGCCGAGGACGAATCCGTCGAGCTGGGGAATGAGGCCCGCGACTCCCGCGACGAGAGGGACCAGGCTCAGCACGAGAAACGGCCGAGCCGCTCTCAGCGGGCTCGGCACACGGTACTCCCCCGGCCCTCGATCGCCTGCCGCACGGATGAAGCTCATGCCGCCGAGGCTAGTGCGGCCCTGCTGAGGGCCGCCTGAAGGTTGCGACCCTCCCCCTGAAGAAACTCTGAGGAGCCCTACTCCCGCGTCGTGGGGTCGACGAGCCGGTATCCGGCGCCGGGCTCGGTCAGCAGGTAGCGCGGCCGGGTCGGATCCGGCTCGATCTTGCGCCGCAGCTGCGAGATGTGGACATGGAGCAGGTTCGACTCCGAGCCGTAACCGGGTCCCCAGACCTCCTGCAGAATCGCGCGATGCGTCATCAGCTTGCCCTCGTTCACGGCGAGCACCCGCAGCATGTCGAACTGGTGCGGCGTCAGGTGGACCGGCTTTCCAGTGACGCGAACCTCGTGCTTCTCGAGGTCGACCTCGAGCTCCCCGATCGTGATCAGCGGCTCGCCCGACGGGGCGGCCCGGCGCAGGACGGCGCGCAGGCGGGCGATCAGCTCGTCTATCCCGACCGGCTTCGTCACGTAGTCGTCGGCTCCCGCGTCGAGCGCGGCGACCTTCTCGCGCTCGTCGCCGACCGCCGAGAGCACGATCACGGGTGCCGAGCTCCACGTGCGGAGCTCGCGTACGACGTCGGTCCCGGTTCCGTCTGGGAGGACGAGGTCGAGGATGACGGCCTCGGGCGGCCGCATCGCCGCCGCCGCCAGGGCATGCTCGGCGGTCTCGGCCGTCTCCACGTCGAACCCGGCCCCTCGCAGGCTCGTGCGCAGCGCTCGGAGGATCTGCTGCTCGTCGTCCACCACGAGGATGTGGGCTGCGCTCACGCTTCCACCGCGGTCTCCGGTGCCGGCAACGCGAGCACGAACGTTGCGCCTTGACCCGGGCGGGACTCGGCCCAGACCTGCGCGCCGTTGGCTTCGGCGAACCCACGGGCGATCGCCAGCCCGAGCCCTGCGCCACGCCCATCGCCGGCGCTGCGCTGGAAGGGCTGGAAGATGCGCTCGCGATCGCCTGGAGCGATCCCCGGGCCCCGGTCGACGATCCGGATCAGGGCGCGAGTCGCCGTGTGCGTCACCTGGACGCGCACGGGCTCGGCCTCCGGGGAGTACTTGAGCGCGTTCTCGAGCAGGTTCACGAGCACGCGCTCGATCTGCACGGCGTCGACCCGGACGGCGATCGACTCCTCCGGAAGCTCGACGTCGATGCGTCGACCCGCCTCGCCCGTCTCCGTGAGCGCCTGCACGATCAGGTCGTCCACCGCCCAGACGTCCGGTTCCGGCCGGAGCGCGCCGGCCTCCAGGCGGGACAGATCGAGCAGGTTGTCGATCAGCCGGGCGAGGCGCTGTCCTTCACCGAGGATCGTCGCGGCGAGCTCCCTCTCGTCCTTCGGGTCGATCTCGAGATCGTCGCGTGCGAGCGCGCCCGCCGAAGTCAGGATGGCCATCAGCGGCGAGCGCAGGTCGTGGCTCACCGCTCTGAGCACGGCTGTCTTCATGGCATCGCTGCGGCGCAGAGCCTCGGCCTCGAGCGCTTCGCGCGCCAGGCGCTCGCGGTCGATCGCGACGCCGAGCAGCGAGGAGAGCGCCGGCAGGAGCCGCCGCCGGGCCGAAGCGCTTCCCTGGCGCGGGCCCTCGAGGTAGATCGTCCCGACGCGGCGGCCGCTGGCCAGGAGGGCATAGGAATCGGCTCCGGCGGGAGGCGCGTCCTCGCCGGGGACGATCCGCACGTGGTCGACCCGCAGGGCACGGGCCGACTCGGCCGCGATCCGTTCGAGCTCGCCGCTCACCTCGCCGTGCTCAAGCAACAGGCCGGCGATCTCCGCGAGCAGCGTCGACTCGATCGCCCGGCGGCGGGAGCGCGCTGCGAGATCGCTGACGACGATCGCCGTGATCAGGAAGACAGCCAGCGCGAACCAGTAGCTCGAGTCCTGGAGCGTGAGCGTGTGCCTCGGCTCGAGGAAGAAGAAGTTGAACGAGAGCATGCTCGCGACCGAGACGAGGATCGCGAGGCCGAGCCCCCAGAGGATTGCGACCGGGAGGACCGCGAACAGGTAGAGCACGCTCAGCCCGAGCACGGGCACCTGCGTCTCCAGCAGCGCGATCGCGACGGTGACAGCGGCCACGAGCGCCGCGCACGCGAGCAGCCGGAGCAGCAGCTCCCTCAGGTCGATCTCGACGCTCTGCAGGCGAAACGCCCGCGCGTCGAAACGGTGAGCGCTCACCCTCGAATCATCGCCGCTACGACGGGATCCGCAGCACGATCTTCCCGAACTGCTCGCCCGCCTCGAGGCGCTCGTGGGCGGATCTCGCCTCTGCGAGCGGGAAGACCGAGTCCACGACCGGCTTGGCCCGGCCGCTGGCGACGAGCTCGTAGGCGCCCTCGAAGTCCTCCTTCGTGCCCATCGTCGAGCCGTAGATCGTCAGCTGCTTCCACCAGATCCGGTGAAGGGCCGCCGGCGGGTTCGGCCCGCTCGTCGCGCCGCAGACCACGATCCGGCCGGCCGTTCGCGCCGCCTGCAGCGACATCTGCCAGGTCGCCTCGCCGACGTGCTCGAGGACGACGTCGACCCCCGCGCCGCCCGTCGCCTCCTTCACCGCCGCGATGACGTCGCCGGTTGCGTGGTTGACCGTCGCGTCGGCTCCGATCTCTCTCGCGCGCTCGAGCTTCTCGTCGCTCGACGAGGTGACAAGCGTCCGTGCGCCAAGCGCGTGGGCGATCGCGAGCCCGGCCGACCCCACGCCGCTGCCGACTCCCCACAGGAGCACCCATTCGCCCTCCTGCAGGCCGGCCTTCGTCACGAGCAGCCGGTAGGCGGTCTCGTAGACGAGCGGGAACGCCGCGGCCTCCTCGAACGAGACACCGTCGGGAAGCGGATAGACGTTGGCCTCCGGGACGGCGACGAGCTCGGCGTGCGTGCCGTCCATGTGCTCGCCGATGACGGAGATCTTGTCGCCGTGCTCGATCCCCGGGTTGATGACGACCTCCTCGCCCGTGTCCTCCCGGATCCCGGCCCCGTCGGCTCCGAGGATCCTCGGCTTCGGCACCGAAGGAAGGCCCTTGCGAATCCAGAGGTCGAGATGGTTGAGCGACGCCGCACGCAGACGGACGAGCACCTCGCCGGGCGCCGGCTCGGGATCAGGCGCGTCCTCGTAGCGCAGAACCTCCGGTCCACCGTCTTCATGGATACGAACCGCCTTCATCAAGGCACAATCTCCCATATGCAGGCGGCAGAGGTCCGCAGGCACGCCCAGGAGCTCGGGATCGACGTCATTGGCGCAGCACCTGCCTCGGCGTACGATGAGACCCAGAGCCACATCCGCGCGCGCCAGGCTCGCGGGCTCTTCGCCGACATGAGGTTCACGATGGCCCAGCCCGAGGTCTCCTGCCACCCCGAGACGCTCTTCGAGGGAGCCCGCACGGTCGTCTCCGCGGCGCTCTGTTACTGGAGCGAAGGGGAGGACCCGCCGCCCGGCCACGGCCGGCTGCCTCGATACACGTGGTGGGACGCCTACGAGGCGCTACGGGAGAAGCTCGACGCGCTCGGCCGGCGGATCGGCGGCGAGTACCGCGTCCTCGTGGACGCCAACCAGCACGTCGACCGCGAGGCTGCCGTCCGCGCCGGGATCGGCTTCTACGGCAAGAACACGATGCTGATCACGCGCCGCTTCGGCTCGTGGGTCGTCCTCGGGACGCTCGTCACCGACCGTGAGCTCGAGAGCACGCCGCCGCTGGCGCTCGACTGCGGCTCGTGCACGCTCTGCATCGACGCCTGCCCGACCGACGCGCTCGACGAGCCCGGCGTGCTCGACGCCACGCGCTGCCTCTCGTACTGGACGCAGTCGTCCTCGCCGTTCCCGGAGGAGTACCGCGAGGCGCTCGGAGACCAGGTGTACGGCTGCGACATCTGCCAGGACGTCTGTCCCTGGAACCGCGGCATCGAGAAGCGCCGCGCGGGCGCTGCGCCGCCGGAGGGCGCCGAGCCGCACGTCTCGCTCGTGGACTGGCTGGAGGCGAGCGACGAGGAGCTGGTGCGCTGCTACGACCGGCTCTTCGTCCCGCGCAACGATCCGCGCTACCTCCGCCGCAACGCGCTGGTCGCGCTCGGCAACGTTGGCGGTCCCGCGGCGCGCGGCCTGGCGAAGCGGTACGCAGAGGGCGACGACCCACTCCTCCGCGAGCACGCGGAGTGGGCGCTCGAACGGATCGGTGAGCGCGCGTGAACGCGGAGCGCCGCTGGCAGCTGGAGAAGTGGATCGCGTGGGTCCGCCTCGGCGCGGTCCCGTTCGCGGTCATCCAGGTCGAGCTGAGCCGCGACTACCCGCCCGGCCGGCTCCTGGAAGCGCGGCTCGTGACCCTCGCGCTCGCGATCGGCGGCCTCGTCCTCTTCTGGGTCGTCCGGCGCGAGTGGAGCGAGCGCGCGCAGGCGCGGATCGGCCTGGCGGCGCTGGCGTTCGACTTCGCGGTTGTCGCCGCGTACATCCTCGTCTTTAGCTACGAGCGTGGGACACCCGTGCGGGAGATCATGCTCCTGCCGCTCGTCGAGGGCGCTCTCCGCTACGGCATTCGCGGGGCGCTGGCTGTCGTGGCCGCGAGCATCCCGGTGCTCGCGTTCTTCGAGCGGCTGCGCTCGCACCGCTACCCGCCGGTCGACTTCCACACCGACTTCGTCACGCTCCAGATCGGGATCGAGCTGCTGCTCGGCCTGATCGTCGGCTGGCTCGTCCTGCTCCTGATACGCCAGACGACGATCGCCGAGACGCGGGCGGCCGAGGCCGAACGGCTGCGCGACGAGCTCGGCCGGCGGGCGGACGTGCTCGAGGCCGCGAACCGCTGCGCGCGGGCGCTCGGGTCGTCGCTCGAGCTCGACCGGGCATTCGAGGCGTTCATCAACGAGGTGCGTGTGCTCCTGCCGTTCGATCGAATGTCGATCGTCCTGAGCGAGGACGGCATGGCACATGTGATGGCCGTGAGCGGTGACGGCTCCGAGAACGTCCTCCTCACGCAGCCGATCACCGGTTCCGCACTGGAGGAGGTGATGCGCACGAACGAGTCGATTTACCGCCGCGACATGAGCGGCGCCGAATACGAGGGCGAGGACAAGCTTCTCGCGCTCGGACTGCACAGCCGGTTGTGCACGCCGCTTCTCCTGGGCCCGGCGGCGATCGGGATGCTCGCGATCTCCCGCCATGAGCGTGATGCCTTCAGCCCCGAGGAGATCGAGCTCGCGGGGCTGCTCGGGCGCCTCGTCGCCAGCGCCGCGCAGAACATCCGGGCCTACGACGCCGAGCGCAGGACGGTCGAGGAGCTGCGGCGCCTCTCGGCCCTGCGCGCAGATTTCGTCTCGCTCGTCTCACACGAGCTGCGCACGCCGATGGCGGCAGTCATCGGCTCGGCGCGGACGTTGCAGCAGCGCTGGCGCGAGCTGACGCCGGATCAGCGCGAGTCGTTCCTCGGCCTGATCGCCGACGAGACCGAGCGTCTCGCGTCCCTGGTCAGCGACGTCCTCGACACCTCGCGGATCGACGCGGGCACGTTCAACATCCGCTTCGGCGACGTCGACCTCGCGGAGCTCGTCCGCGACACCGTCGCCCTCGCCGGCCTGGGCTCGGACGAGATCGGCCTGCGCACGGAAGTGCACGAGCCGCTCCCGCAGGTGCGGGGCGACGCAGAGCGACTTCGCCAGGTGCTCGTGAACCTGATCGACAACGCGATCAAGTACTCGCCGGCGGGCGACGAGGTCGAGGTTCGCGCCTACAGCGAGGCCGATCGCGTCCTGGTCGACATCCGCGACCACGGGCCGGGGATCGCACCCGAGGACCAGCGCCTGATCTTCGAGAAGTTCGGCCGCGTCACGAGCGGGAACACGAGGCCGGGCACCGGCCTCGGCCTCTTCATCGCGCGCTCGATCGCCGAGGCCCACGGCGGAACGCTCGCGGTCTCGTCGACCCCGCGCCACGGGGCGACGTTCACGCTCGAGCTTCCGCGCCAGAGCTAGGTCAGCCGGAGGCGGTCGTCCCGAGGCTCGCGCTGACGGCGGCGATCGCGGCCTCCTCGGCCGGGCTGACGCGCTCGCCGTCCTCCTTGTGTGCAGCGGCGACGTTCTTCGCCACATCGAGCGCGAAGGACCGGTAGGAGTCCACCTCTTCCGGAGTCGCCTTGCTCTCGACGAGCTCCGTCGCCTGCTGGATCCGCTGCAGGCCCTTGTCGTGGAGCTCCTCGGGCGAGTGGTACTTCTTGCGGTCGAACTCGGGCTTCGCGGAGACGATCTGGTCGAGCAGCTCGCTATCGCCGTGCCGCTGGCGCGCCTCGGCGTAGGTCTTGGCCAGTGCGTAGCTCTCCCTGAAGCTCCCGCCGCGCTGGGAAGTCGCGGCGATCACGCCGGCCAGTGCCGGCCCTTCGGCGACGAGCTCCCACTCCTCGTCCGTGAAGTCGCTCTTCGCGGTCATCTGGTTACCCCCTCGCTCGTATCGTGGACGCTGCTCGCCGCAGCATTACGGACCCGGGGTTCGCAATGCGTCGTTAGACCCGGACGCGCGAAAGGCCGAGCTCGCGCTGCAGCTCACGCGCCCGCTGCGCGATTGCCCGGCGGAGCTCCGGGGGGTCGAGCACGATCGCCTCGCCGCGGTACGAGAGGATCTCGCCGACGAGCCACTCGGGGCTCCCGACGGGCCGCTCGGCGACTGCCGACCCGTCAAGGAGGAGCTGCGCACCCTTCTCGAGCTCCCAGCGCGCGATCTCCTTCGAGTACCAGATACGCGCCGTGCGGGCGTCGCGGAACTCGTGCGGGTCGAAGCCCTCGCGCGGCTCGAAGCGGCCGCGCTGGATCCGGGCGCTGCGCATTCGGTCGAGGCGGAACGAGCGCTCGCCCTCGCGGGTGCGGTCCCAGGTGTGGACGTACCAGTAGGGCAGGCGCCGCTCGAGCGAGTACGGCTCGACGAGGTGCGTCGAGACCTCGCCCTCCTTGAGGTAGTCGACCTGGACGAGCCGCCGCTCGCGCAGGCCACGGCTGAGCGTGCCGACGAGGTCCTCCTCGGCGCGCTGCACCTGCGGCTCGGGCGTCTGGGCGAGCTCGAACTCGCCGAACGTCTCCTCGAGCTTGGCCCGCACGCGCTCGAGCGGAGTACGGGCATCGGCCGCGATCATCGGGCCGACGAACTCCAGCGCGAGCCTGATCGCCCGCGCCTCGAGCGGCGTCAGGCGCGGCGGGGCGCGGAACGTGTCGCCGAAGAGCTCCTTGTCGACGCGGACGGTGTCGCCGTCGAGCTCGGCGTAGATCGCATAGCAGCCGCCGCCGAAGTTCACCAGGTTGAGCAGCGAGAGGTGCTCCTCGAGCTCCTCCGGCGGGATCCCGAAGCGCTCGGTGAGGTCCGCGGCCGCGATCTCCGCCTCCGAGCTCTCGCCGCAGCGGTCGAGGAGGTAGGCGAGCAGGGCCTGGAGGACGGCGAAGCGCTCGGGGTGGACCGGCGCGGCTGGGCGTTCGACGATCTCCTCGTCCACGCCGTCGGACTCGGCCGCGAGCCGGTCGGGCTGCTTCTCGTGCCGGTCGCGGACGAGTCTGAGCGCGCGGGCGACCTCGCGCCGAAGCTCGTCCGGAGCCTGCGGCGCGGCGCGGCCGTCCTGGCGCAGGAGCCACGACGCGAGCAGAGGAAGGCTCGAGTACCCGGTGACGAAGACCCCGTCGTCGACTCGGCCGCTGTCGCCGTACGTGCGCTGCACCCACCAGGCCGTGTCGCCGCCGACCTCGATGCGCGCCTCGCCGACGACGTCGCCGATCTGCCACGGCGGGCGGCCGCGGTACTGGTCGACGTCGAAGTCGGCTGGAAGGCGGAAGTCGCGCTCGCGGCGCGTCGCGAAGCGGATCTCGCCGCGGATCCGCGAGACGCGGAACGTGCGCTCGTCCTCGGCGTCGAGGTCCTTGCCGACGACGTACCAGGCACCTGCGTCCTGAAAGAGCGCGTACGGGTTGACTGTGCGCTCGCGCTCGTCGTCGCGCGAGATCGACCAGTAGGGGAACTTGACCGTGCGCTGCTTCGAGATCGCCGCTTCGAGCTTGCTCAAGCGCCCCTGCATCTCCGTCGAGTACTCGGGGTCGAGCACCTCGACGCGCATCGCGGTGTCGGTCGGGGCCTCGGAGAAGCCCGGCCGGCCGAGCGCGAGGTTCTGCAGCGCGAGGCGAAGCGGCTCGGCGTAGGCGAACTTCCCTTCGAGGAGATAGAGGCAGGTCTGCAGCGCCGCGAGCTCGTCGTCGGTGAGCTCGAGCGGGGGCAGGAAGTAGCGCTCGGAGCGCATCGTGTAGAGCTCCTCGCCGGTGTACTCGTCGCGCTGCGAGTGCAACGGGACGCCGAGGGCCTGCAGCTCCGCACGATCGGAGTAGAAGCGGCGAGCGAACGCCTCGTCCGACATCTCCTGGTAGCCCTCGACGCTGCTCTTGATCTCGCGCGCGGTGACCGGTCGCCGCTCCGCCATCAGGAACGCAACCAGCGAGAGCTGGCGGATCAGCTTGTCTGTGTCGTGGCTCAAACCCGAGCGAGCCTACCCGCTCCGGGGTGCTTCGGCTACGCGGCCAACGAGATGGCCGGCCAGCCGTCCGGTCCCAAGAGCCTGCGTCAGACGGTCGCACGGGCAAAGCCCGCACGCCCTCTACGGTCGGCGCCGCCGAGTCGGCGCCTTATGCCGCGACCTTGCTGCGCTCGAGATGCTGGTGCGACGGGCAGTAGTCGCGGTCGGGCAGCGGCGTGCGCTGGCACGGCTTGCCCTTGCGGGTCGTCGCGCGACAGCGGGCGACGCCGCCGTCGAAAGCGCCTGCCTCGATCTGGCTTTCGATGAACGCGACCGCCGCCGCCACCCCCTCGCGCACCGCCCAGGCGACCTGCGCCTGGCATGTGATCGGGAAATAGCGGCGGAGATCCTGGAAGAGGGCGCGATCGGGCTTTGCGAAGTAGAGCGGATCCTTGGCCAGCCGCTCCATCGTCTGCTCGCACGCCTCGAGCACCTCGCGCCGGTACTGGGCGCGGGTCTCGGAGTCGACGTAAGGATCCACGAGATCCTTGATCGACCTGTAAATGGCACGTGAGTACTGATACATGCAGGCCTGAATCTGGCGGGCTCTCTCGTCCACCGTCAGTATCCTGGGCTCCGGTTAATCTGGCGCAAAGCTTTGTTAACGAGCGGTTAAACCTGGTCTGCGCTGATGGCCTGCAGGGGCGAATATAACCCACGCGGGCCCTGTTACAAAGTCAGGGCCTCGGTTTGCAGATTGGAAAACGCGACAGCTACGGGGTAATGCGCCGCGGATATGCGCCGCCGAAGCCGTGGCGGTGGGCGTCGATGATCGCGCTCTGGGCCTCCGCTTGGGAGCCGTAGATCCCGGCGAACACCACGAGGTAGCCGGGGTGGAGGCTCGAGAACTGCGACGAGTCGAGGACGCCGACCTTCTTCATGCCGCTACGCCGCGCGCGCTGCGCCTCCGCGGTCGCCGACGCGCGACCGCTCGGGCTCGGGAGTGAGTCGAGGACGATCGTCCAGCCGCTGCGCCCCGCAGGCCAGACGGCCGGAGCGTTGACCGGGGGCGGGGGAGGCGCCGGTGTGGCGGTCGTCGTCGGGGTCGTCGGCTGCGTGACGGTTGGCTCGGGCGGTGCGGACTGGGTCTGCTGGACGCTCGATGCGCCGGGAGACGTCGCCACGAGGGTCTTGTCGCTCGCGTTCGACTGGTCTGCGAGCCAGATCGCGGAGGCAGCGCCTGCGGCCGCGGCGATCACCAGGGCGAGGAGCGCCGGCCAGATCCAGTCGCCGGGATACCAGTCGAACCGGCGGCGCCAGGCCGAGCCGAGCCGCCCGACGATGCCGCTCTGCGACGGCAGCCGCGCCCCGCACTCGAGGCAGTACTCCTGTTCCTCGCCGTACGGCGTGTCGCAGCGCGGGCAGCGCCCGTCCTGCTCGCCGGCCACCTAGCGCTCCCAGGGATCGGCGCCGTTGTCCGCGACGCCGTGGTCGTCCGAGTCGCCGACGGGGCCCGCCTCGCGCCCGCAGCTGGCGCAGAACTGGGCGTCGGCCGGGAGCGGGTGACCGCAGTTCGCGCACGCGACGACCGGCTCGGCCCCGACCGGGCGGCCGCAGTTGGCGCAGAAGTGCGAGCCCCAGGGAACGGGAGCGCCGCACTCGCACGTCGTCGGCGCGCGCCGTGCGCTCGCGACGGAGGCGAGCATCGAGTCCAGCTCGTGGAGCCGCTCCTCGAGCGCCACGATCTCCTTGCAGCGCTCGATCAGCAGGTCGTCGCGGAAGGACGAGCGGCGGTACATCTCGAGCGTCAGGCCGCCCAGGTCGCGGATCTGCTCCTCGCGGGCCTTCAGGATCGCGCGCCGCTCTCGACGCAGAGCCCCCGGAGAGGGCGCCCGCCGGAGCGGCCGCGCGGGGCTTTCTCCGGAATCGTCCTCGGGATGCCGGCGAATGCGGTTTAGCAGGGAAAAACGCGCCACGCGAGGCGCGAGTCTAGCAACGCGGGTGGTTGGGCCTTTGGGCGTGTTCGGTTGGATTTCACTCGGTTCGACCGGTCATTTCCGACGGACGCACGGGAGCCCCCGTGCGTCCTGAGATCGGCATCGCGAGCGACGCCTCAGCGCTCCGGTTTCGGCGCCCTGCGGCCGGTTCCGGCGAGCAGCGCGACGAGGAGGAGGACACCCGCTAGGCCGATGACGATCCCAACCCATGGCCACACGATCCCGAACGCGATCCCGATCACGATCACCGCGATCGCGACGCCGATCACGCCGGGACGCTCCTCAAAGCTGGATGACGACCAGGCGCTCTTCGGTCAGCTCGCGCACGGCGTACGCGGGGCCCTCGCGCGTGTTGCCCGAGTCCTTGACGCCGCCGTAGGGCATCTGGTCGGTGCGGAATGTCGGCGCCTCGTTCACGGTCACGCCGCCGAACTCGAGCTCGCGGGCCGCGCGCAGCGCCGTCCCGATCGCGCTCGTGAAGATCCCGGCCTGCAGGCCGAATCGCGTCGAGTTCGCGAGCTCGATCGCCTCGTCGATGGAGTCGACCGCGTTCAGCGTCACGACCGGGCCGAAGACCTCGTCGCAGCTCACCTTGAGATCCGGGGAGGCATTCGCGATCACCGTCGGCTGGATCAGGCCGTCCTGCTCCTCGCCGCCGGTGAGCACCTCGGCACCGCCCGCACGGGCCTCGTCGATCCACTCGAGGATCCGCGTCTTCGCGTCCTCATCGATCACGGGGCCGACGTCGGTGTCCTCGTCGGCGGGGTCGCCGATGACGAGCGCCTCGACCTTCGGGATGAACCGCTCGACGAACGCGTCGTAGGCCGGGCGCTCCACGTAGAGCCGCTGCACGGAGATGCAGCTCTGGCCGGCGAAGGAAAAGCTGTTTGCGGCCATCGCCGTTGCGGCTACGTCGAGGTCGGCGTCCGCCGCGACGATCACCGGGGTCGCGTTGCCGAGCTCGAGGGCGACGCGCTTCTTCGGCGCGCGCTCCTTGAGTCCCCAACCGACCGGGCCGGAGCCCGTGAACGAGATCGCCTTCACGCGCTCGTCCTCGACCATGACGTCGCCGATCTCCGCCGACGGGCCGACGACGACGTTCAGCCAGCCGGGCGGGAGGCCTGCTTCCTCCTCCAGCTCCGCCAGCAGCAGCGCCGAGAGCGGCGTGTGGCCCGCGGGCTTGAGCACCACCGCGCAGCCGGCTGCGAACGCGGGAGCGAGCTTGTGCGCGACGAGGTTGAGCGGGAAATTGAACGGCGAGATCGCGGCGACGATCCCGATCGGCTCGCGCAGCGTGAACGCGAGCTTTCCCTCGCCGGCCTGCGCCGCGTCCATCGGAACCATCTCGCCGGCGAGCTTGCGCGCCTCCACGGCCGCGAAGGTGTACGTCGACATCGCGCGCGTGGCCTCGACCCGCGCCGCCTTCATCGGCTTGCCGGCCTCGTCGGAGATCAGCCGCGCGACTTCGTCGTGCCGCCGGCCGAGCGCCACGCCACACGTACCAGGATCTCCGCACGCCTGTGGGCCGGGAGCGGCTCGCGCATCGCGCTGCTCGGCCGCGTCGATCGCCCGCTTCGTCTCGGTCGCTCCAGCCTTGGCGACGCGGCCGACGACCTCGCCCGAGTAGGGCGAGTGAACGTCCGTCCAGTCGCCGGTCTCGACCCACTCGCCGCCGACGAAGACCTTGCGCTCGATGAGCGTCGTGGCCACGCCGTGAGTCTAGTGGGAGGATTCGCCCGTGGAGATCCCGGACGTCCTGTACGCGCGAAGCGGCGACGTCGCGATCGCGTACCAGATCGTCGGCGAGGGCCCGACCGACATCGTCTTCGCTCGCGGCTTCTCCGGTGAGCTGCTCTCGATGTGGGAGCACCCGCTGCTCAGACGCCACGTCGTGGGTCTCGCCGAGGCCGGCCGGGTCCTCATGCTCGACAAGCGCGGCACGGGGCTCTCGGACCGGATGCGTGAGGCCGCGACGCTCGAGGCACGGATGGACGACCTCGGCGCGGTCATGGACGCGGCCGGCTCGCAGCGCGCGGTCTTCTGGGCCAGCCTCGAGAGCGCGCGCCTCGCGATCCTCTTCGCCGCGACATACCCGGAGCGCACGAGCGGGCTCGTCCTCCTCGAGCCCTCGATCCGAGGCCGGCAGGCGCCCGACTACCCGTGGGCGCCGAGCGACGAGGAGTGGCGCGGGCGGATCGCCGATGTCGGCGAGCGCTGGGGCCGAAGGGACTTCTTCGAGGAGCTCGTGGAGCAGTGGGCCCCCGACGGGGCCGAGGATCCAGAGTTCGTCGACTGGTTCGTGACACACATGCGGCGAGGGCTGAGCCCCGGCGCGGCCGTGTCGCTCTTCCGCGCCATACGCGACTCGGACGTGAGCGACGTTCTCGGCGCGGTGCGCGTGCCGACGATGGTCCTGTTCAAGCCGGAGGAGCGCGGTCCGGCGGAGTACGTGGCGGACCGGGTTGCGCAGTGCGAGCTCGTGGAGCTGCCCAGGATGCGGGGGATCTACACCTGGATCGACGACGAGACGCACGAGGCATCGATTGCCGCGATCACGCGGTTCGTGGAGCGCGTCGGGCGAGTGTCCGAGTCGGACCGCGTGCTCGCGACGATCCTGTTCACGGACATCGTCGGCTCGAGCGAGCGCGCGGCCGAGCTGGGCGATGTCGCCTGGCGCGATCTCCTGCGCACGCACCACACGCACGTGCGACGCCGGCTCGCCGAGTTCCGCGGCGAGGAGCTCGACGTCGCGGGCGACGGGTTCCTGGCCAGCTTCGACGGTCCAGGTCGGGCGATCCGCTGCGCGTGCGCGATCCGCTCCGACCTCGCCGAGATCGAGCTCGAGGTCCGCGCCGGCGTCCACACGGGCGAGTGCGAACGGCTCGACGGGAAGCTGAGCGGGATCGCCGTGCACACAGGGGCGCGGATCGCCGGAGCCGCGCAGCCCGGAGACGTGCTCGTCTCATCCACGGTCAAGGATCTCGTCGCTGGCTCGGGCCTCGAGTTCGAGGAGCGCGGTCCTCCACGAACTGAAGGGCGTTCCGGGCGAATGGCGGCTATACGCTGTGGTCGATGGTTGATGCGCTGATCGTCGACGCGGTGCGGTCGCCGATCGGCAAGCGGAACGGAACGCTTGCGAGTCTCCGCGCGGACGAGCTCGCCGGGCAGGTGCTGAACGGGCTCGTGGCGCGGACCGGCGTCGATCCGGCCGAGGTCGAGGACGTGCAGATGGGCTGCGTCTCGCAGGTCGGGGAACAGGGCTGGAACATCGGCCGGATGGCGCCTCTCGTCGCCGGGTGGCCTGACACCGTTCCGGGGACGACCGTCGACCGGCAGTGCGGCTCGTCGATGCAGTGCTGCTTCAACGCTGCCGCGGCCGTGTGGTCGGGTCAGCTCGACCTGGTCGTTGCGGCTGGCGTCGAGTCGATGTCCCGGGTGCCGATGGGGTCGAGCGGCGGAGACCTCTCCGACCGGCTGCTCGAGTGCTGGGAGATCGTCCCGCAGGGGATCTCGGCCGAGCTGATCGCGGAGGAATGGGGCCTTGTCGCGCCAGGAGCTCGACGCCTATTCGTACGAGTCGCACCGGCGCGCGCTGGCCGCGATCGAGCGAGGGCCGGTTCGAGAACGAGATCGTGCCCGTCGAGGTCACGAATCCGCACGTGGGCACCGTTCTCGCGGTGGACGAGACGCCGCGCGCGGACACCTCTCCGGAGGCGCTGGCCGCGCTGAAGCCGGCGTTTCTGCCCGAGGGACGCGTCACGGCCGGCAACTCGAGCCAGATCTGCGACGGGGCCGCGGCCGTGCTGGTCGCGAGCGAGGCCGCGTGCTCGCGGCTCGGGCTCGAGCCGCGGGCGCGGTTCGTGTCGTTCGGGCTCGCCGGAGTCGATCCACGGTTGATGCTGCACGGGAACCCGCAGGCGTCCGAGCGCGCGCTGGCCCGCGCAGGGCTGCGGTGGGACGACGTCGCCGTGATCGAGGTGAACGAGGCGTTCGCGTCGGTCGCGCTCCAGTTCATGCGGGACGCCGGGCTCGAGGAGCGGGCGGCGGACGTCAACCCGAACGGGGGCGGGATCTCGCTCGGCCATCCGCTCGGCGCCACCGGCGCCCGCATCACCGCGACGCTGCTGAACGAGCTCGAGCGGCGCGACGCGCGCTACGGGCTCGCGACGATGTGCATCGGCTTCGGCCAGGCGATCGCCGCCGTCATCGAGCGCGTCTGAGCGCTTGACGCTCGGCGCGGCACGCCGAAGTCACACATTCGGCACATCCGAGTCACACATCCATGACGATTTCGCGGCTACGCTCGAAAACCGGGGGCAAGGGGCCGAAGGCCCCCGCGGGGATGAGGGTTCACGCGTGCGCGTGGACCAGAAACCGTAGGATCGCGCGCCGTGGAGATCGCTCGCGTCGGCGTCGTCGGTCTGGGCACGATGGGCTCGGGGATCGCGCAGGTCTGCCTCCAGGCCGGGCTCGAGGTCATCGGCCGCGAAGTCGAGCCGCAGCTCGGCGAGGCGGCGCGCGCGCGGATCGACCACTACCTTTCCCGCGGGGTCGAGAAGGGGCGGCTCACGGCCGACGAGAAGGAGGCGGCGCTCGGGCGGCTCTGCCTCGTCACGGATCTCGAGGAGCTCGCCTCCTGCGGGCTCGTGATCGAGGCTGCGTTCGAGGATCTCGACGTCAAGCGAACCCTGTTCGCCGAGCTCGATCGGATCGTCGCGCCCGACGCGATCCTCGCCACGAACACCTCGGCGCTCTCGGTGACGCAGATCGCGGACGCGGCTCAGCACCAGGAGCGCGTCGTGGGGATGCACTTCTTCAACCCCGCGCCCGTCCTGCCGCTCGTCGAGGTCGTGCGCACGGCGCACACGAGCGACGACGTTTTCGGCGCCGCCTACGCCTTCGCGCAGCGGATCGGCAAGGAGCCGGTCGCCTGCAACGACACGCCGGGCTTCATCGTCAACCGGATCCTGATCCCGCTCCTGAACGACTGCGTGCGCGTGCTCGACGAGGCCCGGGTCACGCCCGAGGACGTCGACCGCGCGATGCGCTTCGGCGCCAACTGGCCGATCGGACCGTGCGCGCTGATCGACCTGATCGGGGTCGACGTCCACGTGCACGCGTCCGAGGCCCTGCACGCCGCCCTCGGCGAGGAGCGCATGGGGCCGCCGCAGCGGCTGATCGAGATGCGCGACGCCGGCGACCTCGGCCGCAAGACGGGCCGCGGCTTCTACGAGTACGAGAAGCCCGTCTAGGACGCCAGGCGAGCCCAGACGTTGTCCACGAGCTGGGCGACGGCCGGAAGGCCGATCGAGCCCGAGAAGTCGAGCGCGCCCGCCGCGAAGACGATCGCTCCGCCCTTCGTCCGGTAGATCGCCATCTCCGCGTCGTGGTCGCCGATCGCGTGCGGCGCGACCGCGAGCACGACGACCCCGGACGACGGCGAGCTCGGAGTCCGCGCGTCGACCTCGATCCCGTAGCGCCCGAACTCCGACCCGTTCGAAAGCCCGGTCCCCGCGAACACCCACGGCTCCTTGTCGGCGCCGGCCACGACGTACGAGCGCTCGCTCTCGCCGTGGTTGCTCGCGACGTACTGGATCCCGATCAGCTTGGCCTCGGGCCGCCCGAGCCGGCGCCACTGGTCGACCCGGCGCAGGTAGGCGCCCTGGCGATCGACCTTCCAGAAGAAGTTGTTCGCGGAGAGGAAGAGCAGGTTGCCGCCGAGGTCCTGGAAGCGCTCGACCACGTCGTAGACATGCCCGGTGACGTACTCCTCGTGGCCGGGGAAGACGACGAGGTCGTAGGCGTTGCGGAGCTCGTCCCCGCTCGCCACGCTGTCGAGGTCGTCGTCCGAGAGCCAGTCGACCTCCTTGCCCGTTTGCCGGAGCCACGAGAGGAAGCCGGAGTTCCACTCGCGGAAGCGATACGGCAGGCCACCGTCGAGGTACGGCCTGCGCAGGTCGACCGCGGGCGCCGCACCGCCGATGTACCACGAGTCGCCCCAGCCGTCGCCCGTCGCGTCGCGGAAGTTGTAGGCCTGCCACGTGTTCGTCGACAGGACGACCGCGACCTTGTGCTCGCCGATCGCCTTCGGCCGGAGGATCACCGGCGCGTAGCCGGTCTGGCCGTCCGATGTCGTCACCCGCAGGAAGTAGAGGCCGCCCGGCCAGTCGCCCGACCGCGTCACCTGGAGGACGTACGGCGCGTTGCGGTGCACCCGCCAGTCGAGGCGGATCGACGGCGTCACCGGGATCGCATTCGTGTTCGGGTCGCGGGTACCGGCGAACCCGCCGCTCGGGTACGAGAAGAAGCGGATCCGCACGTTCGGGGAGTCGGTCGAGATCGAGACCGCCGCCTGCGCACCCTGAACGTAGCTCCGCTTCACGAACGCGAGCTCGACGCCGAGGATGCGGACGACGAGGCCGCTGGTCGGCCGCGACGCGCGCGGCCGCTCGAAGCCGTAGACACGTCGTCCGCCGTGGACTCCGGTGACGGTGAAGCGCAGGAGGTACGTGCGGCCCGCGATCCCCTTGCGGGGCTTCCACGAGATCGAGTGCGGCCCGGCAGCGAGCTTCCGGCGCGTCTGCCAGATCACCTTCACCGGCCGCCTGACCTCGTCGGTCACGACCGCCTGGACCAGGACTCGCGCCGCGCGGTCGAGCCGGAAGCGGACGGTCGCGCGGTCGCGGTAGCCGTCTCCGTTCGGGCTCACGGTCGCGAGCTGGCGCGTGTCGCCGAGGAACGGGTGCCCGCCGTTCGAGATGCTCAGCCCGAGCAGCCGCGGAGGCCCGACGGCGGCCGGAGCCGAGCCCGTCGCGACGACGACCGCGAGCAGGAGCGGGAGGCAGACCAGCGTCGCGCGCATTTCCGCATTGTTCCTTGCTTTACGTTTTCCTAACAGGTCGCTCATTGCGCACTCACCCGCGCAGCCGATACTGCAATCCATGGGGTGGCGACTACTGGCTGTGGTGATCGGCGCGGCGCTCGCGCTTCCTGCCGCTGCGCCCGCAGGCAAGGGCTCTGACGGGACGCTCTCGATCCAGCGCGGAAAGGGCCAGGTCACGCTCAAGTTCAAGGGCTCGGCGGTCGGCCGCGCGGCGAAAGGCAAGATCCGGATCAGGGACAACACGCCGCTCGACGCCTCGGCGCCCACGTTCGTGCACTGCAAGCCGCGGCCGGTCAACCGGACGACGCTGGTTTGCACGGGCAAGAAGATCTCGTTCCGGGCGCTCGACGGCCGCTACACGATCATGGTCCAGGGCAGCGGCATCTTCGTGTCCGCGGTCGGACGGGGCACGGTGACGGTGGACGGCAGCGGCGAGAACGGCCTCCCTGACGGTGTGATCTCGTTCGACGACGGCGCGTACGAGTCGCTTCCGGACCTGTCGACGGTCTTTCAGCTCGGAACCACCAAGACCAAGCGCTGACGGCCGTCTCTGGCATCCTGAGGCCATGGCAAACCAGGATCAGACGGTGCTGGTTGTCGAGGACGAGACCTCGATCGCCTCGTTTGTCGCGCTCTACCTGAAGAACGCGGGCTACAAGATCCGCACTGTCGGCTCCGGGACGGAGGCCCTCGAGGGCGTCTCCGCCGAGCGTCCGGACCTGATCGTCCTCGACCTGATGTTGCCCGACATCGACGGGATCGAGGTCTGTCGCCGCATCCGCCGCAGCTCGGACGTCCCGATCCTGATGCTGACGGCGCGCGACGAGGATGTGGACAAGATCATCGGCCTCGAGGTCGGGGCCGATGACTACCTGACGAAGCCGTTCAACCCGCGCGAGCTCGTGGCCCGGGTGAAGTCGATCTTGCGCCGCTCGGTTCCGGAGCGCCGCGAGATGGAGACGAAGCAGATCACCCACGGCGATCTCGAGATCGATGCCGGCCGCCGCGAGGTACGGGTCGGCGAGGACGAGGTGCAGCTCGCGCCCAAGGAGTTCGACCTCCTCTGGGAGCTGCTCGACCACCGCGGGATCGTGCTCACGCGCGACCAGTTGCTCGAGCGCGTGTGGGGCTACACCTTCGCGGGCGACACCCGCACAGTCGACGTGCACGTCCGGCAGATCCGGCGCAAGCTCGGTGACGCCTCGCCGATCGTCACCGTCTGGGGCGTCGGCTACAAGGTCGGTCCCGCGAGGGATACGGCCGTGAGCGCCTAACACCACCGCAGCGATGCTCCGGTCGCTGCGCTTCCAGCTCCCGGCGTTCTTCCTGCTCGGCGTGGTGGTGGCAGGTCTCGTCTCCGCCGCGATCGCGCTGCGCCTCGTCCGCGGCTACGCGGAGAACCAGGCGCGCGCCCAGGCCTACGGCGAGCTCGCACGCGAGGCGCAGGGCATCACGAACATCTACTCGCAGCAGGCGGGGCTCAAGCCCGTCTCGGCGAAGCGTCTCGCGCTCGCCACCGGCGACAAGATCTACTACAGCGGAGTCGACCTGTTTCCAGGGCAGAGGCCCGCCTTCAGGCGGCTGCCGCGCGGCGTGGTCGACCTCGACAAGGCGCGGACGCAGGACGTGACGCGGTTCCGGTTCACGTCGCCGGGCGAGAGCCACGAGCTCCTCGCGGTCGCGAGGCCGCTCAAGCTCGGCCACCAGACCTTCGGCGTGATCGTCCTGGCGAAGCCGAGGACCGTCCTCGAGCAGCACTGGCTCGCGCTGATCGACCGCCTGCTGCTGGCGTTCGCGGCCGGCGTTGCGGTCGCAGCGGGCCTCGGTGTCTACCTCTCGCGGCGGATCACCGAGCCGGTGCTCGACCTCTCGCGGGCCGCCGACCAGATCGCGCGCGGGAGCTACGAGGTTGACGTGCCGGAGGTGCGCGGCGGCGGCGAGATCGGAGACCTCGCCGAGAGCTTCCGTCAGATGGCCGCGCGGCTGGCGGAGACGGAGGAGCTCGAGCGCGGCTTCCTGATGAGCGTTTCGCACGAGCTGCGCACGCCGCTGACCGCGATCCGCGGCCATGTCGAGGCGCTGCGCGAGGGCGTCGTCACGGACGAGGAGATGCGGATGGCGTCGCTGACCGTGATCGCGGCCGAGGCCCAGCGGCTCGAGCGGCTCGTGGGCGACGTGCTCGACCTCGCGAAGCTCGACGCGCACCGCTTCACGGTGCTCCACGAGGAGGTCGACATGGAGCGGCTGGTCGACCGCGCGTACACCGCGTTCGGCGAGGAGGCGCGCCGTCGCAAGATCGACTACCGGCGGATGGTCGACGCGAAGCCGGTGATCATCTCCGACGGCGATCGCGTGCTCCAGATCATCTCCAACCTCCTCTCGAACGCCTTCCGCTGGACGCCCGACGGCGGTCGCATCGAGCTCGAGCTGACGGCGACGAACGGCCGCGTCTACGTGGCCGTCGGCGACAGCGGGCCGGGGATCCCACCGGTCGAGCGCGAACGGATCTTCCGCCCGTTCTGGTCGCGGGGCGGCGGCGGCACCGGCCTCGGTCTCGCGATCGCGAGCGAGCTCGCCGAGGCGCTCGGCGGCCGGATCCGGCTCGAGAGCACGAGCGACGAGGGCAGCCGCTTCGAGCTCGTGCTCCCCACGGTTCCCCAGTAGTCAGAATCCGTGCGATGAGCCTTCCCGCCCATGAGCTCGTCGAGCTTCCGCGCCGCCGCTCGCCGGCCCGCGCGGCGCTCGCCGCGATGCGGCCGCGGCAGTGGCCGAAGAATCTCCTCGTCTTCGCCGGGATCGTGTTTGCGGCTCAGCTCGGCGACCCGGTTCGCTGGGCCGAGGCGCTCGCGGCCTTCGTCGCGTACTGCGCGGTCTCGAGCGCCGCGTACCTGCTGAACGACGTCCGCGACGCCGAGCAGGACCGGCTGCACCCGGTCAAGCGCCAGCGGCCGATCGCGCGCGGGGAGCTCTCCGTGAAGGCGGCGCTGATTCTCTCGGCGGTGCTCGCGGCCGGTGCGCTCGCGATCGCCGGCTGGCTCGGTCTCGCCTCGGTCGCGCTGCTGCTCGGTTTCGCGGCCCTCCAGGCCGCGTACTCGTTCGGTCTCAAGCACATCGTGCTGGTCGACGTGTTCGTCATCGCCGGGCTGTTCGTGATCCGCGCGGCCGCCGGTGCCGAGGCCGTGGACGTGCGCATCTCGCCCTGGTTGCTGCTCTGCACGGTTCTGCTCGCGCTGTTCCTCGCGCTCGCGAAGCGGCGCGGGGAGCTCGTCCTCGTGGGCGCCCGCGAGACCCCCGGTCGGCCGGTGCTGGAGGGTTATTCACTCGAGCTCGTCGACCAGCTCGTCTCGGTGGTCGCCGCCTCGACGGTGATCGCCTACTCGCTCTACACGTTCACCGCGCGCGACTCGAAGGCGCTGATGGTGACGATCCCGTTCGTGATCTTCGGGATCTTCCGGTACCTGCTCCTCGTCCACCGCGACGACCTCGGCGAGGAGCCCGAGCAGGTGCTCCTGACCGACGTCCCGATCCTGGTCGACATCGCCCTCTGGATCGTGACCGCGGGCCTCATCCTGGCGCTGACCTGACCTGAAACGAGCCGTCTTCCTGACGCTGGCGCTCGCGGTCGCCGTGACCGTCGGGCTCGCGCTGTATTCGGACTTCGGCCTGCTCGACGAGCTCGGCGGCTTCCGCTGGGAGCTGTTCCCGCTCGCCCTTGCGCTGACGGCGCTCAACTACCTGATCCGCTTCGGGCGCTGGGAGATCTACCTGGCGCGGGTCGGCATCGACGTGCCGCGCGGCCGGAGTCTCGCGGTCTTCGTTGCGGGCCTGACCATGACGATCACGCCGGGCAAGGCGGGCGAGGTGCTCAAGTGCGGGCTCCTGCGCCGGTCGTTCGACGTGCCGGTCCGCCGCTCGGCGCCGGTCGTGCTCGCCGAGCGGGTCACGGATGCAACGGGCGTCGTCGTCCTCGCGGTGGTCGCCGGAGCGAGCACCGACCGCTGGCCGCTGCTCGTCATCGCGCTGGTCGGCGTCGCGGGGATCGTCTTCGTCGTGCACAGCCCGCTGCTCGGCCGCTTCGCGGCGCTCGGCGAGGCGCCTGAAACAGCGAGACGGCTCCTCGGCTGGTGGCTCCTGATCGGGATGACCGCGCTCTCCGCGGTGTCGTGGTTCTGCGAGTGCCTGGCCGCCTACGTCTGCGTGCGCGGGCTCGACCTCGACCTGTCGCTCGCGGACACCGTGGTCGTCTTCTCGGTGGGCAGCCTCGCGGGAGCGCTCTCGTTCCTCCCGGGCGGGCTCGGCGTCGCGGAGGCGAGCATGACCGGGCTGATCCGCCACCTCGGCGACACGACGAAGGTCGCCGCCGCTGCAGCCACGGTGCTCATCCGCCTCGCGACGCTCTGGTTCGCGGTCGCGCTCGGCCTGATCGGCCTGCTCGTGGAGGAACGCCTGGCCCGCGGTCAGGCCGAGCGGCGCTCTTGCATGCGGTAAACGATCGCATCCTGGCTCGACTTGAGGCTCTTCTCCAGCGAGCCGAGCCGGGCGTCGACCGACTTCCAGCCGGAGCTGACGAGATCGACGAGGAGCGCGAGGTCGTCCACGCGCGCGTGCCGCTCGGAGAGCAGGTCTCCCTCGATCCGCTCGAGGCGCCGGATGACGTTGTTCGTCAGGCCGCGGATCTCTGCGAGGTTGCGGCCGACCGGCCTCACCTGCTCGCGGATCCCGTCCTGAAGCGCGCCGTCGATCCTCGCCGGAAGCGTCGACTCGAGCTCCGCCGCGGCCACGGCGAGATCCTCGACCTGGGCGCGCGTCCGCTCGAGAACAGCGTCTACCGTCGCCGCGTCGGGGCGCCCTTCGGCGGCTTCTCTCAACCGCTCCCGCGCGCGCTCGATTGCGTCGTCGGTCATCGGCGGCAACGGTAGCGTTCGCATCGGATGAAGTCGGCCGAGCTCGACTACGAGCTTCCTCCCGAGCTGATCGCGCAGCGGCCGCTCGAGCGGCGGGACTCGTCGCGGCTGCTCGTGTACGACCGGGCGACTGGCGCCGTGCGTCACAGACACGTCGACGAGCTGCCCGAGGACCTTGCGGAGGGGATGCTCGTCGTCGTCAACGACACGCGCGTGGTTCCAGCCCGGCTGCGGCTGGAGCGGCCGGGCGGGGGAGACGCGGAGGTGCTGCTCCTGGAGCGGCTCGGGGCGAACGGCCTCTGGGAGGGGCTCGCCCGGCCCTCGCGGCGGCTCAGGGCCGGGCAGCGGCTCGGGCCGGTCGAGCTCGTGGAGCCTCTCGGCGACGGCCGGTGGCGGCTGCGGCTCGAGGGCGAGCCGTCCGGGGAGGCCCCGCTGCCGCCGTACATCAAGGAGCAGCTGGCCGATCCCGAGCGCTATCAGACCGTGTACGCGGAGAAGGAGGGCTCGGCGGCCGCGCCGACCGCGGGCTTGCACTTCACGCCGGAGCTGCTGGCGCGGCTGGACGTCGAGCGGGTCACGCTCCACGTGGGCCTGGACACGTTCAGGCCGATCTCGGCCGACGACCTGGCCGCGCACGAGCTGCACAGCGAGCGGTACGAAGTCTCGCCGGAGGCGTGGGCCCGGATCGAGGCCGCGCCTCGCGTGCTCGCGGTCGGCACGACGACGGTTCGCGTGCTCGAGTCGATCGCTCGCGGCGCCGCGCTGGCCGGGCGCACCGATCTGTTCGTCACGCCGGGCTTCGAGTTTCGCCGCGTGAACGCGCTGCTGACGAACTTCCACCTCCCGCGCTCGACGCTTCTCGCGCTCGTGATGGCGTTCGCCGGAGTCGAGGAGACGCGCCGCCTGTACCGGCTCGCGATCGAGGAGCGCTACCGCTTCTACTCGTTCGGCGACGCGATGCTGATCCTGTGACCGCAAGCCCTGGACATATCGTCACGCTTCCGGCTCGGACTCGTCACAGACGCGCGCGGGTTCTGGCGATACGCTCGCAGCGGGAGCGAGGGTGGCCGGCAATCCCCACCCAGGGTGGGGGTTTGGGCGGGATATGACCGGGTTTCGGCTGGTTGCTTCGGACGGCGCTGCTCGGGCCGGGGTGCTCTCGACCGCGCGCGGCGACCTGCGGACGCCGGCCTTCATGCCCGTCGGGACGAAGGCCACCGTCAAGAGCGTCGACCCCCATGAGCTGAGGGCGGTCGGCGCGGAGATCCTGCTCTGCAACACGTACCACCTCCACTTCCGGCCCGGCGCCGACCTGATCCGTGAGCTCGGCGGGCTCCACGCATTCATGGGGTGGGACGGGCCGATCCTGACCGACTCGGGCGGGTTCCAGGTCTTCTCGCTCCGCGACACGATCCTCGACCGGGACGACGACGGCGTCACGTTCCGCTCGGTCTACGACGGTCAGCCCGAGCGGTTCACGCCCGAGCTCGCCGCGCGTGTCCAGGCCGAGCTCGGCTCCGATATCGCCATGTGCCTCGACGTGTGCCCGCCCGCGGGCTCGCCGCGGCCCGACCTCGCGGAGGCTGTGCGCCTCACGACGCTCTGGGCCACCCGCCAGCGACAGGCCGACCGCGCCCCCGACCAGCTCCTCTTCGGCATCACCCAGGGCGCCGCCGACCCCGAGCTCAGGCGCCGCTCGATCGAGGAGATCACCGCGCTCGACTTCGACGGCCACGCTCTCGGCGGGCTCGCGATCGGCGAGTCCGCGGGACGTCATGCTCGACGCGACCGCCTGGGCCGCCGAGCTGCTCCCGGCCGAGAGGCCGCGCTACTTCATGGGCATAGGCGACCCCGAGGGCGTTCTGGAGGTGATCGAGCGCGGGATCGACATGTTCGACTGCGTCCTGCCGACCCGCACCGCGCGCACGGGCTCGGCGCTCACCTGGGAGGGGCGCCTCAACCTCAGGAACGCCCGCTTCGCCCGCGATCCGGCTCCGCTCGACGAGGGCTGCGCGTGCCCCGCCTGCACCCGTTTCTCGCGCGCGTACCTCCGCCACCTCGTCAACCAGCAGGAGCTTCTGGGCCATCGGCTGCTGACCCTGCATAATTTGCGCTTCGTGCTCGATCTCGTGGCAGGCGCGCGTACGGCGATCGAGCAGGGCGACTTCACCTCGTACAAGGAGGCTGCGCTGGCCAGGCTGCACACCGATCGGGAGATGGCGACGTGAGCATCGGCTTCCTGCTCCCCCTCGTCCTGCTCTTCATCGTCCTCTGGATGTTCATGATCCGCCCGCAGCGCCGACGGAGCCAGGCACAGGCCCAGATGCAGGACAACCTCCGCGTCGGGGACGAGATCATCACCGCCGGTGGTCTGCACGCCAGTGTCGTCTCGATCGAGGGCGAGGTGGTCGAGATCGAGCTCGCGCCCGAGACCGTGGCCCGGCTCGACAGGCGCGCGATCTCGGCCATCGTCCCGCGCGACGAGCCCGAGGACGAGGCCGAGCCGGAGGCCGAGGAGGAGCCGGAACAGGAGCCCGAGCCGGAGGAGGTAGCCGGGAAGCCCGTTTCCTCCGACGACGGCTAATCTTTCTCGGCTTTTCGCATGTCGAATCGGCGCTCACATCTGATCCTGGTCGGCCTCATCCTGCTGGCGCTCGCCGGCGTGGCCGCGCTCGCGGTGCCCGCCTCGCCGGTGCACAAGAAGCTGACGCTCGGCCTCGACCTGCAGGGCGGCCTCGAGGTCGTCCTCAAGGCGGTTCCGCCCAAGAACCACCAGTTGACCTCCAGCGACATGGACCGCTCGGTCTCGATCATGCGGAGCCGGATCGACAAGCTCGGCGTGGCCGAGCCCGAGATCCGCAAGCAGGGCAAGGACCAGATCGTGATCGAGCTCGCCGGCGTGCACGACCCGGCGAAAGCGGCCGGGATCATCGGCAAGACCGCGGAGCTGCAGTTCTACGACCTGGAGACGAGCGTCACCGGGCCGTCGACCGACGGCAACGGCGCCGTGATTGCCAACCCCAGCCTCTACAACCTCCTCAGCCAGGTTCAGGGCGACGCCAAGGTCGGCACGCCGAGCGCCTACTACCTCTTCAACCCGAAGAAACAGGTCAGGGCGGGCCCGGAGGACACCCGCGAGAAGCTGCTCGACACCCCGAGGCTCCAGGGCAAGGTGCCCAAGGGCTGGACCGTGCTCGCGGTGCCCGAGCACATGACCGTAATCAGCTGCGAGACAGCCACCGGTTGCCCTGGAGTACCCCAGACGGCTGCAGGCCAGTCGACGGTCTACTACCTCTTCAAGTACTACCCGGATCGGCCGATCAACCCGATCCCGGCCGCGACCGGGCGCGACCTGAAGCTCTCGGCAATCAAGGCAGACATCAGCACGCAGGGCCAGGGAAACGTCGTCCAGCTCGGCTTCAACAGCGCCGGCAACAAGGCGTTCAAGGAGATCACGGGCGCCGAGGCGAGCCGTGGGCAGTTGGCCGCCGACACCGCCGGCCAGGGCACCTCGAGTGACCTCGCCACCGTCACCCAGTTCGCGCAGCATTTCGCGATCGTGCTCGACGGCGAGCTGAAGTCGACCCCGTACATCGACTACAAGCAGAACCCGGGCGGGATCGACCCGACGAACGGAGGCGCCGAAGTCTCGAACATCGCGAGCTTCGGCGAGGCGAAGGACCTCGCGCTCGTGCTGCAGACCGGCGCGCTGCCCGTCAAGTTCGAGCAGATCGAGCGTACCGACGTTTCCGCGACGCTCGGCAAGGACTCGCTCAAGGAGGCGAAGATCGCCGCGCTGATCGGCCTGCTGCTGGTTGCGGTCTTCCTGCTCGTCCTCTACCGCTTCCTGGGCGTGGTCGCGGTGATCGGCCTCGCGATCTACGCGGCGCTGCTCTACGCGGCGATCCTGCTTTTCAACGTGACGCTGACCCTGCCGGGCTTCGCCGGGATCATCCTCACGATCGGGGTCGCGGCAGACGCGAACGTCGTCATCTTCGAGCGCATCAAGGAAGAGGTGCGGTCCGGGAAGTCCGTGCGCGCCGCGATCTCGGCGGGCTACGCGAAGGGCTTCCACACGATCATCGACGCGAACGTCGTGACGGTGATCACCGCGCTCGTCCTGTTCGCGGTCGCGACGGCAGGCGTCAAGGGCTTCGCGCTGATGCTGATGATCGGGACGGTGATCTCCCTGATCACCGCGGTTGCGGCCACCCGCGCGATGCTCGGGCTGCTGGCCGGGTTCAGCTGGTTCGAGAACCCGCGCTTCATGGGCGCCCAGGGACAGCAGTCGGGCAGGTGGCTCCAGATCGACTTCATGGGGCGGCGCAGGACCTGGTTCGCGATCTCGGGCGCGGTCGTCCTGATCTCGGTCGGCTCGCTCGCCGTGAAAGGCCTCAACTTCGGCATCGACTTCAAAGGGGGAACGCAGGTCACGTTCAAGACGCCCGAGCCCGTGTCGCTCGCCAAGGTGCGGAGCGACGCCAGCAAGTTCACCGAACAGCCACCCGTCGTCCAGGGCCGCGGCAGGCTGTTCGGCGCCGACAGCTACCGGAACTTCCAGCTGCGGATGCGGTCGCTCAACGCGCAGCAGACGAGCAAGCTCTCGGACGACATCAACGCGCGGTTCGGCCATGGGAAGCCGATCTCGTTCACGATCCAGACGGTCTCGTCGAGCTTCGGGCGCCAGATCGCGCGGGCCGCGATCACCGCGATCCTCTTCTCGCTCCTCCTGATCTTCCTCTACATCTCGATCAGGTTTGACTTCAAGTTCGCGCTGCCGGTGATGATCGCGCTTCTGCACGACATCCTGATCACGGTTGGCGTGTATTCGCTGACCGGACGGGAGGTGTCGAACGCCACGGTTGCGGCGGTGCTGACCGTGCTGGGCTACTCGATCTACGACACGATCATCATCTTCGACCGCATCCGCGAGAACGTGCCGTTGATGCGGCGAGCGCCGTTCGCGGCCATCGCGAACATCTCACTCTGGGAGACCATCCGCCGCTCGCTGGCGACGACGTTCATCACCCTGCTGCCGATCGCCTCGCTCTACGTCTTCGGCGGGGCGACGCTGAAGGACTTCGCGTTCGCGCTGATGGTCGGCATCGTCTCCGGCGCCTACTCGTCGATCTTCATCGCCGCGCCGCTCCTGACCAGCTGGAAGGAGCGCGAGCCCGACTGGGCACGGCGTAAAGCTCAGCCCGGCGACTATCCGACGGATGGAGAGGTGGGCGTCGCGGGCCAGCCGGCGCTTGCGGAGCCCAGCGCGGTAGCCCTCGACGCGGCCGACGACGAAGCGATCCCCGAACCGGCGCCCTCCACGGGCGAGGTCGTGCCCAAGCCTTCGGGCTCCGCGCAGGCGAAGCGTGAGCGGCGGCGCCAGCGCCGAAGCTCGAGACCTCATGGCCGAGCGCGCTGACACCTTCCGGGAACTGGCGGAGAAGCTCATCCTCGCCGGGGTCGGCGCGGTCGCGCTGACCGCCGAGCGGGCGGACGCTCTCACCGAGGAGCTGTCCGCGCGCGGGACGCTCGGGCGAGAGGAAGCGCGCTCGCTCGTCGACGAGCTGATCGGCCGCTGGCGCAACGAGAGCATCCGGCTGAGCGAGCGGACGGGCAGCGGGCTGACCGGGCTCTTCCACGAGGTCGGCCTCGTGACGCGGAACGAGTTCGAGGAGCTCGAGCTCCGGATCGCCCAGCTCGAGCACCGGCTGCGGCTCGTCGAGCAAACGGCTGACGAGAACGTCGCCACACGCGCCTAGCGTGCCGCCGCTAGCTCTCCCGACGGAGCCCGACGCGGCTTGGATGTTCGCCCGCAGGCTCATCGTCCAGCCGATCCTCCTCCTGGCTCCGGCGGCCGCGTACGGCGTCGAGCGGATTCCTCCCGAGGGCGGCGCCGTGATCGCCGCCAACCACTTCTCGGGGATCGACCATCCGCTGATTGGCTCCTTCAGCCCACGCCCGATCAGGTTCCTCGCGAAGGCGGAGCTGCTCGAGATCCCGCTTCTCGGAGCGATCCTGCGCTGGCTCGGCGTCTTTCCCGTTCGACGCGGCGAGGGCGACCGCGACGCGCTCCGCCACGCGCGCCAGCTCGTGCGTGACGGGAACCTCGTCTGCGTCCACGTCGAAGGCACGAGACAGCGTCTCGGGTATCCGGGGCCCGTTCACCCGGGCGGCCTGATGATCGCCATGCAGGAGGGCGCGCCGATCATCCCCTGCGCGCTCGACACGTTCCGCTGGTCGCCGGCGAACCGCCGTCTCTGCGCCGTCGTCTGGGGCGAGCCGATCGACCTGTCGGGGCTGCCGCGGAACCGGAAGGGCTACGCGGAGGCCGCCGAGATCGTCGGGGCCGAGCTGGTCAGGCTCTGGCGCCAGGCCGCCGAGGCCTGCGCCGCCGGGCTGCCCGAGGAGCTCCCGGACGGCACGAGGCGCCACGGTGCGATCACCGGCTGGAGCCACGACGGCCGGGGCGCGTTCCGCGTGTCAGACTGATCAGGTGGCGAAGACGGCCACCCGCAACCTCGGGCGGGTCTCGGAGATCGCGCAGGTCGCGGTCAAGCACGGGTTCGGCTACTTCTTCGAGACCCATCGCCTGACCGACCTGATCCCGGGCCGGCTGAAGCGGTCCGAAGCCGAAGGCTCTTCGTCGGAGCGCGGCCAGCACCTGCGGGAGATGCTCGACGAGCTCGGCCCGACGTTCGTCAAGTTCGGGCAGCTCCTCTCGACGCGCCCGGACGTCGTCCCGCCGGACATCATCGCCGAGCTCCAGGGTCTCCAGGACGATGTCCGCCCGTTCCCGTTCGAGGAGGTGGAGCGGACGATCAAGGAGGATCTCGAGCTTTCGATCGAGCAGCTCTTCACCGAGTTCGACGAGGTCCCGGTCGCAGCCGCCTCGATCGGCCAGGTGCACCGGGCGACGCTGCCGAACGGGGACCGCGTTGCGGTGAAGGTGCAGCGCCCGAACGCGCCCAGCCAGATCGAGGCCGACCTCGCGCTCCTCTACCAGGCCGCGCGGATCGCTCAGGAGCGCGTGCGGTCGCTCGACTTCATCGACGCGCACCAGCTCGTCGACGAGTTCGCGCGCTCGATCCGCCAGGAGCTCGACTACCGGCTCGAGGCGCGGAACGCCGAGGCCTTCCACCACCGCTTCGCGGGACATCCGCACGTGCGCATCCCGCGCGTGTACTGGAGCTACACGCGCTCGCGCGTGCTCACGCTGGAGTACCTCGAAGGCGTGCAGCTGCGCGACCTGCCACTCGACGTGTGGTCGCTCGAGGAGCGGCGTCGGCTCGCGTACCTGATGACGGACACGTGGATGACGATGATCTTCCGGCACGGGTTCTTCCACGCCGACCCGCACCCCGCGAACATCTTCGTGCTCGAGGACGGCGAGGTGATCGGGCTCGTCGACTTCGGCCAGACCGGGGAGCTCTCGGACGACGACATGTCTAAGCTGACCCGGCTGTTCATCGATGCGGCGAACGAGCAGGTCGAGCAGCTGCCGCGCCGCCTGGGCGAGCTCGGCGTCCGCTACCCGAAGGAGCGCGAGGACGAGTTCGTCGCGGAGCTGCGCGAGCTCTACTACCGCTACTACGGCGCCAGTCTCGCCGAGATCGACCCGCTCCAGGTGATCCGCGAGGCGTTCCAGCTCATCTACCGGATGAACCTCCGCCTGCCGACGCGCTTCGTGATGCTCGACAAGGCGATCGCGACGCTCGGCTCCGTCGGGATCGACCTCTACCCGGACTTCAACGTGTTCGAGGTGGCGAAGCCGTACGCGCGCGACCTGATGGTCGAGCGCTACACGCCGGCCCGGGTCCTGAAGCGCGCGCGGACGGAGGGCATCGAGCTCGCGCGGATCGCCCGCGAGATGCCGCACCAGCTGCATGACGTCCTCGAGGAGCTCCGCGACGGCCAGATCGAGGTCGGCTTCGTGCACAAGGGGCTCGACGACTTCGGCCGCAAGCTCGACGTCGCGATCAACCGGCTCGTGGTCGCGCTGATCGTGGTCGGCGGGCTGATCGGCTCGAGCCTGATCGGGATCTTCTCGAAGGCAGGCCCGCAGATCGCCGGCGTGAACTTCCTCTCGTTCTTCGGCTTCGTGCTCTCGGGATTCCTCGCGCTCTGGCTCCTGTGGGCCGTGTTCCGCTCCGGTCGGCTGTAGAAACCTCGTCGCAGTTTCGTAGGAAAGGACATCTGGCGGCCGCGCTGACCCGCGGGTAGCGTCGGCTGCATGTCGCGGGCGCTGCTCCTCGCCGAGTGTGAGCCGGGAACGAGGGAGTTTCTCGAGCGGCATCTGGCGAGCGAGGGCTTCGAGGTGCTCGGTGCAGAGGCGCAGAGGCAGGCGCTCGAGCTGGCCGAGCGGGTGCGGCCCGACCTCGTGCTGGCGGGTGGCCTGGAGGATGCGTCCGGGCCCGACGTCTGCCGGTGCCTGCGGGAGGGCTTGCCGGGCCGGTCGTGGGACCGGAACGTGCCGGTGATCGTCCTCGGCGAGGCGCGGGCCGATGCCGTCGACCGCGTGCACGCATTCGAGCGCGGCTGCGACGACTTCGTCCCGAGGCCCTTCCACTACGAGGAGCTGGTCGCTCGGATCCACGCCGTCCTGCGGCGATCGCATCCGGCCGAGCTCGAGCGGCTAGCTGCCGGGCCGCTCGCGATCGACCGGGGCACGCGGCGCGTGACGGTTCACGGCCTCCCGGTCGCGCTGGCCGCGAAGGAGTTCGAGCTACTCGTGAAGCTCGCGACCGAGCCGATGCGGGTGTTCACGAAGGAAGAGCTGCTGCGCGAGGTCTGGGGCTTCGTGGCGCTCGGCCGCACGAGGACCCTCGACTCGCACGCGTCGCGGCTGCGGCGCAAGCTCGCGCTCGCGGGAGCGGAGGGGTGCGTCGTGAACGTGTGGGGCGTCGGCTACCGGCTGCTCGCCAGCGAGGAGGTGGTTGCCCACACTGCCTAGCCAAGGCGTCGCTTGCGATGCCGACTTCAGGATGCGCGGGCTGTGCCCGTGCGTACGTCTGAAACGACCGGTCGAACCGCTGTCAATTCCGCACAGCGCCTGATCCAAATCGTTACGCTCGCGCGCATGGAGGACGTGGTTCGCGTCACGACGGTTCCGGGAGAGCCCGAGGCAGAGGCGCTCTGCGGGCTGCTCCGAAGCGAAGGCATCGAGTGCGCTCATCGCCCGACTTTGGAAGCGGACTCGGCGTTCGAGGGGATCGGCGGCGACGGCGGCCAGCGCGAGATCCTCGTGCACCGCGACGACCTCGAGCGGGCTCGCGAGCTGCTCGCCCCGGCGGAGTCCTGAGCCAGCGTCAGGTCGAGGTCGCAGGCCCGACCGAGTAGACGACGCCGGTTGTCCAGTCGCCCACGAGAATCGCGCCGCCCGAAGCTCGGACGACCGGGAGCGGGTTCTTCAATCCGGCCAGGAAGGTGGTTCGCGTCCCCGCGTAGCGACTGCCGACGCGCTCCAGGCGGATGCGCAGGACCTTGCCGGTTCGCCACTCGGCGACGAAGGCCGACCCGTGCGCGAGCGCGATGCCTCCGGCTGCCGCGTGCACATCGAGGGCCGCGACCGGCTTCGGCACCCCGGCGCAGGCCAAGCCTCCCTGCCCGTGGCACGCGGGGAAGCCCCAGTCCTGGCCGCGCCTGACGAGCGCGAGCCAGTCGCCGGGGGTGCGCGCGCCGAGATCGTCGCGCTGGTTCATGGTGGCGAGCACCGCCGTCGTGCCCGGAACGAGTGCCACGCCGTACGCAGCTCGGATGCGCCTCGCGAAGATTCGGAGGTCCGAGCCGTCCGGGCGGAACGAGACGATCGCCGCGGCCCACGTCGATCGCGGCACGCAGTGGTCGCAGGTCGTCGAGACGCTCATCAGGAGCCGGCCGTCCGACGTTGCCACGATGGCGTTGTTCGAGGCACCGGCGACCGGGCCGCGCAGGATCGTCCGACGCGTCGTGAAGCGCGTGCCGTGCAGTCCGCCGAACGCGGTCACACGGCCGATCGAGGCGACGTAGAGGCGGCCGCGATACCACGCCAGGCCGAGCGGTCCGTTCACGCGCGCGACCCTGACTGGCCGCGCGCCTCTGCGCGCCACCACATAGACGCCGTCGGACCGGTGGTCGGCCGCCGCGGAGGTCGCGACCCACAGGCGCCCATCGGAATCGAACGCGAACGCCGAGGCGTGCTTCAGGCCGGTTGCGAAGACGCTCGCCCTCCAGCCATCGGGGCCGCGGAGACCGGCGCCGATCGAGACGAGTCCGCCGCCGCTCCGCGTCCCGCCGCATCCGGTGAGGAGTCCCGCAACGAGCAGTGCCACGAGAAAGCGCGGCCGCAGCGCCCGGGCGCCACGCCGCGCTCTCCGCCTGGCTGGAACCGTCACATGTTCGGACAGTTGCCTGACTGGTTCTGCTTGTTCTGGGACTGGCTCTGCGACTGGCTCTTGCTCGACGAGTTGCCCGAGGACGACTTGCCGCTCGCAGCGTTCGCGATCGCGGCGCCGCCTCCGACCATGACGCCGAGTGCCATCACCGTCGCAAGGCCCATCCGGAGATGCTTGCTCCTCATAGATCACCTCCTTTCGCTCTGGTTGCTCATCGCTGCACCGAGTCAACCCGGCCCGCCTAAGAGCAGCCTGGGAGGGGCCTAAGAATCGATTAGTAGCCGCGGATCTGCGCGCCGGTGCCGATCACGATCAGCGGCGACCGGGCGGGTCGCAGCCAGCGCAGCGTCCGCACGAGCTGCGAGAGCGACAGGCTCACGCAGCCGAGCGTGGGCCGGCCGCTGCTCGCGTGAAGGAAGATCCCCGACCCGCGACCGGGGACGATCGGGCTGCTGTTGTATGCGATCACGGCGAAGTGGCGGTAGGCCGTGGGCGAGCGGGAGAGATCCTCGCTCGTCGTCCTGAACGGCGGCCGCGCGCCGCAGTGAACGTGCCGGAAGCGGTTGTACGAGGGCGACCTCGGGTCCTCGACCCACCAGTCGCCGCAGACGACGCGGTGGTACGGGTAGTGGACGCCCGGGTTCGGAGCGACCCCGTACATCACGCGCCCGAAGCCGAACGCGCCGGCCGGGGTCGTCCGGTCGCCCTCGCGCTTGCCCGCGGAGACCCCGTGCTGTCCGACCCACGCCCACCACGGCCCGGCCACCGAGCGCCAGCACTCACCGGACTTGCTCCAGAGCCGGAGCGTCCCGTGCGTCGCCCGGCGGCTGCGCGTGACGACGGTGACGAGCTGGGTCGCCGAGCCAGTCGAGGCGAGCTGGTTGGCGAGCGTCGCCGGACACGCGGATGCGCCGGCGCGACCCCCGGATGCCGAGGCCCCTACGGCTGTGATGGCCAGCACGACGAGGAGGGCCGCGCATCTCATCGGTCCTGCACACTACGTGGCCGTGATCGCGCTCCTGGCCGTCACCCTCGCGCTGCAACCGCCTTTCGCCCACGGCGTCTCGCGCGTCACCGCGGCGCAGCTCCCGTACTCGTGGCACACGGGCTGCCCGGACGCGCCCAGCCAGCTGAGGCGCGTCCGCCTGACGTACTGGGGCTTCGACCGCCGCGCTCACACCGGCGCGCTGGTGGTCAACGCGAGCGCAGTCACGCCGATCGTCCGCGTCTTCTCGCGTCTCTACGCCGCGCGCTTCCCAATCCGCCGCATGCGACCGATCGACGCCTACCGCGGCGTGGACGAGCGCTCGCTCGCCGCGGACAACACCGCCGCGTTCAACTGCCGCTACGCGGTCGCCTCGGGGCCGAAGCGCTGGTCGGCGCACGCGTTCGGGAACGCGATCGACGTCAACCCCGTCGAGAACCCGTACGTGCTGAACGGGGCGGTGCACCCGCACGCCGGCAAGGCCTTTCTCAACCGTACGCGTGTGCGCCGCGGGATGGCGGTTCGCGGCGGCGTCCTCGTCCGGGCCTTCGCCGCCGTCGGCTGGAAGTGGGGCGGCCGCTGGACCGGCTCCCCCGACTACCAGCACTTCTCGTCGACCGGAGGCTGATCGTCCGCCGCGCGGCCTAGCCTGCCAGTCGGTGGCGCAGGGCCACGAGCATCACGGGACGTTCGGTCAAGACTCCTTCGGGCGCTGGGCCGAGCAAGCGGCGCGATTCTTCGGAACGCCCCAGTACATCGTCGGCCAGACGGTCGTCGTCATCGCGTGGATCATCCTCAACGCAGCTGCGGTGAGCCTCCGCTGGGATCCCTACCCGTTCATCCTGCTCAACCTCGCCTTCTCGCTCCAGGCGGCGTATGCGGCGCCGCTGATCCTGCTCGCCGAGACGCGTCAGGCCGAGCGCGACAAGCGGGCCGACGACCTGGCCGAGAAGCGGCACGATGAGTCCGAGGAGCGGGGAACGAAACGGGTCGCGGCGATCAAGTCCGAGACAGACCGGCTCGTCGCGCTGCTCGACTCGAACACGGAGCTCACGCGCCAGGACAAGGAGCTGACGGAGCAGGTCGCCCAGCTGACGCGTGAGATCCACGCGTCGCTCACGCGCCGCTAGCGCGATACCGGCTCGCGGGTGCCGGAGGACCTAGCGCCGCATGGCGAGAGACGCATTGAACGCGTAGCCGGCCTGACGCGCGAAGTCCACACCGGTCCGGTGTGCCGCTGCGGACGGCTTGAAGAGATCGAGCACCGCCTGAAGGACGGAGGTCGACGGAGGCTTCTGGTTGTGGACCCGGCTGATCTCGAACAGCTGGCACGTCTGGTAGTCGTTCACGATCGCCTGCGGGCCGAAGTAGCTCGGGAAGGCACGTGCGGCGAAATACCCGTCCAGCCCGGCGAAGGTGTCCTGGAACGTGTCTGCGGTCACGGCCGTGGAGCATGCGCTGTAGACGAGCGTGCCGAGGGCGAGGTCCTCGCTGTCCGCGACCTGCTTCTTCAGCGTCTTGACCTGTTTCTGGAGCACCTTGATCTGCGCTTGGAGCGAGCGGAGCGTCGGGCCTTTCGCAGAGCCGGCACCCGCCGGCGCCGCAGCCACGATCAGGAACACCGCTGCCAGTGCGGCGAGCGCGAGTACCTGCCTCATGATTCCTCCCTCGTCGTCCCCCCGCGTAACAACTGTGACAACCGGTCTAACCCTGTGGCGGGCGGATGTCAACCGTCGGGGAGGATGGCGCCCTCGAGCTGCAGCAGCTGGCGCTTGCGCTCGAGGCCGCCGCCGTAGCCGACGAGCGCGCCCGTCGAGCCGACCACGCGGTGGCAGGGGAGAACGATCGGCACGGGGTTGCGGTTCATCACGGTCCCGACGGCCCGCGCCGCGCGCGGCCGGCCGGCCTTCGTGGCGAGCGCGCCGTAGGTCGTCACCTCGCCGTACGGGACGCGCGCGAGCTGGTCGAGCACCGCGTGCGCGAACTCCCGGGCCGGGCGGAGGTCGATCGGGAGGTCGAATTCGTGCCGCTTGCCCGCGAAGTACTCGTCCAGCTGGCGCCGGGCGTCGTCGGTCGGTCGCGGCGAGCGCAGCACGCGCACGCCGAACAGCCGGGCGAGCCGCTCCTCCTCCGCCGCGGGGTCGGCGTCGTACTGGATCTCGCAGAGCCCGTGGTCGGTGACGGCCACGAGCAGGCTGCCGACGGGCGTGTCGATCATGTCGTAGGCGACATCGAGCAGCCCCTCGGCGGCGGCGGCGTCGCGGAAGCGGCGGTCGAGCTCTCGGGAGACGGTCATGTCGATTCCTTTCTGCGCAGGCGGCGGACTCCGGACGACGCGGCCTGCCGCGCCGCTTCCGGGGACGAGCCCATCGCGGCGCCGATGTCCTCGTAGCTCAGGTCGTAGCCGTAGCGGAGGAAGACGGCCGCGCGCTCCTTCTGCGGCAGGGCAGAGGTCAGGTCTTTCAGCTCCTCGTACTTGAGCGGCTCGTCGACGGACTCCAGATCGGGCACGTCTGCCGACGTGCGAATGGTCCTCCGAAGCGCGTCGAGCGCGACGTTCCTGGCGATGGTCAGCGCCCACGCGCGCAGATGCCGACCGTGCTTCAGCGTCGGGTAGGCGCGCAGCGCGCGCAGAAACGTCTCCTGGAACGCGTCGTCGGCGGCGTCTCGCCCGAGCATGCGTCGCAGCTGCCCCAGCACCGGCTCTCGCTGCTCCTCGTAGAAGCGCTCGAAGGGTGGGACGCGCACGACTTCCATCATCCCTTCAAACGCGGCCCGGCGCGCATCTGTGAGATGTGGGATCGAGGGGTTGCGAAGTGGGAGATAGTGGTTTAAAGTGGGCCGCAGTGGACCAATGCTTCTAGGTGAGTTCGAGCACACGATCGATGACAAGAACCGCCTCACGCTACCGGCCAAGTTTCGCCAAGCGCTTTCCGGCGGCCTCGTCATCACCCGCGGTATGGACGGGTGTCTCTACTGCTATCCCCAGGCGGAGTGGGAGCGGCTGGTCGAAGGTCGGCTGGCCGGGCTCGACCCGCTCAGCAAGGAGAGTCGCCTGATGCAGCGCTTCTTCTTCGCCGGCGCGTCCGAGGCCAAGCCCGACAAGCAGGGCCGTGTGCTCGTGCCGACGACCCTTGCCAAGAAGGCGAGCATCGGCCGCGAGGTCGTGATCGCCGGCGTGGGCGACCACCTGGAGATCTGGGATCGAACCGTCTGGAGCGACCACGTCACCGAGCTCGAAGGGAGGGCGGAGGATGTTGCCGAACGTCTTGCGGCCCAACGCGACTGACCACGTTCCCGTTCTGGCCGAGGAGGTGCGGCGAGCGCTTGCCGTCAGTCCCGGTGACACGGTGGTCGACGCCACCTTCGGGTCGGGCGGCCATTCCGAGCTGCTGGCCGCGGACCTGCGCGGAGAGGGCAAGCTCATCGCGATCGACCGCGACCCTTCGGCGCGCGCGTACTTCGACCGCTTCCGCAAGCAGACCGCCGTCAAGGGGCGCTTCCTGCGCGGCGAGTTCTCAATCGTGCTCGCGCAGCTGGCCTCGAACGGCGTCCGCGCCGACGCGGTGCTCTTCGACCTCGGCGTCTCGAGCATGCAGATCGACCGGCCCGAGCGCGGCTTCTCGTACGCGGCCGACGCGCCGCTCGACATGCGCATGGACCCGGCCTCCGAGCCTTCGGCGCGAGACCTCGTGAACGAGGCGAGCGAGCGCGAGCTGACGGGCATCTTCCGCGAGTACGGCGAGGAGCGCTACGCGCGCCAGATTGCCCGCGCGATCGGCAGGCGGCGGCGCGAGCAGCCGTTCGAGCGCACGGGCGAGCTGGTCGACACGATCAAGAGCGCGATCCCGGCGCCGGCCCGCTTCGGCGAGGGACATCCCGCGAAGCGCGTCTTCCAGTCGCTGCGCATCGCCGTCAACGACGAGCTCGGCTCGCTCGAGACCGCGCTCCCCGAGGCGCTCGAGCTGCTTCGGCCGGGCGGCCGGCTCGCCGTGATCAGTTTCCACTCGCTCGAGGACCGGATCGTCAAGCGGTTCCTCCGCTCGCAGGAGCACGGCTGCACCTGCCCGCCCGACTTCCCCGTCTGCGTCTGCGGACACGAACCGACGCTGCGCGCACTGTCGCGCCGCGCGATCCGCCCGACGCCGCAGGAGATCGCCGCCAACCCCCGAGCCGCCTCGGCACGACTCCGCGCCGCGGCCAAGACCGACGACTAGACCGATGGCTTCCTGGAGCGACGCCGCCCCTGCTCTCCCCCCGCCGCAACCTCGCCGGCGACCGAAACCGACGCCTGCGCCGAGGCGCCGCGCCCGCGCGCGCCGCCACGGTGTCGCCGGCGGGGTGATCTGGATAGCGATCACCGCGATGCTGCTCGCGGGCGTGGTCGCGCTGAACGTGGCCGTGCTCCGCCTGAACGTCCGCATGGACCACCTGAACGCCGAGCGGGCGAAGCTCCGCGCGGAGAAGCAGGCGCTCGCCTCGCAGCTGTCCCTTGCGGCCGCCTCGCCTCGCATCCAGGCGATGGCTCACCACGACGGCCTCGTGCTCGCCGACCCGACGCAGACCACGTACGTCCAGCTCGGGCGCCGGGCGCGGTGAGCGCGAAAGGGGCCAACCGCAGAATCCGGCTGCTGCTTGCCGTCCTCGGCCTCGCGTTCGCGATCGCGTTCGTGCGCGCCGCGTGGCTCCAGGGCGTTCGCGCGAGCTCGTTCGGCCGGCTCGCGACGAGCCAGCAGAGCCAGGTCGTGACGCTGCCCGCCGCGCGGGGGACGATCTTCGACCGGGGCGGAGTTCAGCTCGCGATCGGCGAGCAGGCGATGACCGTCTACGCCGACCCGCGGCTGGTTCGCGACCCGCAGAAGGAAGCGGCGACCGCCGCCCGCGTGCTGCGCCTCGACCCGAATCAGCTCTACGCGACCCTCGCCGACCGCACGCACGGCTTCGTCTACGTGAAGCGGAAGGCCGACCCCGGGCTCGCGGCTCGGCTTCAGCGGATGAGCCTGCCCGGCCTGGGCTTCTACCCGGAGGAGCGGCGCTTCTACCCGCAGAGCGCGCTCGCGTCGCAGGTACTCGGCTACGCGGGGGTCGACAACCAGGGCCTCGCGGGCCTGGAGCTCTCGCTGAACAAGACGCTCGCCGGCCGCCCCGGCCGCGAACGCGTCGTCAAGGACGCGTCCGGCGAGGTGATCGACACGATCCAGTCGCAGTCCGAGCGCGACGGGAGCGACGTGTACCTCACGCTCGACCACACGATCCAGGCGAACGCGCAGGTCGTGCTCAAGCAGACGGTCGCGCGCTGGCGCGCCAAGAGCGCGACGGCGATCGTGCTCGACCCGCGCACGGGCGCGGTGCTCGCGATGGCCGTCGCCCCGGGCTTCGACGCGAACGCGTTCCCGCAGACGTGGCGAGAGTTCCAGCGGAACCGCGCCGTGACGGACACGTACGAGCCCGGGTCGACCTTCAAGGTGGTCACCGTCGCCGGCGTGCTCTCGGATCACCTCGTCACGCCGACGACCCGCTTCGTGCTGCCGTACTCCATCCACGTGGCCGACCGCGTCATCCACGATGCCGAGCCGCGCGGGACCGAGACGATGAGCGTCGCGCAGATCCTGTCGCGCTCGTCGAACGTGGGCGCGATCACGCTCGCCGAGAAGCTCCGGAAGCACCGCCTGGTGCAGTGGATCGATCGCTTCGGCTTCGGCAAGCGGACCGGGATCGACTACCCGGGCGAGAGCCCCGGAATCGCGCTCCCCGAGGATCGCTGGTCGGGCTCGACGATCGGGAACGTGCCGATCGGGCAGGGAATTGCGGTCACGCCGATCCAGATGGCGTCCGCGTACGGCGCCATCGCGAACCGGGGCGTCTGGGTGCGGCCGCACCTCGTCGACCACATCGGTGACCGGCGTTCGGTCGTGGCCACGCGGCGACGGATCATCTCGCGGCCCGTCGCTGGGCAGTTGCTCTCGATGCTGAAGAACGTTGTGCTCGACGGGACCGGCACGCTCGCGGCCGTTCCCGGCTACCAGGTCGCGGGCAAGACCGGCACCGCGGCGAAGGTCGACCCGGCGGACGGCACCTACTCGACGTCGCGCTACGTCGCGTCGTTCATCGGCATCGTGCCCGCCTCGCGGCCTCGGCTCGTGATTCTGGTCTCCGTGGACGAGCCCCGCGGCGCGATCTGGGGCGGCGTCGTGGCGGCCCCGGCTTTCTCGCAGATCGCGCGCTTCGACCTGCAGTATCTCGACGGCGGCATCACCCCGGACGCTCCCGCGACCCTCGGCTCCACGCCCGCGCCGTACGCCTCGACGCCCTAGAGACGACGGCCGCACCGGCAAAGCCGGCACGGCCTCTCTGGTCGGCGTCGCAAGCGAGCGCCTTAGTACGGTTCGCCCGGCCTCCTCCCCGAGGCGATCGTATCGGGAATCGGCGCACGTGTCTGTCACCGAACTGTGACAAAAGTGCTGCAAAAAGCGCGGTTCTGGCCGCAACGGCACCTCCGTCACGGCAGAGGCACTTGGTAGACTCGCGCGGCGATGCACCTCGAGCGCGTCATCGCAGCGCTCGCTCCCGCAGACGTCCTGCGACGCGCTCCCGTGGAGATCCGCGACCTCTCCTACGACGCGCGCTCGGCCGGCCCGGGGGCCCTGTTCTTCTGCGTGCCGGGCGGCCGCGCCGACGGGCACGACTTCGCTCCCGAGGCCGTCGCAAACGGCGCCGTCGCCCTCGTCGTCGAGCGTCCGCTCGAGCTTGACGTTCCGCAGCTGGTGGTCGCGGACGCGCGGCGCGCGATGGGCATCGCAGCCGACGAGTTCTTCGGACGGCCGAGCGAAGAGCTGCAGATCGCCGGCGTCACCGGCACGAACGGCAAGACCACCACCGCGTTCCTCCTGTACGCGATCCTCGCCGCCGCCGGCCGCCGCCCGGGACTGCTCGGGACGATCGAGAGTCGCGTCGGCGGCGAGCGCCGTCCCGCGATCCGCACGACGCCCGAGGCGATCGACCTCCAGCGCGCGTTCCGCGAGATGCTCGACGCGGGCGACCGCAGCTGCGCGATGGAGGCGACCTCGCACGGCTCCGAGCTCGGCCGGCTCGATCGCGTCCGCTTCTCGGTGCTCGTGTTCACGAACCTGAGCCAGGATCACCTCGACTTCCATGGAACGATGGAGCGCTATTTCGAGGCGAAGCGGCGCCTGTTCACCGAGGAGCGGCCGCCCGCGGCGATCAACGTCGGCAACGAGTGGGGCCGGAAGCTCGCGTCGGACCGGCCCGACGCCCTCACATTCGGGTTCGCGGACGACGCGGAGGTCGGCCCGCAGGCCCTCGAAGGGATCGACCTCAAGCTTCGCGGCCGCTTCAACGCCGAGAACGCTTTGGGCGCGCTGGCCGCGAGCCGCCTTCTCGGGATTGACGACGACGCGATCGCGCGCGGGCTCGAGTCTGTGCGTGGAGTCCCGGGCAGGTTCGAGTCCGTCTCGGCGGGCCAGCCGTTCGAAGTGATCGTCGACTACTCGCACAAGCCAGAGGCGCTCGAGAGCGTCCTCCGCACGGCGCGCGAGCTCACGAGCGGACGGCTGATCTGCGTCTTCGGCTGCGGCGGCGACCGCGACCGCGGCAAGCGCCCGATCATGGGCGGGATCGCCTCGGAGCTCGCCGACGTCGCGATCGTGACCTCGGACAACCCGCGTAGCGAGGATCCGCAGGCGATCATCGACGAGATCCTGACCGGGGTCACGCGCGAGGTGGAGGTCGAACCAGACCGCGCGGCCGCGATCGAGCGAGCGCTCTCCGAGGCGGACGAGGGCGACGTGGTCGTGATCGCGGGCAAGGGCCACGAGCAGGGTCAGGAGTTCGCCGACCGGACGATCCCGTTCGACGACCGAGAGGTCGCGCGCGACGTCCTGCGCCGGCTCGGGGCCAAGGCGTGATTCCGCTCACGCTGGCAGAGGTCGCCGAGCTGACGGACGGTGAGCTTCACACGGCTCCCGGCGCCGGCGAGATCACGGGCGTCCAGGTCGACTCGCGCCGCATCAGGCCGGGAGACCTCTTCGTCGCGATCGGCGCGGGCGCGGAGTTCTGCGACGAGGCGCTCGATAGGGGCGCCGCCGCGACCCTTGTTCCCGACGAGCCGTTCGCCGCCATGGCCGCCCTCGGCGCCGCGGTGCGCGACCGCTCGAACGCCGGGGTCGTCGGCATCACCGGCTCGACGGCCAAGACGTCGACCAAGGACATCCTCGCCGCGCTCTGCGCACCAGGCGCGAGCACGGTCGCCGCCGAGGCGAGCTACAACAACGAGATCGGCGTCCCGCTCACGCTATGCCGCCTCGAGCCCGACACCGACGTGTGCATCCTCGAGCTTGCGATGCGGGGCCTGGGGCAGATCGCGGAGCTCTGTCAGATCGCGAGGCCCGGGGTCGGGCTCATCACGAATGTCGGTCCGGCGCATCTCGAGCTGGTCGGCTCTCTGGAAGGCGTCATCGAGGCGAAAAGCGAGCTCGTCGACGCCCTGCCGCCGGGCGGCACCGCGATCGTCCCCGAGGACTTCCCGGTCGCGCGCGAGGACATCGAGGTCGTGCGCCTGCGCGAGCCGGAGGTCCTCTTCGAGGAAGGGCGCGCCCTCGTCGACGGCGTCAGCTTCAACCTCGCCTCGCGCCATCAGGCCGCGAACGCCGCCGCGGCGCTCGCGGTGCTCGGCGTGCTCGGCCTCCCGAAGCCCGACCGCGTGGACGTCGAGCTCTCGCGCTGGCGCGGCGAGGAGGTCCCGCTCCCGGGAGGCGGCCTGCTCATCAACGACGCGTACAACGCGAACCCGGTCTCGATGCGCGCAGCGCTCGCGCACCTCGTCGAGCGAGCGGACGGCAGGCGCACGGTGGCCGTGCTCGGCGAGATGGCCGAGCTCGGGCCGGAGTCGCCGCGCTTCCACCGCGAGATCGGCGAGGTGCTCGTCGAGCTCGGGGTCGACGTCCTGTTCGCGGTCGGCCCGCTGGCGAAGAACTACGAGTCGGGCGGCCTCCAGGCCACCGTCTGGGAGGAGGAGCTGGACGCTCCGAGCTTCGCCGGCGAGGTCGAAGGGGAGCTCAGGCCCGGCGACTGCGTGCTCGTGAAGGCCTCGCGTGCCGTCGGGCTCGAGGCGGTCGCGGAGGCACTGGCGGCGGTGAACGCTTGAGTCGAGTCCTGATTGCAGGCGTCGTGGCATTCGTGATCGCGATCCTGCTCGGCCCGACGTTCATCCGCTTCCTGCGGCGCCACGAGTTCGGCCAGCAGATCCGGGAAGAGGGCCCGCAGCACCACCTCGCCAAGCAGGGGACGCCGACGATGGGCGGCCTCCTGATCCTGCTCGGGGCGGCGATCGGCTTCCTCGCGCTCACCACGTACACCGTGCCCGGGCTGGCGGTGCTCTTCGTCACCCTCGGCTGCGGCGCGATCGGGTTCACCGACGACCTGATCAAGCTGACACACAAGCGCTCGCTCGGGCTCTCGGGCCGCTGGAAGCTCGTCCTGCTCGGCCTGATCACGATCGGCGTCGGCATCGCGGCGCGTCACCAGCACCTCCCGACCGAGGTGTACGTCCCGGCCGTCGGCGCGATCCAGCTCTCCTGGGCCTGGTACGGGCTGCTCTTCCTCGTCATCGCGGGCGCCGCGAACGGAGTCAATCTCACCGACGGCCTCGACGGGCTCGCTGCAGGGACGAGCATCATCGCCCTGTTCACGTTCGCGGCGATGGCCGTGATCGCCTGGATCCGTTCCGGCAGGCCCGGGCACCGCTTCGACACGAAGCTCGACCTGGCGATCGTCGCCGCGGCGCTGATCGGGGCCGCGATCGGGTTCCTCTGGTACAACGCCTGGCCGGCCGAGGTGATCATGGGCGACACCGGCTCGATGGCGATCGGCGGCGCGCTCGCGGCCTTCGCGATCTTCACGCAGACGATCTTCCTGCTGCTCCTGATCGGCGGCATCTTCGTGATCGAGGCGCTCTCGGTGATCATCCAGGTCTTCAGCTTCAAGTACTTCGGGAGACGTGTCTTCCTGATGGCCCCGATCCACCACCACTTCGAGATGAAGGCCTGGTCCGAGACGAAGATCATGGTCCGCTTCTGGATCGTGACCGGGATCCTGTGCGCGGTCGCGTTCGCGCTGTACTACCGCTACTTCACCGGGTTCCGCTGAGCGACGTCGCTTGCGATGTCGCTTTCAGGCCGAGCCGGTCTCGCTGGCTCGGCCGTCTGCGCAGCTGTACGGTCGCGCCCGGATCTAACGTTGTCGCATGAGCGATCTCCCGCAGCGGGTGCTCGTGCTCGGGCTGGCACGGTCCGGGCGGGCGGCGGTCAACGCGCTCGAGCGGCGCGGGGTGGAGGTGGTGACGGCCGACCGTGAGCTCGGGAACGACGCAGAGCTCGCGCTGCTCGACGGGGTCCAGGTGCTCGTCAAGAGCCCGGGTGTCCCGCGCGAGGCGCCGCTCGTCGAGGAGGCAGAGCGGCGGGGCGTGCCGATCTGGAGCGAGGTCGAGCTCGGCTACCGGCTGCTCGACAACCCGATCCTCGGCGTCACCGGGACGAACGGGAAGACGACCACCTGCGAGCTCCTCGGCGCGATGCTGGGCGCACCCGTGGCGGGGAACGTCGGCCGGGCGCTGACCGAGCTCGACGGCCAGGTCGAGCCGCGCGCATGGATCGTCTGCGAGCTGTCGAGCTTCCAGCTGGAGGACGTGCACGAGCTCGCGTGCGAGATCGCGGTGCTGCTGAACCTCGAGCCGGACCACCTCGACCGCCACGGGTCGTTCGAGGCCTACCGCGACGCGAAGCTGCGCATCTTCGAGCGGGCGAAGACGAAGATCGTCCCGCGCGGGCTCGGGCTCGACGGGATCGAGTTCTCGGCGGACGACCCGCTCCCGGCCGAGCCGCTCATCCGAGGCGCCCACAACCGCGAGAACGCCGCCGCCGCGACCGCGGCTGCCCGCGCGGCAGGCGTGCCCGACGAGCAGATCGCCGAAGCGCTGCGCACGTTCCCCGGAGTCCCGCACCGGCTCGAGCCCGTGCGCGAGCTGAACGGCGTCACGTACGTCAACGACTCGAAGGCGACCAACGTCGCCGCCGCGCTGCGAGCGCTCGCCGCCTACGAGAACGAGCCCGTGCACCTGATCGTCGGCGGGTCGCGCAAGGGCGAGGACTTCGCGCCGCTCGCCGCCGCGCTCGGCCCGAACGTGAAGAGCGTGCACGCGATCGGCGAGACCGCGGAGGAGCTCGCCGCCGCCATCCCACAGGCCCGGCGCGACGGCGACCTCGCAACCGCGCTCAACGCGATCGAGGCCGAGCCGGGCGACGTGGTGCTGCTCTCGCCCGCGTGCGCGAGCTACGACCAGTTCCGCGACTTCGAGGAGCGGGGCGAGGAGTTCAGGAGGCTGGTGCAGAACCTGTCCGGGTGAAGCGCGGACAGCTCGAAGCGAGCGTTCTGACCCTGATCACCTGCGGCCTGGTCGCCTTCGGCCTGGTGATGGTCTACAGCGCGACGTCGGCCTCCGCCGCGCTCGCGAACGGTGACCCTGCCTACTACCTGAAGCGCCAGGCCGGTTACGCGCTGCTCGGGCTCGTGCTGATGCTCGTGGCTTCGCGGACGGACTACCGGATCCTGCGCAAGCTCGCCCCGGTCCTGATCGTGTCGAGCATCGCGCTGCTGCTTGCCGTGCTCGTTGTCGGCCAGGCGGTGAACGGCGCCCGCCGCTGGATCACGTTCGGCCCGGCCGTCTTCCAGCCGTCCGAGCTCGCGAAGCTGGCGCTCGCAGTCTGGGCGGCCGCGTACCTCACCCGCCGGAGGCCCCCGCAGAACCTGCGCGAGCTCTGGCGCCCGGTGGGCCTGCTCGCGGGGATCGTCTCGGTGCTCCTGCTCGCCGAGCCCGACCTCGGCACCGCGATCACGATCCTCGTGATGCTCTCGGCGATGCTGCTCGTCGCCGGGACGCCGGTGCGGACGGTCGGCGCGGGGGTCGCAATCGCAGCCTCTCTGAGCATGGTCGTGATCTGGTTCGAGCCGTATCGCCGCGCGCGGCTGTTCAGCTTCCTCAATCCGTGGAACGACGCGCAGGGTGCCGGCTACCAGACCGTGCAGGCGATGATCGGACTCGGCTCCGGCGGGATCTTCGGGCGGGGGCTCGGCCAGAGCATCGAGAAGGCGAACTTCCTCCCCGAGGCGCACACGGACATGATCTTCGCGATCATCGGCGAGGAGCTCGGGCTCGTCGGCGCGACCGCCGTGATCGTCGCCTACGCGGCCTTCGCCTACTTCGGCCTTCGCATCGCGCTCGGATGCCGCGACCCGTTCGGCAAGCGCCTCGCGGCCGGCCTGACGGTGCTCGTCTGCGGCCAGGCGGCGATCAACCTCGCGGCCGTGCTCGGGCTCGCGCCGCTGACCGGAATTCCGCTCCCGTTCGTCTCCTACGGCGGGTCGAGCCTCGTCGTGGCGCTCGTCTCCGTGGGCATCCTCCTTAACATCGCAGGCAATGTCGGAGTCGCCAGCGTGTCTGATCGCAGCCGGGGGGACAGCCGGCCACGTGCTGCCCGCCCTCGCAGTCGCCGAAGCGCTCCGCGAACGCGGAGCACGGGTGACGTTCGCCGGGTCGCCGGAGCGCGCCGAGGCTCGGCTCGTTCCTGAGGCCGGCTACGAGCTCGACACGTTCCGCGTGAGCGGCCTTCCGCGCCAGCCAGGGCTCGCCCAGGCGCGCGCTGCTCTGCGAGCAGTCGGCTCGCCGGCCGCATGCGATCGGATCCTCGCGCGGCGGAAGCCGGACGTCGTGCTCGGAGGCGGCGGGTACGTCGGCGGCCCGATGGTGCTCGCGGCCGCGCGGCGGCGGATTCCCTCCGCGGTGATGGAAGCGGATGCGCACCTCGGGCTCGCGAACCGGCTCGCGGCGCCGTTCGCCAAGCGCGTGTTCCTCGCGTTCCCGATCTCGGGACGGAACGGGCCGAAGTACCGCGTGACGGGCCGCCCGATCCCTTCGCGCTCGCGACCGGTGCCGCGCGACTGGGCGCGGGCGGAGCTGGAGCTTCCGGCCGACGGGCCGCTGCTGCTCGTCGCGGGCGGAAGCCAGGGTGCCCGAGCGCTGAACGAGCTCGCCGTCGAGAGCTTCGGCGTGTCAGGACCTGCCGTCCTCCACCTTTGCGGCGAGACGCAGCTCGAAGGGCTGCAGGGTCGCGTGTCGCGGTCCGACTACAAGCTGCTGCCGTTTCTCGACGACTACGGGCTTGCGTTGGGGGCCGCCGACCTCGTCCTCGCGCGCTCGGGCGGAGGCGTCTGGGAGCTCGCCGCGGCCGGGAAGCCCGCGATCCTCGTCCCGTACCCGTTTGCGACCGCCGACCACCAGACCCGGAACGCGCGCTACTTCCAGGACGCGGGCGGGGCGATCCTCGTCCCGCAGACCGACCTCGGCCGCGTGCCCGAGATCGTGCGCTCGCTGCTCGACGACCCGCACCGCCTGACGGAGATGGGCGAGGCGATGCTGCGGGTCGCGCGCCCGGATGCGGCCAACGAGATCGCGGAGGAGCTGATCGCGCTTGCTCGAGGGTAGGCGCTTCTGGTTCGTCGGGATCGGCGGCGCGGGGATGAGCGCGCTCGCGCTCGTCGCACGCGAGTGGGGGGCGGAGGTCGGCGGCTCCGACCGCGCACGCTCCTCGTATGTCGAGCGGCTGGAGGCGGCCGGCGTTCCGGTCGTGATCGGCCACGAGAACGCAAATGTCCCCGAGGGCGCCGAGGTGATCGTGTCGAGCGCGATCTCCCCGGACAACCCGGAGATCGCCGGCCGCGACGTGAGGAGGCGCGGCGAGCTGCTCGCCGAGCTCGTTGCGCTCCGGCCGTCGATCGTCGTCGCCGGCGCACACGGCAAGACGACGACCGCGGCGATGATCGCGTTCTGTCTCGGCCGCCTCGGGCTCGACCCGTCATTCCTGATCGGAGGCGAGGTTCCGCAGCTGGACGGCAATGCGCGCGCGGGTGGCGGCTGGCTCGTCGCCGAGGGGGACGAGTCGGACCGCTCGCTCGAGCTGCTGCGCCCGCAGATCGCCGTCGTCACGAATATCGAGCTCGACCATCACGCGACGTTTGCCTCCGAGGAGGAGGTCCGCGAGCTCTTCGACCGCTGGCTCGCCGAGGCTCCTTCACAGGTCCGCGGCGAGGAGCTCGAACCCGTTGCCTTCGAGCTTGGCGTCCCCGGAGAGCACAATCGGCGCAACGCGGCGACGGCCCTTGCCGCGCTCGAGCTGGCAGACGTGCCGCGCGCCGACGCCGAGCGTGTGCTGCCCGACTTCCAGGGGGTCGGCCGGAGGCTCGAGCGGCGCGGGGAGGCGGCCGGCGTCGAGGTGTTCGACGACTACGGCCACCACCCGAGCGAGATCGCCGCGACGCTCTCGGCGGCGCGGTCGGCCGTCAACGGCGGCCGCGTGCTCGTCGTCTTCCAACCGCACCTCTACTCGCGTACGCGGCACCTGGCGGGCGAGCTCGGAGCCGCCCTGGCCGCGGCGGACGCCGTTGCCGTCACCGACATCTATGCCGCGCGCGAGGACCCGGTCGCGGGCGTGAGCGGCAAGCTCGTCGTCGACGCTCTCGCGGCGCAGCGGCCCGGGATGCCCGTCGCCTGGACGCCGTCGCTGGAGGATGCCGTGCGCTTTCTTTCGCGCCGCGCGCGCCCGGGCGACCTCGTCCTGACGCTCGGCGCCGGCGACGTCGAGCGCGCGGGGCCGCTGATCCTCGAGGAGCTCTTGTGAAGATCGAAGAGGGAGTCGAGCTCTCGCGCCTCACCACGCTCGGCACCGGCGGGCCGGCGGCTGCGTTCGCCAGGCCCGGGACGCTGGACGAGCTCGAGCAGGCGCTGGCGTGGGCGCAGGAGCGCGAGCTGCCGGTCGCGACGGTCGGGCTCGGCTCGAACCTGCTCGTCGCCGACGAGGGCTGGGAGGGCCTCGTGCTCCGGCTCGCCGGCGAGCTCGCGACTGCCGAGATCCACGACGAGTTCCTGGTCGCGGGCGGCGGCGCGGCCAACGCGGTCTGCCTTCACCGGGCGCGGGACGCGGAGCTCGGTGGGTTCGAGTTCGCGTGCGCGATCCCCGGCACCGTCGGCGGAGGCGTCTGGATGAACGCGGGCGCCTACGGGAGCGACTGGGCCGCGATCCTCGAGCGTGCGCTCGTGGTGAACGGCGACGGGCCGCATTGGCTGGCACCGTCCGAGCTCGGGCTCACCTACCGGCACTCGGAGCTCCACCACGGCCAGGTCGTCGCGCGCGCCGAGTTCCGGCTCACGCCGAAGCCGCTGGACGAGATCAAGGCCACCGTGGCCGAGCTTCAAGCCCTACGCAAGGCCGCGCAACCGACCAACAAGCGGACGTTCGGCAGCGTGTTCAAGAACCCCGACCACGGCCTGGGCGCCGGGCGGATGCTCGAGGCGTGCGGCCTCAAGGGCCACCGGATCGGCGGCGCGCAGATCTCGCCGCGGCACGCGAACTTCATCGAGAACGCCGACGGCGCCCGCACGGCGGATGCGATCGCGCTCATGGCCGAGGCGCGCCGCCGGGCGCGCGAGCAGTTCGGCGTCGAGCTCGAGCACGAGGTCGAGTTCCTCGGCCCGATCGAGCTCCCGCCGATCTAGACGGCCGCACCGGCAAAGCCGGCGCGGCCTCTTATGGTCGGCGTCGCAAGCGAGCGCCTCATGGCTGGACGAGCGCGCGGTCGGCAGGAGCAGGGCGGGGTGTGGCGAACTGCGGGCCGTGGCCGAGCAGCGGTCCCAGCAGCGTGCGCGAACGAGCGCCGCAGTCATCCCCCTCGCCGCACGGGGCGACCGCGGGGCGCTTCTTCGCCTGCTGCCGTCGGGCCGGTCCCTCCTGCTCGGCTTTGCGATCGTGGCCGGCGCCGCGGGCCTCTATGCGCTCGCGCGTGCGACGCCGATGTTCTCCGTGCAGCAGATCGAGGTCGAGGGCGCCCCGCCCTCCGTCGCAGTTCACGTGCGCAAGGCCCTCGCCCCGCTCGAGGGAACCAGCCTCCTGGCGCTTCACGGGAGCTCGGTCGAGCAGCGGCTCTTGCCGCTGACCGACGTCGCCTCGGTGAGCTACGACCGCGACTTCCCGCACACGCTCCGCGTGCTCGTCAGGCCCGAGGACCCCGCCGCGATCGCGCGGCGCGGAGCCAACGCGTGGCTCGTCTCGACGAGTGCCGAGGTCATCTCCAGGGTCCCGGCCGGGAAGCGGCACGCGCTTCCTGCGGTCTGGCTGACGCGCTCGGACGACCCCGAGGTCGGGGCGAGGATCACCGACCGCTACGGCCTCCGCGCGGTGCGCTCGCTGGCGCTGGCACGGCGCGTGCACTTCGATCGTCGCATCAACGTCGTGCGAGCCCACGACCACGACCTGACGTTCCTGCTCGCATCCGGAATCGAGCTCCGCCTCGGCGACCTGCGGGCCATCCGCCTCAAGCTCACTGTTGCGGAGCAGATCCTCCCGAAGCTGCGTGGGACAGGCGGTTACGCCTATCTCGACGTCAGCGTGCCCGGCCGTCCGGTGGCCGGATCAAACTCTCAACCCGTAGGCTGAGCTTTAGGGTTAACCCGCTCGAACGGCGTTGACATGCGCTCCGGGGCAGCGTACCCTCCCGGACTTGTAAGACGCACGTTCGAGTAGAGCTTCAGGTCGAGGTGAGTTGAGGGACATGAGGGATGAGAGAGGGAACTACCTGGCACTGATCAAGGTCGTCGGAGTCGGCGGGGGTGGATCGAACGCCGTCAATCGCATGGTGGACGCGGGCCTGTCAGGGGTCGAGTTCATCGCGATCAACACCGACGCGCAGGCGTTGCTGATGTGCGACGCCGACGTGAAGATGCCGATCGGGTCAGATGTGACGCGGGGTCTCGGCGCAGGCGCCGATCCTTCCATCGGCAAGGCCGCGGGCGAAGAGAGCCGCGACGAGCTGAAGGAGGCGCTCAAGGGCGCGGACATGATCTTCGTGACCGCGGGCGAGGGTGGCGGCACGGGCACGGGCGCAGCGCCGATCGTGGCGCGGCTTGCCAAGGAGCTCGGGGCGCTCTGCGTCGGCGTCGTCACACGGCCGTTCTCGTTCGAGGGGCGCCGCCGTGGAGACGTCGCGGCATCGGGTCTCGAGGAGCTGCGCGACCACGTCGACACGCTGATCGTGATCGAGAACGACCGGCTGCTCCAGGTCGTCGAGAAGCGGACGTCGATCGTCGACGCCTTCAAGATGGCGGACGACGTCCTTCGCCAGGGAGTCCAGGGGATCACCGACCTGATCACGATCCCCGGCCTCGTCAACCTCGACTTCGCCGACGTCCGCACGATCATGACCGAGGCCGGATCCGCGCTAATGGGAATCGGCTCGGCCTCGGGTGAGGGCCGCGCCACGGTTGCCGCGCGGCAGGCCGTTTCTTCCCCGTTGCTCGAATCGTCCATCGAAGGCGCGACCGGGATCCTGCTCAACGTCACGGGAGGCCCGGACATCGGGTTGTTCGAGGTCAACGAGGCGGCGGAGGTCGTCACGTCGGCCGCCGATCAGAACGCGAACGTCATCTTCGGCGCGGTCATCGACGAGGCCATAGGCGACGAGGTGCGGGTCACGGTGATCGCGACCGGCTTCGGGGCCGTCAGGCACCGGCGCAAGCGCCGAACCGAGGAGCCCGCCGAGGCATTGAACGGCGCCGAGAGCCCGCGCGAAGTCCCAGCGGAGCGCTTCGAGGTTCCGGACGACGTTCTCGAAGTGCCCTCGTTCCTGCGCGAGAACTGACCGCGCCCGTCCGAGGGCTCGGCGGCGAGCCCGGCTCCTTTAGCATCAGCGCCGATGCAGACGCTGCTCCGGACGCCGCTCTTCGACCGGCACGTCGCCCTCGGCGCTCGCCTCGTCCCGTTCGCCGGCTGGGAGATGCCCGTGCAGTACGAGGGTGTGATCCCGGAGCACCTCGCGGTGCGGAACGACTGCGGCGTGTTCGACGTCTCGCACATGGGCGAGCTCGCGGTCGAAGGCCCGCGTGCGCGGGCGTTCCTGCAGGCGGTGCTCTCGAACGACGTCGACCGGATCGGTCCGGGGAAGGCGCAGTACGCGCTGTTGACGAACGAGCAGGGCGGGATCGTCGACGACCTGATCGTCTACGAGCGCGAGCCCGATCGCTTCCTGCTGATCGTGAACGCGGCAAACCGCGAGGCCGATCTCGCGTGGCTTCAGGAGCGCGAGCTCTCAGGGGCGGAGGTGCGCGACGTCTCGGACGACTACGCGCTGCTCGCAGTGCAGGGGCCGCGCTCGCTCGAGCGGCTCGGGCTCGCGGAGGCGCCGGCGTTCACGTTCGAGGACGGCGAGATCGACGGCGTGGCATGCGTCGTCAATCGGACCGGATACACGGGCGAGCTCGGCGTCGAGCTGCTCGTTCCGGCGGAGCGCGGCGGTGAGCTTTGGAACCGTGTCGTCGCCCGCGGTGCCGCCCCCTGCGGCCTCGGCGCGCGCGACACGCTGCGGCTCGAGGTCTGCTACCCGCTGCACGGGAACGACATCGGTCCGGACACCGATGCGATCTCGGCCGGACTGGGCTGGGTGTGCGCGCTCGACAAGGAGTTCACGGGTTCAGGAGAGCTGCGCAGGATCAAGGAGGCCGGCCCGGAGCGGCGCCTCGCGGCATTCGTGATGACGGATCCCGGGATCCCGCGCCAGGGGATGCCGATCGTCGACGGCGATGAGCCGATCGGGACGGTCACCTCGGGCTCACACTCGCCGATGCTGGAGCGGGGAATCGGGATGGGATACGTTCCCGCCTCGCGCGCGCAGCCCGGCACCGAGCTGACGGTGGACGTGCGAGGGCGGCCCCGGCGGGCCGGGGTCGTGAAGAAGCCGATCTACTCACGGGAGGAGCGGAATGGCTGAGACGTATCCCGACGATCTGCGCTACCACCCCGAGCACGACTGGGCGCGCATCGACGGCGACGAGGCGACCTTCGGCGTGACCTGGTTCGCGCAGGACGCGCTCGGCGAGCTCGTGCACTTCGAGCCGCCCGAGGTCGGCGCCACGGTGACGAAGGACGAGTCCTACGCCGAGGTCGAGTCGGTGAAGGCGGTCTCGGATGTGATCGCGCCCCTCTCTGGCGAGATCCTCGAGGTCAACACGGCTCTCGAGAGCGCGCCCGAGACGGTGAACGCCGACCCGTACGGCGAGGGCTGGATCGTCCGCATCCGCATGTCGAACCCCGGCGAGGCCGACGCGCTGATGGACGTGGAGGCATACCGGGGCCACCTCGCCGAGCAGGCGTGACGGGCTACCTCGCGCTCACCGACGCCGACCGGGAGGCGATGCTCGAGACGATCGGCGTCTCGTCCCTGGAGGAGCTCTTCGCCGATCTTCCGCCCGGCGTGCGCTTCGGCCGCGAGCTCGACCTGCCCGCAGCGCTGACCGAGCAGGAGCTGACCGCCTACTTCGAGCAGCTCGCGTCGGAGAACGACCACGCAGAGATCTCGTTCCTGGGCGCGGGCCTCTACGACCACTACGTCCCGGCCGTCGTCGACGCCGTCCTCCAGCGCGGCGAGTTCCTCACGGCATACACGCCGTACCAGCCCGAGCTGAGCCAGGGCGTCCTGCAGGCGATCTTCGAGTACCAGACGGCGATCTGCGAGCTCACCGGAATGGACGTCTCGAACGCCTCCGGATACGACGGCACCACGGTCGCCGCGGACGCGTGCTACATGGCCAAGCACGTGACGGGTCGCTCGAAGGTCGTCGTCACCGAAGCGACGAGCCCGCAGGTCCGCCAGGTCGTGAAGACCTACGCGCCCGGTTTCGGGCTCGAGGTCGTCGACGTCCCGCACCGGGATGGCGCGACCGACCCGGACGAGCTCCGCGCTGCTGCCGAGGACGCGGCCTGCGTCATCTTCCAGCACCCGAACTTCTTCGGAGTGCTGGAGCCCGCATCCGAGCTCGCCGCCGCGGCCGCCGATGCCGAGGCGCTCCCGGTCGCGCATGTCGACCCGCTGTCGCTGGGCGTGCTCGAGGCTCCGGGCCGGTACGGCTGCGCGATCGCGATCGGCGAGGGACAGCCCGCCGGCAACCACGTCTCCTACGGCGGGCCGCACTACGGCTTCCTTGCGGCCCGCTCCGACCTGATCCGGAGGATGCCCGGGCGGATCGTCGGCGAGACCACTGACGCCGCGGGAAACCGCGGCTATGTCCTGACGCTGCAGACGCGCGAGCAGCACATCCGGCGCGAGAAAGCGACGTCGAACATCACGACCAACCAGACGCTCCTCTCCCTGGGGGGTCTCGTCTACCTCTCGTGGCTCGGGCCGCAGGGGCTGCGCGAGGTGGGGGAGACCTGCATGGCCCTTGGCGCCTACGCGAAAGAGCGCCTGGATCTTCCACTCGTGTTTTCGGATCGGACAACGTTCAAGGAGTTTGGCGTACGCGTCGGACGGCCGGCCCGCGAGGTCGTGCGCGACGCGCTCGCGCAGGGCGTCCACCCCGGCTATGCGCTCGGCCGCGACTACCCGGGCATGGACGACGTGCTCCTCGTCGCGACCACCGAGCGGCGTACGCCGGCCGAGATCGACCGGCTGGCGGAGGTGCTGGCGTCGTGAAGCTGATCTTCGAGAAGTCGCGCCCCGGCCGCCGCGCGGGCAGGCTCCCAGCGCACGACCTGCCGGCTCCGGAAGTTCCCGACGAGCTCCGCCGAGCCGAAGCGCCACGGCTTCCCGAGATCGCCGAGCCGGATCTCCTGCGCCACTTCACCGAGCTCTCGACGCGCAACTTCGGCGTCGACACGGGCTTCTACCCACTCGGCTCGTGCACGATGAAGCACAACCCGCGCGTGAACGAGCGGTTCGCGTCGCTCCCCGGGTTCCGTGACCTGCACCCGCTCGAGGACGAGGACCACGTGCAGGGAGCTCTACGGCTCTGCGCCGAGCTCCAGGAGGCGCTCGCGGAAGTCACCGGTCTCCCGGCAGTGTCCCTTCAGCCGGCAGCCGGCTCGCAGGGCGAGCTCACGGGGCTGATGCTCATGCACGCCTACTTCGCCGATCGCGGAGAGGACGAGCAGCGGCGCAAGATCGTCATCCCCGACACCGCCCACGGCACGAACCCGGCCAGCGTGACGATGACGGGGTACGAGCTGACGCACGTCCAGACCGACGCGCGGGGGAACATCGACGTCGACGACCTGCGCACCAAGGTCGACGAGCACACGGCGGGACTCATGCTCACGAACCCGTCGACGCTGGGCCTCTTCGACGAGAACATCGAGGAGATCGAGCGCATCTTCCACGGCACGGGAGCGCTCATGTACTACGACGGCGCGAACCTGAACGCCGTCTGCGGAATCTCGCGGCCGGGCGACATGGGCTTCGACATCGTCCACATCAATCTGCACAAGACGTTCTCGCAGCCGCACGGAGGCGGCGGGCCTGGCGGCGGCCCGATCGCGGTCGCGGAGAGGCTCGAGGCGTTCCTGCCGGTCCCGGCGATCGTCCGCGACGAAGACCGCTTCCGCTTCGACTACGACCGTCCCCGCTCGATCGGGAAGGTTCGCGGCTACTACGGGCCGTTCGGCGTCTTCGTTCGGTCGTACGCGTTCATCCGTGCGTATGGGCCGGCGCTGCGCGAGATGTCCGAGGTAGCCGTGTTGAACGCGAACTACCTCCTCGCCCGGCTCCGCGACGCGTACGAGCTTCCGTTCGACCGGCTCTGCATGCACGAGTTCGTGCTGTCGGCGCGCGGGCTCAAGCGCGAGCACGGTGCGACGGCGCTCGACGTCGCGAAGCGGCTGATGGACTACGGCTTCCACCCGCCGACGGTCTACTTCCCGTTGATCGTCCCGGAGGCGCTGATGATCGAGCCGACCGAGACGGAAGCGAAGGAGACGCTCGACGCCTTCGCCGACGCGATGCTCGCCATCGCCGCGGACGCGGCCGAACGGCCGGAGGAACTGAAGGAGGCGCCGCACGGCACCCCGGTCGGGCGGCTGGACGAGGTCAAGGCAGTGAAGCGGTCGGTCGTTCGATACCACTTCGAGGACCATCCCGACCTCGCGGCTGAGCCCGAGCCTGCCGTCGAGGCGTCGAAGGGCGCCTGATGATCGACCTCCGTTCGGACACGAAGACGCAGCCGAGCGCGGAGATGCGCGCGGCGATCGCGGCGGCCGAGGTCGGCGACGAGCAGCGGCGCGAGGACCCGACCGTGAACGAGCTCGAGCGCCGCGCGGCGGAGCTGCTCGGGCAGGAGGAGGCGGTCTTCGTCCCGACGGCGACGATGGCGAACGAGATCGCGCTGCGGACGCTCGGCGAGCCGGGCGAGGAGGTCATCGCCGAGGAGAACTCGCACATCTTCATCTCGGAGCTCGGCGGGCCTGCGGTGTTCGCCGGCCTGATGACGCGGCCGCTCCGCTGCGAGGCCGGACGCTTCACGCCCGAGCAGATCCGGCAGACGGTTCGCGCCGGCGACGCGACGCACACGCCCCGCACGGCGATCGTCTCGGTTGAGGACACCCACAACGCGTCCGGTGGCCGGTTCTGGCGGCCGGCAGAGATCGACGCGGTCGTCGCCACGGCGCGCGAGCTCGAGCTCAACCTGCACCTCGACGGCGCGCGGATCATGAACGCGTCGGTCGCGTCCGGAGTGCCGTCGGCGGAGATCGGCCGCCCATTCGACACGGTCACGCTCTGTCTCTCGAAGGGCCTGGGTTGCCCGCTCGGCGCGATCGTCGCCGGTTCGTCCGAGCGGATGGCGAAGGCGCGCCGGTTCAAGCACCAGTTCGGCGGCGCCATGCGCCAGGCGGGGATCGTCGCGGCCGCGGGTGTCTATGCGCTCGAGCACAACATCGAGCGGCTGGCCGAGGATCACGCGCGGGCGCGGCGGCTCGGCGAAGGGCTCGACGAGGCTGGCATCCCGGTCGACCTCGAGCAGGTGGAGACGAACTTCGTGCAGGTCGACCTGGCTCCGCTCGGGCTTGCTCCCGAGGAGGCACTCGCCCGCCTGATGGAGGCCGGAGTCGGCCTTTCGATGACGGCGCACGCCACGCGGCTTCGCGCGGTCACCCATCTGGACATCGACGACGAGGACATCGAGCGGGCGGTCGAGCTGATCCCCCGCGCGCTCGGCGCGCTTGCCCGGGCCTGAGGAACGCTTCGACCGCCTCGTCCGAGCCGCGCAGAGCGAGGGGCGGCTGCCGAGCATCCTGGCCGGGGTGTTTCGCGCCGGCGAGCTCGCGTGGTCGGCGGCGATCGGGCTCGCGGACGTGGAGGAGGGACGGGCGACGACGATCGACACCCAACACCCAGTCGCGTCGATCACGAAGACGTTCACCGCGACCTCGGTCATGCAGCTGCGCGCCGAAGGGAAGCTCGGCCTCGACGACCCGCTCGAGCAGCACCTGCCCGAGGTCGAGCACGGGTCCCTGACGCTGCGACGGATGCTGGCTCATGCGTCGGGGCTCCAGCGCGAGCCGCCCGGCGAGATCTGGGAGTCGCTCGTCTTTCCCAGGGAGGAGGAGCTGCTCGCTCGGCTCGACGAGGCAGAGCAGGTGCTCCCCGGCGACACCGCCTGGCACTACTCGAATCTCGCCTACGCGCTGCTCGGGCTCGTGGTGGCTCGGGTATCGGGCACGTCATTTCGCGAGTACGTCGAGAAGAGGCTGGTGGTGCCGCTAGGGCTGGGGCGAACAACCTGGGGGCCGACCCCGCCCGCGGCGAAGCCGTACTTCGTCGAGCCGTACTCGGACGCGGTTCTACGGGAGCCCGAGCTCGAGCTCGGCGGCAAGGGCGGCGAGTCGGGGCTCTGCAGCACGATCGCCGACCTCGCGCGCTGGGGCTCGTTCATGTGCGCGCCGGACGAGGCGGTGCTGCCGCCGGCGGCGGTCGACGAGATGCATGACGTCCAGATCATGGCCGAGCCGGACTGGACGCTGGGCTGGGGCCTCGGCATCGAGCTGTGGCGCCGTGGCGAGCGGGTTTACGGCGGGCACACCGGCGGCTTCCCCGGCTTCGTCTCGATGCTCGTGTACTCGAGGCGGGACAACGTGGGCGCGGTGCTGCTGACGAACTCGAGCCGCTGGCCGAAGATGGTCGAGACCGGGCTCATGCTCGCCGAGGCGGCGGTCGAGGAGCTCGCGCCTGCGCCCGAGCCGTGGACGCCGGAGGAGGCGCCGCCGGAGGCGATCGTGCCCTTGCTCGGACGCTGGTGGGCAGAGGGCGCCGAGACGATCTTCAGCTGGCGCGGCGGTCGGCTCGAGGCGCGGTTTGCCGCGGCTCCGCCGGAGAGGGCGCCGTCGGTCTTCGAGCCCGAGGGCGAGGATCTGTACCGCGCGGTCTCCGGCACCGAGCGCGGCGAGCTGCTCCGGATCGTGCGCGGTGAGGACGGCGAGGTCGTGAAGCTGTACTGGGCGACCTATCCGTTCACGCGTGTGCCGGAGACCTTCGGGCCTCCGTCGCCCGCCGATTTCCGCTAGCGCCCCGTAGTTCGGTTCGCCCGGCCTCCTCCCCGAGGCGATCGTAACCGTGTGATCCGCGCGTGTCTGTGACGCAGGTGTGACGAAAGCGAGCCAACGTCGTCGTGTGGCGAACCGGGCGGGTCAGCGGTCGCCGGCGGCGAGGAACAGGGCGACCGTGAGCCCGTACAGCGCGATCAGCACGAGCCCCTCGGAGCGCTTCGCCTGGCGATCTCGTAGCACGAGCGCGACGCCGACCGCCGAGACGGCCATCGCCACGAGCTCGACTGGCCTGAACGTGAGCGGCAGCGCCGGCTTGACGACCCAGGAGAGCAGCGCGATCGCAGGCGTGACGAACAGGGCCACCTGCGTGCTCGACGAGACCGCGATCTCGCTCGAGAGGTACAGGTTCCCGCGCCGCGCGATCACGATCGCGCCGCCGTGCTCGGCCGCGTTGCCGACGAGCGCCACGATCACCGCGGCCGTGAAGAACTCCGACAGCCCGACGGCGTTCGCGAACCCGTGGAGCGAGTGGACGAGGATCTCGCTGACGAAGGCGGTCACGAGGGTCGCAATGCCCAGGACGACCAGCGCGGACGTCAACGTCCAGCCGCCCGCCGGCTTGGCGCCGCTCTCGGCGTGCAACCGGCGGTGCCGGCGGAGCCCTCGGATGGTCTGGGCCACGTACACGCACAGCAGCACCGCCGCGACCGGCACGGTCACGATCGCAAGCGAATGCCGCTCGGCGTCCCCGCTCCAGCCGGGTATCGAGGGCACGAGGAAGAGCGCGATCGCGAGGAAAACGAGTGCGAGTTGGCCCATCAGCGAGCGCCGGTCGATTAGCCGGTCGCGACCGGGGCCGAGGGCGACCGCGAGGCCGAGCACGAGGAGCAGGTTCGAGACGACGCTCCCCGCCAGTGAGCCGCGCACGACGTTTGGCAGGCCCTGACCCACCGCGAACACGGCGATGATCAGCTCGGGCGCGTTGCCAAAGCTCGCGTTCAGGAAGCCGCCAATACCCGGCCCGGTGTGCTCGCCCGCGTGCTCCGTCGCCTCGCCGATCAGCCACGCGAGCGGAACCAGCGCCCCCGCCGCCACCAGGAACAGCGTCGTGTCCCCCGCGTCGAAGACGTACCGCAACAGGAACGTGATGGGGGCCAGAACCAGCGACGCCCAGAGGAGCTTCCGGCCCACGCCGCTACCCTAGCGACCCGTGCTGGAGGCCGTTCTCTTCGACTGGGGCGACACGCTGATGGAGTTCGCGTGGGACATGGAGCTGATCGCGGCAGGTCAGCGCGCGGGCCTCGAGGCGATCGGGGCCGAGCGGCTGGCCGCGGACGACGCCTTCGTGGACCCTGAAGCACGGTTCGCCGCGATCACGGCTCTCTTCGAGGGAACGCTCGACGAGATCGACTACCCGGGTTTCGTCCGGGAGGTGCTCGGGGACGCCGGGGTCTCCGTCGACGAGGAGCAGTTGGGCCGTTTTCTCGAGGCCGAGCACGCGGCGTGGGATCCGGCACGCGTGCTCGCGCGCGACACGCACGCGTTGCTCGAGGCGCTCAGGGACCGCGGCCTCAAGCTCGGGCTGGTCTCGAACGCGTTCGATCCTGGCTGGCTCCTCCACCGCGACCTCGAGGAGCTCGGAGTCGCGGAGCGGCTCGACTTCGCCGTCTTCTCGTCCGAGGTCGGCAAGCGCAAGCCGCACCCGGAGATCTTCGAGCGTGCACTCGACGCCCTCGGAGTCGAGGCCCGCAGCGCCATGTTCGTCGGCGACCGCCTGTACGAGGACGTGCGCGGCTCGGGCGAGCTCGGGATGACGACGGTGCAGGCCGTCTGGTTCCGCGCCGACGAGCACCCGGAGGGCCAAGAGCCCGACCACCAAGCGTTCACGATGATGGACGTTCTGAACGTCGCCGATCGCCTCGGCCGGGCCTGAATCCGCTCCGGCCCTACCCGGGAATTCGCAACTTGTCAAGTCTTGCGCAGCGCGGGTTTCTGCGCCCACAATCCATCTATGCGGATACGCGAGCAGGCGGCCACGCGGAGCCAGCTACCCCTGCGTCCGCATGACGAAGTCGAGTGCCGCCGCTGCGAAGTTCACTGCGACAAGGTCGTCTACCCGGCGGCGTGCGCCGAGCGAGGCTGTCCGTTTCTCTACTCCTACGAGGAGTTCGGCCACACCTATATCGGGTGTATGCAGAACGTCTTCGAGGTCGAGATCGACTTCGAACTCCTGCGTGAGGCCGAGGCGCGGCGCGGCGGCTTCGGCGCGGTCAAGGTGATGAACCCGCCTCTCCCGCTGTGCCAGGTCGAGGTCGAGGCCTGCTACGAGAGCCGGATCGACGAGCTCGGGTGCGTCAACCCCGAGTTCCACGAGCTGCCGGTCGGCGAGCCCTCGTTCCGGGTTTTCGCGCGGATCGCTTCGTAGCCCGCGCGTGTAGCTCCCTCAGCTTCCGTACCTGCTCCGCGTCCGGGCCCTTGCCCTCGCGGCCGGCAACCTCCATCACTGCGGGCAGCCCCTGGAGCTTGGGGTGGCCAATGAAGACGCCGAGCTTCTCGCCCATGAGGCCGTCGCCGATGTTGTCGTGCCGGTCGCGATTCGAGCCGAGTGGGGCCTTCGAGTCGTTGACATGCAGGCAGCGGAGCCGGTCGAGCCCGATCTTCCCGTCGAGATCCTTCAGCAGCTTGTCGAGCTCGCCGCGGTCGGTGATGTCGTAGCCGGAGGCGAACAGGTGGCACGAGTCGAGGCAGATGCCGAGGCGCGGGTGGGCGTCGAGGGCGTCGTAGAGCGCGGCCAGCTCCTCGAGCGAGCGGCCGATCGTCCCGCCCGCGCCTGCCGTGTCCTCCATGCAGAGCCAGGTCGTGTCGTTGCAGTGCTCGAGCGCCTGGGCCAGGGCCGGCGCGACCCGCTCGATCGCCGCCTCGAACCCCGTGCCCAGGTGCGAGCCGACGTGGAAGACGACGGCCTCCGCCTCGATCGCGCAGGCGGCGTCGACGGTCGAGCACAGCGTGGTGACGCTCTTCTCGTAGAAGTCGGCCTTCGGGCTCGCGAGGTTGACGAGGTAGAGCGCGTGGACGAGGACGCCGCCGATCCCGAGCTTGGCGCGGCGCTCGCGGAACGCGGCGAGGTCGGCCGGGTCATGCTCGGGAAAGCGCCAGGCGCGCGGGCTCTGGACGAAGAGCTGGACCGAGTCGATCTCGAGCTCGGCCGCGCGGTCGAGCGCCTTCGTGATCCCGCCGGAGCAGTGAGCACCGAGCAGCACGTCCCGAACGCTAGCTCAGCAGCCACGCCCCGAGGTGTCGCTTGCGATGCCTCGCTTCAGGATGCGCGGCTCTGCCGCGACATCCGTCTGAAATGACCCGTCGACACGTCAGTCGCTGGCGAGCCAGGCTTCGAGTCGCGCCGCCTCGTGGTCGAGCTCGCGGCGGACCGTCCTCGGCAGCGGTGCGAACGGCTCGGTCACGATCCGCTTGCGCTCGACCCGCCAGACGCCGGCGACGAGCCCGTCGACGATGAACGTCGGCTGCACGTCCGCGTTCTTGCGCACGACGACCTTCCGGTACTCGTCGGGGAGGACGCGCTCCCGATCGATGAGGACGTTGTCGAACTTGGGCAGGAACCGCACCGGTGCGGGCGCGTCGGCAGCAGGCAGCGGCGCTCGGGGAAGGTCGAGGAGCTCGCGGCCGCGGTCGTCGCGCAGGCGGCGGAGGCCATCGAGGTCGTTCGCGAAGTCGCCGACCTTCATGCCGGACCAGCCCGAGATCTCGGCGCGGGTGGCAGGCCCGAACGCAGCGAGGTAGCGGCGAATGAACTCCGCTCGCACGGCGTCCCCGTCCGGGTGCCCGCAGTCGACGGCCGCGAACGTCACTCCCTGAGGCGGGACTCCCCAGAGGCTCGCCTCGGGCGCGTGCCCAATACGCGCCTCGAGCCGCATCGCGTACCAGATCCCGTTCGACCCGTCCGTGACGATGCCGTGCTCGCGCTCGAGCCACTCGAAAACCTCGGCGCGGGTTCGCGGCTGGGAGGCGTACTCCCGGAGTGAGGGAGCCACCAGCGTTGCGACGTCTTCGATCTCGGGCGTCACCCAACCCGGCGACGTGATGTCGAGCGCCGAGCTGAACATCCCGTAGTCCGAAGTCGAGACCACGTGGACCGTGCCGCGCATCAGCACGCCGCGCGAGACGGCCCCGCGCATCAGTGCTCGCTCGAGGGTCGAGCGCTTGAACCCGCCGAGCCGCGTCCAGAGCCCGACGTAGGGCGTCGACCCGAGCTGCGCCTGCAGGCCCGCGACACGCTCGACCGCCTGCACGACCGGATACCGTGCACGCTTCAGCAGTAGCTGCCGCGCGAGCGTGGCCCGATTCAGCTCTCGCTGGGTCAGGATTCGCTCGGCCACGCCAGTACGCTAAGGCGCCGACTCGGCGGCGCCGACCATGCAGGCCGTGCCGGCTGTGCCGGTGCGGCCGTTGAACTCACCGTCTCGGAGGAGCAAGGGCTGACGCTCGGTCACGCCAGTACGCTAACGGCATGGGAGTTCGTGTCCGATTCGCGCCCAGCCCGACCGGATATCTCCACGTCGGTGGCGCCCACACGGCGCTGTTCAACTGGCTGTTCGCCCGTCACGAGCGCGGCGAGTTCCGACTGCGGATCGAGAACACCGACACGAGCCGCGAGGTCGCGGCTTCGGTCGAGCAGATCCGGGAGACAATCTCGTGGCTCGGGCTCGACCCAGACGGCGAGGTCACGTTCCAGATGGACCGGATGGAGCACGCCCAGGAGGTGGCGCGCCGGCTCGTTGACGAGGACAAGGCCTACGAGGACGAGGGCGCGATCCGCTTCCGCATGCCCGACGAGGGAATCACGGCATGGGAGGACGTCGTGCTCGGGCGGATCGAGTACCCGAACGAGAAGCTCGAGGACCTCGTGCTCATGCGCTCGGACGGGCGGCCGACCTACAACTTCGTCTCGCCGCTCGAGGACATGCTCGACGAAATCACGCACGTGATCCGCGGCCAGGACCACGTCTCGAACACGCCCAAGCAGCTGCAGATCCTCGGCGCGCTGGGGGCCGACCTTCCCGTCTACGCGCACGTCCCGCTCATGAACGGCCCCGACGGGCGGAAGCTCTCGAAGCGCCACGGGGCGATCACGGTCGAGGACTTCCGCGCGCAGGGCTACATCCCGGAGGCGTTCGTCAACTTCATGGCGCTGCTCGGCTGGAGCTACGACGACCGGACGGAGATCATGAGCCGGGACGAGCTCGTCGAGCGCTTCACCCTCGAGCGGGTCGGCAAGAGCGCGGCCACGTTCGACTACGAGAAGCTGACGTACATGAACGGCGTGTACCTGCGGGCGCTCCCACCCGAGGAGTACGCCGACCGGCTCGTCGCATACCTGTGCGAGCAGGGGTACGACTGGGACGAGGAGCTGATCCGCCGCTCGGCGCCGCTCGTCCAGGAGAAGATCGCGACGCTCGGCGAGTTCCCGAAGTTCGCGGGGTTCCTCTTCGGGCCGGTCGAGCTCGACGCGGCGCTGGTCGGCGACGGTGCAGTGCTGCCGGCCGCGGCGGAGGCGCTTGCCGAGGTGGAGCCGTTCGAGTCGGACGGGATCGAGGTCGCCCTCCGCGGGCTGGCCGAACAGCTGGAGCTGAAGCCGCGGGAGGCCTTCCAGCCGATCCGTCTGGCGGTGACGGGGTCGACGGTGTCGCCGGGCCTCTTCGAGAGCATCGAGCTCCTCGGCAAGGACGAAACTCTCGCCCGACTCGGCGCCGGCTTTCGGTAGATTGGCGCGCCTGTGAGCGTCACCGAAGTCCTGCGCCCAGCCGAATACGAGTCGCGCCTTCAGCGGTACCTCTTCGAGCGGTCCGAGGAGGGCCGCGCGGTGCGCGTGGGCGAGAAGGAGGTCTCCGAGCGCGCCGAGATCGTGGCGCGCTACAGCGACCTCTTCACGCGGCAGCAGCTTCAGACGCTGCGCGACGCCGAGGACGAGGCGACCGACGCGGGCGAGCGCGAGCGCCTCTACCGCCTGCGCAAGACCTGCGAGGCGGGCCTGATCACGGCCGAGCTGGCCGAGCGGGAGGACGCTCTCGAGAACGCCGTCCTCGCCGCGCGGGTCGAGTTCCAGGGCGAGGAGCTCCCGCTGAGGAGCGCCCAGGCCCAGCTGGCGGTGCTCACGTCCTATGCCGACCGCGACGAGCTCGGCAAGCTCGCGGGCGACGCCTCGGCAACCTTCAACGACGAGCGGCTCGAGGTCCTCCGGGCCGGAGAAGCGCTCGAGGCCGAGGTCAGCGGGGTCGACGATCCGATCGCCCGCACCGAGGAGGAGAAGGGCATCTCGATCCGCGAACTCGAGGCCGCGCTGGCCGAGGCAAGCACCGCGGCCGAGGGCGTCTACTCGAGGCTGCGCGAGGAGTGGTTCGACCGACTCCTCGGCCCGGAGCGCGAGACGCTGCCGAACTCGTACCACGTCGCCTACGTGCGCAGGCTTTCGCCGCTCGAGAGCATCTACTCGAAGGACAAGGCCGTCCCGGTCTGCATGGACACGCTTGAGCGCCTCGGCTTCGACCTCGAGTCGGAGCCGAACATCAAGCTCGATCTGGACGACCGGCCGCAGAAGTCGCCGCGGGCCTGCGTGATCCCGTCCGACCCGCCGCGCGTCGTGCACCTGATCACCCGCGCGCAGGGCGGGCTCCACGACTACCAGGCATTCCTGCACGAGGCCGGTCACGCGCTGCACTACGCCGGCTGCGACCCGAACCTGCCCTACACGTTCCGCAACATCTCGCGCGACCACGCGCTGACGGAGATCTACTCGTACATCGTCGAGGGGATCTCGCGGCAGCCCGACTGGCACGCGCGCTACTTCGGCCTCTCGGACGAGGAGGCCGCCCAAAACGCGAGCGCGACGGTCTTCATGGAGGCGCTGCTCTTCCGCCGCTACGCGGCCAAGCTCCAGTTCGAGCTCGACTTCTGGGGCCGCTTCGCCGACGACGGCGGCACGAACGACGGGTACGCGAGCAGGCTGACCGAGGCGACCGGCGTCCGCTACCGCGCGGACGGTTTCCTCGCGGACATGGACGCGGGCTTCTACTCCGCCGACTATCTCCGGGCCTGGATCCGCGCCGCGCAGCTGCGCTCGTACCTCGAGCGCGAGGTCGGCGGCGACTGGTGGTCGAGCGTGGAGACCGGCGACCGCCTGCGCGCCCTCTTCGCCGAGGGCACGAGGCCGTCGAGCGAGGAGATCGCCGGCCGGATCGGCTACGACCCGCTCGACACGGGCCCGCTGCTCAACGAGCTAGGCGCCTGAGGCATCGCTCGCGATGCCGACCTCAGGACGCGCGGGCTCTGCTCGCGCGTCCGTCTGAAATGACCGGTCGAACCGGCTGAACTTATTCCGAAGTGGTCTTTAGGCTCCGGCGGCCGAGCCGCCGCAGAGCGACGCCTGACCCGATCGCGCACACGAGCAGCACCGAGAGCATGGTCGCGATCCAGGCCTCTATGTGACCTTCGAGGTCGTTCGAGGCGAGGATCCACAGGGGGAGAGGCGCGGCTGCAGCGAGCGCCCACCAACGCCCGACGGCAAGGCCGAGCGCAAAGCCTCCGAGTGGGATCAGGATCCACACGCGGACTGCATCGGCAGAGGTCGCGGCGAACTGGAGCTAACGCCGCCCGTCGAGCCGGATCGCCCACGGCTCGATCTCGCCGACGACGAGGTGCGTCTCGCTCCACGGGTCGTGCGCGAAGGTGGCCCGGACAGCCGCCTCCGACTCCGCCTCGACCGCGTGGGCGACGCGGCCCGGGGTGGCGAGCGGACCGCCGAGGACGATGAAGCCGTCGTCCACGAGCCCGTCCATGAACGCCGCGTGCTCGTACCAGCCGGACTGCTCCTCGAGCGGACGGGTCGCGTCGAACTCCGGCCCCGTCTGCAACAGCGTGACCAGGAACATCGGCATGCCTCAGTTCTACCGGGTCTAGGCGAACGTCAGCCAGACGACCCCGGCGAAGATCAGGAAGCCGAGGATCGCCGCCACGGTCTCACCCCAGGTCATACCGAGCGGCGAGGCGTCCGGGTACTTGTTTCGCAGGTACGCGTTCGCCGTCGGCTGGACGAGCGCGCCGACAATCGCGATCAGTACGCAGCTGACTACGAATGCGACGAGTGAAGGGACGGGGCTTGTGAGGCGGTAGGAGATGTTCCCGGCGAGCCACGAGAGAACGACGAGCCAGATGGCCGCTGTCGATGCGCCGAGGCCGGTCGCCGCCTCCTGAAGGTCGTCGAACTGGCGGTAGAGAACGACCCATCCGTAGATCGGCACCAGGATCCACCAGAAGCTCCGGGCTCGCGGGAACTCTTCGCGCCGCGTGAACGCGAAGAGCTGCCAGTACCACCAGAACTCATAGGCGCCGGGAGCGAGGAACAGGAAGAGAACGACGCGCCATCGGGGCCGGTAGAAGTTGAGCCCGGTCTCCGATGCCGCAACGGCAGGCGTGGGTGACGGTTCCAAAGTCTCCACGGTCGGAGCTTCGCGGACGACGCTAATGCGGCGCTAACGCGTGATCAAACGGCCCGGTACGATTTCGGCGTGGGTCTGGTCGGTGATGCAGATCGCGAGCGTGCCGTCGTGTCGCTCCGGGATCACTATGCAGTTGGTCGGCTGACGCTGGATGAGCTCGACGAGCGCGTCGAGCTGGCGCTCCGGGCCCGTTCGCGCGCCGCGCTTCGTCGCTCCCTGACCGAATTGCCCGATTCGAGGGGCCGCGCGATCGTGCGGGCGACCGTTCGCGGTGCGGTTCTCCTTCTGCTCACGTGGACGTGGTTCGCATTCAGCCTTGCGCTGCTCGTCGTCTTCGGCCTGACGCTCCTGATCCACGGAGCGACCGCCGTCGAGGTGGTCGCGGTTCTCCTGGTTTGGCTCGTCCCGACGTATCTCCTGGTGCGGTTCTGGCGAAGATCGCTTCCACGCTGGACGTGGAGCCCGTAGCCCAATTGCGGCCAGGGCCGACGCTTCTCCTGGGATCGATGATGGAAGCGCCCGCGCCGTCGCTCCTGAGGATGCCCGGCGCGATGGCCCTGACCACACTTGACTAGACGTGTCGTAGGTCGAAAACTTGCGCTCATCAGGAGCGAGGCCCGCATGCTCGGCGCACCCGGCCCAAGAGCGCCTGACGAGGACCGTCCGACCCCGCTAGGCTGGATCAAATGCCGGACGTTGTCTCCGTCGAGCTAGACGCGCAGGATGTCCCTTGGGAGTTTGCTCCGGGGCGAACGTGGCCTAGGAGAGGAAATAGAGGAAGGCCCGACCGTCGCCAGTTTGGTCGATCGAGCAGCGATTGCTCCCGCAGTAGTAGTCGCCGGTCTCGTCGTAATCTAAGACCTCGCTGGCGAGGAGACGCTTCCGTGTGCGCCAGGTGATCACCGCTGTCACCCGGTATCGCTTGAGCGCCTCGACCTGCGCGCTGTGGGCACGAGGGCGCATCCGTCGCCCGCGCTTTGCCCACGCGCAGTCTGATCGCCAGGTCGAGACGATCTTCCAGGTCGTGGCCGTGGGGTCCGACGACCAGATCCGGAAGCGGATGCAGATTTTCTGGGCGGCACGGGAGGCCGGCGACCGGTAGATGCCCCCCTCTTTGACGAATGGATTGACGATCTGCGGAGTCGCGTCGTTGGTGGCCAGTCCTTGTATGGCAGCCATCACTACTCTGCCGGGCCGTCCGTTGCTTTGACGGATGGTGAGGGCCGAAGTCGCAGTGCAATCGTCAGAGCAATCGCTACTCCGACGATGAGAACTGCGGTGAACGTGCGAAACCGCATCAGCCGCTCGAAGAATCATCGCATGATGCGCGATCGTGTTCAAGGGCAGGCTAAGTTACGTCCCTGGCAAGCAAGAAGCGTCTCCTTTACCGTATGGTTGAGCCGTTTCGAGACCGATTTCGGGGGTCATCACATAAGCTCCGCGTAGTTGAGTTCGCTCATCGGCGACGACGTGCGTGTACGTGCGAGCCGTCGTCATCAGGTCGTCGTGGCCGACAAGCTCGTCGATCCGGGCCCACGGCATCCCGCCCAGGTGGAGCAGGCTCACACGGCGGTGTCGGAGGTCGTGCGGCGAGAATGCGGGCACACCGGCCGCGGTGCAGGCGCGCGTGATCGCGGTGCGGAAGCGATCACCGCCGAAGCCCTAGAAGACGGGCCGCTCGGGAGTGCGATCCTCGCGTGCCACGAGCCGCATGACGGCCTCGAAGAGGTCGGCCCGGCACCCAGCGGGCACGGCCCGTCTTCGCTACAGCCCCCGAGACGCGCCAGCGCTGCCGCGGCTCGTCGACCGACAGTGCCGGGAACGGAGCCGCGCGCGCCTGAGTAGGCAACATCCCGAGGTACCGCCGGGGTACGCACGAGGAGGACATTCCCGACACGTCCGGCACACCTGACCCGCCTAAGTATGCGATTCTGGCGTAGCCATGTGCGGTTGAGAGGCGCATACGGGATTCGAACCCGTGCCGCCGCCGTGAGAGGGCGGTGTCCTAGGCCACTAGACGAATGCGCCCGGCGAGGTCGTAGTGTAGCCGCCAGGTCGCGGCCCGATTGACTCCAGACCGCGGCTGGCATCCGACCGTCCTTTTGTGATCGTGGATACAAATTCGCAGGTACACTGGTCTAGCGCGTAGACCTTGCGCGGAAGCCGTCGAGGCTCCGAACTTCCTCTCCGACTCCCACACGGGCCTGAGTGCCGAGAGAGCCCATCCGGGCTCGCTCGCCTCCATCGAGAGAGGAGCAAGCATGAGCTCGACCGAAGGATCCCACGAGGGTCAGAATTCTGCTGAGCGCGCGCAAGACGAGTTGACCGACAAAGTCGGCGTTCGGCTGACCAAGCAGGAGAAGTCGAGCAACCTGAGCTGGACTACCTGGAAGCGTCGGCTCGGCCTCGGCGGGAGCGCGCGGTCCGAGGCGTGAGCTACGCGTCGGCTTCGGGAAGGGCACAGTGACGATTGAAGCCTCGCGGAGACATGGGCCGTTCGACATGCGCTGGCCAGAGCGGGGTCGCCGTGTCGTCTCCGCTCAGCGGGGTTCCACTGCGAAAGCCTCGAGCGGCCGGGTGGCCACCGGTTCTTCTTTCGTGCGACCTGCATCCCGCACGAGCCGCAAGTAGACGGCCCCTATAACCACGTTCCGGCTCGGTTGATGCCTGAGGGTGGTCGAGCCGGGGACCGGGGGCGTTGGCATCGCCGCATCGCCCAGGCGCGCCCATGCCCCGGCTCGACGACTCGTGACACGTACTCTTGAGCCAAGCACGACGTGCTGGAGGAGCGCCGGCACCAAACAATCGATGAAAGGGGGGACTGCGGTGAACCAGGTTGCCGTCGAGCGGTTTCCGCTCGGTCAATTTCTTCGGATGGGTTTGGGGGATCTGCGCGACCTCTCGGCGGACCTCGCAAACGTTCGTGTCGAGCAGCGATCGATTCTCGACGTGGTCGCGTTGAGAAGCCTGATCCGGGTCATGGATCGTCAGGGCTACACGACGATCTCGCAGCTCGGGCGGGACGCCGCCACCGTCTGGGCGACGCACATCGGCTTCGGCTGACCGACGCGAGCGATCAGTTGCAGGTATCGCCTGCGCCGGAAACAACAAACCCGCCGTTTCCAGCGGGTTCGTGAGGCTGCGGGGCTAGGATTCGAACCTAGACTACTCGGTCCAGAGCCGAGCGTCCTACCATTAGACGACCCCGCAACGTGCCGTTGCGGCGGAGAGATTGTAGCCCAGGCCAGGCCCGATCAGGCCGCGCGGGCGCTGAAGCTCGAGGGCGAGTAGCGGTGCATGCGCGAGCCTCGGTCCTGCAACTTGTGCCCGCCGCGGATGCGCCTCCACGCGCCGCCGGTGCCGGCGAGCTGCACGCCGCCGAAGCGGTACGAGTAGCGATTGCACGGCGAGGCGCCGGTGCTCCAGCTCTCCGCGGTAGCGATCGGGGCCCAGGCGCCGTGACTCCCGGGGAGGTAGAAGGGCCCCGCGAGCCCCGCGGGCGAGACGACGATCCACGTGTTCGGAGCGAACGGGAGCTCGAGCAGGCCCACCCGCATCTCCTGGCCGGGCTGGATCCCGGAGGCGAGCTCCGCGTAGCGCGGCTGCTGGCCTGGGAGCGCGAGCTCGTAGTAGAGGCTCGTCTCCGGCGAGCCTCCGAACGACGCGAGGCCGACCTGGAGCCACTCGTCCGTGCCGTTCGGCCCGAGGCCGGGGCCGCCGACGCCGACCCACGCCGCGACATGGCCGCCCGCCACCTCCGGGGGCCGGAGCATGCTCAGCGACGCGGCCACGCCGAGCGACGGGCTCGTCGCGTACAGGCCCGCGTACGAGTACCCGCGCGCGCACGCGAGGGCTGCGGGCGAGGCGGAGGCGGCGACGACAAGGGTTGCGGCGAGCGCCCCCGCGAGCTGGGCGATCCGGGCGCGGGACATCCGCCCAACGATCGGGAAGGCCCGAAGCCGCGGCGATCCCTCGTCTCAGTGAATTGACGCTTTTGTTACGAAGCCCGACGCAATCAGGCCACGTCGGCGGCCCAGTCGCCGTACAGCGAGGTGTAGAGGCCCCGCTTGGCGAGAAGCTCGTCGTGCGTCCCCTGCTCGACGACCTGGCCGTGTTCGAGCACCACGATCAGGTCCGCATCGCGGATCGTGGAGAGGCGGTGTGCGATGACGAAGGCGGTCCGGCCGGAGAGCAGCGTCCTGAGCGCGTTCTCGATGCGCCGCTCGGTTCCGATGTCGACGGAGGAGGTCGGCTCGTCGAGGATCAGGACGCGCGGGTCGGCGAGCAGCGCTCGTGACAGGGCGACGAGCTGGCGCTGGCCGAGCGAGAGCCGAGCGCCTCGCTCTTGCAGCTGGGTTTGATAGCCGTCCTCGAGCCTGAGGATGAAGTCGTTCGCGCCGACCGTCGCTGCGGCAGCGACGACGTCCTCCGGGGGCGCATCGGGCTTCCCGAACGCGATGTTCTCCTGGACCGTCCCCGCGAAGAGGAACCCTTCCTGCGGGACGATCCCGAGCTGGCGGCGGAGCGACTCCTGCGTGACGTCCTCGAGGTCGTGCCCGTCGACCGTGATTCTGCCCCCGCGTGGGTCGTAGAAGCGGGCGAGCAGCTTCGCGATCGTCGACTTGCCGGCTCCGGTGTGGCCGACGAGGGCGACGGTCGTCCCCGCTGGCACGTCGAGGTCGATGCCGTGAAGGACCTCGGGGCCTTTGCCGTAGCCGAAGCGTACGCTCTCGAAGCGAACGTGTCCGTCGATCCGGGGGAGCTCGTACGCATCCGCCTTGTCGACGAGTTCCGGCTCCTCGTCGAGGACGTCCATGATCTTGTCGAGCGCCGCGGTCGCGGACAGGAACGTGTTGTAGAGCTGCGAGAGCTGCTGAACCGGGTCGAAGAAATTGGCGAGGTACCCGACGAACGCGAACAGCGTTCCCGCGGTCATCGAGCCGCCGAAGACGAGGTAGCCGCCGTAGCCGAGCACGACCGCAGTCGCGATCGCCGAAAGGAAGTCGACGGCCGGGAAGTAGAGGCCGTTGAGCGTGACGGTCCGCTGGTTGGCGTCGCGGTAGTGCTCGCTCACCTGGCGGAAGTTCCGCTCGGCCTCGCGCTCGCGCGTGAACGCCTGCACGATCCGCATCCCCGCGATGTCCTCGGCGAGCGTCGCCGTGAGCAGCCCGAGCCGCTCGCGCACGTCGCGGTACGCGCGCGCCGAGAACTTCCGGAAGAGCGCGGTCGCGATGCTCACGAACGGCAGCACGATGAGCGTGGCGAGGGCGAGGCGCCAGTCGAGGAAGAACAGGATCACGATCGACCCGAGTAGCGTCAGCGTGTTCTGGATCAGGCTCGTGAAGCCGTCGGTGACGAGCTGGTCGAGCGCCTCGACGTCGTTCGTCAGCCGGCTGATGATGACGCCTGCGCGATTCCGCTCGTAGAAGCCGAGCGAGAGCCGCTGCAGGTGGCGGAAGAGCGTGTTGCGCAGGTCGGCCAGGATCCGCTCGCCCGTCCAGCCGGTGAAGTACGTCTGCGCGGAGGTGGTCAGGATCGTCAGGAGCCCTGCGAGGACGAAGAGCCCGCCGACCCACCACAGCTCCTGGAGGTCCTGCTTGTCGACGCCGTCGTCGATCGCGAGCTTCCAGAGATATGGCGGCACGAGGCTGACCGCCGTCGCCGCGAGCAGCGAGCCGATCGCGAGCGTCGTCCGCTTCTTGTAGGGCGCCGTGAACCGCGCGAGGGTGGAGACTCGGCGGACCGTCGCCTTCCACGACCAGTCGTCGACGCGCGCGTCGCGCTCGCGCGTCAGGTGGCTGCCCGCCTGCCAGACCCTCACGCCGTCGCCTCCACGCGTCGCTCGGCTTTGCCTCGCTCCCACGGGGGAAACCAGGTTTCCCCCGTGGTCCCCCTTCTTCCTCCTTGTTCGCCGCGCTTCGCGCGGACCACGGGGCGGGAAACCTCCCGGTTTCCCGAGACCCTTCCCCACCCGTGGAGCCGCCAGCTCACGCTGTCGCCTCCACGCGGTCGGCGAACTCGCGCTCGAGCAGGCCGTGCTCGTAGACCTCGCGGTAGACGGGGCTCGACGCGAGGAGATCGTCGTGGGTCCCGCGCGCGGCGATCGTGCCGCCGTCGAGGACGATGATCTCGTCCGCGAGCGAGATGGTGGAGAGGCGGTGGGCGATGATGATCGTCGTCCGGCCCTTCATCGCCTCACGGAGGCCGAGCTTGATCTTCGCCTCGGTGGTTGCGTCGACCGAAGCGGTGGCGTCGTCGAAGATCAATATGCGCGGATCGACGACGAGCGCGCGGGCGATCGCGATCCGCTGGCGCTGGCCGCCCGAGAGTGTGATCCCGCGCTCGCCGATGACCGTGTCGTAGCCGTCCGGGAGCTCGGCGACGAACTCGTGCGCCTGCGCGAGCCGGGCCGCATGCTCGATCTGCTCGTCAGTCGCGTCGAGGCGGCCGAAGCCGATGTTCTCGCGCACGGAGGCAGAGAACAGGAACGGGTCCTGCGGAACGAGCCCGATCTCGCTGCGCAGCGAGCGAACCGCCACGTCGCGCACGTCGACGCCGTCGATCTCGACGGCCCCCTCGGTGACGTCGTAGAAGCGCGGGACGAGCGAGGCGAGCGTGGTCTTGCCGGAGCCCGTGTGCCCGATCAGCGCGACCGTCGTCCCGGGGTCGATCTCCAGGTCGATGCCGTCGAGCACGGTTCGGCCGGTCGCGTACTCGAACGTTACGTCGCGGTAGGCGACGCGGCCCGGCCCCTCGGGGAGATCGCCCGCGCCTGGCCGGTCGGCGACCTCCTCGGGCTCGTCCATGATCTCGAAGATCCGCTCGCCCGAGGCGGTCGCGCGCTGGGCCTGGCCGATCCACATGCCGAGCGAGCGCAGCGGCACCACGAGCATGAGCACAAGGACGTTGAACGTGACGAACTCGCCGAGGAAGTCCGGGTTGTTGATCGCCATGCGGCCGCCGACGATCAGCACGGTCGCCTGCGCCAGGAGCGGCAGGAACGAGAGCGCGGGCACGTAGATCGCGCGCTGGCGGTTCGCGGCGACGCTCTGGCGGAAGACCGCCTCCGAGCGCTCCTCGAACTTGCGCTGCTCGGCTTCCTCCTGCGCGAACGATTTGACGACGTGGACGCCGACGATGTTCTCCTCGGCGACGGTCGCGACGTCGGCCATCTTCTGCTGTACGTCGCGCAGCAGCGGATGCGCCACGTGCGAGTAGCGGTAGGCGAGCACGATCAGGAGCGGCGCGATCCAGAGGCTCACGAGCGCGAGCTCCCAGTCGAGCGCGAACATGATGACGGCCGCGCCCAGGATCGTGATCACGTACTGGAAGAAGAAGATGAGGCCGTAGCCGAGGAAGAACCGGACCGTCTGCAGGTCGACGGTGGCGCGCGACATCAGCTGTCCGGTCTGGTGCTGGTCGTAGAAGCGGAACGAGAGGCGCAGGAGGTGCGCGTAGAGCGAGCTGCGGACGTCGAGCTCGACGCCGAGCGCCTGCTTTCCCGCGATCAGGCGGCGGCCCATCATGGCGAGCGCCCGCACGAGCCCGACGAGTACGACCGCGACGACGATCAGGTGGAAGGTGTGGCGGTCGTTTCCGTGGACCGCGTTCGCGACGGCGCCTCCCGTCAGGAACGCGATCGCGAACTGGGCGGCCTGCGAGATCAGCGCCAGCACGACCGAGATCCACAGCGTCCAGGTGTACGGGCGCAGGAATCCGAGCAGACGGACAAATGTGCGCCGGTACAGAGGCCGTTCCGTCACCCTCGAAATCTAGCCGTCGCTCACGTCGCCGTCGCCAGCGCTGTCAACTCGGCCCGGATGAGGGCGGCTGCGTCGTCGACCTGCCGACGGTTGGACGGGTCGTTGAGCCAGGCGCTCGCGCCGGACGGGTGCGGGAGCGGGATCGCGGCTGCGCCGTCGACGTCGAAGCGTCGGCCGACGCACTCGTCGAGTCGTCGCGGTCCGAGCAGGCGCGTGATGGCGAGCCCGCCGACCGGCACGAGCAGGCGCGGCTCGAGCAGGCGCAGCTCCCATTCGCGCCAGAACGCGCAGAGCTCCTGCTCCCTGGTCGTCGGTGTGCGGTCGCCGCGGCCGCTCGAGGCGCGACCCGGATAGCAGCGCGTGACCGAGGCGCAGTAGAACGTCGCGTAGAACTCGTCCTCGTCGAGCTCGAGCCAGCGCCTGAGCGTCCGGCCGGCACGGCCGCGCCAGGGTCTCCGTTCCTCGCCCTCGACGACCCCCGGCGCCTGGCCGAAGAGGTAGGCGCGCTGGCCCTCGTGGCCGTGTACGACCGCGAGCGACTCGAGCGGGAAGCCCGCCTCGGTGCAGGCGCGGCAGGCCCTGACGTCGCGCTGGAGCGAGACGAGCGAGCGATAGCGCGAGCGCCTGCGCGTCACGCCTGGACGGCGACGAACCAGCGGCTCTCGTAGAGCGGACGGCCCTGGCCGAGCTCCTGAGCCAGCTCTTCAGCGGCGAAGAAGCGCTTGTAGACCTGCCAGGTTGAGCCGTCCTTCAGCACGCGCTCCTGCCACTCCACGGGCTCGTGCTCGTCGTTCAGCGCCGAGTCGACGACGACGAGCTCCCGGGCCACTCGCCTTGCCTCGCTCGTGAACCTGATCCGGTCGTCCTCCTCGAGGTGGCCGTAGAAGAAGCTCGTGAAGACGCGCTCGAAGGCGCCGTCGGGGAACGGGAGCGGGATCGCGTCGCCCTGGACGAACGACGCGTCGGGGACGCGCGCGCTGGAGAGCTCGAGCATCGAGGCGCTCTGGTCGAGGCCCATGATCGTGCCTGGAAGGTGCCGGGTCAGGAAGCCGGTTCCGCAGGCGACGTCGAGGGTCTTCGCGGGCGGGAGCGCGGCGAGTGTCGCGGTCAGCTCGGCGACCGACTCGTCCCAGCCCGGCCGGTCGCGGCTCGCGTGCAGGCCCGTGCCGAGCCACCAGTCGTCGTACTCCTTGGCGCGCCGCTCGTAGTAGGTCTTCACTCCCTTCCTAGACTACGGGTGTGGCGCGGCCGCTCGAGTCGGTGCCGAACTTCTCCGAAGGGCGTGACCGCGCGACGATCGGCGCGCTGGCGGAGGCGCTCGGGGGGAAGGCGCGGCTGCTCGACGTCCACTCGGATCGCGACCACAACCGGTCGGTCTTCACGCTGGTCGGCTCGGGCGAGGAACTGGTGTCCGCGCTGCTTGCTGGCATCGAGTGCGCGCGTGACCGGATCGACCTGCGCGCTCACGAGGGAGCGCATCCGCGGATCGGCGCGGCGGACGTCGTCCCGCTCGTCGGGCTCGAGCCCGAGGACATGGAGCGGGCGCGCGCTGCGGCGCTCACGCTGGCCGAGCGGGTGGGCGACGAGCTCGGCATCCCCGTGTTCCTGTACGGCGAGCTCGCGGAGGGGCGCGGGCCGGCGTTCTTCCGGCGGGGCGGGCTCGAGGAGCTGGAAGGGCGGCTCGAGTCGGGCGAGCTCAGGCCTGACTTCGGGCCGATGTGCCTCGACGAGCGGGCCGGCGGCGTGCTCGTCGGTGCCCGGCCCCCGCTGATCGCGTTCAACGTCAACCTGCGCGGATCGCTCGAGGCAGCACGCGAGATCGCAGGCGTCGTGCGCGAGCGGGGAGGCGGCTTCCCGGGCGTTCGGGCGCTCGGCTTCGACCTTCCGACGGCCGGGCTCGTGCAGGTGAGCATGAACGTCGAAGACCCGGACGCCGCACCGCTGCCCGAGATCGTCGAACGGATCGAGCGCGAGGCTTCGGCGCGCGGGGCCGAGGTTGTCGGGTCAGAGCTGGTCGGCCTGATCCCCGCAAGCGCAGCCGCGGCAGTTACCGCCGCCGGGCTGCGGATCGACGGCTTCGACGAGTCGCGCATCATTGAGCGCCGGCTGCAGGACGACTGACCGGTCTCGGCGGCAGCGCAGGAGTCACACATCCGGCGCAAGGCCGTCACTCACCCGTGCGTCTTTCCGATTTACGATCGCCTCGGGGAGGAGGCCGGGCGAACCGTACTAAGGGGCGCTCCCACCCGCCGCGGGCGCACGAAACGCAGCGGGATACACTCGGAAACGTGATCGAGAGCAAGGCGCTCACGGGCGACGATCTCGCCGTTTCCGACGTCTGGGCGGTTGCCGTCGACAACGCTCCGGTCGCCATCGCCGACTCGGCTCGCGATCGCATGCGCGCCGCCCGCGAGGTCGTCGAGCGTGCAGTTCACGGCGCGAGTGAGCACACATACGGCGTCAACACCGGCTTCGGCCGGTTCGTCTCGCGCACGATCCCCGAGGAGCTGACCGAGGAGCTGCAGCTGCGGCTCCTCCGCAGCCATGCGTGTGGGGTCGGCGATCCGTACCCACCCGAGCTCGTGCGCGCCGCGATGCTTCTGCGTGCGAATGCGCTCGCCAAGGGCTTCTCGGGCGCGCGCGTGAGCACGGTCGAACTGATCGTCGATTGCCTGAACCGCGGCGTCGTCCCACACGTTCCGAGCCGCGGTTCGGTCGGCGCGAGCGGCGACCTCGCGCCGCTCGCCCATCTCGCGCTCCCGCTGATCGGGGAGGGCGAGGCGTGGTTCGAGGGGCAGCGCCTCCCCGGCGACCAGGCGCTCGCGGCCGCCGGTCTCGAGCCCACGCGCCTTCAGGCGAAGGAAGGCCTTTCGCTCGTCAACGGCACGCAGTTCATGGCTGCATTCGGAGCGCTCGGCCTGACCCGCGCGCTCAGGCTGGTGAAGACGGCTGACATCGCGTGCGCGGTGTCGCTGGAGGCGCTCCAGGGCTCCCGGACGAGCTTCCTCCCGCAGATCCACGCGGCGCGACCGCTCCAGGGCCAGATCGACTCGGCCGCGAACGTCCTCGCCCTGCTCGAGGACTCCGCGATCAACGAGGCCCATCGGTGGTGCGACAAGGTGCAGGACGCCTACTCGCTCCGCTGCGCGCCCCAGGTGCACGGGGCGAGCCGCGACCTCATCGACTACGTCTCGAACACGGTCGCGACGGAACTGAACTCGGCGACCGACAACCCACTCGTCCTCGTCGAGGAGCAGATGCTCGTCTCGAACGGCAACTTCCACGGCCAGCCGCTCGCGTTCGCGCTCGACGCCCTCGCTATGGCTGTTGCGGAGTTGGCCGACATCTCCGAGCGCCGCATCGAGCGGCTCGTCAACCCTGCGCTCTCCGGCGGGCTTCCGGCGTTCCTCACCGGCGACGGAGGGCTCAACTCGGGTTTCATGATCCCGCAGTACGTGGCGGCCTCGCTCGTGAGCGAGAACAAGGTCCTCTCGCACCCGGCCTCGGTCGACTCGATTCCGACGAGCGCGGGCCAGGAGGATCACGTGTCGATGGGGAACGCCGCGGGCCTGAAGGCTTGGCAGGTGCTCGCAAACGCCGAGCGAGTGCTCGCGATCGAGCTCCTGGCCGGCGTGCAGGGCGTCGAGTTCCTGGCGCCGTTGCAGCCGGGAGCGGGTGTTCGCGCAGGGCGCGAGCTCGTTCGCTCCCTCTCCTCGCGCCTCCGCGACGATCGGCAGCTCTCGGGAGACATCGAAGCGGTCGCCGAGGCGGTCCGCACCGGAGCGGTGGTCGCCGCGGTCGAGACGGAGCTCGGAGAGCTGCGATGAGCTCGACGAACGGACGCAAGCCGAAGCGGCGATCTCGGCCGCCCAGGCTGTACCGGGACAGCGCGCTCGTCTACGGCGCGTTCGCGGTCATCGTCGTGGTTGTCGCGGCGGCGACGGGAGGCAGGGTGCTGTGGGCCGCGGTCCTCGCCGCGTGCGCGTTCGTGCTTGCGACCGCATGGACGTGGCGATCGATCCGGCTGCGTGAGGCCAAGAAGCGCCGGTGAGCACGACGCGCTCAATAGACGCGACGGTCGAGGTGCTCTGCGGCGACCTCTCGGCCATTCGCGCTCCGCGCGGCACCGAGCTCAACGCGCGCTCGTGGTCGACCGAGGCGCCGCTGCGGATGCTGCTCAACAACCTCGACCCCGAGGTCGCCGAGCGGCCGGAGGAGCTGATCGTCTACGGCGGCTCGGGGAAGGCGGCCCGGAATCCCGAAGCGCTGCGGGCGATCGTGCGCTCGCTGCTGACGCTCGGCGAGGACGAGACGCTCCTCGTCCAGAGCGGCAAGCCGGTGGGTGTGTTCCGTACGCAACCAACCGCGCCGCGCGTGCTGATCGCCAACTCACTGCTCGTTCCGCGCTGGGCGACGTGGGAGGAGTTCCGCCGCCTCGAGGCGCTCGGCCTGACCATGTTCGGGCAGATGACGGCGGGGAGCTGGATCTACATCGGCACTCAGGGGATCCTGCAGGGCACGTACCAGACCTTTGCTGCGGCCGGAGAGAAGCATTTCGGCTCGCCTGATCTCGCCGGGCGCACGATCCTCACAGCCGGGCTCGGAGGGATGGGTGGCGCTCAGCCGCTTGCCGCGACGCTTGCTGGTGCCGCGATCCTGTGCATCGAGGTCGACCCGTCCCGGATCGAGCGGCGGCTCGAGACGCGGTACCTCGACGAGGCAACGGAGTCGCTGGACGATGCGCTGGATCGTGTGCGGGCCGCCGCAGGTGACGGCCGCGCCCTGTCGGTCGGGCTTCTGGCGAACGCAGCCGACGTCGTCCCGGAGCTCGCACGGCGCGGGGAGCACTTCGACCTCGTCACCGACCAGACGGCCGCGCACGACCCTTTGAACGGGTATGTCCCGAGTGGGCTCGACGTCGACGAGGCTGCCACGCTGCGGGAGTCCGATCCGGACGAGTACATCCGCCGTGCCCGAGAGTCGATCGCCGCCCACGTCCGCGGCCTGCTGGAGTACGTCCGGGCGGGCAGCTATGTTTTCGACTATGGCAACAACCTGAGAGGTGAGGCCGAAGAGGCGGGCGTAGAGGACGCATTCACATACCCGGGCTTCGTCCCGGCCTATATCAGGCCCCTGTTCTGCGAGGGCGTCGGGCCGTTCCGGTGGGCCGTGCTTTCCGGCGAGCCGGCCGACATCGCGGCAATCGACGAGGTCTTGCTCCAGCTCTTCCCAGACGATCAGGCGCTCCAGCGGTGGTTGACCTTGGCTCCCACCCGGATCGCGTTCCAGGGTCTCCCTGCGCGGATCTGCTGGCTCGGCTACGGGGCGCGCGCGCAGGCCGGGCTGGCGATCAACGAGCTCGTCCGCAGCGGGCGGGTGAAGGCGCCGGTGGTGATCGGGCGCGATCACCTCGATTCCGGCTCGGTCGCCTCTCCGTACCGGGAGACGGAGGCGATGCGAGACGGCTCCGACGCGATCGCGGACTGGCCGATTCTGAACGCGCTCCTGAATGTGGCGGCGGGAGCGACGTGGGTGAGCGTCCACCACGGCGGCGGCGTCGGGATCGGCAACTCGATCCACGCGGGCATGGTCGTGGTGGCCGACGGTAGCGCCGAGAGCGCCGAGCGGCTCGACCGCGTGCTCACGACCGACCCGGGCACCGGAGTGCTGCGTCACGCGGACGCGGGGTACGAGGAGGCGCTCGAGGCCGCTGGGCGCGGCGGACTGGAGCTGCCGATGCCGCCTCCGGCCGGCGCGTGACGGCCCGGCGCGAGACTCCGAGCGAGCCCACCCGCCTGCTCGTCCGCGAATTGGCGCAGCTCGCGACGCCCGCAGGCCGGCAGGCGCCGCTGCGTAGCAAGGAGCTTGGCGAGGTCGAGGTCATCGAGGGTGCCTTCCTGCTCTGCGAGGACGGCGCGGTCGCCGCAAGCGGGCGGATGGCCGACCTCGAAGCCGTGCCGGGCGACGTGTTCGAGGTGGACGGCCGCGGCCTGTCCGCGATCCCGGGGCTCGTGGACTGCCACACGCACCCCTGCTTCGCGGGCGACCGCGTCGAGGAGTTCGCGCTGCGCGCGGCCGGCGCGAGCTACGAGGAGCTTCACGCGGCCGGCGGCGGGATCCTCTCGACGGTAAAGGCCACACGGGCCGCGGGCGCCGATGGGCTTCGCCGAGCGGTGGACTGCCACCGCGAGTGGATGCTCCGCTCCGGGACGACCACGTTCGAAGGGAAATCCGGCTACGGGCTCGATCGCGAGACGGAGCTCGATTCTCTCCGGGCCGTCGCCGCGGCGGGCGGAATCCCGACCTGGCTCGGAGCCCACGCGGTCCCGCCCGAATTCGACGACGCGGACGCCTACCTCGACTTCGCGCTCGCGGAGGTCCTGCCCGACGCCGCTGGGCTCGCCCAGGCGGCCGACGTGTTCCTGGAGCGAGGCGCGTTCGACGTGGATCAGGCGCGCCGGTACCTGGAAGCGTGCCGCGCCGCTGGGCTCGAGCTCCGCATCCACGGAGACCAGTTCACGGAGCTGGGTGCCGTGCCGCTCGCAATCGAGCTCGGAGCGCGCTCGGTCGACCACCTCGAAGCCACGGGCGACGACGGCGTGCGCGCGCTCGCCGCGAGCGAAGTGGTTGGCGTGCTCCTGCCTGCGAGCGCGCTCGTCCTCGGTCGGCCGATGCCTCCCGCGCGCAAGCTCGTCGACGCCGGCGCCGCAGTCGCGCTCGCCACCGACTTCAACCCCGGCAGCGCGTACTGCGAGAGCCTTCCGCTCGTCTGCTCCCTCGCCTGCACGCAGCTCGGCCTGTCGCCTGCGGAGGCCCTAGTCGCGTGCACGGTCAACGCCGCACACGTGCTCGGGCGAGCCGACACACTGGGACGGCTCGCGCCCGGTTACAGGGCCGACGTCGTGCTTCTCGACGCCCCGGATTGGCGTCATGTCGCGTACCACGTCGCGGGCGACGTGATCGCCGGCGTGGTGGTCGGCGGCGAGGTGGCCTGGCGGCGCTGAGCCTCGCTACGCTTGCGTCGATGCCCACCCGCAAGCAACGCCGCAAGCGTCAGAAGGATCGCCGTCACGAGTACGAGTTCGTCTACGTCGACTCCGAAGGCCAGGAGGTGGAGGCCGATCCAGAGGAGGTCGAGGCGAAGCCGCGCCGCGACGAGCGCCGCAACGGCAAGAAGGACGCGCAGAAACGAGGAGGTGGCCGGCCGCCTCGGAAAGTCGATCCTCCCTCGTGGGGAAAGACGGCCCGCCGGGCCGCGATCTTCGGCCCGCTGATCTTCGTGGCGTTCTCGTTTCTGAACGCGAACCAGAGCATCCAGACGCGTCTGCTCCTGACGTTGCTCTACACGGCCTTCTTCGTGCCGTTCATGTACCTCATGGATCGCACGATGTACCGCACGTACCTCCGGCGCACGGGCCAGTCAGCCCCGCCGAGCAGCGGCCGCCGGCGATAGACGTCCGGCCGGCGGCTGCGGGTTGCCACGACCCGTCATTTCGGCACGCTCTCGTCATAAACGCGTCACCCACGCGTGTGACCTTCGGCGATAGGCTCGCAGTGGGGAGGAGGCCGGGCGCGCCTTGTTAAGGGCGGCTGCGAGGAGCGGGCTTCTCGGCGTGCCGAGCAAGCGCCGACGCGCTGCAACCCGCGGCCGAAAACGCGCTCGGCGACGCGGTTAGACTCAGCGTCCGGTGAGCCTCCGGTGAACATCGTCGTCGACCGCCACGAGCTCGGCCCGATCGGGACGAACTGCTACGTCGTCCGCGCGTCGAGGGACGCCGACGAGGCGGTTGTCGTCGACCCGAGTGGCGATGCCCCGCAGCTCCGGCTCGAGCTTGCACGACTCGGCGCGGCGTGTACCGCGATCCTGATCACGCACGGCCACTGGGACCACCTCCTCGGCGTCGCCGACCTCGCGGAGGGCACCCAGGCACCCGTCTACATGGCCGAGGACGAGCGAGCGCTCCTCGAGAATCTCCCGGACCTCGTTCCCGCGGGCGAGCCGGCGCGCTCCTACACCCCAGACGTGCTCCTCGCCGGCGACGAGACACTGGAGCTCGCCGGCATCAGCTTCGAGACGATCCGTGTCCCCGGCCACTCGCCCGGTCACCTTGCCTACCACGCGGACGGCGCCCTCTTCTCGGGGGACGTGCTCTTCGCCGGGTCGGTCGGCCGGACCGACCTCCCCGGCGCGGACTGGGACACTCTCGTCGAGACGCTGCGCACCCTCACCGAGCGGTTTCCCCCCGACACGGTGGTCTACCCCGGGCACGGGCCGCCGACCACGCTCGGCACCGAGCTCGCGCGCAACCCGTTCCTCGCTCCGCTGCGGGTCTCGTGACGACCTTCGAGGCGCCGCGCGGCACCCACGACATCCTCCCCGCCGAGCAGCCGCTGTGGCGGCTCGTGATCGGCGAGGCGGAGAAGCTCTGCTCGCTCTACGGCTACCGGCCGATCCAGACACCGGTTTTCGAAGACACCGCGCTCTTCGCGCGCACGTCCGGCCAGGGCTCCGACGTCGTGCAGAAAGAGATGTACACGTTCGAGGACCGCGGCGGACGCTCGTTGACGCTTCGTCCCGAGGGCACCGCGCCGATCGCGCGCGCGTACCTCGAGCACGGACTGCACCGCGAGGGCCAGCCGGCCAAGCTCTACACCGTCGCCACGATGTACCGCTACGCGACCCCGCAGCGCGGTCGCCATCGCGAGCACTGGCAGCTCTCGGTCGAGGCGATCGGGTCGGCCGATCCTGCGATCGACGCGGAGCTGATCCAGCTGTACGACGAGCTGCTCGCGCGCCTCGGCGTGACCAACTACGAGCTGCTGCTCAACTCGATCGGCGATGAGAACTGCCGTCCGAAGTACATCGAGCAGCTGACCGCGTGGCTCGATGAGCACGACGTCGTCCTCGACGACGAGGCCCGCCAGAAGCGCGCCACGAGCCCGCTCCGGGTGTTTGACGTCAAGAGCGAGAAGGTCCAGGAAGCGCTGGCGGACGCGCCGAAGATCGGTGACGCGCTGTGCGACGAGTGCCGCGCGCACTTCGAGCAGGTCTGCGCGCTCCTCGACGACTACGCGGTCCAGTACACGCTCACGCCGGCGCTCGTTCGCGGGCTCGACTACTACACGCGCACGGCCTTCGAGTTCGTCGACGAGGCGATCGGCGCGAAGAGCTCGATCTGCGGCGGCGGCCGCTACGACGGCCTCATCCAGGAGATCGGCGGGCCTCCGACTCCCGGGATCGGGTTTGGCGCCGGGATCGAGCGGCTCCTGCTCTCGCTCGAGGCGGCGGGAGTCACCGCCGATGAGCCCGGGATCGACGTCTTCGTCGCGCTGCACGAAGACGGGCTCAAACCACGGGTGATGCCGCTCGTCGCGGAGCTTCGGCGCGCAGGCATCCGCGCCGACGTCGACTACGCGGGGCGCTCGCTCAAGGGCCAGCTCACGCAGGCGCGACGGCTCGGCGCCCGAGCGGTGGTGCACTGGGGTCCCGAGCGCTCGACGATCAGGCGGGGAGGCGAGCCCGACGAGGAGGTTCCGACCGCGGAGCTCGGCGAGAGGCTGAGGCGATGAGACGACGCTTGCGGCGTCTCCTTCAGGCTGTGCGGGCTTTGCCCGCACAGCCGTCTGAAATGACCGGTCGACGCAGTGGGTCTGGGAGGGGACGACTGTGAGGTGGCGAGACCTGGGAGCCGGCGAGCTGCGCGCGGAGCACGTGGGTCAGCGGCTTGCGCTCGCAGGCTGGGCCGCCCGCCGGCGTGACCACGGCGGCCTGGTCTTCATCGACCTGCGCGACGAGACGGGTCTCGCCCAGCTGGTGATCAACCCGGAGCGAGCGCCCGGGGCCGCCGAGGTCGCGCACGAGATCCGCAACGAGTTCGTGATCCGGGCCGAGGGCGAGGTCGCCGCGCGCGCGCCCGATGCGGTCAACCCGAACCTGCCGACCGGCGAGGTCGAGCTGCAGGTCGACGAGCTCGAGATCGTGTCGCGCTCCGAGCCGCTCCCGTTCCAGGTCGACGAGGAGAACGTCGACGAGGGCGTTCGCCTCCGCTACCGCTACCTCGACCTGCGGAGCGAGCGGATGCAGCGCAACCTGCGGCTCTCGGCAACTGTCGTCTCGGCGATGCGGCGCTTCATGGACGCGCAGGGCTTCGTCGACATCTGGACGCCGAACTTCACGAAGGCCACCCCCGAAGGGGCGCGTGACTTCCTCGTGCCCGTCCGGCTCCAGCCCGGGACGTTCTTCGCGCTGCCGCAGTCGCCGCAGATCTTCAAGCAGATCCTGATGGTTTCCGGCTTCGGCCGCTACTACCAGATGGCGGTGTGCTTCCGGGACGAGGATCTACGGGCCGACCGGCAGTTCGAGTTCCGCCAGCTGGACATCGAGATGTCGTTCCCTAGCCGCGACGAGGTCTTCGACACGCTCGAGGGCGCGGTGGTGGCGTCGTTCGAGGCGCTCGGGCGAGAGCCCCCTCGGCGGCCGTTCCGGCGGCTGACCTGGCAGGAGTCGATGTCGCGGTTCGGCTCGGACAAGCCCGATCTCCGCTTTGGCCTCGAGCTCCGCGACGTCACCGAGCTCACGCGCGGCTCCGAGTTCAAGGTCTTCGCCGAAGCGCCGAGCGTGCAGTGCCTGACGGTGCCGCGTGAGCTCTCGCGCGCGGACCTCGCCGGCCTCGAGGAGCTCGCGAAGGAGTGGGGGGCGAAGGGGCTTGCGTACCTCGTCTACGACGATCAGGGCGAGGTGCGCTCGCCGATCGCGAAGTTCCTCGCCGCCGAGACGATCGACGCGCTTCGACCAGCCGAGCTGCCCGGGACGGTGCTCTTCGGCGCAGACGAGCCGGGCGCGGTCGCACGCGTTCTGTCCGCGGTGCGGAACCACCTCGGCCGGGAGCTCGGGCTGATCGACACGGACCGCGACGAGTTCCTCTGGGTCACGGACTTCCCGCTCTTCGAATGGGACGAGGACGGAAAGCGCTGGACCTTCAGCCACCACCCCTTCACCGGCGTGCGGCCGGGCGACGAGGATCTGATCGAGACGGATCCGGGCCGCGCCATCAGCCAGGCCTACGACCTGGTGTGGAACGGCTGGGAGCTCGGCTCGGGCTCGATCAGGATCCACGACCCGTCGCTCCAGCGGCGCATCTTCCGCGCGATGGGGATCAGCGAGGAGGACGCGGAGGAGCGGTTCGGGTTCCTGCTCGAGGTGCTGAGGATGGGCGCGCCGCCGCACGGTGGGTTCGCGCTCGGCCTCGAGCGTTTCGTCGCGCTGCTTGCCGGAGAGCAGAACATCCGCGAGGTGGTCGCCTTCCCGAAGACCTCGAGCGGCTCGGAGCCGATGACAGGCGCGCCGACCCCGATCGCGCAGGAGATCCTGTTGGAGCTCGGAATCCAGGCAGTGGTTCCAAAGGGCTAGCGCGATGGTGTCCGCGCGCCGATAGAGCAGTCATACTTCTGCGCGAGCCGCAGGTCGATCAGGAGGACGTAAACCAGGTGCCACCCGAAGGGCAAGAGAGAGCACAAGCGCCGGCGCTGACATCGCTGCCGCGCGTCGAGGATCTGCCGTCCGAGCGCGACGGGTACGACCGCGAGAAGGTGCGCGACGCATTCGAGGCGTTCCGCCGTCACGCGACGCAGCTCCAGGTGCAGCTCCGAGTGCTCCAGGCTGCCGGCGAGAGCGGGATCGAGCCCACCGGTCACGCGGTCCGCATGGACGCCCTGCACATGATCCGGGCCGCGGCCGAGATGGCCGACACGATCGAGCGCGACGCGCAGACCGCATCCGCGGCGCAGCTGCGGCGCACCGAGGAGGAGGTTTCACGGCGGCAGTCCGATATCCAGGAGGACGAGGGCGAGGTCGAGCGCTACCGGAACGAAAGCGAGCGCCAGCGGGCCGAGATGCTGAACGCGGCGAAGGCGGAGTCGCGCCAGACCGTGCAGGAGGCGCAGCAACGGGCCGCGCAGGAGATCAAGGAGGCCGAGTCGCGCGCCGCCCGGCTGCTGGAGCAGTCGCGGCACCAGGCGACCGAGTTGACGAATTCGGCCCGCGCCGAGGTCGAGCAGACGCTCGAGTGGGCGCGTTCGCAGGCTGCGGCGATCATCAGGCGCGCTCAGGACGGAGCCGAGCAGCTCCTCGGCGCGGCCGGTCTCGGCGAAGCGGAGATCGGGCGCGTTGCGCAGACGATCGTGGACTCTGCCGAAGCGTCCGCACAGGCCTCGCGTGGCGGAGAAGCGCCTTCGCCGCTTCGCGCGCCGACCGCCGAGCCGGCGGAAGCGGAGCCCGAAGAGGATTCAGAGCCGCCGACGTCTCCGCCCGTCTCGCCGGGCCCGCCGCCTCCGTCTCCACCCGCGGCCGGGACTCCCGAGCCCGGGGCGGAAGGCGACGGCGACAGCACCGGCTAGGCTCTCGACGTGCTCCCGCGCCGGCTCGGAGTCCGGTTCGCGATCGAGGCTCTGTTCCTCGTCGCACTCGCCGTGGCCGCAGGGCTTGCCCACCTGAGGCCGCTCTACATCGTCGCCGTCATGGGCGTGGCATGGCTGCTCGTCGCCGCGGCCGAACTGACGGCGTCGCGGATCGAGCGCTCGCCGGTGTCGTATCTGCTTCCCGAGCCCGCGCGGGAAGAGGAGGATGAGGAGGACGCCGAGCGGATCTTCCATCCGCGCCCGGAGGAGCGGACGGTGGTCGCGCCGCCGATCGAGCAGGCGCCTGTCGAAGAGCCCGAGCCGGAAGTGGAGGAGGCCGAGGTCGTCGAGGCTGCCGTTGAGACACCGCACGCGCCGGACGCGGTCGAGCCGGTCGAGCCGGACGAGCCCGACCCTCAGGCGGACGAGACTCCCGCCGAGGAGCCGAAGCCGAGCAAGCGGCGGTTCGGCCTGCGGCGGCGGTCCCGGGAGGCCGAGCCCGAGGCGCCCGCACCGCCCCGTCACGTCAAGCTGCTCCCGCGCCGCTCGAGCGCCGAGCCGAGCCGCGCCTCTAAGGAGGTCGCCGAGCTCTTCGGCTCCGGCGGCCATGACGACGGCGAGGAGACCGGGACGTGAGGATTCGCATCCCGCTGATCCGGTTCCTGCTCGAGGCGGGGTTCCTGATCCTCGTCGCCGCCGCGCTCGGCCTGGCCGGGCTGGGCTGGGTCTGGATCGCGGTGATCATGTTCTGCGCCTGGCTGCTCGTCGCGATCGTCGAGCGGAGCGAGGCCCGCTCGAGCGCTCCGGCCGAGGAGGCCGAGCCCGAGCCGGAGCCCGTCGAGGAGCCCGCGGCGCCGGCAGCGACCGTTGTCGAGCCGGAGCCCGAGCCCGAGCCGGAACCCGAGCCGGAGCCTGAGCCCGAACCCGAGCCAGAACCAGAGCCGGAACCGGAACCTGTGCCGCTGGCGGCCGTCCCTCCGCCGCCCCCAGAGCCAGAGCCCGAGCCGGAGCCCGAGCCCGAACCGGAGCCCGAGGTCGTCGTCCCGTTCGTCCAGCGCGACGTCACCCCGCGGGAGTGGAACGTCTGGGAGCTCGAGAAGATCGCGAACGAGCTCGAGGGCGTCGACGCGGCTCGCGATGAGGAGCGGGCGCTCCTGCTCATGAACCTGCGCCAGTTCGCGAACACGTCCGGTGATTTGCCCGTCGACTTCGATCGGCTCGTCCGGGACGCGTTCGGCCCCGCGCTCACGACCTCGATGGCCGAGCGGCCCGCGTGAACCCAGCGCTCGCGCAACGGGAGATCGCGCTCGCCGCGATCGCGCTGCTCGCCGCGATCGTCGCGCTTGCGCTCACCTCTCACGGGAGCAGCGCGAAGACAACGCGCCTCCTCCAGCCCGTCATGCTGGACGGCGGCCACTGGCGCACGAGCCTCGGCGGGGCGACCGCGGCCCGCTACGGTCACCGGACGAACTGCGGGATCCTTCTGCGGCCCGCAACGATCGGCGTCACGGACTCCGTTCTCCCGTGCGGGATCAAGCTCTACATCGCCTACAAGGGCAGCCCGCAGATCCTGACCCAGGTGATCGAGCACCGGCCGGTCCCGCCCGGGCGCAAGTTCGAACTGACGCCGCGGCTCGCCGAGAAGCTCGGCGTCGACGGCATCCAGCCGATCCACTGGGTCTTCGCCGGGCCCACGCCTAGTTAAAGTGAGTCCACTCGACCCTGTGCGAGCCTGGGTCTCAAAGTAGAACCAACACCAACGCAGAGGGAGTCGTCGTTCGACCCGAGGCGCCGAGCGCCGGAGGCGACGCGACACCCACCTGGCTAGGCCAGGTTCGCGACGGGCTCAGGACAACGGCAGGGTGGAGAGAGAAGCGGGGGAACCTCGGTTCCCCCGCTTCGCCGTTCGTAACCCGTGCCGAGCGGCCTACGGAATCCGGTTCGGGCCCCTCTGCACGATCTTGACCGTGCCGAGGCTGGGTGGGCTCGGGCCCGGCGCCACGTCGGACACGATGCCTTTCCTGAAGTTCATGACGAAGACATCGTTGAGCGCGCCGTTATCCGCGTACCAGGTGACCATCAGCATCTTGTGCGCCACCGGCATCGCGACGTAGTTGGACGTGAAGACCTGGCCGGTCGGCGGTAGCGCGTGCGCGCTGACCTTCCCGCCGGGCAGGTAGGTCTGTTCGAACGTAAAGCCCGTGTTGGCGCCCAACGGGTAGCTCGTGACGAGCTTGTAGCCCTTCAGATCGACCGTCCTGATCTTGTTGGGAAAGCCCGTGATCGAGGGTGCGTGAGCGTTCGCGGCGGCGACACCGGTGAGGGCGAATACCGCAAGCGAGACGACGACAACCCGCTTGACCATTGCGTGCCTCCTTCCCCAAAGGCCCGCCCGGCACCGCTTGACAAGGACACCGGCCACGGCGCGAACGAGGCTTTGGCTCGGTGATTGCCGCGATGATACGAGAGTCAGTCCGGCAGGATCGTCGAGAGGTCCCAGACGCGTGGATCGGGGTCCTCAAGCCGCAGCAGGACGCCCGCCTTCGAGCGACGCTCGGCGGCGAACTGCTTGCCGGCTTCGGCTCCGAGGTAGCGCCCGGCTATCGACTCCCGCACCGGCGTCACGTCGCCCTCGACGAGCTCGGCAGCGCCGCGTGCCTCGACGCCTCGGAACGGCGGCACCGACTCGAACACGACCAGGATGCACCGCGGGTCGCGCGCGAGGTGGCGCAGCTTCACGTCGCCGTCGGCGATCACGACCTCGAACGCGCCCTCGGCCCAGCGGAACCAGACCGGCGAGACGAGCGCGCTCCGTCTTTGCGGTACGTCGTGAGCACTGCAGGCGAAGGTGCCTCCAGCATCGAACGTACGCGCTCCTTCCAGTCACCGGCCACGACGTGAGGGTACTGGCCGCCTGCGATCGCTAGCCTGGGCTCATGATTGAGGTCGTCGGAGACTCCTCGCGCGACGGCCGCTGGGCGATGGTTCGGCTCGTCGTGGACGGTGAGCGGATCGCCAGCTCGGAGGCCGAGGGGCTCGAGCGCCCGATCGAGGGCCTGACGCTGCTCGAGGCGGCGGCGGTCGGCGGTGACGAGCTCGCCGTCGACGCGCTTGCGAACGCGCTCGGGCCGGTGTTCCGCGCATCGCCGAGGCCGGGCCGCATCGCCGTCGCGATGAGCGGCGGTGTCGACAGCGCGGTCGCACTCCTTCGCGCCGGGCCTGACGCCATCGGCGTCACCCTTCGGCTCTGGCTCGATCCGCAGGGTCCGGACGCCGAGCGCGCGTGCTGCTCGCCGGAGGCCGTCATCGCCGCTCGCGCGACCTGCCACTCGCTCGGCATCCCGCACGTCACGCTCGACCTGCGCGAGGAGTTTCGCCGCGCGGTGGTCGCGCCCTTCGTCCGCGGCTACGCGCAGGGGCAGACGCCGAACCCGTGCATCCGCTGCAATGGCAGCTTCCGGTTCGCCGAGCTGCTCTCGTTCGCGGAGCGGGCAGGCGCCGAGCGGCTCGCGACAGGTCACTACGCTCGTGCACTGGAGCACAAGGGGCGGTTGCTGCTGGCGCGCGCGGCCGATCCGCGCAAGGACCAGTCCTACATGCTCGCGCGACTCGATCCGCGTCACCTCGAGCGGATCTGGTTCCCGCTCGGCGAGCAGACCAAGGACGAGACACGGGCCGAGGCGGCACGGGCCGGACTGGCGGCGGCCGGTCGCGCCGAGAGCCAGGAGGCGTGCTTCCTCGCCGGGGACGACTACCGCGCGTTCCTCGGGCGGCATGGGCTGTCTTCGAGCGACGGACCGATCGTCGACCAGGACGGTCGCGAGCTCGGGCGGCACGGTGGCTTCTGGCGGTTCACGCCGGGCCAGCGCAAGGGCCTCGGGGTCGCGGGCGGCGAGCCGCTGTACGCGCTCCGGAGCGAGCCCGCCACGAACACGGTCGTCGTCGGCCCGCGCGAGGCGCTTGCCACCCACGAGGTCGAGGCCCGCGGCAGGCTGCACGTTCCCGTCGAGCGCGTCGACGCAAAGCTGCGCTACCGCTCGTCTGTCGTCGCCGCGGAAGTGGTCGCGCGCGACAACGGTTTCAGCCTCCGCCTGGACGAGCCCGCGTACGGCGTCGCGCCCGGCCAGGCCGCCGTGCTCTACGAAGGCGACGCCGTGGTGGGCGCCGGCACGATCCGCTAGCCGCTGATCGACAGAATCCGTCCCTAGAATCACCGTCATGCGCACGACCGCCGAGCTGCGCGCGGGCTATCGCTCGTTCTTCGAGTCGAAGGGCCACGAGTTCCGGCCCTCGGCGCCGCTGATTCCGCGCGCCGACGACCGCTCAACCCTGCTCGTCTCCGCGGGGATGCAGCCGCTGATGCCGTTCTTCCTCGGGCTCGAGGAGCCGCCCGCGCCGCTGCTGACGACCGTGCAGAAGGTCTTCCGCACGCCAGACATCGACGAGGTCGGCCTCGACGGCCACCACCTCACGTTCTTCGAGATGCTCGGCAACTTCTCGTTCGGCCAGTACTTCAAGGAAGGCGCGATCGACCTGGCCTGGGAGTTCGTCTTCGAGCACATGAAGGTCGAGTTCGATCGGTTCTGGGTGACCGTCTTTGCCGGTGACCCCGAGCTCGGGCTGGGCGAGGACGAGGTCGCGATCGCGCACTGGGAGCGAAAGGGAGTTCCACCGGACCGGATCGTGCGGTTGCCGCGCGCCGACAACTTCTGGTCGGTCGGCGGCCCCGGGCCGTGCGGGCCGGACTCGGAGATGTTCTACGACTGGGGCGAGGAGGTCGGCTGCCGCCGGCCTGAGTGCGCCCCGGGCTGCGAGTGCGAGCGCTTCCTCGAGTTCTGGAACCTCGTCTTCATGGAGTTCGAGCTGCACGCAGACGGGTCGCTGACGCCGCTCCCGAAGCAGAACATCGACACCGGCCTCGGGCTCGAGCGCGCCGCGCGCGTCCTGCAGCAGGTCGAGTCGGTCTACGACACCGACGGCTACCAGGAGATCATGGGCTGGCTCGCGGCGCAGTCGGGGGTCGCGTACGGCGAGAGCGAGCAGGCGACCAAGGCGCACCGGATCCTCGCCGACCACGGGCGCGGGATGACGTTCCTCGCCGCGGACGGCGTCGTGCCGTCGAACGAAGGGCGCGGCTACGTCATGCGCCGGGTCGTCAGGCGGGCGATCCTGCAGGCGGGGAGGATCGGGCTCGAGCCGCCGTTCCTGAGCGGGCTCGGTGACGTCGTCGTCGAGCAGATGGGCCACGCCTATCCGGAGCTGGGTGAGAACGAGGGCGTCATCCGCGACATGCTGCGCGAGGAGGAGGAGCGCTTCTCGGAAACCCTCGCGCGCGGGCTGAAGCTCTTCGAAGAGGTCGCCGGCGGCGAGGGGATCTCAGGTGACGACGCATTTCGGCTGCACGACACCTACGGCTTCCCGCTCGAGCTGACGGAAGAGCTGGCGCGGGAGCGTGGGCTTCCGGTCGACGTGGACGGTTTCCACCGGCTGATGGCCGAGCAGCGTGAGCGCTCGCGCCGCACGGTCGCGACGGTCGACGTGCGCGTCAGCGGCGAGAGCCGGAGCGAGTTCGTGGGCTACGAGAAGACCGAGGCGCTGACGGCGATCCTCGCCTACGAGGATCTCGGCGACGGGCAGTTCCAGGCGAAGCTCGAGCAGTCGCCGTTCTACCCGGAGGGCGGCGGGCAGGTCTCGGACTCGGGCTACATCGAGAACGAAGAGACCGGCGCGCGGGCGGAGCTCGTCGCCGCGACGAGTCTCCCGGACGACGACCAGGTGCTCACGTTCTCGGGCGAGGGGTTCTCCGCAGGCATGCGCGTGCGCGCGGTCGTCCCCTGGCCGGTGCGCTTCCCGACGATGGCGAACCACACCGCGACGCATCTGCTCCACAAGGCGCTGCAGGACGTGCTCGGCGACCACGCGAAGCAGGCGGGGTCGGCGGTGCGGCCGGACAAGCTGCGCTTCGACTTCACCCATCCCCAGGCCGTCACCGCGGAGGAGCGCGCGCGGATCGAGCAGGAGGTGAACGAGCGGATCTTCGAGAACCTGCCGGTGCGCGCGTTCATCGTTCCGATCGACGAGGCGCGGCGGCTCGGCGCGATGATGCTTTTCGGCGAGAAGTACGGCGACGAGGTGCGTCTGGTCGAGATCCCGGGGTTCTCGCGCGAGCTGTGCGGGGGGACGCACGTCCGCTCGACTGCGGAGGTCGGCCCATTCGTCATCCTCTCGGAGAGTTCCGTCGGCTCGGGCACTCGGCGGATCGAGGCGGTCACGTCCGGCGAGGCATACGCGCTGTTGCACGCGCGGGCGCGCGAGGCGGACGAGCTGCGCGGCGAGCTTCAGCGGGCGCGCAAGGAAGGGCCGGCGAAGGCGGTCGCGGGCGAGGTTCGGCTGGAGGCGAGCAGCGACGAGGAGATCGGCGGCGTCAACGTCTACGTCGGCCGCGCGAGCGGGGTGGACGTCGACACGCTGCTGGCCGAGTCCGACCGGATCAAGCAGGAGCGGGCCCCCGCCGCGGTCGTGCTCGGCTCGAACGAGGACGGGCGCGTCCATCTCGTCGCGAACTTCGACCGTTCGCTCGAGGGCCGCCTCGACGCGGTCGCGGTGATCAAGGAGGCGGCGGCCGAGGTCGGCGGCGGCGGGGGCGGCCGCGCGACCATGGCGCGGGCGGGCGGAAAGAACCCGGAGAAGCTCGGCGAGGCGCTCGCCAAGGCCGAGGAGGCGCTGCGTCGGGCGCTGACGTGAAGATCGTGGCGGTCGACTACGGCTCAGCCCGTACCGGGGTCGCCGTCTCGGATCCGTCGGCGACGATCGCGCGCCCGCTCGGCGTGGTCGAGCGCGTGGGCAGCCAGGCCGGCCTCGCGAGGCTCGTCGAGCTGATCCGCTCCGAGGAGGCCGAGCGCGTGGTCGTGGGCCTGCCGCTCACGCTGCGCGGCGAGCGCGGGGAGCAGGCGCGCGAGACGGAGACGTTCGTCGAGGCGCTGCGAGCGGCGATCGACGTCCCCGTCGAGAGCTTCGACGAACGGTTCACGACCCGGCTCGCGCAGACACGTCCCGGGGACAGGCCCCGGGACACGTCCGAACCCGACGACGCGCGGGCTGCCGCGCACCTGCTGTCGAGCTACCTCGAGTGGACGAGCGCAGACAGGGAGTGATGCCCCCGCGCGAGCGGCCGCCCCGGCGGACGCCTCGCTCTGTCGTCTATCGCAGGCGCCTCCTTGCCGTCGTCGTACTCGCGGCGGGGATCGCGGCAGCCTGGTTCGCGGTCGGAAGCATCGGCGGCGGCAACGACAACAAGCAGGTGACGACGACCGCGGCGCTGCCCCCGAAGCCGTTCCGGATCGTCTTCCCCGAGGGTTTCACGCGCGAGCAGATGGCCGCACGCGTCGCGGCCGTCACCAAGATCGCCGAGCGGGAGCGAGGGAAGGTGCCGAGGCTGACGGAGCGTGCCTACCTCGCCGCGACGAGGCGGAAGCGCCTGCAGCCGGGCTTCGGGAACCGCCGCTACCCGCTCGAGGGCTTTCTGTTCCCGGCGACGTACGACTTCACCGGCAAGACGACCGGGGCGCAGCTCGAGACCGCGCAGCTCAAGGCCTTCCGGCGCAACTGGGCGAAGGTGAACCTCGGCTACGCGCGCTCCAAGAATCTGACCTCGTACGACGTGCTCACGATCGCCTCGATGATCGAGCGAGAGGCCGCCGCGCCCGAGGAGCGGGCACTCGTCGCCGCGGTCATCTACAACCGCCTCCACCAGCGGATGCCACTCGGGATCGATGCGACGCTCCGCTACGGGCTGAACATCCCGCCGACCGAGGCGATCCGGCAATCGCAGCTCGACAGCACGAGCCCGTACAACACGGGCAAGCAACCCGGCCTGCCGCCGACGCCGATCGCGAACCCGGGGCTCGCCTCGATCCAGGCGGCGGCTCACCCCGCGCGCGTCGACTACCTCTACTACGTCCGCAAGCCGGACAAGAAGCACCACTTCTTCACGTCGAGCTTCGCCGCGTTCGAGCATTACAAGGCAACGCACGGGTACCGGTGATCGGCGGAGCGACGCGCCTCGTCGGCCTGCTCGGCCAGCCGGTTGCCGGCTCGCTCTCGCCTCGGATGCAGAACGCGGCCTTCGCGGCGCGCGGGCTCGACTGGGCATACGTTCCGCTCGAGGTCGAGCCTGCCGCGCTGGTCGAAGCGGTTCGCGGGCTCGTGGCGCTCGGTTTCGCGGGCGCGAACGTGACGATCCCCCATAAGCAGGCGGTGGCCGAGCTCTGCGACGAGGCCGAGGGCGACTCGGTCAACACGCTCGTCCTCCGCGACGGCCGTCTGCGCGGGTTCAACACGGACAAGGAGATCGTGGCCGGGATCGAGGCCGAGCGGGTCTGCCTGATCGGCGCGGGCGGAGCGGCGAAGGCGCTGCTGCCCGCGCTGTCCGGCGAGGTGCGCCTGTTCACACGTAGCGGCGATTGGCCGCCCGACGCGACCGGCTGCGATCTCGTGGTGAACGCGACCCCGGTGCGCGACCTACTGGTCGAGCTCCGTCCCGAGCAGGCGGTCGTCGACCTCGCCTACCGTGCGGACGGCACCCCGACTGCTCTCGTCGCCGCGGCCCACGAGGCCGGCTGCCGCCTCGTCGTCGACGGGCTCGAGGCACTCGTCAGGCAGGGCGCCGCGTCGTTCGAGCTCTGGACCGGCGCCGAGGCTCCGGTCGACGCGATGCGCGCGGCCCTAGGGTTAGCGCCGTGAGTCTCACGCTGACGACAGCAGGCGAGTCGCATGGCCCCGCGCTGGTGGCGATCCTGACCGGCCTGCCCGCGGGTCTGCAGCTCGAGCGCGACGCGATCGACGCCGATCTCGCGCGCCGCCAGCAGGGCTACGGCCGCAGCCCTCGCCAGAAGCTCGAGCAGGATCGCGTGGAGGTGCTCGCGGGACTGCGGCACGGGCGAACCCTCGGGACGCCGCTCGCGCTCCTCGTCCACAACCGCGACCACAAGAACTGGGCGTGGGGGATGAGCCCGTGGCCGCCCGAGGGCGAGCCAACCGGCAAGGGAACGAAGCCGGTCACGCTCCCTCGACCGGGTCACGCGGACCTCGCGGGCACGCAGAAGTTCGGGCTGGAGGACGCCCGGAATGCGCTCGAGCGGGCGAGCGCGCGACAGACCGCGGTCGCCGTGGCGGCAGGTGCTGTAACGAAGGCACTGCTCGCCGAGATCGGGATCGACGTCCTCGGCCGCGTCGTGACCGAGGCGCTCGAGCAGCGGATCGACGAGGCGCGGTCCGAGCGCGACACCGTCGGTGGGGTCGTCGAGGTGCGAGCGCACGGAGGACCACCGGGGCTCGGCTCGTACGCGGCGAAGGACGAACGGCTCGATGCCAGGCTCGCGGCCGCGCTGATGGGGATTCAGGCGGTCAAGGGCGTCGAGATCGGCGCGGGCTTCGAGCTGGCCGAGCGGCGCGGCTCGGAGGCGCACGACGAGATCTTCGCCGACGAGTCGGGCGCTCTCTACCGGGAGACCAACTTCGCAGGTGGGGTGGAAGGCGGCGTCTCGAACGGCGAGCCGATCGTCGTCCGCGCCGCGATGAAGCCACTGCCGACGCTGATGCGCCCGCTGCGCTCGGTCGACCTCGAGACGGGAGAGCCCGGCGAGGCGCTCGTCGAGCGGAGCGACGTGGCGGCCGTCGAAGCGCTGGCCGTCGTAGCGGAAGCGGCCGTTGCCTTCGAGCTCGCCAGGGCCGCACGCGAGAAGTTCGGCGGCGACTCGCTCGCGGACTTCGTCACCGCCCACCGCGCGTACGTGGAGCGGATCCCGTGGCGCACGCGCTAGACCGGCACGTCGCGCTGATCGGGTTCATGGGTGCGGGCAAGTCGACGCTCGGGCTAGTGGCCGCGCAGGAGCTCGGCCGGCGTTTCGTCGACCTCGATCGCGAGCTCGAGCGCTCGCTGCAGCAAACGATCCCCGAGCTGTTCGAGACGCGAGGCGAGGCCGAGTTCCGCGTGCTCGAGCGCGAGGCGACGCTGCGCGCGCTCCTCACCGAGCGGCCCGCCGTGCTCGCCCTCGGCGGAGGTGCGGTCGAGACGCCGTCGATCCGGAAGACGCTGAGGGAGCACGCGCTCACTGTGCTCGTCGAGGTCGACGCGAAGACGGCGTGGACGCGGGTTGGCGCGAGCACTCGACCGCTCGCGCGCGACGAGGCGAGCTTCCATGCGCTCTTCGGCCGCCGTGAGCCGATCTACGGGGAGGCTGCCGACGCGGTCGCGCGTGATGTGGACGGGATCGTGCTCGCGGCTGCCGGGATCGTGGTCGAGGAAGGCGCGCTCGCCCGCCTGCCCGAGTTGCTGGCTCCGGACGAGTGTGAGGTCGTGGCGGACGGTAACGTGCTCCGGATCCACCCGCCGCCCCTCGACCGCCCGGTGCACGCGCTTACCCCGGGCGAGGAGGCGAAGAGCCTCGGCGCGGTCGAGCGCGTGTGGCGTGAGCTGCGGCTCGACCGCGAGGGGACGATCGTCGCGCTCGGCGGCGGCTGTACGACCGACGCGGCCGGCTTCGTCGCCGCGAACTACCTGCGCGGCGTCCGGTGGGTCGCGGTGCCGACGACGCTCGTCGGCCAGGTCGACGCGGCCATCGGCGGCAAGACGGCCGTCAACCTCCCGGAGGGAAAGAACCTCGTCGGAGCCTTCCACTGGCCCGAGCTGACCGTGATCGACCCCGTGCTCCTGCAGACACTTCCGCCGGAGGAGCGGCGTGCGGGAATGGCCGAAGTAGTGAAGACGGGCCTGCTCGCGGGCGAGCCGCTCTGGGAGCTTCCCGACGCCGAGCTCGTGCGCCGCTGCGCCGCCTACAAGGCGGCCGTCTGCCTGCGCGACCCGCACGAGCGGGGGGAGCGTGCCGTCCTCAACCTTGGCCACACGTTCGCGCACGCGCTCGAGGCGGCGGGCGGCTACGGAGAAGTCAGCCACGGAGACGCGGTCGCGCTCGGCCTGCTCGCCGCGCTCCGGCTCTCGGATCTGGACACATCCGTCGTCGAGGAGGTCCTCTCACCGCAGCCGGTGCGAGTCGACCGCGACGCGGCCTGGGCCGCGCTGGCCCGGGACAAGAAGGGCCGCGCCGGGAGGCCGCGTCTCGTCTTGCTGGAAGCGCCGGGCAAGCCCGTGACCGGCGTTGAGCTGTCGGACGACCAAGTCCGCGCGGCGCTGGACGCGCTGATCGCCGAGTAGAGTCACGCGCGTGCGGGTGGCCGTCCTCAACGGAGTCAATCTCGACGTCCTCGGCCGCCGGGACCCCGTGCTCTACGGTGGGCTGAGCCTGAACCAGCTCGAGAGCAAGATCTACGAATGGGCGCGAGAGCTCGAGTTGCTCGCGGACTGTCGCCAGACGAACAGCGAGGGCGAGTACGTCGAGTGGTGTCACGACGCACTCGACTGGGCCGGAGGCGTGATCGCGAACCCGGGCGCCTGGTCGCACTACAGCTACGCGATCCGCGACGCGCTCGAGCTGTTCGAGGCGCCGGTCGTCGAGGTACATCTCTCGAACGTCGACGAGCGCGAGGAGTGGCGACGCAAGTCGGTGATCGCCGACATCGCGTCGGCGCGCGTCATCGGCAAGGGGCCCGAGGGCTACCGCGAAGCCCTCCACTACCTGAAGGAGCGTGTCTCGTGAGCGACCGGATCGAACGGCTGCGGCCGTCCCTGGAAGAGCCCCTGCTCGTCGCGAGCGCGGCGAACATCCGCTACCTGGTCGGGTTCTCGAGCTCGAACGCGGCCCTCGTGATCGAGCCCGAGCGCACGCTCTTGTTCAGCGACTTCCGCTACGCGGAAGCCGGTCGCGCCGTCGAGGGAGTCGAGTTCGTCGAGACCAGGCGCCTGGTCTGGGCCGACATCGGCGAGCACGTCTCGGGCCGGGTCGGCTTCGAGGCCGACGTGATCACGTACTCGCAGTACGAGACCCTTGCCGGCAGCGGCCTGGAGCTCGTGCCCAGGCGCGGGCTCGTCGAAGCCTTGCGCGCGGTCAAGGACGAGCGCGAGCTCGATGCGATCCGTGCGGCCGGGGCGATCACGAGCCAGGCGTACGAGCGGTTCGCGGAGCAGCGGTTCACTGGCCGGACCGAGCGCGAGCTCGCGTGGTGGCTCGACTCGCTCTTCGTCGAGCTCGGCGCGGAGGGCCCCGCGTTCGAGACCATCGTCGCGGCCGGCCCGAACGGCGCGCGCCCACACGCGCGGCCGAGCGACGCCGTCGTCGAGCCCGGGCAGGCGGTCGTGATCGACGCGGGCGCGCTCGTCGACGGCTACTGCTCGGACTGCACACGCACGTTCCTCACCGGCCCGATCCCCGAGCGCCTGCAGGAAGCGTACGACGTCTGCCACCAGGCACAGCTCGCCGGGGTGGAGGCGATCCGCGCCGGCACGACCGGGGTCGACGCCGACGCGGCCGCGCGCTCGGTCATCGACGACGCGGGCTTCGGCGAGCATTTCGGCCACGGCCTCGGCCACGGCGTCGGGATCGAGATCCACGAAGGCCCGCGGCTGAGCCGCGAGTCGACGGACACGCTCGCGGCCGGGAACGTCGTCACGGTCGAGCCGGGGATCTACCTCGAGGGCATCGGCGGGATCCGGATCGAGGACCTCGTGATCGTGCGCGACGGCGAGCCGGAGATCCTGACGACATCCACGAAGGAGCCGGTCACCGTTACCTAGACTTGCGGCGAGATGGCCGAGGTCGTCAGCACCAACCAGTTCAAGAACGGGATGCACATCGAGCTCGAGGGCTCGGTCTGGCGCATCCTGGAGTTCCAGCACGTCAAGCCTGGCAAGGGTGGCGCCTTCGTGCGCACCAAGCTGCGCAACCTCGACTCGGGCGCCGTCGTCGAGAAGACGTTCCGCGCGGGCGAGAAGTTCCCGCGCGTCCACACGGAGGTCAAGGAGGTGCAGTACCTCTACGACTCCGGCGACGAGGTCGTGTTCATGGACACCGACACGTACGAGCAGTTCTCGCTCTCGCACGCGAGCGTGGAGGACGCGCTTCCGTATCTCGAGCCGTCGAGCTCCGTCCAGGTGCTCTGGGTGGACGAGCGTCCCGCGGGCCTGCAGCTGCCCGCGTCGGTCGAGCTCGGCGTGTCCGCGACCGAGCCCGGCGTCAAGGGCGACACGGTCTCGAACGTGACCAAGCCGGCGACGCTCGAGACGGGCGCGGTTGTCCAGGTGCCGCTGTTCGTGAACGTGGGCGACCGGATCAAGGTCGACCCGCGCGAAGGCCGCTATATCTCGCGCGCGTAGCGCATCGAAGCGGCGCTAGGCTCCTGCCGTGCCCAAGTTGGTCGACACGACGATCCGGCTGCTCGGCCAGGAGCCGCTGGCCGGGCGGATGCCGACGGCCGACCTGCTGCGGCTCGCGGAGATCCTCGACGGCGCCGGGTTCGCGTACCTCGAGGTTTCCGGCGGAGGCGTCTTCGACACGGCCGTGCGCCGCGGGGTCGAGAGCCCCTGGGAGCGGATCCGCGCGCTCAACGAGCGCACAAAGACGCCGCTTGCGATGGCGCTCCGCGGCCGGTTCCTTGTCGGCTCGCGTCCGGTTGGCGCGGACTTCGTGCGCCGGTTCGTGGCGTGCGCGGCCGAGAGCGGGATCGAGGTCTTCCGCCTCCACGACCCGCTGAACGACGTCGAGAACCTGCGCGAGGCAGGCGAGGCGATCACCGCCGCGGGCAAGGAGTTCGACGCCGGGCTGGTCTACGGCTCCGGCTACACGGGCGAGACCGAGGCGCTCGTCGAGCAGGCCAAGAAGCTTCCGGGTCTCGGAGCCGCGAGGGTGCTTCTGCACGACCCGTCCGGCTCGCTCGGGCCCCGGCAGGCACACGAGCTGACCGTGATGCTCGGCGAGACGAGCGGTCTGCCGGTCGGCCTCTACTGCCAGGGCGCCGGGGGCAACGCGATGGCGGCCGGGTTGGAGGCCGCCCGCGCGGGCGCCGACCTCATCTCCTGCGCGGTCTATCCGATTGCGCTCACGATCTACCGTGTGTCGGGCGAGGCGATCGCGACCGCGCTCGAGGGGCTCGGCCTCGACACCGGCGTCGACGTCGACGCGCTCTGGCGAGCGTCCGACCTCGTGGATGAGCACATCGGCGACGAGCCGGTCACGCCGCTCGCGCCGAGGATCGCGGTCCGCGCAGCCGAGTACCGGCTTCCGCCCGGGCTCGTGGCCGCGCTGGACAACCACCTGCGCGCGCATGCGGCCGGCGATCGGCAGGACGAGGTGCTCGAGGAGCTCGTCCGGATTCGCGACGAGGTCGGCTGGCCGCCGCTCGCCTCGCCGATCGGGCAGATCCTCGGCTCCCAGGCGCTCATCAACGTGCTCTCGGCGACCCGTTATCAGACCGTGGTGGACGAGCTGCGCGGGCTGATCGAGGGCCACTTCGGCACGCCGCCGGGGCCGATCGACCCGGCGATCAGGCGGGCGATCGGGCTCGTCGCAGGCTCCGCGCCGCCCGAGGAGGACCCGGTCGAGCTCGACGAGGTTCGCGAGCAGGCCGAGGGCTTCGCGTCCAGCGAAGAGGAGCTGCTTCTGCTCGGGCTCTTCGGCCCCGAGGCCGAGCCCCTCTTGAAGACGATCCGCGGACGGGCGCAGCGGGACGAGAGCCTGGCCGCGGGCGGCGTCGACCAGGCGCGCGCCGAGCGCATCCGCGAGATCGTGCGGATCGTCCAGGAATCGGGCGTCGGCGAGGTGACGATCGAGGACTCGGGTATGCGCGTCTCCGTCCGCCGCACACCCGAGCCGCTCGATGCCCAGCTCGCGGAGGTGGCCGAGGACAATGCCGGCGCACCCGCTGCCGGCCCGACCGATCCGGCCCCGGAGACCGACGGCGTCGTTCGCGTCGAAGCGCCGATGGTCGGCGTCTTCTACCGCGCACCGCAGCCCGGCGCGCCGCCGTTCGTCGCCGAGGGCGACACCGTCGCGCCAGGCCAGACGCTCTGCATCCTCGAGGCGATGAAGCTGATGAACGAGATCAAGACCGACGTCGCGGGCATCGTCCGAACCATTCACGTCGGCAACGCGGAGCCCGTCGAGTTCGGCCAGCTCCTGTTCGAGCTCGAGTCGCTGATCGCACCACCGCTCGACGCCGTCTGATGTTCAACCGCGTGCTCGTCGCCAACCGCGGAGAGATCGCCGTCCGCATCATCCGCGCGCTGCACGAGTCCGACATCGAGGCCGTCGCCGTCTACTCGACCGCCGACGAGGACGCGCTCCACGTCCGTCTGGCCGACCGCGCGATCTGCATCGGCCCGCCGCAGGCCGCAGAGAGCTACCTGCGCATCCCGTCTCTCGTGGCCGCAGCGACCACCACGGGCTGCGAGGCGGTCCATCCGGGCTACGGGTTCCTGGCCGAGAACCCGGCCTTCGTCGAGGCCTGCGCCGACAACGATCTCGTGTTCATCGGGCCGAGCGCCGGGACCATGGCCCGCATGGGCGACAAGGTTCTGGCCAAGGCCGAGATGCGCGCCGCGAACGTTCCCGTCGTCCCCGGCACCGAGGGAGCGACGAACGTCGACGAGGCGAAGGCCGCGGCCGAGGAGGTCGGCTACCCGGTCCTGCTCAAGGCGGCGGCCGGAGGCGGCGGCAAGGGGATGCGCCTCGTCGGCGGGCCCGATGAGCTCGAGGCCGCGTACGGCATGGCCGCCCTCGAAGCCGAGTCCGCCTTCGGGGACGGAAGCCTTTACCTCGAGAAGGCGATCGCGCCCGCGCGCCACGTCGAGATCCAGGTGCTCGCCGACGGCCAAGGTGGCGTGCTGACCCTCGGCGAGCGCGAGTGCTCGATCCAGCGGCGCCATCAGAAGCTGATCGAGGAGTCGCCCTCGCCCGCGCTCACGCCGGAGACCCGCGAGGAGATGGAGGCCGCAGCCGAGCGCGCATGCCACACGATCGACTACCGCAACGCGGGAACGTTCGAGTTCCTGCTCGGGCCGGAGGGCTCCTTCTACTTCATCGAGCTGAACGCGCGGCTCCAGGTCGAGCACCCCGTCACCGAGCTCGTGACCGGGATCGACATCGTGCGCGAGCAGCTGCGGATTGCGGCGGGCGAGCCGTTAACCCGGACCGGCCGGGCCGATCGCCGCGGCCACGCGATCGAGGTGCGGCTGAATGCGGAGGATCCGGCGCGCGACTTCGCGCCCACGCCTGGCCGGATCACGCGCTTCGCGCCTCCGCTCGGCGCCGGGGTACGGCTCGACACCTACATCGAGGACGGCACCGTGGTGCCGCCGCACTACGATTCGTTGCTCGCGAAGCTGATCGTCTGGGACGAATCGCGCGACGAGGCGATTGCGCGGACGCTGCGGGCACTCGGCGAGCTCCGGCTCGAGGGCGTCACCACGACGCGCGAGCTGGCGATGGACATCCTGCGGAGCGAGGGCTTCGCTGGCGGCCGGTACTCGACCGGCTACCTGGCCGAGGCCGGCGCCGCGCTACCGGCGCTCGCGGGCACGTGACCGACCCGCTCGTGCTGGAGGGCGCAGACGGATCGATCACGGTCACGGCGGGTGCGCTGAACAGGCTCGTCGTCCGTGCGGCCGAGAGCGTCGACGGCGCTTCGGTACGGAGGCCCAAGCGGTCGGTCGAGGTCGCCCACGGCGACGGCCGCGCGTCGGTCTCGCTGGAGCTCGCCGTCCGCTACGGGGAGGTCGCGGCCGAGCTCGCGCGGGCCGTGCAGGAGCGCGTGACCGAGGCCGTATCCGCGACATGTGGGCTCGAGGTCGAGCGCGTGGACGTCAGCGTGGAAGAGATCGCCTGATGGGCGGCGGCCGGCGGGCGGCGCGCCGAACGGCGCTCGTCCTCCTCTATCAGTGGGACGTGACCGGTCAGGAGCTCGCCTCGCTCTACGAGGGCGAGGTGAACGAGTACTCGCGCGAGCTCGCGGAGGCCGTGGTCGCGCAGCACGAGGAACTCGACCGCCGCATCACCGACGCCTCCGACGACTGGCCCGCCGACCGGCTTGGCGCGCTCGAGCGGAACATCCTCCGGCTCGCGATCCTAGAGCTCGACCGCGACGAGGTGCCGCTCGAGGTCGCGATCAACGAGGCGGTGACGCTCGCAAAGCGCTACTCCTCCGAGGACGCGGGTCGCCTCGTCAACGGCATACTCGGTCGTATCGTCAAGGAGAGAGCAGCGTGAGATCCACCCTGCGACCGGCGTTTGAGCGGCCGCGCCGGCAAAAGCCGGCACGGCCTCCGTGGGCGGCATCGCAAGCGATGCCTCAGGGCCACATCGTGCGAGAGGCTTTCGCGCCGTGACCGCCGAGGACCGGCTCCAGAACGCCGAGCGGCTGCTCGAACGGCTCGACGAGGCGCGTTCGCGGCTCGAGCGGACGAACGACCCGGACCAGGCGATCGAGATCCTCGCGGAGCTGTCCGAGATCGCGAAGGAAGTCGAGGCGCAGCTTCAGGCGGCGAAGCGGGAGGCCGGATGAGGCGACGCTTGCGTCGTCTCTTTCAGGCCGGGCGGGAGCAGAACGTCCGTGCCGGCCAAGCCAACACGGACTCCCAGGTCGGCATCGCAAGCGACGCCTCGCACGTTCGGCCGTCTGAACTGACCGGTCGACACGTTCTGCGTCAGAGGGTCGGACGGTGACCACGCCCGAAGAGCTTCACGCGCTCGTCGAGCAGTACCTCGACGAGCTGGCGCTGACGCCGGAGCTCGGCGGGCTAGAGAAGTCCGTGCGCTACTCGCTCGCAGGCGGCGGCAAGCGCGTGCGGCCGGTGCTGTGCCTCGCGACGGCCGAGGCGGCGGGCACGGAGCCCCAGGCGGCGCTGCCGGCGGCGGCCGCGCTCGAGCTCGTCCACAACTTCTCGCTCGTCCACGACGACCTTCCCGCGCTCGACGACGACCGCCTTCGCCGCGGGCGCGCGAGCACATGGGCGGAGTACGGCGAGGCGGTCGGGATCCTGGCTGGCGACGCACTCCTGGCCGAGGCGCTCAGGCTCGCGCTGACCTATCCGACTCCCGCCGTCGCTCGCGAGCTGGTGCAGGCGACGCTCGGGATGATCGGCGGCCAGTACCTCGACATCACGGACGGCGCCGGCGACCTGGCGGCTCTCCACCGGCTCAAGACCGGTTGCCTGTTCTCTGCCTCGATCGCCTGCGCGCTGTGGGTGGCCGAGGTGCCTGAGCGTGAGCAGGCGCCGTGGCGAGCATTCGCGGGCGAGGTCGGGCTGCTCTTCCAGATCGTGGACGACATCCTCGACGAGGACGGGTACGTCAGGGAACGCGGCGTCGAAGGGGCGCGGGCGCTCGCGGACGAGACCGCGGAGCGCGCGCAGGCAAAGCTCGCGGAGGTGCCGGCGGACACCGCTGTTCTGAGCGGCATCGTCGCGGGCCTCGCGGCGCGAACCTCCTGAGCTCGGTGGCGCTCCTCACAAACGACAACGCGGAGCTCGTCCCTCGCACGTCGTTCGACGGGCCGGAGCTGCGGTTCGACTTCCCGGGCCTCGAGATCGGCGTCGCCGAGTACGACGAGGGCCCGACAGGCTGCACGGTCTTCTACTTCCCGGGCAGCGCCGACGCCTCGATCGACGTTCGCGGCGGCTCGCCCGGGGTCAGCGGCGCCGGCCACGACTTCGTCGACGCGATCTGCCTCGCCGGTGGCTCGCTCTACGGGCTCGAGGCGGCAGCGGGAGTCGCAGCAGAGCACCTGGCCCGGCACGAGTACCGCACGGGCTGGATGGAGATCCCGATCGTGGCGGGCGCGATCATCTACGACTGGGGGCCGCGCGAGAACGCCGTCTACCCGGACAAGGAGCTCGGCCGGGCGGCGCTGAGATCGGCGCGGCCGGGCGTCTTCCCGCTCGGCGCTCGCGGAGCCGGGCGTTCCGCGACCGTCGGGAAGCTATTCGCCTACGAGGAGCGCGAGCCGGCCGGCCAGGGCGGGGCGTTCCGCCAGGTCGGCGAGACGAAGGTCGCCGTCTTCACGGTCGTGAACGCGATCGGCGCGATCATCGACCGCCAGGGCAAGGTCGTCCGGGGCCACTACGACGAGGCGAGCGGACTGCGGCGAGAGCTCGTGCCCGGCCTCGAGGAACGGCTGGCCGACGGACGGCCGGTCCGCACGCCGCCCGGGAACACCACGCTGACCGTCGTCGCGACGAACCTTCGCCTCGATGCCCGGCAGCTCCGCACGTTCGGACGCCAGGTGCACGCTTCGATGGCTCGCGCGATCCAGCCGTTCCATGCGCTCGAGGACGGCGACGTGCTCTTCGCCGTGTCGACCGGAGTCTTGGAAAGCGACCCGCTGCTCGACACGACCGCGCTCGGCGTCGTCGCGTCCGAGGTTGCGTGGGATGCCGTGCTCTCGGCGGCGCAATAGGGGCGTTGAAGAAGCGGCTGGACGTGCTGCTGGTCGAGCGCGGGCTCGCCGAGAGCCGCGCGCAGGCGCAGGCGCTCGTGCTCGCTGGTCTCGTTCCCGGGTACGAGAAGGCGGGCCAGCAGGTGGACGAGTCGGCCGACCTCTCGGTCACCTCGCCGCCGCCGTACGTCTCGCGGGGAGGGGAGAAGCTCGCGCACGCGCTCGATGCGTCCGGAGTCGACCCGGCTGGCAAGGACTGCCTCGACGTCGGTGCGTCGACGGGAGGCTTCACCGACGTGCTCCTCCAGCGCGGGGCTGCGCGGGTGATCGCGCTCGACGTTGGGCGCGGCCAGCTGCACCCTCGCCTGCGCGAGGATCCGCGCGTGATCGTCCTCGAGCGCACGAACGCCCGCGACGTGCGCGAGCTCCCGTACGCGCCGAGCCTCGTCACGTGCGACGTCTCGTTCATCGGCGTCCGAAAGGTCCTGCCGCCGGTGCTTGCACTGGCCGCGGCCGGCTGGGAGGCGATGGTCCTCGTCAAGCCACAGTTCGAGGCGGGGCGAGCGCAGGCGCCACGCGGGGTCGTCCGCGACCCGGAGGTCTGGCGCGGCGTCCTGCGTGCGACGGTTGAGGCGGCGGTCGCGTGGGGGGCGCAGACGGTCGGCGTCGTAGACTCCGGCTTGCCCGGCCCGAAGGGGAACCGCGAGTTCTTCCTCCACCTTGTTCACCGCGAGAAGCCGGAGATTCCCGATGAGCTCGAGCACTGGATCGACGATGCAATCGGCTGAGGTCGCGCGAGCGGCGGTCATCACCCACGGCAAGCCCGAGAGGATCGGGGCCGCTCTCGAGCGCCTCCAGGGAGTCGCGCGCGCGGCCGGCGTGGAGCTGCTCTATCCCGACGAGGAGGTCGAGAAGCACCGGCTCGGTGGCGACCAGGGGGACGTCGGCGTCGCCGATCTCGCTGTCGTTCTCGGCGGGGACGGCACGATGCTGCGCGCCCTCAAGCGGTTCCTCGGGACGGGCGTGCCGGTGATCGGCGTCAACTTCGGGCGGGTCGGCTTCCTCGCCGCGTGCGAGGGGGATGCGCTCGAGGACGGGCTCACCCGGGCCTTCGCGGGCGACTACCGCGTGGTCGAGCTGCCGGCCCTCGAGCTCGAGGTCGGGGCAGGCGGCGAGCGCGAGTCGGCCGTGAACGACATGGTGGTGACGAGCTCGACGCTCGGGCGGATGATCGAGCTCGGGTGGGCGGTCGGTGGGGAGGACCTCGGATCGCTTCCGTGCGACGGCCTGATCTGCTCGACCCCGTCGGGGTCGACGGCCTACAACCTCTCGAACGGTGGCCCCGTGCTCGTGTGGGGACTGGACGCGATGGCGGTCACGTTCGTGGCGCCGCACTCGCTGCACGGCCGCCCCCTCGTCGTGCCGCGCGGGCGGGAGCTCGCAGTGACGAACCGGAGCGCAGACGTCTCCGCCACCGTTCTTGCCGACGGCCACCGCGTGGGTGAGGTGGGGCCCGGGGATGGGGTCGTGGCCCGGCTCGCCGAGGAGCGCAGCCTCCTCGCGACGCTCCCCGAGAGCACGTTCTTCAGCCGCTACCGGCGGATCTTCGCTTCGTAACGGCCTGCGGCTCGCCGCCCACCGCGAAATCGGCACACAATCGGCACACGGCGCCGCTGCCGGGCCGGTACCGTCCCTAACCCCCTCCCACCCTGGGGCGCGCGTGAACATATAGACGCGAACCGGCTGTTTGAGCGGGTCGCCCCATACGGGCGCTCGGCGTAGCATCCAGACCGTGCTCCGACGCCTTCGGATCGAGAACCTTGTCCTCATCCGCGAGGCCGAGCTGACATTCGCGCCCGGCTTGAACGCGATCACCGGCGAGACCGGCGCAGGCAAGACGATTCTTGCGCAGGCGATCGGTCTCCTCCTCGGAGCCCGGGGTGACGACGCGTTCGTCGGCCAGGACGGCCAGGAGGCGTACGTCGAGGCCGAGCTGGAGCCGCCGCCGGGGTTCTTCGACGACGACGACGTGGCCGCGCTTTCCGAGCTTCGGCCGGAGGACGAGGACGGGCTCGTGCTCGCACGCCGCGTCTTCGCGGATGGACGCACACGCGCATACGCCTGGGGTCGAAGCGCCGCCCGCGACGACCTCGCCTCTGCGGGCGAGCGGCTGATTGCGATGTCCGGCCAGTTCGAGCAGCGCCGGCTGTCCCGTCCCGGCTATCAGCTCGACGTGCTCGACGCCTTCGCCGGCGACGAGCAGTCGACGCGCCGGGCGCAGCTTCGAACCGCCTGGCGCGACTTGGGCGCCGCCAGGCGCCGCCACGACGAGCTTGCCAGTGGCGCGGCGGCGGCCGAGGAGCGGCTGGCGGAGCTGCGCGCGCTTGCCGAGGACACCGAGGGCCTCGAGCCGGATGGCGAGGAGTCGCTACGCGCAGAGCGTGAGCGCCTGCGACACGTCACCGAGCTCGCGGCCGGGGTGGCTGCCGCCGGTGAGGCGCTCGCGCCCGAGGATGGCGACGGCGCGGCCGGGCTCGCCGCTCATGCGGAGCGGGCGCTTGCTCCGGTCGAGGGCCTAGCGCCGGAGCTCGAGCGATCGGCAAGCGAGCTGCGCGACATCGAGATGCGCCTCCGCGAGGCCGCATCCGAACTCCGCGGCTTTCTCGCCTCGCTCGAGGCCGAGCCGGACCGTCTCGAGCAGATCGAAGTCCAGCTCGACCGGATAGCGGAGGCCAAGCGCCGCTTCCGCTGCGCGACGTACGAGGAGCTGCTCGAACGAGCAGCCGAGGCAAGGCGTGATCTCGCCGCGGTCGAGGGCGGAGCGGACCCGCTGGCAGCCGCGGCCGCTGCGCTGGCGGAGACCGAGAAGCGAGTTGAGAAGCTGTCCGGCGGGCTCCAAAAGGCGCGGGAGCAGGCGGTCGAGCCCTTCGCGGCCGCGGTTGCCGCGGAGCTCCAGGGCATCGGTCTCGGCGAGGGCGAATTTCGCGTCGAGCTCGAGCCGGCAACGCCGGGCCCCACCGGAAGCGACGCCGTCAGCTTTCTCATCCGGCCGAACGCAGGGCTTCCATTCGCGCCGGTTGCCGAGACCGCCTCGGGTGGTGAGCTCTCGCGGATCGCACTCGCGATCGCCGCGGTCGGCGGCGGCGAAACCATGGTCTTCGACGAGATCGACGCCGGCATCGGCGGCCAGACCGCTCACGCCGTGGGGGAGACGCTGCGCCGTCTCGCCGAGCGCGCCCAGGTCGTGACCATCACCCACCTACCGCAGATCGCCAGCCTGGCCGACCGGCATTTCCGCGTCGAAAAGGTGCCGGGCGATCCGACGCACACGAGGATCGAGCCTCTCGACGAAGCCGAGCGGGCCGAGGAGATCCGGCGAATGCTCGGCGGCGAGGAGTTCATCGCCGCTGTCCAGGCGGAGCAGGGCGCGTGAGCTTCATCGAGTTCACGGGCACGGCCCGACTGGGGCGCCGAACGAAGGCCCTCGTCCGCCGCCTCGGCCCTGGCGACGTCGCGATCATCGATCACCTTGATCTCGACCGGGTATCGGCCGAGGAGTTGCTGGACTCGGGTGTCCGGGTGGTCGTCAACGTGGCGAACTCGCAGAGCGGCCGCTTCCCGAATCCCGGGCCTCTGCTGCTCGTCCGAGGGGGCGTGCGGTTGATCGACGCTCCCGGGGCGCCGCTCTTCGACGAGGTAGGCGACGGCGAGCACGTCACCGTGCGCGGCGCGAGCGTCTTCCGCAACGGCACCTGTCTCGCGTCGGGCCGGTCGCTGGAGGCGCGCGACCTCGAGACCGCGCTCTCCGAGCAGCGGGCGCGTGTGACCGGTGCGCTCGAGGTCTTCGCCGAGAACACGCTTCGCTACCTCCGCGACGAGGGGCGCCTGCTGGCGGAGGGGATCGACTTTCCAGCGCTCAAGACGCGTTTCCGTGAGCGGCACGTTCTGGTCGTCGCCCGCGGGCCCGGGCACAGGCGCGACCTCGCCACGGTCCGCTCGTACGTCAGGGCGTTCAAGCCCGTGATCGTCGGCGTCGACGGGGGTGCGGACGCGCTCCTCGAGGCTGGCATCCGGCCGCACGTGATCGTCGGCGACATGGACTCCGTGACGGACAACGCGCTTCGCTCGGGAGCTGAGCTGGTCGTCCACGCGTACACGGACGGCGCCGCCCCCGGCGCGGCGCGCCTCGAGCGACTCGGGCTCGAGTTCAGCTCGGTCGCAGCCCCCGGGATCAGCGAGGACGTCGCGCTGCTGCTGGCCTACGAGCGCGGGGCCGAGCTGATCGTCGCCGTCGGGACGCACTTCAACCTGGTCGAGTTCCTGGAGCGCGATCGGGCCGGAATGTCCTCCACGTTCGTGACGCGGCTGAAGGTGGGGGAGATCCTGGTCGATGCGAAGGGCGTCTCCCGCCTTGTCAGCCGCCAGGTCGGCCTCTGGCCGCTGATCGCCTTTGCGCTGGCGGGCCTTGCCGCCGTCGTCGTCGCGATCCTCGCATCACCGGGCCTGCGTCATTTCATCGGCTTGCTGAGCGACCGGATCCGCAGCCTGCTCGGCCTGAGCTGACGGCCGCGCCTCTTCTCGACGTGTCCCCGGGCCGGTAGCCCCGACCTCCTCCCCGAGGCGATCGTAACGCCGAAATCCGCAACCGTGGCACACGAAACTGCGCCGAAATCGCAACACTTCAGCCATGTCCAAGGTCGCCGCAACCCGGGAACTTCTGGCGCCCCGCGAAGACGTCTGGAAGTTCCTCGCGGAGCCGCATCACCTCTCCGACTGGTGGCCGGGGGTCCACGGCGTCCGCCCGGACCGGCGTGGGCTCGCGCCGGGCGCGCGCTGGGAGGTGACCGTCCGACCGCAGGGTCGCGGGTTCCTCGGCAGCTTCCTCGGCGGCCCGAGCACGACCCGCATGCTCATGATTCTCGAGGTGCGGACAAATGAGCTCGTCCGCTTCCTGTTCACGGAGGATCACATGGAGGCGGAGCTCGTCCTCGAACCAATGGGGGACGACCAGACGCAGGCGACGCTGACGGTCGACGGCGCCTGGCTTCGCCTCAACGCGTCATTGCCCCGATCGGCGCTCAACCGGCTTCACGCGCTGTGCCAGACTGCGGCTGAGCTCTGAGATGTTCGATTTTCGCTATCACGTCGCTTCGCTCACGGCCGTCTTCCTTGCGCTCGTGATCGGGATCCTCGTCGGGGTCGGCATCGCCGATCGCGGCCTTCTCGACCAGGCCAAGAAGACGCTGCTCGAGCAGCGCGTCGCCCAGCTCCGCACGCAGCTCGATCAGGCTTCGAAGCGTTCCGCTCTCTCGGACCGTGAACAGCGCGCGGCCCAGCTCTACGTGAGAGAGACGTATCCGGTGCTCGTGCGCAACCGCCTGCACAACAAGCGCATCGCGGTGGTCTTCATCGGGAAGGCCGACCACGGCGATGTTGGCAAGTCCATCGACCGCGCGCTCTCCGACTCGGGCGCGCAGCAGGTTCGTCTCCGAGCCCTGAAGATGCCGATCGACGCGTCGACGGTCGACGCGCAGCTCGCAAGCCAGCCCGACGGTCAGAGCTACATCGGCAAGGGAAAGCTGGAGAGCCTCGGCAAGGCGCTCGGCGAAGAGCTGGTCGACGGAGGCGACATGCCGCTGTGGGACACGCTCACCGAAACGCTCGTCGACTACCAGGCCGGTGGCAAGCAGCCCGTCGACGGCGTGATCGTCGCCCGCACGGTCTCGCCGCAGAAAGGCGGCACGAGCAAGTTCCTCCTCGGCCTCTACAAGGGGTTGAGCTCGAAAGGCGTCCCGGCCGTCGGGGTCGAGGCAACCGATGCGGACCATTCGGCCGTCGGCGCTTTCCGCCGAGCGGGGCTGTCGAGCGTGGACGACGTCGACACGCTGTCGGGCCAGCTCGGAGTCGTGCTCCTCCTCGCAGGCGCGCAGCCTGGCCAGTACGGGCTCAAGGCGACTGCCAAGGAGTCGTTCCCGGCGTTCCCGATCATCACGCGGCCGCGTGGTTGAACGTCTCACCGTCCTCGTCGCCGCGCGCGACGAGGAACGGTCGATCGAGCCCGGGGTGCGCGCACTTCGGATCAGGTTCCCGGACGCCGACGTGATCGTGGCCGACGACGGTTCGCGCGACCGCACCGCAGCTGCCGCGGAACGCGCCGGAGCTCGCGTCGTCCGCCTGCCACGTCTCGGCAAGGGCCAGGCGCTTGCACTCGCCGAGCGCGAGGCGGAGTCAGGACCGCTCCTCCTCTGCGACGCCGACCTCGAAGGCGACCCGTCGCCGCTGCTCGACGTGGACGCCGACCTCGCGATCGCCGCCTTCGCGGAGCGCCAGGGCGGAGGCTTCGGGCTCGCCAAGCACGCCGCGCGCGCCCTCGTTCGCGCGTGCTCGGGCTTCGATGCCCGGGAGCCGCTCTCGGGCCAACGGGCGCTGTCGCCGGCCGCACGCGAGGCCTGCTTCCCGACGGCGCCGGGTTTCGGCTGCGAGGTGCGTATGACGATCGACGCGGTCCGCGAAGGGCTCACCGTTCAGGAGCTCGAGCTCCCGCTCGGCCATCGGCCCACCGCGCGCGATGCCGCGGGCTTCCTCCATCGCGGCCGCCAGCTCCTGGAGGCCACGCTCGCCTGCGGCCCGCTGGCGCGCAATCACCGTGGCCTGTGCCTGCCACTGGTCGGTGCGCTGGTCGCGCTCGGCGGCGCCCGGGCACCCCGGAGCGTCAGGCTCAGCGTCGCCGGGATCGCGCTGATCGGCCTGGCCGACGACCTCTTCAGCGGCCCGGAGCGAGGCTTTCGCCAGCACCTCGGGTCGGGGCGCACCACCGGCGCGCTCAAGGCGGTCGGCATCCCCGTGTTTGCGCTCGCCGCGACCCGCTCGTTCTCCGGGGCCGCCCTGGTCTCGCTCTCGGCGAACGGGCTCAATCTGCTCGACACGCGACCGGGCCGGGCGCTGAAGGCGTTCCTCGCCGGGGCCGCGCTACTCCGCGGGCCGACCCGCGCCTACGTCCCGGTTGCCGTCATGCTCGCTCCGTACGATCTTCGCGAGATGACGATGCTCGGTGACGCCGGGTCGAATGCCCTTGGGGCCGTGCTAGGTTACGGGTCCGTGGCACGGCTCACGGCTCGAGGAAGACGATTCGCGCTCGCGGCGCTCGTCGGCCTCACCATCCTCGGCGAAACCCGCTCACTCGGAGATCTGATCGAGCGGACGCCCGTGCTTTCGTCGCTCGACCGCCTGGGACGGCTGACCTGATGGCACGTAGGCCGCCGAAGTACGTCTTCGTCACCGGCGGCGTCGTCTCGTCCCTCGGCAAGGGCATCACCGCGTCCTCGCTCGGGCGCCTGCTCAAGGCGCGCGGGCTGAAGGTCCAGATGCAGAAGTTCGACCCCTACATCAACGTCGACCCCGGCACGATGAGCCCGTTCCAGCACGGCGAGGTGTTCGTCACCGAGGACGGCGCCGAGACCGACCTCGACATCGGCCATTACGAGCGCTTCATCGACGAGAACCTCTCGCGCACGGCGAACCACACGGCCGGGTCGATCTGGGATCGCGTGATCCGCAAGGAGCGCAAGGGCGAGTACCTCGGCTCCACCGTGCAGGTGATCCCGCACATCACGAACGAGATCAAGGAGCGGATCCGGAGCGCGACAGAGGCGAGCGACTGCGACGTGGTCGTGACAGAGATCGGCGGGACGGTCGGCGACATCGAGTCGCTGCCGTTCCTCGAGGCGATCCGCCAGTTCCGCCGCGAGGCAGGCCCGGACAACGTCTGCTACGTCCACGTGACGCTCGTCCCGTTCATCGAGACCGCCGGCGAGCTGAAGACGAAGCCGACCCAGCACTCGGTCAACGAGCTGCGCCGCATCGGCATCCATCCGGACGTGATCGTGGCGCGCTCCCGCGATTCGATCTCGCGGGAGATCCGGGAAAAGATCGCGCTCTTCGCAGACCTCGAGCCCGAGGCGGTCGTCGCGAACTACGACGTCTCGGACCTCTACCTCGTCCCGTCCGCGCTCCAGCAGGAGGGCTTCGACACCCTCGTCTGCGAGAAGCTCGGCCTGCCCTCGGGCGAGGCGGATCTCGGCGAGTGGCTCGACCTGACAGAGCGCATCCGCTCGCCGCGCGACGGCGAGGTCGAGATCGCGCTCGTCGGCAAGTACGTGAAGCTGCGCGACGCCTACCTCTCGGTGCACGAGGCGCTGCGGCACGCGGGCGTCCACCACGGCTGCACGGTCAACGTGCGCTGGTTCGACGCCGAGGGGATGTCGCTCGAGGAAGCGCAGGCCGAGCTCGAGCAAGTGGACGGCGTCCTCGTCCCCGGTGGGTTCGGCTCGCGCGGCTGGGAGGGGAAGATCCTCGCGTGCCGCGTCGCCCGCGAGCACGAAATCCCGTATCTGGGCATCTGCCTCGGGATGCACGTCGCCGTCTCCGAGTACGCGCGGCACGTCGTCGGGCTCGACGGCGCCAACTCGACGGAGATGGATCCCGAGACGCCCTATCCGGTGATCGACCTCCTGCCCGAGCAGAAGGAGATCGAGGACCTCGGCGGCACGATGCGGCTCGGCGCCCAGGCGGTCGAGCTCGCCGAGGGCACACACGCGCTCGGCGCCTACGGGGAGCTCGTCATCCACGAGCGGCATCGTCACCGTTACGAGGTCAACAACCACTTCCGGCAGATGCTGGTCGACGCCGGGCTGATCGTGTCCGGGACGTTCCAGGAGGGCCGGCTCGTCGAGATCGTCGAGCTCGCGGATCACCCGTGGTTCGTCGCGAGCCAGTTCCACCCCGAGTTCAAGTCGCGCCCGACGCGGCCCGCCCCGCTGTTCCGCGAGTTCGTCGGCGCGGCCTTCGCGCGCTCCCGCGAGCGCACCGGGGCCGCGATCAGCACCGCGGGTTAGCCCTAGAATCGCGCCGGTGAGACCGGGCTGGGCACCGGATGTGCTCTCGCTGTTCCTCGACCTGGCGGCGCTGCCGAGCCCGCCCGGCGAGGAGCGGGCGGTGGCCGACCGCGCGCTCGAGTACCTGAACGCGATCGGGCTCGAGGCCGACGAGGACGACGCGGGCGCGCGCATCGGCTCGACGATCGGCAACCTCTTCGCCCGGATCCCTCCGAACGGCGTGTCGGGCACGCCGATCTTCCTCTGTGCTCATCTCGACACGGTCCCGCTGGAGGGGCCGGTCGAGCCCGTCGTGGGTGACGACGGCTTTGTCCGGAACGCGGGTGGCACGATCCTCGGCGCCGACAACAAGTCCGCGGTCGCTGCGATGCTCGAGGCGACGGCGCGTCTACTGGAGGACGGCCGCCCGCACGCGGGCGTCGAGCTGCTCTTCACGCCGATGGAGGAGGTTGGGCTCTGCGGTGCCGAGGCCTTCGACGAGCAGCGGCTGCATTCCCGTGCCGGCTACGTCTACGACCACGCCGGGCCGATCGGCGAAGTGATCCTCGGCGCCCCGTACCAGACGAAGATGGAGGTCGCGTTCCACGGCCGGGCAGCGCACGCGGGGATGTTCCCCGAGGAGGGCCGCTCGGCGATCGCCGCCGCCTCCCGTGCGATCGCAGACCTTCGGCTCGGCCGGCTCGACGACGAGACGACCGCGAACGTCGGCCTGATCCAGGGCGGGACGGCGCGCAACGTCGTCCCCGAGCACTGCACGTTCTCGGCCGAGGCCCGGAGCCACGACGAGGGCAAGCTGGCCGAGCTCGTCCAGGAGATGCTCGAGACGATCACGTTCGCCGCAAGTCTCGGGGAGTGCGAGGTCGAGACGACGGTCGAAGGCGCCTCGCCCGGCTACCGCTTCCGCCGCGACGACCTGCCCGTTCGGCTCGCGATGACCGCGCTCGAGCGGATCGGCCTGGAGCCGAGCTTCATCCTCTCCGGCGGCGGCGCGGACGCGAACGTCTTCAACCAGCGCGGCCTCGAGTGCCTGAACCTCGCCAACGGGATGACGGACATCCACACCCCCGACGAGCGGATCGCGGTCGACGATCTCGAGACGATGGTCGACGTCACGCTCGCGCTCGTCGACGCCGCGGCCGCGGAACCGGCGGCGTGAGCCCGGCATGCCGCTGAGCCTCCGCCGCGGCAAGGTGACCGCGATCGTCGAGGAGCACGAAGGGCTCGTTCGGCTCGAGGTGGACGGGGCTCCATGCGTCGCGTACCCGGGGCTGACAGGGCCGGTCGAGGTCGACGACGAGGTGCTCGTGAACGTCCAGGCCCGCGAGCTCGAGCTCGGCTCGGGCGGCTTCGACGTGCTGCACGCGAACCTGACGCGCGGGCTCGACCTCGCCGCGGCCGATGGCGCTCACGTGATGAAGCTCCCGTATACGTCGCTTCAGGCGGCGGTCGTTCACGCCGAGGAGAGCGGCTCGCTCGCCGACGACCTCGGCGGGATGCCTGTCGTCTGCTGCTCCCTGCACAGCCAGGTCGCGCCCGTGTGTGCCGGCCTCGGCGGCGAACTGCGCGTCGCGTACGTTCAGGCGCCGGGCGGGGCGCTGCCGCTTCCGCTGTCCGATGCAGTGCGTGCGCTCCGCGGTCGCGGGCTGATCACGACGACGATCTCCGCAGGGGCCTGCTTCGGCGGCGACGTGGAGAGCGTCGGCGTCGCGTCGGCCCTCGCCTGGGCGGCCGCCGAGGGCCACGACGCGGCTGTGTGCGCGATCGGCCCGGGGATCGTCGGAACCGGGTCGCGGCTCGGGCACGGCGGGCTCGCCGCTGCCGAAGCGGTGAACGCGGCGGCGGCGCTCGGCGGCTCTCCCGTCCTGGCCGCGCGGGTCTCGAGCGCCGACGAGCGCGAGCGGCACCGCGGCGTCTCGCACCACACCCAGAGCGTGCTCGCGCTCTGCACCGGCGGTTTCACCGTCGCGTGGCCTACCGGACTGGACGCGCCGGACTGGGTGGAGCCGCGTGAGGAGGTGGACGTCGAGGGCTGGGAGGACGCGTGCGCCGGTCTGCCCTTCTCTCACATGGGGCGCGGGCCCGACCAGGAGCCGTGGTTCTTCGCCGCCGCGTTCGCGGCCGGCCGCCTCGCCCGCCAGCGAGTGGCAGCGTGATGGAAGAGCGCCGCCTCGGGCCCGTGGTCGGCCTCGGCACGTGGAACACTTTCGGCGGCGACGCCGTGCTCGCGGGCGAGGTCGTCGGCGCAGCGCTTGAATCGGGGACGCGGGTCGTGGACACCTCCCCGATGTACCGCGAGGCAGAGCCGTCGCTCGCGGTCGCTCTGGAGGGCCGCCGCGGAGAGGCAGTGGTGGCCACGAAGATCTGGTCGCCGGGCGTCGAGGATGGGCTGCGCCACTTCCGGCAGCAGCTCGAGTGGTTCGGGCACATCGAGGTGGAGCAGGTGCACAACCTCGTCTCGTGGCGCGAGCACCTGCCGTGGCTCGAGCGCGAGCGCGGGGAGGGGCGGATCGGCCGGATCGGCGTGACGCACTGGGACAGCTCCGCCTTCGGCGAGTTGGAGGCTGCGCTGCGGACAGGGCGTTTCCAGACGCTGCAGGTGCCGCTCAACCCGCGCGAGCGTGAGTGCGAGGCGCGGCTGCTGCCCCTCGCGGAGGAGCTCGGGATCGCCGTGATCGTCATGCGCCCGCTCGGTGAGGGAGCGCTGCTCAACGGCACGCCGTCGGCCGCGGAGCTCGAGCCGCTGCGCGGAGCCGGGATCACGACGTGGCCGCAGGCGCTGCTGAAGTGGGCGCTCTCGGATCCACGCGTGGACCTCGTCATTCCTGCCACGCGGGATCCCGAGCACGCTCGCATGAACGCCGTTGCGGGGACGGCACCCTGGCTCGACCCGGAGGAGCGCGCGCTCGTGGAGGGCCTGGCCGGCGCCTAGGCGCGCAGGACGGCGAGCTCGATGATAGGCCCGCCGCCCTCGGGCGCCTCGACCTCCCATTCGAGCTCCGGCTCGAGCTCGAACGAGCGGGCCTTCGCTCTGACCGGATCGGTCGGGACGGCGCTTCGCGGGCTCCCGTAGCCGCAGAGGATCAGCCGGCCGCCCGGGGCGACGATCTCGCCGAGAAGCCGCTCGACCAGGGCGCGCTGCCGTTCGTCCGGGACGTAGACGAGCTCGGTGCGGACAAAGGCGAACCGCTGCGGGGGTGCCCAGGTGAGGGCGTTCCCGACGAAGATCCGGCCGGCCCAGTCGGGCAGTCTTGCGCGGGCGAGCTCAGCGAGGGCCGGCACGAGCTCGAGCCCGTACGGTTCGATTCGGTGCGGCGTCCAGCCGGCGAGACACTCGAGCAGATGGCCGCTCGCGCAGCCGATGTCGAGGAACGTTCCGTCGCGGTCGATCGCGTCCGCGATCGGTCGCCGCGCGACCTCCCACGCGTCTCGTCGCCGCCGAATCCCGACTGCGCCCGCGGGTTGTCTGCGTCGAGATACGCGGCCTCGTAGATCGCGGCCATACCCGAGAACCAGCCGGCGTCGTCGATCTCCCCGCGCGCCCGGGCCTTGTCCAGCCCGTCGACCTCCCGCTGCCAGGGTCGCCTCCCCGGATCGCCCGCCGCCGGAGCTCCTTCTGTCCCTGTAGTTCGGTTCGCCCAGCCTCCTCCCCGAGGCGATCGTAACGAGGAAATCCGCACGAGTGTGTGACGTGACCGTGACGAAGGTGCAACATCGCGACCCCTGACCGAACGATGCGAAACCTCCGCGCAAGCTAGGGTTTCTCGCCCAATGAAGGTCGGCGTCGTCAAGGAGATCAAGGCGGACGAATACCGGGTCGCGCTCACCCCGGCGGGCGCGCGCGAGCTGGTTCAGCGCGGCCACGACGTGCTCGTCGAGACCGGCGCGGGCGAGGGCAGTTCCTTCGGCGACGACGTCTACGAAGCGGTGGGCGCGAGAACGGCGCCGGTCGACGAGGTCTGGGCCGAGGCCGACCTGCTCCTGAAGGTCAAAGAGCCGACTTCCCTCCGAGTACCCGCTTCTCCGCCCGGAGCTCGTCCTCTTCACGTATCTCCACCTCGCGGCGAGCGAGGAGCTGACCCGCGCGCTGGCCGAGAGTGGCGCCGCGTGCGTCGCCTACGAGACGGTCGAGACGAACGACCGCGCGCTGCCGCTGCTCGCGCCGATGAGCGAGATCGCCGGCCGGCTCGCCGCGCAGGCGGGCGCGTACTTCCTCGAGAAGCCGCTCGGCGGCCGCGGCCTGCTGCTCGGCGGCGTCCCCGGCGTCGCGCCTGGCCGCGTGCTCGTCATCGGCGGCGGCATCGTCGGCTACAACGCGGCCGTGATCGCGCTCGGGCTCGGCGCGAGCGTGACCATCCTCGAGCGCTCGATCGACCGCATGCGCCACCTGGACGACATCCTCTCGGGCCGCGTCAACCTCATCATGTCGTCGACCCTCCAGATCGAGGAGTCGATCGTCGAGGCGGACGTCGTGATCGGCGCCGTGCTGATCCCCGGCGCGGTCGCGCCCAGGCTGGTGACGCGCGAGATGGTCACTGCGATGAAGAACGGCGCCGTCCTGTGCGATGTCGCGATTGACCAGGGCGGCTGCGCGGAGACGTCGCATCCGACGACGCACAGCGAGCCCGTCTACGTCGTGGACGGGGTGACGCACTACTGCGTCGCGAACATGCCCGGCGCCGTTCCGATCACGTCGACCAAGGCGCTCACGAACGTCACGCTCCCGTACGTCGAGGCGATCGCTGCCTACGGGCTCGCGGAGGCGGTGGCGCGTGACCGGGCACTGGCCCGGGGCGTGAACGTGCTCGACGGGAAGATCACCTACGAAGCCGTCGCCGAGGCGCACGGCCTCGACTATCACCCGCTCGAGGACGTCGTGCCGCTCTCGCCGGTCTGAGAGCGCTAGGTCGGGCTCTGGGTCTTGGCGCGCTTCGTCGGGCTGATCTTCACGACCGCCCACGTGATGCAGGCCGCGAGCGCGACCACACAGACGCAGAAGACCGCGAGAAGGAAGAGTCCGAGGGTGCCGTCTATCACCGACCTAGAATAGCGCCGTGCCGCGCGCTTGCGTGATCGTGCTGGACGCCGTTGGCGCGGGAGCGCTACCGGATGCTGCCGCGTACGGCGACGAGGGCTCGGACACGCTCGGCAACGTCGCGAAGGCCGTCGGCGGGCTTGACCTCCCGAATCTCGAGGCGCTCGGCCTCGGCAACGTCGAGCCGCTTGAAGGATGTCCGCCGCAGCCCGGTGCGCCGGCGGTCGCCGGGCGGCTGATCGAGCGCTCGAAGGGCAAGGACACGACCGCGGGGCACTGGGAGCTGATGGGGATCGTCACTCCGACACCGTTCCCGACCTACCCGCAGGGGTTCCCGCACGACGTGATCGACCCGTTCATGCACCGCACCGGCCGCGGCGTCCTGGGCAACAAGCCGGCCTCGGGGACCGAGATCATCCAGGAGCTCGGCGAGGAGCACCAGCGCACAGGGAAGTGGATCGTCTACACGTCGGCCGACTCCGTCTTCCAGATCGCCGCCCACGAAGAGACGATCCCGCTCGAGGAGCTCTTCGAGGCCTGCCGAGTCGCTCGCGAGATCTTGACCGGCAAGCACGCGGTCGGGCGGGTGATCGCGCGGCCGTTCATCGGCGAGCCCGGGGCCTACGAGCGGACCCCCAATCGCCACGACTTCTCGCTCGAGCCACGTCGGCCGAACTACCTGACACGCGTGCGCGAGGCCGGAAAGAAGGTGCACGGCGTCGGGAAGATCGGCGACATCTTCGCTGGCTGCGACATCGACGAGTCGCATCCGACGAAGTCCAACGTCGAGGGCATCCAGCAGACGGAGACGCTCCTGCGCGAGCTCGAGGACGGCTTGGTGTTCACCAATCTCGTCGAGACCGACATGCTCTGGGGCCACCGCAACGACCCGGTCAACTTCCACCGCTGCCTACAGGACTTCGACCGCCGGCTGCCGGACCTGCTCGACGCGCTTCAGCCACAGGACCTCCTGATCCTGACTTCGGACCACGGCTGCGATCCGACGACGCCGTCGACCGACCACTCGCGCGAGCACGCACTCCTGCTGGTCTACGTCCAGGGGCGTAACGCGGCCGGCCAGATCCACGAGGGCGAGTTCGCCGACGTCGGCGCGACCGTCAACGTGTGGCTCGGCGGGAAGTCGCCGGGCCGGTCGCTGCCGGGCCAGCCGATCGTCGAGCCGTGAGGCTGAACGACCCCGAGCTCGTTCGGCGGCAGTACGAGACCGAGGCTGGGCTGGAGGCGCGCCGCGACGCGCAGACGAGGTACCGCCAGGGGCCCGACGGCTTCGACACCGCCTTCGCGGCTGTCGTCGAGGCGCATCCAGACCGCGTGCTCGAGGTCGGCTGCGGGATGGGTCAGTTCTCCGAGCGGATGGCACGTGAGACGTCGGCCGAGGTGGTTGCGACCGACCTCTCGCCGCGGATGGTCGAGATCGCGGCGTCGCGCGGGTTGGACGCGCGGCTCGCGGACGTTCAGGCGCTTCCGTTCGAGGACGGCGAGTTCGACTGCGCCGTGGCCAACGCGATGCTGTACCACGTGGCCGACCTCGAGCGGTCGCTGGTCGAGCTCCACCGGGTCCTCGAGCCGGGCGGGTGTCTCGTCGCGACGACAATCGGCGTGGATCACATGCTCGAGCTGTGGCAGCTCGTCGGCTACCACGTCCCGGAGCGGCAGTTCTCCCGCGAGACGGGAGAGGAGGCCCTGTCCCGTCACTTCGCGCGCGTCGAGCGGCGCGACGTGGACGCGGTGCTCGTGTTTCCCGACGCCGCGGCGGTTCACCAGTACGTCGACTCGACGCTGTTCGCGGACGCGGTTCCGCGCCCGCTGCCGGTCTTCGAGGGTTCATTCACCTCCCGGGCGCTCGCGACGGTCTTCGTGGCGGAACGATGATCCACCCCGTCGAGCTGATCGAGCGCAAGCGGAACGGCGGCGAGCTGACTCCGCAGGAGCTGGAGGAGCTGATGCTCGGGTACGCCCGAGAGGAGATTCCCGACTACCAGCTCGCCGCGTTCTGCATGGCGGTCTTCTTCCGCGGCCTGACCAGCGCCGAGACGGAGGCGATGACCCAGGCGATGATCAAGACCGGCGAGACGATCGACCTGCACGCAGCGCTCGGCCGGAAGGCGGTCGACAAGCACTCGACCGGCGGCGTGGGGGACAAGACGTCGATCGCGGTCGGTCCGATCGTCGCCGCGTGCGGAGTTCCGTTCGCAAAGATGAGCGGCCGCGGGCTTGGGCACACGGGAGGCACCCTCGACAAGCTGGAGTCGATTCCCGGCTTCCGGGTCGAGCTGTCGACCGACGAGTTCATCGCGCAGGTGAAGGACGCCGGGATGGCGATCATCGGGGCGACGCTCGACCTCGTTCCCGCCGACAAGCGCCTCTATGCGCTCCGCGACGTCACTGCGACCGTCGACAACTACTCGCTCATCGCGGCGAGCATCATGTCCAAGAAGATCGCAGGCGGGGCCGAGGCGATCGTGCTCGACGTCAAGGTCGGCGACGGCGCGTTCATGAAGTCCGTCGACGACGCGCGCATCCTCGCGGAGATGATGCTCGACCTCGGCACCCGGTTCGGCCGAGAGGTGGTGTGCCTCCTGACAGACATGGACCAACCGCTCGGACGCGCGGTCGGAAACGCACTCGAGATTCGCGAGGCCATTGCCACGCTGCGCGGCGAGGGGCCTCCCGACTTCGCGGAGCTCGTGCTCGCGGCGAGCGCCCGCCTGCTCTCCGTCTCCGATCTCGAGCTCGACGAGGCCGAGGCGCGCGAGCGCGTGCAAGCGGCCATGGCAGACGGCAGCGCAACCGAGGCGTACGAGCGCTGGATTCGCGCGCAGGGCGGCGATCCCGACGAGTCGGCTCTTCCCTCGGCGCCGGTCGTTCAGCGACTCGAGTCCCCGGATGACGGTTTCGTCACGCGACTCGGCGCCGTACGCGTTGGCCAGGCCGCTTTGCACCTCGGCGCCGGGCGGCAGACGAAGGACGATGCCATCGACCACGCGGTCGGCGTCGTGTGCTTTCGCAAGCGCGGTGACCACGTCGTACGTGGTGAGCCGCTCGCCGAGATCCACGCAGACACGGAAGCCGCCGCCGCGGAAGCTGCACGCGAGCTCGAGGCCGCGTACGAGATCGCAGACAGGCCTCCGCAGGAGCACTCGGTGGTGCTCGAAGTGCTCGCCTGAGCAGGGAGCCGTCGCCGACAGTCGCCTCGGACGTCCCCACTCACCGCAAACGCGACACGCGCCCCCGCGGGACTAGGCTGACCGCGTGCCCGAGCTACCCGAGGTTGAGACCGTTCGCACGCAGCTCGAGCCTGAGCTCGCCGGGCGCCGCTTCGAGCATGTCGAGATTCTCGACCCGCGCCTGACGCGCCCGTTCGATCCCGCCGGAGTGGCCGCCGAGCTCGTCCGGGAGCGGATCAAGGCCCTCGATCGCCGTGGCAAGTATCTGATTGTTCGGTTCGAAAGCGGTCGGGCTCTCCTGGTTCACCTCCGGATGACTGGACAGCTGCTGCACACGAATGGCGATCCGCTGCCGGAGGGCGATCCCCATCGGCGTGCTGTTGTCAGGTTAGACGACGGATCGAAGGTCGTGTACCGCGATGTGCGCCGCTTCGGCACCTGGCTGCTGCTCGAGCCGGGCGAGCTCGACGGCTATCTCGAGGAGCGGGTCGGCCTCGAGCCGCTGGCGCGGGAGTTCACCTCGCGGCAGCTCGGCGAGGCCCTCGCGGCCCGCCGAGCCCCGGTCAAGGCGGTCCTGCTCGACCAGCGCCGTATCGCGGGCGTCGGGAACATCTATGCCGACGAGGCGCTGTGGCGGGCCGCGATCCACCCGCTCCGCCCGGCAGGTGAGCTGGGGCCGCAAGAGCTCTCCGCGCTCCACCGCGGAATCCGCACGGCGCTCGAGGCCGGAATCGCGCGGCAGGGTGCAACGCTGAGCGACTACCGGACTCCGGACGGCGGGCGCGGGCGAATGCAGGACGAGTTCAAGGTCTATGGCCGGGAAGGCGAGCCCTGCGAACGCTGCGGGACGCCGATCGAGAAGATCCGCGCCGCTGGTCGCGGAACGTGGTACTGCCCGTCCTGCCAGCGTCGAGCGCACGACCGGAGCGGCCTGGCCCACACCTAGACTTGGCCGGGTGGGTCGCTCGTACAAGACCGACGCGATTGTCCTGCGGTCGTTCCGGCTCGGCGAGGCGGATCGCGTGCTGCACCTCTACACGCTCGACCGCGGGCGCGTGGGCGCAGTCGCGAAGGGAGTGCGCAAGACGAAGTCGCGGTTCGGCGCCCGGCTCGAGCCGCTCAGCCATGTGGAGCTCATGCTTCACCAGGGCAGCGGCGAGCTCCAGACCATCACCGGCGTCGAGCTCGTTCGGTCTCACCACGAAGCGCGCGAGCAGCCGTACCGGCTCGGCGTCGGGCTCGTCGGCGCCGAGGCGATGCTCCGCCTGTTCCCCGAGCAGGAGGCGAACGAGCGCGCCTTCCGCGCGCTGGCCAGGTTCCTCGATCTTCTCGACGAGCTCGAGCCAGGAGAGCCGGGGCAGTGCAGCGTCGACCCGCTCGTGCTCTCGTTCCAGCTGAAGCTGCTCTGGCTCTCCGGCTACCTGCCGCACGTGACGAGCTGCGCCGAGTGCGGCGCCGAAGCCGGTCTCGCCGGCTACTCGCCACAGGCCGGCGGCGCCGTCTGCGACGGCTGCTCGAACGGTGGCGCCCTGCCGCTCTCCCGGGACGGGATCGTCGGGATCGAAGGACTTCTGCGGCGGCCGCTGGCCGAGGCGACCGAGGCCGGCCTTACTCCCCGCGGCGCCCGTGAGGCGCTCAGGGTCATCATGGCGTCGTACGAGTACCACGGCGGCTTCCGGCTGCGAACGCTCTCGGCGTAGGCGCGCGGGTGGCGAGCAAGCGCGGCCGTTAGGCTCACCTCGGTGAACTTCCAGGAGATGATCCGGGCGCTCGAGGGGTACTGGGCCGATCAGGGCTGCGTCCTTATGCAGCCCTACCACACCGAGCTTGCGGCGGGAACGATGAACCCGGCGACGTTCCTGCGCTGCCTCGGTCCCGAGCCGTGGAAGACCGCCTACGTCGAGCCGGTGATCCGGCCGCTCGACGGCCGCTACGGCGAGAACCCGTACCGGTTCCAGCACTACTACCAGTACCAGGTGATTCTGAAGCCGGCCCCTGAGGATGTCCTCGACCGCTATTTCGAGTCGCTCGGCGCGATCGGAATCGACGTCACGAGGCACGACATCCGCCTCGTGGAGGACGACTGGGAGCAAGCGACGCTCGGAGCGTGGGGCCTCGGCTGGGAGGTCTGGTGCGACGGGGTGGAGATCACGCAGTGGACCTACTTCCAGCAGCTCGGAGGATTGGAGGTCGAGCTCGTTCCGGCGGAGATGACGTACGGGCTCGAGCGAATCGGCATGTTCCTGCAGGGCAAGCGCACGGCGTTCGAGCTCGAGTGGGCGCCCGGGGTGACATGGGGTGACGTCTACCTCGAGAGCGAGCGGCAGTGGTCGGCCTACAACTTCGAGGTCGCGCCCGTGGACATGCTCGCGAAGCGGTTCACCGAGCACGAGGAGGAGTGCCGGTGGTTGCTCGAGCGGCGCCTGCCGTTGCCGGCGTACGACCAGGTGCTCAAGTGCTCGCACACGCTCAACCTGCTCGAGGCGCGCGGAGCGATCTCCGTGACCGAGCGCGCGGCATACATCGGGCGCGTGCGCGCCCTCGCGCGTGAGGTGGCCCAGCTCTACCTGGAGGGCGATGGCAGCGCTGCTGCTTGAGATCGGCTGCGAGGAACTCCCTGCCGGAGCGTGCCGGGAGGCCGGAGAGCAGCTGCCCGCGCTCGTCGAGCGCGAGCTCGGCCTGCTGCCGGATCGGGTGCTCATCAGCCCTCGGCGCCTCGCGGTGCTGATCGACGACGTTGCCGAGCAGACACCTGACGAGTGGGTGAAGGGTCCGCCCGAGGAGCTCGCGGAGAAGGCTGCCGCCGGCTTCGCGAAGAAGCATGGAGTCTCGATCGATCAGCTCGTCACCCGCGACGGGTTCCTCGGAGTGGAGCGTCCCGGCCAGCCGCTGGTCGCGGTGCTGCCCGAGCGGCTGGACCGGATCGTCCGGGGGCTCTCGTTCACGAAGTCGATGCGCTGGGACGAGAGCGGCATCCGCTTCGCGCGCCCAGTGCGCTGGCTACTTGCCAAGCTCGATGCCGAGACGCCGGTCGGCGAGACGTCCTTCGGCCATCGCTTCACCCACGGCGCGGTCGAAGTGCCGCACGCGGGCGAGTACGTCGAGCGGCTTCGCGGCGCAGGCGTCGAGCCGGATGCCGAGGAGCGGCGCCGCCAGATCGTGGCGGGGCTCGACGCGGCGGCGGGCAGCTGGAGCGATCCGGGCGGGGTGCTCGAGGAGGTTGTGTACCTGGTCGAGAGCGTGGCCGTTCTGGAAGGCGCGTTCGACGAGCGCTTCCTGCAACTTCCCGAGCGTGTGGTGGTGACCGCGATGCAGTCGCACCAGCGCTACTTCCCGCTGGGAGGGAACCGCTTCGCTTTCGTCGCCAACGGCGGCGACCCCGACACGGTTCGAGCGGGAAACGAAGTGGTGCTCGAGGGGCGACTCGAAGATGCCAGCTTCACGTTCGAGCGCGACGTGAAGCTCGGGATCGACGCGCTCGCCGACCGGCTCGGCTCCATCACGTACTTCACCGGTGCGGGGAGCCTGGCCGAGAAGACCGAGCGTCTGCGGGGGCTCGTCGAGAAGCTCGGTGGTGGCGAGGCGAGCATCGAGGCCGCGCGTCTTGCGAAGGCCGACCAGGCATCCGAGCTCGTGCGCGAGTTCGCGGCCCTCCAGGGCCACATCGGCGCCGAGTACGCCCGGCTGGCCGGCTACCCCGAGGGCGTATGCGCCGCGATCGACGAGCAGTACCTTCCGGATTCGGCTGGCGGGCCGCTGCCGCAGACGGAGGCGGGCAAGGTGCTCTCGGCGGCCGACAGGCTCGACACGCTCACCGTCTCGTTCTCTCTGGGCCACAGGCCCACTGGCTCACGGGATCCGTACGGCCTGCGTCGGGCGGCGATCGGGCTCTGCCGGATAGCGGTCGAGGGCGGCCTCGTGATTCCGCGGGAGCTGATGCTCGAAGAGGTCAGGGACTTCGTCGAGGAGCGGCTCGAGGGACTGGTTGAGGTCCCGGTCGAGTACGTGCGCGCCGCGCGGGCAGCGGCCGTGCCCGATCTCGCAGGGGTGGCACGGCTGGCGGAGACCCTGTACACCGAGCGCGACACGGCCGCCTTCGACGGCGTCTTCACAGCGTACGACCGCGCAAACCGGCTGGCCGGTCGTGAGACCGACAAGGCGGCGGCGGAGGTGGACCGCGCACTGCTGCGGGAAGATGCTGAGCGCGCCCTTGCCGACGGTCTTGCGGCGGTGTCGGTGGATGGCGACGTGCGCGCGGCGCTCGAGTCGGGGGCGACGCTGGCGCCCTTGATGGAGCGCTTCTTCGACCAAGTGCTCGTGATGGACGAGGATCCAGCGGTTCGCGCGAATCGCCTGCGGTTGCTGCTCGACGTCCGCGACACGCTGGGGCGGCTGGGCGACTTCTCGCAGATCCCGCGCTAGTTCGCCGCTCTTAGGTTCACGCGCGGGATACTTCGGGTCCCGACCCGCCCCCCTGCCATGGCGGTCAGCCTACCCGCGAAGAGCGCACGCGTCTGTCGCGGAACTGTGTCGAGAGTGTGACTTCCTGCATCGCTCGGCGCAGGCGGCCGAGCGCTGCGCCTGGCGTTACGCTGCCGCTCGTGGCGACGCAGCAGGTCGAGCTCCACGTCATCTCCGACTCGACGGGCGAGACGGCGGTCCGCCTCGTTCACGCGCTGGAGGCACAGTTCCCGGACCAGGACTTCGACGAGATCCGCCACCCGCGAGTCGAAACGGTCGACGACCTTCAGCTGGCGCTGAACCGCGCGAAGGGCCGGCGGGCGGTGATCATCTACACGCTCGTTCACCCCGAGCTCCGCGAAGCCGCGCGCGCGCTCTGCCGCCGCTACCGCCTGCACTACTGCGACCTGCTCGGCCATCCGATCGACGCGGTCGCGCGCGTCGCGGGCGTCACGGCCCAGATGACGCCCGGGGCGAGGGCGCCACTCGACTCGACCTACTTCAAGCGCATGGCCGCGATCGAGTTCGCCGTGAAGTACGACGACGGCGTCGCAGCCGGGCTCCACGAAGCGGACATCGTCCTCGTCGGCGTGTCACGCACGTCGAAGACGCCGCTCTCCATGTACCTCGGCTACCTCGGCTACAAGACCGCGAACGTCCCGATCGTGAAGGGGATCGACCCGCCGAGCGCGCTCTTCCACGTCGACCCGGCGAAGGTTGTCGGCCTGACGATCGACGCGACGCGGCTCCAGGAGATCCGGCGCCAGCGGGCAGCCAGGCTCGGCGGCAACCAGCGTGGCTACGCGCAGTTGGTCGAGATCTACTCCGAGCTCGAGCAGGCCGAAGCGATCCACCGGCGTCTGGGCTGCCCTGTGATCGAGATTTCCGAGCTGTCGATCGAGGAGATGGCGGCGCGGGTCATCAGGCTTGTCGAGCGGCGACACGCAGAGGCTGGCTCGAGGGAGGAAGCCCCCGTCTCGTGACGGCGAGGAAGGTGCACGTCCCGCTGTGGCGGTGGGCGCTCTGGTGGACGATCCTCGGGGCGGCGGTCGTCGTCTTCTACGTGCTGCTGACGCCGATCTGGATCGGCCTCCGCGCGCTCGCGTGGCTGGCAGACTTTCGCGCTCGCCGCAGGCCGGGCTATCGGCCGCCCGTCGCCCCGTCGTAGAGCGCCGACGCGATCCACGGGGCCAGCTCCTGCAGGAACCGCGGATCGATTGCGTGAGGGAGCGGGTACTCGCGGTAGAGCAGATCCGCACCCGCCTCTTCGAGCGCCCGCCGCGCCAGGCGGCTCCACTCGACGCTGATGACGACGTCCTCGGTCCCGTGCCCGATCGCGATCCGCGGCGGTGGCGGGCCCAGCTCGATCGTGAGGCCTTCGACCGTGGGGATGAAGCCGCTCAGCGCCACGAGCGCAGCCGGCCGCGGGCGGCTGGGGCCAAGCCCGAGCGAGTACGTCATCACAGCGCCCTGCGAGAAGCCTCCCAGGACGGTTCGCTCCGCTGGGATCCCGCTGTCGGCCGCCAAGGCGTCGAGCCATTCCGAGACCGCGGCATACGTCGCCAGGAACGTGCCCGGGTCGGGAAAGCCGATGTCCCGCACCGAGTACCAGTGGGCGCCTCCGGGCGGAAGCGACAGCGGCCCGCGCGGGGTGATGCCGAGCAGGCGGCGCTCCGGGTCGAACACGTCGAGCAGCGGAAACAGGTCGTGCTCGTCGGCGCCTCGCCCGTGGAAGAGCACGAGCAGGCCCTCGGGATCGCCCGCCGGCGGCCGAGCCCGATGCTCGATCGTCACCGGCCGACGCGGGTCGCGCGGGGGTCGGGCAGGGGAGTCAGCACCTGCTCGAGCCGGTCGCGGAGCTGCTCGTACGCCGGCGGGAGCGACAGGCGCTCGCCGAGGTGCTCCAGCGGCTCGTCGGTGTCGAAGCCGGGGCCAATCGTTGCGATCTCGAACAGGACGCCGCTCGGCTCGCGGAAGTAGACCGACTTGAAGTAGAAGCGGTCGATGACCGGCGTCGGCGACGCGCCGGCTTCGGCGACGCGCTTCTGCCACGCCTCGTGGTCTTCCATCGTCGACGACCAGGCGACGTGATGGACCGTGCCCGCTCCGCCGACGCCGCGCTCGTTCGAGGCGTCGAACTCGTAGAGCGAGCCGCGCTCGTCTCCGCGGATCTCCCAGGCGGCCTCGCCGTTCGGCTCGAAGGCGAGTGTTTGCTCGAGGAACGCGCGGCTCTTCTCGGGGTCGGACGAGTAGGCGCGGACCGCGTGGAAGCCCTGGAGCGCGAGCTCCTTCGGGATCTCCGGGTGGTCGGCGGTGAGCGGCGGGTCGTCGACGGAGACCACCACGAGCTCGTGTGCAAGCCCCTCGGGATCCTCGAAGAGCAGCGAGCCGTCTGGGCGCTCGGTCGCAACGCCCTCGGCGGCGAGACGCTCCTCCCAGAACGCGATCGCGTCCTCGGAGGCCACTCGCCAGACGACGCGGTGCACCATCCCGGCGCCCGCCTTTCCGCGGCGTGCGTTCGGGTACTCGAAGAACGTGATGTCGCAGCCCGGGCTGCCCTCCTCGTCACCGTAGAAGAGGTGGTAGACGGTCGGGTCATCCTGGTTGACGCTCTTCTTGACGAGCCGCAGGCCCAAGACCCGCGCGTAGAAGTCGACGTTTCCGGGGGCGTCGGCGGTGATCGCCGTGATGTGGTGAATCCCCTCGAGCTTCACCGGCGCAGCCTACCCGTCAGGCCAGGGGTCAGGCGCAGCGTCGTGTGGTTCCGTATGGCTGTGGGAGTATTCGCCCCGATGGCCCAGCGCTTCGTCTACGACTTCGACGAGCCCTTCGACGGCGGCCGCGAGCTCCTCGGCGGCAAAGGGGTCGGGCTCGCGGAGATGACGCAGCTCGGCGTGCCGGTTCCGGCCGGCTTCACGGTCACGACCGACGCGTCGCGGGCGTACATGGAGAACAACAAGGCGGTTCCCGACGGTCTCGAGCCAGAGATCGAGGAGCACCTGCGCGCGCTCGAGGAGAAGACGGGCAAGCGCTTCGGCGACCCGGACGACCCGCTGCTCGTCTCCGTGCGTTCGGGCGCCGCGATCTCGATGCCCGGGATGATGGACACGATCCTCAATCTCGGCCTGAACGACGAGTCGGTCGAGGGCCTGGCGGCCACCACGCAGAACCCACGCTTCGCGTACGACTCGTACCGGCGGTTGATCCAGATGTACGGCGAGGTCGTCGAGGGCGTGGACGGGCAGCGCTTCGAGCACGCGCTCGCCGAGCTGAAGCGCGAGCGGAACGTGCATCAGGACATCGAGCTCGACGCCGACGACCTCGAAGAGCTCGTGGGCACCTTCAAGCGGATCTACGCCGACGAGGTCGGCCAGCCGTTCCCGCACGACGCGCGCGCGCAGCTCGGCCGCGCGGTCCGGGCGGTCTTCGACTCGTGGGACACGCCGCGGGCGCAGGTCTACCGCCGCGCCCACCGGATCCCGGACGACCTGGGCACCGCGGTCAACGTCGTCCAGATGGTCTTCGGCAACAAGGGCGAGCGATCGGCGACCGGAGTCGCGTTCACGCGCGACCCGTCGACGGGCGAGCAGAGCCTCTACGGCGAGTTCCTCGTGGACGCCCAGGGCGAGGACGTCGTCGCCGGGATCCGCACGCCCGAGCCGCTCGCCGAGATGAAGAAACGGCTGCCCGACTCGTTCGACGAGCTGATCGACACGATGCGCCGCCTCGAGGAGCACTACCGCGAAGTGCAGGACATCGAGTTCACCGTCGAGGAGGGCAAGCTCTACCTCCTCCAGACGCGCTCGGCCAAGCGCACTGCAACGGCCGCGCTGAAGGCCGCGGTCTCGATGGTCGAGGAGGACCTGATCACGCGCGAGGAGGCGGTCGCGCGGATCGACCCGGGACAGCTCGACCAGCTCTTGCACCCGATGATCGACCCGAACGCGAAGCTCGAGGTCGCCGCGCAGGGCCTGAACGCCTCGCCGGGAGCCGCCTGCGGCGCGATCGTGCTCGACGCGAACACCGCCGAGCAGCGTGGCCTCAAGGGCGAGGACGTGATCCTCGTCCGCTGGGAGACGACCCCTGACGACATCCACGGGCTGATCCAGGCGAAGGGGATCCTGACCGCGCACGGCGGCATGACGTCGCACGCGGCGGTCGTCGCGCGCGGGATGGGCAAGCCGTGCGTCGCCGGCTGCGACGGGCTCTCGATCGACCTCTCGGCGCGTACGGTGACGATCGGCGGCGAGGAGCTGGCCGAGGGCGAGACGATCACGATCGACGGCGGCACCGGACGGGTGGTCCTCGGCGAGGTCGAGCTCGTCCCGCCGCAGATCAACGAGGACTTCCAGACGATCCTCCGCTGGGCCGACGAGGTGCGCCGGCTCAGGGTCCGCGCCAACGCCGACACGCCCGACGACGCCGCGAAGGCGCGCGAGTTCGGCGCCGAGGGGATCGGCCTCTGCCGGACCGAGCACATGTTCATGGCCGAGGACCGGCTCCCGCTCGTCCGGGACATGATCCTCGCTTCCACCGAGGACGAGCGCCGCGCGGTGCTCGACATGCTGCTTCCGCTCCAGCAGGGCGACTTCGAGGGGATCTTCGAGGCGATGGCGGGGCTGCCCGTGACGATCCGCCTGCTCGACCCACCGCTGCACGAGTTCCTGCCGCCACTCGAGGAGGCGAGGGACGAGCGCATGCGCGAGCGGATCCGCGCGCTGCAGGAGACGAACCCCATGCTCGGGACGCGCGGGTGCCGTCTCGGCCTGCTCTGGCCCGAGATCTACGAGATGCAGGTCAGGGCGATCGTGCGTGCGGCCGCGGCCGTCGAGGAGCGCACGGGGGAGGCGCCGCACGTCGAGATCATGCACCCGCTCGTCGGCTTCGCCGAGGAGCTGCACCGGCTTCGCTCGATGACCGTCGCGACCGCGAACGAGGAGAACGAGTCGGTCGAATACCTCGTCGGGACGATGATCGAGCTCCCGCGCGCGTGCATCCGCGCGGACGAGATCGCGGAGTACGCCGACTTCTTCTCGTTCGGCACGAACGACCTCACGCAAACCGCGCTCGGCCTCTCCCGCGACGACGCCGAGGGGAAGTTCCTCAGCCGCTACCTCGAGGACGGCGTCCTGGAGCGGAACCCGTTCGAGACGCTCGACCAGAGCGGCGTCGGCGACCTGATGCGGATCGCGGTCGAGCGCGGGCGCGGTGCGAAGGCCGACATCAAGCTGGGGATCTGCGGCGAGCACGGAGGCGAGCCGGAGTCGGTCGCGTTCTGCCACGGGCTCGGCCTCGACTACGTCAGCTGCTCGCCCTACCGCGTGCCTCTCGCGCGCCTCGCGGCGGCCCAGGCGGCCCTGAAGGACGTGGGCGTAGAGGCCGTTGTCGTGGGCGGGTAGAGCGTTCTATACTCGCCTCGCTGGGTGCCCCGAACAGGGAGGCGATGATGAGGTACGCCGTCTGGTCCGCGCTGCTGTGCGCGGGAATCGTGCTACTCGCCGGGTGCGGTGGGAGCGGGGAGAAGAAGGGGGAGACCGAGGGCGAGCTGAACAAGGACGCGGCCGCCGCGTGCAACGGCTCGGCTCTCACGGGAGCGCCGAAGCTCCCCGCAAGCTGGCCACAGATCGAGAACGCCACGTACACGCAGCAGTCGACCGAAGGCCCGACGGACGTGGTCGAGGGCTACTTCGAGGGCAGCGTAGAAGACGCCCATGACGAGTACAAGAAGGAGCTCCAGGGCGCAGGTTTCGACGTGCTCTTCGACGAGCTCGAGGAGCATGACTCGGAGGTCTCGTGGAAAGGCGAGGGCCGAAGCGGCCAGGTCGCGCTTCGCGAGGAGTGCGGGAGCGACGAGAAGATCTTCGTCCACATCACGAACCGCCCCGCGAGCTAGCTCGGGAGCGGAAAACCTAGGCGCGTAGCGGCGAAATCACCGCTGCGGGGGATTCGGGGCCGGCGCAGCCTGCCGATCACTGACGTGTCAGCCGACCGGAGGTATCCGTGACTCCCGAGCAGCAAGCACGCGCGAAGACCATGGCGGTGCTCTTCGGCGTGGCCGCGCTGTTCCTCGTGCGGGGCGGGCACGCGGCGACGCACGGCGGGCCGGCCTGCACGATGACCGGGACTCCCGGGGCCGACAACCTGATCGGCACGCCGAGGCGCGACGTGATCTGCGGGCTCGGCGGGAACGACGTCGTGGACGGCAACGGCGGCAACGACCTGATCAAGGGCGGGCCGGGGAGCGACACCCTCGGCGGCGGCAACGGGAACGACGTCATCTACGGCGGCCCCGGCAACGACAAGCTCCAGGGCGACCGCGGGAAGGACGTCGTCTACGGAGGCACGGGTGCCGACAAGATCTTCGCGTGGGACGGCTTTGCGGACCGCATCGACGGCGGGGCGGGCGTCGACCGCGGCTGGAAGGACATGCTCGACCACGTGGTGCGGGTCGAGCGGCTCAGCTGACGCTCAGGCGTAGCCGCGAACGCTCAGGTACGCGATCGCGATGCTGAGCAGCCCGACGGCGAGGACGCCTGCGATCCCCCAGAGCCCCATCCGGCTGTAGGCCGCGTGGCCGCGGCCGAACTTCGAGAGCACGAGCGTGCAGAGGACGCCGCCGATCAGGCCTCCGATATGGCCGCCGTACGAGATCCCGGTGAAGACGAAGCTGAAGACGAGGCTGATCCCGATCAGCATCAGCGCCTGGCCGCCTAGCACGTAGACCCGCTGGCGCTCGAGGACGAATGCCGCGCCGAGGATCCCGAAGATCGCGCCGGAGGCGCCGACGGTCACGGTCGTCGGGTTGGCGACCAGTGCGCCCGCCGAGCCTGCCAGTCCCGAGACGAGGTAGACGGCGAGGAACCGGCCGCGGCCGAGAAACGACTCCACCGCCGAGCCAACGAACCAGAGGAAATACATGTTGAACGCGATGTGGATGATGTTTGCGTGGAGAAAGGTGCTCGTGACCAGGCGCCACCAGTCGCCGTTTGCGACCGCGGGGCCGAAGAGCGCCCACTTGAGGAAGAGCGTCCCACCGGGATCGTTGATCCCCCGGCCCTGCGCGGCGGTGATCACGTAGACGAGGATGTTGAGGGCGATCAGCGCCTTCGTCACGAGCGCTCCCGTTCCCTCGAAGGCCGTGCGACGCGCTCCTGTGGTGACCCTTCCCAGCCCCTGTGCCTTGCCCGAGTGCTCGGGGCAGCGCTGGCCGACAGGCGCCGGCGTCATGCACTCGGTGCAGATAGGGCGGCCGCAGTCCGAGCAGGAGACGTAGGTCTCCCGGTCCGGGTGGCGGTAGCAGTGCATCGGCGTCGACATCCGCCGTTAGCCTAGCCCCGCCTTCGGCCCCGGTAGCTTTTCGCCCATGCGCCTCCACGTCGCCTTCACGCCGGCGGAAGCAGCCACGGCGCAGCTCGGCATCGTCGTCGACCTGATGCGTGCGACGTCGACCATCGCCCAGGCGCTCGCGTCGGGCTACCAGCGTGTCCTCTGCTGCGCGAAGATCGACGACGCGAGGGCGCTGCGGGAGGAACTCGGCGACTCCGCGATCACGGGCGGCGAGCGCGACGCGCAGCGGATCGACGGGTTCGACGCGGGTGCCTCGCCGCGCGAGTTCCTCGAGCCGCGCGCGGAGACGCTGATCCTCTCGACGACGAACGGCACCCGCGCGATCGTGACGGCGGCCGCGTCGTGTGCGGAGGTCGTGCTCGGCTCGCTCCTCAACCTCGACGCCGTGGCCCGCCTCGCGCGCGAGCGCGCGGACGACACGGTCGTCATCTGCGCAGGCTTCAAGGACGACTTCGCGATCGACGACGCGTACTGCGCGGGACGGATCGTCGGCCTGCTCACGGCCGACCGGACGGACGCAGCCATCGCGGCCGACCTGATCGCGGCGCGCTACCCCGAGGCGATCGACGGAATCAACGCGCGCACGTACGGCCCGCCCGGGCTCGAGGAGGACATTGCCTGGTGCTCGCAGGTGAGCGTGCTCGACGTCGTCCCGCGGCTCTCCCGCATGTACGGCGCGGCGGCAGAAGTCACGCTCTAAGGCCGCGCTCGACGGCCGAGCGGAAGGCGGCCGGCTGCTCGAGCCACGGGAAGTGTCCGCAGTCGGGGATCGTCTCGACCCGCGCGCCGGGAATCAGCGCGGCCGTCTCGGTCGAGGAGCGCAGCGGCAGCGGGTCGTCCTCGCCGTGCACGAAGAGCGCCGGGGCGATCACGCCGCCGAGCCCGTCCGCGAGCGTCCTCTGCTCGGAGTGCTCCGAGATCGAGCGGTTGGTCTCGATCGACGCCTCGACGCCGACGTGCGCGGGAGGCTCGCTCGCGTTCCCGGGGTCAACGAAGAACGGTACCCAGATCAGCCCGAAGCGCTCGACGAGGTCGGCCTCGGTCACGTCCTGAGCCCGCCGGCGCTCGTCGATCTCGTGGATCCGCTCCATCTGGGCGCGCGTGAGCGTACGGCTCAGGGTCTCCTCGAAGTCGTCGAACACGCTCAGGTCGGCGCCGAGCGGGTTGATGCAGAGAAGGCCCGCGACCCGCTCCGGGTAGGCCACGGCCAGGTGCAGGGCGAGGTGGCCGCCCCACGAGTGGCCGATCACCCATGCGCGCTCGAGCCCGAACCGGTCGAGCACGGCGAGCGCGTCCGCCATGTGCGACTCGATCGTGTACGGCCCCGGGGCCTCCGAGGGCGGCGTGCCGCGCTGCGTGTAGCGGAGCGTGGAGAAGAGCCCGTCGAGCTGCTCGGCGAGGTCGCCGAGGTAGTCGGGAATGGCCGCCCCTCCGTGGAGCAGGAGCGCGGGCCGGCCCTCGCCGCCGCGATGGCCGCGAAGGGCGCCGCCGTCGACGGGTAGCTCGAACGCCTCCTCGCGCACGCGGCGACTCTACGTCTCGGGAAGTCCTGGTGACGCCGAGTCGTTTGCGCCGGCATGAGCACGGTCAAGGAACTCCGCGTCGCCCTCACGGTGGCGGACTTCGACGCGGCGCTTGTCTTCTACCGCGACGCCCTCGGGCTCGAGCAGGTGGCCGACTGGAGCTCCGGGAGCGGCAAGGTCGTCGTCCTGGAAGCGGGGCAGGCGACGCTCGAGCTGATGGACGAGTCTCAGGCCACGCTGGTCGACTCGATTGAGGCCGGCCGCCGGGTGTCCGGAACGGTCCGGCTCGCGCTCGAAGTGGTCGACTCCGAGGAGACGGCCCGGCGGCTCGTGGCCGCGGGCGGCGAGCAGGTCGCACCGCCGGTGATGACGCCTTGGGGCGACCGCAACGCGCGCGTCCAGGCGCCGGACGGGATGCAGCTGACCCTGTTTACCGGCGCGAGCTAGAGCTCGCCGGGCGGCGCGAAGCGGTAGAAGACCCGCCCGATCTTGCCCAGCAGGTTGGGGACGAAGTCCTCAAGCGCGCGGGCGTTCTCGAGCCCTCCGGCGCTCACCGGCTCGTAGCCGGCGTCCCGGATCAGCTGCTCCGTCACCCCGCGCGCGTCGTCGTCGGCCGCGTACAGGCAGCTCGGGCGGTTTCGCTGCTCGCCGATCTGGTCATAGAGCGCGGCGAAGTTCGCGTTGAACGCCTTCGCGACGGGACCGCCGGTGTGGGCCTTCACCTCGTGGGCGAACGACTCGTACTCCTCGTTGCGGCCGGCGAAGGCGTTCGACGTGTCGATCGCCACCTTGCCCTCGAGCCCGGTGACCTTGGAGAGCGCGTCCGAGATCGAGCCGGACGGGACCGCGACGAGCACGACGTCGGCGCCGGAGGCGTCGCCGCCCTCGCTCCCGAGCGTGGTCACGTCGTGCCCCGCCTTCCCCCAGAGCTTCGCGAGTCCCCCGCCGATGTTCCCCTTGCCGATGGTCGTGACGTTCATGTGCTGCACCCCTCTGTCGGTGGAACGTTCCTCCCGCAGGAACGACGTCGAGCGCGAAACGCTTCCAGCCCTTGACAGGAGAACGTATGTTCGTGTAGAACATATGTTCCCGTGATCGCATGCGTTGTCATCCCAGGGTTCGAGCTGCGTGCGGCGCTGCGGGAGCGGCCGCGGCTTCAGATCGAGGCTGCTGCGCTCGCTCCGGAGCCCGGGGCTGAGGCGCTGCTCGGGCCGGTTACTTCGGCGGCCGAGGCGGTCGGCGTGCAGCCGGGGATGCGGCTGGGGGAGGCGCTGGCCACGTGCCCGTCGCTCCAGCTCGTCGATCGCGACCCGGCCGCGGCCGAGGAGGCCTGGGAGCAGATCGTCCGACGGCTCGAGGACGCAGGGTTCTCGGTCGATCCCGCCGCGCCGGGTTGCGCGTACTTCGAGACGCGCGCCGTCGAGCGGCTCTACGGCGGGCTCGAGCCGGCGCTCAAGCGGGCGCTGAAGGCGGTCGGGCCCGGCTGGGACGCGCGTGTGGGCGCGGCGAAGCGCCGCTTCGCGGCCCTGGCTGCCGCGAACGTCGCCCGTTCGGGTCAGGTGCTGGTCGTGTCCGACGAGCAGGCGCGCGACTTTCTTGCGCCGCTGCCGCTCACGCTGCTGCCGCTGGAGGCCGGGCGCAGGCAGGAGTTGGCCGACCTGGGACTGACGAAGATCGGAGAGCTTGCCGGGCTGCCGGGTGGCGCCGTGGCCGAACGTCTGGGGCCGGACGGCCGGCGCGCCTGGAGCCTGGCGAGAGGGGGCTCGAAGAGGCGGATCCGCGGACGGAAGCCCCCCGCGGAGCTGCTCGAGACGCTCGAGTTCCCGGTAGCGGTCGGAAACGAACTGGCGCTGAGACGCTCACTCGGCGTTCTCCTCGACCGGCTGCTCGCTCGACCGGAGCGAGGCGGGCGGGCCTTGCGCAAGCTGGCGCTCGCGGCGCGGCTTGTCGGCGGCGGATCGTGGCGACGCACCGTGACGCTGCGCGACGCGACCGCCGAGCCCGCTCGCCTGCGCACCGCGCTCGGGCCCAAGCTTCTCGACCTGCCCGCGCCCGCGGTCGCGCTGTCGCTCGAGGTGCTGATCCTCGCGGAGTCGGTCGGGAGCCAGCTCGAGCTCGTCCAGCCCGAGGGAGCCGAGCTGCGGGATCACCTGCGGGAAGGGCTCCGCCAGGTTCGCGCAGGGACCGGCTCGGGCTCCGTCTGCACCGTCGTCGAGGTCGCGCCGTGGTCGCGTTTGCCGGAGCAGCGGGCACTGTTGGTTCCGCGCGACGACTGAACAAGGCATCGCTTGCGATGCCGCCCTCAGGACGAGCGAGATCAAGCCGGCCATACCGGCAAGCCGGTGCGTCCTCTGATCGGCATCGGCGAGCGATGCCTCGGTCGCGCGTCCGTCGGAAATGACCGGTCGATGCGCTGATGGTGCGGCGCGTGAACGAGCCAAAAGTCGCGCTCGTGGAGGCGCACGTGGACGGCTCGCCTCGTCGCGTGAACCGCTCTCCGGTCGCGCTCGTCCGCGAGGAGTGGCGCGTCGTCGACCGCTGGTGGACGGCGGATCCGGTCAGCCGACGCTACTTCGACGTGGTGCTGGCCGGGGGCGAGCACGAGATCGTCTTCCGCGACGAGGAGGGAGGCTGCTGGTTCAGCCAGCGCGGCGGTTGAGCTCAGCCGCGGCGCACGACGTCCAAGAAGTTTCCCGGCGGTGCGTGGAGATTGAGGAAGCGGATCGGCTCGTCTCCCGCGTTGCGAAACCCGTGCTCGGTGCCGCGTGGGGCGGCGAAGAAGGTGCCTGGGCCACCACGCCTCGACCCTGTTGCCTCGAGGAACTCGAATTCGCCTTCCAGCACGTAGAAGGCGTCGACGTGGTCGTCGTGGGCGTGGAGGCCGACGCCCTCGAAGACCGGCTGGAAGGTGAGGTCGATCGCGGCGAAGTGCGTCAGGTCGGCCTTGATCAGGCGGGAGCCCCGCTCGTTCTCGATCAGCTCGCCCTCGCCCGGGCCGTTGAAGACCGCATCGCTGAGCGGCCGGCCCCCGTCGGCGGGCGGGTCGAACTGGTCGAAGCCCTCGTGGCCGTGGCCGCGAAGGACGTTCCCGAAGCCCAGGCTCGGCGAGTGGATGTTGAGGAAGACCGCGGTCGAGTCGCTCGAGTTGCGGTACGTGTGGACGACGTTCGGCGGCGCCGCGACGAACGTTCCCGGTCCGCCCGTCATGCGCTGCCTGTCGGGGCCGAGCGCGAACTCGACCTCTCCCTCGAGCACGTAGAAGGCGTCGGAGTGCTCGTGGTGCACGTGGGGCTCCGGCCCTTTCTCGCCGGGCTCGTAGCGGAACCAGCTCACGATCAGGTCGTCGAGCTCGACGAGGATTCGAAGCGTCCGCTCGGGCCGGTCGGTCGTCGTCTCGCCCTCACCGGGCGCTAGGAGCACGGGGTGGCCGTCGAGCTGCACGCGCACTCAGCCTATTCATTCCTCGACGGCGCTTCGTTGCCGGAGGAGCTCGCAGCCCGCGCGGCCGAGCTGGACTACGAGTCGCTCGCGCTGACCGACCACGACGGGGTGTACGGCTCGCTCGAGTTCGCGCATGCGGCGAGGGCCCTCGGCGTGCGCCCGATCACCGGCGCCGAGGTGACACTCACGGACGGCTCGCACGTGACGCTGCTCGTCGAGTCCGCGCGGGGCTACGCGAACCTCTGCCGCCTGCTGACCGCGGCACACGCAGGAACGAGGCCGAAAGAAGGCGCAGAGCCGCTGCCGCCGTCGCTCGACGCCCGCCTGCTCGCCGAGCTCAGCGAGGGGCTCGTCTGCCTGTCCGGGTGCGCGCGGCACGGCCTCGCGGTTCGCAACCCGAACGGCGCGAGAGCCCTGGCGCGCGCGTTCGGGCCGGAACGCTTCTTCGTCGAGCTGCAACGGCCATACGAGCGAGGCGACGCGAGCCGGCTCGCCGCGCTGCGAGACCTCGCCGATGCGCTGGGCGTGCGCACGGTCGCGACCGGGGACGTCCACTCGCACCATCCGCGCCGCACGTCGCTCCAGGACGTGCTCGTCGCGATCCGCCACCGCACCTCGCTCGAAGGCTGCGAGGCGGAGCGGCGCGGGAACCGGGAGAGCGTCCTGCTCCCGCCTGGCGAGCTGGCAGACAAGTTCCCGCTCGACCGCGACGCCGTCGAGCGAACCGGCGAGCTGGCCGAGCGCCTCGAGTTCGACCTGACCGAGGACCTCGGCTATCGCTATCCGGACTTCTCGGACACGGGCGAGCCGGCGATCGCGCAGCTCAGGCACGTCTGCGACCGCGCGTTCGCCGGGCGCTACGAAGGAGCGAACGGCCACAAGCGCAAGGCGCGCAGCCGGCTCGAGGAGGAGCTGAAGCTGATCGAGGAGCTTGGGCTCGCGGGGTTCTTCCTTCTCCACTGGGAGGTGCTGGAGCTGGCGCGGGAGTGCGCGCGGGAGGTGCGCGGCGAGTCGGTGGCGCGCAACGTGCTCCCACCGGGTCGCGGCCGCGGGAGCTCGGTCGGCTCGATCGTCTGCTACCTGACCGGGCTCTCGCACGTCGACCCGGTGCACGCCGGCCTTCCGCTCGGGCGCTTCCTCAACCGCGAGCTCGTGTCGGTTCCGGACATCGACCTCGACTTTCCGCGAGACATCCGGGAGAAGCTGATCGTCGGCGTCTGCGAGCGCTACGGCCGCGAGCACTCGGCGCTCGTCGCGAGCTTCGCGACCTACCGCGCCCGGGGCGCGATCCGCGACGTCGGCAAGGCGCTCGGCCTCCCGTTCGCCGAGCTCGAGCGGCTGGCTCGGCTCACGGACGGCAGCCCTCGGAGGATCGGCGAGGAGCTGGAGAAGCTGCCCGACGCCGAGTCGAAGCTGGCCTCTCCACGCTGGCGCGCGTTTGCCGAGCTGTGCGCCGAGCTCGGCGGCCTGCCGCGGCACGTCTCGCAGCACCCGGGCGGGATGGTGATCTCGACCCGGCCGCTGGTCGAGCTCGTCCCGGTGCAGCCCGCGGCGATGGCCGGCCGCCAGCTCTGCCAGTGGGACAAGGACTCGTGCGCGGATGCCGGCTTTCTCAAGATCGACCTGCTCGGGCTCGGGATGCTCTCGGCGGTCGAGGACTGCGTCGAGCGGATCGCCCGCGCGGGCGGCGGCACAGTTGATCTTTCGCGGATCCCCCTCGAAGACCGGGCCGTCTACGGCGAGATCCAACGAGCCGACACGGTCGGCGTCTTCCAGATCGAGAGCCGGGCGCAGATGCAGTCGCTCTTGCGCACCCTCCCCGAGGACCTCGAGGACCTGACCGTCCAGGTCGCGCTCGTTCGGCCCGGCCCGATCCAGGGCGGTGCCGTCCATCCGTACATCGAGCACCGGCGGCGCCTGCGCGAGGATCCGTCGTTCGTGGTGCCGTACGACCACGCGCTCCTCGAGGAGCCGCTGCGCGAGACGCTCGGGGTGGTCGTCTTCCAGGAGCAGGTGCTCGCGGTCGCGATCGCGCTCGCGGGGTTCTCGGTCGGCGAGGCGGAGGGGCTGCGGCGGGCGATGAGCCGCAAGCGCAGCCGCGAGGCGGTCGAGGCGTTCCACGAGCGCTTCGTCGAGGGCGCGCTCGGGCGAGGGGTCGACCGGGAGACGGCCGAGATGGTCTTCCAGAAACTGAACGGGTTCGCGTCGTTCGGTTTCCCGAAGTCGCACGCGGCGGCGTTCGGCCTGCTCGCGTACCAGTCGGCCTGGCTGCGGCACCACTACCCGCGCGAGTTCCTGTGCGCGCTCCTGAACGAGCAGCCGATGGGCTTTTACCCGCCCGCGTCGCTCGTGCGCGATGCGCAGCGGCGCGGGGTGGAGGTGCGCTCGCCGGACGTGAACCGCAGCGAGGCCGAGTGCGCGCTGGAGGACGAGGCGGTGCGCGTCGGGCTCGAGTACGTCCGCTCGCTCGGCTCGGAGGAGGCGCAGGCGGTCGTGGCCGAGCGCGAACGGGCCGGGCCATTCTCCGGAGTGCGCGAGCTGGCGCAGCGGACGTCGCTCGACCGGCCGCGGCTGGAGGCGCTCGTCGCCTCGGGCGCGTGCGACTCGTTCGGAGGCAGCCGCCGCGTGCTCCTCTGGGAGCTCGGGCTCGTGCCGCGCACCCAGAGCGTGCCCGGGAGCGGGGGAGAGGAGCGGCAGCTCGCCCTCCCGCTCGATCCGACCGCGGCCGCGCCCGCGCTGCGCGAGCAGACGCCCTGGGAGCGGATGCTCGCCGACTACCGGACGACGAGCCTGTCGGTCGGAGTGCACCCGCTGTCGCTGCTCCGGCCGCACTTGCCGGAGGGCACGCTTTCGAGCCAGGAGCTCGCGGAGCGGCCCTCGGGCGGAACCGTCACCGTGGCCGGGATGGCGGTGGCGCGGCAGCGGCCGGCGACCGCGAACGGGGTCGTCTTCATGCTGCTCGAGGACGAGATCGGCCAGATCAACCTGATCGTCCCGCCGTCCGTGTACGAGCGCTTCCGCGCGCTCGTCCGGTCGGAGCCGCTCCTGCTGGCGCGGGGAAAGTTCGAGCGCCTCGGCCGGAACCGGAACGTCGTCGTGCGGGAGCTCGAGTCGCTCGGCCCACTCGCGCGGCGCTGCTCCGAGAACGCCGACGTCTTCGGCTCACTCCCCACCGCGCACCACTTCGGCCACCGCTAGCCGGAGCGATCGCCAGCCGCCGATCAAGAGCCAGAAGGTCGCGTCAGGTGACAACCCGCTCGCCCAAGCGAGGTTTCGCGACATCCGAGCGCTAATCGCGCCGCTCAGTCAGAGCCTGCCGATCGGTCTTCGAAGGTGACGATATGGTCACCGGGTTGAGACCGCTCGAAGTCCGGACAGCGGCTGCAGATGAGGTGCCGAAGGTGGCGGCGATGCTGGCGGACGCGTTCATGACCGACCCCGTGTTCACGTTCCTTCGGCCGGGCCGTCTGCGGCAAAGGGCGCGGCTACGAACGATGTTTGTGGTTGAGATGGAGCAGTACGTGCTGGCAAACGGGGGGACCGTGTGGACGACGTCCGGGTACGACGGCGCGGTGGCCGAGCTGCCACCCGGCGCCTGGGAGATGCCGAAGTCGGCGACGGGGAAGGAGACACTTAAGTGGATGTGGGCGTTCAGGACGCGGTTGCCGCGCGCGATAAGAGTGCAGCGCGCGATGGAGAAGCGACACCCACGTGAGCCTCACTTCTACGTCCGAACGGTCGGGGTGCGCACCGCTCTGCAGGGACAGGGCGTGGGATCGATGCTCATGCAGCCGACGCTGGAGAGAGCCGATTCGGCTGCGCTACCGACGTACATCGAGGCCAGCAGCGAGCGTAGCGCGGCACTGTACGAGCGACTCGGCTTCCTGCACATGGGTGTGTTTGAACTGCCAGAAGGCGGCCCCCCGGTTTGGCCGATGCGTAGGCCTCCGGCAGGGGCCCATGTCGGTCCTCCCGATTGAGGAGATCGGCGCTCGGGGGACATTCCCGAACACTGGCGCACGTCATGCGGCTATCGCCTGAATGCGCGGTCGGGTACTCGACCACGACGGTCGGCTATCGCACTTCCCGCAAAGTGCGACAGCACGTTTCCAGCTAAGCGAGCCCCCTCGGCGCTGTGAGAGAATCGTCCCTGCCGTGCCGTACGCAGAACGCGACGGGCTAAGGCTCTATTACGAGCGGGACGGACGCGGGGGCGTCGAACTGCTCTTCGTACCGGGCTGGTGTTGCGACCACACGTTCTTTGCACCGCAGTTCGACTACTTCAGGCCAACACATACGGTCACGACTCTCGCGCTCCGCGGTTGCGGCCGCAGCGATTCACCATCCGACGGCTACGACATCCCGAGCCTCGCCGACGACATCACATGGTTCTGTGCAGAGGTTGGCATCGAGCGGCCGGTCGTCGTCGGGCACAGCCTCGGCGGGATGATCGCAATCGAACTCGGTGCGCGGCACCCCTCAATCCCGAGCGCGCTCGTCGCCGTCGATCCAGGCCCCGTCCATCCCACGGATGAGACGGCACTCCTATACGCGGACCTTGCGAAGCAACTGAAAGGGCCCGCCGCGGAGGATGTGCGGCGTGCGTCGGTCTTGCAGAGAGTAGGGCCGACGGCCGATGACGAGCTTCGGAAGAAGATCGTCGACACAATGTGCTCGGTCCCCTTACCCGTTGCCCGTGCAGTAATCGAAGGCGTTACGAGATGGGACGGGGTCTCGGCCCTGATGATGTGCAACTCACCGCTGCTCGTCCTCCAGTCGGCGCCTGGCGGCAGCAACGATCCGTCGCGCCTGCAGACGTTGAAGCCCGATGTCCAGTATGGGATGACCGTCGGGGCTGGCCACTTCCATCAACTTGAGGTGCCCGAGCAGGTGAACTCGATGATCGAGCGCTTCCTGACCGCGATCTAGACTCGACCCTCTGTTGCTACTCACCGTCGCCTTACCACCAGAAGGCGACAACAGACGGTCGCGGGACATTCCTGAATACTCGGGCAGCTGAGCGTTGCAAACACGCAAGCTGCGAGCTCAGGCTCCGGCTACGGTCTCGGCGTGGCTTACGACACCCCACCGTGGGAGCAGATCTGCCTCTACACGGACAGGCTCTGCCTCCGCACGCCAACTCCGCAAGATGCGGATGCCCTGCACGAGCTGTTCGCGGATCCGGTGGTCATGCACGGCTTGAACAGAAAACCTGTCTCTGAGCTCGACGAGGCCCGAGCAATGATCGAAGGAGGGATCGGCGGTTGGAGAACCGACGGACTTGGCCCGTTCATTCTCGAGACCGCCGCGACTGATCGGCGGGTAGTCGGCTGGGCGGGCCTGATCATCTTCGACACGCGCGGCTGGACGCCCTCGACTTGGACGAGCGCGGGAAGCCATGCTCAGCCTGAACTCGGCTGGGCCTTGATACGGGCGCACTGGGGCTTTGGATATGCGACCGAAGCAGCCGCAGCCATCCGTGACTGGGCATACGAGTCCCGATCCATCGACCTTCTGGTCTCTTTGATCTCGCCCAACAACGTCCGCTCTCAGCGCGTCGCGGAAAGACTCGGCGCGACACCGACCGAGACCGTCACACCTGCGCACACGCAGCAGAAAACGGTCGTCTGGAGACATACGCCCGCTGCTTGACGCAGAAGCGAAGCCCGCCCGGCTCGGGTCGCACGCGGAGTCTCCGCTCAGGCGTCATTCCGGAACGCTGGCCCAACCCACCATCCTGTTCTCAGGCGCGCCGCAGGTGGGGCCGAGTCAGGCCAGGAGGAGCCCGACGACCAGCGGTGAGAAGAAGTAGGCCGCCAGGACATAGGGCCACATGTAGCCGTTCTCCACGTGCCAGCCTTCGAGAATCTCGTGGACGGGACGGCGGAGCAGGAAGCTCCCGACCCATTCGAAGGCAAGCACCATCAAGAGCCAGTACGTGCCGGCGAGTAGCAACTCGGGCACGGCATGAACGTGAGCGAACCGCACCAGCGCGTAGGCGAACGGGAAGAAGATGTAGACGATTCGCGTCGTCATCCCGATTCGATGCGCGCGTAGCTCGCCGACGCGCGGCTCGTAGACGCGGTTCATGAGGACGAAGTAGTTGAATCCCGAGACCGCGATCTCGCAAAACCACACCCGGAACGTGATCATCAGTAGATAGGTGTGCACTGAAGCTCCGTCCGGAATCATCGTCGGCACGCTCCGGCCGGCGCATCCGTAGGATCTCGCACTTGCCGAAGCGCCCGCGCGCGGGTGACTGTGAGGCAGCCATCGGAGTGCCTTCGCGAACACTGGCGCAGCCTGGCGTTCTCGCCCTAGCCACCTACTGGCAGCGGGAGTTCGGTAGTTCCGGGCAAGCGGGTTCAGTGGCGGCGCGGATGTGCAGCGCAACGCAGGGATGGATGATCAAGTATCAAGTTTCCAGGGGAAGCAACCCGGGCGAGGGAGGTGTGCGTTATGCGTGCGCCCAATTTCCCGCATGGCGACGTGTCGTGGCGGCAGATCCGCGACCCGCTGGTCATGGTTTCGCTCGTTGCGGCCGTCTGCCTTCTCGTCGAGGCCGTCATCGCGAAGAACGTGATCGATGTGAAGCTGGACTTTTTTAGCCAACTCGCCCCGATGTGGATCTTCATCACGTACCTGGTGAGCGGCCTTCGCGATCGTACAAGTGAGATCGCGTTCATCGCTGCGATCATCCTGGCGACAGTCGCCATTCTCGTCCTGTACGCGGTCTGAGAACCGCTCCTCTGCCTGAGTGGTGAGGTGGGAGGGCCAGAACCGTCAGGGAACATTCCCGAACGCTGGCGCAGTCGAGAGTGTTGTCTTTTCGTTGGTCAGGCGCTTGTCGGTTCTCGCGGGTGGGTCGGTGTCCACATTCGGCAGGACAGGTCGCGACTGCGGCGAAGCTCGTCGGATGCTGCCTGTGGCCGTGATGTTCCACAATCTCGCGCGCGCCGTGAAGATCGCTGCACGAGACGACGGCTTCGCACAGACCCTCATCGCGGCAGTCTTCCTCATCGTGATCGGCACGCTGGTCTACAGGCTGAGCGAGGACTGGTCCTTGGTCAACAGCCTTTACTTCGCTGTCGCGACGCTGACCACGTCGAGCATCGCCGACCCGAACCTCGTCCTAACCAGCGCCTCGATGAAGATCTTTACGATCTTCTATCTCCTAGTCGGACTCGGCATTCTGGTCGAACTGGTCCGGCAGCTCGGGATGGCGTTCATCACCCTTCGGCGAGAACAGCAAGAGGGACGGCACGCGCGCCATAAGAAGCACGCGGCCAGCACGTCGAACGACTGACGCGCAAGAGAACCAACTCCGCCTCGCCCAGCGATACGACGCTCAGGGGACATTCGTGAACACTGGCGCAGGCCAGGTTCCCAATCGCCTGACCGGTCGTCTCCTGCTTTTCCTAGAGGTTCTCGATCTCGAGGCCGAAGCGAGGGAGCCGCCGGTGCACCGCCCGGTTGAACTCGGTCTCGTACTCCTCGGCCGTGCCCCCGTCGAGCGTCGCCGCGAAGTTGTCGCGTAGCTCCGCCAGGATCTCGGTGCCCGTCTCGACGAGATCCTGGTAGTCGCCGAACCGCTCCTCGGCCTCCTCGCGCTCGGCCTGGTCATAGGCCGCCTCCGCCTCGTCGCACTCGCGGATCAGCTCGGCGTAGTCGCGCTCGAAGAGCTCGAGCTGGCGTGAGATCGCATCCGTGAATCGTTGCCGCCGAAGCACGCGCCTAGACTAGTGCGCCGTTGGCGCTCCTCGTCCGCACCTGGAACGTGTTTCACGGGAACGCCGTCCCGCCCGAGCGCCGCGCGTTCCTCGAGGAGATGGTGCAGCTCGCGACCGCCGACCACCCTGATGCGCTCTGCCTGCAGGAGCTGCCGGTCTGGGCGCTGTCTCGCCTCGAGGGCTGGAGCGGGATGCAGGCATTCGGAGTGGTGGCGTCCCGGCCGAAGCTGCTGAGCGCGGAGCTCGGCAGGTGGATCACGGATCTCAACCACGGCTTCTTCCGTTCGGCCTTCACCGGTCAGGCGAATGCGATCCTCCTCGCGCCCGGGCTGCGGCTCGTCGGAGAGGATTCGATCGTGCTGAACCCCCGCAGCTTCCGGAAGGCCCACGCGAAGGAGCTCGGCCTCGACCTCCGCACCCGTCTCAAGTGGGCACTCGAGCGTCGCGTGTGCCAGGCGGTCCGGGCCGAGACGGACGGCCGCTACGTATCGATCACGAACCTGCACGCGTCCCGGGCCGACCGCAGGTGCGCCGACGTCGAGCTGCAGCGGGCGGCCGACTTCGCCGAGTTGTTCGCGCAGGACGGCGACACCCTAGTGCTCGCGGGCGACTTCAACATCGGAACAGGCACTTCGCAGACGCTCAAGCACCTGGAGGGGTACTCGGAGCCGATTCCCGGCATCGACCAGGTGCTCGTCAAGGGGGCGGAGACGCTCGGCACCGAGAAGTGGCCGCCGGAGCGGCGCACGGTCGACGGGCGGCTCCTATCCGACCACGCTCCTGTGGAGACGAGGTTCGAGTGACCTTCGAGAAGGCGCGCGCGCAGTTCCCCGTCTTCGAGCGGCTCGCCTATCTGAACGCGGGCACGAACGGGCCGCTCTCCCGCCGGACGGTCGACGCGATGACCGCCCAGGAGCAGTCCGACCTCGAGAACGGCCGCGGCGGGCCGGCGTACTTCGAGCGCGCGCTCGGCCTGCGGACGACGGTCCGGGAGAAGCTCGCCGCCCTCGTTGGCGTGCCGCCCGAGAACATGGCGCTTGCGACCTCGACCACGAACGGCTGCAACATCGTCTTGACGGGGCTCGGCCTGAGCCCGGACGACGAGGTCGTCACGACCGACGGCGAGCATTTCGGGCTGCTCGGAGCGCTGGCGGTGTCACCCGCGGGCGTGCGCGTCGCGAGCGTCCGGGAGCTGGCGGGTGACGAGGCGCTCGAGGGCCTGCTCCGAGAGGTCACGCCGAAGACCAGGCTGCTCGCGCTCTCACACGTCTGCTGGGTCAGCGGAAACCGCTTCCCGGTCGCGGAGCTGAAGGAGGCTACGGGGCTGCCCGTGCTCGTCGACGGAGCTCAGTCGGCCGGCGCGATCCCGGTGGACGCGTCGGAGTTCGACTTCTTCGCCTTCTCCTGCCAGAAGTGGCTAGCCGGGCCCGACTCGATGGGTGGGCTCGCGGTGGTCGACCCGGACCGGCTGGAGATCGCCGCGCCCAGCTATCTCTCGCAGGACGGGTACGAGCCGAACGGCGAGTTCACTCCGCGAGCGGGCGCATTGCGATTCGACCCGGGCTGGACGCCGCCGCCCTCGCTCGCAGGCCTCGACGCGGCACTCGACCTCGCTCCCGAGGGGCGCTTCGAGCGGGCTGCCGCGACCGCCGCCCGCTGCCGCGATCTGCTCGCAGAGCGCTTCGACGTCGTCACCGCCCCCGACCAGGCGACGCTCGTCTCCTTCCGGGTCGAGGGCGACTCGGCCGAGCTCGTGAAGCGGCTGTACGAGCGGGGCGTCGTCGTGCGAGACATCCCCGGCCAGGGGTGGATCCGCGTCTCGTGCGGCTGGTGGACGAACGACGACGACCTCGAGCGCCTCGTCTCGGCGCTCGGCGCCTAAGGCGTCGCTTGCGATGCCGCCGTCAGGACGCGTGGGCTGTGCCCGTGCGTCCGTCGGAAATGACCGGTCGAACCGAGGGGACTATTGCGGAGAGCGTCTCTAGCCCGTCCGGAGCCCGAGCTCGCCCGCGATCGGGCGCATGGCTGCGACCACGAACGCGATGTGCTCGTCGAGGTCGACCCCGAGCTCCTCGGCGCCTTCGTAGACGTCGTCCCGGTTGACGCCGGCCGCGAACGACGGCTGCTTCAGCTTCTTGCGCACCGACTTCGGCTCGAGCGTCGCGATCCCGTCGGGCCGAACGAGCCCGCACGCGTGGATGAACCCGCTCAGCTCGTCGCAGGCGAAGAGCGTCTTCCGGAGCGGCGTGTCGCGCGGAACGTCGACGTGGTTGGCGTGCGAGAGGACGCCGTCGACCACCTCGTCGGGCCAGCCTTCCTCGCGCAGGATCGGCTCACCGTCCTGGGGGTGCTGGTCGAGAGTGGGATGGATCTCGTAGTCGAAGTCGTGGAGCAGGGCCGTCGCCCGCCAGAGCTCCTCGTCCTCGCCGAAGCGGACCGCGTAGGCGCCGACGGCGGCTTCCACGGCGAGCGCGTGGCGCAGGAGCGCCTCGCTCTTCGTGTACCGCGTCAGAGTCTCCCAGGCGGCGTCGCGGGTCGGCTCCACAACGCCGCTAGGATAGCCCGCGGGCATGGCGCAGACCGTCGTCACTGAGTCACTCGCGGAGTCCTTCGTGATCGAGGGAGCCCAGCCGCTCTCGGGGCGGATCGCGGCGGCGGGGAACAAGAACGGCGCACTGCCGATCCTCGCGGCGTGCCTGCTGACGGCCGAGCCGGTGACGCTCACCAACGTGCCGCGGATCCGCGACGTCGAGACGATGCTCGAGCTGCTCGCGGACATCGGCGCCGACGTCGAGTGGCTCGGGCGGAACGAGGTTCGCCTCCATGCTGCGGAGATCCGCAAGGTCGAGCTCGACGAGGATCTCTGCCGGCGCATCCGGGCCTCGATCCTGCTGGCGGGCCCGCTTCTGGCGCGGCACGGGCGAGCGGTGATCCCGCCTCCAGGTGGGGACGTGATCGGCCGTCGGCGCCTGGACGTGCACATCGACGCGCTGCGCGGCCTCGGCGCCGAGATCGAGGTCGAGCGCCGGTACACGATGCACACCGACGGGCTCGTCGGCGCCGCGCTGTTCCTCGACGAGGCGAGCGTCACCGGCACGGAGAACACGGTCATGGCCGCCGTGCTGGCGCGCGGGGAGACGGTGATCGGCAATGCGGCCTGCGAGCCGCACATCCAGGATCTGTGCCGTTTCCTGGTCGGCCTCGGCGCGCACATCCAGGGCATCGGGTCGAACGTGCTCCAGATCGAGGGGGTCGAGCGTCTCTCCGGCGGCGAGTTCCGGATCGGGCCGGACCACATCGACGTCGCGAGCTTCATCGGCCTCGGCGCGATCACGCCGGGTGAGATCACGATCGACGACACGCGACCCGAGGACCTCGTCGCGGTCAGGCCGATGATCGATCGGCTCGGGATCGAGATCCACATCGAAGGAACGAGCGTGCGCGTTCCGGGAGCGCAGGAGCTCGTCGTCCAGGACGACCTCGGCGGCGCGATCCCGAAGATCGACGACGGGCCGTGGCCGCAGTTCCCTGCAGACCTGACGTCGATTGCCGTGACCGTCGCGACGCAGGCGCGGGGGACGGTCCTCGTTTTCGAGAAGATGTTCGAGAGCCGGCTGTTCTTCGTCGACAAGCTCGTCGGGATGGGCGCGCGGATCATCCTCTGCGACCCACACCGAGCCGTCGTCACCGGGCCTGCGCGACTCTACGGCGAGCGGATGGCGAGCCCCGACATCCGCGCCGGGATGGCGATGCTGATCGCCAGCCTGTGCGCGGAGGGGATCTCGACGATCGGGAACATCGGCGAGATCGACCGCGGCTACGAGCGGATCGACGAGCGGCTTCGGTCGCTCGGCGCACGGATCGACCGCGTCGAGAGCTAATGGCGCGGACCGGGCAAGCCGACGAGGCCGGCCGGCTCCATGCGCGGCTGAACGTCGCGGGGGAGGGGAAGGCGAACGTCGTCACGGGCGTCGCGGTGCTCGACCACCTGCTCGGCCTGCTCGCCGAGTACGGGTCGTTCGACCTGACGCTCGAGGTCGCGCCGGGCGAGGCCGAGGCGGAGATCGCTGCCGCGGGGCGCGCGCTCGGCCGGGCGCTCGCGGACGCGCTTCGCTCGGCGGGGAGCAGAGGCCACGGCTCGGCGGTCGTTCCGGCCGACGAGGCGCTCGCACATGTCGTCGTCGAGGCGTCCGGGCGACCGCTGGTCGTCTCGAACGTGGATCTGAGCGACGCACGAGTGGCGGGGCTCGCAAGCGACGTCGTAGCGACATTCCTGCAGGAGCTCGCCGAAGGTGCGGGGCTGACCCTCCACGTGCGGCTGATGGAGGGCTCCGACCCGGACCACGTGCTCGACGCGATCTTCAAGGCGCTCGGAGTGGCACTCGCGCAGAGCTGCCGCTCGAGGCGACGAAAGGGAGGCTGATGGGAGAGAAGACGGTCATTCGCACCGAGGCGGCGCCGGCGCCGTTCCAGGGAGCGCCGTACTCGCAGGCGATCGCGGCCGGCGGCTTCGTGTTCGTCGCGGGCCAGGTCGGGCTCCGGCCGGACCACGGAGAGCTCGTGGGCGAGACGATCCAGGAGCAGACCGAGCAGGTGTTCGCGAACCTGAAGGCGATCCTCGAGGCGGCGGACAGCGGCCTCGACCGGCTCGTGAAGACGACCGTCTACCTGGACGACTTTGACGACTTCGCCGGGATGAACGAGGTCTACGCGAAACACGTCGGCGACAAGCCGCCCGCCCGCGCGACCGTCGAGGTGGCCGGGCTCCCGTCGGGCGCGAAGGTCGAGATCGAGGCGATCGCGACCGTCTAGCCGGGCGAGAGCCTCTAGCTGGTCTTAGTACGGTTCGCCCGGCCTCCTCCCCGAGGCGATCGTATGGCGGAAAGGCGCGCGTGTCTGTCACGAGAATGTGACGAATCCGTGCCGTTTGCCTGACCGCCGGGGCGGATTCCCGTGTGGGTCGGAGGCACAATGGGACTGTGCGCGCAGAGACCGTCATCGCGACTCACGGCAACACCGACTTCGACGCCTTCGCGGCGCTGCTCGCCGCACGTCGCCTCTACCCGGAGGCGGTCGCCTGCCTGTCGGGCTCGCTGAATCGCAACGTCCGCGAGTTCTACCGCCTGCACGCCGACGAGCTCGAGCTCGCAGAGGCCTCGCGGCTCGAGGTCGGCGCGATCCGCCGCCTCATCGTCGTGGAGACGACGCACGCCGGGCGCCTCGGCGAGCTCGAGCCGGTCGCGCTCGACCCGGAGGTGGAGAAGGTCGTCTTCGACCACCACGCAGGCGAGCCCCCCGAGTGGGCATCCGAGCACACCGTCCTCTCCGAGGACGGGGCGCTGACGACCACGCTCGTCGGCATCCTCGCCGAGCGGGAGATCGCCGTGACACCGCTCGAGGCCACGGCCTTCGCGCTCGGCATCCACGAGGACACCGGGTCGCTGACCTACCCGACGGCGACGCAACGCGACGCGGAGGCCCTCGGGTGGTGCCTGCGTCACGGCGCGCGCCAGGAGCTCCTCGCCGAGTTCCTGCACACGCCGCTGACTGAGGAGGAGCGGGAGCTGCTCGCGGTGCTGCTCGAGGCGCTCGAGCCGCACGAGCTCGCGGGGGTCGAGGTGCTGGTCGCGGCCGTCCCGTGGCCGCATTACGTCGACGGCGTCTCCAACCTCGCGCACAAGGTCGTGGAGCTGACCGACTGCAAGGCGCTCGTCCTGCTCGTCGAGATGGACGAGCGGGTGTTCTGCGTCTCGCGAAGCCGGACGCCGGAGATCGACGCGGCCGCGATCGCGCAGCTCCTCGGCGGCGGCGGCCATCCGCAAGCGGCCTCGGCGATCTACCGCGGCGCGCTCGGCGACGCCCGGGCGCGCCTGACCGACGGCCTGGCGAGCGCCGTCCGCGCGCCGCTCACCGCCGCGACTCTGATGTCGAGCCCGGCGCGAACCGTCGAGCCGGACGAGACCGTCGCCAAGGCGCTCGTCGCCTGCCAGCGCTATGGCCAGAGCGGGATCCTCGTGGCCGAGGGCGACCGGCTGGCCGGGGTGGTCGGCCGGGAAGACCTCGACCGCGCGGTCGCGCACGGGCTCTCACACGCACCGGTCAAGGGGATCATGAGCACGAGGGTCGCGACCTGCACCGAGGAGACTCCGCTTGCGGAGCTGCAGCGGCTGCTCTCGAGCGGCGACGACCGCGTCGCCGTGCTGCGCGACGAGCGCATCCTCGGCGTCGTCACGCGCTCCGACCTTCTCCGGGCGCTCGGCGCGCAGGCGGTTCCCGCCGAGCGCGCAGGGCCGATGCTCATCGACGAGCTCTCGCGTCTCGAGCGCCTGCAACGGGTCTTCGAGGCGGTCGCGGCCGTCTCCGAGCCGTACGAGGGCGTCTACCTCGTCGGCGGCACCGTCCGCGACATCCTGCTCGGCGAGCGCAGCTTCGACGTCGACGTCGCGGTCGAAGGGGACGCGATCGCCCTCTCCCGGGCGCTCGCGGACGCGCTCGACGGCCGGGTCCGCGCGCATCGCAAGTTCGGCACCGCGGTCGTGATCTACGGCGAGGAGGAGCGTGTGGACGTCGTGACGGCGCGCACCGAGTTCTACGACGCGCCGGCCGCGCTCCCGACCGTCGAGCACGCGTCGATCCGGGAAGACCTGTTCCGCCGCGACTTCACGATCAACGCGATGGCCGTGTCGCTCAAGGGCGCGGATCTCGGCCGGTTGGTCGACCCGTTCGGCGGGCGGCGCGACCTCGATGCGCGGACGATCCGCGTCCTCCACAACCTGTCCTTCATCGACGACCCGACGCGCATCTTCCGGGCGATCCGGTACGAGAACCGCTACGGCTTCCGGATGGACGAGCACACGGTGCGGCTCGCGCGCGGGACGATCGAGATGGGGCTCGTCGGCGATCTGTCCTCCGCGCGGCTACGCGACGAGCTCGAGGCGCTCCTCGAGGAGGGCGAGATCGAGCACTCGATCCTGCGGCTCGCGGAGCTCGGCGCCGACCGGGCGATCCATCCGCACCTCGCCGCGGACGAGGAGGCGGTTGCGCTCGTGCGACGGCTGGCCGAGCTCTCGGCGCAGTACGGGCTCGAGGTTCCGTCCTGGCGGCGCGGCCTCGCGGTTCTCGCCCGCAGGCTGCCACCGGACGAGGTGTACGAATGGCTCCAGCGGCTCAAGGTCCGCCGGCGGGACGCCGAGCAGATCGCAGCTGCGGTCACCGTCGGCCCGCGGCTCGTCGAGCGGCTGCAGAACGGCGCCGAGCCGGCCGAGGTGGTCGCCCTCGCCGAGCCCTACGCGCCGGACGCGCCGCTGTTCGCGCTCGGTCTCGCCGATCTCGAGCCGCTGCACGTGTACTTCGAGCGCCTGAAGGACATCCAGCTGGACGTCACGGGCGCCGACCTCGCCGAGCTCGGGCTCGAGGAGTCGCCGCGCGTGGGGGAGATCCTCGCCGAGCTGCGACGGCGCAAGCTGAACGGCGAGCTGGACGGCCGCGACTCCGAGCTCGCGGCTGCCCGGGAGCTGATCGCCCAGTGATCCGGTGGGCGGAGGCGCCTAGCCCGTACGAGGTCGTCTTCTCGACACGGGAGGGCGGCGTCAGCGGGGGGCCGTTCTCGTCGCTCAACCTCGGGCGCGCGACCGCGGACGAGCCGGACCGCGTCGAGGAGAACCGCCGCCGCCTCTGCGCGGAGGTCGGCGCGGAGCCCGACGCGCTCGCGATGAACTACCAGCACCACTCGGCGGACGTGCTGCGTGCGCACCCGGGCTCGCGCGGCGAGCGCGGCGACGGGCTGTGGACCGACGACCGCGGCCTCCCGGTGCTGGCGCTGACGGCGGACTGCCTGCCGATCGCGCTCGCGCGTGATCCCGGGAGTCGTAGGCTGCCCGCGCTCGCCGTTCTCCACGCGGGCTGGCGGGGGCTGCTCGCCGGGATCGTGCAGGCGGGTGTGGAGGCGCTCGGCGGCGGCCAGGTGTCGGCGGTCGTCGGGCCCGGCATCGGCCCCTGCTGCTACGAGGTCGGCGACGAGGTGGCGGACCCGTTCAGGCGCGCGTTCGGGCCCGGCGTCGTGCGCGACGGGAAGCTCGATCTCTGGTCTGCCGCGGAGACCGCTCTCCGGGATGCGGGCTGCGCGCGGGTCGACCGGATCGACCTCTGCACGGCATGCACGCCGGAGCGCTTCTTCTCCCACCGCCGCGACGACGGGATCACGGGCAGGCAGGGCGTCCTTGGCGTTATCGGCTGAGCGGGTCAGGGAGAACTACGCGCGGATCCGCGCGGAGCTGGGCCCGGACGTGACGATCGTGGCCGCCACAAAGTACGTCGACGTGCCGGATCTGACCGCCCTCGTCGAGGCCGGCATCGAGGTCGTCGGCGAAAACCGCGCGCAGGATCTCGAGGCCAAGCACGCGGCCCACGGCGACGCCTTCCGCTGGCACTTCATCGGCCACCTCCAGAGCCGCAAGGCGAAGATCGTCAACGAGATCTGCGAGCTCTGCCATTCGCTCGCGAGCGAATCAGCCGCGCGGCGCCTCGAGATCCCCGCCCTCGTCGAGGTCAATCTTTCGGGCGAGGAGAGCAAGTCGGGAATCCCGGAGAGCGGTCTCGAGGACTTCCTGGCCCTGTACGACGACGTCCGCGGTCTCATGACCATGCCGCCGGAGACGGGCGATCCCGAGGCGTCGAGGCCGTATTTCCGCCGACTGCGCGAGCTCGGGGAGCGGTACGGGCTGCCGGAGCTCTCGATGGGAACGAGCCAGGACTACCGCATCGCCGCGGACGAGGGCGCGACGATGGTCAGGCTGGGCTCGGTGCTGTACGAGGGCTGAGGCGTCGCCAAGCGGCTTTCCCCCCGCAGTAGCGTCTAACATCCGCGGGTCATGGGATTTGGAGACGTCTGGAACCGCACGCTCGTCTACTTCGGGATCGCCGAGGAGGAGGACGAGTGGGACGAGGACGGCTATCTGACCGAGGAGAACCTCGAGCGCACGTACAGCGAGCGCCCGAACGTCCGCCGTCTGGCTCCCCCACCGGGACAGCAGCAGGACTTCGACGACTGGACCGACCCCGAGCCTGAGGAGTCGGCGCCGCAAGCGACCGCGCTGCGATCCCGCCGCCGGCGCGGGTCGAGCGCAGGCGCAGCCGTCGTGCAGGCCGTCCCGTCGGTGCAGGTACACCTCGTCGTGCCGCGCAGCTTCAACGACGCGCAGCAGATCGCGGACAAGTTCAAGGACTCGGTGCCGGTCATTCTCAACCTGCAGAGCTCCGACCAGGAGCTCTCGAAGCGCCTGATCGACTTCACGAGCGGGCTCACGTACGCGCTCGACGGCGGGATGCAGCGCGTCGCCGACAAGGTCTTCCTGCTCACGCCGCGCAACGTCGAGGTCTCGGCAGAAGAGCGAGCCCGGCTCGTCGAGCGGGGTTTCTTCAACCAGGCCTAGCCTCGTCGTCTCCGAGGATTTCGGCGCTGAGGCGCCGCTCGCGGCGCCGCTCTCAGGGCGTCCGGCTTCGCCGGACGGCTGTCTCAAATGACCAGTCGATGCGCTGAAGTCAAGGATTTGCGCCGTTGGAGCCGAACTCGCGTCTGATGGCCACGCTAGCCGTCCTAGCCGACGCTGCCTCCCGGGCGACCCAGTTCGTCGACGTCTTCATCTGGGTCTACATCCTCCTGATCTTCGCCTACGTCCTGACCTCGTGGGTGAGGCTGCCCTACTCGCCCTGGGTGCGCCGCATCTCGGAGTTCCTGCGCGACGTCTGCGAGCCCTACCTGCGCCTCTTCCGCCGGGTCATCCCGCCGGTCGGCCCGCTCGACCTCTCGCCGGTCGTGGCGATCATCTTCCTCTACATCCTCATGGCCGTCGTCAACAGCATCCTGAGACAGTTCTGAGAGATGGAATTCCAAACGAGTCCGATAGGTGTCGACCGGTCGATTCAGACGGACGCACGAGCACAGCTCGCGCGTCCTGAGGTCGGCAACGCAAGCGACGCCTGAGAGGAGCACCACATGACAATCACACCCGTCGAGCTCCACCACGTCACGTTTAAACGCGGGCTGTTCGGCTACCGGCGCCGGCCCGTCCACGAGCTGCTCGAGGAGATCGAGCAGTCGTTCGAGAGCGTCTGGCGCGAGCGGGCCGAGTACGCCGACCGGATCGAGCATCTCGAGTCGGAGCTGGCCCGTCACCGCGATCTCGAGACGCTGCTGCGCACGACGCTGGTCTCGGCCGAGAAGTCCGCGCACGAGATGAAGGCGCAGGCGAAAAAGGAGTCCGACCTGATCGTCGAGGAGGCGCACGCCGAGGCCCGTGCCGTCACCCGTGCCGCGGTCAACGAGCGCGAGCGTCTGCTCACCGAGGCGAGGCGGGTCAAGGCGCTGCTCGAGGCCGCGCTCGATGCGGTGCAGGACGCCACGGACGCCCAGGCTGCCTGACCGTCGAACCTATACTTCGGCCCATGGAACCCTCGACACGCCTGCGGCTGCGTGTCTCGCCCGGATCGCGCCGAAGCGAGATCGTCGGTAGGTACGGAGACGGCTGGAAGGTTCGCGTCGCCGCGCCTCCCGAGGACGGTCGCGCGAACGACGCCGTCGTCGAGCTCCTCTCGAAGCAGCTCGAGATCCCGCGCCGCTCGATCACGATCGTCTCCGGCCGCGCGGCCCGGGAGAAGGTCGTCCAGATGGACGGGATCGACCTCGCCGAGAGCGAGCGCCGGCTGGAGCGCGCATGAGCGCCGCGATCGACATCGAGCACTTCCGCAAGCGGCTGCTGGACGACCGAGCACGCGCGCAGGGCGCGCTCGACTACCTGCACGAGGAGAACCCCGGCTCGATGGAGGACGAGACGCAGGAGATCCCGAGCGACAACCACCCGGGCGACGTCGCCACGATCACGCACGACCGCGAGATCGACTACACGCTCGAGGAGAACGAGGAGCGCCTCATCGCCGAGATCGACGCGGCCCTGCAGCGCATCGAGGACGGGACGTTCGGCATCTGCCAGACGTGCGGGAAGCCGATCAGCGAGGACCGCCTCGAGGCGGTTCCGTACACGACGCAGTGCATCGACTGCAAGCGCAAGGAGGAGCGCGGGTGACCGAGCCCGCCTCGCGGACGCTCGACGTCCGCGTCGGCTCGAGCACGGACGCGATCACGCCCGTCTCGAGCGCGCGCCGGTCGTTCGCGGCCGGCCCGGTGCAGTGGGGCGAGCTCGGTGCCGTCGTCCTCGCCGCGATCGCTGCCGACCAAGTGACGAAGCTGATCGTCGCGAGCCAGCTCGAGCTCGACGAATCGCTCAAGGTGATCGGCCCGTTCTCGATCCACCACGTGCAGAACTCCGGGATCGCGTTCGGACTGTTCGCCAGTGCGACGGCGATCGTGACCGCGTTGACCGCGCTCGCGGTCGGCTGGATGCTGGTCTTCTTCGCGCGCTCCGGCGCGCGGCATCCCGTCCTGCCGGTTGCGCTGGGCCTCCTGATCGGGGGCTCGACCTCGAACCTGATCGACCGGATCCGCCTCGGGCACGTGACCGACTTCCTGGATCTCCGCTACTGGCCCGCGTTCAACCTCGCCGACTCCTTCATCGTGATCGGCGTCGGGATCCTCTTCGTCGCGCTGCTCCTCGCGGAGTCACGCAGTAAGCCGCGCTCGTAAGACCCGGTGGTGTCGACCGGTCGTTTCAGACGGACGCCCGGGCATAGCCCGCGCGTCCTGAGCACGGCACCGCAAGCGGTGCCTTGGTCCCACTGACGCGGACCGTCGTCGTTCCCGCGGAGGCGACCGGGGAGCGGCTCGACCGGTTCCTCGCGTCTCTTCCGGAGGTCGGCACGCGCGCGGCGGCCGAGCGGGTGCTGGAGGGCGGCGCGCTCGTCGACGGTGAGACGAGGCCGAAGAGCTACAAGCTCTCGGGCGGAGAGGAGCTCGTGTTCGAGCCCCCGGAGGAAGGAGGCGACGAGCTCGAGCCCGAGGAGGTGCCGTTCCACATCGCGTACGAGGACGAGCACCTACTCGTCGTGGACAAGCCTGCCGGGATCGTCGTCCATCCAGCGCCGGGCCACTCGACCGGCACGCTCGTCCACGGCCTCCTCGGCCGCGTGGCGGGGGGAGACGTGCCGGAGCGGCCCGGGATCGTCCATCGGCTCGACCGCGACACGTCGGGCCTGCTCGTCGTCTCCCGGACCGAGGAGGCGTACCGCGGTCTGCGGAACCTCGTGCGGCGACGGGCGCTCGAGCGGCGCTACAAGGCGCTCGTGCGCGGTCGTCCGCGTTCGTGGCGTGGGCGCGTCGAGGCGCCGATCGGCCGCGATAGGCATGAGCCGACCCGGATGTCGCTCGACACGGACACGCCGCGCGACGCGATCACGCACTTCGAGGTCGAGGAGCTGCTGGACGGCTTCGCGCTGCTCGACGTCCGCCTCGAGACGGGGCGGACCCATCAGATCCGCGTGCACCTGGCCGCAATCGGGCTCCCGGTCGTCGGGGACCGCGTCTACGGCGTTCCCGATCCGGAGCTCGAGCGCCAGTTTCTGCACGCCTGGAGGCTCGCCTTCCCGCATCCGGTGAGCGGCGAGCAGGTCGAGGTCGAGTCGCCGCTGCCCGCAGATCTCCAGGCGGCTCTGGCGCGCCTCTAGGCCTCAGCTAGAATTTCGCGGCCCAGAAACCCGACCCGGCGGAACAGGACGGGTGGCGGTGCCGGCGAGATGGTCGCCGGTTCCACCCGACTCCCGACGGAGCAGCGCTCAAACCAGAGAAAGGATCGGAAGTGTCCGTCGTAAGCATGCGAGAGCTCCTGGAGTCCGGAGTCCACTTCGGTCACCAGACCCGCCGCTGGAACCCGAAGATGAAGCGCTTCATCTTCGCGGAGCGCGGCGGCATCTACATCATCGACCTCCAGCAGACGCTGAAGCTGCTCGAGGAGGCGCACGAGTTCGCCCGCAACGTTGCCGAGCGCGGGGGGACGATCCTGTTCGTCGGCACCAAGAAGCAGTCGCAGGACGCGGTCGAGGAGCAGGCGGAGCGCGTGGGAATGCCGTACGTCAACCACCGCTGGCTCGGCGGCCTGCTCACCAACTGGCGCACGATCTCCGAGCGGATCGAGCGTCTGCACGAGTTGCGCCGGCTGCGCGACGAGGGCCAGCTCGAGCTGCTTCCGCCGAAGGAGCGGATGGCGATGCAGAGCGAGCTGGAGAAGCTCGACATGAACCTCGGCGGCGTCGCGGACATGCGCACGCAGCCCGAGGCGGTCTTCGTGGTCGACCTGCGCAAGGAGCAGCTCGCGGTGCGCGAGGCGCGCCGCCTGGGCCTGCCGATCATCGCGCTCGTCGATACCAACTGCGACCCCGACGAGGCCGACTTCGTGATCCCCGGCAACGACGACGCGATCCGCTCGTGCTCGCTCATCGTCCGTGCGGTGGCCGACGGGATCGCCGAAGGGAAGGCGAAGGCCGCGCCCGCGGACTTCGAGCCCAAGGCAGAAGAGGAAGAGGCGCCCGCGGAGGAGCCCGCAGCCGAGGAAGAGCCGCAGCCCGAGGCCAAGGCCGAGCCGGAGCCAGAGCCAGAGCCCGCCCCGCTGGCCGAGGCGGCCGTGCAGGAGGCGGAATGAGCGTCACCGACATTTCGGCCGAGCTCGTCAAGCAGCTTCGCGACGAGACCGGCGCGGGCATGATGGAGTGCAAGCGTGCTCTCCAGGAGACGGGCGGCGACATCGAGGCGGCGAAGCGGCTCCTGCGCGAGCGCGGGATGGCGGCTGCGGGCAAGAAGGCCGGGCGTGAGACGACCGAGGGAGAGGTCCTCGCGACGGTCTCCGGGAACACCGGGGCGCTCGCCGCGATCGGCTGCGAGACCGAGCCCGTCTCGAAAAACGAGGAGTTCCTCGGTTTCGCCGAGAAGGTGCTGGAGGCCGTCGAGGCCGACGGCCCCGACGCCGCCGCGAACCTCGAGGACGAGCGGCTCGAGCTGATCGGGAGGCTCGGCGAGAACATCGAACTGCGCGGCACGGCCCGCCTGGAGGCGGCCGACGGTGAGCTACTCGCGGAGTACGTGCACCCACCGGCGAACAAGATCGGCGTCCTGGTGAGGGTGAAGGGCGGCGACGCTGCGACCGCGCGGCGCCTGGCGATGCACATCTCGTTCTCGGCGCCTCGTTATCGGAGCTCGGACGAGATCTCCGAGGAGGAGCTGGCCTCCGAGCGCGCGATCTACGAGCAGCAGGACGACGTGAAGGACAAGCCCGAGGACGTGCGCACCAAGATCGTGGAGGGCCGGCTGCGCAAGGAGTTCCTCGCGACGACCGTTCTCGCCGAGCAGCCGTGGATCCACGACACGTCGAAAACCGTGGGCCAGGCGCTGTCGGAAGAGGGCGCCGAGGCGCTCGAGTTCGTCCGCTACGCGCTCGCCGAGTGAACAAGGCCGTCGAGGATCAGCCCGTCGCCGAGCGCACGAGCGAGGCGAAGCCGGTCTTCAGCCGGATCCTGCTGAAGCTCTCCGGCGAGGCCCTGATGGGCGCCAAGGAGTACGGGCTTGACCCCGAGCGGATCGCCGCGCTCTCGGACGAGATCGTCGACGTCCAGCAGAGCGGCGTCGAGCTCGCGATCGTCGTCGGCGCGGGGAACATCTACCGCGGGATCGAGGCGGCCGCCGAGGGGATGGACCGGGCGACCGCCGATTACGCGGGGATGCTCGCGACGCTGCTGAACGCGATGGCGCTCCAGGACGCGCTCGAGCGCCGCGGAGTCCACACGCGGGTCATGTCCGCGCTCGCGGCCGCCGAGGTCGCCGAGCCGTACATCCGCCGCCGCGCGATCCGGCACCTGGAGAAGGGCCGCGTCGTCATCTTCGCGGCCGGAACGGGCAATCCGTTCTTCACGACGGACACGGCGGCCGCGCTGCGGGCGCTCGAGATCGGCGGCGAGGCGATCCTGATGGCCAAGCACGCGGTGGAGGGCGTTCTCGACGGCGACCCGCGGCAGGATCCCGACGCGCGGCTGATCCCGGAGATCACGCACCTGGAGGCGATCGAGCGCGGCCTGAAGGTCATGGATACGACCGCGCTGTCGCTCTGCATGGACAACCGCCTGCCGATCTACGTCTTCGCACTCGCGGGCGGAAACATCCGTAAGGTGGTAGAGGGCGAGCGAGTCGGGACAATCGTCTCGACCTGACCGGAGGCGCGATGGCGATCGATGACCTGATTCAGGACGCGGTTCGGCGAATGGACAAGTCGGTCGAGGCAGCGCAGGCGGAGTTCGCAACACTTCGCACCGGCCGCGCGTCGCCCGCGCTGCTAGACCGGGTGCAGATCGACTACTACGGCCAGCAGACACCTCTGAAGCAGCTCGCCACGATCTCCGCGCCCGAGCCGCGCCTCCTCACGATCCAGCCGTTCGACCCGGGCTCGCTCGGGACGATCGAGCGCGCGATCCAGGAGTCCGACCTCGGCGTCGTCCCCTCGAACGACGGCAAGATCATCCGCCTGCCGATCCCGCAGCTGACAGAGGAGCGGCGCAAGGAGCTCGTCAAGGTCGTACGCCACATGGCCGAGGAGGGCCGCATCGCGGTGCGGAACGTCCGCCGCGACGTCATGCACCACCTGAAGGAGCTCGTCGACAAGGGCGAGGTCGGAAGCGACGAGGAGCACCGGGCCGAGGATCGCGTCCAGAAGCTCACCGACGAGCACACCGAGAAGATCGACGAGCTGCTGAAGAAGAAAGAAGCCGAGATCCTCGAGGTCTAAGAGTGTGACTGCGCTTGGGATGAGCTCCGACGTCTCGACCGGTCATCTCAGACGGATATGCGGGCTGAGCCCACACATCCTGAGGACGGCGTCGCAAGCGACGCCTTAGCGTGAAGCTGCTCACCCGTATCCGGAGCCTGCGCGGCGTTCGGGCCGGCGTCGAGCCGGAGCTGCCGGAGCTCGCGAAGACCGTCGCGATCATCATGGACGGCAACGGCCGCTGGGCCCGCCGTCGCGCGCTGCCGGTGGCCGCGGGCCATCGCGCCGGAACGCGTGCGCTCCGACGCACGGTCGAGGCCGCGATCGACCTCGGCGTCGAGACGCTCGTCGTCTACGCGTTCTCGACCGAGAACTGGTCGCGCCCTGCGGGCGAGGTCGACTCGCTGATGGACATCTTCGGCGAGACGATCGAGCGCGAGCTGCCCGATCTGGCGGCGCAGGGCGTGCGCACGCGCTTCATCGGCCGCCGCGACCGCGCACCCGACGCGCTGCAGGCGCAGATGAGCGGCCTGGAGGAGAGCACCGCAGACAACGACACGCTCAGCCTCTGGATCGCGTTCGACTACGGCGGCCGCGCCGAGCTCGTCGAGGCCGCACGGCGCCTCGTCGAGGCCGGGATCGATCCCGGGGAGATCGACGAGAACGTCTTCCGCGCCAACCTGTACGCGCCGGAGCTGGCCGATCCGGACCTGCTGATCCGCACCTCGGGGGAGCTGCGGATCTCCAACTTCCTGTTGTGGCAGCTGGCGTACTCCGAGCTCGTGTTCGTGGACACGCTCTGGCCGGACTTCGGCCGGCGCGAGCTCGAGCACGCCCTCGCGGCGTATGCGCGCCGCCGCCGCCGCTTCGGCGGCCGGTGAGTCTCGCGTGAGCTCGTTCTGGTCGCGGATCCTCGTGGCGGTGGTCGGCCTCCCGGTCGTCCTCTACCTCGTGTGGCTCGGCGGCTGGTGGATCGTGGCCCTCGCCGTCCTCGTGGCGGTCGTCGCCCTGCACGAGTTCTTCTGGATCGCGCGGCCGCTGCGGCCGCTCGTCCTCGCCGGCTACACGGGCGCGGTGCTGACCCTCGTGGGCGCCTGGCTCGGCGGCCCGGTCTGGATGACGGCCGGCTTCCTCTCGACCCTCGCGCTCGCGTTCCTGCTCAAGGGCGTCTCTCAGACCAGCCAGTCGGTCACGGTGGCGGTTGGGACGACCGTGCTCGGGGCCGCGTGGGTGGGGCTCGGCCTGGCGCACCTCGTCCTGCTGCGCGCGATCGACCCGACCAAGGACGGGCGGCTCGCCGTGTTCACCGTGCTGCTCGCCGTGTTCGCGGCGGACACGTTCGCGTACATCGTCGGCCGCCTGATCGGCCGTCACCGGCTGGCGCCCGTGATCTCGCCGGGCAAGACGTGGGAGGGGCTGATCGCGGGGATGATCGTCGCGGTCCTCGTGCCGTTCTTCGCGATGTACAGCTCGGACTACCTCGATGTCGGGCAGTCGCTCGTGCTCGGCGCGGTGATCGCGGTCGTGGCCCCGATCGGGGACCTGTTCGAGTCCGCGATCAAGCGCGATCTCGGCGTGAAGGACTCCGGGCGCCTCCTGCTCGGCCACGGCGGGATGCTCGACAGGATCGACGCCGTGCTCTTCGCGGGAGTCGCCTCGTACTACACGATTCTGGCGCTCACGTAATTTCCGATCCGAGCGGCTAGACCAGTCGTACACTTCGAGTAGATGAAACGGGTCGCCCTTCTCGGCGCCACAGGGTCGATCGGCCGTCAGGCTGTCGAGATCGTGGCGGACCACCCCGAGCTAGAGCTCGTGGCCGCCGCCTCGGGCTCACAGCCGGTCGAGGGGCTTGCGCCCCTGACGCAGGTCGGAGGCGATCTGACGGAGCTCCTGGAGCGCGCCGACCCCGACGTCGTCCTGAACGCCGTCGTGGGCTTCGCGGGGCTTCCCGCGACGCTCTGGGCGCTCGAGCACGGCGTCACGCTCGCGCTCGCGAACAAGGAGAGCCTGGTGGCGGCCGGCGACCTCGCGCTCGCCGCGCGGGAGCGGGGAGGAGGGCTCCTACTCGCCGTCGACAGCGAGCACTCGGCGGCATTCCAGTGTCTCGAGGGGCGCCGCGAGGAAGAGGTGGACTCGCTCGTCCTCACCGCCTCCGGAGGCCCGTTCCGCGGGCGCAGGCGCGAGGAGCTCGAGGACGTCACGCCCGAGGAGGCGCTCTCGCACCCGACCTGGCAGATGGGCCCGAAGATCACGATCGACTCTGCGACGCTCGCGAACAAGGGGCTCGAGCTGCTCGAGGCGCACTTCCTCTTCGGGCTGCCGTACGAGCGTATCGAGGTGACGCTGCAGCCGACGTCGATCGTCCACGCGCTCGTGCGCTTCCGAGACGGTGCGTCGCTCGCGCACATCGGCTACCCGGACATGCGCGTCCCGATCTCGTTCGCGCTCACGTACCCGGAACGCGCGGCGACACCGATCGCGCCGCTCGACCTCTCGCAGGGGCTGGTGCTCGAGTTCGAGCCTCCGGACGTCGAAACCTTCCCGCTGCTCGCCTTCGCGCGCAAGGCCGGCGAGGAGGGTGGGACCTACCCGTGCGCGTTCAACGCGGCGAACGAGGTGGCCGTCGCAGCCTTCCTCGACGGGAAGCTCCCGTTCCTCGGAATCGCGTCGACCGTGGAGGAGACGCTGGCGGAGGTCGACGGCGCCGCCGCGAGGGATCTCGACGAACTGGTCGAAGCGGACGCCGTGGCGCGCAGGCTCGCCGAGAGAGGGCTCCCCGTCGCATGACGATCCTGCTCGCGATCGTCGGCCTCGCCTTCCTGATCCTCATTCACGAGTCGGGCCACTTCTTCACGGCGCTCGCCGTGGGGATGCGGCCGCGGCGCTTCTACATCGGCTTCCCGCCGGCGCTCGTGAAGAAGCAGCACAAGGGCGTGGAGTACGGGGTCGGCGTCATCCCGCTCGGCGGCTACGTGAAGATCCCGGGGATGCACCGTCCGGCCGCGTCGGACCTCGACACGTTCTTCGGGGCCGCGGTGCACGAGGAGCCGCGCCTGCTTCCGGCGGTCGAGCGGGTCAAACGCCCGCTGGTGAAGAACGACTTCGAGGCGGCGCGCGAGGCAATGGCCGGGCTGGAGGAGGCGGTGGACAACGCCAACCTCACCCAGGGTGCTCAGCGCTCAGCTCGGCGCGGCCTGAACGAGCTCACGGATGCGCTCGGCCCAGACTCGTACTGGCGCCAGCGGACGTGGAAGCGGTTGGTGGTGATCGGAGCCGGCCCTGCCGCGAATCTGCTCTTCGCGATCCTGCTGCTCTCGATCGTGTACATGATCGGGATCCCATCGGCCGCGTCGCGGCGCGTCGAGAGCGTCGACGCGAACACCCCTGCCGCCCGTGCAGGGCTGCAGCCCGGAGACATCATCGTCGGCGTCAACCGGGTTGGAACCCCGACGTTCTCGGACGTGAGGAAGGCGATCCAGGAGAGCAGCGGCGGCCCGCTCGTCATTTCGGTGCTCAGGAACGGCCAGATTCCGTACCGCGAGCTGACGCCGGTCAGGCCGACGAAGCGCCAAGGCACGTACATCCTCGGCTTTCGGCCCTCGGTGATCGAGTACAAGAAGTACGGCCCGATCGCCGCCCTCGGCCTCGCGGGCAAGGACACGTGGCTCGTGACGAAGGCGATGGGCAACTGGCTGATCCACGTCAACTCCCGCGAGAACCGCAAGCAGATCTCGACGCCCGTCGGGATCGTGCGAACCTCGAGCGAGGCCGCGCGCAGCGGCTACCGGGACTACCTCGCCATCCTCGCCCTGATCAGCCTCTCGCTGGCGCTCCTCAACCTGTTGCCGCTGCTGCCGCTGGACGGCGGCCACATCGCGTTCTCGATCGTCGAGGGCATGCGCGGGAAGGCGGTCAGCCGCGTCGTCTACGAGCGCGTCTCGATGGTCGGGATCGCGCTGATCCTGTTCATCTACGTGATCGGGATCTCGAACGACATCAGCAACTTCGGGGGCGGATAGCCGCAGGAAATCCGGCGGCTACGCCGCCATGACGATTTCCCGCGGATCTCGACTCTCAGCGTGAGTGAAGCCGCGCCCGCCATCTCGGTCGCGGCGACGGATGCGTAGTTCGCGTGCTCTAGCGACAAGGACACTGGCCCACCGCAGTGTTGCGTAGCATCTTCGCGCGTGGAGGTAGGAGTACGCACCGGCGGATGTCTCTGCGGAGCGGTCCGCTACAGCGTTCGCGGTGACCCTGTGCACGTCCGGCGTTGCCACTGCGCGAATTGCAGAAAGGAGTCTGGCAGTGCGTTCACTGTGTATGCGCACTGGCCCGTCGAGGCGTTTGAGATAAGCGGCGAGATCTCAAGCTATGACGGTCGCGGCTTCTGCCCCCGCTGCGGGTCTCGGCTCCTTGACACAGCCGACCCCGGCGACACGCTCGTCGAGATTCGGATCGGAAGTCTCGATGAGGCGCCCTTCGAGCTGAAGCCCGAAGACGAGATCTGGGTGAAGCGGCGCGAGAGCTGGATACCGCCGGTCGAGGGCGCAGCCCAGCACGACGAGAGAGCGCAGCACGACGAGAGCTAGCAGCCCACTTGCTCGGCGCCGCAGTGCCATGGCGGTATCAATCTCAGGGGACATTCCCGAACGCTGGCCCAGGGGAGTGCCACGTCTCCACTACACTCATCGCGTGGCCAGCGAGCGGGGGATTCGCGTCGGAAACGTGGCGATCGGCGGGGGTGCGCCGGTCGTCGTGCAGTCGATGACGCTCACGAAGACGCACGATGTCGAGGCGACGACCGCGCAGATTGCCGAGCTCGCGTCCGCCGGCTGCGAGGTCGTGCGCGTGGCGGTTCCGAAGGGCGAGGACGCCGATGCGCTGCCGCGGATCGTCCGGCTCTCGCCGGTCCCGGTCATCGCGGACATCCACTTCAACGCGAGCCTCGCCCTGCGAGCGATCGAGGGCGGCGTCGCGGCCGTGCGGATCAACCCCGGCAACATCGGCGGCCCGGACAAGGTCGCGGAGGTCGTCCTGGCGGCGAAGCAGGCCGGCATCCCGATGCGGATCGGCGCCAACTCGGGCTCGCTCCCGAAGCACCTCGCCGACGTGGCGCAGCGCGACCAGGCGGAGGCGCTCGTCGAGGCGGCGCTCGAGGAGGTGCGGCTGCTCGAGAGCCTCGACTTCTACGAGTTCAAGATCTCCGTCAAGTCGAGCCATGTGCCGACGATGATCCGCGCCTACCGCATGCTCGCCGAGAAGGTCCCGTACCCGCTCCACCTCGGGGTGACCGAGGCGGGGACGCCGTACTCCGGGTCGATCAAGAGCGCCGTCGGGATGGGGGCGCTGCTCGTCGACGGGATCGGGGACACGATCCGCGTGTCGCTCACTGCCGACCCGGTCGAGGAGGTCAAGACGGCCTACGAGATCCTGAAGGCTCTGGGCCTGCGCGAGCGCGGTCCGATCATGATCGCCTGCCCCTCGTGCGGCCGCGACAACGTGGGCGTGCAGACGCTGGCGGAGGCGGTCGAGGAGCGGCTGCACGCCTACTCGCAGCACTTCGAGGTCGCCGTCCTCGGCTGCGCGGTCAACGGGCCGGGCGAGGCGGGCGACGCCGACTTCGGGATCGCCGGCGGGCGTGACGTCGGCTTCGTCTACGCGCACGGGCGCGTGCTGAAGAAGGTCTCGTCCGACATCCTGATCGACGAGCTCTTTCACGAGATCGACGCCTGGATCGCGGACGGCATGCACCGCCCCAAGCGCCTCAAGATGGCGAAGCCCGCCGCGCTGGCCATGGCGGAGGCCTCATTGATCCCACTGGAACAGGTTCCGAGCGAGCGGGTTTAGCGGTTGCGCAGATGAACTGCGCAACCGCTTGAGCGGCATCGCAGGCGATGCCTTGGTGGCCGAGCCTCGCTGATCCCCGTCGCGTAACCCGGGCCGCATCGCCGGCGGCCGTTCTTTATTCTGAAAACGTGATTGCCCGGGCGTCGCAGCTGTTCCTGCCAACCGTGCGCGACGACCCGGCCGAGGCCGAGGCCGCCTCGCACAAGCTCCTCGTCCGCGGAGGCTTCATCCGCCAGGTGAGCGCGGGGCTCTGGACGTACCTGCCGCTCGGTTGGCGCGTGCACCAGAAGGTCGTGCAGGTCATCCGCGAGGAGATGAACGCGATCGGCGGCCAGGAGATGCTCGCACCGGTGCTCACGCCGGCCGAGCTCTGGGAGCAGTCGGGCCGCTACGGGATCGGAGTGCTCTTCAAGCTCGAGGACAACAGCGGGCGCCGTTTCCTACTGCCGATGAGCCACGAGGAGACGATGAGCTTCCACGCGCTCGAGCTCCAGTCGTACAAGCAGCTTCCGCAGATCTGGTACCACTTCCAGACGAAGGACCGGGACGAGCCGCGGCCCCGGGGCGGGCTGCTTCGGGTCCGCGAGTTCATCATGAAGGACGCCTACTCGTTCGACCGAGACCAGGCCGGTCTGGACGAGAGCTTCCGCAAGCACTCGGAGGCGTATCACCGCATCTTCGAGCGCTGCGGCCTCGAGTTCTACGAGGTCCAGGCCGAAAGCGGCGAGATGGGCGGAAACGAGTCGGACGACTTTCTCGCGCCCGCCGGCTCGGGCGAGAACACGCTCGTGCGCTGCGTCAACGGCGACTATGCGGCCGACCTCGAGATCGCGGGCGGCATCCCGCCTGCACCCGACTTTCCCGAGGCGCTTCCGGAGCCTCAGGAGGTCGAGACGCCGGGGCAGCGGACGATCGAGGATCTCGCCAGGTTCCTGAGCATCGACGAGCGGGCGACGGCGAAGGCGATGCCCGTCGTGGCGGACGGCAAGGTCGTGCTGGCTCTCGTCAGGGGCGACGACCGGCTCAACGAGATGAAGCTGCTGGCCGCGCTCGGGCAGGGGTTCCGGCCCGCCGACCCGGACGAGGTCCGCGAGACATTCGGCGCGGACGGCGGGTCGATCGGGCCGGTGGGCGCCACGGTCGAGATCGTCGCCGACGACGCGCTGAGAGAGGGCCAGTTCGTCGTCGGGGCAAACCGCGACGACTGGCATCTGCGCGGGGTGCAGGCCGGCCGCGACTTCGAGCCGCGCTTCGCCGACCTGCGCGAGGTGCGCGAGGGGGACACGTGTCCGAACTGCGGCGGCGAGCTCCACCTCGAGACCGCGATCGAGGTCGGCCACATCTTCAAGCTCGAGACCTTTTACTCGGAGTCGTTCAACGCGAGGTACCTCGACGAGGACGGCAAGGAGCAGCCGCTGGTCATGGGCAGCTACGGCATCGGGCCGGGCCGCGTGATGGCTGCGGTCGTCGAGCAGCACCACGACGAGCTCGGTATCGCGTGGCCGAAGTCCATTGCCCCGTACGATGTGCACGTGGTCGCTCTCCCGGGCGTCGAGGAGGAGGCCGCCGAGGCGGCACGGTCCCTGGAGGCGGGGGGCGCAGACGTGCTGCTCGACGATCGCGACCAGCGGGCGGGCGAGAAGTTCGCCGACGCCGACCTGATCGGCTGTCCGGTGCGCGTGACCATCGGGAAGAAGACGGCCGAGGACGGTGCCGCAGACGTGCGCGACCGCGCGAGCGGGGAGGAGCGCCGCGTCCCGATCGACGACCTCGGGAGCGTCGTCTGATGGCCCGGCGCCGCAAGTTCAGCGACGACGCGTTCGGGCCGACCATCGAGCGGCTGATGGCCGAGACGGAGGTCACCTACCGCGCCCTCGCCGACAAGACCAAGCTCTCGGCCGGCTACCTGAACCACCTGGTGCACGGAAACCGCCCCGTGCCGTCGGACAAGGTCGTGCGGCAGCTGGCAAAGGCGCTCGGGGTCGAGCCCGAGCACTTCCTCGAGTACCGCCTGCGCGTGATCACGCGCAAGCTCGAGGCGATGCCCGCTCTGATCGACCGGCTCTACCGTCGCCTGGGCTGAGCGCTACGCGACGAGCCGGACGTTCGCGCCCGGGTGGAGCGACTCCCAGACGCGCAGGTACGACTCCACTTCCATCCGCGTCCACGACTCACGGGCCGGGTCGTCATCGCCGCCGGAGCTCTCACGGCAGTCGTGGCAGCGCGGCGAACCGAGCCTGAAGAGCACGCGCTCGATCTGCTCGCCGCAGCGATAGCACCGGCCGTCTTGGAGCCGCTGCACGGCGGCGTCGGGATCGACAGGGTGCCCGAGGCCGACACCCACGCTCGTCGGACCGAGGTGCAGGACCTCACACTGGCAGCGGCGTAGAAACGCGACCAGCTCCGGCGTCAGCGTGGGATCGTCGAGTTGAAGCCGCACCATGCCCCAGTTCCTCCCGGGCAGAGTGTGACGCGGGCATCGGGCGTTGGAAACCACCGAGAAGGTCAGGATCTCGTCAACATCTCCACAGGCTGTGGATCAAGCGGTTCACAGGGCGTTTCCACCCCGTTACCCACAGGCGCGGTGGAAGTGCTAACGAGGGCGGCGCGAGGCGGCCGTGCCCATCGTGTCGAGCAGCCGCACCGCGAGCTGGATCGTGTCCAGGAGCTCGCTCCCGGACGACGGCGAGCCGAGCTCGGCCGACGCGCCCGCAACGTGCGCCTCGACGGTGTCGAGCTCCTGCATGTCGGAGCCGCGGAGCATCAGCACCTGCGGCGCCGGCTCGGCCTCCGTGATTCGCTGGACGGCCTCCGTGCCGATCTCCTCGGGCAGCGCCGCGTCCATCAGGACGACGTCGGGCGAACGCCTGGCGGCGAGCTCGACGGCCTCCTCGCCGTCGGCTGCCTCGCCGACGATCTCGAAGCGGCTGTCGGGAGCGAGGAGCGTCTCGAGGGCTTCGATGAAGGGTCGGCGGTCACCCGCGAGCAGGATGCGGATGGGCGTCTCGGGGGCGGCACCCGGCACCCGGG
>CAWEYY010000002.1:0-730487 GCA_963813435.1 uncultured Actinomycetes bacterium | reverse complement strand
CCGGCGCCTGCAGTACGCGAACACGTCGCTGATGCTGATCAACCTGCTGCTGCTCATGGCCGTCTCGTTTCTGCCCTTCCCGACCAAGCTCATGGCCGAGGCGATCCATAGCTCCGACGCCGAGCGGGCAGCAGTCATCTTCTACGGCGTCTCACTGCTCGTGATCTCGTGCCTAATCAGCGCGCTGTGGGGTTCTGTTGCGCGCGACCGGCATCTCCTTCGGCCAGAAGTGACCGCGAAGGAGTTCAATGCGATCGCACTGGCGACCACCCCGAGTATCGGCTTCTACATCGGCGTCATCGTGCTGGCGATACTGGCACCCAAGATCGCCGTGTTCGGCTATCTCGTCATCGCCATCGTGGCTGTGCTGCGCGCACGCGGCGACAGCACGCAACCACTTTCAACGACGTAGCGGTCGAGGGTCGACCTCCGCTCGTCAGACGTCGTGATCGTTCTCTGCCTGTCGCCATTCGGCCCAGACGGGCGAGAAGACGGCGCAGGCCGTGGAGATGGTGATGACGATGAGGATGTAGGCGAAGAGCGCGAGGACGACGCCGAACGAGCCGAAAGCCCTGGCGTTCTGGTTGATCGTGGGTCCGATCCACAACGGCGACGTGGCGACCGTGCCGCCGAGAACGAATGCGGCGAGCAGCGCGCCCGGGAGGAGGGCGCGGAGCGTGACCTTGCGGTGGAGCAGGAAGCGTGGCGTCCAGAGCCAGAAGATCATCGACCCTGCGATCCAGGCCGGGATCAGGACGAGCCACCCATGACTGCGGAGGTTCGCGGCGGAGACGGTCATCAGCGCGATGAGCCCGCTCGTGACGAAGAACCAGATCGTGAAGAGCAGCTGGTCGGCCGCGCTGCCGACGTGGATGCGCCAGACGCGCGCGTAGAGGTCCTGGTAGAGCTGGCCGATCGCGAGCCCCCAGAGCAGGAAGCCGATCACGATCGTGAGCGTGGCGGCAAGCAGGTTGTCGGAGGTGCTCCCGAACAGGTCATGGACGAGGTTCGCGGTCGTGCTGTCGAGCTTCATGTGGCTGATCAGGCGCTCCGCGAACGCGTTTTCGTTGCCTCGCGCGAGGTTGAAGAACGCGACGATCACGAGCGCGGTCGGGAGGGCGGAGAGCGTGAAGTAGGCCGACGTCGCGGCGCCCGAGTTGCGGCTCGCCTCGAGGTAGCGGCGAAACCAGAGCAGCGCCAGCCGGGTGAGGCTGTTGTTTGCCCGGCCACGCAGCCAGTCCCGCACGGCCGCAAGGCGGCCGCCGCCCGTGCCGGGCGCGTCAACGCTCCGGGGCGCCGCTGGCGGCGGGGCCTCAGGATCGAGCGTCACTGGCTTCCCTCTGAGCACAGGGGGCGCCGAGCGGCGAGGCGTCATCGGGCCTCGGCGTGGCCTTTGCGCGCCTGTCGCTGCCATAGGGTCGCGTTGATCTTCGCCGAGCCCACGATCAGGCGTCCCAGGATGACGGGACGATCACGAGCCGCTGCTCGTCAAGGAGTTGCAGGCGCTCGAGTTGGCGAACGCGCTCTTCAGCTCGCCGTTCGCGCCGAGTCCCTGGAGGCTGGTGAACGTCGTTTTGACCTGCTTCTCCATCGTCGCGAGTGTGCCCGTCACCGCCGGGACGGCGGTAAGCGCGCCTTTCACGCCGGAGATCCCTTTGACCGTGTTCTCGATCGTGGTCATGTCCTGCTGCAAGGTCGTGGAGAGCTGGTCGAGCGAGTCCTTCGCCTGCTGGCCGCCCTGGGTGTCGGGCTTGCCCTGCCCCTTCAGGTCGGTGGCGAGCGTCTCGGTCGCCGCCTTCGCATCGCCGGCCGCGGTCTGCAGCCCGTTCTTGGTCGGATCGCTCTTCACCGAGCCGGCGGCCGACTTGATCGCGGCCTGCCAGGTCGTGATTGACGAGCAGACGCCGCTTGCCCAGGTGTCAGTGGCAGAGGCACTCGTGGACGACGACGTCGTTGTCGAGCCGCCCCCGCTCGAGCCACAGCCTGCCGCGAGGAACGCCAACGACGCTGCAAGAGCGATAAGGGTGTGTGTGCGAGTGGGTTTCATCGTCGTGTCCTTTCGGCGGATCGGGAGGGCCGGCATCTGTGCCGGCCCTCCTCCCGCGATCTATGAGGTGATTGCGCCCGACACCTCGTCCTGGGACTTCGCGATCGCCTTCTGCAGCTCCTGGTAGTCGCCCGAGTCGATCGCCTGGTTGATCCGCTTGTCCGAGTTGACGAGGGCAGCCTCGACCTTGTCGGCGTACTGGTCGTCGACGACCGCCACCACCGCCGAGGATCCGGGCGGCAGGTACTCCTCGACATCGACGCCCATCTTCTTCTCCTCATGCCGCTTGCGCAGTGCGCCGAGCCCCGCACCGATCGCCGCCCCGATCGCGGTCGCGGCAAGCAGCGGCGGCGCAAACAGGCCGACCACAAGCCCGGCAGTGCCGCCGAGAACCGCGCCGCCACCGACGTGCGCGTCACCGTGCTCCTGCACATCGACCTTGCCGCTCGCGTCGCGATTCATCACGACGGCCCCGACCACTTTGTACTCGCCGGCGTCCTGTCCGGCCTTCAGTGCCTTGAAGTCCCCGGCCGCTGCGCCCGCATCGGGGTACGTACCGACCACCAGCATCAGATTGTCACTTTCCATGGCTCCTCCTTCGTCTCGGTTCGACGTTTGCTTGTTGGCGGACGGAAAGGCGCAGGCCCGGCCCGTCCGGCTTCCTCCGGCTCATGCTCCTTCCCCGACCTCCGCCGTGATCTCTGCGGCCTCGAGCTCGAGATCGAGCGCTTCGACGATCTTGCCGAGCGCCGAGACAATGCGTGCCGTCCCCACGATCGGAGCGACCGCGGCAAGCACGCCGCGAACCTGCTCCGGGTCGATGAGGTCACTGGCAGCCTCGAGGTTGACGACGTACGACGTCGGCGCCGCATCGACCGCCACGAGCGCGGCGATGCGGACGAGCGCCAACGTCTCCGGATCGAGGCTCGACGCCTCGATCGAGTCGGCGGTCATGCTCGCGAGCAGATCGAGCACCGGTGTGTTTGCCATGGGATCTCCTTTCAGGAGGTTCGGGCACGGCGGGCGCCGCGCCCGGTCGTGTTGGTGTCTAGATCCCGCGCCGATCCCGTCGTCGCTCGCGTCTACGCACACCGCACACGGAGACGGGCGATAGCGGCCGCCCGAACGGGTCGATGAACAGCGTGACGGGTCCCGTGTGCGCCGGGACCGCTCCCTCGAGCACATCGATGGAGTAGGAGAGATTGCCGTCGCTGGTGAGGTTCGGCGCCGTGAGCACGACCACCGCGTCGACGGGGACATCGGCGCCGGGCTCGAGGAACGAGAGCACCGCGTTCGGCGGGTCGGTCTCGAAGCTGTTGTCGCCGATGGCCCACAGGTCGACGAAATCGGTCGTGGCCATGTGCCCGACGACCCGCTGGGGCCGGTCGGAGAAGTAGAGCGTCGAGGGTGCGATCCCTTGCAGCGTCAGCTTGCCGCCATCGCTCTCGATGCCCTGCGCAGTCTGCACGAACATCGACTCCTCGGTCTCGAGCTGTTCGGCCAATATCTCGGTCATCGTTGTACCTCCTTGTCAGGCTTGGGGCGGGCGGCTGGAAGGTCCAGTGACGGCTCTGTCCCCCGCCCTGCAACAGCGATCCTGAACCCGGTGCCGTACCGAGACGTCCGTGGATTCGCTCACTCCACCGGACCTTCCCGACTGGTGGGCAGGAGGCCAGCACTCTCAGCCAACTCCACGGCCTCGGCTCGGTTTGTGGCCTCGAGTTTCTTGTAGATGTGTTGGACGTGGGTCTTCACGGTTGGACGACTGATGCCTAGGCGCTCGCCGATCGCGGCGAGCGTCCGATGGGTCGGGAGGAAAGTGAGGACGGCCGTCTCGGTCGGCGTCAGATGAGCCGCCGTGCGCGATGTTCTCTTGCTGGACGCTCTCGGCTGGCCGGCCATGCGCCGAACGCTACGCCGGCGGCGGCTGATCTCTCATCGGCCAAAGAGGCTGATATTCTCGCCCGGAACCGTTTCGAGCGCGGACGTCGGCGAGGAGGGCGCTACGCATGTCTCAGGAGCGCGCTGGCTCGCGGTGCTATCGGGGCTTAGGTCAGAGCTATCGCTAGTTCTTCCCCTCCTCTCGAGCGTCGGCGCCTGCTGAAGGCGCCAGCGGTACTGGTTCCGCCTGTTCGATCCGATGCGGTGCCGCGAGCCCGCCTCGCTCCGTTGCAGGAGGTCGTGCAGCGCAGCCGGGTAGTGCTGGTTTCTGCGCCGGCCGGTTACGGGAAATCGACCCTTATCGCGCAGTGGAGCAACGTGGATCCGAGGGTCAGCTGCTGGGTGCAGGTCGCACACGGCGACAACGACCCCGTGGCGCTGCTCGCACGCGTTGCGGCGGCGCTCGAGCGCATTGGCCCGGTCCGCGGTGACCTGCTCGAGGAGTTGTCACGAAGGACGCCGAGGATCGTCGAAGTCGCCCTTCCTCTCCTGGCTGCCGACCTCCGCGAGCGTGACCCGTTCGTGTTGGTGCTGGACGACGTTCACCTCGTCACCGCCAAGAGGAGCCGCTCGATTCTCCAGTTCCTCGCCGAACAGGTGCCATCCGGCTCTCAGCTGGTGTTGGTCACGCGTGGCGATCCGGGACTGCGGCTCGGCCGCCTCCGTGCAAGTGGCGATCTGGTCGAGGTGGGTGACGCGCTCCTCGCTCTGGACACGGAGGAGACGCGAGCCGTTGCCGCCCGCGGTGGTCTGGAACTGTCGGAGGAGGCGGCCGAGGCTCTGCGCGAGCGGACGGAGGGGTGGGCTGCCGCGGTCGCGCTGGCAACGCTCTCGTTGCGAGACCGAGACGATGCCACCACGAGGGCTGCCGGTCTGACCGGCACTCAGCAGCAGGTCGCCGACTACCTCCTGGAAGAGGTGCTGGGTCGCCAGCCGGACAATCTCAAGACGTTCCTGCTCGGTACGTCGATCCTCGACCGGATGACGCCACCCTTGTGCGATGCGGTGCTCGGCACGGACGACGCTGCCGATTCGCTCGAGGCCCTCGCGCGCTCGAATGCGTTCGTCGTCCCGCTCGACGATCGCGGCGGGTGGCACCGCTACCACCACCTGTTCAGTGACTTCCTCCAAGCGGAGCTCAGCCGTCGCCATCCGGAGTTGCTCCCCGTGTACCTGCGGCGGGCAGCAAATTGGTGCGAGCTGCACGGAAGCCCTGACGAGGCGTTCGCCTACGCGCACGAGAGCGGCGATCTCGCGCAGGCCGGCAGGATCGCGCACGGGCACTGGGACGAGCTCGCAGGACGCGGGCGGATCGAGACGTTGCAGCTCTGGCTCGACCGCTGCACCGACGAGGAGATCGAATCGGACGCCCAGCTGTCGATCGCGGCAGCCTGGGTGGGTGTGCTGCTCGGCGATCCGGTCCGAGCGAGGCGGTTCGTCGCTGCGGCCGAGCGGAGGCCGCTCGATGTGGCATCCGCCGACGGCGCAACCTCCCTTCGTTCGGCACTCGCGAATGTCCGAACTGCCATCGCTCCCGACGGAGTCCCCGGGATGCTGCGCGACGCCGAGTTCGTCTACACCGCGGAGAAGCACGAGGGCACCCGCCGACTTCTCAGCGCCTGTCGCGCTCTGGGGACGGCGAACCTTCTCCTGGGACGACCGCAAGAAGCAATCGAGGTGTTCGGCGAGGCACTCGCTCTGGCGAGCCACCGGCCAGAGCTCGCGCACGTGCGGCTCTTCTGTCTCGGCTATATGGCCTTCGCGGCCACGGAGATCGGCGATCGGCGAAACGCGCAGAGATGGGCGGTCGAAGCGCTACTGCTGGTCGAAGAAGCGCGTCTCGACGAGATAGCCCAGAGCGCCATCGCATACGCGGCAGGGGCGCTGGCGCAGCAGCAGCGCGGTGACCACACGGAGGCTGCGCGCCAGCTCGAGAACGTCCGGCGGCTCCGCCCATTGCTCAACGGGGTCCCGTGGCTCGAAGCCGATTGCGCGCTGCGCTGCGCCGATATCAGCCTGAACCTCGGCGACCTCGCCGGCGCCCTCGAGTTCGCGCTGGTTGCGAGCGACGCACTCCAGGGCTACCCCGACGCCGGAACGCTTCCCGCCCGGCTGAAGCGTCTCGAAGAGCGGATCAGACGAGGGAAGGACTACGAGCTCACTCCGGCCGAGCTCCGGCTCATCGGTTTCCTGCCGACGCATCTCTCGCTCCAGGAGATCGCCGACCGTCTTCACCTCTCACGCCCAACCGTCAAGACTCAAGTCGCTTCGATCTACCACAAGCTCGGTGTCAAGAGCAGGTCCGAAGCCGTCGAGATCGTCGAGCAGTCCGGCCTCGGGGCGATCGACGGCCGGCTCACGATCCCGGAGTAAGGGTCGGCAATATCGGCCGTTGTGGCCGATGACGGGCCGATCGTCTCCGTCGTAGCGTCGCGCAGTCGGCTGATCGGGCCGAAGAAACTGCATGACCGGCCCAACCGCCGGCATCAAACGGAGGGAGCGCAAATGCTCGCGTATGCGAACAACCCCAGCTTCTGGGACGTGGTCTGGTGGATGATCATCTTCTTCGTGTGGGTGATGTGGATCTTCGTCGTGATCAACGTGTTCATCGACAACTTCCGCCGCCGGGATCACAGCGGATTCGCGAAGGCGATGTGGACGATCCTGATCGTCTTCTTGCCGATTCTCGGCGTGGTCTCCTACCTGATCGCACGCCCGTCCGAGACCGCAGTCGAGGTCATGTAGCCGATCTGCCGCGTTCGGCGGGCCTCGCGGCCCGCCGACGAAGCGGAAGAGCAACCACGTGCCAGAGGGTCTGTCTCCAATCGAGGTCGGCAAGGAGATCGGCGACCACGCCGAGCACGCGGGCGCCCATGGCGGGGATGGACGCGGCAACCGGCTGATCTCGGTCATGGCGGCCGTGCTGCTCTCGATCGTCACGATCGTCGCAGCCTGGTCCGGCTACTCGGCAGCGAAGTGGGGCACCGAGTCGTCACTCAAGCTCGCGAAGGCCTCGGCGACTCGGACGAAAGCGAACCGCTCCTTCCAGGAGTCGCTGACTTTCCGCACCGCTGATGGGATCCTGTTCAACAGCTGGTTCGCGGCCTACCTGACGCACAATCCGAACGGGATGCGCATCGCCGAGAAGCGCTTCCGACCCGAGTACCGGGTCGCGTTCGTCGCCTGGCTCGCCACCCACCCGTTCACGAACCCGAATGCGCCGGCGGGGCCGCAGGAGATGCCGCAGTACATCCCGACCGGCGAGGCGCGGTCACGTGTGCTGGACACGAGCGCGGACGCCTACTATGCGGAGGGTCAGAAGGCCGCCGAGACGGGTGACGAGTACGTGCGGGTGACCGTCATTCTTGCGAGCGTCTTGTTCCTGGTCGGGCTGAGCACCCAGTTCCCGCTGCTCGGCGTGCGCTTTGCCATGATCGCCGTCGGCGCCGGGCTGCTCATCTTCGCCGGCGCCCTGATCCTCACGCTACCAGGCCCTCCGTGAACCCGAATCAGCAGCCCACAATCGTCCAGCGCCGCTCGCCCGATATCGGCCATTGTGGCCGATAGCGGGCCGAGCGTCTCCGTCGTAGCGTTGGGGCCGTCGGCCGATCGGGGAGAGAGAAACTGCGCGACCGGCGGTTGAGCCGGTCGCGGTGAGAGAAGGAGTGCACCATGTCAGCTGATAGCGACGCACCTGTCGATCTCTATATCGCGGCTGGCAGCAGCAGTTCGAGAGCATCCTGTCTCTCCGAGATCTTCGACCGCTGCGAGAGGAGCAAGAAATGACTGGTGACGATCACACCAGCGAGACCCCGGGTGAGGCCCTCCAGTCGACGGGCGGTGCTCACGGGCCGCAGCGGCTCGACGACGCGTCGCCCCAGGGCGACGATGCTGGGCCCGCGCCAGCGACCGAGGCGCCAGCGCCGGAGGCAGAGAGCCCTCCGACCGGGCCGCCTGCGCCAGGTGCGCCGAGCCCGGCTGCGGAGAAGAGCCCTGCGCCCAAGCGCGCCGGCCGGTCACAGAAGCGGCCTGCCGCGAAGGGCGGCGCCTCACGAGGCAAGCGGTCCTCGAGGCCGAAGGTCCCGCCTCACCTGACGCCGGCCGAGCGGGCGGCGCGGGGGAAGGCTGCGCGGGCCGAGGTGGGGCGCTCGGTCCTCGGCGAGTGGGGTCCGGCGTCGAACCGGCGCGATCCGGTCGACCTGCTCGAGGAGCAGGCGGCCAGTCGCGTGCCGGAGCTCGTCCCGATTCGATACGGCCGCATGCTCGTGTCGCCGTTCACGTTCTTCCGCGGCGCCGCCTACCTGATGGCGTCCGATCTCGCGGACGGCCCGAGGACGGGGTTGCAGGTCCAGCTCTGCGGGGATGCACACCTCTCCAACTTCGGCGTATACGCCTCGCCCGACCGGCGGCTCGTCTTCGACGTCAACGACTTCGACGAGACGCTTCCGGGCCCGTTCGAGTGGGACCTGAAGCGACTCGTAGCGAGCTTCGCGATTGCCGGCCGCGACCGCGGCTTCGGCGCCAAACAGCGACAGACGATCAACCGCGCAGCGACCCAGGCCTACCGGAAGGCGATGAAGAGCTTCGCGGGCATGGACACACTCGCACTGTGGTACGCGCGGATCGAGGTGGACGAGATCATCCGGTTGCTCGGGCAGCAGGCGGGCAAGAAGCAGACCAAGCGGGCCGACCGTGACGTCGCGAAGGCCCAGACGAAGGACAGCCTTGCCGCGTTCGCGAAGCTGACGCACCTCGTCGACGGCGAGCCGCGGATCGTCAGCGAGCCGCCGCTGATCGTTCCGGTGGAGGATCTCGTGCAGCCAGGCGAGCGCAGCGGGCTCGGCGAGTTCCTGCACGGTCTCGTCCGCTCCTACTGGGAGACGCTGCCCGGCGACCGGCGACGGCTACTCGAGCGCTTCCGCTACCTCCACTCTGCGCGGAAGGTCGTCGGCGTCGGCAGCGTCGGCACGCGCGCCTGGATCGTGCTCCTGCTCGGCCGTGACGAGAGCGATCCCCTCTTCCTCCAGGCCAAGGAGGCACAGGCATCGGTGCTCGAGCCGTTCCTGGGCAAGAGCGAGTTCTCCCAGCACGGTCAGCGGGTCGTCGAGGGTCAGCAACTGACCCAGGCCGCAAGCGACATCATGCTCGGCTGGCTGCGTGCCACCGACCTCGAGGGCGTCGAGCGTGACTTCTACGTCCGCCAACTCTGGGACGCGAAGGGTTCGGCGGACATCGAGACGATGAATCCGAAGTCGATGAGGATCTACGCACAGGTGTGCGGCGCGGCGCTCGCGAGGAGCCATGCCCGCTCCGGGGACGCGATCGCGATCGCGAGCTACCTCGGAGCATCCGATGCGCTCGACCGGGCCCTGTCCGCGTTCGGCGAGGCCTACGCCGACCAGAACGATCTCGACTACGAAGCGCTCAAGGCAGCTGTGACGTCTGGCCGCGTGAAGGCTGAAATGGGCGTCTGACAGTGGCCCCTCACGCGACGAAGGGACGACGACGTTGAGCGGGCACATCCGCGACCAGGCGGAGCTCCCGGCGAGGACCTCCGGGCGACGTCGCTAATAGGAACTCCGTCGTGACGGCTGCGCCGACCGCGTCTTCTGCTGCTGCCAAGGCTTCGGGTTTGGTGCTGCTCACGTTGGCGTCTGCGCAGTTCGTCATGGCCCTGGATATGACGGTGATGAACACGGCGATCGCGACGGTCGCGAGGGACGTCGGGACCGATGTGACCGGGATCCAGCTGGCGATCACGCTGTACACGCTGGTGATGGCGTCTTTCATGATCACCGGCGGGAGGGTCGGGGAGATCATCGGCCGAAAGCGCGCGTTCACGATCGGGTGCGTCGTCTACGCGTGCGGGTCGCTGACGACGGCGCTATCCCACAGCCTGACGGTGTTGATCATCGGCTGGTCGTTCCTGGAGGGTTTCGGCGCGGTGTTGATCTTTCCCGCGATCGTCGCGCTCGTCGCCTCGAACTTCGGAAAACCGGACCGGCCGCACGCGTACGGGCTCGTGGCGGCTGCGGGCGCGATGGCCGCCGCGGTGGGGCCGGTGATCGGCGGCTTCTTCACGACCTATGCCTCGTGGCGGTGGGTGTTCGTCAGCGAGGTATTGATCGTGATCGTGATCCTCGGTTTGGCGCGGCGGATCAACGACACACCGGCCGAGAAGGGCGCAAAGCTCGACCTGGTCGGCACCGGCTTGTCGGCGGCCGGTCTCGCGCTGATCGTGATCGGCATCCTCAAGTCGGGTGCGTGGGGGTTCGTGCGTCCCAAGCCGGGTGCTCCCGAGTGGCTCGGGCTCTCGCCGGTGATCTGGCTCGTGCTCGCGGGCTGCGTGGTGGTGGGCCTGTTCGCGATGTGGGAGAACCGGCGCATCGCGCGCGGCCAGGCTGCGCTGATCGACCCGAAGATGCTGCGGAACATCCAGCTGCGCGACGGCGTCACCTCGTTCTTCTTCCTGTTCCTGGTGCAGGCCGGGATCTTCTTCGTCGTCCCGCTGTTCCTGTCGGTTGCGCTCGGCCTCTCGGCGGTCGCGACGGGCGTGCATCTGCTGCCGCTTTCGCTGATGTTGGTGCTCTTCGCCGCCGGAGTTCCAAAGGTGTTCCCGCACGCCAACCCGCGGCGGGTCATCCGCCTCGGGTTCATCGCCATGTTCGGCGGGCTCGTGCTCCTGCTCGTCTTGCTCGACTACGGCGCCGGAGCGGAGATCGTCACCTGGCCGCTGCTGCTCGCCGGTGCCGGAATCGGCTCGATCGCCTCCCAGCTGGGAGCCGTGACCGTGTCGGCGGTGCCCGACGAGCAGAGCGGCGAGGTGGGCGGAATCCAGAACACCGGGACACAGCTGGGCGCGTCGATCGGCACCGCGCTGGCGGGCGCCGTGCTCATCTCGGCGCTGACCGCCTCGTTTCTCACCGGTGTCCAGAACAACCCGGCCGTGCCCGACCGTGTCGCCGCCAAGGCACAGACGAGCCTCGCCGGCGGGGTCCCGTTCATCTCGGACGCCGACCTGAAGGCCGCGCTCTCGGACGCGCACGTCCGCCCGCGGACGGTCGACGCGATCGTGCAGACAAACGAGCAGAGCCGGATCGACGGGCTCCGCGTCGCCGTCTCGATCCTCGCACTCTTCGCGCTCGTCGCCCTGCTGTTCACCGGAGGCATCCCGACAGTCCAACCCGGTGCCCAAGCCAAGCCCAGCTCAGCGCCAACATAGCCATGAGCAGCGCCGCGACATCTCATCCTGATCGGGCACCGAGCTGACGCTGTTTGCATCTCTGTGAACGGGCCAACGCCGTCCGCCTCCGCGACACCGGGAACGGCGCTGGCCCACCAGCTATCGAAGATGTCGTGGCTAGGCTGTCGTAGCCGGCTGGTTCTTGGTCGCAGCAGCCTTGACCTGGTCTGCGCTGTCCGAGTCGACCTTCTCCTTCGTGACGTTGCTGGCGTTGGAGAGTGCCTTGTCGATGTCATCCGCCCACTGCTCCTCGAAGATCGCCACGATGCCCGAGCTGCTGAGCGGCAGCGTCTCGTCCACGTCTTCCTTGATCTCCTCCTTCTGGGCGTGCGACACCAGGGCGCCGGCGCCCGCGCCGATACCCGCGCCGACCGCCGCGCTGGCAAGCAGGGCGGGCGGGAAGATCAGTCCGACGACCGCGCCTCCGACCAATCCCCAGGTGGCGCCCTTGCGGGTCTCGTGGAAGTCGTCGTCGACGTGGATCTTCCCGTCAGAGCGGCGGCTGACAAGGACGAGCCCGTCGACCTTGATCACATCGTCCTTGGCCAGTTGCTTGATGGCGTCCCAGTCGCCTCGGGCGGCGTCCGGATCCGCGTAGGCCGCGATGTAGAGATCGACCGGCGCGTCGGTAGTAGATGCCATGGGGTCTCCTCTCGTTTGCGACCGGCACACGACCGGCCGCATGGGTCCCCTTGGACTCCGAGGCCCACCCTACCAGGCAGTTCACGCCAGCGGTTTCAGCCGTCAATGAGGGTCGCCCGGCACCTCACTTGTGCTGCCGGTGTGCGGACTACCCCCCGAGAAGCTCGTCGATCGCGGTGTCCACGACTTCATGGACGGGCTGGGTGGTGTAGCCGACGAGCTTCACGTTCGATTGCGCCTGGAGCACCTCCACGAGGTTCTCGAGGCCGTCCTCGTCCTCGATCTCGACGACGTGCTCGGACCGCCAGGTCGCGATGACGTGTACCTGTCTCATAGCGCCTCCTTCCGACCCGTATCGGCGTCTGCGAGCGCCCGGTAAAGGTGAAATCGGGTCCGGCGCTCGACATCGACGCCGAGCGGGTGGGCGACGTCCTCATCGCCGTCGCCCCGATCGTCGGGACGGCCCGTGTCGTGTCGGCGACGACCAAGATCATGCGGGCTCTCGAGCTCGAACTCGATCTCCTCGAGGCGTAAGCCGATCTGGAGGTCGCCGCGACACCGCCCAGCACACCGTCGTCAGGCTTTGGGTAGCTCGCTCCTGCCGTATGCCCGACTTGCGCGGGTTTCGGGCGGCGAAAGAGGCACGTAGCGGATCGCGGTCGTTGGCTCGCGCTCGCGATTCGGCTCGGCAGCAAGGGCATCTCGGCCTGATGGGAGTAGCCTCTCGCCCGTGACGTACGACCAGTGGATTACGGAGGTCGTCAAGGTGGTCGAGACGGTCGGCAGCGGCATCATGATCATCGGCGGGCTGGGCGCGTTCCTCGCGTTCCTGCGCGACGCAGCCACGGACGCGAGAAGAGCCGGGTCGTACGAACGGCTTCGTCGCAATCTCGGCCGATGCATCCTGCTCGGTCTCGAAGTGCTCATCGTCGCGGACATCGTCCGCACCGTCGTCGTAGATCAGACGTTCCAGAGCGTGACCGTCCTCGGAATCATCGTCCTGATCCGGATCCTGCTCAGCTTCTCGCTCGACGTGGAGATCGACGGTGTGTGGCCGTGGAATCGGTTGAGAGAGAGCAGAAAGTAGTCGATCGCCATCCACTGCGCCCCTGGAACGAGCACAAGATCATCATCGATTGGTCTCTGCCGGAGACGCCGACGTCTAGCTACTGAGGATGGCAGGAGCCACATCACAGACGCTAAATCGAAGGAACCGCGCGCCAGTTGTGCGCCAGTGGGCGTCAGTCCCGAGCGGTTCTTAGCGGTTTCAAGCGGTATAGCGAGAGTGGCGCCAGAGACGCCGAAACCCGCCTACTTAGAACGGGTGTCGGCTTGTTCAGCGGGATGCCCCCGGCCGGGGGCACTCTCAAAGCCTTTATTCATCACGTTTCTGCTCCTTTCGCCGTTCGATTTGGGCGGGCCGAGATTTCCTAAACTCATGTTTCCTAAACTCTCCGGCGCCCTCTGCCGGAAGCGTCGGAATCGGCGGCGATCTGAGCGGGCGCACGGAGGCACAGAGTCTGTGACTCAATCGAGCGTGTGGATCACGAAGGCGATCACGAATCCGAGCGTCGTCACGACCCCGACCCACTTGCCGCCGTGCTCGTACCCCTCGGGCATCATCGTGTCCGCGAGCATGGTGAGGATCGCCCCCGCCGCGAACGTCAGGATGAAGGCGACGGTGTTCGGGGACGCGTGTTGGAAGAGGCTGTAGCCCGCAAGGGAGGCGAGTCCCGAGATCAGGGTGATCCCGATCCACATCCAGAGGATCCGAGCCTTCTTCCAGCCCCCTGTGAGGAGACCGCTTGTCGACGAGATCGACTCGGGCAGGTTGGAGATGAAGACGGCGGTCAGGTAGGCGGCGCCGACCTTGCCGCCTTCGAAAATCGTCAGTCCGATCACCATCGACTCGGGGATCCCGTCGAGCACGGATCCGAGCACGATGGCGAGCGCGGAACCGTCCTTCTGGGCCCCGGCCGGGTCCTTGCGGTCGCCCCCACCGGAGCGGTCGATCAGCCAGTCCCCGCCGGCGAACACCGCGCAGCCGGCGAACATGCCCACTACGAGTGGCCAGTTCCCGGAGGCCGAGTCGGCCGCCTCCTGGACGAGATCGAACGCGACCGCGCTGATCAGCACGCCTGCGCCGAAGCCCATGATCAGACCAATCGTGCGCAAGCTGATACGGAAGACCATCGCAAGGACGGCGCCGATCACGAGCGTGGACGCCGCCAGCGTTCCCCAGCCGAAGGACGCCCACATCAGCTGCTCACCACGCTCACGGGTGCGCGGCGATTTTCGAGTCCTCGCGGTTCGCGGCTTCGAACACGGTCTTGAAGTCGGTTCATGATCTGGCCTCGGGTTGCAGGGGCTGGGAACTATGCGACGGACGTTGGCTTCGGCGCCTCGGTCTTCGCCTGCTCGACGCTGTCCTTGTCGACCTCGTGCTTCGAGACGTTGTCCGCCTTCGACAGCGCCTTCTCGGCGTCGGCAACGCAGCGCTCGTCGAGCAGCACCACGATCCCGGAGCTTCCGACCGGAAGGTCGTTGGCGACCTCGGCCTTGATCTCCTTCTTTTCGTGATGGGAGACGAGCCCGCCCGCGCCGCCGACACCGGCACCCACCACCGCGCCCGCGAGCAAGGAGGGCGGGAAGATGGCGCCCAGCAGTAGACCGCCGGTCTTCTCATCCGAGCGATGTACGCGGTGAGCGCAGCCAGAGACTCGTCCCGTGAGGGCACGTCTTAACGATGTCAACGGCAGCGGATAGTCGCGGCCTGATCGACCTACTAAGTCCAGACGGCGCAAAAGCGGTCACACCGCCCGCACTTCACATACACCACTCGGTTGTTTGGTGGCCCTGGCGGCGTCGGAGTCACACTCTTGCCCCTTCTCGTGTCTCTATAGCGGCATCCTCCACTGTTGGAGCAGGAGCGTGACTCTTCGGGTCGCCGAAGAGGCTGGGGCAGCAGCTTCATTGAACGGCGCGTCGGATGACAGCACGCTCGCCCAAGCGAGCGTGAGGAGGATGTTCGCTCGCATCGCCGAGCAGATCGGCGGTTATGAGCGCCTGAACAAGGCCCGTCGAAGGTCTCGAAACGGCACGACGATGTACAGCGCAAGGGCGAGGTACAGGGCCACTGCGACTGTCGGCGCGGCGAGTCCGATGAGGATGGCGATCGCGTACCCGGCGCTGACAATCACTCTTGTTCGGCGTTCGCTTTGCAGATTTTCGTCGTCGTGGTCGTGCGAGTAGAGGTGCTCGTGTCGGGCATACCCGTCGAGGGCGTAACCGAGGAGCCGGATCGTGAGCAGTGTGAGGCCATACAGCGTGACAAAGACGCGCTCGGCGTTGGTGTGGTGCAACGTGTCCGCGATGAGTTTCGTCGGAAACGGGAGGAAGGCGACGACGAGGAGTAGCAGCAAGTTGAGGCGCAGCAGCAGCGAATCGGCTCGCGTCAAGCGGTCAGTCATCGCGCTATGTGCGAGCCACGCCGCGCCGATCGTCAGGAAGCTGATGAAGTAGCCGAGGTATGCGGGCCACGCGTGACGCAGTTGTTCAAGCGCCGTTCCCGGTGGATGAAGAGCGATGTCCAATACCAGCAGAGTCGCGGCGAAGGCGAACACGCCGTCGCTGAATGCCTCCATTCGCGAGGTGCTGAGCGATCGGGGCATCGGCGCATATTGTCCCTTCTGGAGCGGGTGCGCATCCGTCGAGACAGATCCTCAGTCCGAGGGACGCGCGGGGGAGAGGCTCATCGCTTGCGGGGGTGGGGTGCTCGGGAGCCACTTGAGCCGCTCATATGTGGAGCGACGATCCGTCTGCTCCTACTTCGTTAGGAGGTGGTTACGAGGCCCTCTTCTCCAGCCTCACCACCGTTTACTCGAGCCCTCTTCGGGCCGGCGATAGCGCTTAGACCGCATGCTGCGCGTCCGGGAGGTCGATCGGGCCAATTAGACACCTCGGCCGGTTGCGAGCCGTCATCGATAGGCCCTTCGCGGTCACCTGTCGCTGGGCCTAGGACCTTTCGGCCGATGTCTCGCTCGCGCCTGCGCTGCCAAACGCGCCTCGTTACACCCGACTTGTCTCGCTCGCGCCGAGCGCCGACTGACGCTTCGCCCGGAGAGGCTCATCGTTTGCGGGGGTGGGCGTACCCCCTGCCTCCCTTGCTCCTAAGCGCCTGCTTGTGCAGTCAGCTTCCCGTTCGTTGTCCCGGCGAAGAGGTAAGCTCGAAGACGCATCAAGAGCGCGGTCGTTGAACCGCCGCCAACCGGCGCCAGCGCACGGTGGCAACAAGCGATGCGGCCCGTACGGGCAACGTTGGAGAGGAGGAGCAGATGACATGGGATGCGGGCGGGGTGCTGATCGTGAACGCGATCCGCGAGTTCCGGCCAGGCGACTGGGACGCGAGCGAGGGCGAAGTCGTGGATGGGGTCCTTGTATTGAGACCGATAAGGAGAAGACGCCGCTGTTGCGGCCAGGACCTCGTCCTGGTGGCTGAGGCAGTTCGCGGCAACCTCACCTGGGGCCTCTGGCGCTGCAGACGCTGCGAGCGCACGTACTCGATTGGCCCGAAGCTCCCTCCGACCTGGGTCAATGCGCTCGCTCGCGCCTGCATCGAGCTCTACTGCCAGCTCGGAGCCAAGGTTGAGGCGGCGTATCGATTCGATGAGACAAGCTGACCGAATCGCCAGACAAGTGCCTTGCTGTGGCGTAAGCGCGTTCGCGGATGAACTCGGCGACCGTGCAACGAACCCCGCGTGTCCGGGTTAAGCATTAGGTTCGGCTGGAGACCGCCGATGAACGGACGGGGCATATGGAGGAGCCGGCCAGGCCGACGTAGCTCAGCCTACATAATTAGTAGGTGGTCGGACTTCGAGGCCCCTCTTCTCCAGCCTTTGTTGGGATGGGTCAGAAGCAGGTAAGGGAAGAAGTCCCCGCTAACGGATTTCGTGCTGTGCGCCAGCCAACGTCCCTACCGCCACGCAAGTCAGTTTTCTCTCTCGCGAGCGGGTCGGTGGCGCGCCGTGGAGAGGGCTCATCGTTTGCGGGGGTGCCTCCTCTCGGCCTCATCAATCGTTCGCGTGTCGATCTCTCGCGGCAGCGGTATGCGCCTATTCAGCTACCAGGCGGTCGCGGGTTAACCTCAGCACCCGTGCGGGGTTGCGCGACGCTTGGCAAGCCTCTGGCAAGTAGCGAGCTATCGGATATGCGCCGCTTTGGCCAGGTTGTGACGCGCGCAGAGGAGCTGGATGTTCTCAACGACGAGAGAAGAGCCGCCCTTGGAGTACGGAACGATGTGGTCGAAGTGGAGATTGTCGGTGCTGCCGCACTCGACGCATCGCGCTCGATCGCGTCTCCAGACCTCGAGCTTGACTGCTGTCGGGATGAGCCGAGCGTGCTCGAGTTCTTTGGCGGGTAAGGCGAGGGGCTCTGTTGGCTGCTCGTCGAGCAGTTCGAGCCGGAACTTGCAGACCATTCGCCGACTGTCGCTCTCGAGCCAGCCGTCGACAAGTCCGAACAGGCCGTTGTACGTCCAGATGCCGCTCCGGATCTTCTCGTACACGCGGACACGTTCGGCAGGCCCATCGCCAAGCTTGTATGCCTCGGCAGCGCGCATAAAGAGCCCGTTCTGTGTCGGACTCCCGACAGTCGTGGCGAGCGGCTGGTCGATCGCCTTCGGCTCGAGCCCGCGCCGATCGGCAGGCACGTCATGCCCTTCGTAGATGAGAACGCGCCCCTCGTCTTCAACGCGATCTTCATACGGCGCCCCGGGTCGAACGCTCATGAGTAGGACGCTCGTCTTGTCGTGGACGCGGAAATTCATGCCGCGCTGGAGATTCACGCCTTCCTCGCGACACATATCTAGGTACGACAGAACTTCGCCAGGGACGAACACGGCCGGATCGTACGACCGGAGCGTCGAACGCGCCTACATACTTGATGGGCTCAGGCACAGGCCAGTCCGGCGGCTCGTCTCGGGCTAGGGCGCGGGTGATGATCGCGCTCACCGCGGCGTTCTCCTCTTCAGTGAGTAACTCTGTCCACGCCGTCCCCGCGGTCGCTGAACCGTAGTAATGGCCGGCGTGCTCTCGTAGCTCACGAGCTGCCTGCACGTCACCGGAGCCGGCCTTTCGCTCGAGGGCCGAGCGGGTCTTGGCGAGCGGCGTGAGGGTGTCACCCTGTTGCTCTCCGACCTCTGACCAACGACGTTGAGCCGCTTCCGAGGGCGTCAGCCCACCAAAAGGTCGCTCCCTGCCTCGCATGCCCACCGCATCACTAACCGCATTCGCGCTCGCATCGTTCTCGCTCATCTTGTCCCCCAAGTCTTGCGATCTTGTCTCGTTGGTGTGTTGTCGTCGCGATCCTTTTCCTGGGTTTACTTGCTAGAGATCTCTGTCTCTCTGTCTCTCTGTCTCCCTCGTTCGCTCCCTTGTGGGGGTCGCTCACTCGGGGTCTCTGTCCTCGCTCCACGCTCGGACAACTCCCGCTCCTACATCGGAGCGGCTTCGGAAAGGCTCCCCCCTTCCCCAGAGACAGCCTCCACAGGGAGACGACGAGGGGAAGAGAGGAGACTCCACCGCCCCTGCTTCGGATCGGTTCGGTGGGCGAGATCCCGGCGGGTAGTTGCCCGCTCCTGCAAAGCCGCTCGGTCAACACGGAGGGAAATCGCTTAGCTCCCCGCACATCCAGCGCCGTATAGGACGCCCCTTCCGTACGATGTGCGTACCGAAAGTGGGCCCGCTCCTGTAGCTGTTCTCCTTGTCGTTAGGAAAGTGACGGAGTGGGCATCTACTATTTAGCCAAGAACGATCTGGCCGAAATGGTAAAAAGAGGCCGGTAGCGGAAAGCCGCTTGGTTACCAGCTTTCCGGGTCACCTGTCGCGGCGTAGCACTCTGAGATCACCCTTTCGATTGCAGCCCTGACAGCGAGGTCGCTCTCAGGTATACGGAGTTGACGGGCTGCCTCGGCGCGAAAAACCTCCAACGAAGCGACTCGTTCGATTAGCATCGGCATTTCAGAATCGCGCATCATCACTACCTCCAGGCGGTTCGTGAGCGCGTCTACGGTGTGACTGCTGACGCCGTGATAGCGGGCCAACGCTTCCTTAGTCAACTTCTCGATCCGTAGGTGTTCTGCGAGAGGTTCGGGGTGCTTCCAATCCCAGAGGATCGCAGCCTCCCGAACCGCCTTGCTTAGTCGCGCCCGAGCGCGTTGCTTGGCACGACCATTCCCAGGCGTCTCGACGTACTGAACGAGTAGCTCCTCGATTCCGACGACGGGCGTGCAATGGAGCTTCCTCGGACGCCGGTGAGTCTCGTGCGGGAATAGATCGCACCGGATCTTGTGCTCGGCGCGTGTGCGCTCGCGGGTCTCGCGGTTGCACCGCTCGATGATCGGATGCAGCCTTGGCGACTCATAGGAATCGTCCCTGTGCGGGAGCGCAACCCAGCCCTTGCCCGCTCGCTTGCGACCGAGTGAACGGTCGCCCATCTGCTGCTCCAGAGCGACGGAAGACAGGATTGGCTCGTGCTCGCGCGGGGTGCGGTAGACGCCGCTTCCTCGCCGGATTTCCTTCCAACCCTGTGATTGGAGTTTGTAGTCTTGGTCGTTCCGTGTGAGCCAAGTCTCGGCCGAGAGCGTCTCTGGGTACTGCTCGCCCACTTCTACCGGACGGCCCTTGCCGACAGGCCTCACGACCGAAGGCACTCTCCAGGGCACTCCGCCGTCGTTGGCGTCGAGCCCGATGAAGCCTTGTGAGGGCCAGCCGTCAGAGACCCGCCAGTACCCCTCCTCAACATCCGTCCTCCTCCGTCGAGGAAACTTCAGCCCATCCGGGCCGTAAGGGTTGGTGCGTCCCCGCAGGGCGTCTTGCTCGAGCCTGCTCCACGGGCCTGTGATAAGACCCCTGGCAGTCGGACTGTCCTTCGGGCGGATCGCGAGTGCCGCTTGGCGCATGTCGTCCGTCACATCGAGAGAGGAAGAGTTGGGGGCCGCAGTGGAGGCCCCGACCCCCAAGCCAGTCTTCCCAGGAGGGAGATCTGGCCTGTGCGCTTGCCCCGCCCCGCCACACGGCGAGGTAGCGCAACCTTCGGAATCCTGATCGTTGAAGTCTGAGGGTGTGGCGTTCATCGCGTGCCGACCTCCATCGGCGGTCGGTTTTGTCTAGGCACGTGCATTGCGGCGCGGAAGGCGGCTTCGGCCTCCTGTCGGCCGTAGAGGTGGATGTAGACCTTCTGCGTGACGCCGACATTCGTGTGGCCCATCACTTCCGCGAGCACGTTCAGCGGCACGCCCCGGTGCGCAGCGATGCTTGCGAAGGCGTGCCTCAAATCGTGGAACGTCAGTTCCTTTGGCAGTCCTGCGAGATCGCGAGCCGCTTCGAAGCCGCGTCGCTGAACGTTCCGATGTGAAAGCGGCCCGCCTGCATTCGAGGCGAAGACAAAGTCTTCGCCCGTCGAGAAGCGAGAAGCGAGCTTGTGCTTCTTGAGGGATGCGAGCATGTCCGGCGAAAGCGGCACGCGTCGGCGTGCCTTCGGCGTCTTCGGCTCGGCCAACTCGCCCGACCGCGAGTGTTGGCGCCGAACCTCGAGGACGCTGTTCTCGAAGTCGATGTCTTGCCATTGGAGCCCGAGAAGTTCTCCAAGACGGAGGCCAGTCCGCACGGCAGTGCGGAGAAGGAGCGTGTAGTCGTATCGGCTCTCGCGTCGGCTTGCGATTTCCTCGGCCGATTTGAACAGGGCGTCAATCTCCGCGTCGCTCCATTCGTAGATCTTGCGCCGCGCAGTCTTCGCCGGCCGGTCATCGTTGGTCAGCAGCGCGCAAGGATTCACATTCGCCAGACCACGCCGCACGGCGAACGCGAACGTGCCGTTCAGGGGCAAGAGGTAGTTCGAGATTGTTGAGGGCGCCAATCCGCGTGCTTCGAGCTTCCGGATGAATCGGGCCACGCTCTCGGCATCGATCTGACCGAGCTTGAAGTGCCCGAACGTCGGTAGTAACTCATTGTCGAGCGCAGCCCGGTACTGCGTTCGAGTCCAAGGCCGCAGCCTCCGCTTTGACTCGAACCACTGCTCGGCTGCCTCGCTGAAGCGGACGTTAGCGGGCGCGATCCTCTCGCCCCGGGCGACCTTGCCGCGGAGTTCGGCCTGTCTTGCAATTGCCTCGCGCTCGCCGCCGTCCACCGCGTGTTGTTTGCCTTGCGCGTAGGCAAAGTACTGTCGCGAGCCGTTGGCCCGAACGCGGTATGTGATGCCGCGGTGACGCGTTCGGTGGCGCTTGTAAGGGTCGCGGTTAGGCTGGTGTTGCATCAGGACTCAACCTCCTGGTGCCGGCCCCGGGGAGTGTCGAGCTCCGCCGGGGCATTTTTAGGTACGACACCAGCATAGGACCCATTCCCGTGACTGGCAAGGTGGAAGCGCGAGGTCGTCACCCCGCGGTTCCCTCCCGGTCTAGGAAGTCGTCGACTTCTTCCACCCTGAAGTAGAGGCGCTTACCGACCTTCCGAGCCGGCATGCCCTTGGCGCGCAGCTCCCGTGCAAGTCGGGGCGGGCAGTTGAGATAGGCAGCCAGGCCGTCGATGCCAACGAGCCAGCGCGGCTCAGGCGGTGCAGCCGCGATCTGGGCAGCGCGCTGCGCCACTGCCTCAAGTAGCTCGGCAGGAAGCTGAACCGCGAAACTCACGCGGCAACACCGACTAGGGATAAGCGGACTGTTGGCCTACCAGACATAACCTGGCGGCCGGAGCAGTTAGGTCGGAATGGCTGCCCCGTCGGGTGGCCTAATAACAGAGTACCCACGCCATCGGACGGACGTGTCGGCAATTCCCCGAAAGCGCAAATGCTCCCGCCCTGTATTGGCAAGCTCTTGGCAAGTACCGACTGGCTTCAGTTGGCTACACCGACTCTTGGGGACGGGCTAAACACCTAGAGCAGGGCCGGTCAAGGCCGGATGCCGCCATGCCCCACACGCATCGCACCCAGGAGGTCGCCGGTTCGAGCCCGGCTAGCTCCACCATTAAAGGGCCTGCATTTGCGGGCCCTTTGTCTCTGCCCAGCGGATTGTCGGGCGATATGCTCGCCGCAGGTCGAGGCAGGTCCAGCCGGAGAGGAGGCCGTAGCCATGGCCACGCCAAGAAGGATCGAGCACCCGAGCGTCGAGCAACGTCGAATAGCGGGCAAGGAGGCAAGGAAACAGGTACCTCCGTCGGGCCATGCGGGTTGGAAGCCGGCCGCGGACCGCCCCGACCCGGTTGCGCTGCTCGAAGAGCAGGACGCGACGCGGGAGCCGGACCTGGTGCCGGTGCGCCACGGGCGGATGATGGTGTCGCCGTTCACCTTCTACCGGGGCACGGCCAAAATCATGGCCGCCGACCTGAAGGACACGCCCAGGGCCGGCCTGAACGTTCAGCTCTGCGGCGACGCTCATCTGTCCAACTTCGGTCTGTTCGCGTCGCCCGAGCGGAACCTGCTTTTCGACCTGAACGACTTCGACGAGACGCTGACAGGCCCGTTCGAGTACGACGTGAAGCGCATGTCGGCGAGCTTCACGATCGCGGCGCGCAATAACGGCTTCAGCAAGGCAGAGGCGAACGAAGCGACGCTCGCCTCCGTGAACGCCTACCGGACGACCATGGCCGAGTTCGCGGAGATGACCACGATGGACGTCTGGTATGCGCGCCTGACCGAGGAAGAGCTGCAGAAGGCGGTCAGCAGCTTTGCGCGGACCGAGGAGCTCCAGGCGCCGAAGAAGGCTGCGAAGAGGGAAGCAAAGGAGGCGAAGAAGCAAGAAAAGGGGGCGAAGAAGATTGCGGAGAAGGCTCGTACGCGCGACAGCCTGCAGGCGCTCTCAAAGCTTGGCGAACTGGTGGACGGCCGCTACCGGATCGTCAGCCAGCCACCGATCATCGTCCCGGCACGCGACGTGGACCCGGCGAGCTACGGCATGACCGTCGACGAGTTGCAGCATGCGTTGCATGAGCAGTTCCGCGCCTACCGGGCCACCTTGCAGCCAGATCGGCGACACCTGCTCGAGCGGTTCGAGCTGATCGACATCGCCCGCAAGGTCGTGGGCGTCGGCAGCGTCGGCACACGAGCCTTCATCGTCCTGCTCCAGGGGCGGGATCAGCAGGACCCACTCTTCCTGCAGGTCAAGGAGGCGACGCAATCGGTGCTCGAGGACCATCTGCCAAAGAGCCGCTACAAGCAGCCGGGCGAGCGCGTCGTGCAAGGGCAACGGATGATGCAGGCCGCGAGCGACATCTACCTGGGCTGGACGAAGGGCGTGGAAGCGAACCGGTACTACTACTGGCGTCAGCTCCGTGACATGAAGGGCTCGGTAGACGTTGAAACGCTGAGGCCCAACAGCCTGACGTTCTACGCTCACCAGTGCGGATGGACCCTCGCTCGTGCGCACGCCCGTTCGGGAGACCCGGTTGCGATCAGTAAGTACCTGGGCAAGGGCGACGGGTTCGACCGGTCCATCACCGACTTCTCCGGACGCTATGCAGATCAGAACGAGCGGGACTTCAAGGCTTTCATCAAGGCGATCCACTCCGGACGACTGACTGCGACCGAGGGCGTCTGAGGCTAGGAGATCCGGGAGATGGAGCCCGAGAGGCACGACAAGGGATCGACGGGGCGATCGAGCTCCCGATCCAGATCGCTCCTCGCGCTCGAGTATCCATAGGAGGAGGAGCTGTCATGGCTGAAGAGAGTCCTGGCGACAGCCAGAGCAGTCCGGCCCAAGAGCCGAGGCGTCGGTTTGGCGCAGGGGCGATCGCCGGGCTCACGGGAGTCGGGGTGCTGCTCGTCTTCATGATCCAGAACACCGAGGACGTGAAGATCGACTTCCTGTTCTGGAGCTTCACCTGGCCGCTTTGGCTCTACACCTTCGTGATTGCGCTGGTCGGGGCGTTGATCTGGATCGGATTTGGCGTGATTCGCCGCCATCGACGCCGGAAGGCGCGCCGCCAAGGTCGACGGGACTGATCTGCTGACCTACTCGCTCTACCGCGCCGACTCGGCGCGTCTCACAGCCTCATCGTCTTGCTGTAGATCGCGGAGCCGAGGATGATGCCGGCGTCGCTCGGGATCGCCGGATGGACGACGACGTGATACGTGCCCGGCCGCAGGGTGAGATGCGCGGGGAGCATGGCGCTCGGGCGTAGCGTCTTCGTCTCGTAGAGGGTCATCGCGCCGCGCCGGAGGTAGAGCTGGTAGTAGGCCGCCGTCGGATAGCGGCGCCAGGTGACCGTGCGCTGGGCTCTCGTTAGCGTCCGCGGCTTCGGGGTAGCCGTCGGTTTCACAGCGCGGGGCTTCGTGCGTTTGCTCGCGGTTGGGCGCTTGTTTGGCTTCGTCTTCTTCGGAGTCGCTGTTTGATGCGGTTGCGTGTCCTTCGGCTTTGTCGCGGGCTTTGAGTCTGTGACGGCCGGTGGGCGCAACGGCGCCGCTGGCGCCGACTGCCTCACGGATGGCGTCGCGACCAAGGACGGGCCGCGCGATAGCGGGACGAAGGCGGCGGCCAGGAGCGCGATTCCCGCGAGAGCAACGACCGCCAGGACGATCGATACCGCGCTCGGCCTGCGACGCCTGGTTGGCTGCCGAACGGGACGGGGTGCCACAGCCGGCTCCGCCCGTGTCCGCTCCTGGAGCTCGGCGACCGCCGGCAGCAGCCACGGAGGGTCGGGAAGCTCTGCCCGCGCTCGCTGCGCGAGCTCCTGATCCACGAGCACCAGCTCGGAGCTGATCGGCTCCTCGACGACCCCGGTCATCCCACGATCCTCCTGACGACTCGGAGACCGCAGCGTAGCCCCTTAGGGGTCGGGCTTGCAGTTCCACGACCGTGCCTGACACCGTTTCCACATGAGCCGACCCGCAGGTGCGCTCGCCTCGGCCGAGGCGCAGATCGCGGCCGTTCGCGACGATCCGGCCGCGCGTCTTGCGTTGATGGCGCGCGTGTTCCGCGGGCCGACCGGCCGCGCGCCGCGTCACCTTCCGTTTCGACGGGCGGCGTTGTCGTTCATGCGCTGGCAGGCGCGCCGCGGGGTGCTCGATCCGCTCGACGCTTCGCCGCCCGGCAACGTGTGGTGGCGGGCGGTCAACGAGCGGCTGCTGCGGGATGGATGCGAGACGGTCGCGCTCCTCGGCGGGTCGTCCGGCGAGCCGTCGTCGCGGGCCGTGTGGCTCTGGCTGGAGTTCGGCGCGAGACCGACGGGGCGCAACTGGTACCGGGCGCACAACGCGAGCATCGTGTCCGCGTACCTGGAGAACCGGAATCTCGCCGACGCGGAAAGCGAACCCGAGCGCTTCTTCATGAACGTCGCTCTGGCGCGCGTGCTCTACGCGCACGCACTCGGCGCAGCGCCGCGCCTGGCGCTCGGACGGCTCGCTCCGCTCGGCAGCTTGCTCGGCGACCCCCGCCTCGGGATGGCCGGCGTCTTCCTCTCACTGCGCCGCGTGCTGCCCGACCGCTATCCGCTCGCGCTCGACGTCGAGCGCTACATCGCCGACGAGCAGCGTCTCGGCCGGATGCTCGACTACGCGGTGATCGTGCCGCGGCTGCAACGCCTGTACGAGTGGTCTTCGGAGGAACTCGGCGAGCCGCGCCTGCTCGAGCTGGTGCGCGACGGCAACCCGATCTACGCCTGGCCCTTCGAGCAGCGACACGTCTGGCGCACACCGAACATGCCGTTCGCGGCCCGCGTGCTCGAACGGGTTACACGCCCTCGCTAACGCCGCGAAACCGTAGGGGTTTCTCCAATTTCTAACCGTCCCGGGCGGGCGTACCGTCGAGGCATGTCGTACAAGCCACAGACGGAAGGAGAGGAAGCGATGTACAAGCGCATCCTCAAGGGCACGGTCATCGCGCTCGCGCTCTTCGCCCTGATCCCGGTCACGAACGGGGCCGCGAAGGGCAACCCAGGCAAGCGGGCGAAGGTGACGCACCACGCCAAGGTGTTGGGCAAGCAGTACCGGCTCCGCCTCCAGTACGGGAACGGTGACCCCGAGATCCCGGCCAACCGCCCGGCCTTCGGATGGCGTCCGTGAGCGTAGGCGGTTCACGGGTGGCGGTCTGGCAGGCCACGCCGCTCCGACTCGCGAAGAGGCCGCACTCGGCGGCTTCTTCGCGAGTCCGCCAAGTAGGGCAACTCGAGTCTTTCGCGCGTGCATTGAGCGCGGCAACCGGATGGACATGGCCTTGGGTTGTCGACACTCGTCACCCGGGCGGCCCGCCGACGTCGGCCTTCCTTCTAGGTCGCGCCACGCAGTAAGGCTCGAAGCCTAGGCCAGTCGCTCAGCATCCACATGTGCCCGGCGCCGTCGATCTCCTCGTAGCCGCAGCCGAGTGTCGCGGCGACCGTCCGACAGACCGCCGGTGTCGTGAGCGTGTCGGAGGTGCAGGCAACGACGTGTGCGGGGATGCCGGCTGCGGCGACCCGGGTCATCTCGTCGCGGAGATCGAGGTCGTGGGCTTCACGCGAGAGTCGATACGTCGCCGAGGGGTGCCTGATCGTCTCGCGGACGACGGCGCCAACCTCCCGGGCCGGATAGAGACCCTGGACGACCTGCTCGGCCAGCAGCCAGAGGCTCGACCGCATCGGCTTCGAGAGCGGCAGCCCGGCGGGCGAGAAGAGGATCAGCCTTTCGACGAGATCGGGCCGGTCCGCCGCTGCGGTGATCGCCAGGCCAGCGCCGAGCGAGTGCCCCGCGAGCGTCGCGGGCCGATCGTGGCGCAGCAGCTCCGCCCGGAGCCATTCGCGAAGACCGTCGAACCGTCCACGCACCTCGCCGGGCGACGGCGGGTCGAGCGCCGTCCAACCTTCCGGTAGCCCGGGCGCATAGAGGCTGCCGCGCGCGGCCAGTCCCGGCACGAAGAGTCGCGGCTCGGACACCGCTTGAAGCCTGCCAGCCAGGACAACGCTGAAGCCTCGCTCTGGCCGCCATAGACTCATCCCCTGGTGGAGGCGACGGCAACAGAGCGCACCCCGGCGCGACCGGCCAAACGGCCGATAGCGGTGACGTTCGTCGGGACGCTCGCGCTTCTCGTGGGCGCCTACCACGCTGCCGACGGCATCGACGTTCTCGTAGGCGGAGGCGATGCGAGCGAGCTGGCCAGAGGAGCGATCGACGTTGCGCTCGGCGTGGTGGCGATCGCGATCGCCTTCGGCGCCTGGCGGATGCGGCGCTGGGCCTGGGCGGCGTTCATGACCTGGGCGGTTGTCAGCCTGCTCCACCAGCTCCTGCGCCACTTCTTCTACACCGATCCGAGCTACGTGGCCATGGGGCTGGACATCGTCGCGGTGCTCGTGCTGACCCCGCTCGACGTCCAGATCGCCTTCGGAGTCCGACCCTCGCGGAATGTCAACCTCAACGAGACCAGTCCAGTCGACAGCATCTGACGTCGAGATCCTTCGGGCCTTCGAGCCGATCGTCCGCTACACGCAGGGCGAGAAGTTCTTCCCGATGGACGTCGAGCGCTACCTGCGTGAGGCCAGCCTGTGGCTGTACGTGCCCGACGGCTCGGACCAGGAGGTCGTCCCCGAGGGAGAGCTGACGATGGAGAGCCTGGTGCAGCGGCGCGAGGCACCGTTCGGATCGCTGTTCTACCTGCGCTTCATCCAGGCGCTCGACCTCCAGGAGAGTGCGCGCGCGCTCGCCGGCGAGCGGAAGCTGGCGAAGGAGCAGCAGAGCACGTTCCACGCAGGCGTCGGCCGGCTCGCGCGCGGCGGCCTCCTGCCGCGGATCGGCGACGGGCTCTTCTCGCTCTCGCTGCTGCTGCGCGGGAACGTCCCCGGCGCGACGGCGGCCGCGGCCGCGCTGAAGTACGCGCAGATCCACCGCGAGGACGAGAGGTACATCTACCAGGGCCGCGTCGCGCGGCAGAGCGGCTGGACGATCTGCCAGTACTGGTTCTTCTTCGCCTACAACCCGTGGCGTTCGGGCTTCCACGGCGTGAACGACCACGAGGCGGACTGGGAGATGGTCTCCGTCTACCTCTACGAGGACGAGGGGCGGCTGGTCCCCGAGTGGATCGCGTACGCCTCGCACGACTTCCACGGCGCCGACCTGCGCCGCCGCTGGGACGACGCCATCGACCTCCAGCTCGAGGACGGGCACCCGGTCGTCTACGCGGGGGCCGGGTCGCACGCCTCGTACTTCAGGGCGGGCGAGTACCAGGCGGAGGTGCCGATCCCGGCTCCGGCGCGCGTGAAGAAGCTCGCGCAGGCGCTGAGCGGGTTCTGGCGGACGACGCTCGGCCAGGGCGACGAGACCGGCAACCCGCTACGGATCCCGTTCATCGACTTCGCGCGCGGCGACGGGTTGTCGATCGGGCCGGGGCAGCCCAACGAGTGGACGCCGAACGTGATCGACGAAACGACGCCATGGGTGGGCAAGTACCGCGGGCTCTGGGGCCTGTACGCGCAGGATCCGATCTCCGGCGAGAACGCTCCGGCCGGGCCGATGTACGAGCGCGACGGTTCGCCGCGGCCGTCCTGGCTCGACCCGCTCGCCTTCGCGGGGCTCGACCAGGTCCCGCCGCCGCCCGACGAGGTCGGCGTGCTCGAGGCCGAGCTGGCGCGGCTCGAGGCTCGCCAGAGCGAGCTCGACGCGCTCATCCCGGAAGGGACCACGCAGCTGCGGGAGCTGGGAGTGCGCCTGCAGAGCATGCTCGGAAGCCCGCATCTCGCAACCGAGGCGGAGAGACTGGACGCGGAGGTGGTCGAGCAGGCGTCGAAGCTCACAGCTCTCCGCAAGGGGCGCTCCGAGAACGAGGCCGTGCTCGAGGGGCTGCGGCGGCGGATCGAGCGCCTGCGCGGACGCGAGGCCGACGACCCTCGGGCTCACATCAGCCACTCGGCGGAGCCGGTGCCGATGAAGACGATGCGCTTCATGCGCGCGACGGAGATCTGGGCGGCGGTGTCGATCAGCGCTCTGCTGGTCGGGCTCGCGGTGCTGATGCTCTACTCGCCGAGCAACGTCTGGGCCGAGCTGGTCGTTCTCCTCGTCGCGTTCGTGATCGCCGAGTCGGTGCTCCGCGGGACGTTCGTGCGCACGGTCAACAAAGTCGCGGTGATCCTTGCCCTGATTGCCCTTTTCGTCCTGCTGGTGACCTACTGGATGTGGGCGCTCGCCGCGCTTCTGATCGGCCTCGCGGCATTCCTGCTCTACCAGCGGCTCCGCGAGCTCCGCGCCTGACTACCCGCGGCGCTTCGCGAAGACGCTGTCGCGGGCGGACCTGAGGCCTACGGCCAGCGCGCCGGTCAGCACCGCGGTGTCGCCCAGGGTCGAGACCTCCACGCGCGGTGGGAACGGGAGCCACTCGTCGAGCAGGCTGCGGACGGGCTCCAGGAGCAGGTCGCCGTTCGCGCCGAGGCCCCCGCCGAGGACGACGAGCTCGACGTCGGCAACCGCGGCGACGGGGGCGATGTGGAGGGCGATCCGTCTCGCGCACTCGTCGACGACTTTGCGGGCGAGGGCGTCGCCCGCCCGCGCCGCGCCGAACACGGCTCGCGCGTCGTACGGCGGGGTCAGGCTCGTCTCGCCGTCTTTCTCTGCGAGCTCCGCAGCGAGGGCCGACACCGCGGGGGCCGACGGGTCGCTCGCCTCGCCGTCGTCGCCGAGGGCGAAGTCGATCTCGCCCGCCGCGCCGTTGCGGCCCCGGTGCAGCTCGCCGCCCAGCACGAGCCCGGCGCCCATGCCGGTGCCGACCGAGAGGAAGACGAAGTCGTCGACGCCTCTGGCCGCTCCGCGCCAGCGCTCGCCGACCGCAGCCAGGTTGATGTCGTTCTCGAGGACGACCGGCAGGTCGAGTCGCTCGCGCAGCTCGTCGGCGAACGGCATGCCCTCCAGCCCGGGCACGTTCTCGGCGAGGCGGACGACGCCGTTCGAGCCCTCGACGACGCCGGGCACTCCCGCCAGAACGCCGTCGACCAGGCGCCGCTCGAGCCCCGTCTGCTCGATGAGCCCGGCGCAGAGCTCCTCGATCGCCGCGAGCGCCGCGGCGGCGCCGCCCTCGGCGAGCTCGACGTCCTGCCGCGCACGAACGCGGCCGCCGAGGTCGCAGATCGCCCCGCGCAGGAAGCGGGCGCCGAGGTCGAGGCCGAGCACCAGCGCAGCCTCAGGGACAGGCTCGAAGTACACGGCGCCATAGGACGGGCCCTCGGGTCCCTTCGCAGCCTCGCGCACGAGCCCCGAGTCGACGAGCGACTGCAATGCGAGCGACACCGTCGGCTTCGAGATGCCCGCGCGGCGGGAGATCTCGGCGCGCGAGATCGGCGCTCCGGCCCTGATCGTCTCGAGCACCGTGCGCTCGTTCAGGTGCTTGAGAAGGGGCGGAGTGGCGCGCGTCTGCTCGCTCACGATGGTCAATAACCCTAACCAAGGCTGTGGAAAACGTCCAGGGGCTTGACTCGGAAAGCCAACTGAGTCATAAATCTCGTTCGGAACCTTAACGAGGAGGGCTCATGAAGCGGGCGGCGATGGCGGTGGCTGTGCTGGTCACGATCCTGGCGGCGGCGGGCTGCGACTCGGGCGGCTCGAAGAAGAGTGACGCGTCGAGCACGACGACGTTCTCCGCGGACAACCCCGTCAACATCAACTACTGGGTCTACTTCACGGATCCCGAGCTCGGCGTGATGAAGCAGGTCGTCGCCGAGTTCGAGAAGACGCACCCGGGGATCCACGTCACGACGCGCGGCGGCATCGACGACACGAAGATCCTCGCGTCGATCACCGCCGGGAAGTCGCCCGACGTCGCGGAGTCGAGCTCCTCCGACTACAGCGGCAAGTACTGCTCGTCGGGCGCCTGGATCGACCTCAAGGACTACATGAAGCGGGACAACATCCCGGCCAGCACGTTCCCGGTCGCGCCCCGCTACTACACGCAGTACAAGGGCAATCGCTGCGCGCTGCCGATGCTCGCCGACGCGTACGGCCTCTACTACAACACCGACATGTTCAGGAAGGCGGGCCTGACGCACCCGCCGCGCACGATGTCCGAGCTCACGCAGTACGCGAAGAAGCTCACCGTGCGCAACTCGGACGGCTCGCTGAAGATCGTCGGCCTCGACCCGGTCAACGGCTGGTACGAGAACGCGCCCGCGCACTGGGGCCCGCAGTTCGGCGCGAAGTGGGTCGACTCGAAAGGGCAACTCGGTCATCGCCAAGAGCCCGGGCTGGAAGAAGTTCCTGAAGTGGCAGAAGGACCTCGTCGACTGGTACGGCTACAAGAACCTCGTCAAGTGGCAGGCGGGCGCGGGCGACGAGTTCTCGCCGTCGCACGCGTTCGAGCGCGGAAAGGTCGCGATGAACCTCGACGGCGAGTGGCGGGTGTCGCTGATCAAGAAGGACGGCTCGACCGTCAAGTACGCGACCGCGCCGCTGCCGGTGGACGACTCGATGCCGCAGCTCTACGGCGCGGGCTACACGTCGGGGAGCATCCTCGGGATCCCGAAGAGCGCGAAGGAGAAGGCGGCGGCCTGGGAGCTCATCAAGTACCTGGCCACGAACACGAAGGCCGAGGCGCTCCTCTCGAACGGGATCGCGAACGTGCCGACCACGACGGCGAGCGCGCACTCGCCGCTGCTGAAGAACGATCCGCGGTTCGCGGTGTTCGTCAAGATCTTCAACAACCCGAACACGGCGACGACCCCGGTCTCGATCATCGGCGCCCAGAACCAGAACCTGTTCAGTACCTTCAACACTGCGTACATGACCGGGCATTCGGAGGACCTCGAGAAAGGCCTGGAGAACGTGGACAGCCAGATCAACGCGGCCTTGAAGCAGGCCGGCGCGGGCGGGGTGCCGTGAGTTGAGCTCGGTCGCCGGCACGGCGTCCGGACCGGTACCGCTCGAGCGGCAGCGCGCCAGACGGAGGGCCGTCTGGCGCCGCCGCGGCACGGTGCTCCTGTTCATGAGCCCGTGGATCGCGGGGTTCCTGATCTTCTTCGGCTACCCGCTCGTCTGGAGCGCGTACCTCTCGCTGACGCACTACGACCTGCTCAGTCCGCCTCGCTGGGTCGGGCTCGCGAACTACCGCTTCCTGTTCGGCACCGACCAGACGTTCTGGATCGCCGTCAAGAACACGCTCTGGTTCCTCGCGATCGCCGTCCCGCTGCAGGTGCTGTTCGCGTTCTTCATCGCGCTGCTGCTGCAGCGGGCGCGCCGCGGAGTGGGGACGTTCCGCACCGTCTTCTACCTGCCGGCCCTCGCCCCGGCCGTGGCCGCCACGCTCGCGTTCGTCTACCTGCTCAACCCGGCGACCGGGCCGGTCAACATCTTCCTTTCCAAGCTCGGCATCGAGGGCCCGCTCTGGTTCGACTCGCCCTCGTGGGCCAAGCCGTCGCTGACGCTGCTCGCGATCTGGGGCGTCGGGAACATGATGATCATCTTCCTCGCTGCGATCGTGGACGTGCCCAAGCACCTCTACGAGGCGGCCGAGATCGACGGCGCGGGGCCTCTGCGGAGGCTCGTCTACGTGACGCTGCCCTCGATCAGCCCCGTTCTCCTGTTCGCGGCCGTGATCGGCGTGATCGACGGGCTGCAGTACTTCACGCAGGCCTACGTGGCGGCCACGATCGCGGGCGGCTCGGCGGCAAGCACCGGCACCGTCGCCACCAATCTCGGGTACCCGGAGAACTCGACGCTCTTCTACCCGGTACTCCTGTACCAGCAGGCGTTCCAGAACTTCAACATGGGCTACGCGTCGGCGATCGCGATGCTGCTTCTCGCGGTCTCGTTCGCGATCGTGCTGGCGATCGTCCTCAACTCGAAGCGCTTCGTGCACTTCCAGGCGGGCGGGCGATGAGCGGCGCCGTCATCGAGGCCCCGGCGACCGAGGCGATCGTCCGCCGGAAGCCGCCCGCGGATGTGCGGCGCCGGCGCTTCCTGATCGCGGTGGCCGACCACAGCCTGCTGATCGCCGGGGCGATCATCTTCCTCGCGCCGTTCGTCTTCATGATCCTGACGTCGCTGATGACGAACGAGCAGGCGCTGTCCTCCAACCTCTGGCCACATCCGTTCCAGTGGAGCAACTTCACGGAGGTCTTCCACAAGGCGCCGATGTGGCGCTATGCGCTGAACACGATGGTGTACGCGGGGCTCGCGACCCTCGGCCTGCTCGTCTCGAGCATCCCGGTCGCCTACGCGCTCGCTCGCCTTCGCTGGCGCGGGCAGAACATCGCCTTCGTGATCACGCTCGTCGCGATGATGCTGCCGCCGCAGGTGACGGTGATCCCGGTCTACGTCCTCTGGGCGAAGCTCGGCCTCGTCGGCTCGCTCTGGCCGCTGATCCTGCCGAACTGGCTCGGCGACGCCTTCTCGATCTTCCTGCTGCGGCAGTTCTTCCTGACGATCCCGGAGGAGTACCTCGACGCGGCGCGCGTGGACGGCTGCGGCGAGCTGCGGATCCTGACGACCGTCGTGGTGCGGATGTCGAAGCCGGCGATCGCGGCAGTGGCGCTCTTCTCGTTCCTGTTCTGCTTCAACGACTTCTTCGGGCCGCTGCTGTACACGATCGAGAACCCCGACCACTGGACGCTCTCGGTCGGGCTGGCGCAGTTCCGGACGCTCTACCAGGTGCAGTGGAACCTGACGATGGCCGCGACGCTGATCGTGATGGCGCCCGTGATCATCCTGTTCTTCCTCGCGCAGCGGGCCTTCGTCGAGGGCGTGACGCTCACGGGGGTCAAGGGATGAAGATCGCGGTCGTCGGGGCCGGGTCGACCTACACGCCCGAGTTCGTCTCGGGGCTCTCGCGCGACCGCGAGCGGCTGCCGGTCGACGAGCTGGCCCTGCACGACATCGACCTGGAACGGCTTGGTGTGGTGGCCGGGCTCGCGCGGCGGATGCTCTCGCGCCAGGGGTTTGAAGGGACGCTGGTCGAGACGGACGATCTTTCCCGGGCGCTCGACGGCGCGGATTCGGTCCTGATCCAGATCCGGGTCGGCGGCCAGGCGGCGCGGCTGCTCGACGAGACGGTTCCGCTCGAGTGCGGCTGCATCGGGCAGGAGACGACCGGCGCGGGCGGGTTCGCGAAGGCTCTGCGCACGGTTCCCGTCGTGCTCGCGATCGCAGAGCGGGCGCGGGAGGTCGCGGCGCCGGACGCATGGATCGTCGACTTCACGAACCCGGTGGGGATCGTGACGCGGGCGCTGCTGGACGAGGGACACCGCGCGGTCGGTCTGTGCAACGTGAACATCAACGTCCAGCGCACGGCGGCGGAGCTGCTCGGGGTCGAGCCCGAGCGCGTGCTCGCCGACCAGGTCGGGCTCAACCACCTCTCGTGGGTGCGGGCGGTCTGGCTCGACGGCGTGGACATGCTTCCGAGACTCCTGGCCGAGCACGGCGAGCGGCTCGCGGGCGAGGCGGGCGGGGTTCCGGTCCGGCTGCTCGAGGAGCTCGGTGCGGTGCCGTCCTACTACCTGCGCTACTTCTACGAGCACGACCGCGTGCTCGCCGAGCAGCGCGACGAAGTCCCGCGGGCGACGACCGTCGCCGAGATCGAGGACGAGCTGCTCGAGCTCTACCGCGACCCCGCGCTCACCGAGAAGCCGGCGCTGCTCGAGCGACGGGGCGGGGCCTTCTACAGCGAGGCCGCGCTCGGGCTGCTCGGCGCGCTCTACTCGGACGGGAGCGAGACGCACGTCGTCGATCTGCGGAGTGCGGGCGCGGTGCCGGGCCTGGCCGACGACGACGTGGTGGAGATCCCCGCGCGCGTCGGCGGCGGCCGGGTCGAGCCGCTCCCGCAGAAACCGCTCGCCCCGGAGCTGCTCGGGCTCGTCCAGCACGTCATCGCCTACGAGCGGCTCGCGGTCGAGGCCGCGCGCACCGGTGACCCGGTCGTCGCGCGGAAGGCGCTGCTCGCGCATCCGCTGGTCGGGCAGTACGAGCTCGCCGAAGAGCTCGTCGAGCGTCTGCTCTCGGCCGGAGCGGAGCACCTGCCGCAGTTCGGGACGGCGAGGCCCGCGTGAGCGCGCCGCTGTTCGTCGCGGTCGACGGCGGCGGGTCGAAGACCGACCTCGTGGTCGCCCGCGCGGACGGCGAGGTGCTCGGGCTCGCACGTGGCCCGCGCAGCTCGCCGCAGCTGATCGGGCTCGACGACTCGTTGGCCGTGCTCGACGACCTCCTGGCCGAGGCCGCGCAGCCGGCGCACCTGAACTTCAGCGACGGATCGGTCGCGGAGCTCGCGCAGCTTCTGGTCGCCGGGGTCGACTTCCCGGCCGAGGAGGACGAGTTCCGCGAGGCCGTCGAGCGGCGCGGCTGGGCGAGGCGGACGCTCGTCGGCAACGACACGTTCGCGGTGCTCAGGGCCGGGACCGAGCGCGGCTGGGGAATCGCGGTCGTCTGCGGCGCAGGCATCAACTGCGTCGGCGTCGCCCCCGACGGGCGGCACGCACGCTTCCCCGCTCTCGGCGCAATCACGGGCGACTGGGGCGGCGGCTACGACATCGGCCTCGCGGCGGTGTCCGCGGCCGCGCGGAGCGAGGACGGCCGGGGGCCGAAGACGGCGCTCGAGCAGGCGGTCCCGGCGCACTTCGGCCTCTCGACCCCGCAGGAGCTGGCCGAGGGCATCCACCGCGGGACGGTCCCGATGCGGGGCATCGAGGAGCTGCCGCGGACCGTGTTCGCGGAAGCCGCGCACGACGAGGTCGCAGCCGAGATCGTGAACAGGCTCGCCGCCGAGGTCGTCGCGCTGGCAAGCGTCGCGCTCGGGCGGCTCGCGCTCGAAGGGCAACCCGTCGAGATCCTCCTCGGTGGCGGGCTTCTCCAGGCCGGCGACGAGCGGCTGACCCGGGCGATCGAGGACGGCCTGCACGAGATCGACGCTCAGGCGGTCGTGCGGATCGCGACCTCGCCGCCGATCGTCGGCGCCGCGCTCCTCGCGCTCGACCAGCTGGGCGCGGCGGCGGACGCCCAGGAACGCCTGCGCCGCGAGCTCGGGGACGAGGTCGAGCGCCTCGACGGCGAAAGGAGCGCGGGCGATGGCTGACGTGCGGTTCGAGCAGGCGACGAAGATCTACCCCGGCACGAGCGCTCCGGCGGTCGACCGGCTCGACCTGCACATCGAGGACGGCGAGTTCATGGTGCTCGTCGGGCCCTCGGGCTCGGGGAAGACGACCGCGCTGCGGATGCTCGCCGGGCTCGAGGAGGTCGACGCGGGCGCGATCTACATCGGCGACCGCGACGTCACGTACCTGCAGCCGAAGAAGCGCGACGTCTCGATGGTCTTCCAGAACTACGCGCTCTACCCGTACCTGACCGTCGCGCAGAACATGGCCTTCCCGCTCAAGGTCAAGAAGGTGAAGAAGGCCGACCGGGACGCGCGCGTCGAGGAGGTCGCGCGGATGCTCGGGCTGGAGGAGTACCTCGAGCGCAAGCCGGGCCAGCTGTCGGGCGGCCAGCGCCAGCGCGTGGCGATGGGCCGCGCGATCGTGCGCATGCCGAGCGTCTTCCTGATGGACGAGCCGCTCTCGAACCTGGACGCGAAGCTGCGCGTTCAGATGCGCGCGGACATCGCCGCGCTGCAGGCGGACTTCGGGATCACGACCGTCTACGTCACCCACGACCAGGCCGAGGCGATGACGCTCGGCCAGCGCGTCGCGGCGCTGCAGGACGGGAGGCTGCAGCAGTGCGGCCCGCCGCAGGAGCTGTACGACCGGCCGGCCAACGTGTTCGTGGCCGGGTTCATCGGCTCGCCGACGATGAACCTCTGCACGCTCCCGCTGGGCGCGAACGGCACGGTCGTCCTCGGCACCGAGAAGGTTCCGCTGCCCGCGGGCGCCTCGAACGGGAGGGCGGAGCTCGTCGTCGGCTTCCGCCCGGAGTCGCTCGAGCTCGCCGCGGAGGGGCTAGCCGCGGAGGTCGAGGTCGTCGAGGTCGTCGGCGCCGACGCGCATGTGTTCTGCGTCGCGAAGGTCGGGAACGAGGAGGTCAAGCTCGTGGCCCGCACCGACACGCGCCACGCGCCTCGACGGGGAGAGCGGATCGCGCTGCAGCCGCGGCCGGCCGAGGCGCACGTGTTCGACGCGGTCACCGGCGAGCGGCTCGAAGAACGATGACACTGGCCGAGCAGGGCGCGAACTTCCTCGCCGAGATCCACGAGCAGCCGGCCGCGCTCACGCGCCTGCTCGAGCACCGGGCCGAGTTTCGCGCCGTTGCGCAGGCCTGCGTCGAGCGCGCTCCGGCGGCCTTGCGGCTCGTGGGCCACGGTTCCTCGGACGCGGCGGCCGCCTACGGCGTCTACGCCTTCGGCCTCCTGCCCGGCTGGACGGCCATGCGCGACTCGATCTCGCTGACCGCCTACTACGGCGCGCAGCTCGACTTCTCGCGCTCGGTCGTCGTCGCCCTCTCGCAGTCGGGGAGCACGCCTGACGTCGTCTCGTATGTCGCGCGGGCGCGCGAGCGCGGCGCGCTCACGGTCGCCGTGACGAACGAGCCGGACTCGGAGCTCGCCTCGGCGGCCGAGGCGACGCTGCCCCTCGCCGCTGGAGACGAGCGCTCGGTCGCCGCGACGAAGACGTTCTTCAACGAGCTCGGCGCGCTCGTGCTGCTCGCAGGCATCGCAGCTGAGCGGGAGGATGAGGTGGTCGAGGGGCTGAAGCGGGTGTGCGAGCTCGTCGCCGGAGAGATCCCGCGGCTCGAGCAGGACGTCGGACCGGTCGCGACCGCCTTCGCCTACGTGGGCCGCATGTACGTGATCGGGCGCGGGATCGAGTTCTCGACCGCGCGCGAGATCGCGCTCAAGCTGACCGAGACCTGCCGCGTCGCAGCCGAGCCGCTGACCTCGACCGGCCTCTCGCACGGGCCGATCGCCGCGCTCGACTCGATGTTCCCGGTGTGGACGATCGGCTCCCGCGACGAGAGCCTGCCCGCGCTGGTGGAAGCTGCGTCACGCGTGCGCGAGGCCGGCGCGACGATCGTCGCCAGCGGCAGCGCGGCCGAAGAGATCGAGGGCGCGGCCTGGCGGCTGCCCGTGCCCGAGGCGCCGATGCCGCTGCTGTCGCCGTTCCTCTCGGTCGTCCCCGGCCAGCTGTTCGCGGGCGCACTCGCACGCGCCAAGGGCCTTGACCCTGACCGGCCGGAGCGGCTGACGAAGGTGACGCGGGCCCGCTAGTCCGCTACCAGCCGATGTCCTGCGGCCGCGAGGGGACGAGCGTCTCCTCAGCCTCGGACCCGATGACCACCGGAGGGATCACCTTCGAGCCGTGGACCTCCTGGGCCGCGGTGCGCAGGTTCGACATCACCTCGCGCAGGTTGAGCTCCATCGTGTGGCGCTCGCGCTCCTTGCGCTCGACTTCCTTGCGGAGCTGCTCGTTCGTCTGCAGCGCCTGCTGAAGCCGCGCCTCGAGCTCCTGGCGGCGTGTCTGCTCGGCGTGCGCAGTGGCCTCGATGCTCGCGGTGAACCTCCCGAGCTCCCGCTCGGCGGTCTGCGCGCGCTTTTTCGCGTGCCCGAGCTCGGTGCGGAGCTCTTCTGCCCTGGTGTCGGCCTTGTTGCGCCGGTCGGTCTCGCGGCTCAGCTCCTCCTGGGTTCGGACCAGCGTCTTCGCCAGCGAATCCACCTCGGTCGCGAGGAGTGCGAGCTGTCCTGCGATGTTTCGGTCGTCCATGGAATGCATGCTCTTCTACATCCGTTCCCGGACCCCTCCCATCGAAAACATCGCGATATGCTCGCCCGTCCTGAGCGAAAGGAGACGCCATGTACGCAAGTGTCCGACGCTACGAGGGAAATACGGGGCTCGCGGAACAGCTGAACAGCCGGGCGGACGAGGTCCGGTCCGTGGTCGGCGGCATTCCCGGCTTCCGCGCCTACTACCTGGTCGCCGCCGGCGGAGACACCGTCAGCATCAGCGTCTTCGACGACGAGTCGGGTGCGCAGCAGTCGAACGAGGCCGCAGCCGCCTGGCTCAAGGAGAACGTCCCGGACCTGCCGGCTCCGCCCGCGGTCTCCGCGGGTGAGGTGCTGCTCTCGTTCTGACGCTTCCGAACAGCACGCTCCGAGCAGCCTCCGCACAGGCCGTCGCGGCGTCCGGCGAGATCGAGCGGAACGTCGCGACGGCCTCGCGCCTGATCGGCGAGGCGAGCGCCCTCGGGGCCGCGGTCGTCGTCTTCCCCGAGCTGTTCCTGTGCTGTTACGACCTCTCGCAGCTGCGCGCGGAGCCCGGCCGGTTCGACATGAGCGCGGACGATGCGCGGCTCGATCCGGTTCGGGACGCGTGTCGTGACGGCTCGATCGCGGCCGTCGTCAGCGGCTCGATCCACGACGACGAGGGCCGCACGATCTCGGCGCTCGTCATCGGCCGCGACGGGGAGACGCTCGCGCGGTACGACAAGCAGCACATCGACGAAGACGAGCGCGACCTTTTCCGGGCCGGGTTCGAGGGCTGCGCGTTCGAGCTCGACGGATGGAGGCTCGCGCTCGGCATCTGCTTCGACGCGACGTTCCCCGAGCACGCGCGCGCCGCGGCGCTGGACGGAGCCCACGCGTACATGTGCCCGAGCTCGCACACCGAGCGCTCGGTCGTCCACGAGGCGCGCGCACGCGAGAACACGATGTACGTCGTCCTCTCGAACCACCTCGGCGAAGCCGACGGTCGTCGCCTCTGCGGCCACAGCTCGATCTACGGCCCTACGGGAGACCTGCTCGCCGACGCAGGCCCGAGCGACGAGGGGCTCGCGGTCGCCGACTTCGACCCGCAGGCGCTCGCGGAGCTACTCGCGAGCGAGCAGACGGGTTAGCGCGCTCGTCAACGCGCCCTCGTCGGCCGCGTCGTCCGAGCGCCAGCCGACGTGCCCGTCCGGGCGGACGAGCACCGCGCCCGGCCCGTAGACCTCCACTGAATCCTGGCTCCTGGATCAGCTGTGTCTCGACGAGCCCGTTGCCCGCGCGCTGCCAGGCCTCGTCGGCGGTGACCAGCACGAACCTTCGCCCGAAGAGGTCGATCGTCGAGCCGCCCTCGAGCGCCACGTGCGGCGCGCGCACGCCCGGCTCCGCGGACGGCTCGCGCGGATCGGCGAACAGGCCGTCGTCGCCGCTGCCGTCCGAGACGACCGCGTCCGAGCGGTAGCGGTAGCCGAGGTCGATCGCCGCGTCGTCGGCCATCGCGTGCAGGTTCTCCTTGCCGAGCTCGGGCGCGAGCCGCAGCACGTAGCGCGCGTACGCCTGCTCGACGATCTCCTGCGCGATCGGGCGGCGCTCGGGGTCGTAGGTCGAGAGCAGCCGCGGCCCCGCGTCGCCGCGCACGACGTGCGCGAGCTTCCAGGCCAGGTTGTGCGCGTCCTGGACGCCGACGTTCCCGCCGTAGCCTCCGGTCGGCGGCATGACGTGGCCCGAGTCGCCGGCGAGGAAGATCCTGCCCGCCTGGAACCGTCTCGGCCCACTCGGCGCTCGCGTTCCAGCGCTGCACGTTCTCGACCTCGACCGCGATCTCCGGGTCGCCGAGCGCCTCGCGCACGAACTCGACGCACTTCGCCTCGCCGGTGTCGCTCCCAGAGGTCGGCCGACAGCTCGCCGCCCTCGCCGATCGCCTTGTTGACGACGAGAAAGCCCGCGTCGCCGGCCAGCGAGAAGCGGAAGAACCCCTGCAGCCGCGGGCCGAAGACGTAGATCACGCTCAGGTTCCGCTCGCGCAGCAGCGGCTTCACGTCGGCGCGGAAGTAGATCGTGATGCTGTTCGAGAAGCTTCCGTGGCCGTGCAGCGGGATCCCGAGGCGCTCGCGGATCGGGCTGTGCGCGCCGTCCGCGGCGACGACGTACTGCGCGCGGATCGTCTCCTCCTCGCCGGTGTCGCGGTGCCTGACCGTCGCGGTCACGCCGTCGCCCTCCTGGTCGACGGACACGGTCTCGTACGAGTAGCGAACCTCCGCGCCGAGCTCTTCCGCTCGACGGCGCAGGACCGGCTCGAGTCCGATCTGCGTGACGAACAGGCGCGGGGAGGGGCTGAGCTCCTCGACGCCCTCGTTGACGGTCCGGAAGAACCACTCGACCTCCTTGCCGCCGAGGCTTTCGACGGACATGACCGCGCCGTTCTGCTCGAACTCGAGGGCCGAGGCGGTGAGGATCTCCTCCTCGAGGCCGACGCTTCGCCACAGCTCGACCGTGCGCTGGAAGAAGAGCGCCGCGCGCGGATGGATCGCCGGCCCCGGATGCCGCTCCACGACGAGCGGCGAGATCCCGTTGTCTGCGAGGAAGAGTGCAGTCGAGAGGCCGACCAGGCTGCCGCCGACGATCAGGACCGGGGTCTCATGTTCCACCACGGTGCGATCTTGACATCGCACGACGGAGAGGTCTTAGATAGCGCGCCCCCACTCTGGCCTGGACAGGGAGGACGAAGAGATGCCCGAGACGGCTGCCCCAGACGTTGCAGTTCCGGTCGGAGACGACACGCGGCTGGAGAACCTCGGCTACAAGCCGCAGCTGAACGTCGTCGTGCCGACCGGCCTGTCCAGCGGGCGCGGGCTCTTCAACCTCGACTGGATCACGCTGTCGGTGATGGTCGTCATCGCCGTCGTCGGCGGGCTCTACTTCCTGATCGCGAGGCCGGACCGCAAGCTGAGCGAGCACGTGCACGACACGCTCGAGCCGACGGGGGCGGAGCGCCACGGCTGACCTTCCGCTGACCGGCGGCTGCGTCTGCAGCGGCGTTCGCTATGAGGTGAGCGAGCCGCTCGTCTCGGCGAGCTACTGCCACTGCACGCGCTGCCAGCGCCGGACCGGGACGGCCAGCTCGGCGAATGCGCGGACTGTGCCCGGCTCGCTGCGCATCGTGGCGGGAGAGGAGCTGGTGCGAACCTGGGAGCCACCCGACGGCGCGCCCAAGGCCTTCTGCTCTGTATGCGGGTCGGCGCTCTGGAGCCGAAGCCCGGACGACCCCGACCTGCTCAGCGTCCGGCTGGGAACGCTCGACGAGGACCCGGGCATCAGGCCGAGCTACCGCCAGTTCGTGGCGTATGCGGCGCCCTGGGAGCCGATCCCGGACGACGGGCTGCCGCGCCATCCGGAGCGCATCCTGCCGGACGCCTGACCCTCCCAGACCGGCGACAATGGAGGGACGATGGGCGCGATCAAGACGTTCGGCCCCGTCGACGAGCGGAGCCTGGAGCAGCTGGAGCGGTGCATGAAGGCGGGCGACGCCGAGTTCGGCGTCCTCTGCGCCGACCACCACCCCGGCTACTCGCAGCCGATCGGCGGAGGCATCGCCTACGAGGGCTACGTCTCGCCCTCGGGCGTCGGCTACGACATCGGCTGCGGCAACAAGGCCGTGCAGACGGAGCTGACGCGCGCCGACCTCGACGCGCTCGGCGGTGTCGCGCCGCTCATGGACGAGATCACGCGACGGATCTCGTTCGGCATGGGCGTGCCGGCCCGCGAGCGGGTCGACCACCCGGTGCTGGACAAGATCCGCAACGCCGAGTTCCGGCCGCAGCGGCGAATGATCCAGCTCGCCGAGAACCAGCTCGGCACGGTTGGCTCGGGCAACCACTACGTCAACGTGATGGAGGACGAGCAGGGCCGGATCTGGGTCGGCGTGCACTTCGGCTCGCGCGGCTTCGGCCACAAGACCGCCTCGGGCTTCCTGGCGCTCGCCGAGGGCAAGCGCTTCAACGAGCGGGCGGTCGAGGGCGAGATGGACTCGCCGCCTGTGCTGTTCGAGGTCGGCTCGGAGCTCGGCGAGTCGTACATCTCGGCGATGCAGCTGGCGGGCGAGTACGCCTATGCCGGCCGCGACGTCGTGGTCGACAAGGTGCTCGAGATCCTGGGCGCCGACGCGGTCTACGAGGTGCACAACCACCACAACTTCGCGTGGCGGGAGGAGCACTTCGGCCGGCCCTACTGGGTGATCCGGAAGGGCTGCACTCCGGCCCGGCCGGGCCAGGAGGGCTTCGTCGGCGGCTCGATGGGCGACGAGTCGGTCGTCCTCGAGGGCGTCGAGTCGGACGGGAACGCGAAGGCGCTCTACTCGACCGTGCACGGCGCGGGCCGGGTGATGAGCCGCTCGAAGGCAGCGGGCCGCGTACGGCGGCAGACGGTCTACGCGTGCTCGGACCGGGACTGCGAGTTCACGGTCCCGGCCAAGGGCTACGGGGGCGAGACGTGCCCGGACCACCCGACCGCGAAGATGCGGAAGGTGAGGACCGAGCAGGTCGTCCGGCCCGGCGTGGTCGATTGGCCGGCCGTCCAGGCGCGCCTGCGCGAGCAGGGGATCGTGCTGGTCGGCGGCGGCGCCGACGAGGCGCCGGAGGTGTACAAGCGCCTGCCGGACGTCCTCGCCGCACACGGCGAGACGATCCGCGTGAAGCACACGCTGCGGCCGCTCGGCGTGGCCATGGCCGGCCGCGACGTGCACGACCCGTACAAGGACTAAGAGCCGCGAAAGCGGCTTTCCGTCGTTCTTACGCGGGAACCGGATCCTCGACCGGGGTCGGCGCGACGGAGACGAGCTGCTCGAGTAGAGCGCGGTCTCCAGTGACTTTGACGTGGTCGAGGCTCTGGTCGACGAACATGTAGTAGATGCACTTCGGCTCGCCCTCGACGACGACGTCCGGATCCTCGACAGGCCCGTCCTGAGCCTCGCCGTCCACGATCGACGACACCTCGTCGCCGATCCGGAACTCGAAGCGGCCCGGCGGCGCGAGGGGCGCGAGCACGGTCTCGAGCGCGTTCTCGAGCCAGCCCGGGAAGAGCTCGTCCGCGTCGCGCGGCGGCCCGAGCGAGCGCGCGCCCCAGAGAGCGAGCTCGCGGATAACCGGGCGCAGGGCCTGCCCGTACTCGGTCAGCTCGTAGACGCGCGAGGCCGCGGGGGGCGGAAGCGTCCGCTTCGCGACGATCCCGTGTGCCTCGAGGTCGCGTAGCCGCGACGCGAGGATGTTGGTGCCGATCCCGGGGAGCCGGTCGGTGAGATCGGTGTAGCGCTTCGGGCCATGCATCAGCTCGAGCACGACGAGCAGGCTCCACCGCTCGCCGACGAGGCCGAGGGCGTGGGAGACGGGGCAGTACTGGTCGTAGCGCTTGCGCATGCTTGCGATTGTAGCGCGACCACTTGTCGATGTGAAGAGAGAACTTGCAAAACAAAAGTAAGTTCTGCTAGTGTGGCAGCCCTCGGAAGCGAACGACGGAAGGAAGTGATGTAGATGGTGGCTTCAGAAAGGCTCAAGTGGTACGCACTGATCCTGCTGTGCATGACGCAGTTCGTGGTGGTGCTCGACATCGCCGTCGTCAACGTGGCCCTTCCGTCGATCCAGAAAGACCTTGGCTTCTCGCAGGAGAACCTGCAGTGGGTGATCAGCGCCTACGCGCTGGTGTTCGGCGGATTCATGCTGCTGGGCGGCCGCCTGGCGGACATCCTCGGCCGTAAGAAGGTCTTCATGGCCGGGCTCGTCATCTTCTCGGTGGGCTCGCTGCTCTGCGGACTCGCCTGGAACGAGACGTCGCTCATCGGCGCACGCGCGCTCCAGGGCCTCGGCGCCGCGACCATCACTCCGTCGGCGCTGTCCATCCTGACCCGGTCGTTCACCGAGGGCCGTGAGCGGAACATCGCGCTCGGCGCCTGGGGTGCGGTCGGCGGCTTCGGCGCCGCTGCCGGTGTCCTGATGGGCGGGATCCTCACCGACCTGCTCTCCTGGCAGTGGATCTTCTTCGTCAACGTCCCGGTCGGCATCGCCGCCCTGGCCGTCTCGCCGTTCCTCCTCCGCGAGAGCAAGGACGCGGAAGGGCAGAGCCACGACATTCCGGGAGCGGTGCTCGTCACCTCCGGGCTCGTCGCGCTTGTCCTGGGGATCACCCAGGGGCACGGCTGGGGCTGGGGCTCCGCGAGAACGATCGCGACCTTCGCCGTCTCGGCAGCTCTCCTGATCGCGTTCGCGCTCTGGGAGCAGCGGGAGCGGCAGCCGCTGGTTCCGTTCTCCATCTTCCGGCTCCAGACGCTGACCGCCGCGAACATCGCCGGGTTCATCATGGGCACCGCGCTGTTCTCGATGTTCCTGATCCTGACGCTGTACATGCAGGAGGTGCTCGGGTTCTCGCCGCTCAAGACCGGGGTCGGCTACCTGGCGGTCGCCGGCACGGCGATCATCTGGGCGAACGTCGCGGCATGGGCCGTGAACCGGATCGGGGTCAAGCCAGTCCTGGTCCTCGGGATGGCCCTGCTCACGACCGGGCTGCTCTTCTTCACGCAGGTCTCGGTCGACGGGAACTACTGGTCCGATCTGTTCCCGGGCTTCCTGATCCTCGGCGTCGCGATCCCGTTCGCGTTCGTCCCGATCACGATCGCCGCTCTCGCGGGCACCAAGCCGCAGGAGGCGGGGCTTGCGTCGGGCCTGATCAACACCTCGCAGCAGATCGGCGGGGCGGTCGGCATCGCGATCCTCTCCACGATCGCCGTGACCACCAGCGACAACGCGATCGCGACCGGGACCAAGGTGCCGGTCGCGCTCACCGACGGCTTCGTCAACGCGTTCTGGGCAGGGGCCGCGATCGCGTTCGTCGGCCTCCTGGTCTCGATCTTCGTCGTGCGGAGCCGCGACCTGAAGCCGCAGGAGACGCCCTCGGATCTGCCGATCGGCGGGCCTGCGCTCGAGGAAGCGGCCTAGAGCTCGAGGCCCGTCGGATCCGGGAAGCGCGCCTGGACGCCCCAGCCGCCGAAGTCCTCGGACACCGCAAATACCAGCTCGTTCTCCCCTTCCACCAGGGGGAGGACGAGCTGGTCGTAGTAGCCGATGCTGCCGAGGAAGCGGTAGTCGCGTGACCGATACGTGTCGTCGCCGCGGTACAGCGGGCGGCCGTTGAGATAGACCACCGCCCGGTCGCTGAAGCCGAAGTCGAGCGCCTTGGGCTGGGCGCTCGCAGACCGGATCTCCGCCCGCGCGAGGACGGTGTTCCTGCCGTCTCGGATGCCGTTCACCCTCGAGAGGTCGGCGAGGCCCGACGGCTCGCTCGGCAAATGCGTCCACGAGCGGCCCTCGAAGCTCTCGGAGATCGCGTCCTCCGGAGAACGGGTCGGAGACCCACCAGCCGGGAACGATCCCCTCGAGCGCCTCGGCGGGCGGGAGCTCCTCCAGCGCAATGCCTGCCGAGGAGTAGGCGAAGTTCGCCAGGTGGATCGGCGGGCCGCCGACGAACACGCCGATCTTCCCCGCCTCGGGCGGCCGCTTCAGCTCTCGGATCTCGAGCGCCGGCTTCTCGAGATCGGCGACGTAGACCTCCGCCCGCGTGCGCGAGAACACGACCCGGATGCGAAACCACTCGTCGAGTGGGAACGGGATCGGCGCCCAGAAGCCCTCACCGTGGTAGAGCTGCCAGCTCGAGATGTCGTTGGAGACGGGCGTGTACTGGATCGCGTCCGGGTTGCCCGTCTGGTGCGGTCGAACGAAGAACGACTCGAAGTTCTCGTCGTCCTGCAGGCGCCAGACCACTCCGTAGAACCCGCGTTCGGGCCCCATCGCGAGGTCGACCTCGATCGTCCCGTCCAGGAGCTCGACGCCCGCGACGGTCGCCGTCGAGCTCTCGAGTCGCAGGCACTCCCGTCCCAGGTGCTCGGTGAGGCGCCGCTCGGCCGGCTCCCAGTCCCAGAGCTCGGTCTCGAACGGGACGGCCTGTGGGTCGTCGCTCAGCGCTCGGGCCGCATCGACTTCGGCCAGATGCCGTGCCTCCCGGGCATCAGGATGCCGTTCGGGTCGAGCGCGTCCTTGATCGTCTCCGTGAACCGCCGGTACGCGTGGCCGTTGAAGCTGTACTGCTCCGCGGCGAGGTCCATGAAGTCGAGGTGGGCCCGGTACTCGCCGTACCCGGCCGCGCCCGCCTCCTGCACGAGCACCTTGCAGGCGTCGTAGGCGCTGCGCGTCTGCGCTTCGTTCGTCGTGTCGAAGATGACCAGGGTGATGTGGACGAAGCTCCGCGGGTTGATCGCGATCAGCGCGACCATGTAGTCGAGGTTCGCCTTCTGCTCGATCCCGTTGCGGAGCAGCCCGCAGAGCTCGACCGCATCTTTGCCCGTGAGCGGCGCGACGGGGGAGAAGCCGACGTGGCCGCCGTTCTCGCCTCCGTACCAGGCGGTCTGCGCGTTCATGTCGAGGTTCGGGAGCCCCGCCTGCACGCGCTCGACCGGATGCTCGATCGTCTCGAGCTCGTCCCCGCCGTACTTCGTGCCGGTGACCTCGGCGCCCTGGATCTTCTCGAACGCCGCCTTGACCTTCTTGAACTTGTGGTCGACGACCTCCTCGTCGCCGAGAAGCGTGAAGCGCATGATCCAGCGGCCGATGTCGAGCTCCTTGGCGACCCTGTCGATCACCTCTTCCGGGAGCGGCTCGTCGCCGTCGTACCACTGGGAGCGGCTCGAGAAGACGGCGCCGAGCAGGAGCGTGTTCAGGATCTGCGGGACCATCCGGATCGTCTCGTCGAGCATCAACTCGCGGAGGGTGTCGACGACGGCCGGGAGGTCGCTTTCTTTCCAGACCTTCAGCCAGCACGGCATGAAGCACTCCGGCGTCGGCAGGAGCCAGACGCCCATCTTCGTGACGATCCCGTAGTTCGACTGCATGAAGAGCTGGTCGGGAGTCGGCCCGAGCCCGCGCTTGTAGACGTACGCGGCCTTGCCGTTCGGGATCCCGCCGCCGCCTGTGCGCATGAGCTCGCCGTCGGGCAGCACGACCTCCATCCCGCACTGCATTCCCTGGTCGATGCCGTACGGCAGGTAGGTGATCCCGTGGTCGAGCGTGTTCCCGACGACACTGCCCCAGCCGAGGTCGGGGACGGAGAGCATCAGCTTGCGGCCGCCCGCCTGAATCGCGTCGTGGAGGTCGAACCAGCGGACCCCGGGCTCGATGACCGCGTAGGCCGATTCCTCGTTGATCTCCAGCACGCGATTCATCCGGCGGAGGTTGACGACGACCGAGCCGCGCACCCTCGGCGAGGAGCCGCCGTAGCCGTTGTTCTTGCCGACACCCGAGACCCAGATCGGCACCTTGTGCTCGTTGGCGATCCGGACGATCTCCTGGACCTCCTCGACGGTCTCGGGCTGGACGACGGCCGAGGCCTCGTAGTCGTCCCAGCCGCGGTACCAGAACGGATCGCGGAACTCGAGCAGATCCGCCTCGGAGGTCAGAACGTGCTCCGAGCCGACGGCGGCGACGAACTCGTCGAGCGCGCGGGAGAGCGCTTGCTCGGACAGATCGGGCGGAAGGGTAACGGTCACGCGATCACCTCCAGCTTCATCGAGCGGTGGCGCGAGCATACGGCCTACAGTTCGCGCCCGGTGACGCAGCACGACGTTTCCGTTGCGATCGTGGGTGCCGGGATCGGTGGCCTGACGGCGGCGCTGTCGCTCCACCGCGCCGGCTTCGATGTGCACGTGTACGAGCAGGCCAGCACGGTCAGCGAGGTCGGCGCCGGGATCCAGGTCAGCCCGAACGCGTCACGCATCCTCCACGGCCTGGGCCTCGCGGACGACCTGGCCGAGATGGGCGTGCGGCCGCTCGCGTGGCACCAGCGCCGTTGGCAGGACGGCCGAACCCTCGTCCGCGCGCCGCTCGGTGACGCGGTCGTCGAGGCGTTCGGCTTCCCGCAGTACCAGATGCACCGCGCCGACCTGCTCGCGACGCTCCTGCGGGCGCTTCCGGCGGACCGCGTGCATGTCGGGCACCGGCTCGTCGGCCTGCGCGACCACGGCGACCGGGTCGAGGCCCGGTTCGAGCAAGCCGACCCGGTGACCGCCGACGTGCTGGTCGGGGCCGACGGGATCCACTCGGCCGTGCGGGAGATCCTGTTCGGCCCGCAGGACGCGCGCTTCACCGGCTGCGCCGCCTACCGGGGCCTGGTCCCGTCGGAGCGACTCGCCGACCTCGAGCTCGAGGTCACCGCGCAGGTCTGGATGGGCCCCGGAAGGCACTTCGTCCACTACTACGTCCAGGCCGAGCGTCTGGTCAACTTCGTCGCCGTCGTCGAGCAGGACAGCTGGACGCGCGAGTCGTGGACCGACCAGGGCGACCTCGCCGCCGCGCTCGCGGAGTACGAGGGCTGGCATCCGCAGGTGCGGACGATTCTTGGCTCGGTCGACCGGACGTTCGTCTGGGCGCTGTTCGACCGCGCGCCGCTCGAGCGCTGGTCGGCCGGCCGCGTCACGCTGCTCGGCGACGCCTGTCACCCGATGCTGCCGTTCATGGCCCAGGGCGCGGCGCAGGCGGTCGAAGACGGAGCCACGCTGACCGCGTGCCTGCTGCGCGAGCGTGACGACATCCCGGAGGCGTTGCGGACCTACGAGAGGCTCCGCCGCCCGCGCGCCTCGAAGATCCAGGGGCTCTCCGCCGCGAACAAGATCCGCTTCCACCTACCCGACGGGCCCGAGCAGCAGGAGCGCGACGAGCAGATGGCGAGCGGCTCGACGGACTGGTCGCTGAAGGCGGTCGCGTGGGTCTACGGCCACGACGCAGCCGACATCGGCTCGTTGGAGTAAGCCGTCTAAGGCGTTCGCTTGCGACGCCGACCATGAGAGGCCATGTCGGCTTTGCCGACGTGGCCGTTTAAGATCGCCCGATGCCGCGTGGCGACGAGAAGTACGAGCTGATCCAGTCGGTCCCGCTCTTCTCCGAGTGCAGCGGCGACGAGCTGGAGGCGATCGCGAGCTCGGCCGACCTGATCGACGTGCCTGCCGGGATGGAGCTCGTCACGCAGGGCAAGAGCACGAACGAGCTCGTCGCGATCGCCTCGGGTTCCGTGGCGGTGACGAAGGACGGCGAGCAGGTCGCGGCCTTGGGGGCAGGCGACTTCTTCGGCGAGATCGCGCTGATCACCGGCGCCCCGCGGACTGCGACCGTCACGGCCTCAGAGCCCAGCGCGCTCCTCGTCCTGACCGACCGCGAGTTCTGGCGGCTTGCGAAGGAGAACCCTGCGCTTCCCAGCGCCGTGCTGAAGGTGTTCGCCGAGCGCCTTCACCCCGACACGTTCTGAGCACGCAACAACCAAGCCCACTTAGTAACAGTCTGTTACTTGGAGGTTCGGCGACAGGCGTCAGGCGGCGGCGAAGGTGGCAGCACGCATACTCTGCGCTCAGCCGCCGCGCTTGTACGTTTCGAGCCCCGGGCGGATCGACTTGTCATCGAGGAACTGCGAGAGCCCCTGCTCGCGGCCGCGCTCGGAGTCGAGGAACTGCGACTGCTCGAGCTTGGCGTAGAGGTAGTCCTCGGCGGTGTCCCAGCTCATCGTCTGCGCGTGCTTGAACCCGAGCTTCGCCGCCCGGAGCACGACCGGGTTCTTCTCCAGCAGCTCGCGCGCGAGTGACTCGACCTCGCCGCGCAGGCGCTCGAGCGGGACGCTCCAGTTGACCAGGCCCATCTCGGCGGCCTTGCGGCCGTCGAACGTGCGCCCGGTCATGATGTAGAGCAGCGCCTGGCGCCCTCCCACGGTCTCTCCCAGGCCGCGGCTGACGAGGCTTCCGGGTGGGATCCCCCAGTTGATCTCCGAGAGGCCGAACGTCGCCTCGTCCGCGGCGACGGCGAGATCGCAGGCACAGAGCGGCGTGAACGCGCCGCCGAAGCACCAGCCGTTCACCATCGCGATCGTCGCCTTCGGGTACGTGCGCAGCAGCCGCCACTGCCAGTAGTTCGAGTCGCGGCGGACGCGCCGCTGAACGTGCTCGGGCTGCTCGTCGACCTCGCGGAAGTACTCCTTCAGGTCCATCCCCGCCGAGAACGAGTCGCCCGCGCCCGTGAGCACGAGGACGCCACAGTCGTCGTTTGCGTCGAGCTCGAGCAGAACCTCGACCATCTCGGCGTTCAGGGCCGGGTTCATCGCGTTGCGTTTCTCGGGCCGGTCGAGCGTGACCCAGGCGATCCCGTCGTCGAGCTCGACGGCCACGTTCTCGTAGTTGGACGCCACGAGCCGTAGATTAGACTGGCCGCGTCGCGGCACGAGTCCTGTCACGGAGGGAGAGCCATGCAGGGGACGAGCTACGGAAACCTCGAGGAGTTGCTGCAGGCTGTCGGCAACCCGGTCGACCTGGCCCGCCATTCGCAGATCGGGCCATACGTCTACCCGGCGGTCCCGGCGGAGTTCTCGAACTGGCGGGACGAGCAGGTCGCCTGGCGGGACGGGTGCGCGCTCTTCAACCAGTCGCACCACATGACCGACCTCTACATCAAGGGACCCGACGTCCTCAAGCTGCTCTCCGCTCTCGGCGTCAACACGTTCGACAACTTCGCCGTCAACAAGGCCAAGCAATTCGTGGCCTGCAACCCCGACGGCTACGTGATCGGCGACGGGATCCTCTTTTTCCTCGACGAGAACAGCATCAGCCTGGTGGGTCGCCCCTCCGCCCACAACTGGGTGCAGTACCACGCCGAAACGGGCGACTACGACGTCGAGGTCGAGCGCGACGAGCGGACGGCCGTCAACCCGACCGGCCGGCGGAGGCTCTACCGCTTCCAGGTCCAGGGCCCGACCGCGATGGACGTGATGGAGGCCGTGACCGGCGGGAAGCTGCCCGAGATCAAGTTCTTCAACATGGGCGAGATCACGATCGCCGGGCACAAGGTCCGCGCGCTGCACCATGGCATGTCCGGCGCCCCCGGGCTCGAGCTCTTCGGGCCGTGGGAGGAAGGCGAGGAGGTCGAGGCCGCGCTCGTCGAGTCGGGCGAGAGCCACGGCCTCAAGCGGGTCGGCGCGAGGGTCTACGCGACGAACACGCTCGAGTCGGGCTGGATCCCGTGCCCGTTGCCGGCGATCTTCACGGGAGACGAGCTGAAGGCATACCGCGAGTGGCTCCCCGCGAATGGCTACGAGGCAACGGGCTCGCTCGGCGGCAGCTTCTACTCGGACTCGATCGAGGACTACTACCTGACGCCGCACGACTTGGGCTACTGGCCGTTCGTGAAGTTCGACCACGACTTCGTCGGCAAGGAGGCGCTCGAGAAGATGGCCGACGCGCCCGGTCGCAAGAAGGTCACGCTGGCCTGGAACGGCGAGGACGTCGCCCACGCGATGGGCACGATGTTCGAGAAGGGCGACGCGGCCAAGTACATCGACCTCCCTCTGTCCAACTACGCGACCTGGCCTTACGACCGCGTGATGCACGGCGACGAGCAGATCGGCCTCTCGACGTTCTCCGGGTATAGCTACAACGAGCGCTCGATGCTCTCGCTGGCCATGGTCGACGTCGACACCGAGATCGGCGCCGAGGTCGTGCTGGTCTGGGGCGAGGAGAACGGCGGGTCGTCGAAACCCGTCGTCGAGCGGCACGTGCAGGCCGAGATCCGCGCGGTCGTCAGCCCGTGCCCGTACTCCGAGGTGGCGCGGACAACCTACGCCGAGGGCTGGAGGACGAAGGCGGCCGTCGCCTAATCCTCAATACGCGTCGATGACCTGGGTTGAGCCGTCGTCGTACGTGACGATCAAGCTGTCGGGTGGCCCATGCAGTTCGAAGAAGAAGGCGTTGTTCCTCAGGACGCCCTCCTCACGGTTGCCGCCCGTGACGAGTTCGACCCTGGTCACACGATCAGGAGCAAGACCGGCCAGATAACCGTCTGCTGACGCGTTCGCCTTGGTAGGCGTCCTGGACAGGAAGACGACCGGTGCCTGGTCGTCGAAGGTATCCACACATCCGGCAAGACCGGACGTATCCAGGTAGCAGACGCGCTCCTTCGCGGTAGTCGCGGCGTACACGTCGAGCTTCATCGACCCTACGCCCGCGAGAAGCTGGTGGGCATGTCCAGAGTCGACCGCGCCAGGGATTAGTGCCTCCGGAACGGCCTTCCCTCCCGCGGCGACGTTAGCTCCGCCTGTGTCGTTGAGTTCGTTAGCGGCGATGGTTAGGGGCGCCGGTAGTGCCACAGTGGCGGTCGCGGTCAAGGCGGCCATCGAATCGGCAGCTGCTATCGGCGAGACGTGCGTCTGGGGGGCCGAACCTGCTCCGTGGCCGGAGGAAGCCCATGCTACGACGGCGGCTGCAAGAACACCCGCGACGACGAGTCCTGTCCAGAAGTGGCGGTTCCTCAGTGCGGTCACAGTTCTCTCCTCCCGCTAGACATCTCCGGCTACGTGTGAGTCGTTTGACACGTCCAGGTGACCGTGGAGTTGTCGTTGTGGTTGTGACAAAACGCCATGGCGTATCCGGCGTTGCGGCTATCGAGCGTGGGATTGGCGGTGCCAGTGACTTCATTGAGATCACAGATCTGAGGGGTGCAGTAGTACAAGCCCCAGAGGTAACCCTTCTCGTGCCAGACCTTGTTGAAGTCTCTAGGTGCGTAACCGACGGTGTTGAAACGGCCACCGACTCCGTTGATGCCCTGTGCGTAAGTGAAGGTCACGGAAGCGAATGCGATCGCAACGAACACAAGGAACGCAACAGCAACAAGTGCGCAAAGCACCGCGGTGCGCGAGAACCACCTAGAAAAGCTGAGCATGATGCCTCCTAACGTCCGACGGAGTTATCAGGTCATCAATGCGCATCAGAGTGTTTCGTAACAAGCGTTCCATGCCTGTGGATCGCTGCCCAGGTTCTGGACCTGCCAGCGCCAGTTGTTGGAGGTAGTGCTCTGGGAGCCGCCGCCCCCCTGAGAGCTTCCGTCATAGAGCGCCTTGTCGTCGCTGAGGCGCCGGATGTACCAGTGAAAGGGCTCGTTCGACGAGCTACCCGACCAGTACCAGTAGTTCGAGTACTCGTACGTGGTCGAGGCGTATACGTGGTAGCCGATGTAGCCGCTCGAGGGAACGCGCTGACAACCATTCGCGTCTGGCTGGGCCGGAGCGGGGACCTGGTCACTGCTCGTCCAGACCTTGTCGCCAGGCCGGTATGGGCGAATCGGGGAGAGGATGACCTGGAGCGCGACCGGGTCGGGCGCGACAAACGGAATCGTCGCTCCGGGCGGAGGCACGCTGTCCGAGTTGCTCCAGACCTGGTCGCCTGGCTGGTAGATAGCCGGCGCGGGCGGCAGCCCCGAGCTGGCAGCCTCTGACCCAGCCGCCGCGGGGGCCGCGAGCGGCAGAGCCAGCAGCGTGAGCAGCCCGGCGGCGGCGAGCGCGGCTCGGCAGCGGAGAGAAGATGATCTTGACTTCACGGGGCTCTCCTTCGATGCGGACTTCCACTTGGAACTCGTCCGAGCCGTCGTGAAAGTAACGCGACGCTAACGAGTGATGGGCCGCAGCTCGCGCGCGGCCTGGATCAGCGTGGCGGGATCAGGCCCGGTGAGCGTCATGTAGAGGCGCGGAGCGCGAGCTGACCGTGACAATTCGAAGTGTCCGACAACCGCTGAAGGCAAACTCTGCGAGCTAGCCGACGGTCTTTCTCTGGATTACAGCACCTGACTCATCGAGCGCCACGATCGCCACGGGATCGCTTGGAATCGCGTCGGGGGCAAAGCGATAGGAGTTATGGGCCACTGCGACCGTCACGAGCGAGCCGTCCTTCCGCTCGACCCCGACGGCTGAAACCTGGTCTGCCGCGATGCCCTCCACGGCCTCGAGCCGGAAGACAGCGCGACCAGACGGAGCGATAACACCACAGCAAGACATGTCGATAAGGGCCGTCGGCATCTCCGGCCCGGAGTGGAGACACGCTAGTGAGAGGAGCGCGGCGTCGCTGCCGAGCGCGTAGCACGTGTGTCCTTCCGCGCCCACAGCGCGGTAGTACCCGTGATCACCATTTTGGCCGAGTAGGTAGAGCTGATCGGTTGCCCCGGAAACGGTAAGAGCCTTTCGTTGCTGATCAGTCATGAGCTGAGACGGGACCCGGACTCCTTGCCGGACTGTGAAGGGCGTGGTTGAACTGTCACTCCTTGACGATGCGACGGCGAAAGCCAACCCCGCCGCTGCCATCCCGATTACGACGAGCGCCGCAAACATCGACCTGCGTTTCGTCACGTGCGTCACCCTCCTCATCAGAACATCCCAGATGATCTTGCGTTCACGCCGCTCTTTTCGATGCGAACTTCCACAAGGAACTCGTCTGAGCCGCCGCGAAAGGCACGCGACGCTCGCGGGTGATCGGCCGCAGGTCGCGCGCGGCCTGTATCAGCGTCCCCGGATCGGGCCCGGTGAGCGTTATGTAGAGGCGCTGAGTCCGAAGCTGTCCGAGCCAGCCGCCGCCGATCGCGGCGAGCTGCAGCGAGCCTTCTGGTGGGACCGGGTCGAAGCCGAAGGTGAGACGGCCGCTGAAACCGTAGGCGGGAAGCGGCCGGCGCGCCTCTCGCACCTCCACGACACCTCGTGGCATGCGGTACGTGAGCGCGATGCCAGGCGATCGAAACGGTCGGCGGCGCGCGCCGGGCGGATAGACGCTCACGAGACGCTCGAGCCTCAGCGCGGCGAGGCGGAGATCGCCCGAGGCACGGCCGAGCCAGAACGCCGGTGTGCCGAGCAGCGTGGCAGCTTCGGAGGGAGAGCTGCGCTGCCGGCTGAGCACGCCGCCGCCGGAAGGTGCCGGCGGCTGCCGTCGCGGCGCCTCGAAGTCGGCGGACGAGAAGCGAATGCTCTCGATCCGGGCGATGCTCCAGCGGGTTCCCTCCCGCTGCTGAATCACGACGGGGAGGAAGCTCCCTGCGTCGACGGCGACCCGCTCGCCAGAGCGGAGACCAAGCCACCGCATCGGGCGGCCGTCGATGACGGCAGAGCCGAGGTCACGCACGAGGCCCCGCCGCAGCGCCTCTCGGTAGCCGGTCAGGAAGAGCGTGAGCGCCGGGTCGAGCCGCCAGCCGGGCTTCCTCGCCAACGCCTCCCTCGTGCCGAGCGTATTGGCGATCACAGCGCCGTTGCGCCGCTCGACCACATGCAGCCGTCGGGACTGCTCGTCGAACCACGACTCGACGCTCAGCCGCGCGGACACCTGGCGCCCGGTCGACAGGTCGACCGTGCGATCGTCCTCGACCGAGCGCACGACGACTGCGTGCAGTACGGGCTTGCGGCCAATGGCGGCGAGCGCACGGTCGCTCAGGCTCGGCCCGTGGCCAGCGGTCGCGAAGACCAGGCCGATCGCGACGCCGACCGCGGCGACAGCCGCCGCGGCGATGCCAGGAACGAGGAGCGGTCGGCGTCGCCGACGTGCAGCGCTCGGCTCATCGGCTAGCGCCGCCATCCGCTCCGCGAGGCGCACGAGCTCGGGATCGTCGCGGAGGACCTCGAGCACCTCGCGCGGCAACTGTTCACCTCGCCCCCGGATCACGGTGGGTATCCCTCCCCACGCAGGAGCTTGCGGAGCGATTCCATCCCTCGCCGGAAGCGCATCTTCACCGCCCCTTCCGACAGCCCCAGGTCGGCCGCGATGTCGCGGAAGCTGCGGCCACGCCAGAGCCGCTGGATGACCACCTCGCGTTGCCCGTCCGGAACCTGGGGGAGCACGCGCCGGAGCGTCTCGGCCAGCTCGTCGTCCGCGGAGGCCGCCCACTCTGGACCGGCGGCAGACTTCTCGAGCGCCTCCTGCCGGCGGTGCCTGCGTCGCAGCTCGTCGACCCAGCGACGGTGTGCCACCGCGAGCAGCCACGGCAACAGCGGACGCTCGTCCCGCTCGAGTTGTCGTTCTGCTGCTGCTGCATCCGCAAACACTCGTTGAGTCAGCTCCTCCGCCTCGCCAGGGTCCCCGGTCCGACGAAGGAGATAGCCGTACACCTCGCCGTAGTAGCGCCGAAACGCCTCCTCGGCTGGGCGCCCCATCATCTGTTTCTCGCTCATCCGGCCTGAAAGTAACTTCCTGCCTGAGCGCGACCGTGCTATGCCGGCTTGAGCCCGAGCAGCCGCGCGGCGTTCTCCTTCAGGATCAGCGGCCGCACCTCGTCCTTGAACGGCGCCTCGGCGAAGTCCGCCAGCCAGCGCTCGGGCGTCAGCAGCGGGAAGTCGGAGCCGAACAGCACCTTCTCGCGCAGTTGCGTGTTCGCGTACTGCACGAGCTGAGGCGGGAAGTACTTCGGCGACCACCCGGAGAGGTCGATCCAGACGTTCGCCTTGTGCAGGCAGATCGAGATCGCCTCGTCCTGCCAGGGGAACGACGGATGTGCGAGCACGATCTGGAGCGTGGGGAAGTCGGCCGCGACGTCGTCCAGGGGAAGCGGGTTCGAGTACTTGAGGTGCAGCCCGCCGCCGCCGGGCAGGCCGGTGCCGATCCCGCTATGGCCCGTGTGGAAGAGCGCGGGCAGCCCCGCCTCGGCGATCACCTCGTAGAGGGGGTATGCCGCGCGGTCGTTCGGGAAGAACTCCTGCAGGTTCGGGTGGAACTTGAATCCTTTGACGCCGTGCTCGTCGATCAGCCGCCTCGCGCGCTCGACGGCGTCGGCGCGTGAGGGGTCGACGCTTCCGAACGGGATCAGCACGTCCGGGTTGCCGCGGGCCGCGTCCGCGACCTCCTCGCTCGGGATCTGCGGCCGGCCGCTCCGGGCCTCCCAGTCAACCGTGAACAGGACGGCCGCCATGTTCCGCGCGCGGTAGTACTCGGCGACGTCGTCGACAGTCGGCAGCGGCTCGTCGCTGTTGAAGTAGCGCGCCGCCGCGGCGCGAAGCTCGGGCGGGAGCGGATCGTGGCCGTCCCGCGTGAGCTCGGTGTGCACGTGGACGTCGATGGCGGTCACGGCGTCGACGTCGATCACGGCGGCGTCACCTCCCCGAGCTCGTCCTGCAGCGCCGCGCCGGCGGCGAGCAGGTCCCATTCCGTCCCCGGCGGACCGATGAGCGAGACGCTGGTCGGCAGCCCGCTCCGGCTGCCCAAGCCGGAGGGAAGCGCCACGACCGGCAGGCCCGTCCAGTTCCAGTAGTGCGTGAGTGAGATCTCGGCGTAGTCGGTGAACGCCTCGTCGTAGCCGCTCCCTCGCTCGTGGGGGACGATCGGCACCGTCGGCTCGACAACCGCGTCGATTCGTTGGTCGGCGAACCAGTCGACCCAGCGCCACGCGTCCTCGGCGCGCTGCTGTTGCGCGGCGAAGTACTCCTCGCCGCTCATTTTCCGATTCTCGGCGTGCTCGAGGAAGCCGCGGATCGAGGGCCGATATCGGTCGCGTTGGTCGTCGAACCTGCGATGCCAGGCCAGCATCTCGACGCAGATCATGTCGAGCGAGACTCCGACGTCGAGGGGCACTTCGGGGGGCGGGACCTCGACGACCGGGAGCGCGGCGAGCGCGCGTTCGAACCCCTCGGCGACGTCGGGATCGAGGTCTGCGATCCGCGGCGAGACTGCAACGCGTTTGAGCGGCAGTCGCGCTGATGGTGGCATCGCGCCCGCCATCGCCCCGAGCAGCGGCTCGCAGTCGCGGACGGTGCGAGCCATCGGCCCTGCGTTGTCGAAGGTTGGGCTGAGCGGGACGATCCCGCGGATCGACACGAGGTCTCGGGTCGGCTTGATCGCGCACGTCCCGCACATCGCCGAAGGAATGCGCACCGAGCCGGCTGTGTCTGTTCCGGTCGCGGCGGGAACCATCCGCGCCGCAAGCGCCGCGGCGGAGCCGCCGCTCGAGCCGCCGGGCGAGAGCGCGAGGTTCCAGGGGTTGCCGACCTGGTCGGTCGTTCCACCTGCCGCGAACTCGTGCGTGTGGAGGTGCCCGAGCAGCACCATGCCCTGAGCGGCGAGCCGCGCCCAGGCGTCACAGTCGCGCTCGGGCACCTCGTCAAGGACTCGGCTCGAGGCTGTCAACGGCTTTCCCGCAGCTGCGTACAGATCCTTGAGGCCGATCGGGATACCGCACAGCGGAGGTGGCTTGTCTCTCGCGCGCGCGAGGACCTTGTCGGCACGATCGGCGGCCTCGAGCGCGTCCTCCTCGTAGACCCGTACCCAGGCGTTCACGGAGCCGGGATCGCCGTCGAACGAGTGCGTTCCGTCGCGTTCCCGGATGCGCGCGAGACATGCCTCGACCAGCTCGCGCGACGAAAGGGACCGCCCCGAAAGTGCCGCGGCCGCGTCCCTGACCCCGAGGTCGGCCGGATCGGTCACGAGGCCGATCATCTCACGCTCCGTCGCCGTGCAGCAGCCGCTTGAAAACGCGGTGTTGACGCAATCTGGACCGTAAGCTTCAATTCACGGAGGCTCACGGGGTCTGCTGCGGGTCCGCGACGCGGACCGTGGCTGCACTACGGCAATTGAGCCGGTCGGATCCGGGGGGACCAAAGGAGGAGGAATGAAGTCTCGAAAGCGAATCGCCGGCATCGGGCTCTCGACGATCGTCGTCGTGGCCCTCGTGCTGGCGGCCGTCATGACCGGAGGTGGCACGGCTGCTCCCAAGGCGCCGTACTTCGTCGGTCAGGCAGGTTACGCGGGCAAGGCGAAGTGCGGCATGGGCAACAAGAAGAAGGCGAAGGGGAAGCCGATCAAGATCGGCACGATCAACATGCTCATCCCCGGCGTTGACTTCACGACCATGGCCAAGATCGTCAACGCCTACTTCAAGTGCGTCAACGACAACGGCGGCATCCACGGCCGGCCGGTCAAGTACATCCAGTACGTCGAGAACCTCAACCCCGCTCAGCAGGCGAGTTTCGCTCACAAGTTGATCCAGAGCGACAAGGTCGTCGGCATCGTCGGGAACACCAGCTTCACCGAGTGCGGGACGAACTGGAAGTACTACCAGCAGAAGCACTACACAGTGGTCGGCGCCGGCGTGCAGGCCGAATGCTTCGGCAAGCCGTCGATCGTCGAGTCCAACATGGGGCCCCGCTACTCGAACGTCGGAGCGGCGCAGGCCCTGCTAAAGCGCGGCGCCAAGTCGCTGATCGTCGCTTCACCTTCGACGATCTCGGCGTACGCGGACGGTGGCGTCCTCAAGCTCGCGGCGAAGCATCACGTCAAGGGCAAGAGGATTCCGGTCGTCCTGCCGCTCACCGACGCCAACTCGCTCGTCACACAGCTCGTCCAGGAGGCCGGCCAGGGCGGCGGAGTCATCATCGACTTCACGCCTGACACCGCCCCCGGGATCCTGAACGCGGCGATCGCGCAGGGCGTCATCAACAAGGTGAAGTGGGGATCGTCGACTCCGATCGCCAACGAGTTCATGGCGAAGCAGTTCGGTCAGTTCGACAACAAGATCTTCATCAACCAGGAGTTCTCCAACCTGACCAAGAACGCGCCTGACAGCAACCTCTGGAGGGCGATGAACAAGAAGTACGCCCCCACCGTCGTGCTTCAGGCGTTCGGCCAGATGGGCTACATGGACGCGAAGTTCGCGACCATCGCCCTGCTGAAGATCAAGGGTCCGGTCACGGCCAAGAGCTACAACAAGTCGATTCGGAGCCTGAAGAACATCCACACCGACATCCTCTGCAAGCCGTGGTATGTCGGGAACCTCGCGTACCACATCCCGAATAACTACGACGTCACCGTGACGTACAACAACGGCAAGATCGTCGTGAAGGACAAGTGCTTCGCGATTGCGCCGGTCGACAACTCGATCGCGCAGACGCGGAAGTGGGAGAAGAAGTACAACCTCAACACGAAGTAACGGAGATAACCAAGACCAGATAGAAAACCGATCAGGATGCCCGCGGTAGCCGATGTCTAGCGTCGTCGCCTTCTCGGTGTTCGGCGTGGACTGGGAGTTCCTGAAGCCGTACATCGTGCTCGGCCTCGCGCTGGGCGGGGTGTACGCGCTCTCGGGAGTCGGCATCGTCGTGCTCTACAAGGCGACCGGCGTGCTGAACCTCGCGTTCGGCGCAGTCGGTGCCGCGGGCGCCCTGATCGCCTACTGGATGATCAACCACACGAGCTGGCCGCACTGGCTGGCCTATGCCACGTGTGTCGCGTTCGGCGGGGTCATCAACCTCGTGTACGGAGTGTTGTTCGGCCCCGCCTTCGCCAAACGGGATCCGCTCGTGAAGATGATGGGGACGCTCGGGCTCGCGTTGATCCTGCTCGGGATCATGGCGTGGCGCGCTCCGGCGGGAGGCGCGTTCGTGCGCGTGCTGATCCTCCCGTCCTCGAGTCACCGCTACGAGATCTTCGGGGCGTCCGTCAACCTGACTCAGATCCTCTCGATCGCCTTCGCGCTCGCGCTGACGGTGTGGACGACCCTGTTCCTGCGCTACACGGCGCTTGGCACGGCGTATCGGGCCGTCGCGAACGACCGTGAGATCACCGCCACGCTCGGTGTGCCGGTTCGTCGCGTCGAGGCGACAGCGTGGTTCGGCTCCGGCATCGTCTGCGGTGCCTCCGGCCTGCTGCTTGCCGACCTCTACACGTCGCTCGACTACTCAGCGCTGACGTTTCTCGTGATCTCGTCACTCGCGGCGGCGCTCATCGGCCGTCTCGAATCCCTCTGGCTGACCCTCGCCGGCGGGATCACGGTCGGCTTCGTTCAGGCCGTCCTCACGCCGTACGGCTCGGTCACGGCGTACCGCGCGGCCACGCCGTTCGTCCTCTCCATCATCGCTCTGCTGTGGATGGGGCGTCGGCGCGTCGTCGTCTTCGCGCCGGCGACGCGCTAGTGGACGCAGCGCACGCGGAGAATCCAGCAGGACGGGCGCGGTTGCCGTCCATCGGCCGGGGCGCCGTAGTCCGTGGTTTCGTGGTCGCGGCGCTGCTCGCGGTCGCGCTCTTCGTGCTCCCGGCCTGGCTCCAGGGCGACTGGATCAACACGCTCACGAGCGTTGCGATCTACTCCGTCGTCGCTGCGGGGCTCGTCATTCTCTACGGCCGCGTCGGGATGATCTCCCTCGGCCAGATCGCGATCCTCGCGATCGGCACCTGGATCGCGACCCGGCTCAGCTTCGCCACTGACCTTCCGTTCCCGGTGCTTCTTCTGGTCACCGGAGCGATCACGTGCGTGATCGGCGTGCTGATCGGTCTCCCGGCGCTCAGGCTGAGCGGCCTGTACCTCGCGCTGATCACCCTCATGGCCGCGGGGGCGGTCAACATCGTGCTGGCCGTGATCCAGTTCCCGAACGGCGGGGGCGGCTTCACGGGCCGGACCGACCAGCCGAGCGCACTCGGCCTCAAGGCGGTGCCCAGGCCCTCGGCGGCGACCGGAGACAACGCGTACTACCGCTACACGGTCGTCGTCTGTGCGCTCATGTTCCTGCTCGCGCTGGTGCACTTCGCGAGCAAGCCGGGCCGCGCCTGGGCGGCAATCCGTGAGAGCGAGCCGGCGGCCCTCGCGGCCGGCGTCAACATCACGCGCTACAAGCTCTGGGCGTTTGCCCTCGCGTCGTTCATCACGGGTGTCGCCGGCTGCCTGCTGGCCGCGCAGATCGGACACCCGAACACCTACAGCTTCCCGACTCAGGACTCGCTCTCGCTGATCGCCACCGCGCTGATCGGCGGCATCTTCACGCTCTGGGGCGCCCTCGTCGCCGGGATCTTCCTGCAGCTGCTGCCGTTCGTCTTCCAGGCGGAGTGGCACATCAACCCGAACTACCTGCTGATCATCTTCGGGATCGGCCTCTGGCAGGTGCTGCTCACGGCGCCGGGCGGGCTCGCCGACCAGATGCCTAAAGACCTTGCCAAGCTCGGGCGGCTGATCGGCGGCCTCTTCAAGAAGGCAACGCCCAAGAAGAAGGAACCGACGTGATCGAGGTCAAGGGCCTCACGGTTCGCTTTTCCGGCGTCATTCCGATCGACGACATGAGCGTCACGTTCCCCGGCGGCGCCTGCGGGCTGATCGGCCCCAACGGTGCGGGCAAGACGACGTTCTTCAACGTCCTCTCCGGTTTCGTGAAGCCGTCCGCGGGCTCGATCGAGGCGTTCGGCCAGGACCTGCTCAAGCTGGTTGACTTCCGCCGGGCGCGTTGGGGTCTCCGGCGCACCTTCCAGACCCAGCAGGCGATCGAGCAGCTCTCGGTGTTCGACAACGTGGCGATGATCCACGAGCACTCCGGAGCCGGCCGTGCCGGCCGGCGCGAGGCGGTCATGACCGCGATCGAGTTCGTCGGTCTCGAGACGCCGCCGACGACGAAGGTCGGAGGGCTCGGCGCCCGCGAGCGTCGGCTCGTGGAGGTCGCGCGAGCTGTCGTGGGGAAGCCCCGGGTCGTGCTGCTCGACGAGCCGGCCGCCGGTTTGCCGGACGAGGAGACCCGGCATCTCGCGGACGTGATCCAGCGGATCCCTCCACAGTTCGGCGCGCTGGTGATCCTGGTCGACCACGACATGAGCCTCGTCTCCGCCTGCTGCGAGACGACGGCCGTGCTCGACTTCGGCAAGCTGATCGCCTCCGGGCCCACGGCTGAGGTGTTGCGGAACGAGCGCGTGATCAACGCCTACCTGGGCACCGAGGAAGAGCTGTGAGCGCCACGGACGGAGCCAAGCTGATGCTGCGCCTGGATGGGCTTTCTGTTCCGCGCGCGGGCCGCGACGTCGTGCACGAAGTCTCGCTCGAGATTCCGCCCGGAGAGGTGACGACCCTCCTCGGCGCGAACGGCGCCGGGAAGTCGACGCTGGTGCTGGGAGTCGCCGGAGTGCTGCGGCCGAGCGCGGGCCGCGTGCTGCTCGGCGAGCAGGATCTCACGAAGAGCTCGCCGGAGAAGATCCGCGGCGCGGGCGTTGCGATCGTTCCGGAGGGCCGGCGGCTTCTGCCGGCGCTGACGATCGAGGACAACCTCCGGGTCGCCACCTATGCGCTGTCGCGCGACCAGAAGAAGGAAGGAATCGCCTACGCGCTCAAGCTCTTCCCGGAGCTCGAACGACGTTGGCGCACTCCCGGCCGTCTGCTCTCGGGCGGCGAGCAGCAGATGCTCGTGCTCGCGCAGGCGCTCGTCTCGCATCCGGGGTTCATCCTCATCGACGAGCTCTCGCTCGGCCTCGCGCCCGTGGTCGTGAAGCGGCTGGTGCCGACGATCCAGTCCGTCGCCGAGTCCGGCGTCGGCGTGTTGCTGATCGAGCAGTTCGCACACCTCGCCCTCTCACTTGCCCAGAGCGCCTACGTGCTCGAGGGTGGCCGCATCCGCTACCAGGGAACGGCGCAGGAACTGAAGAGCCGGCCCGACGTTCTCCACTCCGCCTACTTCACGGGCGGCGAGGCGATCAGCGGCGGCGCGACCATCGGGAGCTGACGTGGCGCTGCGGACCCTCGACGCGAGCCGTGCCGAGGCCGTGGAGGCGCTGTGTGAGCTGTTCGTCCCCGGCTCGGGACGCGTCGGCCCGGTCGTCTACGTCGATGCGCTGCTGACGGGGATGCCGCCGCCGGTGCAGGAGGCGATGCTCGGCGCGATCGACGCGCTGGCTCCTGCGGCGGCCGAGGGCGCCGCTGCTCTCGCCGAGCACGCGCGCACCCCCGAGTTCGCGATGGTGCGCGCGCTCGCGGTCGAGGCCTACTACAGCGACTTCGTCGCGCCGGACAAGGAAGGCCCGGGCGCGTGGGAGGAGATCGACTTCAACTCGCCGCTTGCGACTCGTCTCGCCAAGGACTGGTCGTACATGGGGATCGCGTGAAGGACCGCTTCGACGTCGTCGTGGTCGGCTCGGGCGCGGGCGGAGGCGTCGTCGCCGGCGAGCTGGCGCAACGGGGGCGCGACGTCCTCCTGCTGGAGATCGGCAAGCACTACACGGCCGCCGACTTCGTTCGCTGGGAGGCGAAGGCGACGCACGACCTCTGGTGGCCGCTGCGCCTGGCGCCGCTGCCGAGCGGCGAGATGGTCGCGTTCCTCGCGGGCCGGTGCGTCGGCGGAACGACGACGATCAACACCAAGGTCGCGCTCCGGGCTCACGAGAAGGACGTTGCGAAATGGCACCAGGTGACCGCCCTGACGAACGAAAGCGGCGAGCCGTTCGCGCGCTCCGACCTCGATCCGTACTACGACCGCGTCGAGCAGGTGCTCGGCGTGCGCGAGCGGACCGACTGGACGAAGAGCGTGTACACGGTCGAGCCCGGCTTCAAGGCGCTCGGCGCCGAGCTCGAGCCGGTGCGCTCGTACACGGACGTCAACTGCATGCGCTGCGGCTCGTGTCTCCAGGGCTGCCCGACGAATGCGGGGAAATCGACCCAGAACACGTACATCCACGAGGCGTGGGCGCGCGGGCTGCTCGAGCTGCGGGCAGAGGCCGCGGTCGAGCGCGTGCTGGTCGAGGACGGGGTTGCGACCGGTGTGGAGTACGTGGACGCGGCGGGAGAGCGGCAGACGGTTCGTGCGGAGGCAGTGGTCGTCGCCGCCGGATCGCTGAACACACCGCAGCTGCTGATGCGCTCCGGGTTGAGCAACGATGCGATCGGGAAGCACCTCGGACTCCACCCAGTCCGTCTCGTCTACGGCCTCTTCGACGAGCCGCAGGATGCGCACATGGTCTACCCGATCACCGCGCACTGCATGGACCGACAGCTCGACGAGGACGGGGGCTTCGTGGTGGAGGCGACCACGATCCAGGATCCGATCGCGTTCGCCACGACGCTCTGTGACGAGAACGGGCCGATGTGGGGACAGCCGCTCGTCGACGCCGTGCACAAGTACCGGCACTGGGTCGGGCTGCTGCCGCTCGTCACCGACGAGAACAACGCTTCGGTCATGATCGACGAGAACGGGGGCGAGCGGTTCGACCTCGACTTCGGGCCGACTGAGCTCGAGCGGATCGACGCGTCGCTTCAGTTCAGCCGCGAGGTACTCGAGGCCGCGGGCGCGAAGCAGATCTGCTGGACAGGGCTCGCGTCGACGCACGTGCAGGGCAGCTGCCGGATGGGCGACGACCCGGAGCGCTCGGTCGTCGACCGGAACGGCGAGTCGCACGACGTGAAGCGCCTCTTCGTCGGCGACGGCTCGCTCGTTCCGCGCACGATGTCGGTCAACCCGTCCCTGACGATCATGGCGCTGGCCACGAGGCTGGCCGAGCACCTGGACGCGGACCCGAACGGCTACCTCGCCGCATGAAGGCGGCGCTGCTCGCCGAGTATCACCGTCCGCTCGAGCTCGTCGACCGGCCGGATCCGGAGCCGGAGCGCCCGCGCGAGGTGGTGGTCCGCGTCGGCGGCGCCGGGGTCTGCGCGACCGACCTGCACGCGATCGACGGCTTGATGGAGCCGGCGGGCCTGAAGCCCCCGGTCGTGCTCGGCCACGAGAACGCCGGTTGGGTGCACGCGGTCGGCGACGACGTGACGGCAGCGAAGGCCGGCGACGCGGTGCTTGTCTACCCGCCGTACAGCTGCGGGCTCTGCGTCGCGTGCCGGCGCGGGAAGGACATGCACTGCGAGCGCCACCAGTTCACGGGCCTCACCTGCGACGGCGGCTTCGCCGACTACGTCCTCGTCGACGAGCGGTCGCTGATCCCGCTCCCGCCGGGCGTCGAGCCGGTCGAGGTGGCGCCGCACTCCGACGCGGGGCTCACCGCCTACCACGCCGTCAAGGCGCTCGTCCCACGGCTCGCCCCCGACACGACCACCGCGCTGATCGGCGTCGGCGGCGTCGGGCACATCGCGCTCCAGTTCCTGCACGTGCTCGGCCCGGGCACGGTCGTCGCGATCGACACCGACGAGCGGCGCCGCCGGCTCGCGCATGAGCTCGGCGCCGACGAGGTGCTCGGCGAGAAGGGAGACGCCGCGGACGCCGTGCGGGAGGCGACGACGGCGCGGGCGCGGACATCGTGCTCGACCTCGTCGGCACCGACGAGACACACGCGTCGGGCCTGCAGATGCTCGCGCGCGGCGGCCTCTACTCGGTCGTCGGGTACGGCGGCACCGTCTCCGTCCCGTCCGTCGCCCTGATCGCCGAGGACATCGGGATCGCCGGCAACCTCGTCGGCAACTGGATCGACCTCTGGGAGCTCCTCCAGCTCCACGGCCGCGGGAAGATCACGCTCAAGACCGAGACGCACTCGCTCGACGACGTGAACGAGGTGCTCGGCCGGCTTCGCGAAGGCGACGTCACCGGGCGTGCCGTGCTCGTGCCGTGAGTCAAGGAGACATTCTCTGGACGCCGCCGCCCGACGCGGTCGAGCGCACTGAGCTCGGCCGGTACCTGCGCTGGCTGCGGCGCGAGCGCGGTCTCGACTTCGCGGACTACGACGCCCTCTGGCGCTGGTCGGTCACCGACCTCGAGGGCTTCTGGTCGTCGCTCTGGGACTTCTTCGAAGTTCGGGCACACGCACCGTATGAGCGCGTGCTCGGCTCGCGCGAGATGCCCGGCGCGGAGTGGTTCCCCGGCGCGCGACTGAACTTCGCCGAGCACATGCTCGGCCGCGACGACGATCTGGACGCGGTGGCGGTCGTCGCGCACTCGCAGACTCGCGAGCCCTTCGAGTTGACGTTCGGTGAGCTCCGCGACCAGGTGGCGCGCGCCCGTGCAGGGCTGCAGCGGCTCGGGATCGGCGAAGGCGACCGCGTGGTTGCGTACCTGCCGAACATCCCGGAGACGCTCCTCGCCTTTCTCGCCTGCGCCAGCCTCGGCGCGATCTGGGCCACGTGTCCGCCCGAGTTCGGCGAGCGGAGCGTCCTCAACCGCCTGGGCCAGCTCGAGCCGAAGCTGCTCCTCGCCGTCGCCGGCTACGCCTGGGGCGACCGGCGGGTCGACCGCCGCGAGCAGGTCGCCGCAGTGCGAGAGGGCCTTCCGAGCCTCGAGGCCGTCGTCGAGGTCCCGTACCCGGAGCACGGCCTCGCCGACGCCGTCTCCTGGGACGAGCTCCTCGCCGACGAGGGCTCGCTCGAGTTCGAGCCGCTGCCGTTTGCGCACCCGCTCTACGTTCTGTTCTCCTCGGGCACGACCGGCCTCCCGAAGGCGATCGTGCACGGCCACGGCGGCATCCTGCTCGAGCACCAGAAGAACCACGCCCTGAGCTGGGACCTGAAGCCAGGCGACCGGCTGCAGTGGTTCACGACGACCGCGTGGATGATGTGGAACGCGCTTGTCTCCACGCTGCTCCTGCGCGCGTCGGTCGTGATGATCGACGGCAACCCGGCGCACCCCGACCTGTCGTACCAGTGGGCTCTCGCCGAGGAGACGAGGCCGACGATGCTCGGCGTCAGCCCCGCGTTCATCATGGCGTGCCGCAAGGAAGGGCTCGAGCCCGGCCGCCGCTTCGACCTCTCGTCGATCCGCTCGATCGGGGCCGCCGGCTCGCCGCTGCCGGTCGAGGGGTTCGACTGGCTCTACGACCAGCTCGGCCCGGAGGTGTTCATCAACCTCGGCAGCGGCGGCACGGACATCTGCACGGGGATCGTGCAGGGCTACCCGCTCCTGCCCGTCTACGCGGGCGAGATGTCAGGACGTTGCCTCGGGGTCGACGTGCAGTCGTTCTCGCCCGACGGCAAGCCGGTCGTCGGCGAGCTCGGTGAGCTCGTGATCGCGCCGTCCGATGCCCTCGATGCCGGTCGGGCTCTGGAACGACCCCGACGGCTCGCGCATGCTCGCCGCCTACTTCGACCACTTTCCGGACGTCTGGCGCCACGGTGACTGGATCCTGTTCACCGAGCGCGGCAGCTCGGTCATCACCGGCCGCTCGGACGCGACGCTCAACCGCGGTGGCGTCCGGCTCGGGACGAGCGAGTTCTACGTCGTCGTCGAGGAGATCGACGAGGTGCTCGACAGCCTGGTCGTCCACCTCGACGAGGGCGACGAGCTGCTCCTGTTCGTCGCCCTGCGCGACGGGGTCGAGCTGGACGACGAGCTGCGGGCGCGGATCGCCACGGTGCTGCGCACGGCCCTTTCTCCAAGACACGCGCCCGACGCGATCGTCGCCGTGCCCTCGATCCCGCGCACGCTGACGGGCAAGAAGCTCGAGCTGCCCGTCAAGAACATCCTCATGGGGGCAGAGGCCGAGGACGTCGCCAGCAAGGACGCGTTGGTCGATCCCTCGTCGCTCGATGCATTCGTCGACTACGCCAAGGTGCGTGTCTGATGGGGCTCCAGCGACTCGACCACGTGCTCGTGCTCACAGACGACCTCGAGGCGACGAGGTCGTTCTACTGCGACGCGCTCGGGCTCGAGGTCGGGGAGCGACCGCAGCTCGAGTTCCCGGGCTACTGGCTCTACCTCGAAGGTGTTCCGTGCCTGCACGTCGCCGATCGCGCCGCTTACGAGGCGCATACCTCGATCCTCGGGCTGCGGGTCGGCGACGCGGTCGACCACCTCGCCTTCGCCGGTGTCGACTACGACCAACTGGCCGCGCGCCTTGAGGCGGCTGGGGTCGACGCCGTACCCAACGCAGCTCCCGGAATCCGGCAGCTGTTCGTCACCGACCCAAACGGCGTCCGGGTCGAAGTCAACATCCCCGACTAGCTCAGAACGGGAACGGCTCCGCCTTCTCGCGCGACGTGAGCCACTGCCACTCCGTCCAGAGCTCGAGGTTTGCGACTCCGCCGAAGTGGCCGCCGTTGCTCGAGCAGCCGATTCCGCCGAACGGTGCCGGCGGCTCCTCGTTCACCGTCTGGTCGTTGATGTGGACCATCCCCGCCCGGAGCTGGTCGGCGATCGCGGACGCGCGCTCGACCGAGCCGGATTGCACCGCGGCGCTGAGCCCGTACTCGGTCGCATTGGCGAGCTCGACCGCCTCGGCGTCGTCGCGGAACGAGATCACGGGCGCCACGGGGCCGAAGATCTCCTCGGCGAAGGCCGGCATCGTCCGGCGTGACGTCACCGAGCACCGTCGGGGTGAAGAACAGCCCGTCGTTCGTGCCGCCGACGATGACCTTCGCGCCCTGCTCGACGCTCTCGTCGACGATCCGGCGCACACGGGCGAGCTGCTTCTCGTTGATGATCGGCCCGAGCGCGACCTCATCGGTGGCCGGGTTGCCGACAGGCAGGTGGCCGGCCCGCTCGGCGAGCGCCTTCGTGTAGTCGTCCACGATGCTCTCGTGCACGAGGTGGCGGCTGACCGAGAGGCAGATCTGGCCCTGGTGGAGGAACGAGCCCCAGGCTCCGGCCGACGAGGCCGCCTCGATATCAGCGTCCTCGAGCACGACGAGCGGGCTGTTGCCGCCCATCTCGAGCAGCGTGCGCTTGAGCATCCGGCCCGCCGCCTCGCCGACGAGCCGTCCGGTCGCCGTCGAGCCCGTGAACGAGATCATCCGGACGTGCGGGTCCTCGACCAGCGCCTGGCCGACGTCGCCCGCGCCCGGGATCACATGCAGCACGCCTTCGGGAAGGCCCGCCTCCTCGAAGAGCCGCGCGATCACGACCCCGCCGGTCACGGGTGTGTTGGCGTCGGGCTTCAACACGACGGCGTTGCCGAGAGCGAGCGCGCCGCCGAGCGAGCGCATCGCGAGAACGTAGGGGAAGTTCCAGGGCGTGATCACGCCGACGACACCGAGGGGCGCGCGCCGTGCAGTGCTCGTTCGGCCGGGCGTCATCGACGGCAGCTCCACCTCCAGCGGCTCGGACGTGAGCGCGGCGGCCGTGTCGAGCTGGCCGATCGAGGCCGAGATCTCGTGGTCGGCCTTCGGCGGGATCGCGCCTGACTCGCGGATGAGCCAGTGGATGAGCTCCGCCCGATGTTTCTCCATCAGCTCGCCTGCGCGCCGGACGACCGCGGCTCGGTCTGCGAACGGCGTCGCCGCCCACGCGCGCTGGGCCTCCGCGGCGGACGCGGCCGCCCGGGCGATCGACGCGGCGTCTCCGCCTCCCGCGGTCCCGAGCACCTCGCCCGTGGCGGGCTCGGTCGTCTCGATCTGCGTCGGCCCGTCGACCCAGCCGTCGCTGTAGATCTTTCCGCTCCACTGGCTCTCGTCGAGGAGGTTCTCGACCGCGACGTCCGTAGCGCTCATGGTGCTCCTTTCAGCTCACGTTGCTCTGGCCTGCGAGAGCAACGGGGTCTTGGACAGGATCAGGTCTGCAGCCTTCTCGGCGATCATGATCGTCGGTGCGTGCGTGTTCGAGCGCGTGATCGTCGGCATCACCGATGCGTCGACGACCCGCAACCGCTCCGTCCCGTAGACGCGCAGCTCCGCGTCGACGACCGCGCCCATCGCGCACGTCGAGGTCGGGTGGTAGACGGACTGCGCGGCCACGCGCGCCCAGGCGAGGATGTCCTCGTCGGAGTTGGACGCCGGAACGCTGAACGCGTCTCGCTCGACCGCCTTGAGCGCAGGTTGGCCCGCGATGTCGAGCGCGATCCGGACGCCCTCGATCATGCTCCGCTTGTCCTCGTCGGTCGTGAGGAAGTTGCAGAGCACGCGCGGCTTGGAGTCCGGAAGGCCGGCGCGCAGCATCACCTTCCCGCGGCCGCTGGGCTTGATCACGACGGGGCCGAAGCAGTAGCCGCTGTCGTGCGGCGCCGTGAGCCCCTGGTCGTAGAACATCGACGGCGCGAAGTGGAACTCGACGTTCGGCCCGGGCAGGTCCGGCCGCGTCCGGAAGAAGCCGCCCGCCTCGGGGATGTTGGAGCTGAGCGGCCCGCGGCCCTCCTTCTCCAGCAGCGCGAGGTTGTCGGGCGTGAACGCGCCGAAGAGCGTCTCCTCGTCGGTCGTGTAGTTGAGCTGCGCCATGCAGTGGTCCTGCAGGTTGTGCCCGACCGGCAGGTCGTTGCGCACGGCGATCCCGAGCGGGGCGATCTCGTCCGCAGGCCCGATCCCGGAGACCATCAGCAGCACGGGCGACTGGTAGGAGCCGGCCGAGAGGATGACCTCGCGCTCGGCGCGGACGGTCTCGGGAGCGCCGTCGCGGACGACCTCGACGCCCACCGCGCGCTCGCCCTCGAAGACGAGCCGCTGGACGAACGCGTTGCTCATGATCTCGAGGTTCGGCCGCTCGGCGGCCGGGTGCAGGAACGCGTCGGCCGCGCTCCAGCGCATGCCGTTCCGCTGCGTGAGCTGGAAGCGCCCCACGCCCTCCTGCTTCTCGCCGTTCAGGTCGTCGTTCAGCTCGTAGCCCGGCCTGGACCGCAGCTTCGAGCATCGTCTCGATCAGCGGCTGCATCGAGCGGCTGTCGGACACCGACATCGGCCCGCCGACGCCGTGGTACTCGCTCTCGCCGCGCTCGTTGTCCTCGGAGCGCTTGAAGTACGGGAGCACGTCGTCGAACGACCAGCCGTCGCAGCCGTCGGCGGCCCAGCCGTCGTAGTCGGCGCGCGCGCCGCGCAGGTAGATCATCGCGTTGATCGAGCTCGACCCGCCGATCACGCGGCCGCGCGGAAGGTAGAGGCGGCGGTTGTCGAGGCCCGGCTCCTGCTCGCCGAGGAGATCCCAGTCGAGGCCGGACTTGAAGACCGCGGGGAACGCGTACGGAATGCGGATCTCGGGCGCCGTGTCCGGGCCGCCCGCCTCGAGCAGGAGCACCTTCACGTCCGGGTCCTCGCTCAGCCGAGCGGCGAGCACGCAGCCCGCAGACCCGGCACCGACGATCACGTAGTCAGCCGCCATTTACGCCACCCCTCGGTCGAATTTGCTTCCAGCAGCTTAATCGCCTCAACTGGGCCGTTCTAGTGGCGCAGGGAGTGCGCACGCGTTAGCGTTGCCGCGATGGCCGGCGTCGACCTCGTTGGGCTCTACTGGACGACCTCCGGGCCGGTCGAGGTGCACATCGGCCGGGAGTGGAGCCTGTTCGACTTCGCCGACCGGTGCGCTCAGGCCGAGCGCGTCGGCTTCAGCGGGATCGGGCTCTGGCACGCGGATCTCGCGCATGTGCTCGAGACCCACTCGCTCGAGGAGATGAGGTCGATCATGGACGAGCACGGCCTCGAGCACCTCGAGCTCGAGTTCCTCATGAACTGGTTCCTCGACCCGGAGGACGAGCGGCGCGTGGGGGAGGAGGCGACGAAGACGATGCTCTTCGACGCGGCGGCCGCGCTCCCGGCACACCACGTCAAGGTCGGGAACATCCCGGGGACGCCGTGCGAGCTCTCGCAGGTGACGGAGCGCTACGGCGAGCTCTGCGCCGAGGCGGCCGAGCGCCACGACGCGAAGATCGTCTACGAGTTCATGCCGTTCGACGCGAACGTGCGCGACCTCGACTCGGCCCTGGCCGTTGTCGAGGGCGCGGACGCGCCGAACGGCGGCCTCGCGATCGACACGTGGCACATGTCCAAGCTCGGGATCCAGCCGGGCGACCTGCGCCGCATCCCCGCGAAGCACCTCGGCTGGGTCGAGCTCAGCGACGGGCGCCTCGAGAACATGGACGACCTGATCGACGAGACCGTGAACCACCGCAGGCTCCCCGGCGAGGGCGAGTTCCCGATCCGCGAGTACGTCGCCGCCTCCCGCGAGGTGGGCTACGACGGGCCTTGGGGGGTCGAGGTGCTCTCCGAGGAGCTGCGGAACCTGCCGATCGACCAGATCTTCGACCGTGCCTACGAGACGACCTTCGCGCAGGTCGCCGCCGAGGAAAGGAGTGTCGGTGTCTGACCTGAATGAGGAGCGCTCGACCTGGGTGTTCACGCAGATGGTGCGGATCCGCGAGTTCGAGGAGTCCGTGAAGCGCACCTTCGAGGAGCACCCTGGCGTGATCCGCGGGCACACGCACCTGGCGGACGGCGCGGAGGCCTCGATCGTCGGCTCGATCGCGGCGATGCGGCCCGATGACCAGCTGCTCGCGACCTACCGCTGCCACGGCTACCCGATCGCGCTCGGGACGGATACGAAGGCGATGATGGCCGAGATCTACGGCAAGGAGACCGGCCTCTGCAAGGGCTACGGCGGCTCGATGCACCTCGTCGACGTCGAGCGCGGCTTCCTCGGCACGTCGGGGATCGTCGCGCAGGGGATCCCGCACGCGACCGGGGCCGCCTGGGCCGCGCAGATCCGCGGCAAGGGGCAGGTCGTGCTCGGCTTCTTCGGAGACGGCGCCTCGAAGCAGGGCGCCTTCCACGAGTCGCTCAACATCGCGTCGCTCTGGAAGCTCCCGATCGTCTACGTGATGGAGAACAACAGCTACAACGTCGTCACCCGTGTCGAGCAGGAGGACGCGAACGCGGCGGCCGGCGAGCCGCTCTCGGTCAAGGCGAAGGCGTACTCGATGCCGGGCGTGACCGTGGACGGCGGCGATCCGGTCGAGGTCTACGAGGCCGTGTCGGCCGCGGTCGAGCGCGCGCGCTCAGGCGAGGGGCCGACGCTGGTCGAGTCGCGCGTCTACCGGCTGAGCGCCCACGGCAACATCATCGCGCCGCCCGGGGTCCCGCTGCACTTCCCGGAGCACGAGGCGGTGTCCGTCTTCGGGGCAACTGAGGAGTACGAGGCCGCGCTCCGCGGCGACCCCGTGCCGCGCTACCGCGGGCGGCTCGTCACCGACGGGACGCTCACGGCCGAGGAGGCCGACGCGATCGCCGAGGCCGCGCGCGAGGAGATGGCGGCCGCGGTCGCCTTCGGGATCGAGAGCCCGTTCCCCGCGGCCGAGAAGGCCACCGACTACGTGTACGCCTGAGAAGGGAGAGGTCTGATGGCACGCGAGCTTCCGTACATCGCCGCAATCGGAGAGGCCATCCACGAGGAGATGGAGCGCGACGACACGGTCCTCTACTTCGGGCAGAACATCGCGACCACCGAGAACGACCCGTTTCTCCAGGCTTTCGGGCCCGACCGCGTCCGGGTGACGCCGATCTCCGAGACGGCCGAGATCGGGATGGCGGTCGGCGCGGCGTTCGCCGGCTACCGGCCCGTGGTCGAGCTGTACATGGCCGAGTTCATGCTCGTCGCCATGGACCAGGTTGTGAACGAGGCGCCGCGCTTCCACTACATGAGCGGCGGCCAGGTCAAGGTGCCGATCGTGCTCAAGGCCGGCTACGGCTTCACGGCCGGCTGGGCGGGCCAGCACACGGGCTCGATCTACGGGATGTTCGTCGGCGTACCGGGCCTGAAGGTCGCGGTGCCCGCGACGGCCGCCGACGCGAAGGGCCTGATGACGACCGCGATCCGGGACGACAACCCGGTCGCCTTCTTCCACCACTACCTGCTGACACTCGAGCACGGCGATGTGCCCGAGGGCGAGCACGCGATTCCGTTCGGCGAGGCGAACGTCGTGCGGGAGGGGAGCGACGTCACGATCGTGGCGATCGGCTGGCTCCTGGGGAAGACGCTCGCCGCGGCCGAGCAGCTCGAAACCGAAGGCATCAGCGCCGAAGTGATCGACCCGCGCACGCTCGCGCCGCTCGACACCGCGACGATCCTGCAGTCGGTCGAGAAGACCGGTCGTTTGGTCGTCGTCGACCAGTCGACGCGGCACGGTTCGGTCGCGGCGGTGATCGCGGCCGAGGTCGCGGACGAGGGCTTCCCGTCGCTGAAGGCGCCGATCAAGCTCGTGACCGCGCTCGACGCGACGATCCCGTACAGCCAGCCGATGGAGGACTACCTCCTGCCCGACGAGGCGAAGATCGTCGGCGCCGTCCAGCAGGTGCTCGGTTCGGCGCCGGTCAGCGCCTGATACGGCGACGACGCGCACGGGCCAAGCCCCGAGATCTGAGCGCGACGCTAACCGCCTGCGGCGTCACGGTTGCCGGTGAAAAGCGTTCTCGCGTCCACGAAGCAGATCGGGTTCTCGAACGGGTCATGCGCGTAGAAGCTGCGCTCCCCCCACGGCTGGACCTCGATGTCCGTCACGTCCCGACCGCCCGCGATCTCCGCTCGCTCGCGCGTGCCCTCGAGGTCATCGGTGCCGAAATAGACGTACTGGGGGTTCGGGCCCACCGGCTCGGGATCGCCGTCCGCGAGGGCGTCGTAGCACGCGAGGATCGTCCCCGCGCAGTCGAAGTAGTGGCGGCCGCCCGAGACGCGGTTACCCGGTGTGCCCAGCACGTGGGCGTAGAAAGACGCCGCCGCCTCGATGTCTCGAACCGGGAGGATTACCCGAAAGAGCCGCGGTGCTGCCATGCGTGAAGTCTGACGGCTGTGACGTGGGCGCCACCGGAGTGGCGCAAGGCGGCTTCGCTGTGAGACGTTGGCCTCCGTGCCCGAACGCTGGGGGAGAGGGAGGCAGCCGCAGGCCGACATGGAGGCGGATCGCGCTCTCGGCCTCCTGGAATGTCTGGACCGATGCGGGATCGAGGTCTGGCTCGACGGGGGTTGGGGGGTCGACGCGCTTCTGGGAACGCAGACTCGCTCCCATGACGACCTCGATCTGATCGTCCGACTGGAGGACGTTCCCTACCTCGAGAAGGCGCTGGGAGGACTCGGGTATGCGCAGCTGCACGGCGAGCCGCCACAGAGCTTCGAGATGGTCGACCCGGCGGGACACCAGGTGGACGTCCATCCGGTGCGCTTCACCGCAACCGGCGAGGCGCTGTACGAGATGTCCCCTGGGGAGGAATGGGTGTACCCGGACGGGAGCCTCTCCGCCACGGGCACGATCCTGGGCCGTGAGGTGCGATGTCAGACGCCGGTGATGCAGCTGCGCGCGCACACCACTGGCTACGCGCTCGACACGGCTCACCGAGACGACGTCGCTGCACTCTGCGAACGATTCGGTTTGCCACTTCCGCCCTTCCGCTCGGCCTAGGTCCCTGACGCGTCCGTCCCGGACGCGAGAGCATCGAAAGGAAAAGGTGTCAGACACCAGTTTCGCGGCAGCTAGACGCGAGCCGCCAAACCGGTCAAGGAAGGGCGGATCTCAAGAAGTTCAGCCAGTTCTCGCCAAGGAGCCCGTCGCGGTTCTCGACTGGGACGGCGAAGCCGACGCTCCGCAGGTCCGCAATCGTGTCGATCTCCTCGGGGCTCTCTTCCAGCCCGATGCCTCCGTCGAGGTCGGATCCGATGCCCACGCTCGACCACCCGCCCACCTGGGCGATGTGCTCCACGTGGCGCCGCACGTGCTCGTCGACGGTGACCGGGATCGACCGATCGGCCAGCCACGTCCGTTCCAGGTAGCCGTTGTAGAGAACGACGCCGACGACGCCGCCGCGCTCCGCGATGGTACGGATCACCGGATCGCTCAGGTGGCGAGCGGTGGGAGTGAGGGCCTGCGCGTTGGCGTGTGAAGCACAGACGCGTGGAAACCCGAGCTCGAGTCCTTGCCAGATTCCCTCTTCGGTCAGATGCGAGACGTCCCAGGCGAACCCGAACTCTGCCATCTCCGACAGCAAGGCGACTCCGTCCTCGGTCAGACCTCCGGGCCTGGGCTCGGGCTCGCCGCCCGCCACCCCCGAGCCGTAGCGTGTCTCGCCGAAGGTCAGCCCGACAATGCGCAATCCGCGCCGCCACCAGGCCGACAGATCACTCACCTTCACGATCGGGTCGGCGCCTTCCATCAGCAGGACGACTCCGAGCCGCCGTCCGTGCGCCAGAGATCGAGATGGTGCTCGAGGTCGCCTGCCGAGCGCAGCACGCGCACCCACCCGTCGATCTGCCAGCCTTCGTACAGGTCGATCTGCGCGAGCGCGTGCGCCTCAGCTTCTTCGGGCGTCGAGTAGAGGGCCGAGCGGGGCACGAAGTCAACGCCGGCCACGTCCGAGGCGAGGAACCCGCCGGTCACCGTTGCCATGGCCACGGCGACATCCCCGCGCTTCAGCTCGGGGAGGGAAACCGTCGCTTGTCGTTCTGTGCGCTGCTCGGCCGCTCGAATCGCCGCCACGCTCTGAGTGAGATCGCGCCCGAACAGCGTGACGTTCTCCGCCAGGTCGAGGTGCCCATCGACGATGGGCGCAGCGGTCAGCGAAGCGCCTCTGTGTCGATCGCGCGCTTGAGGATCTTGCCGGTCGGACCCTTCGGGAGGTCGTCGACGAAGATCACCTCGCGCGGATACTTGTAGGCGGCCACGCGCTCCTTGGCCCAGGCCTGCAGCTCGTCCGCGCTCGGCGAGGTCCCGGGCCGAACGACGACCACCGCCGCGACCTCCTCGCCGAGGGTCTCGTCCGGGAGGCCAATCACCGCGGCCTCGAGCACGTCCGGGTGCTCGTAGAGCGCCTCCTCGACCTCGCGCGGGTAGACTGAGTAGCCGCCGCGGAGGATCAGGTCCTTCTTGCGGTCGACGAGAAACAGGTAGCCGTCGTCGTCGAGGTATCCGAGGTCGCCGGTCGCGAGCCAGCGCTCGGCGTCGATCGTCTCGGCGGTCGCCTCGGGGTTCTCCCAGTAGCCGGGGATCACCGACGGGCCGCGGAACTCGATCTCGCCGACCTCTCCGGACGGCAGCGGCTCTCCCTCGAGCGAGACGATCCGGAGCTCGGTCACGCCGAGCGGCTTCCCCACCGAGCCGACCTTGCGCTCCTGTCCGGCGACGTACGTGGTTCCGATCCCGGAGACCTCCGTCAGGCCGTAGCCCTCGTAGACCTCGCCGCCGAACGTGCGCTCGAAGTCGCGCGCGACCTCGGCCGGGACCGCGGCGCCGCCCACGTGAGCGATGCGAATCGGCGGGAGCGCGTCGGCCGAGCGCGCGGCCTGGCACAGGGCGATGCACATCGTCGGGACGCCGAGCAGGATCGTCGTCCCCGTCTCGGTCATCAGCGCCAGCGTCGCCTCGGGCTCGAAGCGGCGCACGATCGCGATCGCGGCGCCCGAGGTCAGTGTCGAGAAGATCCCGGTGGCAAGGCCGAGGACGTGCGAGAAGGGGGCGGCGCCGAGCATCACGTCCTCTTCGGAGAGCGCGAGCGCATCGGCGCAGTTCCGGGCTGCCGCGCCGATGCTTCCGTGCGTGAGAATCGCGCCCTTCGGCCGGCCCGATGTGCCCGACGTGAAGAGGATCGCCGCCGGGTCGAAGCCGTCACGCTCGACGATCTCGTCCAGTGGCTCGCCTGCCCCCTCGACCTCGCTCTCGACGAAGACGCGCGGGGTCGATACCTCCAGCCGCGACTCGATCTCGGGCCGAGCCAGCAGCAGGTTCAACGGGACGATGATCGCGCCGAGCCTGAGCGCCCCGAGCGCGGCGGCGAGGAACCCGGGCCCATTGGGAAGCATCAGCGCCACGCGGTCGCCCGGTTCGACGCCACGGGCCCGCAAGCGCGGCGGCGGCGACACGCGCTTGGCGGTCGATCTCGGCGTAGGTGACCGTGCCGGTCTCGCCAACGAGCGCCGGCCGCGACGGGTGAGCGGCGGCGACGTCCGAGACGATCCGAGCGAGGTTCACCGGGCGGTACGTTAGCCTCGTCTCGTGAGCATCCTCGGTAACCGGGTCCTGCGGAAGGAAGACCCGCGCTTCCTGCGCGGCGAGGGCCGCTACGTCGAGAACCTCCCGCTCGAGGGGGCGCTCGACGTCACGTTCGTTCGCTCTCCGATCGCGCACGCGCGCATCACGTCGATAGACGCGTCCGCCGCCGAGGCGATGGCAAACGTCCAGGTGCTGACCGGCGCGGACGTCGACCTGGAGCCGATCACGTCGCCGCCTCCATTCGGCGTCGCGGCCGGGATCTCGCGCCCGCTCGTCGCGGAAGACGTCGTCCGCTACGTCGGCGAGATCGTCGCGATCGTGCTCAGCGAGGGCAGAGCCGCCGGTGCCGATGCGGCCGAGCTCGTGTTCGCCGATTACGACCCTCTTCCGGTCGTCGTCGATGTGCACGAGGCGCTCAAGGACGAGGTGCTCCTCTTCCCTGAGGTGGGAACGAACGTCTCCGGCGCCGACGGCCCCCAGGAGCACGACCAGTCGCTCTTCGACGGGTGCGATGTCGTGGTCTCGGGCAGGCTCGAGAGCCAGCGGATGGCGCCCTGCCCGCTCGAGCCGCGCTCGACCGCCGCCGAGGTCGGCCCCGACGGCCGCGTCACCGCCTGGCTCTCGACGCAGGCCCCACATCAGGACAGGCAGGGGCTCGCAGCGAAGCTCGGCCTCGAGCCGGAGCAGGTCCGTGTCATCGCTCCGGACGTCGGCGGCGGCTTCGGCGCGAAGACGCTGAACGTCGAAGAGATCCTCGTAGTCTGGCTCGCGCACCACCTCGGCCGCCCGGTGCGCTGGACGGAGTCGCGCAGCGAGAGCATGCTTGGACTCCCGCACGGTCGTGCACAGCACCTGACGTTCACGATCGGGTCTGACCGCGACGGGAAGATCCTCGCGTACCGGCTCGAGAGCCTCGCCGACGCGGGCGCCTACCCCGGGCTCGGCTCGTTCCTGCCGCACCTGACGGCGCTGATGTCGAGCGGGGTCTACGCGATCCCGAAGATCGAGGCTTCGAGCCGCTCGGTCGCCACGAACACTGTCCCGATCTCGGCCTTCCGCGGCGCGGGGAGGCCGGAGGCGACACAAGCGATCGAGCGGGCGGTCGACCTGCTGGCGGCGGAGGTCGGGATCGACCCTGCAGAGATCCGGCGGCGCAACTTCATCCCGAAGGACGCGTTCCCACACGAGACCGAGACCGGCGCGGTCTACGACTCGGGCGACTACGAGGGCGCCCTCGACCTCGCGCTCCACTCGGCCGGCTACGAGGAGCTGCGCGCCGAGCAGCGGCGGCGGCGCGAGGAGGGCGGCCCGAAGCAACTCGGGATCGGGCTCAGCACGTACGTCGAGATCACCAACGGCGTGGGGGAGACGGAGTTCGGCGAGGTCGAGATCACAGAGGACGGCGGCGCGATTCTCCGGACCGGGTCGTTCTCGCACGGCCAGGGCCACGAGACGACGTTCGCGATGATCGCGTCCGAGCAGCTCGGGATCCCCTTCGAGCGGATCACGGTCATCAAGGGAGACACCGACCAGGTCGCGAGCGGAACCGGGACGTACGCCTCCAAGTCGACGCAGATCGGCGGCGTCGCCGCCAGGCTCGCCTCGGACGACGTTGTCGAGCTTGCGAAGAAGGTCGTCGCGGACTACCTCGAGGCCAGCCCCGAAGACATCGTCCTCGACCCCGGGGAGGCCCGGCTGCACGTGGCGGGCTCGCCCGCGCAGGGCTTCGCGTGGGAGGAGCTGGCCGCCCGCGCGGCCGCCGACGGGAGGCTCGAGGAGCTCAGAGCCGAGCACGAGTGGAAGGCTGACCCGTCGTTCCCGTTCGGCGCGCACCTGGCAGTGGTCGAGGTCGACCTCGAGACGGGGCAGGTCGAACTCCTCCGCCACGTCTCGGTCGACGACGCGGGTACGCTCATCAACCCGCTCGTAGCACAGGGCCAGGTGCACGGCGGGGTCGCGACCGGGGTCGGCCAGGCGCTCTACGAGCGGTTCTCCTACGACGAGCACGGCACGCCGATGACGAGCACGTTCGCCGACTACTCGTTCCCGTCCGCGGCCGATCTTCCGTCGTGGGAGGCCGTGGAGATGGAGACGCCGACCCCGCTGAACGCGCTCGGGGTCAAGGGGATCGGCGAGTCCGGGACGATCGGCGCCTCTCCGGCCGTACACAACGCGGTGCTAGACGCGCTCGCGCCCCAGGGCGTGACGCACGTCGACATGCCTGCGAACGGCGAGAACGTCTGGCGCGCTCTCGCGGGGGCCAAGGCATGAAGATCGCGGTGACCGTCAACGGCGTGCGCCAGGAGGCGGAGGTCGAGCCGCGGCAGCTGCTGGTCTACTTCCTGCGCAACCAGCTCGGCCTGAAGGGGACGAACGTCGGCTGCGACACGTCCTCGTGCGGCGCGTGCACGGTGCTGCTGGACGGCGAGTCGGTCAAGTCGTGCACGGTGCTCGCCGTCCAGGCGGACGGTTCGGAGGTGACGACGATCGAGGGTCTCGCCGACGGCGACGAGCTTCATCCGCTGCAGCAGGCCTTCCACGAGCAGCACGCGCTCCAGTGCGGCTACTGCACACCGGGGTTCGTGATGGCGTCGGTCTCGCTCCTGCGGGAGAACCCGGATCCGTCGGAGGAGGAGATCCGGCAGGCGCTCGAGGGCAATCTCTGCCGCTGCACCGGGTACCACAACATCGTCCGCGCCGTCCAGGCGGCGGCGAGGGCGGGCGCGTGATCCCGGCGGCCTTCGAGTACGAGCGGGCAGGGTCGGTCGACGAGGCTCTCGAGCTCCTCCGGCAGGACGACGAGGCGAGGCTGCTCGCGGGCGGGCACTCGCTGATCCCGTTGATGCGGCTCCGTTTCGCCCGTCCGTCGCTGCTCGTCGACATCGGAAGGCTCGACGACCTTCGCTTCGTCCGGGACGACGGCGAGCGGATCGCGATCGGCGCGCTCAGCCGGCACGCCGACCTTGCGCGCGACGACACGCTCCGGAGTGGGTGCCCCGTTCTCGCGGAGGCGGCCGGGCACATCGGCGATCCCCAGGTTCGCCACCGCGGGACGATCGGCGGCTCGCTCGCGCACGCGGACCCCGCCTCCGATCTCGGCACCGTCCTGCTCACGCTCGACGCCGAGCTCGTCGCGCGCGGCCCGGGCGGTGAGCGGGCGATCGCGGCGGCCTCGTTCTTCACCGGGCCGTTCGACACCGCGCTCGAGCGGCAGGAGGTGCTGACGGAGATTCGCGTGCCCAAGGGCGCCGAGGGCACGTATCTGAAGTACGCGCGCAGAGCCCAGGACTGGGCGACCGTCGGCGTGGCGGCGGTCCGCGTCGGCGGCCGGGTGCAGATCGGCCTGACGAGCATGGGCGCGACGCCGATGCGGGCTTCGGGCGTCGAGGAGGCGCTTGCGTCCGGAGCTTCTGCGGCGGACGCCGCCGCGCACGCGGGCGAGGGGACGTCGCCCCGCGGCGACGCGAACGCGAGCCCCGCGTACCGCGCCCACCTCGCGCAGGTGCTCGTCCGGCGCGCGCTCGAGCAGCTCTGATCGCATGACGGCGGTCGCGGTGCTCGGGCTCGGCGAGGCGGGAGGGCGGCTCGCGGCCGACCTCGCCGCGGCCGGCGCCGACGTCCGCGGCTACGACCCGGACCCGAGCGCCGAGGTGGCCGGGGTCACTCGCGCGCCGGATGTCCAGACGGCAGTCTCGGGCACCGACTTCGTGCTCAGCGTCAACAGCGCCGCCGTGGCGGCCGAGGCCGCGGTTGCGGCGCTTCCAGCGCTCGGGGACGCGGTCTACGCCGACCTGAATACCGCGGCGCCCGCGCTGAAGCGGGAGCTGGCGGCGGTCGTCGAGCGCTTCGCGGACGTGGCGCTGCTCGGACCGGTTCCCGCGACCGGGCTGCGCACATCAGCACTTGCCTCCGGGGCGGGAGCGCAGGCGTTCGCCGACGCGCTCGGCCCGCTCGGGATGCCTGTCGAGGTCGTTTCCGAGCGTGCCGGCGACGCGGCCACGCTCAAGCTCCTGCGCTCGGTCTTCATGAAGGGCCTCGCGGCATCGGCCGTCGAGAGCCTCGACGCCGCCGAGGCGGCGGGCCAGCGCGAGTGGCTCGAAGGCCAGATCCACGAGGTGATCGGCGAGCCGCTGCTCACCCGCCTCGTCGAAGGCAGCCACAAGCATGCAGTGCGCCGCGCCGACGAGATGGAGGCCGCGCGCGAGCTGCTCGCCGAGCTAGGGGTCGAGCCGAGAATCGCGTCCGCGAGCGCCGCGCTCCTCGCCGAGATCGCCGCCGCTTCACGGTAAGGTCGCGCTCATGGCGACCCGTCCCGCGGAGGAGACCCGGGCCAGCGAACGAGCGCGCGTGCTCGTCCAGGGAGCGTACGACCTCCACGTGCACGTCGGTCCCGACGTGCCGCCGAGGCGCATCGACGACGTCACCCTCGCGCGGCGCTTCGCGGAGCTCGGCCTCGCGGGGTTCGCGCTCAAGTCGCACTACACCTCGACGGCCGAGCGGGCCCAGGTCGTCACCGGCGTCGTCGAGGGCGTCGAGGTGATCGGGACGCTGTCGCTGAACCAGGCCGTTGGCGGGATGAACCCGCTCGCTGTCGAGATCGCCGCGCGCGAGGGCGCGCGCATCGTCTGGATGCCGACCGTCGACTCGCCCGCGGAGACGGCCGGTCGGAGCAAGCCGAAGCCCGGCGACAAGGTTCCGCAGTGGGCGAGCCTCCAGCACGAGCTGCGCGAGCTCGGGCTCGGGATCGAGGCGGTGGAGGTGACCGGGGACGACGGCGAGCTCCTGCCCGAGACGCGGCAGGTGCTGCGCGCGATCGCGCGGCACGGGCTGATCCTCGCGACCGCTCACCTGGCACGCGACGACACGTTCGCCGTGGTGGACGGCGCGCTCGAGGAGGGCGTCGAGCAGATCGTCGTCACGCACCCGGAGTTCACGTGCCAGAACTTCTCGATCGAGGACCAGGTCGCGCTCGCAGAACGCGGCTGCCTGCTCGAGCGCTGCCTGAGCACGCCGTTCAGCGGCAAGACGACCTGGGAGCACGTCGTCGAGGGCGTGCGCGCCGTCGGCGTCGAGCGCAGCCTCTTCTCGAGCGACCTCGGCAACCCGGATTACCCGGCGGTCGAGGACGGGCTGGCGCTGTGGGCCGACCGCCTCCTCGGCTCCGGCTTCGACGAGGACGAGGTGCGCGAGCTGATCGTCGGCCAGTCGCGGCGCCTGGCGGGCGCATGAGTCGGAAGCTGCTCGTCATCGGGGCCCATTCCGCCGACTTCGTCTGGCGAGCCGGGGGCGCGATCGCGGTCACGACGGGCGGAAGCGGCGAGGCGCGCGTGCTCGCGCTGTCGTACGGCGAGCGCGGCGAGTCCGGCGAGCTCTGGAAGGAGCCGGACCAAACGGTCGAGCGCGTGAAGGAGGTGCGGCACGAGGAAGCGGAGCGGGCCGCGGCCGCGCTCGGCGCGAGCTTCGAGTGCCTCGACCTCGGCGACTACCCGCTCGAGGTCGACCGAGAGGCGCTCGGGCTCCTGGCCGACAAGATCCGCGAGTTCGCGCCCGACGTGTTGATCACGCACACCGACCGCGACCCGTTCAACCCCGACCACGCAGCCGCGTTCTTCGCGGTCGAGCGCGCACGGGCGCTGGCTGCGGGCGCGGGGGTCGCGAGCGCGTTCGAGACTGTGACGCCGCCCGAGTTCCTCCTCTTCGAGCCGCACCAGCCGGAGATCTGCAACTTCACGCCGACGACGTTCGTCGACATCACGCCCGTGATCGAGCAGAAGAACGCGGCGATGGCCGAGATGAAGGCGCAGTCGTACCTGCAGACGTACTACGGCCAGCGCGCGGAGCAGCGCGGCAACCACGCGCGCCGCTCGTCGGGCAAGTCGCAGGTCAAGTACGCCGAGGCCTTCCAGCGCGTCATCCCGCAGACGGTGAGCGCGCTATGAACGAGACGTTCGAGGCGCTCGCAGCGCTGGGGACGGCGACCGTCCACGAGGCGGCGGCCCGCTCGCCCGTCGTCGACGCCGAACTGATCCAGGTGGTTCCGGGCTCGCGCGCGGCCGGGCCTGCGCGCACGGTGCGCTGCGGCCAGGACGACAACCTGATGGTGCACGCCGCCATCGCCGAGGCGCAGCCGGGAGAGGTGCTCGTGCTGACGATGCCCGAGCCGACGCCGATCGCGATGATCGGCGAGCTGATCGCGACGCAGGCGAAGGCTGCGGGCGTCGCGGCGATCCTCGTCGACGGGGCTGTTCGCGACGTCGACGAGCTCCGCGAGCTCGGCCTGCCGGTCTGGGCGCGCTACGTCCGCGTCAGCGGCGCCGAGAAAGACGTCGTCGGCGAGATCGGCGGGACCGTGGAGGTGGGAGGGGCGACGATCCGCCAGGGCGACGCGGTCGTGCTCGACGCCGACGGCGCCGTCGTCGTCGAGCAGGGGCGGATCGGCGAAGTGCTGGCCGCCGCGCGCGAGCGGTTCCAGCGCGAGAACGAGAAGCGCCCGAAGCTCCAGGCGGGCGCCTTCTCGTACGACCTCGACAACCTGAGGCAGCGCGTAGAGGGATGACAGAGGCAATGCACGACTTGGCGCGGATCGGCCACGCCGAGCTGCTGACCCCGAAGCCCGAGGAGAGCCTCCGCTTCTTCGTCGAGGTGCTCGGCATGGAGGAGGAGGCGCGCGAGGGGCAGTCCGTCTACCTGCGCGGCTGGGGCGACTACCTCCGCTACTGCCTCAAGCTGACCGAGTCGCCAGAGGCCGGGCTCGGGCACATGGCCCTGCGCGCGTGGAGCCCCGAGGCGCTCGAGCGGCGTGTGGCTGCGATCGAGGCCGCCGGCCGCGGCACCGGCTGGATCGACGGCGACGTCGGCCACGGCCCCGCCTACCGCTTCACCGACCCCGACGGGCACGTCTTCGAGCTCTACTACGAGGCCGAGCGCTACGAGGCGCCCGAGAACATGAAGCCGTTCTGGCGGAACCAGCCGCAGCGCTACGTCGGCCGCGGCGCGGCGATCAAGCGGCTCGACCACGTGAACGTCCTCGCGGAGAACGTGCGGGAGAACCGCGTGTTCGCCGAGGAGGTGCTGGGCTATCGCCTATACGAGCGGATCGAGCTCGACGAGGGCGTCGAGGCAGGCGCCTGGCTCAGCCTCTCGATCGCGGCGCACGAGCTGATCTACGTCGCCGATGCGTACAAGTCGAACGGCCGCCTGCACCACCTCGCGTTCTGGGTCGACACCCGCGAGGAGTGCCTGCGCGCCGCCGATCTCTTCGTCGAGAACGACATCTACATCGAGGCCGCGCCGTCGAAGCATGCGATCGCGCAGGGCTTCTTCGTCTACGCGTACGAGCCGGGCGGGAACCGCATCGAGGTGACGAACGGCGGGTATTTCGTATTCGATCCGGACTTCGAGCCGATCGTCTGGACGAAGGAGGAGCGCGCCCACGGCCAGTTCTGGGGCGTGCACACGATCGAGAGCTTCCACACCTACGGGACACCGGACGTCGGCCCGCAGCAGTGAGCGCCTTTCTCCGGGAGCTTTTCGAGGAGCCGGGCCGCTTCGTCGTCGCGACGGAGCTCGTGACGAGCCGCGGGCTCCTGACGACGGGCAGCGGCCGCGAGCTTCTGGCCCAGGCGCGCGAACTGAGCACCGACCCGCGGATCGACGTGCTCTCGATCACCGACAACCCGGGCGGCAACGCGATGCTCGCGCCCGACGCGCTCGGTACCGACCTGATCTCGCGCGGGCAGGAAGTGATCATCCACCTGGCGTGCAAGGACTGGAACCGCAACGCGCTCGAGAGCCGCGCGTGGCAGCTCGGCTCGGAGGGCTTCCACAACATCCTCGCCCTCTCGGGCGACTACCCGGTCACCGGCCACAAGGGGCTCGCGGCGCCGGTGTTCGACATCGACTCGGTCGGGCTGCTCAGCCTGCTCTCTGATCTCAACGATGGGGCCGGCGAGCTCCCGCCGACCGACTTCTTCCTCGGCTGCGTCGTCACGAACCACAAGCGCCACGAGCGGGAGGTCATGCCGCAGTACTTCAAGCTGCGGAAGAAGGCGCGCGCGGGCGCTCGGTTCGTCATCAACCAGATCGGCTGGGACGTGCGCAAGGACGACGAGCTCCTGCGCTGGACCCGTCGCGACGGTCTCGAGCTGTACGCGCTGGCGAACGTCTACCTCCTATCGAGAACCGCGGCGCGCGCCTTCCGCAAGGGCAAGATCCCCGGGGTCGTCGTCACCGATCCGCTGCTCGAGCTCGCGGAGCGCCACGGCGGCAGCGCAGACAAGGGCAGGTCCTTCTTCGTCGACCTGGCGGCTAAGCACGTCGCCGTCGCACGGGGCCTCGGGTTCGACGGCGTCTACCTCGGCGGCCACACGCCTGCCCCGACCTTCGGCGAGATCCTCGAGCTCGCGGACACGTTCGCCGCCGACTGGAAGGAGGTCGCGCGCGAGATCCTCTACCCGTCCGAGGGCGAGTTCTACTTCTTCGAGGCCGACCCGGACACCGGGCTCTCGTCCGACCGGGTGAACGAGGCGTACCTCGACTCGAAGCGCCGCAAGAAGACCGACCTGCGCGTCCCGCTCAGGTACCGCTTCAGCCGGAGGCTGCACAACGGCGTCTTTGCGGAGGACGCGCCGCTCTTCTCGACCGGCCGCGCCTTCTACCGGGCGGTCGAGAAGGGGCCGAAGGCGGTCGGCAAGCTCGCGCACGCCGCCGAGCAGGCGGCCAAGGTGCCGCTGTTCCACTGCCGCGACTGCGGCGACTGCTCGCTCCCGGAGATCGCCTACGTCTGCCCCGAGTCGCTGTGCGCAAAGAACCAGCGCAACGGCCCGTGCGGCGGCACGCGCGACGGGCTCTGCGAGGTTTACGACACCGAGTGCATCTGGTCGCAGGCCTACGAGCGGCTCAAGGCATACGGCGAGGAGGAGGGCATGCTCGACGGCCCCGTCGTGATCAAGGACAACGCGCTCGTGCGAACCAGTGCGTGGGCGAACACGTTCCTCGGCCGCGACCACAACACGAAACCCAAGGAGGTCGATACGTGAGCGTCCCCTCGAGCCTGGAGATCGCGCAGGCGGCGACCCTTCGTCCCGTCACCGAGATCGCGGAGGAGTTCGGTCTCGAGCCGGCCGAGCTCGAGCTCTACGGCCCGCACAAGGCCAAGATCGACCTCTCGGTCCTCGATCGTCTGGAGGGCGAGTCCGACGCGAAGCTGATCGGCGTGACGGCGATCACACCGACGAAAGCGGGCGAGGGGAAGACGACGACCTCCGTCTCGCTGACGCAGGGCCTCGGGAAGATCGGCAAGAAGCCGGTGCTGTGCCTGCGCGAGGCCTCGCTCGGCCCGGTGTTCGGGATCAAGGGCGGTGCCTGCGGCGGCGGCTACGCGCAGGTCGTCCCGATGGAGGACCTGAACCTCCACTTCACCGGAGACATCCACGCGATCGGCGCGGCGAACAACCTGCTCGCCGCGATCCTCGAGGCGCACGTCCTGCAGGGGAACACGCTCGGGATCGACCCGCTCAGCGTCACCTGGCGCCGCTGCATGGACATGAACGACCGCGCGCTGCGCGACATCGTCGTCGGCCTCGGCGGCCGCGCGAACGGCTACGTCCGTCAGACGGGTTTCGACATCACGGCCGCATCGGAGGTGATGGCGATCGTCGCCGTCTCGCGCGACCTCGACGACCTGCGGCGACGGCTCGGCGAGATCACCGTCGGGAACACGTTCGAGGGTGAGCCGGTCACCGCCGAACAGCTGCGCGCGGCCGGGGCGATGACGGTCATCCTCAAGGACGCGCTCAAGCCGAACCTCGTCCAGACCCTCGAGGCCCAGCCCGCGCTCATCCACTGCGGCCCGTTCGCCAACATCGCGCACGGAAACAACTCGCTGATCGCCGACCGCGTCGCCCTCAAGCTCGGCGACTACGTGATCACGGAGAGCGGCTTTGGCTCGGACATGGGGATGGAGAAGTTCCTGAACATCGTCTGCCGGGTCGGCGGGCTCACGCCGAGCGCGATCGTGCTCGTCGCGACCGTACGCGCGCTCAAGCACCACGGCGACGATCCCGACGGAGGCCTCGACGCGATCGAGCTCGGCTCGGCGAACCTGCGCCGGCATCTCGGCATCGTCCAGTCCTTCGGGCTTCCCGCGGTCGTGGCGGTGAACCGGTTCGCGGGCGACACCGACGAGGAGCTCGACGCCGTCGTGCGGCTGGCGCTCGAGTACGGCGCGCATGCGGCGGAGGTGAACGATGCGTTCGAGCGCGGTGGAGACGGAGCGACCGCGCTCGCCGAGGCGGTGGTCGGCGCCGCCGAGGTGGCGAGCGACTTCACCCAGACCTATCCGCTCGACGAGTCGATCCCGCTCAAGATCGGGACTATCGCGAGGCGGGTCTACGGTGCGACCGAGGTGCACTTCCTGCCGCCGGCCGAGGCGAGCATCGCCCGCTTCGAGGCGCACGGCCTCGACCGCTTGCCGGTCTGCATGGCGAAGACGCACCTCTCGCTCTCCGACGACCCGACGCTGCTGAACGCGCCCGAGGACTTCACCCTGCACGTGCGCGACATCCGCGCCTACACGGGCGCGGGCTGGCTCGTGCCGCTGTGCGGCGAGATCATGACCATGCCCGGCCTCGGCGCGAAGGCGGCCGCGTTCGACGTCGACATCGACGAGGAGGGGCGGACGGTCGGGCTCTTCTAGGAGGGCTTGACGAAACTTCGGTTGAGCCGCCGAGCCGCGCTGCTCGCCCCGATGCTGCGTCCTCGGTCGCGCACGTACCTTCCCGGTACGCACGCTCCCTGCGTCCTTGCCTCGGAACGAGCATCGCCCCCCGGCGACGAGCGACGTTCCGCCAAACCCTCCTAGGCGGGCTGTAGCTCGCCTGCGAACTCGCTCAGCGCGGCGACGAGGTCGGCAGTCGCCGAGTAGGCCGGCGCGTGGTCGGCGTCGAGCTCGACCACCTTGCGGCACGGGTGCTCCTCGATCATCCGCCGTTGGAGCGCCGGCGGGATCGAGTTGTCCTGCATCGTCAGGACGTAGAAGCGCGGGATCGACGCGAGCAGCTCGTCGTCGACGCTTACCGGATCGGCGAAGGGCCCGACCGGCTGCGGTCGCTGGCGCGCCACGCAGATCGTGGCGTTCTCGGTCGTGCAGCAGTTGTAGATCGCCTGGAGTGCCGCCTCGTCCGGAAGCGTCGCGACCGGCGGCTCGCCGTCGATCACGATGTTTGCCTGGATCATGTCCTCGGCGCCCTCGGGGAGATGCGTCAGGTCGAGCAGGCTCTGGCCGTCGCTCGGCATGAACGCCGTCACGAAGACGAGCGCCGTGACGTTCTCGGGCGTGTTGGAGGCCGCCTGCGTGACGATCGCGCCGCCCATGCTGTAGCCGACGAGGATCGCCGGCTCCGGGCGCGAGGCGAGCACCTCGGACACACGCTGCGCGCAGCTCGCGAGCGTGACCTCCCCGGACGGCGTCTCGTCGTTCCCACCCCCGGGCAGGTCGAACGTCTCGACGGTGTGCCCGGCCGCCTCGAGCGGCTTCCGCAGCGGCTCGAGGCTCCAGGCCCCGCCGAACGCGCCGTGGACGAAGACGAAACGTGCCATCCGATCGGCGATTGTAAAGCCGCAGGCGGCGTCGTATCGTGGCGACGATGTCCCAGGAACAGGGGCTTCTCCGCCTCGGGGCCTTCGCCGCCGTTCTCGGTGCGGCTGCTCAGGTGCTTGCGGCGGTGCTCGAGCCGCAGCGCAACGGGAAGGTCGAGCACGACATCCGCCTCGCTGCGGAGAGCGGGATCTGGACGGCCGATCGGCTGCTCGACCTCGTCGGCCTCTTCCTGACCGTGCTTGCGCTGACGATCGTGGCGCGCACGTTCGCCGAGGGACCCGGAAAGGACTGGATCAGGCTCGCCCAGCCGTTCCTGGTCGTCATGGGCGCAGTCGGGGTGGTGGCCATCGTCACGGGAGCCAACCTCAAGGAGATCGCCGACTCGTGGCACAAGGCCGCAGCGAGCGAGCAGAACGGATACGTCGCCTCCTTCGACGGTATGAGCGACCTCACCGACGCGCTCTTCTTCGGGGCGTTCATCGCGCTTGCGCTCTACTTCGGGGCGCTCGCGAAGGCGATCCTGCTGGGCGGCGGCTATGGACGCTGGATCGGCTGGGCTGCGGCCGCTGCCGCGGCCCTCGTTCTCGTGGGTGACGTGCTGGTGCTCGCCTTTGACGCGGCGTTCGTTGCCCTGCTGCTCGGTTTTCTGCTCGCCATGATCGTGGTCGTCGCCCTGGGCGTGACCATGTGGCGTGCGGCGACGGTTTAGTCGACGGTCAGGACGAGCTTGCCCTGGGTGCGGCCGGTCTCGCCCCACGCGTGCGCCTGGGCGGCCTGCTCGAGCGGGAATGTCTGCTCGACGGTGACCTTCAGCTGTCCCGCCTCGTAGAGAGCTGAGAGCCCTTCGAGACCGGCCCGGTCCGGGTGGACCAGGATCCCGGTCACCGTGACGCGGTCCCCGGCGAGCTCGTTCAGGCGATCGAGCGCCGACGCCGAGGGCACGGCGATGTAGAGCCCGCCGTCGCGGAGGCACGCGATCGTCGGTGCACTCGACTCGCCGCCGACGAGGTCGAGCACCACGTCGACGTCCGACACCACGCTCTCCACGGCGTCGCTCGTGTAGTCGACTGCCTCGTCCGCGCCGAGCTCGTACAGGAACGCCTCCTTGACGAAGCGCGCGGTGCCGATCACGTACGCGCCCCGCGCCTTGGCGATCTGCACCGCCAGGTGTCCGACTCCGCCCGCGGCCGCGAGGATCAGCACGCGCTGGCCCGGCTGCACATCGGCGGTATCGACGAGCGCCTGCCACGCAGTCAGCCCGGCGAGCGGCAGCGCTCCGGCCTCGACGTCGCTCAGGCCCTCGGGGATCCGCGCGAGCTCGTCGGCCGGCGCGGTCACGTACTCCGCGTACGCCGCAGCCTCGCCGGGGAAGCGCGGCATTCCGAACACGCGCTCGCCGGGCTCGAATCCCTCGCCCTCCTCGACCACGCCCGCGACGTCCCACCCCACGGTGAACGGCGGCTCGCCGAGGAACCCTCCGCGAGCCCGCACCTTCCAGTCCACGGGGTTAACGCCGGCCGCGGCCTGGCGCACGAGCACCTCGCCCGGGCCCGGCTCGGGGCGAGGCAGCGCCTCGAGCTGGAGCACATCAGGCCCGCCGAGGGCGTGCTGTCGGATGATCCGCATCGGCGGTTGCTATATACAGGCCCGAGCCCCGACGGAGGAGAGCCCATGGCCGCGCCGACGCAGACGTCCGCCTTCCCGAGCCCGTACGAGATCGAGACTCCGCCCGGCTGCGAGGGCTGGGAGGAGATGTACCCGTACCACACGTTCTTCGACGAGCGGCGGCGCGAGAAGGACGAGAACCGGTTCTGGTTCTGGAACTCGATGCACTTCCCGGTGCCGATGCCCGCGTTCGACGTTCACGCGATCGACTCGCCCTACCAGGCCGTCGGCGAGTGGCAGAACCGCTTCTTCGCGGTGCCGCCCGCGATGGGGATCGACTACCGGATCCTCAACGGCTACGTCTACATCTCGGGCAACCCGGTCACCGACCCGGCCAAGATCGGCGAGCGCGTCGAGTACTTCCAGCGGCGCGCGGGCTACTACTTCGAGCACTGGGACGAGATCTACGCGAAGTGGAAGGTGAAGATGGAGGAGCTGATCGCGGAGATCACCGACCTTCCCGTCCCCGACCTCCCCGAGTACGAGCCGGACGAGCTGATGCTCGAGGACGACCGGAACACCGCGTTCTACGAGCTCCTCTCCGCGTACGACCGGACGCTGCGCTGCGGCGACCTCATGTGGCAGCACCACTTCGAGCTGCTGCTCCTGGGCTACGGCGCCTACGTCACGTTCTCGGACTTCTGCAAGACCAACCTGCCGGACATCCCGGACCAGCACATCGCACAGATGGTCGCCGGGATCGACGTGATCCTGTTCAGGCCCAGCACGGAGCTTCGCAAGCTGGCCAAGATCGCGATCGAGACCGGCGTGGACGGCGCGTTCGTCGAGGGCCGCTCGCCCGCGGAGATCGACGCCGAGCTCGAGCTGAGCGACGCGGGAAAGGCCTGGCTCGAGGAGCTCGAGAAGATCAAGGACCCGTGGTTCAACATGGCCACCGGCGACGGGCTCTACCACTACTACGGCAGCTGGTACGACGACCCGACCATCGCCTACGCCTCGATCGTCGGTCACGTGCGGGCGCTGAACGAGGGTGAGCAGGTCGAACGCCCGAGCGAGGAGCTCGCCCGCGAGCGCGAGCGGCTGGCGGAGGAGTACGGGGCGCTGCTCGACGAGGAGACGCGCACGACGTTCAAGGAGCTGCTCGGCCTCTCGCGGATGGTTTTCCCGTACGTCGAGGAGCACAAGTTCTACTGCGACTACTGGTTCCTCACGCGCTGGTGGAACAAGGTGCGCGAGTTCGGCGCGCTGCTCGCGAAGCACGGGTTCCTGGAGGACACCGAAGACGTCTTCCAGCTCGGCCGCCACGAGGTTGGACAGGCGCTCGACGAGCTCGTCCTGACCTGGGCGACCGGCGGCGAGGCGCTCGGCCCGAAGCACTGGCCACCGATCGCCGCGCGCCGCAAGGAGCTGCTCGAGAAGCTCGCAGACTGGAAGCCGCCGCCCGCGCTCGGCGTGACGCCCGAGGCGATCACCGATCCGATGAGCATCATGCTCTGGGGCGTCACGACGCAGCGCGTCCAGGAGTGGGCAAGCGCCGAGGAGGGCGGAGGGCGGTTGACCGGCGCGGCGGCCTCGCCGGGTGTCGTCGAGGGAACCGCGCGGGTCGTGATCGACGTCGAGCAGATCGCGGCGGTCCGCGACGGAGACGTGCTCGTGTGCCCGATCACGTCGCCGGCCTGGGCGCCGATCTTCTCGAGCGTCAGGGCGGTCGTGACCGACATCGGCGGCGTGATGTCGCACGCGGCGATCGTCTGCCGCGAGTACGGCCTGCCCGCGGTCGTCGGCACCGGGCGCGCGACCGCCGAGATCAAGACAGGGCAGACGGTCCGCGTCGACGGCTCGACCGGCGTCGTCACGATCCTCGACTAAGTGCCCCGTCCAGCGATACATGCCGGCCTCTGGCCCGCGATCACACGGCGCCAGAGCCCACCCTTGTCCTTAGCAAGGCAATCCAGCCTTGCTGCGGCCAAGTGCGAACTCTGGCTTGGTGCTCGCGACCCAGACGCTCGGCGGCATCACCGGACGGGGCACTAGTGGCTGACTACACCCGCCCCCTCGCCGAGCTGCGGCGATCGGATGCCTCCGAGTTCGGCGGCAAGAGCGCGAACCTCGGCGACCTGCTGTCGGCCGGGGTCCCCGTCCCGACCGGATTCGCGCTCGGGGCGGGCGCGTTCCGCGCGTTCGTCGCAGAGACAGGGCTGGACGGGATGATCGCCTCGACGCTCTTGCGTGCACCAAAGGGAGACGTCGAGGCGGCGAACGCGGCAGCGAAGGCGATCGACGAAGCGATGCGCTTCGCGCCGCTGCCGGACGCCGTCCGCGGGGAGCTCGCGCAGAGCTACCAAGCGCTGGATGAGCCGCCGGTCGCGGTGCGCTCGAGCGCGCTCGGCGAGGACAGCCACGACGCGACGTTCGCCGGCCAGCAGGAGAGCTTCCTCTGGGTGCGAGGGGTCGAGCAGGTCTGCGACGCGGTCCGCGACTGCTGGGTCAGCCTCTACACGGCGCGCGCGATCAGCTACCGCGCCGAGCTCGGGCAGTCGGAGCAGGCGATGGGCGTGACCGTCCAGGAGATGGTCGATGCCGAGGTCTCGGGCGTGATGTTCACGTGCAACCCCGTCAGCGGCGACCCGAGCATGCTCGCGGTCAACGCGAGCTGGGGCCTCGGCATCGCGGTCGTCGGCGGCGAGACGACCCCCGACGACTTCCTCGTCAGCAAGATCACGGGCGAGGTCGTCCGCCGGACCGTCAACGCGAAGGAGATCGAGTACGTGCCCGACCCGGCCGGGCGCGGAGCGGTTCGCGTGGAGGTCCCTGCCGAGCGGCGCGAGGAGCCATGCCTCGACGAAGCCGGCCTCGCCGCGCTCGTCGAGATCGCCAAGCGTGTCGAGCGCCACTTCGGCTCGCACCAGGACATCGAGTGGGCGATCGCTCGTGACGGCTCACTCCTCGTGCTCCAGTCGCGGCCCGTGACCACCTCGAAGCCGGCCGCGCCGAAGCTCTCCGAATCGGCGATCTCGCTGGTGATGGGCACCTTCGGCGCCGCTCCGCGAAAGGACGCCTAGTGCCGCTGAGCGAGGACGACGTCCGCGAGATCCTGCGGCTGATCGACGAAACGGATGTCGAGGAGTTGCGGATCGAGACCGACGACCTCTCGCTCCACGTCGTGCGCGGTGGGCCGCTCGAGGCGGCGGCTCCGGTCGAGGAACCCGCGACTGCGCCCGAGCCACCGACCGGCGACCTCGTCGCGATCCCCGCGCCGATGATCGGCACCTTCTACCGCGCCGAGGCACCCGGGGCGGAGCCGTTCGTGAACGTGGGGGCGCGGGTCGAGCCGACCACGGTCGTCTGCCTGATCGAGGTGATGAAGATGATGAACTCGGTCCCTGCAGGGGTCTCGGGCACGATCGTCAAGGTCTGCGTCGAGAACGCGGAGCTAGTCGAGTACGGGACGCCGCTCTTCCGGGTGCAACCCGACTCGTGATCGACATCGTCGACACGACCACGCGCGACGGCAACCAGAGCCTCTGGAGCGCGACGGGCCTGACCACACCCGACGTCCTCTCGATCGCGCCGACGATGGACCGCGTCGACTTCCACGCGGCCGACTTCACCTCGAGCACGCACATGGCCGTCTCGGTTCGCTTCCACCGGGAGGACCCGTGGGAGCGCATCCGGCTGGTCAGCGCTGCGATGCCCAACACTCCGCTGAGCTTCATCACGACCGGCATGCGGTTCATCTCGTGGGTCCCGGCCGACGAGGAGGTGATGCGGCTCGTCTTCCGCTGCGTCGTGCGGAACGGGATCCGCCGCTTCCAGGTCGCCGACCCGTCGAACGACCCGCCGCGCCTGCGGCGGCTGGCCCGCATGGCCCGCGAGGAGGGCGTCGAGGAGATCGTGATCGGGCTCACCTACTCGGTCAGCCCTGTGCACACACATGACTACTACGCGGAGCGCGCAGCCGCGCTCGCCGACTGCGCCGAGATGGACCGGCTCTACCTCAAGGACCCCGGAGGCCTGCTCACCTCGATGGCTGTACAGGAGCTGGCGCCGCACTTCCTCCGCGCCGCGGGCGAGCGGACCGTCGAGCTGCACAGCCACTGCACGATCGGGCTCGCGCCGCTCGTCTACATGGAGGGGCTTCGCGCCGGCTTCCAGGTGCTGCACACCGCGGTCGCGCCCCTGGCGCGCGGGACGTCGAACCCGGCTGCGGAGTCGACGCTTCGGAATCTGGAGGCCGAGGGCTTCTCCCACCGGCTCGACCTCGAGGCGCTCGCCGCGGTCTCGGCGCACTTCCGCGAGCTCGGCCGCGAGAAAGGACTGCCCGTGGGCCGGCCGCAGGAGTTCGACGCGACCTACTACCACCACCAGCTGGCGGGCGGGATGGTCTCGACCACGCGCCGCATGCTTGGCGAGCTCGGCCGGCCCGAGCTGTACGACAAAGTGCTCGAGGAGGTCGGCCGCGTCCGCGCCGAGATGGGCTACCCGATCATCGTCACGCCGGTCTCGCAGATGGTCGCGACGCAGGCGGTACGCAACGTGATCGACGGCGAGCGCTGGTCGAACGTCTCCGACGAGACCGTCCGCTACTTCCTCGGGCACTACGGCGACCCGGCCGCGCCGTTCGCGCCGGAGATTGCCGAGCGCGTGCTCTCGCGGCCGCGCGCCGAGGAGCTGCGCGACCTCGAGCCGTTGCATCTCGAGGGGGCGCGGGAGCGGTTCGGGGCGGGGATCTCCGACGAGGAGCTCCTGCTGCGGCTGACGATGCCCGGGGAGCAGGTGGACGCGATCGGCACGGCTCCGCCCGCGCGCGTCCCCTCGTCCGGCCGCAATCCGGTCGTGACGCTCCTGCAGGAGGTCGCGAAGCGGAAGTCGATCACGCAGCTGCGCGTGCAGAAGGGCGACGACCTCGTGGTGTGGCGCCGTGCGACTTGACGATTGCCGCGGCTTCGTCTTCGACGCCGACGGGACGCTGGTGCAGCGGGCAGGCAAGGAGACGCGCGTGCAGCCGGGCGCGGTCGACGTGCTCGCGAAGATCCGCGCTTCCGGCCGGCCGCTCGCCGTCTTCACGAACGGCAGTCACGAGACACCGGCGACGTTCGCTGCGGGCCTGCGGGAGGTAGGCCTCGAGATCGCCGACGACGAACTGCTCACGCCGTTGCGCAGCGTCCTGCTCCACTTGCGCTCCGACGGGCCAGTGATGCTCTTCGCCAACGAGCGGGTGCGCGCGTACCTGGAGAAGGCCGGCCTGCGGATCACCGACGAGGAGGACGCCGGGGCGGTCTTCGTGGCCCACGTCGACGCGGTCGACTTCGTGCAGCTGGAAAAAGCCGCCCGCGCGGTGCTTGCCGGCGCGGAGCTGCTGACCGCGAGCTACGCGCCCGCCTACGCCGGCGCGAACGGCCCGATCTTCAGTCGGGGCGCGATGACCGCGGCGGCGATCGCGAAGGCGAGCAGCACCGAGCCCGTCATCGTCGGCAAGCCCTCGCACGCCGCGCTCGAGGCGATCAGCGACCAGCTCGGGGCGCCCACCGAGGACCTGGTCGTGATCGGCGACGATCTCGGCATGGACATCGCCCTCGGCCGGCTCGGCGGCGCGCGCACGATCCTCGTCCGCAGCGGGATCAGCGGCGGGATCGACCTCGACGGCGTGCCCGAGTCGAGCCGCCCGGACGCGGTCGTCGAGAGCGTCGCCGGCGTGCTCGACTGGCTCTGATTAGGCTCCGCGGCCTGTGACGACGGTCCGAAACGCCACCCTCGAGGTCCTGCGGCGGCGCGGGATGACGAAGATCTTCTCCAACCCCGGCTCGACCGAGGTGTCGTTTCTCGTCGACCTGCCTTCCGACCTCGAGTTCGTGCTCGCGCTCCACGAGGGGTCGGTCGTCGGGATCGCGACGGGCTACGCGCTCGGGCGCGGCGAGCCGTCCTTCGTGCTCCTGCACACGACGCCCGGGCTCGGAAACGCCGTCTCGGCGCTGGCGACGTCGCGCGTCAACCGCGCGCCGCTCGTCGTGTGTGTCGGCCAGCAGGACCGCCGCCACCTCGCGCACGAGCCGTTCCTGGCGGGGAAGCTGGCCGGGCTTGCGGGCGAGTACCCGGTCTGGGTCGACCAGCCTGTCCGCCCGCAGGATGTCCCGGGTTCCCTCGATCGGGCCTGGCACGAGGCACAGACGCGGCGCGGGCCGGCGCTCGTGATCGTGCCGATGGACGACTGGAATGCGGCGGCGCCCGAGCCGTACGAGTACGCGGCGCCTGATCGCCTCGTCCGCGCGGCCGGGGCCGATGCGGCCGCGGTCGAGGAGCTCGCGCAGCTGCTCGAAGGAGCGAGGTCTCCGGCCCTCGTCGCCGGCGCGGGAGCCGACGATCCCGCCACGTGGGGTGCGCTGGTCGTGCTCGCCGAGCGTCTCACCGCCCCGGTCTGGCAGGAGCCGTTTGGCGCCAGAGCCGGCTTCCCGCAGACGCACCAGCTCTACATGGGCGACCTCTCCGCCGACCGCGCGAGGCTCCGCGAGGCGCTGGCCCCCTACGACGTCGTCCTCGTCGTCGGCGCTCCCGCCTTTCGCCAGTACGCCTACGCCGAGGGCCCGTTCGTCGAGGACGGGACGACGGTCGCGGTCGTCACCGAGGACCCCGCTGAGGCGCAGCGCAGCCGCGCCCAGCTTTCGGTGCTCGGGCCGCCCGCATCGGTGTGCACCGCGCTCGCCGAGCGCCTGCCGCAGCGCGACGCCGAGCCGCCCGCGCCTCGCAAGCCGCCCGAGTCGCCCGAGCCGGACGACCCGCTTCGAGCCGGGCACGTCCTGAACGAGCTGGCGCTCCGGCTGCCGGAGAACGCCGTCGTCCTCGAGGAGGCGCCCTCGAACCGGCCCGAGCTGCTCGCGCGCCTCCCGGCGCGCCAGAACATGGGCCTGATCAGCCCCGCGATGGGTGGGCTCGGGTTCGCGATGCCTGCGGCAATCGGCCTGCGCCTGGCCCTACCCGAGCGCCCCGTGGTCGCGATCATCGGCGACGGCTCGTCGCTCTACGCGATCCAGTCGCTCTGGAGCGCGGCGACCTACAAGTCAGGCCCGTTGCTCGTGATCGTCAAGAACGGCGGCTACGCGATCATGGATCGCCTGGCCGAGCACGAAGGCGGTTCGTCGGCGTGGCCGAACGTCGACGTCGACATCGCCGGCCTCGCCGAGATCTTCGGCTGCGAGTCGCGGCGGATAGCGGATCTCGCCGCGCTACAACAGGTGCTTGACGAGGTGGTTCCCGGCCTCTCGGAGCGAGCCGAACCGCTCCTACTCGAGGTCACGGTCGAGCCGGACTCCGATTTTCAGCCCTAGCCGGAGCCTTGATGTGAAAGTTGCCCGGCTCGAGGCCTCCTCGCATTCTGTCCGGAGACTCGGTCAGGCACCTTGCGGGGCAGGCAATCGAGTGAGAAGACGCTCGCGCAGCCGACGGTGACAGCGCTACTCTGAGAAGCGTCCCGCGCTCGCCGTCGGACTGCTGAGGTTCCGCCTTCGGGTGGTCAACAGGCAGACCACGGCGGGCAGGGACGTTTTGCGTTCGGGGGACATTCCCGCACACTGGCCCAGCCGACCATCCTCCACTTCCGACCTTGACGGCCAACATGGTGCTAGCGATACTAGCTTCTACGGTGCCTGTCCTAATCCTTCCCCGGCTACGGACCGCCGCTGGTCGACCAGGCCTCCGACGGTTGATCGACGAAGCTCGGAGGCGGGCGCGAAGGCGACAGACCGCAGCCCTGGCGGCAACGCTCGCTGTCCTCGGACTTGCGCTAGGTGCCTTCTTCCTCCTCCACGGCGGCATGGGCGTCCTCTGGAGAGCGAGCGGCTCTGATCGCCCGGACCAGGCCCCTCTGACCGTCGGTGTCTCCTATGTGCGCGGCATGGTCGTCCAGGGCAGCGCCCCGGTCGCTCCTGGCGAAAAACTCTTCGTGGTCTACGCCGACGGCGCCCGCGAGCGGCTCAAGGTGACCTGGGTCCGCAAGCAGGTTCGACCGGGGCTCTCGTACATCTGCCAGTGCTACCACCACCTGATACCGAGGGTGCATCGTGCGTACCCGCGACGGCCGATAGCAGTTGAACTGATGTACGGCACGCGAACGGTTGCGCGCCGGGTCGTGCTGCTATCCGGCTGAACTGACTTCCGCTTCCCGCTCAGAGCGGTTGCTCGGGTGACATTCCCGCACGCTGGCCCACACGCCCATGTTCGGCGTGGACCTAACCGATGCTCTCGTCCGTCCTGTCTTCGCCGTCGTCCTCTCTCTTCGATTCGTTAGTCGGATGAGCTCGCAGCACGATACTGTCCGAACTCCAACTCTCCGATTCTTCGGACGGGGCCTCTTCCGGCCATAGCTTCTCCGACAAAGCGCTCGCTTCGAGGATGAGCGCAGCATCTACCTCATGCTTCGTGAGCTCGATCTGGGCTGACGGCCACTCGACGACGAACGTCAACGGGCCTGGCGGCGGTAGTGGCCAAAGCCAGAAGTCCGAATCCCATTCGCCGTCACCGCCGCCAGCGCTGCCCTGCATGAGCACCGGGCCGGTTGGCTCGTCGGCAGCATCATCCCGATCCGCCCAGGGGAGCCCACCCACTGTCGTGGCCTTGCGCCCATCGGAGAACTGAACGCCAAACCGAAGGATCTCGGGAGAAAGCTCGCCGGTCGGTCTCCGGTGCATCATCGCGTGACCGAATGGGTCCCCGAACGGGTCGTCGGAGAGGCCCTCAGAGTCGTCGGCAACGTGTCTCCGCCAGCGCGCGGCGATCCTCAGCCCGACTCCTGTCGTGTATGCGGTTGCACCAACCAATGCGATCGCAACCCTTTCGCTCCGGGCGAGGACGAGTCGGAGCGGGACTGGAGCGCCAAGCTCGTTTCTGGGAGCCTGCCACCAGGGAGCCGGCATTGGAACGTCGGGCCCTCGTGGAGCAGATGGCGGAGGCTCAAAAAAGCTCACCTCCACAGTCTGCCGCATCAACTTCCAACTGTGCTTCGTGCGCTCGGGCGCTTTCGGGTGACATTCCCGAACACTGGCCCAGGCGAGGGTCCTGCTCCCAACTACAGAGTTGTGTTTATCCCCGACTACGGTCCCGAGCGACAGGACGATCGCCGAAGGTCACACACACCGCCCTCGATGACCGCGGTGGGTCAGGGCACGGTGCGGCGCATGACGCAGTTCCCCGTGCCCTTGCTGCGGGCGAACGTGAAGCCCGCCCGCTCGAAGAGGGTGCGCGTCCCGTTGTAGAGCACGGACTTCTTCTTGCCCTGCGTGTCGTGCGGGTAGCCCTCGACGACGCCACCGCCCGCCTCCGAGATCAGGTCGAGGGCACCCCGCAGCGCGACGGCCGACAGCCCCTTCGCCGGTAGCGCCGGTCCACGAAGATGCAGGTGATCCGGTAGTCGGGGACGAGGTCAAGCTCCTCCTCGTACTGCTTGCGGTGGTAGATGTTCGGCAGCTCCTCGGGGCTCCCGTACTCGCACCACGCGACCGCCTCGTCCCCGTCGTAGACGAGCGCGGCATGCGCCCGGCCCTCCTCGACGAGGCGCCGCTTGAGACTCCGGTTGTCGTCGGCGTCGAACGTCTTCTCGGAGTGCATCGTGTGGAAGAAGGTGCACCAGCAGCCGCCGAACACGCCGTTGTGCCGTTGCGCGAGCCCGGCGAACCCGTCCCAGGTGTCCGGGCTGAGCGGTTTGACCACGTAGTTATCCATCGACCCTTCTCCTAGGCTCTCCCGGGTAGGAGACTAACGCGTACACCTAGAGCGCCTGGGTGTCAGTTCAGATGGGAGGACGCGCAGGCGTCATTCCGGAACGCTGGCGCAGGCAGCGCCGCTCCCGCCAACGCGAGGGCGCTCAAGTCGATTCAGGCCCCCAACGATCTAAGTCATATGCCGCCCTTGCGAGAACTCTGGCAGGCGTGGGACAGGAACCCTGCCTCGGTCAGAGGCCGGCGCTTCATCTACTGGGTCTTTGGCCCATACGGCGCCGTCGGGTTGATCGTGATGCTCGTCATCGGCCAGTGGGTGGCCGCGGCGTTCATGGCGTTCTTTGTCGCCGTGGCGCTCGAAAGCGGAGCACGCACCCCAGGAACACGCGTTCAGCAGATGGTAGTTCGCCTCCGAAGAGCCAAGGACACCTAGAGAGGCGGTCGGCTCGGGTGACATTCCCGCACACTGGCCCACGCGACGCTCCGCCACCACGAGCGCGGCCTCGAGTTGGAGCGTGAAGCGCTTTCTGGTCGCGGCTCTCCTCGTCTGCACCGTTTTCGCTGTTGGCTGTACGTCCGCCGGTCGATCGACGAAACTCGACGATCTCAGAAACGCCGACGCCCCCTACTACTACGCTGGGTCGTCGTTCGATGGAGACGACGTCTCGTACGTCGCGAAATACCGTGCTGGGACCGGGAGCATCATCTACGGGACTTGCCGCACCGGTAGCGACGGAGGCTGTCCGCCGCCGCTAGAGATCCAACACAGGTTGTGCCACGGCGTCGTCACGATTTCGATCTTCGTCGGCCAAGGCGCAAAGCGCGGCAGCGCCCGCCGCGCGGCCGAGGCGCTTCGGCCGCTGTCGAAGGGGGCCCAGGCCCGAAGAGAAAGACCGGCTGTTGTCTTCGACAGGGGCGTCGCCTGCTGAAAGGGGCACCTCCGCTCGGGTGACATTCCCGAACACTGGCGCAGCCGAGCCGCGTGTCTCATGAGCCTGATTCGCTTGCTACCGGACTGGGGGTGAACAGCTTCCAGTGCCCCTCGGAGACGACCTCGACGGTGCCGTCGACGACTTTGATGGCGGTCTCGTCGTCAATCGCGTACGCCGGACCCGGGATTTCGGCCGCCCATCTCTCTGCCTCGGCCATGGAGTTGCCGGGCATGCCGTCCTGAGCCAGGTGTGGACAGATCGAGAAGTCGACGATGCCCAACGTGGTGTCGTCACCGGTCGGCGGTCTCCACTGGACGAAGTCCCCCCCGATCCTGGGGGTCATCACCATGCTCCCGGCGCTCAATCCGACCCAGACCGTGTTTTGCAGCGACGGCATGAGGTCTGCCAGGCCTGATTGCCGCATCCAGTGGCACAGATACAAGGCGTCGCCGCCGTTGACCAGCAGGACCGCGGTTTCCTTGACCAGTGGGACCCAGAGGTCTTCGTCGAGGCTGGGCAGCGCGGTGAGCTCCAGGACGCCCATGGACTTCCACCCGAGCTCGGTCATGGGGCAGCGGGGCTCCTGCCCGCTGATGAAATTCCATGCTCTGCCAGGACCGGCCATTGGGTGCGCGTACGACGCGGTGGGGATGCAGAGGGCGTCGGACTCGGCAATCGGCTTCCCCAAGAGGTCGACGAGTGCGTCGTGGATGCTCGCGTTCTTGATGCCGGCGGACGTGAGAAGAAGCTTCATGCGGCCTCCTGGAGTCGTTATTACAGGCGAGTTCTTACGGATCCGAACGCGGTAGAGACCGGCAGATCACCGAAAACTCATCGGCTACGCCCAGATCCGGCCTTACGCCCTCGGGTGACATTCCCGAACACTGGCCCACGCTAGTCTCGCGACTCTTCTGTCGCTTGGGCTGCGAGAATCCGGTTCTTGACCGAAGCGCGGCTTGAGGACGCTGGCTCCGGACTCGCCCCCGTCACCGAGGGCTGGTTCGTCGTCAACGTGCGCGATGCCGAGTGGTTCACTTCGGAGACGAGGGGCGCGGCGTGCTGGTTCGCGAACGAGTACGGCGACTCTCCGGTGGAATTCGCGCAGTTCGGGATCAACGTGACCGTCCTCGAGCCTGGCCAGAGCGGCGTCTATCACGCCGAGTCGAATCAGGAGGCGTTCCTCGTTCTCGGAGGCGAGTGCAGGCTGCTCGTCGAGGGCGAGGAGCGACGCCTTCGAGCCTGGGACTTCTTCCACTCGCCTCCCTGGACGGAGCACGCGTTCGTGGGAGCTGGCGACAGGCCCTGCGTGATCCTGATGGTTGGCGCCCACGTAGGTCCGGAAGCGCGCTACCCGGTCTCGGAACTCGCGGCGCGCTACGGGGCGAGCGTGGAGAAGGAGACATCCGATCCGGAGCAGGTCTATGCGACGGCCGAGCGGTTCCGGCGAGGGCGGCCGCCATACTGGTTGCGCCTGCCCTGGGGCTAGAGCCGTTCGCAGTAAGCCTCGGGGGACATTCCGGAACGCTGGCTCAGGGTGCCGCTCGTTCCTCTGACCTAGAGTTCACGCGTGGCGAGACTCCGAAGCTATTGGAGATGGCTCGGTCACCGGCTTCGGCTCTCCCAACCCGGCCGAGTCTTCTTCACCGTTGCGCTTCTAGTCGGCGTTGCCGGAATTGTGGCCGCACGGGCTCACGGCGACCGTGAGGGTGGCGCCCCCCTCGTGGTGTTCACACTCTTGTTGGTCGGCGTGGTCACCCTGGATGCCGTCGGCCGGGGAGTAGTCGCTGTTGTTCGCCGTCTCATCTCGGGCGGTGGGCTCAGGCGTCATTCCTGAACACTCGCGCATGCCAGAGTGTGCAAATGGATCTCTTCGATCAGGCGTCGCTCGTGAAGCCGGCGGTCGCTCGACATCATCGTGCCGACTCGAACGCATTAGAGTCGCCTCAGTCCGACCGACGGAGGAGCGAAGTGACGAGCATGTATGCAGTTGTCGACCCCGCGACCGGCGAAACGGTCAAGGAGTACCCGACGATCACCGACGACGAGCTGCGGGACGCGGTCGCCCGCGCCGACCGGGCGCACCGGGAATGGTCGAAAGCTGCGACTGTCGCCGATCGCGCCTCGCTTGTGCGGCGCGTCGGCGAGCTGCACTCGGAACGGCGAAAGGAACTCGCGGAGATCATCGTCGCCGAGATGGGCAAGCCGGTCGGTCAGGCGCGAGGCGAGGTCGACTTCTGCGCGTCGATCTACGAGTTCTACGCCGACAATGCGGAAGCCCTGATGGCGGACGAGCCGATCGAGCTCCTCGCGGGTCAGGGGTCGGCCGTCGTCCGCCGCAGCTCGCTGGGCGTGCTGCTCGGGATCATGCCGTGGAACTTCCCCTACTACCAGGTCGCACGCTTCGCGGCGCCGAACCTGATCATCGGCAATACGGTCCTGTTGAAGCACGCGCCCCAGTGCCCGCAGTCGGCCGAGGCGATGGCGCAGATGTTCGTCGACGCCGGCTTCCCCGACGGCGCCTACGTGAACATCTACGCCACGAACGAGCAGATCGAGTGGGTGATCGCCGACCCGCGCGTCCGCGGCGTCTCGGTCACCGGCTCCGAGCGCGCCGGCGCCGCCGTCGCGGAGATCGCTGGCCGGCATCTGACGAAGGTCGTGCTGGAGCTCGGCGGCTCCGACCCGTTCATCGTCCTCGGCACCGACGACCTCGACAAGACGGTCGAGGACGCTGTCGCCGCTCGGATCGACAACGCGGGCCAGTCATGCAACGGCGCGAAACGGTTCATCGTGATCGACGAGCTCTACGAGCCGTTCCTCGAGAAGTTCACGGCCGCGCTCGCCGCTGTGAAGCAGGGTGATCCGCGCGAGCGCGAGACGGAGTGCGGGCCGCTGTCCTCTCAGGTCGCGGCCGACCGCCTCGAGGATCAGGTCCGGCGCGCGGTCGACCAGGGCGCGACGGTTGTCGCCGGCGGCAAGCGCAACGGCAACTACTTCGAGCCTACGGTGCTGACGGACATCACGCCGGAGAACGACATCTACCGTGAAGAGCTGTTCGGCCCGGCCGCCCAGGTCTATCGCGTGCCGTCGGAGGAGGAGGCGGTCGCGCTGGCAAACGACACGCCGTTCGGGCTCGGCTCATACGTGATGACGAACGACATGGAGCAGGCCGAGCGCGTTGCGGACCGGATCGACGCCGGCATGGTCTACGTGAACATCGTCGGCGCGGACGGAGCTGAGCTGCCGTTCGGCGGCACGAAACGCTCCGGCTTCGGACGCGAGCTCGGCCGCTACGGCGCCGACGAGTTCGTCAACAAGAAGCTGATCCGCATCGGTTGAGCAAGAGGATCGTCTTCCTCCCGAAGGCTCCCGGAATCGTGCAAGCGTGCTGACCCATCCGGCGTGTCGCTGTCCTCCACGGACTCGGTCGCGGCAGAGCGCGGGCGGGCCACGCCATCCCTCCGCTAATACAAGCCAAGAACCGCGACCTTGGTAGGGTCAGACGCATGATCGGGCAGCGTGCGCTGCTGGTGGTCGACGTTCAGCGCGGCTTCGAGGATCCAGCGCTCGGACCCCGCGACAATTCCCATGCCGAGGAGAACGTCGCCAAGCTGATTGCCGCGTGGCGCCGGCGCGGCGACCCGATCGTGGTCGTTCAGCACGATTGGCGGGGTGGACCGCTCGAGCGCGGCACGCCCGGGTTCGAGCTGAAAGAGGCCGTCGCCGGCGAGCCCGATCTGCGCATTGTCAAGACAGTGCACTCGTCGTTTCACGGAGATGTCGATCTCGACGCATGGCTGCGCGAGCGCGAGATCGGCGCGATCGCGGTGTGCGGGATTCAGACGAACTTTTGCTGTGAGACGACCGCTCGCATCGGCTCCGACCTCGGTTACGACGTGTGGTTCGTCCTCGACGCGACCCACACGTTCGACATCGCCGCGCCGGATGGCGAGGTGGTGCCGGCTGCCGAGATCGCGCGCATGACCGGCATCAACCTCCAGGACGAGTTCGCGGAGGTCGTGACGACCGCGGCAGCCTGCACGCTGTTGGATTGAGGCATTAAGCGGTAGCGAGAAGTCAGGGGACATTCCCGAACGCTCGCGCGAGGAAGAGGGCACAGTTATCTTCAAGTTCGACAACCAGGTGCGAACTTCGGCATTTTGGCGTTGAGACCAATCGAACCATGAGGGCTCAGGCGCGTTGATTCTTACGTCAACCGTCAGGAGAGCGCGCGCTCGAGCGCCGCACGGTCTGTCGGCGTTCCATGCGCCGGCAGAACGACCTCGACCGGCAGTCGGAGCAGCGGTCGCAGGCCTTCGACCACCTGCTCCCGCGTGACACCGTGCTGCAGCACCTCTCGCGGGATCTCGAAGCCGCGACCGAAGTCGACCAGCGCGTCGCCGGCGACGACCGCACCCACACGCTCGATCCAGAGCACAAGGTCGTTGTGCGACCGACCGGGGAACGCCTCGAGGCCGATCGGAAGCCGGTCACCCGCTCCGTACAGGTGGGTCTCCGTGCCGCCCTCCACCAGCAGCCACGCGACGTCGGGGCTGTGCCAACCCTCCGGGATCTGCTCCGGATCGAGGCCGTATTTCCGGATGAGGTCATCCGCGGTGTCGGGCGGAGGCGTGAACACCGCCGCGCCGAAGCGCTCGACCAGGCTCTGCGCATCGCGTTCGTGCCACGGTGCGGTGAGCACCACCACCGGCTCGCGGTCGCCCGCGACCTCGAGGATCTCCTCCGGCACGGCCAGCGGGTCGAAGAAGAGCAGCCGCGCCCCGTCGTCGAATGCGTAGGACGAAACGACCTCCGGCCACCATTGATCCGGCGTCCACTCCGGATGCGGCGCCTGCCAGTGCCATAGCCCAGCCTTGAGCTCGCGCACAGCGCGATGCTATTCCGTGCCTTGCCGGAAAGCGCGCTTCGCGACCGATGCGCTGGCCAAGAACGCGAAGAGCGCCACGAAGATCGCCGAGGGAATCGTTATGGAGTTGCCTCCACTACTCGTGCTCACGAAGTTCGGGCCGTACACCGCGTCGAACAACACCGCAACCCACATCATGCTGATCGCCAGCGAGGCCCACATCTCGCGGATCTTGAGGAACTCGGCCCACTGCGCCCGCTGAGGCTCATAGGTGGAAGACTCGTGTGGAACGGTCGCCATCCTGACACCTCCTCTCGAACGAAAGCGTCGCACCGCAAGGGCCTCCGTACATCCGTGAGAACCCGCTATCCGGTTGCCGGGAGCTACCGAAAGAGGCCGGGCCTGGTCGAAGTCGTTGGCTCGGGTGACATTCCCTCACGCTGGCCCGGGCCAGCTCCGAGCACCTAAGTAGGAGATGAAAACGCGGAACGACGTGTGCCCGGTGGGGCGAGGAGGCAGTTGGCGCCAGCTTAGTAGCATCAAGACGGCCTCTCTATCTGGGAAAGGAGAGCATCATGGCTACTGGCTCAACAGCGGGGACGGTCGTTCTCGTCCACGGCGGCTTCGTGGACGGCTCCGGCTGGCAGGGCGTCTACGACCAACTGAAGAAGGACGGCTACAACGTCACTGTCGTCCAGAATCCAACGCTCTCGCACGCCGACGACGTTGCCGTGACCAGGCGCGCCATCGACGCGCAGGGCGAATCGGTCATCCTCGTCGGCCACTCTTACGGCGGGGCGGTCATCACCGAGGCGGGAAACCATCCCAAGGTTGCAGCGCTCGTCTACATCGCGGCTTTCGCACCGGACAAGGGCGAGTCGGTGAACACCCTGATCGCGGATCCGCCGCCCGGCGCACCCGTGCCGCCGATTCTGCCCCCGCAAGACGGGTTTCTGTTCCTCGACCGGGAGAAGTTCCACGCGTCATTCGCGGGCGACCTGAGCGCCGAGCAGGCTGCGTTCATGGCCGACTCGCAGGTCCCCTGGGGCGTTGAGGCCCTGGGCGGCACGATCAGCGAGCCTGCCTGGCGAAGCAAGCCCAGCTGGTACCTCATTGCGACCGAAGATCGGATGATCCCCCCACCAGCCCAGCGCGAGATGTCTTCGCGGGCAGGCTCGACCGTTGTCGAGGTCGCCGGCAGCCACTCGATCTATGTATCGCAGCCCGCAGCCGTGGCTGAGCTCATCGAGAAGGCCGCTGAAGAAGTGAGATCGGCCGTGCACTAAGGCCCGGCAACGGACCGAAAATCTAGCCCCACACCTCCGCGGCCACCTCGACGACGAGGCGGAGCTTCGCCCACTGCTCCTCTTCCGAGAGCGCGTTGCCCTCGACCGTCGAGGCGAAGCCGCACTGCGGCGAGAGGCAGAGCTGCTCGATCGGGGCGTACTTCGCCGCCTCCTCGAGCCTGCGCAGGAGGTCGTCACGCGACTCGAGCTCGCCCTTCTTCGTGGTGACGAGGCCGAGCACGACCTGCTTGTCGCCTTTCGGCAGGAACCGCAGCGGCTCGAAGCCGCCCGAGCGCTCGTCGTCCCACTCCAGGAAGAACCCGTCGACATCGAGCTCGCTCAACATCGCCTCGGCGACGAAGTCCCACCCGCCCTCGGCTGCCCAGGACGAGCGGAAGTTCCCCTTGCACGCGTGCGTCGTGGCGCTCATCCCGACGGGCAGGTCCGCGATCACCGAGTTCAGGTGACGGATGTAGTCGAGGTGCTGGTTCTTCGGGTCGCCGCCGATCGCGGCGACGTACTCGCGCTCATGCGGGTCGTTCATGTAGGCGAGGCTCGTGTCGTCGAACTGGAGATACGTGCAGCCGAGCTCGCCCAGCCGCCTGACCTCCTCACGGTAGGCGGCGACGAGATCGGCCCAGAACGAGTCGAGGTCCGGGTAGACGTCGGGGTCGAGCGCTGCCTTGCCTCCGCGGTAATGGACCATGCTCGGCGACGGGATCGTCAGCTTGGGCACTGAGGTCGCCGCGGCCGCGTCGCGGATGAACGCGAAGTCGTCGCCGAAGATCGTGTCCGAGATGCCGAGCTTGCTGTTGATGTGCAGCGCGGCCGGGGTGAACTCGATCTCGCCGTCCTCGTTCATGAACTTGATCGCGATGTGGCCCGCCTCGTGGGTGATGCCCTCGAGCTGGTAGATGAAGTCCATGTGCCAGGAGCCGCGGCGGAACTCGCCGTCCGAGACCCCGCGCAGGCCGATCTCTTCCTGCTTGCGGACCGCCTCGCGGATCGCGTCGTCCTCGACTGCGCGCAGCGCTTCGGCGTCGATCTCGCCGGCCGCGTGCTGCTCGCGCGCCTCGTGCAGGCGCCGCGGCCGTAGCAGGCTGCCGACGTGGTCGGCCCTGAACGGCGGGCTGGTTCGTTCCTTGCTCTGGATCTCGGTCGTCTCCTGCTGCAGCGGGGGCCTCCTCGGATCGCGGGTTCAACCCGGACGCTATACGCGCTCGGGCGGTCCGCGGTATGTTGATCGTGGCGACTGCGCCCCGTCCTGCGCGGACGCGCCGAACGCGAGGAAAGGAGCCTGAGCATGGCCACAGTCGAGACCGAGATCGTCGAGGCTCAGCAGTTCATCGGGGGCGAGTGGGTACCCTCGAGCGGCGGCGAGACCTTCGACGACATCGACCCGTTCACCGGCGACGTCGTCGCGCGCATCCCGTCCGGCACGCGTGAGGATGCGAAGAAGGCGATCGAGGCCGCGGCCGCTGCCGCAGAGGAGTGGGGGGCGACCCCGCCGGCCGTCAAGCAGCAGGTCTTCCTCAAGGCCGCCGAGGTGCTCGAGAGCAGGCAGGACGAGGTCGTCTCGCTGCTCGCACGCGAGTCCGGCGCCACGTTCGGTTTCGGCATGTTCCAGATGCATTTCGTTCCCGGGCTCTTCCGCCAGGCAGCCGGAACCGCCTACGCGCCAATGGGCGAGATCATCCCGTCGGACACCGGCGCGTTCGCGATGGGCATCCGCCGGCCGGTCGGCGTGGTCGGCGCGATCGCGCCCTGGAACGCGGCGCTGATCCTCTCCGCTCGCTCGATCACCGCGCCGCTCGTGCTCGGCAACGCGGTCGTGCTCAAGCCCTCCGAGCTCTCGCCGTACGTGGGCGGGCTGCTCTGGGGCGAGATCTTCACCGAGGCTGGTCTGCCGCCGGGCGTCCTGAACATCGTCACGCACGGGCCGGGCGAGGCCGCGCCGATCGGCGACGAGCTGGTCGAGAACCCGCACGTGCGCGTGCTCAACTTCACCGGCTCGACCCACACGGGCCGAATCCTCGCGGAGGCCGCGGGCCGCAACCTCAAGCGCTGCGTGCTCGAGCTCGGCGGCTACAACCCGCTGATCGTCCTCGGCGACGCGGATCTCGAGTTCGCGGTCAACGCCACCGCGTTCGGCGCCTTCCTGCACCAGGGCCAGATCTGCATGTCCGCGCGGCGGATCATCGTCGAGCGCTCGATCGCCGACGAGTTCACCGAGCAGCTCGCGCAGAAGACGGCCGGGCTCAAGGCCGGCGACCCGAAGGAGCACGACACGATCATCGGCCCGCTGATCACCGAGCAGGCGCTCGAGCTGGTCAAGAGCCGCGTCGACGACGCCGTCGCCAAGGGCGCGAAGGTGATCGCAGGCGGTGAGGCCGACGGGCCCTGCTACAAGGCGACGCTGCTTACGGACGTGCCCGAGGACTCCGAGTTCGCGCAGCTCGAGACGTTCGGGCCGGTCGCCGCGATCGAGGTGGTCGACTCGCCCGACGAGGCCGTCGACCGCGCGAACGCGACCACGTATGGCCTCGCGTCCGGCGTGATCACGAACGACGCCGACAAGGGCCTCGAGCTCGCGCAGCGGATTCAGGCGGGGATCGTCCATGTCAACGACCAGCCGGTCGGCGACGAGCCGCAGATGCCGTTCGGCGGCGTCAAGGACAGCGGCTGGGGACGCTTCGGCTCCACCGCCGCGGTCGCCGAGTTCACCGACACGCACTGGGTCACGGTCGGCCGCCCGCACCCGTTCCCGTTCTAGGGGCGATGGCGGAGATCGTCCCGCTCGCGGATGCGGTCGCGGAGCTCGTTTGCGACGGCGACACCGTCGCCGCCGAGGGCTTCACGCACCTGATCCCGTTCGCTGCCGGGCACGAGCTGATCCGCCAGGGGCGGCGCGACCTGACGCTGATCAGGATGACTCCCGACGTCATCTACGACCAGCTGATCGGCATGGGCTGCGCGAAGAAGCTCGTCTTCTCGTGGGGAGGCAATCCCGGGGTCGGCTCTCTGCACCGGCTCCGGGACGCGGTCGAGCACGGCTGGCCGGTGCCGCTCGAGATCGAGGAGCACTCGCACGCAGGGATGGCGACCGCCTACGCGGCCGGGGCGGCGAACCTGCCGTTCGGCGTGCTGCGCGGTTACGGCCACGGCGACCTCGCGGCCCACACGCGGGTCGGGAAGGTCACCTGCCCGTTCACGGACGAGGAGCTCGCGGCGGTTCCCGCGCACCGGCCGGACGTCGGGATCGTCCACGCCCAGAGGGCCGACCGGAAGGGGAACGTCCAGCTCTGGGGGATCCTCGGCGTCCAGAAGGAGACCGTCCTCGCGTCGGCTCGCTCGATCGTGACCGTCGAGGAGATCGTCGACGAGCTCGAGCCCCGGCCCGGCGCGACCGTGATCCCCGGCTGGGTGGTCGGCGCGGTCTCGCTCGTGCCGCGCGGTGCGCACCCCTCCTACGCGGCCAACTACTACGACCGCGACAACGAGTTCTACGTGGCCTGGGATCCGATCAGCCGCGACCGCGACAAGTTCGCCACCTGGATGGAAAGGCACGTGCTGGCCGCATGAGACGACGCATGTGTCGTCTCCTCCAGGCCGGACGGGCTCTGCCCGTGCGGCCGTCTGAACCGAGCGGTCGACACGTTCTCCTTCAGAAGGTTGGCTTGTGACAACGTCGACCGTCACCTACACAGCCGACGAGATGATGGCCGTCGAGGCCGCGCGGCGACTGACGGACGGTGATGTCTGCTTCGTCGGGATCGGCCTGCCGAGCCTCGCCGCCAACCTCGCCCGGGCCACGCACGCGCCCGGCTGCGTGCTCATCTACGAGAGCGGGACGATCGGCGCGAAGCCGATCGAGCTGCCGCTGTCGATCGGCGACGGCGAGCTGGCCGAGACCGCTGACTCGGTCGTGTCGGTTCCGGAGATGTTCGCCTACTGGCTGCAGGGCGGCCACATGGACGTCGGCTTCCTCGGCGCCGCCCAGATCGACCGGTGGGGGAACCTGAACAGCACGGTGATCGGCGACTACGACTCGCCGAAGGTGCGTCTCCCCGGTGGCGGCGGCGCTCCCGAGATCGCGACCGCCGCGAGGAAGGTGTTCGTGATGCTGAGGCAGACCCCGCGCGCGTTCGTCGAGAAGCTCGACTTCCTCACGAGCGTTGGCGACCGGGTCGAGCTGGTCGTGACGGATCTCGGCATCCTCGAGCCGGACCCGGAGACGCGGGAGCTGACGTTGACGCTGCTTCATCCGGGTGTCGGCGTCGACCAGGCACACGAGGCGACCGGCTGGGAGCTCCGGGTCGCGGACGGGCTCGGCGAGACCGAGCCGCCGACCGAGGAGGAGCTCGTCACGCTTCGAGGCCTGAAAACGAAAGGACGGAGCTAGATGTCTGAGTACGCCGAGGGTTCCCCGATCGTCCTCCCGGACGACCCGAGCTTCGGGCCGGAGGTGCAGATCGACTACCCGGGCTACCGCTCGACGCAATGGCGTGCGCCCAAGCGGAAGCTCGCCTCGCTCCCCGAGGAGCTGCACGACCTCGCCGGACCCGTGTTCGGGGCCGACCTGATCGAGGAGCACGATCACGACCTGACGCACGGGCACCCGGGCGAGCCGCTCGGCGAGCGAATCATCGTCTCGGGCACGCTCAAGGACGAGGACGGCCGCCCGCTGCCAGGCGCCCTGATCGAGGTGTGGCAGGCGAATGCGTGCGGCCGCTACCACCACATCGTCGACCAGCATCCCGCCCCGCTCGACCCGAACTTCTCCGGAGGCGGCCGGTGCCTGACCGACTCGGAGGGCCGCTACCGGTTCGTGACGATCAAGCCCGGCGCGTACCCGTGGGGGAACCACGAGAACGCCTGGCGCCCGGCCCACATTCACTTCTCGATCTTCGGCGGTGCGTTCGTGCAGCGGCTCGTGACGCAGATGTACTTCCCGGGCGATCCGCTGTTCGCGTACGACCCGATCTTCAACTCGGTACGCGACCCGAAGTCCCGCGAGCTGCTCGTAGCCCGCTTCGACATAGAGGCGACGCGGCCCGAATGGGCGCTCGCGTACGACTGGGACATCGTCCTCGGCCGCGGCGGCAACGGCACGACGCCGATGGAGAACGGACAGTGACGCTCCCGAAGACCGCCTCGCAGACGGTCGGGCCCTACTACACGCTCGGTCTCTGCCGCCGGCCGGAGAACGAGCTCGCCGACCGGAACGACACGGGCGCTTTTCAGCTGATCGGGCAGCTCTACGATGGCCAGGGCGCGCCGATCAGCGACGGCCTGATCGAGATCTGGGACGCGGCCGGCGGGCGCTGGGGGCGGAGCGGGACGGACTCCGACGGACGCTTCTCGTTCGTGGCGACGAAACCCGGTGCGCTCGAGGGGCATGCGCCGCGGTTCGACGTCTTCGTGTTCGCGCGCGGGCTCCTGCGGCACCAGCTGACGCGGGTGTACTTCCCGGACGAGGGGGCAAACGCGACCGACCCGGTGCTCTCGGCCCTGGATGAGAGCGACCGCGCGACACTCGTCGCCGAGCAGGAGGACGGCGCGCTCCGCTGGGACATCCGCATGCAGGGTGAGCGAGAAACCGTCTTCTTCGAGCATTGACGATCTTCGCCGCGATCGCGGTTCCGGCCGAGCTGCGGAAGGCCACGTCCGGAGAGGCGTGGCTCGCCGCGATGCTCGACGCAGAGGCGGCGCTTGCGCGAGCCGAGTCCGCGGCGGGCGTGATCCCGGCGGAGGCGGCGGACGCGATCGCGTCGAGCTGCCGCGAGGCGTCGTTCGACGTGGGGGAGATCACCGAGCGCGGGCGCGCGACCGGGACTCCGGTCGGGCCGCTGGTCGCCGCGCTGCGCGAGGGGGTCGGCGGCGAGGCTGCGCAGTACGTCCACTGGGGCGCCACCAGCCAGGACATCCTCGACACGGCGTCGATGCTCGTGGCGCGGCGGGCGCTCGAGCTGATCCTCACCGAGGTCGATCGCGTCGCGGCCCAGTGCGCGCGTCTGGCACGTGAGCACAGGAACACGACCATGGCTGCGCGGACGCTCTTGCAGCAGGCCGTTCCGATCACGTTCGGGCTGAAGTCGGCCGGCTGGCTGGTCGCCGTCGTGGACGCGCGCAACGGCCTTCGAGGCATCGAGCCGGCCGCCAGCCTCGGAGGTGCGGCCGGGACGCTCGCGCCGCTCGGCGAGCGCGGGGCCGAGGTGGCCGGGCTCTTCGCGAAGGAGCTCGGGCTCGCGGAGCCGCCGCTGCCGTGGCACTCGAACCGCGTCCGCGTCGCGCAGCTCGGCTCGGCGCTCGCGATCGCGGCCGGCGTCACGGCCAAGATCGGGCTCGACGTGGCGCTGCTTGCCCAGACCGAGGTCGCGGAGGTCGCCGTGCCCGAGGGAGGCGGCTCATCGACGATGCCGCAGAAGCGAAACCCGGTCGGCTCGGCCCTGGCGGTCGCCTCGGCGCGGCTCGTGGCCGCCGACGCTTCCGTGCTGACGGGCGGGCTCGCGCAGGAACACGAGCGGGCGCTCGGAGGCTGGCACGCCGAGTGGGACGCCCTCTCGCGTGCCCTCGCGTTGACCGGTGGCGCAGCTGCTGCCGTGGCCGACCTGCTCGAAGGACTCGAGGTCGACGGGGAGCGGATGCGCGCGAACGTGGACGAGGCGGTGCTCTCCGAGCGGGCCGTCTTCGAGCTCGGGATCGAACGCGACGCGCTCGAGGGCAGGCCGCTGCGCGACGTCCTCGCCGAGCGCCTGAGCGAGGACGAGGTCGAGGCCGCGCTCGATCCGTCCGGCTACCTCGGCTCGGCCGGCGCGTTCGTCGACCGCGCGCTGGCCTACGCGGAGGAGAACGCGTGAAGCTCGCCCGCCGCCTCGACGGCCCCGAAGACGCGCCGCTGCTCGTGCTCTCGAACTCGCTCGGGACGACGACACGCCTCTGGGAGCCGCAGCTCGACGCGTTCGCCGCCCGCTTCCGCGTCCTGCGCCACGACCATCCGGGCCACGGCGACTCGCCGGTGCCCGACGGGCCGGTGTCGGTCGAGGAGATCGCATGCGCGGTCCTCGAGCTTGATCGACGGCGATCGGTTCTCGTTCTGCGGCCTCTCGCTGGGCGGGATGGTCGGAATGTGTCTCGCCGCTATGGCGCCCGAGCGGATCGAAACGCTGACGCTCTGTTGCACGGGCGCGAAGCTCGGCACGAGTGAGGAGTGGGCCGAGCGGGCCGCGCTGGTGCGCGAGGAGGGCACGGGTGCCCTCGTCGACCGTCTGCGCGAGCGCTGGTTCACGCCGAGCTTCAGAGACACCCCGGTTGCGCAGAGCTACCTCGATGACCTGCTCACGATCGAGCCGGAGGGCTACGCCCGCTGCTGCGAGGCGATCGGCGCCTTCGACTTCCGCGACCGCCTGGACGAGATCGAGACGCCCACGCTCGTGATCGTCGGCGAGGAGGATCCGGTGACACAGGCCGACGTGGTCGAGACGCTGAGCGAGGGCATTCCGAGAGCCGAGACGGTCGTCGTTCCACATGCGGCCCATCTGGCGAACGTGGAGCAACCCGACGCGGTGACGGCCGCCGTGCTTCAGGAGGTCCGGTCCTGAGACGACGCTTGCCTCGTCTCCTTCAGGCCGGGCGGGCTCTGCCTGGCCGGCCGTCTGAGCTGACCGGTCGACACGCTCTCCGTCAGAAGGTTGATCGATGAGCGACGAAACCTACGAGCGTGGCATGAAGATCCGGCGCGAGGTGCTCGGCGACGAGCACGTCGACCGCGCGGTCGAGCGCACGACCGACCTGACGCGCGACTTCCAGGACTTCATCACGCGCTACGCCTGGGGCGAGATCTGGGCGCGCGAGGGCCTCGACCGCAAAACGCGCAGCTGCATCACGCTGACCGCGCTCGTGGCGCTCGGCCGCTTCGACGAGCTCGGCATGCACATCCGCGCGGCGCGGAGGAACGGCCTCACGCTCGACGAGATCAAGGAGGTCCTCCTCCAGACGGCCGTCTACTGCGGCGTCCCTGCGGCCAACAGCGCGTTCGCGGTCTTCCAGGAGGTCGCGGGCTCCGGCGACGGGGAGTGAAGACGCTCCGCACGCAGGTCGGCATCGTCGGAGCCGGGCCGGCCGGGCTGACGCTCGCGCGACTCCTCGAGCGGGCCGGGATCGAATCGGTCGTGCTCGAGAACCGCAGCCGCGACTACGTCGAGCACCGCGTCCGCGCGGGCGTCCTCGAGCAGCGAACGGTCGAGCTGCTCACCGAGGCGGGGGTCGGCGGACGCCTCCACGAGGAGGGGATCGTCCACCACGGGATCGAGCTCCAGTTCGACGGCGAGCGGCACCGGATCCCGCTCAGCGAGCTCGCCGACGGCCGGACGATCGTCATCTACGGCCAGACCGAGGTCGTCAAGGATCTGATCGCCGCGCGGATCGAGAGCGAGCTGCCCCTGCTCTTCGAGGTCGACGACGTCAGCGTCCACGAGCTCGACACCGAGCAACCGCGGATCCGCTTCTCCCACGACGGCGAGCGGCTCGAGCTCGAGTGCGACGTGATCGCCGGCTGCGACGGCTACCACGGCGTCTGCCGCCCGAGCATTCCGGAGGGCGTGCTCGAGTCGTTCGCGCGTGACTATCCGTTCGGCTGGCTCGGCATCCTCGCCGAGGTCGCGCCGTCGAGCGACGAGCTGGTCTACGCGCACAACGAGAGCGGTTTCGCGCTGCTGAGCCTGCGCTCACCAAGCCTGAGCCGTCTCTACATCCAGTGCGAGCCCGACGAGGACATCGACGGGTGGTCGGACGAGCAGATCTGGGCCGAGCTGCAGAAGCGCCTCGGCATCGAGGGCTGGACGCTGGAGGAGGGCCCGATCCTCGAGAAGGGCGTGACCGGAATGCGCAGCTTCGTCGTCGAGCCGATGCAGTTCGGCCGGCTGTTCCTGGCAGGCGACGCCGCGCACATCGTCCCACCGACCGGCGCCAAGGGCCTCAACCTCGCGATCGCCGACATCCGGGTGCTCGCCGAGGCGCTCGTCCATTGGTACGAGACGGGCGATGCGAACCTGCTCGAGCTCTACTCGGACACCTGCCTGCGCCGCGTGTGGCGGGCCGAGCACTTCTCGTGGTGGATGACGTCGATGCTCCACCGCATCCCTGGCGGGGATGCGTTCGACCTGAAGCTCCAGCTCTCGCAGCTGCGCTACGTGGCGACCTCACGCGAGGCCGCCGCGAGCCTGGCCGAGAACTACGTCGGACTTGAGCTCGAGTGAGCGGGATGGAGCTTCGCCCGCTGGGCTCCAGCGGGGTCTCGCTCTCCCGCATTGGCCTCGGCGGCTACGAGCTCGGGCCCGAGCCGGAGGAGGTGCCGGATCCCGAGCGGGCGGCACACGTCATCGCGAGCGCGATCGAGGCCGGCGTCAACTGGCTCGACACCTCCGAGAACTACCTGGCGACGCGGAACGAGGCGGTCATCGGGGAAGCGCTCGCGAGCGCCCCTTCCGACTTCCTCGTTGCCTCCAAGGCGGCGCCGGGCGGTGGGATCACGGGCGGCGGGAGCGGCTTTCGCCGCGAACAGGTGCACCGGGCCTGTCGTCAGAGCCTGCAGCGGCTCGGACGCGAGCAGATCGACGTCTACTTCCTGCACTGGCCGGATCGGACCGGCGAGGTGCCGCTCGAGGAGACCTGGGGCGCCATGGCCGAGCTCGTCGAGCAGGGACTGGTACGCGCCATCGGGATGTCTAACTACCAGCTCGCCGACGTCGAGCGCTGCCATGCTCAGCGCCCGGTCGACGTCGTCCAGGTCGGGTTGAACCTGATCGACTACGTCGATGACCGGCCGTACGGCGCAAGCTGCGGCGAGCTCGGAATCGCGGTCACGATCTTCGAGCCGCTCGCGAGCGGGATCCTGAGCGGGAAGACCCCCGAAGAGGTGCTCGCCGTGTGGACCGGCCCCTGGATCGAGTCGGCGTTCTTCAAGCGCCTTCTCGGCCCGGGCAAGGTCGAGCGGAGCTTTGCGGTCGCGAACGCCCTGCGCCCGATCGCCGAGCGGCTCGGAGCGACCGTCGCTCAGGTCGCAATCGCATGGGTTCTGCACCAGCCGGGCGTAACTGCGGCGATCGCGGGCAGCCGCAACGGCGGCCACATGGAAGAGAACGCACAGGCTGCGGAGCTCGACCTGACCGGGGCGCTCGACGAGCTCGAGGAGCTGATCCCACTCGGACCCTCGTTCACCGACAACGGCTGAGCTGCAAAGCTGAGTGCAGTGACGCCGAAAATCATGTCGGCTGCGCTCTGTGCGGTGCTCGCCGCGACGGCTCTCCTTGTAGTCGGCTGTGGGAAGAAGGCCGCTACGACCACGGTCACGGTCTCTGCGTCGCCGCAATCTTCCACACCGAGCTCTACCGTCGCGGCCGCGCTGCAGCAGACATTCGTCGACGTGTACAGGCACGTCTCGCCGTCGGTCGTGCAGATCCAGACCTCGGAGGGCCTCGGCTCCGGGGTCGTCTTCGACGCCGACGGCGACATCGTCACCAACAACCATGTCGTCGGCAGCTCGAAGACGTTCACGGTCACAACCTCGGGCGGCAAGCGCCTCCAGGGGAAGCTCGTCGGGACGTTCCCGGCGGACGACCTCGCGGTGATCAAGGTCGACAACCTCGGACTCGGCCCGGCCGAGTTCGCCAACTCAGCGAAGCTGCGCGTGGGGGACATCGCGATGGCGATCGGCAACCCGCTCGGGCTCAGCTCGAGCGTCACGCAGGGGATCGTCAGCGCGCTCCACCGCACGTCCTCCGAGGGGAACGGCGTCACGCTGCCGAACACGATCCAGACGAGCGCCCCGATCAACCCCGGCAACTCGGGCGGTGCGCTCGTCGACATCTCGGGCCGGGTGATCGGGATCCCGACGCTAGCCGCCGGCGACCCGCAGCTCGGCGGCGCGGCCGCGGGGATCGGCTTCGCGATCCCGAGCAGCGTCGTCTCCGACATCGCCGGCCAGATCGTGAAGTACGGGCACGTCGTGAACTCGCGCCGCGCGTACCTCGGCATCACGATCAGCGACACCGGGCAGGGCGTCTACGTCAGCTCCGTCTCGGCCGGGTCACCCGCCGCGAAGGCGGGGCTGAAGACCGGCGACCTGATCACCGCGGTCAACGGCACCGCGACGCCGACTGCGGACGCCCTCGGCACCGTGCTTGCCGGATTGAAGCCGGGCCAGACCGTGAAGGTGGCGCTCAGGCACCAGGACGGCTCCACGTCGACCGCGAAGGTCACCCTGGGCCAGTTCCCGGGGAGCTAGCTCAGCCGCCTCCGCCACCGATCGGAGGCGATGCCTTGAATGTCGCCTCGAGACCCCGGATGAAGGCCGCCTTCTCGCTCTTCGAGAGCTTCGCCCCGGGGTGGTTGGGCATCCACGCGTAGTAGGCAGGCGGCATCGAGCCGCCTTGCACGGCCTCGACGATGTCTCCGATGCTCGTGTCCTGGGGCCGGTTCCACTCGGAGAAGTTGAGTGACGAGCGACCACTCTTGACGTCGCTCTCGGTCAGCCACGAAACCGGCGCGATGTTCGTGTACCAGGGCCACTTCGTCTGGTTGCTGTGACAGTCGAAGCAGGCGTCGACCGCGAAGGCACGTGTTTGCGGCGAGTCCCAGGCGGGCTCCTTGAGCACGGGCGGGTTCGGGTGGTCGCGCCCGTAGGGGATCGCCTGGATGAGCACGAACAGCGCAACGAGTCCGCCGAGGCCGTACAGAAGCCATCGCTTCCAGGAACGCCGCCGGCTCCGCTGCATGTCCACGAGGTTGAAGGCGCGGGCGCCTGTGGGCATCCGTGACAGGCCTGACCGCAGTTCGGTGAATTACGGAGACGCTAGCGCCGCGTGAGGTTCTGCAGGACGAACAGGAGGTTCGCCGGGCGCTCGGCCAGGCGGCGCATCAGGTACGGGTACCAGGCCGGGCCATACGGCGTGGCGACCAGGACGTCGTAGCCGCGGGCGACGAGGTCGAGCTGGAGCTGCGTGCGGACGCCGTAAAGCATCTGGAACTCGAAGCGTTCTCGCGGGATGCTCTCGCGCTCCGCGAAGCGGATCGTGTGCTCGATCAGCTTGTCGTCGTGCGTCGCGACGGCGACGTGCCCCGCTCGCCGCAGCCCCTCCTCGAGCAGGCGGACGTAGGCGGAGTCGACGTCGTCCTTCTGCGGGTACGCGATCTCTGGCGGCTCGAGGTAGGCGCCCTTGACCAGACGGATGTTCGGCTCGAGCGGCAGCAGTTGCTCGAGGTCGTGAGGCGTGCGGTAGAGGTACGACTGGAGGACGCAGCCGACGTTGTCGCGGGTCTCGCGCAGGCGGCGGTAGATCCGCAACGTGGGCTCGAGGACGTCCGAGCGCTCCATGTCGATCCGGACGAAGTTGCCGTGGCCCGCCGCGTGGTCGACCACCCGCGCGACGTTCTCGAATGCGACGTCCTCGCCGAGGCCGAGACCTAGGTGGGTGAGTTTCAGGGCGACGTTCGCGCGCAGTTCCTCGGCGGCGATCCGGTCGAAGACGTCCTCGTAGGCGGTGACGACGGCCCGCGCGCCCTCCGCGTCGGTCGTGTCCTCACCGAGCAGGGTGGTATTCGCCCGGAGACCCTGGTCGTTCAGCCGCCGCAGGGCGACGACGCACTCGTCAAGCGTCTCACCCGCGACGAACCGCGCGGCGCCGAGCCGCATCCCGTGTCTCTCGACGAACGAGGTGACCGCGCCGTTTGTCGCGCCGACGAGGATCGCGCGCTTCAATAGCCCGGACACGGCCGCATCTTCTACTGTTCGGGATGATGGAGACGCAGCCAGTCCAGGGCGTGGACGTTCGCGCACAGCGCGAGCGCTTCGTCCCGCGCGGGATCGCGACGACCGATTTCGTCGTCAGCCGCGCCGAGGGTGCGAGCGTCTGGGACGGCGAGGGCAACGAGTTCCTCGACTTCGCAGGCGGGATCGCCTGCCAGAACCTGGGCCACAGCCCGGAGACGATCGTCCGCGCGATCCACGAGCAGGTCGACAACTACCTGCACCAGTGCTTCATGGTCGGCATGTACGAGCCGTACGTGGAGGTCTGCCGGCGGCTCGACGACCTCTGGCCCGGCGAGTCTGCGACGAAATCGATGCTCGTCAACTCGGGCGCCGAGGCCGTCGAGAACGCGGTCAAGATCGCGCGCGCCTCCACCGGCCGGCCCGCCGTGATCGCCTTCGACCGCGCTTTCCACGGACGCACGAACCTGACCATGGCGATGACGGCGAAACTCGTCTACAAGCAGAGCTTTGGGCCGCTTGCGCCCGAGATTTACCGCGCGCCTGCGCCGTACCCGTACCGCGGCGTCACGACCGAGGACGCGCTCGCCGGCCTCGAGCTCCTCTTCAAGCAGGACGTCGACCCGCAGTCGGTCGCGTGCATGGTGCTCGAGACCGTGCAGGGCGAGGGCGGGTTCATCGCGATGCCGGCCGAGTTCGTGCAGGGCCTCAAGGAGATCTGCGAGAAGCACGGGATCCTCTACGTCGCCGACGAGGTGCAGTCGGGCTGCGGCCGGACCGGCACGGTCTGGGCGATCGAGCGCCTCGGCGTCGAGCCCGACCTCATGACCTCGGGGAAGACGCTCGGCGGCGGCCTGCCGCTCGCAGCCGTCACGGGCAAGGCCGAGGTGATGGACGCACCGCACCCCGGCGGGCTCGGCGGAACCTTCGGCGGGAACCCCGTCGCTGCCGCTGCGGCCTGCGCCGTCCTCGATACGCTCGCATCGGCGGAGTTCCGCGAGCGAGCAGACGAGATCGGCCGCCTCGTGCGCGTCAGGCTCGATCGCATCGCGACCGACCACCCGCAGATCGGCGAGGTTCGCGGCCTCGGGTCGATGCTCGCCCTCGAGTTCGCGACACCCTCTGGCGACGAGGCGAAGAAGCTGACCGCCGCGGCGTACGAGCAGGGCCTGCTGCTCATCGCCTGCGGGATCTACGGGAACGTGATCCGGCTGCTGCCGCCGCTGACCGCGACCGACGAAGAGCTCGACCGCGGTCTCACGATCCTCGACACGTCGCTCTCGTAACCCGAGTCCGCTCCTGAGTCCCTGAGTTGAGGGCTGGCCACGCCGGCTCCCGATGTCGAAGCCCTAAGAGACGGGCTCGGCTCCGGGCCCGTCGCCATGCGGCCAATGGAGATCCAGCTACGCCTCAGCGAGGGGCAGGCGACCGACGACCTGCTCGACTTCTTCCAGCGACGGGAGATGCCCGCGCGACGGTTGGAGGAGGAGGACTGTCTCGCCGTCGAGCTCCCAGCGGGGCTCCAGGAGCGGCACGCGCGGCAGGAGATCGAGTTGCTACTGCGCGTCTGGCAGCTGATGCACCCGAACGTCGCAGTCGACGTGATCTAGGCCGAAGCGGGGAGGAGGGCCTCGCACTCCCGGAGGTAGTGCGTGGCGCCCATCTGGCGGTAGAGCTCGAGCGCCCGCTGCAGCTGCTCGTCGGGGCGGCGGCCCTCGGCGACGAGCTGCTCTGCGGCGCGGAGGCGGGCTTCCGCCTCGTCCGGTCGAGATCCGATGCGCTGCAGGATCTCGGCGGCGGCCGCGAAGTCCCCGCGCACGTACGCCCGAACCTCGTCGCTCCACGGGGTCTGGGGATGGCTGGCAAGCGCATCGACCAGCTCCTGCCCGAGATCGAGCCGGACGGCCGCGCATGCAAACGTGGCAAGGTTGATCACGGCGGCCTGCATACCGACTCCACGACTCAGGGGCTCGAGCAGCTCGCGGGCGAGGGAGACGGCGCGGTCGCGCTGGGATCCGATGGAGAACACGTATGCGGAGGACACGAGCGCGTAGAAGAGCGCCTGGACGTCGGCGGCCGTTCGGCCGAGCTCGAGCGTCGTCTCGACAGCGCGGACGGCGCCGGCCTGGTCGCCGCGCGCTACCAGGATCTCGGCCCGGATTCCGTAGGCCTGGTAGGCGGCATAGTGCGGAGAGCCCGCTTCGACGGGGGCGAGAAACTCGTCGATCTTCCGCAGCGCCTCGTCCCAGTCGCCGCGACGGTAGGGCTCTTCGATCATCACGCCCTGGAACCAGCGGGCGTCGAGTGCGGAGCCGATCTGCTCGGCGACCCGCGCCGCGTGCAGCCGGGAGTCGAACGCGTCCTCCAACTCCCCGAGGAACATCTGGGCGACTGACAGGTTGTTGTATGCGCGGGAAAGTGAGCCGAGCGCGCCCGCGGCCGTGGCGATCTCGACGCTTCGCTCCAGATCCTCGAGCCCACCGCGGTCGCCCAGGCTCACGCGTGAAACCCCGCGCGGGCTCAGCGCCTGGACGATGCCGTCGGCCCAGCCGAGCTCCTCGGCCTGAGCCAACGACTGCGACGCGAGCGTGATCGAAAGCTGCTCGTCGCCGCCGAGGCTTGCCAGGGTCGCCCGCCTCGCAAGAACCCACACGCTCGAGCGACTCGTTGGTGTCCCTGCGACCAGCTCGGCGGCGCGTTTGGCGTGCTCGTCGGCGAGGTCCCGCCGGCCCTGGAACCAGTAGCTCTGTCCGACGAGCATTTCCGCCTCGCCGGCCTTCGCGCGGTCGCCGGCCGCGAGCAGGGCGTCTCCGGCCTCCTTGAGGCCCTCGGGATTCCCGGGGTCGAGCATCGGGACAGGAGCCGCCCGGCGGAAGAGGAGCTCGGCCCGCTCGATGTCGTCCTCCGGCCAGAGCCGGAGCGCGGCATCGTAGAACCGCTCGGCAGCCTCGCGCGCGAAAAGCGAAGCTGCCCGGTCGCCCGCGTCCCGCAACGCAAGGCGGGCCGACTCTCCAAGTGCGGTCGACTCGGCCCCAGACGCCGTCGCCAGCTCGAGCGCCGCGAGGTAGTGGTGCGCGAGCATCTCCGCCTGATCGTCCGGCCGTCCGAGCGATTCGATCCAGCCGGCCGTGAGCCGGTGCTTCTCGGCACGTGTAGCCCGGGGGATCTGGCTGTAGGCGATGTCGCGGATCAGGAGGTGGCGGAAGGCGTACTCGCTCTCCCCGGCAACCGACGAGCTGCGTGCTCGCTGGACGAACTCCTTGCGCTCGAGCCCGAAGAGGAGATCGTCGGCCTGAGGGCGCGTGGTGCCGTCGAGGGCCGCGAGCGCGCCGAGCCAGAAGACCTTGCCGACGACCGCCGCGTCCTGGAGCAGCCGCTTCTCGTCCTCGGCGAGCGCGTCGAGGCGCGCGGCGATGATGCCCTGGACGGTGTCCGGCAGCTCTTCGAGGTTGCCCTGCTCGAGCAGCATGCGCGCGTACTGCTCGGCGTAGAGCGGGTTGCCCCCGGCCCGTGCGAGGAGCGTCTCCTGGGTGCGCGCGTCCAGCAGCGGCTGTTCGAGCAGCGCCTGCATCAGACGGGCGGTCTCCTCGTCCGAGAGTGGCGAGAGCGAGATCGCGAGGGCGTTCGCCTTGCCGCCGCCCCAGCCGGGCCGCCGCTGGAGCAGCTCCGGGCGTGCGGTGCCGAGCACGAGCAGCGGCACGCCTGTGATCCGCTCGGCCAGTTGGTCGACGAAGTCGAGGAGGGCGTCGTCGGCCCAATGGAGATCCTCGAACACGAGCACGAGCGGGTCCTCTTCGGCGAGGATCTCGAAGAAGCGGCGCCACGCGGCAACGCTCTCCTCCGTGCCGCCCTGCTCCTCCTCAGCGGCTCCGGCGAGCGGCCGCAGATGGCGCTCGAGCCACTGCCGTTCCGTGGGGTCCGCCCCGCGCCTGGCGAGCGCGTCTCGGAGCTTCTCCTCGGACTGGGCCGCCGTGTCGTTCTCGAGGATGCCGGCCTCGGCCTTGACGATCTCGGCCAGCGCCCAGAACGTGACGCCCTCGCCGTACGGCAGCGAGCGGCCCTGACGCCAGCGTACGAGTCCGACGCTCTGCTTTACGGTCTCGAGCAGCTCGCGCACGAGCCGGCTCTTTCCGATCCCGGGCACCCCTACGAGCGTCACGAGCTGGGACGAGCGCTCCTCGCGAACACGCGCGAGCGTCGAGACCAGGAGCTCGAGCTCGCGATTGCGCCCGACGAGCGGCGTGTCCGTCCGCCGCGAGATGTCGACGCCGAGACGCGAGCGCGCCTCGACCGCCTCCCAGGCCGGGATCGGCTCGCTCTTGCCCTTGCCCTCGACCGGCTCCACCTCGCGGTACTCGATCGTGTGGGCGGTCGCGCGGTAGGTCTGCTCGCCGACCAGGATCCCGTTGACCGCGGCGGCGGCCTGCAGCCGCGCGGCGGTGTTGACGACGTCGCCGGCGGCCATACCCTCGCCCTCGCTCGGCCGCGCACCGAGGGTGACGAGCGCCTCGCCGGTGTTGACCGCGATCCGCACCTGTAGCTCCTCGCCCTGCTCGAGGACCCAGTTGCGGATCTCGAGCGCCGCGCGCACGGCCCGCTCCGGATCGTCCTCGTGCGTGACCGGCGCGCCGAACAACGCCATCACCGCGTCGCCGATGAACTTCTCCACCGTTCCTTCGAAGCGCTCGAGCTCCTCGCGGAGATGGGCGTGGTACGGGTCGAGCAGCGCGCGCACGTCCTCCGGATCGAGTTGTTCGGCCCGCGCGGTGAAGCCGACGAGATCCGCGAAGAGGACGCTCACCACCTTCCGCTCCTCGCGGCGCTCCTCCTCGCCCAGCGCAGCGCCGCAGAACGGGCAGAATGGGAACTTCCCCGGAAGCTCCTCGCCGCAACTCGGGCAGGTCACGCGCCGAGTCTAGAGCTCAGTCGCGGCGCTCTTCGAGGTACTTCTTGAGTCCCAGGTACGGAAGGATGAAGGCTGCCAGGACCATGCAGGCCCAGACGATCACCGTCGACGCGATCCAGGTGCCGACTCCGCTGATGTTCAGGCCGTCCGAGATCAGGTCGGTGATGATCAGCGCCGCCAGGGTGGCGATCAGCGCCACGCCGCCGAGGGCCGCCGAGTTCGCCCGCCGGAACTGGCTCGCCAGGAACGGCGTGAAGAGCACGTACACAAGCGTGAAGATGATCACCGCGCCGATGAACCCCGACGCGTTGATGTCGAAGTCGTCGAGGACGAGTGAGGCGACGATCAGCCCGACGGCGCTCGCGACGACCGCGATGAATGTCCTGACGATCAGCCTGATCACGCGGCAACCCTAACGCAGCACACGCGCGAAATCACCGTCGCCTCAGAGGTCGAGCGTCTCGCCGTCCTCGGGCACGAGCGCCTCGGGGACCGCGGTGCGAACGTCCGCGCGCGAGTCGAGGCAGTGGTTAATCGCCTCGAGGTGGACGACCACGACCTTCGGGACGCGCGCGACGACCTCGCGGATGTCGTCGGTCGTCATCACGATCGGATCGCCTTCGAGGAAGCGCGCTCCGCTGCCGTTGACGACTCCCACGCGGGGGCTGTGGTCGGCGAGTGCCTCCTCGACCTCCTTGCACCAGATCGTGTCGCCGGCGATGTAGAGGTCGCCGATCACGAAGCCGCTCACCGGGGCGAGCTCACTGGCGATCTCGCCTGTTCCGTGCTGCCCGCCGGTGCGCGCGATCGAGAGGCCGTCCCAGTGGACGGCCGTCGCGACAGGCCGCACCAGCAGGCCGTGCCCGGCGAGCGAGGCCTCGTCCTCGGGCTGGCAGAAGACGGGGACGTCTCTCGGCAGCAGCCTCGCGGCCGTCTCGTCGAAGTGGTCCTCGTGCAGGTGCGTGACGATGACTGCGTTGAGGTTGCGGACGACCTCCTCGGCCGGCACGGGCAGGGGCACGAGCGGGTTCGGCACCTGGTTCGGCGTGTCCTCGATCGGCGGGCTCGTGCCCGCGTCGTCAAGCATCGGGTCAACGAGCATGCGGTGACCGTCGATGTCGACCAGCAGTGTCGCGTGGCGCACGAGCGTCAGTCGCACGCGCCCACCGTATCGCCTCGCTTAGCCCTTCTTCCTGGTTGTCCCGGCTGTTTTGCGCGGTCGGGCGGCTGGAGGGCTCAGGTGCTTGTCCAGGTCGCGCATCTGCTTCTCGACCTCGCTCCGTGCCTTTGTCACGTCGCCCAGCTGCGCCTTCAGCGTCTTCTCCGCCTGGTCGAGCATGTCGAGCGACGTCACGTATTGCGACTTCAGGTAGAGGAGCTGCGCCGGGCCCAGATCCTTGAAGACGGACTCTTCGGCCATCGCTAGCCCAACCCGAAGAACTTGCCGAGCGTGCTCGTGACGGGGTCGGTCGGATGGGGAATCCCGAGCATGCCCAGCACCGAGCCGACCGGGTCGAACGGGTTGAACGACGGGCCCGTGGCACCGGGGCGTGTGCCCGGCTGCGCGCCTCCGGGTGTTCCGCCGGGCCAGGTCGCGCCCGGCACTCCCGAGCCGGGGTCAGGACCGATCTGAACCGGGATGTTGGGATTGCCTCCGTGCCCTCCGTGGCACGAGCAGCAGCAAGTCTGGATGACGAATGGCGGGTACGGCGGATACGGGGGAAACGGCGGATAGGGCGGGAACGGCGCGTGTGGCGCCGAGCTGGCGGAACCTTCGGACATAGGGACCTCCTCACGAAGGCGTTGGCGGCGCGACGAGTCTACGCCGATCGATAGCGACTGTCAGTCTGGGCCGATGCGCGAGTTCGACTACGTCGTCGTCGGGGCCGGCTCGGCCGGGTGCGTGCTCGCGAGCCTGCTGACCGAGGATCCCTCCGTCAGCGTGCTCCTGCTCGAAGCGGGCGGTGAGGACCGGAAGCGCGAGATCCGCGTTCCCGCGGCCTTCTCTCGGCTGTACGGGAGCGAGATCGACTGGGGCTACCGGACCGAGCCGCAGCCCGGCCTCGGCGGCCGGAGCGTCTACTTCCCGCGCGGGAAGGTCATCGGTGGGTCGTCGTCGATCAACGCCCAGATCGCGGTGCGCGGCGGGCGCGCCGACTACGACGGCTGGGGGCCGGGGTGGGGCTGGGACGACGTGCTTCCGTTCTTCGAGCGAAGCTCGGCCGGGCCGTTCGCGATCACGGGTCTTCGTGATCCGAGTTCGCTCACCGAGGCATTCCTCGCGGCCGCGTCCGAGGCGGGGCTGCCCCGAGCCGACGACCTGAACGCGGCCGCGCCCGAGGGCTTCGCGCTCAGCCCCGTGAACCAGCGCAGAGGCCGTCGCTGGAGCGTTGCCGACGGCTACCTGCGGCCGGCTCTCGCCCGGTCGAACCTGACCGTCATGCCCGGCACGCACGCGGCACGGATCGTCGTCGAGTCCGGCCGCGCGCGGGGTGTCGAGCTCCTGCAGGAGGAGGTGCGCGCGACCAGCGAGGTGATTCTGTGCGCCGGGGCGGTCAACTCGCCGCACCTGATGCTGGTCTCGGGGATCGGCCCGGCCGACGAGCTCTCGGCCGTTGGCGTCGAGCTGGTGCACGACCTCCCCGGCGTCGGCCGGAATCTCCAGGACCACCTCGCCGCAGGCCTGCTCGTCGCATCGACCGGCGCGAGGACGCTCTACTCGGCCGAGTCGGCGTTGAACCTCGTCCGCTTCCTGCTCTTCGGCCGAGGGCCGTTGACCTCCAACGTCGCCGAGGCCGTGGGGCTCGTCCGGACGCGGCCCGACCTCGCTGCGCCCGATCTCGAGCTGCTGTTCGCGCCGGTGCTGTTCACCGACGAAGGGCTGACGCCGCCGCAGGAGGACGGCTTCACGGTCGCGGCCATCGCGCTCCAGCCGGAGAGCGCGGGCCGCGTGACCCTGCGCTCGGGGGATCCGCTCGAGCCGCCGCTGATCGACCCGGCGTATCTCTCAGGGCCCGAGGATCTCCGCGTCCTCGTCGACGGAACGAGGCTTGCGAGGGAGATCGTCGCCGCGAGCCCGCTGAGCCGGTACGTCCGCGAGGAGCTCGCCCCGGGGCCCGTCGCCCGGAGCGACGACGAGCTCGCCGCACAGGTGCGGGGACGGGCGCAGACGCTGTACCACCCGGTCGGGACGTGCCGCATGGGCACGGACGAGGGCGCGGTCGTCGACCCGGAGCTGCGCGTTCGGGGCCTCGAGGGGCTCAGGGTCGTCGATGCCTCGGTGATCCCCCGCATCCCGCGGGGTCACACGAACTGGCCGACGGTGATGGTCGCCGAGAAGGCGGCCGACCTGATCCGCAGCTAGCTCAGGCCACCGCCACCGCCGGCGTCGGCGAGGGCACGATCTCCATCTCGATCTGCACCGGGACGTCGAGCGCGAGGGTCACGATGCACAGCTCCTTCGCACGGTGCGACGCCACCTCGGCGTCGTGGACCTGCCTGGCGGGCACCTCCGCGTGGACGTCGATCTCGATCGAGACGAAGCCGACACGGCCGTCCGCCCGCCGCTCGACGTGCCCGACGCCTTCGACGCGGAGGACGTCGAACGTGACGGGAACGCGCTCGGCGATCGCCACGAACGTCACCGCGAAGCACGACGCGAGCGAGCCGACCAGCAGCTCCTCCGGGCTCCAGACACCCTCGATCCCGCCCTTGAACCCGGGCGGCGTGGCCACCTCGAGATCGGGCTTGCCGGCGGCGGTCACGTCGGTGAGACGGCCTTCCCGCAGGCTGGCGGTCACAGGGAACCGGTGTGACTTGACGATGCTCATCGTTGATCCTTTCCTCGGTTCCTCATTACGTGTCGAGCCTCGCCGAGGGAGGGGGCGAGGGCATCCGGGCGCGGACGGATCCGCCTGCGGGCTTTCCGCAAAGGGGATCAGTGGGCGGACGGATGCTCGCGGCGCGGCTGGGCCAGACCATGCGTCCATGCAGCGAAGCTACGGAGTCGTCTGGCGCGAGGGTTCGGGGCCGCTTTCGGCCGGGAAACTCGAGCTGCTCCCCCGCGGGGTGCGACTCGACGGGCTCGACGGCTCGCAGGAGATCGCATACGAGGGTCTCGCGGCGGTCCGCGTCGGCCGGACGGCGGGCGAGCGAATCGACGGGCGCCCCTCGGTCGTCCTCGTCAGAGCGCACGGCGATCCCGTTACGATCGCGACCGTGGCCCAGCCGAGCCTCGTCGGAGAGATCGCGGAGCGGTTGACCGCCATGCAGCTGGACGCGGCGCCCCCGCGCCGCCTGGCGGTGGTGGTGCCGCTCAAGCCCAAGGCGTACGACGCGGTGCGCGACCTGCTCGCGGGAGGCCCGCCGTTCGATCCGGAGGAGATTCCGGGCCTCGACCGGCACGAGGTGTTCCTCTCCCGGGAAGAGGCGGTCTTCGTGTTCGACTCGGCTGCAGGCGCGGACACCCTCGCGCTCCTCTCGGAGCCCGACTTCCTGCGGACGGCGATCAGCTGGCGAGAGCACATCGCGGGGCCGCCGCGGGTTGCGGAGGACGTCTACTCGTGGACGCGTATCGAAGAGGTCGCGGAGCTGTCGTACCTGCCGACGCCCGGCCCGGGCGACAGCGACGGCGGCGACATCTTCTAGCTTGAGCTGGGCCGGCGCTCGAAGATGACCAGCACGCTCAAACGCTCGTAGCCGACGAAGCGGTGCTCGGCGCCGGCCGGGACGAAGACCGCGTGCCCTTCGCGCAACTCGACTCGCTCGTCCTCGACCTCGAGCACGCCTGAGCCCTCGAGCACGACGTAGACCTCGTCGTCCTCGTGCGGCTGCTGCCGGTCGGGCTCGGGCGCGACGAGCACGTAGACACCGAGCTCGACGCTCGGCGACCGGTGCACGATCTCGTAGCCGCCGTTCCCGGCGGCGAGCCGCTCCTGGACGCCTGCGACGTCGAACGCGTGGGCCACGGGAAGCGCGGCCGGATCGACGGGCTCGTCGTTCACGCCGGACAGCATGCCAGCGCTACGAGGCGCTGGGACGGCTAGCGCAGAATCCGGAGAGCGAGCTCCAGCGCACAGCCCGACCCGAGCAGATAACGCGCCTGCCCGAGATCCGCGCGGGAGAACGCGAGCTCGGCGGCCCGCCTGGCGCTGAACCCGAGCTGGCGGAACTGCTCTAGACGCCACAGGTAGACCTTGTCGTCCGGATCGTCGCCTTCGAGGACGGGCCATTCCGAGAGTGCGTGACTCGCTTCCATTAGTGCGTAGAACGCCGAGCCGCTCGAAAGGTTGTGGGCCGCGCCCGAATCCTTACAGGATCTTGACGTCTCGCCCGCGGCGGCTCACCACGTCTTGGCGGAGCGCTTCGGCTCCGCTGCGCCCACGCGGATGCGAGCGTCGACGACCACGCAGCGGTCGGGGAGCGCGAGCACGGGGTTGAGGTCGAGCTCGGCGACCTCGGGGAGATCCTCCGCGAGCGCTGAGAGGCGGTGGACGAGATCGACGAGAGCATCGGCGTCGGCGGCCGGGGCGCCGCGGAAGCCGCGAACGAGCCGGCCCGCCTTTCCGCCGAGCACGAGCTCCCGTGCGTCGACGTTCGTGAGCGGCGCGAGCCGGAAACTCGCGTCGCCGATCAGCTCCGCGAGCACGCCTCCGGGGCCGAAGGCGACGAGCGGCCCGAAGACCGGGTCCTGGACGGCGCCCGCGAGCAGCTCCGCGCCGCCGCTGACGTAGGGCTGGACGAGCACCGGCGCGCCGATTCGCTCGACGGCCGCGCGCAGCTGCTCCTCGTTCCGGAGATCGAGCGCGACCCCGCCCTTCTCGGTCTTGTGCGCGCCGGCCTCCGCTGTCTTGACGACGACCGGGTAGCCGAGCTCATTCGCCGCGCTTGCGGCCTCGTCTGCGCTCGTCGCCACGCGCTCGGGTACGAGCGGGACGCCGTAGTCCTCCAGCAGCGCCCGGATCACGTCCGGCTCGAGCCAACCCTCGGCAGAGGCGAGCGCCTCCTCGACGATGCGCCGCCCGCCCGCCCGGTCGACGCCCTCGAGCTCCGGAACCACCCCGGCCGGCTGCCTGAGCCACTCCGAGCGCGACGCCGCGAGGCCGAGCGCGCGGGCTGCCGACTCCGGGTACTCGAAGCTCGCGACCGGGCAGTCGTCTTCGAGCAGGACGCTTGGCGTTCCCTCCGCGCTCATCACGACGGCGAGAACGGGCTTGCTCGAGCCCGACGCGCTGACGGCGTCCCTGATCGCGACCGCCACCTCGTCCGCGCCCGCGACGACGGGCGGGACGAAGAGCACGATCAGCGCATCGAGCCGCCTGTCGGCCAGGAGCGGCGGGATTACCTTCGCGTAGGTCTCTGCCGTCGACCCGCCGAGCATGTCCACGGGGTTCGCGACGCTCGCCTCGGCCGGGAGCAGCTCGGCCAGCGCGGCCCGAGTCTCCTCGGCCGGCTCCGGGAGCTCGAGACCGGCCGACTCGCAGGCGTCGGCGCAGAGGATCCCCAGCCCGCCCGCGTTGGTCATCACGCCGACGCGGCTCCCACGCGGGAGCGGCTGGCGCGAGAGCAGCGCCGCGGCATCGACGAGCTCCTCGAGAGTGCGCGCGCGGAGCACGCCCGCCTGGTGGAAGAGCGCGTCGACCGCGGCGTCCGAGCTCGCGAGCGCGGCTGTGTGCGAGCTCGCGGCCTTCGCGCCGGCGCCGGTTGTCCCCGCCTTGAGCGCGAGGATCGGCTTGCGCCGCGCCACGCGCCGCGCGAGGCGGCTGAACTTGCCCGGGTTGCCGAACGACTCGAGGTAGAGCAGCACGACCTCGCTGGCGGGATCGTCCTCCCACCACTCGAGCAGGTCGTTCGAGGAGACGTCGGCCTTGTTCCCGATCGAGACGAACGCCGAGAAGCCGAGGCGGCGCTCGGACGCCTTCTCTAGCAGCGCCAGGCCGAGCGCGCCGCTCTGGGAGGAGAACGCGATCGGCCCCGGCGGGAGCGGCCTCGGGCCGAAGGTGGCGTTCAGCCCGAGCGGCGGGATCGCGATCCCGAGGCAGTTCGGGCCGACCAGCCGTCCACCGTGCGCGCGGACGAGCTCCAGGAGTCGAGCCTGCCGCTCGGCGCCCTCCGCGCCGATCTCGGCGAAGCCTGACGAGATCACGCACAGCGCCTTGATCCCGAGCGCGAGCGCCTCCTCGGCCGCTCCGAGGACGTGCTGTCCTGGGAGGCAGATCACGACGAGATCGACGACCTCGGGCAGCTCCTCGAGCGATCGGAAGCCACGGACGCCGCCGACGGGCTCGCCGTCGCGGTTGACCGGATAGGCCGCGCCCTCGAAGTCGGCGGCCAGGACATTGCGAAACAGCTCTCCACCGATCGACCCTCGCCGGTGCGACGCGCCGACGACCGCCAGCGAGCGCGGCTCGAAGAACGGCCGCAGCGAGGCGGTCACGGCGCGGTGATCGCGCTCGTCCACGCGCGCCCGGAACGTCTCCGTCACGGCGATCGGAAACGCGACCTCGATCTCGCCGCGGTCGAGCTCGCGTGCGGTGTCGAAGCCCGCGTCCCTGAAGACCGCGAGCATCGCGGAGTTCTCGGGCAGCACCTGGGCGACGAAGCGCTCGATCCCGGCCGAAGAGGCTCGCAGGGCGAGCTGCTCCAGGAGCCGGGTGCCGACCCCGCGCCCCTGATGCTCGTCCGCGACCGCGAACGCCACCTCGGCGCTCCGCTCGTCGCGCAGCCGCATGAACTCCGCCACGGCGACGATCTCGTCCGCGAGGACGCCGACGAGGACGCCACGATCGCGCCAGTCCGGGTCGGCGAAGTGCTCGACGAGCGCCCGGTCGACCGTGCGCGCGCCGTGAAAGCGCAGGTAGAAGCTCCGGTCTGAGAGCCCGGTGAAGAACGCCTCGAGCGCGTCGAGGTCGTCGGCCGTCGGCCCACGCAGCCGCAGCGTCGCGCCGTCCCGAAGGATCACGTCGACCGCGCCGACCGAATGCGTGAAAACGCTCATCGAGCCGAAGTCTGCGCCCTGCGCGTCGCTTGTGCCATCGGAAGAGGCACGGAACGGAGCGCGGAAAACCCGCAGGACCTGCGCCCGAAGGCGGTACGCTCGCCATCGTGGCGGCGGTCGGCTCGAGCGAAGAACGGCTCCGCGCCCTTGTCGAGGCCGGTGTTGCGATCACGTCCGAGCTCTCCCTCGACGTCCTGCTGCAGCGGCTGGTCGAGAAGGCCGCCGAGCTCACCGGTGCCCGCTACGGCGCGCTCGGCGTGATCGACGAGGGCGGCTCGGAGCTCGAGCACTTCATCACGACGGGGATCGACGCGCAGACGCAGGCGGCGATCGGCGACCTCCCCCGCGGCCGCGGGATCCTCGGCGCGCTGATCGCGGACGCGAAGCCGCTCCGCCTGCACGACCTGGCCCAGGACCCGCGCTCGGTCGGCTTCCCCGCCAACCACCCGTCGATGCGCTCCTTTCTGGGCGTTCCGATCCTGCTCCGCGGGACAGCGTACGGGAACTTCTACTTGACCGAGAAGGCCGGGGAGGAGGACTTCACCGCCGAGGACGAGGAGCTCGTCACGCTGCTCGCCGGCCAGGCTGCGGTCGCGATCGAGAACGCGCGCCTGTACGAGGCGGCGACGAGCTGGTCGCAGCAGCTCGAGTCGCTGAACGAGGTCGGGAACGCGCTCGCGACGGAGACCGACCTCGACCGGCTGCTCGATCTGATCGCCCGCCGGCTGCGCGAGCTGCTGGACGCGCGCGTGGTCACGGTGCTCCTGCCCGCCGGCGGGCAGGAGCTGCGAGTCGCGGCGGCCGCGGGTGAGGGGAGCGAGGGCATCGTCGGCCGCGTTGTCGCGCGCTCGGCGTCGAAGAGCGGCCGCGTGCTCGAGCGGGGCGTGAGCGAGCGGGTCGACTCCGTCCTCGACGACCCCGACGTGAACCCCGAACTGACGCGGGCGATCGGCGCGCGCACCGGGCTCTGGGTCCCGCTGCTCGTGCGCACCGAGGCGATCGGCGTGATCGAGGCGCACGACAAGCTCGGCGAGGAGCCGCGCTTCTCCGACACCGACCTCCGCCTGGCCGAGACGTTCGCCAACCGTGCCGCGGTCGCCGTCGACCTCTCCGAGAGGATCGCGCGGGACGCGTTCCGACGCGTGGTCGACGCCCAGGAGGTCGAGCGCCGCAGGCTCGCGCGCGAGCTGCACGACGAGACCGGCCAGGCGCTGACCTCGATCCTGCTCGGGCTCAAGAACCTCGAGGAGACGCTCCAGACCGACGAGTCGCGTGAGGCGACGGCTCGCCTGCGCGAGCTCGTGGTCGCGACTCTCCAGGATGTGCGCCGCCTTGCAGTCGAGCTGCGCCCGAGCGCCCTCGACGACTTCGGGCTCGTGGCCGCGCTCGAGCGCCTGACCTCGTCGTTCGCCGAGCAGACCGGGATCGAGGTGCAATTCGGCGCCGCCCTCGGCGCGGAGCGTCTGCCCGGCGAGATCGAGACCGCGCTCTACCGGATCGTCCAGGAGTCGCTGACGAACGTCGTCAAGCACGCGCGCGCAAGACACGTCAGCATCGCGCTCACGCGCATGGAGGGCTTCGTCACCGCGGTCGTCGAGGACGACGGACAGGGCTTCGACCCGGGCTCGGGCGGAGACGGCTTCGGCCTGATCGCGATGCGGGAGCGGCTGGGGCTGCTGGGAGGACGTTTGCGCATCGAGTCGAGCCCGAGCGCGGGGACGACGCTCGCTGCGGACGTGCCGCTGCGATGAGCAAGACGAAGATCCTGATCGTCGACGACCATGCGGTCGTCCGCGCCGGGCTCAAGCTCCTGATCGACGCCGAGCCGGAGCTCGAGGCCGTCGGCGAGGCCGGAAGCGCTCGCGAGGCGGTCTTCGAGGCGCGCTCGCTCAAGCCCGACGTCGTTCTGCTGGATGTCGTGATGCCCGACCAGAGCGGGCTCGAGGTCGTCCCCCAGTTGCTGCACGAGACCCCGGATCTGAAGGTGCTCGTGCTGTCGATGCAGGACGACCCGCGCTACGTGCGCGAGGCGTTCTCGGCGGGCGCGAGCGGCTACGTCCTCAAGGAGGCGGCCGACTCGGAGCTCGTGACCGCGATCGTGGAGGTCGCGGGAGGCGGGCGCTACGTCCACCCGGAGCTCGGCGCGCGGCTCGTCGCGGCGGAGACCGAGGAGCGCAGGCGGGCCGAGGAGGATCCGCTCTCCGACCGCGAGCGGGAGGTGCTGCGCCTCCTCGCGCTTGGGCACACCAACCAGGAGATCGCCAAGCAGCTCTTCATCTCGGTGCGCACGGCCGAGACGCACCGCGCGCACATCATGCAGAAGCTCCGCCTCTCGAGCCGCGCCGAGCTCGTCCGCTACGCCCTCGACCTGGGGCTCCTCGAGAAGTAAGACGGCCGCACCGGCCAAGCCGGCGCGGCCTCTTGAACGGCGTCGCAAGCGACCGCCTTCCGGGCTTGAGTGGGTTACACCGTCGCTTGGAAAGCCGGCAATCGGCCGAGATCGCCGCATGTGCGAAGAAGGCCGCCCGAGGCGGCCTTCTGCTGGGGATGGAGGGGCCGCGCAGGCGCGGCCCCTCCGCGCGACGGAAGGATTCCGTCTAGGCCTTGGCCGCGACCTCCGGGGGCGCGGGTGCGGCCTCCTTCGGCTTGTGGCCAAAGGCCATCTCCGGGCTCTCCAGCGCGCCCATGAGCGCGAGGATCCCGAAGCCGATGCCGGCGAGCAGCAGTGCCACGCCGACGACGATCCCGAACACCGAGAGCCGTGACGCCATGTAGCTCGAGTTGAGCGCGGTCGTCAGTGCGGTGTAGGTGACCCAGATGTCACGCCGTCCGTTGCTGACGGGCTGCTGGGTCTTCGGGTCGGTCAGTGCGTAGGTCGGGTCGCTCGTTGCGCCGAGGCCGTCCGTGAACTTCAACGGCGTGTCGGGCTTCGCGATGGAGCGGCCCATCTGCGAGTACGTCAGGCCCGAGGTGGCGCCGAACGTGTGGATCCGCATGTACTCCGCGAAGCAGCGAGCCTGGTCGCCGTTCGTGACCTGCTTGCCCGCGATCGAGCAGCTCGGCGTGTCGATCGGCGCCGGCGTGATCTTCACGCCCGCCGCCTGCAGCTTCGAGACGAGCTGCGACTGCGCGGTCTTCGCCGCCTTGACCTCGCCGGCGATGGCCGCCGGGGTCATGTCGGGCGAGCCGGTGATCTGCTCCTGCTTGAGGCTGTCGTTGACCGTCGACTGCCCGCTGAAGCCCATCACGATCGCACCGATGCCGAATGCGATCAGGACGATCGCCGCGATCACACCTCCGATTTCCAAAACCTTGCGCATCTGTTCCTCCTTCCGTCGCGTCCGTTCTTCTTGCCGGAGTGTATTCGGCGGGACTTCTGCTCCATCCGGGCCGGCGCGGAACGTCCGCGCGGGAATTCCCCGCTCGCTCTGCGGGATTTCACGTAGTGACCGGCGTGCGAACCTGTGTACCGCGGACGACCAGCACCGGCCGCCGCGCCTCGTGCAGCACCCCGAGCGAGACGCTGCCGAGCAGCGCGCCGGCGATGGCGCCGTGGCCGCGGGAGCCGATGACGATCAGGTCGGCGTCGACCGAGTCCGCGTAGGCGACGATCTCGTCGACCGCGTTGCCGACCAGGAGCTCCGTCGTTGCCTCGACGCCGAGTTCCGTCGCGAGCGCCTTCGCGTCCTCGAGCGAGCGCCGGTCCTCGTCGGTCAGCTCGTGCTGCTGCGCCGCAGACATCCCGAAGCCGGTCGTGGGGAGCAGGTCGACCGCGGGGGCGACGTGCACGAGCACGGCGTCGGCCTTCTGCTCGGCGGCGAGGTCGAGCCCGAGCTCGACTGCCTCCTGCGCCGAGGGCGAGCCGTCGGTTGCGATCACGATTGTTTTCATCGGGTCCTCCTCGTCGTGTTGCGCCCATCGTTCTCGCGTGTCGTGGCCGGGGCATCGGGCCGCTCGCCGATCCCCGGCTCGGCTAACTACGGATTCGGTAGTTGCGCGCAGCCGTGATCCGCGGTGCTCCCGATGGACGGGATGGGCCGCGCCGACACGATCTGGACGCGATGGCTCAACAGACGAACGGCCGTGCCGCAGTCGACTCCGGAGACCCCACCCTCGAGCTGCACGAGCCTGCCGACCTGCTGCTGCGACATCTCCGGACGACCCCCGAGGGCCTGTCGAGCCGCGAGGCCGAGCGGCGACTGCTCACCGAGGGTTCCAACCAGCTAGCCCGTCCCTCCGGCCGGCGGTGGCCCGGCGAGGTGGCCCGCCAGCTGACGCATCCACTCGCGCTCCTCCTCTGGGTCGCGGCCCTGCTGGCCCTGGTTGCAGGCACGGCCGTGCTGGCGGCTGCGATCGTCGGCGTCATCCTCCTGAACGCGGCGTTTGCCTTCCTGCAGGAGCGTCAGGCCGAGCGCGCCGTGGAGGCGCTCGAGAGCTACCTGCCGCCGCACGCGAGCGTCCTCCGCGACGGCGGGCGCACCGTGATCGAGGCGCGACTGCTCGTGCCTGGCGACATCCTTCTGCTTGCCGAGGGCGACCGCATCTCGGCCGACGCACGGCTGCTCGAGGGCGCGATCGAGGTCGATGTCTCCACGCTGACAGGCGAGTCGGTCCCGGTCTCGCGCTCGGCGGAGTTCGTCGACGCGCAGGCTCCGCCCCTGGAGGCGCGCGACCTCGTCTTCAGCGGCAGCGCCTGCATCGGCGGGGAGGCGCGGGCCGTTGTGGTCGCGACCGGGATGCGCACGGAGCTCGGGAGGATCGCGGCGCTCTCGCAGCGGGTCCGACGCGAGGAGAGTCCCCTCGAGGTTCAGGTCAAGCGGGTGGCCTGGCTGATCGCTGGTGTCTCCGTTGCGGCCGGCTTCGTCTTCTTCCCGCTCGGGGCGCTCGTCGCCGGGCTTCCTCCAGCCGACGCGCTCACGTTCGCGATCGGCCTCATCGTCGCCAACGTGCCGGAGGGCTTGCTGCCCACGATCACCCTTGCGCTGGCGGTCGGCGTCCGCGCGCTTGCGCGCTCGGGAGCCCTCGTCAAGCGGCTGAGCGCGGTCGAGACGCTCGGCTCGACGACGGTCATCTGCACGGACAAGACGGGGACGCTGACCGAGAACCGCATGCAGGCGACAGCGGTCTGGACGGATGCCGGCGAGTTCTCAGTGGCGGCTTCGGATGAGCTCGCTCGTTTCGACCGGTCATTTCAGACGGACGCACAGGCAGAGCCCGCGCGTCCTGATGCCGGCATCGCAAGCGATGCCTCAGCCGCACCCTCACGTGTCCCGGCTCCGCTAGAGAGGCTCGCGCAGGCGCTCGCGGCGTGCAACAACGCGGAGCTCGGTCCCGATGCGGGCGATCCGACCGAGCTTGCGCTGCTCAGGGCCGCAGCGCTCCTCGGAGCCGACGTCACGCTCGCAACGCGCGAGTCCGGGCGAAAGAAGGAGTTCCACTTCGATGCGGAGCGGAGGCTGATGTCCACGATCGACGAGCGGCCTGACGGCCTGTACGTCCACGTGAAAGGAGCGCCGGAGGAGGCGCTCGATCGTTGCGAGCTGATTCTCGGCACCGACGGAGCGGAGCGGCCGCTCTCCGCCGACGAGCGGAAGTCGATCCTCGATCGCAGCGAGCGCTGGGCGGGGGAGGGGTTGCGGATCCTCGCGGCGGCCACGGCGCGTCTGCCCGCCGGCACTCCGCTCCCGGAGGAGCGCGAGGACGTCGAGCGCAACCTCGTCTTCCTCGGGCTCGTCGCCCTCTTCGACCCGCCGCGCCCCGAGGTGGCCGAGGCCGTCGCGCGCTGCTACGGCGCGGGCATTCGCGTCGTTGTGATCACGGGCGACGCAGGCCCGACCGCAGTCGCGATCGCCCGGAGGGTCGGGATCGTCGGCGACGGCGTCCGGCTGGTCACGGGCCGGGAGCTCGACCGTCTGAGCGACGCGGCTCTCGGCGAGCTGCTCCGCACCGAGCCCGCGCTCGTGTTCGCGCGCAGCTCACCCGAAGCGAAGCTCCGGATCGCGGACGCGCTGCGCGACGAGGGCGAGGTCGTGGCGATGACCGGCGACGGGGTGAACGACGCGCCCGCGCTCCGTCGCGCCGACATCGGCGTCGCGATGGGACAGAGCGGGACGGAGGTCGCGCGCCAGGCGGCGACTTTGGTGTTGACCGACGATAACTTCGCCACGATCGTGGTCGCGGTGCAGGCTGGACGCCGCGTCTACGACAACGTCCGCAAGTTCATCCTCTACATCTTCGCCCACGCCACTCCCGAGGTCGTACCGTTCCTCGTCTTTGCGCTCTCGGGCGGCGCCGTGCCGTTGCCGCTGACCGTTCTCCAGATCCTGGCGATCGACCTGGGCACCGAGACCCTGCCCGCGCTTGCCCTGGGCCAGGAGCCGGCGGAGCCCGGCCTGATGGAGCGGCCGCCGCGCAGCCCGCGCGAAGGAGTGATCAGCCGGGAGCTGCTCGTCCGTGCCTGGGGCTTCATGGGCGGGATCTCGGCCGGGCTCGTGATGGGCGGCTTCTTCTTCGTCCTCCTCCGCGCCGGCTGGTCGCCGGGTGATTCGGTGGCCGTCGGCAGCTCGCTGCACCACGTCTACCTCCAGGCGACGACGATGACCTTCGCCGGGATCGTCGCCTGCCAGGTGGGGACCGCATTCGCGGCGCGCACGTCGAAGGCTTCGCTTCGCTCGGTCGGCGTCTGGTCGAACCGCGCGCTGCTGTGGGGGATCGCGTTCGAGCTGGTGTTCACGGCGGCGCTCCTCTACGTGCCGGCATTCCAGGCCGTCTTCGGGACGAGGCCGCTCCCGGCGACCGATCTGCTCCTGCTGGCCGTGTTTCCAGTGATCGTCTGGGGTACCGACGAACTCCGCCGCTGGCACCGCCGGCGAATCGGTGCTTCCCCGTAAGACGGTTCAGTAGCCGAGCAAGATCGCCTGCAGCGCAGACATGAGCACGAGCGAGCCGCCCAGCCACAGGACGAGGGAGCGCGTGTCGAGCTCGGCCCGTGCGTCGGGGAGCAGCTCGGCGAGCACGAGCCAGACCATCGCCCCGCCGGCAAAGCCCAGGCCGACGGGCAGGAAGGGCCGAAACGCCTCCACGAACATGTAGGCGAATGGGGCGACCAGGGGCTGAGGAAGGCTGGAGAAGACACTCCACCCCGCGGCCGAGAGGACGGTCGTTCCCCGGGGCACGAGCACGAGGCTGATCGCGAGGCCCTCCGGGATGTTGTGGATCGCGATCGCGATCGTGATCACGATCCCGAGCTCGACCCCGCCGCCGTAGGAAACGCCCACGCCGACCCCCTCGGCGAACGAGTGCAGCGTCATCACGGTCACGATCAGGATCGCCTTCTTCGCGTCGCCCGCCGTGAGGTTGCCGAAGCGAAGGTCGTCGCGGCCCTCGAGGACACGGTGAGTGACGGCAATGAACGCGGCGCCGATCGCAGCGCCCACCAGGACACGGAGGATTCCCCGGATCAGTCCCTCGACGATCAGCGCGCCGCTGGCGGAGAGCATGATCCCCGCCGCGATCGCGTTCGACACACCGAGCCAGCGACGGCTCATGTCGCGGACGAATACGAAGGGCACCGCGCCGAGCCCGGTCGCCAGGGCCGTCGCGAGGGCCGCGAAGGTGACGGCGATCACTCCGGCGCTCACGAACCCACCCCGCTTCGACGGCCGACCGGCAAGGCCTGCCGGCGACCTACACGCTAGCGGCTAACCCGTCATCGGGTTGATTTGGAGCACGAACGACGACGCGCCGGCCGGATTCGTGTACTTCTGCCCGCCCGTGAGGTTGCTCAGCTGCGGATACGAGTAGTACGTCGGGTTTCCGTTCGACTCGTTGGGCAGCGTGATCGAGTTGCAGATCACCGGCCCGCTGTCGCGGAACATCTGGTGGATCAGGCAGTCGCCCCTCGAGTAGAGGACTCCCTGGAAGCCCGAGGCGTAGTACCCGTTGGGACAGGAGGTCGTCCCGGTCGGGGTGCACGTCGAGCCACCCTGGTCGTACTCGGCCTGGCCGGTGTACATCGACAGGAGGACGAGCATGTCCTGGGACGGGTCCCAGTTGCTCATATCCGCGTAACAGCTCGTGGCGAGGGTGGTCCCAGAGCCGCCAGCGCAGACGAGCGCGTCGATCTCGGCGGCGCCGCCCGCGAAGATGTCCCCGCGGCCGTGGTAGTGGACGACCTGGCCGTCGTTGTCGAAACGGAAGTTCCCGTCGACGAAGACGGTGCCGTAGATGGTCATGTCGTGGGTCGTGTGGTTCCAGGAGAGCTCGCCCACGCGGATACCGTTCTCGATCACCTTGCAGGTGTAATCGGCGTTGAGCGGGGCCATCTCGCCGTTGACCGGGATGCTGTTGTTCGGCGCGCTGGTCGTGCCCGCGTCGTTGTCGAAGGTGGGAGGAGTTCCGGTCGAGGTCGTGCAGGGATACTTCGGGCCGGGCTTCGCATGCGCCCACCAGTAGGTGAAGTCGATCGAGGGGAAGCTCAGGTTCTTGGCCACTGAGGAGATGTTCGACGCGTACACCTTGTCGGCGCTGGAGCACGGCGTGTGGGCCGCGTTGGCGTTGTACTTGCACGTCCCGTTGACGTTGACCTCGGCGATGGGCGACCCGGAGGTGCCGATCGCGCTCGTGTCGTTCGAGTACGTCACCGTGATCGCGATGTAGTCGACATTCGCTGTGGTCGCGGTCGCGCCGGCCTTCGCGGTGAACTTGAGGCCGAAGTTCGCGTTGTTGATGTCGGACGCGGTCCAGGTCGTGCCCCAGAGATCGGACGTCGTCCCATAGTTCTGCGTGACGTTGGAGGTGGTCCAGGTCCCGGCGATCGCCCTGTTCGACCCGACCGCGGTGCCCGCCTTCTGGAGCTGGACGGTCGCATCCTGGATCGAGTTCGCCGCGGTTGCCTTGCGAATCACGCTGACCTGGATGCCGCGGATGATCGCGCTCGACGGGACCGAGAAGCCGAACCCGGTCGCCGAGAGCGTGGCGCCGTTCGAGTTGGCCGAGATCGCGTTGGTCGCGTAGACGCTGTTGCTCGTGAAGACGTTCGTCGAGTTCGTCCAGCCGGACGCTGCGGTCGGAACGCGCGCCGCCGGCGTCGTGTCGGGGCCCTCGATGATGACGCTCCCGCCGGTGTCGACGGTCGTGGTCGAGCCCGTGATCGTGGCCCCGTTCTCGAGACAGAGGTCGCCGCGCGTCGAGACCGGCGCGGGCCAGTTGACGCCGTCGATTGTGAGGCACGAGGCCGTGCTGTCCTGGTAGAAGCGGCTCCAGGCGATGCCGGTTGCACTCTGATTGAGGCCGAGCACCTGGACGGTCCGCTTGAGCGTCCTTCGCACGTTGCTCAGCGCGCCGGTCGGGCTGCGCACGGAGCCGATCGAGGTGATCGACCAGAGGTAGTTCGCATCGATGGTGCCGGAATACGTGGCCGAGCCGCCCTCGAAGTTGACCGTTGTCTGGGGGAGAAGCGTGCTCGTGCGCGGGTCGAGCGCGTTCTCGAGGACGGAGAGCGCGTTGTTCATGCCGGCCTCGGCGAGCGCGTAGGCCTTCTGGTCGGAGCTGCTGCGGGAGGCCGTGCGGGCGTTCGCGCTCGAGAAGTAGACGATCGTCGAGCCGGAGATCAGCAGGACGCTCATGATCCCCAGAGCCATCGCCAGAGCGATGCCGCGTTCCTCGCCAAGGCGGCGAAGAAGCCGATGTCGCGCCTGCCCACACGCGCACGCAAATGAGGTGAATCGCCGCATTCCTCAGGCCTATCGGCCTCACGCCGAGGCGACTGCGTAGCTAGGTCGAGGGAGTCCTCGTCGCTTAGGAAGCAGAGAGCGCGGGCACCTGCCCACGGGCTGGCGTGAAGGCCGGGAAGCGCAGTGTGAAGATCGCGCCGGAGGCCGAGTTCACCGCGGAGCAGGTCCCGTCGTGGGCCTTCGTGATCGCATCGACGATCGCGAGCCCGAGCCCGGCACCTCCCTGGTCCCGTGAGCGTGCGGAGTCGGCCCGGGCGAAGCGGTCGAAGATCCGCCCGAGCTGGTCGTGCGGTACCCCGGGGCCCTCGTCCGCGACCTCGATCGCGAGCTGTCCGCCGGCCGCGCGGGCGCCGAGCCTGATCGCGTCGGCCGGCTCGGTGTGCTTGACCGCGTTCTCGAGCAGTGCGTCAAGAGCGATCCGGAGAGCCTCGGGATCGGCGCGGAGTGTGCCCTGCACGACAGGGCCGAGCGTCCATCCGCGCGGAACCACCTCGGACCAACGCATGAACACATCCTCGAGAAAGGGTCCCACGTCCACGTCGGAGAGCACGACGAAGTCGGGCTGCTTCGACCTCCCGAGCAGCAGCAGCCGCTCGAGGATGTGCTCGATCCGGCCGAGCTCGTCGAGCGCGACCTCGATCTCCTGGGCCGGCTTTCCGTTCAGCCGCCGGAGCACCTCGAGGTGCCCGCGGGCGATCGTGACCGGTGTCCGCAGCTCGTGCGAGACGTCGTGCAAGAAACGCTTCTGCTGGCGCAGAAGCGCGGCGCGCTCGTCGGCCTCTCGCTCGATCGTGCGCAGCGCGTCCTGGCGGCGGCGCGCGTGCCAGACCATTGCCAGGAACATCGCCGACATCAAGGGGACCTCGAACAGCTCGCCCCAGAGCTGTTCGCCCGTGTACGCGTCGCTGAGGATCAGGCCCCCCGTCGTAACCGCGACGAGAGCGAGCACGACGCCCGTCGCCGTCGAGTCCCACACGCGGAAGCCGTAGACGATCGTGAGGCTGATCCAGATGAAGTGGAACGGGATCGTCTCCCAGCTCGGGAGGAGCAGCATCGCGGTCAGGTTCGCTCCGGTGAAGAGGAGCCAGGCGATTTCCACCCACGAGAGCCCCCGAGCCCATTCGGGACGCCGGAGAGAGTCGCCCGCCTTCATCGCCGCATCGTCCTAGGCCGCCGCCGTCAGTCGATAGCCCCCATGCCGCACGGTCTCGATCGGCGCCTGCGCGCCTAGCTTCTGCCGCAGCCGTCGGATGCAGACGTCGACGACGTTCGAGCGCGGGTCGAAGTGGTAGCCCCAGACGTCGGCGAGCAGCCGCTCGCGGCTCACGACCTCCCCTTCGTGCAGGACCAGGTGGTGGAGGAGGCGGAACTCCCGGTCTGAGAGCTCGGCGACCACGTCGCCCAGGCGAGCCTGGCGGCGCGCGACGTCGAGCGACAGCGTCCCCGCGCGCACGACCGTCCCGCTCTCGCCCGGCCGCCCACGTCGCAGCTGTGCCCGCACTCGCGCGAGCAGCTCGTCGAACGAGAACGGCTTCGAGAGGTAGTCGCAGGCGCCGAGCCCGAACCCGCGGAGCTTGGTGTCGAGGTCCGAGCGGGCCGAGACGATCACGACGGGGAGCTCGGGTCGCTCGCGCTGCAGCTCCCGCAACACCGAGAGACCGTCGAGCTTCGGCAGGAGCAGGTCGAGGATCACGAGGTCGTAGCGCCGCCGTGCCGCCTGCTCGACCCCCGCCGCACCATCGCCTGCGCCGTCGACGCTGAAGCCCTCCGCCTCGAGGCCGCGCGAAAGGAAGGCCCGGATCCGCGGCTCGTCCTCGATGACCAGGATGCGCATAAACCTCCCTGCCTGCGGACCCTAACGCAGTCGAGATGACCTGGAAATGACGCGTGGATGACAGTTTCGTCATCTCGCGCGCGTCACGGCGGGCGCTTTCCTATGGTCGCCCGCAATGGCCGGCGAGGGGACCCTCGAGCGGGATCGTCCGCTGGAGCCGGGCGCGATTACGCCGGATGCGCCTGCGCCCCTGACGGAGCGAGCATCGGGTCCCGCGCCCTTCCCGGACCGGGCGGCGAGGCACTGGATCCTCTCGTCGATCATCTGGCTGACCGTCGTCGACCTCTTCGGACTCGTTCTCGCGACCGAGTTCGTCACTCCCGAGGCCTTCGGCGGGATCTCGTGGCTCCAGTTCAGCCGGATCCGCCCGTCGCACGTGAACGGCGTGATCCTCGCCTGGCTCACGATGATGTACTTCGGCGCGCTCTTCTACATGCTCCCGCGCCTCGTGGGCACGCGCGGGATGTGGAGCGAGCGGCTCGGCGTCATCTGCGCCTGGGCCTGGAACCTGATGTACCTGCTCGGGATCATCGGCCTGCTCACAGGCCACAGTCAGGGCCGCGAGTACGCCGAGTTCATCTGGCCGATCGACATCGCTCTGCTCGTCATCTGGTGCGGCAACATCGTCAACATCCTGGCGACGGTCTCGATCCGGACGATCAGGCCGATCTACGTCTCTGTCTGGTTCTTCATCGCCAGCCCGCTCTGGCTCGCGGTCGACTACGCGATCGGTAACGTGATCTGGCACCCGGGGAACGTCTGGGGCGCGACCTCCGGCGCCCTCAACTCGAGCCTGTCCGACGCGATCCTCAACTGGTGGTACGCCCACAACCTGTTCGGGCTGTGGCTGACACCGATGCTGCTCGCGCTGACGTACTACATCGTCCCGCGGGTGACGAACACCCCCCTGTACAGCTACACGCTCTCGCTCGTCTCCTTCTGGGGGATGGCGTTCTTCTACACGGGCGTGGGCGACCACCACATTCTCCAGTCACCCACGCCGGCGTGGCTGAAGACGATCGCCCAGGTCTCGTCCTGGATGCTGCTGGTCCCGGTCTTCGCGTTCACGATCAACATCCTCGGGACGATGAAGGGCAACTGGGATCGGTTCTTCACGAACCTCCCCCTGCGCTTCACGATGACCGCCTTCTTCTTCTACTTCCTCGTCAACATCCAGGGCGCGTTCGAGGCGATCCAGCCGTTCAACAAGCTGACGCACTTCACGAACTTCGTCGTCGCCCACGCGCATCTGGCCCTGCTCGGCGCCTTCACGATCCTCGGCATGGGCGTGATCGACTACATCGTCGCCCAGATCTACCAGCGACCCTTATTCAGCCGGAGCCTTTCCGAGTGGCAGTACTGGCTCGTCACGGTCGGCTTCACCGGCTTCTTCAGCGTGCTCACGTTGGCCGGCTTCCAGCAGGGCTTCGCCTGGCAGGACGGGATCCCCGAGGTGAACGTCCTGCCGCAGCTGCACGCGTACTACATCGCGCGCGGGATCTTCGGCGCGATGATCGTCGTCTCCGGGATCGTCCAGATCGTCAACATCGGGATGACGATCTACAGCAACACGGGTGAGCGCCGGAGGCAGGAGACCCTGAGGGTGGCCGAGATGATGGCGCCTCCACCCGTCGCCGGCTGATGGCCGACGAGCGCAGGGGCGAGCCGCCGCAGCCGCTGCCCCGCGGGTGGTCGCGGCATCCCAAGGAGCGCATGCTGATCACGCCGCTGATGGCGGGCGTGGGCGGGCTGCTCGCGTTCTTCTGCGTCGTTGGAATCGTCGTCTGGCTTCCGATCCACACGTTCGATCCGCCGGCCTCGGCGGACTGGGCTCCGCTCTCGAGCGTGGCGCTCAAGGGACGGAACCTGTTCGCCCAGAACGGCTGCTACGTCTGCCACTCCGGCTACTCGCGGCCGCAGGACGTGCGCGAGGCGCTCTACTTCCTCTACCCGAAGGTCTCCCAGCCTGGCGACTTCTACGGGAGCGACCAGTCGCCGAACATCCTCGGAACCGAGCGAACCGGGCCCGACCTCTCGCAGGAGTCGGGCTGGCATCCGGACGACTGGCAGTCCGCGCACTTCTGGGATCCGCGCTTCGTCGACCCGCGCTCGCTCATGCCGGACATGAAGTCGCTCTTCTCGAACCAGCAGGTGAACCAGGTGATCTCGTACGTCGAGCAGCGCAGCGGCAAGTCCGGGCTGCTCCGCTACGCCGGCCAGCTCTACGCCAAGCACGTCGTGCTCGTCAACCAGGGCTTCCCGCCGCCGTACCGCGGGTTCAATGCGGCGCACAAGAAACCGCTGGAGCCGGACGATGCGAGCCTGGATCCGCCGAAGGACCAGCTCGAGGAGGCGCCCAACCTCTCCCAGATCGAGCGAGGCTACTGGCTCGCGGGAAACCCGCTGCCTGTGACGGAGCAAAACCTCTTCCGCGGCAAGGAGGTCTTCCTCGACCGTTGCATCGGCTGCCACGGTCTCAACGGCGACGGGAAGGGCCCGGCCGCACCGTTCCTCTCGCCGACGCCGGCCGACTTCACCGACAAGGACGACGCCTGCTGCGGCGGTGACACCGGGCCTGGCGACTTCTACTACCGGATCCTCCGCGGCTGGTCTGGCACGGCGATGGAGAACTTCGGCGACCGACTCTCCGTCAACGACATCTGGCGCGTCGTGTTGTTCGTCAAGACGATCCCGAATGGGACCCTCGCTGCCAACCGGGTGCCCGAGCCGAAGGACTACATCGTCTGGCAACCCTCGCCTGAGCTGCTGGCGTGGACGAACACGCGCCAGAAGCTCGCCAACAACGTCCAGTTCGACAAGAAGCAGGCGAACGACCCGTTCATCAAAGAGGCGGAGGCCGTGTTCCCAGGGCTCTCGCCGGGCGACCACCTGGTGCTGAACGACAAGGCCCACACACCGCTCTCGCTCGGGACGGCGGCCGCGGGGATCAGGTCGATCTACGAGGACATGCTCAACCGCGCCTGGGCCGACGCGCGCGCCAGGGGAGAGAAGCTTCCGCCCGCCGCCCAGAAGGACGTCCCGCCGACCGTGCCGGGGCAGCAGTGAGCCGCCTGAGGCTTCTCGCAGCCACGCTCGTCCTGGCGGCGGTCATGGCCCTCGGCTGGCCCGCCCTGGCGCTCGCGCACGAAGCGCCGGAGAGCAAGCAGTCGCGCTGGGTGATGGCCGACTGGATGATGGACACGTTCTTCATCTTTGCCGGGCTCGCGCTCGTCGCGTTCCTGGCGGCCTGGAAGGCGGGCCATTTCCAGGAGCTCGACCGGATGGGAGGAATCCCGCTCCTGGTGGAGGAGGAGGACTACTACACGCCCGAGTGGGCGCTCGACGAGGAGGAGTGGGCCGATGGGGATGCCTAGCGGCGAGTCGCCCGAGAAGGCGCAGCAGTACTACAAGTACCTCCAGGGCCACCAGGAGACGATGTACCGGCCGGACACCTGGCACGTCCACTGGATCGACCTCGCCTGGCTCTGGGGCTTCGTGATCGTGCTCGTGATCGCCACCCTCTGGTGGATCCACCAGTACCGATCGACCCGCCAGCGGGAACGGATCTATCCGGCGGACAGCTTCGGCGGATACACGACGGAGACGGCCGGGCCTGCGACGGTCTTCTTCCTGGTTCTGACCGGGGTCCTGACAGCCTGGGCGGCGGTGCTGATCGTCGGCCACATCGTCTGGGGACAGAAGTTCTGATGGCCGCCGCAGAGGTCCCTGTCCCATCGGCGCTGCCCTACGTGGCATGGTCGTCGGCGACCGTCGCTCAGGTGCCGATGGAGGCGTGGCCGAGCGTCTACGCCTCGATGCAGGCGCTCAAGGGGCACGTCCAGGAGTACCCCGGCTGCCAGAAGCTCGAGGCGTTCGTCGCCATAGAGGACGGCGGCGTCCGCGTCCACTGCTACACGACCTGGGACACGCCCGAGCAGCTCGAGGCATTCCTCGAGCGGGGTTACACGTTCGAGCGGATGCTCGGTGACGTGGCCGACATCCGCGCCGAGCCGACACGCGTCCTGGAGAAGGTGTTCTAGATGAGCGAGGCTCCCGTTCCGCAAGAGCCCCGCCCCGCCCGTCCGCTCGCCGGCTACCGCGACATCGGCGGGGAGGAGGACCGCCACTCGCGCCAGGCCGTCGTCCGCTCCTGGATCATCCTGGCTGTGATCGCGGTCGTCTACTTCGCCGTGACCCTGACGATCTACTTCCTCGAGCCCGGCCTCCGGTAACCGGGGCTAGCGGGATGTGGGTCCAGCACCTCTCCTCGCTCCAGTTCCTGACGTACGTCGCCTTCTTCGCGGTCGTCGTCGCGGCGATCTGCAGGTTCGTGCCGGGCCGCGCGCCGCCGGTACGCGAGACGCCCTACCCGGACGAAGAGCTCCATGCGCACGACCCGAAGACGGCGAAGTACTTCCTCGCCGGCGCGCTCTTCCTCGTTCTCGGGAGCCTGCACATGGTCGTCAAGAACGTGCCCTGGCTCGCCGAATACCTCGCCCGCACCGGCTACGCGGGCCACCTGGTCCGCGACCTCTCGAACACGCACGTGATGATCGTCGGCGGGGGCACGCTGCTCGCGACCGGGCTCTGCTGGCTCGTCCTCCCGCGGATCGTGGGGCGGCCGCTGACGAGCGAGGGGCTCGCGCAGTGCGCCTTCTGGTTCACGGTCGTCGGCCTGCTCGTCTTCTACGTCTCGCTGATCGGGAACGGGATCGCGATGGGCCATCTGATCGAGCACGGGTCGACGTATCCGGCCGCGAAGGAGCACCTGGGACGCTGGTACAAGGTGCCCACCGGGATGGGCGCGGGCGTGATGGGCCTCGGCTACTGGTGCTTCGCCAGCAACGTCGCCCTCACGATCTTCCAGTCACGGCTCGTCCGCGTGCCGAAGCCGCAGTGGCACCTCTGGAAGTACTTCGCCACGGGTGCTGCGGCGCTGACCGTGGGGACCGTGCAGGGCGTGATCCAGGTGCAGCCCGCCAACGCGGACTGGCTCTACAAAGCGGGCCACGCGGGCGAGTGGATCGACCCGATCAGTCATGCGCACATCAATCTCGTGACCGGGCTGACGATGCTCGTCGCGGGCTCCCTGTTCGCGCTCGTACAGGCGCTCGGTGGAACCGCGCCCTCTCGCCGCCTTGCCGACACGTGCTTCTACGCGCTCCTCGGTGGGTCGCTGGCCTTCTACTTCTCGACGCTCTACCTCGGTTTCCACGAGGGCGGGCTGGTGGTCCACCACGGCCTGACCCCCGAGGCGGCCGAGGAGGCGACTCCGCTCCACCCGTACCTGATCATGGGCGCGGGAATCGCGATGTTCGCGGCTTTCTGGCTGCTGCTCGCGACGAGCGTCCGCTCCGTCCTTCGCTCGCGGAGCCTGGTGCGGCCGTTCGTGCTCGTCGGCTGCGCCGCGCTCGCGATCGGGACGCTGCAGGGACCGGTGCAGGCGCTGCCGTTCGTGAACGAGGCGCTCGACCGCGGCGGGGAGGCCGGGGACGTGATCGTCAACCTGCACGCCCAGCTGAACATGCTCGGCGGGCTGATGATGCTGCTGGCCGGCCTGGCGCTCGGCTCGCTCCAGCTGCTCGGAGCTCGCTGGCCGGCGCGGCGAGCCCGGCTCGTGCTGGTCTTCGTGCCTCTCGGGGTTGCCGCGTACTACGTGGCCGGCGTCTCCTTCTCGGCGGTCGAGGCCCACCGGGTCGCGGCGGGGCGCTCGTTCGCGGCCGCGGTCTCGGCGCTCGAGCCCTGGGAATCGCTCGTCCTCGTACCCGCGGCGCTCGCGGTCCTGATCGGGTTCGCCTCCTTCGCGAGTGCCGCCTGGCGGATGACGGAGCGTCAGCGCGTGGAGGGACGACAGGCGATCGCGGCGGTGCCACGCATCTACAGCGGGACGATCCCGCGCCGCGTACGCCGGCGCAGTCCCGCGGCTCTCGCCGGCTACGAGCTCCCGCTCGGGCTGATGGGGTTCCCGGGAGTCGGCTGGCTGTTCGCGGGCTTCCCGCTCATGGCCTCGATTCTGCTGATGGCCGGCCCGGCGATCACCTGGGCGATCATCCCGGTCGCCTTCAGTCCGTACGGCCGTGGCCCGCTGCGCGGCGTGGGGTGGGGAGTCGAGCTCGTCTGGCTCCCGGTGATGGCCGTGGTCTCCTCGGCTGCGCTCTACTGGGCGCAGGCGCGACGGCGGGCGAGGCTCGAAGGGCGTCCGCCGCGCGGCCGCACGCGGCGTGTCGAGAGCTACCGGACCCGCGTCTCGATCGGCTTCGGCGTGCTGGCCCTGCTGCTGGTGGCGATCCCGTTCGTGCCGGCGGTCGCAGGGGTGGGCGGCAGCACCGTCCGCTACGCCTACGAGCCGAGGCTGACCAACGAGGTGACCGGCCAGTTCGTGAGCACGGCGCGCGGACCGGTCAAGCTCTTCAGCTGGAGCGATCCGCAGACGTCGTTCCCGCAGGACTCGCTCCGCATGCACGCGTCGCAGATCGGCTCGATCCTCGTCCGCGCGGCCGCCGTCGACTCGGTGAGCGCGTACCAGCTCTACGACCTCGGCCGCCAGCGCCGGGTTCCGCTCCTCCTGCGCACGTCGACGCCACGGCAGCTGGCCCTGGCTCCCGCGCGCGCGCTGGCGCCGGGCCGCTACTCGTTCGTCGCCACCCACGAGGGCATGTTCGGAGGACGGGACTTCACCTACCTCGAGGTCGTCCCGGCCGGCTCTCCGGTAACCGCGATCAGCTCGCGACCGGGCGCGACGGCGCCCGCGGTGCTCGACGCCCTGCTGCCGCTCTGCGCGACGCTCGTCGCCATCGCCTTCGCCGTTCTCCTCCTGCGCTCGCTCAGGCGGCGGCGCTCCGGCGAGAAGGTGCTCTGGGCGACCGGCTTCCTCCTCTTCGGGGTCGCCGCGGCCTGCGAGGCGGTTGCACAGCGGGCCGGCTGGACCCCCGGCCTCTTCCGGGTCTACTACCTCGCGGGCGGCGTGCTGACCGTTGCGTTCCTCGGAGCCGGCTCAGCCTGGCTGCTCCTCCCGAGGCGGGGACGGGACCTGCTCCTCGGTGGTCTCGCCGTGGCGACGGCCGCGGCGATCGTCACGGTCGCGCTCGCCCCGGTGAGCACGACCGCGCTCGCGCTCACGCCGCACGGGCGACCGCCGCCGAACGCCGCGCTCGGCGGCGACGCCTTCCTCTGGGCGGTCGCGCTGAACACCTTCGGGACGGTGTTTCTCGTCGGCGGCTCGCTGTACGCGATCGTGCGCCGCCGGCGCGTGCGCTCGAACGTCTGGATAGCCGCGGGCGCGATCGTCGTGGCGCTGGCCACCGGTCTCTCGCGCACGGGCTCGTACTCCTTCGTCTACGCGGGGCAGTTGCTCGGGATCGCGATGATGTTCAGCGGCTTCGCCTTCGTCGGCAAGGCCCCCGCGCCGCGCCCGCGTGAGCGGGACGAGCTGCGCGGGCTCCGACCGGCTAGGGCTTCGCGGGCCTGACGGCGCCGACGTAGCCGTTCAGGTACGACGGCTCGCTCAGCGACGAGATCTTCACGACGTCGCCCGTGTGCGGCGCCTGGATGAAGCGGCCGCCGCCGATGTACATCCCCTCGTGCTGCGGGCCCCGGGGGCTCGGGTGGAAGAACACGAGGTCGCCCGGCTCGAGCTGGTCGGGCGGGACGCGCGTGCCCTCGTACCACTGGGAGCCGGTGTAGTGCGTGAGATCGATCCCGAGCTGGGCATAGACGTACATCGTCAAGCCCGAGCAGTCGAAGCCGGTGATCGGGGCGGCGCCGCCCCAGCGGTAGGGGATGCCGAGGTAGCGCTCGGCGATTGCGACCGCTCTGAGGCCGGTGCTCCCGTTCGACGGCACGCCGAGCAGCTCGGGCCAGACGACGTCCTGGATGGGCACCGCGCTGTGCCCCGAGACTCCGAGCGCGAGCCAGGAGAGACGCGCCTGCCGGTGGTGCGTCGCCGGCTGGGCCGCGCGCGCCAGCCCGACCAGCACCTGGGTTCCCGGATCGAGGCCGAGCGCGGCGTCTCCGGCCACCAGGCGCAGGCCGACGAGCCCGCTCCCCTCGCCCGGAACGACCGCTTCCTGGAGGACGACGAGGTAGCTCCCCGGGTCGAGCGGGACGAGCGCGTTCGGCCGCGCGGCGACGGCGTGGCCGTTCACCCGGAGCCCCTGGACGCGCGCACCGCGCAGGCCGTGAGCCGGGACGAAGACCCTCTCCGCGTAGACGGCGCCGCCCGCGAGCGAGACTCCTCTCAGCGAGACGCCTCGGGTGGTCCGGCTGGCGTAGTCGTAGCGGAGCGTCCAGCCGGCGTCGTAGGCGCTTCCGTACGTGCCCGGGCCGCCGTTCCCGACGAGGTTCCCGTGGCCGTCCCGAACCTCCGCGATCCCGGCCTGGGCGACCGGGGCGACGCCGAGCAACGCCGCGGCCGCGACCCCGATGACCAGCCCCCGTCGAATCACCCCGTGGATGGTTGCACACGGCTCTTCAGCCCGTACGGCTAGGAGCCGAATGTCCGGTTGGCAGGCATAATGGATCCATAATGGGTAGGTTTACTAGACGAAAGGGCGGAAATCGGACTGAACTGGTCGACTTCGGATCCGAGATATGCCAGTATCAGGAGGTGACGCGCTTGCTGTCGAGACGGAAGAGCCGGGATCGCACCGCCGAGCGGAAGCACACAGGCGCACGGGCTTCGAGCTCCACCGCCATGCGCTCGGCGCGCGCCAGCTACGTCGTCACGGCCGCCGAGTCGGCTCCGTGCACGTGCCCGGAGTTCTGCGAGCGCGACCACGAGAACGACTAGACGCCCATGACCACCGCAGCCCGAGCCGACGTCGCAGGCGTCCACGACACGCGCCTGGAAGGAATCCTCACCGCTGAGGCGCTCGCGTTCGTCGCCGACCTCGAGCGGCGCTTCGGGCCACGAAGGCTCGAGCTGCTGCTCGCCCGCGGGGAGCGCCAGCAGCGCATCTCCGCCGGCGAGCTTCCGGACTTTCTCCCCGAGACCCGCGACGTGCGCGAGACCGACTGGGCGATCGACCCGGTTCCGGCCGACCTGCTCGACCGCCGCGTCGAGATCACGGGCCCGACCGACCGGAAGATGGTGATCAATGCCCTCAACTCGGGCGCCCGGATGTTCATGGCCGACTTCGAGGACGCGAACTCGCCGACCTGGCACAACATGGTCGAGGGCCAGGCGAACCTCGTCGACGCGATCGACCGGACGATCGAGTTCGAGAGCCCGGAGGGCAAGAGCTACCGGCTGAACGAGGACGTCGCGACGCTGCTCGTGCGCCCGCGCGGCTGGCACCTGGTCGAGCGCCATTTCCAGGTCGAGGGCCAGGCGGTTTCCGCGAGCCTGTTCGACTTCGGCCTCTACCTCTTCCACAACGGGAAGCGGCTGCTCGACCGCGGGACGGGTCCCTACCTGTACCTGCCGAAGCTCGAGAGCCACCTCGAGGCACGACTCTGGAACGACGTCTTCACGCACACCGAGGAGACCCTCGGCTTTCCGCACGGGTCGATCAAGGCGACCGTGCTGATCGAGAACGTCCTCGCCGCCTTCGAGATGGACGAGATCCTCTGGGAGCTGCGCGAGCACGCGGCCGGCCTCAACGCGGGCCGCTGGGACTACATGTTCAGCGTGATCAAGAAGTTCCGCGACCGGCCGGAGTTCGTCCTGCCCGACCGGAACAGCGTGACGATGACCGCGCCGTTCATGCGCGCGTACGCGGAACTGCTCGTCAAGACGTGTCATCGCCGCGGAGCGCACGCGATGGGTGGTATGGCGGCATTCATCCCGAGCCGGAAGGACCCGGAGCTGAACGCGCGCGCGCTCGCGAAGGTGCACGAGGACAAGCAGCGCGAGGCGGGCGACGGCTTCGACGGCACCTGGGTCGCGCACCCCGATCTGGTTCCGGTTGCGCTGGAGGAGTTCGACCTCGTCCTCGGCGACCGCCCGAACCAGCTCGAGCGGCAGCGCGACGACGTCGCGACCTCGGTCGCTGACCTCCTGAACGTGGCGGCGACCGAGGGCGAGGTCACCGAGGAGGGCCTCCGCAACGACGTCAGCGTCGCGATCCAGTACCTGTCGTCGTGGCTGCGCGGCACCGGCGCCGCGGCGATCTACAACCTGATGGAGGACGCGGCGACCGCGGAGATCGCGCGTTCGCAGGTCTGGCAGTGGCTGCGCAACGGCCGCTTCGACCGCGTCTACGTCCGCACGGTCATCGACGAGGAGCTCGAGAGGCTCCGAGAGCAGTTCGGTGACGAGATTTACGAACGCAGCCGCGCCGGCGAGGCGCGGGAGATCTTCGAGCAGGTGGCGCTCGGCGACGAGTTCGTCGAGTTCCTGACCCTGCCGGCTTACGACTACCTCGACGAAAGGGACACGAATGGTTGACGGGAATGGCTCGACGAACGGCCGCTGGCAGGGGATCGAGCGGCCCTACACGCCGGAGGACGTCCTCCGGCTGCGCGGCACGGTCCAGGTCGAGCACACGCTCGCCCGGCTCGGGGCGGAGCGGCTCTGGTCGCTTCTCCACACCGAGGACTACGTGCCCGCGCTCGGCGCGCTCACCGGCGGCCAGGCCGTGCAGATGGTCAAGGCCGGCCTCAAGGCGATCTACCTGAGCGGCTGGCAGGTCGCCGCCGACGCCAACCTGGGGGGCCACACGTACCCCGATCAGAGCCTCTACCCCGCCAACAGCGGGCCGGCGCTCGTCCGCCGGCTCAACAACGCTTTGCTCCGGGCCGACGAGATCCACGCCGCCGAGGGGGACACCGGAACGTACTGGCTCGCACCGATCGTCGCCGACGCCGAGGCCGGCTTCGGCGGCCCGCTCAACGCCTTCGAGCTGATGAAGGCGATGATCGAGGCCGGTGCGGCGGCCGTGCACTTCGAGGACCAGCTCTCGTCCGAGAAGAAGTGCGGCCACCTCGGCGGCAAGGTGCTCGTGCCGACGAGCCAGTTCCTCCGGACCCTCACGGCGGCGAGGCTCGCCGCGGACGTCTGCGGCGTGCCGACGATCCTGGTCGCCCGCACCGACGCGCTCAGCGCGAGGCTGCTGACGAGCGACGCCGATCCCGCGGACGAGCCGTTCCTCACCGGCGAGCGCACTCCCGAGGGCTTCTTCGTCGTGCGTGACGGCCTCGAGCCGGCGATCGCGCGAGGCCTTGCGACCGCCCCGTACGCCGACCTCGTCTGGTTCGAGACGTCGACGCCCGACATGGGCCAGGCGCGCGAGTTCGCGCAGGCGATCCACGAGGAGTTCCCGGGGAAGATGCTCGCGTACAACTGCTCGCCGTCCTTCAACTGGCGCGCGCAACTCGACGACGACGCGATCGCCCGTTTCCAGGAGGAGCTCGGCGAGCTCGGCTACAAGTTCCAGTTCGTGACGCTGGCCGGCTTCCACTCGCTCAACGCGGGCATGTTCGAGCTCGCCCACGGGTACGCGCGCGAGGGCATGAGCGCCTACGTGCGCCTGCAGGAGGGCGAGTTCGCGCTCGAGGAGCACGGCTACACGGCCACGCGGCACCAGCGCGAGGCCGGCGCGGGCTACTTCGACGCCGTCGCGCAGGCGGTGAGCGGAGGGAAGAGCTCGACGCTCGCGCTCGAAGGATCCACGGAGGCCGCCCAATTTCGGAGCTGACGTCCGAGGTCGGCACCAAGGCCGACGAGATCGCCCTCGCGCTCGAGGACGAGATCATCTCCGGCGGGCTGCCGCCGGGCGCGGTCCTGCGACAGGAACAGCTCTCGGAGCATTTCGGCGTCAGTCGCACGCCGGTTCGCGAGGCGCTCCGCCGCCTGGCCGCGACAGGCCTCGTCTCGTTCACGCCGAACCGCGGCGTGCGCGTGCGCACGATCTCACTCGACGAGCTCCAGCAGGCGTTCATGGTGCGCGCGGAGCTCGAGGCGCTCGTCACCGGGCTCGCGACCCCGAACATGACCGGGGCCAGGCTGGCCGAGCTGGGGGCGGCCGAGGCCCGCTTCGAGGAGCTGACCGAGCAGCTGTTGGACCGCCGGCGGAGCGAGAGCGAGCGGACCCGAGTCACGGTCGAATGGGTGCGCGCGAACTACCGCTTCCACGACGTCATCTACGACGCGGCCGACGTTCCGCTCGTCGAGCAGGTCGCGAAGAGCGCGCGGCGGACGTTTCTGAGCCGCTGGAGCCCGGGAGGGCCGGAGATCGACGACCTCTACCGGCAGAACGTGCACCAGCACCGCGCGATCCTCGAAGCTCTGGTCGCCGGCAGCGCAGACGGGGCCCGGGCACTGGCCCACGAGCACGTGCTCCACTCGCGTCGCTTGCTCGAGGTGATTCTGGAGCACCGCGGCCCGCAGGCCGCGACGCAGGCCGCGGGCGCCTAGCTGCGGGAAAGCCGCAGCCGCGTCCGCGCCGACACTGATGGATCGCCGTCTGGAAGGATCCACTCTCAACCAATCGAAATGAGGACGCAGTGAGCAACCGGTTGTTCGCCGTCGGCGCTATTGTCGTCGTCCTGCTCGTGGTGGTGGCCGGCCTGATCGGTTGGGGCGCGGGCCACTACACGAAGAAGACGAAGACGGTCGGCGCGGCAACGACGGCCTCGGCAGCTCCCGTCGACCCGAAGGTGGCCGCGGGCGCGCACGTGTTCGTCCAGTTCGCCTGCGCCCAGTGCCACGGCGACAACGGGCAAGGCGGCGTCTCGCCGGACGTGCCCGGGCTCAAGACCGTGGGCAAGGCGCTTACATCCGCGCAGCTGCAGCAGATCATCAACCACGGTCTCGGCGAGTCTGCGAACCCGACCAAGCCGTACATGCCCGTCTGGGGGGCGGTCATCTCCAAGCGGCAGGTGGACCAGCTCGTCGCCTACATCCATGCAGGCTTGCCGAGCGTTCCCGACGCATCGCCACCGACAGTGCCGCAGGGCCAGGGGCTCGAGGTCGCGGGCGCGGCGCTCTACGTGCGGGACGGCTGCATCAACTGCCACGGCCCGAACGGCCTCGGCGGAGTGCCGAACCCGCTCTCGGAGGACAAGGCGATCCCGCCGCTCACGGGGGCCGACTTCCGGGCGGAGTTCAACACCGACAAGAAGATCACAGACATGATCCGCAGCGGCAGCGTGATCGGCAAGGCACCGATCGTGAGCATGCCGCACTGGGGCGGGATCCTCAGCGACCAGGACCTGAAGGCGCTCGTCGCCTATCTCAAGACGCTGAAGTAAGGCGCTCGCTTGCGACGCCGTTGTCAGGGAGCGCGGGCCAGCCCGTGCTCCCGTCTGCACTGACCGGTCGACACTCTTGACGTGATCTCGGGAAACGCTCCGAGCCGTTCAGCAGATTCGGGGCAACGGGTCGCCGACGAGCATGTCGACGATCCGGCTGCCGCCGAACGCCGTGTCGAGCAGCACAAGCCCCTCCGGCTCGGCCCGGATCTCGCCGATGATCGCCGCCTCGGCGCCGAGCTCGTGTCCGCGAAGGCGCTCCAGCGCGTCGTCGGCGGCCTCGGGCGCGACCACCGCGACGAGCTTCCCCTCGTTGGCGACGTAGAGCGGGTCGATCCCGAGGATCTCGCAGGCGCCGACGACGGTCGGCCGCAGCGGAAGGGCCGCCTCCTCCAGCGCCACCGCGAGCTCCGCGTCCTGCGCCAGCTCGTTGAGCGCGGTCGCGAGCCCGCCGCGGGTCGGGTCGCGCAGCCAGCGGACGGCCCCGCCGAGCTCGAGCAGCGACGCGGCGAGCTCGTGCACGGGGGCGGTGTCGCTCTCGAGCTCGACCTCGAGCGCGAGCTCGCCGCGGGCGATCATCACCGCCATGCCGTGGTCCCCGAGGGTGCCCGAGACGAGCACGCGGTCGCCGACCCGCACCCGCTCGGCGCCGAGCTCCACCCCGGAAGGCACGAGGCCGATCCCGGCCGTGTTCACGTAGAGCCCGTCCGCCTTGCCACGCTCGACCACCTTCGTGTCGCCGGTTGCGACGGCCACTCCGGCGGCTTCGGCCGCGCGCGCCATCGAGGCGACGAGGCGCCTCAGCTCGGCGACCTCGAAGCCCTCCTCGACGACGAAGCCCGCCGAGAGCGCGACCGGCGTCGCACCGGCGACGGCGAGGTCGTTCACGGTTCCGTTCACGGCGAGCTCGCCGATGTCCCCGCCGGGAAAGACGATCGGCTTGACGACGTACGAGTCGGTCGTGAACGCGATCCGGGAGCCGTTCAGCTCGAGCAGCGCCGAGTCGCCGAGCGGCTCCAGCAGCGGATTGCCCAGCTCCTCGAGGAAGAGGCTCTCGACGAGCGCGCGTGTCGCCTTCCCGCCGGAGCCGTGCGCAAGCGTGACGACCTCATCCGTGAGCCTCGGCCTTCTTCTCACGGCGGGAGCTCCTGACGGCAAACGTGTCGATCGGTCGGTTCAGACGGCCGAGCAGGCAAAGCCTGCCCGGCCTGAAGGAGACTCCGCAAGCGTCGTCTCACGCAGTCACGGTGTCGCGCGGCCGGGCGAGGCGCCCGTAGTTGTAGTAGGCCGCGCAGGCGCCCTCGCTCGAGACCATGCAGGTTCCGATCGGCCGCTCGGGCGTGCAGGCGGTGCCGAAGACGCGGCACTCCCACGGCTTGATCGCGCCGATCAGCACCTCGCCGCACTGGCAGGCCTTCGGGTCCTCGACGCGGTTGCCCGGTAGCTCGAAGCGGGCCTCGGCGTCCCAGTCGGCGAGCTCTGGCCTAAGACGGAGCGCGCTCCGCTCGATCCAGCCGAGGCCCCGCCACTCGAACGTGTCGCGGAGCTCCATCGTCTCCTCGAGCGCGGCGAGCGCCCGCGGGTTCCCGTCGCGACGCACGACGCGCGTGTACTGGTTCTCGACCGCGCAGCGGCCCTCGCGCAACTGGCGCAGCAGCATGACCACCGCCTGCAGGATGTCGAGCGGCTCGAAGGCGGTCACGACCACGGGCTTGCCGTACTCGTCGACGATGAAGTCGTACGGCCGCGTGCCGATCACCGTCGAGACGTGGCCCGGAGCGATGAACGCGTCGAGCCGGAGGCCGGGCGAGTCGAGGATCGCGCGCAGCGGAGGCCCGATCGTCACGTGGTTGCAGAAGGCCGAGAAGTTGCGCACGTCCTCGGCTCGGGCCCGCAGCAGTGTCAACGCTGTCGCGGGTGCCGTCGTCTCGAAGCCGATCGCGAAGAAGACGACCTCGCGGTCCGGGTTCCGCCGGGCCAGTTCGAGCGCGTCCAGCGGCGAGTAGACCATGCGCACGTCGGCTCCGCGGGCCTTCGCCTCCAGCAGCGAGCCGCGGCCGCCGGGGACGCGCATCATGTCGCCGAAGGTCGCGAAGATCACCTCGGGCCGCTCGGCGAGGGCGATCGCGTCGTCCACCCGTCCCATCGGAATCACGCAGACCGGGCAGCCGGGGCCGTGGACGAAGTCGACCTCGCGCGGGACGAGGTGCTCGACGCCGTGCTTGTAGATCGCGTGCGTGTGGCCGCCGCAGACCTCCATGATCTTCACCTCTCGGCCGGGCTCGACCAGCGTCTCGATCTCGCGCGCGAGCTTCTGCGCAAGCTCCCCGTCGCGGAACTCGTCGACGTATCTCACGGCACCTTCTCCAGCGCGATCCCCGCGTGGCAGAGCAGCACGTCGCCTGGCTCGACCGGCTCGACGAGCTCGATCCCGACCTGCTCGCGCCGGCCGTCAGCCTCCACGGTCGCATTGGCGCCCTCGACGGCCACCACGGTCGCTGTGACCGCCTCGTCGGAGCAGGTGAGGCAGTGCTCGCGGTCGAGATTCATGTGGTCGCGCTCTCCCGGATCTCGCGGACCTCCTGCTCGTACGCCTCGCCCATCTGCTCGAGGAGCGCGATCGTCTCGCGCGCCTGCTCCTCGTCGATGCGGGAGAGGGCGAAGCCGACGTGCACGAGCACCCAGTCGTCGACCTGCGCCTCGGGGCAGAGCGCGACCGAGACGTTGCGGCGGACACCGGAGATCTCGGCCTTCGCGATTCCCGCGTTCTCGTCGACGAGCTCGACGATCTGGGCCGGGATCCCTAGGCACATGCTGCGCTCCTCCTCGCGGCGATTGCTGCCTGCCCGTAGCTTATGCCGCCGTCGTTGGGGGGCACCAGGCGGTGCGTGAGCACGCGGAAGCCGAGCGCCTCGAGGCGCGCGCGCGTCGAGCGGAGCAGGCGGAGGTTCTGGAAGCTGCCACCCGAGAGCACGACCGCCCGGGGCTCGCCTGCCTCCGCGCAGGCGTCCGCAGCGGCGGCGGCAACCGTCTCGTGAAACCGCGCCGCCACCTCCTCCCGAGCCCGCCCGGCCTCGAGCTCCAAGTAACAGACTGTTACTAAGTCGGTGGCGTCCCCGAACCGCCACGGGTAGGGATCGGCGGGGGTCTCGCCGGCGAGCTGCTCGAGCTCGGCCGCGGCCTGGCCCTCGTAGGAGACGCGGTCCCGGATACCGAGCAGCGCGGCAACCGCGTCGAAGAGGCGGCCCATGCCGCTCGCAAGCGGCGGGTCGAGCTTCAGGCTCTCGCGGACCTGCGCCCACGCGGGCCACGGCACCGGCACGCCTGCACGCTCGAGGTGGACGGCCGCGACACGCCACGGCTCGCGGATCGCGGCCTCGCCACCCGGCAGCGGAACGGGCTCGAGGTGTGCGACGCGCTCGAACTCCGCGAGGTCGCATCGCAGCAGCTCGGCGCCCCAGAGCGTGCCGTCCGTGCCGTATCCGGTCCCGTCGAATACGAGCGCGAGCGCCGGGCCCTCCTCGCCGTGCTCGGCCAGGCAGCCGGCCGCGTGCGCATGGTGGTGCTGCACGCCGACGAGCTCGGCGTCCGGCTGCTCCAGTGCCCACTTCGTCGCCAGGTACTCGGGGTGAAGGTCATGCGCGACGATCTCCGGCTCGACGCCGAGCATCGCCAGATACAGGCGAAGGTCGTCCCGGAAGGCGCGATAGGCCGCCTCGGAGTCGAGGTCGCCGAGGTGCGCCGACACGAAGGCTTCTCCGCCCCGGCCGACGCAGAAGGTGCTCTTCAGCTCCGCCCCTGCCGCGACGAGCGGGCGAGCGCGGTCGGGCAGCGGCAGCGCGGTCGGCACGTGCCCGCGCGAGCGACGGACTGGGAAGCCCGCGCGGACGACGGAGTCCTCGCAGCGCCGGTGGATCGGGCGGTTGTGCGCGAGGAATGCGTCCGCGATTTCGCCGAGCCGCTCCCGCGCATCGTCGTCGTCGACTGCGATCGGCTCGTCGGATCGGTTCCCGCTGGTCAGCACGAGCGGCCTGCCGAGGTCGGCGCAGAGCAGGTGGTGGAGCGGCGAGTACGGCAGCAGCAGCCCGAGCCACGGCGTTCCAGGCGCGACAGAGGGCGCGACCGAGGCGGCAGCCAGTCGCCGCACGAGCACGATCGGCCGGGCCGGCGAGCGGAGGAGCTCCAGCTCCTCGGCCGAGATCTCCGCCAGCGAGTCGGGCGCGTCGGTCAGCACCGCGAACGGCTTTTCCTCCCGGTGCTTCCGCGCCCGGAGCCGGGCGACGGCCTCCTCGTCGCCGGCATCGCAGGCGAGGTGGTAGCCGCCGATTCCCTTGACCGCGACGATCTTCCCCGCACGTAGAAGCCCGACGGCCTCCTCGAGCGACGGCGAGAGCCGAGGCCCGCACACCGGGCAGCAGGTCGGCTCGGCGTGGAAGCGGCGGTTGGCCGGATCCTCGTACTCCCGCCGGCAGTCGGCGCAGAGCTCGAACCCGACCATCGTCGTGCGCGCCCGGTCGTACGGCACGTCCCGGACGATCGTGAAGCGCGGCCCGCACTGCGTGCAGTTCAGGAACGGGTAGCGGTAGCGGCGGTCGGCCGGATCGAAGAGCTCACGGAGACAATCGTCGCAGGTCGTGACGTCGGGCGGGATCAGCGCCGCTCGGCCTGTCGGTCGGCTCTCGACGATGCGGAAGGCGCGGTCGCCGCTCGGGGCCAGGGCCTCGGCGACCACCTGGTCGACGCGGGCCAGCCCGGGCGCCTCCGCTCGCAGAGCGTCTGCGAACTCGTCGAGCGTCGCGTCGTCTCCCTCGACCTCGACAACCACGCCTTCCCCGTCGTTGAGGACGAAGCCGCCGAGCCCTCGCCGCGTGGCGAGCCCGTGCACGAACGGCCGGAAGCCAACACCCTGGACGACACCCCGGACGCGGAAACGGCGGCGCAAGACGACGGCGGCCATCTGCGCATGGCACTAGACCACATTCGGAATCGGGGAAGGCCCGGATGTAGGCTCAACGCCGGACTGCGAGGCTCACCGCGAGATGCCCGACGCCGCCACAAGCGTGATCGAGCCCGAGGCGCTGCATGCGCTCGTCGGCGCGCTGCGCGACCGCGGCTACCGCGTTCTGGGCCCGACCGTCCGCGACGGCGCGATCGTCTACGACGACCTCGAGTCGGCGGAGGAGCTGCCGGTCGGGTGGACGGACTCGCAGGACGGTGGCCGCTATCGCCTCGAGCGCCGCGAGGACGAGGCTCGATTCGGCTACGCCGTCGGCCCGCATTCCTGGAAGCAGTTCCTGCTCCCGCCGCGGATCCGGCTCTGGCAGGCGCGCCAGAACGGAGCCGGTGACCTCGAGGTCGAGGAGGAGCCGCTCGACGAGACGCCGCTGGCGTTCATCGGCGTCCGTTCCTGCGAGCTCCACGCGATCGACATCCAGGACCGCGTCTTCATGGGCGGCAGCGTGACCGACCGCGACTACGCGGCCCGGCGCGACGGCGCCTTCCTCGTCGCGGTCAACTGCTTCGAGCCCGGCGGCACGTGCTTCTGCGTCTCGATGGGCACCGGCCCGAAGGCCGACCGCGGCTACGACCTCGCGCTGACCGAGATCCTCGAGGGCGAGCACCGCTTCCTCGTCGAGGCCGGCAGCGAGCGCGGGACCGAGGTCCTCGCCGACCTGCCGACGCGCGAGGCGACCGCCCAGGACATCGCGGCGGCGGGCGCCGCTGTGGAGGGTGCCGAGCAGAAGATGGGCAGGCAGCTCGACGCCACCGATCTGCACGGCCTGCTCAGGCGGAACCTGGAGCACCCGCGCTGGGATGACGTCGCCGAGCGCTGCCTTACCTGCGGGAACTGCACGATGGTCTGCCCGACCTGCTTCTGCACGAGCGTCGAGGACACGACCGATCTCGACGGGAACGCGGAGCGCGTCCGCCTCTGGGACTCGTGCTACTCGGTGGACTACTCCTACATCCACGGCGGCGCGATCCGGCCTTCTGGGCGTTCGCGCTATCGCCAGTGGCTCACGCACAAGTTCGGTACCTGGCACGACCAGTTCGGCACGTCGGGCTGCGTGGGCTGCGGGCGGTGCATCACGTGGTGCCCGGTCGGGATCGACGTGACCGAGGAGCTGACCGCCATCCGCCTGACCGACGACGAGGAGGCGACCGATGGAGACCATTGACACACTGCTGCGCGACGTACCCGTGTTCCACGGGCTTCCGGCTGACGACCTGACGCTGCTCGCCGGCTGCGCGCAAAACGTCCACTTCGACGCGGGCGCGATGCTCTTCCGCGAGGGCGACGCCGCCGACACCTTCTTCCTCATCCGGCACGGCAGCGTCGCGCTGGAGACGTACGTGCCGGCCCGGGGACCGGCGATCATCGAGACGCTCGAGGCCGGCGAGGTCGTCGGCTGGTCGTGGCTCTTCCCGCCCTACCGCTGGCACTTCGACGCGCGGGCGCTCACGCCCCTGCGCGCCACGGCCTTCGACGGCGCGTGCCTGCGCGGGAAGTGCGAGGACGACCCGAAGCTCGGATTCGAGCTGATGTCCCGCTTCGCGCAGGTGCTGATCGAGCGCCTGCAGTGGACGAGGCTCCGCCTTCTGGATCTCTATGGCCACGACGGCAGCTGAGCTCCACGGGCCGATGGCCCCGCGTCCGTTCGCGGTGACGCGGCGGCGCAAGGAGACCGAGGACACGTGGACGCTCGAGCTCGAGCCGGCCGGCGGGGGCCCGCTGCAGCTCTCGCCCGGCCAGTTCACGATGCTCTACGCCTTCGGGATCGGCGAGGTGCCGATCTCGGTCTCCGGCGACGTCGAGGGGCGGCTCGTGCACACGGTGCGCGCGGTCGGCGCGGTTACGCAGGCGATCTGCGGCGCCAAGCGCGGGGCCGTCCTGGGCGTGCGCGGCCCGTTCGGCAACGCCTGGCCGGTCGAGTCCGCCCTCGGCGGCGACGCGATCGTCATCGCGGGCGGGATCGGCCTCGCGCCCCTGCGCCCGGTGGTCCACGAGCTTCTCCGCCGTCGCCGGGAGCTCGGCGAGGCGGTGGTGCTCTACGGAAGCCGCCGGCCCGACGAGCTGCTGTACGCACGGGAGCTCGACCGCTGGCGCAAACGGCTTCAGGTCGACGTGACGGTGGATGCGGCCGACGCGAGCTGGACGGGCAAGGTCGGGTTCGTCGCGAAGCTCGTGGCGAGTGCGCGCTTCGACCCGGCCGCCGCGACCGCCTTCATCTGCGGGCCCGAGATCATGATGCGCACGAGCACCGAGGCGCTCCTCGAGCGCGGGGTCGCGCCCGACCGGATCTACGTCTCCATGGAGCGGAACATGCAGTGCGGGGTCGGTCACTGTGGACACTGTCAGCTCGGCCCGACCCTGATCTGCCGCGACGGCCCGGTCTACCGCTGGGACGAGGTCGAGGCCCTGATGAGGGTGCGCGAACTATGAGAAAGCCCAAGCTCGCCGTCTGGAAGTTCGCCTCATGCGACGGCTGCCAGCTCTCGCTGCTCGACTGCGAGGACGAGCTGCTGGCGCTCGCGGGCGAGGTCGAGATCGCGTACTTCCTGGAGGCGAGGCGCGCGACCATCAAGGGTCCCTACGACCTCTCGCTCGTCGAAGGCTCGGTCACCACCGCACACGACGCCCAGCGGATCCAGGAGGTGCGGCGCTCGTCGAAGAAGCTGGTGACGATCGGGGCCTGCGCGACCGCGGGCGGCATCCAAGCGCTGCGCAACTTCGCCGACGTGAGCGACTTCCTCTCCGTGGTGTATGCGTCGCCGGAGTACGTCTCGACGCTCGAGACCTCGACCCCGATCTCGGCCCACGTTCCGGTCGACTACGAGCTGAACGGCTGCCCGATCAACAAGCGCCAGCTGCTCGAAGTTGTGACCGCGTTCCTGCACGGGCGCAGGCCGAGCATCGCCTCGACGAGCGTCTGCACCGAGTGCAAGCGCCGCGGGATCGTCTGCGTGATGGTTGCCCATGGGACGCCCTGCCTCGGTCCGGTCACGCATGCCGGCTGCGGCGCGCTCTGCCCCGCCTACGACCGCGGCTGCTACGGCTGCTTCGGGCCGATGGAGACGCCGAACACCGTCTCGCTGACGAAGCAGCTGCAGGTGCTGGGGATGGGCGAACGCGGCGTCGAGCGCGTCTTCCGCACGTTCAACGTCCAGGCCTTCGAGAATGCGCGGACCGATGGCCAGAGCTAGGACGAAGACGATCAAGACCGACTACCTCGCCCGGGTGGAGGGCGAGGGCGCGATGCTCGTCAAGATCGCGGACGGGCGAGTCGAGGAGGTCAAGCTCAACATCTACGAGCCGCCGCGCTTCTTCGAGGCCTTCCTGCGCGGGCGCGCGTTCACCGAGGCTCCCGACATCACGGCGCGAATCTGCGGCATCTGCCCGGTCGCGTACCAGATGAGTGCCTGTCACGCGATGGAGGACGCCTGTGGCGTCGAGGTCGACGGCCAGCTGCGAGCCTTGCGGCGGCTCCTCTACTGCGGCGAGTGGATCGAGAGCCACACGCTGCACGTCTACATGCTCCACCTGCCCGACTTCCTCGGCTACGAGAGCGCGATCGAGCTCGCCCGAGACAACCCGGACGCGGTGGCGAAGGCGCTCGAGCTGAAGAAGATCGGCAACGAGGTGATGACCGTGGTCGGGGGCCGCGAGGTGCACCCGATCAACGTGCGTGTCGGCGGCTGGTACCGCGCGCCCCGCAGGAAGGAGCTGCAGCCGCTCGTGGAGAAGCTCGAGCGGGCGAGGGAGATCGCGCTCGAGACCGTGGGCTTCACCGCCGGGCTCGACTTCCCGGACTACGAGCAGGACTACGAGCTCGTCGCGCTCGACCAGCCGGGCGAGTACCCGATCGACCTCGGCCGGATCGTCTCCAACCGCGGGCTCGACATCGCGGTCTCCGAGTACGACGACCACTTCGTCGAGGAGCACGTGCCGTGGTCGAACGCGCTCCACTCCCAGATTCGCGAGCGCGGCTCCTACCTCTGTGGCCCGCTTGCGCGCTTCGCCCTCGGAACCGACCGCCTGTCGCCTCTCGCAGCCGAGGCGGCGAAGGAGGCCGGCCTCGAGCCCGGCGAGCGCAACCCGTTCCGCAGCATCGTCGTCCGCGCGGTCGAGCTCGTCTACGCCGCCGACGAGGCGCTGCGGCTGATCGCGGAGTACGAGGAGCCCGATGCGCCCGCCGTCGAGGTCGAGCCGCGCGCCGGCGTGGGCTACGGCTGCACCGAGGCCCCGCGCGGGATCCTCTACCACCGTTACGAGCTCGACGAGGACGGCACGATCCTCGACGCGAAGATCGTCCCGCCGACCTCGCAGAACCAGCGCACGATCGAGGAGGACCTGCGCGGCGTGGTCGAGCGCTCGCTCGACGTCCCCGACGAGGAGCTGGCGCTGCTCTGCGAGCAGACGATCCGCAACTACGACCCGTGCATCTCGTGTGCGACGCACTTCCTGACGCTGGAGGTCGAACGAAGGTAATCGGGATCGGGAACGCCTGGCGGAACGACGACGGAGCCGGGCTGGCGGTTGCGCGCCTGCTGGGCGGGTCGCTTCCCGAGGGTGTGGAGGTGCTCGAGCGCGAGGGCGAGCCGAGCGGACTGATCGACTCCTGGGAGGGGGCCGACGCGGTCTGGCTCGTCGACGCGGTCTCCTCGGGCGCCGAGCCGGGAACCGTCCACCGCCACGACGCGAGCGAGGTCGAGCTGCCGGCCGCGCTCTTCGACACGTCGACGCACCACATGGGCCTGGCCGAGGCCGTCGAGCTCGCGCGTGCGCTCGGCCGGCTCCCCGAGACGACGATCGTGTACGGGATCGAGGGAGCCAGCTTCGAGACGGGGGAGACGCTCAGCCCGGAGGTGGAGGCGGCCGCGACTCGCGTCGCCGAGGTCGTGCGAGAGGAGGTGGCCGAGTGCACGAGAAGGCGCTGATGGACGACCTGATGCGCAAGATCGAGGCCGAGGCAAGCGCGGAGGGCGGTGCCCGGGTCACCCGCATCCGCGTGCGGCTCGGCGCGCTCTCCCACTTCACCGAGGCCCACTTCCGCGAGCACTTCGAGCACGCCTCTCGCGGCACGATCGCCGAGGGCGCCGAGGTCGAGGCCGAGCTGCGCACCGACCCGACCGAGCCCGACGCGCAGGGCGTCGTGCTCGAGTCGATCGACCTTCGGCTCTGAGGCCATTCCCGGGAGAAGCGGCACACCTCTCGATTTCGAGACGGTGCGTTGGACGGCCGCACTGGCCTAGCCGGTGCGGCCTCCATGGTCGGCGCCGCCGAGTCGGCGCCTCACGAATACGGGTTTTCAGGCAACCGGGTCAGCGGCGACCCCGATGCCTGCGCAGGTGCGCCGCGCGACGCTGTCGGTCAGCGGGCAATACCGCCCGTCCTCTTCTCGAAAGGAGACGCCATGGCAACCATCGAGAAGGCGGCGGTCTATGAGGCTCCGGGGCGCGCGGGCAGCCCCGTCGAGCTGAAAGAGCGCTACGAGAACTTCATCGGGGGACATTGGGTCGCCCCGATCGAGGGCCGCTACACCGAGAACCTCTCGCCGGTCACCGGCAAGCCGTTCACCGAGGTGCCGCTCTCGACGCCCGAGGACATCGAGCTCGCGCTCGACGCCGCCTATGCCGCCAAGGACGACTGGGCCGAGACGTCGCTCGCGGAGCGCTCGAAGATCCTCAACAAGATCGCGGACGCGATCGAGGAGAACCTCGAGATGCTCGCGGTCGCCGAGAGTTGGGAGAACGGCAAGCCGGTTCGCGAGACCCTCGCCGCCGACATCCCGCTCGCGGCCGACCACTTCCGCTACTTCGCCTCGGTGATCCGGGCGGAGGAGGGCGGCATCTCCGAGATCGACAAGGACACCTACGCGTACCACTTCCGTGAGCCGCTCGGCGTCGTCGGTCAGATCATCCCGTTCAACTTCCCGCTGCTGATGGCGGCGTGGAAGCTGGCCCCGGCACTCGCGGCCGGAAACTGCGTCGTGCTCAAGCCGGCCAGCCCGACTCCGTGGTCGATCCTGAAGTTCGCGGAGCTGATCGAGGAGATCGTGCCGCCCGGCGTGATCAACATCGTCAACGGCCCTGGGGCTGAGATCGGCAAGGCACTGGCCTCCAACAAGCGGATCGCCAAGATCGCGTTCACCGGCGAGACCGTGACGGGCCGGCTGATCATGCAGTACGCGGCGCAGAACATCATCCCGTCGACGACGGAGCTCGGCGGCAAGTCGCCGAACATCTTCTTCGCCGATGTGATGGCCGAGGACGACGAGTTCCTCGACAAGGCCGTCGAGGGCCTTGTCCTCTACGCCTTCAACAAGGGCGAGGTCTGCACCTGCCCGTCGAGGGCCCTGATCCAGGAGTCGATCTACGACGAGTTCATCAAGCGGTGCCTGGCCCGGATCGAGGAGATCCGGCAGGGCGATCCGCTCGATCCCGCGACGATGCTCGGCCCGCAGGTCTCGGCCGCGCAGCTCGAGAAGATCGAGAGCTACGTCAAGATCGGCCTCGAGGAGGGCGCGGAGCTGCTGACCGGCGGCAAGCGAGCCCACTTCGAGGGTGAGCTCGAAGATGGCTACTTCTTCGAGCCGACCGTCTTCAAGGGCACCAACGACATGCGGATCTTCCAGGAGGAGATCTTCGGCCCGGTGCTCGCGGTGACCACGTTCAAGACCGAGGAGGAGGCGCTCGCGATTGCGAACGACACCATGTACGGCCTCGGCGCGGGCGTGTGGACCCGCGACACGAGCAGGGCGTTCCGGATGGCGCGCGGCATCAAGGCCGGGCGGGTCTGGACGAACTGCTACCACCTCTATCCCGCGCACGCGGCCTTCGGCGGCTACAAGGTCTCGGGCGTCGGGCGCGAGAACCACAAGATGATGCTCGACCACTACACGCAGACGAAGTGCATGCTCGTCAGCTACGACCCGAAGCCGCTGGGGCTCTTCTAGATGAGCCCGGTGGCCGAGCAGGTCGTCGCCACGGACGCCGCGGTCACGGTGCTCCGCAACCTGACGGCCACCTTCGGGCCGCTGATGCTCTTCCTCTCGGGGGGCTGCTGCGACGGCAGCTCCCCGATCTGCCTACGCGAAGGCGAGCTGATCCTCGGTGCGGAGGACGTCCTCCTCGGCGAGGTCGAAGGCGTGCCCTTCTACATCGACCGGGAGCAGTTCGAGCGCTGGAACCGCCCGAGGTTGGAGATGGGGGTCTCGCCCGGTCCGGCGGAAGGCTTCTCGCTCGAGGGCCTCGCCGGCGTCCACTTCACGATCTCCTCTTGAGACGCGGGAGCGCCTTCGCGGTCGCGCTCGTGAGCGCGGTGGAGCCATGGCCCCGCGAGCGAGTAGGCGGAGGCGGCGAGCGCCGCCCCGGCGAGGAGCGAGCCGGCGATCAGGCCGGCACCGGTCACGGCGGGGCGGCTCCGTGACAGGACGATGCGCGGCAGCCGGGGTGCATAGACGAGCACGTGCACGCTCATCACGGCGAACCAGACGAGAAAGCTGGCCTTGTGAAGGCCCAGGACGATGTCGCGGTGCCTGTGAGGCCCGAGCACAAGGAGCGCCACTCCCGTCCCGAGGACGGCGACGGTGGAGACGACGAGCAGCGGCGCGAGCAGTCGCATCACGATGTGCGGGGGCCCCTTGGCAACGTACGCCCGGTCGCCTGTGTAGTAGCGAACAAAGCGGTAGCCGGTGCTGCCGAGCTTCAGCGCCACCGGCGGGATCAGGAGGAGCCCGACCACAACGTGCAACGAGAGCAGTTGCCGGATCGAGAGGATCGTGAGCCCTTCCACCGCCAGCAGAACGAGCAGAACCGCCGCGGTCATGGCCGTCAGGCGCTCGTTGCCGACGGTCGAATCGCGGGCAGCCTGCGGCGCGGGCTCTGGGCTCGTCTTGGCGCGCACGCACTCATCGAACCTGGCCGAGATGAGGGCGCGATGAGAGCGGACATCCGGCTTGCCGCTTCGCGAGCACAATAGACCGATGCGTGTGCTCGTGGTCGAGGACGAGAAGAAGCTCGCTGATCTGCTCGCCCGCGGGCTGCGGGAGGAAGGTCATGTGGCCGAGGTGGCCGGTCGCGGCGAGGACGCTCTCTGGATGGCGCGTGCCGTCTCGTTCGACGCGATCGTCCTGGACGTCATGCTGCCCGGTCAGGACGGCTTCGCGACCTGCAGGGCGCTGCGCGAGGCCGGAGTCTGGGCGCCGATCCTGTTTCTGACGGCACGCGACGCCGTCGAGAGTCGAATCGAGGGACTCGACAGCGGCGCTGACGACTACCTCGTCAAGCCCTTCGCGTTCGCGGAGCTGCTGGCCCGGCTGCGGGCGCTCGTGCGCCGCGCTCCTGCCGAGCGTCCGGCCGTGCTCCAGGCGGGCGACCTGCGGCTCGACCCCGGATCGCACAGGGCGTGGAGAGGGGAGGTCGAGCTCGAGCTCTCGTCCAAGGAGTTTGCGCTGCTTGAGTCATTCATGCGCAGGCCCGGCCAGGCGCTCTCGCGGTTCCAGCTCCTCGAGAGCGCCTGGGACCTCGGCTACGAGAGCCGCTCGAACCTGGTCGACGTCTACGTGCGCTACCTGCGGGAGAAGATCGACCGGCCCTTCGGCCGGCATGCGATCGAGACGGTGCACCGGGTGGGCTACCGGCTCCGTGAGGACGGCGGTTGAGCGCGATCCCGATCCGCTTGCGCCTGACCCTTGCCTTCACGCTCGTGATGGCGGTCGTGCTGGCCGGGATGAGCTTCTTCGTCTACGTCCGGGTCGGCAGCGCGCTGCTCGGCTCGATGGACCAGAGCCTGCGCTCCCAGACGGTCGACGTCTCCCACCTCGACCGGGGTCGGCTGGATCTCGACGCGGCAGTCGGAGGCGGAGTCGCCCAGGTGATCGGCGGCGGCGGGCGGGTGGTCAGGTCCGACCCACCCGGACTGCCCCGCTTGCTGAACGCCGAAGACGTGCGGCGGGTAGCAGGCGGCGAGCGGATCCTCCGTTCGGGTGGGCTGCCGGGCCTGCGCGACCGCTGGCGTGTGCTTGCCGAGCCCACCACCGTGAAGGGCCGACGAGCCGCGCTGGTGGTTGCGAAGTCGTTCGAGGCGCGCAACGAGACGCTCGACCACCTGCTGGAGGAGCTCGTCCTCGCAGGCCCGCTCGCGCTGGTGCTCGCAGCTCTCGCCGGCTACGGGCTGGCTGCCGCAGCGCTTCGCCCGGTCGAGGCGATGCGTGTCCGGGCCGAGGCGATCTCGGCTTCCACGCCGGGTGCGCGGCTGCCGGAACCGACTGCGCGCGACGAGATCTCCAGGCTGGCGGAGACGCTGAACGAGATGCTCGCCCGGCTCGAGGCGGCATTTGCCCACGAGCGGCGCTTCGTCGCTGACGCGAGCCACGAGTTACGGACACCGCTGGCGCTTCTGAAGACCGAGCTCGAGCTCGCGCTTCGCCGTCGGCGATCGCGCGCCGAGCTCGAAGAGGCCTTGCGCTCCGCACTGGATGAGACCGACCGTCTGGCACGGCTCGCGGAGGATCTGCTGCTGATCGCGCGCTCCGACGCGGGAGGGCTGCCGATCAGGCGGGAGTGGATCTCTGCCGCAGAAGCGCTCAACGTCGTGGCAGGACGCTTCGCAAGCGCAGCGGGCCTGCGAGGACGGAGGCTCGAGGTCGTGCCCCCGGATGGCCTCGTGCTCGACGCGGACCCGGCGCGGCTCGAACAGGCGCTTGGGAATCTCGTCGACAACGCCCTGGCTCACGGTGGTGGACGCGTGGAGCTCTCCGCGGAGCTGCGCGGGGATCTCGTCGAGCTCCACGTTCGAGACGATGGTCCCGGCTTTCCGCCGGACTTCATCCTGGGCGCATTCGACCGGTTCAGCCGCTCCGACGAGGCTCGAAGCGGCACGGGCAGCGGACTCGGGCTCGCGATCGTCGAGCTGATCGCCGAGGCGCACGGAGGTACGGCTGGGGCCCGGAACCGGAGCGATGGCGGGGCCGACGTCTGGATCGCACTCGATAGCACGCCGAACTCTTAGTCGTTCTTCAGCCGCGGCTCATTCAGCTCTCATCTTCCTCGGGCAGTCTGGCCGGATGGAGCGCACACGCATCGAGCCACGGACGCGCGCGCGAGACGCGGGCCTCGCGCGGCTGAAACGCGCGACCCGGGTCACCATCTTCGGGGCGACGGCGCTCGCCGGTGCGTTCGCCGCACTGGCGGCCCACTCGGCCCCGGGACACAAGGCGCCCACGGCTGTCACGTCCGCGAAGCGCGCGGTCAGACAGACGCCGGCCGTCCCGAGCAGGACTCAGACGACCCGGGCGCAGAGCGACGACGGGAGCCGAGTTCAGAGCCAGACCACGACCCCTGCTGTCACCCCTGCGCCCACCTCCGTCGCGCCGGTCGCAGTCACCGGCGCGACGTGATCGCCGGGCTGGCGTCCGCTTCCTTCCCTGCTCTCGGGACGACCGTTCGCCTGTGCGTGGCCGAGGCCGAAGGGCTGCCTCCGGCGCAGCGCGAGCTGGAACGAGAGCTCTCAGAGCTCGACGAGACCTGTAGCCGTTTCCGGAGCGATTCCGAGCTCGTTCGGCTCAACGCCGCCGCCGGCGCGGGGCCGGTGGCCGTCAGCCTGCCCCTGTTCGAGGCGATCCGGGTCGCGCTCTCGGCCGCAGCGTCGACCAATGGACTCGTCGACCCAACCGTAGGGCGGACGCTGCGCCTGGCCGGCTACGACCGCCGCTTCGCGACCGTGACTCTCCGCGACGGCGCCTCCTTCCGCGCCGAGTTCGCGCCGGTCCCCGGCTGGCGGCGGGTCGAGCTCGACGCGAAGGGTCGGACGGTCCGGCTCGACAGGGACGTCGAGCTCGATCTCGGTGCGACCGCGAAGGCCCTCGCGGCCGATCGCAGCGCGCAGGCCGCTTGGCGTGCCTCGGGAACCGGCGTGCTCGTCAGCCTCGGCGGAGATGTCGCGGTCGCCGGTCCGGCGCCCGAGGGCGGCTGGCCCGTCCGCGTCGCCGACGACCAGGCGGCGGACCTCGAAGAGCCGGGGCCGACCGTCGCGATGGCCACCGGCGGGCTCGCCACCTCTGGGACGACTGTTCGCCACTGGCGTGCCGGAGACGTGACCCTTCACCACATCATCGATCCGCGCACCGGCCGCCCGGCCAGCACGCCGCTGCAAACCGTGACCGTGGCGGCCGGCACCTGCGTGGAGGCAAACATCGCGAGCACGGCCGCCGTCGTGCTAGGAGAGAAGGCTCCTGACTGGCTCGCCAGACGTGGTCTCGCCGCCAGGCTCGTCCGGGAGTCCGGAGAGGTCGTGTGCGTGGGCGGCTGGCCAGAGGACCCGGCGTGACGGTGCTCGCCGCTAGCGGGCCGAGCGCATACTGGTATCTCACGCGCGGGACGGGCATCGTCGCGCTCGTGCTCCTGACCGCCGGGGTCGTCCTCGGGGTTCTCACGTCGACCCGGTGGGCGGCTCCGCGCTGGCCGCGCTTTGTCGTCTCGGGCCTCCACCGCAACGTGACGCTGCTCGCCCTCGCCTTCGTCTTCGCCCATGTGCTGACGACGATCCTGGACGGGTATGCACCGATCGGTCTGCGCGACGCGATCGTCCCCTTCGCCTCGCGCTACCGGCCGGTGTGGGTCGGCTTCGGCGCGGTCGCGTTCGACCTGCTTCTCGCCGTGATCGCGACCAGCCTCTTGCGGGTGCGCCTCGGCTATCGCTCGTGGAGATTCGTCCACTGGCTCGCATATGCCTCCTGGCCGGTCGCCCTCATCCATGCGTTCGGCACGGGCAGCGACGCGCGTGTCGGCTGGTTCGGCCTGCTCGCGCTGGGTGCGGTCGGCGCCGTGGCTCTCTCCGTCATTTGGCGTGTCGTCGAGGCGCGGTCGGGCCCCGGCTCGATCCGGCTCGCAGGCGGCATCGCGGCGGTCGCCGTGCCCGCGGCGATCGGTATCTGGGTCGCCGGAGGCCCGCTCCAGGCGGGCTGGGCGCGGCGCGCGGGAACCCCGTCGCGGCTCCTCGCCGCCTCCTCTGTCCGGACGACGGCTGCCGCCCCCGCAGCGATTGGCTCGCTGCCTGCGGAGCCCTTCAGCGCTGCTCTCCGCGGCAGCTTCTCGGAGTCGGGCACCTCCACGGACGGGCTCGTCACGGTCGGTCTTCGCGCGGCGGCCGACGCCGGAGCAAAAGGGCTCCTACGGATGACCCTGCGTGGAGTTCCGCTCCAAAACGGCGGTGTCGAGCTGACCGACAGCACGGTCACGTTCGGCCCTCGACAGTCGCCGCTGGCCTTCTCGGGCCGGATCGTCTCGCTGGAGGGGTCGCGGATCGCCGCCTCGGTGCAGGATGGCTCGGGCCGCGCTCTCGACCTCACCGTCGTGCTCCGACTCGACTCCTCGAGTCGAACCCTGACCGGATCGCTCCACGTCGCATGAGCTCGGCGGCCGTCTCGCTGCCGATGCGTGAGGCCGATCTGCCTCGCCTTCTCGCTGGGCTGCGCTCCGACGGCTTGCCGCTCGGGCTCGACGCTCACATCGCAGTGCACGGGCGTCAGCCTTCGTCGGCCGACCTGGTCGATCTCGTCAGTGCGAGCGGGCTCCGCGGTCGCGGCGGGGGCGGCTTCCCCGCCGGGCGCAAGCTGGCGGCGGTCCGCGCCGGCCGGCGCAGGCCGGTGGTGGTCGCCAACGGTGTGGAAGGCGAGCCGGTCAGCTTCAAGGACAAGGCGCTTCTCCGCCGCGCGCCCCACCTCGTCCTCGACGGGGTTGCGCTGGCCGCGGGGGCGATCGGTGCCCGCGAGGCGTTCGTGGCTGTGGACGGACGTGCGGGCGAGGAGCTCGACACGGTCTCGTACGCGCTCGATGAGCGGCGGGCCCGTGGTCTCGACAAGGGCCTGAAGCTGCAGATCGTCGCCGTGCCGTCGGGATTCGTCAGTGGGGAGGAGACGGCGCTCGTGAGCCTGCTCAACGGTGGCTCTGCGACGCCGACATTCACGCCGCCACGACCCTTCGAGCGAGGGGTTAGCGGCGTCCCGACGCTCGTGAACAACGTTGAGACTTTCACTCACATGGCACTGATCGCCCGGCTCGGCCCCGACTGGTTCCGGGCGCTCGGCACCCGAGACGAGCCAGGCTCCGCGCTCTTCACGGTCTCGGGCGCGGTGACGCGACCCGGCGTCTACGAGGCCGCACTGGGCACTCCCGTCCGCGCCCTCCTGAAACAGGCAGGTGGCGTGCGCGGGCGAGCAGGTGCGTTCCTGGTCGGCGGCTACTTCGGGAGTTGGGTACCGGCTGGGACTGCGGAGGGCCTGTCGTTGCTCGACACCGAGCTCGCCGGGGCAGGAGCCTCGCTCGGCGCGGGCGCGATCGTCGTGCTCCCCGAGGCCGCCTGCGGGCTCGACCAGGCCGCGCGCGTGGCCCGCTACCTCGCCGACGAGAGCGCCGGTCAGTGCGGCCCGTGCCTTAACGGCCTCGCCGCCATTGCCGGGGCTCTCGAAAGCCTTGCGGCCGGGTTCGGCGATACGCGAGCACAGGCGCTGCGCTGGCTGCAGCAGGTCCGAGCGCGCGGAGCCTGCCGCCATCCCGACGGCGCCGTGCGCTTCGTCGAGAGCTCCCTCGAGGTGTTTGCGGGCGAGGCCGACCTCCACCTCAGGGGACGATGCAGCGGCAGGCGCGGCGAGTTCTTGCCGACGGGCCGGAAGCGCCGGTGAGCCGCGAGCTTCGCGTCAACCCGATTGCATGCGACGGCAGCGGGCTCTGCGCCGAGCTCCTTCCCGAGCGCATCCGGCTCGACGACTGGGGCTACCCGATCATCGAGTCGGGGCTGCTTCCGCCGGAGCTAGAGGAGCACGCCGAGCGGGCGGTGGCCGCATGTCCGACGATGGCACTGCTGGTCACGAAGGCCGCGACCTCGAAGCGCTGACGCTGACCGCAAGCTCCAAGTAACGGACTGTTACTTTCGGTTCAGTAGGCTCCGCGTGTGGCCGAGACGAGTCTGGAGGGGATCAGCCTCGAGGAGCTCCAGCTCGCGGCGCGCAACCACGGGATGCCGCTCGAGGCGCTCCGCTACCCGGTCACACCGGTCGGGCTGCACTACCTGCTGACTCACTACGACGTTCCCGCTGTCGAGCCCGACGACTGGCGGCTCGTGGTGAGTGGAGAGCAGGAGCTCTCGCTCGGGCTCGCCGAGCTGCGAGCGCGGCCGAAGGCTGAGCTCGTCTCGACGATGGAGTGCGCGGGGAACGGCCGTGCGCGTCTCGACCCGAGGCCGGTCAGCCAGCCGTGGCTGCTCGAAGCGGTCGGCACGGCCTCGTGGGCGGGCACGGCGCTGAGCCCGCTGCTGGACGAGGCGGGCGTACCCGAGGGAACCGTCGAGGTCCTCTTCACCGGGCTCGACCGGGGGATCGAGGGCGGCGAGGAGCAGGCGTTCCAGCGCTCGCTTCCGCTGGCGGAGGCGCGCGGCGACGACGTGCTGCTCGCCTACGAGATGAACGGCGGGCCGCTTCCGCCGCAGCACGGCTTCCCGCTCCGCCTCGTCGTCCCGGGCTGGTACGGGATGACGAACGTCAAGTGGCTGGAGCGGATCGAGTTCATCGACGAGCCGTTCGGCGGCTACCAGCAGGCGGCGTCGTACCGTATCCGCCAGACCGAGGACGAGGAGGGCGAGCCGCTCTCACGCATGCGGCCGCGCTCGCTGTTCGTCCCGCCCGGGATCCCGGAGTTCCTGACCCGCGAGCGCACGCTCCCGGCAGGCGAGCACGTCGTCCGGGGCCGCGCGTGGTCGGGCTTCGCGCCGATCACGTCCGTCGAGGTCAGCGCGGACGGCGGCGCGAACTGGGCCGCGGCCGAGTTGGAACCCGCCCAGGGCCCCTGGGCCTGGCGCGGCTGGGCGTTCACCTGGGACGCGGCTCCGGGCGAGTACGTCCTGTGCTCCCGCGCGCGCGACGAGGCCGGCAACGAGCAGCCGCTCGACCCGCCGTGGAACCTCGGCGGTTACGCGAACAACGCGGTCCAGCGTGTCGCGGTGACCGTTACTGGTTGAGCGCCAGCGTCAGCGCGAGCGCGATGAACGCGAGCACCACGCCCGCGATGATCACGACTCCACCGATGAAGACGACCCCGCCGTACAGAGAGCGCCGCACGTCCCCTTCCTCCTTCCCCCGGAGCCCTGACCTTAGGTTCGCGCGGGCCAGGCGGCATCCCTCGGACGGGGGGTCCCGCCCGGATGCGTCGGCCGGGCTAGAGTCTCGGCGTGCGGCGACGCGGGGTCCTGCTCGTTGCCGGCGGCCTGTCGGTCGTCGGCGCCGTGCTCTCTGCCTACTACTTCGTCCAGCAGCGACAGCCGCACGACCTGCGCGGATCGCCAAGGGTCGAGTTCGTGCCTGCCGACCGGCCCGGTACGAGCGCGCCCGCGGCTCGCGCGCGGAGCGACGTGCCCTGGCCTACGTACGGGCTCGACCCGGGGCGAACGCACTACGAGGCGAACTGGCGGTTGCGTCCACCGTTTCGGAAGCTGTGGACCGTCTTCGCGGATTCGAGCTTCATCGAGTTCCCGCCCGTGATCGGCTACGGACGCCTCTATCTCGGGACCAACCACGGCCGCGTGCTCGCCGTCGACGCGGACAGCGGACGAGTCGCGTGGAGCCGCGAGTACGGCCGGTGCATCGCCGCCTCGCCCGCGCTCGGGAGTCGCGTCGTCTACGTCGCCCTCATGGGTCCGGCACCCTGCAATCACCCCGACCGTGACGCCGCAGGGCTGCTCGTGGCGCTCGATGCCGGGAACGGGAGGGAGCTCTGGCGGTTCCGCGCCGGGGTGATCGAGTCCTCGCCGCTTCTCGTCGGCCGGACGGTCTACTTCGGCTCCTGGGACGGCCGGGTCTACGCCCTGGATACACGCACACACGCACCGCGGTGGACCTCTCGAACCGGCGACGAGGTCAAGGGCGGCCTCGCGTATGCACACGGAACGGTCTATGCAGGTTCGTACGACGGCCATGTCTACGCGCTCGACGCACACACGGGCCGGGCCCGCTGGTCCGGTAGCGCAGAGCTCGGGCTGCGCGGACGTGGCCGCTTCTACGCGACGCCGACCGTCGCGTACGGCCGCGTCTACGTGGGCGCGACGGACGGAGTCGTGTACGCGTTCGGGGCGCGGAGCGGTCACCTCCTCTGGGCCAGGCGAACCGGCAGCTACGTCTATGGCGCGGCGGCCGTTGCCCGCCGAACGATCTACGTCGGCTCGTACGACCACCGGTTCTACGCCCTCGACGCGGGGACCGGCGAGGTGCGCTGGAGCTTCGACGCCCGCCATCCGATCACGGGCGCGCCCACCGTGCTCGACGGCCTCGTCTACTTCTCGACGTGCGGCTCCTGCGAGGCGAACGCTCGCGCGCGCCGTACGTTCGCGCTCGATGCGAGAACCGGGCGGCTGGTCTGGACGTTCCCGGACGGGGAGTACAGCCCGCTCGTAGCTGACTCGCACCGCGCATATCTCACGGGACTGACGAACGTCTATGCGTTAGCGCCAGCGAACGCGTCCTAGTTCGCGATTGTGATCGGGAAGACCGAGAGCCCGAGATTGCCACGCATGTCGGTGGCGGACACCTCGAGCTGGTAGCTGCCGTCCGGCAGGCTCGTCGATCGCCAGCCGTGCGTCAGGTAGAAAGCAGTAGTAGCCTGGCCGGCCGGGGTGGTTCATCCGGCTCCCGTCCGCATAGACCAGCGCGAACTCCGACGGTCGAAGAACGTGCAGGCGGAAGTCATAGGCGGTGCGCCAGCGAACGACGACCGTCCCGTGCTCCAGGATCCGCCAGCGGAGGAACGCCGGGGTCACGGGCCAGGGCGTCGGGGTGACGTCCGAGGCGATGTCCGCCGCATCGGCGACGAGATTGACGACGCCCCGGATGGCACCAGGCTCGACACGACTGCCGTTCCGCCGAACCGTCAGCCTCGTCACCCTCGGCGTCGTGGCGTCGGCGAATGGCCCGATGCCGCCGATCCGAAGCGGATTGACGTACTGGCCGAGCTCGCGCTCGGAGAGGTGGACGTGGTTGAAGCCTGCTCGAACTCGACCGAGGAGCGCGTGCCGCAGCACGAGCCGGTAGCTCCTCACGGCCGGGACGATGTGCCAGTACTCGAAGGTGGTCGTCCCGGACCGGACGTAGACCGTAGAGCAGTGAACCCAGGTCGTCCCTGCCTTGATCGCGAAGACCGAAGTGCCCGGCGTGGCCGAGATGTCGATCCCGAAGTGGAAGGTGCGGGACGTCAGGTTCCCGGAGATGCGCGGGTCGTCGAGGTATCCGCGAACCGGATGCGGGCGATCGAATGGCTTCAGCGGCCAGTCGTACGACCCGCGCGCGAGCGGAGCCTTCGCCGGAGCGGAGCTCTCACGTGAGGGGAGCACGAACGGGCCGAAATCGCCGCCGTTGGGCGTCCACGGCCATGCCGCCGCGGGGGTCGCCTTTGCGGTGGCGACGCGCGCGTCGGGCGAGATCTGCCCGGCGACCCCGCAGAGAGCGACGAGTATCACCGAGGCCGCGAGGGCGATGATCCGGAGCGGTTTCATCGTGTCGCCTCCTCTCGTCTAGTCTGTGTCTAGTCATATAATACTATTCAGTATCTGATTAGTCACGAATAAACTTCGTATAGCTATCCCGTGTTTAGCCGCAAGATGTATGCTTGGAAGTCCTATGTCTGAGGAGAAGGAGCGTCTGGGCGAGCGGATCCGCGCCGCCCGTGCGGACAAGGGCTGGAAGCAGAAGCACCTCGCGGCTCAGGTCGACGTCGAGCCGATCACGGTGTCCCGCTGGGAGCGAGGCGCGACCTCACCCGACCTCGAGGTGATCAGGCAGGTCGCGGAGGTGACCGGGAAGCCGCTCGGCTACTTCGTCGGCGACGCAGACGACCTCGCTGCGGCGACGCCGAGTCCGACGGCCTTGGACGAGGCAGCGAAGCGGATCGAGGCTGCGGCGCTCCAGATCACCAACGAGGCCGATCGGATCGCGAGCCTGCTCGAGGAGCTACGCGCCGACCTCGGCCGGCCGCGCTGAGATTCGCAACATGAGCGCGTACGCCGCAGCCGTCGGAGGCCGGTCGGCGGGTGATTTCGCGAGCGCCTGCAGAACGGCGAACGACAGGGTCTTGGGCAGATCGTGCCGATCTCGGCACGGGTCGGCCGGCTCCTCCTGGATGCTCGCGAGCGCCGCCTCGGCGATGCTCATGCCGCCGAACGGCGGCCGGCCCTCGATGCACTCGTAGGTCACGCAGCCGAGGGCGTAGATGTCGGCCGCCGGCCCTGCCTGCTCGCCCCTGATCACCTCCGGAGCCAGGTAGTCGACGGTGCCGACGACCCGGCCGGGCTTCGTCAAAACGGTCGCGGCCAAGCCCCTGGCGAGGCCGAAGTCGGTCAGATAGGAGATCCCGGAGGCGTCGATCATGATGTTGGCCGGCTTCACGTCGCGGTGGACGAGGCCCTCGCGGTGGAGGGTGTCGAGCGCCGTCGCGACCTCGGAGATCGTCCTCAGCATGGGGGAGAGGGCGAGCGGGCCGTCCGCCTCGAGCACCTCGGCAAGCGTTCGGCCGACGACGTACCGGGAGGCGATGTAGGGGTGCCCCTCGACCTCACCGGCGTCCACCACCGGAACGAGATGACGGTGCGAGAGGCCGATCGCGACCTGGCCTTCTCGCGCGAACCGGCGCCGGTACGTGTCGTCCCCGGAGAGCTCCTCGCGGAGAACCTTCAGCGCGACGACTTCGCCGTCGGGCTCCCGGACGGCTTCGAAGACAATGCCCATGCCGCCTCTCCCGAGGAGCCGCTCGAGGTGGTAGGGGCCGAGGCGACCGCCCTCTTCGAGCTCGACGGCGCCGCGAGCGCCGGACATCGACCGAGCATAGAGGCGATTTTCGCGGTGTGCTAGAAGGAGCTATGCCCTCCGAACCGCGGATCGGAACGGTGTTCGCCGGGTACCGGATCGAGGGCATTCTCGGCCGCGGCGGCATGAGCGTCGTCTACCGGGCCGAGAATCTCCGGCTCGGGAACACCGTCGCCCTCAAACTGCTCGCGCTGGAGCTGGCGCACGACGAAGGCTTCCGAGAGCGGTTCGTCCGCGAGTCACGGACGGCCGCCTCCCTGCAGCATCCGCACATCATCCCGATCTACGACGCGGGCGACGCGGAGGGGCTCCTCTACATCGCGATGCGGTATGTAGACGGGCCCGACCTGAAGACGCTCGCACGTGAAGGAGGCGAGCTCAACCCGGCGCGGGTCCTCCGCATCGGAGCGCAGGTGGCCAGCGCGCTCGATGCGGCTCACGAGCGTGGCCTGATCCACCGGGACGTCAAGCCGGCGAACATCCTCCTCGAGGCGGGGCCTGAAGGAGAAGATCACGCGTACCTGGCCGACTTCGGGCTGACCAAGAACGTCGACTCTCACAGCGGCATCACCGGCACGGGCCAGTTCATCGGAACGATCGACTACATGGCGCCGGAGCAGATCGAGGGCCGCGAGGTCGATGCACGGGTCGACGTCTACGCCCTCGGATGTGTGCTCTTCGAGTGTCTCGCGGGCGTGCCCCCGTACACCCGCGAGACGGAGGTCGCGGTCCTCTGGGCCCACATGAGGGACGACCCACCCGCCCTGAGCGACGTGCGCCCGGGGCTCCCGGCCGCCGCCGACGAGGTCTTTGCATGGGCGCTCGCAAAGGACCCGGAGGATCGACCCGGGACCTGCGGCGAGCTGGTCGAGGCGCTCCGAGGAGCCATAGGCGAGCTCGGCGAGACGGCCCCACCGTCCGCAGCGACGATCCGGCGAGCGAGACCGTGGGTCCGTGGAGGCTGGGAACCGAAGCACGCAATCGCTGCGGGCCTCATCGGCCTAGTGCTCGGCGCAGGGATCGCGTCGGCAGCTCTGCTCCCCGGCCGCAACTCGACCAAGCTCGTGACGACGGTGAGCGTCCAGACGAGCTTTCTGAAGCCGCTGATCCCGACGGCCGTGCAGCGAATGTGCACGAGGGCCCCGAAGCTCTCCTCGGACTACTTCGAGACCTTCACCTGCCGGCCCGGCCGCGGGGTCGGCACCGTGCAGTACAACCTCGTCCGCGGCGGTGCGCTGATGAGGGCTGATCTCCTCAAGCGGCTGCGCACCGAGGGGGTTCCCGTCTCCGGCGGCAGGTTTACAACCACCGGCGACTGCAGCATCGGCGAGAACGCGGTTCAGTACTGGGTCCGACGGAACAAGAGAGGCGGGCACGAGCAGGCGACACCCGCGACCCCGTTCTCCGATATCCGGGGGGTCGTCTTCTGCCACCACGACCAGCACCGAAGCTGGATCGAGTGGACCGACAACCGCCTCAACGTCTACTCGGTCGCGTCGGGGCCGAATGCGGACCTCCTCTATCAATGGTGGGCCACGCAGGCAGGCCCGCTGAGCTGAGCCGCCGGCTCGAGAGCGACTAGTTGAGTCCTTCGATCAGCTCGATCAGCTCGTCGCGGCGGTAGCCGTGGCGCCGGGCGAGCTCGACGAGCTCCTTCGCACGCACGAGGACGACGCCCTGGGGAGGCGTGCCGCTCACGGTGACGCCGCGGCCGCGGCGGAAGTCGAGCAGGCCCTCGTCCCGGAGCTGCCGCAGCGCGCGCAGGACGGTGTTGCGGTTGACCTCGAGGATCGCCGCGAGGTCACGGGCCGGGGGCAGGCGCTCGCCCGGCTTCGCCTCGCCTTCGGCGATCGCACGCCGGATCTCGGCGGCGACCTGCTCGTGGAGCCCGACCGGTTCCTCGCGGTTGATCTTGACCTTGAACAATGGTGCTATTCATAATAGCTCCATAGGACGATGAGCGTACTCGCACCCCCCAAGCCACCCGTTCACGAAGATCCCGAGGCCCTGATCGAGGAGGCCCGACGGCGGGCTCGCAGGCGGAGGCTCGCCTTCGCGGCGGCGGCTCTGGTCGGGCTCATGATCGTCGGGACCGTCCTTGCGGTTGTCCTCACGCGAGGCAGCCGGACGAGCGCAGGCGTGCCCGAGGGCTTTCACCTCGTGAGGGCGCGTGGCCCGGTCGAGCACACGCGGACGGCTGACTACCTTCCGTTCAGGCCAATGGTGATCGACGTCGCGACGGGCAGGGAGCACCGTGTTCCGGTTGTCACCGAGGCGTGGCACGACCGCAAGAGCGGCCTTGTCCGGGCCATCGTCAGCGTGGATGGACGCGTCGGGCTGGACGGCGTCGGCCAGGCCTGCCCGCCCAAGCCGCGCTTCTGTTTCTCGCTCCCGGTCCCGTTCGACATGGCCACCAAAGACCTGAAGTGGCCGGTCGACCCTAGGTACTTCAGAGTGGCCGGCACGGGGACCTTCCACGGCCATCGCGTGAACTGGGTCGCGAACAGAGGAGGCGCGACCGCCTTGGATTCGCCGCGCGACCGTCTCGCGTACGACGCGGTGACGCACCGGCTTGTCGGCAGCCGTCGCTTCGTCGGTTCGAAGGGACGCGGCGTCTGGTTCGAGAGTGTCTTCACCGTCTTGCCGGACCTGCCTGCGTCGCGCGTCACCTTCGTCGTGCCCGTAGGCGGCGTCGCGGCCCCCCATTCGTACCCGCCGTTTCCCCAGCCGGACATCGTCACTCAGGATTCGAGCCGTCGCGATGCACGGAGCGCGCTCGGGAGAGTGCCGGTCTGGCTCGGCCCGAGCTTCCGCGGTCACAAGCTCCAGCGGGTCGAGGTCGGGAGCTACGGCATGTTCACGCGGGGGCGCGGCGCCGTGCTGAGGCGCGCCCCGTTCGTGACCTTCGACTACGGGAACATCAAGCTGGAGGAGTTCGGGAGCAAGCGGCCCTTCGATTACGAGCAAGGCCCGCGGCCCGGACGGATCGTGTACGACGGCCGTGCTGCCCTCACGCGAGACGGCCTCCTCGTCTTTGCAAACGGGAAAGAGCTGGGCGGATTCGTGCCCGATCACAGAGCCATGGCGCTCGCGGTTGCTCGGGGCCTGCGCCCGGTTCCGGGCGGCTAGCGCTCCGGTGGTCTCAGGACCGCGAACTGGTCGGTGATCTCGAGGCGGCGCGAGCGGAAGCGGTAGAGCGCGGCCGGGCGGCCCCCGGTGCGGCCCGACGCCCGCCGCTCGCCCGTCGGCTCGAGCACGCCGCGGCGAAGGAGAACCCGCTGGAGGTTCGTCGCCGAGACCTCGTGTCCGAGCGCCGCGACGTACAGCTCCCGTAGCTCGGAGAGGGTGAACACGGGTGGCGCGAGCGCGAAGCCAGCGTTCGTGTACGAGAGCTTCGCACGGAGCCGATCGCGCCCGGCGAGCGTGATCGCCTCGTGGTCGAACGCGAGGTCCGGCAGCTGCGAGACCGGATGCCAGCGCGTGTCCTCCGGCACGGCCGGGTCGAGGTCGGCCGGGACGAGACCGAGGTACGCGTTTGCGAGCTCCCAGTCGAGCGGGTTGCGGTTCGGGTCGCTCAGCGTCTCGAGCTGCTCGAGGTGCGCGACCTCGCGTACGTCGACCTTGACGGCGAGGTGCCGTCGGATCGACTCCTCCAGCGTTTCCCCGGGCTCGAGGTAGCCGCCCGGGAGGGACCACGCTCCGAGGAACGGCTCGCGTGCCCGTTGCCACAGCAGCACCTGCAGGACGCTCTCGCGAACCTGAAGGACGACCGCAAGCGTGACCTGGGCCGGCCGCCCGGTGGTAGACTGCGCAGCAGGTTTTCGCCCCACAGTCGTAAACCTACCCGAAACGAACAGGAGGACTCAGGAATGCGCGCACTGATCATCGTCGACATGCTCAACGACTTCGTCGACGGAAAGCTCGCGAACCCGAAGGCGCAGGCAATCATCGAGCCGTTGCAGAGGCTGCTCGCACACGCGCGGGAGGAGGGGTGGGTCGTCGTGTTCTCGAACGACGCGCACGACCCGGACGACCCGGAGCTGCGCGTCTGGGGCGAGCACGCGATGGCGGGCACGCCCGAGGCGGACGTGATCCCGCAGCTCGAGCCCCAGGAGGGCGAGATCATCTCGCCGAAGCATCACTACGGCGCGTTCGACTCGACCGGGCTCGACGAGCAGCTCAAGGCGAAGGGCGTGGACGAGGTCGTGATCACCGGCCAGCACACGCACATCTGCGTGCGGCACTCCTCGTACGGCGCGCTGACGCGCGGCTACAAGATCCTGATCCCGCGCGACGCGGTCTGCGGCTTCGAGGGCGTCGACGAAGACGAGGCGCTCGAGTACCTGCACATGGCGTATGGAGCGACGATCACGTCGGTCGAGCAGCTCGCACGCACGCCGGCCGCCGCCACGACCTGATCTAGGCCATGACCACGGCGGACATCGCCGTACCGGGCGCGCGGGACGTCGAGGAGGTCCTGCGCGCCCGCGATCTCACGCCATTCCACCGCAAGGCGGTGCTGGTGACCGGCATCGCCTGGACGTTCGTCGCCATGGAGATCCTGCTCGTCGGCTTCGTCGCGCCGATCTTCGCGACCACCTGGAACCTGAGCGGGGCGATGCAGGGCCTTGTCAACAGCGCTGCGTTGGCCGGCTCGCTCTGTGGCTCGCTCGTGCTGGGGCGTACGGCCGACCGGATCGGGCGGCGGGCAATCTTCCAGTACTCGATCCTCTGGTACGCGCTCTGCACCGCCGCGACCGCGCTCGCCTGGGGGCCGTGGTCGGTGATGACGCTCCGCTTCCTGGCCGGGCTCGGCCTCGGTGGGATGCTCGTCGTCGACCCGTCGATCCTCGCGGAGTACCTGCCGCCGCAGCGGAGGGGGCGGCTGCTTGTGTTCCTCGACTTCTGGTGGCCCGTCGGCCTGCTGTTCGCGATCGGCCTCTCGTTCCTCTTCCTTGGCCCGAACTTCGACCGCTTCGGCGACTGGAGCTGGCGGTACCTGTTCCTGGCCGCGGCATTCCCGGCGTTGCTTGCCTTCGTCGTTCGGCGCACGCTGCCCGAGAGCCCGTACTTCCTCGCCCGCCGAGGCCGAAGCCGGGAAGCCGCCGAGGTGCTGGAGGAGATCACCGGCGAGTCGGTCGAAGCGGGCGAGCTCAGCGCCCCCGAGGAGCCCGAGTCGCCGGCGCGGGAGCTCGTCGAGCCGGCGCTCCGCCGGCGCACTGTCCCGACCGCGCTCATCTGGATCGCGCTCAACGTCTCGTACTACGGCCTCTTCCTGTGGTTGCCGTTCGTGCTCCAGTCGGAGAAGAGCTTCCACGTCGACGTCTACCTCCTGCTGACGCTGAGCGCGCTCGCGCAGTTCCCCGGCTACGCGGCGGCGATCTGGCTCGTCGAGCGAATCGGCCGCAAGCCGACGCTCGCGGCGTTCCTCGTCCTCGGCGGCATCTCCGCGTACGCCTTCGCGGTCGCCGACTCGGAGGGTGTCTACGTGACCGCGCTCTTCTTCGTCGGCTTCTTCAACCTCGGCGCCTGGGGCGCGGTCTACCCGTACACGGCCGAGCTGTTCCCGACGCGGCTGCGTTCGAGCGCCTTCGGCGTGATGGAGGGCGTGGGCAAGGCGGCGGCGATCGCCGGCCCGTACATCTTCGGCCACCTGAAGGACGCGACCGGCAGCACGACCTGGTCGCTGACGTTCATCGCGATCGTGATGGCGGCGGGAGGGCTGGTCGCCGCAGTGTTCGGCCGCGAGACGAAGGGCGCCGCGCTGACGTGAGGGTTGTCAGCCCCCGGCGACGGCGGCGACCAACCTGATCTCGTCGCCGTCGCCGAGGGGCCCGTCGAGCCGGTCGATCTGCGTCCGGTTGACGTAGACGTTCACAAGCGGCCGCAACCGGCCGTGCTCGTCGAAGATCAGGTCGGCGATCGGCAGCGCTTTCAGGGCCTGGTCGGGCGTCGATGCGTCGAGCTCGAAGCGTCCCTGGCCGCCCGCCTCGGTCGCGAGCAGCGAGGGCAGCAGGACTACGACCACTCGGCCGCTTCGACGGACAGGATCTCGGGGAGGAAGCGCGCCGCCTCGACCCAGGTCTCGCCGCCGTCGGCGGTCGCGAAGACCGAGCCGCTCTGCGTGCCGAGGTAGATGCCGAGCGGGTCGAGCCGATCGAAGGACATGCCCTCGCGCTTCACGGACTGCCACGCGCTCTGCGGCAGTCCTCCCGTGAGGAGGTCCCACGACGCGCCCGCGTCGCGCGTGCGGTAGATCCCAAGCCGGCCGTTCGGCGTGACCCGGTTCTCGGCGCCTTCCTCGGGGACGACGTAGGCCGCGTCCGGGTCGGACGGGTCGAGCGCGATCGGGAAGCCGAAGCCGCTCGGGAGGCCGTTGCCCTCGAGCCGCTCCCAGTTGTCGCCGCGGTCGTCGGAGCGGTAGACGCCGCAGTGGTTCTGCTGCCACAGGCGCTCCGGCCTGGCCGGGTGCACGAGCAGCTTGTGGACGCACTGGCCGACCTCGGGGAACGGGTCGTCGGGCATGAAATCGGCCGCGACTCCGGAGTTCTTGGGCTCCCACGTCTCGCCGCCGTCGTCGCTGCGGAAGGCACCCGCGGCGGAAATCGCGATGTAGAGCCGATGCGGGTCGGACGGGTCGACCTGGATCGAATGGCAGCACATGCCGCCTGCGCCCGCCGCCCAACGTTCGCGCGTCGAGTGCTCGACGAGCGACTGGACCGGCGTCCACGAAGAGCCCCCGTCGTCGCTTCGGAAGAGCGCTCCGGGCGTGCCGCCGAGCCAGAGCGTCTGCGGCTGGTCGGGGTGACCCGGCTCGACGTGCCAGGACTTCTCCCAGGTGAGCCCGCTCTCCTCGGGGAGACCGATCCCCTCGGTCCGCTCCCAGGTCTCGCCGAGATCCGTCGAGCGATGTGTCGTCGCGCCGTAGACCATGTGGTTCGTCGCCGCATGGAGGGTGCCGTCGCGCGGGTCGCGCATCGCGTGGAAGACCTCCCAGCCGACCAGTTGCGGCGCTTCCACCGACCACTCGCTCCGGCCCTCGTCGCTCGTGAGAACGAAGAGGCCCTTGCGCGTACCGACGAGGACGGCGACACCCATCGAGGCACTAGCCTACCGAGGTCATTCCGAACGCGACGCTGACCCCTCCGGAGCGCGAGTTCCTGGCCGAGCCGAATGTCGGCACGATCACGACTCTGCGCCCGAATGGCTCTCCGCACTCGACGGTCGTCTGGGTCGACGTCGACGACGAAGGAGTGTCGTTCAACACCGCCGTGGGCCGCGCCAAAGACCGGTACCTGCGCGCGGATCCCCGCGTCTCGCTGCTCGTCATCGATTCCACGAATCCGTTCCGGTGGGTCGCGGTCGACGGAACCGTCGAGCTGTCCCTCGACGGCGCGACCGAGCAGATCGACTCGCTGGCGAAGAAGTACCTGGGCCGCGACACCTACTCCCACGTGCCCGGCGAGACGAGGATCACCGCCCGGATCCGCGCCGAGCGGGTCGAGTCGCACGGCCTCGACTGATGCTCACGCTCTGCGACGTCGGGCCGCGTGACGGCCTTCAGAACGAGGCCGAGGCGTTCGAGCCCGCGGTTCGCGCCGACCTCGTCAACCGGCTTGCCGCCGCGGGGCTGCCGCGGGTCGAGGCGGTCAGCTTCGTCAGGGACGACCGCGTGCCGCAGATGGCCGGCGCGGAGGAGGTGGTCGCCGCGATCCAGCGGCGCGAAAAGACCGAGTACTCCGGGCTCGTGCTCAACGAGCAGGGCTACGAGCGCTTCGCGTCCTCGGGGCTCGACCGCCTCAACGTCACACTCGGCGCGACCGAGGGGTTCAACCGGCACAACGGGAACGCGTCCCTCGCGGAGGCGATCGAGCGGGTCGAGCGGATCCTCGCCGCAGCCGACCGGCCGGCCACGGTGACGATCAGCGTCGCGTTCGGCTGTCCGTTCGAGGGGCGGGTCGATCCCGGGCGCGTGGCCGAGCTGGCCGAGCGGTTCGCGGCTCACGAGGTCGTCCTCGCGGACACGATCGGGGTCGCGGTGCCCCGTGAGGTGAGCGAGCTGACCGCGCGGACGAAGGCCGCCGGCTTCCACGGGCACAACACGCGCAACACCGGGCTACGCGAACGCGCTCGCCGCGCTCGGCGCGGGCGCGCAGGTGCTCGACGCCTCGGTGGGAGGCCTCGGCGGCTGCCCCTATGCGCCGCGAGCGAGCGGCAACATCGCCACCGAGGACCTCGTCTACCTGCTCGAGCGCGAGGGGATCGAGACGGGCGTCGACCTGGACGCGCTGATCCGGATCTCGGAGTGGCTCGAGGCGGCGCTGGGCCGCAAGCTCGAGGGTCAGCTCTACCGCGCCGGCATCTGGCCGTAGACGGCCTGCCGGAAGGCGTCGACCGCGAGCGCGATCTCGTCGTCGCCGGTCTGCCAGTTGGAGACCGAGAGTCTGATCGCCTTGCGCCCGTCCCAGGTCGTTCCTCCCAGCCAGATGCGGCCGCTCTCCTGAACGGCGCGTAGCACGTCGTCGGTGCGCTCGTCGGACTCGAAGCAGAAGAGCACCTGGTTGAGGACGACCTCGTTCAGCACCTCGACACCGGGGAGCTCGACGATCTGCGCGGCGAACGCGGAGGCCGCGTCGCAGGCGCGCTCGACGAGTTCGGCGACGCCTCGGCGACCGAGGCTGCGAAGTGCCGCGTAGACGGTAAAACCCCGCGCGCGACGCGAGAACTCCGGTACCCAGTCCATCTGGTCGCGCACGCGCTTCTCGCCCTCGTCCTGGATCAGGTAGGCGGCGGAGACTGCCATCGACGCCCGGTGCGACTCGGGGTGGGCGCAGAACGCGATTCCGGAGTCATAGGGGACGTTCAGCCACTTGTGGGCATCCGTCGTCCACGAGTCGGCCCGCTCGACGCCCGCGACCAGGTGGCGGAAGCGGGGCGAGGCCGCGGCCCAGAGGCCGAAGGCGCCGTCGACGTGGAGCCACGCACCCGCGCGCTCGCACGCGTCTGCGATCTCGGGCAGCGGGTCGAACGCGCCGGTATTCACCTCTCCGGCCTGCGCGCAGACGATCGTCGGGCCCTCGGCGCCCTCGAGCGCGGACTCCAGCGCATCGGCTCGCAGCCGGCCCTGATCGTCTGCCTCGAGCGGGGTCGGCGCTCCGAGCCCGAGCAGCCGCAGGGCCCTGTCGACGGTGACGTGGCGCTTCTCGCCGACGAGAACGCGGACGGGCGGGGCGCCGGTGAGCCCGTCCCTGTCAGGTCCCAGCCGGTCGCGTTCAGCACGTGGAACCGCGCCGCGGCGAGCCCGGTCACGTGCGCCAGCTGTGCCCCGGTGACATAGCCGATCGAAGCCCGCAGGGAGTCCGAGCAGCTCGACGAGCCACTCCCGCGTCACCTGCTCGACGACCGAGGCGGACGGGCCGGCCACGTACAGGCCTGCGTTCTGGTCCCAGGCGGAGGTGAGCCAGTCCGCCGCGAGAGCGGCCGGCAGCGAGCCACCGATCACGAAGCCGAAGTAGCGGCCGCTGCCCATGGCGACGGTGCCCGGCTCGGCCGCGGCCGAGAGCTCCCTCACGACCTGCGCGGAATCGAGCGGCTCCTCGGGCAACGGCCCGCCGAGAGCGTCGCGCAGCTGCTCCGGGGTGACGTCAGGGAAGACCGGCCGCTCGCCGAGCGTCTCGACGTAGTCCGCGGCCAGCTCCGCGGTCAGCCTGAGCAGATCCCGCGCTTCACTCATCGCCGTGACCCTAGCGGTCGCCCAGCGAGTACAGGTCGACGCGCCGGACGAAGGGCCCGGGCAGGTCCTCGCGCTCGAGCGTCTCGCCGATCTTCTCGGCGACGCGGATCGAGCCCACGTTGTCGGGCGCGATGACCGAGACGAGCCGGGTCCGCCCGAGCTCGCCGAGCGCCCAGTCGCGGCACGCGAGCGCGCCTTCGGTCGCGTAGCCCTGGTTCCAGTGCGCGTGCCCGAGCGTCCAGCCGAGCTCGGTCTCGGTCGGTCCCTGCGGGTCCTCGTGCATGGCGTTGACCCAGCGCTCCTCGTCCCAGAGGAGGAAGCCGACGCGGCCGAGCAGCAGCTCGTCCTCCTTGCGCAGGACGGTGAAGAGCCCGATTCCGTGCTGCTCCCAGTGGCGGATCATCAGGTCGAGGCCGTTCGAGACCTCCTCGCGGCTCCGCGCGCCGCCGCGCCCGAGGAACCGCGTGACCTTCGGGTCGCCGAAGACGGCCATGTACCCGTCGAGATCCGAGCGCTCCGGCTTGCGCAGCAGGAGCCGCTCGGTCTCGAGCCTCACTGGTCCAGCGCGAAGAGCTGGGCGTTTCGCGGGCCGAAGACGATGTCGCGCTCGTACTCGAAGCCGAGCTTCCGCGCAACGTTCTCCGAGGCGTCGTTGCCGTGGATGATCAGCGCGATCAGCCGTTCCGCTCCGAGCTTCTCGATCGCGTAGTCGCGCGCGGCGCCGGCCGCCTCCGTCGCGTAGCCCTGGCCCCAGTACGGCTTGCCGAGCGTGTAGCCGACCTCGAGCTCGGTCGGCCCGTCGCCGTTCGCTCTCTTCACCTGCCACGTCTCCGGGTTCCAGACGATCAGCCCGACCCGGCCGATGATCTCGTCGCCGTCCTTGCGCACGGTCGTGAACAGCCCGAAGCCGTCGGCCTCCCAGCCGTCCATCATGCGCTGCACCGACCGGGCCGTCTCCTCGGGGGTGAACGTGCGCCCGTCGCCGACGTAGCGCATGACGTCCGCGTCGGCGTACATCGGCGCCAGCGCGTCCACGTCCTCTGCCTCGGGCGGGCGGAGAACGAGCCGCTCGGTCTCGAGGGAGATCACGCTCGCCAGCCTATCCGCGTCAGAACGCGAGCCTGATCAGCAGAACGATCGCCACGACCGCGGCGACCACGAGTACGAGCGTGAGGAGCCCGCTCGCCGCCGCGAAGAGCCCGCCGGCCGCGTGCCGGGCCGGCGTGGTCGGAGGTCCGCCCAGCGCGGCGTCGAGCTGCTCCTCGACGTAGCGGTTGATCCGTTCCTCGAACCGTTTGTCGATCGCCTTCTCCCCGCTCGCCTCGGCGGCCTTCAGCGGTGGGAACGCCTCGGTGGACTCGTTCAGCGAAAGCTCGTAGACGTGCTCGTGCTGAACGTCCTTCAGATGCTGTTCGCCGAGGTCGCGGACGGTGACGCGCTCGGGGAGGTCGTTCCCTAACAGCGCGCGCGTCGTCTCGGAGAGCAGGATCTGGCCGCCGTGTCCGGCCGAACAGATCCGTGCGGCGCGCACGACGTCGAGGCCGACGTAGCCCTCGTCGCCCACGCTCGGCTCGCCGGTGTGCAGTCCCATTCGAACGCGGACGGAGGCGCCGCCCGGCCAATCGTGCCCTGCGAGTGCCCGCTGGCCCTCGACGGCCGCGCCCACCGCGTCCCGCGCGCGCGTGAACGAATAGAAGAACGCGTCGCCCTGCGTGTCCACCTCGCTGCCGCCGCGCTCCTGGAAGACCTCGCGCAGGAGCCGCCGATGATCTGCCACGACTTGCCCGTAGTCGTCGCCGAGCTCCTGTAGCAGCCGCGTCGAGCCCTCGATGTCGGTGAACAGGAACGTGACGGTGCCGGCCGGAAGGCTCACGGAAGTACCGTACAAAGCGTGAACCGTCTGGCACGCGAGACCAGCCCGTATCTCCTTCAGCATTCCGACAATCCCGTGGACTGGTACCCGTGGGGCGAGGAGGCTCTCTCGCGCGCGCGCGAACTGGACAGGCCGATCCTGCTCTCGATCGGCTACGCCGCCTGCCACTGGTGCCACGTGATGGAGCACGAGTCGTTCGAGGATCAGGCCACCGCGGAGCTCATGAACGAGCGCTTCGTGTGCATCAAGGTCGACCGCGAGGAGCGGCCCGACCTCGACGGCATCTACCTCGACGCCGTGGCCGCGATGACCGGCCAGGCCGGCTGGCCGCTGACGGTGTTCCTCACTCCCGAGGGCGAGCCGTTCCTCGGCGGGACCTACTTCCCGCCGGAGGCGCGGCACGGGCTGCCCGCGTTTCCGGAGGTGCTGGTCTCCGTCTCCGAGCTGTATCGCGAGCGGCGCGGCGACGTCGACCGGAGAGCGCGCGTGATGATCGAGGCGCTCGAGCAGGCGGCCTCGGCGCCGCCGTCGTCCGAGCCGCTGACCGAGTCGCTCGTGTTCACGGCGACCAGGCGCCTCGACGAGCTGCTCGACCCGACGTGGGGCGGCTTCGGGCGGGCGCCGAAGTTCCCGCCCGCCTCGGCACTCGAGCTGCTCCTGCGCCGCGGAGAGCTCGAGCCGGCCGTGAAAACCCTCGACGCGATGGCGGCCGGCGGGATGTACGACCTCGTCGGCGGCGGGTTCCACCGCTACTCGGTCGACGAGCGCTGGCTCGTGCCGCACTTCGAGAAGATGCTCTACGACAACGCGCTGCTCGTCCCCGCCTACCTGCACGGGTGGCTCGTCACCGGCAACGAGCGCTATCGCAAGGTGGCGGAGGAGACCGTCGACTACATGCTGCGCGACCTGCGCCTCTCGGACGGCGGCTTTGCCTCGTCACAGGACGCCGACACCGAGGGCGTCGAGGGGCTCACGTACACGTGGGCGCCGGGAGAGGGCGCGCCCGAGGCGCTGTTCGAGCCGTTCGAGGACGGGCGTTTCGTGCTCCGGGGCGAGCTGGACGACGAGCTGCGCGCGCGCCTGCTCGAGATCCGGTCCGCGCGCCCGCAGCCCGGTCTCGACGACAAGGCGATCGCCTCCTGGAACGGCCTCACGCTTGCGGCGCTCGCCGAGGCGGGACGGAGGCTGGCGCGGCCCGACCTCGTCGCCGAGGGCCGCGCGCTCGCCGGGTTCCTGCTCGGCGAGCTCTCGGACGGCGGCGGCCGCCTGTACCGCAGCCGCCGCGACGGCCGCTCCAGCGGGACCGGCTACCTCGACGACTACGCGAATGTCGCGCACGGCCTCTACGAGCTGCACGTGGCGAGCGGCGAGCTGCGCTGGCTCGAGGAGGCGCGGCGCCTCGCGCTGCTCGCGGTCGAGCTCTTCGGCGACGACGCCCACGGCGGCTTCTTCCTCGCGCCCGGGGACGGCGAGCAGCTCGTCGCGCGCAAGAAGGACCTTTTCGACCACCCGCTCCCGTCGGGCAACTCGATGCTCGCGTACGTGCTCCTGCGCCTGGCGCGGATCTACGGGGACGACGAGCTCGAGCGGCGCGCCGTCGGCGTCCTGCGGCTGCTCGCCGAGGGGCTCGGGCGCGGGCCGACCGAGTTCGCCTGGGCGCTGAACGCGCTCGACCTCTACCTCGCGACGCCGCGGGAGATCGCGATCATAGGACCGCCCGACAGCGAGGTCGCCCGCGCGGCGCTCGAGCCGTTCGAGCCGAACGCGGTCGTCGCCTTCGGTCCGGCCGAGGGCGTCCCGCTCCTCGAGGGGAAGGGTCTCGTGGACGGCCTTCCCGCCGTCTACCAGTGCGAGCGCTTCGCCTGCAAGCAGCCTGTGACCGACCCCGCCGGGCTGCGCGCCTAGACCGCCGGCCGCGGCCGCCGTAGAGTCACGCGCCGTGGCCCTCCTCGACGTCGGACACGTGACGCTCCGGTTCGGCGGGATCGTGGCCGTGGACGACGTCTCGTTCGACGTCGGTGAGGGTGAGATCGTCGGGCTGATCGGGCCGAACGGCGCGGGGAAGACGTCGATGTTCAACCTGATCACGCGCCTCTACAAGCCCGACGACGGCGAGATCGAGTTCGACGGACAGAGCCTTCTGCGCACGCCTGCGCACGGCGTGGTCAGGCGCGGGATCGCGCGCACGTTCCAGAACGTCGAGCTGTTCGGGTCGATGACCGTCCTCGAGCACGTCCTGATGGGCCGGCACTCGCGGCGCGGACGGTCGCGCGCGCGACCTGCTCGGCTACACGGGCCTCGCGCCGCTTGCGCAGCGCCAGGCGGCCGAGCTCGCCTACGGGCTGCAGAAGCGGGTCGAGCTCGCGCGCGCGCTCGCGTCGGGCCCTCGGCTGCTGCTCCTGGACGAGCCCGCGGGCGGGCTCAACCACGAGGAGGTGCAGGAGCTCGCGGCCCTGCTCAGGCTGCTTCGCGCGGACTTCGAGCTGACGATCCTGCTCGTCGAGCACCACATGGGGCTCGTGATGGGCGTCGCCGACCGCGTCCACGTGCTCGACTTCGGCCGCAAGATCGCGAGCGGCACCCCGGCCGAGGTTCAGAGCGATCCCGCCGTGATCGAGGCGTATCTCGGGACCAGTGATGTCTAAGAGGAGTCCCATCGCTTCGACCGGTCATTTCAGACGGACGCACAGGCAAAGCCTGCGCGTCCTGAGGGCGGCATCGCAAGCGATGCCTCACGCCAATGCCTGAGCCCCTGCTGGCGCTGAAGGACGTCGAGGCGCGGTACGGCCCGGTCAAGGCGCTGCACGGGATCTCGCTGACCGTCGGCGAGGGCGAGATCGTGGCCGTGCTCGGAGCCAACGGCGCCGGCAAGACGACGACGCTGCGCGCGATCTCCGGGATGGTCAGGCGCAGCGGCGAGATCACCTTCGCCGGCAAGAAGATCTCCAAGAGCTCGCCGGAGGCCGTGGCGCGTCTCGGAGTCGCGCACGTGCCCGAGGGGCGCGGGACGCTCTCGGAGCTGTCGGTGCGCGAGAACCTGCGCCTGGGCGCCTACGTCCGCCGCGGCCGGAGCGAGATCGCCGACGACGAGGAGCGCGTGACCGCCCACTTCCCGTGGATCGAGGAGCGGCGCGACCAGGAGGCGGGCACCCTCAGCGGCGGCGAGCAGCAGATGCTGGCGCTTGCTCGCGCGCTGATGCTGCGGCCGCGGCTCGTGCTCCTCGACGAGCCGTCGCTCGGGCTCGCCCCGATCGTCGTCGACGAGATCTTCCGGATCGTCCGGGACCTGAACGAGCGCGAGGGCCTGACCGTCCTCGTCGTGGAGCAGAACGCCAACATCGCGCTCGCCGCGTCCTCGCGGGCCTACGTCCTCGAGGTGGGCAAGGTCGTGCTCGAGGGCTCGAGCGACGACCTGCGACAACACGAGTCCATCAGGCGCTCGTATCTGGGGTACTGACCGTGCTGCTGGCCTTCGACTGGACCCAGCTCGCCCAGCAGACCGTGATCGGCCTCTCCACGGGCGGGACCTGGGCGCTGCTCGCCCTGGCGCTCGTGCTCATCTACCGCTCGACCGGCGTGATCAACTTCGCGCAGGGCGAGATGGCGATGTTCTCGATCTTCATCGCCTGGTCGCTCGTCGACCACGGGCTCTCGTTCTGGGCGGCGTTCTTCCTGACGATCGCGAATCTCGTTCGTGGGCGGGATCGCGATCGAGCGCGTCGTGATCCGGCCCGTCGAGCGGGCGCCCGCGCTGACGGTCGCGATCGTGACGATCGGGCTCTTCTTCCTTGTCGACGGTGCTTCGCGCTGGATCTGGAGCTCGGAGACGCGGACGATCCCGAACGCGTTCTCGACCCGGCCGATCGACGTGGCCGGCGTCGCGTTCTCGATCCAGGATCTCGGCAACATCGCCGTCTCGCTCGGGGTCGTCGCGCTGCTCTGGCTGTTCTTCCGGTTCACGAAGCTCGGGCTCGCCCTTCGTGCGGCCGCCGTCAACCCGGACGAGAGCCGTCTCGTCGGCATCCGCGTCAGCTGGATGCTCGCGCTCGGCTGGGGGCTGGCGGCGGCGATGGGCGCGGTCTCCGGGATGCTGACGGCGCCCGCGCTCGGGAGCTTCGACCAGAACGTGATGCAGGCCGTGCTGCTCTACGCGATCGCCGGCGCCGTTCTCGGCGGCCTGGAGAGCCCCGCCGGCGCGGTCGTCGGGTCGCTCCTGCTCGGCGTGATGATCAACCTGATCGGCACCTACGTCGACTGGATCGGCACCGACCTGCGGACGCCGTTCGCGCTCGCGATGATCCTGGTGGTGCTTCTCATCAAGCCGACCGGCCTCTTCGGGCGGACCGTGGTGAGGCGGGTCTGATGCGGCGCGCGCTCGGGATCGGCCTCTGGATCCTCGTCGTCGCGGCCGGCATCGCGTTCTTCGCCGTCCTCCCGCGCTACGTCAGCGACTTCCACTCGCGCGACCTCGCGCAGGCGGGCGTGTTCTTCATCGCGATCGTCGGCCTCAACCTGCTGACCGGCTACACCGGACAGATCTCGCTCGGCCACGGTGCGCTGATGGCCGTCGGCGGCTACACGACGGCGATCCTGGTGGTGCACGAGCACTGGCGCGACGTCTGGACGATCCCGATCGCGGGGCTCGTCGCCGGGTTCGTCGGCTTCCTCGTCGGGATTCCCGCGCTGCGCCTCTCCGGGCTCTACCTCGCGATCGCGACGTTCGGCCTCGCCGTGGCGATGCCGTCGATCCTGAAGAAGTTCCCCGGGCTGACCGGCGGCTCCCAGGGCCTGCGATTCCTCGAGTCGGCGCCGACCCAGGTCACCGGCCTCACCGGGACGGTGACGATCTTCGGCCACTCGATGACCCAGAACCACTTCCTCTACTACCTGACGTGGACGATCGGGCTGATCGGCTTCGCCGTCGCGTGGCTGATCGTGCGTGGCCGCCTGGGCCGCACGTTCCGCGCCGTCCGCGACAGCGAGATCGCGGCCGTCTCCTCGGGCGTCAGCCTCGCCAGGTACAAGACGCTCGCGTTTCGCGATCAGCGGCGTCTACGCGGGAGTCGCCGGCTCGCTGCTCGCGATCCAGACGGAGATCGTGAACCCGCTCAGCTTCACGTTCCTGCTCTCGATCCTGATCCTGGTCGGCGCGGTCGTCGGCGGGCTCGGCTCGCTGGCCGGACTCGTGCTCGGCGCGCTCTTCGTCCAGTACCTGCCGACGGTCTCGACGCACATCTCGGACCGGCCCGGAGTGCCCGATTTCGTCTACGGCGCGGCCATCATTCTGGTCATGATCCTGCTCCCCGCAGGCGCCGGCGGATTCATCCGCCGGCTGGCCAGACCACTAACAACCTGGTTGTACACTCGTCCCTAGTCGGGGCATGAAACGGGTCTCTTACGTCACCGCCGCGCTTCTGGGCGCGCTCGCGCTCACCACGGCCGCCTCGGGAGCGGGCTCGGCCACGCCCGGAGTCACGCCTTCGGAGATCGTGATCGGCGGGACGATCCCGCTGTCCGGAGTCGCGTCGGCCTACAGGACCGTCGGCCTCGGCGCCGCGGCGTACTTCCGCTATGTCAACGCGCGCGGCGGGGTCAACAAGCGCAAGATCAAGTACGTGATCAAGGACGACGCGTACGACCCCGGAAAGACGACGGAGAAGACGCGCGAGCTCGTCGAGCAGGACCACGTCTTCGCGATCTTCAACAGCCTCGGCACCGAGCACAACCTGGCGACGCGTCCGTACCTGAACGCGCTCAAGGTGCCGCAGCTCTTCGTCGCCAGCGGCGCGACGACGTGGGGCAAGGACTACAAGCAGTGGCCGTGGACGATCGGCTACCAGCCCAACTACCGCGCCGAGGGCACGATCTACGGCCGCTACGTGGCGAAGACGAGCCCGAAGGCGCGCATCGGCGTCCTCTACCAGAACGACGACTACGGCAAGGACCTCCTCGCCGGGCTCACACGCGGGCTCGGCAAGAAGGCCAAGCTGGTCGTCTCGAAGCAGAGCTACGACGTGACCGACTCGGAAGTGCAGTCGCAGATCGCGAAGCTCAAGGCCGCGAAGGTGAACGTGCTGATGAACTTCGCCACGCCGCAGTTCGCGATCCAGTCCTACGTCTACGCGCACAAGCTCGGCTGGAAGCCGAAGGTCTTCGTCAACGCAGTCTCGAGCGCGTCGAACATCATGGGCCTCGCGACCGTGGGATCGAGCAAGAAACAGACCGAGGGCACGATCTCGATCGTCTTCCTCAAGGACCCGACCGACCCGCGCTGGGCGAAGGACAAGGGCATGAAGCTCTACCGGTCGATCATGAAGAAGTACAAGGGCACGACTCCCAAGGACGTCTACAACGTCTTCGGCATGTCGGTTGCGCACACCTTCGTCGAGGCGCTCAAGAAGGCGGGCAAGAACCCGACGCGGGCGAGCATCATGAAGGCGGCCACGCACCTGAACATCAAGAACGACCCTTTCCTGCTGCCGGGCGTCGTCGTCCACACATCGGCGACCGACCACTTCCCGCTCGACCAGGCGCGGCTGCAGCGGTACCACAACGGCCGCTGGGTCTCGTTCGGCGGGCTTTTCCGCGTGCGCTAGACCCGCTCGTTTCGACCGGTCATTTCAGACGGACGCACCGGCGAAGCCGGCGCGTCCTGAGGTCGGCATCGCAAGCGATGCCTTAGCCGCCTTCGCTGACGGGGTAGCGAGTAGTCTCGCGCCGTGGAGGCGCGCGACCCGATCGAGGCTTCCTGGGAGGAGCTTGCCGTCGACGCTTGCCGCCTTCGAGAGGCGGGGCACGGACGGCTCGTCACCTTCTCGCCGAAGGTCTTCATCCCGCTGACGAAGCTCTGCCGGGACGTCTGCCACTACTGCACGTTCGCGCACCCGCCCCGCCGCGGCCAGCGCGCGTACCTGACCGAGGGCGAGGTGCTCGCGATCGCTCGCGCGGGCGCGGCCGCCGGCTGTCACGAGGCGCTCTTCACGCTCGGCGACAAGCCGGAGCTCCGCTACCGCGTCGCGCGTGATGAGCTGCGGGAGCTCGGCTGCCAGACGACGCTCGAGTACCTCGCGCGCTGCGCCCGGCTCGTGCTCGAGGAGACGGGCCTCCTGCCGCATCTGAACCCCGGGGTCATGGCGGAGGAGGACGTGCGGGCGCTGCGTGAGGTGAGCGTCTCGCAGGGCGTCATGCTCGAGACGCTCTCGGAGCGGCTCTCGGAGCGCGGCGGGCCGCACTTCGGCTCGCCCGACAAGCTGCCCGCGCGGCGGCTGGAGACGATCGAGGCCGCAGGCCGGGCGCGCGTGCCGTTCACGACCGGGATCCTGATCGGGATCGGCGAGACACGCGAGGAGCGGGTCGAGTCGCTGCTCGCGATCCGCGAGCTCGGCGAGCGCTACGGGCACGTGCAGGAGGTGATCGTCCAGAACTTTCGCGCCAAGCCCGGGACGCGCATGGCCGACGCGCCGGAGCCGCCGCTCGAGGAGCTGCTCTGGACGTGCGCGATCGCGCGCGTGCTGCTCGGTGCCGAGTGGAGCATCCAGGCGCCGCCGAACCTGAGCTACGACGAGTTCCCGCGACTGCTCGAGGCCGGGATCGACGACTGGGGCGGCGTCTCGCCCGTCACCGTCGACCACGTCAACCCGGAGGCGCCGTGGCCCGAGCTGGAGCGGCTTCGCCGGGCGACCGAGGCGCAGGGCCTCGAGCTAGCGCCGCGGTTGCCGATCTACCCGCGCTACGTCGACGAGCTCGACGACTGGGTCGACGAGTCGGTCGCTCCGCACGTGCTTCGCCGGGCCGACGCGGGCGGGCTCGGGCGCGAGGACGGCTGGTCGCCGGGGGTGCTCGAGGCGCCGCCCCGGCTCGAGCTGCGGGGCCGGGCCCAGGGTCAGGTCGCCGCCGCGCTCGCCGCCGAGGAGCTCGACGAGGACGCGATCACGACGCTCTTCTCGGCGCGTGGCCGCGACCTCGCGGCGGTGATGCGCGCCGCCGACGATCTGCGGCGCGAGGTGAACGGCGACACGGTCAGCTACGTCGTCACCCGCAACGTCAACTACACGAACGTCTGCTACTTCCGCTGCGGCTTCTGCGCGTTCTCGAAGGGCCGCCTGGCCGACGACTTGCGCGGAAAGCCGTACCTCGTGCCGCTCGACGAGGTCGTCCGCCGCGGGGAGGAGGCCTGGGAGCGCGGTGCGACGGAGATCTGCCTCCAGGGTGGGATTCATCCGGCGTTCACCGGCGACTACTACCTGGACGTCTGCCTCGCGTTGAAGGACGCGGTGCCCGGGCTGCATGTGCACGCGTTCTCCGCGCTCGAGGTCTGGCAGGGAGCGGCCACGCTCGGCCTGCCGCTCGACGACTACCTCGCTCGCCTTCGCGACGCCGGGCTTGCATCGCTTCCGGGCACGGCCGCCGAGATCCTCGACGACGAGGTGCGCGCCGTGATCTGTCCCGACAAGGTCTCGACCGAGCAGTGGCTGGAGGTGCACGACGCAGCGCATCGCGCGGGCCTGCGCTCGACGACGACGATCATGTTCGGCCACGCCGACTCGCCGCGCTCGTGGGCTCGGCACCTCGTGCGGCTGCGCGAGCAGCAGCAGCGCAGCGGCGGCTTCACGGAGTTCGTGCCGCTGCCGTTCGTGCACATGGAGGCGCCGATCTACCTGAAGGGCCGCGCGCGCCCGGGGCCGACGTTCCGCGAGGCGATCCTGATCCACGCGGTCGCCCGGCTCGCGCTGCACCCGTGGATCACGAACGTCCAGGCATCGTGGGTGAAGCTCGGGCTCGAAGGCGCGCAGGTCGCCCTGAGGGCCGGCGCCAACGATCTGGGCGGCACGTTGATGAACGAGTCGATCTCGCGCGCCGCCGGAGCTGCGCACGGCCAGGAGGCCTCGCCCGAGCGGCTCGAGGGCGCGATCCGCGACATCGGCCGCGAGCCGCGGCAGCGGACGACGTTCTACGACGACGCGCCCGAGGAGCGTCGCCGCGCGTCGTTCGGCGCCACGCCACTTGCGGAGCCGCTCAACCCGCCGGTGAGCGAGGCGGGCCTCGTCGCGCCGCCGCGCCTCGTCAGGCCGGCACAACTGGCGCTCCGGTAGCTCCCTCGGCGCGTACAATCGTGCGCGCAGTGGGGTCTCGAGCGGTTGTCTCGCTCGCAGTTGCGGGGTTGGTCGTAGCAGGATGCGGCGCGTCGCCGCGCCCGCGCCCACCCGCGAACCCGACGGCCACGGGGATCCACAAGATCAAGCACGTGATCGTGGTCATGCAGGAGAACCGCTCGTTCGACGAGTACTTCGGCACCTATCCGAGGGCCGACGGGCTCCCGCGGCGGAACGGCAGGTTCACGGTCTGCGTGCCTGACACCTATCGGCACCGCTGCGTCAAGCCCTTCCACGAGACCTCGCCGCGGAACCTCGGCGGGCCTCACGAGCACCTGGACGCGATCCGGGACGTCAACGGCGGCAAGATGAACGGCTTCATTACCCAGGCGCGCCGCGGCCTGAAGAACGGCTGCAAGACGCATCCGCGGGCGCCGCAGTGCTCGATGAAGCGCGGCCCCGACGTGATGGGCTACTTCGACCGGCGCGAGATCCCGAACTACTGGGCCTACGCGAAGCGCTTCGTGCTCCAGGACCACCTGTTCGAGCCCATCACCTCATGGACCCTGCCGGCGCGCCTGTTCATGGTCTCCGAGTGGTCGGCGCGGTGCCGCCGCCGCAACGACCCGATGAGCTGCGTCAACGCGGTCGAGAACCCGCTCGCGCCCCCTCACACGCCGCAGAACCCGACCGGCCGCGTCCCCAGCTACGCCTGGACCGACCTGACGTACCTGATGCACAAGAACGACGTCTCCTGGCGCTACTACGTGTTCACCGGCACGGAACCGGACTGCGAGGAGGACGAGATGATCTGCGGCTCGGTGCCGCAGAGAGCAAGGACGCCCGGGAGCTGGAACCCACTCCCGTGGTTCATGACCGTGCGCCAGGACAAGCAGGTCCGGAACGTCGTGTCCATGAAGCACTTCTTCAGCGACGCGCGCAAGGGCAGGCTTCCCGCCGTCTCCTGGCTCACGCCCAGCGACGCGGTAAGCGAGCATCCGCCGAAGTCGGTCAGGGCAGGCCAGGCGTATGTCACGAGCGTGATCAACGCGGTCATGCGAAGCCCGAACTGGTCCTCGAGCGCGGTCTTCCTCGCGTGGGACGATTGGGGCGGCTTCTACGACCACGTCGTGCCGCCCGCGGTCGACCGGAACGGCTACGGCCTGCGCGTCCCCGCGCTCCTGATCTCGCCGTACGCGAGGCGCGGCGTCATCGACCACCAGATCCTGAGCTTCGACGCCTACGCCAAGTTCATCGAGGACGACTTTCTCGCCGGCCTGCGTCTCGACCCGGCGACGGACGGGCGGCCCGACCCGCGGCCCACCGTGCGCGAGGACGTCCCGGCGCTGGGCGACCTGACGCGCGACTTCGACTTCACCCAGAAGCCGCGGAAGCCGTTTCTACTGAGGCTGCGCCCGCCGTTCAGGTAGCGGGCGTCTCCAGGTCGAGCAGGTCGTCCACGGTCTCGCGGCGGCGGATGAGCCGTGACGTGCCGTTCGAGACGAGCACGGCCGCGGGGCGCGGGACCGCGTTGTAGTTCGAGCCCATCGCGAGCGTGTACGCGCCGGTTCCGGGGACGGCCAGGAGGTCGCCGCGCCTCGGCTCGGGGAGCTGGACGGAGTCGATCAGCACGTCGCCCGACTCGCAGTGCTTCCCGCAGACGGTGTAGGCGCCGGACGGCTCCTCGTCGGCGCGATTGGCAAGAAGCGCCTCGTAGCGCGCGCCGTAGAGCTGCGGCCGCGGGTTGTCCGACATCCCGCCGTCGATCGCGACGTAGGTCGTCGACTCCGTGGCCTGCTTGACGACGCCGACGCGGTAGAGCGTCACCGCCGCGTGCCCGACGAGCGAGCGGCCGGGCTCGAGGATCACCTCGGGGCGGGGGAGGCCGTGCAGCGTCCAGGCGTGGTCGAGCCGCTCGAGGAGCGTGGCGACGAACTCGGCGATCGCGGGCGGCCGCTCGCCCTCGACGTACTCGATCCCGAGCCCGCCGCCGAGGTCGACCACCGACGGAACCCAGCCGAGCTCCGCGCGGCAGTCGGCCGCGAAGGCGCCGAGCCAGTCGATGCTCGACCTCGCCGCCTCGGTGTCGAGCAGCTGAGAGCCGATGTGCAGATGCAGCCCGGCGACGTCGAGGCCCGCCTCCCGGCCGGCTGCGATCGCCTTCGCCGCCTGGTCGGGCGGGAGGCCGAACTTCGAGCCGTGGTGCGCGGTCCGGATCGCGGCGTGCGTGTCCGCTTCGATCCCGGGTGTGACGCGCACGAGCACGCGGCCGACGCCGGCCGCGGCCGCCCGCTCGATCTCGTCGAGCGCGTCTACGACGACGAAGCGCGCCCCGGCCTCCGCGGCGGCACGCAGCTCGTCGTCGCCCTTGTTGTTGCCGTGCACGACGATCCGCTCGCCGTCGATCCCCGCTCGTCGCGCGAACGTGAGCTCTCCGAGCGTCGACACGTCCGCTCCCAGACTCTTCGCGGCGAGCAGCCGCAGCAGCGCCAGGTTCGGAAACGCCTTGACGCTGTAGAGCACGAGCGCATCCGGCGCCGCCCCGAGGTACGCACGCGCCGCGGAGAGCAGCGTCGCCTCGCAGTAGACGACGAGCGGCGTCCCGTGCTCTTCGGCCAGCACGGACGCCGAGACCCCGCCGAGCGCGAGCTCGCCGCCCTCGGCGGCGGTCGTGTCCGGGAACGGCGCCCCGATCACTCGCGCCAGTAGACGCCGAGGTCGTCGTGCGTCAGCTCGATCCTGCGCCCGTCCGGGTCGCGGACGACGAACCCCTTCGACCACGGCGTGTGCGAGACGGGCTCGCGCTGGACGGCGCCGAGCGCCTGCGCGCGCTCGTAGCACGCGTCGAAGCCTGCCGCGTCGCAGTCGAACGAGATCTCGTCCGGATCGGCCGGCGCGCCGCCCTCCGCGGACTCGAAGAAGACGAGCATCGTCCTGCCGACCCGCAGCGGATGGTGCGCGCCGTCGACCTCCTCCGCGCTCAGGAGCTCGGAGTAGAAGCGCTTGAGCCCGGCCGGGTCCGGCGTCCGGAACGCGATGTGGTTGATCCCCAGGACACCCACGCTAGCGCTCCCGGGGCCTCAGTCGGTCCACCAGCCCTGCGTCATCGGGCCGTCGCCGGGGCCGGTGTTCGGCGCGCCGATCGCGATCAGCTCGGCGCCCTCGGGGCCGCCCTCGAGGTTCCGCATCGTCTCGTTGTGGATCCGCACCGCGTCGAACGGCTTCAGCTCGACGATGTCGTCGTCGAGCTTCAGGCGCGCGCTGCCGCTGATCAGGACGTAGACCTCTTCCTGCACGTTGTGCGTGTGCCCGAAGGGAAGCCGGAAGTTCGGGTCGATCCGCATGTAGGTCACGCCCGAGTTCTCGAGCTCGAGCGCGACGCGCGCCATCCGGAACTCGAGCTCGGGCATTCCGAACTTCGGGGCCTGGTCCTCGATGTCTTCCTTCAGGTTGAGCTTCGTGTAGCCGGCCAACTCGCACCTCCTGTTTTCGATGGTGGGATGCTAAAGTCACCCGCAATGGAGCACCTTCTCGAGTAGCGCAGGAAGCCAGCGCGGCCCGCCGCGTCTAGCTTCCACCTGGCCTCTCCAAGCGAGAGGTCTTTTTGTATCCGGAGGCGTGATGGAGACGTACGACCCGAAGTCGATCGAGCCGAAGTGGCAGCAGGTCTGGGAGGCGGAGCGCGCCTTCAACGTCGCCAACCCCGAGCCCGGAGAGGAGCCCGGCGGGAAGTTCTACATGCTCGAGATGCTGCCGTACCCCTCCGGCACGCTGCACATGGGGCACGTCCTCAACTACACGCTCGGCGACGTGCTGACCCACTACCACCGGCGCAGCGGCTCGACGGTCCTGCGTCCGATGGGCTGGGACTCGTTCGGCCTGCCCGCCGAGAACGCCGCGATCCGCGAGGGCGGCCATCCCAGGGAGATCATCGACCGCAACATCGCGAACCTCCGTTCCGGGATGCAGCGCCTGGGGTGGGCGATCGACTGGGACCGGGAGGTTTCGGCACACGACGCTGACTACTACCACTGGACGCAGTGGCTGTTCCTGCGCTTCTTCGAGGCGGGGCTGGCGTATCGCAAGGAGGCGCCGGTCAACTGGTGCCCGAACGACCAGACGGTCGTCGCCAACGAGTACGTGATCGACGGCCGCTGCGAACGATGCGGGACTCCGGTTGTCGCCCGGAACATGGAGCAGTGGTTCTTCAAGATCACGGCGTACGCCGACCAGCTGCTCGAAGACCTGGCGCTGATCGACTGGCCCGAGCGGACGAAGACGATCCAGCGGAACTGGATCGGCCGCTCCGAAGGCGCAGACCTGCTCTTCCGCGATGAAGCACTGGACGCCGACATCGCCGTCTTCACGACGCGGCCGGACACGCTGTTCGGCGCGACGTTCTTCGTGCTCGCGCCGGAGCATCCGCTCGTCGAGCGACTGGCCAACGACAAGATCCGCGCCTACGTCGAGAAGGCCGGCGCGCGGCCGGTCGAGGAGCGCGAGACGAAGGAGAAGGACGGGATCTTCACCGGCCATCACGTGATCAACCCGGTGAACGGCGAGTCGATCCCCGTCTGGATCGCCGACTACGTGCTGATGGACTACGGGACAGGCGCGATCATGGCCGTGCCCGCTCACGACCAGCGCGACCACGAGTTCGCGGAGCACTACGACCTGCCGATCCGTCCCGTGATCGACGAGGAGACGAACACGCTGGTCGACTCGGGCGAGTTCAGCGGGCTGGCCGCGGACGAGGCGAAGGAGAAGATCGTCGAGTGGCTGCGCGAGCAGGGGCGCGGCGCGCCGGCGGTCAGCTACCGGCTCCGCGACTGGTCGTTCTCGCGCCAGCGCTACTGGGGGTGCCCGATCCCGATCGTCTACTGCGAGAAGTGCGGTGTCGTTCCCGTGCCGGACGAGGACCTGCCGGTGCTCCTCCCCGAGGTCGAGGACTACCGGCCGAAGGGCAAGCCGCCGCTGGCCTCGAACGAGGAGTGGATGAACGCGCCGTGCCCGCGGTGCGGCGCTGCGGGCCGGCGGGAGGCCGACACGATGGACACGTTCGTCGACTCCTCCTGGTACTTCCTGCGCTACTGCGACCCCCACAACGATTCGGCGCCGTTCGAAGCGCGGCTCGTCGACTACTGGATGCCCATCGACCAGTACGTGGGCGGAATCGACCACGCCACCGGCCACCTGCTCTATTCGCGCTTCTTCGTCAAGGGCCTGAACGACTTCGGGCTCCTCGGCTTCCGGGAGCCGTTCCAGCGCCTGTTCCACCAGGGGTGGGTCCGGCAGGGCGGCGTCAAGATGTCCAAGACGAAGGGCAACGTGACCGGCCCGGACGTGCTCGTCGACATGCACGGTGCCGACGCGGTCCGGCTGTACATCCTCTTCCTGGGCCCCGCCGACCAGGACATGGACTGGACCGAGGAAGGCGTCGAGGGTGTCGCGCGCTTCCTGCGGCGGCTGTGGCGGGTCGTCCACGAGGCGGCGGAGAGCGAGGGTGGCGACGAGGACGGGCCGCTGACGCGCAAGGCGCACGAGACGATCGCCAGGGTGTCCGACGACATCGGGCGGCGCTTCGTCTTCAACACGCCGATCGCGGCCGTGATGGAGCTGGTGAACGAGCTGGGTGCCGACCCGTCGGCCCCGGGGGCGCGGTTCGCCGCGGAGACGGCGGTCTCGCTAATCCAGCCCTACGCGCCGCACATCGCCGAAGAGCTTTGGTCGGCCCTCGGGCACGAGCGGTTGTGGGAGCAGCCGTGGCCGGTCGCGGACGAGTCGAAGCTCGTGCGCGAGACGTTCGAGCTCGTGATCCAGGTGAACGGCCGCGTCCGTGATCGGGTCGAGGCCTCGGTCGAAGAGTCTCAGGAGCAACTGGTCGAGCGCGCGCTCGCCTCGGAGCGGGTGCGAGCACATCTGGACGGTAAGCAGGTGCGCCAGACGATCGTCGTTCCGGGCAAGCTCGTGAACATCGTCGTCTAAGAGCGGTTTCGGACGAGTTCACTCGAGTCGACCGGTCAGCTCCGACGGACGCGCGAGCAGAGCCGGCGCGTCCTGAGGTCGGCATCGCAAGCGATGCCTTAGGCGCTCTCGCCGCTCAGCGTTCTCGTCACGCTTTCGGCACGAAGGCGTCACCCACGCGTGACGGTTTCGTCGGCACGCTCGCGGGATGCCGGAGTTCCTTCTCCAGCGTCGGCGGCCGCTCCTGGCCGCCGCGGTCGCGCTCGTGCTGCTGCTGCTCGCGGCCCGCTATGTCCTGCCGGCGGGCACGACGACTCCGGCGGCGCCTCTCCCCCCGCCGCCGTCCTCCGGCATCGGCGCGGCCGGCGCTCCGAAGGCGCGGGTGGTCGTGGACGTGGTCGGAGCCGTCCGGTTGCCGGGCCTGTACCGGCTCTCGGAGGGCTCGCGGATCGCGGATGCCGTCACCCGCGCCGGAGGAGCGACCCCGAAGGCCGACCTCGCGCAGGTGAACCTCGCTGCGCCGCTGGCCGACGGCGAGCAGATCATCGTGCCCCGGCGCGGGGCGCCGGTTGCGGCCGGGAGTGGCTCTGGCGCGGCGGGCTCGGGCTCGGGCGGTGCCGCGCCCGCGGCGCCCGTCCAGCTGAGCACCGCGTCGCTGGAGCAGCTCGACACGCTGCCGGGTGTCGGGCCAGTCACGGCCCAGAGGATTCTGGACTACCGCACGAAGCACGGCGCGTTCCATTCCGTCGACGAGCTCGACGCCGTCTCCGGGATCGGGCCGAAGCGGATGGAGCAGCTCCGGGAGCTGGTTGTCCCGTGAGCACGGCCCGCGCCTCGCCGCACGCGCTGCTCGCCTCGCTCTGCGTCGGGGTCGCGGCGGCCAACCTTGCACGCACGTCGTGGATGGTCGTTGCGCTCGGCGCCGGCCTGCTCGCGGCCCTGGCCGCCGCGGTCGAGGATGTGCGTCCCTGGGTCATTGCGGGAGTGCTCTTCCTCGCCGGCTGGTCGTGGGGCAGCGGGCGGGTCGCCGCGCTCGACCGAAGCGTTCTTCTTGCCCGCGTCGACACGTCCGAGCGCTCGGTGCTCGTCGTCACCGGGCCGGTTCGCCGGACGCGGTTCCAGCTGCGCGTTCCGGCTCGCGTGCGACGCTTCGGGTGGTTGCGGTTGGGCGAGCCCGTGTTGCTCGAGCTGCCGCTGGGTCGCTCGCCGCCCCAGGGAGGCGTGCTCGAGGCCGTCACGACAGTTCGCCTGCCCAAGCCGCCGAAGAACGGGTTCGACGAACGCACCTGGCTCGCGCGCCACGGCGTGCATGTCGTCTTGCGCGCGGATCGCTGGAGGCTGATCGGCCATCGCGGCGGGCTCGCGGGCGTGTCCGACCGACTGCGCGCGTGGCTCGCGTCGTCGATCGCGCCCGGCCTTCACGGCGAGCGCCGCGGCGTGGTCGAAGGCGTCGTCCTCGGCGACGAGCAGGCGCTCCCTGAGGAGCTGCGCGACCGCTTCCGCGCTTCCGGCCTCTATCACCTGCTCGCGGTTTCCGGTCAGAACGTGGCACTCGTCGCCGTGGGCGCGATCGTGCTCGCGTGGCTGCTCGGCTTTCCGCGCTGGCTCGGCCAGGTCGGGGCGCTCTGCTCGATCGCCGCCTACGTGCTCGCGGTGGGGCCTCAGCCGTCGGTCGTCAGAGCGGCGATCGCCGGAGCGCTCGGCTCGGTAGCGTGGCTCCTCGCGAGACAGGCGGACCGCTGGTACTTCCTGCTGCTCGGCGTGCTGGTCCTGCTGGCGTGGAACCCGTACCTCCTCCTCGATGCCGGCTTTCAGCTCTCGTTCGCGGCCGTTGCGTCGATCTTCGTGCTCGTGCCGCGCTTCGTGCGGGCGCTCGAGGGCTACCCGCTCCCGACGAAGCTGGCTGCAGGCCTTGCGGTCTCGACCGCGTGCGGTCTCGTGACCGCGCCGGTGCTCTGGTTCCAGTTCCACGCGGTTCCGCTGCTGACGGTGCCGGCGAACGTGCTCGCCGCCCCTGCTGTCCCGCCGCTGCTCGCGCTCGGGTTCGCCGCGGCGGTGGCGGGTCTCTTTTACCCACCCGCGGGAGCAGCCCTTGCGTGGCTCAACGGCTGGTGTGCGGCGTATCTCGCGGTGTGCGCGAGGATCGTCGGTGGCCTTCCGGGTGCCCAGGTGCGATCGGGCCGCGGCCTGCTCGTCGTGCTCGCCGTTGCAGCCGCCTGCTCCGCCTATGCTTGGCGGCGGTGGCACCAGAGCTCGCCGCGGCCTACCTGATCACCGGGACCGATCACCCGAAGGTCGACCGCGCCATGCGCCGCCTCCGCAACCGCCTCGGCGAGGACGCCACGGAGCTCCTGTCCGCTCACGAAGCGAGCGGCGAGGATGCCGTCGCAGCCTGCAATGCACTCGGGCTGTTCGCCGTCGAACGCCGTCTGGTCGTCGTGTCAGAGGTCGAGCGCTGGAAGGCGGACGACCTGAAGGCGCTCCAGGAGTACCTTCGCCGTCCGGCGCCGACGACGGTGCTGGCCCTCGTCGGCAAGGACGTGAAGAAGGACAGCGCGCTCGCCAAGGCCGTCGCGAAGGCGGGCGAAGTCCTCTCGTTCGACCTGCCGACGAAGCCGAGGGGCCGCAAACCGGATCTTTCTGGTTGGGTCGTGTCACAGCTGGCCGAACGGGGTGTTCGGATCGAGGCCGAGGCCGCTCGGACGCTGGTCGAGCTCGTGGGCGAGAACGCCGACGAGCTGGCAACGGAGGTCGACAAGCTCGCCATCTGGGCCGACGGAGAGCAGATCGGCGAGCGCGAGATCGCCGAGCTCGTTCCGGCCCGTGCAGAGGCCCCGCCGTTCGATCTCACGGATTCCTGGGGAGGACGAGACGTCGCTGGAGCGGTTGCCGCGAGCGAGCGGATCGTCGAGCGCTCCGGCGATGCCGCGCGCGACGTCCTGCTCCGCGTGACCGGCCTTGTGACGAACCACGTCGAGCGAGTGCGCGAGTGCCGCCGACTGGCCGCCGAGGGCGTGCCGCCAGCCGCCGCCGCGGAGCGCATGAAGAGGAACCGGTTCTACGTCCAGAAGCTCTACGGGCAGGCTGAGAACTTCGGCGACGAGGAGCTTGACGAGGTGATCGTCTCGCTCGCGCGGCTCGACCGCGCGCTCAAGGGCGGCAGCAAGCTACCCGGCGAGCTCGAGTTCACGCGGACGCTGATCGAGATAACGCGCAGCGCGCCCGCCTCGGCGGGCGACAGGGCAAAGGCCTAGAAAGGACGCCTAGGAGCCGGGTTTGCCGGCCGCCAGGCGGGCGGCCTGGGACTTCTTGCGCGCCGCCGCGTTGCGGTGCAGGGCTCCGCGGGAGGCCGCCTTGTCGATCCGGCGGACGAGCTCCCGGTGGTCGGCGGCGATCCGGTCCTTGTCGCCCTCGGCGACGGCCGCGCGCAGGCGGCGAGTGAGCGTCTTCACCGAGGAGAGGTAGCGGAGGTTCTCCAACCGCTCCTGCGAGGCGGTGCGGACGCGCTTCTTCTGTTGCTTGAGGTTCGGCATGACGTGAAAAGGCCCGCATCGCGGGCCCGGCGATGGTAGCAGCAGCGCGCCCGATGACCCCAACGGCAGCCCCGCGAGGATCGGCACGCTTTCGTCACAGCTACGGCACACACCCGCGCGCATTCCGCCGATACGCTCGCAGCGGGGAGGAGGCTACGGGCACCTGAAGTGCGGCGACGGCTGGAAGGGACGCGGCCGGCCGAGACCCATCCACACCCCACGCGCGAGGCCGGGCCGCGCGGCGACGGCGGGGCGCATTCCTATACTCGGCCCGTGGACGAGCGAGGCGCGGCCCACGCCCGCCGGTTGGCGTGGTCGACGGCGATCTTCTCGCTCGCCACCGGCGTCTCCCGCATCGCGGGCCTCGTCCGCGAGATCTTCGCCTCGTACTACTTCGGCGCCGCGGGGCGGGTCAACGCGTTCACGGTCGCGTTCCAGGTGCCGAACCTCGTGCGCTCGCTGGTCGCCGACCAGGCGCTCTCGTCCGCGTTCGTCCCGGTCTTCAGCGAGCTCCTGGCGAAGGGCGAGCGCAAGCGAGCCTGGCGCGTCGCGTCGACCATCTTCTGGCTGATGCTGCTGGGGCTCGGCGCCCTCACCTCGCTGCTGATCATCTTTGCGCCGCTGATCATCCGTCCGTTCGGCGATCCCGGCGGCGACCCGCAGCTCGCGATCGGCCTCTCGCGCGTCCTCTTCCCGATCGTGACGCTGCTCGGGATCTCCGGCGTGATCGTCGGGATCCTCAACAGCTACGAGCAGTTCTCCGTGCCGGCGATCACGCCGATCTTCTGGAACCTCGCGATCATCGTCGGCCTCGTGATCGGCGTCCCGCGCGCGCACACGATCAACGCGCAGCTCTACGTCTACGCCATCTCGATCGTGATCGGGACGGTGATCCAGGTCCTGCTGCCGGTCCCCTGGCTGCGAGGGCTCGACGGACGGCTGCAGTTCCTGATCGACTGGCGCGACCCGGCCGTCAGGCGCGTCTTCGTCCTGATGATCCCGGTGACGATCGGGCTCGGGCTGATCAACTTCAACCTGCTCGTGGACTCGATCTTCGCGTCGCGGCTGATCGACCCGGAGCTGGCGCCGACCTCGCTGGACAAGGCCTTCCGCCTCTACATGCTCCCGCAGGGGATGTTCTCGGTCGCCGTCGCGACCGTGCTCTTCCCCTCGCTGTCGCGCCTCGCGGCGCGAGGCGACATGGTGGGCTTCCGCGACCGCGTCGGGGTCGGGCTGCGGCAGATCGCCTTCCTGCTCGTCCCCGCGAGCGTCGTCTCGGCTGTCCTCGCCGAGCCGATCGTGCGGCTCGTCTACCAGCGCGGGCAGTTCGAGCCGGACCAGACCCCCGTGGTCGCCGCCGCCCTGGCCGCGTTCTCGCTCGGGTTGACGTTCAACGGGTCGATGCTGATGCTGAACCGCGCCTTCTTCAGCCTGCAGTCCCCCTGGATCCCGACCTCGGTGGCGCTCGGCAACCTCGGACTGAACGCGGCGCTCGACGCCGCCTTCTACAGGGTCGGAACGTGGGGGATCGCGCTCTCGACCTCGCTCGTGAACATCGCCGGGACCGCCGTGCTCCTGTGGCTATTGCAGCGGCGTCTCCGCGACATCGACCTGCGGCGCACCGCGCGGGCGTTCGTGCTCATCTCGCTCGCCTCCGCGATCGTGGCCGGGGTCGTCTACGGGGTCTGGGCGGGCCTCGACCGGACGCTCGGGCACGGGATCGGAGCACAGATCGGCGCAGTCGCGTTTGCGCTGGTGCTCGGCACCGTCACCTACCTGGTCTGCTGCAGCGTGTTCGGAGTACACGAGCTCCAGGCGCTGCGGTCGCTTCGCCGCCGCAAGGAACCTGATGATCGAGTTCCTCCCGCTGTCGAAGAGTGACCTGCCGCTCGTCCGGAAGTGGCTCGAGCAGGAGCACGTCCGCCTCTGGTGGCGGGATCCGCCGGGATCGCTTGCCGGATACGAGGCGGCGATCGACGGCGACGACCCGACCGACCTCTACCTCATCGTGCTCGACGGCCGGAGGGTCGGGATGATCCAGACGTACCTCGCCTCCGACCATCCCGAGTGGGAGGCGGTCGTCCAGGTCGGGGAGGGCGTCGCGGGTGTCGATCTGATGATCGGCGAGCCCGACCTGGTCGGGAAGGGGCTCGGCCCGCGCGTCCTCACGGAGTTCGTCCGGACGGTCGTCTTCGCGAACCCGCTGACTCGCGCCTGCATCGCGACGGTCGAGGAGGCGAACAGCCGCTCCTGGCGCGCGTTCGAGAAGGCGGGCTTCCGCCACGTCCGCGACGTCGAGGAGGAGATCGACGGCGTGGGCGTGCCGCACCGGCTCATGCGGCTGGACCGCGAGACCCAGGAGGCCTGAGCCCGCCGCTACGCTCCACGCCGATGGATCAGGCCCGCATCCGCAACTTCTCGATCATCGCCCACATCGACCACGGGAAGTCGACGCTGGCCGATCGCATCCTCGAGCTGACCGAGACCGTGACCGGCCGTCAGATGCGCGCGCAGGTGCTCGACACGATGGAGCTCGAGCGCGAGCGCGGGATCACGATCAAGGCGCAGGCCGTGCGCGTCGCCTGGAAGGGGCACCAGCTCAACCTGATCGACACCCCGGGCCACGTCGACTTCACCTACGAGGTCTCCCGCTCGCTGCAGGCGTGCGAGGGCGCCCTGCTCGTGGTCGACGCCTCCCAGGGCGTCGAGGCGCAGACCGTCGCCAACGCGTACCTCGCGATCGAGAACAACCTGGAGATTGTCCCGGTGGTGAACAAGATCGACCTCCCGCAGGCCGACCCGGACGCCAGGGCCGCGGAGATCGCGGAGCTCGTTGGCGAGAGCGCCGAGCGCGTTCTGAGGATCTCTGCGAAGACGGGTGAGGGAACCGAGGCGCTGCTCGACGCGCTGGTCGAGCGGATCCCGCCTCCGGCAGGCGACCCGGATGCCCCGGCGCGCGCGCTCATCTTCGACTCGGCGTATGACCAGTACCGCGGCGTCGTTGCGTTCGTGCGCGTCGTCGACGGGTCGTTCAGCGCCCGCGAAGGGCTGCGCGCGATGGCGCAGGGCACGCGCTTCGAGGCGGAGGAGGTGGGCTTCTTCTCGCCGACCATGCGCGCGGCAGGGTCGCTCGGCGCGGGCGAGGTCGGCTACGTCGTGACCGGGCTCAAGGACGTCAGCCGGCTGCGCGTCGGGGACACGCTCACGTCGGAGCGGCAGCCCGCGGCGGAGCCGCTTCCCGGCTACAAGGACGTCAAGCCGATGGTCTTCGCCGGGCTCTTCCCGACGGACTCGGACGACTACCCCGACCTCCGCGACGCGCTCGAGAGGCTGAAGCTGAACGACGCCGCGCTCTTCTACGAGCCGGAAACCTCGCAGGCGCTCGGCTTCGGCTTCCGCTGCGGCTTCCTCGGCCTCCTACACATGGAGATCGTCCGGGAGCGGCTCGAGCGGGAGTTCGACCTCGACCTGCTCGTGACCGCGCCCAACGTCGCCTACCGCGTGCTGACCAAGGCCGGCGAGGAGCTCGAGGTGCACAACCCGGCCGAGATGCCCGCCGAGATCGAGCGCGTCGAGGAGCCGTACATCCGCGCTTCGATCATCGTCCCGAAGGACTACGTCGGCCCTGTGATGGAGCTGAACACCGAGCGGCGCGGGCGCTTCGACCACATGGAGTACCTCTCCGAGGAGCGCGTGCTGCTGCTCTACGAGCTCCCGCTCGCGGAGATCGTGCTCGACTTCTACGACCAGCTGAAGTCGCGGACGCGCGGCTACGCGAGCTTCGACTACGACGTGATCGACTTCCGCGAGGGCGACCTGGCGCGCGTCGACGTCCTGATCGCGGGCGAGCTGGTCGACGCGCTCTCGCTGATCGTCCATCGCGACGGCGCGTACTCGCGCGGCCGGGCGCTCGTGGACAAGCTGCGCGAGGAGATCCCGCGCCAGCTCTTCGACGTTCCCGTCCAGGCGGCCATCGGCTCTCGGGTGATCGCGCGCGAGACGATCAAGGCGAAGCGCAAGGACGTGCTGGCGAAGTGCTACGGCGGCGACATCACACGCAAGCGGAAGCTGCTCGAGCGCCAGAAGGCGGGGAAGCGGCGCATGAAGCAGGTGGGATCGGTGGAGGTCCCGCAAGAGGCGTTCCTTGCGGTGCTGAACCTCGACGCAGGGAAGAAGTGAGCGCGGGCGTCAGGCATCTGTACGTGCACCTGCCGTTTTGCTCGTCGAGGTGCGGCTACTGCGACTTCGTCACGGTCGTCGGGCGGCGCGGGCAGCACCGCGCATACGTCGACGCGCTGCTCGCCGAGCTCGCGCTCGAGGGCGGGGTGCTCGCGCCGCGGCTGGAGAGCGTCTTCCTCGGCGGCGGCACGCCGACGTTCACGGAGCCCACGCACCTCTCGCGCCTGCTGCGAGCCTTGCCGCCCGCGGCCGAGGTGACCGTCGAGGCGAACCCGGAGACCGTCACGCCCACGCTCGCCGCGCTTCTGCGCGAGGCCGGCGTGACGCGCGTCTCGGTCGGCGCGCAGAGCTTCCAGCCTCGCCTGCTCGAGGTGCTCGACCGCCAGGCCGGCCCGGACGATGTTCGCGGCGCGGTCTCCGCGCTGCGCACCGCCGGCTTCGACAACGTCTCGCTCGACCTGATCTACGGGATCCCGGGCCAGAGCCCCGCCGACCTCGACGCCGACCTGAGTGCTGCGCTCGAGCTCGAGCCGGAGCACCTCTCCTGCTACGAGCTCGAGGCGAAGCCGGGCACCCGCTTCACGCACGCGCACGGCGACGAGCTCGCGCGCCAGGCGGAGGCGATGGAGACGTACTTCGAGCGCGTCGTCGAGGGGGTCGGAACGGCCGGCTACCGCTGGTACGAGACCGCGAACTTCTGCCGGTCGCCGGAGCTCGCCGACGGGCGAGACCTGCGCTCCCGCCACAACCTCGCCTACTGGCGTGGGCGTGACTACCTCGGCCTCGGGATCGGCGCGGTCTCGACGATCGACGGGCGCCGCTGGCGCACGACGCCCAGGCTCGGCGAGTACCTCGCGGCGCTGCAAGCGGGACGGAGCCCCGCACGAGAGCTGGAGGAGCTCTCCAGCGAGGTGCTGCAGAGCGAGCGCGTGCTCCTCGGCCTGCGCCTCGACGAGCCGCTGGCCGTGTCAGGGCTCGAGAGCGCGGTCGACTGGTCGGCCGTCGAGCGCCTCGAGCGAGCAGGGCTCGTGCGGCACCGGGAGAGCGCCCTCGCGCTGACCTCGCGAGGCCGATTTCTCGGCGGCGGCGTCACGGCGGAGCTGCTCGCATAAAATTCCTGCAAATGCGCGGTGCAGGCGAGATCGAGCTCACCCAACGACAGCGTGAGGTGTTGCGAGGCGTCGTCGAGGGCTACGTCGCGACCGGCGACCCGGTCGGCTCGCGGACGCTCCTCGAGCGGATGCGGCTCGAGGTCTCGCCGTCGACAGTCCGGAGCGAGCTCGCCGTGCTCGAGGCCTTCGGCCTGTTGACGCACCCGCACACGTCGGCCGGCCGCGTCCCGACCGAGCGCGGCTACCGCTACTACGCCGACCGCCTGCTCGAGCGGCTCGAGCCGCAGCCGGAGGGCTTCCCGCTCGACCTGCGCGCGGCACGGAACGAGGTCGACGACGCGCTCCAGGCGACCACCGAGATGCTCTCGGACCTGACCCGTCTGCTCGCGCTCGTCTCGGCGCCCGCCCTCGGCAGCACGACTGTCCGCCACGTCGAGGTGCTCCTCCTGCAGCCGGAGGTGGCGATGGTCGTCGTCATCACCTCGACCGGAAACGTCACGAAGCGCGTCCACCGCTTCCCGGATCCGGTCGACCCCGGGCTTGCGAACTGGGCGGCGCAGTACGTCAACGAGCGGCTCGTCGGCCTCGACCTCGGCAGCAGCGTCCTTCGGCGGCGGCTCGACGACCCGAGCCTCGACCCGCGCGAGCGCGCGTTCCTCGAGCCGGTCAGGGCGCTCTTCGCCGAGACGTTCGCGAGCGAGGAGCAGAGCCTCTACGTCGGCGGCACGGCCGGGTTGCTCGAAGACCTGCGCTCCGAGGAGCTCGAGGCCTACCAGCGGCTGCTCGAGGTGCTCGAGACGCGCGCGGCCCTGCTCGAGGTCGTGAGCCAGGCGCTCGACCCGCGGCGCCCGTTCGTGCGCGTCGGCCCGGAGCTCGACCATCCCGCGATGCGGGACCTCGCCCTCGTCGGCGCGTCCTACGGGCTTACGAACCGTACGCTCGGCGCCGTCACGCTCCTCGGGCCGGTGCGGATGGACTACGAGAAGGCGCTCCGCTCGGTGCGGGGGGCCGCGCACGAGCTCTCCCTGTTCGTCGAGGAGATCTACGAGGACAACTAGGAGGGATTGGTGGGGCGACGGCACAGCTGGGGTTCCGCCAGGCCCTCCTAGGGCAGGGCTACGCTTGGCGTGATGGCGACCACCCAGCGCGACTACTACGAGATCCTCGGCGTCGAGCGCTCGGCCGAGCAGGCCGAGATCAAGAAGGCGTTCCGCCGGCTCGCGCGCAGCGTCCATCCGGACGTCTCCGACCAGCCCGACGCGGAGGAGCGGTTCCGCGAGGTGGTCGAGGCCTACGAGGTTCTCTCCAAGCCGGAGACGCGACAGCTCTACGACCGGTACGGGCACGCGGGCCTGCGCAGCGGCGGCTTCACGCCGACGAGCTTCGACTTCGGGGACCTCTCCGACCTCTTCTCCGCGTTCTTCGGCGACGACCTCTTCGGGGTCGGGGGGCGGGTAGGGCGGGTGCGCGGTGCGGACGTGGCTGCCCAGATCGAGATCGACCTTGCCGAGGCGGCGAGCGGTCTCACGCGCGAGATCCCGTTCCCGGTCACCGTCTCGTGCCCGACGTGCCAGGGCAGCGGCGCCGAGCCCGGAACCGAGCTGGCGACGTGCCCGGCCTGTGCGGGCGTGGGCCACGTGGAGCACGTTTCGCGAACGGTGTTCGGCGAGTTCGTCCGCAGGCAGACGTGCCCTCGCTGCGGCGGCGCCGGCCGCGTGATCGAACACCCGTGCGGCGAGTGCGAGGGCGCCGGACGGGTGGTCGAGGAGAAGACGCTCGAGGTCGACGTCCCGCCCGGGATCCACGACGGGCAGCAGATCCGGGTCTCCGGAGAGGGTCACGCAGGCGCGCTCGGCGGGCGCGCGGGCGACCTGTACGTGCTCGTGCGGATCCGTTCCGACCCGCGCTTCGTGCGTGAGGGCAACGACCTCTTCACGACCGTCGACCTGACGATGACCCAGGCGGCCCTTGGAGCGAAGGTGCAGGTGCCGACGCTCGGCGGCGACGTCGAGCTCGAGTTCGAGCCAGGGACGCAACCGGGCGACGTCCGCGTGCTGCGCGGCCGCGGGATGCCGGTCCTCCAGGGCTTCGGGCGCGGCGACCAGCGCGTGCTCGTCAATGTCCAGGTGCCGCGCCGCCTGACCGAGGAGCAGCGGACGCTGCTCCAGGACTTCGAGAACAAGGCCGGCGACGAGGCCTACCAGCAGGATGAGGGGTTCTTCGAGAAGCTGAAGAGCGCGTTCCGCTGAGCCCGCTTCGCCGCGTGGCCGCGACGGTCTCACCCGAGCGTGCGGAGATCGCGCGGGGCCTGATGATCGAGCTGTTCCCCGAGGGTTTCGAGGAGCGGGAGACCGCGGACGGGATCGAGCTCGCCGCCTACACGGACAGCGGCGGCGAGGAGCGGCTCTGGGCCGCCTTCAGCACGGTGCGCGTGGAGGACGTCGAGCTTGGCTGGGAGGACCGCTGGCGCGCGTTCCACCGGCCGGTTCGAGTCGGCCCGCTCTGGGTCGGCCCTCCCTGGGAGGAGCCGCCGGGCGACGCAACCGCCGTCGTGATCGACCCAGGCCGCGCCTTCGGGACGGGCGGGCACGCGACGACGCGGCTCTGCCTGCAGCTGCTGCTCGAGCTCGAGCCGTCGAGCCTGCTCGACATCGGGTGCGGCTCGGGCGTGCTCGCCGTGTGCGCCGCGCGTCTCGGGTTCTCTCCGATCACGGCGCTCGACGTCGAGGACGCGGCGCTCGAGGCAACGCGACGGAACGCGGACGCCAACGGCGTGGAACTCGACGTGCGCCTCGCCGATGCTCTCGCCGAGCCGCTTCCCCGCGCCGAGGCCGTCACGGCCAACGTCTCGCGGGAGTTTCTCGACCGGCTTGCTCCGCGGCTCGACTGCGCCGTGCTCATCACGTCCGGCTATGACGAATCCGAGGGGCCCGCGCTCGCGGGATTCAGGCCCGTGGCGCGACGCGTTGCGGACGGCTGGGCCGCAGACCTGCTTCGGCACGAGGAGTAGAGTGGCAGCGCCGTGGCTGGGTTCTCGGTTCGCTTTCTGGGCTGCAAGGTCTCCTATGCGGATGCGCAGGCGGTCCGCGAGCGCCTTCTGCGCGACGGGCACACGGAGGTCGAGGACGGGGCTGACGTCGCCGTCATCAACACCTGCTGCGTCACGCACGAAGCGGTCTCGAAGTCGCGCCAGGCCGCGTCTCGTGCCGCCCGGACGCACGCGCGCGTGTACGTCACGGGGTGCGGAGCGAACCTGTCGGCCGACGGCTTCGCGGGGCTGCCCGAGAACGTGGTCGTCGTCGCCCGTCGCAGCGAGGAGACGCCGGACTTCGTGGCTCGTGACGTGGGGGCTATCGGCTGCGTGCAGGCCGACGCCCGGCTCGACCGCGTCCGCGCCTTCGTCAAGGTGCAGGACGGCTGCAGCTTCTCGTGCGCGTTCTGCGTCATCCCGCTCGTGCGCGGGCCTTCCCGCAGCCGCAGGGCCGGGGCCGTGCTCGCCGAGGTGAGGCGGCGCGTCGAGCAGGGTCACCGCGAGGTCGTGCTGACCGGGATCAACCTCGGCTGCTACCGCGACCGCGAGGCGGGCTTCGCGCTTCCGCAGCTCGTCCGCGCGGCGGGCGCGACTCCCGGGCTGGCGCGCCTGCGGCTCTCGTCGATCGAGGTCAACCACGTCAACGTCGATTTGGTGCGCGCGCTGCGAGAGACACCTGTCGTGTCGCGCCATCTGCACGTGCCTCTTCAGTCCGGCGACGACAGCGTCCTACATGCGATGGGGCGGCGCTACGACGCGGCCACGTTCCTGCGCCGCGTGGCGCCGCTCGGCGACTTCAACCTGACGAGCGACGTGATCGTCGGTTTCCCGGACGAGGACGACGCGGCCTTTGCGCGCACGCTCGACGTGGTTCGTCTGGCCGGGATCTCGAAGGTGCACGTCTTCCCGTACTCGCCGCGACCCGGAACGGAGACGGCGGCGGCCGACACGGTGCCGCGCGAGGTCAAGCGGGAGCGCGGCAAACGCCTGCGCGATCTCTCGCAGGTCGCGAGCCGCGAGCGCTGGCGCACGAAGGTCGGCTGCGAGGACGTCGTCCTCATCGACCGGCCGGGCCGCGGCTACGGCGACGACTACTCGCCGTGGCTCGTTCGCGGAGAGGTCGGCGAGCTCGTGCCTGTCCGCGGGCGCGCGGTCACCGAGGAGGGGATCCTCGCTGCCTGACGACTGCCTCTTCTGCCAGCTCGTCCGCGAGGGCGATCACGTCCATTCAGCCGACGGCTTCGTCGCCATTCGGGACATCAACCCGAAGGCGGAGACGCACCTGCTCGTGATCCCCGAGCGGCATGTGGACACCTTCCGCGACGTCTCGGAGTTTCCGCCCGAGGAGGCTGCGCGGATGCTCGCGTTCGTGGCCGAGACCGCGAAGGAGGCCGGCCTCGACGACTATCGAATCGTCCTCAACGTCGGCGAAGGCGGCGGCCAGACGGTCTTCCATCTCCACTGGCACCTGCTCGGCGGCCGGGTCTGGGGACTGGGCCGGATGAGCCTGATCGCGCGACTCGAGAAGGAGCTCAAGGAAGCGATGGCTGCGCGCGACGCCGAGCGGCGGGACACGCTCCGGCTGATCCTCGCCAGCCTGCGAAGCGCCGAGAAGGACCTGCGGCGGCCGCTGCACGACGACGAGGAGCTGCAGGTGCTCCAGCGCGAGCGCAAGCGCCGCCAGGAGGCGGCCGAGGGCTTCCGCGCCGGCGGGCGCGAGGAGAAGGCCGAGGCGGAGGAGCGCGAGCTCGACGTGCTGGAGGAGTTCATGCCCGAGCCGCTCAGCGAGGAGGAGCTCGAGGAGATCGTCGACGACGCGATCGCCGAGGTGGGGGCGACGAACGTCCGCGACATCGGTCGCGTCATGGCGGACGTGATGCCGCAGGTGTCCGGCCGCGCGGACGGCTCCGCGGTGAGCCAGCTCGTCCGCGAGAAGCTGGCCTGAGCCGCTCGCCGGAGGGATCCGCGGAGCTCGCGTCCGCTCTGCGCGAGCTCGAAGCCTTTCCGCATCACTGGTTCGTCTGCGGAGGGTGGGCGATCGATCTCTTCCTCGGGGAGCAAACGCGAGAGCACGAGGACGTCGAGATCGGGATCTTCCGCTCGGACCAGGCTTCGATCGGCGCGTACTTCGAGGGCCGCGACCTCTTCAAGTCGCTCGAGGCCGGCTGGTCGCCGTGGCGCGAGCGGGAGTGGCTCGCCCTCCCGATCCATCAGGTGCTGGTCCGGCCGCTGGACGCGGGGCCGATCGAGGAGCCGTGGGATCCGATCCCGGGAGAGATCGAGTTCTTCCTGAACGACGTCGAGGACGGCGTCTGGATCTGCCGCCGCGACGAGCGGGTGAGGCGCCCGGTCGAGGAGCTCACGACCCGGACGGCCATCGGGACGCCGATCGTCGTGCCCGAGATCCAGCTTCTCTACAAGGCGAAGCACCACCTCGACAAGGACGAGCACGATTTCCGCCAGGCCCTCGGCGAGCTCGCTCCCGAGCAGCGGGCCTGGCTCCGCGAGGCACTCGAGATCGTGCACCCGGACGACCCCTGGCTCGGCTCGCTCTGATTAAGGCGCGCCCAGCCTCCTCCCCGCTGCGAGCGTAACGAGGAAAGACGCACGGGTGTGTCACGGAAGCGCGCCGTTTCTGTGACATCTCCGGCGAGGGTCCGAGGCCCGGCCCACCGCCTACACTGAGGCTCTGTGCAGGAAGTTCTCTCGGTCTCGAACGACGTGGCAGCCGAGCTCGCGACGGTCGGCGACGGCGTCCTCGAGGCGCTCCGTGAGCGCCTCCGCTGCACGATCCTCCTGCGCGGAAACCGCCTGACCATCGAAGGCACCGACCCCGACGTGGCGCAGGCGCGCGCGGTGATCGACGAGCTCGGCGAGCTCGTGGAGGGCGGACACGAGATCGACCCGAGCACGGTCGACGCCGTGCTCGCCGCGCTCGACCAGGCAGAGGACCTGCGTGAGGTCTTCGAGGACGTCGTCTGGCGCCACCGGGGCAAGCGCATCTCGCCGAAGACGGTCAACCAGAAGCGCTATGTCGACTCGATGAGGAAGCACACGGTGACGTTCGCGATTGGCCCCGCCGGCACGGGCAAGACCTACCTCGCGATGGCGCTCGCGGTCGCGGCTCTCTCCGACCGTGAGGTCGGGCGGATCATCCTCACCCGCCCCGCGGTCGAGGCCGGCGAGCGGCTCGGCTTCCTTCCCGGCGACATCCTCGCCAAGGTCGACCCCTACCTGCGCCCGTTGTTCGACGCGCTCTACGACATGCTCGAGCCGGACCGGCTCACCTCGTACATCGAGAAGGGCACGATCGAGGTCGCGCCGCTCGCGTTCATGCGCGGCAGGACGCTGAACGACTCGTTCATCATCCTCGACGAAGCGCAGAACACGAGCCCCGAGCAGATGCAGATGTTCCTGACCCGGCTCGGCTTCGGCTCGAAGGTCGTCGTCACCGGCGACGTCACCCAGATCGACCTCCCGCGCGAGCAGGCATCAGGCCTGATCCACGTCCAGGACATCCTCGGCTCGATCGACGGGATCGCCTTCATCCGCTTCGGGAACGAGGACGTCGTGCGGCATCGCCTCGTCCAGCGGATCGTCGAGGCGTACAAGCTTCACGCCGAAGAGACCGGCACGCAGCGCCGCCGGTAGCGATGGTCGCGGTCGAGGTCGAGAACCGGAGCGGAATCGAGGTCGAGGAGGATGCCGCGGTCGCACTCGCGCAACGGGTGCTCGCGGAGGAGGGCGTCGAGGACGGCGAGCTCGGCCTGCACTTCGTCGGGCCGGAGGAGATGCGGAGCCTGAAGCGCGATCACCTCGGCATCGACGAAGTGACCGACGTGCTCTCGTTTCCGATCGACGGGCGCGAGCAGCTCGAGGCCGGGATCCCGCGTCAGCTCGGAGACGCGGTCCTCTGCCCGCAGGTCGTCGGCGATGCCTGGCGCGGGCCGCTCGTGCACGGCCTCCTGCACCTGATCGGCTACGACCACGGCGCGGAGATGCAGCGCCACGAGGCTCGATGGAGCGCATGAGCCACCGCAGGGCACAGTCCCTGCTCGAGAGCTTCAACTTCGCCTTCGAGGGGATCATCCACGTGCTCCGCACCCAGCGGAACATGCGGATCCACTTCCTCGCCGCCGTCGTCGTCCTCGTTGCGGCCCTTGCACTGGACGTGGACAAGCTCGAACTGATCGCGCTCCTGCTTGCGATCGCATTCGTCTTCATCACGGAGATGATCAACTCGGCGCTCGAGCAGGCAATCGACGTGGCGACGACGTCGTTCGACCCGCTCGCGAAGCTCGCGAAGGACATCGCCGCGGGCGCGGTCCTGATCGCGACGGTCAACGCGATCGCCGTGGGTTACCTCGTCTTCTCCGGCCAGATCGCCCACGGAACCTCGCGCTACTTCGACCGGTTGCGCGACGCCCCCGCCGAGCTGACGGTGATCGCGCTCGTGGTGACGATCATCGTCGTGATCGCAGCCAAGGCCTACACGGGGCGCGGCCGGCCGCTTCGGGGCGGGCTTCCCTCCGGGCACGCGGCGGTCGCGTTCGCCGGCTGGATGGCCGCAACCCTGATCGCCGGAGATGAGCATCGCTTCCTGATCTCGTCGCTGTGTTTCATCATGGCGCTGCTCGTGGCGCAGACGAGAGTCGAATCCGGAGTGCATTCCGCGCTCGAGGTGACGTACGGAGCCGTCCTCGGAGCGCTGGTCACGCTCGTGGTCTTCCAGGTCTTCACATGAGCGTCAGCCCGGGAGACCAGGAGCTGTACGAGCGAGCGACCGCCGTGGCCGAGCGCGCGTACGCGCCGTACTCGAACTACCTCGTCGGCGCGGCCGTGCTGGCGCGCGACGGCCGCGTGTTCGAGGGCGTCAACGTGGAGAACGCCGCGTATCCCCTCGGCGTCTGCGCGGAGAAGACGGCGATTGCCTGCGCGGTCGTCGGCGGCTGCCGCCCCGGCGACCTCGAGGCGATCGGGATCACGGCGTCCCCGTGCGGCGGCTGCCGCCAATGGCTCTACGAGTTCCGGCTCGACCGGGTCACGTTCCGCAATAGCGAGGGCGAGATCGTGACGTGCACGCCCGCCGCGCTCCTCCCGGAGACGTGGGAGCTCGACTGACCCGCCGCCCCGACGCCCACGTGGCCAGGGAGAAACCGTCACACACTCGGCACGACCAGGTCACACACCCGTGCGCAGTTGAGGGCTACGCTCCCACCAGAGGGAGGCGGGTAGCAAGCCCCACCCTGGGTGGGGGTATGGGGGTTTGGTGAAGAGCGGCTTTGTCGCCGTCGCCGGGAGGCCCAACGTCGGGAAGTCGACGCTCGTCAACGCGCTCTGCGGAGGGAAGGTCGCGATCGTCTCGGACAAGCCGCAGACGACTCGTCGCCGCATCGTCGGAATTGTGAACGGCGACGAGTACCAGCTCGTCCTGGTCGACCTGCCCGGCTTTCAGCGGCCGCTCGACCCGCTCACCGAGCGGATGCAGCGCACGGTCGACCAGTCGCTCGATGACGTCGACGCCATCCTGTTCGTGCTCTCCGCCCGCGAGAGGATCGGCGCCGGCGACCGCTTCATCGCCGGGCGCGTCTTCGGCCTGAAGCTCCCCGTCGTGATCGCGCTGAACAAGGTTGACCGCCTCAAGCCCGGGCACGTCATCGAGCAGATGCAGAACGGCTCGCGCCTCGGCGAGTTCCACTCTCTCCACCCGGTGAGCGCCCTTACACGCGACGGGATCGACGCCCTCCGCACCGACCTCGTCGAGCTGCTTCCCGAGGGTCCGCTCTACTACCCGCGCGAGCAGCGCACCGACCAGCCGCTCGCCGTCCAGATAGCGGAGCTCATCCGCGAGAAGGTCCTCCAGCTGACCCGCGAAGAGGTCCCACACGCGACCTCGGTCGTCGTCGACGAGGTCACCGAGAAGACCATCCACGCCACGATCTTCGTCGAGACCGAGTCGCAGAAGCAGATCGTGGTCGGCAAGAGCGGCTCCGTCGTCAAGCAGGTCGGAACCCGCGCACGCCCGGAGATCGAGCTCCTGCTCGGACACCAGATCTTCCTCGACCTCAAGGTCAAGGCCAGGCCGAAGTGGCGACGGGACGAGGCAATGCTCGAGCGGCTTGGCATCTGATGCCGCTGCTCGCGCTCTTCGATGTCGACGGCACGCTGTTCCTCTCGCACGACCCGCTCGCCGACGAGGCGCTGACGCCGACCCTCGAGGATTTCTATCCGGTGCGGCTGTCGGCCGACCCCATGGCGGGAATCGACCACGCGGGCCAGACGAGCCTGCGGATCGCCCGCCTCGTCCTGCACAACGCCGGCCTCGACGACGATCAGATCGACGAGAGCCTGACGGTCTGGTGCGCGGCCTTCGCCGGCCGCTACCTGGAGCTTCTCTCCGTCGCCGACACGTCGTTTTGGCGGGCGGCGCCCGGGGCGGCGGAAGCCCTCTCCGATCTCGAGGCGAGCGGCGTCCGCCTCGCGCTTCTCACGGGCAACCCCGAGCCGGTTGCGCGCGCACGGATGGAGCGGCTCGGGCTCGCGCGCTTCTTTCCTGCCGGGCAGGGCGCGTTCGGCTGCGAGTCCGAGTCGAGGGGCGAGCTCGTTGCGATCGCGCGCGAGCGAGCGGACGGCTGGCCGGCAGCCGAGACGGTCGAGATCGGGGACACGCTCCGCGACGTCGACACCGCTCACGAGGCGGCGATCCGGTCAATCCTCGTCCCCTCCTCGCGCACCGCGGAGGAGCACGCCTCTCGCGCGGACGCGGTCTCCCGGGACCTCCGCGGCGCGGCGGAGCAGCTCCTGGCCTGGTCGGGCTAGCGCGGGGACGGGGCTACACTCCACACATGGCGCAGGCACCCGCTCTGCCCGCCGGTTTCGAGCTTCCACTGGAGCCGAGACTCCCGCGGATCGGCTCGATCGACCAGGTCGCGCTCGAAGAACGCGCAGCGACGCTCGCCAAGCGTTCGATCAAGCGCGAGTCGAAGGTCTTCGCGCTCGAGCTGGCCGTGCGCATGACCGACCTGACGACGCTCGAGGGCTCGGACACGCCCGGCAAGGTGGCCGCGCTCGCGTCGAAGGCGGTGCGGCCCGACCCGACCGACTCAAGTGTGCCGTCGGTCGCCGCGCTCTGCGTCTACCCGAACCTCGTGCCCACGGCGGTCGAGCGCCTCGGCGGAAGCGGCGTCAAGGTCGCATCCGTCGCGACGGCCTTCCCGTCCGGCCAGGCGCCGATCGAGACCAAGCTCGAGGAGGTCCGCTGGGTCGTCGAGCACGGAGCCGACGAGGTCGACATGGTCATCGATCGCGGCGCCTTCCTTGCCGGCCGCTACGCGAAGGTCTACGACGAGATCGTGCGCGTGAAGGAAGCGTCGGGCGAGGCACACCTGAAGGTGATCCTCGAGACCGGCGAGCTCGGCACGTACGACAACGTGCGCCGCGCGTCGCTGCTCGCGATGGCCGCCGGAGCGGACTTCATCAAGACCTCCACCGGGAAGCTCTCCTCGGCCGCGACGCTGCCGGTCGCGCTCGTGATGCTGGAGGCGATCCGCGACGTGTACGAGGAGACCGGCCGCCGTGTCGGCTTCAAGCCCGCTGGCGGAATTCGGGCCTCCAAGCAGGCCGTCCAGCACCTCGTGCTCGTGCACGAGACGCTCGGCGTCGACTGGCTCACGCCCGATCTGTACCGCTTCGGCGCGTCGTCGCTCCTCAACGACATCCTCATGCAGCTGCGAAAGGAGAAGACCGGCCTCTACCAGAGCCCGGACTACTTCACGATCGACTGACCGCGGCTAGAGGATCCCGCGGTCCTTGAACGCTTGCCGCACCGTCTTCGCCGCGCTCGAACCGTAGAGCTGCTGCGCGGCGGCTACTGTCCGGTTCGCGAGATCCGGCATCGATGTCCCCGGGAAGTCGAACGAGCCTTGGAGGATGATCGTGTCGGCCTTCCCGTGGCCCAGGCCCTGCCGGATGTCCCACAAGGCGCGCGACCAGATCTGGCCGTCGTGGTGGACCTCGCCGTTGAGGTCTTGCGGGTAGTGAAGATCCAGGTCGACCCGGCGGAGGCAGTGGGGCACGGTGCTCGTGTACGACGTCGAGTCCCAGTCGGCGACGCAGGGGAGCGGCTCCTTCTGGGGGACGCCCAGTGCCGAATCCACGACGTCGGAAACGGTGACCGCCCAGTAGTCGCCGAAGCCCTCGCTGATCGCACCCGCCTCCTCTGAGGCGAAGCTGAAGTTCTGCGAGAAGTGGATCGCGTGCCCGTACTCGTGCAGGATCACCTCGGCGTCCTCGGCGTCGTCGACACCACCCTTGCCGAACCGCAGCTCGTTCTTCGGGTGGTCGGTCGCGAAAGAGTTGTCCACGCCGAGCTGGTTGATCCGGACGGCCTGCGGCCGGTTGTCGATCGGCCGTAGCGACGAGCCGAAGCCGAGGCTCTGGATGTACTTCTGCGCCTCGGTCACCCAGTAGAAGGCCATGACCTGCTCGAACTCGTCCTGGTGGCGCGTGTAGTTGAAGGTGTTCGTCGGCGAGAAAGCGAGGTTCCCGGTCGAGCTGTAGACGTTCGCGTAGTCGCCGCGCAAGAAGCCGCTGCCGTCGAGGTTCGTCAGCGCGACCGTGTGATACGCGGCTGCCGGAACCGCCGAGTCCGCGTCCTTCTGGTCGGTGAGCGATTCGTCACCGAGGCTCTGGACGGGGTTCGACACGAACACCGACCCGGTCCCGGTCGACGCGCCGGAACCGGTCTTTGCGGCCGTTGCGGCGGCGGTGATGCCGATGCCGAGGACGAACAACAGGACGCTGAACAGGATGCTACGACGCACGGAAACCTCCCCTTTTTGCCTACCTCGCTGCACGGTAGCCCCCGGGCCGCGCCGCGTCCAGGGCAGGCTAAGCTAGGTCGGCGAGTGTCCGAGCTCGAGAGAAAGAAGGATCGCGCGCCCATCCCCGTCGAGTGGGCCTATGCCGACGCACCCGAGTCGCGCGAGGTCGTCACGATCCGCGAGCGGTACGGCCACTTCGTCGGCGGCGAGTGGCTCGAGCCGAAGGAGACCTACGAGACGATCGACCCCTCGAGCGAGGAGCCGCTAGCCGAGATCGGCCTGGCGACCGAGCAGGAGGTCGGGCTCGCGGTCCAGGCCGCGCGAGAGGCATACGAGAACGGCTGGTCGTCGCTGCCCGGCTCCGAGCGCGCGAAGTACCTGTTCCGGATCGCAAGGATCCTCCAGGAGCGCTCGCGCGAGTTCGCGGTGCTCGAGTCGCTGAACGGCGGCAAGCCGATCCGCGAGTCGCGTGACGTCGACCTCCCGCTCTCGGCCGCGCACTTCTTCTACTACGCGGGCTGGGCGGACAAGCTGGAGTACGCCTTCCCGAACCGCACGCCGAGGTCGCTCGGGGTCGCCGGCCAGATCATCCCCTGGAACTTCCCGCTGCTGATGCTCGCGTGGAAGATCGCTCCTGCGCTCGCGGCCGGGAACACCGTCGTGCTCAAGCCCGCCGAGACCACGCCGCTGACGGCCCTCCTCTTCTGCGACGTCCTGCGCCAGGCCGAGCTCCCGGCCGGCGTCGTCAACATCGTCACCGGCGACGGCCGCGCGGGCGCCGCGCTCGTGAAAGCCGACGTCGAGAAGGTCGCCTTCACCGGCTCGACGGAGGTCGGCAAGGCGATCCAGCGCGAGCTCGCGGGGACGGACAAGAAGCTGACGCTCGAGCTCGGCGGCAAGGCGGCGAACGTGATCTTCGACGACGCGGCACTCGATCAGGCGATCGAGGGGATCGTCAACGGGATCTACTTCAACCAGGGCCACGTCTGCTGCGCCGGGTCCCGCCTGCTCGTGCAGGAGTCGATCTACGAGCCGGTCATCTCGAAGCTCAAGCGGCGGCTCCAGACCCTGCGGGTCGGCGACCCGCTCGACAAGAACACCGATGTCGGCGCCATCAACTCGCGGCAGCAGCTCGAGAAGATCCAGGAGCTCGTCGAGAGCGGGAAGGAGGAGGGCGCGGAGATCTACCAGCCGCCGTGCCACCTCCCGGAGAAGGGCTACTGGTTCGTGCCGACGGTCTTCACCGACGTCGCCCAGAGCTACCGGATCGCGCAGGAGGAAATCTTCGGGCCGGTGCTCTCGGTGCTGACGTTCCGGACTCCGGACGAGGCGGTCGAGAAGGCGAACAACACGCCGTACGGCCTCTCCGCGGGGGTCTGGACGGAGAAGGGCTCGCGGATCCTGTCGATGGCGCAGCGCCTGCGGGCCGGCGTGATCTGGGCGAACACCTACAACCGCTTCGACCCGGCCTCGCCGTTCGGCGGCTACAAGGAGTCGGGCTTCGGCCGCGAGGGAGGCCTGCACGGCCTCGAGCCGTACCTGAGGTTCGAATGAGCCGTCTCCCGGTCAAGAAGACCTACAAGCTGTTCATCGGAGGCGCGTTCCCGCGCTCCGAGTCCGGCCGGACGTACGAGGCCGAGGGGCAGAACGTGGCTCGCGCGTCACGGAAGGATGTGCGCGACGCGGTCCGCGCGGCGCGCGGCGCGTTCCCGAAGTGGGCCGGCGCGACCGCCTACAACCGCGGCCAGGTGCTCTACCGGATCGCGGAGATGATGGAGGCGCGCCGCGCCGAGCTGGCCGAGCTCTGCTCCGGGCCGAAGGAGGTCGAGCGCGCGACCGACCGTGTCGTCTGGTACGCGGGCTGGGCCGACAAGCTCGCGCAGGTGCTCGGATCGTCGAACCCCGTCGCAGGCCCCTACTTCAACTTCACCGTGCCCGAGCCGACGGGGGTTGTAGGGCTCCTCGCGCCGTCGGAGCCTGCGCTCGCCGGGCTGGTCTCGCGGCTCGCGCCCGCGATCGTCGGCGGCAACGCGGTCGTCGCCGTCGCCTCGGAGGAGCACCCGCTCGCGGCGATCGAGCTCGCGGAAGTGCTCGCGACAGCAGACGTGCCGGGAGGCGTCGTCAACATCCTCACCGGCCACCAGGAGGAGCTGGCGCCGATCCTCGCCGGCCACATGGACGTGAACGCGCTCGACGTCTCGGGCGCCGACGGCCAGGTCGCGGAGCTCCAGCGGCTCGCGGCCGAGAACGTGAAGCGCGTCGTCCGGGGCGCGCCCGACGATCAGAGCCCGTGGGAGATCGCCGGGTTCCTCGAGCTGAAGACAGTGTGGCACCCGATCGGCGTCTGAGAAGGCCGATCCCGCCGTTGCCCTGGGCTCCCCTGTTTAAGGCGCACCCAGCCTCCTCCCCGAGGCGAGCGTATCGACGAAGGACGCGTGCGTGTGTGACCGCTTTGCGAAAGAATTGCGACCAGTGACCGGAGCCCGCCGCTTCAGCCAAGCGATCTCTGAGGGCGACGGGATCTCGGTGGTCGTCTTCGTCGACGGCCTCGAGGCGGCGCAGCGGGCCGAGGCCGACGGCGCCGAGGGCGTCCTCGTCCATAGCGGCCAGGCGACCGAGCTCGGGCGCATCAGCGACGCGATCTCGGTGCCGGTCCTCTTCTACTGGAGCGGCGAGGAGGCAGACCGGCTCCAGGGCGCGGACGCCTGCGTCCTCGACGTGGCCGCCTGGTCGGCGGGAGGAGACTCCGGAGACGCCGTCGAGCGGGCGCACGCCGAGCTCGACGACCACTTCGAGCTCGCGCTCAGGGTCGAGGACGAGGAGCAGCTCGAGAACGCGCTGGAGATGTTCGACCCCGAGCTCGTCGTCCTGGCCGGCTCGCCGGAGCGGGCACTCGAGAGCGTGCTCGACCTCCTTCCGGACATCCCTGCCGGAAAGCTGGCGATCGCCGATGTACCCGCGGCGACGAGAGAGGACATCGCCGAGCTCGAGCGGGCCGGTGTTGACGCGGTGATCGTTCGAGCCGCCGACGTCGCAGAGCTCGTGGGCGAATCGCCGCCCGAGGTCTGAAACGCAGGACCGTCGTGCCGAGAGCACCTGGGGCGGCCCGCTTGTAGCCCTGGCGGCGATCCTCGTCGGTGCGGCCGCTCTGCGCATCGTCGGGATCGCCTACGGCCGCCCGTTCGCGCTTCTTAGCCCCGACGAGAAGAGCATCGTCCCGCGCGCGTGGCACATCGTCCACGGCGGCGGGCTCGACCCGCACTGGTTCGACTACCCGAGCCTGCTGATCTACCTGCTCGCGCCGTTCCAGGCCTTCGCGAGCTCGCCCTCGTACCTCGACGCGAGAGTCATCGTGCTCGTGCTCGGCCTCGGCGCGATCGCCGCCTCGTGGTGGCTCGGAGACCGCGCGTACGGAGGCGCCGCGGGGGCGGTCGCCGCGGCGGTCGTCGCGGTCGAGACAACGTCGGTCGCGTACTCGCGCATGGCCGTCACCGACATCCCGCTGATGCTCGGCGTGGCGGCCGTGCTGGCGCTGGCGGTCAGCGGGAGGATCGAGCTCGCCGGGCTCGTGGCCGGGCTCGCGACGAGCGCGAAGTACCCGGGCGTCCTGCTGATCGTGCCGCTGGTCGTGGCCGGCTTCCGGCAACCGCGACGCCTCGTCGTCGGCCTGCTGCTCTCGGCGCTTGCCTTCTGCGCGACGAGCCCGTTCTTCCTCGTCCACCTGCCGAGCGCCGTCCCGCGCGCGTACGAGGTGCAGCGCCTCGCGAACAAGGGCTGGCTCGGCTTCGAGAACGACTACGTCGCGCCGGTCGCGTTCGTCGTTCGCCTCTGGCACGGGCTCGGACCTGCGCTGATCATCTGCGCGGTCGGCGTCGTCGTCGCCTTGGTCCGGAGGGAGCGCGCCGACCTGATCCTCCTCTCGTTCGTGGTCGTCTACGCGATCGACCTCTGCACGCTCGGCTCGCACTTCGACCGCTACATCCTTCCCCTGCTGCCGCCGCTCGGCGCGCTCGCCGGCCGGATGCGTGCGCTCGTACCGGTCACGCTGCTGCTGCTCGTCGTCCCGCTCACGTGGTCGATCCGAGACGCGCGCACGCTGACGAAAACCGACACGCGCGTCGTCGCGCACAGCTGGGTCGAGCACCACCTCTCGCGCGGGACGAAGATCGCGGTCGACCCCTCCCTGACGCCGTTCGAGGGCTTTCGCGTCGTCAAGCTGCGTCTGCCGCTGCCGAGCGAGTCCCGCCCCGACCCGAACCGCGACCTCACCGTGCTCCGAGACAGTGGCGTCCGGTACGTGGTTGCCACCGGCGCGATCGCCGACCGCGTCCTCGCGGCCAGAAGCCACTACCCGAAGGAGGCGGAGTTCTACGACGACCTCTCGACGCTGACGAAACGCGTCTTCTACGTCCAGAAGGACGGCCTCAACGGCCCCTGGGTGGCCGTCTACCAGCTCTAGCGATCGAGCTGCTGACCTCCAGACGGAGCGTCTGTCACCTGGTTTAGGGTTCTACATCAGGGGAGTAACGAGTCACCTAAGGAGGGGATCCATGAAGCGTCTTCCGAGGCCACGACACTCGCTGTGGCTGATAGTCGTGCTCGTGATCGCGGGACTGGCGACAGCCGCCGCGGTGGCCGTCGCGGGGCTCAAGCCCGCGGACCTCACGTTCACCCCGAAGTCCGAGAGGGACATGACGAACATCGACGTTGCTCGCGCGTGGGCCAAGAACTACTACGGCGCGCCGACGGCAGTTACCGGCTCCGGCGCGACCGGAACTTGGGCGACGCCCTTGAACCTCGACAGCAACTACGCGCGCGAGGCGCGCCATGTCGCCAAGGACGGGAACGAGTGGCTGGAGCACAAGGCCAAGTGGAAGAAGTGGTCGGACCAGAAGGCGATCGTGGTCGACGTCGACGACACGACGCTTACCACCTGGAACTACGAGCTCTACAGCAACTGGGACTTCAACCCGACCACGAACGCCAATTTCGTCGGCCTGACGGGCACCACGTTCACCGGCAACATGTTTCCAGCCACGCCGGGCATGGTCGACACGGTCAACCACGCCAAGGCCCTGGGTTATGCCGTCTTCTGGATTACCGGGCGGGGCGATTCGCAGCACGCGGCGACGATCGCCAACCTGGTGGATGACACCGCGGCCGGACTCCCGAACATCGACACCGTGACCCTCTCCGGGAAAACCATCCCGGAGGTCGACGCCGGCTACGTGACGCCCACGCCGATCGACATCGGCCACGGCGGCTTCACCGATGGCCTGTTCACCAAGCCGCCGGTCGGCTCCTATCCCGCGTACCTCGACACGCCCGAGTTCTGCGGGCCGTCCATCCACGCCACTCCTGCGGTGTCCTGTCCGACGATCCAGTACAAGTCGGGCACGCGCGCCTACATCGAGTCGCGGGGCTACGACATCGTCGCCGACTTCGGCGACCAGTTCAGCGATCTCCAGGGTGGCTTCGCGGACAAGACGTTCAAGATGCCGAACCCGAACTACTACCTCCCGTAGCCGCGGCTGGCGCGGAGGAGCTCGAGACACAAGGCCGCTCCCCTTCGTGGCACGCGTCCGAGGGGGAGCGGCGAGTGTTCCAGCGGCGCGGAACTAGCCGAAGAAGGCGCGCGCCACGTCGTACCAGTCCTCGGGCACCGTCTTCAGCTCGGCGGTCGCCTCCTCGAGTGAGACGTCCACGATCGCGTCGCCGTGCAGCGCGGCCATCCGCCCGAACTTGCCTTCGTGGACGAGGTCGGCCGCCTTGAGGCCGTAGCGCGTGGCGAGCACTCGGTCGCGCGGCGTGGGGGAGCCTCCGCGCTGCACGTGGCCGAGCACGGTCACGCGGGTCTCGTACCCGGTGCGCTCCTCGATCTCGCTCGCCAAACGGGCGCCGACCCCGCGCTCCGAGAGCCGCACGTGGCCGAACTCGTCGACATCACCTCCGTCGTCTCCGCCCTCGAGCTCGTAGCCCTCGCTGACGACGACGATCGAGAAGTCCTTTCCGCGCTCGTGCCGCCGGCGGATGTCCTCGCACGCCTCCTCCACCGAGATCGGATGCTCGGGGATCAGGATCACGTCGGCCCCGCCGGCGATCCCGCTCATGACCGCGATCCAGCCCGTGTGCCGGCCCATCACCTCGCAGACCATCACGCGGTTGTGCGACTCGGCGGTCGTGTGGAGCCGGTCGATCGCCTCGGTGCAGATGAAGACGGCGGTGTCGAAGCCGAACGTGTAGTCGGTCGCCGAGAGGTCGTTGTCGATCGTCTTCGGAACGCCCACGACCGGGAAGCCGTGCTCGGCGTGGAGTCGCGCGGCGACGCCGAGCGTGTCCTCGCCGCCGATCGCGACGAGCGCGTCGAAACCCTCCGAGGCGAAGTTCTCGAGCACGGCGTCCACTCCACCGTCGATCTTGTACGGGTTCGTGCGCGAGGTCCCGATGATCGTTCCCCCGCGCGGGAGCAGCCCGGAGATCTCGCGCGGCCCGAGGGACTCGAAGACGCCGTCGACGAGCCCGCGCCAGCCCGAGTGGACGCCGACCACGTCGTGCTCCCGCAGCATCGAGCGCCGCGCAACGGCCCGGATGACCGCGTTCAGCCCGGGGCAGTCTCCTCCGCCGGTGAGGACGCCGACCTTCACGGCGTTAATCCTACGAGGCCGCGTGCGGATGCCGAAGGTGGGAGTCGAACCCACACGGGGCTTGCGCCCCACTGGATTTTGAGTCCAGCGCGTCTGCCAGTTCCGCCACTTCGGCTCAGAACAAGAGTAGCTCCGCCCCAAGGCGACGCCCTGCTGCCTTGAAAGGCTGGAGCGATGCGCCATACTTGCGCCCGGAAGCCGGACCCCATCCGATCGGTTGGTGTTCGGAGAGGCGAGGATCAGCGATGGAGGAGGAAGCGTGAAGAAACGATTGATGGCAGGGCTGCTCCTCGTTGCCGTCAGCGCGCTGGCGCTCATGGCGGCAGGGTGTGGTGGAAGCAGCAAGAGCAGCTCCAGCACCGGCGGGACGAGCGCCGGAGTGAAGGCGCTGCCGGCGGCGAACTGCAACCCGATCCAGTACAAGGGCAGCGGCGACGCCGATTACCTGATCGCGTCGGACCTGCCGTTGATCGGCAGCTCGAGGCTGCAAACCGTGCAGATGACCCAGGCGATTGCCTACACGCTGCAGCAGCAGGACTGGAAGGCCGGTAGCTACAAGATCGCCTACCAGTCGTGTAACGACGCATCGGCGCAGCTCGCCAAGTGGGATCCGACCAAGTGCAGCGCCAACGCGAACGCCTACAAGGGGAACAAGAGCTTGCTGGGCGTGATCGGGACGTTCAACTCCGGCTGCGCGGCGATCATCATCCCCGTGCTGAACGGGGCGCCGGGCGGCGGGATGCTGCTCTTCTCGCCCGCGAACACGTACGGCTGCCTGACCGAGCAGTGCTCGGGCGGTGAGCCGCAGAAGTACTACCCGTCGGGCAAGCGCACGTACGCGCGCGTCGCTCCGAGCGACCCGAACCAGGCCGGTCTCCAGGCCTCGTTGATGCAGAAGGCCGGGGTGAAGACGCTTTACATCCTGAACGACAAGGAGGCCTACGGGCTCGGGATCGCAAAGAACGTGAGAGGTGCAGCGGCAGCGGCCGGGATCAAGGTCGTCGGCTTCTCCGCCTACGACCCGAAGGCGCCGAACTTCCAGGCGACCTTCACGAGGATCCAGAACACGAACCCGGACGCGATCTTCATCGGCGGCCTTGTCGACGAGAACAGCGGTCAGCTGATCAACGACAAGGTTCAGATACTCGGACCGAACACGAGCAAGCCGAAGAGCGCGGGCGGCGGCGTGATGTTGTTCCTCCCGGACGGCTTCACGACGACGGCGATCTTCGACAAGTCGCAGGGCGGAACGACGAACGCCAACGGCGCGTACTTCACGGTCGCCGGCGTCGGCATCGATCAGTACGTCGGCAAGGCCAAGACGTTCATCAACGGCTTCAAGAAGGCCTACAGCATCAAGGACGTCCAGCCGTACGCGATCCTGGCCGCACAGGCGGCGCAGGTGCTGCTCGACGCGATCGAGAAGTCGGACGGCAGTCGCGCCCAGGTGATCACGAACGTCTTCGACACGCACGTGACCGACGGCCTGATCGGCAGCTTCTCGTTCAACAAGAACGGCGACCTGTCCGGGGCAACGGGCCCGTCGCTCGAGTTCACCGTGTACGACGGCAAGAACAACACCCTGGAGACGATCAAGACGACGACGCCTCCAACCAACCTCGTCGAGGCGGCGAGGAGAGCAGGCGCCACCGCCAGCTAGTCACACATCGATCATCGAGGGAGGGGCTTCGTGCTCCTCCCTCAGCTTCCTGGGGATCCTGAGATCGCGGCCGAAGCCCACATAGAGCGGCGAAAGAGTTTCGACCGGGACGCGGTGTTCCCGGTCCTGGGCCTCGTCTTCGTCCTTCTGATCCTCGTCTGGCTGGCGGTCAACCTCTGGAGGACGCCGGTCGACTTCTTCAACGTCTTCCTGATCGGGCTCACGATCGGCTGCGTCTACGCGCTGATCGCGCTCGGGTACACGCTCGTGTACGGGATCCTCCAGCTGATCAACTTCGCGCACGGCGACGTGTTCGCGCTGAGCGGGCTCTTCGCGACCACGATCATCACCTCGCTTCTCGGCCTGACCGCCGCGACCTCGGCGATCGGAGTCGTCGGCGGCCTCGCCCTCACGTTCCTGATCGCGATGGTGTTCGGAGCGGGCATCAACGCGGGAATCGAGTTCGTCGCGTACCGCCGGCTTCGAAACGCGCCGCGGCTCGCCGTGCTGATCACCGCGGTCGGCATGTCGTTCATCCTCCAGAACGTCGGCCAGGCCTTCTACGGCGCCAACTACATCAGCGTCGACAAGCTGATCCCGCACACCGCCGTGTTCACCTTCAAGGGCGTCCACTACGAGTGGGACGCGCTGTTCGTGATCCTGATGACGGTCCCGGTGCTGATCATCCTCTCCTGGCTGGTGAAGTCGACGCGGCAGGGAAAGGCGATGCGGGCCACGTCGCAGGACCCCCAGGCCGCCGCGATCATGGGTATCAACGTCAACCGGACGATCACGTTCACGTTTGCCCTGGCTGGCGCACTCGCGGGCATCGGCGCCACGCTCTTCCTCGTCGAGTTCAACATCCGCTACGACACCGGGTTCACGCTCGGCCTGATCGCCTTCACGGCTGCGGTCCTCGGCGGGATCGGAAACCTCCCGGGCGCGGTCCTCGGCGCGATCCTGATCGGGCTGATCCAGGCCTTCAACGAGGGCCTCTCGTGGAACGCCCCCGGCGGCGACTGGACGCGCTCGATCGTCTTCGCGATCCTGATCATGATCCTCGTCTTCCGGCCCGAGGGCCTCCTCGGCGAACGGACACCCGAGGGGGCGTAGTGGCGGAGCCAGGCTCTCGTTCGAAGACCTCGCCGGACGGTGTCGCGGCGCGGATCGGCCGGGCGAGAGACGACATCTCGGAAGCCTGGCGCCGGATCCCCCAGCGCGTGCGGCGGTACATCCCCGTGCTCGTGGTGCTTGCGCTTCTGGTCCCCTATCCGTACTACTGGACGAACCTGCCGCAGAACCAGGTGTGGGAGTTCTGGCTCCAGTTCTCGAGCCCGCACGATGCGGTCACGATCCTCACCTTCGTGATCATGGCCGTCGGCCTGAACATCGTGGTGGGCTATGCAGGGCTGCTCGACCTCGGCTACGTGGCGTTCTACGCGCTCGGCGCGTACACGGCGGCCTGGCTGGCGTCGGGCCAGTTCCAGCAGGTGAACTGGCATTTCGGCGCGATCGGGATCGGCCCGGACGCCCGCGGGATTCACATCTCGATCTGGCTCGCGTTCCTCGCCGCGGCGATCGTGACCGCGCTTGGCGGGATCTTCATCGGGCTCCCGACGCTCCGCCTGCGCGGGGACTACCTCGCGATCGTCACGCTCGGCTTCGGCGAGATCATCCCGCAGTTCGTCCGCAACGCCGACGACCTGCACGGCTTCGACCTCAGCCACGGAACCTTCGGCATCAGCCCGATCGACTCGCCGGGTTTCGGCAACACGCTGCACGACAAGCTCGGTCTGCCGGCCAGCTACCAGCAGTCGTTCAATGCCGACAAGCTGTTCTTCTGGACCGCGATCGCGCTTCTCTTGCTGACCGTCTTCTGCTCGGTCCGCCTGCGTGACTCCCGGCTCGGCCGTGCCTGGATCGCGATCCGCGAGGACGAGACCGCGGCTGCGGCGATGGGCATCCCCCTGATGCGGACGAAGACCTGGGCCTACGCCATCGGCGCGTTCTTCGGCGGACTGGCCGGCGCGTATCTCGCGAGCTTCAACTCGGGAGCCTTCCCGAGCCAGTTCGACTTCAACATCTCGGTGTTCCTGCTCTGCATGGTCGTCCTCGGCGGGATGGGAAGCGTCTGGGGGGTGATCGTCGCGGGCACGCTGCTCGCCTGGCTGAACGTCGCCGGCCTCGCCAACATCGGCACCTGGCTGAACCAGAACCTCTTCCCGAGCTCGCACCAGATCGACGTGCCCAAGTACGAGTTCGGGATCTACGGCGTGATCATCGTCCTGATGATGCTCTTCCGCCCGACCGGCCTGATCCCGGAGCGCAGGCGCAAGCGCGAGATCGAGGAGGGCGATCACGACGAGGCGCTGTACGAGATGCGCGGCGCCGACGAGCCCGGAGCGGGGGAGAGGGCCTAGGTGGGTGAGAGCCCTGCGAACGGCGACCTGCTCGTTGTCGCGGCTCTCCGCAAGGAGTTCGGCGGCCTGCTTGCGGTCAACGACCTCGACTTCACGATTGCGCGCCGGTCGATCGTGAGCCTGATCGGGCCGAACGGGGCCGGGAAGACGACGTTTTTCAACACGCTCACCGGGCTCTACAAGGCGACAGCCGGGCGCGTCTACTTCGACGGAGCGGACGTCACCAACAAGCCACCGCACGCGATCGTGAAGGCCGGCATCGGGCGCACGTTTCAGAACATCCGCCTCTTCCCGCAGATGACCGCCCTCGAGAACGTCCTGGTCGGCATGCACTCGCGCATGAAGGGACGAATCCTGGGCTCGATCTTGCTGACTCCCAAGGTGCGTCGCGAGGAGCGGGAGGCGCGGGAGAAGGCGCGGGAGCTGCTCCGCACCGCAGGCCTCGGGAACGTCGACGACGAGCTGGCCGAGAGCCTCTCGTACGGCGACCAGCGGCGGCTCGAGGTCGCTCGTGCGCTCGCAACCGAGCCGAAGTTGCTGCTCCTCGACGAGCCGACCGCGGGCATGAACCCGCAGGAGACGGCGGTCTTCATCGACTTCGTCTCGGAGCTCCGCGAGAAGCGGCCGATCGCGATCCTGCTGATCGAGCACGACATGCGGGTCGTGATGGGGGTCTCCGAGCGCGTGACCGTGCTCGACTATGGCGAGAAGATCGCCGAGGGGACGCCGAAGGAGATCCAGGAGGACCCGCGCGTGATCGAGGCCTACCTCGGCAAGGAGGCGACCGCGTGAGCGCGACTGCGAGCAATGGAGGCGGCGATGTCCTCCTCCAGCTCGAGGGCGTCCACACCTTCTACGGGCGGATCGAGGCGCTGAAGGGCATCTCGCTCGAGGTGCGCCAGGGCGAGATCGTCACGCTGATCGGCGCGAACGGCGCGGGCAAGTCGACGACCCTTCGCTCGATCAGCGGGCTGAACCAGCCGAGGAGGGGAACGATCACCTTCGAGGGCCGGGACATCACGCGCCGGCCTCCGCACGAGATCGTCGAGCTCGGTATCTCGCAGTCGCCAGAAGGAAGGCGGCTCTTCCCGCGGATGAGCGTGCTGGAGAACCTCGAGATGGGCGCCTTCCAGCGCAAGGACCGCTCGGAGATCAAGGAGGACATCGAGCGCGTCTACTCGCTCTTCCCGCGCCTCGCCGAGCGCAGGAGCCAGAAGGGCGGGACCCTCTCGGGCGGCGAGCAGCAAATGTGCGCGATGGGCCGGGCGCTGATGGCGCGGCCGAAGCTGCTGATGCTGGACGAACCCTCGCTCGGTCTCGCCCCGATCTTCGTCGAGAAGATCTTCGAGATCATCGGCGAGATCAACGAGCAGGGGACGACCGTCCTGCTCGTCGAGCAGAACGCGCTGATGGCCCTCGACGCGTCGCGCCGCGGCTATGTGCTCGAGACCGGACGCGTCGTGCTCACCGACGACGCCGCGAGGCTGCGCGACAACGAGCAGGTCCGGAAGACCTACCTAGGCGTGAGTTAGAGGCCGCGGTTTAGGATTGCCTGTCGGCAAGGTCGGGACGTGACGCCCGGCTCCCAGCAGCGGAAAGGATCGAACATGCAACGTTTGAAGGTGTCGCTTCTCGGGAGCCTCGCGCTCGTCTCTCTCCTGGCACTCGTCGCGGCCGGCTGCGGCGGCGGCAGCAAGAGCTCGACCGGCGGAGCCGGAACGACCACCACGTCGAGCTCGACCTCTGGCGCCAATTCGGCCGTCGCGGCACAGGTCCCGAGCAAGTACAAGTCGACGACGCTGAAGGTCGCCACCGATGCGACCTACGCCCCGAACGAGTTCATCGGCTCTGACGGGAAGACCATCGAGGGCATGGACCCTGATCTTGCCCAGGCCCTCGCCAAGGTGATGGGCATCAAGGTCAAGGTCGTCAACGCGAGCTTCGACACGATCATCCCGGCGCTCTCCGCCGGGAAGTACAACTTCAGCATGGCCTCCTTCACCGACACGAAGGAGCGGGAGAAGGTCGTCGACTTCGTCACGTACTTCTCGGCCGGAACGTCCTTCTACGTGAAGAAGAGCGGAGGTCCGACGATCAACTCGCTGGCCGATCTGTGCGGTCACTCGGTCGGGGTCGAGCGGGGGACGACGCAGGCAGCCGACTCGACTGCCCAGAACGCGAAGTGCAAGGCTGCCGGCAAGCCGGGGGTCAAGGTCAGCGTCTTCACCGACCAGAACGGCGCGAATCTCGCCATCGCAAGTGGTCGTGCTCAAGTCGGGATGGCCGACTCGCCTGTGGCTGCGTACATCGTCAAGAAGTCGAACGGCCAGTTCAAGCTGACCGGCAAGTCATACGGGACCGCGCCCTACGGGATTGCGATTCCGAAGGGAAGCGGTTTGGCCAAGCCGATCCTGTCTGCGCTTAAGGTCCTGATGTCGAACGGCCAGTACAAGGCGATCCTGACCAAGTGGGGCATCCAGGACGGCGCCATCACGAATCCGCAGATCAACGGCGCAACCAGCTAGCCGCCAGGAGGTCCGAGGGCCTCGATGACAGCCGGAGACGCCGCCGAGCCGGTCAGGCCTGAAGAGATCAAGGCGATCCCGGTCCGCCATCCAGGGCGCTGGGTGGCGGCCGCGATCATCATCGTCCTCGGCGCGACCGTCGCCAAGTCGATCGCAACCAACCCACGCTTCCAGTGGGGGATCATCGGCGACTTCTTCTTCTCGAGCCGCGTCCTCCACGGCCTGGTTCTCACGCTCGAGCTCACAGCGCTGTCGATGGTGATCGGGATCGCGCTCGGGACGCTGCTCGCGGTCATGCGCCTTTCGCCGAACCCCCTTGTCTCCGGCGCGAGTTGGGTCTACATCTGGCTGTTCCGCGGAACGCCGGTCCTCGTACAGATCCTCTTCTGGTTCAACATCGCGGCGCTCTACCCGCGCTTCTCGATCGGCGTCCCGTTCGGGCCGCAGTTCGTGCACTTCACGGCTGCCGCCGCGATCACGCCGTTCGTCGCGGGCATGCTCGCCCTCGGGCTGAACGAGGGCGCCTACATGGCGGAGATCGTCCGGGCGGGCATCATCTCGGTCGAGGAGGGCCAGACCGAAGCCGCTCAGAGCCTCGGCATGACCCGGCTGCAGACGATGCGTCGGATCGTCCTGCCGCAGGCGATGCGGGTGATCATCCCGCCGACCGGCAACGAGACGATCTCGATGCTGAAGACAACCTCGCTCGTCAGCGTGATCGCCGTGACGGAGCTGCTCTACTCGGTGCAGCTGATCTACGCCGTCAACTACCGCACGATCCCCCTGCTCATCGTTGCCAGCATCTGGTATCTGATCCTGACCACGATTCTCACGGTCGGGCAGTACTACGTTGAGCGCCACTACGGCCGCGGCGCCACCCGCGATGTGCCTCTAACCGCACTTCAGCGCCTGAGGATGCTCGCGATCAGGCGTGACGATTCGGGGCAAGGCAGGACGCTGTGAGCACTCCAATGGTCAAGGCTGAAGCCGTGCACAAGCGCTTCGGCCGCCTCGAGGTGCTGAAGGGGGTTTCGCTCGAGGTCGAGCCAGGCCAGGTCGTTTGCATGATCGGTCCGTCGGGCTCCGGGAAGTCGACCTTCCTCCGCTGTATCAACCACCTCGAGAAGATCGACGCCGGGCGGCTGTCGGTCGATGGGGAGCTCGTCGGCTACAGGCAGGTGGGCGACAAGCTCTACGAGCAGCGCGACGCCGAGGTCTGCCGGGACCGCGCCGAGATCGGAATGGTCTTCCAGCGGTTCAATCTCTTCGGGCACATGACGTCGCTCGAGAATGTCATCGAAGCGCCGGTCCACGTTAGGAAGGTGCCGAGGAGAGAGGCGGTGGCGCAGGGGAAGGTGCTGCTCGAGCGGGTCGGACTCGCCGACAAGCTGGACGTCTACCCCTCGCAGCTCTCCGGCGGCCAGCAGCAGCGCGTCGCGATCGCACGGGCGCTCGCGATGAAGCCGAAGCTGATGCTCTTCGACGAGCCGACGTCGGCGCTTGATCCAGAGCTCGTCGGAGAAGTGCTCGACGTGATGAAGAGCCTGGCGCTCGACTTCCAGACGACAATGATCGTGGTCACTCACGAGATGGGCTTCGCGCGCGAGGCCGCCGACCGCGTGCTGATGATGGACGACGGGCGCATCATCGAGGAGGGGACGCCGACGCATTTCTTCGATGCGCCGCGCGAGGAGCGGACGAAGCAGTTCCTGGCAGCGATTCTCTAGCGGCCGCTTCCTAGAATGACGGTCGTCCAATCGACAGGGGGTGAAAGCCGGCGATGAAGAACACGAAGAAGTCCGCCAAGCGCACGACCTTCTCGGCCGAGGAACGAGCCGCGATGAAGGAGCGCGCCCAGGAGCTGAAGGCGGAAGCGAGCCGCGCGGATGGGGAAAAAGCCTTGCTCGCGAAGATCGCCGAGATGAAGGGCACGGATCGCGCGATGGCCAAGAAGATTCATGCCGTCATCAAGGCCAGCGCGCCGGATCTCTCGCCGAAGACCTGGTACGGGATGCCCGCGTATGCCAAGGACGGCAAGGTCGTCTGCTACTTCCAGAGCGCGGGGAAGTTCAAGTCGAGGTACGCGACGTTCGGCTTCAGCGACGAGGCGAACCTCGACAAGGGCACCATGTGGCCAACCTCCTTCGCGCTGAAGAAGCTGACCGCCGCCGATGAGAAAGCGATCGGCGCGCTCGTGAAGAAAGCGGTGAGCTGAGAGCTCTCCGGCCCCGAGCGGCTACTCAGTAGCCGACACTCGGAGTGGAAAGTACGGCGGGGCGAGCAGGTAGCCGACGCGGGGATTGCCGTCGGCCAGGCCGCGGGCGAGCTCGAGGGCGGCCCCGACGCTGGCGGCGGGGACGAAGCCGAGCTGGCGCGCGGCAACCGAGTCGCGGCAGCCGGCCACGATCACCGACCCGAGCCGGCTGAGAGCAGGCGCGCAGCCTGCCCAGTCGGCGAACGGGAGCAGCGGATGGCAGGTTCGCCCCCCGCGGTACGCCGCGATGGCCCGCTCGTCGGTCGCGGCGGCGCGTTCTGCCTCCGCCAGCTCCTCGGGCTCCCGTGATCCAAGAGCTCGTAGGGCCTGGAAGACGGCCCTGTACGGCTGCTGCGTCGGGTGCGCGTAGTGGCGGCGAAAACGGTTGAGCAGGATCAGCGTCCCGCCGTCGGCGACGGGGAAGCTGTCGCGCCAGAGCCGGAGCGCCAGGCCGAGCGCGAGGTAGGCGGCGAGCAGCGGGTTCGGCCGCTCACGCGGGAGATGCGGCGTCGTCCGCGGGACGCCGACGCAGATCGCGTCGAGCTGTCCGTCGAGAGGCGTGGAGCGCGCCTCGACTGCGCGGAGAAGCGCCTCCGCGTGCGCCACGGACGGCGGTCCCGCGAAGGCGGCGGCCGCGCTCAGGTCGCGTCTGAACGACCGCATCGTCCGCTCGCGCGCGAAGCCGGGAAGGAGCCCGAAGCCGAGCCTGAACGGCGACCGGACGATCCGCTCGAGCGCCTCGGGCTCGTACGGGTAGCCGCGCGCGACGCCCGTCAGGCGGGGCTGGTTGAGGACCAGGGATGCCCCGATCAGACCGACCCGTCGTGCAAGGCGGCGCTCGAGCTCGACGCCGATGCTCCAGCCCTGTGACGTACGGGTCTCGAGCAGCGAGTCCGCGCCCGCCGCCCGGAGCGCGTGCGTGCCTGACGCGCCGACGAGCGCCGCCGGGCCTCCGTGAAGCACGGTCTCGGCGGCGGTCATCGTCAGGACGAGGTCGGTCTCGACCAGCGCGGGGTTGACCCGCAGCGGAATGCCCCCCGTCTCGCCCAGGTCGATCAGCCCGGGATCCTCGGCGTCGTGGATGGCGACCGTCCCCTGGAAGCTGCGCGCGAATCCGTGGGAGACGATCCCGAGCCGTTCGAGCTCGCGGCGCGCCGGCCTTCGCGTCAGTCCGCTCGCCACGAGCAGCGTCTGGCGCTCGACGGGCACCCCCGCGCGAGCCAACTCGACCGACGCGGCCGCGAGTCCAGCCTCGCGCGGGTCCCGCTGGGCTCCCGGGAGCGGCAGCGAGGGCGGCTCGACGACGATCGTGGCACGGCCTCCCCGCGGAGCGAGCGCAGCCAGCGGCTGGCCGGCGAGCGGAAAGCGGAGCGCGTCGCGCAGTGCCACGGCCACGTCGGCCATGGGCTCTCCCGGCGGCGGCGGCCGCAGCACGACCGCGTCGTCGGGCGCGTCGACCACGACGACGCGGCTTCCAGAGAGGAGCGGCAGCCGCGTCACGGGGCTAGGGGATCGACCGGTAGAGCCGGAGGAAGCTCGTGCGGAAGCCGCGGCGAGGCCAGAAGCGCGACGCGAGCAGGTTCGTCACGCGCCAGTCGGTCAGCATTACGCCGTAGCGCTCCTCGGCGGCCCAGGAGAGCCCGGCCTGCGTGAGGGCGACGCCGATCCCACTGCCGCGGGACTCGGGAACGGTTGCGGCGAAGCCCAGGGTGCACGCGTTCTCGGGGCGGGTGAGGCCACGATGCTCGGGAGAGCGCTCGGCTGCGACGAAGGACCAGCACGCAACAGGCCGGCCGTCGCGGAAGCCGATCAGGACCGTCTCCTCGTCGTCGGCGAGCGTCCGCTCCCACTCCTCGCGCGAGTCGTCCCGCGACCACGAAAAGCCCCCGAACACGGGCGAGGCGCGCTGATGGTCGGGCAGCGCGACGTCGACGCCGATCAGCTCCTCGATCTCGTCCTCTCGCGGGGCGCGGATCTCGAAGCCCTCCGGGATTGCGACCTCTGTGCTCGCCGGCACCTCGCGGATCCCGTGCGCCTGCTGCTGCCCGAAGCCGAGTCGCCACCAAGCGTCGAGCAGCTCGGCGTCGTGAGACGGAACGAGGGCGGTGTGGCGCGTGTTGCCCCCCTCGACCCAGGGCGCGGCGGCGAGCGCGTAGAGGTCGCGGACGTCCTCGGCCTGCTCGACCGCGTGGCCCGCGGCCTCGACCCAGACGTTCTCGCCCCACACCTTCGGGTCGCGCGGAGCGCCGATCAGGTACCCGGCCAGGCGCCCGTCACGCAGCGCGGCCGCGCCGGAAGCGCCGTCTGCGCGCCAGGCGAGCTCGATCTCCACCCGCGCGGCGGCGGGCTCCTCGTAGCGCTCCGAGAGGAGCGGCTCGGCCTGCCGATGGCGCGCGTGACGGGCGGCGAGGAGCGCCGCCGCGTCCTCCAGATGCTCGTCGCCGAACGGGACGACCTCGGGCGTGCTCATCGGACGTAGACTCGCAGAGATGTCGCCGAAGACGCTGACCGGGGCCGAGCTGCAGCTCGACGACGGGCCCGCGCGCGAATCCGAGCTCTTCCTCGTCGACGGCAACAACCTCGCCTATCGCGCCTTCTTCGCGCTCCCGGAGGAGCTGGCCACGAGCGATGGCTTCTCCACGAACGCGCTCCTCGGCTTCGCGAACATGCTCTTCAAGCTGCTCGCCGACTACCGGCCGAAGGGCGTGGCCGTCGCCTGGGACACGCGGCCCGTGCACCGGACCGAGCTGCTCGAGACCTACAAGATCGAGCGCAAGCCGATGCCGGACCTGCTGCGCGAGCAGTTCCCGCACTTCCGGCCGATCGTGGAGGCGTTCGGGTACGTCAACCTCGAGTTCGAGGGCTGGGAAGCGGACGACGTGATCGCGACGCTCGCCCATGGCGCCGACGAGGCGGGTATCAAGACGTGCGTCGTCTCCACCGACCGCGACGCCTTCCAGCTCGTCTCGGAGAACGTCTGCCTGATGATGACTCCGCGAGGGGTCTCGGACGTCAATGTGTACACGCCCGAGCGGGTCGAGGCGCGCCTCGGGATCCAGCCCGAGCAGGTGCCGGACTTCATCGCGCTCAAGGGCGACCCCTCCGACAACATCCCCGGCGTCCCGGGGATCGGCGACAAGACGGCCGGCCAGCTGATCGCGAAGTACGGCTCGCTCGAGGAGGTGCTCGAGCACGTCGACGAGCTGACACCCGCCCGCTCGAAGGCGATCCGCGAGCACGCCGAGCAGGCGCGCGGGGCGAAGGTGCTCGCGACGATGCGGCGCGACCTCGAGCTCGACTGCGACGTCACCCAGCTCGTGCTCTCGCCACCCGACCGCTCGACGCTGAAGGAGATGTTCAGGCGCTTCGAGTTCCGGAACCTGCTGAACCGCGTGGACGAGCTCGACGCCGCCCTCCCGGCCGCGGCGCCGCTGAAGCCGACCGGCGTCCCCGTCCCGTGGCGCGAGGAACTTAGTAACAGTCTGTTACTAAGCCAGGGTCCGGTAGGGATCGCGGCGAGTGACGAGCGCATAGGCGTTGCCGCCGGGGACGAGGTGGTCGTGTCGCCCCGGCCCGAGCCGCTCAAGGCGCAGGGTGGTGAGGTCATCGCGCACGACGCCAAGTCGCTCGGGGTCGAGGCGACCGACGACACGCTGATCCTCGCGTACCTGATCGACCCCGGCCGCGCCGAGTACGGGCTCGACGACCTTACTGCCGAGTACGGCCTGGAGCTCGTCCCGGAGCCGGAGGCCGAGGAGGAGACGACCGCGCTCGTTCGGCGCGCGGCCGCGACGCTCCGACTGCGTGATCCGCTCCTCGAGCGCGTTCGCGAGCGGGGTGAGGAGCCCCTGTACCGCGAGATCGAGCTCCCACTGACCGCCGTCCTCGCCGCGATGGAGCGCGCCGGCGTCAAGGTCGACACGTACCGCATGGGCGAGATCACGGCCCGTCTCGCCGATCGGGTCGAGGAGCTCGAGTCGAAGGCGTACGAGCTGGCGGGCGAGGAGTTCCAGCTCGGCTCGACCCAGCAGGTCGCGCGAATCCTGTTCGAGAAGCTGAAGCTGACTCCGGGCCGCAAGGGCAAGACTGGCTACTCGACGGACACCCGCGTCCTGCGCTCGATCCGCGGCGAGCACGAGATCGTCGGCGTGATCGAGGAGTGGCGCGAGTACTCGAAGCTGCTCAACACCTACCTCGGCCCGCTCCCCGAGCTGATCTCGCCGGAGGACGGGCGCCTGCACACGACGTTCAACCAGACCGTGGCCGCGACCGGGCGGCTCTCGACGACGAGCCCGAACCTGCAGGCGATCCCGATCCGCACCGAGCTCGGCCGCGAGATCCGGTCGGCTTTCGTCGCAGAGCCCGGGTTCAAGCTCGTCTCGGCCGACTACTCCCAGGTCGAGCTGAGGATCCTGGCCCAGGTCTCGGGCGAACCGAAGCTGAAGGAGTCGTTCGAGCGCGGGGAGGACATCCACACGACGACCGCGGCCGAGGTGCTCGGCAAGGACCCGGCGACGCTATCCAAGGACGAGCGCAACATCGCGAAGATGGTCAACTTCGGGATCATCTACGGCATCTCCGCCTTCGGGCTCTCGGAGAACCTCGAGATCCCGCGCGACGAGGCGCAGGCGTACATCGACGCCTACCTCGCCCGCTTCCCGCACGTCCAGGACTTCATCCAGCGGACGATCGAGCAGGCGGCGCGCGACGGCTACGTGACGACGATGCTCGGCCGCAGGCGCCCGGTGCCCGAGATCCGTGCGTCGAGCCGGCAGACGCGGTCGCTCGGCGAGCGGCTGGCCGTCAACTCCGTCATGCAGGGGACGGCCGCAGACGTGATCAAGAAGGCGATGGTCGCGATTCACGACCGGCTGCGGGATGAGGGCAGAGCCGCGAAGCTCGTCCTCCAGGTGCACGACGAGCTCTTGCTCGAAGCCCCCGAAGCGGAGGTCTCCGCCGTGAAGGAGCTCGTGCGTGAGGAGATGGTCGGCGCCTACGACCTCGATCCACCGCTCGAGGTCGACGTCGGCGCCGGCGACGACTGGAACGACGCCAAGCGCTGAGAGTCCGGCCGGCTTCGTCGGCCTGACGAACTCAGGTTGGTGGCACTCGGGCGCAGCTCCCTCGCCAGGCTCATGGCGCTGGCGCGGTTGAGCGAGTAGCGGCGGGCGTCAGGCGAGGTAATGACCGCCAGCACGCCGCCGCGAGTAAGTGCCGCGCGTTGCCCTCCCAAGACGTCCACCTTGGGCCATACCCGAGGCCCCGGCCTCAGCTCGTAAGCGCGATTGAGGGTCTCCAGGACGACGTACCCCGGCCGCGGGCCCTGTTCGTACCAGCTCGGCCGCTGCGAGCCGAATTCCTCGAGGCTGACGATCCCGTAGTCGTATCGCACGAATTTCGCCGAGCTCAGTCGGGCGCCGTTGCGTCCTTGGATCACCTCCGAGCCGATCGTGATCGAGTGAATGCGTTGGCCGTGGAAGCGCCAGCCGAGCCAGAGCGGCGTACGACCGAGTGCACTGCGCGCGCGGGCGCCAAACGGCGTCGATGCTGGAACGGCGAAGAACTCGTAACGCATCGCCGGCCGCGAATCCGTTGTCGAACCCACTGGAACGGCGAGCGAGAAGCGGCTGCCCGGTACGTCCTGCATCTGTGCCCGTACCCAGGATTGGGAAACGACGGCGCCGTAGAGGAATGACCGGTAGACCAACGGGTCGTGTGTGCGCGCATCCAGGCCGACTCGTTGGCCATCGCGCGGTGCCAGTGGAAAGCCGTGCTCGGTCTTTCCCACCCAGATGACCTTGCGGCCACGGAACGTCTCCGTCCCGGGCTCGCGCCCGTACTGGTGCGCGAGCGGCCAGAAATGCCCGAATGAGAACCCGACCGGTTGAAGGAGCGCGTCGGGTTGCGATGGCAGTGGGCGCCCCGTTCCTGGGTCGACGCGATCCGACTGGATCCGCCCGTTGATGCGCGCGACGATCCGCCAGAGGCCGCTGTCGCGGTCGACCCAGACCTCCTGCGTCGTCCTCGCCGGACGCTCTTGTCCCGTGGCAAGGTCGACGCTGGTCGGCTGCGGCAAGTTCCATGTCTCGATGAGCTGATGCGCGACCGGGCCGCGGGCAGTGACGAGGCGGAACCCGGGCCTGGCTCTACCGGCGGTCGTCGCGTCGCCTCCTCTGAAGGCGAGTCCGGCCCAGACAGCGCAGCCGATCGCCACTGCGAGGAGAGTCGCGACGATGTAGGCGAGTCGCCGGCGGCGCGTGCGTCGGCGCGCTTCCTCGATGACAATGCCTCAAGCTCGTCGAGCCGGGGCGGCTCTGGGGGCGCGATGACAGTCATGCTCATTCTGAACAAAGCTAGTATTACTAGCACCATCGTTCCGCGTCAACATTGACCGCCAATCGCCAGACCGCACGGATACCGCCGCGAGCGGTTAATCGAGCTGATTGCGGTCCTCCGTTGCGCGGAGCGGGTATTTTCGGCTCCACGGCTATACTGAGCGGCTTCTTGATGGCCAACGAGACTGTGGATAGAGAGACGGAAACGACTGCGGTCGACGACGCCGGCGTCTGGACGACGACCGAGGACGGCGAGCGCGTTCCCGACTACGACGCGACCTTCCCGACGATCAACGAGGGCGAGGTCGTGCACGGCACCGTCGTCCGTGTGGACAAGGACGAGGTCCTGGTCGACATCGGCTACAAGTCGGAGGGCGTCATCCCCGTGGCCGAGCTGTCGATCCGGCGCTCGATCAACCCCGAGGACGAGGTCAAGCTCGGCGACGAGATCGACGCGCTCGTGCTCACGAAGGAGGACGCCGAAGGGCGCCTGATCCTGTCCAAGAAGCGGGCCCGCTTCGAGATGGCCTGGAAGGCGATCGAGCAGGCGGCCGAGTCCGGAGAGCCCGTCATCGGCAAGGTGATCGAGGTCGTCAAGGGCGGCCTGATCCTCGACCTCGGCGTGCGAGGCTTCCTGCCCGCGTCGCTGGTCGACATCCGGCGCGTCCAGGATCTCGACGAGTTCCTCGGCCAGGAGCTGCGCGCCAAGGTCATCGAGCTCAACCGCTCGCGGAACAACGTCGTGCTCTCTCGCCGCGCCGTGCTCGAGGACGAGCGCAAGGAGCAGCGGCAGCAGATCCTCGACCGGCTCAACCCCGGCGACGTTGTGGACGGCCAGATCTCCAACATCGTCGACTTCGGCGCTTTCGTCGACCTGGACGGGATGGACGGGCTGATCCACATCTCCGAGCTCTCGTGGAGCCACGTCAACCACCCGTCCGAGGTGCTCGAGATCGGCCAGGACGTCAAGGTCAAGGTGCTCGACATCGACCGCGAGCGCCAGCGGATCTCGCTCGGGCTGAAGCAGACGCAGTCGGACCCGTGGCAGGAGGTGCTCGAGCAGTACAACGAGGGCGACGAGGTCGAGGGCAAGGTCACGAAGGTCGTCACGTTCGGCGCCTTCGTCGAGATCATGCCCGGGGTCGAGGGGCTCGTTCACATCTCCGAGCTCGCCCAGCACCACGTCGAGAACCCGCGCGAGGTCGTCTCCCAGGGCGACCACGTCAAGGCGAAGATCATCGAGGTCGACGCCGAGCGCCGGCGCCTGTCGCTGTCGCTCAAGCGCGTCGAGGGCGACGCTGTCACGCAGCGTGCGGACGATTCCGAGGCCGTCGAGGGGACGCCGAACCTGGATCTCTCCGAAGAGGTGTTCCCCGAGGGCGGCGAGGAACCGGCCGCCGACGCCGCAGTCGAGGAGACCGCGGCTGAGGTCGTAGCGGACGAGCCGGCCGCGGAGGCCGAGCTCGCCGAGGAGCCGGCTGCCGAGGAGCCCGAGCCAGAACCGCAGGCAGCCGAGGAACCAGCCGCCGAGGAGCCCGAGCCCGAGCCGCAGGCAGCCGAGGAGCCGGAGCCAGAGGCCGGCGACTCGGAGCCCGAAGCCGAAGCCAAAGCCGAAGCCCCGACGCCCGAGTAGCGTGTCCCGACCGCTCGCCGTCGCCGTCACGGGCGGCATCGGGGCGGGGAAGAGCGCGGCTCTCGCCGCGTTCGCGCGCCAGGGCGCAGCAACGGTCTCGAGCGACGAGATCGTGCACCGGCTCCTCCGCGACGACGAGGAGGTGCGAGAAGCGGTCGTCAAGCGGTTTGGCGACCAGATCCTCGACGGCGACGGCGAGATCGACCGCGGCGCGCTGGCGGAGATCGTCTTTGCCGACCGCGAGGCGCTCGACTGGCTCGAGAACGAGCTCCATCCCAGGGTGATCCGCGAGCAGGCCGCCTGGCGCGAGGAGCTCGCTCGTCTCCCCGATCCGCCGGCGGTCTGTGTCGCCGAGATCCCGCTCCTGTTCGAGACCGGCGGCCAGGAGCGCTTCGACGCGGTTGTCGTGGTCACGGCGCCGGCGGAGCTCCGCGCCTCGCGCGCGCAGGTGCCCCCAGGTCCGCGAGAGGCTCGGCTCATTCCGGACGACGAGAAGGCGAAGCGGGCGGACTACGCCTACGTCAACGAAGGCACTCTCGAGGAGCTCGAGGCGTTCGTCGCCGGGGTGATGCGCGACCTCGCGTGAAGAAGCTCCTCGCACTCCTGCTCGCGATCGCCGCACTCGGTGCCGCCTTCGCCTACGTCAACTCGACCGAGCCCGCCTGGTGGGTGCGGATCCGGTACCCCCTCCACTACCAGGCGATCGTCCGCGGCCACGCTCGGAACTACCGCCTCGATCCGGCGCTGCTGGCCGCCGTGATCTACCAGGAGAGCAAGTTCCGACCACACGTCCGCTCGTCGTCGGGCGCGATCGGCCTCATGCAGCTCCTTCCGGACACGGCCAAGGGGATCGCGATCCACACCGGAGGGACGCGCTTTCGCGTCTCCGATCTCGACGACCCGGAGATCAACGTCCGCTACGGCGCCTGGTACCTGCGCCACCTGCTCGACAAGTACCGTGACGAACGAACCGCGCTCGCTGCCTACAACGCGGGCCAGGAGAACGTCGACACCTGGCGCCGCGAGGGGAAGGGGATCGCGTTCGCCGAGACGCGCCACTACGTGAGCCGCGTGGAGCACCTGAAGACCCTCTATCGGCGTGGTTACGCCAAAGAACTGGGTGCACCAGGCTGACATTTATTGACGGTTGACAGACTGCGATAGTGATGTCATAGTGACGTCACGATGCAGCTACAACGATTTGTCGATGCGCTCCAGGCCGACCTGACGGCCGTCGCAGAGCTGGGTGACGAGGCGACCTCTGACGCCGCCGGTCGCCTGGTCGTGACGCTGCAGGCATCGGTCGGGTTGCGCCTGCTCGACGCGCTCTCGGAAGCAGCGCTCGAGTTGAACGACAAGCTTCCCTCCGGCCACGTCGAGGTTCGGCTGGCCGGGCAGGACCCCGAGCTCGTCTTCGTGGGCGACGAGCCGGAGGCGGTCAGCAGCGTGGACGACGGCCACACGGCCCGGATCACGCTTCGCCTCCCGGACGCTCTCAAGACGACGATCGAGGCCGCGGCCGCCCAGGAGGGCGTCTCGGTCAACACCTGGATCGTGCGCGCACTTTCGCGCTCGACCACCGCCGCCCCGGTGAGCCGGTCAGGCAAGCGGCTGACGGGCTACGCCAAGAGCTGAGAGGAGAGAGGACATGGCCTTCTACCCGATCCCGTTCGGACACGCAGAGGTCCACACCGATCCACGCCCGAAGCGCCCGGCCGAGTACGAGGCCCTCGCGAGGCGCAACGAGCTCAAGACTCGCCCGAGGGGGTCCCGATGAGAACCGAGACCTTCGACACTCCCGGCTCCGTCAGCCTCGACGTCCGCCTCGGCTCCGGAGAGATCAGGATCGACGCGCGGGATGTCAAGCAGACGACGGTCGAGCTGCGGCCACTCCGTGACAACGACGCCACGACGAAGGCGATCGAGTCCGCACGGCTCGAGCTGCGCGGCGGTGCGGACAGGCAGCAAGTGATCGTCGACCTCGGCCGGTCCCGCGGTGGACTGTTCCGCGGCGCGGCGGTCGGCATCGAGATCACGTGCCCCGAGGGGGCCGACGCCGAGGTGAAGTCGGGGTCCGCCGATCTCGACGTCCGCGGGCGTCTCGGCTCGATCAGTCTCAGCACCGCTTCGGGCGACATCGAGCTCGACGATGTCTCCGGCGACGCGAACATCAACACCGCCAGCGGCGACGTACGGATGGGCGGCATCGGCGGCGAGCTGCGCGTCAACACCGCCTCGGGCGACGTGCGGGGGAAGACGATCGCCGGCGGCGCGAGGCTCAACACGGCCTCTGGTGACGTGACCATCGAGTCGGTCGACGGGTCGCTCTCCGTCAACAGCGCTTCTGGCGACGTGACGGTCGAGGCGGCCCGCGCGGCAGTGAACGTCAACACCGCGTCCGGCGACCAGAGGATCGGCAGCCTGTCCCAGGGGAGCGCCGAGCTGAAGTCCGCCTCCGGCGATCTCACGATCGGGATCAAGGAAGGCTCGACGCTGTGGGTCGACGCCCGCTCGCGGAGTGGCGAGGTCCGGTCGGAGCTTCCGGTTTCGGACTCGGCACCCGAGGGTGACGCGCCGCACGTGGAGCTGAAGGCCAACACGATGAGCGGCGACATCGAGATCACGCGCGCGTGAGCCCGTCCGACTCCCTCGACGTGGCCGTCGCGCCGGCCCGCAGGCGTTTCCTCCGCGCTCCCGAGGTCCTGCAGGCGCGCGACTTCCGTCGCTTCTGGATCGGCGAGTCGGTCTCGCTCTTCGGCGACCAGATCACGCTGCTTGCCCTGCCGCTGGTCGGCGTGCTGACGCTGCACGCCAGCCCGGCGCAGATGGGGTACCTCGGGGCCGCTTTGCTGCTGCCGAACCTGCTCTTCTCGCTCCATGCGGGCGCCTGGGTCGACCGGCGCGGGCACCGGCGGGTGACCATGCTCGGCACGGCCCTCGGCAGGGCGGGGTTCCTGCTCACGATTCCGCTGGCCTACTGGTTCGGCATCCTGACGATGGCGCAGCTGTACGTGGTCAGCTTCCTCATCGGGACGCTGAGCGTGTTCTTCTTCGTCTCCTACAGCACGCTGTTCGTGTCGCTCGTTCCGCGGGAGAAGTACATCGAGGCGACCTCGCTCCTGAACAGCAGCCGCGCGATGTCCTACATCGCAGGTCCGAGTGTCGGCGGCCTGCTCGTGCAGGCGTTCTCGGCGCCCGGCGCGATCCTCATCGACGCGTTGTCCTTCCTCGCCTCGGCGCTCTCGCTGAAGTCGATCTCGCCGGTCGAGCCACCGACCGAGAAGGCCGAGCGCGGGCACCTGAAGGCCGGCGCCCGCTACATCTGGCGCTCGCCGGTCATCCGCTCGAGCCTGCTGACGACGACGACGATCAACTTCTTCAACTTCGTCTTCTGGGCGATCTTTCTGCTCTACGCGAACCGCACGCTGGGTGTCAGCCCGGGCGTGCTCGGGCTCGTGCTGGGCGCCGCGTCGGTAGGCGGGCTGCTCGGGTCGTTCTTCACCGGGAGGATCAGCCGCCGGATCGGCGTCGGCCCGACCTTCGTGATCGGCTGCGTCCTCTTTCCCGCCCCGCTCGTGCTCGTTCCGCTCGCGGGCGGGCCGCAGTGGGTCATCATCGTCTGCCTCTTCGCCTCGGAGTTCCTCTCCGGCTTTGGCGTGATGCTGCTCGACATCTCGGCCGGCGCATTCTCCGCGGCGCTCGTCCCTGACCGGCTTCGCGCGCGGGTCTCCGGCGCGTTCATGGTCGTCAATTACGGCGTGCGGCCGATCGGCGCGCTGCTCGGCGGTGCGCTCGGGACGTGGATCGGGCTCCGGACGACGCTCTGGATCGGCTCGGTGGGAGCGTTGCTGGGAGTCCTCTGGCTCGCCCCGTCGCCGATACCGCGGATGCGGGAGCTGCCGGAGGTCGACGAGGGCGCATGAGGCGACGCTTGCGTCGTCTCCATCAGGCCGAGTGGGCTTTGCCCGTTCGGCCGTCTGAACTGACCGGTCGACAGGTTTTCCGTCAGAAAGTCGATCGATAAGCGAGAGCCAGGGCCTGCGCAGCCGCCCGCTGATCGCGCTGCTGACGGCGGAGGCGATCTCGTCGCTCGGGTCTCAGATGACGTTCCTCGCGCTGCCCTGGTTCGTGCTGGTCACGACGGGGTCGGCGGCGAAGATGACCCTGGTCCTCGCCGTCGAGCTGCTGCCGGTGGCGGTGCTCGGGATTCCGAGCGGCACGGTCGTCTCCCGGCTCGGGGCACGGACGACGATGGTCGTCGGGGACGCGGCGCGCGCGCCGCTGATGCTCGCGATCCCCGTGCTCTACGGCGCGGGGCTCCTCACGTTCCCGGTGCTGCTGGCGTGCGTGTTCGTCACGGGGATCTTCCTGGCGCCGTACTTTTCGGCCGAGCGGCTGATCCTGCCGGAGCTCGTCGGCGACGACGAGCCCACGGTTGCCCAGGCGAACGCGGTCGTCGAGGGCACGCAGCGGGCGATGGCCCTGATCGGCCCGGTGCTCGCCGGCGTCCTGATCGCGGCGATCGGCGCGGCGAACGTGCTCTACGTCGACGCTGCGACGTTCGCCGTCTCGTTCCTGATCCTGCTGACGCTCGTCCCCAAGGGGAAGCCGGTGGGCCAGGTCCAAGAGGCCGGCGGTCTGCTGGCAGGTCTCCGCTTCCTGCTCAAAGACCGCTTCCTCCGCATCATGGGACTCACCGCCCTGTTCCTGAACATGTTCAGCCAGATGATCGGCGCGTCGCTGCCCGTCCTCGCCTTCCAGGACTTCGACGGGAGATCGGGGATCGCGGGGCTCTTCTACGCGGGCTTCGGTGCAGGCTCCGTGGTCGGGAGCGTGGTTGCGGTCAAGCTCGCGCCGAGGTTCGACCCCGTACGTCTCGGCGCGCTCGGAGTCGTCGCCTGGGCGCTGCCTCTCCCGCTCCTCGGTCTGCCGCTGCCGGCGGCAGGCGTGATATCCGTGCTGTTCGTCTCGTCGCTCTTCGGGCCCCTCGCAAACGCGCCGCTGATCAGCGTGCTCACGATGCGTTCGCCGGAGGCGCTCCGCCCGAAGGTGATGACGGCGCTCCTGACGATGGCGATGCTCGCGGGGCCGCTCGGGCTGCTGATCGTCGGCCCGCTCCTCGCTGCGTGGGGGCCGAGGCCGGTGATGTTCGCCGTGGCCGTGGCCCAGATCCTCGCCTCGATTCCGCTCGCGATCGTGGCCCTTCGCGGCGGCGGGACCCAGCCGGTCGTCGAGCCCGAGGCCGCCTGAGCACACCCGCGGCGACGCTACCCTAGGCTCGTGCCCGACCTGAAGACGACGGACGTCTACGCGCCGACCGGCGACCAGCCGCAGGCGATCGAGGAGCTCGCGGCGGGGATCGAGGCCGGCGAGCGCTACCAGACGCTTCTCGGCGCGACCGGCACCGGCAAGACCGCGACGATGGCCTGGATCGCGGAGAAGGTCCAGAGGCCGACTCTCCTGATCGCGCACAACAAGACGCTCGCCGCCCAGCTCTGCAACGAACTGCGCGAGCTCTTCCCCGACAACGCGGTCGAGTACTTCGTCTCCTACTACGACTACTACCAGCCCGAGGCGTACGTACCGCAGGCCGACCTCTACATCGAGAAGGACTCGTCCCGGAACGACGACATCGACCGCCTGCGCCACGCGGCGACCGCCGCGCTGCTCTCGCGCCGCGACGTGATCATCGTCGCCTCGGTGTCGTGCATCTACGGCCTCGGCTCTCCCGAGGAGTACGAGAAGCGTGTCGTGCTGTTGACCGTCGGCGAGGAGCACGACCGCGACCTCGCGCTGCGAAAGCTGATCGACATCCAGTACGCGCGCAATGACACCCTGCTCGGCCGCGGCCGCTTCCGGGTCAAGGGCGACGTCGTCGAGGTGCAGCCCGCGTACATGGAGTCGGCCTACCGGGTCTCGTTCTTCGGCGACGAGGTCGAGCAGATCACGCACTTCGACCCGCTCACCGGCGAGGTCTACGGCAAGCTCGAGCACCTCGCGCTCTTCCCGGCGACGCAGTACGTCACCTCGGCGCCGACGATCGAGCGCGCGTCCGAGGCGATCCGCTACGAGCTGGACGAGCAGGTCCGCCTCTTCGAGTCGCAAGGGAAGATGCTCGAGGCGCACCGGGTGCGGCAGCGCACCGAGTACGACCTCGAGATGATGCAGGAGCTCGGCTTCTGCTCCGGGATCGAGAACTACTCGCGCCACCTGGACGGCCGCCCGCCGGGTTCGGCGCCGCACACGCTGCTCGACTTCTTCCCGTCCGACTTCGTCGTCTTCGTCGACGAGTCGCACCAGACCGTGCCACAGCTCGGCGGGATGTACGAGGGCGACCGCTCCCGCAAGCAGACGCTCGTCGACCACGGCTTCCGCCTGCCGTCGGCGCTCGACAACCGGCCGCTGCGCTTCGACGAGTTCCTGGCGAAGGTGCCGCAGCTCGTGTTCGTCTCGGCGACGCCCGGCCCGTTCGAGCTGCGCCACTCGACGCAGATCGCCGAGCAGCTCATCCGCCCGACCGGGGTCGTCGACCCGGACGTCGAGCTGCGCGCGACGAAGAACCAGATCGACGACCTCTTGAACGAGATCCGCCGGCGCGAGGAGGTCGGCGAGCGCGTGCTCGTGACGACGCTGACCAAGAAGATGGCCGAGGACCTGACCGACTACCTGCTCGAGTCGGGCGTCAAGACGCGGTACCTCCACTCCGAGGTCGACACCCTCGAGCGGATCCAGATCATCCGCGAGCTCCGGCTCGGCGAGTACGACGTGCTCGTCGGCGTGAACCTCCTGCGCGAGGGCCTCGACCTGCCCGAGGTCTCACTGGTCGCCGTGCTCGACGCCGACAAGGAGGGCTTCCTGCGCGGGAAGACCGCGCTGATCCAGACGATCGGCCGCGCGGCGCGAAACATCAACGGCAAGGTGCTGCTCTACGGGGACAAGCTGACCGAGGCGATCCAGGGCGCGCTCGACGAGACGAACCGGCGCCGGGTCAAGCAGCTCGCGTACAACGAGGAGCACGGGATCACGCCCGAGTCGATCGTCAAGGGCGTCTCCGACATCGCGGAGTTCCTGGCCCTCGAGTCGCCGACGGTTCCGGGAAGGCGGCGGCGCGGCCGCGCCGAGGTGGAAGGCCTGTCGCCGGGCGAGCTCGAGAAGCTCGTGATCCAGCTCGAGGAGGAGATGTACGCGGCCGCCGAGGAGCTGCGGTTCGAGTACGCGGCGAAGCTGCGGGACGAGATCAAGGACCTGCGCCGCGAGCTGCGGTCCGCGGCCGAGGCGCCCGCCTAGCTACTTCTTCTCGTCGCGTTCACGCGCGGCGTCCTGCTCGCGTGCCTTCGCCTCGTGATACGCCATCCGCTCGCGCACCATGCGCTGTAGCTCCTCGCGGTGTGCGATCTCCTCAGCCGTCATCTTCGGAAGCTTCTTCTTCGCCATCCTCGTCCTCCAGCAGGAGCCGTATCCGGGCGACGTCGTCTTGGATGCTCCCCAGCAATCCCATGATAGTGGTGACGTCGCGGTGCTCGATCGGGGGTTCGATGCGACGATCGTCGCGCTCCTTTCCGGTCGTCGCAAGTGGCCGTTCAGGACCGGTTCGGGTGCTCGCTAGCCCTTGAGGGAGGATGACCCGCGTGGGAAGCGGCGCTCGCCGGTCAGGCCCCAGGCGCCTTCGCGCCAGACGTACGTCTCGACCGCGAGGGCGTCGGCGGTGGTGTCGTAGACATGCAGGCCCTGGGCCTCGCCGCGCCGATTCGGCCGAGGGCGGCCGAGCCCGGGGGCGACCGAGACCGTGGCTCCACGGACCGCGTCGACCTCGAAGTCGTGGCGCTCGCTGACGGCGGTCTGGTGGATGTGGCCGGCGAGGATCAGCTCCGCACCCGCGTCCACGAGCGAGGCGAGGACGTGGGAGCGGCGCGCGACCGGCCGCTTGCGCGAGCGCCACGGAGCGCCGATCAGATGGTGGTGCAGCGCCACGACTCTCAGTGCGCCCTCCGGAGCCTCGGCGAGCAGCTGCGCCGTCCGTTGCAGCTGGCTCTCGCGCAGCCCGCCGGACTGGTGCCGCCAGGGACGAACCGAGTTCAGGCCGACGACAAGCAGCTCCTCGGAGCGGTGAACGGGCTCGACGGTCTCCCACTGGCGCTCGAACTCGGCCCACGGCCGCGTGAAGCGCGCGAACGTGTACGGGATGTCGTGGTTGCCGGGGACCACAAGGAGCGGCTGTCCGAGCCGGCGCAGGAAGCCTGCGGCCTGCTCGTGCTCGCGCCGCCTGCCACGGTGCGCGAGGTCGCCGGTGACGACGATCAGCTGCGGCTGAATCCGCTCGACGAGCGACGTGAGACTGCCGTCGATCTCGCCCTGTTCTCGGCTTCCAGCGTGGAGATCTGAGAGGTGGAGGAGCCGCACGGGCAACGCCGAAGCAGGCTATACACTGAGTTCAATGCCGGATGAATCCACCGAGATCTTCGACGACCTCTACCTCGGGTTGAGGGCTGGCGGCGCGCTGCGCAAGAAGCGCCGCGGAGAGCCGCTGACGCCCGAGGAGCAGGAGGCGATCGGCCACTGGGAGGGGCTCTCGACGACGCGCAAGGCGCTCGCGATCGGGACCTTCGCAGTGGGGACGTTCGGCCTCGGATTCACCGTCGGCGGCCTCGTCTTCGGCCGCTGGCGCAAGGCATAGAGCCCGCAGGATTGGACGCGCTCGCGACGAAGCGGGCGATCTGATGCTCGCGTCCTCGGAAGAGCGGGTCTGCTTCGACGCGCGCCGCCACGGCGTCTCGCTTGCGCGGCCCCTCACGGGCGCGGTCGTGCTCGCGCTCTCCGGGGGGCTTCTGGCCACGAGGGAGTTTCCGTTTCAGGTTGTGGGAGCGCTGCTCGTCATCGCCGGCGCGCTGATCGCGTTGCGGGCCGTCTGGCGCTGGGAGCGGACGCACCTCGTCGTGACCACCGAGAAGGTGTTCGTCGTCGACGGCACCATCCGGCGGCGCGCCTCGGCGGTTCGTCTCCGGACGGTCGAGAACCTCGGGCTCGAGCAGTCCCTGCTCGGGCGGCTCCTTGGGTACGGGACGCTCGTCGCCGGTCCGCTACACATCGAGCATGTGCCCGAGCCAAGGGACGTCTACCTCCTGGTCGAGCGCCTGGCCAACTGAGCCGACGGCCGCATAGTGAGACCAATCGGATCGACCGTTCATTTCCGACGGACGCACGGGCAGAGCCCGTCCGTCCTGAGGACGGCATCGCAAGCGACGCCTTGATGGCCGCGCCTCTGGAGGTGCGAGGGCTGACCAAACGCTTTGGCTCGACGACCGCGGTCGACGATCTCTCGTTCTCGGTCGAGCCTGGACGGATCACCGGCTTCCTCGGGCCAAACGGCGCGGGGAAGACCACCACCCTGCGGACCCTGCTCGGCCTGATCCGCCCTTCGTCGGGCGAGGCGCTCGTGACCGGCGTGCCGTACAGGAAGCTCGGCGACCCGATCCGCACGGTCGGCGCGGTGCTCGAGGCCTCGAGCTACCACCCCGGACGGTCGGGCCGGAACCATCTGCGCGTGCTCGCAACGGCGGGCGGCATCCCACGGGCGCGGGTCGAGGAAGTCCTCGCGCACGTAGAGCTGACGGACGCCGCGAACCGCCGCGTCGGCGGCTACTCGCTCGGGATGCGCCAGCGGCTCAGCGTCGCAGCCGCACTTCTCGGCGAACCGCGCCTGCTCGTCCTCGACGAGCCGGCCAACGGGCTCGACCCCGAGGGGATTCGCTGGCTGCGGAACTTCCTGCGCTCGTTCGCCGACGACGGCGGCACCGTCTTCATCTCGAGCCACGTCCTCGCGGAGGTCGCCCAGCTCGCGGACGAGGTCGTGATCATCCACCACGCGAAGCTCGTCGCCCACGAGTCGCTCGAGGCGCTGACGGCCAGGGCATCGGCCGGAACCGTCGTCCGCTCTCCCGACGCCGAGAAGCTGCGTGGGCGGCTCGCGGAGGCTGGGATCGAGGCGAAGCCCGGCGACGGGAACGAGCTGCGCGCGGCCATCGAGCCCGAGCGCGTCGGCGAGATCGCCGCCGCTGCGGGGATCGTCCTGCACGAGCTGCGCGCCGAGGAGGCGAGCCTCGAAGAGGTCTTCCTCGAGCTGACGGCCGAAGAGGCTGAGCCGGAGTGACCCGTCTCGTCGGCGCCGAGCTGCTCAAGCTGCGGACGACCAGGCTGCTGCTGTGGCTCGGCCTGATGATCCTTGCCCTGATCGCGCTGATCGTCTCGCTCAACGCGGCCAACCGCTCGCTCGACGACCTCGCCCGCGAGGCGAGCCAGCGCGATCTGGTGATGACGGCTGCGATCGCGACCTTGATCTCGCTGATCCTCGGGATCGTCGTCCCGACGGCCGAGTACGCCCACAACACGATCGGCGCCACGTTCCTCGTCGCGCCTCTGCGGGGTCGCGTCGTCTGGGCCAAGGCCGTCGCCGCGATGTGCGTCGGCGCCCTCCTCGCGGCGTTTGCCTGGGTGGTCGCCGTCGGCCTGACCGCCGTATGGCTTTGGGCGAGGTCGGTCCATTCGCACCTCTGGTCGCACTGGACGTTCACGCTGCTCCTCGGATTGCTCCTGGCCTCGGCGCTGACCGCGGCGACGGGCGTCGGCTTCGGCGCGCTGCTCCGGCGGCAGACCCCGGCGATTATCGTCGCGCTCGTGTGGCTGCTCGTCGGCGAGCCGCTCCTGGGCATCACCAGCAAGCAGCGCTACGCACCCGGGCATGCGATCGTCGCTGTCGCGGAGGCCGGTCGTCAGGGCCCGGACCTGCTCCACTTCTGGCCGGGCCTGCTCGTCAGCCTCGGCTACGCCGCACTCCTGGTGGCCGCGGGAACCCTGATGGTCACGCGCTCGGACGTCACCTAACAGAACACTTGTTCGCGTCATCCCAGGTGGCTAGACTGGGCTGGTTATGGGGCAGGAAGAGCTCGTCGTCCACGGCGCCCGGGAGCACAATCTCAAGGACATCACGGTCCGCCTCCCGCGGCACAAGCTGATCTGCATCACCGGCCTGTCGGGCTCGGGCAAGTCCAGCCTGGCGTTCGACACGATCTACGCCGAGGGCCAGCGGCGCTACGTCGAGAGCCTGAGCGCGTACGCGCGCCAGTTCCTGCAGATGATGGAGAAGCCGGACGTCGACTCGATCGACGGGCTCAGCCCCGCGATCTCGATCGACCAGAAGACCACGAGCCGCAACCCGCGCTCGACGGTCGGGACCGTGACCGAGATCTACGACTACCTGCGCCTGCTCTACGCGCGGGTCGGCCGACCGCATTGCCCGGTCTGCGGGCGGCCGATCAGCGGCCAGAGCCAGGAGGCGATCGTCGACCAGGTCCTCCGGCTTCCGGAGGGGACGAGGTTCACCGTCAACGCGCCGGTCGTCCGCGACCGCAAGGGCGAGTACAAGGACGTGCTCGAGGAGCTGCGGGCAGAGGGGTTCACGCGCGTGAAGGTCGACGGCGAGCAGTTGCTGCTCGAGGAGGAGATCGTCCTCGACAAGAAGTTCAAGCACACGATCGAGGTCGTGGTCGACCGGCTCGTGATGAAGCCCGACCTGCGCACGCGCCTGGCCCAGTCGGTCGAGACCGCCGCGCAGCTCGCCGAGGGCCTGGTCGTGATCGACCTCGTCGACGGCGAGGCGACGACGTACTCCGAGAACTTCGCCTGCCCCGAACACGGCGTCGGGCTCCCGGAGCTCGAGCCTCGGATCTTCTCGTTCAACTCGCCGCACGGCGCCTGCCCGCGGTGCACGGGCCTCGGCGCCCAGCAGGAGATCGACCCCGACCTGCTCGTGCCGGACCCGACGCTCTCGATCGGCGAGGGCGCGCTCGTCCCCTGGTCGCTCGGCAACTCGAGCTTCTACGAGTCCGTGATCCAGGCGATCGCCGACCGCTACGAGATCGACCTCGACCTGCCCTGGCAGGAGCTCTCCGAGGAACAGCAGAAGCTCTTCCTGTTCGGCACCGACGGCGACCGCGTCTACGTCCAGTACCGCAACCGGATGGGCCGCAAGCGCTCGTACATGCTCGCGTTCGAGGGGATCGTGGCGAGCCTCGAGCGCCGCTACAAGGAGACCGACTCGAGCCAGCAGCGCGAACGGATCGAGGAGTACATGAGCTTCCGGCCCTGCCCGGTCTGCCACGGCGCGCGGCTCAAGCCCGAGGTGCTCGCGGTCACGATCGGCGAGCGGAACATCCACGAGTTCACGCGCATGTCGGTGCAGCGCGCGATCGAGTTCCTCGACGTGCTCGAGCTGACCGAGACCGAGGAGCTGATCGGCGCGCGGATCATCAAGGAGATCCGCGAGCGGCTCACGTTCCTCGAGAACGTTGGCGTCGGCTACCTGCAGCTCGACCGCGCGGCGGCAACGTTGAGCGGCGGCGAGGCGCAGCGGCTCCGGCTCGCGACGCAGATCGGATCGCAACTCGTCGGCGTGCTCTACATCCTCGACGAGCCGTCGATCGGCCTCCACCAGCGCGACAACGGCAAGCTGATCGGGACGCTCGAACGGCTGCGCGACCTCGGCAACACCGTGCTCGTGGTCGAGCACGACGAGCAGATGATGCGCTCGGCCGACCACCTGGTCGACATGGGCCCGGGCGCGGGCGAGCACGGCGGGCACGTCGTCGCCGAGGGCACGGCCAAGACTGTCGAGCGGATGGGCGACTCGGTCACCGGCCAGTTCCTCTCGCGCAAGCGCGAGATCGCGGTTCCGGAGCGCCGCGAGGAGCACGACGCCTCGTTCTTGGTGCGCGGCGCGACGATGCACAACCTGAAGGGCATCGACGTCGAGTTTCCGATCGGGAGGTTCGTCTGCGTGACTGGCGTGTCGGGCTCCGGCAAGTCGACGCTCGTGAACGAGATTGTCTACAAGGCGCTCGCGAACCGGCTCCACAAGATGCGCGTCAAGCCGGGCGACCACGAGTCGGTCGACGGGATCGACTGCTTCGACAAGGTGATCGACATCGACCAGTCGCCCATCGGCCGCACGCCGCGCTCGAACCCGGCCACCTACACGGACATCTTCACGCCGGTCCGCGAGCTCTACTCGCTCACGCCCGAGGCGAAGGTGCGCGGCTACAAGCCCGGCCGGTTCTCGTTCAACGTCCGCGGCGGCCGCTGCGAGACGTGCAAGGGCGACGGCACGATCAAGATCGAGATGCACTTCCTCCCGGACGTGTACGTGCCGTGCGAGACGTGTGGCGGGAAGCGCTACAACCGCGAGACGCTCGAGGTGCGCTTCAAGGGCAAGTCGATCGCGGACGTGCTCGACATGTCGGTCGAGGAGGCGCTCCGGTTCTTCGCCAAGATCCCGAAGCTGCGCCGCCGGCTGCAGACGTTGCACGACGTCGGGCTCGACTACATCAAGCTCGGGCAGCCGGCGACGACGCTATCCGGCGGCGAGGCCCAGCGCGTGAAGCTCGCGAAGGAGCTCAGCAAGGTCGCGACCGGGCGCACGCTCTACATCCTCGACGAGCCGACCACCGGCCTCCACTTCGCGGACATCGAGAAGCTGCTCGAGGTCCTCCAGCGGCTGGTCGACGCGGGCAACACCGTGCTCGTGATCGAGCACAACCTCGACGTGATCAAGCAGGCCGACTGGATCGTCGATCTCGGGCCCGAGGGGGGCGAGGCCGGCGGCGAGGTCGTCGCAGCAGGGACGCCGGAGCAGGTCGCGGAGGCCGAGGGGTCCTTCACCGGCGAGTTCCTGCGCCACGTCCTGCGGTCGCGCGAGCCGGCCGCTGCCTGACGATCCGTACGTGCGCATGCACGCGCCTCGGTACGAGGTGCTGCTCGCGAAGGTCCGGGAGCTGGCGCCCGAGAAGCCGCGGATCCTCGACGTCGGCCAGGCCCACGAGTCGGTGGAGCTGCGCGAGCTGCCCGGCGCGGTCGTGGACACGCTCGGCTTCGGCGACGACCGCTTCCCGCCGCGCGAGGGCGAGCGGCACGTTCCGTTCGACCTCAACTCAGCGGAGACGCGCGACCTCTGGCCGGAGATGGCCGATTACGACGTGGTCGTCTGCGCCGAGGTGATCGAGCACCTGCGCATCTCGCCGCTGCACGTCGTGCGCTTTCTCGGCTCGGCGCTGCGGTCGGGCGGCTGGCTCGTGCTGCAGACGCCGAACGCGGCCCGCATCGGCAACCGCGTCCGCCTGCTCGCGGGGCGCAACCCGTTCGAGCAGCTGCGCGAGGACTCGCTCCATCCCGGCCACTTTCGCGAGTACACCGTCGACGAGCTGCTTGCGCTCGCCAGGGAGGCCGGCCTCGAGGTGGGCGGCTGGCTGACGGCGAACTACTTCGACACGGGATCGCAGCCGAACCGCGTGCTGCGCGCGGCCGAGCCTCTCGTGCCGCGTCGCCTTCGGGGCGGGATCACCGTCTGGCTGCGCAAGCCGTGAGCGTGGAGAGCACCGAGCCGGCCGTCGCCGAGGAGCGCCAGTGGCTCCTGCGTGCGGTGCTCGTGCTGGTGAGCCCGCGCCTTGTGTTCGGCGCGATGCGGGACGACTCGGACGTCTCCGCCCACGCGAGGAGCGACGCCGTCCTCGCGCTGGTGCTCATGTCGGGAATCGCCTTGGTGCTCTGGACGCCCGCCTACGGGCACCTCCTGCGCGACCGGTTCGTGTCGTGGGACGCGCTGCTGATCGCTGTGCTCGCGTTCATCGGCGGCGGCATCTACGGGGCCGCGGTCTACTGGGCCGGCGGCCTGCTTCTCCACGCGGGCGGAACGCTCTTCCGTTCGAGGGCCAGCTACCGGCAGACGAGGCACGTGCTCGCGTTTGCAGCCGCGCCCGTCGCGCTGTCCCTCGTGCTCGTCTGGCCGCTGCGCCTCGCGGTCTACGGCGAGGACGTGTTCCGCAGCGGCGGCTCCGACCACGGCGCGGGCAACTACGCCTTCGTCGTGCTCGAGACCGCCTTCGTCGTCTGGGCGCTGGTGCTGCTCGTCGTCGGAGTGCGCGTGGTCTTCTCGAACGCCTCGAGCTCCTCGGCCGGCATCTCGTAGGTGTGCTGGTCCTCGGGGAACGTGCCCGAGCGAACCTCCGCCGCATAGTTCTCGAGCGCGTCACGGATCTCGCGTGAGAGGTTCGCGTAGCGCTTCACGAAGCGGGGGAGGTGGCCCTCGGTCAGGCCGAGCAGGTCGTGGTAGACGAGCACCTGGCCGTCGCAGTCGCGGCCCGCGCCGATCCCGATTGTCGGCACGGTCAGCCGGCTGGTGATCTCCGCCGCGACGGGCGCCGGGACGGCCTCGAGCACGACCGCGAACGAGCCGGCCTCCTCGAGCGCCAGGGCGTCATCGACGAGCTGTCGCGCCGCCTCGGCCGTCTTGCCCTGGGTCTTGAACCCGCCGAGCATCGTCGCCGACTGCGGCGTCAGGCCGACGTGGCCCATCACCGGAATTCCGGCAGCAACGATCGCGCGCACGCGTGAGAGCGAAGGTCCGGCGCCCTCGAGCTTGACCGCGTCGGCGCCGGCCTCCTTGACGAAGCGGATCGCGTTGCGAACGGCGTCCTCGTCGGAGACCTGGTACGAGCCGAACGGCATGTCGCCGATCACGATCGGGCGGTTGGCCGCGCGGGCCACCGTCCGCGTCAGGAAGACCATCTCGTCCATCGTCACGGGGACCGTCGTGCCCTCGTGGCCGAGCACGACCATGGCCGCGGTGTCGCCGACGAGAATGACCTCGATTCCGGCGTCCTCGGCGAAGCGGGCGCCGGGTGCGTCGTAGGCGGTGACCATCACGATCCGCTCTCCGCGGCGCTTCATCTCGGCGAGCTGGGGGAGAGGCATCTTGCCCTTCGGTGGCGTGCTCATGGCGGGTCTCCTTCGGGGATGACGTTGTCGATCAGGCGTGTGCCGCCGATCCGGACGGCCGCCGCGAGGACGGGCGGCTCGAACTCGGCGAGCTCGAAGTAGTCGACCTTGAGCCCGTCGAGCAGGCTCGGGTCGTTGGCATGAAGCGCTTTCGGCAAGGCGAGTGCGGCCTCGCGCTCCTCCGGGGAGAGGTATGCGTTGCGCGATGACAGCGCGAGGCCGTCCTCGTCTCTGACGGTCGGGCAGACGCGGATCTCAATGTCAAGGGCGAGATCGCGGATCATTCGCTTCAGGACGGCGACCTGCTGCGCGTCCTTCTGGCCGAAGTACGCGCGGTCGGGGCGGGCGAGGTTGAAGAGCTTCAGGCAGACGGTCGCGACGCCGCGGAAGTGGCCCGGGCGGTGCTCGCCTTCGAGGATGCCGCCGAGCTCCTCGACCTCGACCCAGGTCTGGAAGCCGGGCGGGTACATCTCCTCGAACGGCGGCGCGAAGAGGATGTCGACCCCGTTCTCCTGGGCGAGGCGCGCGTCGCCGTCCTCGTCTCTCGGATAGCGGGCGAGGTCCTCGCCGGCGACGAACTGGGCGGTGTTGACGAACAGGCTCGCGACGACGAGGTCGTTCTCCTCGCTCGCGGCGCGGAAGAGGGAGAGGTGGCCCTCGTGGAAGGCGCCCATGGTGGGGACGAGGCCGACTGAGCCGGTGGCGGTGGCGCGGAGGTCGCGGAGCTCGTTCGCGGTGCGGACGACGATCATCGCGCGGTCGCCTCCGCGAGGACGTCGTAGAGCGGCTCGAGGTCGGGGCGGACGCTTCGGATCGCCGCGCGGTGCGCCTCGACGGTCTCCCAGTCGCCGCGCTCGATCGGGCCGGTCAGCTCGAAGCCGTTCTCGACCGTCCGGCGCATGAGCGGCTCGAGCGCTTCCGGTGGCGCGCCCGCGGCCGCGAGCAGCTCGGAGGCGACGCGGTACAGCGTGACGAGGTAGTTCGAGGCGATTGCGGCCCCGGCGTGGTAGAGCGGCCGGGCGTCGTCGGCGAGCTCGAACGGCTGGAGGCCGAGGACGCCGGCGAGCTCGAAGCCGAGGTCCCGGGCCTCGTCGGTCTCGGCCGTGACCGCGGCCCAGGCGCCGTCGAGCTGCTCGGGCCCGCGCGAGCGCGTGAAGGTCTGGAGCGGGTGGAGCGAGAACCGCCGCGTGTGCGGCGCGAGCGCCGAAAGGGGCGTGGCCCCGCTGACGTGGGCGATCCAACGGCCGTGTCCCAGGGACTGTCCCTCGGACACGGCTCGAATAGCCGCGTCCGGAACGCACAGGAGCGTGAGCTCGGCATCGCGCTCGTCAAGCGGGATCCCCCGCTCCTCGAGGCGAGCGGCCATGGCGGAGCCGACACGGCCGCGACCGATGACGTTCACGCTTTCGACCATCTTTTGCTCCAGTTCCGTAGCGGATACCGGGCCGAGTCGAAGTCTAGTCACTCGAACGCTCGTGGAGATCTCCACGGTCCCGGATGGCAGCGCAGGCGGGCGTCTCGGCGGAGCCGAGACGCCGTGAGATCGGCGCCGTCAAGCGGCGCCTGGGGCTTCCAATCTGCGCTCGAGCCCGGCACGAACCCCGGGCCAGTCGTCGTCGATCACCGCGTACCACGCCGAGTCCCGCCGCTCGCCCTCGCGCACGATCATGTGCTTGCGGTGGATCCCCTCGAACTCCGCCGGCAGCGCCGCCAAGGCCGCCCGCGCCCGCTTGTTCAGCGCGTCGGTCTTGAACTCCACCCGCCGGCAGCCGACCACCTCGAACGCGTGCCGGAGCAGGAGGTACTTCGCCTCGACGTTGACTCCGGTGCCCCACGTCGACGGGTTGTTCCACGTGTTCCCGATCTCCAGCCGAAGATGCTCGGGCGCCAGCGACATGTAGCTCGTCGAGCCCACGACCACGCCCTCCCGCAAGACCGCGAACGGCTGCCGTGTCGGATCCTCGGCCAGCGCCGCAGCGATCCAGGCCTCGACGTCGCGCGTGATCATCCAGCGCCAGATCCGCTCGTCCGCGGCCGCCGCGCGCAGCCCTTCGATGTGCTCCGCGCCGAGTGGCTCGAGCACCACCAGGCGCCCGTCGAGCCTCACCTTGAGCTCCTCGTCCCACATCCGCATGGAGGTTTACACTGCGCGGGCGATGCCGATCTACGAGTACGTGTGCATGGAGTGCGAGTCGCACTTCGAGGAGCTCGTCCGGAACGGCGAACAGCCGGATTGCCCGGACTGCGGCGCCGCGAACGTGCGCAAGCAGTTCTCCGTGTTCGCGACTCACGGCACCGCCGCAGAGTCGACCTTCAGCGGCGGTGCTGGAGGCGGTTGTTGCGGTGGTTCGTGTGGCTGCGGCTGAACAGCTGACCGAGCTCGAAGCGTTCGCGCGCCAGGTCGCGGGCTGCACGCGCTGCAGGCTCTCCGAAGGCCGCACCCAGGTCGTGTTCGGAGTCGGCAACCCGGACGCCGACCTGATGTTCGTGGGCGAGGGACCGGGCTTTCACGAGGACAAGCAGGGCATCCCGTTCGTCGGCCAGGCCGGCAAGCTGCTCGACAAGCTGCTCGGAGGAATCGGGCTAAACCGGAACGACGTCTACATCGCGAACATCGTCAAGTGCCGACCGCCGGGCAACCGCGATCCGGTTCCGGACGAGAAGGAGGCCTGCGAGCCGTACCTGTTCCGGCAGATCGAGCTGATCCAGCCGAAGGTGATCGCGAGCCTCGGCAACCACGCGACCAAGCAGCTGAGCGGCAAGGACGTCGGGATCACGCGCGTCCACGGGAAGGAGCAGCCGATCCAGCTCGGCTCGCGGTCGGTGCTCCTCTACCCGCTCTACCACCCGGCCGCTGCGTTGTACACGCCGGCGATGCTCGGCGTGCTCGAGGAGGACTTCGCACGGCTTCCCGAGCTGATCGGCCGCCCCGAGCCGGAACCCGTGCCCGCGTTCGCCGCAGAGCCCGCCGTCGCCGCGGCCGAGCCCGCTGCGGTTCAGCTCGGCCTCTTCTGACGGCTCTGTACGAGCTCCGCTCCGCCTCCCCGGCGGAGACCGAGGCAGCCGCCGCCACCCTCGCGCCCGCGCTCGAGCCGGGAGACGTCGTCACGGTCTCGGGCGACCTCGGCAGCGGCAAGACGACGTTCGTGCGCGGTGCATGCCGCGCGCTCGGCGTCACAGCTCCCGTGACGAGCCCGACCTTCACGATCGGCCACCGCTACCTGACCACGCCCGACGTCTCCCACCTCGACCTCTTCCGCTTCGAGGGCGTCTCCGCGGCCGAGTGGGGAGATCTCGAGCCGTACTTCCAGGATGCGATCTGCTTCGTCGAATGGCCCGAGGCGGCGGCGGGTGCGCTGCCGCCGGTCCGCGTGGAGGTACGTTTGTCGCACGTGGATCCGACGCACAGGCTGATCTCGCTCGTCAGTCCCGAAAAATCCCTGCTAGAGGGCTTATTTGGAGATGCTGACGCTCGCGTTTGACACCGCGACACGCGTCGCGACGGCGGCGCTCGTCCGGGACGATGAGGTGCTGGGAGAGCGGGTCTCCCGGGCCGTCGTCGTGCTCGCGGACGCGGACGACCTTCTTCGCGACGCGAACGCGCACCCGGCCGACCTCACCGGCCTCGCGGTCGGCACCGGCCCCGGGAGCTTCACCGGCCTGCGCCTCGGCCTCGCGGCCGCGCGCGGGCTCTCGTTCGCGCTCGACCTTCCGGTCGCAGGCGTCTCGACGCTGGACGCGCTCGCCGCCGGAGCGCCGGGCGCGCTCCCGGTCATCGACGCCGGGCGCCGCGAGGTCTTCACGCTCCAAGACGGCGAGCGCGTCGCCGCCGCCCCGCAGGCGCTCGAGCTCGAGCCCGGGACCGTCTGCGTCGGCGACGGCGCTCTCCGCTACCGCGAGGTGCTCGAGGCCGCAGGCGCCGAGATCCCCCCCGACGACGACGAGCGCCATGTCCCGCGCGCCCGCTTCCACGCGCAGCTCGCACGCGACTTCGGCGCGGCCGCGGCCGTCGAGCCCCTCTACCTGCGCATTCCCGACGCGGAGCAGAAGCGATGACGAACGTCGAGCTCCGCCGGCTCGAGATGCGCGACCTCGCCGGGATCGAGGAGATCGAGCGCGCGTCCTATCCGACCCCGTGGTCGCGGTCGATGTTCGCGAGCGAGCTCTCGAAGCCGTCGTCGATGTGCCTCGGCGCGTTCGACGCGGAGACCGGCCACCTCGTCGGCTACCTCGTCATCTCGCGCTACGTCGACGCGTGGCACGTGATGAACGTCGCCGTCAAGCCCGATCGCCGACGGCAAGGGATCGCGTCGATGCTGATGAACCGGCTCTTCGACCTCACGTCCGGGCGGGGCAGGCGCGGATACACGCTCGAGGTGCGCGTCTCCAACGCCGGCGCGATCAAGCTCTACGAGCGCCTGGGCTTCCGCCCGCGCGGCGTGCGGCGCGGCTACTACACGGACAACCGCGAGGACGCGCTGATCATGTGGAAGGACCCGGTGCAGGAGCCGGCGGCGCGGCTCTGATTCTCGGGATCGAGACGAGCTGCGACGAGACCGCCGCCGCGATCGTGAGCGGCGCGGGGGAGATCCGCTCGAACGTCGTCTCCTCGCAGGCGCACCTGCACGCTCGCTTCGGAGGCGTCGTGCCCGAGATCGCGTCGCGCCGCCACCTCGAGCTCGTGATCCCGGTCGTCGACGACGCCCTCGCCGGTGCCGGAGCGAGCCTGAACGACGTCGACACCGTTGCGGTCACCCAGGGCCCGGGGCTGATCGGGGCGCTGCTCGTCGGCCTGTCCGCCGCGAAGGCGCTGGCCTGGGCACGTGGGCTCCCGCTCGTCCCGGTCGACCACCTCCAGGGGCACGTGGCCTCGCTCTACCTCGGCGGCGACCCGCTCGAGCCGCCGTTCCTCTGCCTGCTCGCCAGCGGCGGGCACACCATGCTCCTCGACGTCCCCGAGCGTGGCCGGTTCGACGTTCTCGGGACGACGCTCGACGACGCGGCCGGCGAGGCCTTCGACAAGGGCGCGCGGCTGCTCGGTCTCGGCTACCCGGGCGGCGCGGAGATCGAGCGCCTCGCGCGCGCGGGTGACCCTGACTCGTTCGCGTTCCCGGTCGCCCGCGTCCCCGGTCTCGACTTCTCGTTCTCGGGAGTCAAGACGGCGCTCCTGTACGAGGTTCGCGGGCTCGAGGGCGACGAACTCGAGGCCAGGCGAGCCGACCTCGCGGCGAGCTACCAGCGTGCGATCGTGCGCGCGCTCGTCGAGCGGACGCTGGACGCCGCCGAGCGCACGAAGTCCGGGCGGATCGCCGTCGTCGGCGGCGTGGCCGCGAACTCCGAGCTGCGCGCCTCCCTGCCCGGCGCCGTCGCCCCGCCGCTCGAGCTGTGCACGGACAACGGCGCCATGATCGCCTCGGCCGCGCGGTTCGCCGAGGCAATCCCGTGCCCTCGTTATCTTGCCCTCGATGCCTACGCTTCGGCTCTCTGACGTCCGGCGGGTCGCGCCCGCCGCGATCATCGTCCTCGCAGCGACCCTGCTTGTCGTCGGCTTCGGCGTCAGCGGCGCCAGCGAGCGGTCGCTGACCTCACAGGCGGCGGCCTGGCGCGGCCTCGTCGGCGGCGCCCGCCCGCCCGTGACCGTCGGCCAGCGGATGCTCGTCGTGCTCAAGGCGCCCTCGCTGGCGACACGCGTCGCCGCGAACGGCGGTTTCGCGACGCAGAAACAGGAGCACGAGTGGACCCGGGACGCGATCGCCGCCCAGCAGCAGCTTCTCGCCGAGCTGAGCATCCACGGGATCCAGATCCGCAAGGAGTTCAGCTTCGCGCGCGTCCTCAACGGATTCTCGGCGCCGCTCGACGCGCGCGCGGTTGCCGTCATCGAGAGCCAGCCCGAGGTGGCCGGCGTCTACCCGGTGCGCGTTGCGTATCCAGCCTCGATCTCATCGCGCCTGCTCGGGAAGGAAGGCCTCGCGATCGGCGCGGGACAGCTTCCGTCGGTGTCCCTCCCCGGCTACGACGGCCGCGGGGTGACGATCGCCCTCCTCGACACCGGAGTCGACAGTGCGCATCCGTACCTGCGCGGGCGGATCCTTCCCGGGGTCAACCTCGTCGACGACATGAACAGCGGCGCCCCGGCCGTCGCCGACCCGGACGACGCGACCCGGCTCGAGGAGCACGGGACCGAGATGGCCGGGCTGCTCGTCGGCGCGGGTGGCCCGGGCGGAATCTCGGGTGTTGCGACCGGCGCCTCGGTCCTGCCGATCCGCGTGGCCGGCTGGCAGCGCGACCTGACCGGCGGCTGGGCGATCTACGGGCGAACCGACCAGCTGATCGCCGGGCTCGAGCGCGCGGTCGACCCGAACCTCGACGGCGACGCACACGACGCCGCCCGGATCGCGCTGATCGGGCTCGCGGCCTCGTACGCGGCCTTCGCCGACTCGCCCGAGGCGCAGGCGATTCGCGGCGCACTGCGGCTCGACACGCTCGTCGTCGCGCCCGCCGGAAACGACGGCCCGGCCGGCCCCGGCTACGGCAGCATCGCGAGCCCGGGCGGCGCCCCGGCGGCGCTGACGGTTGGCGCCGCCGACCTGCGCACCGAGGCGGAAGAGGCGCCCGTCGTGGTTCGCACCGGGCTGAGGCTTCTCCTGGACGAGCGGATGCCGCTCGCCGGCGCGGTCGTGGCGACGAAGCCGCTCGAGCTCGAGCTCGCAGAGCCGCGACCCACGGCGTCGCCGTCCGAGCTGTCGAGCTTCTTCGACGGCAAGGGCGTCAGCCTCGTCGCCGGCAAGGCCGCGTTCGTCAAGGCCGGAGGCGACCCTCGGCTCACGATCGACCACGCGGTCGCGGCCGGGGCACGCGCCGTGGTCGTCTACGGGACGGAGCTGCCCGCGGGCGGGCTCGGGCTCGACGAGGCGGTCGACGTCCCCGTGCTGAGCGTCCCGACCCGCGTGGGCAGGATCGCCGCCGACCAGCTCGCCAGGCACGGTCACGCGATCGTCTCGATCGGCGTGCCGAGCACGGCCCACAACGGATCGGCCGCCGAGATCGCCCCGTTCTCGTCACGCGGCCTCGCCTTCGACGCGCGCGTGAAGCCCGACGTGGCGGCTCCCGGAGTCGTGCTCGCGACCTCGGAGCCCGGGCGAAACGACGACGGCTCCCCGCGCTACGGGACCGTCAACGGCTCGAGCGCGTCTGCAGCCGTGGTGACGGGCGCGGCCGCGCTGCTGGCCGAGGTGAGGCCGGACCTCAGAGCCGCCGACGTGAAGAGCCTCCTCACGGGCACCGCGCGGCCGCTGCCCGATGAGAGCGTCACCGCCCAGGGCGCCGGTCTCGTCGACGTCGGTGGTGCGGCCGCGGCCGAGCTGGCCGCGCTCCCGGCCACGCTCGCCTTCGGTCGCGTTCAGGGCGACGGCTGGCACGCCACGCAGCTCCTGACCCTGCACGACGTCTCGACGAGGAAGCTGCGCGTGCGCATCGAGGCCGGCGGCCGGGACGGGCTCCAGATCACGCCGTTCCCGCGTCGCGTCAGGCTCAAGCCGGACGGCTCGACCGTCGTGCGCCTCGTCGCGCGCCTCCGCGGGGCGCCACCGGCAGGCGGTTCGGCCGAAGGGGCGATCCTCCTCAAGCCTCACGGGTCCGCTCAGATCCGCGTTCCCTGGGCGATCACGTTCGGTCGCCCGCCCGGGAATCTGCTCTCGGCCGTCGCGCTCTCCGCGCTCGCGTTCCGCCCGTCGGACACGAACCCGGCCGTCCTCTCGCTGCGCGCGGGAAGCCTCGTGCAGGATCCGACCGGCCCGCAGATCCGCCCGGTCGCGCGGCTCGACGTCGAGCTCTGGCATGGAGGAGAGCGGATCGGGCTCCTCGCCCGCCTGCGCGACCTCCCGCCCGGTCGGATCGCGATCGGCCTGACCGGCCGCGACCCCGAGGGCAATCTGCTCGCCCCGGGCCAATACCGGATCCGGCTGATCGCGGTTCCGACGACCGGCGGCACGTCCACGGTCAAGCGGATCGCGTTCCGGATCAAGCAGTGATCGCTCCCGGCTCTTTCGGCCGGGACCGTCCTATACTTTGCTCGTTTGCGGCGATTTTTCGTGCCGGACCCACGCCTTAAGGAGACCGAGTGACCACAGTCGAAGCTCCGGAAAGCCATCTTCGAGAGAACCCGTTCGACATCGCTCGCGAGCAGCTGCACCGCGTGGCCGAGATCTTCGCCATCGACCAGCGGCTCGTGAACGTCCTCCAGGAATGCAAGAAGGCGGTGATCGTCTCCGCGCCGGTGACGATGGACGACGGCACGATCGTCGCGTACGAGGGCTACCGCGTCACGCACAACATCGCGCGCGGACCGTCCAAGGGCGGCATCCGCTACCACCCGGACGTCACCCTCGACGAGGTCAAGGCGCTCGCAATGTGGATGACCTGGAAGTGCGCGCTGATGAACATCCCGTTCGGCGGCGCAAAGGGCGGCGTGATCTGCGACCCCAAGAAGCTGTCGCGGGGCGAGCTCGAGCGGATGACCCGCCGCTACACGACGGAGATCATCAACGAGATCGGCCCGGAGAAGGACATCCCGGCCCCGGACGTCGGCACCGACGGGACGGTGATGGCCTGGATCTTCGACACGTACTCGATGAACAAGGGGCACTCGGTGCTCGGGGTCGTCACCGGCAAGCCGCTCAACGTGGGCGGCTCGCTCGGCCGGATGGAGGCGACCGCGCGCGGCTGCCTCTACTGCGTCCAGGAGGCGGTCCGCAAGCGCGAGCTCTCGCTCGAGGGCCTGCGCGTCGCGGTGCAGGGATTCGGCAACGTCGGCAGCTTCCTCGCGAAGTTCCTCGCCGAGGAGGGGGCGACGATCGTCGCCGTCTCGGACTCGACGTCGGGGCTTTACAACGCGAAGGGGATCGACATCGCCGCAGCGCTCGCGCACAAGCAGGAGACCGGCACCCTGCGCGGCCTGCGCGGCGCCGACGAGATCACGAACGAGGATCTCCTCGTCGTCGACTGCGACGTGCTCGCACCCTGCGCGCTCGAGCAGGTGATTACCCAGGACAACGCTGACAAGGTCAAGGCGTCGATCATCTGCGAGGGCGCCAACGGGCCGGTGACCCCGGCCGGCGACGAGGTGCTCGAGGACAAGGGCGTGCTCGTCTTGCCGGACATCCTCGCGAACGCGGGCGGCGTCGTCGTCTCGTACTTCGAGTGGGTCCAGGGCCTCCAGGAGTACTTCTGGAAGGAGCCGGAGGTCAACTCGAAGCTGCGCGACATCGTCACGCGCGCCTTCAACGAGACCTGGCACCTCTCGGACGAGCGGCAGGTCGGGATGCGCAGCGCCGCGTACGGCCTCGCGGTCGGCCGCGTCGCAGAAGCCACGGTCACGCGTGGCCTGTACCCATAGAGCGTCGGCAATGACTGGCCCAACGTCTCGACCGGTCGTTCCAGACGGACCAGCGGGCGAAGCCCGCACGTCCTGAGGGCGGCACCGCAAGCGGTGCCTCTTGGGCCTCGGGTAACCGTCTATTACGGGGTCGACTGCCACCTGTGCGAGCGTGCGCTCGAACAGGTGCGCGTGCTGCACGCCGAGCTCGGCTTCGAGCTGGACGAGGTTGCGATCGACGGCGATCCGGTGCTGGAGGCGCGCTACCGCGAGTGGCTGCCCGTGGTCGAGATCGACGGCGACCGGGTCTTCACCTACCACGTCCACGAGGACGCCTTTCGCAGACGGATAGCGCAGGCACAAACTCGCCTCTGACCGGGAAGTTTGTGACTGTCTGACGCACCGAGCCACGCCGACTGGCAGAATGGTTGTGCTCTGTCACAAGCTACTGCTCACACGACCGGAACGGCGACGATGGAACGAGTGACGGTCGGTGTCGCCGCCCGGCTTAGCCGCTACCTCCAGGTGCTCGCCCAGTCGAAGAAGATGGGCAAGGACCGCATCTCCTCCCAGGAGATCTCCGACTACACGAACATCAACGCGACGCAGATCAGGCGCGACCTATCGACGTTCGGGAAGTTCGGCAAGCGCGGTGTCGGCTACAACATCGACTCACTGCTCGGCGAGATCCGGAAGATCCTCCGGACGCAGGGCCAGCACAACATCGCGCTCGTCGGCGCGGGCCGACTCGGCCAGGCGATCGCGAGCTCCCCGATCTTCGCGGAGCACGGCATTCACATCGCGGCCGTCTTCGACAGCGACCCGGAGAAGGTCGGCGACGCGATCGGCTCGCACACTGTCGGCGACATCCGCCTGCTCCAGGCGGTCGTCGGCGAGAAGAACATCATCGTCGGCGTCGTCGCTGTCCCCGCGGACAGCGCGCAACAGGTCGCGGACGAGCTCGTCGGGGCGGGCGTGAAGATCATCTTCAACTACTCCGAGGCGCTCCTCGACGTCCCGCACGACATCACCGTCCACACGTCCAACCCGGCCGTGGACCTGCTGCACGCTCTCTACTTCCACCTGACCTGAGGGGCCATGCCAGGGGGACAGTCCCCGGGTCGTGTCCAAAGCGGACGAGGGAACTGGAAAAGCCCTGCAGAACGGGCAGTTCTAACCCTTCAACTAATGTAGTGCGCCCGTGGGTGACTCTCAGCACCTCAGCCCGGAGGAGCAGATCGGCCTCGCGCGCGAGCAGTACGAGGACGCCACCGACTTCACCGTCGCGGTCGAGGAGGAGTTCGCGATCCTCGACCCCTCGACGCTCGCGCTGAGCAACCGCTTCGAGGAGCTCCAGGCGGCCGCGGCGGGCACGCCGCTCGAGCCGCACCTGGTCGGCGAGCTGATCGCCTCCGAGGTCGAGGTCCGCACCGGGCGCTGCGACAGCTTCGAGGAACTTGCCGGCCTGATCGGCGGGCGACGCACGCAACTCCAGGAGCTGGCCGACTCGCTCGGGATGGCGCTCGGCGCGACCGGGACGCATCCCTGGAGCCCCTGGCAGGACCAGCGGATCATCGACACGCCGCACTACCGCCGCAACGACGAGATCCTCCAGTACGTCGTCTGGCGCAACAACAGCTTCGGCCTGCACGTGCACGTGGCGATCCGCGGGCCAGATCGCGCGGTCGCCGTCTGCAACCAGCTGCGCAACTTCCTGCCCGAGCTGCTTGCGCTCTCGGCGAGCTCGCCCTTCGTCGAAGGCGTGAACTCGGGCCTGCACTCGGCGCGCACGCAGATCTTCACGCGCATGTTCCCGCGCTGCGGCGTGCCCGACTCCTACGACGGTTGGGACGGGTTCGAGCGCTACGTGCGCTTCCTCTACGACACGGGCTCGATCGACGAGCACACGCAGATGTGGTGGAGCGTTCGTCCGCATCTTGCGTTCCCGACGGTCGAGATCAGGATCTGCGACGCGCAGCCGGACCCAGCCGAGGCGCGCTCGCTCGCCGCGCTCTGCTACGCGCTCGCGGTGCGCATCGCCCGTGCGCTCGACGAGGGTGAGCCGCTCCACGACTTCGAGCACCGGCTGATCGAAGAGAACCTCTGGCGCGCGATCCGCTACGGGCTCTCGGGAGAGCTGATCGACCTCGCGACCGGCGAGGTGCGGCCGGCCCGAGCCCATCTCGAACGGCTCGTGGAGTGGGTGCTCCCGGTCGCCGACGAGATCGGCGCCGCGCCGTACCTCGCCATCCCCGCCGCGAACGCGGCCGAGCGCCAGATCGCCCGCCACGAGGAGGGCGGAACGCTCGAGGAGATCTACGCCGAGCAGGTCGGCACGAAGGCCCGGGTTGGCTGACGACGAGCAGAGGCTCGTCGAGGAGCTCCAGGCCGAGCTCGCGAAGCTCAAGGTCTCCGATCTTCTGCTGCAGACGCTCTACACGGTCTCGTCTCTCGGCTACCACCGCCTGAGCGGGGAGTCGAAGGACCTCGAGCAGGCGAGCCTCGCGATCGAGGCGTTGAAGGCGCTCTTGCCGGTGCTCGAGGGGGAGGTGCCCGAAGAGGCCGTGCGCGACTTCCGGCAGGTGCTCGCGAACATGCAGCTCGCCTACGCCGACGCCGCCGCCGACCCGGAGCCTTGAAACCGGGTCGGCCCGGGCGTATATAGAGACGAGCAACGGGGGTCATCGTTCGGGAGGGGGAGGAGATGCGGCACGGCTCGGGACTGCGCGTGGCCGCCGTCGCGTATGCGCTGGCAGGTCTTGCGGCGCTGGCTCTCGCGGGGGCAGGGTCGGGCGCGACGAATGTCCCTGAGGGCGTCGTCTCGTCGGCGCAGGCCAAGTGGGTTCCGGGCGAGGTGCTCGTCGGCTTCCACCCGTGGGTGACCGGCGTGACCCGGCGGGAAGTCGTGCAGGACGAGAGCGCGAGCACGCTCCGCGCATCGAGCCTGCCCGGCGTCGTCCTCGTCAGGACGGCCGCCGGGCAGTCGGTGCCCGAGGCGGTCGAGGCGTTCAGGGCCGACCCCGAGGTCGCCTATGCCGAGCCGAACTATCTCTACCACGCGGATGCCACCCCGAACGACCCACAGCTCCCGCAGCTGTGGGGAATGGCGAGGATCTCCGCTCCCGCCGCCTGGAACATCACGACGGGCAGCGCGGCCGTGAAGGTGGCGGTCGTCGACACCGGAATCGCGCGAGATCACCTCGACCTGGCCGCAAACGTGATTGCGGGCAGGGACTTCGTCCAGAACGACGACGACCCACGTGACTTCAACGGGCACGGCACGCACGTCGCCGGGACGATCGGGGCGCGCGGGAACAACGGAATCGGCGTCGCGGGCGTGAACTGGCAGGTGAGCCTGATGCCCGTCCGCGTGCTCGACGGGGACGGAAGCGGGTCGAACGTCACCGTCTCTGAGGGATTCCAGTACGCCTGCGCCAAAGGGGCGAACATCGTCAACGCGAGCCTCGGCGGCACCGGGTACTCGACGACGATCCGCGACGCGATCGCCTCTCCGGCCTGCGCGAACACGCTCTTCGTGGTTGCGGCCGGGAACGACGGCGTGAACGACGACTCGTCTCCTCACTACCCGTGCAACTACGACGCTTCGCCCGACAACCTGCCGAACGTCATCTGCGTCGCCGCGACCGACAGCTCGGATGCGCTCGCGAGCTTCTCCAACTACGGCACGGGCAGCGTCCAGCTCGCGGCGCCCGGCGTCTCGATCCCGAGCACCTGGCCCGCCTACGACACGCTGTACTCGGAGGGCTTCGAGAATCCGTTCTCCGGATGGGCCGCCACCGGTACCTGGGGGCGGTCGAACGTGAGCGCCCACGGGTCGTTCAGCGCGGCCGACTCGCCGAGCGGCAACTACGCCAACGGGCTCGACACGCTCTTCTACTCCACGAGCTCGGTCGCAAACCTCACGGGGCGGATCGGCTGCCGTCTCTCGTACAACCTGCGGCTCGCGACCCAGCCCGGGCACGACTTCTTCGGAATTCTCGGCTCTCCCACGGGACAGCTCAACGACTTCTCCGGGGCCGGCTGGTCGGGCTCGACGGCGGGCGGCTTCTTCGACTTCACGACGGACATGTCCGACTTGGACGGCTCGCCGACCTTCTACCCGGGCCTCGGCTTCCGCTCGGACTCCGACGGGATCGTCGGAGACGGCGGCTACCTCGACGACCTCTCGCTCGGTTGCCTGAGCCCGAACGCGGCGGCGTACAACACGATCAGCGGGACCTCGATGGCGACGCCACACGTCGCCGGAGTGGCGGCGCTCGTGAAGGCAGCGCACCCGGGCTTCACGGTTGCGCAGATCAAGGCCGCGATCCTCGGTGGCGTCGACCGGCTGGTCGGTCTTGCCGGGAAGGTCACGACGGGAGGGCGGCTGAATGCCTGCAAGGCCGTGGGCGGCTGCTCGGCGGCGCCTTCGCCTGCCTTTGCGCCGCCGAGGTGCCTGGTCCCGAACGTCGTCGGGAAGAAGGTCGGCGCGGCGAAGACGAGGATCAAGGCACGGCACTGCCGGGTCGGCAAGGTCAAGCAGGCGGCCTCGAGCAAGAAGAAGAAGGGGCGCGTGCTCCGCATGAGCCCCGCGCCGGGCAAGAAGCTGAAGAACGGCGCGAAGGTGAACCTGACCGTCGGCCGCGGCCGCTAGCCACGCCACCCAAGGCGTTCGCTTGCCGACCATGAGAGGTTGTGCCGGCTTTGCCGGCGCACCGCTAAGGCGTTCGCTTGCGACGCCGACCATGAGAGGTTGTGCCGGCTTTGCCGGCGCAACCGTTTAATCTCGGCGCCGCATGGCGAGCGCAGAGGTGGGGATCTTCGGTGGCTCGGGCTTCTACTCGTTCCTCGAGGACGTCGAGGAGGTGGAGCTCGACACGCCGTACGGGAAGCCGTCGGCGCCGTTCGTGGTCGGCGAGATCGAGGGGAAGCGGGTCGCGTTCCTCCCGCGCCACGGGCTCGAGCACGAGCTGCCGCCGCACGCGATCCCGTACCGTGCGAACGTCTGGGGGATGAAGGAGCTTGGCGTGCGGCGTGTGATCGGCCCGTGCGCCTCCGGTGCGCTGAAGGCGGAGCTAGGGCTCGGCGAGTTCGTCGTCTGCGACCAGTTCGTCGACCGCACGAGCGGCCGCGCGGACACGTTCTACGACGGCCCCGAGACGACCCACGTCTCGTCGGCCGACCCGTACTGCCTCGACCTGCGCGCGCTTCTGGTCGAGACCGCGCGCGAGCTCGACATTCCGGTACGTGACGGGGGAACGGTCGTCACGATCCAGGGCCCGCGCTTCTCGACACGCGCCGAGTCGCGCTGGTTCCAGGATGCGGGCTGGGACGTGATCAACATGACCGCGTACCCGGAGGGCTACCTGGCCCGCGAGCTCGAGCTCTGCTACGCGAACATCTCGATGGTGACCGACCACGACGTGGGCGTCGAGGGAACGGATCCTGTCTCGCACGAGCAGGTGGTCACGGTGTTCAACCAGAACAACGAGCGCCTGCGCGAGCTGCTGTTCGCGGTCGTTCCGAAGATCCCGCCGCAGCCCGGGGAGCATCTCTGCGCAACCGCTCTCCGGGGCGCTCGGTTCTAGCCCTGTGATAGAAACACGCCGCGCCGGGATGTCTCGGCGCTGAGTCTGTAAGGAGCCTCCGATCGACTTCTTCAGCGACCACGCGGTTCTCTTCGCCCTCATCTGCGCGGGCATCGCGATCGCCTACGGCATCGGCCTGACGGTCTGGCTGCTGAAGCAGCCGGCCGGGGACGCGCGCATGCAGGAGATCGCGCGCGCCATCCAGGAAGGGGCCGCGGCGTACCTGCGCCGTCAGTACACGACGATCGCGGTGGTAGCGATCGCGCCGTTCCTGCTGATCGGCTTCTACAACAAGCTCGGCTGGTGGACGGCGATCGGGTTCCTGATCGGCGCCATCCTCTCGGCAGCAGCCGGCTTCATCGGCATGAACGTAGCCGTGCGCTCGAACGTGCGCACCGCCGAGGCGGCCAAGCAAGGCCTCAAGCCTGCGCTGAACATCGCCTTCCGGGCGGGATCGGTCACCGGCATGCTGGTCGTCGGGCTTGGGCTGCTCGGCGTCGCCGGCTACTACGGGGTGCTGACGGTCTGGCTCAATCACTCGTCCGATTCGGCGATCAACGACCTTGTCGGACTCGCGTTCGGCGGCTCCCTGATCTCTGTGTTCGCGCGTCTCGGCGGCGGCATCTACACCAAGGCCGCGGACGTCGGCGCCGACCTCGTCGGCAAGATCGAGGCGGGCATCCCCGAGGACGATCCGCGCAACCCGGCGGTGATCGCGGACAACGTCGGCGACAACGTGGGGGACTGCGCCGGGATGGCGGCCGATCTGTTCGAGACGTACGCCGTCACCGCGGTCGCGGTGATGCTGATCGGGAAGCAGTACCCGACGGGCCAACTCTGGCTTTACCCGCTCGCGATCGGCGGGGTTTCGATCCTCGCCTCGGTGATCGGAACGTTCTTCGCGCGCGTGGGCCGGAGCGGCTCGATCATGAACGCGCTCTACAAGGCCGTGCTCGTGGCGACATTCCTGTCCGCGCTCGGCTTCATCCCGGTGACGATGGCGTTCGACTCGGGCGTCTACAGCTTCTGGAATCTCTACCTCGCGGCGATTGTCGGCCTGATTGTGACCTTCCTGCTGGTGGCGATCACCGAGTACTACACGGGGACGCGCTGGCCGCCGGTTCGGCGGATCTCGCAGGCCTCGCGCACGGGCCACGCAACCAACATCATCGAGGGGCTCGCGGTCGGGATGCAGGCGACGGCCCTGCCCGTGATCGTGCTCGCGGCCGGGATCCTGGTCGCGCACCATTTCGCCGGGCTCTTCGGGATCGGCGTGGCGGTGATGGCGCAGCTTTCGATGACCGGGCTGATCGTCGCGCTCGACGCATACGGGCCGGTGACGGACAACGCCGGCGGGATTGCGGAGATGGCCAACCTCGACGAGTCCGTCCGCGCGGTCACCGACCCGCTCGACGCTGTCGGCAACACGACGAAGGCAGTCACGAAGGGCTACGCGATCGGGTCGGCCGCTCTCGCCGCGCTCATCCTCTTCGACTCGTACACGTCCGAGCTTGCGACCGAAGGCCTGTCGGTGTCCTTCAGCCTCAGCGACGCCTGGGTGATCGCAGGCCTGTTCATCGGGGGCCTGATGCCGTTCCTGTTCGCCGCATTGGCGATGGAGGCCGTCGGCCGCGTCGGCGGGCAGGTCGTGCAGGAGGTTCGGCGCCAGTTCGCCGAGATCCCCGGGATCATGGAGGGCACGGCGCTACCGGAGTACGGGCGTGCGATCGACATTGTCACCGGCTCGGCGATCAAGAGCATGCTGGCTCCCGCGCTGATCCCGATCGTCTTCCCGATCGTGATCGGGCTGATCAGCGCCAGGATGCTCGGTGGGCTGCTGATCGGGACGATCGTGACCGGGCTCTTCCTGGCGATCGCGATGACCTCCGGCGGAGGCGCCTGGGACAACGCGAAGAAGCTGATCGAGGATGGGGAGTTCGGGGGCAAGGGCTCGGAGGCGCACGCAGCGGCCGTCACCGGCGACACCGTGGGTGACCCGTACAAGGACACGGCCGGGCCGGCGATCAACCCGATGATCAAGATCACGAACCTCGTCGCGATTCTGATCGTCCCGTTGCTCGTCTCGATTCACGGCTAGCGGTTTCGGCGTAGCGTTCCGCGGGTGAGCGAGGCTCGCTATGACGGGCTGGCCGACTGGTACGACTCGCTGATCGGCGGCGAGGTCTCGGAGTGGACGCGGCGCGCCGGGGAGCTGCTGGTGTCGCTGGTCGGGCATGGGCCGGGGCGGTGCCTCGACCTCGGGTGCGGGACGGGGGTATTCGTGCCGTTGCTCGTGGAGGGGGGCTGGACGGTTGTCGGCGTCGATCTCTCGGCCGATCAGCTGCGCGTCGCCCGGGAGCGCGTCGGTGCCATCGCGGAGGATCTGGTGCAGGCCGATGCGGCGGCGTTGCCGTTCGAGGACGGCTCGTTCGACGCGGTTGTCGCTGTCCTCGTGCACACGGACATGGACGCGTACGACGCTGCATTGCGTGGGGCCGCCCGGGTGCTTCGCCCGGGTGGTCGTTTTGTGCACGTGGGCACGCATCCGTGCTTCGTGAGCCCGGCTGCGAGGGCGAGCCCGGACGGGAGTCATCGGGTGTTCACGGGCTATCACGAGCGGCGTCTGGTCTACGACTCGCCCGCGTTCGCCCACGGCGCGGAGGGCATCCGGGCGAGGGTCGGGACATGGCAGGTCCCGCTCGCCGCGCTCCTGAACGCGGTCGCGGATGCGGGGCTGAAGCTCGAGCGAGCGCTCGAGTCTCCGGACGATCCGCCGGGAATGCTCGCGCTTTCCGCGACGCTCTCGTGACCTAGGGACGTGTCCCAGGGCCTGTCCCCGGGACACGTCCCTTGGCGCGCTGAACCGCAAGCGCCAGCGGTTGCCGAACCGGCCGTGGCCGTTCCGGCCACGGCCGGGGGACTGTCCCTTCGACGCGGCCCGAATGGACCTGTCCGCTTGAGCGACCGCGACTGGTTCTAGAGTCCACGCCGATGTCTCGGCGACGGCGGGAGCAGCGGCTCGAGCGCGTCCTCGGGACGCCGGCGCTCTTCTCCACCGCATACGGCAACGTCGGCTCGTCCATCTACTACGCGCTCGGCGTCACGGCCGTCTTCGCGCTCGGACTGACCCCGCTCGTCTTCGTGATCGCGGGCATCTTCTTCAGCGCGACGGCGCTCACCTACGCCGAAGGAACCGTGCGCTACCCGGAGGCCGGCGGCTCGGCCAGCTTCGCGCGCCACGCCTTCAACGAGGTTGCCTCGTTCGGGGCCGCGTGGTCGCAGATGCTCAACTACATCATCACGATCGCCATCTCGGCGTTCTTCGTCCCGCACTACCTGTCGATCTTCTGGGAGCCGCTGCGAGAGAACCCGTGGGACATTGTCGGCGGCTCGGCGGTGATCGTCTTCCTGGTCGCCCTGAACATCGTCGGGATCCAGGAGTCCGCGGGCGTGAACATCTTCCTGGCGCTGATCGACTTCGGCACCCAGGTCCTGCTCGTTCTGATCGGCTTCTTCCTCGTCTTCAGCCCGTCAACACTCACCTCGAACGTCCACTGGGGGACGGTGCCGACGTGGAGTCAGTTCCTCCTCGCGATCCCGGTCGGGATGATCGCCTACACCGGGATCGAGACCGTCTCGAACCTCGCCGAGGAGACCCGCGACCCCGTCAAGAGCATCCCGCGCTCGATCGGGCTCGTCGCGATCGCCGTCTACGCCATCTACTTCACGCTCCCGCTGATCGCGCTCTCGGCTCTCCCGGTCGAGCGCATCGACGGCAAGCTGACGACGCTCCTCGCGCTCCCGCCCGAGCAGGGCGGCTTCCAGAACGACCCGGTGCTCGGGATCGTCGAGAACCTCGGCATCTCGGGCGGTCTGCTGACCGTGCTCAAGTTCTACGTCGGCGTCCTCGCGGCGACCATCCTGTTCATCGCGACGAACGCCGGGATCATCGGCGCGTCCCGGATCACGTACTCGATGGCGTCGTACCGCCAGCTGCCCGAGGTCTTCCGCCGCCTGCACCCGAAGTTCAAGACGCCGTGGCTCTCGCTGCTCGTCTTCGCCGGCTTCATCTCCATCATCGTCCTGCTCCCCGGCGAGACGAGCTTCCTCGGGACGATGTACTCGTTCGGCGCGATGCTCTCGTTCACGGTCGCCCACGCGTCGATCGTCCAGCTGCGGCGGAAGCATCCGAACGAGGAGCTCGGTTTCCGCGGCCGGCCGAACCTGCGCTTCCGCGGCGTCGACCTGCCGCTGTTCGCGATCTTCGGCGGGACGGCGACCCTGCTCATCTGGTTCATCGTTCTCTGGCAGAGCCCCAGCACGCGTTACGCGGGCCTCGCCTGGCTCACGCTCGGCTTCGCCGGGTACATCGTCTACCGGCGCTGGGTGATCCACGTGCCGCTGGCCGAGACGGTTCGCGCGCCGATTCCGCTCGGGCCGGCGCTCGCGCTCGAGTACCGCAACGTGCTCGTCCCGGTCATCGACCGCCACGAGTCCGAGGCCGCGGTCGACCTCGCGTGCAGGCTCGCCACCGAGCGGGGCGCCTCGATCGTCGCGCTGACCGTGATCGAGCTCCCGCTCGAGCTGGCGCGCGACGCCGAGCTGCCGCCGGAGGTCGAGGAGCGGGCAGACCACCTGCTCGACGAGGCGAGGGCGATTGGCGACGCGTACGGCGTGGACGTGATCGGGAGGATCGTCCGGTCGCGCAAGGCGGGGCGGGCGATCGTGGACGAGGCCAAGCGCCGGAACAGCGAGATCATCGTCATGGGCGCACCCTTGCGCGGCGCCGCCCGCCGTCAGGCGAAGGTCTTCGGCGGCACCGTCGACTACGTGCTCAAGAACGCGCCCTGCCGGGTGATGGTGGCCGCCGCCAAGCAGGCTGCGTGAACGCCCACCGCGGGCTCGCGGCCGTTCTGGCCGTCGTGGCAATCGGCCTCGGCGTCGCGGTCCTGGTCGAGACCGCGCTGCTCGGCGGCGGCGTGGGCTACGTGTTCGGCCTGCTGTTCGTCGCGCTCGGAGCCGGGCGCCTCTACCTCCTGCGCAAGCGCTCCTAGCCCGCCGCGCACGGGAGTAACCTGCGCGCGTGGCGCGCAAGATCCCCGGGCTCCAGCGGGTCCTCGACGCGCCCGCGCTGTTCTCCGTCGCGTACGGGGAGATCGCCTCGTCGATCTACGTCGCGCTCGGGATTGTCGTCGTCTACGCGCTCGGGCTCGCCCCGGAGGTGCTCCTCCTCGTGGGCGCGCTCTTCCTGGTCGTCTCGCTCTCGTACGCCGAGGGCACGGCTGCGATCCCGGAGACGGGCGGCGCCGCCACCTTCGTCCGTCGGGCGTTCAACGACCTCGTCGGCTTCCTGACCGGCTGGGCGCTCTTCCTCGACTACCTGATCGTGATCGCCCTCTCGGCGCTCTTCCTGCCGCACTACCTCGCGGCGGCGTTCAAGGTCGACGCGCTCAGCGACGACCCGTGGGCGCTGGTCGTCGCTGTCGGCGTGATCGCGGGCGTCGCGGCCTTCCGCCTCGTCCGCCGCTCGGGCTTCTACCGCTACGGGATCGTCGTCGCGATCCTCGACCTCGTCACGCAGGTCGGCCTCGTCGCGCTCGGCTTCGCCCTCCTCTTCTCCAGCGACGCGCTCACGCGCGGGATCTCGATCGGGAGCGACCCCTCGTGGCACCGGATCGCGTTCGCGCTGCCGCTGGCGATGCTCGCCTACACGGGCCTCGAGACCGTCGCGAACCTGGCCGAGGAGACCCGCGAGCCCGGCCGCGACCTTCCGCGCAGCCTGTTCGCCGGGATCACGCTCGTCGTCGTCATCTACGTGGCGATGGCGCTCGTCGCGCTCTCGGCGTTCCCGGTCGAGGGCGGCCAGACCGAGCTCGGCGAGACCTGGCTGCGCGCGCCGCTGATGGGGATCGTCGCGGCGCTCAGCGGAGACCTGCCGTCCGGGCTCGCGACGGCGTTACGCGTGTACGTGGGCCTCACGGCTGCCCTGATCCTGCTGGTCGCCGTCACGACGTCGATCTCGGGCTTCACGCGGCTCGCGCACTCGCTCGGCGAGCACGGCCAGCTCCCGCGCGCGTTCGGCCGCCTGAACCGGCGGACGCTGGTCTCGCCCGAGGCGATCGTGTCCGCGGCGCTCATCTCGATCGTGCTCCTGATCGGAACGTCGTTCCTGACCGACGAGGTGACGTTCCTCGCGAGCCTGTTCAGCTTCGGCGTCCTCGCGGCCTTCACCGCGGCGCAGCTGGCCGTGATCAAGCTCCGCTACACCGAGCCCGACCTGAAGCGCCCGTACCGTGCGCCGTTCGACATCCGCGTCCGCGGGGTCGGGGTTCCGCTCCCGGCCATCGTCGGCGGAATCGGCACGTTCGCGATCTTCGTCATCGCCATGGTGACGCACGCTGGCGCCCGCTACGGCGGCCCGATGTGGCTCGCCGTCGGGCTCGTCGTCTACGGGCTCGTCCGCTGGAAGCGCGACGCGGGCCTGCTCGAGCGGATCGAGGCGCCGTCGGAGGAGCTTCCGGAGATGGAGATCTCGAGCATCCTCGTTCCGATGAAGCTCGGGCTAATCGGGGAAGAAATGGTCGCGACCGCGGTCAAGCTGGCCCAGGAGCGGGGGGCCAAGGTCGAGGCGCTGCACGTGATCCGCGTCCCGCTCGACCGCTCGCTCGACTCCGAGCACGGCGGCGAGGACGAGCGCGCGGCACTCTCCCTCGACGAGGCGAGGCTGCTCGGAGAGGACCACGGCGTGCGCGTGGAAATCGAGACGGTCCGCGCGCGCTCGATCGGCGAGGCGATTGTCGACGAGGCGAAGCGCCGCGGCGCCGACCTGATCGTCCTCGGCTCGGCGCCGCGCTGGCGCCGCCAGTCGCGCTTCTTCTCGCCCACGGTCGAGTACGTGCTGCGCAAGGCCCCGTGCGAGGTGCTCGTCGTTGCGTTTCCGGAAGGCGTAATGGAGGAGGACGGGGCCCCTGTCTGAGCTAAGGTGAGCGCCATGAAAGCGCTGGTGATTGGTTGCGGTCGCGTCGGCTCCAGTCTTGCCCTGCAGCTGGCACGGGAGGGCTGGGAGGTGACGGCGGTCGACGAGAAGGAGGAGGCGCTGGGCCGGCTCGGCGAGAGCTGGCGTGGCGGGTTCGTCCTCGGCCACGGCATGGACACCGAGGTCTTGCGCGAGGCCGGCATCGAGGACGCCGACGCCGTCGTCGTCGCGACCGACGGGGACAACACGAACATCGTCATCGGCCAGGTTGCGCAGCAGCGTTTCGACAACCAGTGCGTCGTCGTGCGCGTGCTCGACCCGGCGCGGGCTGAGTTCTACCGCGAGCGCGGGCTCCGTACGATCTGCCCGACCTCGGTCGCGATCGAGGTACTGCTCGACTCGGTGCGCGCCTGCGAGGTGCGCCCGGCCGAGAAGACGCCTGCCTGATGTACATCGTCGTGGCAGGAGGGGGCAAGGTCGGCGCGAACTTCGCCCGCGTGCTGCTCAAGGACGACCGTCACGAGGTGACGCTGATCGAGCAGCGCCGCGACCGCTTCGAGCGGCTGGAGCACGAGTTCGAGCACCAGGCCCAGCTCGGCGACGCGACCGAGATCTACGTCCTCGAGCGCGCGGGGATCGCTCGCCCGCCCGACGTCGTGGCCGCGCTCACCGGCGACGACGAGGACAACCTGATCATCAGCCAGCTCTCCCGGGAGAAGTACGGGGTCCCGAAGGTGATCGCGCGCGTGAACGACCCGCGCAACCAGGCGCACTTCGACCTGCTCGGTATCTCGCCGACGGTCTCCGCCACACGCGGGCTGATGGCGCTGATCGAGCACGAGGTGCCCGATCACGACCTCGTCCACCTGCTCGAGCTACGCAAGGAGAACCTCGAGATCGTGGAGGTGCTGATCGACGACGGCGCGCCCGCCGTGGGCAAGACGGTGGAAGCGCTCGAGCTGCCGGAGGGCTCGCGACTGATCTCCGTTATGCGGAACGGCCGCTCCGAGATCGCCGTCGGCTCGACGGAGCTGCGGCCCGGCGACCAGGTGCTCGCGATCCTCCAGCCGGGCAAGGAAGACGAGCTCAAGAGGGTGCTGCTCAAGGCATGACGCGCTGGGTCGGGGTCCTCGCAGCGCTGGTCGTTGTAGCGCTTCCCAGTGTCGCGTGCGGGAGTGTCGAGCGGCCGCATGCGCAGCAGGCCCTCCATCTGAAGCTCGTTGCCTCCGGGTTCTCCGATCCCGTGTTCGTCGGCGCGCCACGCGGTCAGGCCGGCCGCCTGTACGTGGTCGAGAAGCCGGGCGTGATCCGAATCCTGATCAACGGCAAGCTGCGGGCGAGGCCGTTCCTCGACATCCGCTCCCGGGTCGGGAGCAGCGACTCGGAGCAGGGACTGCTCTCGATGGCGTTCCACCCGAACTACCGGAACAACCACCGCTTCTACGTCGACTACACGGACCGGAACGGCGACACGCGTGTCGTCCAGTTCCGCTCGAACGGCGCCGTCGGGCTGCCGAGCACCGCGAGACAGCTCCTGTTCGTCAACCAGCCCTATGCGAACCACAACGGCGGCCAGCTCCAGTTCGGCCCGGACGGGCGGCTCTACGTGGGCATGGGCGACGGCGGCTCGGGAGGCGATCCACAGAACCACGCTCAGACCCTGAGCTCCCGCCTCGGCAAGCTCTTGCGCCTGAACGTGAACAGGCGCGGGGCCAAGTGGCAGATCGCGGGCTACGGCCTCCGGAACCCCTGGCGCTACTCGTGGGACCGCGTCACGCACGACCTCTATATCGGGGACGTCGGCCAGGACAGCTGGGAAGAGGTGGACGTGCGCACGCCCGCGCAGCAGAAGACGCTGAACAACTTCGGCTGGCGCGTCTGGGAGGGGCGCTCGCGCTTTGACCCTAACCAGCAGGTGAACGCCGCAGGAACACTCGTCTTTCCGATCCTGGTCTACAGCCACAGCGTCGGCTGCTCGATCACGGGCGGCTATGTCTACCGCGGCAAGGCGATCCCGTCCGCGCGGGGCCGCTACTTCTACGGCGACTACTGCTCCGGGACGATCTGGAGCCTCCGCTCGTCGAAAGGGAGGCTCGTCAACAACCGGCGCGAGCCGTTCACGGTCGGGTCGCTCTCGTCCTTCGGGGGGGACTCGGCCGGCAATCTCTACGCCGTCTCGCTGGAAGGAAGCGTCTACAAGCTGGTGCGATAGCTGTCGACGCGGTTCGTAACCTGCGGCCTGGGTCTCGTTGCGGTTGGCGTCGCGACGACCCTCCCTGCCTCGACGAGCGCGGCGCACCTCGCGCGGCACGGCCAGGCGCGGCTGCGGCTTAGCCTGGTGGCCTCCGGGCTGGCTTCTCCGACCTTCGCCGGTACCCCCAGGGAACAGGCCGGGTACCTCTACATGACCGAGCAGCCGGGCGTGATTCGCGTGATCGTGAACGGCAAGCTCCGCGCGAAGCCGTTCCTCGACCTCCGCTCGCGCGTCAAGAGTGACCACGACGTCAAGGGCCTGCTCTCGATGGCCTTCCACCCCGACTACGTGCACAACCACCTCTTCTACGTCGACTACACGGACCGGAACGGCGACACGCGCGTCGTCCGGTTCCGCTCGAACGGCTCGGTCGGGCTCCCGGCTACGGCCACGCGCCTGCTGGCCGTCCACGAGCCGTACGGGAACCACTACGGCGGCCAGCTCCAGTTCGGGCCGGACGGAAGGCTCTACGTCAGCGTCGGCGACGGTGGCTCCGGCGGCGATCCCGACAACCGTGCGCAGGACCTGAGCCAGCGCCTCGGGAAGCTCATGCGCCTGAACGTCAACAAGGCCGGCGCGAAGTGGCAGATCGTCGGCTACGGCCTGCGGAACCCCTGGCGTTTCTCGTGGGACCGCGTGACGCACGACCTCTACATCGCGGACGACGGCCAGGAGACCTTGGAAGAGGTCGACGTCCGCACACCCGCCCAGCAGAAGACGCTGAACAACTACGGCTGGCGCGTCTGGGAGGGCCGGTCCCGCTACAAGCCGAACGAGAGCGTGAACACGACCGGGACGCTCGTCTTTCCGATCGTCGCCTACAAGCACGAGCAGGGCCGCTGCGCGGTCACGGGCGGCTACGTCTACCGCGGCAAGGCCGTGCCCACCGCGCGCGGTCGCTACTTCTACTCGGACTTCTGCTCGGGAGACATCTGGAGCCTCCGCACCTCGAAGGGCAAGCTCGTGGCCAACCGACTGGAGAAGATCCACGTCGTGCTCCTGTCCTCGTTCGGCGAGGACTCCGCGGGCGAGCTCTACCTCGTCTCGCTCCAGGGCCGGATCTACCGGTTGGAGCCCTAACTAGCCGGTTCGGCGGCGGCGGACCTGAGGGCCCTGTTGGCCGAGCGCCGCGTACGCGAGGGCCTGGAGCGACTCGTTCAGCGACCGCAGCTCGTGGGCGAGCTGGAGGAAGCCCTCCGTGTGGTCGAGCCGGCGGTTGAGCGTCTGCAGCTCAGCGCGAAGCGCGTCCAGCCGCTCGAGCACGGCGTCGAGCTGCCTGTCGTCGAAGGTCTTGCGTTCCGCCACGAGTCCGATTCTACGGGTGAGCGGAAGTCAGCCGGTCGCCTGCCTGCGCGAGGTCACGGCCAGATAGAGCAGCAGTCCGATGGCGAGGCCGGTCGCGTCGAAGGCGACGTCGAACGGCGACGCGTGGCGGCCACGGACGAAATGCTGGTGGATCTCGTCCGTCGCGGCGTAGGCGATCCCGACCAGAAACGCCGGTAGCTCGCGCCCGATTGCGCGCATCAGGAGCATGCCGAGGATCGCGTACTCGGTCAGGTGCGCGCCCTTGCGGAGGATCGTGTCCCAGGTCCCGAGGCCCGTCGAGAGGGCCGGAACCGACGAGAGCGCGAAGATCAGCACCGCCCAGAGAACGACCGGCGCCCAGAGCGAAAATCGGCGTGAGAGAGCCATCTCGGGGCCATGATAGGCTCGCGCCCATTAGGCGAGCGGTGAGGGAACCCGGTGCAAATCCGGGACGGTCCCGCCGCTGTGAGGGGAGACGCTCCGCGCCGACACGCCACTGGCCCGCGGGCCGGGAAGGCGGCGAGGGAGGGAGCCCCGAGTCAGAAGACCTGCCGCCCGCCTCCAATCCGAACCCCTCGCGGAAGGAGGATTCGTGTCAAGGCGTGTCTTTATCCTCGCCGCCGCCGCTGCGGTGGCGTTCTTGCTCGTCCCCTCAGCTTTTGCCCTGCGCGTGCACGTCCGCGTCGAGGGCAAGACCCGCACGATCTTCGGCGCTTCTGAGCCGGCGATCGGCGTCCAGCTGAACGCGCTCGACGCCCTCGAGTCGGCTAGCCTCAGAGGCGAGTTCTACTACCACTTCACGCCGACGGCCTATGGGCCGTACGTCGACCAGGTCGGGCGCTACGCGGCCGACGCGTCCAGCGGCTGGGTGTTCAAGGTCAACGGCGTCTCGCCGCCGGTCGGAGCCGACGCGGTCACGTTGCAGACGGGCGACCGCGTGCTCTGGTACTGGGCGACCTTCGGGCCGACCGGAGGCCCCGAGACGCTCGTCCTCCAGAGCCGCGGGCGGAACTGCTACCGCGTCCTCGCCCAGAACGACGCTGGCAAGACGAGACCTGCGCGCGGCGCGGTTCTCCACGTGGGCGCCCGTTCGGTGAGCGCGCGAACCGGCTCGGCCTGCATCGGGCGGCACCGTGGCCCCGTGCGGGCGACGCTGAAGGACGCGGTTCGGTCGAACGCGTTGGCGTGACTCGGGTCGCCCTCCTCGCTCTCCTCGGAGTGCTCGCCGCCGGGTGCGGCTCGGCTGCGGGAGGCTCCGGGCAGGCGACGGTCTGGGTCACCCGCGACCGCGGACAGGTCGTCCTCCACCGGGCGAAGGTCCCGGCCGGGCTCACCGCGATGCAGGGGCTCGCGCGCGTCGCGAAGCTCCAGACCCGCTACGGCGGGCGCTACGTGCGGGCCGTGGACGGCGTCAAGGAGGGCGGGCGGCGGGCGTGGTTCTACTACGTGAACGGCTACCTCGCCGACCGCGGGGCCGCCGACTACAGGCTCCACGCCGGGGACGTCGAGTGGTGGGACTACCGGAGCTGGCGCGATCCGGCCCAGGATCCCGTCGTGGTCGGCGCGTTCCCCGAACCGTTCCTGCACGGCTATGCGGGGAAGACTCGGCCCGCGGTCGTCGTCACGACCGAGCCCGCGGGGCGCGCGCTCGCCCGCAGGCTCCACGCGCGGGTCCTGCCGCCGGGAGCCAGCCTGCCTCGTGACGCGAACGTACTGGTGCTCTCGCGCGGGAACTCGATGTCGTTCCGGGCCGGGCTCGCCGGCGACGGGCCTGGGGCTCCGGTGCGCATGACGTTCACGGGTGACCTGCGCTCGCTCCTTCACTACCGCTTCAGGTACTCGGTGCCGTGAGCCCGGTTCCCGCAGCCGCGCTGCTCGCCGGCCTCGCGGTGGCCGCACTGCTCGCCGACCGGCCCGAGTCGGTCGCGGCGATCGTCATCGTGCTGCTGGTCGTCTGCCTTCGCGCTCCGGCCGAGCGGCGGCGGATGTACCTCGTCGGGGCCTTCGTCTCGGGGCTCGCGGTCGTCGTCGTGACGCCGTTCGTGGAGACGATCGGCTCGCACCCGATCTGGACCGGTCCGACCGTCCCGGTGCTCGGGCAGCTCGACGTCACGAGCGAGGAGCTGCGCAACGGGATCTTCCAGGGCCTACGGCTCGTGGCCGTCGCGCTCGCGTTCGCGACCTACGCGCTCCTGCTCGACCATGACCGGCTCGTGCAGGCGGCCGGGTTCGCGCGGCGCTCGGTGCTCGCGATCGCGCTGGCTACGAGGCTCGTCCCGACCCTCGAGCGCGACGCGTCCGGTCTGGTGGAGGCGCTGCGCGGGCGGGGAGTGGAGGTCACGGGCGTGCGCGGGCGTGCGCGGCTGCTCTCGCCGCTGCTCGCCGGCTCGCTCGAGCGGGCGATGAACCTCGCCGAGGCGATGGAGGCGCGCGGCTACGGGCGCGCGGGAGCGACGCGGGCGCCGAGGCCGGCGTGGGGCGCGGCCGAACGGCTGGCGCTCGTGGCCGGGGCACTCGCCGTCGTGGTGGGGGCGTTGTGGCTCTAGCGCGCATCGAGCGGCTCTCGTTCTCCTACCCGAGTTGCGGCCCCGCGCTCTCGGGCGTCTCGTTCGAGCTGCAGCCCGGAGAGGTCGTGGTGCTGCTCGGGCCTTCGGGCTCGGGGAAGTCGACGCTGCTGCGAGCGCTCGCCGGGCTCGTGCCGCACTTCCACGGCGGGCGCTTCTCCGGTCGCGTCGAGATCGCGGGCCTGGACACGCGGGAGACGCGGCCCTCCGAGCTCGCGGGGACGGTTGCCACGCTCTTCCAGGACCCCGAGGACCAGGTCGTGTTCACGCGCGTCGAGTCGGAGGTCGCGTTCGGCCTGGAGAACGTCGGCACACCTCCCGAGGAGATCGCGGGGCGCACGGCCGCGGCGCTTGCGTCCGTCGGGGCGGCCCACCTGGCGCAGCGGCCGGTCGCGGAGCTCTCGGGCGGCGAGCTCCAGCGCGTATGCCTGGCCTCCGTGCTCGCGCTCCAGCCGCGGCTGCTGATCCTCGACGAGCCCACGTCCCAGCTCGACCCGGACCGAGCAGCCGACGCGATCGAGCTCGCGCGGTCGTCGGGCGCAGCGGTCGTCGTCTCGGAGCAGCGTCCCGAGCGCGTGCTCGACGCCTGCGACCGCGTCCTCTTCGTGGAGAACGGACGGATCGTGCTGGATGCGCCCCGCGCCGAGGCTCTGGAGCAGCTGCCCGGGGCCTGGCTGCCGCGTGAGGCCGAGCTTCCGTGCGGCGAGCCTGCGGGCGAAGCGGTCTGCCGCGTCGAGAGCGTGTCGTTCGGGTACGAGCCAGACCGGCCTGTGCTCCAGAACACGAGCTTCGAGGCCGGCCGCGGCGAGGTGGTCGCGCTGCTCGGCCCGAACGGCTCCGGGAAGACGACGCTCGCGAAGCTCGCGGCGGGCCTGCTCGAGCCGCACGCCGGCCGGGTGACGCGAACCGGCCGCGCCTGCTACCTGAGCCAGGATCCGGGCCGCTACCTCGTGGCAGAGCGGGCCGACGAGGAGGTCGCGATCGCGGTGGAGGGCGACCTCGGCCGCGCACGGTTGGCGCTCGCCGAGGTCGGCCTCGCAGACTGCGCGGACCGCCATCCGCGCGACCTCTCCAGCGGCGAGCGCGAGCGCCTCGCCCTTGCCGCGGTGCTCGTGGCCGAGCCCGAGCTTCTGGTCCTCGACGAGCCGACCCGCGGCGTCGACCCCGAACGGAAGGACGAGCTGACCGAACTCCTGCGCGCGCAGGCTCCGCGACGCGCGACGGTCGTCGTCACGAACGACCACGTCTTCGCGTCGGCGGTGGCGGACCGGGTCGTGTCGACGGTGTCCGAGCCGGAGCGAGAGGTGTCGCTTGCCTAGGCTCGCCGTCGCGTTGGCACTGGTCGCGAGCACGATCGCGGTCGCCTGGACGGCGATCGATCCCGCGGACGCCGCGCTCTCGCTGCTCCTCGTCGCGGGCGCCCTGATCGTGGCCGGGGTCGCATGGCTCGAGTCCGGGCCCGGGTCGAGCAAGGAGATCGTCCTCATCGCGACGCTCGCGGCCGCGGCCGCCGCCGGTCGCGTCCTGTTCGCGGCGATCCCGAACGTCCAGCCCGTGACCGTGATCGCCGTCGTGGCCGGGGTCGCGCTCGGCCCGCGCGCGGGGGCCACGACCGGCGCGCTCGCGGCGCTGATCTCGAACTTCTACCTTGGCCAGGGCGCCTACACGCCGTGGCAGATGCTGGCGTGGGGGATGTGCGGCCTGGTCGGCGGGTTGGCCGCGCCGCTCCTGCGCCGCCGGCTCCCGCTCGCGCTGACGTGCTTTGCGCTCGGGTTCGGGTACGACGCGCTGATGGACGTGTGGGAATGGCTCAGCTTCTACCCGCACACGTGGCAGGCGTTCGCGGCGCTCTGGGTGCGCGGGATCTCGTTCGACGTCGCGCACGCGACCGGGAACTTCGTCCTCGCGCTCGCGATCGGGCCCGAGTTACGACGGCTCCTGGAGCGCTTCGCGCGCCGGCTGAAAGCGGAGGTCGTGTGGGCCTGAAGCTGGCTACGCTCGCCACCGCTGCGGTCGTTGCCGCGACTCCGGCCGCGTACCTCCAGGGTCGCCAGTCGCCGAACGGCGGCTTCTCCGAGCCGGGCGGCACGGCGAGCCCCCAGCTGACGGCCTGGGCAGCGCTCGGGCTCAAGGCTGCTGGTGCGAGCACAGGTGGTGCGCTGGACTACCTCGTCGCGCACGAGGACGACCTGACCGAAGCAACCGACGTCGAGCTCGTCGCGGTGGCCGAGAGCGCCCTCGGTCGACGGCCCGAGCGCCTGCTCGCCCGGATCCGCAAGCTGCAGCGCTCGAACGGGAGGATCGGCCCCACGATCAATTCGACCGTCTGGGGAATCCTCGCCCTGCGCCAGGCCCGCGAGCGCCCGCCGCGCTCGGCCGTCCGGTTCGTCCTCGGCCGGCAAACCCGCGTGGGGGGCTGGGGCTGGTACGGCGGGGGCGCACCCGACTCGAACGACACCGCGGCCGCAATCCAGGCGCTGCGTGCCGCCGGGGTCCGCGGCGAGCCGATCCGCCGCGGGCTCGCGTACCTGAGGCGGCTGCAGAACAAGGACGGCGGCTTCGAGCTCTCGGCCGGACGCGGCTCCGACTCGCAGTCGACGGGGTGGGCGATCCAGGCGTTCGTCTCCGCGCGCAAGCCGGTCCCGCGCGGGTCGATCGCCTATCTGCGTCGCATGCGCCGCGCTGACGGCAGCTTCCGTTACTCGGCGAAGTATGCGACGACGCCCGTCTGGGTCACCTCACAGGTGCTACCCGCCCTGGCCCGGCATGCTTTTCCACTCCAGAACCCATGAGGTCTGCTGGTAGAGCGGCCGGTAGCCCAGGCGGTCGTTGATCGCACGCATCCCGGCGTTCGTGGATTCGTTCTCGGTCAGGATCCGGTCGAAGCCGTTCGCGGCCGACCAGCGCGCGGCCGCCGTCTTCACCGCCAGGCCGAGGCCCTGCCTCCGGAACCCGGGAAGCGTCGCCGTCATCAGGTTGTAGGCGAGCTTCCGGGCCGGATCGACGGTCAGGAACGCGAGCGACACGGGCCGTTCGCCTTCGAGCGCCACGAAGCTGCCCTCGTCGGAGAGGTCGGGCGCGCCGAAGTCGTCCTGCTTCCAGTCCTCGAAGGCGAGCTCCGTCTCGGGCTCGTCGCCGGGCATGTCGATCTCGCCGGCCGCGCAGATCGCGTAGAGGTCGTCCACCCGGTCGCGCACCTCGCCGAGCGGAACCACCGGAACCGACGGCTCGGGCAGGTCGGCCTCACCGAGCTCGAGCGACGAGACGACGTCGAACCCGCGACATGCAAACCCGCGTCGCTCGAGGAAGCGCGTCCCGGCGGGGTCGCCGTCGACCCAGGTGCGTAGCCGCCACGCTCCTCGCGCCCGCAGGTACTCGCTCGCCTCGTCGTAGAGCGCGGTGCCGAGCCCGTTCCCGCGCCTGTCCGGGTGGACGCAGAGCCAGAACCGTCCCTTGCCGCGCGTCGGCACCGCCCATTCGAAGCCCGCATACCCCGAGCCGGCGATCTCGCCGTCGACCTCGACGACCCACTCGTGGCGCTCCTCCCGCTCGATCCGCCGGCTTGCCCGGTGCCAGATCGACGCCGGGGTCGCGATCTGGTGCGGGTTGACCATGAGCTCGAGCTGGGCGACGGCGGCCGCGTCCTCCTCGCGGAGCTCCCGGATCACGGCGCCGCCAGCCATCCGTCCTCCGGCCGGGCGAGGCGACCGTCGGCGACGAGCTGGTCGACGAGCTCCGGAGGAGCCGGCCAGGAGAACCAGCCGCGCGCCTCGCGCTCCGGCGCGACCACCGCCGCCTGCACGGCTGCGACCAGGAGGGAGCCGAGCCCGCCGTCCGAGCGCGGGATCGTCAGCTGATCCCAGCGGCGCAGCTCGGACGTGTGCCGGTGGCGATGGCCCGCGTCGAGCACGACCTCGCGCGAGACCACCGCGCCCACCCGCTCCAGCCTCGCGCGCAGGCTCCGAAGCGCCTTCGCGGAGAGCTCGAGCTCCTCTCGCACCTCGTCGAGCAGGCTCGGCCCGGCGCTCGCGAGGTGCCCGACGAGCCTCGCCGCGTCGTCCTCGGCCGCCTCGGCCTCGGCCAGCGCCGCACGGCAGAGAGGATCGGCCAGCGCGGCGACCTCGTCCGTGACGAAGACGCCCGTCCCGCGCAGCAGGCGCAGCCAGTGGATTCCCGGGCGCTGACGGAGCTCGAAACCCCAGGGCCACTTCGTTTTCGGGTAAGATGCGAATCCCTTGCCACCTGGCTTGTACGGCTCCTCGTGACAGGCGCCGTAGAGGCTGGGCAACGAGCAACTCGGCGTCAGCGTCAGGACGCCCCGCTCGCGAGCAAACGCTTCGGCGTCGGCAAGAGACTCGAGGGCAAGCTCCGGCCGGAGGCGCAGCGCCACTTGACGTCGCTTATCCAACTCCTGCACCAGCCGTATGTTCGCCGAGTTCACTCGACCAGGGGTTCGCAGGCCCGCCACGAACTGCCGATGCCGGGAGAGTGCAGGTGGGCCGTCGCTGTCTCATCGCTGCCATCGGGTTGACCTCCGTGGTGGCCGTGTTCCTCCTCGTCCGCAGGACCGGGACGAGCGTGGTCCACGCCGCCGCGACGCCCGACTGGCTGCTCCTGTTCGGTGGAGTCGCGATCTGCGCGGCCGTCCAGCCGCTCCGCGCCTGGGCCTGGTCGTCGACCGTGCGTGAGCCGGTCGGCTTCCGCGCGGTCTACGCGGCGAGCTCGATCGGCTCGTTCCTCGACACGGTTCTTCCGGGACGGTTGGGCGAGGCGTCGAAGGTCGCGGTGCTGAAGGTCGCGGCCGGCCCGCGCTGGCCCGGTTTCTCGCGCGCGGGCGGGAGCCTGATGTGCGCGCACTTGCTCGAGTCGGTCGCATTCGTCCTCGTCGGCGCGGCCTCGGCGTTTTTCCTGCCTCTCCCGACCTGGGCACGCGTGGCGCTGGTCGTCGGGCTGCCGCTCGCCGGAGGCCTGCTCCTGCTCGCCTCTGCGCTGCACCACCGCCTGGGCCATCGGCTGCCGAAGCAGGTCGGCGCGTTCCTGGCCGGAGCCGCGGCTCCACGCGGGATCATGCTCCGCGCCGGCTTGATTCTTGTCGCCACGTGGATCGCTCGCTGGTTCGCCGTCCTGCTCTTCCTCCGCGCGGTCGGCGTCCACGTCGGCGTGGGCTCCGCGCTGCTCTACATGGTCGTGACCGGCCTCGCGAACACGATGCCGTTCCTGCCCGGCAACATCGGCCTCTACCAGGGCGCAGCGATCGGCGCGCTCGCGCTCTCGGGCCACCAGGGGACGAAGGTCGTAGCCGCGAGCCTGCTCACTCCGGCCGCGGTCAGCCTCGCAACGGCAGCCGCCGCGGCGGTCGGCCTCGCGCTCTACGCGCGAAACATCGGCCAGCTCGGCCGCGCCGCGATCCGCAGCACCTGAGGCGCCGCCTCAGCGGCGCCGACCAGAGAGGCCGTGCGGGCTCCGCCCGCGTGGCCGTCTAACAGACCTGCTTGGGAAGCAGAAGGCCGTCCCTTTCGATCGAGATGGCTCTAGCCGAGCTTCTCAGAGTCGGCCAGCATGCCGTCCCGGCCGACGTAGCCCTCTTTCGCTCCAACGACGAGCATCACGAGGTCCTCGTCGCCGACGCTCGTCACCTGGCGAGGCGTCGTCGACTCGACGTGCAACAGCCCGCCCGGCCCGAGCTCGCGCGACGCACCGGGGAGGTCGAACCGCGCCTTGCCCGCGTGCACGAAGTAGAGCTCGTCCTGCTCGTAGTGGAAGTGCGGCCTCCCGACGATTCCAGGGGCGAGCACGAGGACGTTCACGCCGAACGCGCTGACGCCCAGCTCCTGCCGCACCTTGCGGAAGACGCCGTCGCCCATCTCGTCGATCGACCCGAACGCGTAGCCCACGAGAGCGAGCGTAGGCGATCTGAGGCCTTGTAGCTTGCGCAAGCCGGGAGAATGAGCGTCGTGGAAACCTCGCCCCCGTTGGCGTGAGTCAACCTCGAGGAAAGAGGAGGCTCGGCGCCGCGGTCACCCTCGGCGTCTGCTCCATGCTGTGGCTGCTCGACTTGTTCCGGTGGGCAGGCGATTCATGGGCCCTGGTCTGGCCTGTCGCGGGGCTTATCACATGTTTCGCCGGATTGGCCGTCGCGATCGGACGGGCGCGCGTGCGGCGCGGGGACACGTGGCAAGCAGCGTTCGTCGCAGCGCCCTCTTCGTTGCTTGGGCCGCTAAGCGCCGCGCTTCTCGTGATCCCGTCGGTGCGGCGCTCGCTTCGCGAGGTTCGTCTCCAGATGCGCGCGCAGGGCGAGGAACTCGAAGCGCTGGGGCACACGCCGGATCAGGCTGCGGTTGAATATCGTCGAGGTGCGTCGGTCGCGCTCGGGCTCGTCGCGGCAACTCTCGCCTTTCTGAGCAGCGCCATCATCGGCATCTGGGTCGCCTTCGCGAGCGCCACGCTCGTGGGCGGGGACGGCGTCGCCTTCGGCCTGGGCGTGGCGCTCATCGTCGGCATGGCCGGGTTCGTCGGCGTACTCGTCGCCCAGTTCTGGAGGCGCGCGCTCGTGGGTCTCGAGCTAGCCGCCGCCGCCGCCATGGTCGCCGCGATTGTCGGCGTCGCTCTCGACGGCGGCGCCTTGCACTGGGAGGACGGCAACCGTGTGAGCGTCAGCTTCCTCTACTAGCCGTGGGCGCTCGTCGCGATTCTCTTTCTGTGGGCGGCTGCGGTCGCATGGAAGCGTCGCCAGACCTAGACGTGTGCCGGAGACTGCTCCGCCTGCGCGGCGGCTAGCATCGGCTCCGTGGCCGTTGCGTCCCCCGAACGCTATCTCGCCGACCTGAACCCGGCGCAGCGCGAGGCGGTCCTGGCCACCGAGGGCCCGCTGCTCGTCGTCGCAGGCGCAGGCTCTGGAAAGACACGCGTCCTCACCTATCGCGTCGCGCACCTGCTCCACGCCATCGGCGTGAAGCCGAACGAGATCCTCGCGATCACGTTCACGAACAAGGCCGCGGGAGAGATGCGCGAGCGGCTCGAGGACCTGCTCGGCCCGGTCGCGCGCGCGATCTGGATCCTCACCTTCCACGCTGCCTGCGGCCGGATCCTGCGCCGCGAGGCGCCGCGGCTCGGCTACCGATCGAACTTCACGATCTACGACCAGGCCGACCAGGTGCGGCTCACCAAGGCGTGCCTCGAGGAGCTCGAGCGCGACCCGAAGCGCTTCGTCCCCCGCGGCATCCACGCCCAGATCTCGGCCGCGAAGAACCAGCTCGTCACGCCCGCTGAGTATGCCCAGCGCGTCGCGTCGTTCTACGACCAGACCGTCGCGGAGACCTACGACCTCTACCAGCGCCGCCTGTTCGGCTCGAACGCGGTCGACTTCGACGACCTCCTGATGCTCACCGTCCAGGTGCTGGAGCGCTTCCCGGAGGCGCTGGAGAAGTGGCAGAAGGCGTTCCGCTACGTCCTCGTCGACGAGTACCAGGACACGAACCACGCCCAGTACCGCCTGCTCAAGCTGCTCGCCCAGAAGCACCGCAACGTCTGCGCGGTGGGCGACCCGGACCAGTCGATCTACGCGTTCCGTGGCGCCGACATCCGGAACATCCTCGAGTTCGAGCGCGACTTCGGCGAGACGAAGACGATTGCGCTCGAGCAGAACTACCGCTCGACCAACACGATCCTCGAGTCGGCGAACGCGGTCATCTCCCACAACCGCGAGCGCAAGCCGAAGAACCTCTGGTCCGAGCTCGGCGAGGGCGATCCGGTCCGCGCGCTCGAAGTCGAGGACGAGCACGCCGAGGCGCGCTTCGTCGCGGCCGAGATCGCGGGGCTCGTCGAGGAGGGCTACAACGGCAGCGAGGTCGCGGTCTTCTACCGGACGAACGCCCAGTCGCGCGTCTTGGAGGACGTCCTCGTCCGGCAGGCGATCGCCTACCAGGTGATCGGGGGCCCGCGCTTCTACGAGCGGGCGGAGATCAAGGACGTGATCGCCTACCTCCAGGCGATCGACAACCCCTACGACGCGGTCTCGCTGCAACGCGTCGCGAACCGGCCGCGCCGCGGGATCGGCGACGCGAGCCTCGCGCGCCTCCAGGCGCACGCGGACGCGTACGGGATCTCGCTCTGGGAGGCGTTCGGCCAGGCCGAGGAGGCCGGGATCGCGGCCGCGCCGCTGCGCGCCGTCCAGCAATTCCACACGCTGCTGCAGTCGCTGCAGTCCGGGGCGCTCGAGCTGGAGGTCTCCGAGCTGATCGAGCGAGTGCTCGAGCGGAGCGGGTACACCGACGCGCTCGAGGCCGAGCGGACGATCGAGTCGCAGGGCCGGCTCGAGAACCTGCAGGAGCTGGTCGGCGTCGCGCGCGAGTTCCAGCACGACTCGGCGGAGCCGTCGCTGTCGAGCTTCCTCCAGGAGATCTCGCTCTACGCCGACCAGGACGCGATGCGCGGCGAGCAGAGCCTCGTCACGCTGATGACGCTGCACAACGCGAAGGGGCTCGAGTTCCGCGCCGTCTTCATGATCGGGATGGAGGAGGGAATCTTCCCGCACGCCCGCTCGCTCGAGGAGCAGGGCCTCGAGGAGGAGCGGCGCCTCTGCTACGTAGGCATGACGCGCGCCCAGGAGCGGCTCGTCCTCACCCACGCGAGCGCCCGCTCGCTCTACGGCAGCCGCGCCTACAACCTGCCCTCGCGCTTCCTCGACGAGCTCCCGGACTCGCGGGTCGAAAGGCACCGCCTCGAGCCCGCCTCATGGTCGAAGTACGGGGCAAGCGGGATCGCGCCGCGCGCCGATGTGCCCTCGCTCTCGACGGGCGACTCCGTGCGCCACGAGACCCTCGGCGAGGGAGTCGTCACGTCGATCGAGGCCGGCGGCATCGTCACGATCCGGTTCGCCGCCGACGGGAGCGAGCGGCGGCTGATGCTCGACTACGCGCCGTTGGAGAGAATCGCCTAGTGGCTCGGACGGGGCACTAGTGGCGATCGAGGTCAGGGTCTGCTCCCCCGACGAGGTGGGGGGAGCGCTCAACCCCATCTGGCACTACTTCGGCGCCACCGCGAAGGAGGAGGACGTCGAGCGGTTCGCGCCGATCCTCCCGCCCGAGCGTGTGCACGCCGCGTTCGACGGCAGCGCGATCGTCGGCGGAGCGGGCGCGTACCTCTTCGAGACGACCGTTCCCGGCGGCGCCCAGGTCCCGACCGCCGGAGTGATGGCAGTCGGCGTGCTGCCGACGCATCGCCGGCGCGGCGTGCTGACGAAGCTGATGGAGCGCCAGCTCGCCGACGCGCACGAGCGCGGGGAGCCGCTCGCGACGCTGTATGCGTCGGAAGGGGCGATCTACTCGCGGTTCGGTTACGGGCTTGCCTCGCTCGCGGGGGGCATCGAGCTGCCGAAGGAGCATGCGCGGCTCTGGGACGACGAGCCGATCGGGCAGGCGCGCATCATCGAGACCGAAGAGGAGACGCTCGAGTTGTTTCCCGGGATCTACGACCGGATCCAGGCCGAGACCGTGGGCATGTTCACCCGCACGCCCGACTGGTGGAAGGTGCGGCGCCTCGGCCGGTCGCCGATGCGATCCGGGGGTGAGCAGGTCCGCGTCGCGGTCGAGCTCGATGGCACGCTCGAGGCCTACGCGCTCTACCGTCTCAACTTCTCCGCGCGGCACATGATCGCCGAGACGACGCTCGAGGTCGGGGAGGCGCTGGGTACGTCGCCGCGGGCTCTCGCCGCGATCTGGCGGTACCTGCTCGGGATCGACTGGGTGGCGCGGATCGAGACGTCCTGGGTTCCGCTCGACCACCCGCTCTTCTTCTGGCTGCGCGAGCCGCGCCGAATGCAATTCACGGTCGGCGAGGCGGTCTGGGTGCGACTGGTCGACACCGGAGCCGCGCTGGCGGCGCGCAGCTTCGCGGAGGGAGCGATCGTGCTCGACGTCCACGACGAGCTCTGCCCGTGGAATCAGGCGCGCTGGAGCATCCAGGACGGCGCCGTCGATCGCACGACCGCCGAGGCCGACCTGCGGCTGGGCGTCACCGAGCTCGGCTCCGTCTACCTGGGAGGCTTCACGTTCGACCAGCTCAGCCGTGCGGGCCGCCTGGAGGAGCTGAAGCCGGGCGGCGTAGAGCGGGCGGACGATCTCTTCCGGACCGCGCGCCAGCCGTGGTGCCCCGAGCTCTTCTAGACAGCAGCAACACTTCGGCCAATCCCGAAACGTCTACGCGATACCCTCGTGGCATGAGCGTGAGCAGGGGTGAGGCCGACGTTGCCGCCGCCGCGGCGCTTCTGGCCGAGCCAGCCCGCGCAAGGCTCGTCGTCGCGCTGACCGAACACGAAGCGCTGCCGGCCAGCGCGCTCGCCGCCCAGGCCGGGATTGCGCCATCGTCGGCGAGCGAGCACCTCCGGCGGCTCGTCGACGGCGGGTTCCTCGTCGCGCGCAGGACCGGCCGCCACCGCTACTTCAGTCTCGCCGACCCGGCCGTGGCCCATGCGATCGAAGCGCTCGCCTGCGTCGCCCCACAGCCTCCAGTTCGCTCCCTGCGAGACGCGACGAAGAGCGAGCTGCTCCGCTCCGCCCGCACCTGCTACGACCACCTGGCGGGCCGCCTGGGCGTCGACGTGGCGAGCGCCCTGGAGCGAGAGCAGACGGTCATCCGCCGGAACGGCGGCTACGAGCTCGGGCCGAAGGCGGAGGCTCGGTGCCGCGCGTTCGGGATCGATCTCGCGGAGCTCGAGAAGGAGCGCCGACCCGTCGTGCGAGGCTGCCTCGACTGGAGCGAGCGGGAGCTCCACGTGGCTGGAGCGCTCGGCGCGGCCCTCGCCGGCCGGATGTTCGAGCTCGACTGGATTCGCAGTCGCGAGGGCAATCGCTCCGTCGAGGTCACCGACAAGGGCCGCGCGGCCCTCGTCGGAGAGCTGGGCGTCGAGCTCTAGCGAAGCTCCTTGTTCGACTCCATGTCGAACCACATCGCAAAGAGCGAGAACAGGAGCCCAAATAGCAGCAGCAGCGCGATCAGCACGACGACGCCCACGGTCGCGTCGTAGCCGACGATCTTGAGCACGACCTGGTAGACGCCGAGCGCGAAGCCGAGCACGAGCGAGATCAGGCCGAAGACGTAGAAGAAGACGAGCGGGTGGAAGTCCCGGATCACGTACTTCTGCCACATCCGCCACCAGAAGCACTTGAACAGGAGCCACGAGATCGACGGGATCACGCGGCGCAAACGGATTCCCGACCGCTCGCCGACGCCGTAGATCGGGCGCGAGGGCACGTCGCGCACCTTCGCGTTCCAGACGTTCAGGTGGACGAGCATGTCGTTCGGAAACCCGTAGCGCGGGTAGAGGTTCTCGAGGTCGAGCCGCTCCAGCATCGAGCGCGAGATCGCGGTGTAGCCCGACTGCGCGTCCGCGATGTGCCAGTAGCCGGAGGCGATCTTCGTCCAGAGCGAGAGCACGGCGTTGCCGAGGTAGCGGCTGTGCGGGATCAGCTGCCAGGCCTGGCCGGTGAAGAGCCGGTTCGCCTTCGCGTAGTCGACCTCGCCCCGCGCGACCGGCTCGACGAGGTGGTTCAGGTCCTCGGGGTCCATCTGGTTGTCGGCGTTCATGACGACGGTGACGTCAAAGGCGTCCTCGAGCGCCTGCCGGTAGCCGCTGACCACGGCCGCGCCGACGCCGCCGTTGCGCTCGCGGGTGAGGACGGAGATCCGCGGGTCGCGCTCGCCGACCTCGCGGGCGCGCTCGGCGGTTGCGTCCTTCGACGCGTCGTCGACCACGTAGATGCGGTCGACCGTCTCCGGGATGCCGCTGAGCGTCGCGGAGAGGAGCTCCTCCTCGTCGTACGCGGGGATGACGACTGCGACGGTCTTGCCCTCGATCAAGGGGCGGTCAGCCTAACGGCTGGGCCTGCCCGCACGTACCTCTTTCAGGGGACGCGGTGGCGCCGAGCCGCGGCTACCGTCAGGCGTTGCGGCACCAGATGGTGCTGCACCCGGCTGGCCAGCTACACACGTGACACACAGGCGCCTCTTCATCACGTCCTTGATCGCCCTCCTGGTTGGCGCTGCCGTGCTCGTGAGCGGCGGCGCTGCGAAGACCTCGGGCGGCGACGGGAAGATCTACGCCTGCGCCGGCAAGAAGAACGGGCTGCTTCGCCTCGTCAAGGCGAAGAAGAAGTGCCACGGGAAGGCGCACAAGGTCAGCTGGAGCGTCAAGGGCCCGAAGGGGCCCAAGGGTGATCGCGGCGCGCAGGGTGCGCGTGGCGCGACCGGCCTCGCCGGCGTCAAGGGAGCGACCGGGCAAGCAGGCGCCAACGGCGCGAAGGGCGCGACGGGAAGCTCCGGGGCGAAGGGCGCAACTGGTTCGAAGGGGGCAACCGGCACCAGAGGTTCAACGGGCGCGAAGGGCGCCACGGGATCCAAGGGCGCGACCGGCCCTGCCGGCGCTGCCGGCCCAACCGGCGCGAAGGGCGTTACGGGCGCGAACGGAACGACGGGAGCGAAGGGTGCGACCGGTGCCGCGGGCGCGACGGGTGGCAAGGGCGCGACCGGCGCCAAGGGATCAACCGGTGCGAACGGCGTGACCGGCACGAAGGGTGCAACCGGCGCCGCCGGCGCCGCCGGCGCGACCGGAGCCCGGGGTGCGACGGGCCTTGCAGGCGCCGTTGGCCCGACCGGGGCCAAGGGCGCAACCGGCGCTGCGGGCGCGACAGGCGCCAAGGGATCGACCGGATCGAAGGGCACGACCGGTGCAGTCGGCGCAACCGGAGCCAGGGGCGCGACCGGCCCGGCAGGCGCGAACGGGCCGACCGGGGCGCGGGGCGCCACCGGAGCAACCGGAGTCAAAGGAACTACCGGAGCCCGCGGTGCAACCGGAGCCGCCGGTGCGACAGGAGCGAAGGGCTCGACAGGAGACCAGGGGACGACCGGATCTACCGGGGCAACCGGAGCTGCCGGCGCGACCGGCGCGAAGGCGCAACCGGCAGCACGCGGAGCGACTGGAGCCAAGGGCACAACCGGGGCCAATGGCGCGACTGGTGACAAGGGCGCTACGGGAGCCATGGGTGCGACCGGGGCCAGAGGCGCGACCGGCCCTGCTGGCGCGGCCGGCCCAACCGGTGCGAAAGGCGCGACCGGTTCTCAGGGCGCAACCGGAGTGAAGGGCGCAACCGGCGCCACGGGAGCGAAGGGCGCAACTGGATCGCAGGGCCCGACCGGCGCCAAGGGGCCGACGGGAGCACACGGCGCGACCGGCGCGAAGGGCGTAACCGGCTCCATCGGTCCGACGGGCGCGCAAGGCCCGACAGGAGCCAAGGGCGCTACCGGAGCAAAGGGCACCACTGGCGCGAAGGGCACCACGGGTGCGAAGGGCACGACAGGCGCCAAGGGCGTGACCGGCGCCACGGGAACCGCCGGCACCACCGCCAACACCGTGGCGACCTCGCAGACGACGACCAGCACGACGTACACGGATCTGGCCTAGCACCGGCCCCGCGGTCACCGTGACGATTCCGGCGTCCGGAAATGCGCTCGTGATCCTGACGGCCTCGCAGTCCGACGGCTCGAACAACCAGGGCGCCTACATGGCCTTCGCCGTCTCGGGCGCGACGACCGCGCTGCCTCGGACACGACGGCGCAAATCGTGAAGAACGGCACCGGAAGCAGCGCCGTCCAGGGGAGCGCAACCTTCTTCGTCACCGGGCTGACCGCGGGCAGCAACACGTTCACCGCGAAGTACCGGGTGACCGGCGGTACGGGCACCTACCTCAACCGAACGATCATCGTGATCCCCCTGCCCTAGGGCCGGGTCACGCACAGTTCCCGTGAGAGAGCGAAGACGGGAGGCCTCCGGGCCTCTCGTCTGCTGCGCTAGGCGCGCAGCGCCTCGATCCAGTCGAGGCGCCGGCCGCAGAGGGCTCGCGCCTGGCCGGGAGGAAGTGTGACGAACGGGTCGCGCTCGTTCTCGAGCGTCAGGTACGCCGGCCCGAACGCGTAGGGCTTCACGCCGCTGCCCGGGTGGAGGCCGCCGGTCGAGTAGCTCATCCTCACGAGGTGGCTTCCCCGAGAGAGGTGGATCGTGCCCATGTCTGTGAAGTTGCCCGGCCAGTCGAGCTCATTGCGCATCGAGCCGATCTTGCGCCCGTCGACTGACATCGAGGCGAGCCCGTACCAGTCGCCGCCGAGCCAGGCCGTGTAGTCGCCGCTCTCGGGAACGTCGACGACCGCGGTGCGCGTCCCCGGGATGCGCGGGTAGCCGAGCGGGAGCGCCTCGGGCCGCGTCGCCGTTGCCAGCGAGACGACTCCGGGAAGGCGCGAGAGCCGCAGCACGTCGGCGCAGCGCGGCACGCCGGCGGCCTGGCTCGCGTTGCCGAGCGGGAGGTGCTCGATGATCGTGCTGGGTGTCCTGGCCGGACGCTGCCAGACTTCGTAGAACCGCCCGCTCCAGACGAGGTGGTAGATCGAGGGCGGCCTGCTCGCCGCGGGGCCTCTCCGCAGGACGAGCGTCCGGTAGTCGAGGACCCCGTCGAGCCGGAAGCGGTCGATGTCGGCCGACTGGCCCTTGTCGAGCACCGAGCCGTTCGTCAGGTAGTCGAAGCGGCGGCGCAGCTCCGAGGCGCCTTCGCCGTCCTCGCGCCGGAGGAAATGGCGTGCCCCGTAGGGCTCGTAGTTCGTCATCAGCGCCGGCGCCTGGCCGACGAAGCGGTTCCCGATCACCTCGAGCTCGTGCAGCTGCCCGCGCGGCGCGAGCCAGACGTGGTGGTACTGCAGCGCGTTCGACCAGAGCACGCCTCCCGCGATCGCGAGAGCGGCCACGCTCGCCTCGACCGTCCGCTTTTGCGCGAAGCCCGCGCCGCAGCCGGCGAAGGCCGCGGCCAGGAACGCGGGGGAGGCCATCGCGAGCGCCTTGCCGCCGACCCACGGCGAGCTGAACGCGACGAGGAGCAGGCAGCCGATCCCGGCGGTCAGGACGTAGAGCAGCAGCGCCCAGCTACGGCGCGTCCACGCCCACCACATTCCGACTGCCCCTGCGGCGATCACGAGGGCAATCAGGACGTAGGTCGGCCCGGAACCGTGCGGCCGCACGCGAAAGTCGCCGACCGGCCAGATCCCGAAGAGCTGGAACGGGCTCAGCCGCTCGATCAGGTTGCCGAGCTCCGTCTCTGCGCTGAACGCGTGCACGTGCGGGAGCCAGTCGACGGCCGCGACGAAGGCAGGAATCGCCAGGACTGCGAGTGCCGCCGTGAACGCTATTGCCGTGACCAACGAGGGGCGGCCGGGCCTGCGAAGCAGCACGACCCCTCCTGCGACGATCACCGGCAGGAGCCAGACCGCACCCGGGAGGCTCAGCACGCACACGACCGTTGCGCACGCGGCTGCGAGGGGCAGCACCGCGCGCCAGCCCTTTCGCTCCGCGAGCGTCCACGGCAGAAGCGCGGCCAGCAGCGCGAGCAGCCAGGCGCCCGAGAGCTCCTTGATCCCACCCCAGAGCCCGTAGCCGAACAGAAGCGCCGGCTGAGCGGCCAGGAAGGCGGCCGCGGCTCGCAGCCCGCGCGGGGCGATCACGCGCTCGAGCACCGCGTACAGCGAGAGCCCCAGCATCGCCGCCAGGAAGGCGAGGTACGGCTGGAAGAGCCACGCGATGTCGTAGGAGAGGAGCTGGTGCCCGATCCCGAGCGGCATCAGGCTCCCGGTCGGGTAGCCGATCGCGATCGTCGTCGCCAGCGTCGCCTCGTAGGTCGACGGGGCCAGACCCGCGAGGCTGCGCGCGTGCTCCATCACGCGGTCGGTCATCGCGAAGTAGGTCGCGGTGTCGTCGAGCTTGATGTAGCCGGCGAACGTGGCGTTCCCGGAAAGCACGACCGGCGCGGCGAAGACTGCGAAGACGCCGACCCCGACGCCTGCCGGCCAGCCCCAGGCCCGGGGCCGCCAGGGCCGTGCGAGCAGGAGCCCGACGACCGCAAGCGCAACGACCAGCGGGCCGGCGAGCTCGGCTGTCGTGTCAGTCAGCGTCGCGAGCTGGCCCGCGAGGACGACGACGGTCAGCCCGACCGGCAGCACGAGCGGCCCGGGCAGCCGCTCGCCGGCGGCGACCTCAGCGAGCCGTCCGCAGCCGAGCGAGAGCCCCGCCAGCAGCAGCGGGTAGGCGACCCAGGCGACGACTAGCGCACTCAGCTACGGAACAGGCGCGATCTGGCCTGACGTGATCAGGCTCCGCGCCCGCGCCGGCGACGGGTCGAAGACCTCGATCTGGACGTTCGAGTTCGGATACGCGAGGTAGACGTTCGTGGGCGACGACTGCGAGTAGACCGCGATCCCGCTTCCTGGGGCCGGGAACGAGACCTCTCCATCCTCCTTGGCCAGGCCCTGCAGAACCTTGTAGGCGTGCTCGACCGGATAGCTGCCCACGAGCGTGTGCCGGGCGTTGCTCCCGATCGGCACGTCCTGCGGGAGGTAGCGCACGTAGATGCTTCCTTTCTTGGTTTGCGTCAGCTCGTAGCGCGTGCCGGGGATCGGGCCGGCCCAGTAGACCGGGTGCCCGGCCTTGTCCCTGAACGTCCCGAGCTGCGTGACGCTGACGGCGGTAGGCCCGACCTGGGGGAGGGTGGTGGCGTTCGTGGTCGCTTCGGACGATCCGCCGCCTCCTCCGCGGACGATCAGCCAGACGACGAAGGCGATGGCAAGCGCGATCGCGACGACCGCGCCGATCCGCAGCTGCGGCTTCTGCGCCCACGAAGAGACGGGAGGCTGGTTCACGGCCACCAAAGGATAGGTTCATCTCCGGCCGGGCCGATCCTCCCCGCCGGGGCGGCTACAATCCGTCTCCCCAGGGCGGTTAGCTCAGTTGGGAGAGCACCAGCTCGACAAGCTGGGGGTCACTGGTTCGAGCCCAGTACCGCCCACTCTTGACCCGCGCAGCCAGGCGTCTTCCTGATGGTTACGCGGGTCAGTTGTGCCAGGGGTGCCGGAAATGCGCGCGCGGTGCTGTCCCCGGTGCCGCCCTGGGATCTTGCCGGTCGTGGCAACGACGACGGCAGAAGGGGTGACGATGAGCAAGGACGAGCCGCACCCCGCCGACAAGATCCTCGGCGACGACCGGATGGCACCGGGGCGGCGTTGGCTCGAGAAGGCCTGGGACGCGCTGATCCTTGAATGCACCGAGCGCGGCAAGCCCCGGCGCTTCCGGCCGACGTCTTGACGAGCCACGCTAGGGAGCCGAGCGGCCACAGCGAGCTTCTCCCCCTCGAATCTCCGCTCGGCTCACTACATGTATACGCGCCGGCAGCGATCCGGGTTTTGTCAGGCCCAAGCCTTGCCTGACTGAGGTGGAGCCGGAGCGTGGCTCCGTTCCTATGCGACTAGGAACGCAGCCCCTCGGGGGGAGGTGCTCCGGCTCCAAGTGCCGCATCTGGATTCACCGCAGACGCCGCGGAAGATATACCCGGGCAAGTTGAGCGTCCATGCGTGAGCGTTTAGGCACTCAACAGGCACGTACCGAAACACACCCCCGCACGCTAGAAGAGGTCTGGCGAGGGTTGTCGGTTCGTGGTCGGTTGGCGAACTCGCGGCGGTGCCAAACTGCGCCCGTGAACACCAGATTGCGATCGGCTGCGGCCGGGGTGATGGCTGCGACCGTGTGGGCGCTGCAGGAGCCGATGGACCAGCGGCTTCTACGCTGTGATTACTCCGATCTCGCCGTTCTTGGAAAGGCGCTGACGCGAGGCCCAAGCTGGCGAGCCACCGGGTTCGCGATGCACGCTCTGAACGGCGCACTGTTCGGGCTCGCCTTTTACGAGGCGCGGCGCCTGCTCCCGTTCGACTCCCGCAAACTCGCGCTGAGCATGGCTCTCACCGAGCACGTTGGCCTCTACCCGCTCTGCTACCTCGTCGACCGCTACCACCCGGCGCGCGGTCAACCCGGCATCCCACCGCTCCTCACCAACCCACGCGCGTTCGCGCAGGCGACCTGGCGCCACGCTCTCTTCGGTGCCGTGCTTGGCCACCTCGCTTAATCGCGGAGCGCAACGAGCACGCTGACCACGATCCCGCACGTCCGCTCATCGAGTTCTATCGACGCGAAGGCGAAGTCGACTGACTCGTCCCAGTCAATGCGGCTGTACTGTCGCCTGAGCACTCGTCAGGGATTAAGGCAACTCAGTAGTCGCGGACTCGATCCGCTGGTTCTAGTCAGACGACACGCTCGCATGGGCGAGCATCCAGGAATGTCCTTTGAGCGGCGCGCCCGGCCCGTTGCTAATCGGGGACTTGCTCGATCGCGAAGACGCGACCGTCGGGCGCGCGTACGAAGAACCACGCGAATTCACCAAGTGACGGGTCGCCGAACGCCTCCGCTGCCCACACGGGGTCACCAACGAGGTCGAGGCCCGCCGCCTGCACCTCCGCCATCGCCTCGCGCATGTCGTCGACGACGAACGCGATCACGACATCGGTGCCGTCGGGAATCAGCCTCGCATCCCGATGCTCCTGCGCGTACACCTCCAGGAGATCGCGGCGATGCGTGGGCAGGCGCTGGAACGTGACCGTCTCGCCCTCGCCCGCAGCCTCGAGTCCGATCACGTCGCGGAAAAAGGACGTCATGCTGTCTACGTCGTCTGTTCGCAGGCCGACATATCCGATTCGCTTGACCCGCACACGCCAACGCTACTTCCCCGACTCGCGTCGTGTAGCCCGGCCGCTCTCCATGCAGGCATCTCCGCCCTGGGCGAGTGTTCGCAAATGTCCCCTGACGGACGGATGCGTAGGTATCCGCACCACGGTTCAGCGTCCACAACGATTGGCGTCGATCCGGGCTATGTGAGACTTCGCAACCGCACTTCTCCACGCTGCCCGACCACAAGGAGGTCGACGTGCTTCTCGCTGCCAACGGTGTCTGGATCTGGACAATTCTCGCGATCATCGTCTGGATCGCGCTCGCCTTTTGGCCCGCCCGTGTCGCTGGTCGTAAAGGGCACAGCTTCTTCGGCTACTTCATCTTCAGCCTCTTCTTCTTCCCCGCTGCGCTGATCGTCGCCTACCTGGTGAGCGACCGGACGGCAGCCGCTGGCTGATCTCTGACCTTCTCTAACCAACTACTCAGGTGCTGGGAGCCTGGCGTGGGCCAGCGTGCGGAATGTTCCCCGACGTACCCGGTCGTCTGACGGTGTGGCTACTCGCGGATGACGAGGTACGCTGCCGGCGTGATCCCGTGGATCGTCTTTGCCCTGGTCGTCGTACCCTTGGTCGTCGTCGGTTTCGTGGCCACACGTCGCAGAGCGGCCGCCAGTGAGCATCCCGCGAGCGAAGACGCGCAGGCGAGAGCGCGATCGGAGCAGGAGTTCGCGGAGGCGGAAGCCTACGAGGCGCAGTGGCGTGAGAAGGACAAGGAGAGGTACCACCAGGAGCGCTTGCCCTAGTCGGGTCGCCTGGGCCAGCGTCCGGGAATGTCACCCGAGCCCCGAGCATGGCGAGTAATGATCAGGCCAGTGTTCGGGAATGTCCCCTGAGGAAGGGTGCTACTCCCCGACGAACGACCCGCCCAGTGCCCCTATGAAGTCCATCACGATGGGTTCGCAGGACGCCGGTATAGGATCGCGCAGGTGCAGGTCACCACGAGGACCCGGATCGCCTGCCCACCCGAACAGGTCTTCGACACCCTTGCCGATCTGCGCAACGAGACGCAATGGAACAGCCGAGTCAGCAGCGCTGAGCTGCTGAGCGGAGAGCCGATCGGGCCGGGTTCGCGTTTCGCGATCGTCAACGGCGGCACGCCGTACGACGTGACGCTCACCACCTACGACCGGCCGTCCCGGCTTGGGATCGAGGCGAGCGGCAAGCCCGACCTTGCGATCGCGTACACGTTCACGCCGACCGGTGAGGGTACGGACCTCGAAAGCAACTTCGACTTCCGTCCGAGAGGAGTCCTCAAGGTGCTGTTCCCGCTGCTTGCGCCGGTGATCCGCCGTGACGTGCCGAAGCAGTACGCCTCGCTGAAGGCGCTCTGCGAGCGCTGAACGCGACGAGCGCGGGAAGCGCAGGTCCGGTCCTCCAGCGCTTCAAACGCGCCCCGACGCACGGTCAAGACGATGGACGCTCCGGTGCGCCAGTGTTCTGAAAGTACGCCTGACCAAAGTTCAGACGACGGCCGCGAGCGGTTCCGTCGCGGCGCCTCAGTCCGAGTCATCGCGGACGCGTCGGTAGCGCTCGTAGATCACACGCGAGCCGAATGTCCTGGTCTCGATCAGATCCAGCGGGACGTCTTCGGTGATCGGTGGAAGGAACGGCGTGCCGCCACCGACAACGTGGGGGTTGCGGAACATGCGCAGCTCGTCGACAAGGCCAAGCTCGATCGCTGCCGCGGCCAGGCCGGCGCCGCCGATCCCTACATCCTTGTCTGTCGCGTCGAGTGCCTCTGCGGCCTCCTCGGCCACGGATGCCTTGGCGAGCCGGGCGTTGCCCTGGACGCTGTCTAGGGTGCGGCTGAAGACGACCTTCGGGATCGCGCACCAAACGTCGGCGAACTCCGCCCCGGCCTCGTTGTCGCGCATCGACAGATCCGTCTCCCACACCAGCATCGTCTCGTAGAGCCTGCGGCCGCACAGAAAGCCCCCCAGCTCGCGTGTCTGCACGATGTGAAAAGCAAACTGCTCCTCGTTGGGAACGGCCCATCCGAACGCGCCCTCGCGGTCGGCGATAAAGCCGTCCACCGAGACGCTCATCGAATAGATCAGCACGGCTTCAAACTGTCGGGCCAGAGCGGTCGACGATCCTCGGTAATGAGATCCACCCATACGCTCCGCATCGGGCTCTCCTTCGTTTCGCAGTGGCCTTCACTGTAAAGACGGATCGCGAGAGAAGAACTCATCGTCGTGGCGCTCCAACGATCGTACGGCCGGCGGCCCAGGCGGCTGAGAACTGGGCTGGGCGAGCGTGCTCTCGCGAGAACCAACTCAGGGCGCTCCAGGCGACCTCACCACAAGTTCCACACAATCCTGACGACTACTTAGGTTTGGGCCGAGGAGTGGCCCGGTTCGGCTTTGGGGGGCGAGCCGGGCCCCCTCGGCCCTTACGCCCTAACTAATCCGGACGGTTGACGCCTAAGAGTGGTCGAGCCGGGGATAGACCGGGGGCGTTGGCGTCGACAGATCGCCTAGTCGCGCGCCCATGCCCCGGCTCGTTTTCGGCGTTCGGCGCGACTACCACCAGGCGGCCGGTTGTCTACGCCTCGCGGAAGGACACATTCCCTCAGCTTCCAGCCGAGCCTTCCGGTCAGGCGGAACCGGGTGAGAAACCGTAATGACGACTTCGACGGGCTCGGCTTCTCTCATGACGCATCCGAGCCGCGCCCGCACATGTCGGGCGCGGCGGCCAAGGGAGACGTCGCCGCCTGGCGCGTGAATGCGGAGAAGCAACTAGGCTCATGCCGAATCCCGACGAAGGAGACGGAATGTCGCAGTACGCGCGCGTAGTCACGTTCGACGCCGACGATGCAGCCATCGACGCGATGGTCAGTGAGATCAATTCCCAAGATGGGCCGCCGGAAGGCATTCCCGCCAAGCGGATCACCGTCCTCGCCGACCGGCCCGGTGGGCAGGTCGTAGTCGCCGTCCGGTTCGACTCCGAGGAGGACCTCCGGAAGGGGGCCGCGACGCTCGAGGCGATGAGCCCGCCCGAGTCCGCCGGCAACATTCGTCGCGTCTCGGTCGACGAGTACGAGGTCGTGCTCGAGCAAGAGGCGCCGTAGCTCACCCTCTTTTGGCCGATCGATGAGCCGCGCCCGCAAGCGTCGGGCGCGGCCAAGGCCAACCGGCTTATCAACAGCCCAAGAGTCCCCGGGCACTAGGGTTGATCCCATCGACCAGCGGTACGTGATCGAGGAGGGCGTGCAACACCGGTACGTCGCCAACCGCGACGCGCGCGGGTTCCTGCCGTTCCTCCTGCCGCACATGCGTTCCGGCATGGACGTGCTCGACGTCGGCTGCGGCGTGGGCAGCATCGCCCTCGATCTCGCTCCGAGCGTCGCCCCTGGCCGCATCGTCGGGATCGACGCCGACCCCGGCCAGATCGAGGCCGCGCGGAGATCCGCAGCCGAGCGTGCGATCGGCAACGCCGAGTTCTTCACGGCCTCCGTCTACGAGCTGCCGTTCGACGAGGCGAGCTTCGACGTCGTGTACGCCAACGCCGTCCTGATGTACGTCCGCGAACCGGTTCGCGCACTGTCCGAGATGCGGCGCGTCCTTCGCAGCGGTGGTCTCGCTGCGGTCACGGACGACGACCTCGGCACGGTCGTCATGTCGCCGGAGAGTCCCGAGCTGGAGCTCGCCCCACGCCTGTTCGAGCGCGCCGTCGCGCATGAAGGCGGCAACGCCCGCTACTCACGACGCCTGCGCACGCTGATGCTGGAGGCAGGATTCGCTCGAACCCAGGGGGTTGCCCACGCGCCGGAGGTGTACGGCGACCTGGCGTCCACGCGCTGGTTCGCGGAGTTCGCGGCGGGTCTGTTCTCGGCCGAGGACATGGCGAAGGTCATTGTCGACCAGGGCTGGGCCACACAGGCGGAGCTCGACGCGGTGATCACCGCGTTGCGCGCCTGGGGAGAGCTGCCCGACGCCTTCGCGGCGTGGTTGTACTGCGGTGCACTCGGTTGGGTCGACTAAACACCCTCCGGGACTAGGCCTCCGGGCAACCCTGCCGGTATCGCCAAGATGGTGGCATGGCCGTCGCCGCGACCTTGGTCTGCTGGGGTGTGGTCGTCGTTACCTGGATCGCCGGCGCCGCGTACGGTGCCCGCACCCGTGGGAGCCGCGAGGGCGGCGGCAGCGGAGCGCTCTGGCGGATCGGCGCGGTCATCGCGGTCGTTCTCGTCTTCCGACTGGGCAGCCACTACCTGCACCGCGTCACCGATCACTCCCTGTGGATCGAGACCCCCGGCCTCGTTCTCCTGGTGGTCTCCACGGCGTTCACGATCTGGGCGCGGGTCAGGCTGGGACGGATGTGGTCGGCCTCTCCTGACGTGCTCCAGGCTCACCATCAGCTCAGGACGGACGGGCCCTACGCGGTCACCCGCCACCCGATCTACACGGGCCTGTTCGGGATGCTGGTCGGCACGGTGCTTTTGAGCGGCCTTGGGGTCACGCTCGGCCTCCTCATCGTCGGCGGCGCGGTCGTCGCCACCAGGATCCCGATCGAGGAGCGGCTGATGAGCCAGACGTTCCCCGACGAGTACGCCCGTTATCGAAAACGGGTGCCCCGCTTCGTTCCCGGCCTGCAGCTCCTGCGCCGGTCACATCGGGCGGCTTGAGCCACCTGTCGGCCGTCGCTAGCCTGAGGTGTCGTGACTGAGACCGTCGACTCGGTTGCTGCGCCTCCGGAGGAGGAAACGGCCGCGCAGGAGGAGGAGCAGCGCGAGCAAGAGTCCGAGTCCGTCACCGAGCTCGCCGCCCAGCTCGGGCGCGATCTGAGCGTTCTCGCCTTCTGCGAGGGGCAGCTCATCGCCGCCCGGCACATGCCGGAGGTACGCCGCACGGCTCGCGACATCGCCGCGGCGGCCGTCGCCGGGATCGCGTTTCTCACCGCGTTCGCCTTCGTCAACGTCGCGGCGATGCTCGGGCTCTCGTCCGCGGTCTCGCCGTGGCTCGCGGCTGTCATCCTCGCCCTCGTCTGGATCGCGATCGGGGTCGTGCTCGTGCTCGCGTTGATGGTCAGGGCGGGCACCGTGACCGGCTGGAAGTGGTGGCGGGTCTTTACCGCCGGGCACGAGGAAGCGATGAAGGACCTCGAGCGCGCGCGTGAGGAGGCCGAGGCGGCCGTCCGCGAGACGCTCACCAAGCTCGGGCCTGCGGTCACCGTCGAGATCGCCTCGGCTGCGGTGCCCATGGCCGGCGAGATGGCGGACGGCGTCGTCGACGCGGCGGGCGGCATCCTCGAGGCATCCGACGACGCGGTCGAGGCGATCGCGGACGACCTTCCCGGCGGGAGCGTCGTCAACCAGATGTGGGATGTCGTCCTCATGCCGGGCCGCTACGGCCTGCGGGTCGCGACGACGGTTCTCAAGCGCGACGAGTCCTGAGCCGTAGGGTTCGCCTCGTGGACATCGAGCCTCTGCAGGCGGCTCTCGGCGACCCTGGCCGCGTCTCGGTCGGCGAGTCCGACCGGGCGGTTCACGGCGAGGACATGACGTTTCACACCCGGCGCCCGGCGGACGTGGTCGTCTACCCGGTCTCGACCGAGGAGGTCTCGCGCGTGCTGGCGCTCGCAGACGCCGAGCGCGTGCCCGTGACCCCGTTCGGCGCTGGGTCGAGCCTCGAGGGCCACGTGATCCCCGTCGAGGGAGGAATCAGCCTCGACCTCTCGCGCATGGACCGGATCCTCGCCGTCGAGCCCGAGAGCCTGATGGCGACGGTCCAGCCCGGGGTGACGAGAGGCGCCCTCGAGCGCGCGGCCGGCGAGCACGGGCTCTGGTTTCCCGTCGACCCCGGCGCGGACGCCACGCTCGGCGGCATGGCCGCCACGAACGCCGCCGGAACGACCACGATCCGGTTCGGGAAGATGCGTGCGAACGTGCTCGCGCTCGAAGCGGTGCTCGCGGGCGGAGAGGTGATCCGCACGGGCTCGCGGGCGCTCAAGACCTCGGCCGGCTACGACCTCACTGGTCTGTTCGTCGGTTCGGAGGGGACGCTGGGTGTGATCACCGAGCTCACGCTTCGCCTCTACGGCATCCCGGAGCACGTCGTCGCCGCCCGGATCTCGTTCCCGTCGATCGAGGCTGCGTGCAAGACCGCGGTCGGCGCTGTCGCGGCGGGCACGGGCGTCCGGAGGCTCGAGCTCCTCGACGCGATGAACATCCGCGCGATCAACGCGTACAAGGGCACGAGCTTCCCGGAGGTGCCGTCGCTGTTCGTGGAGGCCGCGGGCAGCGAGAGCTCGGTCGAGGACGATCTCGAGCTCGTCCTCGGGCTCGCGGAAGAGGAGGGAGCCGTCGAGGTGGCCCACGAGCGCGACGCCGACCGCCGGGCGGAGCTGTGGGCGGCCCGCCACAGCGCCGCCTACGCCTGGGCGCAGCTCTGGCCGGGCACGAGGGAGTGCGTCACGGACGTCTGCGTGCCGCTCGCGCAGCTCCCCGCGGCCGTCACGTTCGCCCGCGAGACCGCCGACCGGCTCGAGCTGCGGGCGGGGATCCTCGGCCACGTCGGCGACGGCAACTTCCACGTCGGCGTCACGGTCGACCCCGACCTCCCGTCGGACGTCGAGGGCTGGCACGAGCTCTCGCGCCTCGTCGTCGAGGACGCGGTTGCCCGCGGCGGGACGTGCACCGGTGAGCACGGCGTCGGGATCGGGAAGATGCGGGCGCTCGAGCTCGAGCACCCGGACCTGCTTCCGCTCTACCGCGGGATCAAGCAGCTCTTCGACCCGCGCGGGATCATGAACCCCGGGAAGATCGTGCGGCTCAGCGAGGAGCGAAGAACCGCTGCGGGTTCTCGATCGTCATCTGGTCGATCTGCTCCTGCGTGACGCCTGCCTCCAGCAGCGCCGGGAGGATCGTGCTCCAGATGTGCAGGTAGTCGGGTCGCTCGTCGGCGAAGTTCGGGTCGCCGGTCATGAAGTCGTAGAAGCAGGCCCCGTCGTGCGAGAGGTGGATCTGGCCCGCGTAGCCATCGCCGACGAGCTTCGTGAGCGTCTCGATCCGGTTCGCATCCGGGTTGAAGTGGGGGATGTTGAAGCGGTCGCAGCCGAGCCAGGCGCCGGTGTCGGCGATCGCGCGCAGGTAGTCGAGGTCGTTGCTGTCGCCCATGTGGGCGACCACGATCCGGGTCGGGTCGACGCCGTGGTTCGTGAGCGCCTCGAGCGCGAGCAGGCCGGTCTTTGCGGAGGCGTTCGTGTGCACCATCATGGGCACGCCGGTCTCGACCGCGGCCATCGCAATCGCCGCGAGGATGCGCGGGATGTCGCCGACGAGACCGTGCTCCTCGACGCAGCATTTGAGGAACGCAGCCCTGACCCCGGTGTCGTCGATGCCCTCGCGGATCTCGCGCACGAACAGCTCCGCGATCGCCTCTGGGCTCCGGTAGAAGAGGAAGTTCGGCAGCTCGAGGAAGGCGTAGACGCCGCTCGCGACGACGATGTTCAGGTCGACATCGGCGTTGATCCGCTGGATGCGCGGGATGTAGCGGCCGAGGCCGGGAGCGGTCGGGTCGACGAGCGTCCGGATGCCCGCCTCCCGCACCGCGCGCAGCTTGGCGATCGCGTCGGCAACGCGCGCGTCCTCGTCCCAGTAGCTCTCCCCCCAGACGTGGCCGTAGTTCAGCAGCGCCTCGGGCTGGAGCACGAAGATGTGCTCGTGCATCAGCGCCGGGCCGAGCTCGGACAGCTCGACCGGCCCGCGCACCGTCTCGACCGTGCTCACGCGCGGGAGCGTCTCACGTCTTGCGGGCGACGATGTGGAAGAGGTGCCAGTGCTTCGGCTTGCCGAGTGCCGTCTCGCCGTCCTCCTCGACCTCGTCGAAGCGCTCGGCCTCGAACGGCTCGAGCAGCCGCTCGACCTCCTCGCGCGTGTGCATCGTGAGCTCAGGGTCCGAGGCCCACTCGTCCCGGTCGCCGAAGAGCTGCCCGCAGAAGCGGCCGCCCGGAGGCAGCGACTCCACGACGTGCGCCCAGACGGCCGGGAACGCCGCGGGCAGGCAGAACGGCAGCGCGTAGCTCGCGTTGACGAGCGCAGGCTCCGGCCAGTCGGCCTCCTCGAACGAGGCCACCTGGGTCTCGAGGAGGTCGCTCCGCGCCGCCTCGGGCCGTGCGCGAAGGCGTGAGATCGCCTCGGTCTCCGCGTCGATCGCAAGGACGCGCCAGCCGCGGCGCAGGAGCTCCACCGTGTCGCGCCCTTCGCCGCAGCCGAGGTCGACCGCGAACCGGCCGTCCGCGGGCTGGGAGTCGAACAGATCGAGCGCCTGGAGCAGCGTGCTCCGCGGCGTCCCGCTCTTCGCAGCGTCGTAGTACGGGCCCCAGCCGTCGGTCACGGGGCCACACTAGCCCTCTCGGGGAGGCGTAACGCTGGGAGGTCCTGCGAGACTGTTCAGCGTGACCAAAATTCGGAAAACAGAGACGGAATGGCAGGCGGAGCTCACGCCTGAGCAGTACCGCGTCTTGCGGGAGAAGGGAACCGAGCGGCCGTTCAGCGGCGAGTACGACCACGTCTTCGAGCCCGGCACGTACCGGTGCGCCGGCTGCGGGGCCGAGCTGTTCGGCTCGGAGGCGAAGTACGACTCCGGCTGCGGCTGGCCCGCGTTCTTCGAGCCCGCGAGCACGGAAGCCGTTGGCGAAGAGGTCGACTCGAGCCTCGGGATGGTGCGTACGGAGGTGCTCTGCGCAGCGTGCGGAGGTCATCTCGGGCACGTCTTCCCGGACGGCCCGGCGCCGACCGGGCTGCGCTACTGCATCAACTCGGCCGCATTGAAACTGGAGGAGGAGTAAGTGGAGAAGAAGGCAACGTTCGGAGCCGGCTGCTTCTGGGGCGTCGAGGCGGCGTTCCGCCAGATCGACGGCGTCACGAAGACGGAGGTCGGCTACGAGGGGGGCACGCTCGAGAACCCGAGCTACGAGGACGTGTGCTCGCACACGACCGGCCACGCAGAGGTGGTCGAGGTGACCTATGACCCGGACCAGGTCTCGTACGAGCAGCTGCTCGACGTCTTCTGGGCCAAGCACGACCCGACCCAGATGAACCGGCAGGGTTGGGACATCGGCGACCAGTACCGCTCGGTCGTCTTCTTCCACGACGACGAGCAGCGGGCTACAGCCGAGAAGTCGAAGGCCGACCTCGACGCGTCAGGCGAGTACCGCAAGCCGGTCGCGACGCTGATCGAGCCGGCGCAGACGTTCTACCGCGCCGAGGAGTACCACCAGCAGTACCTCGAGAAGCAGGGGCGGTCGAGCTGCACGCCCTCGCTGGCCGAGACGGCCTAGCGGCCCAAGGCGTTCGCTTGCGACGCCGACCATAAGAGGCCGCTTGCCGGCTTTGCCGGTGCGGCCGCCTAGGCCGCGTCGTTGTCGATCAGGCCCGAGGCGCCGCGCTGGATGTCCATGGCGACCTGCTGGAAGAGCGTGTTCAGCTGGCCGGCCGACGGCTGGTTGTAGAACGTGTCCGAAGTGGACGCGATCTGCTGGAGCGCCTGGTACGCAGTGATGCCGGGCTGCTCCACCGAGCCGGTGTACGACGTGCACTTGTTGGCACCGCCGTTGACCGCGTTCAGGTCGTAGCCGATCGAGTAGATGATCGTGCCCTTCGACTTCTGCGCGTTCGCCGACCAGACGCCCTGGTGGCACGGCTGCTGCCGGTACGGTGAGCTCGTCGCGTAGTAGGTCGGGCCGATGTTGGCCGCGCCGTCCGAGAAGAAGACGATCACCTTCCTGACGCCTGACCGGCCGTGTGCGTCGAGCTCGGCCTGCGCCTTCTCGATCGCGGTCGCGTACGAGGTCGAGCCGTTCGCCTTCTGGCAGTTGAGCGTCGAGATGAGGTTCGACCCCGTGTTCAGCACGCCGTTCGTGCTGTAGTCGTGCGACAACGGGACGAGCGTGTACGCGGCGCCCGACGAGTTGTAGTTCGTAGTGTCGGGCGTGGAGCACTTGTTGCTCGTGCTCGTCGCCGGCGGAAGGACCGCGAGGCCGACGTAGTCCTGGCTCGGGTTCATCACCTGCAGGAAGGACTTGATCCCGCTTCTCGCGTTGTTCAGGTCCGTGCAGGCCGGATCGTTGTTGCCGTTGTGGTCCTGGCACATCGATCCGGTGCGGTCGAGCACCATCATGATGTCCAGGGGCTGCGTGCCGCACGGCGAGCAGGCCGTCGAGCGCACGTGGATGTTGAAGCTGTGGATCCCGAGGACCCGCGAGAAGAGCGTGCTCGTGGTCGCCCGCTCGTCCACCACCACCGCGTTCACCGGGTCGCATCCGGGGACGGAGGCAAGGCACTTCGTCGTGATCGTCTCGGTGACGTTGCCGATGTCGCCCCTGAAGTTCTTCCCGCTCGAGCTGCTGCCGAACTGCTTCGCAACGGCGACCGCAGAGTTGCCGTCGGGCAGGTTCTGCGCGCCGGCGAGCGCGGCAGCGTCCGCCTGCGTCTGCAGCGAGCGCTGCGCGTAGTACGCGTAGCCGACGTCGATCACGAGACCTGCGATCGCCAGTAGCGGGACGATCATCAGCGCGATCAGCACCAAGACCTGTCCCTGTTCAGCCCGAGGCCGTGAATCCCGCAGCACCGCTCCTCCAGTCCTCTCGGAGGTCCGCCTGACCTCCGTGTCGACTCAGGTTCGATCCTCGGGCGTTCGGGTGCCATGACCCTGACGGGGGATCCAAACCCCTCGTCCGAGGGATTTTGGAGCGCTAGCCCTCGAGGAAGACGGCCGCGGTGGCCGTGAAGCCGTGCAGGAACGGCCGGCCGCCGACCGGGCCGATCTCGCCGGCGCAGAAGAAGCCCGCGAGCGCGTCCCCGCCGATGGCCTCGGACACGGCCAGGGCGTCGTGGTCGGGCTCGGGGAACATGTTCGTGCCGCGCGCGTTGCAGGTGAAGAGCAACGCGCCCGCCGGCCTCTCGCCGTCGAGCGTGTACGCGAGGTTCTCGCGCAGGTCCTCGTCCGCCGAGCGTGCGTCGCGAACGTGGAAGCGGAGCGTCTGGCCGACCCGGACGGCCTCGCCGATCGTGAGCGCGCCCGAGTCCTCGTCGACGTCGATCAGGCCGCGCATCAGGTAGTCGCCGCGCTTGTACTCCGAGCGGTTCTCGTCGATCACGAGGCCGGCGAGGAGGCCGCCGCGCGCCGCCAGCTCCTCCTGCTCGGCGCTCATCGTGCGGAGCTCGCTCTGGAGGCGCTCCAGCGCGGGCCGCCCGGCCAGCTCGTAGACGACGTTGTCCTCGGCGCTCGTCACCACCGAGTCGGTCCCGACGGGTTCGCAACCCTGCGAGACCACCGTCCGGACGCGAACGCCGCGGAGCACGGCTCCGGCAGCCCCGTCGGTCAGCACCTCGTCGTCGAGGAACAGCGCCTGCGCGTCGGGCCCGCCCCCGCCGGAGGCCAGCCCGCCGACGACCGGGACATCGCCCTCGCTCTGCGTCAGCTCGGCGAGGAAGCCCGATGCGGGGAACGTGAACGGGTCGACGAGCATCGTGACGAGGTCGGCGTCCGTGAGCAGCGGGACCCCGCCGACCGCGACGCCGTCGTCGGTCCCGAACGCGACCGCGTGAAAGGTCTCGATCATGCTTCCCGGCAGCGTGGCCGCCCAGACGGCGGCTCCCGGGCCCTGCTCGAGCTCGCGGTCGCGGCCGACGACGCCCTCGGCCACGCACCCGAGCAGGTTGACGGCCTCGAGCTCCTGCGAGGCCGCCGCGAGCGCCTCCTCGGCTTCGTCTCCGTGCTCGGCCGAGAGGAAGAGATATGCGAGATCGACCTCGGCGCCTCCGAGGGCGTTGCGCGCGTCACGCGCAGCGCGCCGTGCGGCCTGGGCACCTCCGGCCGCGAGGGAGAGCCCCGCGCCGACCCGGCTGGTGAGCGTCTTCGACCTCACAGACGGAGTGTATGCAGCGCGGGCCACCAGGGAACGGACAGAATGGCCCCGTGCGCCTGGCCAGTATCGAGGAGCAGATCCGAGAGCTCGCCCTGTCCTTCCCCGAGTCGTATGAGGATCGGCCCTGGGGCGACTTCCCCGTCTTCAAGGTCGGCGAGAACAAGGTCTTCGGCTGGGCGGTGACCGAGGACGAGGCGGTCAACGTGACGGTCAAGCTCACGTCCGACGAGCGCGAGATCGCCCATCTGCTCCCGTATGTGAAGACGGCCAGCTACGTCGGCCGTTACGGCTGGATCACGGCCAGGGTGACGGATGAGGAGTCGCTCGAGGCCGCGCTCGAGTGGCTCCGCGAGTCGTACTGGCTCAAGTGCCCGTCGGAGCTGCGCGCCGCCGTCGAGGGCGAGTGACCCGCTCAGCCGGCAACCCCAGCGCCTAGTAACAGACTGTTACAAGGTCGGCTTGCGACGAGGGACTCGGCCGCGCCAGGTCGAGGCGGAGCAAGTAACAGACTGTTACTTGGAGGCTCGAGCGGCGCGTCATCTCAGGCCGTCGCGAATCGCCCTTCATCGTGCGTATCCTCCGCACGATGAAGGTCGTCCTCCCGGATTCCTCCGAGCTCGAGCTCCCGGACGGCGCGACCGGGCTCGACGTGGCGCAGGCAATCGGCCCGAAGCTCGCCGAGCAGGCCGTGCTCGTCCGCTCGAACGGACAGCTTCTCGACCTACGTGCGGCGCTCGAGGATGGTCAGGAGATCCAGATCCTGACCACGCGCGACACGGACGATCCCGACGCGCTCTACGTCCTGCGCCACTCCGCGGCGCACCTGCTCGCCGAGGCGGTGCGGCGCCTGTATCCGGGGACGAAGGTCGCGATCGGCCCGCCGGTCGAGAACGGCTTCTACTACGACTTCGAGTTCCCTGAGCCGATCGGCGAGGACGCGCTCGAGAAGATCGAGGGGGAGATCCGCAAGGAGCTCCAGGAAGGGCGCTCGTGGAACCGCGAGGAGGTGACCGCGGAGGAGGCGAAGCGCCACTTCGCCGACCAGGGCGAGACGTACAAGGTCGAACTCGTCGACACCGCCGAGGGGCCGATCACCTTCTACACGCAGGGCGAGTTCACCGACCTCTGCCGAGGCCCGCACCTCCAGGACTCGAAGCCGATCAAGGCGCTCAAGCTGACCGGCCTCGCCGGCGCGTACTGGCGCGGGGACGAGAAGAACACGCAGCTGACCCGGATCTACGGCACCGCGTTCTTCCGCCAGGAGGACCTCGACGCCTACCTCCACCGGCTCGAGGAGGCGAAGCGGCGCGACCACCGGCGGCTCGGGACAGAGCTGGACCTCTTCCACCTGTCCGAGCACGCGCCCGGAATGCCGTTCTGGCACCCGAAGGGCATGGTCCTCTGGAACGAGCTCGAGGATCTCCGGCGGCGCGAGAACCTCAGGCGCGACTACGTCGAGGTCAAGACGCCGCTGCTCTACGACGTGGACACCTGGGTCACCTCCGGCCACTGGGAGAAGTTCCGCGACGACATGTTCCTCGTCCCGTACGGCGAGCGAACGCTCGGCCTGAAGCCGATGAACTGCCCGGGCCACATGCTCCTGTTCGGGAGCGCGCTGCGGAGCTACCGCGACCTGCCGGTGCGCTACGCGGAGGCGTCGACGCTGCACCGGAACGAGCGCGCGGGGACGCTGCACGGCCTCCTCCGGGTGCAGCACGTGACCCAGGACGACGCGCACATGTTCGTCACTCCCGACCAGATCGAGGAGGAGATCTTCGGCTGCCTCGACTATGCGATGTACCTCTACGACCTGTTCGGCATGGAGGCGCGCTTCGAGCTCTCGACCCGCCCCGAGAACAAGCTCGGCACCGACGAGGAGTGGGACTTCACCGAGAGCGCCTTGCGGTCGGCGCTCGAGCGACGAGACATCGAGTACACCCTCAACGAGGGCGACGGAGCGTTCTACGGCCCGAAGATCGACCTGCACATGACCGACGTGCTCGGCCGTTCCTGGCAGATGGGCACGATCCAGCTCGACTCGCAGATGCCCGCGCGGTTCGGGCTCAGCTACATGGGCGAGGACAACGCCGAGCACACGCCGTACGTCATCCACCGCGCCCTGTTCGGCTCGCTCGAGCGCTTCATCGGGATCCTGATCGAGCACTACGCGGGCGCATTCCCGTTCTGGCTTGCGCCCGTGCAGGTGCGCGTGATCCCGGTCGGCGAGGGCCACCGCGCGGCCGCGAACGAGCTCGCGGGCAAGCTCGGCACCTACCGGATCGAGGTCGACGAGCGCGACGAGACCGTCGGCAAGCGCATCCGCGACGCCGAGGTCGAGAAGATCCCGGTCGCGATCGTCTACGGCGACAAGGAGTCGGACGAGTCGCTGGCCGTGCGCGGGCGAGGCGGCGAGCAGGCCACGATGTCACTGGACGAGCTTCTCGCGCACCTTGCTACATTGTGACCCTGGCAAGCAGGGTCCCAGCCCTCACCTTCCAAGCCTCGCGGCTTCGCGGAGGTTCAACCGAACAGGTCGAGAGTTCTGGGCCGCTGCTTGGCAGCGGCTTTGTCGTTCGAAAAGGGAGGAACTGAGAACTTGGTGAAGGGCCTTTGAGACCACGGCGAACGGTCGAGCCCGACCGGGCACCGATCCCGCAAGCCCGAATCAACGAACTGATCCGCGCGCCGAAAGTCAGGCTGGTCGACGAGAACGGCGAGCAGATCGGAATCAAGGACACGGACGAGGCGCGCGAGTACGCATGGGGCAAGAACCTCGATCTCGTCGAGGTGGCTGCCCAGGCGGATCCGCCGGTGGCGCGGGTGATGGATTACGGCAAGTACCGCTACGAGCAGGAGCAGAAGGCCAAGCTCGCTCGTAAGCACCAGGTCTCAATCAACGTCAAGGAGATCAAGTTCAGGCCCAAGATCGGGATCCACGACTACAACACCAAGAAGAACCACGTCGAGCGCTTCCTCAACCAGCGCGCGAAGGTGAAGGTGACGATCATGTTCCGCGGGCGGGAGACCACCCATCCGGAGCGAGGGCGGGACCTGCTGATGCGGCTGGCTGAGGACGTGAAGGAGATCGGGCAGGTGGAGTCGCCGCCGCTCCTCGACGGTCGGAACATGGTGATGGTGCTGGGGCCGACAAGGAACGCAGGAGTGAAGAGAGACGATGCCAAAGCAGAAGACACACAGCGGAGCGAAGAAACGGTTCAAGGTGACGGGGACGGGCAAGCTCCTGCGCCGGAAGGGGCCGCAGAGCCACCTGCTCGAGAAGAAGTCGGCTAAGCGCAAGCGCGGCTTCCGGCGCGCGAAGGAAGTCCATCCCACCAACGAGCGCTCCGTGAAGCGGCTCCTGGGGAGGTAGACGGTGCCACGCATCAAGCGCTCGGTTCACGGACGCAAGAAGCGCCGCAAGGCGCTCGAGCAGGCGCGCGGCTACTGGGGCCTCAAGCACTCGAGCTATCGGCGCGCGAAGGAGCAGCTCGACAAGTCGCTCTCGTACGCCTACCGCGACCGCAAGAACAAGAAGCGCACGTTCCGCAGGCTGTGGATCATGCGGATCAACGCCGCCGCCAGGCGCGAGGGCCTCTCGTACAACCAGTTCGTCTCCGGCCTGCGCAAGGCCGAGATCCCGCTCGACCGCAAGGTGCTCGCGGACATCGCGGTCAGCGACCCGGCCGCCTTCGGCAAGCTCGCCGATCAGGCGAAGGCCGCACTGGACTCCTGAGCATCCGGCTCGCCGGGTGATCACGTCGGCCGCAAACCCACGGTTGCGGCTCGTGCGGAAGCTGCAGGACCGTCGCTGGCGCGACAAGCTCGGGCTGTTCGCGGTCGAGGGCGAGGATCTCGTCGAGGCGGGGCTGGCCGTGGGCCTCGAGCCCCAGGAGCTGTTCGTCGCGGGCGACAACGTCTCGGCCGAGGCGCTCGGGTCGGTGTCGAGCCTGCAGCACGCGCCTCGGCGGGTCGCGGTGTTCCGGCGCGACGACCTTCCCAGGCTCGACCCCGGCGCAGCGCCGCGCGTGGGGGTGGCTCTCTGGCGGGTCGGTGACCCCGGCAACCTCGGGACGATCATGCGCGCCGCCGACGGGCTCGGGCCTGCGTTCGTGGCGCTGTCGTCCGGCTGCGCCGACCCGACCGGGCCGAAGGCGCTGCGCGGCTCGATGGGTGCCGTGTTCCGGGTTCCGGTCGGCAGGTTCGAGGAGGCTCCGCGGCGGCGCGTCGCGCTCGTCGCGCACGGCGGCGAGCCGCTGCGCGAGGTTGACCTGGGCGGGTCCGTGACGTTCGTCCTGGGGGCCGAGCGCGAGGGCCTGCCCGAGTCGGTCGTGGCCGCCTGCGACGCGCGCGCGACGATCGCGCTCGAGGGGGGCGCCGAGTCCCTGAACGTCGGAGTCGCCGCCGCGATCGCGCTCTACGAGCGCCGGGCGCGTGGCTAGACTGCGGGCGCGATGGCACGGATCTCGGGCATCTGGACGTCGCCGGGCCGCAAGAGCGGCGTCTCCGTCGGCCACGAGCGCCGCAAGGCGATCGCCGGCGAGGGGCTCGAGGGTTGCGCCCATGCGAACCCCCCGAAGCGCGAGGTGCTGTTCGTCTCGAGCGAGCACCTCGAGTCCGTCGAGGTCGAGCCCGGCGCGATTCGCGAGAACCTGACCGTCGAGGGCGACGACGTGCAGGCGTGGCCGATCGGCCAGCGCGTGCGCGTGGGCGACGAGGCCGTGTTCGAGATCACGATGGTCTGCGACCCGTGCCAGCGGATGGACGACCTGCGGCCCGGGCTGCGGGCCGAGCTCGACGGCAAGCGCGGGATGCTCGCGCGGATCGTCGAGTCGGGCGAGGTCGCCATCGGCGACCCCGTCGAGCTGATTTAGGAGGGCGGGCGCCGGGCGACCCAGACCGTGTCTTCGCCGCCTGCGTATGGGCGCTTGTCGAACCAGCCGTAGCAGCCGAGCACCTGGAAGCCGGCCTGCTCGATCAGCGCGCGCCACTCCTCCGGCGAGAGCCAGGCGAGCGTGAACGTGGTCGCGCCGCTGCCTCCGCGCACGGAGAGCGTGAGCGTGCGCGCCTCCTCGTCCCAGTCCGCGCGCTCGAAGATCCCCGGCTCGCGCTCGAGCCAGCGGGCGTGCGTGTCCTCGATGTCGTCGGCCGCGGGGGCGAAGACGTCGAAGACGAGCCGCCCTCCCGGAACGAGCAGCTCGCGCGCGGCCCCGAGGGCGCGCAGCCTCTCCTCGTCGGTGAGCAGGTGCAGGTACGAGCGGAACGGACAGGTGACGAGGCGCACTCGCTCCTCGACCGGCGGCTCGGCGAGGTCGCCGAGGCGCAGATCGAGCAGGTCGGCGACTCCGGCCAGCTCGGCCTGCTCGCGGCAGACGTCGAGCATCCCCGGCGAGGAGTCGACGCCGATCACGCGGACTCCTGCCGCGGCCGTCGGGACGGCGATGCGGCCGGTTCCGACTGCGAGCTCGACGATCGGCCCACCGGCGCGCTTTGCCTCCGCGACGTAGAATGAGACGTCCTCGGTGACGCTCACGCTCCACGGGTCGTAGAGCTCTGCAATCGCGTCGTACGCGCTCAACGCGGCTTGCGCGCGACCCACACCATCTCCTCGCTTTGCTCGTCGAACGGGCGGCGGTCGAACCAGCCGTACAGCGCCTCGACCTCGAGGCCGGCCACGTCGATCAGGCCTTCCCACTCGGAGCGCGTCGTCCACCAGAGCGAGGTCGATCCGGTCTCGAGCGTGATGTCGATCCGGCTGTCGGCCGGGAAGTGGTCGACCCGGTTGCGGATGCCGGCGTGCTCGTCCCAGCTTCCGTCCATCTGCGCGGCGATGTGCGGGTTGAAGACGAAGACGTTCCAGGCGAAGCGGCCGCCTGGCCGAAGGGCAGCCACGACTCGCTCGAAGAGCAGGCGCCGGTCGCTCCACGTAGGCAGATGCATGATCCCGCGGAACGGGCAGTAGACGAGCGCCGCGGGCTCATCGAGCGTGAGGTCGCGCATGTCACCCTCGCGCAGCACGAGCTCGACGCCGGCCGCTGTCGCCCGCTCGCGCGCCTGGGCGAGCATCGCGGGCGAGCTGTCGATCCCGAGCACCGGCCGTCCCGTGGCCTTCGCGACCGGAATCGCCACGCGCCCGCTCCCGATTGCGAGCTCGACGAGCGGCCCGTCGGCCTCGCGCGCGAGCGAGACGTAGAAGTCGACGTCCTCGGTCATGTGCGAGGCCCAGTCGTCGTAGATGGGCGCAAAGGCGTCGAATTCGGCCACGGAGGGCGATGGTACAGTCGCCCGATGGACTGGGAGGCGCTGGAAACCGAGGCGCAGAGCGCGATCGAGAGCGCTTCGACGCCATCCGAGCTGGAGTCGGCGCGCGTCGGCTACCTCGGGCGGAAGTCCGACCTCGCCCAGGCGCTGCGAGCCGTCCGCGACCGCGAGACGGGGATGCTGCTGAACGGCATCCGCGACCGGCTCGAGGCCGCGGTCGCCGAGCGGCAGGCGAGGCTCGAGCGGGCCGAGCTCGACCGCGCGCTCACCGAGGATCGTCGTCGACGTCACGCTGCCGGGCGACGAGCTCCCGGTCGGCCATCTGCACCCGATCACGCAGACGCGCCGCGAGATCGAGGACGCGTTCCTCGGCCTCGGCTACGAGGTGCGCGACGACCGCGAGGTCGTGACGACCGAGTACAACTTCGACAAGCTCGCCTTCGACCCGTGGCACCCAGCACGCTCGCCGCGAGCGACGTTCTTCTTCGACGAGAACCGGCTGCTGCGAACCGAGACGTCGCCGTCGCAGATCGAGGCGCTCGAGGAGCGCGAGCCGCCGATCTACATGGTCTCGCTCGGCCGCTGCTACCGGCGCGACTCGATCGACGCGACGCACTATCCGATCTTCCACCAGTTCGAAGGGCTCGCCGTCGACCGCGGCCTGACGCTCGCCGACCTCAAGGGGACGCTCCTGCACGTGATGCGCGCGATCTTCGGGCCCGACCGGCGCGTCCGGTTTCGCACGCACTACTTCCCGTTCACCGAGCCCTCGATGGAGCCCGACGTCTCCTGCGGGATCTGCGGCGGCGAAGGCTGCCGCACGTGCCGCTTCTCGGGCTGGCTCGAGATGGGCGGCTCGGGGATGGTCGACCCCCGCGTGTTCGAGAACGTCGGCGTCGACCCGGAGGAGTGGTCCGGGTTCGCGTTCGGCTGCGGGATCGAGCGAGTGGCGCAGCTGAAGTACGACTTCCCCGACATCCGCCCGCTCTGGGAGGGGGACCTCCGGGTCCTGACGCAGTTTTGAGAGTCCCGGTCTCGTGGCTTCGGGAGTACGTCCCCGTCGAGATGCCGCTCGACGAGCTTGCGACGCGGCTCTCGATCTCGAGCGCCGAGGTCGAGGGCATCGAGCGTCGCGGGGTCGCCGACGACGACGGCAACCTCGGCCTGTTTCGAGTCGGCAAGGTCCTCGAGGCGGCCAAGCACCCGAACGCCGACCGGCTGCAGCTCTGCGTGGTCGACGTGGGCGAGGGCGATCCGCGACAGATCGTCTGCGGCGCCTGGAACTTCGGTGCCGGGGCCACGGTCGCGGTCGCGCTTCCCGGCGCGGTGCTGCCGAACGGTCTCCAGCTCGAGCAGCGCAAGGTGCGCGGCGAGCTCTCGGACGGGATGATCCTCGCCGAGGACGAGGTCGACCTCGGCACCGACCATGCGGGGATCATGGTGCTGGCAGAGACGGAGCCGGGGACTCCGCTCGTCGATGTCCTGCCTCTCGTCGACGACGTCCTCCTCGTCGAGTCGACCGGCAACCGGCCGGACCTGCTCTCGGTCTACGGCGTCGCGCGCGAGGTGGCCGCGCTCTACGGCCTCGAGCTCGCCCCGATGCCCGGGAGCGAGCCAGAGGCGGATGGTCCCGGCGAGCCCGTCGACATCGCGGTCGACGACCTCGAGGGCTGCCCGCGGTACATCGGCCGTCTCTTCCGCGAGGTGTCGATCGGGCCGTCGCCGCTGTGGATGAAGGCCCGCCTGCTCGGCGCGGGCATGCGGCCGATCTCGAACGTCGTCGACGTGACGAACTACGTGATGCTCGCGCTCGGGAACCCGCTCCACGCCTTCGACTTCGACAAGCTGCACGGCGGGCGGATCGTCGTCCGCCGGGCCGAGCCCGGCGAAGGGCTCCGCACACTCGACGGCGTCGACCGGAAGCTGGAGCCGACCGACCTGATGATCGCCGACGCCGAGCGCTCGGTCGCGCTTGCGGGGATCATGGGCGGCGAGGAATCGGAGATCGGCGACGGAACGACCGACGTCCTTCTCGAGGCGGCGAACTTCGAGCCGACCGGGACCTTCCGCACCTCGGAGCGGCTCCGTTTGCGCACCGAGGGCCTGAACCGCTGGGAGAAGGGCGTCGACCCGTACCTCGCAGAGCCGGCCGCGAAGCTCGCGACGAGGCTGATTGTCGAGCTCGCGGGCGCCCGCTGGACGGGTCACGCGGACGTCCACGGCGAGCTGCCCGACCGGCCGGTCGTGCGCTACCGGCCGGAGCGCGCCGACGAGGTGATCGGCCTCTGCGACACCGGTCGAGGAGCAGTGGGCGATGCTCGAGCGCACCGGCTTCGAGCATCGCGCGGACGAGGTCGTCGTCCCGACCTGGCGCGCCCGCGACGTCACGCGCGAGATCGACGTCGTCGAGGAGATCGCGCGCTTCCGCCTGGACGAGGTGCCGTTCACGCTCCCGCAGCGGCGGGAGATGTTCGGGGCCCTGACCCCGCTGCAGAGGCTGCGCCGCAGGGTCGAGGAGACGCTGGCCGGCCTCGGGCTGGTCGAGACCTATACGTCCTCGCTGCGGGAGGGCGACGCGGATCCGCGGGCGCTGCGCCTGCCCGAGCCGATCTCGCTCGAGCTCGCGGTCCTGCGCACGCGCCTCCTGCCCAGCCTGGTGAAGGCCGCGGAGCACAACCTCGAGCTCGGAGCGCACGGGATCGCGCTGTTCGAGATCGCGCGCGTCTACCTGCCGGCTGACGGCCTCCCGGACGAGCGCCGTCACGTGGCCGGGATCGTCGAGGGCGGCTGGAGCCGCGCGAAGGGCGTCGTCGAGGCGCTCTACGCTGCGCTCAAGGCCGAGCCGCGCTTCGAGCAGACCACCGACGAGCTGCTGCACCCGCGAAAGGCCGCGACGGTCGGCGCAGGGATCCTCGGCGAGCTCCACCCGCAGCTGCTCGAGGGCAGCTGGGGAGTCTTCGAGCTCGACCTCGAGGAGCTGCTGGCGGCGGCGCCCGAGCAGGTCAAGTTCCGGGACGTCGTCAGCTTCCCGCCCGTGCGCGAGGACCTCGCGTTCGTCGTCCCCGAGGAGGTTGCGGCCGGCGAGCTCGTGGACGCGGCGAACGAGGCCGCGGGCGCCGAGCTGCGCGAGATGCGGCCGTTCGACGTCTACCGCGGCGAGCAGGTCGGCGAGGGCCGCAAGTCGGTCGCGTTCGCCGTCACGTTCCAGTCGGCCGAGCGGACGCTCACGGACGAGGACGCGGCCGGCCTGCGCGAACGGATCGTCACGGCGCTCGGCGAGCGCTTCGGCGCGGAGCTCCGGGCCTGAGAGGCGTCGCTTGCGATGCCGACGTCAGGACGCGCGGGCTGTGCCGTGCGTCCGTCTGAAATGACCGGTCGAACCGATCGAGGGTCTCGAAGCGGCTAAAGGGATTCCGGGGCGAGCCGCTCGGCGAGCTGGACGAGCACCTTCCGCTGGATCTCGGGCTGGTCGTCGAGCAGCCGCTTGAACGAGGTCGCGGTCACTACGAGCGTTCGCACGGGCGTCGTCGCCGTCACTGTCGCGGTGCGCGGCGAGTCGGACACGAGCGCGATCTCGCCGAAGAAGTCACCCGGGCCGAGCTGGTTGATCTTCTGCCCGTCCCTGGTCACCTCGGCCTCGCCCTCGAGCAGGACGAAGAACTCGCGCCCGCGCGAGCCCTGGCGGGTCATCTCCTTGCCCTCCCGGAGGTCGATCTCGTCAGCGATCCGCGCGACGTCCTCGAGCTCGCGCTTCGAGCAGGCGGCGAAGAGCGGCGCCCGCTTGATCATCTCCACCTTCTCGTTTCGGCGCAGCACGGCGTGAGTCTACGCCGCTCGCGAACGAAGGAGGAAATCCGGTTGGGCGCCTCGGTCGTACTGCTACTCTGCTGCCGCTGAACAAGGGGGAATCGACCGTGCAGAAGAGCCGTCTCGCAATCGTCGTCGCTTTGCTGGCGCTGGCCACCGTTCTCGTGGCCGGATCGGCGAGGCCTGCCACCAAGGCCATCGCGCTGACTGGCACCGTCGGGCCCGGGTTCAGCATCTCGCTCAAGGACGCGAACGGGAAGCCCGTCAACCAGCTCGATCCCGGCGACTACACCATCACGGTCACCGACAACTCGGACGACCACAATTTCCATCTGTCCGGCCCCGGGGGCGTCGACAAGGCGACGAACCTCGACAACACGGTTCCCGGCCAGCCCGAGAAGTTCACGTGGGACGTCACGCTCGTGAACGGCGCCTACAAGTACAAGTGCGACGCGCACCCGTCGCAGATGAAGGGCAGCTTCCGCGCCGGCCCCGCACCGCCTCCGCCGCAGAAGCTCACGGCGAAGGTGGGCCCGGGCAAGACGATCACGCTCAAGAAGGGCGGAGCGGCGGTCAAGTCGCTCGTCGCCGGCACCTACAAGGTCGCCGTCAAGGACGCGACCAAGAAGGACAACTTCCACCTCGTCGCGCCGGGCGTGAACAAGAAGACGGGCATCCGCGGCCTGGCCAGCGTCACCTGGACGGTCAGGCTCAAGGTCGGCAAGGGCTCCTACCGCTCGGATGCGTCGAAGAAGCTCAAGCGGACGTTCAAGATCGTCGCGCCGTCGCCGCCGGCGCCGTAAGGGTCAGTCGGACAGGAACGAGAACGGGCCGCGCTTGCGCCTGCTCTCGCGGTAGCGCAAGACCGCCTTCATCGTCGCCCTGATCCCTCCGGCGAGCACGAACCCTGTCCCGAACGCGGCCGCCGTCGCCACGGGGAGCTTGCCGCGCAGCTTCGCGTTGATGTCCGTGGCATCGTCGATCCCGGCCCGGAGGTCGTCCGCGGCGGTCGCGAGTCGCTCGCGCTCGGCCTCGATCTCGTGGCGGACCTGCTCCGCAGTGCGGCCGTTACGGGTTGGCATCGCGTCTTCGCGGCCTCCGGGGCCTCGTCTGGCTCTGGATTGGCATCGCCCTTCAGGGCCTCCGTCGTCAGCCGCGCCTCCATGATCGCCTGCTCCGGCACAGGCGGGGCGCCCTGCTGGAACGCACGCCTCGCGAGGAGGCCGAGGATCGCTACGGCGAGCAGCAGCGCGCCGGTGACGATCAGCAGGGCGACCCAGACCGGGGTCTGCGTCGCGATCCCCGCAGCCGCCGCGGCCAGGCCGAACCCGACCATGTACAAGACGAGCAAGGCCGCGATGCCGGCCATGATCGCGCCCTTCTTGATCAGGTCGACCTTGCGGTTGATCTCGAGCTGCGCGAGCTCGAACTCGAGCCGTACGAGGGAGCTCAGGCGTTCGGCAAAGTTCCTGGCGGCCGTGCCGAGTCCCGCCTGCCCGTTCTTCAGCGCGTGCTCGGCCTCGGCGGTCGCCGTCGGCGGCGGCGACACACGCTGACCCGCTGGGTCGACCTGGTTCGAGGGCTCAGTCTCCATCGTCGCTCGCGTCGATCATTCTCGCGAGGAGCATGCCTGCAACCAGCGCGGCGCCGACGATCACGACCGGCGCGTGGCCGCCGCCTCGCCGCTGGCGCTTTGCACTCCTTTGCTTCTTCGCGCGCCGGATCCGGGCGGAGATCGCGCTCGGCTTCAGCTTGCGTAGGAAGCTGGCGCTCGCGTCGAGCTCGTCGGCCACCATGTCGCCGACCCCATCGTCGCGCGCCTCCGCGCGCCTGGCGAGGTGCTCGAGGTTCTCTGCTCCGCGTTCGACGATGGCGTCGGCGTTTGTCATTTCTTCCTGTTCGGCGGCGGCTCGCCGGTGGTCAGGCGCCAGATCGTGTCCGCGGCCCGCCTCGCGGCGAGCGCCGCGGCTGCTGCGACCACGGACGTCAGGACACTCCAGAGGATCTTCCTCAGGATTCCATCGTGGGTCTCGGTTTCGGGTGATGTCGTAGCCAAACCTGCGGGTTACTCTAGCTCGATGGAGCCTCCGGCGCGCTCCCTCCCCAAGCCTGAGCGGCAACGGCTGATCGCGAGCGTTGTCTCGCGGAAACGGATCGGCAGCCAGCAGGAGCTCGCCGAGGCGCTTGCCCATGCCGGTTGCGAGGTCACGCAGGCGACGATCTCACGCGACATCCGCGAGCTTCGGCTCGAGAAGACGACCGACGCGCTCGGGCGGCCCCGCTACGTGCTTCCCGGTCGGAAGCGGCGCACCGACCCGCGGCAGGCGCTGGCCGCGGTGCTCGGTCAGTTCGGCCTGCAGGCGACCGCGGCCCAGAACATCGTCGTGATCCAGTCCGAGCTCGGCTCCGCGCCTGCGATCGCCCGCGCCGTGGATCAGCTGGAGCACCCGAAGATCGTCGGCACGCTCGCCGGCGACGACACGTGCCTGGTGATCACGGGCTCGATTCGCGACGCCAGGGCGGTCGCGAAGGAGCTGAGCGCGGCGCTCGGCTGAGACTCAGACGCTCTTGCCGCCCGAGTACCAGACGGGTCCCTGCGTCTGGACGGGCCGCGTGTCGGACAGGGCCCACAGCACGCTGATCGAGCCGCGAATGCCCTCCTCGTCGAGCCGCGTCGAGGCAGCGCTGTGCCATCTGGCCGGACGCGCCGTAGCCGAACTGGCGCGCCGCGCGAAAGCGGAATCCCGCCTGCTCGCCGTAGCGGCTCGGATTGAGCGGCGCGAGCAGGAGCGCCGCGCGGTCGAGGTAGTCGCTCGAGTCGAGCTCGACCTCGGCGTAGAGATCGCTCCAGTCCGAGGGCAGCACCGCGAGCTCGTCTTCCCAGGCGGCCAGTAAGGTCTTCTGCTCGGCGGAGGCAGAGGCGGAGACGGAGACGGGGGCGGGAGCGGCCGGTGCCTCGGTAGACGCGACGACGTGGAGCTCGCCCTGGATGCCCTTGCGATCGAGCAGGCCCAGCAGCCGGGCGGCGACCTCCGGCGAGGGCCAGTGCCGGCGCGCGACCGTGAACGAGATGACCGGGCCGCGCCTGCCCGGGCTCGCGGGGCCGAGCAGCGCGGCCGCGCGCTCGGAATCGCCTTCCTCGGCGAGATCGAGGCGGATGCGCGCCTCGTCCCAGCCTTCCGGCAGGTCGCGCTCGATCGCCTGCCACTGGCCGACGAGGCTCATCGGGCGAATATAAGCCTTCGCTTGTGACGCCGCCCAGCGCGCCTGCGAGCGCCGTCTCGGCACTGTTGCAGACAGGAGGTCCCCGAGCAGGCAGTATAGCCTCTAAGCTCAGCCCCGTGGCGAAGGTCGAGCGCAAAGCCACGCTCAGCGAAGAGCGGGTACGCACCTTCCTGCGCGAGATGCTCCTGATCAGGCGCTTCGAGGAGAAGGTCGAGGAGCAGTTCCGCGCCGGGGAGCTGCCGGGATTCCTGCATGTCGCGATCGGCCAGGAGGCGGTCGCGGTCGGCGTGTGCCAGGCGCTCGACGACGGCGACGTCTTCGCATCGACCCATCGCGCGCACGGGCACACGCTCGCGCGCGGGCACGCACCCGAACGCGGTCATGGCGGAGCTGTACGGGAAGCTCGAGGGCTGCTCGCACGGCTACGGCGGCTCGATGCACCTCTACGACGTCGAGCGCGGCAATCTCGGCGCGAACGCGGTCGTCGGCGGCGGGCTTCCGGCGATCACCGGCGCGGCGCTCGCGTTCAAGCTGCGCGGCCAGCCGCGCGTGGCCGTCGCGTTCTTCGGCGACGGGGCGACCAACATCGGCACGTTTCACGAGTCGCTGAACCTGGCGCAGCTCTGGAAGGTCCCGGCCGTCTTCGTCTGCGAGAACAACCACTGGGCCGAGTCGACCCCGGCCAGCCAGCAGCTGCCGATCGAGGATCTGAGCAAGCGCGCGGTCGCCTACGGGATGCACTCGATCACCGTCGACGGCCAGGACGTCGAGGCCGTTCACCGCGCGGCCGGCCGTGCGCTCAAGCACGCGCGCGACGGCAAGGGCCCGGTCTTCCTGCTCGCCAACACGTACCGGCTCGTGGGCCACTACGTGGGCGACCCGCAGATCTACCGCGACAAGGACGAGTTCCACGAGGCCGTCGAGACGCAGGACCCGATCCAGAAGCTGCGCGAGAGCTCCGGGATCTCGGACGAGGACTACGAGGCGCTCGACCGCGAGGCGCACGAGCTCGTGGAGGCATCCGTCGAGTTCGCCAAGAACGGCACCGACCCGAAGCCCGAAGACGCTCTGAACAACGTCTAGCGTGCAGACCTCCGCTTTCGACCGGCGCAACGGACCGGAGCCGCACGTCCTGAGGGCGGCACCGACGAGCGGCGCCTCAGATGCCTGAGCTGAGCTACCGCGAGGCCGTGCGCGACGCGCTCTCCCAGGCGATGCGCCGGGACGAGGACGTCTTCATCATGGGCGAGGACATCGCCGAGATGGGCGGGTCGATGGGCGTCACCGCGGGGATGCTCGACGAGTTCGGGCCCGAGCGCGTGCGGAACACGCCGATCTCGGAGATGGCGCTCGTCGGCGCGGGGATCGGGGCGGCGATGCAGGGGATGCGGCCGGTCGTCGAGGTCATGTACGAGGACTTCACGACGCTCGCGATGGAGCAGATCGTCAACCAGGCCGCCAAGCACCGCTCGATGTCGGGCGGGCAGTTGAAGGTGCCGCTGACGGTCCGCACGCAGGGTGGCGCGGGGTGGTCGCCGGGAGCGCAGCACGCGCAGCAGCTCGAGGCCTGGTTCGTCCACGTGCCCGGGCTGAAGGTCGTCTTCGCCTCCACGCCGACCGACGTCCGCGGCCTGCTCTGGTCGTCCATCTACGACGACAACCCGGTCATGTTCTTCGAGCACCGGACGCTCTACGGCATCAAGGAGGAGGTTCCGGACGAGCTCGAGCCGATCCCGATCGGCAAGGCCCGCGTGCACCGCGAGGGCTCGGACGTCACCGTGGTCGCCACCGGGCGGCTCGTGCACGAGGCGCTGGCCGCGGCGGGGGAGGCCGAGGCAGAGGGCATCTCGGTGGAGGTCTTCGACCCGCGCACACTGCAGCCGCTCGACGAGGAGGGGCTCATCGCGTCCGTCAAGAAGACGAACCGCTGCGTGGTCGCCCACGAGGCGGTGACGAGGATGGGCTTCGGCGCCGAGGTTGCCGCGGTCGTCCAGCTGCAGGCCTTCGACTGGCTCGACGCGCCGGTCGAGCGCGTGGGCTCGAAGTTCGCGCCGATCCCGTTCGCGCCGGTGATGGAGAACTACGTCGTCCCGCACGCGGCCGACGTGCTCGACGCGATCCGGAGGACGGTCGCCCGTGCCACCTAGGGTGTCCGTTTCGGCCATGCCAGGGGGACAGTCCCCCGGACCTGTCCGGAGGCGGCATGGCTAACGAGGTCAAGCTTCCGCGGCTCGGGCAGGGGATGGAGTCCGGGACGATCGTCAAGTGGCTCAAGGACGAGGGCGACCGCGTGGAAAAGGGCGAGCCGCTCTACGAGCTCGACACCGACAAGGTCACGCAGGAGGTCGAGGCCGACTTCTCCGGCGTGCTGCTGAAGATCGCGGTCGCCGAGGGCGAGGTTCCCGTCGGGAACACGATCGCCGTGATCGGCGAGGAGGGCGAGGAGGCGCCTGTTATCGAGGAGCCCGCCGCGGCTGCTCCCGCGGCGGCGGAGCCCGAGCCGGAGGAGCCGGTCGAGGTCGCGGCGGTTGCCCCGGTTCAGGCGATCGCGAGCGACGGAGGCCGGGTCAAGGCCTCGCCGCTCGCACGCCGGATCGCGCGCGAGCGCGGGATCGAGCTCGTCGCGCTCTGACCGGCACCGGCCCCGAGGGGCGGATCGTTGCCGAGGACGTCGAGCGCGCAGCCGCACAGCCGGGGCTCGCACCCGCGCCTACGCTGCCCGCTCCTTCGGGCGAGGTCGAGGTCGAGCCGCTGTCGTCGATCCGCCGAACCGTCGCGCGCCGGCTGACCGAAGCGTGGGAGGCGCCTGCGTTCCAGATCTCGATGTCGGCCGACATGACGCGCGCCCAGGAGCTGCACGCCCGCCTCGCCGAGCTGGCCAAGGAGAGCGCGCCGAGGCCGACGCTGACGGACATCCTGACCAAGGCCTGCGCGGCCGCGCTCATGCGCCACCGCGCGGTCAACGCCCGCTACACGGGCGAGGCGATCGAGCGGCACCCGAGCGCGGACATCGGCATCGCGGTTGCGATCCCGGACGGGCTCGTCGTTCCCATCATCCGCGCCGCCGAGCGGCGGACGATCGCCGAGATCGCGGCGGCGAGGGCCGACATCGTCACCCGCGCCCGCGACGGCAAGCTCAGGCAGGACGACCTCGACGGCGGCACGTTCACGATCTCGAACCTCGGCATGTTCGGCGTCGAGCAGTTCGTCGCCGTCCTGAACCCGCCTCAGGCGGCGATCCTCGCGGTCGGCGCCGTCGAGGACCGGGCAGTCGCGCGCGAGGGAGAGGTCGCCGTCGCGCCCCTGATGACGATGACGCTGACCTGCGACCACCGCGCGCTCGACGGCGCGGTCGCATCGGACTTCCTCCGGACGGTGAAGGCCTACCTGGAAGAGCCGGGCCTGATGCTGTGATCAGGCAGGCCGGCCCGCAGGACGTGCCGTTCCTGAAGGACATGCTCCGGCACGCGTACTACTGGCGGGCGACGACGGTGCCGGAGTCGGGCGAGCCTCCCGTGCAGCGCTACGTCGAGCGCTGGGGCCGCCCCGGCGACACGGCACTGATCGCCATCCAGGACTTCCAGCCCGTCGGGGCCGCGTGGTACCGCCTCTTCAGGGCGGACAACGCGGGCTACGGCTTCCTCGACGAGGAGACGCCCGAGCTGTCGATCGCCGTCGTGCCGAGCAAGCGCGGCTCCGGGCTCGGCTCCGACCTCCTCGACGCGCTGCTCGAACGCGCGAGAGCGGAAGGCTTCGACGCGATCAGCCTTAGCGTCGAGAAGGACAACCCGGCGATCCACCTCTACGAGCGGCACGGCTTCCAGCGGGTGCGCGAGGACGACGGCGCCTTCACGATGCGGGCCGAGCTGGGTGTGACGCAGGTCCCCGAGCGGGAGGACTAGAGTAGGCGCCCTCGCCCAGGGGGTGGACGACGTGCCAGGTAGACCGGACGGAAGCGCCAAGACGCCGAAGGTTCTCGTCCTCGGGGGCGGGTTCGCCGGCGTCGGCGCAACACAGAAGCTCAAGAAGACCGACGTCGAGGTCGTCCTCGTCGACCGGCACGACTACCACACGTTCCAGCCGCTCCTCTACCAGCTCGCGACCGGCCTGCTCGAGACGAGCGCCGTCGGCCATTCGCTCCGGGACCTCGTCCACGGCCAGGACAACGCGACGATTCACCAGGACTCGGTGACTGCGGTCGACCTCGACGCCCGCGAGGTCCGGTTCGCCGAGCTCGAGCCCATTGCCTACGACTACCTCGTGCTCGGCCTCGGCGCGGAGGTCAACTTCTTCGGGACAGCGGGGGCCGCCGAGCACGCCTTCCCGATGTACACGCTGGCCGACGCGGTGCGGCTCAAGGAGCACGTGCTCGAGCGCTGGGAGGCCGCCGACCGGAAACCGTCCCTGATCGACGACGGCGCGCTCAACGTCGTGGTCGTCGGTGGCGGGCCAACCGGCGTCGAGACGGCCGGTGCGCTCGCCGAGCTCTACCGCGCCGCCTTCGCCGAGGATTACCCGAAAGTGCCGCAGGAGAACGCGCGGATCGTGCTCGTGGAGGCCGGCCCGCAGCTGTTCCCGATGTTCAAGGAGGAGCTTCGCGACTACGCGGCGGACGCATTGGAGAAGCGCTCCGTCGAGGTGATGACCGGCGAAGCGGTCTCGGCGGTCTCACCGACACGGGTGACGCTGAAGTCAGGCGAGGAGCTGAAAGCGCACACGCTCGTCTGGGGTGCAGGCTTGCAGGGCAACGAGCTCGTCCAGGCGCTCGGCCTCGAGCTCGAGCGAGGGAACCGGATCGGCGTCGGCCCCGACCTCACCATCGCCGGACATCCGGAGGCGTACGCGGTGGGCGACGTCGCGGCGATCACGGACGCGAAGACCGAGCAGGTGCTCCCGCAGCTCGGCTCGGTCGCGCTGCAGTCGGGCGAGCACGTGGGCGAGTCGATCGCCCGGCTCGTAGAGGGCAAGAAGCCGAAGCCGTTCAAATACCACGACAAGGGCACGATGGCGACGATCGGCCGCCGCGCTGCGGTTGTCCAGATGCTCGGCGGCAGAACGCTCAAGGGCACCGCCGCGCAGGCCGCGTGGGGCACTGTCCACCTCGCCCTGCTGCCGACGAACGAAGACCGCGCGAAGGCGGTCGTCGACTGGTCGGGCGCCGCCCTCACGCACCAGCGCCCCGGCCGAATCATCGTCAGGGCAGACAAGGAGTAGAAAGGAGGAGCGATGGTGACGACAGATGCAGTTACGGAGCACTTCGAGCTGATCGGGGCGCGCGGGCATGAGCCGCTGCTCGAGAAGATCACGGCCACGTTGCGTTTCGACGTCCTGAACGGCAAGCGAACGGAGCACTGGTTTCTCAGCATCAAGAAGGGGGACATCGCCGTCTCCCGGCGCAACGTGCGGGCCGACGTCGTCATTCGCGGCCAGCGGCCCCTCCTCGAGCGGATGTTCAGGGGTCGCGCGAATGCCGTGGCTGCCATGCTGCGCGGAGAGCTGAGCGTAGAAGGGCGCCCGGAGCTCCTCGTGCAGTTCCAGCGGCTCCTGCCACGACCCGGGGATGCCCGCACCAGGGGTGTCGCGGCCGGCTATGCGAGGAGGCAGCGATGAGCGACGGCCCGGTCAAGATCCTCGACGGCAACACGTTCGTGGTCAGCGACTCTCGCGGCGACATCGAGGCGTCGCTGACCGATCCCACCGGTCTGTTCTCTTACGACACCCGGTTCCTCTCGAAGTGGGTGCTGACGGTGAACGGCGACCGGCTCAACGCGCTCTCGGTCGACGATCTTCAGTACTTCGAGACGCGCTTCTTCCTGGTCCCGGGGACGGGGACGGTCTACGTCGACGCCAAGCTCTCGGTGATGCGCCGCCGTGCGGTCATCAACGGCTTCGAGGAGGAGTTGACGATCCTCAACCACGACGACGAGCCGGTCGACCTGACGGTGCGGGTGGAGGCTGCGAGCGATTTCGCCGACCTGTTCGAGGTCAAGGATGCGCTCAAGAAGAAGGGAACGTACTCCGCGCGCGCCATAAAGGGCCGTCTCGAGCTCGCGTATACGCGCGACACCTACAGGCGGGCCACCGCGATCTCCGCGACGACCCCGGCGAAGGTCGACAAGGACGGCCTGACGTTCAAGGTCCGGCTCGACCCCCACGGCGCGTGGTCGACCACGCTCAACGTGGAAGCCGTCCTACCGGCGGTGGCGAGGCGAAGCCGGCCGATCATGCAGCGAGAGTTGGACAAGTGGCTCGCCGGAGCGCCGCGGCTCGAGTGCGACTGGGACGAGCTGAAGACCACCTACCGGCGCAGCCTGGTCGATCTGGCGGCGCTGCGCTTCTCGCCGCCCGTGGCCGGAGGGAAGAGCCTCCCGGCAGCGGGCCTGCCCTGGTTCATGACCATGTTCGGCCGGGACAGCATCTTCACCAGCCTCCAGGCCTTGCCGTTCACCCCCGAGCTGGCCGAGACCACGCTGCGCGTCCTGGGGGACTGGCAGGGCAGCGGCGTGGACGACTTCCGCGACGAGGACCCGGGGCGTATCTCGCACGAGATGCGCTACGGGGAGATGACCGCGTTCGAGGAGCGGCCGCATTCGCCCTACTACGGCTGCGCCGACGCGACCCCGCTCTACGTCGTGCTGCTGGACGAGTACGAGCGCTGGACCGGCGACCGGAAGCTCGTGCGGGAGCTCGAATACGAGGCGCGCGCAGCGCTCAACTGGATCGACGAGTACGCCGACCTGCTCGGGAACGGGTACGTCTCCTACCAGCGGCGCAACGAGAAGACGGGCCTCGAGAACCAGTGCTGGAAGGACTCCTGGGATTCGATCTCGTACCGCGACGGCAGGCTGCCCGGCTTCCCGCGGGCGACGTGTGAGCTCCAGGGGTACGCCTACGACGCCAAGGTGCGTGGCGCTCGCCTGGCGCGTCTCGTCTGGAAGGACGCGAGCTTCGCGGAGCGGCTGGAGAAGGAGGCCGCCGATCTCAAACGCCGCTTCAACCGCGATTTCTGGGTCGAGAAGGACGAGTACTTCGCCCTCGCTCTGGACACGGAGGGCAAGCAGGTGGACTCCCTCACCTCGAACAACGGGCACCTGCTCTGGAGCGGGATCGTGGACAAGTCCAAGGCGAAGGCCGTCGTGCGCCATCTGCTCGGCCCCAGGCTCTTCTCCGGCTGGGGCGTACGGACGCTCGCAGAAGGCGAGGGCCGCTACAACCCGATCGGCTACCACGTGGGCACCGTCTGGCCTTTTGACAACTCGTTCATCGCCTGGGGCCTCCGGCGCTACGGGTTCAAGGAGGAGGCGGCCGAGATCGCCTCGGGGATCCTCGCCGCCGCGGAGTTCTTCGACGGCCGGCTGCCCGAGGCGTTCGGCGGCTACGACCGCCCGGTGACGAAGTACCCGGTCCAGTACCCGACCGCCTGCAGCCCCCAGGCGTGGTCGACGGGCACGCCGCTCCTGCTGCTGCGGACGATGCTCGGGCTCGAGCCGCACGGCGAGCACCTCATCGTCGACCCGGCGCTGCCGCGCGACATCGGCAGGCTCGAGCTGCTGGACATCCCGGGCCGGTGGGGGCGGATCGATGCCTTCGGGCGCGGACGGGTCGAGATGAAGAAGAAAGAGCGGCCACGAGGGAGGAAGAGATGAGCGAGCAGAAGCCGGCCGACGTCTTCGTCGTCTTCGGGATCACGGGCGACCTCGCGAAGGTGATGACCTTTCGTTCGCTCTACCGGCTGGAGCGCCGCGGGCTGCTCGACTGCCCGATCGTGGGCGTCGCCGTCGACGACTGGACGGTCGACCAGCTGATCGAGCGCGCCCGCGAGTCGATTGTCGGGACGGGCGAGCCGCTGGACGAGGCAATCTTCAAGCGCTTCACGGACAGGCTCTCGTACCTCTCGGGCGACTTCTCGGACGCGGCCACCTACAAGGAGGTCGGCAAGGCGATCAAGGGCGCGAAGACGCCCGTCTTCTACCTCGAGATCCCACCGTCGCTCTTCGGGATGGTCGTGAAGGGCCTCGCCGAGGAGGGCCTGACGAAGACCGGGCGCGTCGTCGTCGAGAAGCCGTTCGGCCACGACCTCGCTTCCGCGACCGCGCTCGCGGACGAGCTGCACCAGTACATCGACGAGTCGCAGCTCTACCGAATCGACCACTACCTCGGGAAGATGGGGCTCGAGGAGATCCTCCACCTGCGGTTCGCAAACGCGATGCTCGAGCCCCTCTGGGGCCGGAACTACCTCACGTCGGTGCAGATCACGATGGCCGAGGACTTCGGAGTCGAGGACCGGGGCCACTTCTACGACCCGGTCGGGGCGCTGCGGGACGTCGTTGTGAACCACCTGATGCAGGTCGTCGGCGCGTGCGCGATGGAGGCGCCGTCGAGAGGCGACCCGTCCACGATCAAGGACTCACAGCTGTCGCTGTTCCGCGCCGTGGTCGAGGCAGACCCGGCCCACTATGTCCGTGGCCAGTACGCCGGCTACCTCGACATCGACGGCGTTGCGCCCGACTCGACCACCGAGACGTTCGCGGCGCTCCGGCTGGAGATCGAGAACTGGCGCTGGGCGGGCGTGCCGTTCTTCATCCGGACGGGCAAGCGCCTTCCGGCGACGCAGACCGAGCTTCGGCTCGTCTTCAAGCACCCGCCCCGGCTCGGGTTCCACGCGGTCGAGCAACTGGTCGACCCAAACATGCTCGTGGTCAAGCTCGACCCGACGACCGGGATCAGGCTCGTCGTCGCCGCACACAGGGCCGATCGGGAGGGCTCGACGCCGATCGAGCTCGACATGGAGTTCGCGCAAGAAGGGGGTGAGGGCCCGACGCCTTACGAGGTGCTGCTCCACGCGGCGATGGTCGGCAACAACCTCCGGTTCACGCGCCAGGACGGGGTCGAGGAGACGTGGCGGGTGATGCAGCCGCTGCTCGACGCGCCCCCACCGGTCCACACGTACGAGCCGGGGACGTGGGGGCCGAAGGAGGCCGACGACCTCGTCGAGGGCCACGGGCGCTGGCACGAGCCCTGGATCGCGTCATGAGTGGAGTTCAGACCAAGGAAGGAGCGACCAGATGAGCGCCGTGACCGGAAAAGATCAGACGCAGCCGCAAAGCGCGGCGGCGCCGTCGCCGTTTCCGCCGATCGCCGACTACGCGTTCCTCTCGAACTGCCACACCGGCGCGCTCGTCGCCCCGGACGGGGCGATCGATTGGCTCTGCATCCCGTCCTTCGACTCACCGAGCGTGTTCGGGAGCCTGCTCGACAGGGAGGCAGGCTTCTTCCGGTTTGGCCCGTTCGGGATCAGCCACCCCACCGCGCGGGCCTACGAGCCCGGCACGAACGTGCTCGTGACCACCTGGAAGACCCCCACCGGTTGGCTGCTGGTCCGCGACGCGCTGACGATGGGGCCGTGGGACCACGAGGACCGGATCACGCCCCACACACGGCCGCCGGCCGACGACGACGCCGACCACATGCTGATCCGCACGGCCGAATGCCTCGACGGCCACGTCGAGGTCGAGCTCATCTGCGAGCCGGTGTTCGACTACGGCCGCACCCCCGCGGAATGGTCGATCGAAGACGACGGCCGCCACGCCGCCGATGCTAGTGGCGCCGGGCGGCAGTTTCGCCTGAGGTCCGACCTCGCGCTCGGCGTCGAGGGTGACCGCGTCCGGGGTCGCCATGTGCTCCAGGAGGGCGAGCGTGTCTTCTGCGCCCTCTCCTGGGCCGAGGATCTCGTCGCCCCGCAGGACGTCGACGAGGCGCGATCGAGGTTGAAGTCCACGACCCGCTTCTGGCGCAACTGGCTGAACGCGGCCCGGATCCCCGATCACGCCCTGCGCGATCCGATCCAGCGCTCCGCGCTCACGATCAAGGGCCTCACGTACATGCCGACCGGCGCGACGGTCGCGGCGCTCACCACGTCGCTGCCCGAGACCCCCGGGGGCGAGCGCAACTGGGACTACCGCTACACGTGGATTCGCGACACGACGTTCACCCTGCAGGCGCTGCACTTCCTCAACCTCGACTGGGAGGCCGACGAGTTCATGGAGTTCGTCGCCGACCTCGAGGCGACCGAGGACGGATCGCTCCAGATCATGTACGGGATCGACGCGCGCCGTGACCTGACGGAGTCGACGCTCGACGACCTGACCGGCTATGCCGGCGCGCGCCCGGTGCGCATCGGCAACGGTGCGTTCGACCAGCGCCAGAACGACGTCTTCGGCGCCGTGCTGGACTCGATCCTGCTCCACACGCGGCACAGCGAGCGCCTGCCGCGGCGGCTGTGGCCGATTGTCCAGTCCCAGGCAGAGTGCGCGACGGGTGTCTGGCGTGAGCCCGATCAGGGCATCTGGGAGGCTCGGGGCAAGCCCCAGCACTACGTGTCCTCCAAGCTCATGTGCTGGGTCGCGCTCGACCGCGCCGCCAAGCTCGCGGAGTTGCGCGGGGATCCGGCCCAGCAGGAGACTTGGAACGCAACGGCGGAAGAGATCCGCTCCGACATCCTCGAGCACGGCGTCCGCGACGGCGTCCTCCGTCAGCACTACGACACCGACGCCCTCGACGCATCCAACCTCCTGGCTCCGATCTTCGGCTTCCTGCCCGGCGACGACGACGTGCTGCGCGCATCCGTCGAGGCGATCGCGAACGACCTGACCGAGGACGGGTTCGTCCTCCGCTACCGCACCCAGGAGACCGACGACGGCCTTTCCGGGAAGGAGGGCACGTTCCTGATCTGCTCGTTCTGGCTCGTCTCGGCGCTCGCGATCGTCGGCGAGGCCCAGCGGGCACGCGACCTGATGGAGCGCCTGCTCCGGATCGCCTCGCCGCTCGGGCTCTACGCCGAGGAGTTCGACGCGGCTACCGGCCGGCACCTGGGCAACTTCCCGCAGGCGTTCTCGCACCTGGCGCTGATCGAGGCGGCGGCCCGGATCGTCGTACCCGAGATGCTCGCGGAGTACTCATGAGCTACGACGTCGTCATCATCGGCTCGGGCGCGGGCGGCGGCACGCTGGCGCGTCACCTCGCGCCCTCGGGCAAGAAGATCCTCCTGCTCGAGCGGGGCGATTGGCTCCCGCGCGAGCCGCAGAACTGGCTCTCGCAGGACGTCTTCGTCGACAACCGCTACATCTCGCCGGACACGTGGGTCGATGGAGAGGGCAAGGCGTTCCAGCCGCAGGTCCACTACTTCGTCGGCGGCGCGACGAAGCTCTACGGCGCCGCGCTCTACCGCCTGCGCAAGGAGGACTTCGGCGAGCTGCGCCACCACGACGGGATCTCGCCCGCGTGGCCGGTGTCCTACGACGACTTCGAGCCGTACTACACGCAGGCCGAGCAGCTCTACGAGGTGCACGGCGCGCGCGGGGAGGATCCGACCGAGCCTCCGGCGAGCGCGCCGTATCCGTTCCCGCCGGTCTCGCACGAGCCGCGGATCCAGCAGCTCGCGGACGACCTCGCGGCCGCAGGCCACCACTCGTTCCACGCTCCGTGCGGGATCCGGCTTCTGGAGTCGAACATGCCCTACAGCGCGTGCGTGCGCTGCATGAACTGCGACGGCTTCCCCTGCGCGGTGCACGGCAAGTCGGACGCCGAGGTCTTCGGCGTGCGGCCGGCGCTCGAGCACGACAACGTCGAGCTCAGGACGAATGCGAAGGCGGTCAAGCTGGAGACGAACGACGCGGGCACCGAGGTCACCGGCGTGGTCGTCGAGCGCGACGGCGAGCCCGAGACGCTCTCGGCGGATCTCGTCGTCGTCTCGTGCGGCGCGGCCAACAGCGCGAAGCTCCTGCTCCTTTCCCCCAGCGACAGGCATCCGAACGGCCTCGCCAACGGCTCCGATCAGGTCGGGCGCAACTACACGTTCCATGCGAGCCAGGCCGTGCTCGCGCTCTCGCGCGAGGAGAACCCGACGATCTTCCAGAAGACGCTCGGCCTGAACGACTTCTACTTCGGCGCCGACGACTTCGACTTCCCGCTCGGGAACATCCAGATGATCGGCAAGTCGCAGGCGCCGATGTTCCGCGGCGAGAAGCCGCGCGAGACGAAGCTCGCGCCCTCGTGGTCGCTCGAGAAGATGGCGCTCCACGCGGTCGACTTCTGGCTCTCGACGGAGGACCTTCCGCGCGCGGACAACCGCGTCACCCTCGACGGCGACGGGAACATCCGGCTGACGTACGCCCCCAGCAACGTCGAGGCGCAGCAGCGGCTCTACGGGAAGCTCAAGTCACTGCTCGGGAAGCTGGGCATGCACGAGCACCTGCTCTCGCGGTTCGCGTACATGAAGAACGCGATCCCGATCGCAGGCTGCGCCCACCAGGCCGGCACGTGCCGCTTCGGCACCGATCCGGCCACGTCCGTCCTGGACGTCAACTGCAAGGCGCACGAGCTCGACAACCTGTACGTCGTCGACACGAGCTTCTTCCCGAGCATCGGAGCCGTGAACCCGGCCCTCACGGCCATGGCCAACGCCCTCCGCGTCGGCGACCATCTTCTCGACCGGATGGCTGCCTGACGGCCCAGATTGCGCTCGGCGAGCAGCGGGTCTCCGTGGATGACGTGGGCGGAGGGCTCCGCGCGTACACCGCTGGCGGTCACGACGTTCTCGACGGCTACGGGCCCGGCGAGCCCGCACGCTCAGGTCGGGGCCAGGTGCTGATCCCGTGGCCGAACCGGCTCGAGGACGGCGCTACGAGTTCGATGGCGATCGTCACCGGCTGCCGCTCACCGAGCCCGAGCGCGGGAACGCGATCCACGGCCTCGTCCGCCACGAGCGTTGGGCTGCGGCCGAGCGTGAGCCCGCACGCGTCGTGATGGAGTACGCGCTCCGCCCGCAAGCCGGCTACCCGTTCTCGCTGGACCTCCGCATCGAGTACTCGCTCTCCGCGGAGGGTCTGCGCGTCGAGACGACGGCGACCAACGTCGGGGCCGAAGCCTGCCCGTACGGAGCCGGCGCGCACCCGTACGTCACCGTCGGCACGCCGACGGTCGACTCGGACGTGCTCCAGGTTCCCGCGCGAACTGTCCTCGAGTCCGACGAGCGCGGCCTTCCGGCCGGGCGCGCGCCCGTCGAGGGCACCGAGCACGACTTCCGCGCCCCGAGGCCACTCGGCGCGACCGTCCTCGACCATGCGTTCACCGACCTCGAGCGCGACGAGGACGGCCTCGCCCGCGTTCGCCTCCACGATCCCGAGACCGGCCGCGGGGTCACCGTCTGGGTCGACGGGAGCTACCCGTACCTGATGCTCTTCACCGGCGACCCGCTCCCGGACGTGAGCCGCCGCAGCCTCGCCGTCGAGCCCATGACCTGCCCGCCGAACGCCTTCAGGACCGGCGAGGCGGTGATCCGGCTCGAGCCCGGCGAGTCCGCGACGGGAACCTGGGGCATCTCGCCAGGCGAGGGGCTAGGCTAACCCGGGCCGGTTGTGACTGTCCTCGCGTCCACGACTGTCGACCTCGCGCGCGTCCAGTTCGCGACGACGTCCCTCTACCACTTCCTCTTCGTCCCGCTGACCCTCGGCCTCGGGCCGCTGGTCGCGGTCATGCAGACGCAGTGGCACCGGACCGGCGACGAGCGCTGGCTCCGGCTGACGAAGTTCTTCGGGACGCTCTTCCTCATCAACTTTGCGATCGGCGTCGCGACCGGCCTCGTCCAGGAGTTCCAGTTCGGGATGAACTGGTCGGTCTACTCGCGCTACGTGGGCAACGTGTTCGGCGCGCCGCTCGCGATCGAAGGCCTGGCCGCGTTCTTCCTCGAGGCCACGTTTCTCGGGCTCTGGATCTTCGGCTGGAACAGGCTCTCGCCGCGCCTCCACCTGGCGACGCTCTGGGCCGTGGTGCTCGGAAGCTGGATGTCGGCCTACTTCATCCTCGTCGCCAACTCGTTCATGCAGGACCCCGTCGGCTACAAGGTCGCTAATGGCCAGGCCGAGCTGACGAGCGTCTGGGCGCTGCTCTCGAGCGACTGGGCCCTCTACGCGTTCGGGCACACGATCTTCGCAGGGCTGACGGCCGGGGCTGCGGTCGTGTTCGGCGTCTGCTGCTGGCACTTCGTCCGCGGCCGGAACGTCGAGACCTTCAAGCCGGCGGCCAAGCTCGCGCTGATCGTCCTCGTGCCGATTTCGGCGGTCAACCTCTGGTTCGGCAGCCACTTCGGCATCCTCGTCACCCAGCTCCAGCCGATGAAGATCTCCGCCAGCGAGGCCCAGTGGGACACCTGCCAGCCGTGCGCGTTCTCGCTCTTCCAGATCGGCGGGTTCACGGAGGACGACCAGACGCCGTCGTTCTCGATCCAGATCCCGAAGATGCTCTCGTTCCTGGCGACCGGCTCGCTGAACGGCCAGGTCGTCGGCCTGAACGAGCTGAACCAGCAGTACCAGCGGAAGTACGGGCGGGGGCAGAGCTACCTGCCGCCGGTGGAGGCGATCTACTGGTCGATGCGCGGGATGGCGTACTCGGGCACGCTCGTCTTCCTGATCGCGGCGACGGGTGCCCTGCTCTACTGGCGCAAGCGGCTCGAGAAGTGGCGCTGGTTCCTCTGGCTCGCGGTGTGGGGCTCGTTCCTCCCGTTCGTGGCTGCGACGTTCGGCTGGCTGCTCACCGAGCTCGGGCGCCAGCCCTGGATCGTGCAGGGCCTGCTCAGGACATCGGACGCAAACTCGCCGTCCGTCAGCACGACGTGGATCGCGATCAGCCTGACCTCGTTCGTGCTCCTCTACGTCGGGCTCCTCGTGCTCGACATCGCGCTGATGCGGCACTACGCGAACGTCGACCCGACCGACTCCGAGGGCGAGGAGGAGGCGCCGGACTCGCCGCCGGCGGTCGCCTACTGATGGACCTGCAGATCTTCTGGTTCATCCTGATCGGCGTCCTCTGGGGCGGCTACTTCCTGCTCGAGGGGTTCGACTTCGGCGTCGGCATGCTGCTGCCGGTCCTGCCGAGGAACGAGCGCGAGCGCGGGTACATGTTCCGCACGATCGGCCCGGTCTGGGACGGCAACGAGGTCTGGCTCGTGGTCGCGGGCGGGGCGACGTTCGCGGCGTTCCCGGCCTGGTACGCGACGATGTTCTCGGGCTTCTACATCGCCCTCCTGCTGCTCCTCTTCTTCCTGATCGTCCGGGTGCTCTCGTTCGAGTGGCGCGGGAAGGCGAAGAGCCCGCGCTGGCGGATGGCCTGGCTCTGGTGCAACACGATCGGGAGCCTCGGCGCGTCCCTGATCTGGGGCGTGGCGTTCTCGGCCCTGCTCTACGGCGTCCCGATCAACTCGACCGGCGACTTCTCCGGGACGTTCTGGGATCTGTTCAACCTGTACACCGTTCTCGGAGGTGTCGCCGTCGTGCTGCTGTTCGCCTGCCACGGGGCGACGTTCCTCACGCTGCGCACGACCGGCGACCTATGTGAGCGGGCGAAGACGGCGGCGCGCTCGCTCTCGGTCGCCGCGGCCGTCGCGGCCGGGGGCTTCCTCGCATTGACGGTCGAGGTCGCGGTCAACCACAACGACAAGGACGTCTTCCCGCCGATCCTGCCCGCCGCGGCGGGGATCCTGGCGCTTGTCCTCGCGGTCGTCTTCGTCTTCACGGGGAGGAGCGCATGGGCGTTCGCGATGACCGCCCTCGGCGCCGTGCTCGTGGTCGCGACGGTCTTCACGGGGCTCTACCCGCGCGTGATGGTCTCGAGCACCGATTTCGCGAACAGCCTGACCGTCGAGAGCACCGCTTCGCAGCACTACACGCTTGCGGTGATGACCGTCGTCGCGCTGATCTGCACGCCGATCGTCCTGCTCTACCAGGGCTGGACGTACCACGTCTTCCGGGCGCGGGTGGGCGGGGAGGAGCCTCCGCGCTCGCCTGTCGAGTCCCTCGCGTCGAAGACGGGCGACTCGCCGACCGGCTGAGGCGATGCCCGCCATCGACCGGCGACTCCTGCGGCAGGCGCGCCCGGCGCGGACGCTGCTCGGCGTCGACGTCGCGATCGGCCTCCTGACGACGGCGCTCGTCCTCATCCAGGCCTCGCTGCTCGCCTGGATCGTCTCGCGCGCGTTTCACGGCGCGTCGCTGGGCGACGTGTGGGCCGAGCTCGTGCTGCTCGCGCTCGCGTTCGCGGCGCGCGGTGCGTGCGCGTGGTCGTTCGAGGTCGCCGGCCGGCGCGCGGCGACGACCGTTCTCTCGGAGCTGCGGATGGCGCTAGTGTCGCGGAGGCTCCGAGCACAGCCCGCCGCGCTGGACGGCGTCGAGGCCGGCGAGATCGCGGCCGCAGCCGTGCAGGGGATCGACGCGCTCGAGTCGTACTTCGCCCGCTACCTCCCGCAGGTCGTGCTTGCCTGCCTCGTGCCGCTCGTCGTCCTCGGCTGGGTCGCCTGGATCGACGTCGAGTCCGCGCTGGTCCTGCTGCTGACGCTGCCGCTCGTGCCGGTCTTCATGTGGCTGATCGGGCGCTACACCGAAGCTCGCACGCGTGAGCGCTGGCTCGCGCTGCGGCTGCTGTCGGCGCACTTCCTCGACGTCGTGCGCGGGCTGCCGACGCTGCGCGCGTTCAACCGCGGCCGCGAGCAGGCGGCCTCGATCGCCGACGTGAGCGAGCGCTACCGGCGCGCGACGATGAAGACGCTTCGCGCGAGCTTCCTCTCCGGGTCGGTGCTCGAGCTGGCTGCGACGCTCGGCGTCGCGCTCGTGGCCGTGACCGTCGGCGTGCGGCTCGTGGACGGCGGGATCGGCCTCCAGGCCGGGCTGACTGTGCTCGTGCTCGCGCCGGAGCTATACCTGCCGGTCCGGCGCCTCGGGGCCGAGTACCACGCGAGCGCGGACGGGGCCGCGGTCGCGGAGCGGATCTTCTCGTTACTGGACGCCCCGGCCGAGAGCGGCCTCGGAGGAGCCGGGGCGCCGCCGAGCCCGGCCGCAGTTCCGGTGCGGATGGAGGGCGTCTCGTTCTCGTATCCGGCCCGGCCCGAGGTCGTCCTCGACGGGCTCGACCTCGAGCTCGCGCCGGGCGAGACCGTCGCGCTCGTCGGCGAGAGCGGCGCGGGGAAGAGCACAGTCGCGTCGCTCCTGCTCCGGCTCGTCGAGCCCACGGCCGGTCGCATCAGCGTCGACGGCACCGACCTCGCCGGCTGCGACACCGCCGCCTGGCGGCGACTCGTGGCGTGGGTGCCGCAGCACTCGTCGCTCGTGCGCGGCACCGTCGCCGAGAACATCCGGCTCGGCGATCCCTCGGCCCCGGACGGACGCGTGCGCGAGGCGGCCGAGCTCGCCGGCGCGGACTCGTTCATCTGCGCGCTGCCCGAGGGCTACGAGACCGTCGTGGGCGACGGGGGCCGGCCGATCTCGGCGGGCGAGCGCCGACGCCTTGCGCTTGCCCGTGCGTTCCTCCGCGACGCGCCGTTTGTGATCCTCGACGAGCCGACGGCCGACCTCGACCCCGCGAACGCCGAGGCGGTGGCGGACGCCGTCGAGCGGCTGAGCTCCGGCCGCACGGTGCTCGTGCTGGCGCACCGGCCCGAGCTGGCCCAGCGGGCCGACCGCGTGGTCGTCCTCGAAGGCGGCCGCGCATGACGGCGACGCTCCGGCGTCTGCTCGCGCTCGCGGAGGCGCCGCGGGGCCGCGTGGCGCTCTCGGTCGTGCTCGGCGCGTTGACCGTGCTCTTCGGCGTCGGGCTGATGGCGACGGCCGGGTACCTGATCTCGCGCGCGGCCGAGCGGCCGGCCGTGCTCTCCCTGACGGTGGCGATCGTTCTGGTGCGGTTCTTCGGGCTGGCCCGCCCGCTTGCCCGGTACCTCGAGCGGCTCGCCTCGCACGACCTCGCCTTCCGCGTGCTCGGCCGGGTGCGCGTCCGCGCCTACGAGCGGCTCGAGCCGCTCGCGCCCGCGCAGCTCGAGGGATACCGCCAGGGCGACCTGCTCTCGCGGATGGTCGCCGACGTCGACGCGCTCCAGAACCTGCACCTGCGCGGAGTCGGCCCCCCGCTTGTGGCCGTCCTCGCGGGCGCCGTGTCCGTGGGAGTCGCAGCCGCGGTGCTTCCCTGGGCCGGTCTCGTGCTTGCGGTGGGCCTGCTCGTCGGAGGGATCGCCGTGCCCGCGATCGCAGGAGCGCTCGGCCGGCGCGCGGCGCAGCGGCAGGCATCCGCACGAGGCGAGCTCGCCGCGGAGCTCGTCGACCTGCTGCATTGCGGGCCCGAGCTCGTCGTCTACGGGCAGGAGGAAGAGCGCCTCGGCCGGGTTCGCGACGCCGATCGCTCGCTGGCGCGAATCACGCGGCGCGATGCGTTTGCGGGTGGACTCGGCGACGGGCTCGGCCTCGTCGTGACCGGCGCGACGGTGGCCGGCGTGCTCGCCGTCTGCGTCTCGGCGCACGCGGCGGGAGAGCTGAATCGCGTGCTGATCGCCGCGCTAGCGCTGCTGGCGCTCGCGTCGTTCGAAGCGATCCAGCCGCTGCCGGCCGCCGCGCGGGAGCTGACCGCGACGCTCGCCGCCGGTCGCCGCGTCCTCGAGCTGATGGACCGCGAGCCCCTCGTCCGCGATCCCGTCGAGCCCGCCCAGCCGCCGTCCGACTACGGCGTCGCGCTCGAAGGCGTCCGCGCGCGCTACGGGCCGGGAGAGCGGCCGGCCCTGGACGGCGTCGACTTGCGGCTGGAGCCCGGCCGGAGGACGGCGCTCGTCGGGGAGAGCGGCGCGGGCAAGACGACCGTCGCGAACCTGCTCCTGCGCTTCCTCGACCCGGAGGAAGGGCGGGTCATGCTCGGCGGCCGCGACCTGCGCGAGTACCGGCAGGAGGACGTCCGGCGCGCGATCGCCGTCGCGGGGCAGGACTCGCACCTGTTCTCGACGAGCATTCTCGAGAACGTCCGGCTGGCCCGGCCCGACGCGAGCGAGCGCGAGGCGGAGGACGCGCTCCGGAGAGCTCGGCTCTGGGACTGGGTCAACGGTCTTCCCGACGGCTGGAACACGCTGGTCGGCGAGGAGGGGCGTCAGCTCTCGGGCGGCCAGCGCCAGCGGCTGGCCCTGGCACGCGCGCTTCTCGCCGACGCCCCGGTGCTCGTCCTCGACGAGCCAACCGCGCACCTCGACCCGCCAACCGCCGAAGCCCTGATGCACGACATCCTCGACGCCGTCGGCGACCGCTCCGTCCTCCTGATAACCCACCGCCCGGAAGGCCTCGACCAGGTCGACGAGATCGTCGAGCTCTCCGCCGGCCGAGTCGTCGACCCCTCCGCCTCTGGGGCCACCCCGAACCACCACCCGCAATGAGCGTACCGAGCAAACTGTCACGGGTGTGTCACGCCTCTGTGCCGGAAGCGTGACTTTGCGCCCCGCCGCTAGGATCGCCCCGAACCCAAGCGAGGAGCCAGAGACGATGGAATGTGACGTTGCCGTCCTCGGCGGCGGCCCGGGCGGCTACACGGCGGCGATCCGCGCCGCGCAGCTCGGCGCCAAGGCCGTCTGCATCGAGAAGGAGCCGGAGCTCGGCGGCACCTGCCTGCGCGTCGGCTGCATCCCGACCAAGGCCTGGGTGCAGACCGCCTTCGCGCTGAAGGAGGCCCAGGAGAGCTTCCCGAAGTTCGGCGTCCAGACGGGCCTGCCGACCCTCGACTTCGCCGCGGCGAACGACTGGAAGGCGGCGGTCGTCAAGCAGATGACGAGCGGCGTCGCGAGCCTGTTCAAGGCGAACGGCGTCGAATGGGTCAAGGGCACCGGCCGCTTCAGCGGCCCGAACACGATCGCGGTCGAGGGCGGCGAGGACGTCACGTTCAAGCAGGCGATCATCGCGACGGGCTCGTACCCGCTGCGCCCGCCGATCGACGGCCTCGACTCCAAGCGCTGCGTCGACTCGACCGGGCTTCTCGCGCAGACCGAGGTGCCCAAGCGCCTCGTCGTCCTCGGCGGCGGAATCATCGGCTGCGAGTTCGCGTCGATCTTCAACCGCTTCGGCTCCGAGGTGAAGATCATCGAGATGCTGCCGCAGCTGATCCCGCAGGAGGACGCCGACGCGGCGAAGGAGCTCGCCAAGCAGTTCGGCAAGCGCGACATCACGCTCCATCTCGAGACGACCTGCGACCGGGTCGAGGAGACCGACAACGGCCTCCGTGTGCACCACGGCGGCGAGTCGACGAAGGCGAGCCTGATGCTCGTCGCGACCGGCCGCGGCCCTGCAGTCGAGGGCCTCGGCCTCGAGGAGATCGGCGTTGAGTACGACACGCGCACCGGAATCGCCGCCGACGAGCACCGCCGGACGACCCAGCCCCACATCTACGCGGTCGGCGACTGCGCCGGCTACTGGCAGCTCGCGCACACGGCCTTCCGGGAGGGCGAGGTCGCGGCCGAGAACGCGATGGGCCACGACGCGATCGTCGACAACCGTGGCGTTCCGCGGCCCATCTACACGGATCCGGAGATCGCAAGCGTCGGGCTCACCGAGGCCGAGGCGCGCGAGCGGTACGGAGACGACGTCGAGGTTGGCGTGTTCCCGTGGGTCGCAAACGCCCGCGCCGTGATGCAGAACGAGACCGTCGGCTGGGTCAAGTCGATCCACGAGAGCCGCTACGGCGAGCTCCTAGGGGTCGTCATGGTCGGCCCGCACGTGACCGACCTGATCGAGGCCGGAACGGTTGCGCTCGACGCCGAGGCGACCGTCGAGACCGTCGCCGACGGCATGACGGCGCACCCGACCCTCTCCGAGGCGATCAAGGAGGCCGGCCTCCTCGCCCTCGGCCGCGCGATCCACATGCCGAACAAGCGGAGGGCGGCGGCCAGCGCATGAGCTTCGGCTAGCTGTTAGAACACTCCCGCGTGGCCATCTTCACCCGCCGCAACGCATTGGTCGGCTGGGGTTTCATCCAGACTCACCGCATCATGCGCAGGATCCGGAAAGCCCGCTCGTTCGACCGGCGACGACAGGGCGCGTCGCTGATCGCGCTGGCAGCCGCGGGCCTCGCCGGCGCGCTGGCCTTCGTGCGCAGCCGTCGCAGCGAGGAGTAGCGAGCACACACCAGACAAGGAGGCGTCATGTACGCACGGCTCATCTCCTTCTCGGGCGCCGACCCCGAGAAGCGTGAGAACGCGATCAACACGATCGTCGGGACGGTTATCCCGATGCTTCGCGAATACGACGGCTACGCGGGCTACATCGCGCTGTGGAACAGGGACAACGCCAGCGCGAAGGCGATCATCCTCTGGAACAGCGAGGAGGCGGCGAAGACCTCCGAGGAGACGCTCGCCGCTCGCCGCGAACAGCTCGTGGCCGGGCTCGGCCTCACGATCGAGTCGGTATCGCTGTTCGAGGCGACAGTCGTCGAGCTCGAGACCGCGAGCGTCTAGCCCAACACGCGCACGAGGCGCTCGAGCCCTCGCTCGAGCGTCTCGTCCGTGACCGCGAGCGAGAGGCGGACCCAGCCTTCGCCGCGTGAGCCGAACCCGCCACCGGGCGAGACGGCGACTCGTTGTTCGGCGAGCAGGCTCCCGGCGGTGACGCCGTCCGGGAGCTCGAGCCAGACGTAGAACGTCCCCTCGCAGACCGAGTGCCCGAGCACCTCCCGCACGCGGTCGCGGCGCCGCTGGTAGGTGTCGCGCCGCTCGGCGACCGACTCCTGCGGCCCTGTCAGCGCCGCGATGCAGGCTTCCTGGACCGGCCGGAAGATCCCGACGCGGCAGTGGTCGTTGAGCAGGTTGACCCGCTCGACGATCTCGGCGTTCCCGACGACGAACCCGACCCGCCACCCGGCCATCCCGTACGACTTCGACATCGAGAACATCTCGACCCCGACCTCCTTCGCGCCGGGTGCGGCGAGGAAGCTGCGCGACCGGTGCCCGTCGAAGACGAGGTCGCCGTAGGCGAAGTCGTGCACGACCGCAGCGTCGGTCTCACGCGCGTACGCGATCGCGCCCTCGAACACGCCGTCGGGCGCAGCGACCGCGCACGGGTTCGAGGGGTAGTTGAGGTAGACGGCGGCCACGTCCTCGGTCGGCGCTTGCGAGAAGTCGGGCGCCCAACCTCTCTCGCGGAGAAGCGGGACGTAGCCGGTTTGCGCCCCGGCGAGCGCGGGCCCCGACGGGTAGTCGGGGTAGTAGGGGTCGGGCAGCACGACGACCTGGCCCTCGTCGGCGAGCACGAGCGAGAGCTCGACGATCGCCGTCTTCGTCCCGGGAACGAGGGCGACCTCCGCGTCCGGGTCGACGGCGACGCCGTAGTGGTCGCGGTACCGCTCGGCGATCGCCTTGCGCAGCTCGGGCAGCCCGCGGAACGGCGCGTACCCGTGGGCGGTCTCGTCGGACGCATCGCGCGCGAGCGCCTCGACCACGTGCGGCGGCGGGCCGGTCTCCGGATTCCCGCGCCCGAGGTCGATGAGGGGCTCTCCGTCGGCGGCCGCGGCTGCGGAGACGCGCGCGAGCAGCGCTCCGAAGTACTGCTCGGGCAACCGCTCGACTCGCACCGGCTGGGTCCGCATCGCGCCCGATCGTAAACAGGCTCTAGGCTCGAAGCTCGATGGCAGGCGCAATCAGCGACAGCGACGTGACGAAGGTCGCCTTGGCCGCCAAGGCCCTGCCGCCCGCGGAGGGCTCGTCTCTCGAGGACGACTACGTCGTCAACCTGCTCGTGACGGTCGTCGACTACATGCTCAAGACGGCGATCGTCGTCAAGGCGCTCGCGCATTTCCGCGAGCACCGCTGGGACGAGGTGCGCTCGCTGGACGATCTCGAGCGCGTGCTCGGGCGCTTCGCGGACGACAAGGAGGGCAACACCGCTCTCGCGCAGTACCTCTGGGGCTACAACCTGTGGACGCGCGCCGGGCAGCTGCGCGGACTGGCCGCGTACTTCCGCAGCATCGGCGTGGCCGATCGGGCGACTCTCGCGCAGTGGGCGCACCGGAGCACCTTCGAAGACGACTTCCACGGACGCGTCAAGGGGCTCGGACGCGCCGTCTACGAGTCGCTGCTCATGCGCCAGGGGGTCGACACCGTCAAGCCCGACGTCCATGTCAGGCGGTTTGCCGAATCGGCCGCCGGGCGGCCGCTCGGCGACTCGGAGGTCATCGAGGTGGTCTCGAGGGCGGCAAAACGGCTTGGAATCAAGGCTTACGAGCTGGATTGGCGCATCTGGGAGGCATCCCAGGAGTGAAGTAGGGCGGTCAACCAAGTACGAGTGATGGGTCAAGCGATCCCCGCTGGCGATACTCCGTCTGCAACCGAGAACGCGCCCCGATGCGGCGGGGGCGCCTCGGAAAGACTGAAGGGCCTCAATGCGGCGGGGCCCGTCGGATCTCAACTGCGGCTTCTCCTCTCACTGGAGACTCGAAGCGGGGCCAGGCGGCGGCCCCGCTTTGTGTTGTCTGGAGCTTTGCCCTGCAAATCCCCCACCTGGGGGACGGAAGAACCGCTCGAACGAGGCAGCATCCGATATGCGCGAACTGACGTCTGGGCCGCAGAGACGGAAGGACGCGCAGGCATGAAGGGCGGCTTACGGGCCGCCCTTCTTCTTTGGACCGGAGCTCAGCGAGCCACGGATCTAGTCGGCGCCTCCGTACTCGTCGACGACCTCGTCGAGGGCGCGGGCGTACAGCTCGACCGTCGTCATCGCGCTGAGGCCGACGACCCCGGACTGCTGCCTGGTAAGGGGGAGCCCGTCGAGCAGCTCGTCGAGCTCGTCGCTGTGGCCGGGGTCGAGCTCGGCGTGCGCGACCAGCGTGCGGAAGGCGCTCCGGTCGTACCCCGTGCTCGCCACCAGGTCGTCGATCAGCTCGGGCGTCGGCGGGTAGCCCTCGAGAACGGCGATGTAGCCGAGGAGCGCGACCGGGTGGAAATGGAGCATCCAGTAGTACTGCGCTCCGACCAGCGCGGCGACGGTCGGCGTGGGAATGCGCGAAAGGACGTCCGAGCGCTCCCGGCCGAGCACCTCGAGGTCGTCGAGTAGCCAGTCATCGTGATGGAGCTCCTCCGGAATGTGATGCTCGTAGTACGGCGCGAGCGCCGCAGCCACCGGGTCGTCGTCCGCAAGCGCCAGCGCTCGCTCGCGGCCGGTCTCCATCAACGGAACGCTCGCGCGGATGATGCAGTGCGAGGTGACGAGGTACTCGGGGTAGAGCTCGCGCACGCGGGGGTGCTTGCAGACCCGGTCGCTCGCGTCCACGAGCGCGGGCAGGACGAGACCGATCTTGCGCCGCAGGTGCCCGCTCGCCGTCAGGGGGACCTCCTGTACGTGAGACATGTCGGCTAGAGCTTCGCGAGCGTCCCTTTAGGCGGGTTGGATTTCGGGATGATCTCGTAGAGGCCCTTCACCTTCTCGGTGGTCATGAAGTGCTGCAGCTTCGCGAGTCCGCTCAGCTCTGCCTGTGTGAGGCCCTTGAAAAAGTTATGCACGTCCGGCGGGATGTCTTGGTAGTTCAGGCCCAGCGGCTTCAGCCAGCTAGTGACTGTTCCTTTGTACGTCTTTGGCGTGAGCTTCTTTCGCTCCGCGGGCTTATTGATGTTGTCTGCAAAGGCGGCGACCGCCCTCTTCCTGCGCTTGAGCTGGTTAGGCGTGGGCTGTTGTTGTGCCTGGGCCACAGAACGCCCCCTCTCTCGGTCGGGTCGGCGACCTACGTAACTCCCTTTCCGTCCCGCTGTCAAGCGTGAATCGGACCGGTCCTCGCTTGCCACGACCTCACGCCGAGCACACAATGGCCTCGAGGCAAGGAAGGACTCGAGCTAGGCCCGTGACGGGGCCGTTTGCGGACGGGGTGGTCGCCAAGATGGGCACGAGAATGACTTGTTCGGAGTGCGGCGCCGAGAACGAGCCGGATGCTCGGTTCTGCCGGGCATGCGCGACCGCACTCGGCTCCCCGCCGAACCCGGACTCAGAGGTGCGCAAGGTCGTGACCGTCCTGTTCTCGGATGTCACCGACTCGACGCGCCTCGGGCAGGATCTCGATCCCGAGTCGCTGCGCCGGCTCGTCTCCCGCTACTTCGACGAGATGAGGCTGGTGCTCGAGCGGCACGGGGGCGTGGTCGAGAAGTTCATCGGCGACGCCGTGATGGCCGTCTTCGGTGTCCCGAAGGTGCACGAGGACGACGCACTGAGGGCAGTGCGCGCGGCGTTCGAGATGCGCGACGAGCTTCGGAGGCTGAACGACGAGCTCCAGCGGGACTGGGGGGTCACGCTCGTCGCGCGGACCGGCCTGAACACCGGCGAGGTCATCGCCGGCGATCCCGGCCGTGGCCAGTCGTTCGTGGCCGGTGACACGGTCAACACGGCCTCACGTCTCGAGGGCGCGGCGCAGCCCGGCGAGATCCTCATCGGCGAGCCCACGTACCGGCTCGTCCGGGAGTGCGTCTCGGTCGAGGACGTCGGCCCCCTGGCCCTGAAGGGGCTGCGGGAGCCTGTTCCTGCGTTCAGGCTGCTGGCGCTCGACCCCTCGGCGCCGGGCTGGACGCGCCGTCTGGACTCTCCGCTCGTGGACCGCGGTCGCGAGCTCGCGGTCCTCGAGGGCCTGGAGCAGAGGGCCGAGGGGGCCGAGGCCGCGCTCGTGGCTCTGATCGGCGCCGCAGGGGTCGGCAAGTCGAGGCTCAGTCACGAGTTCCTCGCCAAGGTTCGGGGACACGCGACGGTGCTCAGAGGGCGCTGCCTGCCGTACGGCGAGGGCATCACGTTCTGGCCGATCGCGGCGGTGCTGAGGGAGGCGGCCGGCATCGACGAGCGCGACGGGCCGGAGGAGGCGCAGAGGAAGATCTCCGAGCTCCTCGGCGATAAGGGCGACGCGGTGCTCGTAGGGGAGCGGCTGGCCACGCTTCTCCGGGCGAGCCCGGACACGCCTGGCATCCAGGAGACCTTCTGGGCCGTGAGGAAGCTCTTCGAGCACCTCGGCGAGAAACGGCCACTGGTCGTGGTCTTCGACGACATCCAGTGGGGTGAGGCGACCTTCCTCGACCTGCTCGAGTACCTGGCCGACTGGATGAGGACCGCGCCGGTGCTCTTCCTGTGTCTCGCCCGTCCGGAGCTCCTCGAGGTTCGGCCAGGCTGGATGAGTACGAAGCAAAACGCGACGCTCGTAGCGCTCGAGCCGCTGCGTGCCGCCGACATCAACCGGCTCATTCGCAACCTGTCAAGCGGAGCGGAGTTCACCGGCGAGGCGCGGATCAGGATCGCGGAGCTGGCCGAGGGCAATCCGCTCTTCGTGGAAGAGACACTCCGCATGCTCATCGACGACGGGATCCTTCGACGCGTGGACGGCAAGTGGCAGGTCGCCGGGGATCTCACGGGCCTGGCGATCCCGCCGACGATCAATGCGCTTCTCACCGCCCGCCTCGAACGGCTAGACCCGGAAGAACGCGCCGTGATCGAGCGGGCCTCGATCGTCGGGCGCGTGTTCTCGTGGAAGGCCGTGTCGCTGCTCTCGCCCAAGGAGCTGAGGCCGAGGGTGATCCTCAGCCTGCAGTCGCTCACGCGCAAGGAGCTGATCAGACCGGACTACTCGGAGACCGAGGACGAGACGTCCTTCCGTTTCGCGCACATCCTGGTCCGGGACGCTGCCTACAAGGCGATCCCCAAGGCGGACCGGGCGGATCACCACGAGGCGCTTGCGGAGTGGCTCGAGGTTGACGCGAGGGAGCTGGCCGGCGAGTACGAGGAGATCGTCGGCTATCACCTCGCGCAGGCGAGAGAGCTGCTGCTCGAACTCGGGCCTGCGAGCGAGCGGACGGACCGCCTCGGAGCGCGTGCGGCGACCGTGCTGGCTGCCGCTGGCCGGCGGGCCTTCGGCCGCGGGGACATGCCCGCCGCGGTGAAGCTGCTCTCCCGGGCGGCTGCGCTGTTGCCCGAGCGGGAGCCGGAGCGCGCCGAGCTCTTGATTCAGCTGGCGTTCGCGCTGTTCGAGACCGGCGACTTCGCCAGGCTCCAGGACGTCGTCGTCGAGACGAGGGAAACCGCGGCCGCGTCGGGCGACCCGAGCCTCGAGGCGTACGCAGCGATCATCGGGCTCTGGATCGACATTTCGTGGAATCCCGAGGGGTGGGTCGACGAAGCGGAACGAGAGGCCACCAGAGCGATCTCCGCGTTCGAGGCGGCGGGCGACCAACGGGGGCTGGCCAAAGGCTGGGGGCTTCTTGGGCTCGTGTCTCTCGTGCGCGCGCAGTTCTCGGCCGCGGAGGAGGCCTGGGAGAAGGCCGCAGCGCATGCGCAGCAGGCCGGTGACCGGCGCGACGAGCTCGAGAGCCTGTCGTGGGTCCCGCTGGCGATCTGGGCCGGACCGACCCGTACCGACGAGGGGCTCAAGCGGTGTGAGGATGTCCTCCGGCGGGCACGGGGCGACAGGAAGGTGATGGCCAGCGCGCTGATCGCGCAGGCGACATTCACGGCGGAGATGGGCCGGTTCGACGAAGCGCGGACGCTGCTCGACCGCGCGAAGGCGCTGCTCGAGGAGGTCGCGCTGACCGTGTGGCTGGCCGGGCCCCTGGCCCAGTTCGCGGGTTGGGTCGAGCTCCTGGCCGGCGATCCGGCCCGCGCCGAGCTCGAGCTTCGTCGCGGCTACGACAAGCTGACCGAGATCGGCGAGCTCTCGTGGCTCTCGACCACCACGGCGCTGCTCGCCGAGGTCGTCTGCGCCCAGGGGCGGGACGACGAAGCGGAGGGGTTGACGGTCGCGAGCGAGGAGTCCGCGGATCTCGAGGATGTGTACTCGCACGCCTTGCTGCGCTGCGTCAGGGCGAAGGTCCTCGCGCGGCGCGGAGACACGAAGGCGTCCGACCGACTAGCCCGCGAAGCCGTTGCTCTCGCGGACAGCACCGACTTTCCCGATCTTCGGTGGCTCACACGAATCGGCCACGCCGGAATCCTGCGGCTGGCCGGCCGGGGCGACGGGGCCGAAGCCGTCCTGCGCGAGGCAATCGAGATCGCCGAGGAGAAGGGGAGCCTCGTCGCGGCAAGCCGGGCTCGCGATCTGCTCTCAGCGGCAGGCGAGACGAGCCCTGTCGAGGGGGCCGAAGATCGCAAGAGCCACGCCTAGGGCAGGGCCGCGGTTCATCGGTCGCGAGAACGTGCGCAAGCGGCTTTCCCCGCTCGTGGGAGAACCCGGGCGCACCGTCTACGCCGATGGGGTGGTCAGGATCGAGACGCCCGCGGAGATGATCGCCGTGCGTCCCCCGTTCGGGCTCGCCCACGAGGGTGACTACGACCACGTCGAGCTCCGGCCGCTCTTCGAGGCGCTCGCTGAGGACCACCTGGTCGCGGCGCTGCTCGTTCGGCTCGGGGGCTACGCGGTCGGCGTCCTCGACGGCGAGCAGCTGGTCGTGTCGAAGGTCGGTACGCGCTTCGTGAAGGGAAAGCACAAGAAGGGCGGCTCGTCGGCGAACCGCTTCCGCCGGCGGCGCGAGGAGCAGGCCCGCGTGCTGGTCGGCGTCGCGGCGGAGACGACACTTCGCGTGCTCGAGCCCTGGCGCGCGCGTGTGGAGCATGTCGCGCTCGGCGGCGACCGGCGCGCGATCGACGAGGTGCTGGCGACCGACGACCGGCTCGACTGGCTCCGGGATCGGGCGCTGCCACGGTTCTTTACCGTCCCCGACCCGCGCCTCCGCGAGCTCGAGCGCCTGCCCTACGAGCTCTACGCGGCCGAGCTGACCGTGGCCGATCGCAGCGGCTAGGCGAACCGTCTCGGCGCAATTCGGGTTCACCTACACTGGCCACGACCGCTACCGAAGGGAGAGAGATGGCTGTCAAGCCGATACCCGACGGGTACCACACGATCACGCCGTACCTCGCAGTCGAGGACACGGCCACGGCGATCGACTTCTACACGAAGGCCTTCGGCGCCCAGGAAGTGATGCGGATGCCGGGGCCCGACGGCAAGATCGCGCACGCGGAGATCAAGATCGGCGACTCGACGCTGATGCTCTCCGATCCGTTCGAGCAGTCGAGCGTCCGCCCGCCCGCCGAGCGCGGCGGCCCGACCGCGTCGCTCTTCCTCTACGTCGAGGACGTCGACGCGACGTTCGAGCAGGCGATCGAAGCCGGCGCGACCGAGACGATGGCCCTCGAGGACATGTTCTGGGGCGACCGCTTCGGAACCGTCACCGACCCGTTCGGGCACGTCTGGTCGATGGCGACCCACAAGGAGGACCTGACCGAGGAGGAGATGGCCGAGCGCAGCAAGGCAGCGATGGCCGAGATGGGAGCTTCATAGCGCTTAGCGCCTTCGAGGCGTCTCTCGAGCTCAGGAACGCGGCGGACCACGCCGACTTTCTCGTTCCGCACCTGAGGGAGGAGTTCCTCGTCCTGGATGTCGGGTGCGGCGAGGGAACGATCACGCTCGGACTGGCGGGGGCCGTCGGTCACGTCGTGGGTGTCGATCGGGACGATGAGGAGTTCGCCGACGCACGGCGCTATGCCGCCGAGCGAGGCATCGAGAACGTCGAGTTCCGCGTTGGCAACGTGTACGGCCTGGACTTTCCGGCCGATCATTTCGACGCCTGTCTGTGTCACTCGATGCTCGAGATGCTCGACGACCCGCTCGCCGGCCTCGTCGAGATCAAACGGACCATCAAGCCGCGCGGCGTTCTCGGGGTCGCCTGCGTCGAGTACGGCGGCCTGATCCTGGCCGGTCCCGGCGACGAGCTTCTGCGGCGGTTCTACACGATTCGCGAACAGGTGTGGCTGCTCGAGAACGCCGCCGATCCCTATCGCGGCCGGCGGCTCCGCGGCCTGCTGGAGCGCGCCGGCTTCGATCGGGTCACCGCCACGTCCAAGTTCGCCTGCCACGGTACGGGCGAAGCCGTGGAGTCGTTCGGTCGGGAGCGGGCCGAGGACTGCGGCGACACGTGGTACGCGAGCTCCGCGACGAAGCACGGACTTGCAACAGCAGCCGACCTCGACGCAATGAGACGCGCATGGCTCGACTGGTCGAGGTCGCCGGATGCGTACTTGGCCTTCGCCTGGTGTCGAGCGCTGGGCTGGAAACCGGGCCAGTAGCGGGATATGACGTTTCACACTTTCGGCACACGGCTCGGGTCAGTGCCTGCTTCCATGGAGGCATGAAGCCGACCGTGCGACAGATCTATGCGCTCGCCGCCGTTCTCTGCGAGCGGACAGGTGAGGAGTTCCCGGAGACGCGAGAGGCGGCGAGCGTCCTCATCGAGCGGCTGCGGGTCGAGAGCGGCCATCCGGCGCCGCGGCTCGACGACGTCCCTCGACGGCCTCGGCGAGGGCGCCGGCGAGGCGATCGAGACGAGCGAGCGGCTGGTCGGGTGGCGGCCGAGCTCGCCCGGGAGATGAGGTGATCGCCAGGCGGCGGACGCGCGACAACTGATGGTCCGGGCGGCGCGCCGAGTCCGACAGGAGGCGGTTCTACACTAGGCCTCCCGTGGCAGAGGCCGGCTTCGTTCATCTTCACGTTCACTCCGAGTACTCGATCCTCGACGGCGCCTGCCGGATCCCGGCTCTGGCGGCCCGCGCGGCGGAGCTCGAGATGCCGGCGGTGGCGCTCACCGACCACGGCTCGCTCGCCGGTGCGGTCGAGCTGGTCAAGGAGACGGGCAGGCACGGCGTCAAGCCGGTGATCGGCTGCGAGGTCTACGTCGCGGAAGACCGGCACGCCCAGAAGAAGGGCTACGCGCACCTGACAATCCTCGCCGAGGACAACACCGGCTACGCGAACCTGATCAAGCTCGCGTCCGCCGGCTACCTCGAGGGCTACTACTACAAGCCGCGGGTCGACTGGGAGCTGCTCGAGCAGCACGCGAGCGGGCTGGTCGCGCTCTCGGGCTGCCTCTCGGGCCGGGTCTGCAAGGCACTCGAGGAGAACCGCCCGGCCGACGCGCGCGCTGAGCTCGACCGGCTCGCGCAGATCTTCGGGCGCGACTCGACCTACGTCGAGATCCAGAACGCAGGCATCGACGTCCAGGCGCGGATCAACCCGCTCCTCACCGGGCTCGCGGAGGAGGCAGGGCTGCCGTTGGTTGCGACCGGCGACGTCCACTACCTCCGGCACGAGGACGCGAAGGCGCACGAGGCGCTCCTGTGCATCCAGTCGGGCGACTCGCTCAAGAACCCGAACCACTGGCGCTTCGACACCGACCAGTTCTTCTTCAAGTCGGAGGCCGAGATGGCGCTCGACTTCCCGGGGCTCGAGGGCGCAATGGCGCGGACGCTCGAGATCGCCGAGCGCTGCAACGTCGAGCTCGAACTCGGGAAGATCCTCCTGCCGAGCTTCCCGGTCCCGGAGGGGCGGGACGCGTTCGAGTTCCTGGTCGAGCTCTGCGAGAGGGGCCTGCAGAAGCGCTATGACCAGGTGACGCCCGAGCTGCAGGAGCGGCTGCGGTTCGAGCTCAAGACGATCAAGGAGATGGGGTTCGCCGACTACTTCCTCATCGTCTGGGACTTCATCGCCTTCGCGAAGCGCAACGGCATCTCGGTGGGGCCGGGCCGCGGCTCGGCGGCGGGAAGCCTCGCCGCGTACTGCCTCGAAATCACCGACGTCGACCCGATTCGCTACGGGCTGCTCTTCGAGCGGATGCTCAACCCCGGTCGCAAGTCCATGCCCGACATGGACATCGACTTCGCGGTCGCCGGCCGCGACCGGGTGATCAACTACGTCGCCGAGAAGTACGGGCGCGACCGCGTCGCCCAGATCATCACCTTCGGGACGATGATGGCTCGCGCCGCCGTGCGCGACTCGGGCCGCGTGCTCGAGATTCCGTACGGGACCGTCGACAAGATCGCGAAGCTGATCCCCGAGGGGCCGAAGGTCTACCTCGACGAGTGCCTCAAGCCCGGGACCGAGCTCAAGACCGCCTACGACTCGGACCCGCTCGTCCGCGAGATCGTTGACCTTGCGAGGCCGCTCGAGGGACTCGTCCGCCAGGACTCGATCCACGCGGCCGGCGTGGTCATCTCGGACCGGCCGCTCACCGAAGTCGTCCCGCTCCAGCAGAAGGGCGCCGACCAGGAGGTCGTCACGCAGTTCGCGATGAACGACGTCGAGGCGCTCGGGCTGCTGAAGATCGACTTCCTCGGCCTTCGCAATCTCGACGTGATCGACAAGGCGGTCGAGCTCGTCGGCGGCGTCGACATCGGCACGATCCCGCTCGACGACCCCGTGACCTACAAGATGCTGCAGCGCGGCGACGCCACCGGGGTCTTCCAGTTCGAGTCGTCGGGCATGCGCGAGGCGCTGCGCCAGGTCAAGCCGACCGAGTTCGAGGATCTGATCGCCCTCGTCGCGCTTTACCGCCCTGGGCCGATGTCGTACATCCCGGTCTACGCGCGGCGGAAGGCGGGGCAGGAAGCGGTCACGTTCCCGGACGAGCGCCTGGAGCCGATCACCGGCCTCACGTACGGCATCTGCATCTACCAGGAGCAGTACATGGAGATCGCCAAGCAGCTCGCCGGCTTCACGCCCGCCGAGGCCGACGATCTCCGCAAGGCGATCGGCAAGAAGATCCACGAGCTGATGGCGTCTCTCAAGGACAAGTTCCTGGAGGGGTGCGCGGCGAACTCGGTCACGCCCGGGGTCGCCAACCAGCTCTGGAAAGACATGGAGCAGGCGCAGGACTACTCGTTCAACAAGTCGCACGCCGCCTGCTACGCGCTCATCGCCTACCGCACCGCGTGGTTGCGGGCCCACCACCCGAAGGAGTACATGGCCGCGCTGATCTCCTCGGTGATGAACACCAAGGACCGGGTGCCGTTCTACGTCAACGCGTGTCGCGAGATCGAGATCGAGGTGCTGCCGCCGGAGGTGAACTCCTCTGAATGCGACTTCGCCGTTGTCGAGGGACGGATCCGGTTCGGCCTGAACGCGGTCAAGAACGTCGGCGACTCGGCGGCTCGTGCGATCGTCAGCGCTCGCGAGGAAGGCGGCCCGTTCGCGTCGCTGTGGGACTTCACCGAGCGCGTCGACCCGCAGGTCGTGAACAAGCGCGCGCTCGAGTCGCTGGTCAAGTGCGGCGCGCTCGACTCGACAGGCGCCTCACGGCGCGGGATGCTCGAGGCGCTGGAGCACGCGCTCTCGCACGGCCAGCGCGCCTCGGACGAACGGCTGCGCGGACAGAGCTCGCTCTTCGCCGAAGTCGAGGAGAAGCTCGAGCCCCCGCCGATCGGCTCCGAGGAGTTCGAGAAGAACGAGCTGCTGCGGCTCGAAAAGGAGACGCTCGGCCTCTACGTCTCCGAGCACCCGCTCGAGGCGATCCGCGCGCAGCTCAGGCGCAAGACCGACGCGTCGCTCGCCGAGCTCGACCGCCGCCGCGACGGCGAGGTCGTGACCGTGGCCGGAATCGTCTCGGCGCTGAAGCAGCTGACCACGAAGAAGGGCGAGCCGATGGTCTTCATGCGGCTCGACGACGTGCTCGGGAGCACCGAGGTAGTCGTCTTCAACTCCGTCTACGCCGCCGCGCGCGAGCTGCTGATCACGGATGCTGTGCTCGTCGTCAAAGCGCGCATCGACCACAAGGAGGGGGAGACGAAGCTGATCGCGATGGAGGTCTCGTCGTTTGAGGCGACACCCGAGCGCCGCGAGGTGCGTTTGAAGCTCGACGCGCGCGCCACGCGCGCGGGGATCATCCGCGAGCTCGCCGCGGTCGTTCGCGACTTCCCGGGCGAGGCCCCGGTCGTCTTCGACCTCGTCACCTCCGAAGGCCCGCGCACGTTCCAGCTCGGGGCGAAGTTCCGCGTGAAGCCGGAGCCGGACTTCTTCGCCGAGGTGAAGGCGCTCCTCGGCGAGGCTGCGGTCGCCTAGCCCAGCTTTCGGAACCTGCGTCTCGCGACGAACGCTGCACCTCCGGCCAGCAGCAAGGCAATAGGTGCTCCGATGCCGAGCTTCATCGCGGTGTCGTTTCCGCCGTGGGGCCTCGGTGCGGGCCTCGCCCTGAGACGCGGCGCGGTTCGGGGGAGACCGTTGCGAACGAGCAGCGCCTCGAGCGCGGGATCACCGCGGTACCAGCCACCGCGGCTCCGGTCGCCGAAGATCAGCTGGCCGGCCTTCATGTGGGTGACCGGGCCGCCGCGCGCGTACGGGTAGAGGTCCTGGACGATCCGGTGCTTCGTGCTCTCACCATCGGGGACGACGTAGTGGATCGTGTACTTCGGGCCGAGGGTTCCCGACGGCCGTCCGTGGAGCATCGGATCGGGGATCTGCCCGAACACGGCCGGGAAGAAGCCGGCGTACTCCGTCAGGTACCCGAGGGCCGTGCCCTGGCTTTCGCCGTTGCCGCTGATCGAGAGGGCTTTCGCGAGCCCCGGCCCCGTGATTGTGGCCTCGGAAGGCCCCTTGGCGAGCGCGGCCGGCGCGAGCACCGCTGCGGCGACGAGGACGAACACGAGCGCGAGGCGCTTCATTCCGAGCTCCTTTCGAAGGGTCGCCCTACCTACACCGTGGAACGCGCGAAGGTTCCGTCACACTCGCGCCGTGCGCATCTACGAGACCGTCCTCTACGCGGACGATGTCGTCGTCGCGGCCGCGTTCTACTCCGACGTCCTCGGCCTTCGGCAGCTGCGCGAGCCGAACGAGCTGAGCGCCGTGTTCCGCCTGGACGACGGTGGCGTCCTCCTGATCTTCGACCCGTCGCGCTCCGAGGTCCCGGGCCGCCTGGTCCCGTCGCACGGAGCCCGCGGGCCGGGACACATCGCACTCTCGGTCCCCGACCTCGATGCCTTCGCCGAGCGCCTCCGCGAGCACGGCGTCGAGATCGAGCACGAGCACGAGTGGGCGCCGGGCGGTCGCTCGCTGTACGTACGTGACCCGGCCGGCAACTCGGTCGAGCTCGTCGAGGGCGAGGTCTGGCCCTGAGGCGAGAGGAGCCGTGAACGACATGGGCCCCCGACCGCTGCCAGGACAACCACGTCGGGTACGTGATCGACGGCAGCATTCACACGGCCATGGACGACGGCTCCGAGCTCGACCTCAAGGCCGGGGACGTCTTCGTGATTCCCGCCGGACACGATGCGTGGACCGACGAGGGCTGCACGATCGTCCAGTTCGATGAGTTCGAATCCGCCGCCGAGCGCTTCGGCCTCTAGTCCGCCCCGAACAACCGAGCACGAGCCGGCTGCCCGCCCGAGACGGGCGTCACGGGGAACCTCGCCGACGCGGCGGGTGTAGAAGCTGCGGTGGTGGACCGGCCACTGGATGAATCGGATCTCGTCGAGCGAGCGCGGCGCGGCGACCTCCGCGCCTGGGAGTCGATCGTGCGCATGCACCAGGGGATTGCCTTTCGAACCGCCTACCTGCTGAGCGGGAGCGCCGCGGATGCCGAGGAGGCCGCGCAGGACGGGTTCGTGAACGCCTACCGGGCGCTCGGCCGCTTCCGCCGCGGAGCGCCGCTCCGGCCGTGGCTGCTCCGGATCGTCGCCAACGAGGCTCGCAACCGCCGCCGCTCGGCCGGGCGCCGCGAGCGCCTGGCGCTGCGCGCGGCTGCCGAGGACCGCCCGGGGGACGCGGTCCCGTCCCCCGAGGCGGCTTTGCTCGCCGGCGAGGAGCGGGAGCGGCTGCTCACCGCAGTCGAGCGGCTCCCCGACGACCAGCGCGACACTGTTACGTGCCGCTACTTCCTCGAGCTGTCCGAGGAGGAGACGGCCGCGGCGCTCGGCGTTCGCCGCGGCACCGTCAAGTCGCGGCTCGCGCGCGGGCTCGCGCGGCTGCGACAGGAGCTGGGGGAGGACGCGTGAGCGGGCTCGAGCAGCGGCTGCTCGCGCTCGGGCGAGCGCTCGACGTCCCGGACGCGCCTGACCTCGCCCCGGCCGTCGTCGAGCGGCTCGAGGGAAGCCGGCCGTTTCCGCTGCGGAGGGCGGCCGTGCTCGCAATCGCCCTGCTCGCGGTCGCGTCCGTCGTCGCCTTCGCGGTGCCGGACTCGAGATCGGCCATCCTGCGCTGGTTCCACCTCGGCGGCGCGAGCGTGGAGCGGGTCGAGACGCTCCCGCCCGCGGGCGAGCGCGCACAGGCGGGCGGGCTCGGACGCAAGCTCACGCGCGAGCAGGCCGAGAGCGTGGTCGGCTTCCGGCTGGCGCTGCCGCCGCTTCAGGGAACGCCGCCCGTCTACGTGCTCGACGACTCGCTCGCGACGGTGGTCGTCCGAGGCTACGGCCACCCGCTCCTGCTGTCGCAGTTCAGCTCGTCGCGCGAGGACCTGCTGAAGAAGCTGGCCGCCGGCAAGACGACGATCGAGTCGGTGACCGTGAACGGCCGTCCCGGCCTCTGGCTCGAGGGCGGCCCGCACACGCTGACCTACCTCGGGCGCGACCTCGGTTTCCGCGAGCGAACCGTCCTCATCCACGGCAACGTCCTGCTCTGGCTGCGGGACGGGATCACGATGCGGCTGGAGGGAAAGTTAACGCGCGCGCAAGCCCTATCGATCGCCCGCAGCATTTGAAATCCCCCGAGCGGGGGAGAACCGACCGAGCCGTTCGCCCGAATACCAACGTACGATGACTGCTGCGGAGCTTCGAGTCGTCAACGACACCGAGATGGAGCGTGTCGAGCACTGGCGCGCGGAGGAGTTGATCCGCGCTGGCTACAGCCCGACCGACGCCGTCGCACTCGCAGCCCGGCACGACATCGATCTCCATCGGGCGATCGGGCTGATCTCGCAGGGCTGCCCGTACGAGCTGGCGATCGAGATCCTGATCTACGACGGCGTAGGACGGCCGCACCGGCAAAGCCGGCACGGCCTCTACGCGTCGCAAGCGACGCCTTCGGACGCAGGCGTTTCGGGCCGTGGGCAGAATGTCCGCCCGTGATGCTCGCCTTCATCCCGTCGCCTCACACCGGCACGATCACGCTCGGGCCGGTGACGATCCACATGTACGGCCTGATCCTGCTGGTCGCGATCGCGGCCTGCGTCTGGCTGACGGGCGTGCGCTGGGTCGCGCGAGGCGGGGACTGGGATCTCGTCCTCCGCGTGGCCGTGTGGGGCGTGGCGTTCGGGATCATCGGCGCCCGCGCCTACCACGACATCACGAGCTGGAACGAGGTCACGACCCCGAAGTGGAAGGGGATCTTCGCTGTCTGGGAAGGCGGCCTCGGCGTCTGGGGAGGGATCCTGCTCGGCTGTCTGGCGGGGGCGTTCGTCGTCTACCGCTCGGGCGCTCGCGTGCGCGACTTCATGGACGCCGTCGCGCCGGGGCTCCTGCTGGCGCAGGGGATCGGCCGCTTCGGCAACTGGTTCAACCAGGAGCTGTACGGCAAGCCGACCGACCTGCCGTGGGGCCTGAAGATCGACCCCGAGCACCGCGTGGTTGGCTACGAGAGCCACGCGACATTCCAGCCGACCTTCCTCTACGAGTTCATCTACGACGGGCTCGGCGTGGTCGCCCTGCTCCTGCTCGACCGGCGCTTCCGCTTCAAGCCGCCCGCGCTGTTCTCGCTCTACGTCTCGATCTACACCTTCGGGCGCTTCTTCGAGGAGCTCCTGCGGATCGACCCTGCGCACCACTTTGCCGGGCTGCGGCTGAACGCGTGGGTCTCGATCGTCGTGTTCGTCTGCTCGACCGGGTTCTTCGTGTGGTGGCAGTTCCTCCGGCGCGGGGAAGGGGAGTCGGCGCCGCGCCGGCCGAGCCGCCGCGTGCCCGAGGGCCCGGCGATGGCGATCCCGAAGGGCCGCGTCCGGCCGTCTCGTTAGGTTGCGCCGCATGTTCGTGCGGGAGCTCGAGCTCGACCTCGACGCCTTCGAGGGGCCGTTCGACCTGCTTCTGACGCTGGTCCTGAAGGAGGAGATCGACCTCGCGGAAGTGGACGTGGCGGGGATCGTCGTCGCCTTCTGCGAGCGGCTCGCGGAGCGCGAGGAGCTCGACCTTGAGGCGTGCGGCGAGTTCCTGGTTCTCGTCGCAGCCCTGCTGGAGCTGAAGGCGCGCGCGCTCTTCCCGGACGAGGACGCCGAGCTCTCGGAGCTCGAGCCCGAGGAGGCCGCCGAGGAGCTGGCGCGGCGCCTGGCCGAGTACCGGCGCGCGAAGGAGGCGGCGGCCTGGCTCGCCGAGCGGCTGGAGGGCGAAAGCGACCGCTACTTCCGGCTCGGGCCCGCGCCGCTTGCTCCGCGCGTGGAGCGGCGCCTGGCGCCGCAGGATCCGGAGGGGCTGGTCGTCGCGCTGCGGGCGCTCGCGGTCGAGCCTCCCGCGGTGTCGCTGGCCCACCTGGAGCTCCGGTTCCCGCCCGTGTCGCAGTTCCTCGAGCGGTTCCGGGCCGTCCTGCGGAAGCGGCGCGGGTTCGATCTCGACGCGGAGGTCGCGGGCTCACCCGGATCGAGCAGGCGGTCGCGTTCCTGGCACTTCTGGAGCTTCGGCGCTCCAACGAGATCTCGCTGGAGCAGGCGGCGTCGTTCGCGCCGATCAGGGTTCGGCGCCTCGACGGCGAAAGGGGGATGGAATGGAACGAGATCGCCCACTCCGCCTGATCACCGCCAGCCCGGTCGACCGGCTCGCGCGGACGCTCGAAGCCCTGCTGGTCGTCGCGTCGCAGCCGCTGTCCGTCGACGAGCTCGCGGCCGCGGCGGACGACGACCCGGAGCGGATCGAGACCGCGCTGTCCCTGCTGACGGAGCGCTTCTCGGAGGGCCGAAGCGGAATCGTGCTCGAGCACGTCGCCGGCGGCTGGGCGTTCCGCGCCTCGCGCGAGGCTGCCGAGGCATGTGGAAGGCTCGTCGAGCGGCCGGTCGAGCGCGGGCTCACCGGGGCGGCGCTCGAGACGCTCGCGATCGTCGCCTACCTCGGGCCGGTGAGCCGCCCGGAGATCGCGCGCATCCGCGGGGTCGCCGCCGATTCGGTCGTCGCGGGCCTCGTCGAGCGTGGGCTGATCGCCGAGTCCGGGCGCGACGCCGAGGTGCTCGGTGGAGCCGTGCGCTACCGGACGACGCCGCTGTTCGAGCGGGTGTTCGGCCTGGAGTCCCTGTCCGAGCTGCCGCGGCTGGACGACCTCGGCGAGGACACGGCCGAGATCCGCGAGCGGCTCGAAGCGGTCGCCGAGCGCCGCGGCGCCTAGCCCGTCAGAGCCGGCGGACGATCTCTTCGGCTTCTTCGCGCGTGAAGGCGCGCAGCGTCTCGGTGTGCTCGGCGCCGTGCCGCTGGAGCTTCATCAGGATCTCGGCGGCCAGGTCGTCGTCGGGTGCCTCGAAGATCTCGACCACGTCGTAGCGGCCGAGCGTGACGTAGACGCCGATCAGCTTGCCGCCGGCGGCCTCGATCAGGCGCTCGCCCTCCTCGACTCGCTCGCGCCAGGCCGGTAGCCCGGCGACGCCCTTCGACGTCCAGCGCATGAGCGTGACGTAGTGCGGCACGACGTCCCAATAATGGCGGGTATGCGACTCAATGCCTACCTCGCGCGCGCGGGTGTCGCCTCACGCCGTGGCGCCGACGAGCTGATCAAGGCCGGGCGCGTGAGCGTCAACGGAGAGACCGGACAGCTGAACACGTTCGTCGCTTCGCGCGACCGCGTCGAGGTCGACGGGGAGCCCGTCGAGCTACAGCGGCTCGCGTACGTCCTGCTGCACAAGCCTGCAGGGGTCGTCACGACCGCCCGCGACCCGCAGGGCCGGCCCACGGTCGTCGAGCTCGTCGACCACCCGGCCCGCGTCGTGCCGGTCGGCCGGCTCGATGCCGACACGACCGGCGTCCTGCTGCTGACGAACGACGGGCCGCTCGCCCATCGGCTCGCCCATCCCCGATACGGTGTCGAGAAGGTCTACGAGGCCGAGGTCGAGGGCGAGCCGAGCGACGAGGTGCTCGCGCAGCTCCGGGAAGGCGTGGAGCTCGACGACGGCCCGACCGCCACCGCGAAGGCGCGGCGCCTTGCGTCATCGACCGTCGAGCTGACCCTCCACGAGGGCCGCAAGCATCAGGTCAAGCGGATGCTCGCCGCCGTCGGCCACCCGGTCGCGCGCCTCCACCGCGCTCGCTACGCGGGGCTGACGGTGGACGGCCTCGAGCCGGGAGCCTGGCGCGAGCTCGAGCCCGAGGAGCTGGCGCAGCTCCGGCACCAACACCACTAGTCCCGAACGTCTGCGGCCCCTCCGAGGAGGGGCCGCAGACACCTTGGTTCCGAGCCGGCCGGCTTACGTCATCGCCGCCAGCGCAGCCGATTGAACGATCAGCGCCTGCGCCTGTGCGATCCAGGCGTGCGCCTGACTCCTGCTGATCGAGTCGTTGTCGAAGGCCGCCGCATCGAGCGCATCTCGAATCTGCTTGGCCAGCGCGTCCCGCTGATTGGTCAGCGACTGGATCTGATTCTCGATCGTCGTGTAGCGGCTGTCGTCGCTCGGGGTCCCGCTCTTGATCGCCTTGGTCGAGGCCGCGAGCGTGTTCATTGCGAATGCGCCGAAGGGCGCGTTCAGCTGCTTGTACGTGGCGCCGAGCTTCGCGATCGTGCCGTGATGCTTCTTGAGGCCGTGCGGCACGGCGTTCTTGTCGAGATCGCTTGTCAGGACGCGACCGTCGTGGACGTACGAATCGTTCAGCCCGAGCAGCGCGAGCATCGTCGGTCGCGTGTCGGAGTGGTCGGCCCACGTCGTGTTGTCCGTCGACGAGTTCTTGACGCCTGGACCGACGATGCCGAGCCAGGTCGTCGCGATCTCGGGCTGGATGCCGCCGTGGTTCCACGCGAACGTGTTCGTCGGCGGTGTCGTCGGCACCGTGATGCACGGCGTGTTGCAGTTCGGTGCCGCCGCGAACAGGAAGTAGTCCGGCGCCGCGAACATCGTCAGCGTCGGCGTCCGCTGCGGGTCGGCCGTGACCATGTGGAGCGTCTTCATCTCCACCGGGTCGGCCAGCGCCGCGGTGATGTTCTCGTTGACGCCGGTGTATGGGTTGGTCGTCTGCAGGGCGCCGACCCCGCGGCCGAACGCTCTCGTGACCGCGGCGTCCCGTGCCGGGTTGCCGTTGAGGTAGATCGTCGGCGCCATGTCCGAGTGCACGGTGAACGGCGTCGTGATCCCCTGCTGGGTAGCCATAAGGCCCGCCAGGTTGCCGTTGACCTCGCCCGCGAGGCTGTACGTGCACGGCGTGTTCACGCCGTCACAGCCGGTGGGCGACGGTTGCGAGCCGACGAAGTGGTCGCCCTCCTCGACGGTGAACACGAAGAGCGTGTTCTTCTTCGTGATCCCGTCGGCCTTCAGCCGGTCGAAGAACTGGCCGAACGCCGTGTCGTAGTTGTGGAGCTGCTGGACGTAGTCGGCCTCGCCCGGCCCGCGGGTGGCGTGGATCTCGCCCGCCTGGCCATGCTGGTCGTGTGCGTCCGAGATGTACCCGAACGTGACCGGTACTCCCGCTTCCTGCATCTGCGCGACGTACGAGAGCGTCGTCGACGCGAAGAGGCCGTCGAAGCCCGGGAAGCCCGGCTGGTTGAACTGATCGGCGATCAGCGTGCCGTCGAGCTTCTTCAGGCCGGTCTGCCCGTTCACGGTCGCGTTCGTGCAGTTCGACGTCGAAACGGTGCAGATCGCCGGGTTGACGTACTTCGCCCCGAACAGGCCCTGGAACCCGGTGTAGCCCCTGGGCTCGTCGGGTAGCGCATCGGGTTTCGCGTTCGGGTTGCGGTCGCAGATGCTCTTCGAGCCCTTCGCACAGTGGATCGCCAGGCCGACGAAGTCGGTCTGGGCGATGTTTCGCGCGGCGGTGCCCGCAGGAGCGGCGTTTGCGGCCAGCGCCTCGTTCCACTCGGGCGAGCCCTGGCCGAACACCTTCGTCATGTCGCCGGCCGGGCCGGTGCCCGTGTTCTCGAGGACGACGTTCGCGAGGGCGGTCGCGCCCCAGTCGCAACCGGCCTGCGTGTACGGGACCCAAGGGGCCTGCGCGTTCGCCGGGCTGCCGCTGTCCCCGTTGACCATGTTGTAGTTGGGGTCGGTGGGCGGCGTGTTGACGTCGTCCGTCAGGTCGGTCCAGTACTTGAACGACGAGGACGAGTTCGTGAGCCCGGATCCGTCGTTCCGGAAGTACCGATAGGAGTTCGAGACGGCCTGGCCGTGCCGGTCCGAGTACATGCCGGTCAGGTCGGTGAGGATCCCGTTCCCGGTGTGCGAGATCAGGACCGTGTGGTCGTTGACGTTGAGCGTCCCGTTGTCCCGGATGAAGTTGAGCAGGTGTGGCATCTGCTCGAGATCCGACGGGACGTTCGGGTTGTCGCGTAGGAAATGGACGTTGTCGAAGATCGTGAACACGACGTGTTTGACGCCGTTGTCCAGCTTGCAGTTCGGCGGCTGGTTGTGGCCGCTCGCCTGCTTCACGTTCCCGAGTCCGAGCACCGCGAACACCGTCAAACCGATGACGATGAGGGCGGCGAGGACGGCCCCTCTCCCCTTCATGCTGACCTCCTCATCCGAGTGCTGTTCTCGGACGTCGAGCCTACGACTGCTCGCATTGCGATTCAACTGGGAGCGCAGGTCCGTAACCGAACCGTCGCCGCATTGAGATCCGCCGGCCGCGACCTCTCAGGTGCCGAGAGGCGCGACGAACCCCATTCGCTCGTACATCTTGGCGAGCGTGGGGGCGGCGATCTCGGCCGCCTTTGCGGCGCCACGGGCGAGCATGGAGCGGAGCTCGCCCTCGTCGGCCCTGAGCGACTGGTAGTGCTCCTGGATCGGGGCGAGGAGCGTGACGACGGCCTCGCCGACGTCCTCCTTGAACGCGCCGTAGCCGCTGCTGTCGTAGCGTGACTCGAGCTGGGCGACCGGCTCGCCCGTGGCCACCGACATGATCTCGAGCAGGTTCGAGATGCCGGGCTTCTCCTCGGGGTCGTGGCGGACGTCGGTTCCCGAGTCGGTGACGGCGGTCTTGAACTTCTTGCGGACGACTTCCGGTGGGTCGATGAGCCGGACGACGCCCTGCGGCGCGCCTCGCGTCGTGGACATCAGGCGCTCGGGCTCCTGGAGGTTGCGGATGCGCGCGCCCTCCTCGGGGATCGAGACCTCCGGGACGACGAACGTCTCACCGAAGCGCTGGTTGAAGCGCTCCGCGATGTCTCGCGTCAGCTCGACGTGCTGGCGCTGGTCGTCCCCGACCGGAACGACGTTGGTCTGGTAGAGGAGGATGTCGCCCGCCATCAGCACCGGGTAGGTGAACAGCCCGGCCGAGACAAAGTCCTGCTCGGCAGCGCGGTCCTTGAACTGGGTCATCCGGCGAAGCTCGCCGAAGCTCGTGACCGAGCCCAGCAGCCACGCGGCCTCGGGGTGGGCCGCGACGTGGCTCTGGGCGAAGACCGTCGAGCGGTCGGGGTCGAGCCCGGTCGCGAACAGCATCGCTCCGAGGTCGAGCGTCGCCTCGTGCAGTTCCTGCGGCTCGAACGGCGTCGTGATCGAGTGCAGGTCGACGATGCAGAAGAACGCCTCGCCCTGCTCCTGCGTGGCCGCGTACTGGCGGAAGCCGCCGCTGTAGTTGCCGAGGGTCTTCGCCCCCGAGGCTCGGATACCGGAAAAGATCCTCATTCGACGTCTCAGTATCGCAACTACCCTTTGGAGCTCTCGTGGCGACGAACGGATCACCCGAACTGCTGATCGTGATGGGTGCGGGGGCGACCCCGGATCAGACCGAGCACGTGCTGGCGCGGTTGCAGGAGGCCGGCGTGCAGGCGCGCGTCACGCACGGGCGCGAGGCGACCGTGATCGGCGCGATCGGCGAGCGCGAGCTGCTGGCGACGCTGCCGCTCGAGGGCTACCCGGGCGTGGAGCAGGTGCTCCCGATCCTGAAGCCGTACAAGCTCGTCGCGCGCGAGGCGTCGCCCGATCCGACGGTGATCGAGGTCGACGGGCGGAAGATCGGCGACTCGTGGTTCGGCCTGATCGCCGGACCGTGCTCGGTCGAGTACCGCGAGCAGACGTTGGAGACTGCACGGGCGGTCGCGGACGCGGGCGGGACGATGCTCCGCGGCGGCGCGTTCAAGCCGCGGACGTCTCCCTACACGTTCCAGGGGCTCGGGGACGAGGGCCTCGCGATCCTCCGGGAGGCAGGCGACGAGACGGGGCTGCCCGTCGTGACGGAGCTGATGGACCCGCGGCACGTCGGGCCTGTGCTCGAGATGGCGGACGTGATCCAGATCGGCGCCCGCAACAGCCAGAACTTCCTCCTGCTCTCCGAGGTCGGGCGCGCGGACAAGCCCGTGCTCCTGAAACGCGGGATGTCCACGTCGGTCGAGGAGCTGCTGATGGCCGCCGAGTACGTCGCGAAGGAGGGAAACGAGCGGATTATCCTCTGCGAGCGCGGGATCAAGACGTTCGAGACGGCGACACGGTTCACGTTGGATCTGGGCGCCGTGGCAGTGCTGAAGAAGGAGACGCATCTGCCGGTGATCGTCGACCCCTCGCATGCGGCCGGGCGCCGGGATCTGGTCCTGCCCCTGGCGCGCGCCGCGGCTGCGGTCGGCGCGGACGGGATCATCGTGGAGACCCACCCGCGGCCCGAAGAGGCGCTCTCCGACGCGGCGCAGCAGATCCCGACGGCCGACTTCGGCGAGTTCGTGAGCGAGGTGCGCAAGGTCGTCGAGCTGCTGGGCAAGCAGATCGGCTGATCTGCGGGCGAACGGCGTAGGCCGCCGTGGATGCATCGGCGCACTTTCGTGACCATCCGGTCACACACGCGTGCGAGAAAGGCAGCTACCGTCGATTCCCCCCGGGAGGGTGGGGGTTAGGGATGGGACCCGCCTCTGGGGTGCGCGCGGGCGATAGCCTGAGCCGGTGGAGCTCCAGCGCCTGGCGGTCATCGGAACGGGCCTGATCGGCGCGTCCGTCGCGCTCGCGGCGAAGCGGGCGGGTGTCGTGCGTGTGGCGGGCTTCGACCCCGACCCGCCCTCCCTCGAAGCGGCGGTCGAGCGCGGCGCGATCGACGATCCGGCCGACTCGCTCGCTGCGGCTCTCGCCGAGGCCGAGCTCGCAGTGGTCGCCGCCCCGGTCGCGCAGCTTGCGACCCAGACGCGCGCCGCTCTCGAGGCCAGCGCCGAGGCGTGCACCATCACCGACGTCGGCTCCACCAAAGGCGCCGTGTGCGAGGCGGCACGCGGGTCGAGCCGCTTCATCGGCGGCCACCCGGTGTGCGGCTCCGAGGCGCGCGGCGCAGAGCACGCGAGCGAGGAGCTCTTCGACGGCGCGACCTGGTTCCTGACGCCTCTCGCCGAGACCGAGCCAGTCCGTCACCGGCTCGTGCACGGGTTCGTCTCCAGCCTCGGCGCCACACCCGTCGCGGTCGATCCGCAGGCGCACGACCGGCTGGTCGCGATCACGAGCCACCTGCCGCACGTGCTCGCGAACCTGCTCGTGAACCAGGCGGGCTCGCGTCGGATCAACGGGCACGAGCCGCTCGCGGCTGCCGGTGGGTCGTTGCGCGACATGACCCGCGTCGCCGGAGCGAACCCGCGGATCTGGGTGGACATCTTCCTGGACAACGCCGAGCCGTTGAAGGAGTCGCTTGCAGAGCACCGCCGAGGGGTGGAGCAGCTCGAGGCAGCGCTCGACTCCGGCGACGCCGGCTTTCTCGCACGCTGGATCGGCGAGGCGGCCGGCAACCGCCTCCGCATGCTCGCCGACGCCTACCCGGATCCGGGCGAGCTACAGCAGCTGCGCGTGCACGTGCCGGACCGACCGGGAGTCCTCGCCGGGATCACGCAGGCCCTCGGCGCCGAGCGGATCAACATCGAGGACTTCGAGCTCCACCACGTCTCACCCGATCGCGGCGGCACCCTCACCGTGCTCATCGGTGGCGAGCCAGAGGCGCGCCGCGCAGCCGCACTCCTCGAGGCGCAGGGCTACAGCGTGGTCGTCTCGCCCGTGCTGCCCGAGCGATGAGGATCGAGCCGGCCAAGGCGCTGGAGGGGCACATCGGCGTCCCCGGCGACAAGTCGATCTCCCACCGGGCGCTCATGTACGGGGCGATCGGGGACGGCGAGACGGTGATCCGCGGCTTCGGCCGCTCGGCGGACACCGAGGCGACCGCTTCGGCGCTTCGAGCGCTCGGCGTGACCGTCCACGACGACGACGTCGACACCGTCCGGGTAGAGGGCGCAGGCCTGCGGGGCTTTCGCGAGCCTTCGGGGCCGATCGACTGCGGCAACTCGGGCACCACGATGCGCCTCCTCGCCGGGCTGCTCGCCGGACAGAGCGGCCGCTTCGAGCTCTCGGGTGACGACTCGCTGAGGCGCCGGCCGATGGGGCGCATCGCCGTCCCGCTAGCCGAAATGGGAGCGCGTGTCGAGACCGCCGAGGGCTTCCCGCCGTTCGTCGTCGAAGGCGGTGCCCTGCGCGGGATTCGCTACGAGCTTCCGGTCGCGAGCGCGCAGGTGAAGTCGTGCATCCTCAACGCGGGCCTCTATGCCGAAGGGAGGACGATCGTGGTCGAGCCGCTGCCGACCCGCGACCACACCGAGATCATGCTCGCGGCCGCGGGCGCGCGCGTGCTACGAAGGCAGTCGCGCGTCTCGCTCGGTCCCGTCGAGGCGCTACATCTCGGCGAGGTCGACGTGCCGGGGGACTTCTCGGCCGCTGCGCCGTTCGTGGTCGCGGCGACCCTGCTTCTCGGGTCTGAGCTCACCATCCACGACGTCGGCCTCAACCCACGGCGAACGGGGCTGTTGGACGTGCTCGAGCGGATGGGCGCGCGGATCACCGCGTTCAACCGGCGGCGAAGCGGCGGCGAGCAGGTCGGCGACCTCGTGGTGCAGTCCGCGGAGCTGACGGCGACGACCGTGCGAGCCGAGGAGGTGCCCCGCATGATCGACGAGCTGCCGCTGTTCGCTCTGGCGGCAGCGCGGGCGCACGGCGAGAGCAGGGTCGAAGGCGCACGAGAGCTGCGCGTGAAGGAAACGGACCGCATCGAAACCGTGACAACTTCGCTCCGCGACCTTGGCATCCGCCTCTCGGCAAGCGACGATGGCTTCGGGGTGAGGGGTGTTGCCACCCGCCCTAAGGGTGGGGGAATGAGCTCTGACGGAGATCATCGGATTGCGATGCTTGGCGCCGTGGCCGGGCTGGTCTCGCGCGAGGGCGTCGAGGTTGGGGGCGCGGAGGCGGTCGCGGTAAGCTTCCCCGGGTTCTTCGAGCTGCTCGATTCGGTCACACAACGATGATCGTCGCCATTGACGGGCCGGCAGGCGCCGGCAAGAGCACGGTCGCCCAGCGGCTCGCGGAGCGGCTCGGGTTCCGTTACCTGGACACGGGCGCGATGTACCGCGCCCTCACCTGGCTCGCGATCGGCCGCAGCGTCCCGCTGGCCGACGGTGCGCAGCTCGGTGAGCTCGCCACCGAGTACCCGGTCGCGCTCGACGAGGAGCGGCGGGTCTGGATCGCGGACACCGACGTCACCTCGTCGATCCGCAAGTCGGACATCGACCGGATGGTGCCGGTGGTCGCACGCCACCCGCAGGTGCGGCAGGTCATGCGCGCCCGCCAGCGCGAGCTCGCGGACAACGGCGACGTCGTGATCGAGGGCCGGGACATCGGAACCGTCGTGGCTCCCGACGCCGAGGTGAAGATCTACCTCAACGCCGAACGTGACATCCGCGAGCAGCGCAGACTCGCCGAGCGTCCCGAGATCGGCGCGGACGCGCTCGCGACGGACCTGCGCCTCCGCGACGAGAGCGATGCAGCCCGGATGCGGCCCGCCGAGGACGCCACGCTGATCGATACGACCAACCTCGATGTCGAGGATGTCGTCGCCCAGATCGAAGAGCTCGTCCGGGCCCGCCAGCCTGCCTAGGAAGGCACCGATGGGCGACGAGGGCACCACAGGTCCCGAGCTCGCCGGGACGGTCGCGATCGTGGGCTTTCCGAACGTCGGCAAATCGACGCTGGTCAACCGCCTGACCGCGACGCGAACCGCCGTCGTCCACGAGACGCCGGGCGTGACGCGCGACCGGAAAGAGCTCCTCTGCGACTGGAACGGGCGGCACTTCCTGCTGATCGACACCGGCGGCGTCGACATCGCCGACCGCTCCGCGCTCACGCGCTCGATCGGCGACCAGGCCCGCGCCGCGATCGCCGAGGCCGACCTCGTCCTGTTCGTCGTGGACGCCCAGGCGGGCCTGATGCCTGGCGACGAGGAGCTCGCCGCGATCCTGCGCGCGGCGCACAAGCCGGTGCTGCTGCTCGCGAACAAGCTCGACGACCCCGCCCAGGACATGCTCGCGCTCGAGTTTCACCGGCTCGGCCTCGGCGATCCCATACCGATCTCCGGGCTCCACGGGCACGGCACGGGTGACCTCCTCGACGCGATCGTGACCATGCTTCCGGGCTCTGGCCGGGCACAGGTGGGGGAGGAGGCGATCCGCGTAGCAATCCTCGGCAGGCCGAACGTCGGCAAGTCGAGCCTGCTGAACGCCCTCCTCGGCGAGGAGCGCGTGATCGTCTCCGAGCAGCCGGGCACGACACGGGACGCGATCGACACGATCCTGCAGCGCGGCGAGACGACGTTCGTCCTCGTAGACACCGCCGGCCTGCGCCGCAAGCGCCGCCAGCGCCAGGGGATCGAGTACTACTCGGAGCTCCGCGCGCTCGCCGCGGCAGAGGCGGCCGACATCGCGCTCGTGCTCGTCGACGCGAGCGAGGGCCTGGTCGATCAGGATCTCGCCGTGGCCGACGTCGCCCGCAAGGCCCAGTGCTCGACCATCGTCGCGCTCTCGAAGTGGGACATCTCCGAGACGAATCTCGAAGACGTGCGCGAGCGGCTCGCGGTCCGCCTCCGCCAGCGGCCTGCGCTGGTCACCCTCTCGTCGAAGACCGGTCGCGGGATCAGCCGCCTGCTCGACCGGATCGAGACCCTGTTCGAGAAACACTGCTCACGCATCCCGACGCCCGAGCTGAACCGCTTCCTGAAGGAGCTGCGCGAGGCACGCGAGCCGCCGTCCCGCCGCGGGCGCCGCCTGAACCTCCTCTACGGAACACAGACTCAGATGCGGCCGCCGCGGTTCCGGTTCTTCGTGAACGACCCCGGCCTGATCACGCGCGACTACGGCTACTGGGTCGAGAACCAGCTGCGAGCGCGCTACGGGCTCGAGGGCGTGCCGGTGTCGATCGACTTCGTGAGGAGAACATGAAAGCGGTAGTTGTAGGGGCGGGCGCGTGGGGGACGGCCTTCTCCTGCGTCCTGGCCGCGCACGGTCACGACCCGACGCTCGTCTGCCGCGACCCGGAGCAGGCCCGCGAGATCGAGAGAACGGGGAGGAACCCCCGCTACCTGCCGAACGCAGATCTGGCCGGAGTCGCCGCGACGACCACCGACGACCCGACGCTGGCCGACGCGGACCTGCACGTCGTCGCCGTTCCGAGCCACGCGTTCCGCGCGGTCGCCGAGGCGCTGCCCGGCTCGAGTCCCGTCCTCAGCCTGACCAAGGGCCTCGACCCGGAGACCGGCGGACGGCTGTCGGAGCTCGTCCAGGGCCGCGAGGTCGCCGTCCTGTCGGGCCCGACCTTCGCGGAGGAGATCGCCGCGGGCCTGCCCGCGGCCGCGGTGATTGCAAGCGAGAGCGAGCCGCTCGCGCTCGAGCTCCAGCAGGCGATCCACTCGCTCGCGTTCCGCGTCTACGCGAGCGGCGACGTGACCGGCGTCGAGCTCTGCGCGGCCGCGAAGAACGTGGTCGCGCTCGCGGCGGGCGGGGTCGACGGGCTCGAGCTCGGCGACAACGCCAAGGCCGCGCTGATCGCCCGCGGTCTCGCAGAGATGGCGCGGCTGGGCGAGGCCTGCGGCGCGCGGCCGGAGACGTTCGCCGGGCTCGCCGGGATGGGCGACCTGATCGCCACCTGCTGGCATGAGCACGGCCGCAACAGGCGCGCAGGCGAGCTGATCGCGCGCGGGGCGACCCCGGAGGAGGCAGCCGCCGAGATCGGAACCGTGGAGGGCCTGACCACCGCTCCGGTCCTGCGAGATCTCTCCCGCCGGGTTGGGATCGAGCTGCCGATCACCGAGGGCGTCTGCCAGGTGCTCGACGGGAACGACCTGGGTGCTTTAGCCGCCGGCCTGATGGGCCGACAACCGACGAGAGAATGAACGTCCGCATATCCGCGCTCGGCTTGCTCTGCGCAGTCGGGCTACTCGTCGCCGGCTGTGGCGGAGGCCCTGCTGCCTCGGCCGAGTCCAGCGCGTCGCTGGTCCGGTCGGACGCGATCGCCTACGTCTCGGTCGACACCGACCTCGGCTCGGCCCAGTGGAAGCAGCTCGACAATCTCTCGCACAGGTTCCCGGGCCGCGAGCTCGCCGTCTCGAAGCTCGAGCAGGCGCTCGCGAAGAACGGAGTCGACTACGAGGGCGACGTCGAGCCGGCGCTCGGCCCCGAGGTGGATGTCGCCGTCGTCAGCGCCGGGACCAAGGACACGACCAAGGTCGTGGGCCTGACGCAGCCGCAGGATCCGGCCAAGCTCGTGGAGCTGGTCGCGAAGCTGAACGCCACATCGTCGAACAAGCACGTCGTCTACCGCGAGCTCGACAACGGCTGGTACGCGATGAGCGACAGCCAGGCGGCGATCGACCAGGCGCTCGCCGGCGACGGCCCGACGCTCGATGGCGAGTCGACGTTCACGGACTCGCTCTCGAAGCTCCCGGGCGAGGCGCTCGTCAAGGCCTATGTGAACGGGCATCAGCTCGCGCAGCTCGCCGCGAGCGCGGCGAAGGACCAGAGCGGGAGTCCATTCGGCTCGCAGGTGGCCGCGCTCGCGAAGCTCGACTCCATCGCTGCTTCGCTCAGCGCCGAGGACGACGGCGTTCGGGTGCACGGCGCCGCCAAGGGCGTTGGAGCGGAGGCGATTCTCGGCGGAAGCAACTTCAACTCGAAGCTGCTCGAGAACACGCCCGGCGATGCTCTCGCCTTCCTGACTTTCCGCGGTGGCAGCGGGCTCACGACCTCGTTACAGAGCCTCGGCGCTCCGCTCAGCACGATGCTCGGGATCTCGGCCGGCGAGCTCGCGCCGCTGCTCGAGAACGAGGTCGCGCTGTACGTTCGCCCCGGAATCGGGATCCCCGAGATCACGCTCGCCCTCGACGCGCCGGATTCGGCCGAGAGCCTGAAGACGCTCGACAAGCTCGCCGCGAGCGTCGCCGCGATGACGGGCGGGAAGGTGACGGAGAACGGCTCCGAGAAGACGCTGACGATCGGCGGCGTCGCGATCCACTACGGGACCGCAGACGGCAAGGTCGTCGTCACCACGGCCTCCAGGGGCGTCGGCGCCTACGGCGGAAGCGGTGACAAGCTCGCCGACAGCGCCGATTTCAGGGAGGCAAAGTCTGCCGCGGGCATGCCCGACTCGAACGCCGGCTTCGCCTATGTCGACCTAAAGGACGCGATCCCGCTGATTCTGGGTATCGCCGGCCTCGTGGGCTCGCGCCCGTCACCGGTCGTGACCGAGAACCTGCGGCCGCTGCAATCGCTGCTCGCCTGGTCGGAAGGACAGGGCGACATGCGCACCTTCGACCTCTTTCTCGAGATCAAGTAGCCTGATCCGCCGATGGCGGCACGCGAACTTCTCTTCACATCCGAGTCGGTCACCGAGGGACATCCCGACAAGGTTGCTGACCAGATCTCCGACACGGTGCTCGATGCCGTGCTCACGGACGACCCCGGCGGGCGCGTCGCCTGCGAGACGCTGATCACGACCGGGCTCGTGGTTGTCGGCGGCGAGATCACGACCGAGACCTACGTCGACATCCCCGCCATCGTGCGCGCCCGGATCGCCGAGATCGGGTACACGCACTCGGAGTGGGGCTTCGACGCGACGACCTGCGGAGTGGTTGTGGCGATCGACGAGCAGTCGCCGGACATCGCGCAGGGCGTGGACGCGTCCTACGAGACGCAGCACGATCCCGCGGGCGACGATCCGCTCGACCAGGTCGGCGCCGGTGACCAGGGGATGATGTTCGGCTACGCGAGCAACGAGACCCCGGAGCTGATGCCGCTTCCAATCATGCTCGCCCACCGGATCTGCAAGCGGCTGGCCGAGGTGCGAAAGGTCGGCGAGCTGCCGTACCTGCGGCCCGACGGAAAGGCGCAGGTGACCGTGCGCTACGAGGTCGACGACGACGGGCGCGAGACGCCTGTCGAGATCGAGCGCATCCTCGTCTCCACCCAGCACGCGGACGGTTGCGACGCCGAGTCGCTGATCAAGCCCGACCTGATCGAGCGCGTGCTGCGCCCGATCCTCCCGACCGACCTCTACGACGAGAAGCGCTTCCAGGAGCGCGACTTCGTGTATGTGAACCCGACCGGCAAGTTCGTCATCGGCGGCCCGATGGGCGACACAGGCCTGACGGGGCGGAAGATCATCGTCGACACGTACGGAGGCGCGGCGCGCCACGGCGGCGGCGCCTTCTCGGGGAAGGATCCGACGAAGGTCGACCGCTCGGCCGCCTACGCCGCCCGCTACGTGGCGAAGAACGTCGTCGCTGCCGGGCTCGCGGACCGCTGCGAGATCAACGTCGCGTACGCGATCGGCGTCGCCCACCCGGTCTCGATCACTGCGCGGACGTTCGGCACGGAGCGCCTGTCCGTCGAGCGGATCGAGGAGCTGATCGCCGAGCTGTTCGACCTCCGGCCCGCGGCGATCCTCCGCGACCTCGACCTGCTTCGGCCGATCTACACGAAGACGGCTGCGTACGGCCACTTCGGGCGGGACGACCACGACTTCACCTGGGAGCGCACGGACAAGGCCGACGCGCTCCGCAAGGCCGCAGGCCTCGAGGCGAAAGCGCCCGCCTAGCGGTCGCTTCGCAGCTGCGAGACCGTCACGAGCCCGTAGCCCTCGGCACGCAGGCACGGCAGCAGGTGGTCGAGCGCCTCGACGGTCGCCGTGCAGTCGTCGCGCGCGCTCGTCGGTGGAGGCGGGTAGCCGTCGTGCAGGTCGACGATCCCGCCCGGCTGGAGCGCGTCGAGGACGTGACGGAAGATCGAATGCGACTCGACGCCGGGACGCCAGTCCTCCGGGTCGACATCCGCGAAGACGGCCTCGAGCCCGAGGTCGGAGACGATCGAGAGCACGCGGTCGTCGGCGTGGAAGCCAGGCGCGCGGAAGAGGCCCAGCCGCTCGCCGAGCACCTCTTCGAGCGCATCGACGCCGCCAGTGACCTCGGCACGGACTTCCTCGTCGCCGATGTCCGTCAGCCGCGGGTGGGTGAGCGTGTGGCTCCCGAGCTCGTGGCCCTCGGCGACGATGCGCCGCACGTCGTCCGGCCGCTCCCGCACGCGCTGCCCGATCAGGAAGAACGTGCCGAGCGCGCCGTGCTCCCGCAAGAGGTCGAGCACCATCGGCGTCCATTGCGAGGGCCCGTCGTCGAACGTCAGCGCCGCGCGCTTCAAGCGGGACGCACGAAGAGACCGGCGGCGGCCTTCTCGGCGATCGTCTTCTCGTCGCCATCGAGCTGAACCGTGAGCTGCTCGGCCGCTGGCTGAGCCTCGCGCACCTCGACCTCCGACCCCGGCACGAAGCCCTGGTCGTAGAACCAGTGCAGGAGGTCGCCGTCGTGCTCGGCGAGCCGGATGATCTCGGCACGCGAGCCCGGGCCGAGGTCGGAGAGCGGGGCGAGCTCGCGGTTCTCCGCCTGCTCGAAGTCGGTGTCGACCGGCCAGCCGTGCGGGCAGCGATCGGGGTGGCCGAGCTTCTCGCTGATCCGGTCGATCATGTCGTCGCTGAAGCTCTCGCCGATCTCGTCCGCGTGCACATGCGACTCGGCCGGGGTGTAGCCCATGAAGTCGGTCAGCAGTCGCTCGACGATCCGGTGCTTGCGGACGACCTGCTCGGCGCGGTCCCGACCCGCGGCGGTGAGGATCGCCTCCTTGTGCTCGCCGCGCTCGACGAGCCCGTCTGCCTCGAGCCTCTTCAGCATCTCGCCCGCCGAGGCCCGCGAGACGCCGAGCATCTCGGCCACGCGCGAGGCGAGCGTGGGCGAGCCCTGCGTTTGCGGCTTGTACTCGCCGATCGGAAAGGCGAGGAAGTAGATCGTCTCAAGGTATTCGTCGACGGAATGACCCTGCGCCACGTCGCGAACTCTACTGGTGCCCTCGTCGCGGCCGACGTCTAGCCTCACTCCCGTGCCACGATTCGGGACGGTCGTTCCGCTGGTGACTGCGCGCGCGTTGAGCGCGCGCGAGTTCACGTACGAGCTGCCCGACGGGGCGGAGAAAGGCGCGGTCGTGTCGGTGCCATTCGGCCGGTCACGGGCTCGCGGGGTCGTGGTCGACGTCGTGAGCGCTCCGCCGGTAGGGGTGAAGGCGCTCGCGGTCGAGTCGGTCGTCTACGAGCTGCCGCCCGCGCTCGTCGATCTCGCGCTGTGGCTGGCGGAGTACTACGGCTCGACGCCCGCGCGCACGCTTGCGCTGGTCGCTCCGCTTCGACGGAAAAAGCGTGAAACCAGGACGCGTAGCGTGTCGCCCGTTGAGCGTCAGTCGCTCGAGGGCGAGGCGGCTCCGGAGAACCTGAGCGCCGACCAGGAGGCCGCGCTCGCGCGGCTCGATGCGGCTCTCGACTCGGGCGGCGGCCACTTCCTGCTCTACGGCCCGACCGGGAGCGGCAAGACGGAGGTGTACCTCCAGGCCGCTTCGGCCGCTCTCGAGCGCGGTCTGGGCACGATCGTGCTCGTGCCGGAGATCGCGCTCGCGCCGCAGACCGTCGGCCGCTTCCGCGCACGGTTTGGCGACTCGGTGGCGCTCCTGCATTCGGGGCTGACCGACGCCGAGCGCCGTGACGAGCGGGAGCGGATCGCCCGCGGCGACGCGCGGATCGTGGTCGGTGCGCGGTCGGCGATCTTCGCGCCGATGCGCGGGCTCGGCCTCGTCTGCGTGGACGAGGAGCACGATTCCTCCTACAAGCAGGAGTCCGATCCCCGCTACGACGCGCGCACGGTCGCCGCCAAGCGCGCATCGCTCGAGGGCGCCGTGGCCGTCTACGGGAGCGCGACGCCGAGGCCGGAGAGCTGGGAGCGCCTCGAGCGGCTCGAACTGAGCGAGCGCCTCGGCGGCCGCTTGCCGCCCGTGCGGCTCGTCGACCTCCGGCGCGAGTCCGGCTACCCCCTCTCGGCGCCGCTCCTCGCCGAGCTCGGGGCGATCGCAGAGCATGGAGGCAAGGCGATCCTGCTCCTGAACCGCCGCGGCATCGCGCCCGCGCTGCACTGCCGCGCCTGCGGGGCGACATTCCGCTGCCCCGACTGCGACGTGGCCCTGGTGCTGCACCGCGACGAGATGCTGCACTGCCATCACTGCGCGCACGCGGAGCCGGCGCCCGACGAATGTCCGGTGTGCCGCTCGGTCGAGCTCGCGCGGATCGGGGCGGGGACGCAGCGGCTCGAGCGCGAGCTCGCCGACAAGGTGCCCGAGCTCGAGCTGATCCGGCTCGACGCCGACGCCGTCAAGCGGCCCGAGGAGCTCGCGGGACTGCTGCGCCGCTTCCGGGAGGCCGACCGCGTCGTCCTGCTCGGGACGCAGATGGTGGCGAAGGGCCACCACTTCGCCGGGGTCGCGCTCGCCGCGGTCGTGGACGCCGACACCGGCCTCGGCCTTCCCGACCTGCGCGCCGAGGAGCGGACGTTCCAGCTCGTCACCCAGCTCGCCGGCCGGAGCGGCCGCGACGCGCCCGGCCGGGTGATCGTGCAGACGTTCCAGCCGGACGCGCGGCCGCTGGTCCTTGCGGCCCGGCACGACGTGCCGCGCTTCCTCGCCGACGAGCTCGACCGCCGGCGCGAGCTCGGCTATCCGCCGTTCCGCCACCTGGTGCGCATCCTGGTCACCGGCCCCGGAGAGGCGGCGGCGATGAAGCTCCTCGGCGAGCTGCGCGCCGGGCTGGAAGGCCACGGCGCCGACCTGCTCGGGCCTGCGCCGCTGTTCCGTCTGCGCGGCCGTCATCGCGCGCAGCTCGTGGCCAAGACCGGCGAGCCCCGCTCCCTCGCGACCCGCACAGCGCGGTTGCTCGCGGCCGCCGCTCCCGCGATGCGGCGCGCCGGGCTGACCGCGGTCGTCGACGTCGATCCGCAGAGCCTCTGAGCCCGTAGAGCGCTACTAAGATGACGAAGGTGAGCGAAGCGGGCGAGGTCATTAACGACGAGCTGGACGCCGAGGCGGAAGCGCGGCGCCTGATCGCGCTCGCCCAGATCCGCCAGTACCCCGACCCTGCGCTGCGGATGAGGGCGCACGAGATCGAGGACTTCGACGGGGATCTCGGCCGGCTGGTGGAGCGCATGGAGCAGCTGCTGCAGGACGCGACCGGGCTCGGGCTGGCGGCGACGCAGATCGGCGTGCTCCAGCGCGTCTTCGTCTTCCATGCCGACCCGGAGGAGGAGGTGATTGCGCTCGTCAATCCGCGGCTCGCCGACGGTTCAGAGGAGCGGGTCACCGACGACGAGGGCTGTCTCTCGCTCGGCAGCGTCGTGATCCCGGTCGAGCGGCACGAGCGCGTCACGATCGAGGCGAGCGACCCACAGGGGAACGACGTGCGTCTCGAGCTCGAGGGCCTCGCCGCCCGGATCGCCCAGCACGAGATCGACCACCTCGACGGGATCCTGACCCTCGACCGGACGACTCCCGAGGCCCGCCGAGAGGCGCTGGCTACCCTGCGCCCGCAGCCCGTCTTCGTCAGGTAGGCCCTTGAGGCTCGCCGTCGCCGCGACGGCGCCGCTTGGCGCCGATGTGCTCGAGCGGCTGTCGGCCAATCACGAGATCGCCTACCTGCTCACCCGGCCCGACCGGCAACAGGGTCGGGGCCGCAAGGTGGCGCCGCCTCCGGCGAAGGAGGTCGCGGAGCGGCTCGGGATCGACGTGCGCCAGCCCGAGCGGATCGGGCCGGACTTCGACCCCGGAGAGGAGACGGTCGTCGTCGCGGCCTACGGCGTGCTGATTCCCGAGGCGGCTCTTTCGCGGGCTCTCTGGCTCAACGTCCATCCGTCGCTGCTGCCTCGCTGGCGCGGCGCGGCGCCGATCGAGCGGGCGCTGATGGCCGGAGACCGGGAGACCGGCGTCACGATCATCAGGCTGGAGCCCGAGCTCGACGCGGGGCCTATAGCTGCCCAGCGCGCGTTCCCGATCGAAGAAGAGGACGACTTCGGCGCCGTGGCCGCTCGGGCCGGCGAGATCGGCGCCGCGCTGCTCGAAGAGGTGCTGCCCGAGCCGAGCTTCACGCCGCAGTCGTCCGAGGGGATCACGTACGCGGAGAAGATCGACGCCGCAGACCGAGAGCTCGACTGGGGCCGGCCGCCGGAGGAGCTGCTGAACCGGATCCGCGCGCTCTCCCCGCACATCGGCGCGCGCGCGGAGCTCGACGGGCGTCCGGTGACGATCTGGCGTGCCGCCATCGAGGACGGAAAGCTCGTCCCACTCGAGGTGCAACAGGACGGCCGGCGCCGCATGAGCTACGACGAGTTCGCGCGCGGCCTTCGGTGATTTCTCCCGCCAGACGCGCGGCGTTCGACACCGTGCTCCGCGTCTTCGAGGACGGCGCCTACGCCGATCGAGCCTTTCCCGCGGCCGCCGCAGAGCTCGACCAGCGTGATCGCGCGCTCGCGCAGCGACTTGCCTTCGGGACGATTCAGCGCATGCGGACGCTCGATCACGGGATCGAAGCGCTCGGCCGCCGGCCGGTCGCGAAGCTCGATCCGCCTGTACGCGCCGCGCTGCGGCTCGGCGCCTACCAGCTCGCGTTCTCCGAGGTCGCCGTCCATGCGGCCGTGAACGAGTCGGTCGAGCTCGTCCGGGCTGCGGGTCTGGAGCGTGCTGTCTCGTTCTCGAACGCGGTCATGCGGCGCCTCGCGCTCGGGCTGCGCGACCTGGTCGAGGCACTGCCTGTCGCGACCGCGGAGCAGGCGGGTCTCAGGCATTCGTATCCGGACTGGGTCGCGGAGCTGTGGTGGCGGGAGCTCGGGCCGACGGAAGCCATCTCGCTCATGGAGGCGCAGAACGAGCCGCCGGAGAGAGTCGTGCGGCGGAACACGCGCAAGCAGGGAGCCGTCGAGGGTGTCCCGGATCCGGACCTGCCGGACGCGCTGCACGTCGAGCGCGTCGACGAGGACGCTCTGCGCGAGGGGCTGATCTGGCCACAGAGCCGCGGTTCCCAGCTCGCGGGCCTGTGCGTCGGCAGTCGCGAGGGGGAGCGCGTGCTCGACCTGTGCGCCGCGCCCGGAGGGAAGGCAACGCAGCTTGCGGGCGAGGTGACCGCCGTCGAGAAGCATCCCGGTCGTGCCCGGGAGCTCGAGGAGAACTGCGCCCGGCTCGGAGCGTCGAACGTGCGCGTCGTGAACGCCGATGCGCTCGACCTGCCGGCCGCGTTGCGCGATTTCGACCGCGTGCTCGTCGATGCGCCCTGCTCCGGGCTCGGCGTGCTCGCCTCGCGGCCCGACCTTCGCTGGCGCGCGAAGCCGCTGCCGGAGCTGCAGCGCGACCTCCTCACGGTCGCCGCCGAGCGCGTGCGGCCGGGCGGGACGATTCTCTACTCCGTGTGCACGATCGCCGTGGAAGAGAACGAGGACGTGGTGGACGCGACGGGCCTCCCCGTCGAGCCCCTGGGGACGGAGTGGCCGTCGTTCGTGCACCCGAGGAGGCCGGAGTTCCTCCTGACGCGGCCCGACCGCGACCGGACATCGGGCTTCTTCATCGCGCGCTTGAACGGCCGCACCGGCAAAGCCGCTACGGCCTCCTCTGGTCGGCGTCGCAAGCGAGCGCCTTAGGATCACCCGCGTGAGCTGGTCCGACTGGGTGCGGGGGATCGAGGTCGAGCCCTCGCTGTATGCGTCCGACTTCTCGCGCCTCGGCGAGGAGGTCGAAGCGCTCCTCGAGGCCGGGACACGCGTCTTCCACTTCGACGTCGGCGACGGGCACTTCATCCCGCCGATCACGATGGGCCCGATCGTGCTCCAGGCGATTGCGCCGATCGTGCACGGAGCGGGCGGGGTGCTCGACTGCCACCTGATGGTCGAAGCTCCCGAACGCCATATCGGGCAGTTCGCGGAGGCCGGCGCCGACAGCGTCACGGTCCACGTCGAGGTGTGCCCGGACCCGCCGGCCGTCGTGGCGCTTGCGCGGGAGCACGGTCTCCAGGCCGGGCTGTCTCTGAATCCCGACACGATCGTCGAGCGGGCAGCGACCGCCGCGCTGCGCGCCGAGGTCGACCTCGTGCTCTGCATGAGCGTGCACCCGGGCTACTCGGGGCAGAAGTTCATCCCGGAGGCGTTCGAGCGGGTGCGCGCCCTGCGGGAGCTGCTGCCGGACTCGATGCGGATCCAGGTGGACGGTGGGGTCGGCCTGGAGAACATCGCGGAGCTCCGAGAGGCCGGCGCCACGCTGTTTATCGCCGGCGCGTCGATCTTCGGCCACGCGGATCGAGCCCAGGCCTATCGCGGCCTCGTGGCGCAGGCGACGCCGCGGACATGAGCCTCGAGCGGGCACTGGAGCTCGCGGAGCGGGGACGCGGCCAGGTCGACCGCGACCATCCGCTCGTCGGCGCGGTGATCGTGCGCGGGGAGGAGGTCGTCGGCGAGGGCTGGTACGCGGGCCCCGGGACGCCGCACGCCGAGGTTGCAGCACTCGCCGGAGCCGGAGATCGCGCGCGCGGGGCGACGCTGTTCGTCACGCTCGAGCCCTGCTCGCATCACGGCGCGACCCCGCCGTGCGCGGACGCCGTCGTCGAGGCCGGGATCGCGCGGGTCGTCGCCGGGGCCGGCGATCCGAACCCGAAGGTCGACGGAAGGGGGTTCGCGCGGCTGCGCGAGGCGGGCGTCGAGGTCGAGGTCGTCGACTCGTGGGAGGCGAGGCAGCAGAACGAGGCCTGGCGCGTGTGGATCGCGCGGGGCAGGCCGTTCGTCACCTACAAGGTGGCGATGACACTCGACGGGCGGGTGACGGTGCCCGGCTCGCGGTGGGTGACCGGCGAGGAGAGCCGGCGGCGCGTGCACGAGCTGCGGGCCGAGTCGGACGCAGTCGCCGTCGGGATGGGAACCGTGCGGGCCGACGAGCCGGCCCTGACCGCGCGTGATGTGGGTGCGACCCGGCAGCCGCGGCGTCTGGCCTTCGGCCGCGGGCCGCTGCCGGAGGGGTCGGAGCTCGAGCTTCGGTCAGGTGGGCTCGCGGACGAGCTCGCGGCCCTCGCGGACGAAGGCGTACGCACGCTGCTCCTGGAGGGCGGGCCGACGCTGGCCGCGTCGTTCCTCGCGGCGGGCCTCATCGACAAGCTGCTGGTCTTCGTCGCCCCTCGGCTCTCGGGGGACGGCCCTGGGCCCGTGGCGGCGCTTCCGGATCCAATCCAGCTCGAGCACCTGACCTGCGAGGCCGTCGGCGAGGACGTCCTGCTCGTCGGCTACTTGCGCGAGCCCTGAGAAACCGCACGTGGTCTGAGTACGGTTCGCCCGGCCTCCTCCCCGAGGCGAGCGTATCCGGGAAAGGCGCACGTGTCTGTCACGGATCCGTGCCGAAAGCGTGACAGGCGACGCGGGGCTTGACCGAAGAGCTCCGCGGTAGCCTTAGGCTCATGTTCACGGGGATCGTGCGCGAGCGCGGACGCGTCGTCTCGGCCGAGCGGAACGGCGCGCAGAGCGCGCTCCGGCTGCGAATCTCGGCGCCGAAGACGGCCGCCGAGACCGGGCTCGGCGACTCGGTGTCGGTCGCCGGCTGCTGCTTGACCGCGGTCGCTGCGGACAACGGCGAGCTCGTGTTCGAGGCCGTCCCGGAATCTCTCGCGCGCACGACTCTCGGAGATCTCGGCGAAGGGGCCGATGTCAACCTCGAGCCCGCGCTTCGCGCCGGCGAGCCGCTCGGCGGCCACTACGTCCAGGGTCACGTCGACGGTGTCGGGCGCGTTCGCGCGGTCGAGCCCGAGGGCGACGGCCGCAGGCTGGCGCTCGACGTCCCGGCAGAGCTCCTGCGCTACTGCGTCGAGAAGGGTTCGCTCGCCGTCGACGGTGTCTCCCTCACGATCGCCGCGATCACGGGCGACGGCGTCGAGATTGCGCTCGTTCCGCACACGCTTCGCGAGACGACGCTCTCCGATCTCGAGCCCGGCGATGGAGTGAACCTCGAGGTCGACGTGCTCGCCAAGTACGTCGAGCGGCTGACCGCGCGCTGAGGAGTACGATCCAGCCGAGATGGACACCACCATGAGATCCACCGCGTTCGCCTCGATCGAAGAGGCCATCGAGGACATTCGCCAGGGCAAGTTCGTCGTCGTGGTCGACGCCGCCGACCGCGAGAACGAGGGCGACCTGACCATCGCGGCGCAGTTCGCGACGCCCGAGGCGATCAACTTCATGGCGACGCACGGGCGGGGCCTGATCTGCCTCTGCCTGACCGAGGAGCGCTGCGACGAGCTGCAGCTCCGCCCGATGACGGAGCGCAACGAGACGCCCTACGGAACCGCGTTCACGATCTCGATCGAGGCGCGCGACGGGGTGAGCACCGGCATCTCGGCCTCCGACCGGTCGCGGACGATTCAGGTCGCGATCGATCCGAGCCGAGGGCCCGGCGATCTGGTCCAGCCCGGCCACGTCTTTCCGCTTCGCGCACGCGCAGGCGGCGTGCTGCGCCGCGCCGGCCAGACCGAGGCCGCGGTCGACCTCGCGAGGCTTGCCGGGCTCAACCCGGCGGGCGTCGTCTGCGAGGTGATGAACGACGACGGGACCATGGCCCGCGTGCCCGACCTGATCCCGTACTGCGAGCGGCACGGCCTGACGATGATCACGGTCGCCGACCTGATCGAGTACCGCCGCCGGACGGAGAAGCTCGTCGAGCGCACGACGTCGGTGCGCCTGCCGACGGCCTACGCCGAGTTCACCGCGGTCGCGTTCCGGGAGAAGCTGACCGGCAAGACCCACCTCGCGCTCGTCAAGGGCGACGTCGACGGGATCCAGAACGTGCTCGTGCGCGTCCACTCCGAATGTCTCACGGGTGACGTGTTCCACTCGCTCCGCTGCGACTGCGGCGAACAGCTCGACCAGGCGCTCCAGCAGATCTCCGCCGAGGACCGCGGCGTGCTGCTCTACATGGCGCAGGAGGGTCGCGGGATCGGACTGCTCAACAAGCTCAAGGCCTACGAGCTCCAGGAATCCGGGCTCGACACGGTGGAGGCGAACCTCGAGCTCGGCTTCCCGGCCGACGCGCGGGAGTGGGGGATCGGCAACCAGATCCTTGCCGACCTCGGGCTGACGACGATCCGGATCCTGACCAACAATCCGAAAAAGATCAGCGGGCTCGAAGGTTATGGTCTATCCGTGGTCGAACAGGTGCCCATCGAGACGCCGCCGAACTCCGAGAACCGCCGCTACCTCGCGACCAAGCGCGAGAAGCTCGGGCACCGGCTCCACCACCAGGATCTTCGCTTCGATCGTGAGGGCGAGGCGTGAGCGAGGGGATGGAGGAGGCCCGGCTTCGGTTCGGCTCTCCTGACACCGAGGAGGATCGGATCGACGAGGTTCCCGCCTCCGCGCTCAGGGACGAGCAACAGGAGGAGATCGGCCCGTGGCCGGCTCCTGACGGGTCGGTTGCGGAGCCGGAGGCAGCGCCGGTCGAGCCCGAGGAACCGGTGGAGGAGCCGGCGGAGGAGCCCCCCGCTGCCGAGGCGCTGCCGGACGAGGCCGAGGAAGAGGTTCCGGCCGAGGAGGACGAGCTCCCGCGGATCCGGCCGCCGGACCACGCCGCCGGCGAGCTGAAGATCCCCGAGGGCTACGGCGTCATCCAGGGCGAGCCGAGCGGGGGTCGGCGCTCCGTCGGCGTCGTCGTCGGGCGCTTCAACGGTGGCCTCACGGGCGAGCTGCTGAACCGGGCGCTGGACGAGCTCGAGCGCGCGGGCGTCGGACGCGAGGCGGTCACGGTCGTTCCGGTTCCCGGGGCGTTCGAGTTGCCGCTGGCGGCGATGGCGCTCGCCAAGACGCGCCGCTACTCGTGCATCGTTGCGCTCGGCGCCGTCATCCGCGGCGAGACGCCGCACTTCGACTACATCGCGAGCGAGGCGGCGAGCGGGCTTCAGCTGGCCGGGCTCGAGACGGGCATCCCGGTCGCGTTCGGCGTGCTCACCTGTGACAACGAGCAACAGGCACGGGAGCGGCTCGACAAGGGCGCCGAGGCTGTGCGCACGGCCCTCGAGATGGCCGACGTGTTCGCCCAGCTGCGTGCGGCCGCGGGCGCGGCGCCTGCCTAGCAGTCGTTCTTAGCTACACTCCGCCGCCGTGTCCAAGGTCTGCGCAATCTGTGGGAAGAAGCCGTCGTTCGGCCACAACCGGAGCCACTCCATGGTGGCGACGAAGCGCCGCTTCGACCCGAATCTCCAGCGGGTCCGCCTGCTGCTCGACGGCAAGGCGACCCGCGCGTACGTCTGCACGCGCTGCCTGAAGAGCGGCCGGGTCGTAAAGGCCGTCTGACGCGCGTCGCCCGGCGACCGGCCCGCCGACGCAGTTCTCGCCCTGTTTAAGGCGCACCCAGCCTCCTCCCCGAGGCGAGCGTATCGAGCGAGGCTGCACGTGTCTGTGACGCGATGGTGACGGAAGGGTGACGAGTCCTCCCCGGGATCCGGTCCGCTCCGGGCGCGCAACCCGGCCGGCTCACCCGGGCGTCTAAGGGACATGGAGGAGCGCGCCCTCACCGTTCCGTCTCCGCTCGGGCGGATCACGATCTCGCCCGAGGCCGTTGCGCAGATCGTCGCGCGCACGGCGATCGAGTGCTACGGCGTCGTCGGCATGTCCCTCCGCGCGCCCGGCCCGGCGCGTGAGCGGATGAACCGCCTGCTGCCTCGCGGCCGCGCGCGCCGCGGGATCGTTGTCCGCAACGACGATGGCGAAGTCGGGATCGAGCTGTACGTCGTCGTCGAGTACGGGCTCAACCTCGCCGAGGTTGCCTCGACGGTCCGTTCGCGCGTCGCTTACGAGGTCAGTCGCCTGACGGGGTTGCCCGTGGCAGCGGTCGACGTGCACATCCAGGCGGTCAAGCGAACCGCATGAGACGGCGCCGACGTCTCCGAGCGTCAGGAGAGCCCCTGTGAGCGAGCTCGAGACGCTCAGAAAGCTGGTGCAGGCCGCAGGCGCATCCCTCGAGCGCAGCCGCCAGCGGATCGACGACCTCAACGTCTACCCGGTCCCGGACGGCGACACGGGCACGAACCTCACGCTCACCGTCCACGGGATCGAGGACGCGCTGGAGACTTCCGGCGCCGAGGACCGCGTCGCGCTCGCCCACGAGGCGACCCGGGCCGCGCTGATGAACGCGCGCGGGAACTCGGGTGTGATCCTCTCCCAGATCGTGCGCGGCGCCGCCGACGAGCTCGGCCGGCCGGGCCCGGTCGATGCGCCGAGGATCGCGCGAGCGCTGCGCTCGGGCAGCGACGAGGCGTACCGGGCGGTCCGCAAGCCCGTCGAGGGGACGATGCTGACCGTGATCCGCGAGCTCGCCGAGGAGGCCGAGAAGCGCGCCACGGCCACGGCATCGCCGGACGAGCTCCTGGCCGCTCTGGTCCAGCACGGGGAGGAGGCGGTCGTGCGCACCCGGGATCAGCTCGACATCCTGCGCGAGGCCGGCGTCGTCGACGCGGGCGGGGCCGGGCTCCTGGAGATCGTCCGCGGGCTCGCCGCCGCCGTTGCCGGCGAGGAGCTTCCCGAGCCACCGGAGGCAGAGCACCTACCGATCGAGGCCATGCACCAGGAGCTCTCGGAGTTCCGCTACTGCACGACGTTCGTGATCGAGGGGGAGGGCCTCGATGCGCCGGCCCTCGAGCGCGAGCTCGAGCAGCTCGGCGACTCGCTCCTCGTCGTCGGCGACCCGACCGCGCTCAGGGTGCACGTCCACACCGACGACCCCGGCGCGGCGCTGTCGCTCGGCACTGCTGCGGGCACGATCGAGGCGGTCGAGATCGCGGACATGCACGTGCAGACCGAGCAGCGCGAGGAGCGATTGCTCGAAGCGGTGAACGATCCAGCGGCGCGCAGCGCGGTCGTCGCGGTCGTCGCCGGCGAGGGGAACCGGAAGCTGTTCGAGAGCCTCGGCGCGGCAAGGATCGTCGAAGGCGGCCAGACCATGAACCCGCCGACGGCCGACCTGCTCGCTGCGATCGAGGACACCCATGCGGACGAGGTCGTCCTCTTGCCCAACAACGGCAACGTGGTCATGGCCGCGGAGCAGGCCGCGCGGCTGGCCGGGCGGGCCGTCCACGTCGTCCCAACCCGCTCGCTTCAGGCAGGACTCGCCGCGCTCGTCGCGTTCAACGGCGAGCGCTCGGCCCAGGAGAACGCGGTCGAGATGGAGACGGCGCTCGAAGGGCTCGCCACCGGAGAGGTCACGATCGCGTCACGAGACGCCGCGGTCGACGGCATCACCGCGAGCGAGGGCGATTTCCTCGGGCGCCTGGAGGAGCGGGCGATCGCTGCAGGCCCGGCCTTCCCGGAGGTCGCCCGAGCTGTCGCAGAGCAGCTTCTGGCCGAGCCGCGCGACGTGCTCACGCTACTCACGGGCGACAACGCGCCCCCGCTGGACGGCTTCCTGAACGAGCTCGCCGAGCGGCATCCCGAGCTGGAGATCGACGTCCACGAGGGCGGCCAGCCGCACTACCCGCTGCTCCTCTCTGCCGAGTAGAGTCGCCGCGTGACCACGCCGATCCGGGTCGTCCTCGTCGAGGACAACGAGGTCTTTCGCGACGCGCTCGAGCTCCTGCTCGGACTGCAGGCCGACATGGCCGTGGTCGCCTCGGTCGCGGACGGCACCGACGCCGCGGGGGTCGTCTCCGAGTTGCGTCCCGACGTCGTCCTGATGGACTACCGGCTGCCTGGGCTCGACGGCGTCCAGGCGACGATCGCCGTTCTCGCAGCATGCCCCGAGACCGCCGTCGTCTGCCTGACGGCCTCGGCGAACCTGCGCGAGCGCGACGCGCTGATGGAGGCGGGTGCGGTCGGCTGTCTTCGGAAGGACGAAGGGCTCGACGCAATCGTCGCCGCGATCCGCGACGCGTCGCAGCCGGCGGCTGCGTGAGGCTGACCGCCGAGAACACCGCCATCGTCGTCGACTCGACGGCCGACTTCCCCGAGGCCCCGCAGCGCTTCCCGAACTGGCGGATCGTGCCGCTCTACGTTCGCTTCGGGGACGAGAGCTTCCGCGACTACGTCGAGCTCGCCCCGGACGAGTTCTACGAACGCCTGAAGGTCGCCGAGCACACGCCGACCACGTCGCAGCCGACCCCGGGCGACTTCCTCGCCGCCTACGAGGAGCTGTCCGGCTACGAGCGGATCCTTTCGCTCCACATCGCGGGGAAGCTCTCGGGGACGATCGAGAGCGCACGCTCGGCAGCCCAGCTGCTCGGAGACGACCGCGTTCGCACGATCGACAGCGAGAGCGCCTCGGCGGCGACGGCGATGCTCGGCTTCGCGATCCAGCGACGCCTGGAGCAGGGCACCACCGACGAGGAGGTCGATGCGCTCGTCGAGCGGTTCCGCTCGGACGCGGGGCTGCTGTTCACGGTCGACACGTTCGAGTACCTCGCCCGCGGCGGCCGGATCGGCCGCGCGCGCGCCTGGGCGGGCGAGCTGTTCCACATCAAGCCGATCCTCACGATCGAGGAGGGCGAGGTCGTGCCCTTGAAACGCGTGCGCGGGAACAAGAAGGCCTTCATGGAGTTCACGTCGGCCTTCGAGGCGGCCACGCAGGACTCGGAGACGCTCCGGGTCGGGATCGCCCACGCCGAGGCGCCCGCCAAGGCGGAAGCGCTCGCGGAGATGGTGCGCCAGACCCGGCCGGCGGCCGACCTCGAGCTCGTGACGACTCTCGGGCCTGTCGTCGGCGCGCACGCGGGGCCAGGCACGATCGGGTTCTTCTGGTTCGACGACGGCTAGGCGGCCAGCGGCGCTCGCGCCGAGAGGGTTTCTGCGAGCTCGGTACGTAGCCGACCGATCGCGGCGGGGCGGTTGACGGCGAGCGCGGCGACGGTAGCTCCGGCTTCGTCGCGGTAACGCGCGATCAGCGAGCCCGGCTCGCCTTCGAGCTCGACGTCTGCCCACGTCTCGGCGTGGCCCACATACTGGAGTCGCAGGCCGAACTGGTCTGACCAGAAGTAGGGCAGCGCGGCGTGCGGGCGCTCGTCGCCCATGATCGCGTGGGCAACCGCGGCGCCCTGGCCGGCCGCACTCGTCCAGTGCTCGACGCGCAGCCGCCGTCCGAGCAGTGGGTGCCACGCCTCGGCCACGTCACCCGCTGCGAAGACGTGGGGGACGGCTGTCCGCCCGGACGCGTCGGTCGGGATGCCGTTGTCGTGGGCCAGGGGGAGCCCTGTGGTTTCAGGCCGCACGCCGACGGCCAGGACGACGGCCTCGGCGGGCACCGTGGAGCCGTCCGCGAGCACGAGCATCTGCGGCCGGCCCACCGTATCGCGCTCGAGCCGCTCGACGCCAATGCCCAGGCGCAACTCGACGCCCGCGTCGGCGTATCTCGCCGCGAGCACGGAGCCGACCTCGGCTCCGAGCACCCGTTCGAGCGGCGTCGCCATAACGTCGACGAGGATCACCGACGCGCCGAGCGAGGACGCGGTCGAGGCGACCTCCGTGCCGACGAATCCGGCACCGACGACGGCGATGCGCGCTCCCGGGCGAAGCTCGCTCCGCAACGCCGCCGCGTCGTCCAGCGTGCGCAGGGTGTGGACACCTGAGCCTTCCCAGCCGGGAAAGAGACGAGGGGTCGCGCCGGTCGCCAGCACGAGCGCGTCCCAACGAAGCTCCTCGCCCTTGTCGGTGAGCGCGATCTGTGCCGCTAGGTCGACAGCGGTCACTCGCCGCCCGAGCATGAGCTCGACGCCGTTCTCCTCCCAGAACGCGCGCGGGCGCAGCTCGAGGGAACCGGCGTCGCGCTCCCCCGCGAGGTGCTCCTTCGAGAGAGCGGGCCGCTCGTAGGGCGGGATCCGCTCGGAGCCGACGAGCCGGAGCTCGCCGTCGAAGCCCAACGCGCGCAGGGTTTCCGCGCAGCGGGCCCCGGCGAGACCGGCACCGACGATGAGCACGCGGGCCGGTGTTCTCATGCGGCCTCCTCCACCGCCTCGACGGTGATCGCGCCCATCGGGCAGGTGCCTGCTGCTTCCAGTACGTCGGGGTCGTCGGTCTCGCCGACCAGAACCGTTGCGATGCCGTCGGCGCCGACCTCGAACGCCTGCGGCGCAAGCTCGGCGCAGGAGCCGAAGCCGCTACAGAGCGAGCGGTCGATGTAGATGCGATAGGTGCTCATCTCGATGTACCTCCGGTGGATGTCTCGGTTGCGGGAATCGGGGAAGGAAGTGGAGTGGCGCGCACGGGCGCGGGCCGCGCAGGGACGGCGGTGAGGACGCGCCAGGCGGTGCCCGCGACGACGGCGCCGACGGCACCGGTGTAGAGCCAGATCGCCCAGGGGCGAGTCGAGTCCGTTCCGGCCGCGAGCCCGTGGACGGTCGCCGCCGCGAAGATCGCGTAGGTCGCCCAGTGCAGCCGCCGCCAGTTTCGCGCCCCGATCAACCGACGCAGCGCGAATGAGACGTAGACGAGCACCATCAGCTCGGCCGCGAGGACGCCGAACGCGGTCCAGACCGGGCGGTAGGGCGCGAGGCCCGGGACGAGCAGCGCGGCGGGTGTGATCTTCACCGTTGAGTCGAGGACGAGCGCTGCGCCGTGGATCCCGAGCGCGCCGAGTCCGAGCAGCGCCAGGAAGCGGTGCAGGTCGACCGCGGTCGGCTGCCGCACGGCCTTGCCCAGTGGCTTCGACTTGACGACGAGACCTGCCAGCACCGACATGGTCAGCAGCGCATAGGCGGTGAAGCCGGCTGCGCGCGCGAGGATCCAGAACGTCGGGTCCTTCATGCGATGCCTCCCGCCATCACGGTGCGTCCGTCGTCGGTGACCAGGATGCACGGCATGCCGAGCGCCGCGGCCTCCGCCGCGGCCTCTTGCTCACCCGCCAGGAAGAGCGCCTTAGCCATGACCTCGGCCTCGACTGCGGTCGAGGCGACGACCGTCACGCGTAGGAGGTCGGTCCCGGCAGGCCTGCCGGTCGCCGGATCGATGATGTGATGGCGCTCCTCTCCGTCACGGCGCCAGCGGCGCCGGTCCCGGCCGGAGGTCGCGAGCGCCGCGTCCTCGAGCGCGAGCGCGATGGTTCCGTCGCTCGTCTCGACGCCGATGCGCCAGCCGAGCGCGTCCGGACGACCGATCGCCGCAATGTCTCCGCCCGCATCCACGAGCGCCGGACCGGCTTCGGCGAGGATCGTCGCTGCGCGATCGACCGCGTAGCCCTTGCCGATGCCGCCGAAATCGAGGTGGACGCCCGGCCCGAGCGCGATCGTCCCGTGCTCGCGGTCTACGGTCACGGTGCCTCTGCACGGACTGCCTGCCGGAGCAGAGGGGCCGTCTGGCGCGACCTCGGCGAACGTGCGGTCGTAGCCCGCTGCGACCAGTGCGTCGTGGACTGTCGGGTCGAACCGGCCGGCCGTCCGCTCACGCGCTTCGAGAGCCAGCTCGGTGACCGTCAGCAGGTCGTCGCTCGCCTGGGCCTGGCCACGCTGGTTCAGCGACGACAGCTCCGAGTCGGGGCGGAAACGCGACAGGAGAGCCTCCAGCCGCTCGAACTCCTGCTCGGCGCCGTCGAGCACGGCCTCCGCCAGCGGCCCGGGCTCTGCGACGAGGAACAGCTCGACGCCCGTACCCATTGCCCGGAAGCTGCGGCGCAGGATCACGACGTCCTCGTGATCGTGATCGGCGGAAGCGTGACCACGCGCACAGACGGCGCGCCTCCGGAGGAGCCGGAGTACGAGGGCACTGACGAGCTCACGCTCGCGCTGGCCGCCGCGGCGCGGGCTGCCGCGAGCGCCTGCTGGTGCCGCTTCAGAGCTGAAGCGATCTCGTGCTTGCGCGCGGCGAGCTGTACGCGGTAGACGCGCCAGCGCCGGTTGACGACTCGTCGGACGGCGATCGCGTCGTGGCGGAGCCGCTGCTGCCGCGTAGCCAGGGCAGCCCAGCGCGGATCCGCCTTGGCGCTCGAGTGGCTCGCCCAGGGCCGGGCCGCGATCGCCGCCCAGGTCATGAAGAAGACGAGCAAGGCAACCGCAAGTGCGTAGAGGCGGACGACGTGGTTAGTCATCGCCGCCGCCTTCATGCTCGCTCTCGTGCTCGCCCTCGTCGTCGCCGTGAGACCGGTGCTTGACGACGACGACCGGAGCCGGGCGCACGTAGCGCACCCGAGGGGCGGCTGCGACCGCGGAGGCGGAAGCCGACACTGGGGCGGCGGGCGCCTGCGCGGGCGCCGCAGCGACGGGCGCGAACTTGGGCACTCTGGGGAGCCTCGGTGGCCGCTTCGCAAGCGCGCGCCTGAGCGCGACCTGTTCGCGTTCGAGCAGCTTCGCACGGGCGCGGAGCGCCGCCGTCGACTGCCTCTTGGAGGCGCTCGCGGCGGCCGATTGCTGCCCTACGTGGGCCGTCTGGACGGCCGCGAGCGCTCCGGCGCCGGCGGCCAGGCCGAGGAAGAGCGAGAGGATCAGGGCGTGTGTACGGGCCATTGGGGGTCCTCCTTGGGGATCGCTTTCACCGTACGGTCCGCCGGGTTAAGCGCGGCACAAGCGCGCACCAAGGTTCGGCAGCTGACGGTTCGGATCCGGACGGCGTGGGGGTTACACGGCAGGAGTGCTCCAGGCGAGAAAACTTGCGCGCGGCTCGGCGAGATCCCCCGAAAGCGGCACGGCCGCGGCGTCGGCGAGCCTTCCTATACTCGACGGGCTCTGGCAGCGTTGCGACCACCGAGCCTTCCGGCGGGCTTTGCCGGCCTGGACCGGCCCGGCGAATGGCCGCCGCTGCGCGCGACGCCTCGTCCGGAGATGCTCGAGCGGTCGCTCGAGACCCTGGCGGGCGTGGGCCCGGCGCAGGGGAGGAAGCTCGAAAAGCTGGGCCTGCGGACGATCGGGGACCTCCTGTTCTACGCGCCGCACCGCTACGAGGCGGCCGTGCCGGAGCGGTCGATCGCCGACCTGATGGCCGGCGAGGAGGCGACCATCGCCGGCGAGGTGCGGCGGGTCTCGGTGCGGAGGCCGCGGCGGAACCTCGCGATCCTGCAGGCACGGGTCGCGGACTCGAGCGACGAGATCACCGCGGTCTGGTTCAACCAGGCCTGGCTGGCCGACAAGCTTCAGCCGGGGACGCGCGTGCGCCTCCGCGGCGCCCTCAAGCGCGACGCCTTCCAGGTGCGCTCGTACGACCTGAACGGCGTCTCGGCGACCGCCGACTTCGCGCCCGTCTATCCGGCCAGCGAGGAGATCACGCCCAAGCGGCTGCGCGGGCTCGTCGAGCGCGCCCTCCCGCATGCGTGCGACGTCCCCGATCCGCTGCCCGCCGACCTGAAGGCGCGCGAGCGCCTGCCCTTGCGCGCCGACGCGCTCGTGGCCCTGCACCGGCCGCGCTCCGTCGACGAGGGCGAGGCTGGGCGAAAGCGCCTCGCGTTCGACGAGCTGCTCGTGCTGCAGGTCGGGCTCGCGCGTGCGCGGGCCGGGCGAGAGGCCGAGCTCGCGCCGCCGCTCGGCGCCCCCGGCGAGCTGGTCGAGCGCTACCGGGGCCTGCTTCCGTTCGAGCTCACGCCTGACCAGGAGAGCGCGATCGCCGAGATCGACCGCGACCTGGCGCACGAGGTGCCGATGCAGCGGCTGCTCCAGGGAGACGTCGGCGCCGGCAAGACCGTGGTCGCCCTCTACGCGCTCCTCCGGGCCGTCGAGGCCGGCTATCGGGGCGCGCTGATGGCGCCGACCGAGACGCTCGCCGAGCAGCACTTCCTCACGATCGAGCCGCTCTGCATGGAGCTCGGCGTTCCGGTCGCGCTCCTCACGCGCTCGGTCAAGTCCGACGTCGAGCAGGCGCGGATCGTCGTCGGCACGCACGCCTTGATCCAGGAGGGCGTGGAGCTGAGCGACCTCGCCGTCGCCGTCGTCGACGAGCAGCACCGCTTCGGCGTCGAGCAGCGCAAGGCACTTGTCGAAGGCCGGGCGCCGCACGTCCTGCACATGACCGCGACGCCGATCCCGCGCACCCTCGCGCTGACGCTCTACGGCGACCTGCGTGTGACCGAGATCGCGAAGCCGCCGGCAGAGCGGAAGCCGATCGTCACGAGGTGGGTGACCGCCGAGCGGTCGTCCGAGGCCTACATGCGGCTGCGGAAACACCTCGACGCGGGTCGCCAGGCCTACGTCGTCTGCCCGCTGATCGAGGAGTCCGAGACTTCGCAGGCTCGCGCTGCCGAGGTTGAGGCCGAGCGGCTCCAGCGCGCCGAGCTGAGCAACTATCGCGTCGGCCTTCTCCACGGCCGCCTGCGACCGGTCGAGCGGCGTGACCTGATGGCGCGCTTCAAGGCGCGCGAGCTGGACGTGCTCGTCGCGACGACGGTGATCGAGGTCGGCGTCGACGTCCCGAACGCGACGATCATGATCGTCCAGGAGGCCGACCGCTTCGGGCTCGCGCAGCTGCACCAGCTCCGCGGCCGCGTGGGGCGGGGAGCAGAGCAGTCGTACTGCCTGCTCGTCTCGCGCCCGCGCGAGGAGCTCACCGACAACGCGCAGGAGCGGCTCCAGGCGCTCGTCGACACGACCGACGGCTTCGAGCTCGCCGAGCGCGACCTCGAGCTCCGCGGCGAGGGCCAGCTGCTCGGCACGCGCCAGTCCGGGCTCTCCGACCTCCGCTTCGTCCACTGGCGGGACGACCGCCCGCTGCTCGAGCGCGCGCGAGCCGCCGCCGAAGGCCTGGTCGACTACGAGGGCCCGCTCGCCGACGAGGTCGAGCGCGTCTTCGGCGAGCACGATCTCGCTGCCTGACCGTCCTTCTTGGCCACGGCCCAGGGCCTGTCCCCGGGACGCGGCCCGAACGGCCTAGTCTCCGGCCGTGAGGATCATCGCCGGCTCGCGCAAGGGCGCTCGCATCTTCGCGCCGAAGGGAACGGAGACGCGGCCGACCGGCGACCGCGTGCGCGAGGCAGCGTTCAACCTGATCGGCCCGGGCGGGGTCGAGGAGGCGCGCGTGCTCGACCTGTTCGCCGGCTCGGGGGCGATGGGGCTCGAGGCGCTCTCGCGCGGCGCCGTCCACGCGACCTTCGTCGAGGCAGATCGCGCCGCCTGCCAGACGATCAACCGCAACCTGGACAAGCTCGAGCTCGAGGGCGCGACCGTGCTCTGCCAGGACGCGATGACGGCTCTGCGAGGCGATGTCCGCATGGGCAACCGATACGATCTCGTGCTGGTCGATCCCCCGTACCGGAGGTTTTCTTCCCTGCAAAACGCGTTGATTCAACTCTTGCCCGAGGTCCTCGAGACTAGCGGCCTGCTCGTCGTAGAGACCGCGGCCGGCGAGGAGCCGGACCTGCCGCCGCTCCCAACGCGGACGAGTCGTCGCTACGGCTCCGCGCGACTGACTCTCTTCGAGCACGCCGATGCCTGACGGCCATCCCCTGACCGCGATCTGCCCGGGCTCCTACGACCCGGTCACCAACGGCCACCTCGACGTGATCGACCGAGCCGCCGCGATCTTCGAGCGTGTCGTGGTCGGCGTCGTCCGCGACCCGCATCACAAGGGGACGATGTTCACGGTCGAGGAGCGCGTCGCGTTCCTCGAGGACGCCCTCGGCGGGCACGACAACGTCGTGGTCGAGGTCTTTGCCGAGCTGGTGGTCGAGTTCGCCCAGCGCTGGGGCGCGAGGACGATGGTCAAGGGCCTGCGGGTGATCTCGGACTTCGAGTGGGAGTTCCAGATGAACCACCTCAACCGGACCCTCGCTCCCGAGATCGAGACGCTCTACATGATGGCCCGCCCGCAGTTCAGCTTCGTGTCGTCGAGCGGCGTGAAGGAGATCGCGTCCTTCGGCGGAAAGGTCGATGAGCTCGTGCCGCCGGCCGTGGCGCGGAGGTTCAAGGAGCTGTTCCCGGACGGGCGGCCCGGCACACCGGAGAACCCCCAGGTATGACCGAGACCGACAGACTCGAGGCGCTCCTCGCCACCGATGGCGACGTCAGGCTCACCCGCCACGACGCGCAGGAGGTCGTCCAGAAGCTGCGCGTTCGCGGAGGCGGTGGCGAGACGATCGACCGGCTCGAGTCGCAGCTGGCCCACGGAGACGAGGTCGTCCTCCCGCGCGACGAGGCTCGGCAGGTGCTGGACGAGCTGCGTGCGAGCGGCCGCCGCTGGGTCTTCGGCACGGAGGCGCCGCCCGAGCGCCCAGCGGCCTCCCAGCCGGAGCCAGAACCGGAGCCTGAGCCCGAGCCGCAACGCGAGCGGCGCTGGTTCTGGCAAAAACGCTGACCTCTGTAAACTCCGCAAATCCATGGATGTACTTGTCTTGATCGACAAGCTCGACGACCTCGTGCACAACGCGAAGGCCGTCCCGCTGACCGACCAGGTCCGCATCGACCGCGAGGAGATCTACGACATCCTCGACCAGATGCGCGCGACCATTCCCGAGGAGATCAAGCAGGCGCGCTGGATCGTGAAGGAGCGTCAGGAGATGCTCGCCGAGGCCAAGCGCGAGTGCGACCGGATCCTCGGCGAGGCGCGGGAGCAGGCCGTGCGCGAGGCCTCGCAGACCGAGATCGTCAAGCTCGCAGAGCGCCAGGCGGGCGAGATCGTGGACGACGCGCGCCGCCAGGCACGCGAGACGCGGCTCGAGATGGAGGACTGGGCCGACTCGATCCTCTCGACGCTCGAGGTCAACCTCGACAAGTTCCTGAGCGCCGTCAAGCGCGGCCGCGAGCGGCTCCACGAGCGCTCGCAGGAGACCGTCGTCGCAGGTGTCGGCGCCAGCGCCGACGGCTCGGACGACGAGCAGCCGTACTAGGGCCGTTGGCGTGATGGCAATCGTGTCGACCGGTCATTTCCGACGGACGCGCAGGCAAAGCCCGCGCGTCCTGATGTCGGCGTCGCAAGCGACGCCTTAGAGGTCGAGCCGCGTGGACACGTACCTGGCCGTCGCGAGCAAGCGCGACTGGCGCAGCTACGCCGAGCGGCCGGTGCCCGAGGACGTGCAGCAGCGCATCCTCGACGCGGGCCATCTCTCGGGCAGCTCCAAGAACAAGCAGCCGTGGACGTTCGTGGTCGTCGAGAGCGACGAGGCCAGGGAGCGGGTCGCCGAGACGGTCTACGTGCGGGCGAACATCGCCACGTGCGCCTTCGCGGTCGCGATCGCGACCGTCAACGGGGAGTACACGTTCGACGTCGGCCGCTCGGTGCAGAACATGATGCTCACGGCCTGGAACGAGGGCGTCGTCTCGTGCCCGAACGGCATGCCCGACCGCGAGGCCGCCGCCCGTGCGCTCGGCCTCGAGGAGGGTCTCGTGCCGGTCAGCATCGCGAGCTTCGCCTACCCGAAGCGCCCGATCGACCCCGAGTCGCGCCCGCCCGAGGAGTGGAGCGCGAAGGCGGATCGCCGGCCGCTGGCGGAGCTCGTGACACGGATCTGAGCGTTGCTACCGTGGTCGAGATGACCACCTTCAACCTCCGTACGCTCAAGCTTCGCGCCGGCGAGCAGTTCCGCGACGAGCGCGAGCTCCAGCTCGAGCCGCTCGAGCTCGGCGGCCAGCGCTACCTGCCCGTTCCCGAGACTGTGCCTGCCGAGCTGGCGATCACCCGGGCCTCGACGGGCACGGTCTTCGAGCTCGACTTTCGCGCGCGCCTGCACGGGCCGTGCGTGCGTTGCCTCGACGACGCCGTGCTCGACCTGCCGATCTCGGGGCGCGAGTACCACGCGAACGAGCCTGCCGGCGATGAGGAGCTTCGCACGCCCTACGTCGAGGACAACAAGCTCGACCTCTCGGCGTGGGCGCGCGACGCGCTCGCGCTGGCGCTGCCGGACAAGATCCTTTGCCGGGCCGACTGCGCGGGCCTCTGCCCGGTCTGCGGGAAGAACCTCAACCGCGAGCCGCACGAGCACGGCGAGCCCGAGCCCGACTCCCGTTGGGCCGCGCTTGCCGAGCTGAAAGACCGCCTCTAGTCGTCCTCGCCGTGGCCGCGGCCTCGTCCGCCGCCGCCTCCACCGCTCCCGCCGCCGTGATCATCCTGTCCACCAGGAGTGGTCGTGGTCGTCGGGGCCTGGGTCGAGGTCGTGGGAGCGGTCGTTGTCGGGCGCGACGGCCTCGGTCGCACGTTCTTCGGGGCGAGTCCTCGCGGCTGGAGCTTCGTCACGGGAAGGCCGACCGAGTCGCGCGAGACGTAGTAGGCAGCGGCGCCGATCCCGGCAGCGCAGACGAGCCCGGCGAGGGCGAGCGCGATCGTGGCCAGGACGCGGGGCATCAGTTCGACTCCAGTGTAGGTGCCGCCGGGAAGCGCACTTCGGCGCGGGTCCCGCCCTCCGGCCGGTTGGCGATCGAGGCCGTCCCCCGCCACCGGTGCGCCAGCGTCTCGACGATCGCGAGGCCGAGCCCGGTGCCTCCGCCGTCGGCGTTGCCCCGTGCGAAGCGCTCGAAGAGGCGATCTTCCGAGCCGGGCTCGAGCCCCGGGCCCTCGTCGACGACGGCGAGCCAGGCCTCGCCGTCGTCGCGCCCCCAGTCGAGGGTCACGCGGGACCGGGAGTACCGAAGCGCGTTCTCGATCAGATTGTCGAGCAGGATCGCGACGTCCTCCTCGGAAGCCTCGATCGTCGCCTCGCCATGCCCCGCGAGCTCGAGCTCGCGTCTTTCGCTCGTCGCCGAGGCGGCCCACCGCTCGTGCGCGCGCTCTGCCGCTCGGGAGAGCGACACGATGGTGCTCCTGCCGGGCTTGTCGCCCTCGCGCGCCAGGGTCAGCAGCGAGGTCAGCAACCGTGCGAGGCGTTCGACCTCGCGTTCTGCCGCCTCGAGCTCCCCCTCCGCCGCGGCGCCCTCCTTCGCCCGGGCAGCCTCGATTCGCAGCCGCAGGCCGGTCAGCGGCGTGCGGAGCTGATGCGACGCGTTGGCGACGAACTCACGCTGCGCGGCGAGCACCGTGCCGAGCCGCTCCGTCATCTCGTTGAAGGCGGTCGCGACCTCGCGTGTCTCGGTCGGCCCCGTCTCGTCCGCCCGCGCGTCGAGATCTCCTTGCTCGACCTTCCGTGCGGTCGCCGCCAGCCGCAGGAGCGGCTTCGAGAGCGATCCGGCCAGGATCCAGGCCACGCCGAGGCCGATCAGCAGCGCAAACGCGCCGATCGCGGCCAGTGCGGCGATCCCGCGCCTGATCCGCGCGTGGACCGCGCTCACGCTCTGTGTCACGCGGACGGCGCCGACGGTTCGCCCCACGCTCGTAACGGGCACCGCGGTGTAGAGCAGATCCTGGCCGAGGGTCTCGCTGTGGCGCTCGCCCTGTGCGCGCCTCCCCGTCAGCGCGAGGCGGATCTCGGGCCGCGACCCGTACGGGAGCGCACTCGGAGAGGCGACGGCCGAGTCGGCGCGGAGGACACCACGCGAGTCGACGACGATCACGCGTGCCCCCAGTTGGCCACCCGCGCTCGTGACGTAGCTCTGGAGTGCGCGCGAGTCGCTCATGCTGCCGGAGGCGTTCGCCGCGACGATGAACGCCTGGGCCGCCGCGTCGTTGCGTACCTCTGCGTCGATCCGGCGGGCAAGGTTGAGCGCGAGCGGGATCTCGAGCGCGAGCAGGATCAGGAGCAGGACGTAGGCGAACGCCCCGAGCAGCCGGATGCGGAGGCTCACGTGACCTCGTCGGGCGCCGAGAAGCGGAAGCCGACGCCGCGCACGGTGTGCACGTAGCGAGGATGCGAGGGGTCGTCGCCGAGCTTGCGGCGGATTCCGCTGATGTGGACGTCGAGCGTCTTCGTCGAGCCGAACCAGTTCGTGTCCCAGACCTCGTCGATCAGGCGCTCGCGCCTGACGACCGTGCCTGCGTTGCTCATCAGAAGGTGCAGGAGGTCGAACTCCTTGCGGCTCAGCTCGAGCGGCTCCTCGCGCAGCGTCGCCTCGCGCCTGGCCGGGTCCAGCCGGATCTCGCCGACGACCCGAGCGCTCTCGTCCGCCGGAGTCGCGTCCGTGCGGCGGAGGACCGCGCGAATGCGAGCGACGACCTCGCGCGCGCTGAACGGCTTGACCACGTAGTCGTCGGCGCCGAGCTCGAGGCCCACGATTCGGTCGGGCTCCTCGCCGCGAGCGGTCAGCATGATGATCGGCACCCGGGAGTCTCGGCGCAGCTCGCGGCAGACGTCGAAGCCCGAGCCGTCGGGCAGCATCACGTCTAGCAGGACAAGATCGGGCTCCCGTCGCGCGAGCTCGAGCGCCTCGGCAACCGTGCTCGCGACCTCGGTGTCGAAGCCGTCCCGGTCGAGCGCTTCGGCCAGCGGCTCGGTGATCGAGGGCTCGTCCTCGACGAGCAGGATCAGGCGCCTGCGGCGACTCATGGTCTCAATTGTTGCTACTCAGGCCCCGAGACGGCGAAAGCGGCCGAGGAGAGGGGGCCGCCATCGCCGCTCGTGAGGGAGCCGTCGCATCTAGTCGTCTTCTCCGTGGGAGCGCCCGCGCTGGTGATTTTCGTGTCCGCGCCGGGCGTGCTCTCCGCGCTCGTGCGCCGGTCGGCCGGCGTGCTCGCGTGCATGCCGACGATGCTCGCGCCGCTCGAGCTCCTGACCGTCGTGTCGCGTCGTGGTCATCAGGGGAGGGGTCGAGCTGATCGCCGGCGTTCCGGCCGAGCCGAGGCTCGTGAGCGCCCCTGCGAGCACAACCCCTGCCAGCAAGAGGGCCCCTCCGATACCTGCCAGTAGCTTCTTCACCGCGTTGCTCCTTTCGTCGTCGTGTGCTTGACCCAAGCCTCGCCTGTGGCGGGTTCGGGCCGGGCACAACGAAGCGAAGATCGCGGCAACGCTCGGTTAAGCCTTGGCAAAAGCGGCTACGATTGCGAGCGGCGCTCCGGCGCCGACTTATGCGGGCCTAACTGACGACATCACGGTTCTCGCGCCCCTCGCGGCGCCCACTCGTCAGGAGGTCCTTTGCGCTCACACTCGATCACGCTCGTCGACGCCACCGTCTCGCACGGCGTCGCCGAGGTCTTCAGCGGCGTCTCGCTCACCGTCGGCGCGGGCAGCCGCATCGGCGTCGTCGGCCCGAACGGAGCCGGCAAGACGTCTCTGCTCCGACTGCTCGCGGGGCTCGACGAGCCCGAGCGGGGTCGTGTCAGGCTCAGCCCGCGCGACCTCGCGGTCGGCTACCTCCCGCAAGAGCTCGACACGCGCGCCGGCGAGACCCTGCGCGCGTACCTCGACCGCCGGACCGCTGCATCGGAGACCCGCCTCGCGTCGGTCGCGGCCGAGCTCGGCCTCGCGGACCGGCTCGATCGGCAGGTCGACACGTCCTCGGGCGGAGAGGCGGCCCGTTCGCGACTCGCCGTCCTGTTGCTGGCGAGCTACGACGTCTACTGCCTCGACGAGCCGACGAACGACCTGGACTTCGACGGGCTCGAACGGCTGGAGCGCTTCGTGGACGGCGTCCGCGGGAGCGTCGTCGTCGTCTCGCACGACCGCGCCTTCCTCGACCGGACGGTGACGCGCATCGTCGAGCTCGAGGACGGGGTCCACACGCGTCGCCTGCGCGAGTGGCCCGGCGGCTGGAACGAGTACGAAGCGGCCCGTAACCACGCGCGGGAGCTGCAGTACCGCCGCTACGGGAAGCGCGAGGAGCGCGGCCGTGAGGTCGAGGCGCTGCTGCGCGAACGGCGCGGCCAGGCCCGGGCGCACGGGAAGGGCGCAGGGAGGCGCGGGACGCAGGCGCTCAAGTCGAAGGTGCGTCAGGCCGAGCGGGCGCTCGAGCGGCTGGAGCACGTCGAGAAGCCGTTCGAGCCCTGGGAGCTCCAGCTGAAACTCGACACGGGCATGCGGAGCGGCGACCTCGTCGTCGCTCTCGAGCAGGCCGTGGTCGAGCGGGAGGGATTTCGCCTCGGGCCGATCGACCTCGAGCTGCACCGCGGCGAGCGCGTCGCGATCGCGGGCAGGAACGGGAGCGGCAAGACGACGCTTCTCGGCGCGCTGACCGGCGCGATCCCGCTCTCGGCCGGCCGCCGCCGCCTCGGGAGCGGAGCCGTCCTCGGCGAGCTCGACCAGACGCGCGAGCGATTCGTGGTCGACGAGCCGCTGGTCACTGCGTTCGGCGGTTCGCAGGAGACCGCGCGCACGCTTCTGGCCAAGTTCGGGCTCGGCGCCGACGACGTGCTCCGCCCGGCGCGCACGCTCTCTCCAGGCGAGCGAACCCGCGCCCAGCTTGCCTGGCTCTCTGCGCAGGGCGTCAACTGCCTGATCCTCGACGAGCCGACGAACCATCTCGATCTACCCGCCATCGAGGAGCTCGAAGCCGCGCTCGACGGCTACCCGGGCACGATCGTCCTCGTCACGCACGACCGTCGCCTGCTCGAGCGCTTCGGAGCGACGCGTCGGGTGGAGCTGTGAGCTCTGGCTATACTCGCCGGCCGTGGCCGTACCGAAGAAGAAAACGTCGAAGTCGCGTCGTGACAAGCGCCGCGCAACGCACCGGATCGAGGCGCCGCGCCTGAACCTCTGCCCGCAGTGCGGCCATCCGAAGCAGCCGCACCGCATGTGCCCGACCTGCAAGACGTACGGCGGCCGCGAGATCGAGCCTCTGGGCACTCCGGCCCCGTAAGGCGTTCCGAATGAGTGCGCGCGCCTCGACGGGTCGTTTCAGACGGCCGCGCGGGCGAAGCCCGCTCGGCCTGAGGTCGGCATCGCAAGCGACGCCTTAGCCGTGACTCGCGTCGCGGTCGATGCTCTGGGCGGAGACCGCGCACCCGAGCAGGTCGTCGCCGGAGCGCTCGAAGCTGCGTCGCCGTCTATCGAACCGGTCCTCTTCGGCCCGGCCGGGCTCGACACCGGCGGGCTCGAGCTCGTCGAAACGACGCAGGTCATCGAGATGGACGACAAACCGGCCGAGGCCGTCCGCGCGAAGCCGGACAGCTCGCTCGTCGCCGCGTGTCGCGCCGTAGGGGAAAAGCGCGCGGACGCGGTGGTCTCGGCCGGGAACACGGGCGCGATGCTCGCCGCGTCGTTCCTCGAGCTGAGACGCCTGCCCGGTGTTGCTCGCCCGGCGATCGCGGTCGTGATGCCGACCAAGCGAGGCCCATCGGTCCTGCTCGACTCGGGCGCGAACGCGGATGCGCGTCCCGAGCACCTCCTCCAGTTCGCGCACATGGGAACCGTGTTCGCGCAGGAGGTCCTCGAGCTTGCGAGTCCCGAAGTGCGCCTGCTCTCGATCGGCGAGGAGCCCGAGAAGGGCAACCAGCTCACGCTCGAGGCCCACGCGCTCCTGGCCGCCGCCGACGGGCTCAACTTCGCGGGCAACACCGAGAGTCGCGACCTGATCCTCGGCGCGGCCGACGTCGTCGTCTGCGACGGGTTCACGGGCAACGTCGCGCTCAAGCTGATGGAGGGGACGATCAAGGGCGTGCTCGACGCGCTCCGCGAGGAGATCAATGCGAGCTGGCGCGGCAAGGTCGGCGGGCTGCTTGTCCGGCCGGTCGCACGGCACCTCCGCGACCGGCTCGACCCGGAGACCTACGGCGGCGCGTACCTGCTCGGGCTGCGCGGCCTCGCCGTGATCGCCCATGGCAACTCGTCGCGCCGCGCGATCGCGAACGCGATCAGGCTCGCGGCGCGGGGAGTCGAGCACGACATCGTCGGAAGGCTCGCGCAGCGCCTGCCGGAAAGAGTGTTAGCATCGGCGCGCTCTGAATCCGACAGCAAGTGAGGTGACATGGCGGCAACGCGAGAGGAAGTGTACGAGCGGGTCAAGGAAGTCCTGACGGAACAGCTCGGCGTGGACGAAAACGAGGTAACCGAAGAAGCGTCCTTCCAGGAGGACCTCGACGCCGACTCGCTCGATCTCGTGGAGCTGATCATGGAGCTGGAGGACCAGTTCGGGATCAAGATCTCCGACGAGGACGCGCAGAAGATCCAGACTGTCGGGCAAGCAGTCGACTACGTCACAACGCACCAGTAGCAGCCGCGCGCCGGCCGGCAGGCCCGACGAGCTGACGAGGCTCATCTCCGAGTTGCCCGAGGACCGGCTCGTGAACGTCTTCACGCACAGCTCCTGGGCGCCCGACCGCGGATCGTCGTACGAACGGCTCGAGTTCCTCGGCGACAGCGTGCTCGAGCTGGCGATCGCGCAGGCGCTCTACGACCGGCACCCGGATTTCTCCGAGGGCCGGCTGGCGAAGATCCGCTCGCACGTGGTCTCGCGCGCGAGCTGCGCCGTCGTCGCCCGGGAGCTCGGCCTCGGAACGCTGCTCGCGGAGCGCGGGGCGAAGCTCGCGCCTGCGGACGAGCTCGTGAAGCTCTCCCGCAACCGGAACGTCCTCGCCGCGCTGCTCGAGGCCTCGCTCGCAGCGCTCTACCTGGAGCACGGGTTCGAGCCGGTCGAGAGCGCGATCGTGGACGCCTTCGACGGACGCATCACCTACGCGCTCACGAGCCACGTCGACTACAAGACCGAGCTCCAGGAGGAGCTCGCCCGCCGCGGGCGCCAGGTCTCGTACACCGTCCGCGACGTCCAGGGCCCGCCGCACGACCGCACATTCACGTGCGCGGCCGTGATCGACGGTCAGGAGATCGGCGTCGGCAGCGGTCGCTCCAAGAAGGCGGCCGAGCAGGCGGCCGCGCGCGAGGCGCTCGACCACCTCGAGGCCGCTGCCTAGGCGTCGCTCGCGACGCCGTGGCTCGGCGGCCGTTCTGCAAGCTCCTGGAGCTGATCGGAGCGGTCAGCCGTGAAGCGCACGAGCTCGACTTCGTTCGGCGTCAACTCGGCTCCGCTCCCTGCGCTTTCGATCTGCGAGCGCAGATGCTCCTTGACCGCGAGAGCGGTGAAGTTTCGGAAGAAGTAGCGGATCCCTTTCATGCCCTGGACGCGTCAGGGCCCGGTCCAGACCGTCACGCCGCGCACGATGAGTCGCGAGACGTTGCGCAGGTACCTCCGTTGGACTTTCACGACGTGGTACGCGCCGAGCGTGAGGGCTTTCGGGTCTGGCGCCGGGGGCTTGGGAACGGCCAGCCGGAGGCCGAGCGTGGTTCGGTCCCGCGTGATCCGCGTGATCCTCAGGCCGGTGCTCTTCTGGAGGCGGAAGGCGGCGACGACTCCGTAGCGATCGAAGTCGACCGCGCGGAGCGCGTTCCGCGCGTCGGCGGTGAGCCAGCGGCCCCAGGCCCTCGTCGCGGACAGATTGCGGGCGAGGTAGAGCCGATTCCGGGGCGGGTGTTTCGTGCTCCCGCCGGAGGCGACGGTGATGAACGGCACGGCCTTGCCCGTTGAGGTGGTGTCACGTTGAGCCGACGACGCCCCTGCCCCGAGCGGCAACGCCAGGATCAGGATTCCGACGGCGGCGATCCAGCTCAGGCGCACGCCTGAAGGGTCGTCGCGCCTCGGTGCGATGTCAAACGCGGGCCTACGGCTCCGTGCCGATCCGAACGAGCTCCGCGACCACCACGTCGACCGGTTGCGCGGCGTCGATCTCGTGCGTACACGTCGCGCGCAGCAGCGGCTCGACCTCGGCGAGGTGCCCGAGGATCAGCTCGCGCTCTTCGGCCGCCTTCCCGTAAGGATTCGTCGTCCGGGTGTCGATTCGAGAGAGCAGGACCTCCTCGGGTGCGCTGAGCAGGACGATCGCGTCGAACTGCGAGTAGAACCGTCCCTGGTTCGAGACCGTCCCGGACACGTAGAGCGGAACCTCGCGGTCGCGGGCGAGCAGCTCCGCGATGCGGTCTTCGCGCCAGAGATATCCGTTCTCCTCGTCCGACCACACGGTCCACCCGGGCTCGTCCGTGTCGACGGCCTCGAACCCGCGCTTCCGGAGCTCCGCGAGAGCGGTCGACTTGCCGGTGCCGGACATCCCCGTGACGAGGACCCTTCGCAACGCCGGAAGGCTAGAGGTCTTAAGCTGCCGGGCGGTGGCCGGGGTCGTCGTCTTTCACCATGCGCTCGGGCTCGCGCCGTTCGTCGAGCTCTTCGTCTATCCCGGCACCGAGCACTACTTCGCCGAGCATGACGAGCAGGCGGCCGCACTGCTCACTGAGCGTGTGCTCGACTTCCTCGCCGCAGGCTGAGAGCGACTTCCAACTGAGCGCCGCCCGTACACTCGACGGCGACCGAGACAACGATCCCCAGGAGGTCCTCATGAGCGGTTACGCGGTCGTGCACCTCGACGAGGTCGACGAGCTGGAGCATCGGGAGTGCCGCCTCCGGCCCGTCCGGCACCTCCTGGGCATCACGGCCTTCGGCGTCAACGCGTGGACGGCCGGTGCGGCGGGGGAGCGGCTGATCCCCGAGCATGAGGAGGGGGACCACGAAGGGAGCGAGGAGCTCTACCTCGTCCAGCGCGGTCGCGCGATCTTCGAGCTCGACGGCGAGCGGCTGGACGCGCCCGCGGGCACGCTCGTCTCGGTCAAGGCGGACGTGACGCGCACGGCGTTCGCAGAGGAGCCCGGCACGACGATCTTCGTTGTCGGGGGCCAGAGTGGGAAGGCCTTCGAGGCGGTCGGCTGGGAGATCTGGTCACCGGTCCATCCGCTCTACGAGGGCGGCGAGTACGCCGAGGCAGCCGAGCGCGGGCGCGAGCTGATCGCAACCGAGGAGGCTCGGTACCCGGAGCTCGTCTACAACGTGGCCTGCTGCGAAAGCCTCGCCGGCCAGACCGACGATGCCGTCGAGCACCTTCGGCAGGCAATCGATCTCCGGGAGTCGCTCCGGTCGTTCGCGAGCGGCGACTCGGACTTCGACCCGATCCGCGATGAACCCGCGTTCAAGGAGCTCGTCGGCGCCTGACGCCCACGGCCTATCACGAGGCCGCCTCGACCGATGAGCTTCCCGCCCGCCGCCGGTCTACCTGACAATCGTCCAAAGGAGGGAACGCCATGCCGAAACACGCGGTCGGAACGATGGAAGAGTGGTCGGCGGCGCGCAGGAAACTGCAGGAGCGCGAGCAGGAGCTCGGGAGGCTCGACGAGGAGATCGCGAAGCAGCGCCAGGAGCTCCCGTGGGTGCGCGTCGACAAGGAGTACGTCTTCGACACCGAGGACGGGAAGAAGACGTTGGTAGAGCTGTTCGACGGGCGCTCGCAGCTTCTCATCTATCACCTGATGTTCGGGCCGACCTACGAGGCGGCGTGCCCTGGCTGCACCGGGCTTGCCGACCACTTCGACGCTGCTCTCCCGCACGTCAACAACCGCGACATCACACTGCTCGCGATCTCACGGGCGCCGATCGAGAAGCTGAGCGCCTACAAGCGGCGGATGGGGTGGACGTTCCCCTATGTGTCGTCGTCCGGGAGCGAGTTCAACTTCGACTTCGACTTCGCGTTCACCCAGGAGCAGATGGCCACGGGTGAGCTGGCGGAGATGGTCGAGAACGCCGAGGACTGGCTCGTGGACTGGGCGAAGAACGTGGGCACCGATCTGGCGCACGGCCTCGCCGAGTCGCCGGGCTGGAACGTCTTCAAGCTCGACGACGGCGTCGTCTACCACACGTACTCCCGCACCGCGCCCGACCGGTTCCTGCTCGCCCCGTTCTACTACCAGCTGCTCGACCAGGTACCGGACGGACGCGAAGCCGACTTCCCTTTGCGCCGCCACGACGAGTACGGCGCGTAGGCGCTAGAGGCCCTGATACTCGACCAAGACGGCCACGGGCTCGCCGCCCTGGTGGATCACGGATGCGACCTCGTCCCCCGGTTTGAGCTCGCGAACGACGCTCCTGCCCGCGGGGACCGGAAGATTGTCCTCGACGTTGAACTGGCCCGGCTTGCCGATGGCAAGCCTCACGTGGGCGCCGTCGAAATCGCTTGCCAGCGAGACGAAGATGCGGTTGAACTCGACTGCGCCCGTGCTCATGCACGGTGGGAGCGCAACCATCACGCGCTCGTACGGTCTCACTACCTCCTGAAAGGCTCCCGAGGCCACGCTGAATCACCTCCGAAGGTGCGGGTGGCGGTTTCTGGCCCAGTGCTCCGGCCGCAGGCAAGCCTCGAACCAGCCTGGGGCGACGGTAACTCCGGACGGTTATCGGGTCAACGGGGAGCGGCGCGCAGGCGTCATCCGCGGAGCCCGTCAGACTTCGCGCGCGTGCATCTACGTGCGATCAAGCTGCGCGGGTTCAAGTCGTTTCCCGACGCGGTCGAGGTGCGGCTCGAGCCCGGTGTGGCCGTGGTCGTCGGGCCGAACGGCTCGGGCAAGTCGAACGTCGCCGACGCGCTGCTCTGGGCCTCCGGGAGCCTGAGCCCGCACGAGCTGCGGGCCGAGAAGCCCGACGACGTGCTCTTCGCGGGGGCTCCTGGCCGTTCGCCCGCGGACTTCTGCGAGGTCGAGCTGCTGTTCGAGAACGAGGACGGGGCGATCGAGGATCTCGACTTCACCGAGGTCTCGGTCGCGCGGCGGCTGCACCGCGGCGGCGAGGGCCAGTACCTCGTCAACCGGGCCACGGTGCGCCGCACCGACCTCGTCGAGCTGCTCGCCGACGTCGGGCTCGGCGGCAGCCACGGCTCGGTGATCAGCCAGGGCAAGGTCGAGGAGATCCTCGCCAGCAAGCCCGAGGAGCGGCGCGTGCTGATCGAGGACGCGGCCGGCCTCGGCAAGTTCAAGCGCCGGCGACACCGGGCGGAGCTGAAGCTCGCGCGCGTCCAGGTGCAGATCGAGCGCGCTCGCGACCTGGAGGCCGAGGTCAAGGGCCGGCTGCGGCCGCTGGCGTTGCAGGCGAGCGCGGCAGAGCGGGCCGAGAAGCTGCGCGGAGAGATCGCCTCGCTGCGCGCCCGCGTGGCCGAGCTCGACCTGGCCGCCGTGGAGGAGCGGCTCGGCGAGGTCGAGGAGCGGCGTGCGGCGGCGGCGCTGGAGCGGAGGCGCGTCGAGTCTCGTCTGGAGGCGTTGCTGTCCGAGCGGAACCGGGTCGAGGAGGAGCTCGCCGCGGCAGCTGGCCGCGGCGAGGGCGCGACGGCCGCGCTCTACCGCCTCAAGAGCGCGTCCGAGCGGATCGAGCTTCGGCGTGAGGCGGCCGCGGACCTGATCGCGCGGATGCGGGCGGAGACGCTGATCCCACGGACGGCGCGGAACCCGGAGCGGGAGGCGCTCCGCGAGCAGGCCCGCCTGGCCCGCGAGCGGCTGGCCGCGCTGGAGCACTCGCTCGCCGAGCGCGAGGGCCTGCCGCCTGCCGCGCGTGCTCTCGCGGAGGACGGCGAGCGGCTGGCGCTGTCCCTACTCGAGGTCGAGGCCGGCTACGAGCGGGCGGTCGCCGCCGCGCTGTTCGGCCGGGCCGCTGCGATCGTTGCTGGAGATGCCGCGTCGGCGCTCGCGCTCGTGGAGCGCGCACGCACGGGAGGGCTCGGCAACCTCGCGGTGCTGATTCCGCCGCGGGAAGAGCCGCATCGCCGCGGGCGACCGCCGTTGGCCGGGGCGCAGCCGCTGTCGAGCCGCGTGCACGCGCTTCCCGGGGGCGAGCGCGTCGCGGCGCTCCTGGAGGACGTCTGGCTCGCCGATCCGGGCGACCTCGCGCGCGCCGAGACCGGCGTGCTCGTGACCCGCGAGGGCCACTGTTACGACGCTGACCGCGGCGAGCTCCGGTTCGCGGGCGAGACGGCCGAGGCGGTCCTGCTTCAGCTCGATGCGCGCCGCCGGTCGCTCGCACGCGAGGCCGAGGAGCTCGAGCGGCGTGCGGACGAGCTTCCGGAGGAGGTCGCGCCCATGGCCGCCGAGCCGCTGATCGCGCTGGCCGAGCGGCTCGCGGCGATCCTCGCGAAGGCGTCCGACGCCACGAAGCGCTTCGAGGCTCCGCTCCAGGCACGCGTGGACGCGGGAGCGACGAAGGCCGGCGAGCTCGCAGCCGAGCTCAGACGACTCGGCGGGGAGGAGGTCGAGGCGAGGCGCGCGGGCGCGGAGGCCGCCGAGCGTGCGTCCGCGGTCGACGTCGAGGGCGCTCGTTTCGAGGCCGAGGCCGAGGAGGCCAGGCGGCGGCTCGACGAGGCCGGAGCCGAGGCGGCCGAAGGAGACGACCGGGAGGAGCTCGCCGAGAAGATCGAGCGCCTCGAGCGCCGCCGCGAGACGCTCGGCCAGGTCAACCCGCTCGCAAAGGAGGAGCACGAGCGCGAGAAGGAGCGGCTGACCGAGCTCGTCGCGCAGCGCTCCGACCTCGAGGAGAGCCTCAAGGAGCTCGAGGAGCTCCGCGCCGAGCTGACCGAGACCGTCGAGCGGCGCTTCGACGAGACGTTCGCCGCGGTGAGCGCGCACTTCGAGGAGGTCGCGGCCACGCTCTTCCCCGGCGGGCACGGCCGGCTGCGTCTGACCGAGCCCGAGGAGGAGGGCGGCGAGCAGGGCGTCGAGGTCGAGCTGCGCCCGGTCGGGAAGCGCGTCACGCGGCTCTCCCTCCTCTCGGGCGGCGAGAAGGCGCTCGGCGCGATCTCGTTTCTGTTCTCGCTGTTCCTGGCGCGGCCGTGCCCGTTCTACCTCCTCGACGAGGTCGAGGCCGCGCTCGACGACACGAACATCGGCCGCTTCGTCGAGCTCCTGCGCCGCTACTCGGAGAGCGCGCAGTTCATCGTCGTCACGCACCAGAAGAAGACGATGGAGGCCGCGGACGTGCTCTACGGCGTCACGATGGCCGGCGACGGCGTCTCCCAGATCGTCTCGCGACGGCTCCCGCGCGAGACCACCGCGACAGCCGTCGCGTAGGCTCGGGCAGATGCTGTACCGGCCCGAGGCCTTCGAGCCGCTCGTCGACGAGCCGTGGGACGAGGCGCGCGTCCGGGAGGGGATCCGGGCGATCGTCGCCGACACGGACCGGGCCTTCGACCCGGACGGGCTCTGGCCGGCCCACGAGTGGGACGTCTGGGAGCTGCGCCAACCGTTGACGGAGCTCTACGGCGGCGCGGCCGGCGTCGTCTGGGCGCTCGACGCCCTGCGTCGCCGCGGTCACGCCGAGACGGGTCTCGACCTCAGCGCCGCCGTGACGCGGGCGCTCGAGCTCTGGCGGGCGGGGCCGCTCTCCGTCGGCGACACGCCGCTCCCCTCGCCGTCTGCTTCTTCGCTGTTCAGCGGCGAGACCGGGATCCTCGTGGTTGCGTGGCTACTCGCGCCGAGCGACGACCTGGCCGACACGCTCCTCTCGCGCGTGCGCGAGAACGTCGCCAACGAGGCCGAGGAGCTGATCTGGGGCTCGCCGGGGACGATGGTCGCCGCCCACGCGATGCACGGCTGGAGCGGGGAGAAGCGCTGGGCCGATGCCTGGCGGGAGAGCGCTGAGGCCCTGCGCGCGCGCCGCGACGCCGGCGGGATCTGGACGCAGCAGCTCTACGGCATGGGGCCATGGCGGAGCCTCGGGCCTGCTCACGGTTTCGTCGGGAACGTCCATGCGCTTCTGCAGGGAGACCCTGACCCGGAGCTCGAGCGCGAGGCGGCTGCCGTGGTCGCCGCGGAGGCGGTCCGCGAGGACGGGCTGGCGAACTGGCCGGCGACGATCGGCGAGGGGCTCGAGGACAAGCGCGGCGCGATCCGCGTCCAGTGGTGCCACGGCGCGCCGGGGATCGTCGCGACCGCCGCGCCCTACCTCGACGAGGAGCTGCTGCTCGCCGGGCGCGGAGCTGACGTGGCGGGCAGGTGCGCACGGGGCCGAGAAGGGCGCCGGTATCTGCCACGGGACGGCCGGCAACGGCTACGCCCTGCTGAAGGCGTTCGGTCGCACCGGCGACGAGCTCTGGCTCGAGCGGGCCCGCCGCTTCGCCGTTCACGCGCTCGCGCAGGCCGAGCAGGCGCGGACGGAGAGCGGCACCGGCCGCTACTCGCTCTTCACGGGGATCGTCGGCGTCGCGCTCTTCGCCTCCGACTGCCTCGACGCGACCGCCCGCTTCCCCGTCCTGGACGGCTGGGACTAGGCTCCGCCGAGATGGCACGGAGCTGGGCGCAGCTGCTCGGCGAGGCTGACGCCGCGCCCGAGCCGGAGCGAGCAGCGCGGCGGGATGTTCTCGCGGCTGCGGGAGTCGCTGTCGAAGTCGCGCCGCGCGCTGACCGAGCAGATCGCGGTTGCCGCGTTCGACCCCGAGGACTCCGCTTCGTGGGAGCGGCTCGAGGAGGCGCTGATCGCCGCCGACGTGGGCGTGCCCGCCACGGCCGAGCTCGTTCGGCGGCTGGAGGCGCGGGCCGAGCCCGACCTGACGGCCGCGCTGTACGAGGAGATCGCGAACATGCTCGGCGAGCCGGCACGCCTCCATCTCGACGCGCGACCGAGCGTTGTGCTCGTCGTCGGCGTCAACGGAACCGGGAAGACGACCACGATCGGCAAGCTCGCGGCCAAGCTCGGCCAGCACGACCGCACGGTCCTCGTCGCCGCGGCGGACACGTTCCGAGCAGCCGCCGAGGAGCAGCTCGAGATCTGGGCCGAGCGGGCCCAGGCGGACTTCGTCGGCTCCGAGCGCGGCGGCGACCCGGCCGCAGTCGCGTTCGACGCGATCGGCGCCGCCGAGTCGCGCGGCCGCGACGTCGTGATCGTCGACACCGCCGGCCGCCTCCACACGCAGACGAACCTGATGGAGGAGCTCTCGAAGGTGCGCCGTGTGATCGGCAACCGCCTGGAAGGCGCCCCGAACGAGACGCTGCTCGTGATCGACGCGACCACCGGCCAGAACGGGCTCCAGCAGGCGCGGCTCTTCGGCGAGGCCGTCGACGTGACGGGCGTCGCCCTCACCAAGCTCGACGGCTCGGCCAAGGGCGGCATCGCGGTAGCGATCGCTCACGAGCTCGGGCTCCCCGTCAAGCTGATCGGGATCGGCGAGGCCCTGGACGACCTCCGGCCCTTCGACCCCGACGACTTCGCCCGCGCGCTCGTCGGCGACGCGTAGTGCGGGGGATCGTCTTCGACAACGACGGGCTCCTGCTGGACACGGAGCCGTGCTGGACCCGCGCCGAGGAGGTGGTCTTCGAGCGTCACGGCCACACGTTCGACCTCGAGGCGAAGCGCGCCCTCGTCGGCACAGCGCCACCGACCGCGGCGCGCGTGCTCGAGCGTCTCCTCGACGTCCCCGGCCGGGGTGAGGAGGTGAGCGCCGAGCTCTACGTGCTCGCGCTCGAGGAGATCGCCAACGGAGCCGAGCCGAGGCCCGGAGCCGTGGAGCTGCTCCGCGAGCTGGGCGGGCGCTGGCCGGTCGCCGTCGCCTCGAACTCGCCGCGCAGCCACCTGCTTGCGGGCCTCACGCGCACCGGCCTCGAGGACGCCTTCGACGTCGTGATCGGCGTCGAGGACATCGTCGAGCCCAAGCCCGCGCCCGACATCTATCTCCGGGCCTGCGAGCTGCTCGGCGCCGCGCCGCCCAAGTCGGTCGCCCTGGAGGACTCCCCGCCCGGAGCCGCGGCTGCGCGTGCGGCCGGCCTCTACGTCGTGGGCGTTCCGTCGGTAGACGGCGTCGAGCTCGAGGCCGACGCCGTGTACGAATCGCTTGCCGATCCGGGCGTGCTCGAGACGATCGTGGGCCGGCTCGAATGACGTGACCCCGCCCGCCGCGTCGGGCGAGCGGGGTCACGCGGTTGGTCAGTGGCGGTGCTTCGCCGCCGAGAGGGCGAAGACCGTCGTCGACGAGAACGTCTGACCGGGCCGGAGCACGGTCGACGGGAAGTTCGGATGATTCGGCGAGTCCGGGTAGTGCTGCGTCTCGAGCGCGAACCCGTCACTCTGTCGGTAGAACTTGCCGCTCGTTCCGGCCAGCGTTCCGTCCAGGAAGTTCCCGGAGTAGAACTGGATGCCGGGCTCGGTCGTGTCGATCTCGAGCTCGCGGCCGCTCGCCGGGTCGAAGACCCGTGCGGCGGGAACGAGAGCCGTCGAGTTCGGCCGGTTGAGTACCCAGTTGTGGTCGTACCCTCGGCCGAACGCGATCTGCTGGTTGCTGGCGTCACGGATCCGGTCGCCGATCGCCGTCGGCTTCGTGAAGTCGAACGGCGTGCCTGCGACCGGGTCGATCGCGCCCGTCGGGATCAGCGTCGAGTCGACGGGCGTGTAGTTGTCGGCGTTCAGCCAGAGGACGTGGTCGTAGATGTCCCCCGACCCCTCGCCGGAGAGGTTCCAGTAGCTGTGGTTCGTCAGGTTGAGGACAGTCGCCTTGCCGTCGACGGTGGCGCGGTACTTGATCCAGAGGGCGTCGTCACGCGTGAGCAGGTACGTCACGTCCACGCTCAGCGTTCCGGGGTAGCCCTCCTCGCCGTCCGGGCTGGTGTAGTGGAGCTTCAACCCGACGCTGCCCTTCTTCGGCGGGATAACCGTCGCGGTCCAGACCTTGTTGTCGAACCCCTCGATCCCACCGTGGAGCGAGTTCGGCGGGTTGTTGATCGGCAGGTGGTACGTCACGCCGTCGAGGGTGAACATGCCCTTGGCGATCCGGTTCCCGTAGCGGCCGATGATCGACCCGAAATAGGGGCCGCCGGCCGGGTACGGGCTGTTCTTGGCGACGTAGTCGTCGAGGGTTGGGAACCCGAGCACGACGTTGGCCGAGCGGCCGCGCTTGTCGGGCACCCAGAGCTCCTGGATCGTGCCGCCGTAGGTGATGATCTTGACCACCATCCCCTTGCCGTTGTCCAGGGTGTAGCGGTCGACGGCCATGCCGCCGGTCGAGCCGAACGGCTCCTTCGTGATGCTGGGCATCCCCTTTCCGTGGTGATGGCCGCGATCATGGCTTTTCGAGCCACCGGACGCGATTGCACCCGTGAGACCGACTGCTGCAAGCGCCAATGCGAGCAGGGCGCCTGCGAGTGCGATGCTACGAAGCAGTCTGGGCATTTGGGTTCCTCCTTCTGCCCGCTGCGCATGACTTCCGCAGACGGCGAGGCCGGAGAGAGAACGCGGGCTTTGGCTCCCCTTCCGAGCCACGCCGTTCTACCCAATCGGCTTGATTCTACTCTTCTGCTGGATCGTTTTCAGGCGCTTCATGCCGTCATCTCCGCCGCGCCCAAAAAGGTCGTGTAGACGGCGGTACTCGGCGTAGAGCTCGTCGTAGACGGCACGGTTTGCGGGGTCCGGCACGTAGCGCTCGTCTCCGAGCCCGGCCATCTGCTCGGAGGCCTCGGCGATCGAGGCGAAGCCGCCAAGCTCCGCACCTGCGGCTACGGCGCCGAACATCGCCGACCCGAGCGCAGGCGTCTGCATGGACGCCGCCACCGAGAACTCGCGGCCGGTCACGTCGGCGAAGATCTGCATCAGGAGCCTGTTCCGCTCCGGGAGCCCGCCGCAGGCGACCATCCGGTCGACCGCCACGCCCGCGTCCGCGAACGCCTCGACGATCATCCGCGTGCCGAAGGCCGTCGCCTCGAGCAGCGCGCGGTAGATCTCGGGCGCCCTCGTCGCGAGCGAGAGGCCGACGAGGAGCCCGCTCAGGTCGGCGTCGACGAGGATCGAGCGGTTGCCGTTCCACCAGTCGAGCGCGAGCAGCCCGCTCTCGCCCGGCCGAAGCGCGGCCGCCTCGGCCTCGAGCACCGCGTGGATGTCGACTCCTTGCCGCGCCGCGGCCTCGTGGTACTCGGGCGGCACGCCCTCGTCCACGAACCAGGCGAAGATGTCGCCGACCGCGGACTGGCCCGCCTCGAAGCCGAACAGGCCGGGGACGACGCCGTCCTCGACGACGCCGCACATCCCCTCGACGAGCGCGGGCTCGTCGCCGAGGAGGATGTGGCAGATGCTCGTGCCCATGATCAGGACCATCGTCCCGGGCTGGGTCGCGGTCGCCGCGGGCGCGGCCACGTGGGCGTCGACGTTCGCGACCGCGACCGGCGTTCCCGGGCGCAGGCCCGTCCAGGCCGCGGCCTGCTCGCTCAGCCCGCCGGCGCGGCTCCCGATCGGCGAGATCGCCCGCGACATCTTCTGGTCGATCACGTGCTCGAACCGCGGGTCGAGCGCAGCGAAGTACGCGTCGGCCGGGAAGCCCTCCTGCTTCGACCACATCGCCTTGTAGCCCGCCGTGCAGGTGTTGTGCGTCTCCGTGCCGGTGAGCTGCCAGACGATCCAGTCGGCGGCCTCGATCAGGCGCTCCGCACGTGCATAGATCTCGGGCGCCTCGTCGAGGATCTGGAGCGCCTTCGCGAAGAACCACTCCGACGAGATCTTGCCGCCGTAGCGCGGCAGCCACGTCTCGCCGCGCGCCGCCGCGACCTCGTTGATGCGGTCCGCCTCGGGCTGCGCGGCGTGGTGTTTCCACAGCTTGACCCACGTGTGCGGCTCGGCACGCAGGTCGTCGAGGGCACACAGCGGCGTCCCGTCGGCGAGCGTCGGCAACATCGTGCACGCCGTGAAGTCGATGCCGATCCCGATCACCTCGGCCGGGTCGACGCCCGTCTCGGCGAGCAGGGCGGGAACCGCCTCCTGGAGCGTGCGGACGTAGTCCTCCGGATCCTGCAGCGCCCAGTCGGGCTCGAGCACGACGTCCTCGTGCGGGGCGGGGAGCCGCTCGTCGATCACGCCGTGGCGGTAGGGATAGACGGTAGTGCCCAGTTCGCGGCCGTCGGTGCAGTCGACCAGCAGCGCCCGGCCCGATTCGGTGCCGAAGTCGATTCCGAGCGCGTACGCGGTCACTGGCCGTAGTAGGCGCCGGGGCCGTGCTTGCGCAGGAAATGCCGCTCCAGCAGCTCGGGCTGGATCTCGCCGGCGCCCGGGGCTAGCAGTTCGGTGCGGAGCGCGCTTTCGGCCACGACCTCGAGCGCGATCGCGTTCTCGACCGCCTCCTCGGCGCTCGCGCCCCAGATAAACGGGCCGTGCGATGCCACGAGGGCCGCGGACATCTCGAGCGGCTGGGCCCCGAGCTTCGCCAGGGTCTCGACGATCACCTCGCCCGTGCAGCGCTCGTAGTCGCCTGAGATCTCGTCGCCGGAGAGCTCGCGGGTCACGGGAACCGGCCCGCGGAAGTGGTCGGCGTGCGTCGTGCCGAAGGACGGGATCGCCCGGCGAGCCTGGGCCCAGGCGGTCGCGCACGGCGAGTGCGTGTGCACGATCCCGCCGATCTGCTCGAAGGCGCGGTACAGCACGAGGTGCGTGGGCGTGTCGGACGAAGGTCGCCCGCCCTCGCGCGTCTCGCCGCTCTCGAGGTCGACGATCACCATCGAGTCCGGGCCGAGCTCGGTGTAAGGGACGCCGCTCGGCTTGATCGCCATCACGCCTGCGTCCCGGTCGACGGCGCTGGCGTTGCCGAACGTCAGCACGACGAGGCCCGCCTCGACGATCGCGCGGTTCGCCTCGAAGACCTGCTCGCGCAGATCTCCCATCAGCCGCTCCGGTAGTACGCGTGGTTCCAGCGCACTTCCTTGACGAAGTCCGTCATGCGCGTGTCCGCGTCGATCACGAGCAGCTCGACGCCTGCGATCTCGGCGAGGTCGGCGAACGCCTCGCGGCCGATCGCCCGGCAGAACGCGGTGTGGTGGGGCCCGCCGGCCACGAGCCAGGCCTCGGCGGCCGTCGAGAGGTCGGGCCTCGGCTCCCAGAGCGCGCGTGCCACGGGTAGCCGCGGAAGATCCTCGTCCGGCTCGACGACATCGATCTCGTTCAGGACGAACCGGAACCTGTCGCCGACGTCGAGCAGTCCGACGACCACGGCAGGCCCGGGAGCCGCGGTGAACACGAGCCGCGCGGGGTCGCCCTTTCCGCCGATCGAGAGCGGATGGATCTCGCAGGTCGGCTTCGCGCGCGCGATGGACGGGCACACCTCGAGCATGTGGGCGCCGAGCACCTTCGGTCCCTCGGGCGCCAGGTGGTACGTGTAGTCCTCCATGAACGACGTGCCGCCCTCGAGCCCGGCGCTCATCACCTTCGCGACGCGGACGAGCGCGGCCGTCTTCCAGTCGCCCTCGGCGCCGAAGCCGTAGCCGTCGGCCAGTAGACGCTGAACTGCGATCCCGGGCAGCTGCGGCAGCGCGCCGAGATCCTCGAACGTGTCGGTGAAGGCCATGAAGCCGCCCTCCTCGAGGAAGGAGCGGAGGCCGGCCTCGATCCGGGCGGCCTCACGAAGTGACTCGTGCCGGCCGCCGCGGGGGCGGAGCTCCTCCGCGACCTCGTACTCCTCCAGGTACGCCTCCACGAGCCCGTCGACGGCTGCGCCGGGAGCCGCCTCGACGGCCGAGACGAGCTCGCCGATCCCGTAGCCGTTCACCGAGACTCCGAGCCGAAGCTGGAACTCGACCTTGTCGCCCTCGGTGACCGCGACGAGGCGCATGTTGTCGCCGAAGCGGGCCACCTTGAGGCGCTGTGCCTCGTTCCACCCACACGCGGCGCGCGTCCAGGTCCCGATCCGCTCCACGACGGACGGGTCGCTCCAGTGCCCGACGACGGTCTTGCGCCGCAAACCCATTCGCGTCTCCATGAACCCGAACTCCCGGTCGCCGTGGGCCGACTGGTTCAGGTTCATGAAGTCCATGTCGATCTCGGCCCAGGGCAGATCGCGGTTGAACTGCGTGTGGAGGTGGAGGAGCGGCTTCTGCAGCGAGGCGAGCCCGGCGATCCACATCTTCGCGGGCGAGAACGTGTGCATCCAGGCGATGACGCCGACGCAGGCCTCTGCGGCATTCGCCTCGAGGCAGACCTCGCGGATCGACTCCGCGTTCTTGACGACCGGCCTGTGGGCGACGCGCACCGGGATCGCCGCCTCGGAGTCGAGCGCGCCCGCGATCTCTCGCGCGTGCGCGTCGACCTGACGGAGAACCTCGTCTCCGTAGAGCTCCTGGCTCCCGGTCAGGAACCAGACCTCATGGCTGCCGAGCGCCTTCGTCGCCATCGCGGAGATCCTGACAGAGGCCGCTCGCTGCTGACAGGATTCCCGCATGGAGGCGAGACGGCTCGGGAAGACCGGCTGGGACGTGTCGGAGATCGGCTTCGGCGCCTGGGCGATCGGCGGCGCCTGGGGCGAGACGGACGAGGAGGAGTCGCTCGCCGCGATGCACGCCGCGGCTGACGCCGGGGTCACGTTCTTCGACACGGCGGACGTCTACGGCGACGGGCGCTCCGAGCGCATCATCGCCCGCCTGCTGCGCGAGCGCGACGAGCGGCTCTACGTCGCGACCAAGTTCGGAAGGAGAGCCCCGCTCGATCCAGCCCTCTACACCTACGAGAATCTCCGCGGCTGGCTCGAGCGCTCGCGCGAGAACCTCGGCGTCGAGACCGTCGACCTCGTGCAGCTGCACTGCCCGCCCTGGGACACGTACTACATGCCGGAGGTGCACGAGGCGTGCGAACGGCTCGTGCAGGACGGGCTCGTCCGGGCCTACGGGGTCAGCGTCGAGAAGGTCGAGCAGGCGCAGAAGGCGATCGAGTTCGACGGGGTCGCGACGATCCAGATCATCTTCAACATGCTCAGGCAGCGACCCGCGGAGCACTTCTTCACGGAGGCGAAGCGGCGCGAAGTCGGCGTGATCGTCCGCGTTCCCCTCGCGTCCGGCCTGCTGACCGGCAAGTTCGACCGGAGCTCGACGTTCGCCGAGGACGACCACCGCCGGTACAACCGCCACGGCGAGGAGTTCGACATGGGCGAGACGTTCTCGGGCGTCGACTACGAGCTCGGGCTCGAGGTCGTCGAGGAGCTGCGGCCGCTCGTCCCGGAGGGCGCGACCCTGGCCCAGCTGGCGCTGCGCTGGATCCTCACGTTCGACGGCGTCTCGACGGTCATCCCCGGCGCGAAGACCCCGGAGCAGGCGCGGGCGAACGCGGCTGCTTCCGATCTACCCTCGCCCTCGCCGGAGACGATGGAGCGAATCGCGGAGATCTACCGCGAGCGGATCGCCCCGCTGGTCCACCAGCGCTGGTGAGTCAGACCGGCTCGATCTCGTGTGCGCCGTCGACCGAGGCGCAAACGTACGGCGTCGCGTCCCGGCCCGCCCGCGCCGCGTATCCGCGCGTGACGGCTTCGGCGAGGTTCTGCGCCTGATCCTCCGCGGCCAGGGCGAGCACCGAGCCGCCGAAGCCGCCGCCGATCATCCGGGCTGCGATCGCCCCGTGACCGTAGGCGAGGTCGACGAGCAGGTCGAGCTCGGGGGTGGACACCTCGAAGTCGTCGCGGAGGCTCTCGTGTCCTTCGCGGAAGAGCCTGCCGAAGGCGGCGAGGTCCGCTCCGCCCGGCTCCTCGAGCGCGGCGACGACCGCACGGACGCGCGCGTTCTCGGTCACCACGTGCCGGAGCCGCTTTTGCGTGACCTCGTCGACTCCGGCCGCAGCCGCCCGCTCCTCGGCCTCGGCCGGCTTGAGCGATGCGGGACGGTCGGTGCCGATCGCCGCCAGCGCCCGTTCCAGCTCGCGCCGCCGGTCGGCGTAACCGCTGTGCTCGAGCTCGTGACGAACGCCGGAGTCGAAGACGACGAGGACGATCCCGGGCGGCAGCGGGACGAGGCGGTGCTCCTCCGTCGCGCAGTCGAGCAGCAGCGCGTGCCCTTTCCGGCCCAGGAGCGAGCAGGCCGGGTCCATCAGGCCGACCGGCACACCGACCGCGAGCCGCTCCGCAGCCTGGGCGATCCGCGCGAGCTCGATGCGCTCCAGCTCGAACGAGGCGGCGCTCGTGAGCGCGAGGCCGACGGAGACCGTCAGCGCCGCGGACGAGGACATCCCGGCTCCGATCGGGACGGTCGAGACGATCTCCCCGTCCAGCCCGACCGCTGGCATCCCGCGCTCGCGCAGCAACTCGAGGACCGCGGCCACATACCGCCCCCAGCCTTCGGGCGGATCTCCTGGGAGTTCGACCGTCTCCTGGAAAGCGGCCGAGTGCAGGGAAATCGTGACCTCCGCAGCCGGCCGCCAGGTGACCGTCGTCCCGAGATCGACCGCGACCGGCAGGACGAGCCCACCCGAGTAGTCGGTGTGCTCGCCGATCAGGTTGACGCGCGCCGGCGCGAAGACGGCGCGGCTGGAGGGAGCTGAGCGCATCCGCGGTGCCAGTCTTGCGCATCGCCGCATGGGTCGACGGCGTCTTTAAGCGGTGTTATGGTCGCCGCTCATACGCGCGATGGGGGCAAGGAGGTTCGGGTGGACCAGGATCAGCAGAAGTACCTAGACAGCCAACTCGACGAGTTCGCCTCGAAGGTCGACGATCTCCCTGAGTCGGAGGTCCCGGCCGGGATGGACCGCAAGAAGGTGCTCGGCCTGATCGGGGCGAGCGGAGCGGCGCTCTCGTTTCCGGCGCTGCTCGCCGCATGCGGCGGAAGCAGCGATAGCGGTAGCGCCAGCGGTGTCGGCGACTATCCGGAGACGCCGAAGTGGAAGTGGGTCTTTGTCAACCACGTGACGACGAACCCGTTCTTCGTCCCGACGCAGTACGGGATCGAGGACATGAACGCGATCTTCAACACCACGCACCAGTGGACCGGCTCGGAGACCAGCGACGTCTCGCAGATGGTCTCCGCGATGAAATCGGCGATCTCCTCGAAGGCAGACGGGATCGCGGTGTGCCTCATCGACACCAATGCGTTCAACGAGCCGACGAAGAACGCGCTCGACGCCGGAATCCCGGTCATCGCCTACAACGCCGATGTTCCCCCGGGCAACCCGAACGAGCGGCTTGCCTACATCGGCCAGGATCTGTTCGTGTCGGGCCAGAAGATGGGCGAGAGGATCCTCGAGCTCATCCCGAGCGGCGACGTCGTCGGCTTCATCGCGACGCCGGGCTCGCTCAACATCCAGCCGCGGATCGACGGCGCGAAGCAGGCGATCAAGGACTCCGGCAAGCCGGTCAACTTCACGCAGGTCGCGACCGGCGCCCAGCTGAACGCCGAGCTGTCCGTGATCGACGCCTACTACCAGGGCCACAAGGACCTGAAGGGCATGTTCGCGGTCGACGCGGGAAGCACCCAGGGAGTGGCGCAGGTGATGCAGAAGTACAACCTGCCGTCGAAAGGGATCCACGGAGGCGGGTACGACCTCCTGCCGACGACCCTGAACCTGATCAACAAGGGCTTCCTGGACTTCACGATCGACCAGCAGCCCTATCAGCAGGGGTTCTATCCCGCTATTCAGCTGTTCCTGTACAAGATCTCGGGCGGCCTGATGGCGCCTTCCGACACGAATACGGGACTGCTGTTCGTCACGAAGGACAACGTCAAGCCGTATCTGAACACGAAGACTCGCTACGAAGGGAGCTCGAGCTCTCAGCAATACGTGACGTCGACCTAGCGCCCGAGCCTGAGGTTCTGGGGCGGTGGCGGTAGCGGGGTCACAGGCGAAAGGACAAGAGCGCGCGCGCAGCCTCGGCTGGCGCGCGCTCGGGGCCTTCGCCAACCGGCGCGAGGCGAGCATCCTCGTCGTCGCTCTCGGCCTGATCATCTATTTCTCGTTGCGGTCGTCGGCGTTCTACAGCGGCGCGACGATCAAGAACATCGCCGAGTACGTAGGGCCAGTCGCGCTGATCACGTGCGGCGAGGTCATGCTCCTCATCTGCGGCGAGATCGACCTGTCCGTGGGACGGGTCTTCGCCCTCACGCCGATCATCATGTACCTAACCTCGGCACCCGAGCCCGACGGGCTGGGGCTGCCGATCTGGGTCGGGGTCATCTTCGGCCTCCTCGCGGCGGCCGCAGTGGGGCTGACGAACGGGCTCATCACCACCTATCTCGGCGTGCCGTCGTTCATCACGACGTTAGGAATGCTCTTCTTCCTGAACGGGGTCAACCTGCGGGCGCTGCACGGGTTCCAGGTGGAGACGCCCGGCGGGCACTCGTTCAGGGAGATCTTCGGCGGCTACCCGTTGTGGTTCAACACGGAGTTCTGGTGGGCGCTGCTCGTTGTCGTCGTCCTCCAGATCGTGCTTGTCCGGACGAGGTGGGGAGTCCACACGGTCGCGACCGGCGGCAACCTGATCGGCGCGAGGGAGAGCGGCGTCAACGTCCGGCGGATCAAGATCGGCAACTTCGTCCTGTGCGCGATGCTCGGCGGGTTCGCCGGGATGATGGACTCCGTCCGGATCACGTCGATCCTCCCGCTCCAGGGCGGGACCGACATCATGTTCCTCGCCGTCGCCGCGGCCGTCATCGGCGGCACGTCGCTGATGGGCGGGTCGGGCACGATCATCGGCGGCTTCCTCGGTGTCGTCGTGCTCGCCGTCCTCAACATCGGCTTCGTCATTCTCGGCGTGAGTGCATTCAACTTCGACCTGATCATCGGGATCGCGATCCTGGGTGCAATGATCCTGAACGTGCAGATCCAGCGCCTGAAGAACCTTGGCCAGCTCGGGAGAGGCCGATGAGCGAGACGGGCAACGGCCGAGAGGCCGTCGATGCGATCCGCGTCGAGCACATCTCGAAACGGTTCGGCGCCGTGCGCGCGCTCGAGGACGTCTCCATGCACCTCAAGCGCGGAGAGGTGCTCGGGCTGATCGGCGACAACGGGGCCGGCAAGTCGACGCTGGTCAAGATCATCTGCGGCTTCCAGAAGTCCGACAGCGGCAAGATCTTCGTCAACGGCGAGGAGGTGCACCTCCGCTCGGTCGCGCACGCCCGCTCGCTCGGGATCGACACGGTCTACCAGGACCTCGCGCTCGTGCCGGGCATGTCCGTCTACCACAACATGTTCCTCAAGCGAGAGCTGCTCGGGAAGGTCGGGAACGTCCACCTGCCGCTGCTGAACAACCGGGAGATGCGCAAGCAGGCCCGCACGTACCTCGACGAGATGGGTGTCCGGATCCCGGACGTCGACGCAGAGGTCGCGCAGCTCTCGGGCGGGCAGCGCCAGTCGATCGCCGTCGCGCGCTCGGTTTACTCGGAGGCGAAGATCATCCTGCTCGACGAGCCGCTCGCGGCGATGGGCGTCAAGGAGGGCGCGCTGATCCTCGACCTGATCCGCAAGCTCCGGGACGAGGGCAAGGTCTCGATGATCCTGATCCTCCATAACTACGCGCACGTCTTCGAGGTCTGCGACCGCGTCAACCTCCTCCAGCACGGCGAGATCACGCTCGACAAGCCGACGAACCAGACGTCTGTGGACGAGCTGACCGAGCTCGTCGTGCGCGAGTACCGCCAGGCCCAGACCGAGTCGGGCTAGCCGCCCCGGCCCAGGGTACGTCATTCGCGTTCTCGTCACCGGTGCTAAGGGCAAGGTCGGCTCCGCGGCAATCTCGGCGCTGCTCGCGGCGGGGCACGACGTGCGCGCCTCGGATCTGGCCCGGGGCGTGTTCGAGCGCCAGCTTCCCGACGAGCCGGGGGAGTACGTCCAGGCCGACCTGACGGACGCGGGAGACGCTTTCGCGATCGTCCGTGGCGTCGATGCGGTCGTCCACGCCGGCGCGATCCCCGACCCGACGAAGAACCCGCCTCACGTGGTCTTCGAGAACAACCTGATGGCGACGTTCAACGTCCTCGAAGCCTCGGTCCGGTTCGGCGTCGGGCGGTTCGTCAACGTCTCGAGCGAGACGATTCCGGGGTTCTTCTTCCCCGAGCGCCCGTTCCTGCCCGACTACGTGCCGGTCGACGAGGAGCACCCGATCAGGCCGCAGGATCCCTACGCGCTCTCGAAGTGGTTCGGGGAGCTGCTGATGGACTCGGCGGCGGCCCGCTCGGAGATTCGTTGCATCTCCCTCCGCCCGAGCTGGGTCCAGAACGAGGACAACTACGAGCGCAACCTCGGGCCGCAGGTTCGCGACCCGGCTGTCCTGAGCCCGAACCTCTGGAGCTACACGGACGCCTACGACCTCGCGGATGCGATGGTGCTCGCGGTCGAGTCCGACCTCCCGGGCCACGAGGTCTGCTACATCGCCGCACCCGACAACGTCGGCAATCGGCGGCTGGCCGAGCTCGTCCGCCGCTACTACGGCGACGAGATCGAGATCCGCCCGCTCGCGCGCGAGGACGCCTCTGCGATCTCCTGTGCCAAGGCCGAGCGGCTGCTCGGCTACTCGCCGAGCCGGTCGTGGCGCGACTACCTGGACGACGAAGGCCGCGCACGGCCTCGCGAAATCTGATCGAGTTCGTACCACGATGAGCGCCCGTCTCAAGACCAGTCTCGGAATCTGGGGGTTCGGGCCGATGGTCACGCGGTTCGTCCCGGGCGGCTACAAGCCGGAGCGTGCCGACCAGTCCACCGTCGAGCGCGTGCGCGAGGCCGTGGAGGGCCTCGGCGACCTGATCGACGGGTACGAGTTCCACTACCCGCAGGAGCTCTCGGCGGACAACCTCGACGAGGTGCGTGACGCGCTCGACGGCCACGACGTCTACTGCCTGGCCACGGGGCTCCACCTCGACGCTCGGTTCGGCAAGGGAGGGCTCGTCTCGCCGGACGAGGCGACGCGCAAGGAGGCCGTCAAGCGGACGCTCGACGCGATCGACTTCGCCGGCGAGCTCCGGGCGAACTTCATCATCTGGCCCGGGATCGAGGGCTACAACTACCCGTTCCAGACGCCGTACAAGGAGAGCTGGACCTGGTTCCTCGACGGGATCGGCGAGGCCGCGCAGCGGTGCCGCGACCGCGGGGTCAAGCTCTTTCTCGAGCACAAGAACTCGGAGCCGGCGATGAAGATCTTCATGCGCAACGTGGGCATGACCCTCCACGTGATCCACACGTTGCGCCGCGAGGGGCTCGACAACGTCCAGGTCAACATGGACTGGCAGCACCTGATCATGAACGGCGAGAACCTGGCCGAGTACGCGGCGCTGCTCGCCTCCGAGGGCCTGCTCGGCCACCAGCACGCCAACTCGGGCTGGGGCACGTTCGACGACGACAACATGGTCGGCGCCACGGCCTTCATGGAGACGCTCGAGCTCGCGGTCGAGCTCCGGCGAGCCGGCTACGGGGACAACGGCGAGCGGCTCGGCTTCGACCTGTACCCGTACACCGAGGACGCGGTCGAGGCCGTGCGCCGAAGCGTCCTCCAGTGGCGCTTCATCGACGGCGTGGCCGGGCGGCTCGACGGCGAGGCCCTGCGCGAGGCGCAGATGCGCAAGGACGCCGTCGCCGCCTACGAGCTCGTCTATACGGCGCTCGGCGGCGAGTAGGCGCCGCCCGGTGTTCGTCGGCCTCGACGTCGGCACGAGCGGCGTCAAGGCGGTCGCGGTCTCGCCAACGGGCGAGGTGCTCGCGCGCGCGGAGGAGGAATACCCGCTCTCCACGCCTGCGCCGGGCTGGGCGGAGCAGGACCCGGAGGACTGGTGGCGCGCGAGCGAGTCGGCGCTGGCCGCCGTCGGCGCCGAGAGCGCCGCGGGGATCGGCCTGTCCGGCCAGATGCACGGGCTCGTCGCTCTCGACGCCGAGAGCGAGGTGATCCGGCCGGCGATCCTCTGGAACGACCAGCGCACCTCGGCCGAGTGCGAGGAGATCGAGCGGCGCATCGGCGTGGAACGGCTGATCCGGCTGACCGGCAACCGCGCGCTCACCGGCTTCACGGCGCCGAAGCTGCTGTGGCTGCGGGAGCACGAGCCGGACGCCTATGCGCGGATCCGCCACGTGCTCCTCCCGAAGGACTACGTGCGGCTGCGGCTGACGGGAGAGCACGCCACCGACGTCGCGGATGCGTCCGGGACGCTCCTCTTCGACGTGGCGAAGCGGCGCTGGAGCGGGGACGTCCTCGACGCGCTCGAGATCCCCGCCGAATGGCTGCCCGAGGCGCTGGAGTCGCCGGAGGTCTCGGGTCGGACTCCCAATGGGACCCCCGTCGCCGCCGGCGCCGGCGACCAGGCGGCCGGCGCCCTCGGCGTCGGCGTCGACGGGCCAGGGCCGCTCTCGGTCGTCCTCGGCACCTCCGGGGTCGTGTTCGCGGCGCTGCCGGCCTACGAGCCCGAGCCGGAGGCGCGGCTGCACGTGTTCTGCCATGCGGTCCCGGGAACCTGGCACGCGATGGGAGTGATGCTCTCGGCCGCGGGGTCGCTGCGCTGGTTCAAGGACGCATTCGCCCCGGGCACGCGGTACGACGAGCTCGTCGCAGAGGCCGAGGGAGTCGCGCCCGGCGCCGAGGGCGTCCTCTTCCTCCCGTACCTCTCGGGCGAGCGGACGCCCCACGCGGACCCGTACGCCCGCGCCGCGTTCACCGGGCTCGGGCTCGAGCACGGCCGCCCGGCCCTCGTCCGCGCCGTTCTGGAAGGAGTTGCGTACGGCCTGCGCGACTCGCTGGAGCTGCTGAGGGACCTCGGCGTGCGCGCCGAGACCGGCCGCGCCTCGGGCGGCGGCGCGCGCAGCCACCTCTGGCTCCGGATCGTCGCGTCCGTGCTGGGCCTCCCGCTCGAGCTCACGGCCGTCGAGGAGGGAGCGGCCTTCGGAGCGGCCCTGCTCGGCGGGGTTGCCGCGGGCGCGTTCTCCGACGTCCACGAGGCGGTCGAGGCCTGCGTCCGGCCCCGCGAGCGGATCGAGCCGGACGAAGGCTGGCGGCGCGCCTACGAGGCCGGTTACCCTCGCTACCGCGTGTTGTACCCGTCCCTCGAACCCCTGGAGGAGCGATGACCTCACTGGAAGGAAAGGCCGCGCTGGTCACCGGGGCGAGCCGAGGCATCGGGCGAGCGGTGGCGCAGAGTCTCGCTGCGGCCGGCGTCTCTCTGGGCCTCGCGTCACGCAGCGGCGACGACCTGGGGCTCGACGACGTGGTCGCGCGTCCGTGCGATGTCCGCGAACCGGCCGACCTCGAACGCATCGTGGGGGACACCGTCGCGCGGTTCGGACGCCTGGACATCCTGGTCGCCAACGCCGGGGTCGGCGCCTACGGCCCGTTCCTCGAGCTCCCGCCGGAGCAGCTCGACGAGATGATCGACGTGAACGTCAAGGGAACGATCTACGCCACGCGCGCCGCGCTGCCGCACCTGCTCGAGAGCGAGGAGGGCGACCTCGTCACGATCGCGTCCGTGGCGGGCCTCCGCGGCCTGCCGCTCGAGGCCGTCTACTGCGCGTCGAAGTTCGCGCAGGTCGGTTTCACGAGCGCGCTCGACCACGAGCTGCGCGAGCGGGGCGTCCGCTGCACGAACATCTGCCCGGGCGGGGTCGCCACCGACTTTGCCATGGGGCGCGGGCGCACGCCCGAGATGCCGGAGCTCGCCGGGATGATGAGCCCGGAGGACGTGGCCGAGGTCGTCGTCTTCGCGCTGACGCGGCCTCACACCCATCGCATCCTCGAGACCACGTTCAGGCCCGTGGCGGAGCCGTCGTAGCGATGAAGCCCGTCAGCTGGGGAATCATCTCGACGGCGCTGATCAACCGGCTCGTGATCCCGCCCGCCCAGGCGTCGCCCGCGTGCGACCTGATCGCGGTCGCGAGCCGCGACCAGGCCCGTGCCGAGGAGTACGCGCGCGAGTGGGGCATCGAGCGCGCCTACGGCAGCTACGAGGCGCTGCTCGACGACCCGGACGTCGAGGCCGTCTACATCTCCCTGCCGAACTCGCTCCACTGCGAGTGGTCGATCCGCGCGCTCGAGGCGGGCAAGCACGTGCTTTGCGAGAAGCCCATGTCGCGTCGCGCGGCCGAGGTCGAGGAGGCCTTCGACGTGGCCGACCGGACGGGCGTCTGCTGATGGAGGCGTTCATGTGGCGGCACCACCCGCAGGCGCGGAAGCTGGCCGAGCTCGTCGAGAGCGGCGCGATCGGCCGGCCGCGGGTGATCCGCTCGTCGTTCGGCTTCGCGCTCTCCGACCCGACGAACGTGCGGCTTCTCCCGGAGATCGACGGTGGTGCGCTGATGGACGTCGGCTGCTACTGCGTCAGCGGCTCGCGCTTCCTGGGCGGCGAGCCCCGGCACGTCGCGGGCGCGCAGGTCGTCGGCCCGACCGGGGTCGACATCCTCTTCGCGGGCGCGATGCTGATGGAGAACGACATCACGGCCCACTTCGACTGCAGCTTCGTGGTGCCCGAGCGGGACGAGCTCGAGGTGATCGGGGAGGAGGGCTCGCTGTTCCTCGACGACCCCTGGCACGCGCGTGAACCTCTCATCGAGGTCCGGCGCGACGGCGCCGTCGAGCGAATCGAGATCGAGAAGGCGAACTCGTACGGGCTCGAGCTCGAGAACCTGAGCGCGGCGATCCGGGGAGAGGCCGAGCCGCTGCTCGGCCGCGAGGACGCGGTCGGCAACGCGCGCGCGATCGAGCTGCTCTACGCCTCGGCGTAGCAGCCGCTCCCGCGGCTGGAAGTACACTCCGAAGCCGTGTTCGACACGCTCTCAGAGCGCCTTCAGGGCGCGCTCGGCGACCTCCGCAAGAAGGGACGCCTGGACGAGGAGGCGATCTCGCGCGCCATGCGCGAGGTCCGCCTCGCGCTGCTCGAGGCAGACGTCAACTTCGAGGTCGTCAAGGACTTCGTCGAGCGCGTGCGCGAGCGGGCGCTCGGCGCGGAGGTGCTGAAGAGCGTCACGCCCGGCCAGCAGGTCGTGAAGATCGTCCACGACGAGCTGACCGAGCTGATGGGCTCCGGCGACTCGCGGCTCGCGTTCACCGCACGGCCGCCGACGATCGTCCTGCTCGCGGGCCTCCAGGGCTCGGGGAAGACGACCGCCACTGCCAAGCTCGGACTCTTGCTGCGCAAGGAGGGCCGCAAGCCGGGCCTCGTCGCCGCCGACCTCCAGCGTCCGGCCGCGATCGACCAGCTCGAGCAGCTCGGCAGCGAGCTGCAGATCCCGGTCTTCAGCCAGGAGCGCTCCGATCCGGTCGCGGCCGCGCGCGAGGGGATCGCGCTTGCGGCGGAGCAGGGGCTCGACACGGTCATCCTCGACACCGCCGGCCGCCTGCACGTGGACGAGGCGCTGATGGACGAGCTCGTGGCGGTCCGGGACGCGACGAAGCCCACCAACGTGCTGCTCGTCCTCGACTCGATGACCGGCCAGGACGCGGTGCGGGTCGCCGAGGCGTTCTCCGAGCGAGTCGCGTTCGACGGGATCGTGCTGACGAAGCTCGACGGCGACGCGCGCGGAGGCGCCGCGCTCTCGGTCAAGGCGGTCACTGGCAAGCCGATCAAGCTCGTCTCGGTCGGGGAGCGGCCGGACCAGCTCGAGTACTTCCACCCCGACCGGATGGCCTCGCGCATCCTCGGGATGGGCGACGTCCTGACGCTCGTCGAGAAGGCGGAGGCCGCGGTCGAGGCGGACGAGGCGGAGGAGATGGAGAAGCGCCTGATGGCGGGCGAGTTCACCTTCGACGACTTCCTCCGCAGCCAGAAGATGCTCAAGCGAATGGGCCCGATCCAGGGCGTGCTCAAGCTGATCCCGGGCCTTGGCAACCAGCTCGAGGGCCTCGACCAGGTCGACGAGCGCCAGCTCGCGCGCGTCGAGGGGATGATCCTCTCGATGACGCCGCAGGAGCGGCGCTTCCCGCACGTGATCGACGGCTCGCGGAGGAAGCGGATCGCGGGCGGCAGCGGGACGACCGTCCAGCAGGTGAACCAGCTGCTCGAGGGCCGCAAGCAGATGGCGAAGATGATGAAGCAGCTCGGAAAGGGCAAGATGCCCGCGTTGCCGGGCCAGCTCGAAGGGCAGAATGGGCCGACGCGCTCGGCGACCAAGAAGAAGAAGACGAAGCGCAAGAAGCGCTCGAGATCACGGAGGTAATCGTTTGGCCGTAAAGCTGAGACTGACCCGAGTCGGGTCGAAGAAGAACCCGGTCTACCGGATCGTGGCCGCCGACTCCCGCTCGCCGCGGGACGGCAAGTTCATCGAGATCGTCGGCCGCTACAACCCGCAGACCGACCCGTCGACGATCGAACTCGACGAGGAGCGGATCAAGGACTGGCTCTCCAAGGGCGCCCAACCGTCGGCGACGGTGTCGAAGCTCCTGAAGGCGAAAGGCGTCGGTGGCTGAGATCGTCGAGTACCTGGCGCGGCGGCTCGTGGACGAGCCCGACGCCGTCCGCGTCGAGGAGGTCGAGCGGGAGGGCGCGCTCGTCATCCAGCTGTACGTGGCCCAGGACGACATCGGCAAGGTGATCGGCCGCCAGGGCCGCATCGCCCGCGCTCTGCGGACGATCGTGCGGGCCTCGGCGGCGCAGCGCGACCAGCGCGTGCTGCTCGAGATCGTCGAGTAGCCGAGGCGTCCCCTTGCGCGTAGCAGCGCTCTACGACGTCCACGGGAACCTGCCTGCGCTCGAGGCCGTGTTGGCCGAGGTCGAGCGCGAGGGCGTGGACGAGATCGTGCTCGGCGGCGACATCGCGTCCGGGCCGCCGCAGCCGCGGGAGACGATCGAGCTCGTGCGCACGCTGTCGAATGCGCGCTTCGTCCGCGGCAACGCCGACCGCCTCGACGATCCGAAGTACCAGGGCGACGCGGGCCTGGCCTGGCTCTTGGAGCAGCTCGATTCCGAGCACGCGGACTGGCTCGCCGGTCTGCCCTTCTCCGTGGTGATCGACGGCACGCTCTACGTCCACGCCACCCCGCGGGACGACGAGACGGTGATCACGGAGCTGACGACCGACGAGCGCCTCGCGGAGCTTCTCGCCGGGGTCGAGCAGCACCGGGTTGTCGCTGGGCACACGCACATGCAGCTCGAACGCCGGTCGGGCGAGGTGCTGTTCGTAAACGCGGGCAGCGTCGGACGACCCTACGAGGGGCGGACAGGCGCCTTCTGGGCGCTGATCGACGACGATGCGGTCGAGCTCCGGCGCACCGACTACGACCTCGAGCGCGCGGCCGAGCTCGTGCGACGCTCGGGTCATCCGGAAGCCGAGGAGCTGGCGACAGAGAACGTGCTGGGCGCGCCGTCGCGCGCCGACGCGCTCGCGGTCTTCGGTGGCTGAAGAGCTCGTCCGGATCGGGCGCGTGGGCAAGCCGCACGGGCTCGACGGATCGTTCTTCGTCGAGCACGCGAGCGAGGACGAGACGCGCTTTGCAGTCGGCGCGACACTGGCCGTCGACGGCGAGCCCGCGAAGGTGGTCGGGTCGAAGCGCTCGCGCGGTCGACCCGTCATCCGCCTCGACCGCGACGCGCCACGTGGGGCCGAGCTCGCCGTGCCGCGCGCGGAGCTCCCGCCGCCCGGCGAAGGGGAGTTCTACGCCTTCGAGCTCGTCGGCCTGGACGTGGCCGAGGAGGGGGGACGCGCGCTCGGCCGCGTCGCCGCCGTCCAGCCCGGAGTCGCCAACGACGTGCTCGAGCTCGACTCGGGCGAGCTGCTCCCGCTTGTCGACGCGTGCGTGCTGCAGGTCGACCTCGAGGCGCGGCGAATCCTCGTGGCGCAGGGTTTCGCCAGCTCCAGCTAACCTGCTCCGGCCCGTCCTGTGCAGCTCGACGTCTTCACCCTCGTTCCTCACGCGTTCGCCTGGCTCACCGAGCAGCGTCCGGTCGCTGCCGTGCTCGGCGACGAGCTCGACCTGCGGCTCTTCAACTACCGCGACTACACGCAGCTCGGTGGCGGCCAGGTCGACGACGAGCCGTACGGCGGCGGCGCCGGGATGGTGCTCCGCGTGGACGTCGTCGCCGAAGCGATCGACCGCGTCTACGGCGGCGTGCCGGACCACCGCGTCGTCGCGCTCACTCCGCAGGGCCGGCAGCTGACCCAGGCGGTCGTCGAGGAGCTCGCGGGCGAGGAACGCCTCACGCTGCTCTCGGCGCGGTTCGAGGGCTTCGACGAGCGCGTCCACATGCAACTCGCCTCGGACGCGATCTCGATCGGCCCCTACGTGCTCTCGGGGGGCGAGCTCCCGGCGATGGTGCTCACCGACGCGATCGCGCGCCGCCTCCCCGGGGCGCTCGGCAACGAGGAGTCGGGTCTCGTCGAGAGCTTCTCCGCCGAGCTGGACGGTGGCGTCGAGTACCCTCATTACACGCGCCCCGCGGAGTTCCGAGGGTGGCGGGTGCCCGACGTACTCCTCTCAGGGGATCACAGGAGAATCGAGGAATGGCGGAAGGAACAGAGTCGTCTGAGAACGCGGTCGTGAGGCGGCGCAGTTGAGCTCCCAGGACGGCGCAACCAGGGATCTGTACTCGACCCTCGGTGTCGCGCCGACGGCGACGTCGGACGAGATCAGAGAGGCCTACTGGCAGCGGGTCCGCTTCCACTCGATCGGCGCCGAGCCGGCCGAGCACCTGCGGGAGCTGCGCGAGGCCTACGAGACGCTGTCCGACCCGGCCAGGCGGGCCGAGTACGACGCGGCCCGCGACGGGTCAGCGGCAACGACGACGATCGCACCGCCCAGCTACCCGTCGTTCCAGCCGCCGCCGGAGGACGAGATGCCCGAGCCGGCGCCGGACCCCAAGCATCAGTCGCGCAACCCGCTCGACCGGATGACCGCGCGGCTTCCGCGCCCGTGGCGGATCGCGATCGACTGGATCGTGACCATCGCCGGCGCGATCCTGATCGTCCTCGCGATCAAGCAGTGGGTCGTGAACCCGTACCGGATCCCGTCCTCGTCGATGGAGCCGACGCTCCACTGCGCCCGGCCCGGCGCCGACTGCGAGGCGCGGCTCTCCGACCGCGTGCTCGCGAACCGGTTCATCTACCACTTCCGCAGCCCGCACCGGGGCGAGATCATCGTCTTCACCACGCCGAAGAAGCGGGCCGAGGCGGCGTGCAACGCGAGCGGCACGTTCGTCAAGCGCCTGATCGGCCTTCCGGGCGAGACCGTGGGTGAGAAGAACGGGTTCATCTACATCGACGGCAAGAAGCTGAACGAGCCGTACATCAAGCCGGGCCGCCGCGACCACCAGACCGGGGTCTGGCACGTTCCCCAGGGCCACTACTTCTTCATGGGCGACAACCGGACGCAGTCGTGCGACTCGCGGCGCTGGGGCTCCGTCGCCAGGAGCGCGCTCATCGGGAAGGTCTTCATGACCTACTGGCCCCCGAACCGGATCTCGTTCCACGCGATCTTCCCGACGATCGGCTGGTTCGGACTCGTCTTCGCCGTCCCGCTTCGCCGCCGACGGCGCTTGCGCTAGCATCCCGACCGGCCCGCGATGGGCCTCTTTTCATGAGCAAGGTGATCGACAGCCTCGAGCAGCGCCAGCTGCAGACTCGCCCCCCGTTCAAGGCCGGGGACTCCGTGCGCGTCCACTTCCAGGTGATCGAGGGCCAGCGCCGCCGCGTGCAGGTCTTCGAGGGGATCGTGCTCAGGCGCCAGGGCTCGGGCGTGCGCGAGACGTTCACCGTGCGGAAGCAGTCGTTCGGCGTCGGCGTCGAGCGGACGTTTCCCGTGCACTCGCCCAAGATCGAGCAGATCGAGGTGATCGCGATCGGCGACGTCAACCGCGCGAAGCTCTACTACCTGCGCGGCAAGGTCGGCAAGCGCGCCCGCGTGCGCACGAAGCGTGGCGTCGCGCTCCCGACGGTCGAGGCGCCGTCGCCGACCGAGGGCCACATGCCGGCCGAGGACGAGGAGCTCGACGAGGAGGTGCTCGAAGAGGTCGAGGCCGTCGAGCCCGAGGCTGAAGAGCCCGAGGCCGAGGAGCCCGAGGTCGACGAGCCTGCAGCGGAGGCCGAGCCTCCTGAGCCACAGGTCGAAGCAGAGCCCGAAGGCGAAGCAGAAGCCCGCGACAAGTAAGCGCGATCAGCCGCGGCCGGTCGCGCCGGATGGTCCCCGCGGGTTGGTGCAGCAGATTCGCGCTCTCGCCACAACACGGTCGCCGCGATCGCGTGCCGTCAGGTATTTCGCGTCGTGGCCGAGCCGAATGTGCTCTGCCGGCACCGGGTAGAGAAAGAAGCCCGCGTCGATCGGCGGCGAAACGAAGACGACCGGGATCTTGGCGGACGTTCCGTCGGCGAACTCGACGCTCAGTGACGTTCCTGGCGGCAAGAGAAGATCGCCGCCGATGATCCGGGCTCCTTGGCTGCTCATGTCTCCGAACACGCCGACCGCAAACGGGTCGACTTCGCCCGGGCCGGCATCGGGAGGACCGGGCGGAAGAGTCCGGATCTGCCGGCAGCCGCCGAAGAGGTTGGTGAAGCTCTCGCAGAAGCCGCCGGTCTTGGTCGGCGCGACGTACAGCACATAGCGGTGCCGCCCGTTCTCGAAGGTCGCCACGCGGCGGGCCTCTCCAGCCAGTACGTGCGGATCCATCCCAGGCGGCGCGTACTGACCGCCGAAGAGCTTCTCGAAGTCTCGGACGACCGGCTTGGGCGCGGCCGGCTGCGAGCCGAACGGCAGAACGTCGTCGTAAAACGCGAACCCGGCGCCGACGCCCAGCAGGGCGACTGCCAGGATGCCGACGACCAGCGTCACCGCCGGCGGCCGGCGCCGCCGACGCCGAATCGCGCTCCAGTCGGAGTCGTCGTCGTAGTTGGCAAGCGCCGCGAGGCGCCGCGCGAGCAGATCGGTTGTCATACCCCCACCTCGTCCCGGTCAAGTGTCCGTTCCAACTCGGCGCGCGCCTGGGCGATCGTGGCGGCAACCGTTCCCTCGGTCACCTCGCAGAGCTCGGCAATCTCGGCATAGGTGAGGTCCGCGAAGTAGCGGAGGAAGACGATGAGGCGTCGCCGCGGCGGCAGGCGTCGAAGTGCCTCGGCGAGCGCCGGATCACGCTCCGGCTCCACGAGCGCTACCTCGGCGACTTCGCCGAGCCCGACGTCCACGCGGCGCTCGCTGCGGCCGTGCTCGAACGCTGTGCGGAGGGCGATCCGCCACACCCACATCTCGACCGCCCGCTCGTCGCGCAGCGAGCGCCGCTTTCGGAGAGCGCGGGTAAATGCCTCCTGTACGGCATCGCGCGCGCTTTCGTGGCTGCCGGTGATCGTGGCGAGCGTGTTTCGGAAGCGGAGATATCTCCGCCGATAGAGATCCTCGATCGCTCTCTCCTGCGCGTCCATGTGTAGTAAGGATGGTTGAGCTGCGCCGATTCTTTATCGCCGAGTCACGAAAGCGTGACGTTGCGCGGCGCCGGCTGCCTGCGGCGCTATCCTCGCGGCCGTGAGGCGACGCACCGGCCAGAAGCTCCTTCAGTTCGACCGTGGGCTCGGTGCGCGCTTCGTCGCCGGCGCCGATGAGGCCGGGCGGGGCCCGCTCGCGGGGCCGCTGCTCGTCGCGGGCGTCCTGCTCGACTACACGCGCCTGCGCGACCACCGGGTCCGCCCGCTCGCCCTCCTGAACGACTCGAAGCAGTGCAGCGAGGCCGAGCGCGAGCGGCTCTTCCGCGCGGTCGTCGGCTGCGCCGAGCGGATCGTCGTGCGGGCCGTGCCGTCGGCCGAGATCGATCGCGAAGGGCTGCACCGGTCCAACCTGGCCGCGCTGCGCGCGGTTCTCTCCGAACTCTCTCCGCCTGCCGAGGTCTGTCTCGTCGACGGCTTCCGTCTCGGGGCATCCGCGCCGGAGCACCGCGCAGTCGTCGACGGCGACGAGAAGAGCGCCGCGATCGCCGCCGCGTCGATCGTCGCCAAGGTGACCCGCGACCGGATGATGCGGCGGATGGACGCCTTGTATCCGGCCTACGGCTTCCGTTCGCATGTCGGCTACATCACGCCCCGACACTCCGCGGTCGTGCGCGAGCGCGGGCCCTGTGAGATCCACCGCCGCTCGTTCCAGGCCCTCTGCTACGAAGACCTCGTCGCCTAGCACCTCGGCCGCCGGGAAGGCCGCGGAGCGGCGCGCGGTGTGGCACTACCGGCTGCGCGGCTATCGAATCCTCGAGCGGAACGTCTGGGTAGGCGGCAACGAGCTGGATCTCGTCGTCCGCCGCGGAAGGCGGCTAGCGCTCGTCGAGGTCAAGGCGAAAGGCAGCGACCGGTATGGCGATCCGTTCGAGATGGTCACGGAGGAGAAGCAACGCCGACTCCGCCGCGCTGCGGAGGCCTGGCTCGCCGTCCATCCGGAGTGCGCGGGCCTCGAGGCGAGCTTCGAAGTGGTCGGCTTCCGCGATGGCCGCCTCGAGCGGCTTCGGGAGGCTTTCTAGTCCGGTCGGGATCGGAGTCACAGCGCTCCTCGCCGCGACGATGCTGGCCTCGTGCGGCGGCGGTGCCTCGACGTCCGAGCACCAAGCTCAACCGCCTTCCGTCCAGGCGCGCGGGCACATGCCCACCGCCGTACCTGAAAGCCATTGCGACCTTGCGCAAGCGGGTCACGGCAGGCGTCGATCTCAAGGGGCCTCCCGATGCACTCGCGCTCTCGGCGCTCCGAGACATGTCACTGGCGGGTTCGATCAACTCGGGCGAACCGCATCCCCGTGACGGCCAGGTCCTCGCATCGACGAGAAGTCGCGGGCTCGCGTCGCTCGGGATGGGCGTCGACAGCGAGGCACCGTCGTATCTCGTCAAGCTGCGCGGCCAGTTCGTCGGATACCTGGCCAGTACTCCGGAAGGCGGGGCACTTCCGACAGGGTCCTACCTCTGGGCGCTCTACGACGCGAAGACCCTCGCGTTCAGGGCCTGGGGTATCACCGAGAAGGCCGCCAACCTCTCGGTGCTGGGGCGCCCGACGCCGCTGCCGCTGCGCTGATCGAGGAGTCGGCCGACGCGCGTTGAACCCGCTCTGAGCCGTGGCCTCGACCCAGGACCTGCTCTACAGCGGGATCGATCTCGACCTGTCGTGGTCCGAGAGCGACCTCCCCGAGCGGGAGCGGACGAAGCACGTCAACCGCCTGCACCCGTACCTCGGGAAGTTCATCCCGCAACTGGTCGAGGCGCTGCTCGAGCGGCACGTGCCGAAGGGCAGTGTGCTCGATCCGTTCGCCGGCTCGGGGACGACGCTCGTACAGGCGCTCGAGTCCGGGCTCGACGCGGCCGGGGCGGACGTGGCCGCGTTCAACTGCCTGCTGATGCAGGTCAAGACGCGGGAGTACAACCCGTTCGTGCTCGAATCGGAGTTGCGCGACGCGTGCACGCGGCTCGAGGCGTTCGACGGGAAGCGGCCGGAAGGGCCGGTGCCGCGGTACGTACGCGACTGGTTCGCGCCGCGCGCGGTAGCCGAGCTGCTCTTCTTCCGCGGCCTGGTCGAGGACTACGAGCACGCGGACGTGCTGCGGGTCGTGTTGGCGCGCGCGGCGCGGTCGGCTCGGCGGACGACCCATTTCGACCTGGACTTCCCGCGCGTGCCCCAGCGGGCGGAGTACTGGTGCCACAAGCACCGGCGGACGTGCCGGCCCGTCGGCGAGGCGCGGCGGTTCCTGCGGCGCTACTCGTTCGACACGCTGAAGCGGATCCGGGAGTTCGCGCGCGTGCGGACGCGTGGGCGCGATGCGGTCGTGCTGCACGGCGACGCGCGGGAGCTCGACTTCGGCGGCCGGTTCGACGGGGTGGTCACCTCGCCTCCGTACCCCGGGCTGATCGACTACCACGAGCAGCACCGCTACGCGTACGAGCTGCTGGGGCTCGAGGACTTCGGCGGGCTCGAGCTCGGCAAGGGAACGAGCCGGGCGGCGCTGGCCGCGTACGTGAGCGGGGTGGCCGATGTCTTCGCGAACGTGCGCGGGTCGCTGCGGCGCGGCGCCTCGGTCGTGATCGTGATCAACGATCGCCGCGATCTGTATCCGGAGATCCTGGAGCGGGCGGGTTTGCGGCTGGAGGAGCGGTACCGCCGGCACGTGAATCGGCGCACCGGGCGGCGCGCGGGCGAGTTCTTCGAGGACGTGCTCGTGGCGCGCGCACAGTAGTTCCACTTTCGTCACCGTCCGGTCACAGACACGTAACGGCTTGCCGTCTAGCTTGGCCGTGTGCTCGCTCGCACCGTCACGCACGCGCTAGTCGGCCTGGACGCGCGACGCGTCGAGGTCGAGGCGCACCTCCAGCTCGGCGTTCCGGCATTCGCCATCGTCGGCCTCGCCGACCGCGCCTGCCAGGAGGCGAAGGAGCGGGTCCGCAGCGGGATCGCGTCGGCCGAGCTCGAGTGGCCGACGCGGCGGATCACGGTCAACCTCGCGCCCGCGGAGCTGCGGAAGGAAGGGTCTGGCTTCGACCTGCCGATCGCCCTGGCCGTGCTGTCGGCGTCCCGCCAGGTTCCGCCGGAGGCGCTCCACGGCCACGCGTCTGTCGGCGAGCTGGCGCTCGACGGACGGCTTCGCGCGGTCGGGGGTGCGCTCGCTGCAGCCGAGGGCGCGCGGCAGGCAGGGCTGACGAGGCTCTTATGCGCTGCCGATTGTGCGGCCGAGGCGGCGCTCGCAGGAATCGAGCCCGTGCCCGTGCGGCACCTGGCGGAGGCGGTGGCCTACCTGCGCGGTGAATGGCAACCGCCTCCGCCCGACGAGCTGGCGGCGAACGGAAACGGGGCGGAACCACTGGCCTTCGTGCCCGATCTCGCGGATGTTCGGGGCCAGGAGCGGGCCCGGCGCGCCCTCGAGCTCGGGGCCGCGGGCGGTCACAACCTGCTCCTCGGGGGCCCACCCGGGACCGGTAAGACGATGCTCGCCCGGCGTCTGCCCGGGATTCTCCCGCGGCTTCCGCCGGACGAGGCGCTCGAGGTGACGCGCATCCATTCTGTGGCCGGCCTGCTTCCGCCTGGGCGACCGCTGGTCACCGTGGCGCCGTTTCGCGCGCCGCACCACACGGCGTCGGTCTCGGCGATCGTCGGCGGCGGCTCCTCGCCGCGACCAGGAGAAGCGAGCCTTGCCCACCGCGGTGTGCTCTTCCTGGACGAGCTCGCCGAGTTCCCGCGGAACGCGCTCGAGGCCTTACGCCAGCCGCTGGAGGACGGGGCGATCGCTATCGCCCGCGTCGGCGGCAAGCTCGTCTTCCCCGCGCGCTTCCAGCTCGTGGCGACCATGAACCTCTGCCCGTGCGGAGCCCGTGGCGATCCGGCGGCCGAGTGCTCCTGCTCCGCCGCTCGGCTCGCTGCCTACCGCGACAAGCTGTCGCGGGCGCTGCTCGATCGCTTCGACCTGCTCGTCACGGTCCCGCGCCCCCGCGCGCGAGAGCTCGAAGGCGGCGCGGGCGAGAGCTCCGAAGCCGTCCGGTGCCGGGTCGAGGCCGCTCGGGAACGCGCCCGCGGGAGCCCGCTGAAGCGCTCGGAGGATGCGAACGAACTGCTCTCGCGCGCGGTCGAGAGGCTACCCCTTTCGGCACGCGGAAGGGCACGCGTGGCGCGCGTCGCGCGGACGGCGGCCCTCCTGGCGGGCGCCAAGGAGGTCGCGGCCGAGCACGTTGCCGAAGCGTTGTCCTTCCGCGCACCGACGGAGCTGGGCCCTCGATGAGCGATCTGGCGCTCGCGGTGTTCGCCGCCGAGACCGGCACGCATGTCGTCAAGGAGCCTCGGGAGAGGCGGTTTGAGCGCTTCCGGCGCGAATTCGACGCCGAGCGGTACCTCACCTCGCTCCGCGCGAGCGGGCTGCGGTTCGTCGGTCGCTCCGAGTCTGCCTTTTCGCCGCTGCTTCGTGAGCTCCACGATCCACCCGCCGGACTGTTTCTGCGTGGAGACGCCGAGGCAGAGCTCCTTGCGTCTCCAGCGGTCGCGATCGTCGGCGCCCGCGCCTGCTCGTCGTACGGCGCTCAGACTGCGCGCTTTCTCGGCCGCGAGCTCGCCGCTGCCGGGCTCGTGGTCGTCAGCGGGCTCGCCCGAGGCGTCGACGGCGAAGCTCACCGGGGCGCGCTCGAGGCCGGCGGGACAACCGTCGCCGTGCTCGGATGCGGCGTCGATCGGGACTACCCGGCCACCCACGCTCAGCTCGCGCGCGGGATCGCCGAGACGGGCCTCGTCGTCTCCGAGTACGCACCCGGCGTGGAGCCCGCACCCTGGCGCTTCCCGGCCCGGAACCGCATCATCGCCGGGCTCGCGACGGCAACCGTGATCGTCGAGGCGCGCGAGCGAAGCGGCGCGCTGATCACCGCCGACTTCGCGCTCGAGGCCGGCCGTGAGGTCTTCGCGGTGCCTGGCGAGATCACGTCGGCTCTGTCGGTTGGCACGAACGCCCTGCTGCGCGTCGGAGCGACGCCGCTGACGTCGGCAGACGACGTGCTGCAGTCCCTCGGCATCGAACCGGCTCCGGCGAGTGAGTTCGAGCTGGGCGAGGATGCAACGGCGGTACTAGCGGCGCTCGCAGCCGAGTCGGCTGCCGCCGACCAGCTCGGTCGACTCACGGGGCTCGACGCGGCCGCGCTCTCGTCCGCGCTGACCGATCTCGAGCTTGCGGGAGCGGTGGTTCAGGCGGATGGGCTGTACCGAGGGGTGAGGCCGCCGGACTAGGATCGCCGACATATGAAGACCCGGATAGGGCAGTGCGTGTTCTGCGAGATCGTCGCCCGCGAGCGCGAGCAGGAGATCGTGGCCGAGAACGCCAGCGTTCTGGCGTTCCTGTGCGAACCGCCGGCGACGTGGGGCCACACGCTGGTCGTCCCTCGAGCGCATCGCCGGGACATCTGGACGGTCGAGCCGGAAGAGCTGGTCGCCTCGATCGAGTTCGCTCAGCGCCTCGCGAGGGTCATGCGAGACGAGCTCGGGGCGATCGGCGTCAACCTCCGCCAGAACTCCGGCGAGCGCGCGGGACAGGACGTCTTCCACTTCCACCTGCACGTCGTTCCGCGCTACGCGGATGACACGGTCCAGCCAGGCTGCGTGTGGGGCGCTCCGCCCTGGCGGCCACCGGACGGCGGCGACGCAGAGCGCAAGCGGGTTGCCGAGACCCTCCGCGCGAACCTCGACGCCTAGGATCCCTTCGTGGCGACTCTGACCGGAATCTCGCCGCTGCTCCTCGTCGGCGATCTCGACCGCGCCGTTGAGTTCTACCGCGACCGGCTCGGCTTCGAGTGCGAGCTCTACGGCGAGCCGTCGAACTTCGCCGTGGTCCAGCGCGACGCGGCGGTGATCCTCCTCGCGCTCGCGCCGGACCCGGCGCGGATCGTCCCGAACTGGAGGATCGTCGACAAGACCTGCAACGCGTACATCCGCGTCGACGACGCCGACGCCGTCTACGCCGAGGTCCAGGAGCGCGGCGCCGGGATCGACTACGAGATCTACGACACGCCCTGGGGGTTTCGCGAGTTCGGCGTCCAGGACCCCGACGGCCACGACATCGCCTTCGGCCAGGAGCTCTCCCAGCCGCAGGACTAGGACTCGGGCTCGGCCGCCCCGGCATGGATCGGCGCGCCGAGCTGCTCCATCAAGCCGAGATCGTCCCGGTGGTTCGAGAGCTCGACGACCTTGCCGTCTTCGAACCGGAAGATGTTCGGCGCGGAGAACGTGACGGCGCGGCGGGTCGGCTCGAGCGTGCCCTACGGTCCGAGGTTCGTCCCTGACGCGGTCCACCGGCCCACGACGTACTGGTCGTCGGCGATCAGAAGCTCGATCTCGAAGCGAAGATCGGGAAAGGCCGCCCGGAAGTCCGCGGCGGTCTTCTTCTGCCCTTCCGGTCCGGGGAGCGCATCGGTCGCGCGGAAGTCGTGGCGCACGTAGTCCCGGGCGAACACCTCGCCGGCCGCGTCGAGATTGCCCTTGACCCAGACCTCTTCGTAGAACCTCCGGACGAGCGCCTTGTTCTCCTCTGCTCCCATGCGCGGCGATCCTACGAGAGCTCGAGCTCGAGGAACGTTGCGCCCGGCACGGGGTTGTGGCGGTACGCGGCCGTCTCGCGGAACCCGAGCGACTCGTAGAGCCGCTGTGCGGCGGCCATGCTCGGCAGCGTGTCGAGAAGCATCCGATCGTACCCGCGCTCGCGCCCGGCTGCGATCACGGCTTCGGCGAGCCGGCGTCCGAGACCGGAGCCGCGCGCAGCCGGCCGCACGTACAGCCGCTTCATCTCGCAGGTGTGCTCGTCGATGTGCCGAAGCGCGACGCACCCGTCCTCCGTGAGCAGCACGAGCTCGTAGAAGCCGAACGGGTCGCCCACCTCCGACTCGAAGTCCTGGAACGAGAGATCGACGCCGAGTGAGTCCGCGTACTCGCGGAAGAGGCCGCGCACGATCTCTTCGTCTGCCGGCTGCGCTGCACGAATCATGCTCCCGGCCTACAGATCGAGCGTGGCGAGGTCCAGCTCGTAGGCGCGCTCCATTGCGGCGAGCGCGATGGCCAGATCCTGGATCGCGAGGCCGGTGGAGTCGAACACCGTGATCTCGTCGTCGTCGCGGCGCCCGTCGGCCGAACCGGCGAGCACGTCCCCGAGCTGCTTCACGTCGTTCCGCCCGATCGCGCCGGCCTCGACCGCATGGGCGAGCTCCCCGTTGTGGCTCGCCTGCTCCCAGTCGTCGCAGAACACCCGCGCGCGAACGAGCTCCTCGACCGCGATCTCCGCCTTCCCCGGCCCGTCGGCGCCCATCAGGCTCACGTGCTGGCCAGCCCGGACCGAGCCCGGCGGAAGCAGGACCTCGTGGCCGGGCGTCATCGTCACGAGAAGGTCTGCCGCAAGAGCCTCCTCCCTCGACGCGGCGACGGAGGCGCCGAGTTCAGCCGCGGCCGCCTCGGCGCGACCGGCGTCCACGTCCCAGAGCGCGGCCGACCGCCCGCGCGCCAGGAAGGTCCGCGCTGCCGCCTTCCCGTTCACACCGGCGCCGACGACCGCAGCGCTCTCCGCGTCCGCGCGCCCGAGTGTCTCGGCGGCCAGCACCGCCGCCGCGCCGGTTCGCAGAGCCGTCACCGCGGCGGCATCGAGCACGGCGACGAGCGCGCCGTTCGACGCGTCCGAGAGCAGCACGAGCCCGGTGACGGTCGGCAGCCCTCGCTCCGGGTTTCCGGGAAACGACGTCACCCACTTCAGTGCCGCGTGGCCCGCGCCGAGCGCGGGCATGGCGCGGAAGTCCCCGGCCGGATACGCCGGAACATAGACCTTGGGCGGCATCGACCACTCGCCCCGCGCGTAGCTGACGAACGCGTCGCGGACAGCCTCGAGCGCCCGCTCCGGGGACACGGCGGCTTCGACCTGCGCCGCGCTGAAGACGGGAACCATCGCTGGGAACCCTATTGCGGGAACATACGGCCGAGATGGAGGTTCAACCAGGGATCGTCGTCGACGGCCTGCACGTCGAGCGCAACGGAACGCTCGTGTTCGACCAGCTGTCTCTCTCGGTAGCGCGGGGCGTCGTCACCGGACTGCTCGGGCCGAACGGCAGCGGGAAGTCGACGCTGATGCGCGCGATCGTGGGGGTGCAACGGGTGCAGGGCGGCTCGATCAGCGTCCTCGGGGAGCCCGCCGGCTCGGCGCCGCTCCGCAGCAGGGTCGCCTACGTGACCCAGGCGCCGTCCGTCTACGGCGACCTCACCGTTCGCGAGAACCTCAGCTTCTTCTCGCGGATTCTCGCCACGCCGCCCGGACGGATCGAGTCGGCGCTCGAGACCGTCGACCTGCTCGGCGAGGTCAACCGCGTCGTCAACCGCCTCTCGGGCGGCCAGCGGGCGCGGGTGTCGCTCGCGAGCGCGCTCCTCGGCGACCCGGAGCTGCTCGTGCTCGACGAGCCGACGGTCGGCCTCGACCCGCTGCTGCGCCGCGATCTCTGGGACACGTTCCACCGGCTCGCGGGAGAGAACCGGGCCGTCCTCGTCTCCAGCCATGTCATGGACGAGGCCGAGCGCTGCGACGAGCTCGTACTCCTCCGCGAGGGGCTCCTGCTCGCGTCCGGAACGCTGCCGGAGATCCTGCGCCGGACGGGCACCGACGATCTCGAGGACGCCTTTCTGCGCCTGGTCGACGAGGCGGGGCCGTGAGACGACGCTTGCGTCGTCTCTTTCAGGCCGGACGGGCGTTGTCCGCGCGGCCGTCTGAACCGACCGGTCGACACGCTTTCCGTCAGGGGGTTGGCCTGTGAGCCTGCGCGTGACCGGCGCCGTCGCGGCACGCGTGCTCACCCAGCTGCGCCGCGACCCGCGCACCGTCGGCCTCATGCTCGGCGTGCCGTCGCTGCTGATCGTCCTGCTGCACGAGATCTTCGCCGGTCGGGAGCTGGTCTTCCAGCACGTCGGCGGTCCGCTGCTCGGGCTGTTCCCGTTCGTCTCGATGTTCGTCGTCACCTCGATCACGATGCTGCGGGAACGCACGACGGGCACGCTCGAACGGCTGATGACCCTGCCGCTCGCGAAGCTCGACCTCCTCGTCGGCTACGGGATCGCGTTCGCGGCGATGGCCGCGCTTCAGGCGTCGCTCGTCTCGGGGATCGCCTTCCTCTTTCTCGACCTCCAAAGCGTCGGCCCGGTCTGGGTCGTGGTCGCGCTCGCGATTGGGAATGCGATCCTCGGCATGGCGCTCGGCCTCTTCGCGAGCGCGTTCGCCTCGACGGAGTTCCAGGCGGTGCAGTTCATGCCGGCGGTCGTGCTCCCGCAGCTGCTTCTCTGTGGGCTGTTCGTCCCCCGTTCCCAGATGGCCGACTGGCTCCGCGTGCTGTCGGCGCTGCTCCCGCTGACGTACGCCTACGGCGCCCTCTCGCACGCGATCCGGGGAACCTTCGACGCTCGCTTCGCCCTCGACGTGTCGGTAACGCTCGGCGCGGCCATGCTCGCGCTCGTTCTCGGCGCCATGACGCTAAGACGGCGGACGCCCTAGAGTGGAAAGCGGACCGACACGGAGGAGGACGAATGCCCGTGAAGGAAGCAAGCTCGGAAGAGACGCCGTACGGCCGCTATGTCACGTCGGCCGGCTGGTTCGTCCTCAACCTCGAGGACGCTCTCGCAGTGCGTAACGAGGAGAAGGGCGGCGCGACGTATCCGCTCGAGTCGCGGGAGCATCCGTTCGGCGACGTCGGTGTCCGCGTCTGCGTTCTCTGGCCGGGCGAGCCGAACGCGCTCTACCACTCGGAGGGTGTCCAGGAGGGTTTCCTCGTGCTCTCGGGCGAGTGCACGCTCGTCGTGGAAGAGGAGGAGCGGCCGCTGCGGCAGTGGGACTACTTCCACTGTCCGGCCGACACCCGCCACGTGATCGTCGGCGCCGGCGACGGACCGTGCGCGATTCTCATGCTCGGCGCCCGGCCCGAGGTCGAGGTGCTGCGCTACCCGGTGAGCGAGGTCGCGGCGAAGTACGGCGCGTCCGCCGGGAAGGAGACCGCCCAGCCGGACGAGGCGTACGCCGACTGGCCGGGCGAGTACGCGCCGGTGCGGCTGCCCTGGCCGCTTGCCCCCGTCGCGAAGCCGTGACGAAACCTTGCTCGTGACCGGTGTGGGCCCGACCTGCTCGAGGCGCTAGAGACTCTTGACGTCGGCGATCAACTTGGTGATCGAGTCTTTCGCGTCGCCGAAGAGCATCACGGTCTTCGGGTTGTAGAAGAGCGGGTTCTCGATCCCCGCGAAGCCCGGGTTCATGCTGCGCTTGAGCACGACGACCGTCTGCGCATCGTCGACGTTGAGGATCGGCATGCCGTAGATCGGGCTGCTCTCGTTGTTTCGCGCGTCGGGGTTGACGACGTCGTTGGCGCCGACGACGAGCGCCACATCCGTGCGCCCGAACTCGGGGTTCGCCTCGTCCATCTCCTTCAGCTGCGGGTAGGGCACGTTCGCCTCGGCGAGGAGAACGTTCATGTGCCCGGGCATCCGGCCCGCGACCGGGTGGATCGCGTAGGAGACCTCGACGCCCTTCTCCTCGAGCAGGTCGGCGAGCTGCCGGACGTCGTGCTGCGCCTGCGCGACCGCAAGCCCGTAGCCGGGCACGAAGACGACCTTGTGCGCGTAGGCGAGCATCACCGCGACGTCCTCGGCGCTGGCCGAGCGAACGGTGCCGCCCGCATCTCCAGCGGCGACGGCGGCCGCCCCGGCGCTGACCTGCCCGAACGCGCCGAAGAGCACGTTGCCGATCGAGCGGTTCATCGCCCGGCTCATCATCAGCGTCAGCATCGTGCCCGACGCTCCCACGAGCATGCCGGCGACGATCAGCACGTTGTTCATGAGCTCGAACCCGGTGGCCGCGACCGCGATGCCTGTGAACGCGTTCAGCAGCGAGATCACGACGGGCATGTCGGCGCCGCCGATCGGTAGGACGAAGAGGACGCCAAAGAGGAGCGAGGTCAGGACGAGCACCCACAGCAGCCACTCCTCCTGCCAGCCGGCGATGAGCGCGATCCCCGCGGTGACGGCGACCAGGAGGACGATCCCGTTGACGAACTGCTGGCCCCGGTAGGTGATCGGCCGTCCCTGGATCAGCTCCTGCAGCTTCGAGAAGGCGACCATCGAGCCGGCGAACGAGACCGAGCCGATCAGCGCGGAGAGGATGATGGCGACGCTGATGTCGACCTTCGGGGCGCCGGCTTCCGGGAGGATCACGTGCAGCTCCGCGAGAGCGATCAGCGCCGCCGCGCCGCCCCCGACGCCGTTGAACAGCGCCACCATCTGCGGCATCGCGGTCATCTTCACCTTGCGCGCAGCGACCGCCCCGAAGCCGCCGCCGATCAGCATTCCGAGCGCGATAACCCAGTAGCCCGTCATGTGCTTCTGGGCGAAGGTGACGGCAACGGCCACGAGCATCCCGACAGCGGCGATCTGGTTGCCTCGCCTCGCGTGCGCCGGGCTCGAGAGGAACTTGAGCGCGAGGATGAACCCGACGATCGTGATCAGGTAGAGGAGGTTCGTGACGTTGTAGCTCACCGAACTGCCTACGTCTCCTTGCCGTCCTGGGACGCGTCGACGGGCTTCGGCGGCTCGCGTTTCTTGAACATCTCGAGCATCCGGTCGGTCACAACGAATCCGCCGACGACGTTCGCCGACGCAAGCACGACGGCGATGAAACCGACCACCCACGTGAACGCGCCCATGTCCGGGAGGACGAAGACGAGCATCGCGCCGACGATCACGATCCCGTGGATCGCGTTTGTGCCGGACATCAGCGGCGTGTGCAGCAGCGTGGGCACCTGCGAGATCAGCGCGATCCCGAGGAAGATCGAGAGAACGAGGATCGTCAGCTCGAAGACGAGGATCGTCCCGTGGCTCATGTCGTTACCTCCTTCTTTCCGGCGACACACGCGCCCGCGGTGATCTCGTCGGACCAGTCCAGGTTCAGCTCGCCCTCGGGGGCGAGGTGGAGCAGCAGCGCCTGGACGTTGCGGGAGTAGAGGGTCGAGGCGTGGTACGGCATCGTGCTCGGAAGGTTTGTGAAGCCGACGATCGTCACGTCCTCGCGGACAACCTCCTCGCCCGGCTCGGTCAGCTCGCAGTTTCCGCCGGTCTCGGCGGCGAGGTCGACGATCACCGAGCCCGGCCTCATCGCCGCGACCGCGCTCGCGGGGATCAGCCGCGGCGCCGGCCGGCCGGGGATCAGCGCCGTCGTGATCACGACGTCGAACTCGGGGAGGCGGGCCTCGAGCTCCTCCTGCTGCTGCCGCTGCTGCGCCTCCGAGAGTTCCTGCGCGTAGCCACCCTCTGTCTCCTCGCCGACGACGCCGAGGTCGAGCCAGTTCGCGCCGAGGCTCTCGATCTGCTCGCGGACGACCGGGCGCACGTCGAACCCGGTCACGACCGCTCCCAGCCGCCGCCCGGTCGCGATTGCCTGGAGCCCGGCGACACCCGCGCCGAGGACGAGCACCCTCGCCGGAGCGACCGTTCCGGCTGCGGTCATCAGCATCGGAAAGAACTTCGGCAGGCGGTCGGCAGCGAGGAGCGTCGCCTTGTATCCGGACACTGTCGCCTGCGACGAGAGCGCGTCCATCGGCTGCGCGCGCGTGATCCGTGGGATCGACTCCATCGCGAACGCGACGACGCCCCGCTTCGCGAGCGCCTCGATCCCCCCGCGGTCGGTGAGCGGCTGCAGGAACCCGATCAGCACCTGCCCGTCGCGCAGGCGCGCCGCCTCCTCCTCGCCCGGCTTCTGCACCTTCACGACGAGGTCCGCGCCGGCCCAGTCGCCGAGCTGTGCACCGGCCTCCGTGTACGCGGAATCCGGGAACGAGGCCGCCTCGCCCGCGCCGGCTTCGACCACGACCTCGAAACCGCCGGGCACGAGCTTCTGCACGATCTCCGGGACGAGTGCCACGCGCCGCTCGTCGGCGGCGGTCTCTCTCGGCACCCCGATCCTCATGCGCCGCCAATGCTATTGCGTGAGGCGGCGAGCACCCGCTGGAGCCGTCCGCATATGCTCGCCGCGATGCCGGTTTCCGAGATCCCGCTCCGCGAGACGACGTTCGGCAGCGTCGCCGACGGCGACGGCTGGTTCGTGATCAACGCCAAGGAGAGCCGCTGGCGCGACACGGGCCACTTCGGGCACTACTGCAACTTCGAGGGCAAGCGCCCCTTCCGCCAGCTCGGGATCAACGTCAGCGTCCTCCAGCCGGGCCAGCCGATCGGCCTCTATCACCGGGAGCGCGCGCAGGAGGGCTTCCTCGTGCTCTCGGGCGAGTGCCTCCTGCTCGTCGAGGGCCGGGAGCGAACGCTCCGCGCGTGGGACTACTTCCACTGCCCGGGCGGAACCGACCACATGATCGTCGGCGCGGGCGAGGGTCCGTCTGTCGTCCTCGCGGTGGGGGGCCGCGGCAGCCGCAAGGGCATCGTCTACCCGGTCGACGCGCTCGCGCGCGCACACGATGCGGGTGTCGAGGAGGAGACCACGAAGCCGGCCGACGCCTACCGGCCGTTTCCCGCCTTCAGCCGCTGCCGCTACGAGGACGGCTGGCTTCCCTCCCTCTGAGGTCGGCGGACGCTGGCGCTAGAGTCCGCGCCGTGGCCGGTTCGCTTGCGGAGATCGCGGACAGCTTCTTCACGCCCGCCGTCAACGACCTCGTTCCCTACGAGCCGGGCAAGCCCGTCGAGGAGGTTCAGCGCGAGCTCGGGTTGGAGCGCGTCGTCAAGCTCGCCTCCAACGAAGGGCCGTTCGGCCCCTTCCCTGAGGCGCGCGAGGCGATCGAGCGCTGCGCCGGAGGGCTCAACCGCTACCCCGACGGGGGCGCGTACCGGCTCCGCGCCGCGCTCGCGGAGCGCCTCGACCTGCGCCTCGAGGAGGTCGCGCCCGGGGCGGGCTCGGACGGCATCGTCGACGGTCTCAGCCAGGCGATGCTCGAGCCGGGCGACGAGATCGTCTGCGGCTGGCCGTCGTTCCCGAGCTACGCGATCGACGCCCGCAAGCTCGGCGCGGTCGCCCGGACCGTGCCGCTCAAGGACGGGCGCTACGACCTCGACGCGATTCTCGAGGCGATCGGCGCCCGGACGAAGCTCGTCTACATCTGCATCCCGAACAACCCGACCGGCACGACGAACACGCGCGCCGAGGTCGACGCCTACTTCGAGCGCGTCCCCGAGCACGTCGTGACCGTCCTCGACCAGGCGTACTTCGAGTACATCGACGACCCCGAGTACCCGGACGGGATCGAGGAATACCTGAAGGCCGGGCGGCGCGTGGTCGTCCTGCGCACGTTCTCCAAGATCTTCGGCCTCGCCGGCCTGCGCGTCGGCTACGGGCTGGCTCCCGCGCCGATCGTGACCGCGCTCGCCAAGGTTCGCCGCGCCTTCGACATCACGACGCCCGCGCAGGAGGCGGCGCTCGCGAGCCTCGACTCGCCGGAAGAGCTCGCCCGCAGGCGCGCCGTGAACGCCGAGGGCCGCGCCCACCTCGAGGCGATCATGCGCGAGCACGGCCTCGATCCGGTGGGCCCGGCGAACGGGAACTTCCTCTTCGCCGAGGTCGGCGACGACTCGCGGCCCCTCTTCGAGCGGCTCCTGCGCGAGGGCGTGATCGTCCGCCCAACGCACGGCTTCGGCGCGCCGGGAGCGATCCGTATCACCGTCGGCACGGAGGGCGAGCACCGCTTCCTCGCAGATGTGCTCGACCGCGTCGGCCCGCTCGCGCCTGCTTAGGCGTCGCCCTCTAGGCGTCGCTTGCGATGCCGCCTTCAGGACGTACGAGCCTCGCTCGTGCGTCCGTCGGCAATGACCGGTCGATCCGGCGGAACTGATTTGCAAGACCGCCTAAGGGGCCGGCCGAGACGGCCGGAAAATGCGGGACATGGCCGGAAAACCCCTCGTTCGAGGTCGTAGGTCGGTGTTAGCGTTCCTTTGTGGGCCGCCCCCCGGGTAGCGAGGAGCGAAGCCGTCTAGGGCTTCTCCGTCGCGAGCCGAGCTTCAGGCGTCTCTTCCTCGCCACTCTCGGTTCCGGGCTGGGCACCTGGCTCGCCCTCGTCGCGCTCGAGTGGGACGTCTTCCACCAGACGCACTCCTCGGCCTGGATCGCCGCGCTCCTCATCGCCGACCTGCTGCCGACGTTCGCGATCGGCCTGCTCGCCGGGCCGCTCGTCGACCGGCTTCCGCGCCGGGGCCTGATGGTGATCGCCGACCTCGTGCGCTTCGGCGCCTTCGCGGTGCTGCCGTTCACGACGAACGCGACCCAGATCGTCGTGATCGCGGGGGTCGTCGGTGCGGCGACCGGGTTCTTCCGCCCTGCGGCATACGCGGGGATCCCGAACCTCGTCGAAGAGCGCGACCTGACGACGGCCAACTCGCTCGTGCAGGCCGTCGACAACTTCACCTGGGCGATCGGCTCTCTCGCGGGTGGCGCGCTCGTCGCCGCGGCCGGCGTGGACGCGGCGTACTGGATCAACTCCGCGACCTTCCTGATCTCGGCCGGGCTCCTGGTCGGGATCCCGCAGCGGCTGCTCCAGGCCGCCGAGGCTGCGAGCCGCGGCCACTGGCAGGACCTGAAGGACGGCTTCGCGCTCACCGTTCGCAAGCGAGCGCTCCTCACGGTGCTGGTCGCCTGGAACGTCGCGATGTTCTCGAACGCCGCGGTCAACGTCGCCGAGCCGAGCCTCGCGCTGCAGACGTTCAGTTCCGGCGCCTTCGGGCTCGGCCTGATGATGGGGGCCGCCGGCATCGGCCTGACGGTCGGCGCGTACCTTGCCGCCGGCTGGATCGAGAAGCGCGGGCTCGCGAACGTCTACGGCGCCTCGCTCGGGCTGATGACCCTCGGGATCGGGATCGCGGCCGGCGCCCCGAACGTCTGGGTTGCCTCGATGTCCGTGGTGATCTCCGGGTTCGGCAACGGCGCCGCGGTGGTCTGCAACGCGCTCTTCGTGCAGGGCGGCGCGCCCGATGCGCTGCGCGGGCGCGTCTTCGCGGTCCTGATGAGCACGAACGTCGCTCTGCTGACCCTCGGGATGATCGTCGCGGGCAAGCTCACCGACATGTTCGGTGGCCGCTGGGTCTGGGCGGCGGCCGCGGCGATCGTTGCGCTGGCGGCGGTCATCGGGTTCATCCTCGCCCGCGGCGTGCCGCAACCGGCGGAGCCCGAGGCGGAGGAGTCGGAGGCCGAGTCCGAGGCCCTGGCCGTCACGGCGCACGGCGCCGAGCCGCACTAGCCGCGCGTCCCGAGGCCGACGGCCCCACTAGCATCCCCACCGATGGCGGGACGCCGCGACTTCACGGCCGAGTCGCTTGCGGCCGGCGTTCGGGCCGGCGACCGCCGCGCGCTCGCTCGAGCGATCACGCTGGTCGAGAACTCGGAGCCGCTCGCGTACGACGTCGTGCGCGACCTCTACCCCGAGACTGGCCGCGCGTACGCGGTCGGGGTGACGGGCCCGCCCGGCGTCGGCAAGTCGACGCTGATCGGCGCGCTCGTCGGGCACGTGAGGGCCGAGGGCCGCTCCGTCGGCGTCATCTCCGTCGACCCGTCGAGCCCGTTCTCGAAGGGCGCGCTCCTCGGCGACCGGATCCGCCTCGCCGACCACTTCCTCGACCCCGACGTCTTCATCCGCTCGATGGGCACACGCGGCCACCTCGGCGGGCTCGCCGAAACGACGCTTCAGGCGATGCTCGTGCTCGACGCCGCCGGCAAGGACATCGTCTTCCTCGAGACGGTTGGCGCCGGCCAGGCCGAGGTCGAGGTGATCTCGATCGCCGACACCGTCGTGCTCGTCCTGATGCCCGGCTCGGGCGACTCCATCCAGGCGCTGAAGGCCGGGATCATGGAGATTCCCGACGTGATCGCGATCAACAAGCTCGACCACCCGGCGGCGAAGACGATGCTGAACGAGGTGCGCTCGGTGCTCGCGCTCGACAAGGAGAGCGCCTGGAAGCCACCGATCATCCTGACCGAGGCCACCCGCGGCGAGAACGTGCCCGAGCTCTGGGAGAAGGTCGTCGAGCACCGAGCGTTCCTGGAGGCCGACGGCCTGCTCGAGGAACACCGTCGCCGCAACCTCGCGAGCGAGGTGTTCGCGGTGGCGTCGGCTCGGGCCAAGGCGCATCTCGAGCGCGCGGTCGCGGACGATCCCGAGCTCAGGCGGCTGCTCGACGAGGTCCAGCGGCGACAGCTCGACCCCTTGACCGCGGTTCGCGAGATCATGCAGAAGGTGTTCAAGGTTGAAGGTGGAGACGACACCCTCGCTGGCTGAGATCGAGGAGGCGCGCGCCCTTCTCGACGGCGTCGCGCGCGTCACCCCGGTCTACAGCACGGAGACGCTCTCGAAGCAGATCGGCCGGCACGTCAGCCTCAAGGCCGAGAACCTCCAGCGGACCGGGTCGTTCAAGATCCGCGGCGCCGTCTGCAAGATCGCCTCGCTCTCGGACAAGGAGAAGCGGGCCGGGGTCGTCGCGGCCAGCGCCGGCAACCACGGCCAGGCCGTCGCGTGGGCCGCGCGCGAGGCCGGGATCAAGGCGACGATCTTCATGCCGCAGGACGCGCCGATGGCCAAGGTCGAGCCGACCAAGAGCTACGGCGGCATCCCGCAGCTGCAGGGCGCGGACTTCGAGGAGGCGCTTGCCGCGGCGCTCGCCCACGCCGAGTCGAGCGGGGCGACGTTCGTGCACCCGTACGAGGACGAGCGCGTGATCGCGGGTCAGGGGACGATCGGGCTCGAGATCGCCGACCAGGTGCCGGACGTCCAGACCGTCGTGATCCCGGTCGGCGGCGGTGGCCTCGCCTCGGGGATCTCGCTCGCGCTGCGGGCGGTGAAGCCGGGCCTCCGGATCGTCGGCGTCCAGGCGGGGCAGGACGGCTGGACGATCGCCGACGGGATCGCGGTCAAGTCCGTGGGGGAGATGACGGGTGCGATCCTCGACCAGACGCTCGACGACCTCGTCAGCGTCACCGACGAGGAGATCTGCGAGGCGATCGTGCTGCTGCTCGAGCGCGCGAAGCTCGTGGTCGAGGGAGCGGGCGCCGTCGGCGTCGCCGCGCTGCTGGCCGGCAAGGCCGGCGGCGAGGGGCCTGCGCTGGCCCTGCTCTCCGGCGGCAACATCGATCCGACGGTGCTGATCTCCGTCATGCGGCACGGGCTCACCGTGGCCGGCCGGTACCTGGCCCTCCGCACGCGCATCCAGGACCGCCCCGGCGAGCTGCTCAAGCTGCTGAAGCTCGTCGCCCAGGAGCGGGCGAACGTCGTCTCCGTCGAGCACCACCGCGAGGGCGTCGACCTCCCGGTGACGGAGAGCGAGATCGCGCTGACGCTGACGATGCGCGACGAGCACCACTGCTCGGTGCTGCTCGAAGCGCTGCGCAGCCTCGGCTACCACGTGGACCGTCTGCGCTAGACGGGCGCACCGGCAAAGTCGCGAGCGACTGCCTTAGCGCTACTGGGATCCGCAGCGGCGGAAGCTCGTCACCGCGTTGCCGCGGGCCTGCCAGTCCGGGACGCCGCCGTCGAGGAGCGGGCGCGCCTCGATCCCGTGCGCCGCGAGGACGCTCGCGGCGACCCCAGCGCGCGCCCCGCTCTCGCAGACCGTGACGACCGTCTTGCCGTTCGAGAGCTCGTCCGCGTAGGAGCCGACCAGTCGATACGGGATGTTTCGGCTCCCGGGGATGTAGCCGTCGTCGCGCTCGTTCTTCTCGCGGACGTCGACCACCTCAACCGCGTCCTCGGCGAGCAGCCGTTCGAGCTCCTCGACCCCGATCGGCTCCATCTGCGCGGTCGCGATGGGCGTGGCCAGAAACCCTGCAAGGTCGAGCAGCCCGACCGCGCGCAGGCGCGCGGCAGCCGTGTCCATGTCCTCACGCGAAGAGGCGTGCAGCGCCACGGGCCGATCGGCGTCGAGCAGGAAGCCCGCCTTCGTCCCGACGAAGGGCCGGAGACCGGCACGTTGAGCGCGCCGGCGACGTGGCCGGCGGCGAACTCGTAGGGAGAGCGGACGTCGAGCACCTGGCCCTCGAAGGTCTCGAGCGGCTCGAGCGGGGGAGAGGCGCCGACGAACGGCCCTCGGTTGAGCGCCACGACCCGCTCGATCGTCGGCGGGCGAGGCGCCGAGACGTCGCCGTCGCCGCGACGAACTCCTGCAGGTCGTGGTACGACAGCGCCCGGTTCGACAGGCGTTCGAAGCCGATCGTCGACGAGAGCGCCGAGCTGATCCCGGTCGCACACAGCGAGCCGGCGACGTGGCCGGGGTCGACCTCGGTGCTCTCGGGGAGCTCGACCAGCCGCTGCAGCGAGCCGTAGAGGCTTTCAGCGCCCTCTAGGGGGTCGACCGCGAGGTCGGGACGGGCCGCGTCGCCGATCAGCAGCGAGTCGCCGGTCATCAGGTGGCCGTCGACGAGGTAACAGCAGTGCTCCGGCCGGTGGCCGGGCGTGTGAATGACGCGGATCGTTACGTCGCCCACGCGAAGCTCGTCCCCGTCCTCCACCGGGTCGAACGGGTACTCGGGCTCGGCCAGCGGATGGATGCTGACCGGCAGTCCGTGCTCGAGCGCGAGCCGCCCGTGCCCGGACAGGTGGTCGGCATGGGTGTGCGTCTCGAGCACCCGGACGATGCGGACGCGCCTTCGCTCCGCCTCCTCGAGGTACGGCTCGATCGCGTAGGACGGGGTCGACGACCACCGCCTCACCACTCGTCTCGTCGCCGATCAGGTAGGACGCGCAGCCGAGATCCTCGTCGACGCGCTGATGGAAGACCACTGCAAGGCCACGGTACCAACGGCCCCCGCTAGTTTTCTTGAAGTGGGCACCCCACGAGCCGCTGCGGTTTCAGCCGCTACGCGGTTCCCTCGCTCGTCGCAGGGGATCGTGAACTTCCCATCGACGACTCGCGCCTCCTGGTCGAGGACGCGGATTCCGCGCTCCATCGCGACGGGCCGGAGGCTGCCGATGCCGGCGTGGTACGGGTTGTCGAGGAACCACAGGAGCAGCAGCGTCGACGAGATCACGACCGCCACGCCGCCCATCATCGTTGCCTGCACGACCGCGCGTTCAGCGCTATCGGCGAAGAACAGCATGAAGAAGAAGATGACCACCGCGCTCAGCAGGAGCACGATCCAGAGCGGCACCGGGATCACCCCCTCGCCACCGTGGGTTCGGTCGGCGCGCGCATCCTCGCGGTCGGAGCGCTGGTCGAGCCACTTCGCGTACGCCGCCTGCTCGGAGGCGGTCCGCGGCTCGACTGTCTTGAGAGTGCGGAACGTGGCGACACCCCAGGGATTGACGTTGTCGCCGAGGGTGCCCGCCTCCATCTGCGGCCACTCCTTGTGGATCACCGTCCGCGCGTAGCAGACGAGCTCGCCTGAGAGGCGGCCACGCACGGCGACCGGGAACAACTGGGCAGTCTCGAACTGCTCAGTGACAGTCTGCGCCTCCGCCTCGGCGCCGCTCCGCGACGTGTCGAAGCTCTCGAACGCCAGGAAAACGACGAACCCGAGCAGCACAGCGAACCCCGTCGCGAGAACGCCGAAGACTCCGGCGGCGCGGTCACCGTCCTCGAAGTAGCTTCCCGCCGGAGCTCGGCGGCGAACGAGCAGCATCGCCGTGATCGCAACGGCAGCGACAGCCACGACGACGAGGGTTGCCCAGATCAGGCTCACGAGATCGTCAGCGGATCCCGCGGTGATCCACCGACCAGTGGCGTCCGGCCGAGCATGCGCGCATCCTGACGCAATGGGCCTGACGGCCGAGCAGCGATCGACCTAGTCCGCTTACTCTTCCGCTGGTCATGATCGACTGGCTGCACGGCCTCCCGTTCATCTGGCTCGTTGTCGTGGTGTTCGGCGCTGCCTACGTCCTCGCCGCCGCAACCGCATGGGCTGTGCTGGCGTTGGCCGTCGGCGAGCATGGCTCGAGTTTAAAGAACTGTCACCGGGAATGCTTCCCCCCTGGGCCTGGTCTTCGGCTTGCTCGTTGGGTTCCTCGCGGCCCAGGTCTGGACCGACGTCGGTCAAGCGCAAACAGCGGTCAATCGCGAGGCCAGTGCGTTGCGCGCAGTCGTCCTCCTGGACGCGAGCTTCCCCGGGAGGCCAGAGGCCCAAATGAGGACGCTGGTGCGTCGGCACATCGAGGAAGCCGTACATGAGGAATGGCCGGCCATGGCCCGTCAGCACGCCACTCTCACGGTCGCGCCAGCCTCGCTCGCCCGGCGCTCCGGGTAGCTCTCGCGCTTACGCCACACTCGCAGGGCCAGAAGGTCGAGCAGCGTGAGATCGTCGGGTCGCTAAACAGCTCTCGAGCACGCGGGAGCGCTTCCTCGTCAGTGAATCGCGATCACCGGGCCAAGTCGGCGAGGGTCGTCCTGTTGGGGGCACTGACCTTGCTGGCCATCGCCTTTGTCCACAGCGATAACCGAGCCACCACAGCGATCGTGATGAGCATCTTCGCCTCGGCCGTGGCGGTGTGCCTACTCCTGATCGCCTCCCAGGACAGGCCGTTCGCGGGTCCCTTCGCCGTGAAGCCTGAGCGCTGTGCAGGTCAGCCGCGGCACGCTAAGCCCGGCGATCGCGGCGGTCAGGTTGCCCTGTCCCAGCCTTCCTCCCCGTACGCCCACGGTACCGCGGTGTCGCGTCTGAAGATCAGGTCGTTCTCCTCGTCGCCGGGGAACACGCCGATCGTGTCGCTGTCCGGATAGACGGAGACGGCCAGTCCTCGCGAGCTCGAGAACAGCAGGGTCCTTGCGGGCGCATCGCTCCGGTTCATCACCTTGTGCGCTCCGGCGGGGCCGGGCGGGAAGCGGACGAGATCTCCGCGCTTCAGCGTGTGCTCGCCGTCGGGTGCGCGCAGCACGACCGTGCCGTCGACGACGAGCAGCCACTCCTCGTCGTACTCGTAGTGGTACGGCGAGGAGCTCTGCCCGGGCTCGAGGTCGTAGATGAACATGAGCGTCGCCGTCGACCCGACGGCACGAGCCACGTCGATCCGGCCCTCGGTGTTCTCGGCGCTGATGATGTTGACCGAATCCAGGCGGCCATTATCGATGCTGCCGTCAGTTGCCGGGCGGCAATCCGAGCGCGGCGCGAACGGCATCGGCGGCCGCGTTCGACTTCTCACCGTCCCGAGCGACTCGTGCGGTCCAGGCGCCACTCGACTGGGCGGTCTGGTGGTCGGCGGCACGAAGATCGCGGAGCAGGACTCTGTCGGCCGCGACGAGCGCCCTTACGTCCGCCTTGACCGACGGCGGCCAGTGAACTCGCAGGAGTGCCTTGTCCGCAACCTCGTAGGCGGCGATCACCGGGGCGAGGTCGGCCACGACCTCCGCCTTCGTCGTGTTGCTGCCGTAGGACCTCGACTTCTCGACCAGCCTTGCGTGCGCCGCGTTCGCGGGGGCGACGATCGCGAGATAGGTCCGCGCGAACTTGTGCGGGACAGGCGCGGTCTTGGTCGTCTGCGTCGTGCCGGAGCTGACGTCGATCGTCACGGGCGTGCTCGTTTCCGCCTTCTTGCTGTCGCCGCAACCTGCGAACGCCTGCCGCCAGCAAGGCGAGAACCAGCAGAAACGGGGTTCTCCTGTCGATGGGCGTGTTATCGGCCGTCGCGACAGGCAAGTCAACGCTTTGGATCTCGGGCCTCGCAGCCGATCTACTGGCAGAGATGCGTTATCGACTCGCCGCTCTGCTCGCTCTCGCCGTCGCCGTTACCGGTGCGGCGCTTGGCGCCGCGACGCCCGTCTCACCGCTGCCCGGCGCCCGGGTCACGACCTCGCGCCCGGCGTTCAGCTGGACGTTGCCGGCGAACGAGGAGGCCAAAGGGGTCTTCATCTCCGACAGCCCCGACGTCACGCCCGCCGGGGGATTCTTCGACGAGGACGTCGTCGCTGCCGGCAACTTCGTGGCCGACGAGCGCACGTGGACGCCGAGCTCACCGCTGTACGCGGGCCACTACTGGTGGAGCGTGTGGTCGAGCGACGTCCCGGCCCCGCACGACCGCTACAGCACGCCGATCGACTTCACGATCCCGGTCTCGCTCGCGGTTCTGCCCCTCAAGACCGTGCGCTCCACCTATCTCCATCTGCTGGCGTTCAAGGTCCGCTGGAAGGCGAACACTCCAACGGTCGTCCTTCGACTCCAGCTGCTTCGGCGCCACAGGGTCATCTGGCGGCAGACGGAGACCGACCCGAATGTCCTGGACTCGCTCGGCTCGAAGAGCGTCGGCTGGTACCGGCCCAAGGGAATGAAGCGGGGCGCCCGCCTCACGCTTCAGGTCATCCTGCGCGCCAAGGGCGTCAGGAAGACGCGCCAGCTCGTCGTGCGCGCGCCCTGACGCTCCGCCGGGGACGCTAGGCTCGAGGCATGCCGAGGACGGGTCGGCCCCAGGTCAACGTGTGGCTACTCGCGGGCGTCGGCGCGGTCGTGTTGGCGGCCGTCGTGGTCGCGGTTGCCCTGCTTGCCCGCAGCTCGGGTGCAACCGGCGTTCGGATCTACGACCCCGCAGGAGGGACGAAGGACGAGGTGCGGACTGCCGCCATCGTGAAATCGTCGGTGCAGGTCACCGGAGTGAGCGGCACCTGGCTGCTGGGCTTCCAGCTGACACCGGACGGCGCGCGCGAGTTCCACCGGCTGACCCGCTCCCTTGCGCAGCGCGGGGCGCAGGCAGGGCACCCTCTGCCGTTCGCCTTCGAGGTCGACGGCCATGTTTACGCACGCCCGGCGGTCGACTACCGCTTCTCGCCCAACGGGCTCGCGGACAGCTCGGGTGCTCGAGATATCAGGCCTGCGCTGCGACGTCGCGCAGCGCCTCGCCGTGGAGCTGCGCAAGCCGCTCTTCACGCCCGAGCAAACGGGGTGTCTCCCGACGACTGCGCCGAAGGCCGCCACAGGGCCGCCGGCCAAGGCGGTCGCGGCCGGCGGCTCGCACACGTGCGCCCTCACGGCTTCCGGCCAGGCCAAATGCTGGGGGGCGAACACGTTCGGCGAGCTCGGTAACGGAGCAGCCGGAGGGCTCGCCACTCCGAACCCGACCCCTCTGGGGGTGGCCGGGCTGACGGCAGGCGTCGAGGCGATCGCCGCCGGAGCGAACCACACGTGTGCGTTGACCGGCGCACCGAAGGTCGTGTGCTGGGGCTCGAACCAGTACGGCCAGCTCGGCGGAGGCGCGCGGAGCACGCAGCAGGCCCATGCTCCTGCCGCGGTGCTCGGGCTCGGGAAGGCTCTCGCGATCGCCGCCGGCGACGGCCACACATGCGCGGTAACAGCGGCGGCGCGCGTCAGGTGCTGGGGGCTCAACGGCAACGGCCAGCTCGGCGACGGCACGACGGTCGCCCGCAGGGCGCCGGTGGCCGTCCGCGGGCTTGCCGGGATCCGGGCAATCGACGCCGGCGGGCTCCACACCTGCGCGTTGTCGAATGCCGGCGCCGTGTACTGCTGGGGCTTCAACCAGTTCGGCCAGCTCGGGGACGGGACGACAATCGAGCGCCGGACTCCGATCCGCGTCTCGGGCCTCCCGAGCAGCATCCGGCAGATCGCGACCGGCGGGCTGCACACATGCGCGCTGACCCGGGCGGGCACGGTCGAGTGCTGGGGGTGGAACAAGACGGGCCAGCTCGGGAACGGGTCGACCAGGACACGCCGCCTTCCGGTCGCCGTCCGCGGCCTGAGGAACGTCCGGGCGATCGCGGCCGGCGACTCGTACACCTGCGCGCTCACGAGCGCGGGGACGGTGGTGTGCTGGGGCTGGAACGCCAACGGCCAGCTCGGCGACGGGACGACCCGAACGCGTCCGACGCCGGTCCCTGTCACCGGCCTGCGCGGTGTTACGGCGATTGCCGCAGCCGCCTCCCACACCTGTGCGCTGACGACGAGCGGCCGGGTCGAATGCTGGGGATCGAACTCGTACGGTCAACTCGGCGACGGTACGAACCACGACCGCCGGCGGCCGGTCGACGTCTCGGGCTTCGGTCATAGGTAGCTAGCGGCCGGCCGCACGAGCGGCCACACTTCCCGGATGGACCGGACCGGGCTCGCCGCGCCTGCGCTGCCGCGCGAGTCGCGCATCGCGATCGCCGCGCGGCGGCTCCGGAACGCCTGGGCGGCGCAGACGGTCTCGGGCCGACGCTCGGCCGCCTCCTGGGCTTGTTCGTCCTGGTCGTCGTCGCCGCGTCGGCGGCCGGACTCGGCCACGGGCCGGCGGCGCAGACATTCCTGCTCGTCTTCACCTCGATCGTGATCGAGGCGCTGCCGTTCATCCTGCTCGGCGCGCTCGCGTCGGCTGCGATCGCCGTTTTTCTCCCGGAACGAACCTTCGCCTCGATCGCGCGGCTGCCCCTCGGCCTGCAGATCCCGACGGCCGCACTCGGCGGCGTCGCCTTTCCCGTCTGCGAGTGCGGCTCCGTTCCCGTGGCCCGGCGGTTGATCGCGCGCGGCGTTCATCCCGCCGCAGGGATCACGTTCATGCTCGCCTCGCCGGTGATGAACCCGATCGTCCTCGCCTCGACCTGGGTTGCTTACGGCGGCCATCTGCGCGGCGCAGAGATGGTCGCAGGTCGCGCAACCCTGGGCCTGATCACGGCCGCCACCGCGGGTTGGGTGATCGGGAGAGTGTCAACAGGCGACCTCCTCCGCCCGCGGGCCTCGGATCGCTCGGGCGAGCATGCCCACGTCGACGAGCAAGCCGGCCGGACCGTCGCGTTCGCCGGCCATCTGGTCGCCGACTTCCTCTTCATGGGCAAGTTCATCGTGCTCGGGGCTGCGCTCTCGGCCTTCGTGCAGGCCGCGGTCCCGGAATCGGTCGTGTCGGCTCTCGGCGGTGCTCCGATCCTCTCCGCGCTGTCGCTGATGGCGGTTGCGTACCTCCTCTCCCTCTGCTCGGAGGCGGATGCGTTCATCGCGGCCTCCTTCACCTCGTTCTCGCTCGGCGCCCAGCTCGCGTTCCTCGTCTTCGGGCCGATCGCGGACGTGAAGCTTTCGGTGCTCTACGGCGCGACCTTCCGGCGCTGGTTCGTGCCGCGGCTTCTGCTCGTCACCGTTCCGCTGATCCTGGTCGGCTCGCTCGTCTTCGAGGAGCTGATCCGATGAGCGTCGATGCACGAATTGTCCGAGGGGGCGTGATCGGCGCCTGGGCCTTGTTCTTCCTCCTCCTCTGGCAGACCGGCACCTCTGACCGGTACCTGGGCTCGCGAACGCAGTGCGACGCCATGCAGACGTGTCGATCTCACATCCTCACGACGACTTCGCAGGACGCGGCTCCCGGGACTGCCGGTCCGCCGCGACGTGGCGAGAAGCTTCCCGCCGGGTTCGCTTCTGTTAAGCGCCTGCTGTTGCCGAGCGGGCAGCAAGCACCGACGCGCTTCGCGGCACGCTCGAGCATCGCGGCAAGCGCTTCGTCGTCGGCGACCGGGCGGCTGCCGTCTCGCAGCCTCGCAGCCTATCTGAGCTTCCGCACCTGAGCTTAGGCGGGGTGTGCTGAAGGTCGCGCGAGCCTCGACGAACGCGAACAGGCGGCGCGGCTCCGGGATGCCCTTCAGCTCGTGCTCTCCCCGGTCGTCGAACTCCAGGCCGGTGCCCTGGACGAGGGCGCAGGTGGTCTCGGAGACGAGCACCTCGCCCGGGCCTGCCTTGGACATGATCCTGGCAGCCTCGTGCACTGCGAGCCCGCGCACGTCGGTGCCCGCGACGACGACCTCGCCCGGCGTGCACGCCGGCGCGGATCTCGAGGCCTTCGCTCACGGCGCGCCGCCTGATCGCGCTCGCGCAGCGGAGGGCGCGGGCAGGTGCGTCGAACACCGCGAGGACGCCGTCGCCGGTCGAGCTGACCTCGCGGCCGCGAAAGCGCTCGAGCTCCACGCGCACGGTCGTGTAGTGCATCTGCAGGCGCTCGTGCCAGGCCGCGTCGCCGGCGCCGAGCAGCGCCGTCGTCGACTCGACGATGTCCGTGAACAGCAAGGTGACGAGCGTGCGCTCGTGAAACTCGCCGCGTTGTCCCGCAAGTGCACGCATCCCCATCCACTCGATCAACACGCACGGCTCGTCGCCGATCGTGTAGCCGTCGTGTCCCGGAGGGATGTCGTAGACATCGCCGGGACCGAACTCGATCTCGGTGCCGTCGCGGAGGATCGCGCCCCAGGCTCCCGAGACGACGACGCCGACGTGACGGGCCTCGCACCATTCGCCCCCGACGACGGGCTTGACGTGCTCCGACCAGCGCCAACCCGGGTCCTGGACGGTGCGGGAGACGGTCATGCCGCCGATCTCGACCATGTGCTCCTGGATGCCCGGGAGCTCGACGGATTCGTCGGGTGAGCTGAAGCTCTTCTTCGAGTGGGTCTCGGCGATGGCGCAGAGGCTAGCGTTCTCGGCGTGGAAAGAGGCCTACTGCGGGCTCTCGTGATCGCGGGGGCCGCCCTGCTCGCCCTGCTCGTCGTGGGGGTGGTGGCGCTGACGCGGCTCGACTCCGGGAACGGGTCGCCCGTGGGGACGTCGTCGTTGACCGTGGGCGTGGTGAACCCGCCGCCCCCGCCGAAGAACGCATTCGTCCTGGCTGGCGAGTCTGGTCAGCGCGCGGTCGCGCTCGCGGTCGGGCCAGGCAACCGGCCGGTGCTGACGGCCACGGTGCTTGCTTCCTCGGGGAGGCCGCTCTCGGGGCTCACGCTCTCGTTTCTCCACGGGAGGCAGGTCGTGCCGGCAAGGCCGTGCGGCCCGGGCTGCTACCGGGGCCGGCCGGCGCAGGCAAGCTTCGCGCAGCGGATCGAGGTGCGCCCGTCCGGGAGCCGTGCGGTCGTGTTCGCGCCCGCTTTCAGACCCCGGTCGGGGACGGCGATCCTCGCGAAGGCGGACCGCGTGTTCCGCTCGCTCCGGAGCCTCGTCTACGTCGAGTCGCTCCGCTCGAAGCCGACGGGCGGGATCGTCACGACCTGGAAGATGGTCGCGCCGCACCGCCTCTCGTACCAGATCGAGGACGGCGCGGCCGCGGTCGTGATCGGCCGGCGCCGCTGGGACCAGGTGCGGCCGGGCGGGGCGTGGGAGAAGGGCTCGCAGAACCCGCCTTTGACGGTTCCGGTGCCCAGCTGGGGAAGCGTGACGACGAACGCCCACGTGCTCGGTGCGACGACGGTCCACGGGCGCTCGGCGTGGATCGTCACGTTCGCCAACCCGACGATCCCGGCCTGGTTCACCGCCTGGATCGACATGAGGACGTCTCGCACGCTGCAGCTCCGGATGACCGCGGCCGCGCACTTCATGTTCCACCGCTACCTGGCGTTCGACGAGCCGGTGCGGATCACGCCGCCCGTGGGCTAGAGGTAGCGGCGCAGGGCCTCGGGCTCCTCGTAGTGCTCGAGCAGGTGGAAGAAGACGACGACGCCGAAGATCGTAGCCGCGGCGCCCGCCGAGATGGCAACCACGACCGCCAGGCGCGCGAGCTGGCCTGGCAAGGCCGAGAGCACGATGCCGTGGGTCAGCACGGGAAGCTTCGTCAACCCGACGGCGAGGGCCAGTAGGCCGAGCAGTCCGCCCGCGAGTGCCCTGGCATCCCGGGAGCCGCGGAGCAGAAAGCCGATCCCGACCAACGCGAGGAGGATCTCGTTCGCGGCCTCGACCCAGATGCCCTCGGACGCCGTCGAGGAGGCAGCGAACCCGATCGCGGCGGTGAGCGTCGCGATCCCGGCGATCCAGCCGACCCAGGCGGCTGCCGAGCGCACGAGCTCGATCGAGCGGCGGGCGAGGAGTACCGCAACAACGACGGCAGAGAGGGCACCGAGGCCGATCCAGGGCCAGGCAGAGGGCGTCTGTGCGCGGGTGATCTCTCCTCCGATCTGCGACCGGCGGCCGTCGACGACGAGCGGGACGGCCCATCGCCCATGCCGGACCTGCGGGGTCCCGATCACGTGCGTGAGCCGCAGGCGCGCGTCGTGCCAGGTCGCGCTCGGCGTGCGCGAGTGAAGCCGCCAGCGGGCCGTGTGCCCGGAGGGCGTGCCTGCCGCGGCGAGGCCGGCTCCGGCGGCGGTCAGGGAGGCGTCGTTGACGAACACGCCCCCGGGCCCAATGCGAAGGAACGGTTCGTCGAAGTAGCCGAGGACGACGACGCGGTGACCGCCGAGCGCTCGAACCCGGAGCGCCAGGTCGGGGCGGAAGACGCGGACGTCGACCGCGCCGACCAGCGGCGGATGGAGGGGAAAGACGCTCGCCCGGTAGTCGACCGCGACGCGGCCGGTGCGAAGGTGGGCGCTCGCGGTCCCGGGCGCGAGCAGCGCGACGAGGACAAGGAGAACGAGGGCGCTAGATCGTCCGGCGGATCGCATCGATCACCACCACCCAGGCTACGGCAGCCGCGGCCAGGGCGACTAGCGCGAGCAGGAGGCGGACGCGGACGGTCATCCGCCGGCCTTGTCCAGGAGCGTGACCACGAACGGCTGCTGGCCGGGCGGCGTCACTTCGAACTGCAGCCCCCAGTGCCCGACCATCACGAGCGCGGGCACCGACTTCGAGAACGTGCCCGGCGTGCGCTCGGCGAAGCGGTAGCTCTGCTCGCCCATCTGCATGTCAAGCATGTCGAACCGGCTGATCACCTCGGTACCGGGAACGGGGTTGCCGTTCTTCGTCACGGTCACCGAGAAGTCGTTCTGGATCGCGGCGCGGTTCGGCGTCACCTTCACGTGAACGCGGTAAGGGCCCTTCGTCACGACGGTGGAGACCGGGCCGGGGCCGACGCGCGCCGAGATGTTCTTCACGCTGGCGAGCGCGCTCGACGGCGGGGCCAGGCTTGTCAGCACCGCCGCCGCGAAGAGGGCGCCGACGACGAGCACGATCTCGCCGGAGACGAACCGCCGGAGATCGAGCGCGGCGCTCGACTCGCCGGCCTCGAGGCGCGGCTTCGTGCGGGCCAGGTTGACGGAGGCGAGCACGAGCGCGGCGGTCAGCAGGCCGAGCTTCCAGAGCAGCGCCTTGCCGTACGAGGTCTCCCAGAGCGAGGCGAGCGTCGGTAGCTCCAGCAGCGCCTGGCCGATCCCGGAGGCGATCAGCGCGAGCACCGAGACGAGCGCGACGTTCGAGAAGCGCGGGACGACAACGCCGAGCGCGGCCACGCGCCGCTCGCGGGCGACGGCGAACCAGAAGACGACGAGTCCGATCAGCCCGCCGAGCCAGACCGACCCCGCGGCGAGGTGCAGGGCGTCGAGCGGCACGGCGACCCCTCGCGGCGACTTCTGGCCCGCGTGCCCCGCCAGCCCGGGCAGCACGAGCGCCGCCGCCGCCGTGGCAAGCGCGGAGCCCAGTGCGAGCAGCTCGGCCACCGAGCGCTGCTGGCGGTCCGGCCGGTCGATCAGAAGTGAGACCGCGGCCGCGACGCCGAATAGCCCGAGCACGAGCTCGAGGTCGAGGAAGTCCTTCCCGAAGCTCGACGCGCGGACGACCGGGACGATCGCGCCGAGGTCGAAGGCGGAGCGAAGCGAGAACTGCGCGGTGGCGATCAGGACGTAGATCGGCGTCGCGACGAGCGCGACCGCCAGCGCCACCCCGAACCCCGCGGAGAGCGCGTTCAACGAGACACCGCGCACCCGGCGGACGGCCGGGCGCGCGATGAGTGTCCGGAGCACGAACAATCCGATGGCGCTCATGAACGAGAGGAAGACGACCCAGCGGGCGACCAGGAGCTGCGTCGTCGTCGCCGTCTCGCTGAGCGACGGCACCCGGAACTGGGGCGGCGGGCCCGGGTTCGGGCCGACCGCGAACGTGAACGCGCCGCGCACGGGGTGGCCGTCCGCGGAGATGACGCGCCAGAAGACGAGGTACCAGCCTTCCGGCACGCGTTCGAGCGGGGTGACCAGCGTCTGGGGCTGGCCAGCGGCGCTTCTTGGCTCGCCCGCGGTCACCTGCCGCCCTTCCGCGTTCGTCACCGAGACGATCGCGAAGCGCGGCTCGACGGGCTCGCTGTAGGTCAGCCGGACGTCGGGGGGCGGCTTGTTCACCGTGCGGCTCGCGACCGGCGAGGTGCGGAGCAGCGCCGCGTGCGCCCAGGCGGCGGCGGGCATGACCAAGGCCACGCCTACCGCCGCGAGTGCGATCAGCGCGTGTCGGCTCACGCCAGTTCGCGCCCCCTGGTGACGAGGGCGACGATCCCGAGCACGACTCCTGCTGCCCCGAGGACGAGCGCGATGATCGTCAGCGTCGAGGTCGAACTGCCTCCGATCGAGGAGACCGCCTCCACCGTCGGCGCGGGAGTGTCCGAGCTCTCCGGCCCGCTCCAGTCGACGATCTTTCCGTTCGAGTAGGTCTGCCGAACCTTGAACGTGAACGTCTTGTCCGAGGTCGCGTCGGCGTTGAACTGGAAGACGGAGTCCTCGTCGGTCGGCACGCTGCCGCCCGTCCAGGTCACCTTCTGGACAACCGCCTCCTCGCCGGAGCCGGTCGCCTGCACCTCGCGCTTCCAGCCGGGCGCGGGCGCGAACGAGTCGATCGAGAAGCCCTCAGGCACGGTCAGCTCGATCTCCGTCGTAGTTGCGCCCTCCTCCTCGGTCGGCACCGAGAGGGTGTACACCTGGAGCACCTTCGCCTTCGCCACGGGCGGGCTTACGACCGCGTGCGCGAACGCCGCGTCTGCGAAGACGAGCGTGACGAGCGCCGCCGTAGCGGCGAGCAAAGCCGTTCTCACGTGTTCTCCTTTCCGTCGCTTGCTGCCAGCTAGACAGGCAGCGGCGGCGCCCGCGAGCGGGCCCGGGCGAGCGCCGGGCGCGCGACGGGTAGGGAGCGCCAGGGCGACGCAAAGGTCGGAGGAGCGGCGACCAGCCGCTGGCGTCGGAGCTCCCGCACGACTGCGCGCATCCACGCGAGCACGTGCGAGCCGGCCTCGACGAGTGCGGCGGCGACGAGCGCGAGCGCGACGAGGAGCGGGATCGCGTTCCGGTGCACGGGCCCGACGAGACACGAGAGCCCGTGGAAACCGATTCCCGCGCGCCAGTGGAGGTAGGACTCGAACATCGCGAACGTGAACGAGCTCGCGGCGAAGAGGAGTGTCGCGTTGAGGGCGAGCCTGCGGACGCGCAGCCGCGGCGCCACGCGGTCCGGGCGCAGGCGCCGCCGCTCGCGAACGCCGAGCGCGGCGAGCGAGACGGTGAGCGTCGAGAGCAGCGCGGCGAGTCCCAGAGAGACGAGCGTCACCACGACGAGCCGCGGTCCGCCCGTCGAGCCCTGAAGGCGCGTCGAGAGCAGGCTCGGCGGAGCGAGCGCGTAGCAGAGCCAACGCGTGACGAGCACGAGCAGCGCTACGAGCCCGAGCCAGAGCGTCGCGTAGGCGGTTATCCGTCTCATCGAACCCGAAGCCGAGGCATCGCTTGCGATGCCGACATGGAGTCCGTGCCGGCCTTGCCGGTGCGGACGTCTAACGCCGAATTGGCCAAGACTTCGGATCCGGAGTCTCACCGTACGCGGAGGGTAAAGGGTGCGGTGAGTATCCGCCCGCCGGCCTGGAACTGGAGGAAGAGTCGCCACGTCCCCGCTATCGGCAGGAGCACGCCTACCTGGAGCTTCCCCGGGGTCGTCGAGCGCCCGGTGACGCTCGTCCCGCCGAGCACGCTCGTGCAGCCCGGAGTCGATGGCCCGCAGACGTGGGTGTGGAAGTAGTCGAGCGAGCCCTCGCGGAAGAAGATCGCGTGCGCGAGGGCGCCGTACCAGGGCGTGAACACCACCGGCTTGCCGGACGGGTCCTTCACCGAGACCGTTAGGTGCGCGGGCTCGATCGGGTGCAGGCGGCTCGGGCCCGAGAGCGAGACGCGGTAGCCGTCGACGTTCACGGTCCTCGAGAACGGTGGCAGCGGCTTCGGCCGGTACCTCCCCGCAACGCGCACGTCCTCGTGAAGCTGGAAGTTGCGCGGCGCGCCCTTCACGTCCGGGTACGCGTCGATCAGCACGCGGTACGGCCCGGGGGTGGGGAAGTCGATCGGCTGGACGATGCGCCCGTCCGGCGGGATCGCCGGGTGGCGGTGGATGATCGCGCCGAGGTCGCGCCGCACGACGATCACGTGGACGCCGGTGTGCGGCCCCGGGCCGGTCCGATAGGTCGTCAGCGGCTTCCCGGACGGCTGGCGGATCGTGAAGGAGAGCTTGTGGACACCCGGGCGCGCGACCTTGACGGGCTCGAACCCGGAGAGCGCGAACGTCCGGGCGGGCGCGACCGTCGGCACGCCGGGCCGCGAGGACGAGCAGCCGGCCACGACGAGCACCGCGCAGGACAGCAGAAGAACCCGGCGCATTTGCAGGCAGGATCACGACGCCCACGTGGTCGTGTCAAACGACAGGCGTCCGTTACCCTGAGTCGGCCGTGCGGAGCGCCTGCCACCCGTGACCACGCCCGCCGCCAGCTCGTTCAGCTTCGAGCCCCTCTTTCTCGTCTTCGGAGCGGCGGTCGTTTACGGCTACGTCCGCCTCGCGAGGACCGTCGAGCGGCCGAGCTTCTGGCGGGCGACGGTGTTCGGGCTCGGCGTCGCGCTCGTCACGATCTCGCTGAACTCGCCGCTCGAGACGATCGCGGTCCACTACCTGCTCGTGATGCACCTGCTCCAGAACGTGATGGTCGCCGACTGGGGGCCGCCGCTCCTGATCCTCGGCCTGACGCCCGCGATGCGCGACAGGGTGGCGGCCTGGGGTGGACAGCCGCTTGCGGTCATGACCCGCCCGGTCGTGGCGCTGCCGTTCTGGCTGGCCGTCTGGTACGGCGTCCACCTGCCCGCCTTCTACGACTGGGCCTTGCGGGACACCTGGCCGCTCAACATCGAGCACGGCCTGCTGCTGCTCGCGGGGCTCGTCTTCTGGTGGCCAGTCTTCGCGAACGAGCCGCACCGCGTGGCCACCGCGATTCGTCTGGCCTACCTCGGCGCCGCCTACATCGGCTCGGCGTTCCTCTCGCTCGCGTTCATCTTCTCGGTGCGCGTCTTCTACGCGTTCTACGAGGAGGCGCCGCGCCTCTGGGGGATCACCGCCACGAAGGACCAGAATCTCGGCGGGATCCTGATGAACGGCGAGCAGATGCTCGTCTTCTTCGCCGCGCTCAGCTACTTCCTGCTGCGGCTGCTGAGCGAGGAGGAAGACCGGCAGAGGGCGCTCGAGGGGCAATGAGGCGCTTCCTCTTCGTCGCGCTCCTGCTGGCCCTCGTGCTTCCGGGCGCCGCGCGCGCGAACGGCGACCCGGCGAGCGACGTGCTCCCGTTCCAGCAGGTGTTCCTGCCCTACGAGGCGCCGATCTCGGGCTCGGCCGCGAACCGGCTCAAGAAGACGGTCGCCGCCGCCAACGACGGGGGCTACAAGGTGCGAGTCGCCGTGATCCCGTTCACCGGCGATCTCGGGACCGCCGTCAGCCTCTGGCGCCACCCGCAGCTCTACTCGAAGTTCCTCGCGAAGGAGATCGCGTTCTCCTACACGGGCCGGACGCTGATCGCGATGCCCTCGGGCTTCGGGATCTACAACGGCGACAAGCCGGTCGCGAAGGAGCTGCAGGCCTTGAAGGGCGTCAAGCCGGGGACGACGCCCACTGGTCTCACCGAGTCGACCGCGGACGCCGTGCGTGCCATGGCCGCCGCTGATGGCGTGGCAGTCCCGAAGACGTTCGGCAGCTCGGCGACCCACGACCGTCTCGTCCTCGGCGCCGCCCTGCTGGCGCTGGTGGTCGTGCTGCTCGTCCCCGCCGGGTTCCTCAGGAGACGAGGCCGAGGTGGCGGGCAATCACCATCCGCTGAACCTCGTTAGTCCCCTCGCCGATCTCGAGGATCTTCTGGTCGCGGTAAAGGCGGGCGATCGCCGACTCCTCCATGAAGCCGTAGCCGCCGTGGATCTGGAGCGCCGCGTTCGCGACGCGGTGTGAGAGCTCGCCGGTGTACAGCTTCGCCATCGCCGCCTCCAGCGCGAACGGGCGTCCCTGGTCCTTGAGCCACGCGGCCTTGTAGGTGAGGACGCGGCCCGCCTCGATCTCGACGGCCATGTCCGCGAGGGCGAACTGGACCGCCTGGAAGCGGGCGATCGGCCGGCCGAACTGCTCCCGCTCCTGCGCGTAGGCGAACGCGAGGTCGTAGGCGCCCTGCGCGAGGCCGACGCCCATCGCGGCGACCGAGATGCGCCCGCCGTCGAGGATCTCCAGGAACTGGTTGAAGCCGCGGCCGCGCTCGCCGAGCAGGTTCTCCTCGGGAACGGCGCAGTCCTCGAACGACAGCTCGCGCGTGTCCGAGGCGCGCCAGCCGAGCTTGTGCATCGGCGCCGAGATCGTGTAGCCCGGGCTGCCGTTGGGGACGATCAGGTTCGAGATCTCTCCCTCTCCCGTGACCGCGGTGATGGTCACGCAGGCGGTGATGTCGGTGCCTGCGTTGGTGATGAACGTCTTCGAGCCGTTGACCACCCACTGGCCGTCGCGGAGCTCGGCCGTCGTGCGGCTGGCGGCCGCGTCCGAGCCTGCGCCCGGCTCGGTCAGGCCGAACGCGGCGAGCCTCTTCCCCGCGGCGAGGTCCGGCAGCCACTGCCGCTTCTGCTCCTCGTTGCCGAAGAGGAGGATCGGCATCGTCCCGAGCGAGGTGTGGGCGGCGACCGTGATCGCGACGGACGAGTCGACGCGCGTCAGCTCCTCGACGGCGATCGCGTACGAGAGCGTGTCCGCGCCCGCCCCGCCGTACTCCTCGGGAACGGGCATCCCCATCAGCCCGAGCTCGGCCAGCTCGGCGACGAGCTCGTAGGGGAACCGCTGCTCGAGGTCCAGCTCCGCGGCGACTGGCGCGACCCGCTCCTCGGCGAACTCGCGAACCGTCCTGCGCACGAGCTCGTGCTCGGGCGCGAGGTCGAAGTTCACGAGAGGCGCGAGGCCAGCTCGACGATCAGCCGCACGCCGTAGCCGGTCCCGCCGCGCTGCGTCATGTAGTCGCCGCGAGAGCGTTCGAGGAAGGCCGGGCCGGCGATGTCCGCGTGAGCCCAGGGGCCTTCGCCCGCGAACTCCTCGAGGAACTTCGCGGCCAGCACCGCGCCCGCCTGGCGCAGGTCGGAGGAGTTCTTGAGGTCGGCGAACGAGGAGTCGACGTAGCGGCGATAGCGCTCGTGCATCGGGAAGCCCCAGGCATGGTCACCGCTCGCCTCGCCTGCGGCCACGACCTCGGCTCCCCAGGCCTCGTCGTTGGCGAAGATCCCCGCGTAGAGGTCGCCGAGCGCCACCTCCATCGCGCCGGTGAGCGTGGCGAGGTCGAGCATGTGCGTGGCGCCGTTCTGGCGCGCGTACCAGAGCGCGTCGGCGAGGACGAGCCGGCCCTCCGCGTCGGTGTTCGTGACCTCGATCGTCTTGCCGTTCATCGCGGTCAGGATGTCGCCGGGCCGGTACGCGTGGCCGCCGGGCATGTTCTCGCAGGACGCGACCACGCTCAGCACCCGCACGGGCAGGCCGAGGTCGGCGATCGCGCCGGTCGCCTCGATCACCGCGGCGCCGCCGGCCATGTCGCCCTTCATGTCCTCCATGCGCAGGGACGGCTTGAGCGAGATCCCGCCGGTGTCGAACGTAATCGCCTTGCCGATCAGGCCGAGGACGACGTCGGCCTTCGCGGGCTTTGGCGGCTCGTAGCGGAGCACGACGAGTCGCGGCTCGATGTCGCTTCCCCTGGCCACGGCCGCGAAGGCGCCCATGCCCTGCTTCTCGATCTCGTCGGGGCCGAGGGCCTCGCTCTTCACGTGTTCCTGCGAGGAGGCGATCTCGGCCGCGCGCGCTGCGAGCGCCTCGGGGTTCACTTCGTTCGGCGGGCTGTTGACGAGGTCGCGGGCGCGGTTGACCCAGCCCGTGACGAGGGCAGCGCGCTCGGCGATCGGCTCGAGCGCCTTCGCGTCGGCCGCTACGAGGGTCAGCTGCGCGATCTTCGACTTCGGCTCGTCGTGCTTCCAGCGGGCGCCGTCGTAGTCGCCGAGCATCGTGCCCTCGACGACCGCGCGCGCCTGCTCCTCGAGCCGTACGGGCAGGGACGGGTCGAGCACCCAGCCGACGTGCTGGGCAAACCCGCGTGACTCGCGGGTGACGGCCGCCGCAGCAGTTCGGAACGCGTCCGTGTCGAGCAGGCCGGCCTTGCCGAGGCCGGCGGCCGACACGCGCCGGAAAGGAGCGCCGTTGACGTGGACGAGCGAGGCGTGGCCGGGCTCTCCCCGCAACTCGCCCTCCTTGACGAGCCGGGCGAGCAGCCCGTCGAGGGTGCCGTCGACCTCGGAGCCGGCCTTCGACAGGCCTTCGCCCTCGAGCAGCGGAACGGCAAGGACGTCCGCTTCGAGCTCGGTTGGAGTGACGGCTTGCACTGCGACCTGCATCGCGGCGCGATGCTAGCCGACTCCAAGCGGGGGATGCGGCGCGGCCGCTCTCACGCCGACATACGAGGTGATGGCCTGCGGCGGCTCTCGTGGACACCTGCGCGATCGGCGAAGCCGGAACCTCGGCTCCGTCGAATCGCTGACGGAGCGCATCTCCGGGCTCGTCGCCAGGCGGCAGGAGCTCAGGCGGGAAGACGCCTCCGTCACTGCGATCGAGCGCAACCGCCTCGAGATCGCGCGGGCCCAGTGGGACCTCGCGCATGCGCTGATCGACCGCTACCTGCCGAGCGCGAGCCGAAGCGCCGCCTAGGCACCCGGCTCCAGTTACCCTCGGTTCGTGCGGGCCGAGCTGGACAGGCGGGCGATGACGGCGCTCTCCGGCGGCCACCTCGCCACGGACTTCGCCGGAGGGGCGCTGCCCGCGCTGCTGCCGTTCCTGGTCGACCGCTTCGACCTGAACTACGCGATGGCCGGCCTCGCGATCCTCGCCTCGGCCGCCTCCTCGTCGCTGATCCAGCCGCTGTTCGGTGCCTGGTCGGACCGCAGCGGAGCGATCTGGTTGCTTCCGACCGGGGTCGCCGTCGCCGGGATCGGGATCGCGCTCGCGGCCGCGTCGCCCTCGTACTGGCTCGTGCTGCTGTTCGTGCTCATCTCGGGGCTCGGTGTCGCCGCGTTCCACCCGGAGGGCTCGAAGTTCGCGGCGTACGCGAGCGGCAACCGCCGCGCGAGCGGGATGAGCTACTTCTCGGTCGGCGGCAACCTCGGCTACGCGCTCGGGCCGATCGTGACGACGCCGCTCGTGGTCGCGTTCGGGCTCACGGGCGGACTGCTGCTGGCGCTTCCGTGCCTGGCCGTGGCGTGGTTGCTGTTCCGTGCGATGCCGTTCCTGTCGGGCTTCGCCCCGGAGTCGGGCCGGCCGGCGGTGGCCCCCGGCGAGCGGGACCGCATCGGCGCGCTCGTGCTCCTGCTCGGCGTGATCGTCTTCCGCAGCGTCGCCTGGTTCGGGCTGATCACATTCGTGCCGCTGTGGGAGGTCTCGATCGGGAACTCGCCCGCGCACGGCAACCACCTGCTCTCGCTGATGCTGCTCGCCGGCGGCCTCGGGACGCTCGTCGCGGGCCGGATCGCGGACCGTGTGGGGCGGCGGCCGGTCGTGATCGCGAGCATGTTCCTCGTCGGCCCGCTGACCGTCGTCTACATCGTGGTCGGCGGAGTGGTCGGCGCGGCCGCGCTCGCCTGCGTCGGCATCTGCGTGATCGGCACGTTCGGCGTCTCGATGGTCATGGCCCAGGAATACCTCCCGCACCGCATCGGGATGGCGTCCGGGCTCTCGATCGGCCTCTCGATCGGCCTCGGCGGGATCGCCGCGGTCGCGCTCGGGGCGCTCGCAGATTCGGTCGACCTCGAGACCGCGATGTACGCCGCGGCCGCCGCGGCCGTGCCCGCGTTCCTGCTCGCCGTGCTGCTCCCCGCAACCCGGGCCCGCCGGCCACTCGCTCCCGAGCCCGTGTTGTAGGCTCGGTCCCGAGGCACCGCTTACGGTGCCGCTATCAGGACGCGCGGGCTTGCCGGTGCGTCCCGTCGGAACTGACCGGTCGACACGTTGGACGCTGTAGGCTCGGCTGCGTGGACACTCCGAGGGAGTTCTTCGAGACGCTGGAGTCGCGGGTCGACCCGTCGAAGGCCGCAGGGCTGACGGCCAGCTACCTGTTCGTGATCGAAGGCGCCGGGAACTGGCGCGTCGACGTGGACGACGGGAAGGTCACCGTCACCGCGGACGGCGGCGACGCCGACTGCACGATCTCGACCTCCTCCGAGACGTTCATGAAGGTCGCAAGCGGCGAGCAGAACGCCACGGCCGCGTACATGTCCGGGAAGCTCAAGGTCGCCGGCGACATGGGCCAGGCGATGAAGCTCCAGAAGCTGTTCTGACGGTGGCGTGACTCTCGACGCGGCGCGGCTTCGCGGCGTCGCCGAGCGCTACACCGCGGCCTGGTGCAGCCAGGACCCAGCGAGCGTGGCGGCCTTCTACGCTTCGAACGGCTCGCTGCGCGTGAACGACGCCGACCCGGCCGTCGGGCGCGAGGCGATCACCGAGGTCGCGCAGGGGTTCATGTCCGCGTTTCCCGACATGCAGGTGCTCATGGACGACCTGGCCGTCGAGGGAGAGGGCGCCGTCTACCGGTGGACGCTCGTCGGCACGAACACCGGGCCGGGCGGAACGGGCCGTGCCGTCCGCGTCAGCGGGTACGAGGAGTGGCGGTTGGACGACGACGGCTTCATCGCCGAGTCGGTTGGGCGCTTCGACAGCGACGACTACCAGCGCCAGCTCGACGGCGAATAGGGATTACTCCTCGAGCTCGACGAGCAGCGCGCCACCCGCGACCTGGTCCCCTTCGCTCACGTGGACGGAGCGGACGACCGCCTCGTACGGCGAGACGATCGGCGTCTCCATCTTCATCGCCTCGAGCACGACGAGCGGCTGGCGTGGCTGCACGCGGTCGCCCTCGCTCACGAGCAGGCGGATCACGGTGCCGGGCATCGGCGCGGTCAGGGTGCTCTGCTCCCCTCCGGGGCCGTGATCGTGCGACGCCGCGTCGACGTCAGGGGGCGGCGCTGCAGGTGGGACCGTGAGGTTGAGGCGGAAGCCGCCTGCCCATGGGCCTGCCGCGATCCGCAGCGGCGGCGCCGAGAGCGGGGGGTAGTCCGTTAGGAAGGCCGTCGTCGTGCGCCCGTCCCGCAGCGCGGGGTGCGCCACCAGCCAACGCAAGAAAGGCAGGTTCGTGACGACGCCCTCGACCTCCGTCTCGTCGAGCGCCGCGGCTAGCCGGTCGAGCGCGTGCTGGCGGTTGGCGCCGTGGGCAATCAGCTTCGCGAGCAGCGGGTCGTACGACGTGCCGACCTCGTCGCCTTCCTCGATCCCGGCGTCGACGCGGATCCCGGTCGGGAGGCGCAGCTTCGTCACGCGGCCGCTCTGAGGCAGAAACGTCTTCGGATCCTCGGCGTAGAGCCGCACCTCGACCGCGTGGCCTTCGAGGTACCTCTGCGGCGCGTGCAGCGGCTCGCCCTGCGCGATCCGGAGCTGCTCGACGACGAGGTCGGCGCCCGTGACCAGCTCCGTGACCGGGTGCTCGACCTGGATCCGGCCGTTCAGCTCGAGGAACCAGAAGTCGCGGCCGTCGAGCATGAACTCGGCGGTCCCGGCGCTGCGGTAGTCGACCGCGGCTGCGAAGGCGACCGCGGCCTCGCTCATGCGCGTGCGCAGCTCGTCGTCGAGCGCGGGCGAGGGTGACTCCTCGAGCACCTTCTGGTGACGGCGCTGGACCGAGCACTCTCGCTCACCGAGCGCGACGACCTCGCCGCGCGCATCGGCCAGGAGCTGGATCTCGACGTGCCGCGGCCTCTCGACGTAGCGCTCGCAGAAGACGCGGTCGTCGCCGAACGCCGCCTGCGCCTCGCGCCTCGCGGCCGCGAACGCGTCCTCGAGCTCGCCCGGCTCGCGGACGACGCGCATCCCGCGCCCGCCTCCGCCGGCCGCCGCCTTGATCAGCAGCGGGAACCCGAGCTCCTCCGGCTCGCCCTCGAGGACGACGGGAACGCCTGCCCTCCGCGCGATGCGCTTCGCGCGCTGCTTGTCGCCACCTGCCTCGAGCGCCTCGGCCGGCGGCCCGACCCAGGTGAGGCCGGCGGCCTCGACTGCTGCGGCGAAGTGCGGGCTCTCCGAGAGAAAGCCGTAGCCGGGATGGATCGCGTCCGCGCCGCTCTGCTTCGCCGCGCGGATGTGCTCCTCGGAGTGAAGGTACGACGCGATCTCGACCGCCTCGTCCGCGTCCCGCTCGTGCGCGCGTGCGCCGTCATCCGGGGTGTAGACGGCGACGGTCGAGATCCCGAGCTCGCGGCACGCGCGGAACACGCGCAGCGCGATCTCGCCGCGGTTCGCGACTAGGAGCTTTCTGATGACCACCCGGGCCGACGCTTCTCGAGGAACGCGCGCAGGCCCTCCTGGCCCTCGTCGCTCGTGCGCCGCTGCGCGATCCGCCGCTCGGTGCCAAGCGCGTCCGGCCGGTCGAGCACGAGCTGCTTCGCGTGTCGCGCCGCCTCCGGGCCTGCGGTGCGCAGCTCCGCGACCAGCCGCTCGACGGTCGCGTCGAGGTCGCCCGCGACCTCCTGGACGAGACCGATCCGAAGCGCGGTGGCCGCGTCGAACCGCTCGCCGGTGACGAAGTAGCGCCGCGCGGCTCCCGGACCGATCTTCGCCAGCGCGAACGGCGAGATCACGGACGGGATGATCCCGAGCTTGACCTCGGAGAACGCGAACTGCGCCTCGGGCGAAGCGATCGCGATGTCCGCGCAGGCCACGAGCCCGCAGCCGCCGCCGAGCGCATGACCCTGGACGCGAGCGATCACAGGCGCGGGGCAGGCGTTGATCGTCTCGAGCATCATCCGCAGCCGCCTCGCGTCGGCCACGTTCTCCTCGTAGCTGAGCTCGATCGAGGCCCGCATCCAGTCGACGTCGGCGCCCGCGCAGAAGCTGGGCCCGTCGCCCGCGAGCACGACCGCGCGCGCGCCGCCGACGTCAGCGAACGCGCCGGTCAGCTCGACGATCAGCTCCGCGTCGAACGCGTTGTGCAGATCCGGCCGCGCCATCGTCACGCGCAGCACGTCCTCGTCCTGCTCGATACGCAACGCGGCCATGTCCGCAGATCGTAAAGTTGTCAGATGCTGCGCGGAGCTCTCGCGGCTGCCGTCACGCCTCTCCGCGACGAAGGCGCCGCTCTGGACGAGGAGGCTTTCCGGCCATACCTCGACTTTCTCTCGGCCGGGGGCCTCGACGGCATCCTCGCGCTCGGGACGACCGGCGAGGGGATCCTGCTCTCCGCCGCCGAGCGCCGCCGCGCGGCCGAGCTGTTCGTCGACGGACCGTTGCCCACGATCGTCCACTGCGGCGCGCAGACGACGGCCGAGACCGTCGCGCTCGCCGAGCACGCGGCCGCCTCTGGGGCGGCGGGCGTCGCCGTGATCGGGCCGCCCTACTACGCGTACGACGACGCGGCCCTGCTCGCGCACTTCGAGGCCGCGGCCCGCGCGTGCGAGCCGCTGCCCTTCTACGTCTACGAGTTCAAGGCGCGGAGCGGCTACGCCGTCCCGCTGGCGGTGATCGAGCAGCTGCGCGAGCGCACGTCGAACCTCGCGGGACTGAAGGTCTCGGACAAGCCCTTCGAGGCCGTCGAGCCGTACCTGATCGAGGGGCTCGACGTCTTCATCGGCGCCGAGGAGCTCGTGCTGCCCGGCCTCGAGCGTGGCGCCGCGGGAACGGTCTCGGGCCTCGCGTCGGTCTTCCCGGACCGGGTCGCGGCGCTCGTCCGCGACCGCGCCGAAGAGGTGACCGAGCTCCGGGCCGCCCTGGACCGCTACCCGTTCCAGGCCGCGGCCAAGTTCGTGCTCGGCAAGCGCGGAGTCCCGGTCCGCGGTGACGTCCGCGCGCCGCTGCGTCCCCTCACCGAGGTCGAGCGCCGCGAGCTGACCCACTGGCTCGAGACCTCGTAGCCCGCGCTACTCCAGGATCTCGAACTCCTCGCCGATCTCCGGGTCCTTGCCGATCAGGTCGCGGATCGCCTCGATGTCGCTCAGCGATCCCGAGAGCGAAACCAGGCCGAACCGATCCGTGGCCGGGTCCCAGATCCAATGGTCGCCTTCCGGGAGATCGGGGAGATGCTCTTTGAGCTCGTCGAGCGTCGTCTTCGAGTCGGCGAGGCTCCAGAGGAGGAGATGGGCGGTCACTCGTCCGGCACGCCCGGGGTCGGAAGACGCGCCATCAGGTCCTTGATCCGCCGCAGGACGTCGGCCTCGTCGTGACCGAAGTCGTCCAGGTACGAGTGCAGGGCCGCCTTCAGGAGGCGGAGATCGTCGTCGTCCAGCTCCAGCGTGTGGTTCAAAACGGCCCCCTCGGCTCGTAGCTTCCGCGGCGTGCGCCGACCGCGACCAGGGTCATTCCCTCGGGCCCGGCGACCGGGACCCGCGTCGTCTCGGGGTCGAAGCGTACGAACGTCCCGACCTGCACGGGCACGTTCTCGCCCTCGATCCGGTACACGCCCGACCCGCGCACGACCACGTTCACCTCTTCCTGCTGAGACTCGCCCTCGTCGTGCTCGAAGCCCTCGGCGCCCGGCGGAAGGTCGATCCAGTTGATGCCGAACGCCTCGACGCCAAGCTCACGGCGCACGAAGTGGAACCCGCCGCCGGGCCCGCCGCCCTCGATGTCCTCCACGTTGATCATCGAATAGCCCATGCACTCCTCCTTGGTCGCTTCACATCCGGAAGACGCCGAACGTCGTCTCGGGGATCGGCGCGTTCAGTGCTGCCGAAATGCCCATCGCCAGGACGCGGCGCGTGTCGAGCGGGTCGATGATGCCGTCGTCCCAGAGCCTCGCGGTCGAGTAGTACGGGTTGCCCTCGGCCTCGTACTTGGCGCGGATCTCGTCGGGGTCCGCGTCGCCCACCATCGTCAGGACCGTCGCCGCCTGCTCGCCGCCCATCACGGAGATGCGCGCATTCGGCCACATCCAGAGCTGGCGTGGCGAGTAGGCGCGGCCGCACATCCCGTAGTTACCGGCGCCGAACGAGCCGCCGACGATGACCGTGAACTTCGGCACCTCCGCACAGGCGACCGCGGTCACGAGCTTGGCGCCGTCGCGCGCGATCCCGCCCGACTCGTACTCCTTGCCGACCATGAAGCCGGTGATGTTCTGCAGGAAGACGAGCGGGACGCGCCGCTTGCACGCGAGCTCGATGAAGTGCGCGCCCTTCGCGGCGGACTCGCCGAACAGGACGCCGTTGTTGGCGAGGATCCCGACCGGGTAGCCCTCGATCCGCGCGAAGCCGCAGACGAGCGTCTCCCCGTAGAGCGCCTTGAACTCGTGGAAACGGGAGCCGTCGACGATCCGCGCGATCAGCTCATGCGGGTCGACCTGCTCGCGGAAGTCGGCCGGGATCAGGCCGTAGAGCTCCGCGGGGTCGGCCTCCGGCGGCTCGGAGGTGGCGACGTCCCAAGGCGGCTCCGGGCTCGGCAGGTTGAGGTTGCGCACGATCTCGCGCACGAGCGCCAGTGCGTGCTCGTCCGAGGTCGCGTAGTGGTCGGCGACGCCCGAAAGCCGCGCGTGGACGTCGGCGCCACCCAGCTCCTCCGCGCTCACCTCCTGGCCGGTCGCCGCCTTCACGAGCGGTGGCCCGCCGATGAAGATCGTCCCCGTGCCCTTGACGATGATCGTCTCGTCGCTCATCGCAGGGACGTACGCGCCGCCCGCGGTGCACGAGCCCATCACCGAGGCGATCTGCGGGATCTCCGCGGCCGAGAGGCGGGCCTGGTTGTAGAAGATCCGCCCGAAGTGATCCCGGTCGGGGAAGACCTCGGCCTGGAGCGGCAGGAACGCGCCGCCGGAGTCGACGAGGTAGATGCAAGGCAGGCGGTTCTGCTCGGCGATCTCCTGCGCCCGTAGGTGTTTCTTGACCGTGACCGGGAAGTAGGTGCCGCCCTTGACCGTCGCGTCGTTGGCGACGAGGACGCACTGGCGGCCGTCGATCACCCCGATCCCGGTCACGATCCCGGCAGCTGGCGCCTGGCCGCCGTAGAGGTCCCACGCGGCGAGCGCCGAGAGCTCGAGGAAGGCCGTGTCGGGGTCGAGCAGCCGGTCGATGCGCTCCCGCGCGGTCAGCTTCCCGCGCGAACGGTGCTTCTCGAGCGCCGCCTCGCCGCCACCGCGGGCGACCTTCGCGGAGCGCTCGCGCAGCTCGGCAACGAGCTCCTCCATGCGCGCGCGCCGCTGCTCGAACACGTCCGAACGCTCCACTTGAGAGGTCAGGACCGCCACGGGCTGAGCCTACCGCGGGTCTAGACTCGTCGCGTGTCCGGAGCCGTCTCGGAGCACGCGCGCCCGCCGCGAGAGGCCGACGTCATTCTCGACGTCGAGTTCGACCGCGGCCTGCTCTACCTCGTGCTGCGGAACCTCGGCGACGTGCCGGCGCACTCCGTGCGAGTTCGCTTCGACGGGCCGCTCCTCGGCCTCGGCGGCGAGCGGCGCATCGACCGCCTTGGCGTGTTCCGCCGCCTGGAGTTCCTCGGCCCGCGCCGACGGCTGCGGGTCTTCCTCGACCGCTCGTCGCTGCTGTTTGCCCGTGACGAGCCCCGGAAGCTCGAGGTGCGAGTCACCTGGCGCACCGACGAGGGCGCCCGTCGCTCGCGCAGCATCACCCACGACCTCGACGCCTATCGCGACTTCCCCTACCTGGAGGTGCCCGGCGATGCCGATCGTTCGTCCTGACCCGTACCTGAACTTCAACTTCCTCGTCAATTTCGACGGAAGCACGATTGCCGGCTTCAGCGAGGTCGAGCTTCCCGAGGGCCGCATCGAGGTGGTCGCCTATCGTGAGGGCTCCGACAAGACCTCTGGCGCGCGGATGCTTCCAGGGCGGGTCGAGTACGGACCCGTCGTCCTCCGCCGCGGCTTCGCCGGCGACACGGCGCTCTACGACTGGTGGCACGCGATCACAGAGGGGAACCTCGATCGCCGCGACGTCGCCGTGATCCTGCTGGACGAGTCCCGCCAGGAAGTGGCTCGCTGGCACATCCGCCGCGCGTGGCCGAGCAAGTACGCGTCCAGCGGCATGAACGCCCTGGGCAACGACGTCGTGATCGAGACCCTCGAGCTGACCCACGAGGGCATCGAGCTCGTCTGATCCTTCGTTCCTGCAGGGACCGCCGCACATCGACCCCGAGCCGAAGGCCGAGCGACTGGGGTAAGTTCGCCCCGACCAACGCCGTCAGGAGGTCTAGGGATGCCCGCCTGGGCAACCGTAACGCTGGTACTCGGCAGCAGCGCGATCGTCGCCGCTGTGGCGTTACTCGCTGCGCAGCTGCAGCTGCGGCACGCGCGCCACGAGCGTGAGGCGGCGGAGCGGGCGGAACGGCAGGCCAAGGGGGCAGCCGTGGTCGCGCCGGTTCTGTCGCTTCTCAGCGACTCCGAACCCCAGCGACTGACGGCTACGCCCGGATCCCAGACGCTCACCCTCATGAACGAGCTGCTCGAACGTTGGAAAGCACTCCGCGATCCGATTGTGGAGTTTGCAGCGGGCTATCCCTCCCCTCGAATCGGCGAAGCGACCGACAAGGTCGTCCTTGCCGTGACCAACGCTCTGACGACTGCCCACTGGTTGATCCACGATCTGCCGGAGTCGTGGTCGAAGGAGTCACTCGAGACAGCGCGGGCGGACAACGCCGAGGCTGTGAAGCTCACGCGGGCCTTGCTTGACGCGATCCGAACCGGCGACACGTCCTAGGCGGCGGGCTCACGTGCCGCCCTGACAACCTTCATTCGCTCCTGCGGCTGGCAGCCGCCCGCCTCCGCGACTGGCATCGCTAGGACACGAAGACGTCGAACCGGCCTTGCAGTGGTGCCACAGGGGCGGCAGGACTCGAACCTGCAACCCCCGGTTTTGGAGACCGGTGCTCTGCCAATTGAGCTACGCCCCTAGGGTTGCGCGTCGATTGTAGCCGCGGCTTTCCTAGAGTTCCGCCGTGGCTCCTCCGCCTCCACGGCCCGCGCTCGGCGCGCTCTTCCTCTTCCTCGCGGTCGCGTTCGTCGGCATCGCCGCCGCCGCCGCGGAGGCGATCGACACCAACAAGGGCCTCATCGTCGTGGTCGTCGCGGCGGGCGTGATCGCCCTCTGGCTCCTCACGCTGGCCCTCCGAAACCTCAGGCGAAAACCGGGCCCCTGAGGAAAGAGCAGGCCGAGGCCGTATTCTCTACCCGTGGCGGACGACGACACCCAGGCTCTCTGGCGCGAGTACAAGCGAACGAAAGACCAGGCCGTCCGGGACCGCCTGATCCTCACGTACGCGCCGCTCGTCAAGTACGTGGCGGGCCGGCTCGGGAGCGGACTGCCCGCCCACGTGGACGAGAACGACCTCAACTCGTACGGGCTGCTCGGCCTGATCGGCGCGATCGAGCGCTTCGACCCCGACCGCGACATCAAGTTCGAGACGTACGCGATCGCCAGGATCAAGGGCTCGATCATCGACGAGCTGCGAGCGATGGACTGGGTTCCGCGTTCGGTCCGCTCGCGCGCCCGCGACATCGAGCGCGCGATCGCCGACCTCGAGCGCAAGCTGATGCGAGCGCCGACGGACGAGGAGATCGCCGAGAAGCTCGGCCTCACCACCGACGAGCTCGACGACAGCCTCTCCGAGATCGGCCGCTCCTCGATCGCGGCGCTCGACGAGCTCTGGACGATCTCATCCGGGGCCGGCGGCGGCGACCAGGTCGCCCTGATCGACACGATCGAGGACACGCAGGGGCCCGAGCCGCAGTCCGAGCTTGCGCAGACTGAGCTCAAGGAGGCGCTGGGCGAGGCGATCGCTCGCCTGCCCGAGCGCGAGAAGCTCGTCGTCACGCTCTACTACTACGAGGAGCTGACCCTTCGCGAGATCGGCGAGGTGCTCGGCGTGACCGAGTCGCGCGTCTCGCAGCTGCACACGAAGGCGATCCTGCGGCTCAAGGCACGCCTGGCAGGTTCGCCCTCCCGCGAGCCGCTCGGACGCTGACGCAGTCCAAGTCCGTACTCTTCCGCTTGACACCGACACGCCGGACGTTCAACTTGTCGAGTGCTTAGAGGGGTCTAGCGAAAGGAAGTGGGAGAGTGAAACACCGCAGACTGCTGATCATCGCGGGAGCGGTGGGTGTCCTCGCGCTCATCGTCTCCTTCAGCGTCGCCGCCGCCGGTAGCAAGAAGGCGAGCCACGCACAAGCAGCAGCGGCGATCGTGGCACCCAAGGTGCCGAACGCCGCCGCGATCAGGAAGAAGTACCACGGACAGAAGATCACGTTCGTCGGCGACTCGGTCGGGAACGGTCACGTTCGCGACACGAGACTCGCCAAGCGGTTCACGCACGACACCGGAATCAAGGTCACCGTCGAGCCGCACCCGGCGGCATCCGACCAGGCGTACTCGCAGCTCGCGCGGGCGTTCTCGTCGAAGTCGTCGTCGATCGACGTGGCGATGATCGATGTCGTATGGCCGGGGGCCTTCGCGCCGTACCTGGTCAACCTGAAGCCGAAGCTCGGCAAGCAGTCGAAGCTCCACCTGGCCAGCATCGTCGCCAACGACACCATCAAGGGGAAGCTGGTGGCGATGCCGTGGTTCGGCGACTACGGAATCCTCTACTACCGCACCGATCTGCTGAAGAAGTACGGCTACAAGGCGCCGCCAAAGACCTGGAGCAGCCTCTTCGCGATGGCGAAGAAGATCCAGGACGGCGAGCGGAGCTCGAACCCGAACTTCAGCGGCTTCGTCTTCCAGGGCAACGCCTACGAGGGCCTCACCTGCAACGCGCTCGAGTGGATCGCGTCCGCGGGCGGCGGCAACCTCATCGACAACGGCAAGGTCACGATCAACAACGCGAAGGCTCGGACGATCCTGGATGCGTTCCGCACGCAGATCGGCAAGACCACGCCTGCCGGCGTGACGACGTACCAGGAAGACCAGACCGAGCACGCCTTCGACAACGGCGACGCTGCCTTCGCGCGCAACTGGCCGTACCAGTACGGGATCGGGGCCACGACCGGCTCGAAGGTGAAGGGCAAGTTCGCCGTTACGGTGCTTCCGCACGGCTCGGGGGGGAAGTCCGTCGGCACCGTCGGCGGCTGGCAGCTCGCGGTCTCGAAGTTCTCGAAGCACAAGGCCGCCACGATCGAGTTCGTCCGCTACATGACGAGCCCGGCGGTCGAGAAGTTCGACGCGATCACCAACTCGAACGTGCCGACGATCGTGTCGGTTGCGAAGAACAAGGCGGTCGTCAAGGCGAACCCGTATCTGAAGCCCGCGATCGCGAGCGTGGCTCGGGTGACGCGGCCCGCCAAGTTCCTCGGGACGCACTACAACGAAGCCTCGAAGGTCGTCTACCAGGGCATCAACCAGATCCTCACCGGCACACCGGCGAGCCAGGTGCTGCCTCAGATCAAGTCGAGGCTGCAGCAGATCCTGAAGTCCAAGTAGGCCGCACGGCCTGACGAAACGAGGGAGGATGGCACCTGTCATCCTCCCTCACCTCGACTCGTGAGCTCGGCAGCCACCCCAGCCCCGGTTCCGCGGCGCGGTCGCCGCCGCCGCACAAAGCTCCAGCGTCGGCAGACGCGCCTCGCCTGGCTCCTGCTCGTCCCCGCGCTCGCCGTCGTCGCGTTCGTCGCGATCTACCCGCTCGGCAAGACGGTCTATCAGAGCTTCACGAACCAGGAGTTCCTGGCCGGCATCACGCCCACGAAGTGGGTCGGGCTCGACAACTACCACACCCTCGTCCACGACACGATCTTCCGGGACACCGTCGTCCTGACGATCAAGTTCACGGTGATCACCGTCTCGCTCGAGTTCCTCCTCGGCCTGATCATCGCGCTCGTCGTCAACTCGCACTTCAAGGGTCGGGGTGTGATGCGGGCCATCATGCTCGTGCCCTGGGCGATCCCGACGGTCGTCGCCGCGAAGATGTGGCTGTGGATGCTCGATGACACCTACGGCGTCGTCAACGACCTCGGTATGCGGACGCACATCCTCTCGCACCCGCACGCGTGGATCGCCGACCCTGGGACCCAGCTCGCCGCGGTCTCCGCGGTCGACATCTGGAAGACGACGCCGTTCGTCGCGCTGCTGCTGCTGGCCGGCATGCAGGTGATCCCGAACGACCTCTACGAAGCGGCGTCGGTCGACGGGGCGAACCAGTTGCAGCAGTTCTGGCGCATCACCCTGCCCCTGCTGCGGCCTGCGATCCTCGTGGCGCTGATCTTCCGCACGCTTGACGCGCTGCGGGTCTTCGACGTCTTCGCCGTCTTCTTCGGGAACCGACTCGGCGCGCAGTCAATGGCCGTCTACGATCAGGGGGTGATCGTCCAGGACGGGCACGTCGGATACGGCGCGGCCGTCAGCGTCGCGATCTTCCTGATCATCTCGGTGTTCGTCGTCATCTACGTCACCTTCGTGCGGGTGAGCGAGCAATGAGCACTGCCGCGGAGACCACTCGGGCCGCGATTCGTCCGGTCTCACGTTCGGTCCGCCTCCGCCGCAGCCCGCTGGGTCGCGTGCTGGTGAGGGTGCCGTTCTGGATCCTGATCCTCGCGATCGCCGTGTACGCGCTCTTCCCGTTCTACTGGGCGCTGCGCTCGGCCATCACTCCCGATCCGCAGCTCTTCAGCACGCCGATCCAGTACTTCCCGAGCCACCCGACCTGGGCGCACTTCCACGATGCGCTCACCTCGAGCTTCTTCCGGAAGGCGCTGCTCAACTCGACGATCGTCGCCGGCTCGGTGACGCTGATCTCGCTGTCAATCGGTTCGCTTGCCGCCTACGCCCTCGGCCGCTTCCGCTTCCGGGGGAAGTCGTTCGTGCTCTACCTGATGCTCTCGATGACGATCTTCCCGCAGATCGCAATCCTCGGGGCGCTGTACACGATGTTCAGCGGCTTCCACATCGTGGGGCCGATCCACTTCCCGAAGCTGTACGACACGCCGTGGGCGCTCGTCTTCAGCTACCTGATCTTCACCCTCCCGTTCACGATCTGGGTGCTGACGAGCTTCATGCGCGCACTCCCGGGCGACCTCGAGGAGGCAGCCTACGTGGACGGCGCGACGCCGCTACAGGTCTTCTGGAAGGTGCTGCTGCCGCTGATCGCCCCTGGGCTCGTCACGACGGGACTGCTCGCATTCATCGCGGCGTGGAACGAGTACCTCTACGCGGTCTCGTTCATCCAGTCGCCGGGCCATTACACGGTCCCGGTCGCGATCACGTCCTTCACCGGCTCGAGCGGGAACGCCTTCCAGTTCCCGTGGGGGACGGTGATGGCCGCGACGATCGTCGTGACGCTGCCGCTGATCGTCGCGACGTTGGTCCTGCAGAAGCGCATCCTCGCCGGCCTCACCGCCGGCGCGGTCAAGGGTTAGACCGCTGCGCGGGTCTCGGGATCGAAGAAGTAGAGGCGGCTCGTATCGACGGCCAGCTCGATCTCGCCCCCGACGGCGATGCGGCTCTTGGGGCTGACGCGCGCGATCAGGCGCGTCGTCACCTCGTCTTCCTCGCCGAGACGGATGTCGGCGTCCTCGCCGGCGTCTGCGGCGGCGGCGCTCGAGACGACGGCGGTCGCCTCGGTGCCGAAGTGGACGAGCACCTCTGAGCCGAGGGGCTCGGTGAGTTTGGCCGTGGTCTTGATGCGGCGATCGGCAGGCGCATCCGATTCGATGCTCGCGTCCTCGAAGTCCTCCGGCCGGATCCCGAGGATGACCGTCTTGCCGACGTAGTTGCCGAGGCCCGAGCGGTTGCGAGCGAGCTGGTCATCGACGGTCAGCTTGTGCTCGCCGAGGTTGACCTGGAGGCTGCCGTTGCTCCGGGCGAGCTGCGACTCGACCAGATTGATCGACGGCGAGCCGATGAAGCCGGCGACGAACTCGTTGACCGGGTGGTCGTAGAGCACCTGCGGCGTGTCGACCTGCTGTAGGTGTCCCGCGTTCATGACGGCGACGCGGTCGCCCATCGTCATCGCCTCGACCTGGTCGTGGGTGACGTAGATGGTCGTGACGCCAAGCCGGCGCTGCAGCTGGTGGATCTCGGCGCGCATCTGCACCCGCAGCTTCGCGTCGAGGTTCGAGAGCGGCTCGTCCATCAGGAAGGCCTGCGGCTCGCGCACGATCGCGCGGCCCATCGCGACGCGCTGGCGCTGGCCGCCGGAGAGCGCCCGTGGCTTGCGCTTGAGGAACTCCTCGATCTGCAGGACCTTCGCGGCGCGGTGGACGCGCTCCTGCACCTCCTTCTTCGGCAGTTTGCGCAGCTTGAGGCCGAAGGCGAGGTTCTGCTCGACGGTCATGTGCGGGTAGAGCGCGTAGCTCTGGAAGACCATCGCGACGTCGCGGTCCTTCGGCGTCAGGTCGTTGACGATTCGGTCGCCGATGCGGATCTCGCCGTCGCTGATCTCCTCGAGGCCGGCGAGCATGCGCAGCGCGGTCGTCTTGCCGCAGCCGGAGGGGCCGACGAGCACCATCAGCTCGCCGTCCTGGATTGAGAGGTCGAGGTCCCGGACGGCCTCCGTTCCGTCGCCGTAGATCTTCGAGACGCTGTCGTACTCGATCTCGGCCATTTCGAGAAAGCCTACGTCTTGACGATCAGACCTGCACGGGGCGGAAGGCCTGCACCTTCGTGCGTCGCGAGCACGACCTCCCCGGCGGGTGCCTGGCGTGGTTGCGCGGTCGTGTTGATCGCGACGGTGTGTCCGCCTCGCTCGTAGGCCACGACGCCCGGCTCGGCTTCGAGCAGCCGCAAGCCGCCGCGGAGCTCGCGCCTGAGGGCGATCAACCGCCGGTAGAGCTCGAGCAGCGAGCCGGGGTCGCCGCGCTGGGCCTCGACGTTTCGCTGCGCCGGGTCGATCGTCGGTAGCCACGGGCGGCCTGTGCTAAATCCGCCGCCGGCAGTTCCGTCCCACTGCATCGGATGGCGCAGCGGGTCGCGCCCGGCGCGGTCGAAGGGCGGGTCTGCGCCCGGTCCGTTCGGCAGGCCGAGCTCGTCGCCCTGGTAGACGAACGCCGCTCCAGGCAGAGTCAGGAGCAGGAGCGCGGCCGCGCGGACGTTCTCCGCACCAACCCGCGTGGCCAGCCGCTCGAAGTCGTGGTTCGAGAGCACCCAGGCGACGCGGCCGAGCTCCGAGGCCGGCCCGATTGCGGCGCGGAGCGAGCGCTCCTCCCACGGCGAGAAGAGCAACTCGAAGGCGAAGACGAGGTCGAGATGCTCGAGGTAGCGCGGGTACTCCGCCGTTCCGAGGAAGACCTCGCCGACGAGGAGGGCTTCCCCGGCCGCCTCGCGCATGGCCGCCAGCGCCTCGACCACCTCCGGTCGGTTGGCGGAGTGGACATGGTCGAGCTCGGCTGCCTCGCCTACGAGCGGCAGCGGGAAGCGGCCCGAGGAGGGCGGGTCGTCGCGTAGATCGGCGTCCTTGATGACCACGTTGACCGCGTCGACGCGGAAACCGTCCACGCCGCGGTCGAGCCAGAAGCGTACGACTCCCTGCATCGCGCGCACCACCTCCGGGTTGCGCCAGTTCAGGTCGGGCTGCTCCGGGTAGAAGGTGTGCAGGTACCATCGGCCGCTGCGCTCGTCGAGACTCCAGGCGCTGCCGCCGAACACCGAGCGCCAGTTGTTCGGCGGCCCGTCGGCGGGAGACCAGATATAGCGGTCGGGGTGCTCGCGGAACCACGGGTGCTTGATCGAGGTGTGCGAGGGGACGAGGTCGAGCAGCACTCGCAGGCTGCGCGCGTGCGCCTCGCGGACGAGGCGGTCGAGATCCTCGAGGCTCCCGAAGACGGGGTCGACGGCGGTGTAGTCGGAGACGTCGTAGCCGAAGTCGGCGAGCGGGGAGGGGTAGATCGGCGAGAGCCAGAATGCGTCGACTCCCAGGTAGGCGAGGTGATCGAGCCGGCGCGTGATCCCGCGGAGGTCGCCGACGCCGTCCCCGTCCGAGTCCTGAAACGAGCGCGGGTAGATCTGGTAGACGACCGCGTTGCGCCACCACATGGCAGCTGAGGATAGAGGCCCACCGACGCTAAGATCGACCTCGAACCCACGTCCCAGGAGGAGCCCGCCAACATGCCCACCGAAGCAGCGAAGATCCGCAACGTCGCCGTCGTCGGCCACCGCGGCACGGGGAAGACCTCGCTCGTCGAGGCGATGCTGTTCCAGTCCGGCGCGATCAACCGGCTCGGCACCGTCGAGCAGGGCACGACCACCTCAGACTGGGACGAGGACGAGCAACGCAGGCAGATGTCGCTGGCCGCCTCGCTCTGCCACTGCGAGTGGCAGGGCCGCAAGATCAACCTGATCGACGCCCCGGGCGACCCGGGCTTCGGCGGGGACACGATCGCCGCATTGCGCGTGGTCGAGGGCGCGCTCGTCGTGGCGAGCGCCGTCATGGGCGTTGAGGTGCAGACGACGCGCGTCTGGGAGCGCTCCGACGAGCTCGACCTTCCACGCGTGGTCTTCATCAACATGCTCGACCGCGAGCGGGCCGACTTCTACCGCGCGCTCGAGCAGTTCCGGACGCACCTCTCCGAGCGCTGCGTCGCCGTGAACCTCCCGATCGGGAGCGAGCACGAGCTGACCGGCATCGTCGATGTCCTCCACCTAAAGGCGTACACGAGCCCCGAGGGCGAGCGCGAGGGCGGGCCGACCGAGATTCCGGCCGAGATGGCCGACACCGTCGCCGAGTACCGGGAGAAGCTGCTCGACGCGGTCGTCGAGACCGACGAGTCGCTGATGGAGCGTTACCTCGAGGGCGAGGAGCTCGGCGAAGAGGAGGTCGCGCACGCCCTCAAGGACGCGGTGACGCGCGGCGAGCTGTTCCCGGTCGCGTGCGGGGTCGCCACGAAGAATCTCGGCACAACGGCGCTGCTCGACCTGCTGGTCGAGGGTGTCCCCTCGCCGGCCAAGCGCCCGCCCGCGGTCGACGTCGACGGCGCCGGCACCGCGGTGTTCGTCTTCAAGACTGTCGCCGACCCGTTCGCGGGCCGGATCAACCTCTTCCGCGTCCTCGCCGGCGAGCTGACCTCCGACTCGACGCTCGTGAACGCACGGTCACGCGGCAAGGAGCGCGTTGGACAGCTGCTCGAGCTCCAGGGCAAGGACCACGAACAGGCGACCGAGTTCGGCCCGGGCGACATCGGCGCGGTCGCCAAGCTGAAGGAGACGACGACGGGCGATCTGCTGCTCGATGCCGAGCACGAGGTCGACGTGCCGAAGCTCGACTTCCCCGAGCCGGTCATGAGCTTCGCGATCACGCCGAAGGCCAAGGGCGACGAGGAGAAGGTCGGCACCTCGCTTCGGCGCCTGGCCGAGGAGGACCCCACGCTCGTCCTGCGGCGGGACCCGCAGACCGGCGAGCAGCTGCTCTCGGGGATGAGCCAGATGCACGTCGAGGTCGCAGTCGACCGCCTCAAGGGCCGGTTCGGCGTCGAGGTCGAACTCCACCAGCCGCGCGTGCCGTACCTAGAGACGATCCGCAAGGAGGCGCGTGCCAGGCACCGCTACAAGAAGCAGACCGGCGGCCGCGGACAGTTCGGCGACTGCGCGATCGTGATCGAGCCGCTACCCGAGCGCTCGGGCTACGAGTTCGTGGACGAGATCGTCGGCGGCGTGATCCAGCAGAGCTTCCGCCCGGCGGTCGACAAGGGCATCCAGGAGGCGATGGAGCACGGCGAGCTCGCCGGCGCGCCGGTGCAGGGCATCCGCGTGCGTCTCGTCGACGGCCAGCAGCACCAGGTCGACTCCTCGGAGATGGCGTTCAAGATCGCCGGCTCGATGGCGTTCAAGGAGGCCTACCAGAAGGCCAACCCGGTCCTGCTCGAGCCGATCATGGAGGTGGAGGTGGCCGTCCCCGACGACACGGTCGGCGCGGTCAACGGCGACCTCAACTCTCGCCGCGGCCGCCTGCAGGGGATGGAGCCTCGTGGCGGCATGACCTCGATCAAGGCCGAGGTCCCGATGGCGGAAATCCTCACCTACTCGCAGGCGCTGACCTCGCTCACCGGAGGGCGCGGCGACTACCACATGCACTTCCTGCGCTACGAGGAAGTGCCAACCCATATCGCCCAGAAGATCATCGAGGAGTCGAAGGAAGAGCAGGAGGAGGCGACGGTCTAGCCCCTTTCGGCTGCGCTAGGGTCTCCCGATGCGGATCTCCCGGCAGGCTGTTCTCGCGGCGCGCTCGTGCGCGATCTGCGAGCGGACGCTTCTCGTGGGCGAGCGTTCGGTCCGGTATTCGCCCGACGGCGAGAGCTTTCTCGACGTCTGCCCGCTGTGCCAGGAAATCGCGCTCGAGCACGGCTGGCTGAAGGAAGGCAGCCCGACGTCGCCCCTCGTGGTCGACTCGCGCCGCCGCCGGAGGCTCGGCCCGCTCGCTGCGCTGTTTGAGCCCCGCAAGCCCGTGGCCGAGCCGGTGGTGGATGAACCAATCCTCCGCCGGCTCTCCGGGCCCGAGCTCGCGATGGTCGAGGCGGCTGACCTCTTCAACGCGAGCGCGTTCCGCCGCACGGTAGCCGGACTCGCCAAGAGCCTCGGCCAGCCGAAGGCGAGCATCGTCCCGCTCTCCGGGGTCAACAGTGAGGTCGTGCTCACCGTCGCGTGGGAGATCTCGTGGTACCAGTACCGCATCACTCCCGACTCTGGCCAGCCGGTCCGCCTGGAGGACCGCGGGCAGGATCCCGGCGACGTGGAGGCGATGTTCACGAGCTGGAACGCAAAGCTCGCGCCGGACGGCCGCATCGTTCCCGATATCCCGCCGGTCTAGCGCTCGCCTGGGCCCGACCTACAATCCGAAGCGACGATGATCTACTGCGTGATCCCCCGCGAGCTGGCCGACGAGCTCTACGACAAGATGGTCGAGTACTACAAGGACAACCCGCACGTGACGGTGATTGTCGATCGCCGCGAGGGAGAGGACCGGCGCAAGGGCCGCGAATTCGGCGGTAAGCGCGAGATTCGCGACCGCCGCCGCCAGCGCGCATCGGGGACGTTCCCGGACACGGATCCTCCTGAAGAAGACGCCTAGGGAGGGCAGCTAGAATCGCCAGCCGTGGCGACGGCGACGAAGACCTTCAAGAACCTGATCGGCGGCGCGTGGGTTGACGCTGCCTCGGGCGACACGTTCGAGACGTCGGTCCCGGCCACCGGGGAGACGCTCGGCGTGTTTCCGCGCTCGGGTGCCGACGACGTAGACTGCGCGGTCGATGCGGCCAAGGCCGCGTACGAGGACTGGCGGCTCGTGCCCGCCCCGCGCCGCGGCGAGATCCTGTTCCGCTTCGGCCAGCTGCTCGCCGAGCACAAGGACGAGCTCGCGCTGCTCATGGCGCGCGAGATGGGCAAGGTGATCCCGGAGGCCGCGGGCGACGTCCAGGAAGCGGTCGACATGAGCTTCTACATGGGCGGCGAGGGTCGGCGCCTCTTCGGCCAGACGACTCCGTCGGAGCTCCCGGACAAGTTCAACATGAGCGTGCGCCAGCCGATCGGCGTGATCGGCGTCATCACGCCGTGGAACTTCCCGATCGCGATCCCGTCCTGGAAGATCGCGCCCGCGCTCGTCTGCGGGAACACCGTCGTCTTCAAGCCCGCGACCGACACGCCGCTCCTGGGCGAGCGCTTCGTCGAGCTGCTCGCCGAGGCGGGCGTGCCGGCCGGCGTGGTCAACATCGTCCACGGCGGCGGCGGCGCGGTCGGCGACCGGCTCGTGCGCCACCCGGACGTGCCCGTCATCACGCTGACCGGCTCGCGCGAGACCGGCGTCGAGGTGATGCGCAACGCCGCGGACAACCTCAAGCACATCCACCTCGAGCTCGGCGGCAAGAACGCGATCATCGTCCTCGACGACGCGGATCTCGACCTCGCGGTGGAGGGGATCGTCTGGTCGGCCTTCGGCACCTCGGGCCAGCGCTGCACGGCGGCGTCGCGCGTGATCGTCCAGGAGGGCGCGTACGAGGAGCTCCAGTCGCGGCTGGTGAGCGCGGCCGAGAAGCTGCGCCTCGGGCCGGGCTGGGAGGACGGCGTCGACGTGGGCCCGGTGATCAACCAGGCCGCGCTCGACAAGATCCATTCGTACACGGGCATCGGCGTGGACGAGGGCGCGAAGCTTCTGACCGGCGGCGAGGTCGCCGGCGGCAACGGGCTCGGCGACGGCTTCTTCTACCGGCCGACGATCTTCGGAGACGTCGAGCCGGGGATGCGGATCGCCCAGGAAGAGATCTTCGGCCCGACGACCGCGCTGATCCGCGTGCGCGACCTCGACGACGCCGTGCGCGTCTCGAACGGGATCGAGTTCGGCCTCTCGTCGTCGATCTTCACGCGTGACGTGAACAAGGCGTTCCGCGCGATGCGCGACCTCGAGGCCGGGATCACCTACATCAACGCGGGCACGATCGGCGCCGAGGTGCACCTCCCCTTCGGCGGGGTCAAGGGCACCGGCAACGGCCACCGCGAGGCCGGCCAGGCGGCGCTCGACGTCTTCACCGAGTGGAAGTCGATCTACGTCGACTACTCGGGCAAGCTCCAGAAGGCGCAGATCGACACCGCCGAGTAGCTCGGCCTAGGATCACGCAGTGACCGGTTCCTGGCAACCGAGAGTCCAGCTGACGCACGAGCTCGAGCAGCACGGCATCGTCGCCTCGGCCTTTCTCGACCGGGCGCTCCGGGAAGGCCTGACGGAGCTGCGAACCGAGAGCTGGGCGACGAGCGTCGACTCGCTCGACGTGCTGGGCGAGCCGCGCCTTCGGAGCTCGCTCGAAGGGGGCGAGAGTGCGCTCTACGAGCGGGACGGGTCCTTGATGCAGGTCAACCTCTGGAGCTCCCACCTGAGCGTCTCGGTCGCTTCACAGGAGCGCGGGGCAACCGACGAGATCATCGCCGCGCTGCGGAGCACCTTCCCGCTTCCGGATCCCAGTGCGTCTCACGAGGTTCCGATCACGTTCTGGACCTATACGCCGAACGGTGCGCAGCCGTCCTTCCGGAACATCGGCGTGCCGGAGTGGGACGAGATCGGCGGCAACTACGCCGCTGGCGCGCGAGCGCAGCTCGGCACGATGATGAGGGAGTTCCAGCCTTCGCGTGGTGGCCAGCTCGTTCTCTGGCATGGGGGGGCCGGCACCGGCAAGACGTTCGCCCTTCGCGCGCTCGCATGGGAGTGGCGCACGTGGTGCCAGTTCCACTACATCGTCGATCCCGACTCGTTCTTCGGAGAGCACGCCGACTATCTGATCTCGGTGCTGCTGCAGCCGGCCGTGCCGATGATGCTCGGTCAGGGCGGGTTCGGCATGCCGCACGTCTTCGTATCTCGCTTCGAGGCGCACGACGACGAGGAGGAGGTGGACGAGAAGCCCTGGCGCCTGCTCGTGCTCGAGGACACCGGGGAGCTGCTGTCGGCGGACGCACGCGAGCGCGCCGGTCAAGGTCTGTCGCGGTTTCTGAACGTCGTCGACGGGCTCATCGGCCAGGGACTGCGAGTGCTCGTTCTCGTCACGACGAACGAGGAGATCCGGCGCTTGCATCCGGCGGTCGCGCGACCGGGGCGCTGCGCCGCGAACGTCCAGTTCGACGCGCTCAGCGAGTCCGAGGCGTCCGCCTGGCTCGGGGAACACGGGGTGAAGGAGGAGGTCAAGGGCTCGCGCACGCTGGCCTCTCTCTACGCCCAGCTGGAAGGAAGGGATCCGGAGGACACGGTCCTCACCGGGTTCGGCGACTGAGTGAGTCGAAAGCTCGTCGTCTTCGTCCCGGCCGAGGCGCTCGACGTCGTGCGTGACGCGCTGTTCGCGGCAGGCGCCGGACGGATCGGCGACTACGAGCGCTGCTCCTGGTACACCGAAGGGACGGGGACATTCCTCGGCGGCGAGGAAACAGATCCGAGCGTCGGGGAGAAGGGCCGGGAGGAGCGCGTCCCCGAGCTGCGGCTCGAGACCGTCTACCCCGAAGAGTGTGAGGCCGACGTGGTCGCCGCGCTCCGCGCGGCGCATCCGTACGAGGAACCCGCGTTCGACCTCTATCCGCTGCTGTGAAGGCGCGACTCTTCACCGACGGCGGCTCTCGCGGCAACCCTGGTCCGGCCGCGTACGGCTACGTGCTGGAGAGCGAGGACGGGCACGTGCTGGCCGCGCACGGCGAGGCGATCGGAACCGCGACCAACAACGTGGCCGAGTACCGCGGCCTCCTCGCCGGCCTGGAGCGCGCGATCGAGGCGGGCATCGGCGAGCTCGAAGTGGTGTCCGACTCGGAGCTCCTCGTCAAGCAGATGCGCGGGGAGTACAAGGTCAAGAAGGACACACTGCGCGAGCTCGTCGCCGAGGCCCACGACCTCGCCGACCGGCTGGACAGGGTCACCTACACCGCCGTTCGCCGCGAGCACAACGAGCTGGCAGACAGCCTCGTGAACGAGGCCCTGGACTCGGCCTGACCGCGGCTATACTGGCCGCGCTCGCGGATGTAGCTCAGTTGGCTAGAGCGTCTGCTTGCCATGCAGAAGGTCGTGGGTTCGAATCCCATCATCCGCTCCTCCTCACGAAAGCCCCGCTCAGGCGGGGTTTTTTGTCACCTCGACATTGGCCGCTCGCTGGCTCGCGGCCTCGATAGTCAGCCTTTAGTCAGCCTTCGCGGTCGTGCGGTGCCTTGTGTCGTCGTAGGCTTCCGCCTGAGCGCCGAGAGCGTCGTGCTGATCCCCGAATGCACCGAGTGCGGCAGGCCCTGGCTGCCGGCTGACGCCGAGCGCTGGAGCGCCTACCGCGCAGACGAGCCCGACGACGAGGAGCCGCTGCTCATGTTCTTATGCGCGCGCTGCGCGGAGCGAGAGTTCCGCGACGACTGATCTACCGGGACGGTCCTCGTGGAACCGCGCCGAAACCGTAGGGATTTCTCCAATTTCGATTGCCTCGTCGCGGACATACAGTCGCGGCATGTCGTTCCAACCACACACAAACCAAGAGTTGCTCTGGTTCGCCCAGGCGATTCAAGTTCCGAAGAGGCAGCCGAGTGCAACCTCGCTAGTCCGTCGAGTTCCGCGGATCGATGTCGAGCGGTTCGCGCGTGCCATGAGTGCCGCGGCTGGATGGACGTGGCCCTGGGTTCCGCCGCCGCGGAACTCGGGGTCGTGAGCGCGGCAAAACGCTCTCGCGGCCGGGGCGAAGGTAGGCGCCTAGCTAACCGTCTTGGTCGTGCCTGGCCGAGTAGTACACCGCGAGGGCCGCGTGGGCTTGCGCCTTGACGTGGGACGATAGCCACCAACTCTTGAGCAGTCGCTCAGCCTCACTCGCATGGTGCTCGGCACGTTGCGCATCGGTTTGCGCAGGAACTGCCATCTGACACCTCCTTCCAGATGCTCAAGGCTTGCAGACTGCATCTCGGTTAGTCAGCCTTTTAGTCAGCCTTGCGCGTCGGTTGGCGTCGTCTCGTGACGGTTGGCTCGACTGAGAACGATGGAACCGAGCGGGTATGTCGTCGTCCGTCACCCTCTGTCGCCTCGCGCTCGCTCCTTGCTATGCAGAAGACCGTGGGTTCGAATCCCATCATCCGCTCTCCTCTCTCTCTATCTATCCGAGCTCTGAATACGACGATCTGGGAGGGACTCGTGTCAGCGCGACCGCTCCGGCGCCGCTGGCCGCGCTGGTCGGTGCCACGGTCGAGCGAGCCGTTGCCGGTACTGCGGTGACCCGCGGTCGACGTGTCTCGCTACAGGTGCGGGCTGCTTCCGCGCGGCTTGCCAGTTCGGGGATCGCGGAATTGATCGGCGTGCCGAGCGTACGGGCTCATTTCAAAGAGCGCGTACACAACGACGGCCGCCCCCGCAAGGACAACCAGAAACGTCACGATTATGAAGAGTGTGGCCATCGCCCCTCCCTTCGGGTAGGCATCTAGCTTGACCAGCCGAAGCGAGGCTGCCATCAGTGGCTTCGCGGAGTCGTCCGGCCGAAACTACTGATTGGGCGGGATCAAGACGGCCGCGCACGCCCGGTCGCCTCGGAGAGTGCCCCGAACTGCTGCTCCCCTCGCAGCTCGACGAGGATGCGGGTCTGCCCAGGGCGCGCGCCGATATACGTATTTCCGAGCAGTTCGACTCCGAGAGCGCGCGGATGCCTCTGGGATGCCGTGAGAGAGACACTCTCCCTGCAGGGGCTCTAAGCGATGCCCCCAAAGAAATGAGGTGACGCATGTTCACCTATGTCGGGCTCTTCAGGGTCGCGCCGACCGCGCGGGAGCACCTCGAGAAGACCCCCGAGTACTTCGACAAGATCCACAAGATCGTCGAGGACGAGGGCGGTACGGTCGAGCGCTTCCTCGCAATCATGGGCCCGTGGGAGTATCTCGGCATCTTCGAGTATCCCGATCTCGAGACCGCGTTCCGCGTCCTCGGCAAGATCGCGAAGCTTGAGATTTTCGAGACCGAGACGTTCCCCGCAGAGGAGGTCAAGGTGTTCTGGAAGGCGCTCGTCTAGCGCCGACCTCCACGCCCAAATGAACGACGGAGGCCGCCCCTCGTGGCGGCTTCCGTTTGTTAGCGCCCGTGCGGCCCGGCGATTTGTCGCCTCGCGTTCGCTCCGCGCCTCGATAGTAAGCCTTCGCGATCGCGACCTGCCGGTCGGGAGCCGGGGGCCTGCCCGAAACATCGCAAGCCCCTAACGGCTCCCTTCCCGGTTAGTTATGTGCTGCCGACCTACGGCAGAACGTTGGCGACGCTCTCGAGAGCGTTGCGCACGTTGTCAGAGAGGAGCGTGATCGCTCCGATCACGGCCAGGGTGATGACTGCGAGCACGACTCCGTACTCGGCCATCGTCTGGCCATCCTCCCGGCGGTGAAATGCGTCGGCGGCATGGGCGGCAGACACCTGCATGAGTGCGAAAAGCTTGAGCACCTGTGTTCCTCCTTCGGGAGGCGAGGCCGCACCGCCCCGATTGGGTAAGGAGATCCCATCGGCCAGATCGCATTCCGATGAGATCGCTCCTGCGAGGGAATGAGAGGCACGCGGTCGTGAACGCGCTCAGGCGCTGGTGTCATCCACAGCGCGTCCTCCCCCGGTTCCCGAAGAAGGGCTCCTCCGTCTCGAGCCCATTCGAGCAATCACCGCAGAGACTGACCGCTGCCTTCGCACGGTGGATCAGGTCCGCGAACACGTTCGTCGGGAGCTCGACGGAGCCGAGGTCCAGCAGAAACTTTCCGGTCAGCGCCTCTTGAGTCGGTGCCCCGTGCTGGGAGAACGTGTGCATCGGCGCCTGGATGTGCCGCAGACGTCGGATGTCGGCGAGCGCCAGGGCAACGGTGTGACGCTGGGCCTTGTCGAGCTTGCACGGCGCCGAGCTTCCTGGCGGGCTGGCCGTCGCGGTCGCGGCGAATGCCCGCCGCTGTTGGTGCAGCCGGCCGCCACCAACCCGAGTACGGCGACGGCCAGCGCGAGAGCCAGCGCCGCCGACGGCGGGTTACCCGCAGCCCGCAAGGGGAAGCGCGACATCGTGACCGAGCTTAGCCGGAGGCCGCTGCCACTCGTCGCAGAGGTTCACCGCGCGTACACGACCTCGGCCACGCCTCTCCGGCGGCGTACCCTTGAGCGCCGTGGGCATGTTCTTCCACTCCGCCGCGGAGGTCCCGGAACGTCCGGCCGACCCCGCCAAGCGGCGCTCTAACCTCCGCCGCATCGGGCGCCTGTTCGCGCCGTACGAACTGCGCCTGGGCGCGGTGCTCCTGCTCATCGTGGTTTCGGCGGCCCTCGGCGTGCTGCCGGCCTTCCTGCTGAAGCGCGTGCTCGAGGCGATCGCAGCGAACGACACGCGCGAGCTCTCGGTGAGCGCCGCCGGGATGATCGCGATCGCCGTCGTGACCGGAGTCCTCGGCGTGGTCCAGACGCTGTACTCGAACCAGGTCGGCCAGCGTGTGATGCACGACCTGCGCGCGGCCGTCTTCCGGCACCTACAGCGTCTCTCGCTCGCGTTCTTCACGCGGACGCGAACGGGCGAGGTGCAGTCCCGCATCTCGAACGACATCGGGGGCGTCCAGAACGTCGTCACGAACACGGCCACCTCGATCGCCTCCAACGTGACGACGGTCGTCGCGACGATGATCGGCATGCTCGTGCTGAGCTGGCAGCTGGCCCTGTTCGCATTCGCGCTGATCCCGCTGTTCGCGCTGCTGACCCGGCGAGTCGGGAACGAGCGTCGCCGGATCGCGAAGACGACGCAGGAGACGCTCGCCGACATCTCGAGCGCCGTGCAGGAGTCGCTGTCGGTTTCCGGCATCTTGCTCGGCAAGACCATGGGCCGCGGCGACGAGCTCGCCGACCGGTTCGAAGAGGATTCGCGCCGACTCGCAGACCTCGAGGTGCGCCAGCGGATGGCCGGCCGTTGGGTGATGGCCTCGATCCAGACGAGCTTCGCGATCATGCCGGCCGCGGTCTACTGGGTCGGTGGCCTCTTGCTGGCGAACGGATCGCACGCGATCTCGATCCCCGTGCTCGTCGCGTTCACGACCCTGCAGACGCGCCTCTTCTTCCCGGTCGGCTCGTTGCTCGGGGTCAGCCTCGACGTGCAGACCTCGCTCGCGCTCTTCGACCGGATCTTCGAATACCTCGACGAGCCGGTCGACATCGAGGAGAAGCCGGACGCGATCCGCGTCGGTCGCGCCGGTGACGTCGTCTTCGATCACGTCTGGTTCCGCTACGACGACGAATGGACGCTGCGAGACGTCTCGTTCACGGTGCCGGCCGGCACCACGACCGCGATCGTCGGCGAGACGGGCGCGGGCAAGACCACGCTCGGCTACCTTGCGGCCCGCCTGTACGAGGTTGGCCGCGGCCGCGTCACGATCGGCGAGGTCGACGTCCGCGACCTCAGCTTCCAGGCACTGACCGAGCTCGTCGGCGTCGTCTCGCAGGAGACGTATCTGTTCCACGCTTCTGTGCGCGACAACCTGCGCTTCGCGAAGCCCGACGCGAGCGACGAGGAGATCAGAAGGGCCGCCGAGGCGGCGCGCATTCACGACGTGATCGCAGCGCTCCCCGAGAGCTACGACACCGTCGTCGGCGAGCGCGGCTACCGTTTTTCGGGCGGCGAGAAGCAGCGAATAGCAATTGCGCGGACGATCCTGCGCAATCCGCCGATTCTCGTCCTGGACGAGGCCACCAGCGCGCTGGACACCGCGACCGAGCGGCTCGTGCAGGAGGCGCTCGATCAGCTCGCCGCCGGGCGGACGACGATCACCATCGCGCACCGTCTGTCGACGATTCGCCATGCCGAGCAGATTGTCGTGCTCGACCACGGCCAGCTCGTCGAGTCCGGCCGCCACGAAGAGCTGATGCGCGCCGGTGGCCGCTACGCGGCGCTCGTCGCCCGCGACGAAGAGCTGCCCGGGGAACCGGCGCTGCAGGAGCTGGCCGGCGCGAGCTGAGCAGGTACGTCAGGAGTCGAGATGCGCCCGAGGCGGACCTGGGGGGATAGGTCTATCGCGGTAGTCCCGGGTCTTACCGGCGGACACCCCGGACGCCAGATCAAGTGTAGAAACTGAGGTAGGGGTGGCGGCGCTGTCTCGGCACGAGCGTGAAAAGCCCCGCTCAGGCGCTGTTTCTATTCGCGGGGCAGCACGGATAGACTGGGGTCGTGAACCGCTTCTGGAAGCGTCTTCGGGTTCGCCCGAAGCCAAAGAAGGCCAGTGAGTCAAAGCACTAGCCGGCGCCCGAGCCTGACCAGGAGCCGTTCGCAGAAGATCGCCTCGCCGAGCACGAGTTCGACCGGGACAGCCGCTGGGCGGGCACGTTCCCGTCGTAGGCGGCCCAGGCAGGCACCGGTAGGCTCGGCCGCATGAGGACGCGGACGCTCGGTCCGCTCGAGGTCTCGGTCGTCGGCCTCGGGTGCAACAACTTCGGCCGGCGCGTCGACCAGGACGGGACGCGCGCCGTCGTCGATGCCGCGCTCGAGGCCGGCGTGACGTTCCTCGACACCGCCGAGAGCTACGGCAACGGACAGAGCGAGACGTACCTCGGCAACGCGCTGCGCGGCCGGCGGGACCAGGTCGTGCTCGCGACCAAGTTCGGAGGCGGGGGAGAGGTCGGGCACGGAAAGGGGTCTCGCGCGGAGATCCGCCGCGCGCTCGAGGGGAGCCTTGAGCGCCTCCAGATGGACCACGTCGACCTCTACCAGCACCACCAGGAGGATCCGGACACGCCGCTGGCCGAGACGATCGGCGCGCTCGGCGAGCTCGTTCGCGAGGGCAGGATCCGCGCCTACGGCACCTCCAACTACTCGGCGGCTCGGCTCGAGGAGGCCGCGTCCCTCGCCGAGGAGGCGTACGTCTCGGAGCAGAGCGAGTACTCGTGGCTCGAGCGGGAAGCCGAGCGCGAGCTCCTGGGTGCGTGCGAGCGCCTCGGGCTCGGGTTCATCCCGTACTTCCCGCTCGCGAGTGGCCTGCTGACCGGCAAGTACCGGCGAGGCGAGCCCGCGCCGGAGGGGACGCGCCTGCACGGGCGCGAGATCAGCGACGAGGAGCACGAACGCGTCGAGGCGCTCGAGGCCTTCGCCGCCGAGCGCGGCGTGAGCCTGCTCGAGGTCGCGATCGGCGGGCTGGCGGCCCAGACGCCAGTCGTCTCGGTGATCGCGGGCGCGACCAGGCCCGAGCAGGTGCAGGCGAACGCGGCTGCCGGAAATTGGGAGCCCAGTCCCGACGACCTCGCCACGCTCAGAGCGACCGCGTAGATCAAACCGGAGCGCACGCTCCGTTTAGCAGCTACACTGGTGGGGTGACCGCCAGCACCAGCGAGAAGACGCTGCGGCGCGACGCGCAGCGGAATCGCGAGCGCATCGTCGCGAGCGCGCGCTCGCTGTTCGCGCGCGACGGCGTGGACGTCTCGGTGGACGACATCACGCGTGAGGCGGGCGTCGGCATGGGCACGCTCTACCGGCATTTCCCGACCAAGGAAGAGCTGATCGACGCGGTCCTCGAGGACGCCTTCGACGACCTCGTCCAGCTGGCCGAACAAGCTGTCGCCGCCGAGGATGCCTGGGCCGGGTTCGCCGGGTTCCTCGAAGAGGCGCTCGCCCAGCATGCGGCCAACCGCGGGCTCAAGGACGTGCTCGCAAGCCACGAGCAGGGGCGCGATCGCGCGCAGGCGATGCGCGAGCGGATCCGGCCGCTGCTGCGGCAGATGATCGAGCGCGCGCAGGGCCAGGGCACGCTTCGCGCGGACGTGACGGCCGAGGACATCCCGCTCGTGTTCTGGACGGGCGGCCGGGTGATCGAGACGACCGGAGCCGTCGCCCCCGATTACTGGCGCCGCTACCTCGGGCTCCTGCTCGACGGCCTGCGCGCCGAGGCCGCGACCCCGCTCCCGGCTCCGCCGCTCACCCGCGCGCAGCTGACCAGGGCGGCAAGGCGGCGAGACAGCTGAACCCGCCCAGCGACGGACGCCTGACCGGGCGGGCTCTCTGGACGGTCTTCGGGGCCCTGATGCTCGGCATGTTCCTGGCGGCCCTCGACCAGACGATCGTCTCGACCGCGCTGCCGACGATCGTCGGCGACCTGGGCGGCCTCAACCACATCTCGTGGGTCGTCACGTCCTACCTGCTCGCGGCGACGATCTCGACGCCGCTCTACGGGAAGCTCGGCGACATGCGCGGGCGCAAGCCGGTCTTCCAGGCGGCGATCCTGATCTTCCTCGCAGGCTCGATGCTGGCGGGGCTCTCGCAGTCGATGGGGGAGCTGATCGGCTTCCGGGCGCTGCAGGGGATCGGCGCCGGCGGCCTCATGGTCGGAGCGCAGGCGATCATCGGCGACATCGTCCCGCCGAGGGAGCGCGGCCGCTACATGGGGCTGATCGGCTCGGTGTTCGGCATCGCGTCGGTCGCCGGCCCGCTGCTGGGCGGCTTCATCGTCGACAACCTCTCGTGGCGCTGGGTCTTCTACGTGAACGTGCCGATCGGCATCGTGGCCGTCGCGATCGTCGCGTTCGGCCTGCACCTGCCGACGAGGCGGATGCAGCACCGCATCGACTACCTCGGTGCTGCGCTCCTGGGCGGAGGCGTCGCCGCGCTGATTCTGCTGACCACCTGGGGCGGGAACCAGTACGCGTGGGGCTCGAGGACGATCGTCGGCCTCGGCGTCCTGGGGGTCGTGCTGCTCGTCCTCTTCGTGTGGCAAGAGCGTCGCGCCGCTGAGCCGATCATCCCGCTGACGCTGTTCCACTCGCGCGTGTTCAACGTCGCGAGCGCGATGGGCTTCACGATCGGGATGGCGCTGTTCGGGGTGATCATCTTCATCCCGCTCTACCTCCAGCTCGTCTACGGCGCGAGCCCGACGAGCTCCGGGCTGCGGATGCTGCCGCTGATGGCCGGGCTGCTCGTCGCCGCGGTCTGGTCCGGGCGCGTGATCAGCCAGATCGGCCGCTACAAGCCGTTCCCGATCGCCGGCACCGCGGTTCTCGTCGGCGGCATGTACCTGCTCTCACGGCTCGGCGTCGGCACCGCGCCCTGGCTCGCGTCGGTCTACATGCTCGTGGTCGGCGTCGGGATCGGGCTCGTCATGCAGGTGCTCGTGCTCGTCGTGCAGAACGACGCGCGCCAGGAGGACATGGGCGTCGCAACCTCGACGGCCACGTTCTTCCGCTCGGTCGGCGGCTCGTTCGGCGTCGCGATCTTCGGCGCGATCTTCGCCGCCCGGCTCTCGGACCAGCTCGCCCGTTTCCCGGCGAGCGTGACCGGCCAGCTCGGTGGTGGCCTCCGCCTGAACCCGGAGCAGGTGCACCACCTGCCGCCCGCGATCCACGACGCTTTCTTGCAAGCCTTCGCCCACTCCCTCCACGGCGTCTTTCTCTGGGGGATGCTGATCGCGATCCTCCCGTTCGGGCTCTCATGGCTGCTCCGCGAGGTACCGCTGCGGACAACGCTCGCGAAGCCGTCGCCGCCGGCGCCGGCCTCTAGCTCCTGATTTTCGCCCTCCACGGGCCGAAAACCGCCTGATCAAGCCGTCGAATCGCTTCTTTGGGGGATGCGGCCCGCCGCCAGGCGATGACGATGAAATCAGCGATAGAGAAGGGCGGTGCGGCCCCGCCATAAACGCAACCGGAGGGATCGCGACGTGGAGCCAAACCACCGTCCTTACTTCACACCTACCAGTCGCCCCCTCCCCGAACATCCGAAGGGAGGTGAACTCGTGCTCAAGCTTTACGCTTTCATGCAGACGTCCGTCGCAGACGCGACCGACGCACTTCATCGCCGTGAGGACGGGCAGACGATGGCCGAGTACGGCGTCGTCCTTGCTGTCATCACAATCGCGGTAATCGGAGCAATCACGCTTCTTTCTGACAACGTAAGAAACGCAATCGAGAGCGTCGCTAACGTCCTTCCTTAGTGATGTTTCGCGACATTTATTCGAATCTGACAGCCCGCGAACAACGGGCACTTCGCTGGAGCGCGGCCGCCACGGCGGTCGCGCTCTGGCTTTCCACTGCGTGGGCCGACCCCTGGTTCCTACTGGCGGTCCCGCTCTTCGCAGCAGCCTTCGTCGTGTACCGGCACCGCCACCGCGACGATCCCGACGAAGACGATCTCGACCTTCTCTAGCTGCCGACCCTCGGCGCTACGATGCCCCCTCGCGGCGCCGTGGCCGAGAGGTTAGGCAGGGGCCTGCAAAGCCCCGTACAGCGGTTCGAATCCGCTCGGCGCCTTATCTCCGCGCTTTGGCAGAGCACCGCGTCGACAAGGAGGCGGACAGATGGAGGCAGCGCAGAGAACTGCTCGGATCGCAGGGCTCTGGTTCATCGGAACCTTCGTGTTCTCGATCCCAGCGCTCTTGCTCTACGACCCTGTGCTGAACGACGCCAACTACATCCTCGGCTCGGGGTTCGACACCCGCATCTCCCTGGGCGCGCTGCTCGAAGTCCTTCTGGCAATCGCCAACATCGCCACCGCCGTCGTCCTCTTTCCGATCCTGAGGCGCGTGAACGAGGCGGTCTCCCTGGGATATGTCGCGCTTCGCACCGTCGAGTCGACGATCATCATCATGGGCCTCATCAGCCTCATGTCCGTCGTGACATTGCGCGACGACCTCGCGGGAACTGGCGTCGACCCAGGCTCGCTCAAGCTCGCCGGACAGTCGCTGGTCGCCTTCCACGACTGGACGTTCCTCCTCGGGCCGCAGTTTTGTGCCGGCTTCGGGAACGGGCTGCTTCTTGGCTACCTGATGTACAAGTCGGAGCTCGTGCCGCCGCGGGTGGCCCTTCTCGGGTTGATCGGCGGGCCGTTGGCGTTCTTCGGCGGGGTGCTCGCGCTATTCGGCGTGCTCGATCAGCCGAGCGCCGGACTGTTCGTCATGACCATCCCGGAGATCGCATGGGAGGTGTTCCTCGCGATCTACCTCACCTGGAAGGGGTTCAGGCCGTCTCCTGTCCTTCAGGGGTACGGCCACGCTTCAGCGGTCACGTAGCTACGCGCTGCGACGGAGGATCGCGACGCCGGACAGGCACAGGATGCCGCCGACCAGCGCGAGGGCCGGTGGGCTCTCGGACAGGATCAGCCAGCCCAGCAGGATCGAGATCGGCGGGACGAGGTAGGTCGTCGCGCCGAGCTTGCCCGCGTCCGTTCTGGCCAGCGCGAACGCCCAGGTCGTGAAGCCGATCGCGGTCGGGAAGACGCCGAGGTAGACCGTCCAGGCGATCGCGCCTCCGGGTGCCTCTCCGAGCTCACGGACGAGCTGCCACGCGAAAGGAAGGCACGCGACCGCGGCGATCACGCAGCAGAAGAGCGTCGTCTGGAGCGCGGTCAGCCGTCCGATCACCGACTTCTGCAGGATCACGGCGACCGCGTACGAGCACGCGGCGACCACGCAGAGGACGACGCCGGCCGTCGACGAGCCGCCGTCCGAGGTGGCGACCCCGATCACGACGACCCCGACGAACGCGACTCCGCAGCCGACGAGCAGCGACCGTGGGAAGCCTTCGCGCAACACAAGGCCGGCGAGGATCGCGACCACGATGGGACCGATCCCGATCAGCATCGCCGCGGTGCCCGCGTCGACGCGCCGCTCGCCGGCGTTGAGCGCGATCATGTAGCCCGCGAACCAGAGCAGGCTCGTGCCGACGAGCGCGGGGGCGACGGCGCGGAGGTCCTCTCGCCGCGGTGTGAGCTCGCCGCGCATCGCGGCGATCACGAGCAAGGCGAGCGAGGCCACGACGAGCCGCCCGAGCGTGAGCGCGCCGGGCGAGAGGCTTCGTCCCGCCGACCTGATCGCGACGAACGCCGAGGCCCAGAGAACGAACGGTCACGAGCGCCGCCGAGAGCGCCAGCGTCGCGTCTCGCGCCGAAGCCGGCCCGCACGCGTGGCGGTGAGGCGCTCGCTCACGTCCATACGACCACTCCTAACGAGAAACGCCGCCGGAGCTTCCGGCGTGAGATCAGCTGGAGAGCTTGTCGAGCAGCATGTGGACCTCGCCGACCCGTTCGAAGCCGAGGCGCTCGAGGATCGGGCGCGACATCGCGCCGCCCTGGGTGATCAGCGCCGGTGTTCCCGAGCGCGACCGCGTCGTCCCAGCGGGCGCGCAGGAGTGCGCGATACGCGCCGCGCCCTCGCGCGTGCGGGAGCGTGGCGCCGCCGTACAGGAGGAGACCGTGCTCGGTGGGCGCTGAGGTTCCGGTGCTCACCAGCTCGCCGTCGAGCCAGACCGCGTGCCGCAGGTAGGTGGTATCGCGGAAGCGCTCGGAAAGGAGCGCCCTGGCCTCGGCGATCTCGGCCTCGGTCGAGCCGAAGGCCTCCCACTGCACCTCGTACGCCGCCTCCAGCTCCTCGAGCGTCTCGATCTGCCGCGCGACGAACTCCGGCGGCGATGACGCGGCGGCTCGTGGGTCAGCACGAGCGCGACCGCGTACGGATCCTTGTCGGGCACGAGCCCTCGCTCGAGCAGCGCGTCGACGAGCCCTGCGGGCGCCGAGCTGCCGACCTCCCACTGCGTGCTCGGCCGGCTGCGCTCCCGCAGTGCTGCCCGCATCTCGGCCAGCACGTCGTCGAGCTCCTCGAGCGCGAACCGCTGGCGCTGGACGGTGTTCCAGGTCTAGCCCGCACCGAGGCAGAGCGTGTAGCGACCGGTGTCGATCCGCTCGTCCTGCGGCGCGAGCGGGCCGAAGGAGTTCGGGTACTCGGCGACCTCGCGCAGCACGGGGAACCGTTACAGGACCGTTACGACCGCGTGACGGGAACGCTGCAGTGGAGGCGGAGGATCGGCCACAAGCAACAGGGAGGGAGCCGCCATGAGGCCGCCGCACGCCGATCCGCATCGCACAAGCTCGGTAGGACAAGGGGCTCGGCGCTGCAGTGTTTTCCTCGCCTGCGTCGGCGCAGCGCTCTCGCTCGTCGTCGCGCCCCTGGCGGCATCGGCAGCCGCACCGGACCCGACGTTCAGGAGCAAGCTGTTTAACGGGGTCTCCCTCGACGACACCAGTAACGTGGCGATTGGCGACCTCAATGGAGACGGCAGAGCGGACGTCGTCGCTGCGAACTACAACCCGAGCAGCGTGTTCGTCAATCTCAACCGTGGTCACGGGAACTTCGCGTCGCACGAGTACTCCGTAGCGTGGCTCGCAAGGTCCGTGGCGATCGCCGATTTGAACGGGGATCGGAAGCCCGACCTCGTAGTCGTAACCGACGACCCCCTCGATGACATCACCGTCGTCTCCGTGCTGCTCAACAAGGGCAGCGGCGGGTTCAAGAGGGGCAAGGACTACGACCTCGGGGCCGATTCCGACTTCGGCACGGTCGGAGACGTCAACGGCGATGGCAGGGCGGATCTTGTCACGGCGAACGCCAAGACCAGCACCGTCTCGCTCCTGCTCAACCGTGGCGATGGCAGCTTCGAGACCTCCTCGGAGCGGTACGAGACCGGAGGCGGTCTGGACGCGGTCGCGGTGGGCGACCTGAACGAGGACGGCAAGGCAGACGTTGTAACCGCCAATTCCGCGGACAACACCGTGTCGGTGCTGCGTAACCGCGGCGACGGCAGCTTCGAACCGAGGCAGGACTACCGAACCGGAAAGTTTCCGAACGCGCTCGCGATCCGTGACGTAAACGCCGACCGGAAGCCGGACCTGGTCGCGACGAACTTCAAAGGAAACACCGTTTCCGTGCTCCTGAACAAGGGTGACGGCGGCTTCCGGGCGAGGCGCGACTTCAGGACGGGAGGCCGCCCGTCAGCGCTCGCGATCGGCGACGTAAACGGTGACCGCAAGCCCGACCTGGCGGCACAGAGCTACGACGACAGCGTCTCGCTGCTGCTCAACAATGGCGACGGTAGTTTCAAAGGGAAGCTCGAGTACCGCTACCAGTTCGAGGGCCAGTCGGTCGCCATCGCCGACCTGAACGGCGACCGCAGAGCGGACATCGTCGTGCCCGTCCACAACAGCCGCAACGGCGACAGCTGGCTCGCCGTCCTCGTCAATACTCCCGGCGTCTGCAACGTCCAGCGCCTTGGTGGCATGACGATTCCCGAGGCGAAGCGGACGCTCGCGCGCGTCAACTGCCGGGTCCGGAGCCTACGCCGTGCCTACTCGCGCTGGGCAGAGAAGGGCCACGTGATCTCGCAGAAGCCCAAGTTCGGCTCGGTACTGCCGAAGGGCGGCAAGGTCAACCTCGTCATCAGCAAGGGGCGGCGCAAGTGAACTTCCGGGCTCGTGCAGTCCTCCTCGCATGCGCCTGCCTCCTGCCGGCGCTCGGAGCCGGCTGTGGTGGAGCGCCGAGTCCGTCGCGCAAGGGCGTCACGCCCCCGCCGGTCATCTCGGGTCCATCGTTCGCCGCCCCGGTGAGCTACGCAACGGGGCGCGGACCGAGCGCCGTCGCGATCGGCGACCTGAACGGCGACGGCGAGCGTGATCTGGTGACGGCGAACTTGGGCCAGGCCACTGTCTCAGTGCTCCTCAACCGCGGGAACGGCACGTTCGGCGCGAGGAACGACTACAGCGCCGGGCGAAGCCCCAACTCGGTCGCGATCGCCGACCTGAACGGCGACGGTCGGCGCGAAATGGTGACCACGGGCGGCCGCCACACCGTCTCCGTGCTGCTCAACGGCGGCGCCGGCGGTTTCCAGTCGAGGCACGACTACCGGACCGGCGCCGACCCGTCCGCTGTCGCGGTGGGCGACCTCGACGGCGACGGGACGATCGACCTCGCAGTTGCGAACGCGGGCTCGGTCTCCGTGCTCCTGAACCGCGGCAGCACGTTCGCGCCTCGCATCGACTACACGGTCGGGGACTCTCCGATGTCCCTGGCGATCGCCGACCTGAACGGCGACGCTAGGCCGGACTTGGCAACCGCGAGCAACGAGGGGAGCTCATCGCTGTTGCTCAACCGCGGCGACGGCACCTTCCGGCGCGGGCACGACTACGACGGCACATCCGGCCCAACGTGGGCCGTAGCCGCCGACCTCGACGGGAACGGCTCGCATGACCTCGCGGTCGCCTCGAACGATTGGTCGGACGAGGTCGAGGAGGAGGGAGTGACGCTCCAGCCGGCCTCCGTGTACGTGCTGACCAACCGAGGAAACGCCACCTTCAGGTCACCGCGGACCTTCCTGGGGACGTTCGGCTACGCCGAGGGAATCGACGCGTTGGCGGTCGCCGACCTCAACGTGGACGGGAGGCCCGACCTGATAGCCGCGCGGAACCAGACGAACTACGACTCCGGCTTCGTCTCGCTGCTCCTCAATGGCGGCGACGGCAACCTTCGCGAGCGGCTCGACTACCGTCTGGGTCATCTCCAGGACATCGGAGGTCTCGCGCTCGCAGCGGGCGATCTCAACGGTGACGGCAAGCCGGACGTCGTGAGCGCGGACTACTCGACGCACAGGGTCACGGTGCTGCTCAGTACGCCAGGCCTTTGCACAGTCCAGGATGTCTCGGGCGATGTGGTGTCCATCGGATCAGGCTACGAAGGGTTGAAGCTGCCGGTCGCCAGGCGGGCGCTTGCGGCCGCGCATTGCCGCGTCGGGACGATCCGACGCGCCCATTCGGACCTCGGTGTGCCGAAGGGCCGGGTCGTCTCGCAGAAGCCCGAGTTCGGCACGGTGTTGCCCGGCGGCTCCAAGGTCGACCTGGTCGTCAGCCGCGGCCGCAAACGCTAGTGCGCCGGCTCGCGTATGTCCGCGACGCGGGGCAGCGCCAGTACTCGTGGGAGCCCGTACGGCCCTGGCTGCGGCACCGATCGCTCGCGAGGTCGGGCCGCCCGTCGAGGAGGCCCTTCCGGCACGAGTGCCAGTTGCCGTGGTGACCGGCCGGTGCGTGGATCGCCGAGCACGAGCTCAACAGGCCGGTTCGGTGCGCTAGGTCGTACGTCCTGACGACTGTCAGGAGGGCTGCCGCGAGCATCGCCATGAGCCAGATCCGAAGCATTTGTCACCTCGACTGGCCGCAGATGTCGCTTTTGCCACGATATCGGCGCCATGGCCGCACGCCTCCATCACTGAGCCGAGTGTTGGTGGCTCGTCGTCACGGCTTGACGAGCCGCGCCCAGACGTTCTCGAGAACCTGTCGGTACGCGGGGTAGTACGTGGAGCCCGGGAAGTTGAGCACACCCGCTGCGAACACCTTTGCGCGCCCGCGCGTGTAGTAGGTCATCTCGCCGCGCAGGCGGGGATTCGGCATGTGTGGATTCACCCGCGCGAGAACGTTGATCCTGCGAGGCGAGACCGAGGTGGTCATGTCGAACTCGATTCCGAACCAGCGCCAGAGCGGCAGCGCGGTCTGGTCGACGCCGTCGAACTCCCACGACGAACGCCCGGACGGGGTGAGCGTGTAGGGGCCTCGATGCGTGCCCTCGTCGTTACCGCGGTACTGGACGCCGATCAGACGCGACTCCGGCCGGCCGAGCCACCGCCATTCAGCTGTCCGCGTGATCCGGTTGCCGTGGCGCTCGATGCACCAGAGGAAGTTGGTCGCGGAGAGGAACATCAGATTGCCCCCGAGGTTGCGATAGCCGGCGATCAGGTCGTACATGTGACGCGTGACGTACTCCTCGTGCCCCGGGAAGACGATCAGGTCGTAGTGGTTCGCGAGCGTGCGTGCGGTGTGGACGCCCTCGATGTCGTCGTCGCTGAAGAAGTCGACCTTCTTGCCAGTCCGGTAGAGCCAGTGGAGTAGAGCGAGGTCGTAGGCGCGCCACTTCGGCGGGGCGCCGAGGCCGACGTAGTGACGTGCGAGGTCGACGTTCCGGATCCCGTTGGCCGCGTACCAGGTGTCGCCCCAGCCGTCGGCGTTGACGTCCTGGTGGTTGTAGGCCTCCCAGGTGTTGGTGTGGACGATGTAGGCGACGCGGTGCGCGCCGTACACGTGGGGACGAACGATGAACGGCGCATAGCCCACCCTGCCGTCGGACGCCTCAACCTCCGCGTAGTAGATCCCGTTCGGCCAGTCGCCGATGTGCACGATGATCGTGCCGGGGCTGTCGCGGTGGGCCACCCATGTGAACGTCCTCGGCTCGTTCACCGGCTCACCCTCCATCGCATAGCCCTCCGTTGGTTGCAGCTCGGGGCCGGCCTGGAAGAACTGGACCGTGAAGCTCGGCGCGTCAGTCGCGATGTGGAGCCGCGCCGGAACTCCCGGCGCGTAGCTCCTCTTGCCGAAGCCGGCGTCGACTCCCCGCACCCGGACGACCGGCGCGGGATCGAGCCTGGCCAGCCGGTAATCGGGATTGCCGTAGGCGTGACGTACCCCGTTTGTCGTCACGGTCAGAAGGAGCAGGTAGGTCCTCGGCAGCGTCGTCGCCGATGGTGCCCACACAAGCCTCTCGTTCCCGGCGGGCAGGTACGCTTTGGTGCGCCACACGACCTTGCCGTGCTTCGAGCAGACCATGACGCTCATCGCCACCGTCGCCGGCCGCTCGAGCCGAAACTGGACGGTCGCCTTGTCGCGCAGGCGGTCGCCGTTCGGGGTCACCGTGGCCAGAAGCGCGCGGTCGCCCGCGTAGTGGGGAGTGCTCGTGACGCGCAACCCGTACAGCTCCGGGCCTTCGACCGACTGTTTGAGCGCCTGTGTCAGCTGATCGAAGCTGAGCGGTTCCGAGCTCTCGTCGTCGTACTCGGCCAGCCAGTCCGGGACGCGCTGCTGGCTTGTCGCGCGTGATAAGCCAGTCGTCGGGCCCGAGGCGCCGGCCGGGATCGTGAGCGCCAGCGCCAGGACCGGTGCGAGCAGAAGGCCCAAGCGCGGTGGGAGATCCATGTCTTGCATCCTCGTCCCCACGCGAGGCGCGGCCATCGGCAGAAGCGCTGAGCGGCGCCGTGGACAAGAGGCGTCCGGGAAGCGGGAAAGTACTGATCGAAACTAGCGAAGGCCGCCGCGTTCGTGATGCGCGCGAAAGAACTCGGCCGAGCCGGCCGTGGCCATTGCGGCGGATGCGGAGATCTCGAGTGCGAGAGTCGCCGCGGCCACGATCTGGGCGAAGCGGTAGACCTTTCCGGCGCCCGCGCAGCCGAGCAGCTCGAGCCAGGTGCGTGCGTAGGGGAGGGTCGTGCCGCCACCGATCGTCGCCACCTCGAGCCCGGGCAGGCGCAGCGAGACCTGGAGGCCGCCCTCGACCCGTCGTCCGGTCCCGTGACACATCGAGCTCGTGCCGACCATGCCGAGGTCCTGGCCGGTCGCCGCGAAGATCGCCGCGATCGCCGAGGCGGGGGTGAAGGCGACCGACTGCATCCCGGAGGCGACCGCGCCGTGGGTCCCCGCCCAGGCGAGGTCCAGGAGGTCGTCCGCGCCCGTCCGCAGCACGCGCCGAATCGCGTTGTCCGTCAGCGTGGCCTCGGCGAGCACCGTCTTGCCGTGGCCGCTCTGGAAGTACTCGAAGGACGGCTTCTTGTCGCCGCCCATGTTCGCCTCGAGGATCGCGCGCTCGGGCCTGACCGGCGCGCGCTCCATCACGTAGCCCATGTTGAGGAGGTACGAGTTGCGGGTCATCATGTTCGCGCCGACCGCGTCGCCAGTCGTCCAGCGCCAGAGGACGTGACACATCGGGCCGACGACGTGCGTTTTCACCTCGCGCAGACGAGCGAACTTCGAGAGCGAGGGGTCGTCCAGCTCGGCGATCCAGTCCTGCATCGCCGAGAGCTCATCCGCGATCCATTGAGCGAGCTCGAGGGCGTCGGCGGCGCTCGCGCAGACGAAGCACGAGGCTCGCGTGATCCGGTCGGCGAGGACGTACGTCCGAAAGCCGCCCGACTCGGCGACGGCCAGAGCGCCGCGCTGCATCGAGGCGGACAGCCCACCCTCGGTGTGCGCGAGCGGAACGAAGACGGAGTCCTGCGCCCGTCCGGTCTCGACCACCTCGCCTCCGGGCTCGCGAAGTTCGTACTCGCCGAGCTCGAGCTCCATCGGCCCGACCACCGAGACCGGGGTCACGGCGACGCCGGTCAGCATCTCCTGGGCCGTCGCGAACGGCTCGAGGTCGAGCCCCGTCACCTCACCGTCCAGGCCGAGCGCCTCCTGGCGAGCCTGGATCGAGGTGGCGTCGTTCTTCCGGGGCCACTTCCTGATCGCCACGGGCGAGAGCTTATGTCGGACGCCTACGTCAGGTTCCCGCGATCGCACAGCTCTCTCCGGCGGCTGCTCAAGCTCCTGGCGTATAGAAGCGAGGTGGCCGTGTTCCACCTCACGCGATCTTCGCGGGAACCTACGGACGCCAGGGAAACGTCGCTGCGGGATACTCTGCGGCGCATGACGGTCAGTCCAGCAGTCGATCCGGAGCAGGAAGAACGCGAAGCCTTCGCGGGCGTTCTGCGCTTCTACGAGCTCGCGAAGCGCCAGGAGTGGCAGGTTCGCGACCTGCCGTGGGGAGAGATGCCGCCGATCCCGGAAGGCAAGGGCTCGCCCGTGCGACAAGCAAGGCGCCGCGACATGTGGCGCTCCGTGCTCACCCAGCAGCTCCAGGCGGACATGCTCGCCTGCGACATGTCCTCGCAGCTCCTGAACATCGCTCCCGACCCCGAGGCGAAGCTCTACTACTCGACGATGGTGCAGGACGAGTCGCGCCACACGGAGGCGTGGCTGAAGCTGATCGAGGAGGCGGGCGGCACGGCGGAGCGCGACCCGTACCTCGACGAGCTTGCGCACATGACGCTCGAGGCCGACACGCTCGAGGAGAAGGTCTTCCAGATGCAGGTCTTCTACGAGCGCCTCATCATCTCGCGCTTCCGGCTGATCGCGCGAGCGTCGCGCGGAACCGTGCTCGAGGATCTCTGCAACCGGCTCACGACCGACGACGGGATCCACCACGGAGCCGGGATGGCCTACGAGAAGGTGCTGCTCAAGCATGCCGACAAGAAGACGAAACGTAACCTCGTCGAAGCGGCGAACCGATTGCTCCCGATCTTCGTGCAGCACGCGCTGTGGCGGCCCCAGGAGCGCGCTTTCATCGGCGAGGCGATGCGCTCGCGCGACATCGAGAAGCTGCGGGAGGACATCGAGATCGGCGTCCGCCTGGCTGAGTCGCTCGGCCTCGACGTCAGCGACGTCGAGCTGCCTTTCTCCTGACCTTGGCGGCGACGCTGATGGAAGGGCGTCCGCTCGCCGAGCGGATCCTGCCCGAGGTCGCCGGGGAGGTCCGCGAGCTGGGCGATGTCGGGCTGGCGACCGTGCAGGTCGGCGACGACCCCGCCTCGACGATCTACATCCGCCGCAAGCACGAGGCCGCCGCCGACGCGGGCATACGCTCGACCGACCTCAAGCTGCCCGAGGACATCTCCCAGGAGGAGTTCGACGCGGCCGTCGCCGAGCTGAACGCCGACGACGGCATCGACGGGATCCTGATCCAGCTGCCGCTCCCGGGGCAGATCGACGAGGCGGCCGCGATCGCCGCGCTCGACCCGATCAAGGATGTGGACGGCGTCCACCCGTTCAACGCCGGCCAGCTCTACCTCGGCCGGCCGACGCACGTGCCGGCGACGCCGCTCGGGATCATGGCGCTCCTGGCCGAGCACAAGGTCCCGGTCGACGGCGCCCGGGCCGTCGTCGTCGGCCGGAGCGACATCGTCGGTAAGCCCGTCGCGCACCTGCTCCTGCAGGCGCACGCGACCGTCAGCATCTGTCACACGCACACGGACGACCTCTCTCACTACACGCTCGACGCCGACGTGCTGGTCGTCGCGGCCGGCCGCGCGGGCGTCGTCACGGGCGAGATGGTCAAGGAGGGCGCCGCGGTCGTAGACGTGGGCGTGAACCGCACCGAGGAGGGCCTCGTCGGCGATGTTGATGCGTCCGCAGCCGGGCGCGCGGCGCTCCTCACGCCCGTCCCGGGGGGCGTCGGACCGATGACGATCGCGATGCTTCTGCAGAACACGGTTCGCGCCGCCAGGTATCGACGGGGGCTTCTTGCGTTCCCCGGTCGGCCTCGCTAACGTTGGCGCCGCTTCACCGTAGGTCGGCGGCTCGGTGCCCGGGCCGTCGTTGTTTGTGCAGGAAGGGAGTCAGGTTTGCCCAAGGGCACCGTCAAGTGGTTCTCGAACGAGAAGGGCTACGGCTTTATCGAGCGCGAAGGCGGCGAAGACGTCTTCGTCCACTTCTCGGCGATCGCAGGGGAAGGCTACAAGTCGCTGACCGAGGGTCAGCAGGTGGAGTTCGAGGTCGTGCAGGGCGATAAGGGCCTGCAGGCTGCGAACGTTACGCCGGTCTAGACCCGTTCCGGAACCGAAAGTAAAAACGGGGCCCCGAACGGGGCCCCGTTTCTCGTGGGGAGGGTCTCGGTCCCCCACGAACCCCATCCAGTACTACGCAATACGCAGCCGAGTCGGTTCACGCGCGGGCGCGGGCGCGGGTGCCTGCCGGCCGGTTCCGCTCGGTGCGGTTCTGACAGGATTCTGAAAGATGACGATCTCTCGCGAGGAGGTGCTGCACGTCGCCCGGCTCGCGCGGCTCGAGCTCTCCGACGGCGAAGTCGAGCGGTTCGCCGAGCAGCTGAGCGCGATCCTGGAAGCGGTCGGCAAGGTGGGCGAGCTCGACCTGAGCGGGGTCGAGCCGACCGCGCATCCGCTCGACCTGTCGAACGTCTGGGCGGAGGACGAGCCGAGGCCGTCGCTGACCGTCGACGAGGCGCTCGCGAATGCTCCCGACCGCGAGGACGACTCGTTCCGCGTGCCCGCGGCGTGAGGCTCCAGCTGTTGCACACTCGTCGCGCTTCCGGCACAGACGCGTGTACCCATCACGGCTACCGTGTCTGTAGGGGTCCCGGGGGACCCCTGGGGGAGGTTTGGGTGTCGATCCGGTGGGAGTTCCGGTGATCGACACCCTTCGGCTCACGGTGGAGGAGGCAGCCGGGATGCTCGAGCGCGGGGAGGTCTCCGCGGCCGAGCTGCACCGCGCCTACCTCGACGTGGCCGCCGAGCGCAACGACGAGCTGAACGCCTACCTCTGCACGGTCGAGGACGGCGCCGACGGGGCGAGCGGTGTCCCGATCGCACTCAAGGACGTGGTTTCGACCAAGGGGGTCGAGACGACCGCCGGCTCGAAGATCCTCGCCGGGTACCGCCCCGTGTTCGACGCCACTGTCGCGACGCGCTGCAAGGAGGCGGGCCTGTCCCTCCTCGGCAAGACCAACATGGACGAGTTCGCGATGGGGTCGTCGACCGAGAACTCGGCCTACGGCCCGACCCGAAACCCCTGGGATCCGACCCGCGTCCCCGGCGGCTCCTCCGGAGGGTCGACCGCGGCCGTCGCCGCCGGCCTGGCGCCGTGGGCGCTCGGCTCGGACACCGGCGGCTCGATCAAGCAGCCGGCCGCGCTCTGCGGAGTCGTCGGCCTGCGCCCGACCTACGGCACTGTCTCCCGCTACGGGATCGTCGCCTTCGCATCGAGCCTCGACCAGATCGGCCCGATCGCGAAGACCGTCCGCGACTGCGCGCTCCTCTACCGGATCATCGCGGGACGCGACGCCAACGACACGACCACCGTCGAGCTGCCCGAGCCGGTCGAGCTCCCCGAGGCGGAGGACCTCGAGGGCCTGCGCATCGGAGTGCCCGTGGAGCTGAACCAGGCGGAGGGGATAGAGCCAGGCGTGACAGCCGAGGTCGATCGGGCGCTCGAGGTCGCCCGGGAGCTCGGCGCCGAGATCGGCGAGTGCAGCCTCCCGCGCTCGGTGCAGTTCGGCCTGCCCTGCTACTACCTGATCGCCCCCTCGGAGGCCTCGTCTAACCTCGCCCGCTACGACGGCGTCCGCTACGGGCTCCGCTCCGAGGTGAACGGCGACATCCGCGCCATGTACGACCGCACGCGCCACGACGGCTTCGGCGACGAGCCGAAGCGCCGGATCATGCTCGGCACCTATGCGCTCTCGGCCGGCTACTACGAGGCGTTCTACGGCCAGGCTCAGAAGGTTCGCACCGTCATCCGCGAGGAGCACGCAGCCGCGTTCGAGCAGTTCGACGTGCTCGTCAGCCCGACGTCGCCGACCGTCGCGTTCGAGCTCGGGGCCCGCACGGCCGACCCGCTCGCGATGTACGCGGCGGACCTGCTCACGATTCCTTCGAACCTCGCCGGCCTGCCCGGGCTCTCGATTCCCTGCGGGCTCTCCGACGGACTGCCTGTCGGGCTCCAGCTGATCGGGCGGCAGTTCTCGGAGAACCTCCTCTTTCGCGCCGGCCACGCGCTCGAGCGGGCGATCGGCTTCGACTTCGTTCCGGAGCGATACAGGTGAGCGTCAGCTGGGAGCCGGTCATCGGGCTGGAGATCCACGTCCACTTGAAGACACAGACGAAGATGTTCTGCCGCTGCCGGGTCGCCTACTTCGAGCCGCCGAACACGCAGACCTGCCCGGTTTGCCTCGCGTTCCCCGGGTCGCTCCCCGTGCCGAATCGCAAGGCGGTCGAATGGACGATCCGGCTCGGGCTGGCGCTCGGCTGCGAGATCGCCCCGCGCGCGGTCTTCCACCGCAAGAACTACTTCTACCCCGACAATCCGAAGGGGTACCAGATCTCTCAGTACGACGAGCCGCTCTGCATCGGCGGGCGCGTGCTGGCGCCGGGTCCGGAGGGCGACAGCGAGGTCGGAATCGTGCGGGCCCATCTCGAGGAGGACGCCGCGAAGACGGTTCACGTCGGCGGGGCGGAAGGCCGTATTCACGGCTCCGAGAGCTCTCTGGTCGACTTCAACCGAGCCGGGACGCCGCTGGTCGAGATCGTGACTGCGCCCGACCTCCGCACCCCAGAGCAAGCGAAGCGATTCCTGCAGCTGCTCCGGCAGACGGTGGTCGAGCTCGGAATCTCCGACGCGGAGATGGAGAAGGGCTCGCTCCGCTTCGACGTCAACGTGTCGGTGCGGCCGGAAGGGTCGGACGAGTTGCGGACGCGGACCGAGCTGAAGAACATGAACTCGTTCAACTTCGCCGCGAAGGGGATCGAGCGGGAGATCCAGCGGCAGGTCGAGATCTACGAGTCCGGTGGCGAGGTCGTGCAAGAGACGCTGCACTTCGACCCGGGAGACGAGGCGGCGGCGCCCCTGCGCTCGAAGGAGGAGGCGCAGGACTACCGCTACTTCCCCGAGCCGGATCTCGTGCCGCTCGAGCCGGACCGCGAGCTGGTCGAGCGCCTGCGCGGCGACCTTCCGGAGGCGCCGTCGGCGCGGATCCGTCGGCTCGAGGCGGAGGTGGGCTTCGCGCTTGCCGAGGGCCTCGTCACGAGCGAGCGCGACGGCCTCTACTCGCGCATTCCCGGCGAACGGCGGGCGGTCGCGAACGTCGTCATGAACGAGCTCGCGGCTGCGGGCGTCGACCCGGACGAGGTGAACGCCGAGGAGCTCGGCAAGGTGATCGAGCGGCGGGACGAGATCCCACGGGCCGCGTTCACCGAGGCGCTCGCGGCGAGCGCGTCGCCCGACTTCGCCGCGGATCGGTATCTGGGGGAGACGTCGATCGCGGACGTGTCCGAGCTCGACCCGGTGATCGACCGGATCCTGAGCGAGAACGAGCAGCAGGTGGCCGCGTACCGTGGCGGGAAGGAGGGCCTACTCGGCTTCTTCGTCGGCGAGGTAATGAAGGAGACGGGTGGCAAGGCGAACCCGAAGGTGGTCAACGAGCGCCTGCGCGAGAAGCTGAGCGCCTAGCCGCCCGCCAGGGGCGGACCCATCCCAAACCCCCTCCCACCCAAGGGGAATGAACAACAGTAGCGGCCGCATGCGCACGCGGGTGTGACGCATTTGTGGCAGATGTGTGAATCCTGGTGCCCGGCCGAACCACCACGCCGGCGACCCCCCAAGCGGGGGGAATTGCCCCAAATGTCGCTGGAAATTGCCCACAATGGGCCCCATGGGCACCTGCCGCCCCAGGTCCCTCGCGTTCCTCGTTGTACTCGCGGCGCTCGTCTTCGCACCGCACGCCGCGGCGCACAACGCGGGCGTTGCCGCGCTCCAGGTCGCGCTGCACAACCGTGGCCTCTACCAGGGCACGATCGACGGCGTCCGCGGGCCCGCGACCGCCAAGGCCGTGATGCGGTTCCAGCGCCGCGTCGGCCTCCCCGTCGATGGGGTCGTGGGACCGAAGACGCGCCGCGCGCTCGGACGGTACGGCCGCCACCTCCTCGGCAGCCGCCCACTCACGCGCGGGAACGTCGGCTGGGACGTCGCCGCGCTTCAGTTCATGCTCGCCTGGCACGGCTTCCCTTCGGCGACGTTCGACGGCGGCCTGGGCGTGCGGACCGAGACCGCTCTGCGCCGCTTCCAGCGCTGGTCGGGGCTCCCCGTTGACGGCGTAGCCGGCCCGGCGACGTTCGCCGCGCTCCGCAAGGCGCCCGCGCGCTGTCCGCTTTCGCTCGCCTGGCCGGTTCAGGCGCCGGTCGGCGACGGCTTCGGGCCTCGCGGCGCGCGGTTCCACGCGGGCGTCGACCTGCTGGCCGATCGCGGCACCGACGTGCAGGCGGCAGCGCCGGGGCGCGTCACCTTCGCGGGATACGCGTTGGGTGGGTGGGGACGACTCGTCGTCGTCGCACACGACGACGGCGTCCGCACGATGTACGCGCACCTGTCGGTCGTCGGCGTGCGTCTCGGCGAGATCGTGTCGACCGGCTCGGTCCTCGGCCAGGTGGGCGCAACCGGCGACGCGACCGGCCCGCATCTGCACTTCGAGGTCCGCGTCCGCGGCGCTGCGGTCGATCCGCTCAGCGCACTCCCGTAACCCCAGTCTGTAGTCTCGCGCCGCGAGATGGGGTTCAGAGTCGGAGGATTCGTACTGTGCGCGCTTGCGGCGACGTTGCTTGCCTCATCCTCGCCTGCCGCTCAACAGCGCGACTACGCCCTGATCGCGCGCAACATTCTCCCGCCCGGGGAGTCGGGCAACGCAGGCCAGCACGCCGTCGACCAGGAGAAGCTCTACGACGCGCTCACGCGGCTACGCGGCAACGTGACCGCGAAGACGCTGAACCACCTCTACAAGCCGGAGACGCTCGGCGCGGTCGGCAAGACGAAGCGCGAGCCGGTGCCGCGCGCCGGCGTCCGCATCCTGCGCGACGCGTGGGGAGTCGCGCACGTCCACGGCAAGACCTCCGCCGACACGGAGTGGGGCGCCGGCTGGGTGACGGCCGAGGATCGCTGGCTGATCTTGCAGCTCATCCGCGGGCCCGGCCGGGTGGCCGCTCTCGACGGCCCGCTGTACGACCAGAGCCGCGAGTTCGTCCCGAGCACGGCGACCGAGAACGTGCTCGCCGCGCAGTTCAAGCTCGCGAAGAGCCTGGGCAAGAAGGGGCAGGAGATCATTCGGGACGTCGACGCCTACACGGCCGGCATCAACGCGAACTTCGCGAAGAACCACCCTGGGATCAAGCCCTGGACGCGCAACGACACGATCGCCGCGGCGGCGGTCCTCGCAGGCCAGTACGGCGTGGGCGGAGGCGACGAGGCCCGTCGCGCCGAGCTCCTTGCGGAGCTCCAGGCGGAGCTCGGAGCCACGCAGGGCCGCGAGGTCTGGAACGACCTGCGCGAGCAGCAGGACCCGGAGACGCCGCCGACCGCGACGCGCAGCTTCCCGTACGGGGCGAGCACGAGCGAGGACGGCAACGTGACCCTCGACGCAGGCAGCCTCGGCAAGTCGGTCGAGCGGGCCGGCGCGGCACAGGAGGCGGAGCGCGGGAACATGAGCAACGCGATCCTCGTCACCGGGAAGCGCTCGACCACGCGCCACCCGATCTTCGTGGCCGGCCCTCAGGTCGGCTACTTCTACCCCGCCTTCTTCCTCGAGCTCGACCTCCACGGCGGCGGCTTCAACGCTCGTGGGGCCGTCTTCCCCGGCGTCCCCTGGATCGTGATCGGCCGCGGCCCGGACTACGCGTGGAGCGCAACGACGTCGAACTCCGACATCGTCGACCAGTACGCGGAGATCCTCTGCGGCGGCGACGACTCGCACTACATCTACAAGGGCGAGTGCCGCGAGATGGGCACGTTCGACGCGGGCGTCGTCAAGGGCTCGCCCGACTACCAGATGATCTTCCGGACGACAGTGCACGGCCCGGTCCTCGGATACGCGCAGTCGGGGGCGCAGAAGGTCGCGATCTCCGTCAAGCGCTCGACCCGCGGCCGTGAGTTGATCAGCGCGCGCGCGTTCGAGGACCTGAACAAGGCGCGCGTCCACTCGGCCAAGCAGTTCACGCAGGTGATGAACCAGGTCGAGTTCGGCTTCAACTGGACGTACGTCGACAACCGGGACATCGCCTACTTCTCGTCCGGCCGGCTCCCCATCCGGCCCGCGAGCGTCGACCTCGGGCTGCCGACCAACGGCGACGGCGACTACGAGTGGCGCGGCTTTCTCTCGCAGAAGGCCCACCCCCAGGCGATCAACCCGGCGGGAGGCGTGCTCGTCAACTGGAACAACAAGCCGGCGCACGGGTTCGCCGCAGCCGACGACCACTGGTCGTACGGCTCGCTCCAGCGTGTGCAGCTTCTCTCCGACGCGCTCGCGGGCATCGGGAAGTACTCGCCTGCGTCCGTGGTCGCCGCGATGAACACGGCCGCGACACAGGATTTCCGTGTGCTCAAGGTGCTCCCGTCGATCGCGGATGTGCTCGCCGGGACGACCGCGCCGAGCGCGCGCGACCAGCAGATGCTCGACCTGCTCGAGAGCTGGCGCTCGTCGGGCGGAAGCCGGCTCGACCTCGACCTCGACGGCAAGATCGACGACCCGGGCGCGGCGATCATGGACGCGGTCTGGCCGCGGATCGCCCGCGCGGTCCTGAGCCCGGTCGTCGGGTCCGCACTGCCCGACCTCGAGGCCCTCCAGCCGCTCGACGACCCGGCCAACGACCAGGGCTCCGCCTACGACAACGGCTGGTACGGCTACGTCGAAAAGGATCTCCGCTCGCTGATGGGCCGCAGCGTCAGAGGCGAGTTCACGCGCAAGTACTGCGGCGCGGGCGACCTCGTCACCTGCCAGGGCTCGCTCTGGGCGGCGATCGACGCGGCTGGCGACGAGCTCCAGGCGGCGCAGGGAGCCGACCCGACCGCGTGGCGCGCCGACGCGACCGGCGAGCGCATCCGCTTCTCCGGTGGCCTGCTCGCCGACACGATGCGCTGGACGAACCGGCCGACGTTCCAGCAGGTGATCAGCTTCGCCCGGCACCGCCCGCGCTAGGGAGCCAGCAGCCGCGACGCCAGTAGTTCGAGGCACTCGATGCCGGGGTGACCCCGATGCATCCCGGCGCGGCTGAAGAGAAGCTAGGGGCGAAGGAGAGTGATTTCTATGCATACGGCATCGAATAGGTGGCGTGTGTGTCTGTTCGCCTTGCTGGGGGGTCTGGTGCTTGCAGTCGCTGGCGTCGCGGCGGGATGCGGCACGAAGACTGTGGCGACGACTGTGACGAAGACCGCAACTGTCACCAGCACGTCGACGTCGCCCGCAACGCAATTGCTGTCCGTGCAGCTGCCGCCGGCCGCGCCGGCAGGCCAGATGGTGCTCTACGGGCACATCAAGTCGCTCGCGCGCAAGAGCGGCCGCTTCGAGATGCGCTTCGATCCTGCCCTGTGGCTCACCGGAGTCGCTGCGGAGGGTGCGGCTGTCGAAGACGGGGCGACCTCGCCCGGACAGGGCGTTCCGAACGACTACTACATCGTCGATGAGGGCCACCGGCTGTTGACGTACGTCGTCGCGGCCAAGGCGCCGGTGACGATCATCACCAGAGGAGCGGGACGCGCGAGCATCAGCGCCTCCGAGCTGACCCAGCTCTTCAGCGGCAAGAACCCCGGGCACCGCGCTCTTATGGGCGGTGGAGTCCGCGGGTTCGGCTTCTGGATTCGCGTCGGCGACAAGTACCCCAACCCTGTCCTCTCGCTCGACCAGCAGTACCAGCCTTAGCGGACACACAGAGGATGGTGAGGGAAATCGGCCGTGCGGCCTTTCCGCAGCGGGTTCGGTGGAAGCACGGATGGAGTTGCGGCTCCGGGCCGTCACGCTGGGCTCAGAAGAAGGCGATGTACCCAGAATCGCAGTCAACGGCTTCGGCCGGTCGCCTCGTGGAGCCGCGCCGGCTGACGGCCGTGTTGTTTACCGATGTCGTCGATTCGACAACGGCTGCCGTTCGCCTCGGCGACGCGGCGTGGGCAACGCTTCTCGAGCGACACAACGCGATAGTTCGACAAGCGGTGCGTGAACACGGAGGCGTCGAGATGGACACAGCCGGCGACGGCCTCTTCGCCGTCTTTGACGACGTCGCCGATGCGCTTCGCTGTGCTCGCGCCCTGCGCGACGCGCTCGTGCCGCTCGGTCTCGTCCTCCGCGCAGGTGTGCATGCCGGACACTGCTGGACTGCCGACGGGAAATGCGCCGGTGCGGACGTGCACATCGGCGCTCGGCTGGCCGAAGAGGCGAAGCCAGGAGAGATCCTGGCGTCCGAAGAGGCGGCAGCGCTTGCGACTCCGGCCGGAATGCGGTTCGTAGACGCCGGAGTCGTTCGGTTGAAGGGCTTCGCGGAGCCACGACGCGTGTTCGTGCTGACGGCGGGCTAGGCGTTCGCAAAGGGGATCACTCGCACCGCCTCTAGTACCCTCGTGGTCGTGGCGGAGAAGCGGTACCTGATGACGCCGGGCCCGACGCCCGTGCCGCCCGAGGTCTCGGCCGCCATTGGCCAGCCGGTCGTCCACCACCGCGGGCCCGACTTCAAGAAGGTCTACGGCGAGTGCCTCGACCGGCTGCGAGAGATCTTCCGCACCGGGTCCGACGTGCTGGTCTTCGGCGGCTCCGGGACGGGCGCGCTGGAGTCGGCGGTCGCGAACATCTGCTCGCCCGGAGAGCGGGTGCTGGTCGTCTCGGCCGGCTACTTCGGAGAGCGGTGGGCCGCGATCGCGAACGCGTACGGCGCGGAGGTCGACCATCTCCGCTACGCGTGGAGCGAAATCCCTGCCCCCGAGGAAGTTGCCGCGCGTCTGCGCGAGCGCGAGGCGACGGCCGTGTTCCTGACGCACTCCGAGACCTCGACCGGGGTCGTGATCGACCTGCAGAGCTTCGCGGCGAGCGTCCGTGAGGGTGGCGCGCTCAGCGTCGTGGATGCCGTCTCGAGCCTCGGCGCCGTGCCGCTCGAGACAGACGCGTGGGGCATCGACGTCGTGGCGACCGGCTCGCAGAAGGCGCTGATGACACCGCCCGGGCTGGCGATGATCGCGGCCTCACACGGCGCCTGGGAGAAGAGCGCGACGGCGACCTCGCCGCGCTACTACTGGGACTGGGCGCGGACGAGCAAGGGCCAGGAGACGCTCGACCCGCCGTTCACGCCGCCGGTCTCGCTCGTCGCCGGGCTGAACGTCGCGCTCGGGATGCTCCTGGACGAGGGTCTAGAGAGCGTCTTCGAGCGCCATGTCAGACTCGGCCGGGCCTGCCGCGAGGGTGCGAAGGCGATGGGGCTCGAGCTCTTCTCGCCCGACGACGACAGCGCGGTCGTCCTGACCGCGATCCGCGCACCGGACGGCATCGACTCGGGCGAGCTCGTCCTTCTCCTCCGCGACCGGCACGGGGTCACGCTCGCGCCGGGCCAGGGCGAGCTGAAGGGGAAGGTCTTCCGTATCGGCCACATCGGCTACTACGACGTGTTCGACATCACGACCGCCCTCGCCGCGGTCGAGCTGGCGCTAGTCGAGCTCGGCGCCGATGTCGAGCGCGGTGTCGCCATAACGCGCGCGCTCGAGGCCTTCGAGCGCACACCGGTGTGAGTCGCGCGCGGGTCCTCGTCAGGGAGCCGATCGCCGAGGCGGGGATCGACCTCCTCCGCGAGCGCTTCGACGTCGACGTGGACTCGAATGGCGATCTCGCCGAGCGCATCGGCGACTACGACGCGATCGTGATCCGCTCCGCGACGAAGCTGACCGGCGATCTGATCGACCGCGCCGAACGTCTGAAGGTGATCGGCCGCGCGGGTGTGGGGGTCGACAACGTCGACGTTGCCGCCGCAACCCGGCGCGGGATCGTCGTCGCGAACGCGCCCGAGTCGACGGTCACCTCGGCCGCCGAGCACACGATCGGCCTGCTGGCGGCCCTCGCGCGCAGCATCCCGCAGGCGCACGCGGCGCTCAAGCAGGGCATCTGGGAACGCTCGGCGTGGGGCGGAGTCGAGCTCGAGGGAAAGACGCTCGTCGTCCTCGGGTTCGGGCGAATCGGGCAGCAGGTTGCACGTCGCGCGCTCGGCCTCGGCATGCGGGTCGTCGCGCACGACCCGTTCGTCGCCAAGGAGCGCTTCCGCGAGCTCGGCGTCGACCGCGCCGAGAGCGAGGACGAGGCGCTCGCCGCCGCCGAGTTCGTGACCCTGCACCTTCCGCTCACCGAGGAGACGCAGGGCTACCTGGGCCGCGAGGCGATCGGCAAGCTCCCCGACGGCGCGCGCCTGATCAACGCCGCCCGGGGCGAGCTCGTCGACGAGGAGGCGCTCATCGAGGCGCTGCGCTCGGGCAAGCTCGCGGCCGCCGCGCTGGACGTCTTCTCCGAGGAGCCGTACTCGGGCCCGCTCCTCGATCTCGACAACGTCGTCGTCACGCCGCATCTCGCCGCCTCGACCGAGGAGGCGCAGGACCGCGCCGGGGTGATCGTCGCCGAGCAGGTCGCCGCCGCGCTCGAGGGAGCCGTCGTTACGAACGCCGTCAACATCCCCTCGATTCGCGCCGAAGATCTCGAGCTGCTCGGACCGTACATCCCGCTCGCGGCGAAGCTCGGCCGCCTCACCATGGAGCTGGCCGGCGGGCGCGCCGAGCAGATCACGCTCTCGTACCACGGCTCCCTCGCCGGCTACGACACGCGCCTGCTCACGGTCGCCGCATTGAACGGCGCCTTCCAGGGCCGGGCCGAGGGGCCTGTCAACTACGTGAACGCCCCGCTGGTCGCGGCCGAGCGCGGGATCGAGGTGCTCGAGGAGAGCCGCCGCGCAAGCCGCGACTTCACGAACCTCGTCCAGGTCGAGGTCCGCTCGAACGGCGAGCGGATCCGGGCGACCGGGACGACGATCGGCAACGAGAACCGCCACTGGCTCGTGAGCGCGCTCGGCTTCGAGCTCGAGATGGAGCTCGCGCCGCTGATGGTCTTCTTCCGCTACGACGACGTGCCGGGCGTGATCGGCCGCGTCGGCACGCTCTTCGGCGAGGCCGGCGTCAACATCGCGAACATGGCCGTCTCCCGCACGCGGCGCGGAGGCAAGGCGCTGATGGCGCTTTCCCTCGACACCGAGCCGCCGCCCGAGGTTGTCGAGAGCTTCCGCGCGCAGGGCTTCGACGACGCGCGTGTGATTTCGCTGGCCTGATGCACATCCGCGTCGGGGGGAGTTCGTCCTCGGCGAGAGCGGCGCGAATCCAGGCTCGTGGCCCGCAGCTACGCTTTCGGCGTGGCTGAGAGAACGTGGCCGGAGCCCGTCGCACGCGTGACGCGGTACCTCCAGGAGGCCGGCGCAGAGGTGCGCGTCGAGGAGTTCTCGGACGGCACGCCGACGGCCCAGGCGGCTGCCCGCGCGGCCGGCTGTGAGCTCGGCCAGATCGTCAAGTCCCTCGTCTTCGACTGCGACGGCCGTCCGGTGGTGGTGATGGTCCCGGGCGACCGGCGCGCCGACTCCGAGAAGATCGCGCGCGCTGCAGGTGCCACCTTCGCGCGCATCGCGGGCCCCGAAGAGGTGGCCGAAGCTACCGGGTTCGACCCGGGCGGGGTGGCCCCGTTTCCGCTGCCGAGCGTCGAAAGCCTCCTCATCGACCAGACGCTGCTGAGCCAGCCCATCCTGTGGATCGGAGCCGGCTCCGAGAGCCATATGGCGGCTCTCTCGCCGGCCGAGCTGGTACGACTTTCTCGGGCCCGGCCCGTGGACGTCGTCGAGTCCCGCACATAACATTCGAGTCACCAAAGGAGGGTTGCGGCATGCGCGAGACCGAGAAGATCTGGATGAACGGAGAGTTCGTCGACTGGGCGGACGCACGCATCCACGTCGGCACCCACGGACTGCACTACGGGTCCGGTGTCTTCGAGGGCATCCGGGCCTACGAGACCGACAAGGGCACCGCGGTCTTCCGGCTGGCGGACCACCTCAAGCGGCTCGACAACTCGGCGCGCCTGCTGCAGATGGACATCGGCTACTCCGTCGAGGAGCTCCGCGCGGTCTGCCATGAGCTGATCGCCATCAACGGCCTCCCGGAGTGCTACCTCCGGCCGATCGCCTTCTACGGCTACGGCGAGCTCGGCGTCTCGGCCGTGGGCAACCCGGTCGACGTCGTGATCATGAGCTGGCCGTGGGGCGCGTACCTCGGCGAGGAGAGCCTCAAGCAGGGGGTCCGCGCGAAGATCTCGAGTTGGGAACGCATCGGCCCCAACGTGATCCCGCACACCGCGAAGGCGACCGGCATCTACCTCAACTCGATGCTCGCGACGATGGAAGTGCGACGCGGCGGCTACGACGAGGCGATCCTGCTCACGTCCGGCGGCTACATCGCGGACGGGCCCGGCGAGAACATCTTCCTCGTCAAGGACGGCCGGATCTACACGCCCGACCTCTCGACCTCGATCCTGCCGGGGATCACACGCGACACGATCATCCAGATCGCGCAGGATCTCGGCCACACGGTGATCGAGAAGTCGCTCATTCGCTCCGACCTGTACCTCGCCGACGAGGCCTTCATGTGCGGCACCGCGGCCGAGGTGACGCCGCTCCGGTCGGTCGACGATTCGGAGATCGGCGTCGGGCCGGTCACGCTCGAGATCCAGAAGGCCTACCTGGACACCGCGTGCGGCCGCAGCGAGCGGTGGGCCCAGTGGCTGGACTACGCCACGCCCACGCCCGCCGAGGCTTGAGCACCGGCATCCGCGAGATACCGCTCGCGCGTCCGTTGCTGGACGAGCGGGAGGAGGAGCTCGTCCTCGAGGTGCTTCGTTCCGGCCGGCTCTCGCTGGGGCCGACGATCGAGCGCTTCGAGGAGATGATCGCGGAGCGGGTCGGCGCGCCCTACGCGGCCGCCGTCTCGAGCGCGACCGCGGGCCTGCATCTCCTGGCGCGCATCGCCGGCCTCGGGCCGGGCGACGAGGCGATCACGTCGCCGATCTCCTTCGTGTCCTCGGCCAACTGCTTCATCTTCGAGGGAGCGACCCCCGTGTTCGTGGACGTCGATCCGCGCACGCTCAACATCGACCCGGCCGCGCTCGAGGGGGCGATCACCGAGCGGACGAAGGCGGTCGTCGCGGTCGACATGTTCGGCTACCCGTGCGAGCTCGACGAGATCAGCTCGATCTGCGAGCGGCACGGGCTCGCGCTGATCGAGGACGCGGCCGAGGCGCTCGGCGCCGAGTACAAGGGTCGCCCCATCGGAGGGCACGGCGTCTCCGGAGCTTTCGGCTTCTACCCGAACAAGCAGCTCGCGACCGGCGAGGGCGGCGTCGTGTTCACGCACTCGGAGGAGGAGTGGCAGCTGCTCCAGAGCCTGCGCAACCAGGGCCGCAGCTACGGCGGGGGTGCGTGGTTCCACCACGTGCGCCTCGGGTTCAACTACCGCTGGACCGACGTGCAGGCTGCGATCGGCATCGGCCAGCTCGAGAAGCTCGACCGGCTGCTGGCGCTCCGAGCAGAGGCAGCGGGGCGGTACGCGGAGCTGCTCGCCGGGTCGGGCGTCGAGCTTCTGTGCGCCGACGACGCCGAGCACCGGCGCTCGTGGTTTGTCTACGTGGTCGCGCTTCCGGCCGGTGCGGATCGGGCTCGCGTGATGGATGAGCTTCGCGCCCAGGGGATCGGGACGGCCGAGTACGTGCCGTGCGTCCACCTCCAGCCGTACATGCGCGAGACGTACGGCTTCGCCGAGGGCACCTGTCCGGTCGCCGAGGAGATCGCGAGCCGGACGCTCGCGCTGCCGTTCTATCCGCAGCTCGAGGCCGAAGACCAGGAACGGGTCGCCGAAGCCCTCCGCGTCGCGCTCTAGCTTCGGCGTCAGGTTGGGTTGGGTCGTGGGCCCGCGGGCCAAAGCGGCAGAGCCCGTGGGCGAACCGGCGCCAAACCGTCACAAACCAGTCACACCCGCGTGCGTCCTGACGAGGTAGCGTCGACCGCGAGGGAGGCGGGCCAGAAAGCCCCACCCTGGGTGGGGGGATCGGGTTCATGCGCGCGTGAACACCAAAGCGCCCCGGAACGTCGTCTCCCGCGGGGATAATCCGCACATGGCAGACGGGAACCGGATGATCTTCCTCGGTTTCGGCAAGTACGCGCGCGCCGACAAGATCTACGCGATCGAGCCGATCCGCGACGACCGCCGCGGTCACGGGCGGCGCACGCTGGTCTGGGTCGAAGGCGTCGCCGAGCCGATCGTCGCGTCGCGCACCGAGCGGACGATCCTCGCCGACATGGGCCAAGACGCCGCGCTCGCCAAGCCGCTGCTGGACGACGCGCTCGACCTCGCCCAGCGGCTTGCCGAGCAGTCCGAGAGCGGCAAGGTCGACCTCGCCGACCTCGGGCGCCGAGCCAGGCGCCTGCTCGAAGCGACCGCCAGTCCGGCAGGCGCCGACAAGCTCTTCTAGTTGGAGCCTCTCGAGCCGGCCGAGGCACGGGCGCCAAGCCTGGTGCGCCGCCTCGCGCTCGACACGAGGCCCTTCCGCGACTCGCCCGCCTTCCGGCGGCTCTGGATCGGACAGGCGATCTCCGTCATCGGCGGCGAGATCACATTCATCGCGATCCCGATCCAGATGTACCACCTGACCCACTCGACGCTCGCAGTCGGGCTGCTCGGGTTCTGCACGCTCGGACCGCTGCTGGTCGTCCCGCTCGTCGGCGGCACGCTCGCGGACGCCGTCGACCGGCGGCGCCTCCTCCTTCGCACCGAGGTCGTCGTCGCGATCGTCTCGGTGCTGCTCGCAATCAACGCCGCGCTACCGCATCCACAGGTCTGGGCGCTCTACGTCCTGCTGACTCTTGGCACGACCGCCTTCAGCCTCGGGACCCCGGCCATGCGCTCGCTGCTCCCGAAGATCGTCGACGAGGATCAGATCGCCGCCGCGTCCGCGCTCGAGGGCATCTACTCGAACCTCGCGGCCGTCGCCGGGCCCGTGCTCGCGGGAGTCCTCGTCTCGACGATCGGCTACACGTCCACGTATCTCGTCGACGTCGTCACGTTCGCCGCGTCGTTCGCGTCCCTCTACCTGCTGCCGGCGCTCCCGCCCGAGCCGGACGCCGACCGCGCGAGCGTCAAGTCGGTTGTCGACGGCTTCCGCTACGTGCTCGGCCGCCCGATCCTGCTCGGCATCTTCCTGGTCGACACGAACGCGATGATCTTCGGGATGCCGATGGCGCTCTTCCCCGCGATCGGAGCGAAGCTCGGCGGCGGCGCCACCGTCGTCGGCCTGCTCTACGCGGCGCCCTACGCGGGAGCGCTCCTCGCCTCGGCTGTCTCGGGCTGGGTCGGGCACGTCCGTCGTCAGGGGCTCGGGGTGGTGATCGCCGCCGCATGCTGGGGGATCGCACTCGTCTTCTTCGGCTTCGCGACCACGCTCTGGCTCGCGCTCGTGACGCTCGCCCTGGCCGGCGCGGCCGACTACATCAGCGCCATCCTCCGCAGCGTGATCGTCTTGAACGCGACCCCGCCCTCGATGCGCGGCCGCGTGACCGGCATCGAGTTCGCGCAGGTCGCGAGCGCGCCCTCGCTCGGCAACGTCGAGGCGGGTGCGGTCGCCTCGCTCACGAGCATCCGCTTCTCCGTCGTCTCGGGGGGCTTCCTGTCGATCATCGGGACCATCGCCCTCGCGGCGTTCGTGCCCGCGCTTCGGCGCTACGACTCGAAGGACCCGCACGCGTGAACTTCGCCCGCAGCGTCCACGAAGTCGCCCCGGAGCTGATCGGCGCGACGCTGCTCGTGAACGGAGCGGGCGGACGCATCGTCGAGGTCGAGGCCTACGACCGGCACGACCCGGCGAGCCACGCGTTCAACGGCCGCACCGCGCGAAACGCCTCGATGTTCGGCCCGCCCGGACACGCCTACGTCTACCGCTCGTACGGGATCCACTGGTGTCTCAACCTCGTCTGCGAAGGCGAAGGCGTTCCTGGGGCCGTGCTCGTCCGCGCGCTCGAGCCGATCTACAAGCTCGCCCGGATGCGCTCGCGCCGAGGGCTCGACGACGAGCGTCTCCTGTGCTCAGGCCCCGGCCGCCTCTGCCAGGCGCTCGGGATCACCCGCGCCGAGGACGGGCTCCCGCTCGATCGCCGGCCGTTCGAGCTGCGCGACCGGACCGGAGACGTCGAGGTCGTGACCGGCCCGCGCATCGGCCTCACGCGCGCCGCGGAGCTCCCGTGGCGCTACGTCGAGGCCGGCTCCCGCTTCCTCAGCCGCCCCGCTCCGTCTTCACGGCCAGCCTGACCACGAGTCCCTTCGCCGAGGCGGTCTCCCAGTGCGGGCTCTGCCAGACGACGCGCGCACCGGGCGGCGGGTTTCCGTCGATCTGCCACTTCAGGTTCAACCGCTTCAGCCGCGCCTTCGCGCGCCCGAGGCGCAGGCCGACGACCTTGGGCACGATCCCGTGCAGCGCCTTCGGCAGCACGAGCGTCACCTTCTGGTACGAGGAGAGCGTGCCTCTCGCCGGGTACTGCCTGAGGATGATCCCGAGCCGCTGACGCGGGCGGGCTGGCTGGAAGACGTACTGCGGTGTCAGCGGCTGCGCAGCCAGGCGCTCGTTCGCCCGTTCGACGGTGTAGCCGATCACGCGCGGCACCTCGACCTCGTTCACCTTGCAGTTGGCCATCCGCGCCGGGCCGCGTCCGACGAAGTAGAGGAGCTGCTTCGGGCTGCGGCAGTTGCCGTTGTCGGCCTCGAGCTGGCCGTTGCGCAGGACGACGAGCCTCGGCGTCGCGTACGGAACCGACGGCTGCGGGAAGGTGGCCGGCTCGTCGTGGAGGTAGGGGAGCGCCTTCTCCATGAAGCTCTTCCAGATCTGCGCCGGGAACGTCCCGCCGGCGACCGCGTCGCCGTGGTACTCGGTCAGCATCGGGCGAAGCGTGTTCGGATAGCCGACCCACACCGCGACCACGAGCTGCGGTGTGTACCCGACGAACCAGGCGTCCCCGTAGTTCTCGGTCGTGCCCGTCTTGCCGGCCACCTCGCGACCGTCGGAGAGCTGCGCCTGCCGACCCGTGCCGCCGGTGACCACGTTGCGCAGCAGAGACGTGAGGAGTGCAGCTGTGTTTGCGGTCAGAACCGGGCGTCGCACCGGCTGGTTGTTGTCGACCATGCGCCTGTTCTGGTTCTGCACGAAGGCGATCGCGCGCGGATGGTTGCCGAACGACGCCCCGTCGATCCGCTTGCCGCCGTTCGCGAACGCCGAGTACGCCCGCGCCATCTCGAGCGGGTTCACAGCCTCTCCGCCCAGGCCGATGGCGAAGTAGTTCTTCAATGGGCTCGTGATCCCGAGGCTCTTCGCGGACTGCACCACGGCGGCCGGGCCGACGAGCTGCGTCAGCTGCGCGTAGACGGTGTTGTCGGAGAACTCGGTCGCAGCCGTCAGCGAGATCCGCCCGAGGTCGGAGTTCTCGTAGTTGTGCACGTACCAGATGCGATCGCCGAGCGGGATCTGCACGGGCCCCGACTCGAACTCCGACTCGGGCGAGATGCCCTTCTTGAGCGCGGTCGCGAGCACGAACGGCTTGAACGACGAGCCCGGCTGCCGCTCTCCCTGGACCGCGAGGTTGAACTGGCTCTTGACGTAGCTCTTGCCGCCGATCATCGCGAGCACCTTCCCCGTGCGCGGGTCGATCGCGACGAGCGCCGCCGAGGGGCCGTTCGGGTTGGGCAGCCACTTGGAGATCGCCTGCCGCGCGAACTTCTGCACCTTGAGGTCGACCGTGCTGTGGACGCGCAGCCCGCCGCCGAAGACGCGGCCCGAGCCGTAGCGGTCGATCAGCTGCTGCTTCACGTAGTTGGTGAAGTACGGCGCGGGGCCCTGCTTGCCGGAGAGGTGGACGTCCTCGGGCCGCGGAAGCGGTCGCTTGTTCGCGAGCCGGAACTCCTGCAGGGTGATGTCGCCCTGGTCGTAGAGCGCGCGGAGCACGATCTCGCGCCGTGCCCGCGCCGCCTTGGGGTTCGTGACCGGGTCGTACAGCCAGGGGTCGCTAGGAACCCCGGCGAGCAGCGCCGCCTCGGCCCAGGTCATGTGGTCGGCCTTGTGACCGAAGTAGGTCCGCGCCGCCTGTTCGATCCCGTACGCGCCGTTCCCGAAGTAGATCGTGTTCAGGTAGGCCGTCAGGATCCGGTCCTTCGACCAGCGCTGCTCGAGCTGCCAGGCCAGCGCCGCCTCTCTCAGCTTCCTGCCGATGGAGCGCTGGTTCTGGAGGTACGTGTTCTTGACGAACTGCTGCGTGATCGTCGAGCCGCCCTCGACGACCTTCTTGTTGCGGAGGTCCTCCCAGACGGCGCGCCCGATCGCGTGGAGGTCGACGCCGCGGTGCTCGTAGAAGCGCTTGTCCTCGATCGCGACGATCGACTGCTTCATGCGCTCCGAGATCTTGCCGGGCGGCACGATGATCCGGCTCTCCGACCCGCGCAGGACGGCGAGCACGCGGCGGCTCGGGCGGCCCGCATAGATGTATCCGTCGACCTCGCGGTGCTGGAGGCGGGCGGGGTCGAGCGAGGGGATGTCGCTCGCGATTGCGGTCACCAGCCCGAAGGCGAACGAGACCATGCCGAGCACGGAAAGGATCAGCAGAAGCGCCAGCAAGCGGAGCTTCCGGATCCTGCGCCGCGGCTTCGCAGGCGCCTTCTTTCGGGCGGAACGCGGCACGAGAAGTCGAAGATTGTAACGGTAGACTCGCCGCACGCATGGGCCTTCCGGAGCTCACACGTAACGCCGTTCACGTGCTCCCCGAGGGCGGTCTCGAACGCAAGCTCGCTCTCGGACGGCCTCTGCGGGTGAAGCTCGGCATCGACGTCACTGCGCCCGACGTGACGCTCGGCAACGGCATCCCGCTCCAGCGGATGCGCGCATTCCAGGACGAAGGCCACACCGGAGTGCTGATCGTCGGCGACTACACGACGCGGATCGGCGACCCTTCGGGCCGCAAGACGGAGCGGCCGATGATCGATCCGTCCGTCATCGACCGGAACGCGCAGCGCTACTTCGAGCACGCCTCGACGATCATCGACGCGGAGCGGACGGAGCTTCGCTTCAACAGCGAGTGGCTCGGGAAGCTCGACTTCGCGGAGGTTCTGCGCCTGACGCGGACGACGACGGTCGCGCGAATGCTCGAGCGCGACGACTTCTCGAAGCGCTTCGCCGCGAGCGAGCCCATCTCGGTCTCCGAGCTGCTCTACCCGCTGATGCAGGCTTACGACTCAGTCGCGGTGGAGGCCGACGTCGAGCTCGGCGGCACCGACCAGCTCTACAACCTGCTCATGGGGCGCGACGTGATGGACGCCTACGGTCTCGAGCCGCAGGTCGCGCTCACCGTCGAGTACCTGGACAGCTGGGACGGAACCGGCATGAGCGCCTCGCGCGGGAACTACATCGGCCTCAAGGAACCGCCCGAGGAGCAGTTCGGAAAGACGATGCGCATCCCGGACTCCCTGCTTCGGCAGTGGTACCGCCTGGTGATGGAACGCGACAATGTGCTGCCCGACCCCTTCCAGGCGAAGCTCGAGCTCGCGCGCTTCATCGTGCGCCGGGCCTGGGGTGAAGAGGCGCTTGCCGGCGCGGAGGACCACTTCACGCGCGTGGTCCGCGAGGGCCAGGCGCCGGAGGAGGTGCCGGAGATCGAGCACGGAGAAGCGGTCGTCCACCTCCCGGCGCTCTTGGCGGAAACGTTCGGCCAGTCGACGAGCCACTGGCGCCGAGTGATCGACCAGGGCGGGGTGAAGGCCGACGGCCGCTCGATCACGTCCTACGACGTCGACACGGCCTCCGTGGCAGGGGTCATCATCCAGGCCGGAAAGCGCCAATTTCTGCGTATCCGCGCTGCTTGACACCCCCCCGGCCGCTGCTATCATTCTCGGGCCGCTCAGGGCGGCGTGTAGGGATGTCCCTGTAACTCGACCAGGAGCGCCTTCGGACGCAGACCGGATACGACATCGATCTGAGCTCATGGAGGCCTCTGGCGCGAGTCGGAGGCTTTTTTACGCGCCGGCCGTGGCGCAGGTCTTTGAAAACTCAGCAGTGCGATCACGCCGAGACCCCGTGCCTTCGGGCGCGGGGCCTTAAGAACCCGTCAAGTCCCTTCGGGGACGAGACAACTTTGAGCAACAAGCTCGAAGTGAAAGGTCCGCTCTCGCTTCGGCGAGGGCGACAAATCTTCACGGAGAGTTTGATCCTGGCTCAGGACGAACGCTGGCGGCGCGCTTAACACATGCAAGTCGAGCGAGAAACCAGGCTTCGGCCTGGCGGAAAGCGGCGAACGGGTGAGTAACGCGTGGGTAATCTGCCCTCGGCACCGGGATAGCCCGGGGAAACCCGGATTAATACCGGATGGCCCATCCGCTCTTCGGAGTGGCTGGAAAAGGTAGCTTTGGCCTCCGGCCGAGGAGGAGCCCGCGGCGGATTAGCTTGTTGGTGAGGTAACGGCTCACCAAGGCGACGATCCGTAGCTGGTCTGAGAGGACGATCAGCCACACTGGGACTGAGACACGGCCCAGACTCCTACGGGAGGCAGCAGTGGGGAATCTTGCGCAATGGGCGAAAGCCTGACGCAGCGACGCCGCGTGCGGGAAGAAGGCCTTCGGGTTGTAAACCGCTTTCAGGAGGGACGAAGCCACTCGGGTTAATAGCCCAGAGGGTGACGGTACCTCCAGAAGAAGCCCCGGCTAACTACGTGCCAGCAGCCGCGGTGATACGTAGGGGGCAAGCGTTGTCCGGATTTATTGGGCGTAAAGAGCGTGTAGGCGGCCAGGTAGGTCTGCTGTGAAAACTCGAGGCTCAACCTCGAGATGTCGGCAGAAACCATCTGGCTAGAGTCCGGAAGAGGAGAGCGGAATTCCTGGTGTAGCGGTGAAATGCGCAGATATCAGGAAGAACACCCGTGGCGAAGGCGGCTCTCTGGGACGGTACTGACGCTGAGACGCGAAAGCGTGGGGAGCGAACAGGATTAGATACCCTGGTAGTCCACGCCGTAAACGATGGGTGCTAGGTGTGGGCGGTGTCGACTCCGTCCGTGCCGCAGCTAACGCATTAAGCACCCCGCCTGGGGAGTACGGCCGCAAGGCTAAAACTCAAAGGAATTGACGGGGGCCCGCACAAGCAGCGGAGCATGTGGTTCAATTCGACGCAACGCGAAGAACCTTACCGAGACTTGACATGCACTGGAATGTCGTAGAAATACGGCAGCCCTTCGGGGCTAGTGCACAGGTGGTGCATGGCTGTCGTCAGCTCGTGTCGTGAGATGTTGGGTTAAGTCCCGCAACGAGCGCAACCCCTGTCCTATGTTGCCAGCGAGTTATGTCGGGGACTCATAGGAGACTGCCGGTGACAAATCGGAGGAAGGTGGGGATGATGTCAAGTCATCATGCCCCTTACGTCTCGGGCTACACACGTGCTACATTGGCCGGTACAGAGGGCTGCAAACCCGTGAGGGGGAGCGAATCCCAAAAAGCCGGTCCCGGTTCGGATTGGAGGCTGAAACTCGCCTCCATGAAGGCGGAGTTGCTAGTAATCGCGGATCAGCAACGCCGCGGTGAATGCGTTCTCGGGCCTTGTACACACCGCCCGTCACACCACGGAAGCCGGTAACACCCGAAGCCGGTGTTCTAACCCGCAAGGGAGGAAGCCGTCGAAGGTGGGATCGGTGACTGGGGTGAAGTCGTAACAAGGTAGCCGTAGCGGAAGCTGCGGCTGGATCACCTCCTTTCTAGGGAATACCGGAGCTCTTTGTACTCCGGTAGGCGTTCGAGCCGTTTGATGATGACGTCCGGACTCGAACTCGCCTGGAATGAACGTCGACCTCGGTTTGACTCGTACTGCTGAGTTTTGAGAGACCTCGCCAAGCGCGCGGTTTTCTCGTTTCGGTCGGCGTCTCGGCCGGCGCGCACCTTGAAAACTCCATAGCGGCATACAACGTGTTCTTCACGATCAAGAGACGAAGGGCACACGGTGGATGCCTTGGCGCCAAGAGCCGATGAAGGACGTGGGCGGCTGCGATAAGCCCGGGTTAGGTGCTGACCAACCTCTGACCCCGGGATTTCCGAATGGGGAAACCTACGCGTGGTAATGCGCGCGTGTTTCCGTCTGAATACATAGGACGGTTAACGGTAAGCGGGCGAACTGAAACATCTTAGTAGCCCGAGGAAAGGAAAGAAACCTCGATTCCCTGAGTAGTGGCGAGCGAAAGGGGATCAGCCCAAACCTCCATGATGCCGAAGGCGGCAGCTGTTGTCTTGGAGGGGTTGTAGGACCTGCTTCGATCCGTCTGCCGGCGGGTCGGGAAGTTACAAAGTCATGTATTAGCCGAAGCGACTGGAACGTCGCACCACAGAGGGCAATAGTCCCGTAGGCGAAAATGCATGGCCTTCCTTAGCAGGCACCTGAGTACGGCCGGGCACGGGAAACCCGGTCGGAACCCGCGGGGACCACCCCGCAAGGCTAAATACTCCTTGGCGACCGATAGTGAACTAGTACCGTGAGGGAAAGGTGAAAAGTACCCCGGAAGGGGAGTGAAATAGTACCTGAAACCGTGTGCTTACAAGCGGTCGGAGCGGCCTTGTGCTGTGACGGCGTGCTTTTTGCATAACGAGCCAGCGAGTTACTCTTCAGCGGCAAGGTTAAGGAAACGGAGCCGTAGCGAAAGCGAGTCTGAATAGGGCGATTTAGTCGTTGGAGGTAGACCCGAAACTGAGTGATCTACCCATGGGCAGGTTGAAGCGGGGGTAAGACCCCGTGGAGGACCGAACCGACTTAGGTTGAAAACTGAGCGGATGACCTGTGGGTCGGAGTGAAAGGCTAATCAAACTCAGAGATATCTGGTTCTCCCCGAAATATATTTAGGTATAGCGTCGCGTGTTCAATTTCAGTTGTAGAGCACTGTTCGGGCTAGGGGGCCTACCAGCTTACTGAACTCGGGCAAACTCCGAATGCTGAAATTCCAGAACGCGGCAGTCAGAGTGTGGGGGATAAGCTTCATGCTCGAAAGGGAAACAGCCCAGACCGTCGGCTAAGGTCCCTAATTTCTGGCTAAGTGGGAAACGATGTCTGATTGCTGAGACAACCAGGATGTTGGCTTAGAAGCAGCCACCATTGAAAGAGTGCGTAACAGCTCACTGGTCAAGTGATCGGGCGCGGAAGATGTAACGGGGCTCAAGTCAGAAACCGAAGCCACGGACTCCGCTTGCGGAGTGGTAGGGGAGCGTTCCCAGGCCGGCGAAGCGGCGGCGGAAGCCTGCCGTGGAGGGCTGGGAAGTGAGAATGCTGGCACGAGTAACGAAAGACGGGTGAGAAACTCGTCCGCCGAATGCCCAAGGGTTCCTGAGTAAAGCTAATCTGCTCAGGGTTAGTCGGGACCTAAGCCGAGGCCGAAAGGCGTAGGCGATGGCCAACAGGTTGATATTCCTGTACCACGTACCCTCCGTTTGACCGAAGGCGGGACGGGGTAGGCTAAGGAAACCCAGGCGATGGTCGACCTGGGGTAACCGCGTAGGGCGACCGATAGGGAAATCCGTCGGTCATCAAGCCTGAGACGGGACGCCGAGGTCCGCAAGGACCGAAGTTCCTGAAGCCATGCCTCCAAGAAAAGCGTCTAGGAAGGTGGGGCGTGCCCGTACCTAAACCGACACAGGTGGGCAGGTAGAGAATACCAAGGCGATCGGAAGAACCCTCGTTAAGGAACTCGGCAAAATGGCCCCGTAACTTCGGGAGAAGGGGCGCCCCGGTAGGGTGAAGCCTTTACAGGTGGAGCTCGAGGGGGCCGCAGTGAAACGGCCCAAGCGACTGTTTATCAAAAACACAGGTCTCTGCGAAGTCGAAAGACGACGTATAGGGGCTGACGCCTGCCCGGTGCCGGAAGGTCACGGGGAGAGGTTAGTTTTCGGACGAAGCCTCAAACCTAAGCCCCGGTAAACGGCGGCGGTAACTATAACCGTCCTAAGGTAGCGAAATTCCTTGTCGGGTAAGTTCCGACCTGCACGAATGGCGTAACGACTTGGGCGCTGTCTCAACGAGGGATCCGGTGAAACTGTAGTCTCGGTGAAGATGCCGAGTACCCGTGGTTGGACGGAAAGACCCCGTGAACCTTTACTACAGCTAGATGTTGGAGTTTGGGGCGTGTTGTCCAGGATAGGTGGGAGGCTGTGAAGCGGCGGCGCCAGCTGTCGCGGAGCCACCCTTGGGATACCACCCTTCGCGTTCTGGGCTTCTAACTCGATGCCGTAATCCGGGTCGGGAACAGCATCTGGTGGGTAGTTTGACTGGGGCGGTCGCCTCCCAAAATGTAACGGAGGCGTGCAAAGGTTCCCTCAGCACGGTTGGAAATCGTGCGTAGAGTGCAAAGGCATAAGGGAGCTTGACTGCGAGACTGACAGGTCGAGCAGGTGCGAAAGCAGGCCTTAGTGATCCGACGGTAGAGAGTGGAATTGCCGTCGCTCAACGGACAAAAGGTACTCCGGGGATAACAGGCTTATCCTTCCCAAGAGTCCACATCGACGGAAGGGTTTGGCACCTCGATGTCGGCTTGGCGCATCCTGGGGCTGGAGTAGGTCCCAAGGGTTGGGCTGTCCGCCCATTAAAGCGCTACGCGAGCTGGGTTCAGAACGTCGTGAGACAGTTCGGTCCCTATCCACCATGGGCGCTGGAAGCTTGAGAGGAGTCGTCCTCAGTACGAGAGGACCGGGACGAACAGACCTCTGGTGTATCAGTCGTCGTGCCAACGGCGCTGCTGATTAGCCACGTCTGGATGGGATAACCGCTGAAAGCATCTAAGCGGGAAGCCCACCTCGAGATGAGGCTTCCCATCCCCTCGAGGGAGTAAGGGCCGTGGGAGACCACCACGTCGATAGGCGAGACGTGCAAGCGCAGCAATGCGTTCAGCGTACTCGTACTAATTGCCCGAGGTCTTGATTTTGAACACGTTGAAGCTGCTATGGAGTTTTGAGGGTGCGCGCTACGCGCTCTAGGATCACCTCACAAAAGAGGTCACAGGTTTCGGCGGTGATAGCGGCGGGGGTACACCTCTTCCCATTCCGAACAGAGCAGTTAAGCCCGCCTGCGCCGATGGTACTCGGAGGGCAACCTCCCGGGAGAGTAGGTCGCCGCCGAATTATCTCGAGGCCGCCGCGAGGCGGCCTCTTTTTTGGTCCCGTACCATCCGGGCATGGAGATTCGCGACGACAGCCTCGTCCTGCGCCCGCTTGCGCCGGCCGACGTTGGCGCGCTCGTCCTGGCGCTGAACGACCCGGACATCGTCCGGTTCATCCCCGGCGTTCCGTCTCCGTATACGCGCCTGGATGCGAAGGCCTGGGTGAAGCGCTGCGCGGAGGCCTGGCGGGCCGGAGAGTCGCAGCCGCTCGCGATCGTCGACGCGGAGACCGAGGAGCTTCTCGGCTCGATCGAGCTGCACTTCGCAGGACCGACCGTGGGCTACTGGGTGGCGCCCGAGGCGCGAGGCCGCGGCATTGCCACGAGGGCGCTCCAGCTCGTGTGCGCGTCGACCGAGATGCGGCCGCTCTGGCTGACGACGCATCCGGACAATCGCGCCTCCCAGCGCGTCGCCGAGAAGGCTGGCTTCAAGCGCATCGGGAGCACCGCAGACCATCCGGCGTTCCGGGACGGGACGCGCACGGCAGCGCTCTTCGAGCTGGCCTAGGCCGCTCGGAGCTTCTCGCGCCAGTCGGGATCGAGCTCGCGGAGCCGGCGAATGCGCTCGGCGACGGGCGGATGGGTCGAGAAGAGCGCGGCGAGCCCTTGCTCGGCGAAGGGGTTGTACGTGTAGAGCGGCTCGGTGGCCGGGTTGGCGCTGAACTCGACGAGCTCCGAAGCGTGGTCGAGGCGGGTCAGTGCATCCGCGAGGCCATGGGGCGAGCCGCACACGACAGCTGCGGCGCTGTCCGCCACGAACTCGCGCTTGGGCGAGAGGACGACGCTGACGAGCGCTCCCGCCACGGGGCCGAGCACGAAGAGCAGCGGACGCTCGAACCAGCCGCCGATCCGGCTCAGCTCGATCAACGCTGAGGCGAGCACGACCACCGAGGTCTGTGCGATCACGTCTCGGCTGCGGATGTGCCACAGCTCGTGCGCGAGCACGCCCTCGAGCTCGGCGGGAGGCGCGGCGCTGAGCAGCCCGCTGCTGACGGCGATCGCGGAGCCGCGCAAGCCGCGGCCGGTGACCAACGCGCGGGGGAGTCCGTCCGGGAGGAGGTACACGCGCGGCTTCGGCACCCCGGAGAGCGTGGCCAGGCGCGCGACGCTCGCGTGCACGACGGGCGCCTCGGCCAGAAGGAGCTCCCGTGCTCCGAGCATCCCGAGCACGACGCGGTCGCCGTACCAGTAGGCGCCGAGCCCGACGAGCAGCCCGAAGAACGCGAGTAGCGAGGAGAGACGGTAGCCGCCGAGCGGCCAGCCGAGCGCTCCGAGGACCACGCACCCCGAGACGAGCAGGAGCCACGCCTTGAGCACGTTCCAGGCGACGAACAGCCTGCGGCGCACTTCAGCTCTCGTCCTGCTGCTCGTCCTCGAGTCCGCGCGGAGGCCAGTCCGGCTCGGGCGCGTCGCAGCGGCTCGAGCAGTGCAGCGAGGCGATGTTCTGCAGGGGGATGAGGATGTGGCCGTTCAGCTCGATGTGAGCGACGTCCTCGACGAGGCAGTAGGCGGTCAGCACACCGTCCTGGTAGTCGCCGCCGAAGAGCGCAACCTCGACCTGCTCGCCCTTGTACTTGTTCGTGTAATCCTCCAACCGAACCGCAGTCTAGTGGCCATCTCAGCCGCCGAGCGTCGCCCACGTACGCCCCGGCAAGGATGATGCGGATCGACAGCGAGGAGGATTGCGGACATGGGCGATCGAGCAACGGAGCGCGGTCGGAGCACGTGGCCGTACCTGGTCATCGGCGCGGTCATCGGCGCGGCGCTCGGCGTCCTAGTCGGAGCGACTACCGACGTTCCGCTTGCGCCGGAGGCTGGAGCGGCACTCGGCTTGCTCGCCGGCTGGCTCGTGCGTCGAGCACGGACGTAGCTCTCGCGCGCCGCCGCCTCAATCGATCCGGCGGAGATTCCCGTCCTCGACGGCGAGCTCGACCACGAATCCGTTCACGATCGTCGGCCCTCGCGCTCGCGCCTCGGCGTAGCTGAGGGAGTCGACGTGAGCCAGGGCAGCCCTGATCGGGCCGCCGTGGGTCACCGCGAGGATCCGCTCGCCCGGGTGGGTCGCCGCGAGGCCGAGCAGCGCTGGGATCACGCGCGCGCCCAGTTGCTCGTGGCTCTCGCCGTCCGCGAACCCAAACCCGTCCACGTGGTTCAGCCAGCGGGCGAACTCATCCGGGTAGCGCTCCTCGATCTCGGCTCGCGTCAGGCCCTGCCACGCGCCGACATCGACTTCCATCAGCGCGTCCACCGTCACCGGCTCCTGGCCGTGCGTGGCGGCGACGATCTCGGCGGTCTCGAGCGCGCGGTACAGCGGGCTCGAGTAAACGGCAGCGAGCGGCTCGGCGGCAAGCGCGACCGAGAGGTCGACCGCCTGCGCCCGGCCGGTCTGGTTGAGCGGCGGGTCGGCGTGGCCCTGGAAGCGCTGCTCGCGGTTCCAATCGGTCTCGCCGTGCCGAACGAGGAGGAGCCTCGTCACGGCGCTAGGCTAAGCGAACTTTGGATCTCGGCCTGCGCGATCGCTGCTGTGTGATCACCGGCTCGACCGGTGGGATCGGGCGTGCGACCGCGCAGCTGTTGGCGGGGGAAGGGGCCAGGGTCGTCACCTGCGGCCGCGGCGAGGCGCCGAGCGTGGGGGAAGCTCTCCACGTGCGCGCCGACCTCGGGCGACCGGGCGAGCCCGAGCGTGTCGTCGGCGAGGCGGGGGAGGTGGACGTGCTCGTCAACAACGTCGGTCTGGCGGTCCAGCGCGATCTTGTCGCGGTCACCGACGAGGAGTGGGACGAGGTCTGGCAGCTGAACGTGATGAGTTACCTGCGCGCGATTCGCGCGGTCCTGCCGGCCATGCGGGAGCGAGGGAAAGGCGTGATCGTCAACGTCGCCTCGACCTCGGGCAAGCGGCCATCCACGTCGATGCCCGACTACTCGGTCACCAAGGCAGCCGTGTTGTCGCTTTCACGCCTGGTCGCCGACCTCTACGGGGGTGACGGAATCCGCTGCAACGCGGTCGCGCCCGGGCCGACCGCGACCGTGGCCTGGCTAGGCGAGGGAGCACTCGCCGACCAGCAGGCGGCCCGGACCGGCAAGACCCGCGAGGAGGTGCTCAAGGCCGTTGCGAAGGGCCGGCCACTGGGCCGCCTCGCAGAGCCAGAGGAGATCGCGAACGTGGTCGCGTTCCTGTGCTCGGACCGGGCCTCGTATGTGACCGGCGCGGCGTGGAGCGCGGACGGCGGGACCGTCCCGATCATCATCTAGTCTCACCGCGTGCCGGAAGTAGCCGGACGGGCCGCCGACGCCTTCGAGGCGGGCGTCCGCGAGCACGAGGAGCGGTGGCTCTCGCCGCTTGCAGTCAGGTCGTACCAGACCCGTGGCCGCGCGGAGCCCGAGGAGGAATGCCGCCTGCGCACGCCGTTTCAGCGCGACCGCGACCGGATCGTCCACGCGAAGGCGTTCAGGCGGCTGATGCACAAGACGCAGGTCTTCATCGACCCTGCCGGAGACCACTACCGCACCCGGCTCACGCACACGCTCGAGACGACCGGGATCTCACGCGGTGTCGCGCGTGCTCTCCGCCTGAACGAGGATCTCGTCGAGGCGATCGGCCTCGGGCACGACCTCGGGCATACGCCGTTCGGGCACGCGGGCGAGGAGGCGCTCGACGAGGTGCTGCAGGAGCGCTTCGGCCGCCACTTCCGCCACAACGAGCACTCGCTGCGCGTCGTCGACGTCCTCGAGCGCGACGGCCGCGGCCTCAACCTGACGGCCGAGGTGCGCGATGGGATCCTGAACCACACCGGCCCGAACGAGCCGGACACGCTCGAGGGCAGGATCGTGCGCCTCGTCGACCGGGTCGCCTACATCAACCACGACATCGACGACGCGGTGCGCGCGGGCGTGCTCGACCCCGACGACCTGCCGCGCGCCGAGATCGAGCTGCTCGGGCCGACGGGCTCGCGGCGCATCGACACCCTCGTCCACGACCTCGTCGAGACCTCCGCCGAGGAAGGCGACATCTGTCAGAGCGAGGAGGTCGGCGCCGCGATGCTCGCGCTGCGTTCGTTCATGTTCGAGCGCGTCTACCTGGGAGAGGCCTCACGGGCCGAGCACGAGCATGCCCGCGCGACGGTGCGCCGCATCTTCGACCACTTGATCGAGCGCGGCGACGACGTCGACGATGTGATCGACTACGTGGCAGGCATGACCGACCGCTTCGCGCTGAGCTACGCCGAGTCGCTCGACTAGTGGCCCGGATCCGCGACGCATCGGTGCGCGAGGCCGTCGAGGCGGCCGACATGGTCGAGGTCGTCTCCGCGCGGACGCAGCTGCGGCGCTCGGGAGCGCGCTACACGGGGCTCTGCCCCTTCCACGACGAGAAGACGCCGAGCTTCTCGGTCAACCCGCAGGACAAGCTTTTCTACTGCTTCGGCTGCGGCAAGGGCGGCGACCTGATCACGTTTGTCCGCGAGACCGAGCAGCTGGACTTCGCCGAGGCGGTCGAGTGGCTGGCCGAGCGCTACCGCGTGACGCTCGAGTACGAGGAGTCGTCTCCGGAACGGGACGCGGAACGCAGCCGCCGCGAGCGGCTGCTGGCACTGCTGGAGCAGGCGACGAGCTTCTACGAGCGCCATCTCTGGGCGCCGGGCGGCGAATCTGTACGGGAGTACCTGGCCGGCCGCGGGCTCGGCGAGGAGATCTGCCGCGAGTACCGGCTCGGGCTCGCGCCGGGAGGGGCGACGCTCGCGCGCAAGGCGCGGGAGAAGGGGTTCACGGGCGAAGATCTTCGCGCGGCCGGCCTCGTCAACCGGCGCGGCAACGACTACTTCTCGGGGCGTTTGCTCTTCCCGCTCGCGGACCCGCGCGGGCGCGTGCGGGGGTTCCAGGCGCGCAAGCTCCGCGAGGACGACCCGCTGCAGGCGAAGTACGTCAACTCGCCCGAGGGAGAGCTTTTCCGGAAGGGGAACATGCTCTACGGGCTCGACCTCGCGCGCGCGGCGATCGCGAAGCAGGACCGGGCCGTCGTCGTCGAAGGGAACACCGACGTGATCGCGCTCCGGCAGGCGGGCTTCGAGCCGGTGGTCGCGTCGATGGGAACCGCGCTGACGTCGAGCCAGCTGACGAGCCTGAAAGGGCTCTCGCGCCGGCTCTGGCTCTGCTTCGACAGCGACGCCGCCGGCGAGGAGGCGACGCTTCGCGGGATGGAGGCCGCCGTCGGCCTCGGCTGCGAGGTGAAGGTCGTCGCGCTCGAGCCCGGGAAGGATCCGGCCGACGAGCCGGACGGCTTCGAGGAGCGGCTGGCCTCCGCCGAGCCCTACCCGCTCTACCGCGTTCGGATCGAGATCAAGCGGGCACCCGACCCACAGTCGGCGCACCAGCGCGTGCGCGACATCCTGAACCGGATTCCTGACTCGCCCGAGCGGCACGACGCGTGGCGCTTCGCGAACGACCGTCTCGGGATGACCGTCCAGCTCCAGCAGGGGGTCGCGACGACGGCGGTCGGCGAGGAGATCTCTCCGCGCCTGCTCGAGGCGGGCGATCGCCTGGAGCGCGACGCGCTCGCCGGGGTGGCCGCGCACCCGGATCTCCAGGGCCTGCTGGCCGAGCTCGCGCCGGAGCATTTCGACTCGGAGCTCCACCGGCGGGCCCGCTCGCACCTGCTCGACGCCGACGAGCCGGCCGACGGGGAGCTCGTGCCGCTCCTGGCCGAGCTGGACGCGCGCGCTGCCGAGGGCGGGATCGACGACGAGACCGCCAAAGAGCTGCTCCTACGCCTCCGCGAGCGCCAGCTCCGTCGCGAGCTGGCCCGAGCCGATCCCGAGCGCACGAAGGAGCTCCAGGAGCAGCTCGAGCGCATTCGCGCGACCGCGGCCAACCTCGCGTGAAATAGTCGCGCGGATACCGACGGGGAGGGCCCATGAAGTTGCACGGCAGAGGAGTGCTCGTTGCGCTGCTGGCGGTCGGAATCGGGTTGGTGCTGGCCGCACCTGCGGGCGCGCATTCGAGCGGTAAGCAGACGTTCAACGGCGTCATCGTCGCGTCGGGAGTGTCGGGTGACCGTGTTCCGCTCTCAACCGTCGTCCTTGCGAAGGGCGTCTTCAACGGCGTTGGCAAGATCGTCGAGGTCGACAACCTGCCCACCGACCCCGACAACGTCGACCGCGACGACCTGGTCTTCCGTCAGGGGACGATGCACATCGTCAGCACGACGATCGACGCCTCGTTCTCGCTGAACCCGACGAACTGCACGTTCAGCACGACGATCCAGCAGACGGGCGAGATCGAAGGCGGAACCGGGAAGTTCGTCGGTGCGACGGGTAGCTCCACCGCAACGGTGACGGCGCACGGGCTGCTGGCTCGCGATCCGGGCGGCGACTGCTCCCTCGAGCACGTGCCGCTCTTCGAGGTGGACACGATCGCCTCGCGCGGCTCACTTTCCTTCTAGCCACCGCTACAATTCGCCCCCGCCGAGCACCGTTCCCCGGTAGCTCAATTGGCAGAGCATCCGGCTGTTAACCGGAGGGTTGTTGGTTCGAGTCCAACCCGGGGAGCTTCGGAACCCGCTGGAAACGGCGGGTTTCCTGTATCAGGGCGACGTCGCGCGCTCGACGAGGAGCGTGAGCTTCTCGCGGGCGATGACGGTGACCGTGTCGCCCTCGTCGGCGCCGTCCGCGCAGCGCGCGTGCCAGATCTCGCCCGCGATGCGAACCTGCCCGTCGGGGTGGCAGCCTGCGACGACTGTCGCCGGCTGGCCGATCAGGGTCTGGACGCCGACCTGTGCGCGCCGGCCGCGCACGCGCGTGTTCCAGAAGAAGATCTCGCCGACGAACAGCACGAAGCAGACGCCGAACCCCACGACGTTCCAGGGCCACGGGAGGACGAGCAGCAGGGCGATCGCGACGAGCAGGAACACCGCGCGTAACCGTACTCTCCGGCGCGGTTGGTCTTGTGCATAGGCATTGCCTTGGTATAGGCTGCCGCGCGTGGAGGAGGGGTTCAGCAGGGGCGCGCTGCTCGCGCGCGGAGGTGCAGGCGCGGCCGCGGTGCTGGCCGGCTCGGCGCTCGGGGGCGTCCTGCCCTCGACTGCGGCCGCTGCCGACACGCCGTCCGACGCGGATCTCGCGTACGCACGACTGCTCGTCGGGGTCGAACTGCTCGCGATTGACTTCTACTCGAACGCGATCGATTCGAAGCAGCTCGCCGGCGCCGCGCAGGCGAATCTGAGGCGGGCCCGCGAGGACGAGAAGCGGCATTACGCATCGCTCGCCGCGATTCTCGACAGCGCAGGCCAGACGCCGGCCACGGCTGACGACATCGACTTCACGTACCCGCGCATGTCGTTCTCGTCGCGCCGCTCGATCGCGCGGCTCGGGAGCAAGCTCGAGGCGTTGTTCCTCGGCGCCTACCTCGGCGCCGTCGACGGCTACGAGGCGGCCTCGCTCAAGCAGCTCGCTGCGCGCGCGGCTGCGAGCGAGGCGCAGCACCTCAGCGTCCTCTCCGCAGCGGCGGGCGGGTCGCGGTTCGCCGCTGCGTTCCCGCGGGCGCTCACGATCGAGCGGGTGTCCGACGCACTCGACGCGTACACGAGCTAGGAGGCCGGCGATGCCGAGACAGTTCTACGCGGCCGGAGAAGCGGCCAAGACCCTGGGCATCAGCCTCGACACGCTCAGGCGCTGGGACAGCACGGGCAAGATCAAGACCGCCCGCGACTCGAGCAACCGGCGGATCGTCCCGGCCGCGGAGATCGACCGGCTGAAGGGCGCCAAGGCAGCCGGCTTCAGCGCTCGCAACAGGCTGTCGGGAACGGTCACCGACGTGAAGGTCGAGGGTCTGATCGCCCAGGTTGAGCTCCTCGTCGACGAGCCCGTCCGGATGGTCGCGATCGTGACCGCGGACGCGGTCGAGGACCTCGACCTGCAGAAGGGAATGCCTGCGACGGCCATCGTCAAGGCGACCTCGGTGATGGTGCAGCACTCGTGAACGGGCGAATCCGGATGACAGCAGCGCTGGTCCTCTTTGCCCTGGCGGCAGCGGGGGTCTCCGGTGCCTCCGCGCAGTCCGAGCGCTCCGCCACGGTCTACGCGGCCGCGTCGCTGACGGACGCGTTCCCGAAGATCGCACCCGGGGCAAAGTTCTCGTTCGCGGGCTCGAACGCGCTCGCGACGCAGATCCGCAAGGGCGCCCCGGCCGACGTGTTCGCCTCGGCCAACCTGACGCTCCCCCAGGGCCTCTACAAGGACGGCTTCTGCTCGAAGCCGGTCGTCTTCACGCGAAACACGCTGGTCGTGATCGTGCCGAAGTCGAACCCGGCGAAGATCCGCAGCGTCTACGACCTGCGCAAGCCGGGCGTCAAGGTCGTGATCACGGCCTCGGGGGTCCCGGTCGGCAGCTACACGCTGCAGGTCCTGAAGAACATGAACCTCTCGGCAGGCGTCCTCGCGAACGTGGTCAGCAAGGAGACCGACGTCCGCGAGGTGCTCGCGAAGATCGCGCTGGGCGAGGGCGACGCGGGCTTCGTCTACTCCACCGACGCGAGGACCGTTCCCGGCAAGGTCAAGAACGTGAAGATCCCCGCCTGGGCGCAGCCCAAGGTCCAGTACGGAATCTGCACTGTCAAGTCGAGCAACAACAAGGCCGCGGCCGCCGCGTTCATCAAGAAGGTGCTGAGCAAGAAGGGCCAGAAGATCCTGCGCTCGTACGGCTTCCTTCCGCGCGTGAAGCCGAAGAAGAAGTAGCCCGGTGGGCCGCAAACGCCTCAAAGACGGGCTCGTCGCGGCCCTCTTCTTCGGCGCCTCCCTGATCGCGTTCGCGTTTCTCGCGCTGCCGATCGTCGCGATCTTCACGCAGGTCCCGCCGGACCGCCTCGTCAGGCTCCTCTCCAAGCCGATCGTCACCGACGCGCTCGTCGTCTCGTTCAAGACGACGGTGATCGCGCAGCTGCTGATCCTCCTCTTCGGCACGCCCGCCGCCTACCTCATCGCGAGTCGGCGCTTTAGGGGGCGGACGTTCCTCGTGACGCTCGTCGAGCTGCCGCTCGTGGTGCCGCCCGCGGTCGCGGGGATCGGGCTGCTCGCGGCCTTCGGGCGCTCCGGACTCCTGGGCGGGACGCTCGACACGCTCGGGCTGAGCATCTCGTTCACGCAGACGGCGGTCGTCCTCGCGATCGTGTTCGTGGCGAGCCCGCTCTACATCCGGACTGCGATCGCGGCCTTCCAGGCGGTCGATCCCGACCTCGTGGCTGCGTCGCGCACGCTCGGCGCGAGCCCGACGCGGACGTTCTTCCGGGTTGTGCTCCCGCTGGCGCTGAACGGCCTCGCGGCCGGCGAGGCGCTGTCGTTCGCGCGCGGGCTCGGCGAGTTCGGGGCGACCATCATGTTCGCCGGGAGCCTCCAGGGCGTCACGCAGACGCTGCCGCTGGCGATCTACGAGGCGTTCGCGATCGACTTCGACGTCGCGCTGGCAATGGGTGCGCTGCTGGTCGTGATCAGCGCCGTGCTCCTGCTTTCGTTGAGACTGATCCTCTCGTGGCAACCCTCTCGACGGACTTCTCCCTCGCTCTTCGCTCCTTTGAGCTGAGGCTGGCACTCGACGTCGAGCGCACCGTTGCGCTCGCCGGGCCCTCGGGGGCGGGCAAGACGTCGATCCTGCGCGTGATCGCGGGTCTGGTGCGGCCGGGCTCCGGACGGGTGGCGCTCGACGACGACGTGTGGGTCGACGTCGGCCGCGGGCTCTTCCGCAGGCCCGACGAGCGGCGGGTCGGCCTCGTCTTCCAGGAGTACGCGCTCTTCCCGCACCTGAGCGTCCAGGCGAACGTCGCGTACGGCGGCAAGGAGCGCGTGGGCGAGCTGCTCGAGCGCTTCCACATCTCGCACCTGGCGAAGGCGCGGCCCGGCGAGCTGTCGGGCGGCGAGCGGCAGCGGGTCGCCCTGGCGAGGGCGTTGGCGCGCGATCCCGGGGTGCTGCTGCTCGACGAGCCGCTGGCCGCGCTCGATGCCCACACGAAGGCGAGCGTGCGCGCCGAGCTCCAGGAGCTGTTGCGCGCGTTCGACCTGCCGACGCTGATCGTCACGCACGACTACGAGGACGCGGCCGCGCTCGCGGACACGGTCGGCGTGCTCGTCGAGGGAACGCTGCGCCAGATGGGAACGCCCGAGGAGCTCGTCGCGCGGCCGAAGGATCCGTTCGTCGCCTCGTTCACGGGCGCCAACCTCCTGCGCGGCCACACCGAGGGCCACGACAACGGGCTGACGACCGTAGTGCTCGAGAGCGGAGAGCGGGTCTATTCGACCGACCAGGCGAGCGGAGAGGTCGGAGTCGTCGTCTACCCGTGGGACGTCTCGGTCGGCCGCGCCCCCACGGACGACTCGGCGCTGAACCTGATCCAGGGCGAGATCGCCTCGGTCGTGCGCGTCGGAAACCGTGTGCGCGTCCGCATCGGGCCGCTCACAGCGGAGGTCACCGAGGCGTCCGCCGACCGCCTGGAGCTCGAGCGAGGCGGGACGGCCCTCGCGTCGTTCAAGGCGACGGGAACGAAGCTGCTGTCCCTTTCGGGCACCTCCGGCACCTAGCCATTTGCCTAGTGATCAGCTCCCAAGGTGCGAGCTATTGTTCGGCGCGTGAGAACCCTGGTCACAGGCGGCGCGGGTTTCATCGGCTCGCACTTGGTCCGGCGGCTCGTCTCTGATGGAGACGAGGTCGTCGTCCTCGACAGCTTTGAGGCTCAGGTGCACGGCGATGAACCCTCAGCCGACCTCGAGGGCGTCGAGCTCATCGACGGGAATGTCGGCGACGCCGACGTGGTCGATCGTGCGCTAGACGGTGTCGACCGGGTCGTCCACCTTGCGGCGGCGGTGGGTGTGGGGCAGTCGATGTACGAGATCGCCGCCTACGTTCGCGAGAACACGATGGCGACCGCCACGTTCCTCGAGCGGCTCATCGCACGCCCGACGCTTCCGAGCCGGCTTGTAGTTGCGTCGTCGATGTCGATCTACGGCGAGGGCGAGTACGACTGCCCAGAGCACGGATCTATGGCGCCGCATCCGCGTGACGAGGAGCAGCTTCTCGCGCGCTCGTGGGAGTGTGCTTGCCCAGAGTGTGGACGCACCCTCGAGCCGCGTCCGACCCGCGAGACCAAGCCGCTGATCCCGACGTCGATCTACGCGATCACCAAGCGCGATCACGAAGAGCTTTGCCTGGTTACCGGCGCGGCGTACGGCGTTCCAACGGTGGCGCTCCGGTTCTTCAACGTCTACGGTCCTGGACAGGCGCTTTCCAACCCCTACACGGGAGTCGCGGCGATCTTCGCGTCGCGTCTTCTCAACGGGCGGCCGCCGATCATCTTCGAAGATGGCCGCCAGTCACGGGACTTCATCCATGTCAGCGACATCGTCGAGGGCATTCTCCTAGCGCTGGAATCCGATCGTGGTGTCGGGTCGGCCATCAATCTCGGCACCGGAAGGCCCAGTACCGTCGATGACATGGCCCGCTTGCTCGCGGAGGGATTGAACGTGGAGATCGAGCCCGAGCGAACCGCGCAATATCGAGCCGGGGACATCCGGCATTGCTACGCGGATGTGTCCAGGGCGCAGGAGCTCCTGGGCTTCCGCGCTCGAGTGCCGCTCGAAAAGGGTATGAGCGAGTTGGTCGGGTGGCTCGCGGGCCAGGAAGCCGAAGACCGCGTCGACACCGCGACGCGCGAGCTCGCGGCGCGTGGGCTGACCCTGTGAGGAACGCTCGTGCGGGTCGTCCATCGGACGATCTCGCGATCATCATCGTCTCGACCAACGAAGCGCACTGGCTTCGCCCCTGCCTTGGCACTATTTCCGAGCACGCAGGCACGCTGCGGCTCGACGTCGTGGTTGCTGACAACAGCTCCACTGACGGGACCGCCGAGCTCGTCGAGACCGAGTTCCCTCAGTTCCGGACCGTCAGGTGTGAGAACCGCGGCTTCTCGCATGCCAACAACCGAGGACTGATGACGTGCGACGCGCGCTACGCCCTCTTCCTGAACCCGGACACGGAGATCCTCGAAGGGACGTTTGAGGAGCTCGTCCGCGACCTCGACGAGCGACCCGAGGTGGGCCTCGCGGGCGTACGGCAGGTCACCGCCGATGGGGAGCTCTTTCCAACTATTCGCCGGTTTCCGAACGCCAAGCGCGTTCTGGGAGAGGCACTCGGCTCCGAGAAGTGGGGCCGGTCGTTCCCCCACCTGGGCGAGCGAGAGCTTCGGATGGGCCGCTATGACCACGAAGTCGAGTGCGACTGGACGTCAGGGTCGTTCATGATCGCCCGGCGCGAGGCTCTCGAGAGCGCCGGCTATCTGGACGAGCGCTCGTTTATCTACTCCGAAGAGCCAGATCTTTGTCTGCGCATGAAGAAGGCGGGCTGGGAGACGCGACACCTCCCGACGATGACGATCCTCCATCACGCTGAGAAGAAGGGCGTGAGCCCGAAGATGTCCGCGCAAGACACGGTTTCACGGATTCACTACGCACGGAAGCACTTCTCGGCGCCACACCGGTTCGTCTACCTCGGCAGCCTGAGCGTGCGCTACGGCCTGCGACTCGCCTGGCCGGGGCGTGACTCCGAGAACCGGGCGCTTCGCCATGAGGCTGCGCGCCGTTCGCTTCGCATCATCTTCGGCCGTGAGAAGCCCCCATTCGGCGATCCGCCACATCAGGCTGTCGCGATACGGTCGAGCACGGGGATGACCGAGACGTCTCTGGACGTCGCGTCGGATCAGTCTCGCGCCTCGGCGGCCTAGCGGTCTCCGGGCTCTAGAGGAACGGGCCGGAGACGCCGGCCCGGCCTTGCTCTAAGCTCTATCGCGATGCTCCGGGCATCAGCGCTGGCCTTCGGGCTCGCCCTCGCCGCCGCTGGAGGTTCGTCGGCGGAGATCGTGGCGCGCGGGGTTCAGGACGGCATGCTCGCGCTCGGGGCAAACGGAACGCCGTCCGTCGCGTACGTCCGTGGCACGAAGGTCGTGCTCTCGACGCGGGTCGGGAAGGACCGCTGGCGGGCGACGAACATCGGCTCCGCGTCGGCCGGTTCGCAGGTGAAGGCCTTCACGGTCGGCTCGCGCGGCCCGGCCGCGCTCGTGCAGAGCGCCGATGGCCGGAGGATCTTCCTCGTCCGCCGCGTGCCGGTCGGATGGCAGACGATCCGGATCGCCGGGAGCCTGCCCGCCGGCGTCCAACTCGGCTGGCCCGGGCTCGCGCTCGACAAGAAGGGGCTGCCGGTTGTCGCCTACACACGCTGGAACAGCGCGAACTTCAACAGCCGCTTGCTGCTCGTCCGCGTGGACGCGCGCGGGAAGCTGACCTCGAAGCGGATCACGTACGAGGGCTTCCCGCAGAGCTACGTCCCGCCGCCGGCCAAGCCCGTCATCGTCGGCGGCCGGATCGACGTGATCGAGTCCTACGGCTACCACGGGGTCGTCGGGACGATCGAGTGGTATCCGAACAAGCGAACGTGGACGGGGCTCTTCATCGACGCCGGGGTGGGCGACTTCCCGCTCGGGCCGTTGCTCGCGCTCCACAGCCACACGGGACGGGTCTATGCCGCCTGGACCGAGTCGATGCTCGGGATCGGCGAGGCGCCCGTCACGCTCGCCGAGCGGGGACGGCTGGCGAGCTCAGAGCTCGTGCTCGACCGCGCGCTCGCGACCGGGCTGGCTCTTCCCGCGTCGGGACCTGAGGTCGCCGCCAACGAGTGGGTCGACGCCGGCGAGCTCGATCTCGGCGGCGACGCCCAGCTCTGGGCCGGGACCGTTGTTCGCGGGAAGGCGGGCATCGAGCTCGACGGCTGGGTCGCGGGTTTCGCGGCTCCCGCGCGGGGAGGGCGCGACCTGCTCCTCGGCGGCCCCGCCGGTCTCCGCTGGTTCAGGTCGCCGCGCGAGCTGTCGACGCGCGTCAACCTCGATGCGGATGGAGACGAGGGCGCGAGCGTCCAGCTGACGGGGACCGTGGCCGGCGTCTCGACGGGGCGCGTGACGATCTACCGCGAGCGGCCGGGATCAGCCCGCCAGGCGATTGGCAGGCCGGCCCTCTCCGGCGGCGCGTTCTCGTTCGTGGACAACCCGACGGTTCGTCCGATGCTCTATCGGGCGGTCTACACGGATCCCGCGACGGGGATCCCGTACGCGTCGCTCCTACGCGTGCCCGTTACCTAGCGGCCGCAGGTGCAGATGACCTCGCCGAGGGCCCGCCGCTCGTAGCGGAGCCCGCAGCGCGCGCACGTCGCGGGGAGGATGGCCGCCCGGACGAGGAGCGCCCGCATCAACGCCATCCAGAGGGCGAGGTACGGGAGGATGACCGCAGGCGAGTTCATAGGCGTCGTATCGGCTGCGACCGGCGATGGGTTTAGAGGGCTAGAATGGAATCCGTGAGCTGGCTCTCGGTTGCGCTTCTCGCCTGTGCTGTTCTGGCGGTGATCGGCGCCGAGTGGCCGAGGCTCAAGGAGCGGCTGGGGATCGAGGGCCGGCAGCGACGCCAGCGCGCACGGCGCAAGTCGCAGTGGAAGGTCGTCCGCGGCGAGGCCGAGGACGGCGACGCCGAGGACTTCGCCGCGAGCGTCGAGCGGGATCTCGAGCAGCTGCCGACCCTGGACGAGTCGGACCGCTACTAGCTAAGAACGGCCGCACCGGCAAAGCCGGCACGGCCTCTGAGGTCGGCGTCGCAAGCGAGCGCCTACCAGGCGCCCCCGCCGCCGCCTCCGCCGCCACCGCCGCCCCCTCCGGAGAACCCTCCGCCGAAGCCGCCCGAACCGCTCGACGACGGGGGTGAGAGCGCGCTCCCGAAGCCCGCGGCCAGATCGCCGATCGCGAGCGAGCTCGGGCCGCTGCCGAGGTCGCCCGTGGGGCTGATCCAGTAGATCGAGCTCGCCTGGTGGATCTGCTCGGGCATGTGCAGCTGTGCGCCCTGCAGCACCCGCTCCGCGATTCCGAACGTGATCCCATAGACGAGGAAGCGCTCCCAGAGCTCGAGCGAGGCGGGCGGCGCCTCCTGGAGGCGGGGAAAGTCGACGAGGTAGCGGCGAAACGCGTCCCAGCGGTCGGCCTGCTGCTCGGCCTCCGGCCGGCGCCGCCGCCACATGCTCACGCGCACGAGCCCGCCGATGAGCAGGAGCGTGCCGATCGCGGCGCAAGCGCCAAGAGCGATGAGGACGACGTCCGACCAGCGCGGCGCCGCCGCGCGGAAGCGGTGGATCCCGACGACGAGCAGGAGCAGCCCCGCGATCCCGAAGATGGCCGCGGCGACACCCAACACCTTGACCCCGTCGTCGTCGAACCACCCGAGCCCCTTGACGGCCTTGCCCGCGTCGTCCTTGAACGAGGTGAAGCGCTCGCTGTTCGTCTTCCTATCGTCGGTGATGCGGTCGCGGAAGTTCGAGAGCCTCTCCGATCCGCCTGTGAGGAGCGAGTCGACGACGTTCGCCACGTCCTGCTCGTAGGGCGCCAGGTCGACCGCCGTCCCCGGTGCGAGCTCGAGGTCGGCGACCGACTCGTGCTTCATGCCGGCCCAGACGCTCTTCTCGGTGGTGACCGGGGTTGCCTTGTAGTGGCCGCGGCGGATCAGGTCGAAGAGCGTCGCCGTGAACTCGAAGGAGCCGATCGTGCCGCCTTGGCGCAGGAGCGTGGGGACGAGCGCGGGCTGGAGGTCGTCGGGCGGCTCCTGCTCGTACTCACGGTCGTACGTGCTCTTGCGCTCGCGGCCGAAGAACCAGTAGACGATTGCGAGGATCGCGAGCGCCGGCCCGAGCGCGAGCGCAAGCAGGATCAGAGCGGTTCGCCAAGGGTGGTTCGCGGCGCTGCGGATGCGAGCGCGGTCGTGCTCGAACGACGCGGCCGCGTGCTCCTGCTCGGCGACGATCTGCGGAAGCGCGTTGCCAGGCTCGACCTTCGCCCCCGAGGTCGACGTGAGCAGCGAGCGCGGGAAGACGACGCGCAGCTCGACGAATTGCTTCGCGGGGATCGCGAGCGCGACCAGCTGCGCCTCGGTGGGCAGCCGCGTGACGCTCCCGCGGATCCACTCGGGCGCTCCCCAGACGCGGTACGCAGGCCCCGAAGCTGGGCCCGGGAGCCGCTCGGTCGCGTCGAGCCGGTCGAGCGGGACGTCCCATTCGTCGCCCCAGACGCGGTAGTTGACGTCGACCACGTCGTCGTGGGCGACCGCGATTCCGGTCAGGTGGTAGGAGACCGTGAACGTCCGCTGCTCGGAGAGGGCCTGGAAGTGCCAGACGATCCGGACGCCGTCTTCTGTCTGTGCGACGCCGAACGTGTCCGGGGCGCCGAAGCTCCGGAGCTCGGCCGACGCGCCGGGCTGGTATTGCCTCCCGTTCTCGGAGACGCTGATCGCGTTGATGTTCTCGCCCGGGCCGAGCGGGATGTCGCGGTAGCCGCCCGAGAAGCTTCCGTCGAAGCTGAACGTGATCTGCTCGGTGACGTCGAGCGCGCCGTTCGGCTCGACTTGAATGCGGACGTCCGCGGCAGGCAGGGAATACGACTTCGCGGAGGCGGCCGGGGTGACCGCGAGCGCGCACAGCAGGGCGGCCGCGGCGACGACCGCCCGCGTCAAAACTTGACCTGCGGCGCCTCCCGGGCAGGCTCCTCGATCTCGAAGAAGTCCTTCGGCGCGAACCCGAAGGTGCCGGCGACCAGGTTCGTGGGGACGGTCTGGGTCGCGTTGTTGTAGGTGAGGACTGTGTCGTTGTAGACCTGCCGTGAGACGGCGATCTTCTGCTCGGTGTCGGCCAGCTGCGCCTGGAGCTGCTGGAAGTTCTCCGTCGCGCGCAGCTGCGGATACGCCTCGGCGACCGCGAACAGGCGGCCGATCGCGGCCGTGAGCGCGTTCTCCGCCTGGGCCTGGTCCTGCACGCCCTGCGCCTGCTGGGCCGCCGTGCGCGCCTTCGTGACCTCCTCGAACGTCCCTTGCTCGTGCGCGGCGTAGCCCTTGACCGTCTCGACGAGGTTCGGGATCAGGTCGTAACGGCGGCGGAGCTGGACGTCGACCTGTGCCCACGCGTTCTGCGTGCGGTTGCGCAGCCGAACGAGCCGGTTGTAGACGAAGACGAGGAAGAGGAGCAGCGCCGCGATGGCCACGACGACGATCGCCAGCCAGATCACGCGCCGACTCTAACCCGCGGGGCGGTCGTTCGCGGCCGGCGCGCTACCGAACGGTGAACGTCGTCGAGAGCCGCCGGGTGTTCGGCAGCGTGCGCGAATTGTCCTCGTTGTTCTTCGTCTCCTGCCAGTCGGCGGCGCTGAAGACGAGCTTGTGGCGGCCGCGCGCGACCTTGCGGCCGAGGACGACATTGACGCGTCCGGTCGACGGCCGGTAGACGAGCGGGCGGTAGTGCCCGTCGACCAGCGCGAGCAGCGACTGCGGGTCGACCCCGGAGCCGCCGTCGCGGACGACCAGCGGGAGCGGGCCGCCCTTCGTGACCGCGCGGGAGAGCAGGCGGACCGTGGGCGGCGTCGTGTCGTTCACCCAGAAGCGGAACGTGAACGTCCCCGGCGCGCGGCCCTTCGGCGTGTCGAAGACGAGGTTGTAGGCGCCCGGGTTCGGCCGGAAGACGCCGACGACCGGCTCGCGGCCGAAGAAGCGCGCCTGGTAGGGGTTGATCCGGAGCGGAAGCCCCGTGTAGCCGGCGATCCGGTCCTCGTCGCCCGCACGGACGAGGCGCGGCGAGACGCTGACCTTCCGGCCTGAGCCCAGCGAGAGGACGACCGCGCCCGCGTTGGCGACCGGGCGGCGCAGCACGAACCGGAACACCTGCTCGGGCCCGGTGAGCCGTACCGGGATGCCGAGCGCGCCGGGCTGGTCCGGGTAGCGGTAGGACGAGACGAGCGACCTCCCGCGGCGCGTGTCGCCGTGGTACACGCCCGGCCCGGTCAGCCGCCGATAGGGCTCCCGCGCGAGCGCGCGGGCGGAGACGTGCAGCCAGTACGGGATCCTCCGCACGTCGGCGCCTCGCTTCAGGAGGACGAAGCCGGTCGAGTCACCCGCCGAGGCGTGTGGCGAGACGGACGCTCGCAGCGCCACACGGCCGGGGACGTCGACGCTCGAGGATGTCGAGAGCGTCACGCCGCGCGGCTTCTGCAGCCTCTTGATCGACACCTGCCAGGCGCCCGCGCCGCCGCCCGCGTCCGTGACGCGCACGTGCAGGGTTCGGGTCTGGCCGCGCCGGACGAAGCCGAGCGAGATGCTCGTCGGGCTGGCGAAGACGAGCGGCTGATCGGCACGCGGGAGCCAGATCATCCCGCCGCCCGTGCGCGTCGGGAGCGCCTCGCGGCCGGTGTCGCCATGCACCGGGTTGCCGGTCAGCACCAGCGCAGACTTGATCTGCGCGACGGTCCAGGTCGGGTGACGCTGGCGAAGGACCGCCGCCGCGCCGCTCACGTGCGGGGCCGCCATGCTGGTCCCGTCGAAGAAGTCCCACAGCCCGTCGTGCGCTGGGACCGAGGAGAGGATCGACACGCCCGGGGCGGTGACGTCGGGCTTGAGCTGCAGCGAGTAAGGCGTCGGCCCCGCCGACGAGAAGCTCGCGATCCGGCCTCCCTTGCTCGCCGCAGCCACCGCGATCGCGCTCGCTGCAGTGGCAGGCGACCCGATTGTCCCGAAGCCGAGCGCGTCGAAGTCGTTTCCCGCGGAGACCACCGGCACGACACCGGCCGCGGCGGCTCCGTTGATCGCCTGGACGACGACGTCGCGCGAGGGCGTGATCTCCGGCTCGCCGTACGAGAGGTTGATCACGTTCATCCCGTCCTTCACGGCTTGCTCGATCGCCGCCGCGATCTCGGGGGAGTTGCCGTCGAGGCCGAAGCCGTTGGTGGGGATCGTCCCGATGCGGTAGTTCCCGATGTACGCGCGCGGGGCGATCCCGGAGACCGTGTACTTCCGCTCCCCGTCCTCGGCCTGGGTCCCGAAGTCGCCCGCGGCGATGCCTGCGACGTGCGTACCGTGCTCGGACTCGACCGGGTCGAACGGCCGCTTCGCGTAGCGGTACTTCAGGCCGGGAGGCGGGAACGAGCGGGCGACGATCACCTTCGCGGTCGTGTAGGCGGCCTGCCCTTTCGGGAACCCTGCCGGCATCGTGAACCCGGTCGGCGAGAAGAACGGGTGGGTCTGGTCGACGCCGTCGTCGATGATGCCGATCTTCACGCCCTGGCCCGCGGTGGCGAGGGTCTGGCCCCAGACCTGGGGTGCGCCGATCGTCTGCGGGCTGCGGAAGAGCGCGTGCTCGTAACGGACGCTCGGGTAGACGCTCGCGACGCCCGGGATCGCGGCGAGGCGGTTAGCCGAGCCCTCGGGCACGACCACGGCGAGACCGTCGAGCACGACCCGGTAGCGCCAGCGCACCCTCGCGTCCGGAACCACGCGGCGAAGCCGCTCCTCGAACCGCTGCTGGCTCCGGGCGACCGCGCTCACGTACGCGGCGCCTCTGCGCGAGCCCAGCGCGATCCCCGTGTGCGCCAGGGCGGGTTTCCGGAGCAGCACGATCTGCTCCACGAGCGCGCGCGAATGTGGCTGCGAGGCGCCTGCCGAGACGGCCCAGAAGGGCAGCGCGACACCGAGTGCCGCAAGCACGAGAAGACCCCTGTTCAAGCCGAAAATGCTAGCTCGCACGCCGCTACACTGTCCGTCCGCGCGGATGTGGCGGAATTGGTAGACGCGCACGGTTCAGGTCCGTGTGGGGGAAACCCCGTGGAGGTTCAAGTCCTCTCATCCGCATAGCTGAGACGTCCGGAAACCGGCGCGGTTAAGCCTCCAGCGCTACTCTGGTGAACGAATGCAGCCGCGATTGAGCCGGTGGCTGGCAGCGTTGGCGAGCTGCGCGGCGGTGTTCGTCCTTCTCACAGGCGTCGCCGGGGCCGACAGCACGACCTCCTTCTCCGACGCGGCTGGAGATGCTTCGGCGAGCTCGCTCGACATCACGGGACTGGACGTATCCGAGCTCGCCGGCTCGATCGAGCTCCGCGTGTCGATGGCCGGCACATTCAACTGGGATGACGACGGCCCGGTCGTGGCCCTCGACCTCGACCAGAACCCCGACACGGGAAGTGCCTTCTACGGAACCGAGGTCGAGTTCGCGTTTATTGGATACGGGAACGCGAGGGAGGGCGAGGCCGTGCTGCTCCGCTCCCACGGCTGGGACTTCCGGGGAGCGACGCCGCCGGAGGGTTGGGGATGGGGGCTCGGGCCCAACGAGGTCGACTACTTCATGAGCCGGTCCGATCTCGGGTTGGCGCCGAACGCGGGCTTCAACGTCGTCGCCGCGTCGCCCGGCTCGCACCCGGACACCGCTCCCGACATCCGAACGTTCAACTACCAGCCCGTCGCCGGCACGCCGCCCCCGGCCCTTGGGCGGGATACGCGCGCACCGCATGTGATCGCCTGGCCCGGGAGCGGTGTGCATGGCAAGGTCGCGAAGCTGAACTACTCGGCGCTCGACGGCCGCGGGAAGACCGGCGAGACGATTCGGATCTACCGGCGAGCTCGTCTCCTGAAGACGATCCGCGTGCCGCTCGGCGACACGAACCCGTTCGTCGAACAGACTGCTTCCTGGCGGGTACCACGGAAGCTCCACGGCCGACTTCGGTTCTCGGTCCGCGCCGTGGATGCGGCGGGCAACCGAAGCAAGGTCCACTGGGCTTCCCTCGTCGTTCGCTGACGCGCTAGGAAGGCTCGAGCACGGCGAGCACGTCGTCCGCGTGGTTGTCCGGGTTCACCCGGCGCATGATCTTCGCCACGTTGCCGTCCGCGTCGATCACGAACGTCGAGCGCTCGTAGGACGACTTGCCCTCCTGTCCGACGCCGTACGGCTCAGCGAGCGTGTGCTCCGGGTCGGCCAGGAGCGTGAACGGGAGCTCGTACTTCGACTTGAACCGCTCGTGCGAGGCCTGGTCGTCGGCGCTGATCCCGAACACCTCGGCACCGGCCCGCTGGAACTCGCCCCAGGCGTCGCGGATCCCGCAGGCCTGCCGGGTGCAGCCGGGAGTGTCGTCTTTGGGATAGAAGTAGAGGACGACCGGTTTGCCGCGCAGGTCCGAGAGCCGAACGGTCTCGCCGCCGTCGGTCTCGAGCGAGAAGTCCGGCGCCGGCTTGCCTTCCTCGACCACGGGGGGACTCTAGCTACGCTGGCGCGGATGAGGCGCGCCTTCCGCGACATGAATTCGACGCTCCGCGGCTTCCTCGTGATCGCGCTGATCGCGGCGGTGATCGTCGTGCTTCAGCTCGAGTCGACGCTGACAGCGCTGTTCCTGATCGCGCAGATCGCGTTCTTCCTCGCGATCGCGTTCTTCGTCTACCTGGTCTGGCGCGAGCGGCGGGACGAGATCTCGATGTGGTCGAACCGCGCGCGTGTGGTCTTCTACGGCTCGGCGCTGCTGATAGTCCTGAACGTCGCCTCGCGCTTCTTCGTCTCGGTCGGGAACGGCTGGAGCCTCATCACGTGGCTCGCGGTCTTCGTGCTCGCCGGCTTCGCCATGTGGCGCGTCTGGCGCGACGAGCACACCTACGGCTACTAGCGGTCCAGGCCGACGGGAGCGCCCGTCGGGCTCTTAGTAACAGACTGTTACTAGCGCTGGGTTCACCCGCTGAACCGCACCGTTGGAGCGGTCGGCCCAACCGAGGCCAAGTAACAGACTGTTACTTGGAGGTCGGTGCGCCCAGAGCGGCGGCGACACGTGCGCCGTCGAGCTCGTCGAGGGCGGCTCGGATCTCGACAGCACGCCCCACGAAGATCGGCGTGTCGCGCTCGGTGTAGCGGCTCGCCTCGGAGTCGCGGAGCGTGAGCATCAGGTGCATGAAGTCGGCGGGCTCCTCGCACTCGAACGCGGTCATGAACTCCTGGTCGTCGATCCCGAACGAGTACGTCGTGTGGTTGAGGATCGTCGAGAACTCGTGCCCGATCCGCATGTGCTCGTCCATCGCCCGCTGCCGGTCCTCCGGCGGGAGCGCGTACCACGGGCGGACCTTCACGAACGGGTACACGACGAGGTACGGCGAGCCCTTCGGGATGACCTGCCGCGGCTTGCGCGCCTTCGTGTACTCGGAAGCCTTCGTCGTTGCGAGGTACGAGTAGGGCGTCTCGAGCCAGGCCCCGAACGGGGTCGCGTTCAGCGCGGCGCCGAGCTCGCCGAGATCCTCGTAGCGCTCGGTGATGGACCAGACGAAGAAGTCCGCGTCCGGCCGCACACCCGCGAGCGAGTAGGTGCGGAGCGAGGCCATCCGCTCGACCCAGTCCTCGACGACCTCGGCGAACGCGTCCTTGCCCGCGCGGCGCTCGTCGATCGGCAGCCGCCGCCAGGCGGGATCGACCTTGAAGAAGCGGTACGCGACGTACTGGCCGGCCACGCGCGGAAGCCTAGCGAGCGCAGGTCGCGAGCTTGCCCGCGCGCAGGTCGGCCACGGTGCGGCGGAAGCCGCGCAGGCTCGGTTTCGGCGTGTGGTCCGCGTAGTAGAGGCCCGACTGCCAGCCGTTAAGGAGCGGCTCGTCGAAGGTGTGGAAGACGAACAGCCCCTTCACGGTCGGCTGGCAGTAGGCGAGCGCCAGCGCCTGCCGGTAGTACGCGGCCTGAGTGGCGGCACTCACGCCCCATTCGGCGTCGAGCGCGGTTCCCTCCTGGTACGCGTGGAGCTCCGAGTCGGGGACCACGGTCTGCACGCCGAACTCGCTGTAGTAGATCGGGAGCGTGCGGCCGCGCTGGTGGGTGCCACGGAAGGCCTCGTCCAGGAGGGTCACGAGCTTCGGGTAGTCGGCGAACGTGATCTCGGCCGTGTTGGGGTGGGCCTCGCGGGGCGAGATCCACGGCGCGACCATGTACGGGTGGATCCCGAACGCGTCCATGATCGGCTTGCGGCGGCCGCTGGCGCGATAGGCCTTCCCGAGGTCGCGGATGAAGACGGTCGGGGAGTGGGTGGGCCTCAAGCCGTTCGGGTTGTCCGCCCCGCGTGGGGAGACGGCGCCGCCGATCACCCGCACGTGGGGTGCGGCCGCCTTGATCGCGTCGTAGGAGCGCGCGAGCAGGTCTTCGTACGCGGGTGCAGCGACGTCGTGGCCGGCCGGGCCGAACTGCGGCATCCAGAACGTGTTCAGGTTCGGCTCGTTCCCTACGGTGACGGCGACGACGTCCGGGACCGCCTTCACCGCCTCGGCCGCGAAGGTGGCGAACTCGGCCCGCTCGGCGGCGTCGCGGGGCGTGTTCTTCGCGTACCCGTGCCAGACGACGAGGATGAGGCGCATGTGCCGTTTGTGGGTTGCGGCCTGGACGTTTCGAAGGCCGTGGAGGACGCGCTTCGGGAGCTTCGTCAGACCGCGGCTCCACGTGGCCGAGACGACGACCGTGTCGAAGCCCGCGCGCCGGGAGGTCTCCACAAACGAGGCCGCCGCGGCCGGGATCTGCTGTGCGAGCGAGTCGTCGACGACGCCGACGGTGAACGTGCGAGTGCGCGGGCTCTTGGGCGGAGGCGGCGGCGGGATCTCAGCAGTCGTCGTCGGGAGCGAGACGGTCGAGTCCGACTCGGTCAGGTCGGAGGGGATCGCCGGATGAGAGCGTTGAGTCGCCGGTGTCTGGGCGCGCGTCCTCGCACCTGCCTGCGTAGTCGGACGAGGCGCCGTGGTCGTCCCGGCCGCAGTTGTCGCCGGAGCCACTACCTCAGAGAGCGGCTCCGCGGTCCGGCCGCCGCTGCCGGAGGAGATCACGGCCGCCGTTACGGCGCCGGCCAGAGCGAGCACGGCGACCCCCGCCGCGATCAGGGCGTTCCTCACGAGGCGGCAGGCTACCCTTGCCCGGGGTGAAGAAGCAGGTCGAAGAGCAGCTCAAGGGGCTCCCCGCGAAGCCCGGCGTCTACGTGTTCCGCGGCGAGCGCGGGGAGATGCTCTACATCGGCAAGGCCAAGTCGCTGCGGTCCCGGGTACGGAGCTACTTCCAGGCCGGCTCGGACGCCCGCGTGACCATCGCCCAGCTCCCGGACCGGGTCGCGGACATCGAGGTGATCGTCACCGACACGGAGGTCGAGGCGCTCCACCTGGAGCAGAACCTCGTCAAGCGACACCGTCCGCCGTTCAACGTCAGGCTCCGCGACGACAAGTCGTTCCCGTACATCGCCGTCACCGTCGAGGACGACTACCCGCGTGTCATGTTCACGCGCGAACGGCACCGGCGCGGGGTCGTCTACTTCGGGCCGTACGCGAACGCGAAGAAGGTGCGCGAGACGCTCGACGTGCTCAACCGCGTCTTCCCCTACCGGCCGTGCGAGGGGCCGCGGCCAGGTCGCCACTCGGGGATCCCGTGCCTCGATTACCACATCGAGCGCTGCCTGGCCCCGTGCGTCGACTACATCTCGAAGAGGGACTACCGCGAGATCATCGACCGCGTAATCGAGTTCCTCTCCGGGGAGACGCGGCCCATCATCCGCGAGCTCGAGCGGAAGATGAAGGAGGCCGCCGAGGGCGAGCGCTTCGAGGAGGCGGCACGCTTCCGCAACCGGCTGTTCGCCGTCCAGCACCTCGTCGAGCGGCAGGCGGCGGACAAGCGCTCGGTCGGGACCGTCGACGTGATCGGGATCGCCGTCGACGGCGACCGCGCGGCGGTCCAGGTCTTCCCGCTTCGCGACGGACGTCTGATCGACCGGTACGGGTTCCACCTCGAGAACACGGCCGGACAGGACACGGCCGCGCTGCTCGAGACGTTCTGCCTCGAGTACTACGGCTCGGCGCCGAGCGTGCCGCCGCAGATCGTCGTCCCGCGCGAGGCGGGCGACACGACCGCGCTCGCGGAGTTCCTCGCCGAGCAGCGCGGCTCGCGGGTCGAGGTGCGCGCACCCGTGCGCGGCGAGAAGCGGCGCCTCCAGGAGTTGGCGACGCAGAACGCGCAGGTCGCGCTCGAGTCGGACGCGCTCCAGACCGAGCGGAGGCGGCTGCGGCGGGTCGAGGCGCTCGAGGAGCTCCGCGAGGCGTTGAACCTCGAGAGCCTCCCGCTCCGGATCGAGTGCTACGACGTCTCGAACCTCCAAGGCGAGTCGGTCGTCGGCTCGATGGTCGTCTTCCAGGACGCGCTGCCGAAGAAGGCGCACTACCGGAAGTTCGGGGTGCGGAGTCTCGACGGGCAGGACGACTACGCGGCGCTCGCCGAGGTGATCTCGCGCCGGTTCTCACGGGTCGGTGATGCGTCCGCGGAGGACTACGACGAGTCGTTCGCGACGACGCCGAACCTCGTCGTGATCGACGGAGGGAAGGGCCAGCTTGCGGCCGCGCTGCAGGCCATGCACGCGTACGACCTCCCGCGCGTGGCCGTGATTTCGCTGGCGAAGCGGATCGAGGAGGTCTTCGTGCCGGACCGGCGCGACCCGGTTCTCCTGGCGCGCGACTCGGCCGGGCTCCAGCTCCTGCAGCGGATCCGCGACGAGGCGCACCGCTTCGCGGTCGACTTCCACCGCCAGCGGCGCGACGCGAAGACCCGCGAGTCGATCTTCGACACGCTCCCCGGCGTCGGCCCGGCGAGACGCCGCGCGCTGATCCAGCACTTCGGCTCGGCCGAGCGTTTCCTCGCCGCCTCGCAGGAAGAGCTCGAAGGCGTCCCCGGGATCCCGGAAAAGACTGCGCGCGACATCTACGCGCAGCTCCACAAGGCCGGCCGCGCCTAGACCCAAGTAACAGTCTGTTACAAGGGAGGTTTGGACCTGCGACCCGTGGGTCTCGGCCGTTGCGACCGTTCCAAGTAACAGTCTGTTACAAGGAGGGTCAGGGAACGGCGAGCGAGGTGGCGAACATCGACTCGCTCAGGCGGCCCGCGCGAGGCTTGGAGGCGAGCGCGAAGACCGGGACCGCGCGGCCGCCGGCGAACGACGTCGAGATGTAGTCGCCGACCATCGAGCCTTGCGACGTGCGCGCGATTCCGGAGACGGGGACGTGCCGCGAGTTCAGGAGCTGCGGCTTGCTCCAGGTCGCCCCGGCGCTTCGGGACGAGACGAAGCGCACGTCGAGCGACGACCCGCCCAGGACGTAGCACGTGAGCGCGAGCCGGCCCTTGCGCGTGGGGTCGGCGTCCAGCCCGGGCAACTCGGCGTCGCCGGTGCCGGTCGGGATCCGCGTCACTGGAGTCCAGATGACGCCGTCGACAGAGGTCGTGTAGACGATGTTGTTGGCAGTGCAGCCGGGATGGAACGAGCAGTCAGCCCAGGCCACGTACGCGCGCCCGTCGGAGCTGACTGCCGAGGTGGGGAGGGGCGCGGCGCGAATGCCGTTGTGCGGCCGGTAGTTCGCCGGCGCGACGCCGACCTTCTCCGTCCACGTCAGGCCGCCGTCGTCCGACCATACCACCGAGATCTGGCCCTCGTCGTAGAACGCGCTCACGGCGCGCCCGCTCGGCAGGACGAGCGGCTGCACGCCCGGCGCGTAGTTACCTCGGATCGACTCGCGTCCCGGGAAGCCCGGCGCGGCGACCGGTGACGACCACGTCACGCCGCCGTCGCCCGACGTCTGCGCCACGACCTGCTCACCGATCGTGTCGCTGTAGCTGAGGTAGCAGTTGCCGAAGTGCGGGCTCTGGGGCCAGTTGTCGCAGGCGATCCACTGCTTGTCCTGGCCGAACGTCGACGTCTCGACTGCGGTGACCGGATTGCTCCAGCTCGAGCCGTTCGTCGAGCGGCTGACGCGTAGCGACGAGCTCTGTGGAAAGGCGAGCGAGACCGCGAGCCAGATGCGGTGCTTGCGGTCGTAGGCGATCGTCGGATCCGTAGACGGGGTAGGGAGGCCTTTCAGGACGCCGTGCTTCCAGGTCTTCCCGCGGTTGCGCGAGACCGCGAAGCCGATGCTGCGCGCGCCCCCGTCGAAGATCCGGCCCACCTGGAAGACGGCCACCACGGTGTTGCCATTGGCGAACGAGTCGGGCTCGACCTCGGTCTCGTGTTGGCTCTCCGAGTTCGCGTACGTGTCGCGCGACGCCTGCCGCGTGACCACCTCGCAGCCGAGAACGTGGTCGAACGGGTCGACCGTGGCGAGGTCGTGGCCGCGCCCGCAGTTGACGGTGTCGCGGACGCCGTTCGCGGCCTGGAGCTTGTCGGGGCCGCGCGTGCCGCGGATGCGTGCCGCGGTCGCAACGGAGGCGCAAACCAGCAGGAATGCGAGAGCGACGACGAGCGGGCGCTTCAGCTTGATCCGTCGAGGAACGGGTAGCGGTAGTCGTGTGGCGGCACGAAGGTCTCCTTGATCGTGCGTGGGCTGACCCAGCGGATCAGGTTCCACATCGAGCCGGCCTTGTCGTTCGTGCCCGACGCGCGCGAGCCGCCGAACGGCTGCTGTCCAACGACCGCGCCGGTCGGCTTGTCGTTCACGTAGAAGTTCCCGGCCGCGTAGCGGAGAGCCTCCTGCGCCTCGTCGATCGCCTCGCGGTCCTGCGAGAAGATCGCACCGGTGAGCCCGTAGGCCGCGGTCCCGTCGACGAGCTCGAGCGTCTGCTCCCACTCGTTCTCGGGATAGACGTACGTCGTCACGATCGGGCCGAAGAACTCCTCGCTCATCAATCGGTCCTTCGGATCCTTGGTCTGGATCACCGTCGGCTCGACGAAGTAGCCCTCGCTGTCGTCTGTGCCGCCGCCGACGAGTACCTCGGCGTCGTTGGCCCGCGCGTGCTCGATCGCCTCCTTCTGCCGCGCGAACGAGCTGCTGTCGATCACCGCGCCCATGAAGTTCGAGAAGTCGCTGACGTCGCCCATCTTGATCGTGGAGACCTCCTCGACCAGCCGCTCGCGCAGGTCGGGCCAGAGGTTCGCGGGCGCGTACACGCGCGAGGCGGCAGAGCACTTCTGCCCCTGGTACTCGAACGAGCCGCGCAGGATCGCCGTGGCGAGCGCGTCCACGTCCGCGCTCGGGTGCGCGACGATGAAGTCCTTGCCGCCGGTCTCGCCCACGATACGCGGGTAGTTCCGGTAGCGGTCGATGCTCGTGCCCACCGTCTTCCAGATCGAGTGGAAGACCTCGGTCGACCCGGTGAAGTGGACGCCCGCCAGGTGCTCGCTCGCCAGCACGGGGTCGCCGATCTCGGCGCCGCTTCCGTACACGAGGTTGATCACGCCCGGCGGCAGGCCCGCCTCCTCGAGCAGGCGCATCGTCCAGTAGGCGGAGAAGGCCGCGGTCGAGGCGGGCTTCCAGATGATCGTGTTGCCCATCAGCGCCGGGCTCGCCGTGAGGTTCGCGCCGATCGCCGTGAAGTTGAAGGGGCTGACCGCGAAGACGAAGCCTTCGAGCGGCCTGTACTCCATCCGGTTCCAGACGCCCGGCGACGAGACCGGCTGCTCGGCGTAGATGCGGAGCATGAACTCGACGTTGAAGCGCCAGAAGTCGATCACCTCGCAGGCCGCGTCGATCTCGGCCTGGTGCGAGGTCTTCGACTGGTTCAGCATCGTCGCCGCGACGAGCGTCGAGCGCCACGGTCCGGCCAGCAGCTCGGCCGCGCGGAGGAAGACGGCCGCGCGCTCCTCCCACGGGAGCCGGTGCCAGTCCTCCCAGGCCTGCGCCGCGGAGGCGATCGCGCCGTCGACCTCGGTCGCGCCCGCCTTGTGCACGTCGCCGAGGACGTGGTCCTTGTCGTGCGGCATGACCGACTCGAACGTCTCGCCGGTGCGGATCTCCTCGCCGCCGATGATGCACGGGATCTCGAGGCGCTCGGCCTTGAGCTCGGCGATACGGCCTTCGAGCTCGGCCCGCTCGGGCGAGCCGGGCGCGTAGTCGCGGACCGGCTCGTTCACGGCCGGCGGCGGTCGGAAGAGTCCGGGTCGGCTCATCGGGGGGATTCTACGATTCCCGGACATGGTCGAGCGGGTCGCCTACGAGGTCGACGGCTGGGGCGCGGGGGAGCTGTGGCTCTCCGGCCCGGTGCTCGCCTGGCACGAGTTCCCCTGCGAGGCGGCCCCGTCCGGCCACGACCCGTTCGTCGAGCGCGTGCGCGCGTACCTCGCAGGCGCGCAAGACACCTTCGAGGACGTCGAGCTCGACCTCTCCTGGTGCACGCAGTTCCAGCGGCGGGTCGTCGAGACGATGCGCGCGATCCCGTACGGGGAGACGGCGACGTACGGCGAGGTCGCGGCGCTCGCCGGTCATCCGAACGCACAGCGCGCGGTTGGGTCGGTGTGCGCAGCGAACAGGTTCGCACTGGTCGTGCCCTGCCATCGCGTGGTGGCGGCCGACGGTCTCGGCTCGTACGGCTCGCTGGGACCGGAGTACAAGCGGCGCCTTCTGGAGCTCGAGCGTGTCGTTCTCTGACGACGTCCGCAGCGAGCTGGCGCTGATCGCTCCGGAGCGTGAATGCGACAGGCTCGCGGAGCTCTCAGCGCTGTTCCACTTCGCAGGCCGGCTCCACCTGCTCGGCCGCGGAGAGGTGTCGCTGCACCTGGATCTCGCCAGCGCGGCGGTCGCGAGGCGGGCCTTTGCGCTGCTGCGCTCGTTCGGCGTCGGCTCCGAGATCCGTACCTACCGCCGGCGGGCGTTCGGTCAGGAGACGCGCTACCAGCTCCACGTCGAGACGGGGCGGCGCTCACTCGACCTGCTCAGGGAGTCCGGCGTCGTGGATGCCAGGCTGGCGCCGCGCGAGCGACCGCCGAGGCACGTGCTCGGCCGAGCCTGCTGCCGGGCCGCGTATCTGCGCGGAGCGCTCCTAGCGGCCGGCTCGGTGAGCGCGCCGCCCTCGCCCCACCTCGAGGTCCGGAGCGAGAGCCGCGCGGGCGCGGAGACGGTCGCCGACGCCGCAGCCGCCGAGGGCGCAGACCTGCGTGTCTCGGACCGCCGCGACCACTCGGTCGCCTACGCGAAGGGAATCGACCGCATCGCGGGCGTGCTCGCGGCAGCAGGCGCGAGCGACGCGGCGCTGGCCCTGCAGGAGCGCGCGGTCGTCGGCTCCACCCGCGCCCAGGCCAACCGCCTCGCAAACGCCGACCACGCCAATCTGGTCCGCACGAGCCGCGCCGCCCACGTGCAACTGGAAGCTGTCCGCCGCCTCCAGGAAGCGGGCCGCCTGGACGAGCTCACCCCAAATCTGCGCGAGATTGCCGAACTCAGACTGACGCATCCTTCGTTGTCTCTCCGGGAGTTGGCCGCGAAATGCGACCCGGCAGCAACGAAGTCGTCAGCTCAGCGAAGACTCCAAACCGTGATCCGCCTGTCCCAGCAGTAGCCGGGGCGGGCCGCTGAGGCGTCGCTTGCGACGCCGTCCTGAGAGGCCGTGCGGGCTTTGCCCGTGCGGCCGTTCGCCCGACCGGCCCGCCCCTGCCCAGCAGTAACCGGGCGGGCCGCTGAGGCGTCGCTTGCGATGCCGTCCCGAGAGGCCGTGCGGGCTTTGCCCGTGCGGCCGTTCGCCCGACCGGCCCGCCCCTGGCCTGCGGCCAGGGGCGGGCCGGAGGGGAAGCTCCGAGGACGACCTCCCCCTCCGCATTGTCGCGCTCCGGACCTTGGCGACGGACGGGGTCTGAATCCATCGCCGGACGAGCGCAAACCCGCCGGCCAGAAGTATTACGCACCGTGCACGCGAAAAACTACTCGCTTGAAAGCCATAAACATCGTACGGCCATGGTTTTCGGTGACCCCATCGCGGTTAGACTCAAATCACGGAATCGACGGGGAGGAATCAGGTGGCTATTCGTGTCGGGATCAACGGTTTCGGGCGGATCGGGCGGAACTTCTACAGGGCCCATCTGAAGCGAGGAGGCGACTTCGAGGTGGTCGCGGCGAACGACCTCGGCGATGCGAACACCATGGCGCACCTCCTCAAGCACGACTCCGTGCTGGGGACACTCGACGAGGACGTCTCTTCGGGGGACGGGACGATCACGGTCGGAGGCAAGGAACTGAAGCTCCTGGCGGAGCGCGATCCCGCGAATCTTCCCTGGGACGACCTCGGGGTCGACGTCGTAATCGAGTCGACGGGCATCTTCACCAAGCGCGAGGGCGCCGAGAAGCACCTCGAGGGCGGCGCGCGAAAGGTCGTCATCTCCGCTCCCGCAACGGACCCGGACGTGACGATCGTGCTCGGGGTCAACGACGGCGAGTATGAGCCGGAGTCGCACCACATCATCTCGAACGCCTCGTGCACGACGAACTGCGTTGCGCCGCTCACGAAAGTCCTCCACGACGAGCTGACTATCGAGCAAGGGTTCATGACGACGATCCACGCGTACACGAACGACCAGCAGATCCTCGACTTGCCGCACAAGGATCTGCGCCGCGCACGGGCAGCCGCGATCAACCTGATCCCGACGTCCACCGGCGCCGCGCGGGCGATCGGGATCGTGATGCCCGATCTCAAGGGCAAGCTCGACGGCATGTCGATGCGCGCGCCCGTTCCGACCGGCTCGATCGTCGACCTCGTCTGTCGCGTCGGCCGCGAGACGACCGTCGACGAGGTGAACGGGCTGTTCCGCTCGAAGGCGGACACGGGGCCGTTCGAAGGGATCCTCCAGTACTCGGACGAGCCGCTGGTCTCAACGGACATCCAGCACTCGTCGTATTCGTCGATCTTCGACAGCGACCTGACGATGGTGAACGGGAACATGGTCAAGGTCTTCGGCTGGTACGACAACGAGTGGGGCTACTCGTGCCGGCTGGTCGACCTCGTCGCCAAGGTCGGCGCCACGTTGCCCGCAGCCGTCTCGGCCTGAGGCGCCGACTTGGCGGCGCCGACCACAAAGGCCATGCCGGCTTTGCCGGTATGGCCGTCCTAACTTGAGGCCGCGCTCCGTCCGCGACGCCGAGGTTGGCGGCAAGCACGTCCTCGTGCGCGCCGACCTGAACGTGCCGCTCGAGGACGGCCGCGTCGCCGACGACACGCGCATCCGCGCCTCGCTCCCGACCCTCCGCTACTTGCTCGAGCACGACGCGGCCGGCCTGGCCGTCTGCTCGCACCTCGGGCGGCCGAAAGGCCCCGACCCGGCCTTCGCGATGGAGCCCGTGCGCGAGCGGCTGGCCGAGCTGCTCCCGGACGAGCGGATCGAGGTGCTCGAGAACACACGGTTCGACCCCGGCGAGACGCAGAACGACCCGGACTTCGCGCACAGGCTCGCCGAGGGGCGGGATCTGTTCGTCGAGGACGCGTTCGGCTCGGTCCATCGCGCGCACGCCTCGACCGTCGGCGTCGCCGAGCTCCTGCCTGCCTACGCGGGGCTCCTGCTCGAGCGCGAGCTCGAGGAGCTCGGCAAGCTGCTGGGGGACGTGGAGCGGCCGTTCGTCCTCGTCTCCGGGGGCGCGAAGGTCGAGGACAAGCTCGGCGTCCTGCGCAATCTCGGCGGCAAGGCTGACACCGTCCTCGTCGGCGGCAAGATGGCCGAGCAGCTGCGCGGCGAGAACCCGATCGGCTTCCCGGTCGAGCTGCCGACGGACGTCGTCGCCGCGGCCGCGTTCGACGAGAGCGCGGAATCGAAGGTCGTCGCCTACGACGCGCTCCCCGAGGGCTGGCTCGGGCTCGACATCGGCCCGGAGACGCGTCAGGCGTTCGCGGGAGAGCTCGCCGCGGCGAAGACGATCTTCTGGAACGGGCCGATGGGCGTCTTCGAATGGCCGCGCTTCGCGGAGGGAACGAAGGCGGTCGCCGAGGCAGTCGCCGGCGCAGAGGCGTTCTCGGTCGTCGGCGGCGCGGACTCGATCCGGGCGCTGAACGAGCTCGGACTGCTCGACCAGATCTCGTGGGCGTCGACCGGCGGCGGCGCCGCGCTCGAGCTGCTCGAGGGCAAGGATCTGCCCGGCGTGGCGGTGATCCCGGCCGAATGAAGCTGATCGCCGGCAACTGGAAGATGTACAAGGGACCGGGGGAGACCCGCGAGTTCCTCGCCGCGTTCCGGCCGCCCGACGGCGTCGAGGCCGTGATCTGCCCGCCGTTCGGGTCGCTCGGCGCGGCGGTTGCCAGCGGGCGGACGATCTTCGCGCAGAACGTCCACTGGGAGGACGAGGGCGCGTTCACGGGCGAGGTCTCGACGAGGATCCTGCTCGAGCTCGGCGTCCAGGGGGCGATCGTCGGCCATTCCGAGCGGCGCCAGTACTTCGGCGAGACCGACGAGACCGTGCGGCTGCGCACCGAGCACGCGCTCGCAGCCGGGCTGCGCGTGATCGCCTGCGTGGGAGAGCTTGACGACGAGCGGGAGCGCGGCGAGACCGAGGACGTCCTGCGCCGCCAGGTCTCGGTGTTGCCCGAGCACGACGCGCTGGTCGTCGCCTACGAGCCCGTCTGGGCGATCGGCACGGGCAAGACGGCAACTCCCGAACAGGCACAGGAGGCCCACGCGCTGATCAAGAGCCTCCTCGACGTCCCGGTCCTCTACGGCGGCTCGGTCAAGCCCGAGAACGCGACAGAGCTCCTCGGGCAGCAAGCCGTGGACGGCGCACTGGTCGGCGGCGCCTCGCTCGACGTGGAATCGTTCACCGCGATTTGCCAGGCAGCTATCACCTAGACGCGGTTTCGAAGTGAGCGCAAGCGGTTCGACCGGTCATTTCAGACGGGCGCCCGGGCAAAGCCCGCGCGCCCTGAGATCGGCATCGCAAGCGACGCCTTTGGTAGCGCTCGTCATCCTCGACGGCTGGGGCTGCGCGCCGCCGGGGCCGGGGAACGCGATCGACCTCGCCGAGACGCCCGTCTTCGACCGGCTCTGGGCCGAGTACCCGCACACGACCCTGAAGGCCTCGGGCGAGGCAGTCGGCCTCCCACCGGGCCAGATGGGCAACTCCGAGGTCGGGCACCTGACGATCGGCTCCGGCCGCGTGCTCGACCAGGACCTGCAGCGGGTCAACCGCGCGATCGAGGACGGGTCCTTCTTCGAAAACCCCGCGCTGAAGGCGGCGTTCGACAAGGGCGGCGACGTCCATCTGCTCGGGCTCGTCTCGCACGGCGGCGTGCACTCGCACATCGAGCATCTCCAGGCGCTGCTGCGGTTCGCGCCCGAGCGAACGTGGATTCACGCGTTCACCGACGGCCGCGACGTCTCGCCGCACGCCGCCGCCGACGATCTCGCGGAGCTCCCGGCCGAGCGGATCGCGACCGTCAGCGGCCGCTACTACGCAATGGACCGCGACCAGCGCTGGGAGCGCACCCAGCGCGCCTACGACGCGATCGTCGAGGGCGCGGGCGAGCGTGCGGACGACCCGGTCGCGGCGGTGCGAGCGAGCTACGAGCTTGGCGTCACGGACGAGTTCATCGAGCCGATCGTGCTCGAAGGCCGCCCGCGCCTGACCACCGACGACGCCGCGATCTTCTTCAACTTCCGGCCCGACCGCGCGCGGCAGCTGAGCCAGAGGCTCCTCGAGGCCGGCTTCGACCTCACCACGATGACGCGCTACCGGGACGACCTCGACTGCCCCGTCGCGTTCGCGCCGCAGCAGGTCGACGAGACGATGGCCGAGGTGGTCTCCGCGGCGGGGCTCCGGCAGCTGCACGTCGCAGAGACCGAGAAGTACGCCCACGTGACGTACTTCTTCAACGGCGGCCGCGAGCTGGAGTGGCCGGGGGAGACGCGGATCCTCGTTCCCAGCCCGCGCGACGTCGGCACATACGACCGCAGGCCGGAGATGTCCGCCGCCGAGGTGACCGACCGCTTCTGCTCCGTCCTGGAGGAAGACGGCTACAGCTTCGCCGTCATCAACTTCGCCAACCCGGACATGGTCGGCCACTCCGGAGTGATCCCTGCGGTGGTCGAGGCGGTCGAGACCGCCGACGCCTGTCTGGGCCGGATCGTCGAGGCCGTTCAGGGCGTCGGAGGGGTGCTGCTGATCACGGCCGACCACGGAAACGCCGAGCAGATGCTCGAGCCGGACGGCACGAGCCCGCACACCGCGCACACGTCGAATCCGGTCCCGCTTGTCGTCACGGATCCCGCTGCAAAACTGCGCGAGGGGGGCGAGCTGAAGGACCTGGTGCCGACAGCCATTTCTTACCTGAATCTTTCGAAACCTTTACAGATGAGGGGTGAAAATCTCTGCATCTGACCGTTTTCCGGTCTATACTCGGCGAGCCTTGAGCCTGGCACAGCCCGATCCCGGAGTCCTGCGCAAAGCACAGCGCGGCGACGAGCGAGCCTTCTCCCTGATCCTGAGGGCATACGAGACTCCGGTCTTCAACTACGTCCTCCGACTGGTCAACGGCGACCGGGCCCTGGCCGAGGATCTGACCCAGGAAGTCTTCCTCCGCGTCTACCAGGGGCTGCCGAAGTTCTCCGCCCGCTGCAAGTTCACCACCTGGCTGTTCCAGGTCACGAAGAACCGCGTCCTGGACGAGCTGCGCGCCTCCGAGCGGCGGCCGCGGGCGCTCGTCGCGATCGACGACATCGCCCCGCTCGAGGTGCTCGACGCGCCCATCGAGCGGCTCGAGGAGATGGACTCGCTCTGGCGCGCGGTCGAGAACCTGACCGTCGACCTGAAGATGGCGCTACTGCTGCGCGACGTGGTCGGGCTCTCCTACACCGAGATCGCCGACTCGCTCGAGATCACGCTCGCCACGGTCAAGTGGCGCATCTACAAGGCGCGGGAAGAAGTCCAGCTTGCGCTCGCCCGCGAGGGCATCACCTTCGGCACCGGCACTCCCGCCGTCGCCGAGCCCAAGCGGCAACAGGCTTAGGCTTAGACGGCCGCACCGGCAAAGCCGGCACGGCCTCCAGGTCGGCGTCGCAAGCGAACGCCTTTGGTCTCAACGCGGTTGTCCGCGGCGGCCCGTTCGGGTGATTTGCGCACGGTCGCGCAAGTTTTTGCCGCCGATTCGCTCTAGCAGGGTGATCCGATCGCTCCATCTCCCCGAAAGGACCCCTGAGATGAAACGGCTTCTCCTCGTGTTCACGCTCGCGGCGGCGGTGCTCGCCCTCCCCGCGACGGCATCCGCCTTCAGCGGTGTGGTGCTTGCCAAGAAACCGGCGCGCGACGCCTTCGTGATCGCCTCGCGCGGCGGCGTCGTCCGGACCGTGCGCGCGCCCAAGCGCCTCGGCTCGATTCGCGTCGGCCAGCGTCTGATGTTCTCGGCGCGGCGACTCTCCGACGGCACGTTCAAGGCAGGCTCGCTTCGCGTCAGCGGCCATGCCGGCCGTGCCCCGCTGCGGGGTGTCGTCGTCCGGCACCGAGGCTCGGGCTACCTGCTCTCGGCCGGCGGGAGCATGCTCGCGGTCAAGGCCCTCGCGCGTGGCTTCTCCTCGGCGAGCAGCCGAGGACATCGCGCAGGCGACATCGTGCTCGGCACCGTCAGGATCGGCCGGCACGGCCTCGAGACGCACTCGTTCCACAAGGTCGGCCACGCCAACTCGCTCGAGCTCGAGGGCATCTTCCTAAGCCTGACCGAGTCCGGGCAGCTGCGCCTGGCGGTGAGGCACCGCGGCGAGGTGTTCGTCAACGTGCCGGAGGGCTTCCAGCTGCCGAAGCTCGCTCCGGGCGACGAGATCGAGCTCGTCGTCTCCGTCGACGCCCAGGGCGCCTTCACGCTCGTGTCCGTCCAGCAGGACGACGAGGATGACGACGACGGCGAGGGCATCCACGAGGACAACGGCAAGATCGAGGTGAAGGGCACGATCACCGACCTCACCGATTCGAACATCACCGTCCAGTCCCGCAAGGCCTCCCCCGTGACCTGCGCGATCCCCGCGGGCACCGACCTCTCGCACTTCAAGCCGACCGATCGCGTCGAGATGAAGTGTCGCGTCGTCGACGGGAAGCTAACCCTCGTCAAGCTGAAGCGCGAGGACGACGATGACGACGATGGTGGCCACGACGAAGGCTAGGCCTTGACCCCTCGACCTCTCACCTTCTCCGGTCGCGGGCGCCAGCGGGCGGCCGGAGAGCGCATCGGCAAGCTCTTCGAGGAGCACGGGCGGATGGTCTACGGCGTCTGCCGGCTGATCCTCCGGGATCCGACCGAGGCCGAGGACGCGGCGCAGCAGACCTTCCTCTCCGCCTATCGCGCGCTGCTCAAGGGGCAGGAGCCCCGCGACCCGTCGGCCTGGCTGGGGACGATCGCGCGCAACGAGTGCCGCGGCCGCTTGCGGAGCCGGAAGGCCGAGCCGCTCACGCTCGTCACGGCCGCAACCGTCGACGAGACGCAACGCGAGGCCGCCCGGCACGAGGAGATCGAGGCGCTCACCGCGGCCCTCGCCGAGCTTCCCCAGCAGCAGCGCGACGCGATCGTGCTCCGCGAGTTCTACGGGCTCTCGTATGCCGAGGTGGCCGCCGCGCTCGGCATCTCGGGCGCGGCCGTCGAGTCGCTCCTGTTCCGCAGCCGCCGCCGGTTGCAGGAGCACCTGCGCCCGCTGCGTGCCGCGCTCGGTGCGCTCGTGCTGCCGCCGTCGCTGAGCGAGTCGCTCGCGCAGTCGCTGCCCGGCTTCGGCGGCGGTGGCGCGGGTGCGAGCGCGATCGTGATGGCGAAGGTCGGCGGAGCCCCGCTTGCGGCCAAGCTCGTCGCGCTGACGCTCACGGTCGGTGCGGTCGGCACCGCCGCGGGCCTGGAGACCGGCGCGCGCCACCGCTCGCCCCAGCGATCGCACGAGGCCGCTGGTCCGGCCGCCGCCCACACGCACGCCTCGACGCCCTCGACGCTGGCGGCGGTCCCGGTCGCCGAGACCGTCGAGCGCTCACATGGCTCGCACGGACGCGGAGAGCACGCGGGCACGGGCCAGGAGCGGGAGACCGGCGACGACAACGGTGGCTCCCAGCACGGGAAGGCGGCACCGGCGACCGAGCCCCGCGAGAGCGAGCCCGAGCACGGGAGCGAGACGACCACGGAGACCGACGACTCGCACGGCCGCGACACGACCGAGCCGACGGAGACCGAGACCTCGGACGACCACGGAGGCGGCGACGATCACGGCTCCGGCAGCGGCGGCGACGACCACCACGTCGGCGAAGGCTCGGGCGGCGGCAGCTAGACGCCGCGCGTGAGCCGCTGGCCCAGCGACTCGGGCAGGCCGCGCTCCCTGATCTCCTCCTGCGTCCGCTCGACCGGGTAGGGGACTCGCCGAAACGACGCGCGCTCGGCCTCGAAGTCGAGCAGCAGCCAGGCCGCCCGCGGGTCGCCGTCGCGCGGCTGGCCGACCGAGCCCGGGTTGAGAACGAGGCGCGCGGAGGTTCCGAGCTCCACCTCGGTTCCCTCCGGGGCCAGGCCGCCGGCGAGCGCCCCGTCCTCGGAGGCGAGCGCGAGCGGGATGTGGCTGTGCCCTACGAGGACGAGCGGCTCCTTGGTGAGCGCGAACGTGGCCTCGACGGCCTCGAACGAGAGCACGTAGTCCCAGACCGGGTCGCGGGGGCTGCCGTGGAAGAGCTCGACGCCCTCGCGTCGCCCAGTCGGGCTCACCGATTCGAGCTGGGCGCGCGACTCCGACGTCAGCACACCACGCGTCCAGACGGCGGCCGCCGCGGCCTCGGGCGTGAACTCCTCGAGGTCCAGCACGCCCAGCACCCCGAGATCGTGGTTGCCGGCGAGGCTCAGCGCCGCCCGCTCGGCCACGGCCGCACAGCACGGATTCGGCCTCGGCCCGTACCCGACGAGGTCTCCGAGGAACCACAGCTCGTCGGGCCGCTCGGCATCGATGGCCTCGAGCACCGCCGCGAGCGCGTGCCAGTTAGCGTGAACGTCCGAGATGACCGCGACACGGTTGGTCAAGGGCGCAACCCTAGTGCTCGCCGCGGCGGCCTGGCTCGTGGCCGCGTACTTCCTCTGGCAGACGACCGTGCCGGACGACCTGCACCTCCCGCACGTCGACCCGCACCGCTACTGGAGCAACGCCGTGCTCCACCGCGCGGCCCATTTCGACGGGTTCCTCCGCTGGAACTTCGTCGCCGTGACGCTCGCCGAGCTGGGTGTGCTCGTCGTGTTCGTGTTCCTCGCACCGCGGATCGCGAACGCGTTCGACGTCGGCCGCGTAGGCAAGGGGGTGCTGCTCGGAACGGTGACGACGCTCGCAGCCTGGGCGGTCGCCCTCCCGTTCGGGTTCACCTCGCTCTGGTGGGGCCGCCGCTACGGGCTGGAGAAGGAGTCCTACGCGAGCTGGCTGTTCGAGCAGTGGCCGAGCCTGCTCGCGCAGGTCGTGGGCCTGACGATCGTGCTCACCGTGCTGCTCCTTCTCGCCGGCCGCTTCCCCCGCTACTGGTGGGCGATCGCCGGCCCGCTCTTCACGCTCGTCGCGTTCGCGCTCGTTTTCCTGCTCCCGTACGTGATCACGCTCGACACGCGCGCGCCGCACAAGACGAAGCTGACGGCCGAGGTGCGCGCGCTCGCGCGGAAGGAAGGCGTCGGGAGCACGCCGGTCAGGGTCGAGGAGGTCAGCGACCAGACGAACGCTGCAAACGCGATGGCGATCGGAGTCGGGCCGTCGGCCCGGGTCGTCATCTGGGACACGCTCAACCCGCCGCGCTTCACGCCCGGCGAGGTCAGGGTGGTTGCCGCGCACGAGTTCGGGCACGTCGCGCGCCGCCACATCTGGAAGGGCGTCGCCTGGTACGCGCTGCTGACGCTCCCACTCTTCTTCGTGCTCTATCTCGCAACGGAGTGGCGGGGAGGGATGGCCCGGCCCGAGGTCGTGCCGTTCGCGCTGCTCGTGATCGCGGTGTTCAACCTGGCGGTGACGCCGTTCACGAACGTGGTTTCGCGCCGCTACGAGGCCGAGGCCGACTGGCGCGCACTCGTGACGACGCGCGACCCCGCGTCCGCGGTCGGCCTCTTCAAGCGCTTCGGCAAGCTCGACCTCGAGCAGCCGGATCCGCCCGGCTGGTCGTACGTCTGGATCGAGAACCACCCGACCCTCGTCCAGCGCATTGGCATGGCGAAGGCCTGGTCCGCGCGGAATCCCTGAGGCGTCGCCTAGGGACCGTCGTCTTCGGTCGTCTCGGGAAGGTTGCGGATGCCCTCGCGGGACGACCACTTCGACCACGAGTCGGTCATCGCGTCCACGAGCTCCTTCATGAAGCGCGTCGACATGTTCACGCGCGCGACGACGACGCCGGGAACGTCGCCCTCCTCGACCTCGTGGTCGATCCGGGCAAACGTGATCGTGAACTCGTAGTCCGAGAAGCTGATGTTCGCGAAGTTCGAGTAGACGCCGGCCAGGTGCTCGGGATCCAGATGGATGTTGAGCTGGCGCTCCTGCTCGTCGCCGTCCATCCGCCGAGGATACTCGTTCGACAGAATGGGAGCCGTGAGGGAGTCGTTCACGCCGCGCCGGGTCGGGCTCGCCCTCGCGGCGCTCGTGGCGCTTCTCGTGGCAGGAACGATCGCGTTTCACGAGGTGCTCAGCGAAACGTGGATGCAGTCGTTCTACCGCACGATCGTGACCGTCTCGCTCACGGGGCTCGACACCGTCCCACGCAACGACGAGTCCCGCGCGATCACGATCGTCCTCGTGCTCGCGGGACTGACTATCTTTGCGTACGTCGCCGCGATTCTCGTCGAGGGGATCGCGGGAGGCGTCTTCACGGGCGCGCTGGCCGAGCGAAGGAGACGGCGCACGATCGAGCACCTGAGCGGGCACTACATCATCTGCGGCTACGGCCGCGTGGGCCGGCGGGTGGCGGCCGAGTTCCGCGAGTCCGGGATCGACTACGTCGTGCTCGACTTCAGCCAGGATGCGATTCAGAAGGCGGCCGAGGCGGGTGACCTGTTCGTCGAGGGGACGGGGACCGAGGACGAGGATCTCGAGGAGGCCGGGCTCGCGCGAGCGCGCGGGCTCGTGGCGTCGTCCGACTCGGACGCGGACAACCTGTACATCGCGCTCTCGGCGCGGGCGGCGCGGCCGGACCTGCTGATCGTCGCACGGGCCTCCGACGAGGACGCCGCCAGGAAACTGCGGCTCGCGGGCGCCGACCGCGTCGTTCAGCCGTACTCGACGGCCGGCAAGGAGATGGCGAAGCTCGTCCTGCGCCCGCAGGTGGCCGCGTTCCTGGACATCGTCTCGACGAGCGGCGGCCCCGAGCTGCGCTTCGAGGAGATCGAGGTCAAGGAGACGTGTGATCACGCGGGCAAGTCGATTCGCGAGCTCAAGGTGCGGCAGGTGACCGGCGCGATGATCGTCGCGCTGCGCAAGCGGGACGGGACCTTCGACACGACCCCGACGCCCGAGGCGCTGCTCGACGTCGGCGACGTGATGATCGCGGCGGGAACGCCGGAGGAGCTGCGGCGGCTCGAGGAGCTCTTCGCGCCGCGCGAGGCGGTTGCCTCTTAGAGGCGCTCGGTATGGAGGCAACCTGGATCGACCGGTCATTTCAGACGAACGAGCGCGCGGAGCCCGCTCGTTCTGAGGGCGGCACCGCAAGCGGTGCCTAAGGGTTTCACCCTGACCGCTCTCGAAGCGCGGCTGACCGAGCTCGCGGGTGCGCCCGTGGAGCTCGAGCGGCCGAGCGACCCCGAGCACGGCGAGTACGCGACGAGCGTCGCCCTCCGGCTTGCGCCCGTGCGCAAGCAGGCGCCCCGAGAGGTCGCGGAGGAGCTGGTTGCGGCAGCGGTCGGGCTCGAGCAGGTCGAGCGCGCGGAGGTCGCAGGCCCCGGGTTCGTGAACCTCTGGCTGACCGCGCCGTGGTACGGCGAGGCGCTCGGCGAGATCCTGGAGGCGGGCTGGGACTACGGCGCGGGCTGGGCCGACCCACCCGAGCGGATCCAGGTCGAGATGGTCTCCGCGAACCCGACGGGGCCGATCACCGTCGCCTCGGCCCGCAACGGCGCCTACGGAGACTCGGTCGCCCGCCTGTTCGAGCTCGCGGGCCACTCGGTCGAGCGCGAGTACTACTACAACGACTCGGGGACGCAGATGGCGCTCTTTCGCGCCTCGGTCGAGGCGATTCGCCGGGGCGAGGAGCCGCCCGAGAACGGCTACCGCGGCGAGTACGTGGCTGAGCTCGCGCGAGAGGAGGGCGACGCGGTCCCCAAGATGCTCCAGCAGGTCGAGGCCTCGCTCGAGCGCTTCCGGATCCACTTCGACTCGTGGAAGCTCCAGAGCGAGCTCGAGGAGCGGCTGCCCGAGTTCCTTCCGCGGCTGGACACGTACGAGAAGGACGGCGCCGTGTGGGCCCGCTCATCCGCGTACGGCGACGACGAGGACCGCGTGCTCGTGCGCTCGGCCGAGCAGGGCGGCGCGCCGACCTACCGGGCGGCCGACGTCGTCTACCTCGTGGACAAGCTCGAGCGCGGCTTCGACCGCGCGATCTACGTCCTCGGCGCCGACCACCACGGGACGCGCAAGTGGTACGCGGCGATCGCGCAGATGCTCGGGTACGACCCGGACCGGGTCGAGGTGCTTCTCTACCAGCTCGTCCACCTGACCCGGGGCGGCGTGCAGGCGAGGATGGCGAAGCGCAGCGGCGACGTGGTCTTCCTCGACGACTTCATGGACGAGGTCGGCGTCGATGCCGCGCGCTGGTTCCTCGTCAACCGCGGGCCCGACCAGTCGATCGAGATCGACGTCGATCTCGCGGCCGAGCGGAGCGAGAAGAACCCCGTCTACTACGTGCAGTACGCGCACGCGCGGATCGCGGGGATCCTGCGCAACGCGGGCAACGCCGAAGTGTCGCCCGAGCCTCCCGCCGAGCTCGCGCCGGAGGAGCGCGAGATGATCAACCGGCTGGCCGAGTTCCCCGGAGTCGCCGCGGAGGCCGTCGAGCGCCGCGGCCCTCAGGGGATCCCGACCTACGCGATCCGCGTTGCGGACGACTTCCATCGCTTCTACCACCACCACCGCGTGCTCGAGAGCGACGCGCAGGCATTCCGGCTCGGCCTCTGCACCGCCACGCAGAACGTGATCGCGCGCTGCCTCGACCTCGTCGGGGTCGAAGCGCCGGAGCGGATGTAGGATCGGAGCGATGGCGCGGACGGAAGCGTCGGTTGCCCAGAGTCGCCCGGGGAACGTGCCGGACCGGAACCTCGCGCTGGAGCTCGTCCGCGTTACCGAGGCGGCGGCGATGGGCGCCGGCCGGTGGATCGGCCGGGGCGACAAGGAGTCGGCCGACCAGGCGGCGGTGGACGGGATGCGCGCGATGCTCGACACCGTCAGCATGGGCGGCGTCGTCGTGATCGGCGAGGGCGAGAAGGACGAGGCGCCGATGCTCTACAACGGCGAGGAGGTCGGCGACGGGCACGGCCCTGCAGTCGACGTTGCTGTCGATCCGCTGGAGGGCACGCGGCTGACCGCGAAGGGCCAGCCGAACGCGATCGCCGTCATCGCCGTCGCCGAGCGCGGGACGATGTTCTTCCCGGGCGCGGCCGTCTACATGGACAAGATCGCCTGCGGGCCGGAGGCGATCGGCTCGGTCGACATCGACGCGCCGGCGCGGGAGAACGTCGAGCGCGTGGCGAAGGCGCTGGGGAAGAAGCCGACCGAGGTGACGGTCGTCGTGCTCGAGCGCGAGCGCCACGAGGGGCTGATCGCGGAGCTACGGGAGGTCGGGGCGAAGGTGCTCCTGGTCCCGGACGGCGACGTCGCACCCGCCATCGCGGCGGCTCAGCCGGCGACCGGCGTCGACCTGTTGATGGGCATCGGCGGAACCCCCGAGGGCGTGATCGCGGCCGCGGCGCTGAAGTGTGTCGGCGGGGGCGTCCAGGGGAAGCTCTGGCCGCGCAACGACGAGGAGCGCCAGCAGCTCGTCGACGCGGGGATGGACCCGGACCGCGTGCTGACCACGGACGACCTCGTCTCCGGCGACGATGTCTTCGTCGCGGCGACGGGCGTCACCACGGGCGCGCTGCTCCGCGGCGTCCGCTACACGGCCGACGGCGCCCTTACGGACTCGATCGTGATGCGCTCGCGCTCGGGGACCGTGCGCCGCATCGAGGCGACGCACGCGTTCGACAAGCTCGAACGCTTCTCGGGCCGCGAGTACCGCCCGTAACGCGCACCCCGGTTCGGAGACAGTCCCGCATGAAGCTGCGCGTTCTCCTTGTCGGCTTGGTGGCCGCTGGGGTGCTCTCGCTCCGAGCGCGATGCCGCAGAAGCCGCGCGTGACGCTCACCGCACGCTCGTCGACCTACGGCAAAGCGCTCTTCGACGGCCGCGGGTTCGTGCTCTACGCGTTCACCCGTGACCACCGGCGCAGCGCCTGCTACGGCGCCTGCGCGAAGGCGTGGCCGCCCTACCACGCCCCGAAAGGACCGCTAAGCGTGGGTCCCGGCGCGAACCGGGCGCTCCTCGGAGCGGTAAAGCGGAGGAACGGTCGGCGTCAGGTCATATACGCGGGGCGACCGCTCTACTACTACGTGGGCGACCGGAGACCGGGCCAGATCCTCTGCCAGGACGTCGTCGAGTACGGCGGCCGCTGGCTCCTCGTCCGCCCGAGCGGCAGACTTCTCCGCTGAGCCCTGCGACGCGAGGCCCGAACAGTCCCTAGTAACAGACTGTTGCAAGGATCGGGAATCCGTCTATCTGTCGAGCCCGTGCGCGCCCGGCGAGCAAGTAACAGTCTGTTACTTGGAGGGGCTAGACCGGGGCCGTCTCCATCTCCGGTGCGTACGAGCCGGTACGCGCCGCGCCGTTGAACTTCGCCCGCCGGTAGAACGCCTTCTGCGCGTCCTCGGCCTTGTCTGGATCGCCGCCCCAGGCCTTCAGCGCCGGCGCCTGCAGCGCTCGGCCATACGAGAACGAGAGCTCCCACGGATGCGGGCCCCTCGCATTCATCGCGTTCAGGTGCGCGGTCGCGTCCTCGTCCGTCTGGCCGCCCGAGAGGAAGACGATCCCGGGCACCGCCGCGGGCACGTGGCGGTTGAGGCAGTCGAGCGTCGCCTCCGCGACCTCGTCCACACCCGCGCGCGCCGAGGCGTCGTAGCCACTGAGGACCATGTTCGGCTTCAGCAGCGTCCCGTAGAGGTCGACCCGTTGGTCGTGCAGCTCCGTGTAGACGGCCTGCAGCGCGCGGCCGGTCGCCTTCGCGGCCTCCTCGATCGTGTGGTCGCCGTCCATCAGCACTTCGGGCTCGACGATCGGGACGCAGCCGGCCTCCTGCGAGAGCGCTGCGAACCGGGCGAGCGCGTGCGCGTTCGCCCAGGCGCAGTACTCGCTCGGGTGGCCGCCGCCGATCGAGTACGTGGCGCGCCACTTCGTGAAGCGCGCGCCGAGCTCGTGGTACTCGGCCAGGCGGTCGCGCAGCCCGTCGAGACCCTCTGTGACGGTCTCGCCCTCGGCCAGCGCGAGCGGCTTCGCGCCCTTGTCGACCTTGATCCCGGGGATGATCCCGCGCTCCTGCAAAAGCCTCGGAAACGGCGTCCCGCTCCCGGCGCTCTGGCGGATCGTCTCGTCGAACAGGATCACGCCGCTGATGAACTCCTCGGCCCCCGGGGTCGTGAAGAGCAGCTCTCGGTAGAAGCGCCGGTTGTCCTCGGTCGACTCGACCCCGATCGAGTCGAAGCGCTTCTTGATCGTGCTGTCGCTCTCGTCGGCGGCGAGGATGCCTTTCCCCTCGGCGACGAGCGCCTTCGCGTTTTCGTGGAGCTCGGATCCCATCGTTCCCCCTTCGTTTCGTCTCCCCGGAGTATCCCTCAGTCGTCATCTTCCTCGGCGGCCCCCTCGACGCCCTGGAGAAGGAGCTGGACGCGACGCAGCTCCTCGGCGCTCGCCGGCCTGATCGTGCCGGCGCTCACCCACCAGGCCGGATGGATCTCGTTCCAGCCGTGCTGGGTGTCGTCGACCCACGGGCCGACGATCTCGACTCGCTGGCCCTCCTCGGGGACGGCAACGCGCGCGCGGTCCTGCGGGATGATCTCGACCACGAGCTCGCCACCGACGCGGTCGTTGCCGTCCGAGAGCAGCCCCTCATAGGCGGGGTCGACCCGCAGGTCGATGTGGACGTCTCCGTCGTACGGCTCGAACTTGACCTTGCCGACGGTGCCGATCGCGATCCGGCAGCGGCTCTTCACGATCAGCCGCTGCTGGTGGTAGACGCCGGCCAGCGGCCCGCCGCTGCGGCAGTACGGCGAGGGGAGGACGACCTGCCTCCGCAGGCTGCAGGCGGCCGCGCAGCAGAGCAGGAAGAGCGCGAGAACGACCGCGGGCCGGCGCACGCTTCGAGGGTGCCTGCACACCGGCGCGGCCGAAAGTCGCTCTTTCGGCCTGGGCTAAACTTCGGCCACGCGGACGTAGCTCAGTTGGTAGAGCATCAGCTTCCCAAGCTGAGGGTCGCGGGTTCGATCCCCGTCGTCCGCTCTGAGAATCGCCTGGAAAGAGCACAAATCGGGTCGCCCGCGCGATAGGATCCGGGAGACCATGAAGGTCGAGATCCGGGGATGGAGGGGCAAGAGGGGCGAGGTCACGCTCGTCAACGGCCGGGCGGTCGGCTCCACGCCTGCGATCCGGCACTGGCTCGACACGACCACGATCATCGAGGACGGGACGACAGAGGTCGTCTGGCCCGAGGACGGCGAGCGCTACCTCCGCGCCCTTCCGCGCGCGCTGCGAGGCGCGTACACCGCGGCCGTGCTGGTCGAGCACGGCGACGAGAGCCGAGAGCGGCGCTTCCTCTGAGCTTCCAGACGGACCGCCCCTAGACTCGGGGCATGCCGCCGTTTCCCAAGCCCAGGTTCGACTACACGTACGACGTCGCGGCTCAGACGAAGGCGCTTCGGCGCTACCGCGACACCAAGCCCGGGTCGTGCGATCCCCAAGAAAGGCGCCGGCCGGGTGCTGCTCGCGACCTGGAACATCGCGAACCTCGGCGTCCAGGACCGGCTCGATGACGACTACAAGCTGATCGCGGAGGTCGTCACCTGGTTCGATCTCGTCGCAGTCCAGGAGGTCAACGACAACCTCCGGGGCATCGAGGCGATCCACGACCGGCTCCCGAAGCGCTACCAACTGCTCTTCTCGGACGCGTCCGGGAACCAGGAGCGCCAGGCGTTCCTGTTCGACACGGCCAGGGTTTCGAGGCTCCGGGAGATCGGGCGGCTCTCGATCCCGCCGAGCGCGACGAAGCAGATCAAGCTCCCGGGCACGACCACGCCGTTCCCGGGCTTCGACCGCGGGCCGTACCTCGGCAGCTTCGAGAGCGGCGCGTTCCGCTTCCTGCTCGCGAACGTCCACCTCTTCTACGGCTCGCCGAAGAAGACGGACATCGAGCGCCGTGTCCTCGAGACCTACGCGGTCGCGTGGTGGGCCAACAAGCGGCGCAGCGACCCGCACACCTACGTCCCGGACACGATCCCGCTCGGCGACTTCAACCTGCCGAAGGCGATCAAAGGCGACCCGATCTACGACGCGCTCACGTACCGCGGGCTCGAGATCCCGGCGCACACCTCACAGATCGGCTCGGCGATCGCCTCGGACAGCCACTACGACCAGATCGCGTTCTTCCCCGGGGCCGCCATGGACCGGTTCACGGGCCAGATGAACGTGTTCGACTTCGACAACGCGCTCTTCGCCGACCTGTACGGCGAACGCGGCCTGAAGCCGTATCTCGACTACGCCCGGTACCACATCTCCGACCACCGGCCACTGTGGGCGGAGTTCACGACCACCTAGCGGAGTTACAGTTGCGTCGACGGCAAGCCTTTGAGGAGGAAGCGCCATGACGCTCTTGCTGGGGCACTACGAGGTGGACGACTTCGATACGTGGAAGCGCGAGACGTTCGACGCGGATCCGGGGGGACGCAGGGAGGTGGCCAAGGGCCACGTGCTCTCTCGGAGCATCGACAACCCGAACGAGGTGTTCGTGCGAGTCGAGTTCGCCTCTGCGGAGGACGCCAAGGCGTTTCGGGAGCGCCTTCTCGCCTCCGGAGCCTTGGATGAGGTCACCGTGAAGACGCCGCTGGCAGTGGTGGAGATCGCCGACGAGGCGAGCTACTAGGGGCAACCCTTGGCTTCCCGGCCGCTGGTAGCATCGCCGCCGGCGCGTTTCGCCTGCTCCGAGGCCTATCCGAGGTGACTTCTGACTCCTTCTCCGAGAACCGGCCGCTCGCGGTCGGCGTCTCTCACCACACTGCGCCGCTCGAGGTGCGGGAGCGGCTCTTCCTCGCGGACGGGCGGGAGATCGAGCTCGCGAAGGAGCTCGGCGGCGTCGTGCTCTCGACCTGCAACCGCACCGAGGTCTACACGCCGGGCGGCGACCCGGCGGCCGTGCGCGCCGCGCTCGAGCGCAGATCCGGCCTGAACCTCGACGGGGTGTTGGCGGTCTGGGAGGGCGAAGAGGCGGTCGACCATCTCTTTCGCGTTGCGGCCGGGCTCGACTCGCTCGTCCCGGGCGAGGCGGAGATTCTCGGCCAGGTGCGCCTGGCGTACGAGGCTGCGCTCGGCGCGGGCGCGACCGACGCGTTGCTGAACCGACTCTTCGAGGACGCGCTCCACGCGGGCAAGCGCGTTCGCACCGAGGCGAGGCTCGCGGAGATGCCCGAGTCTGTCGCGACCTCTGCGGTAGAGCTGGCCGCGAGTGAGCTCGGGGGCCTCGAGCACGCCCGTGCGCTGATCTTCGGCGCCGGGAAGATGAGCGAGTTTTCTGCGCGCAGCCTCAAGGCCCGCGGCGCCGAGGTGGTCATCGCCAGCCGAACGCTCGAGAGCGCGCGTGAGCTGGCGGAGCGGGTCGGGGGCCGGGCCGCGCCGTTTGACGCCGTCGCCGTCGAGCTGATCGACGCGGACCTCGTCCTCTCGGCGACCCGCTGCCCGTATCCGATCCTGCACGCCGAGGCCGTTCAGCCGCGGACGAAGCCGCTCGTGCTGATCGACATCGCGGTCCCGCGAGACCTCGATCCCGAGATCGGGAAGCTCGAGGGCTGCACGCTTCACGACATCGACGCGCTCGGCGAGGGCCTCGTCGGGCGCGAGGAAGACATTCGCGAGGCCGAGCGGATCGTCGCCGAGGAGGCCGAGCGCTTTGCCGACTGGCGCCGCTCCCGCGGGGCCGCGCCTGCAATCGCCGCGTTGAGGCGCCGCGCGGCCGAGATCCGCGAGGAGGAGCTCGCGCGCGCCGAGCCGCGCCTCGCCGAGCTCTCTCCCCGAGAGCGCAAGACCGTCGAGACGCTGACCGCGCAGATCGTCAACAAGCTCCTCCACGCGCCGACCGTCCACGCCAAGGAAACCGGCTCGGAGCCGCTGCGCGAGCTCTTCGCCCTCCGCGACGACGGCGAGTGACGACGCGCGAGCTCTACGCGCGGGCGCTGAAGGTCATTCCGGGCGGCGTCAACTCCCCGGTACGTGCGATGAAGGCCGTGGGGCTCGAGGAGCCGCTGTTCGCCCGGCGTGGGGAGGGGGCGTACCTCGAGGACGCGGAGGGCCGCCGCTACGTCGACTGGGTGCTCTCGTGGGGGCCGCTGATCTTCGGCCACGCCGACCCGGAGACGGTGGAGGCGGTGATCGCCGCCGCGCGCGAGGGCACGACCTTCGGCACGGCGACCGAGCGCGAGGTCGAGCTCGCGGAGGAGATCGTCGAGGCCGTGCCGTCGGTCGAGATGGTTCGCCTCGTCTCGTCCGGGACCGAGGCGGCGATGACGGCGCTGCGGCTGGCCCGCGCGGCGACGGGGCGCGAGCCGTTCATCCGGTTCGCAGGCTGTTACCACGGACACGCTGACCCCTTCCTCTCGGAGGCGGGCTCCGGAGTGCGGACGCTCGGGATCGACGCCCGGGGCGAGGGGCACGTCGTCCCGTACAACGACCTCGACGCCGTGGAGCGCGAGATCGAGGGCGCGGCGTGCGTGTTCGTCGAGCCGGTTGCGGGAAACATGGGCGTCGTCCCGCCGGCCGGCGGGTTCCTCGAAGGCCTCCGGCGGCTGTGCGACGACAGCGGCGCGCTGCTCGTCTTCGACGAGGTGATCACAGGCTTCCGCGTCGCACGGGGAGGCGCGCAGGAGCGCTACGACGTGCTCCCCGACCTGACCGTGCTCGGGAAGATCGTCGGCGGCGGGCTCCCGCTCGCGGCGTTCGGTGGCCCGGCCGAGCTGATGGAGCGCCTCGCGCCGGTCGGAGACGTCTACCAGGCGGGCACACTCTCCGGGAACCCGCTCGCGACGGCGGCCGGGCTCTCGGTCCTACGCAGGCTCACGCCCGAGGTCTACGACGAGCTCGAAGCGAAGGGCCGCCGGCTCGACGCACTCGGCGCGTACGGCCGCTTCGAGCGGGTCGGCGCGATAGCGACGCTGTTCGTCGACGACTACCCGGCGCTCTTCCGGCACCTGCTCGGGCGCGGGATCTACCTCGCCCCGTCGCAGAACGAGGCGATGTTCCTCTCCACCGCCCACGGCGACGAGGAGATCGACCGCACGATCGAAGCGGTTGCCGAGCTCCTGGGGTAAGGATCCGCCTGGAGCTCGGAGTCCGTTCTGAAGAGAGGCGCCTGTAGCTTGGATCGCCCGAGCGCGCCGTCGTTCAATCCGCACGATGAGCCACGCACCCGACTCGGCTAGCCTCGTCGATTGATGTCGAAACTCGCCGCGCTCGTCTCGGGCCGTCGCTCGAAGTTCCTCGTCCTCGCGCTCTGGCTCGTGCTCGCCGCCGGGCTCGGCCCGCTCGCCGGCAAGTTCGAGTCTGCGCAGAAGAACGAGCCGTCGAGCTTCCTGCCCGGAAACGCGGAGTCGGTGCGGGTTCTGAAGGCCTCTGACGGTTTCGCCTCGGGGCAATCGACGCCGGCGATCATCGTGTACAACGACGCCGACGGCTTCGGTGCGCGAACCCGTGCGGCCGTCTCCGAGCGGCGCGCATCGATCCTGGCTGCTGACATCGAAGGCGTCGCCACGGTGACGCCGCCCGTCTTCTCGAAGGACGGGCAGGGGGCTACGCTGGCCGCGCCGATCGTCGCTCGCGGGGAAGAGGACGTGCTCATCGACGCAGTCGCCGCAATTCGCGAGATCGCGGCGAAGGACCTACCGCCGGGCCTCGAAGCGAAGGTGACTGGGCCCGCCGGTTTCTCGGCTGACGCAAGCAAGGCGTTCGAAGGCATCAACTCGACGCTGCTCTTCGCGACCGCCGGTCTCGTGTTCTTCCTCCTCGTGATCATCTACCGCAGCCCTATCTTCTGGTTCCTGCCGCTCCTCGCGGTGATCCTGGCGGAGTCGGTGGTGCGCGGTCTCGGGTATGTGCTCGCCTCCAACGGCGTCGTCATCAACGGCCAGGTCGGAGGGATCCTGCTCGTGCTCGTTTTCGGGGCGGGCACCGACTACGCGCTGCTGCTCACGGCGCGCTACCGAGAGGAGCTGCGGGTCGTCGAAGACAAACACGAGGCGATGCGGGTGGCCGTACGTCAGGCCGGGCCCGCGATCTTCGCGTCGGCTGCGACCGTCGTCGCCGCCCTCTTGTGTCTCTCGCTCGCCGCGGTCAACTCGACCGCCGGACTCGGCCCGGTGGGCGCGATGGGCGTCGCCGTGGCGGCCGTCGCCATGCTCACCGTTCTCCCTGCGCTCCTCTTGATCGGTGGCCGGCCGGCCTTCTGGCCGTTCGTTCCGCGGGTGGGGTCCGAGGAGACAGCGCGGGGCGGCGTATGGCGCCGGCTTGGCGACTGGATCGAGTGCCGCCACCGTCTCGTCTGGATCGTGACGGCGTTGGCGCTGGGCGCCGTCGCGGTCGGGGCGCTGACCCTCGACGACAAGCTGACGACCGCCGACATCTTTCGCGGGAAGGTGGAGTCGGTCCAGGGACAGGAGCTCATCGACCGCTCGTTCCCGGCCGGCGCGAGCGCTCCGACCGTCGTGCTCGTCACCGACCGGGAAAAGGTCGGTGTGGTTCGCCGGGCGGCTGCTGCATCCGATGCCGTCGTGTCCGTTGGCCGCTCCGAGAGCGGCGGGCCCGGTACGCGCTTCGATGTCACGATTGCCGCCGATCCGTTCAGCAAGGCGGGCTATGCGGCGATAGCGACGCTGCGCCGCGATCTCCGCGCGGTCGGAGGGGATGCCGTCCTCGTCGGCGGCTCGACCGCGGAAGAGGCGGACGTGCGCTCGGCGACGCGGCGCGACACGCGGCTGCTCGTCCCGCTCGTGCTGCTCGTCGTCTTCGCGATCCTCGTCGGTCTGTTGCGTGCGGTCGTCGCGCCCGCGATGCTGATGGCAACCGTCGTGCTGTCGTTCTTCGCGGCGATCGGGCTGTCCCTGCTCGTCTTGGAGGCGTTCGCGGACTTTCCGGGCGAGGATCCGAGCTATCCGCTCTTCGCGTTCATCTTCCTCGTTGCGCTCGGGGTCGACTACAACATCTTTCTGATGGCTCGGGTGCGCGAGGAGGCGCACGGGATGGCTACGCGCGACGCCATGCTTGCCGCGCTCGCGGTCACCGGTGGCGTGATCACCTCTGCGGGCGTCGTGCTCGCCGGGACGTTCGCCGTGCTCGGAGTGCTGCCGCTGATACCGCTCACGCAGCTGGGCGTCACCGTTGCGCTCGGAGTGCTCCTGGACACGCTTGTCGTCCGGTCGGTCCTCGTGCCTGCGCTGACATTCGAGCTCGGCGAGCGGACGTGGTGGCCCGCGCCGCTGCGTTAGGAGCAAGAGTCTGTACACCTCCGAGCGCACTGGACGCTCACGGGCACGAACATGGACCCCGGCGGCACCGGGCGGCAGGTGAGCATCAGCGGGTTCGAGGAGTGGACGATAGGCGACGACGCTCTGATCTCCGGCATCGCTCGGCCACTACGACGAGGCGGACTGGGAACGCCAGCTCGAAGCGGGCGCAGGAAGGCCGGAGTAGCGGCGGCTCACCGAGTGCCTTGCGTCGGGGCCTACGTCACCGTGGCCAGGCGGCGGCGAGGCGCCGGCGCGTCTCCGCGAGGTGCTCCGGGATCACCTTCACGTCCGCCAGCACCGGCATGAAATTCGTGTCGCCGGCCCAGCGCGGGACGACGTGGAGATGGACGTGGTCGAGGATTCCGGCGCCCGCGATGCGGCCGAGGTTCCAGCCCAGGTTGTAACCCTGCGGCGCGTAGACCTCGGCCAGAGCGGCCATACCGCCTTCGGCCAGCCGGTGCAGCTCGAGCACCTCCGCGTCCTCGAGGTCGGCGATGTTGCCCACGTGTCGGTACGGCGCAGCCATCAGGTGGCCGGAGGAGTAGGGGAACTTGTTGAGGAGCACGAACCCGCGCTCGCCGCGGTGAACGACCAGCCCGTCCTCGTCGCTCGCCTCGGCGGCTCGGCAGAACACGCAGCCGTCATCCTCGTCGCCCTGCTTGATGTACTCCATGCGCCACGGCGCCCACAGCGCTCTCGTCATCCGGCCGAGCCTACCCGCCGTGTCACCGAAGTCGTACCATCTGGGTCGTGAAGCGGTTGCTACTGGTCGTGCTACTGGTCGCAGTCGCCTCGGGGGCCGCAGCGCCGAGCGCCCAGCGAGGCGGGGTCGTACCGAGCGGCGTCGCCGTGGGCGGGCTCCGGATCGGCGACCTCCCGGTCGAGAAGGCGAGAGCCGCGATCGCGTGGTCGTACAACCGGCCGCTGCGTTTCGTCTTCTACGGGACGCACTGGCGGATCAGCCCGTCCGAGCTCGGCGCGACCGTCGACGTCAACCGCACGCTCGGGCGCGCCCTGCAGGCGCGACCGGGTCAGCAGGTGGCCGTCTACGCAAGCATCGACCGCGACCGCGTCGCCGCGTACTCCCGGGTGCTCGCCCGAAGGCTCTCGGTGGATCCGGTGAACGCGAGCGCGACCCTCACGTCGAAGCTGACGCCCGTGCTGCACCCAGGCAAGCCGGGCCTGCAGATCAGGCTCCCGCAGACCGAGCAGCGGATCGAGGCCGCGCTCAACCTGGCCCGCCGCATGCCGATCCGGCCGGCCGCGAAGACGGTCGCGCCGCTGATCTCCCGGAACCACTTCGGCCCGGTGGTCGTCGTCCATCGCGGCACGAACACCATGAACGTCTTCGACGGCGTCCGTCCGGTGCGGACGTTGAAGGTCGCCACGGGCCAGTCGATCTACCCGACGCCGGTTGGGAGCTGGCACGTCGTCGACATGCAGCGCAATCCCTGGTGGATCCCGCCCGACTCGCCCTGGGCGAAGGGCCTCAAGCCGATCCCGCCCGGGCCGGGCAACCCGCTTGGCACTCGGTGGATGGGCCTGAACGCGCCCGGCGTCGGGATGCACGGGACGCCTGACGCCGCCTCGATCGGCTATTCGGCCTCGCACGGCTGCATCCGCATGTACGTGCCGGACGCGGAGTGGCTCTTCGACCGCGTCCACATCGGGACGCCGGTCTTCATCGTCTCCTAGGAAGCAGCTGCCGCGAGGCGGCGGTCGATCAGGCGTCGCGCGCGGTCGATCGGCTCGCACTCCTGTCGGACGACGAACTGCGCGTTGGCGAGCAGCAGGTAGGCATCGAGCTCGAACGCAAGCTCCTCGGGATCCTCGGAAGGGTCGATGTCTCCCTCGGCCTGCGCATCCCGGACGGCGACCTCGAGCTGACTGAGCCAGCCGTCGGTGAGCTGGATCGCGAGGTCTCGAACCGGGCCCGGCCGTGTATCCATCTCGGCGGCGATCGAGGCGAAGAAGCATCCGCCCGGGTACACGCCCTCCTGGATGTACCGGAGGAAGTTCTCGACGAGCTCTCGGAGGCGCTCGATCGCGGTGGGAGCGGCGAGCGCCGGGCTGATCACCCGCTCGACGAACACGTCCGTCGCCGTCTCGATCGTCGCGAGCTGCAGCTCTTGCTTCGAGCCGAAGTGGGCGAAGAGGCCGCTCTTGCTCATCCCGACGGCTGTTGCCAGCCGCCCGATGGAGAGCCCGTCGATGCCCTCGACCGTGGCCAGCCGCGCCGCCTCGTCGAGGATCGCGGCGCGGCTCCGCTCGCCGTCGCTCCGCCGCCTACGCGTGGGCGCTCTCTCGCTCACACTTGACAAGTTAGCACGACCGTTCGTATAGTACTGATCTTAGAGCGACCGACCGTGCTGTTTATCGAAGGGGGGACGACTGTATGAGCACTACTCTGGATCCCGGCGTGGTGAGCGACCTCGGCGGGAAGATCTCCGGTTCGGTCCTGGGGCCGGACGACGCGGGCTACGACGCCGCACGCGCGGTGCACAACGGCCTCATCGACCGCCGACCCGCGGTGATCGTCCGCGCTCGGACGACGAAGGACGTGGTCGACGGTCTTGCGTTTGCGCGCGAGTCAGGGCTCGAGGTGTCGGTCCGAGGAGGCGGCCACAACGTCGCCGGCAGAGCCGTGACCGACAGCGGGGTGATGATCGACCTCGCCGAGATGAAGGGGATCACCATCGATCCGGACGCGCGAACTGCCACGGCCGAGGGCGGCGTGCTCTGGGGCGAGCTGAACGACGCGGCAGCCGAGCACGGGCTGGGCGTGACCGGCGGCGCGATCTCGTCGACCGGGATCGCCGGCTACACGCTCGGCGGAGGTCTCGGCTGGCTGATGGCCAAGCACGGCCTCGCCGCCGACAACCTGCTCGCCGTGGAGCTCGTGACCGCGGACGGCGAGGTGCTGAACGTCGACGCCGACTCGCACCCCGACCTCCTCTGGGCGCTGCGCGGCGGCGGCGGGAACTTCGGCGTCGCGACCTCGTTCACGTACCAGCTGCACCCTGTCGAGATGGTCGTCGGCGGGCTGATCGCCCATCCGATCGAGGCCGCGGGCGACCTGCTGCGCTTCTACCGCGACGCGATCCAGGGCGCCTCGGACGACCTGAGCGTCTTCGCCGGCCTCGTGCACGCACCCGATGGCTCCGGCATGAAGCTCGCCGCGCTGATCGTCTTCCACACCGGCGACGCCGAGACGGCGGAGCGCGACCTCGAGCCGTTCAAGACCTGGGGCTCGCCGCTGATGGTCGAGGTCGGCCCGATGCCCTACCCGGTGATGAACACGATCCTCGATGCTGCCTACCCGGCCGGAGCGCTCAACTACTGGATGTCGAGCTTCGTCAAGGGACTGACCGACGAGCTGATCGACATCGTCGTCGAGCGGTTCGCGGAGATCCCTTCGCCGATGTCGGTGGTCCTCTTCGAGCACTTCCACGGCGCTGTTACCCGAGTGGGCGTCACCGACACGGCGGTCCCGCACCGCGACGAGGGCTGGAACCTGCTCCTCCCGTCCGAGTGGACCGATCCGGCCGACACCGAGAAGAACATCGCCTGGACCCGCGAGACGTTCGCGGCGCTACGGCCGCACTTCGGCACCGGCCGCTGGCTCAACTATCTCGGCGACGACCAGGCCGACGACGCGATCCGCGCCGCCTACGGCCCGAACTACGACCGGCTCGTGGAGGTGAAGCGGAAGTACGACCCCGACAACGTCTTCCACCTGAACCACAACATCGTGCCGTAGCGCGGCCTCGCTTCAGGGCTAGACTTGGCGACGCTGATGGCTGACCGCAGGATCGCCGGGATATCGATTGGCGGGATCATCGTGATCCTCGGGATTCTGACGCTGCTCTTCTGGAGTCTCTGGATCGGGCTGATCATCGTCGTAGTCGGCCTGGCCGGCTTCGGAGGTTTCGTACGCGGCAAGTGGTACTGAGCGGAGCCGACTCCGCTAAGCGCTTTCCGACGAGCTCGCGCCGGAATCCGTAGGAGCCACAACCAGGGTCAAGCCCTCGAGTCTCTCGATGCGCACGGCCTGCCCTATCTCGGCACCCTCGGTGCAATGCGCCTCCCAGAGCTCGCCGAGAACGCGGACCCGTCCCGTCGGGTGGCATGGCTCGACGACCACGGCTGCCTGCCCGATCATGGCCTCGGCTCCGGTCCGCGGTCGCCAGCGTCGCGCCAACCGGAGACCCCACGTGAGCTCGACCGCCTCGATCACGAGGCCCGTGAGCACCGAGAGCAGGTTCCACGGCCAGGGCGCGAACAGCGCGACGATGATCGAGACGGCCAGCGCCACACGCCATTCCTAGCGCGCGATTCTGCTCAGAGCCAGCGCTTGTAGCGGAAGAAGCCGAGCAGCCCGCCCAGGACACAGAGCATCGCCGACGATGAAGACCACGAGGCCTCCTGGATCTCGCAGCCCGGGAAGATGACGTTCATCCCGAGATTCTCGTGATCAGCGTCGCCGGCAGGAACACGACGCAGAACACGGTCAGGATCCGGAGGACGTCGTTGTGGCGGTGCGAGATGACCGACTCGTTCGTCGCTCGAGCGCCTCGATCACCTCCTTGAAGTTGTCGAGCAGGTCCCAGAGCCGCTCGGCGGCGTCGACGATGTCGTCGAAGTAGAGCTCGAGCTCCTCCAGGCAGGAAGCGCTCGACGTGCCGCTCGAGCAGCCGCACTGTCGCGATCGCTCCGGCTTGATGATCTTGCGGTACGAGATGATCTCCTGCTTGACGTTCGAGATGTCGCGCACGACGTCCTCGGCGTACCGCTCGAAGACGTCGTCCTCGATCGAGTCGAGCTTGTAGCCGATCTTGTCGATGATCGGGAAGCAGTAGTCGAAGAGGTCGTCGAGGATGTGGTAGAGCAGGTACCCGGACCCCTTCGAGAACATCTGGTCTCGAAGCTGGGCGTCCTCCTCGCAGCGGTGGAAGAGGCGCGTCACCGGAAGCAGCGGGACCGTCGGCAGCGTCACGAGGTAGTCCTGCCCGATGAACACGTCGAGCTCGGCCGCGTTCAGGCGCTGGATCGCCTTGTCGTAGACCGGGAAGTGGAGGACGACGAAGAGGTAGCCCTCGTCGGAGTACTCGTCGATCTTCGGCCGCTGCCGCCTCGAAAGGACGTCCTCGATGTCGAGCGGGTGCCACCCGAAGCGCTCTGCGAGGAGCGTTGCCTCCTCCGCGGTCGGAGCGTCGAGGTGAACCCAGGTCAGGCCGTGCGCGCTTTGCTCGGCGACGCGCGGCTCAGGCCGGGCGACGACCTCCCGCGTGGGCGTGCGGGGCCTCGGGCGCTTGATGCGTGGCAGGCTTGGCACCGGTACTGAGGGGGTCGTCGGTTCGCATGTTCGGAGTTCGCCATTCTATCGGCAACGCCTTCGCCGGACCTTTGCTCGTGACCGGCGTGATCGCGGCATCTGCGGGGATTCGGCGGCCTAGCGCGAGCGACCCGACGGCCACCAGAGCGCAGGCCCCGGCCGCGCCCAGCCACAGGCCTGCGGGCGAGCGTGCGAGGAGCGCGGTTCCGATCGCGGGGCCGGCCATGAAGCCCATCTGCCACGAGATCGTGCGCAGCGCCATGTAGCGGCCGAGCAGGTGCTCTGGCGCTAGGTCGGCGATCAGCGGGTTCTGCACCGATCCATGGAGGCACTCGGCGAGGCTGAAGACCACGATCACGCAGCAGAGCGCGACGACGGCCGCGCTCGAGGTGAGCCAGTAGCCGGCCGCGAGGATCGCCACGCTCGTGGCGGTGAAGATCGCCGCCGAGAGCGCGAGCACGAACACCCGCCGCCGGCCCTCGATCGCCTTTGCGACCGGCAGCTGCGCGAGCACGATCACGACGGTGTTGACGAAGAAGATCACGCCGATGCCCGCCTCGCTCACGGAGGCGTGCTGCGTCGCGAACGGCGGCAGCACCATTGAGACCTGCGCGTAGGCGGCGGCGACGAGCAGCGCGATCAACAGGAGGAGCCACACGAAGACCCGGTCGCGCACCACTGCCGAGTAGCGGCCGGCCGCGCGGGCGGCTCCGTCCACGGCGCGCCTGGCCGGGACGAACATCAGCAGCGCGATGAACGCGAGGAACGTCATCGCGTCGAGCAGGAAGAGGAGCGTGAAGCTCTCGGGGACGTGTGTCGTCGCGATCAGGCCGCCGACCAGGGCGCCGACGCCAAAGCCGAGGTTGTCAGTGGCGCGCTGCACCGCATAGGCCGCGTTGCGCTGCTCTCGCGTGGTGATCGTCGCGAGCAGGCTGGAGTGGGCGGGGGCGAAGCCGCCGTTACCGGCGCCCGCGATCGCGGCCAGCAGGAATGCCTGCCATGGCTCGCGGACGAACGGGAAGCCTCCGTAGCCGACGGCGAGCAGGAGCAGCGATGCGACCAGCGTTCCGCGTGGCCCGATCCGATCGATCAGGCGTCCGCAGAACGGGCCCGTGACGAGGGCGACGCCCCCGAGCGTGGCGACGATGATCCCCGAAGTCGCCAGGCTGAAATCCCGGACCTGGTTCAGGTAGATGATCAGGAATGGGATGACGATCCCGTTCCCGAGCGAGTTGGCGACACCGCCGGCTTCGAGCAGCCAGACGGGTCGGGGCAAGTGCGGGTTCAAGCTGCGCAGGTACGCGATGACGGCATTCACGCGCTTGCAGAGGGTACTCGGGCCGCGGGCTGTTGCCTAGAGGCGAAACGCGATCGGCACCTGCTTGCGCACGTCCGAGTCAACCCGTACGCTGTGCCCTCGTTCTAGGGGCATGAAGATCATTCTCGGCTACATCGATCCCGGCAGCGGCAGCATGTTCCTGCAGGGCCTTGCCGCGGGCATTGCCGGCATCGGCGTCCTGTCGAAGGTGTACTGGCGCCGCGTGAAGCGGTTCCTCCACATCGGGAAGCCCGCACCCGCCGAGGACGAGAGCACGCCGAGCTGAGCACGGCACGGGACGACCTGGAGGCGGTGGGCACGCTCTCGGGTCTCGAGCCGGGGTCGTTTCGGGATCCGGACAGCCGGGTCTTCACGAGCAACGGGCGCGTCCTCCGGCTGCTGAGCGAGCAGGGGCTCGCCGACTGGCGCGCTCTCTCCGCGTCGCCGCTGTTCGAGCAGCTCGAGCAGGACGGGAGCCTCGTCGGCACGCGCGAGGTCGAGGACGTCGCGGAGGTCCCGGAGGGAATCCACGGTGGCGTCGCGGGCGTCCTCGAGCACGACGTCATCCCGTTCGTCTCGTACCCGTACGAGTGGTCGTTCTCGATGCTGCGCGACGCGGCGCTGCTCCAGCTTGCGCTCGTCCGGCGAGCGGTCGAGGCGGGGATGATCCTCAAGGATTCCTCGCCGTACAACGTTCAGTTCCGGGGCGCCGAGCCGGTCTTCATCGACGTCGGCTCGTTCGAGCCGCTGCGCCAGGGCGAGCCGTGGGCCGGATACCGGCAGTTCTGCATGCTCTTCCTCTACCCGCTCCTGCTGCAGGCGTGGAAGGACGTGCCGTTCCAGCCGTGGCTGCGCGGAAGCCTCGACGGGATCTCGCCGCACGAGATGCGGAGCCTGATCTCGGTGCGGGACCGGTTCAGGCGCGGCACCTTCACGCATGTCGTCCTCCACGACCGGCTCGAGCGCCGCTACGAGGCCCGCGACGACGACGTCAAGGGCGAGCTTCGCTCGGCGGGCTTCAAGCCTGAGCTGATCGTCGCCAACATCAAGGGGCTCGAGCGGATGATCCGCCGCCTCCACTGGCGCTCGGATCGCTCGGCCTGGAAGGACTACACGCTCGAGACCACCTACGAGCGCGACGACGCCGAGCGGAAAGCCGCGTTCGTCAAGGCTGCAGTCGAGAGCGAGGAGCCGCGGCTCGTCTGGGACCTCGGCTGCAACGAAGGGGTGCACGCGCGCATCGCCGCCGAGAGCGCCGAGCACGTGGTCGCGATGGATGCCGACAGCGTCGTCGTCGACCGGCTCTACGAAGCGCTTCGGTCGGAGGGCGAGCAGCGGATTCTGCCGCTCGTCGCCAACGTCGTCGACCCGCCGCCGGCGCTCGGCTGGCGCGCCCAGGAGCGCCGACCGCTGCTCGAGCGCGGCAAGCCCGACCTCACGCTCTGCCTCGCCCTGATCCACCACGTCTCGATCGGCGGCAACGTGCCCATCGCCGAGTTCCTCGACTGGCTCCGCGACGCGACCGGTTCGGTCGTGATCGAGTTCGTCTCGCCCGAGGACCCGATGGCCCGCCGCCTGCTCGCGCGCAAACGGCCCGGCGACCATCCCGACTACCGGGCCGACTGGTTCGAGCGCTGCCTGAACGAACGCTTCGACGTCCTGCGCTCGGAGGCTCTCGCCGACGGGGCGCGCACGCTCTACCTTGCCCGCGCCAAGGCCTGAGCAGAGCGTTCTCCGAACGGCGCTGACGCGCGGCGCCCAGCTAACGGTCCTGTCGGCGTTCGCGCTCGCCCAGCCGCTGCTCGACATCCTCGGTCGCAATCCGGAGTTCTTCGCGGTGCGCCGCTCGACGAGCGGGCAGATCGTCCTCTTCGCGCTCGCGCTGATCCTCGTCCCGCCGGCGGTGCTGCTGGCGGTCGAGCTGCTGGTCGGGATCGCAAGCCGGGCGGCGGCCGAGATCGTCCACCTCGTCTTCATCGCCGCGCTCGTCGCCGTCATCGGCCTGCACGCGTTCGCGAACCGGACGACGCTCTCCGGGGTCGGCGTGCTCGCACTCGCGGCCGCGGTCGGCGTGCTCGGCGCCATGCTCTACCGACGGGTGCCGGCAGTCGGCTCGTTCCTGACCGTGCTCGTGCCCGCGCCGTTCATCTTCCTTGCGCTCTTCCTGTTCGACTCGGGCGCGTCGAAGCTCGTCTTCGTCAACAACCCGACCGTGCACGAGCGGCGGGTGACCTCGACGACGCCGGTCGTGCTGATCGTGTTCGACGAGTTCGCGCCCGTGGCCCTGATGAACAAGGACGAGAAGATCGACGCGCGGCGCTACCCGAACTTCGCCGCGCTCGCGCACGACTCGACGTGGTTCCGCAGCGCGACGACGGTGCAGTGGCTGACCGAGGTTGCGGTGCCCGCGGTTCTCACGGGGATTCTTCCGAAGAACACGGGGCGGAAGCTGTTACCGATCTACGCCGACCATCCGGACAACATCTTCACGCTGCTGGGCGGGAGCTACCGCGTGCGGGCGGTCGAGTCGATCACGTCCCTCTGCCCGACGAAGCTCTGCAAGGAGGTGCGCGGCGCCTCGCCGTCCGCGGTCTCCGACACCACGGGCTCGCTCGCGTCCGACGCTGGGATCGTCTACCTGCACCTCCTCTTGCCCGAGCCCTACTCGGAGCACGTCCCGGAGATCAGCGACAGCTGGGGGAACTTCGGGAAGCACGAGGCCGTCGAGAAGCCGAACGAGGCGAGCGAGTCCGGGCCGATCCTGCCGTGCGGGAGAAACGTCTGCCGGTTCACGTTGCTCTTCTCGCGCGACCGGAGGCCGACGCTCTACGTGCTGCACTCCCTGCTGCCGCACGTGCCGTACCTGTACCTGCCGTCAGGCCAGCGGTACGGCGTGCAGGCGCCGCTCCTGCGCGGGATCCAGCACAACCGGTGGCAGCAAGCGTGGCCGGCGCTGCAGGCCGACCAGCGCTACCTCCTTCAGGTCGAATACACCGACCGCGCGCTCGGGTTGATCACGCAACGCCTCAAGGCGAAGGGGATCTACGACCGGGCGCTCGTGATCGTCGTCGCCGACCACGGGGTCAGCAACCGGCCCGGCCAGCCGCGCCGCCGGCCGACACCCGGAAACCTCCAGGACATCGCGTTCGTGCCGCTGTTCGTGAAGCTCCCGAACCAGCACGAGGGGCGGGTCAACGACGGCCTTGCCCGGACGATCGACATCGTCCCGACGATCGCGCACGTGCTCGGCGTGAAGATGCCGTGGCACGTCGACGGCAAGACGCTGATCGGGCGGCACGTGCCGTCGAACGGGACCGTGCGGATCGAGCTCGGCGGCGGCCAGGCCGTGAGCGCTCCGCTGTCGGTGCTGCGCGACCGGCGCGCCCAGGCGCTGGCTGAGCAGCTCCAGACGTTCGGCGGGACGCCCTCGTCTGTGTACCGGATCGGGCCGGATCGCGACCTCGTCGGGAAGCGGTTGTCGGAGCTCTCGGTCCGGCCGAGCGAGGGCGCGGGCGTCGAGCTCCAGGGCCAGCAGCTCCTGAACGTGGTCGACACGCACACCGACCTGCTCCCGACCTGGGTCGAGGGGCGGTTGACCGGGAAACACCCGTCGAGCGCGAACGTCGCGATCGCGGTGAACGGTCGCGTGGCCGCCGTGACGAAGACGTTCGAGGGAGGCGGGGCGACGAGCTTCGCGGCGATGGTTCCCGCGAGCGCGCTCCGGAACGGGCACAACGACGTGAACGTCCTGCTCGTCCGCCGGGACGAGGGGACGCGCACGCTCGAGCAGCTCCGCGGGAGCAGTACGACGACGACGCTCGTCCGGCGAGGCGGCCGCGAGGTGCTCGTGTCGTCGGACGGAACCACGGTCCCCGTCAAGCCGGGCTCGCTGCGCGGCATGGTGCAGCTCTTCCCCGGGAGCCTGCTCGGCTTCAGCGGCTGGGCGGCCGAGCCGGCGCTCACCCACCGGGCGGACAGCATCGCGGTCATCGCCGATGGCAAGGAGGTCTTCGCGAGCCCGACCGACCAGCTCCTCCCGCACCGGATCTTCCCGCACAAGGGTCTGTTCGGCTTCCACTTCGAGCTCCCGAAAGCGCTACTCCCGGCCCCGGGTACGAAGCACCACGTGCGCGTCTTCGCGATCAGAAGCGGCGAGGCGATGGAGCTACCCACGAAGGGCGCGTGGGAGTGGGGGGACGCCGCTTCCACGAGGTAGGCCACCGTTAAGGGCCGACACGAAGCTCGATGCGCCTGGCAGGAATCGAACCTGCGACCTCGCGCTCCGGAGGCGCGCGCTCTATCCCCTGAGCTACAGGCGCTCGGGCGCCAAGTCTAGCGGCGGGGTGATCGGGGTCACCGTGACGGGCTCGGGCCTCGGTGTTCGGCGGACGCCCTCCGGAAGCCGGCGCTCGAGGGCCAGGCAGCCCAGGGCGGAGAACAGGCAGACACCGGCCGCGATCGGCCACACCGCGTACGGGTGCCAGCCGAGCAACGCGCCTCCGACGAGCGGGCCGAGGATCCCGCCGGCGCTCCAGGACATCGCGCTGAGCGCGAAGTAGCGTCCGCGTAAGGGATCAGGCGCGAGGTCCACGACAAGGGGCGCTTGCGTCGGCCCCTGCAGCGTCTCGCCAACGGCGAAGACCATCGTCGCGACGACGAAGACGAGCGCCGCCGAGCCCGCGGTGAGCCACTCGCCGGCTGCGAGGACGATCAGCGAGGCGACCGCCCACAGAACGTTCATCAGCGCGAGGGCGGCCATCCGGCGCCGGCCCTCGAGCGCCTTCGCGACGGGAAGCTGGATCAGGACGATCAGCAGCGTGTTGCCGAGCCAGATCAGTCCGATCCAGCGCTCGCTCACGTCCGCGTAGTTCTTCGCGAACGGCGGCAACAGCGCGAATACCTCGTAGCCGACCGCGACGAAGAGCACGTTCAGGCCGAGCAGCCCGACGAAGTTGCGGTTGCGCAGGACGGCCCGGTAGCCGCCCGCCCTGCGTTCGTCGTGGGCTTCGGCTTCGTCGGGCGGGGGCTCCTTCACCGTCGAGAGGATGAGGGCGAAGACGAGGAACGTCGCCGCGTCGAGCAGGAAGAGCACGGTGAAGCTCTCCGGGTGGGCAGTGGTCGCGATCAGGCCGCCGACGAGCGCGCCGAGCCCGATCCCGAGGTTCATGCTGACGCGCTGCAACGCGTAGGCCGAGTGCCGCTCGTCCGGAGACGTCAGGCGCGAGAGCAGCGTCGACTGGCCAGGCCAGAAGCAGGCCGTGCCCGCGCCTTCGAGCGCGAGGAGCGCGAACGCCTGCCAGGGCTCCCGGATCAGCGGGAAGAGCGCGAACGCGGCCGCCTGGAGCAGCAAGCCCAGGAGGAGGGTGTTCCGCCCGCCGATGCGGTCCACCGTCGGGCCGGCCGCGAGCCCGACCAGAAGCGCGGCCGCGCCGGCCGTTGCGAGCGCGAGGCCTGACTCCGCGAACGAGATCCCGCGGACGTTGTGGAGGTAGATGATGATGAACGGGAGGACGATCCCGTTCCCGAGCGAGTTGACCACGCCGCCCGACTGCACGAGCCAGACCGTGCGCGGGAGGCGCGGGTCGAGACGCCGTATGTACGCGGCGAGGCCAGCCATCAGGGGGCTCCTAAGGCACCGCTTGCGGTGCCGCCATCAGGACGGCGCGGCTATGCCGGGCCGTCTGTCTGAACTGACCGGTCGACACGATTGCAGGCATCGAGCGGCTCTAAGGTATCGGCCGTGGAGCTCGAGGCCCGGACCGCGACGCTGCGAATGGCGGAGACGTTCGTCATCTCGCGCGGAGCCTCCGACGAGGCGGAGGTCGTGACCGTCGAGGTCCGGCGCGACGGGATGAGCGGCTTCGGCGAGGCGAACCCTATCGACCGCTACGAGGAGTCCGCGGCCTCGGCGGTCGCGTTTCTCGAGTCGGCGGGGGAGCTGCTCGGCGACGACCCGTTCGCGCTGGAGGCGATCGAGGCGCGGCTGGGTGAGCGGCCGGGCGAGCAGGCGGCCAAGGCTGCGCTCGACGCGGCGCTGCACGACCTCTGCGGAAAGCTGGCCGGGCTCCCGGTGTGGAAGCTGCTCGGTCTCGAGCGCGCAGGCCCGCCGACCTCGTGGACGATCTGGCTCGGCGATCCGGACGACATGGCGCGGCGGGCCGAGAAGGTGCGCGGGCGCTTCAAGCGTCTCAAGCTCAAGCTCGGCGGCGGCGACGGGCTGGACGTCGAGCGCGTGCGCGCGGTGCGCAGCGTCTCTGACGTGCCGCTGCAGGTGGACGTCAACGAGTACTGGTCGCTGGACGAAGCCCTCGAGGCGCTGCCCGAGCTGAAGGAGCTCGGGGTCGAGTACTGCGAACAGCCGCTGCCGGCCGGCTCGCCCGACGGGCCCGAGCTGAAGCAGCGCTCGCCGCTGCCCATCTACGTCGACGAGGACTGCATGACGCTGGCAGACGTGGCCGGGTGCGCCGAGCGAGCCCACGGGCTGACGGTCAAGCTCGCGAAGTCGGGTGGCATCCGCGAGGCGGTTCGGATGGCCCACGCGGGCCGCGCGCTCGGGCTCGGCCTGATGCTCGGCTGCATGAACGAGTCGGGCCTGGCCGTCGCAGCGGGCGCACAGGTGGCGAGTCTCTTCGACCACGTCGACCTCGACGGCAACCTGCTCCTGGTCGCGGACCCCTGGCCGGGCATCGAGCTCGTCGACGGCGTCCAGCTGCCATCGCTCGAGCCGGGCCTCGGCGTCAAGCCCGCGTGAGCGACGCCTCGAAGCGGTACCTGATCCTGGCCGAGGGTCGCTCTGGCGACGCGCACTACGGGAAGACCGCCCGCGGCGTGATCCGCTACGGGCCGCACCCGACGGTCGCGCTCCTCGACTCGACGCGGCCGGGCGAGACCCACGACGGGATCCCGATCGTGGCGACCGTCGAGGAGGCGCTGCCCTACGAGCCGACGACCGCGCTCGTCGGCGTGGCCACCCAGGGCGGCCGCTTCCCGCCGGCCTGGCGCGAGCTGCTGAAGGCGTGCATCGAGGCAGGCCTCGACGTCGAGAACGGCCTGCACGAGTTCCTCGCCGACGATCCCGAGCTGGCCGGGCTCGCGGCGGCGCGGGGGGTGGAGCTCCGCGACCTGCGCAGGCCGCCGGCTGACCTCAACGTCCCGACCGGCGAGAACCTGGAGATCCCCGCCTGGATCGCGCTCACGGTCGGCTCCGACTGCGCGATCGGCAAGAAGACCGTCGCCCTCGAGCTCGACCTCGAGGCTCGCCGCCGGGGCCTCGGCTCGGTCTTCGTCCCGACCGGCCAGACGGGGATTGCGATCGCCGGCTGGGGGATCGCGGTCGACGCGGTCGTCTCCGACTTCCTCGCGGGCGCGGCGGAGCGGCTCGTGGTCGAGGGCCACCGGCGCGGGGGAGAGCTCCTGTTCGTCGAGGGCCAGGGCTCGCTCTCGCACCCGGCGTACTCGGGCGTCACGCTCGGGCTGATCCACGGCTCGGCGCCGCACGCGTTCGTGCTCTGCCACCGCGCGGGGGCCACCGAGATCGAGGGCTATCCCGGACACCCGCTCCCGAGCCTGCCCGAGCTCGTCGATCTGCACGAGCGGATCTCACTGCCGCTCCGGCCCGCACGAGTCGCGTGCATCGCGCTCAACACCGCGCACCTCGACGAGGACGAGGCGCGCCAGGCGATCGCCGAGACCGCCGGGGAGACTGGCCTACCGGCGGGCGACCCGGTACGGTTCGGCGCCGGGCCGCTCCTGGACGCGCTGCTGGCCGTGCAGGCAGACGGCGCCCGATGACGAATCTCCGGCGCACGTCCTCCGCCGGACGTGCAAGGCTAGGAAGGGGTCAGATCACGCGAGGAGAGACGACAACGAGGATTGCTTGCCTGTTCGCGCTGGCGTGCGCGACGCTGGCGCTTGCCGGTGCCGCCCAGGGCGCGCTCTCGATCGGGGTCAGCGAGGACCGCGGCCGCGACAACCCGACGACCTTCTTCGCGTCGCTGACCGACATCGGTCTCTCGCAGAACCGCGTCTCGATCTTCTGGGACCCGGCGAGCCCGAATGTGATCAGCGGGAAGACGGCGCTCGAGGCCTGGCTGCCGAAGGCGCAGACAGCCGGTGTGCGCGTCGTGTTCGCGATCGCGCCGAAGACGGCGATCGCGCTGACCGCGTCGCGCTCGGCGCCGAGCGAGTTCGCGGCCTTCGTCGCGCAGGTCGCCCAGGCGTTCCCGCAGGTGAAGGACTACGTGATCGGCAACGAGCCGAACCAGCCCGTGTTCTGGCTCCCGCAGTACAACCCGGCCGGCAAGCCGGTCTCGGCCGCGGCCTACGAGACGGTGCTGGCGAAGTCGTACGACGCGCTGAAGTCGGTCAACCCGACGATCCAGGTGATCGGTGTCGGGCTCTCGCCGCGCGGGAACGACAACCCGAACGCCAAGAGCAACATCTCGCGCTCCCCGGTCCGCTTCATGCACGAGCTCGGCCAGGCCTATCGTGCGAGCGGCCGGACGAAGCCGCTGATGGACGAGCTCGCGTTCCATCCGTACCCGCTCAAGAACACCGACCCGCCCTTCGTCGGCTACGCGTGGCCGAACGCGGGGCTCGCGAACCTCGACCGGATCAAGCAGGCCGTCTGGGACGCGTTCCACGGGACCGCGCAGCCGACGTTCGCCGAGACCGGCGTCCAGTCGTTCACGCCGCCCCTCAAGCTCGAGCTCGACGAGATCGGCTGGCAGGCAGCGATCATGCCGGCCCTCGCGAGCCTCTACACGGGCACCGAGACGGTCCCGACGATCGACGAGGCGACGCAGGCCGGCTACTACAGCGACGCGATCACGGCCGCCGAATGTGACCCGACCGTCAGCTCGCTCAGCTTCTTCCTGCTTCTCGACGAGCCGATGCTCTCGCGCTGGCAGAGCGGGCTCGAGCGGATCGACGGGTCGCACCGGCCGTCGTACAGCACGGTCAAGCAGGTGATCGCGGACACCGACGGTAACTGCCGCGACACCCTCGTCGGCTGGACGCACGCCGCGGGGATCGTCGCGCCGCGGGTCATCTTCGGCGACCTGAAGCGCAAGCGCACGACGCGGACCACGAAATGGAGTTTCACCGCGGGCGCGAAGGAGGAGGCCGTCTTCCGGGCGGGGATCTTCCCGGCCGGGACGACGAAGCGCACGATCGCCTCGCGGCTCGTCCGCAGCAACCCGAGGGCGCTCCTCTCGACGGCCGGGCTGATCAAGGCGAAGAACCGCGTTGTCGCCTTCCCCAAGCGCAAGCTGAAGAAGGGGCGGTACGTTTTCGCGATCAGGATGCAGGCGACGATGAATCCCTCCCGCGTCGCCGTTGTCGTCAGCTCCCGCTTCCGCGTGAGCGCCAGATGACGGATCCGCGCCTCGCGCGCCTGTCTGAGCTGATCGCGGGCTACTCGCTCGAGCTGCAGCCCGGCAAGGTCCTGCGCATCGACACGCCTGCGGTGGCCATCCCGCTCGCGACGGAGCTGTACCGCGCCGCGTTGCACGTCGGCGCCTTCCCATACGTGAACGTCGAGCTCGAGGAGCTGACGGAGGTCCTGGTCCGCGAGGGCACGGAGGAGCAGCTCGAGTTTGTCTCGCCGGTCGCGGAGAAGGAGATCGACCTCGTCGACGCGATCGTGACGATCTGGGCCGAGGAGAACACGCGCGCGCTGAGCAGCGCGCCCCCCGAGCGGCACCAGCGGCTGATCGCGGCGACCCGCGAGCTGACCAACCGGCGCTGGGCGCGGATCGCGGCGCACGAGCTGCGCTGGTGCGGGGTGCTCTTCCCGACTCCCGCACACGCCCAGGACGCGGGCATGTCGATGCGGGACTACGAGCGCTTCGTCTACCGCGCGTGCCACGTCGAGCAGGACGGGGACCCGGTGGCCCACTGGCTTGCCACCCGCGAGGAGCTGCTGCGGCGGGCCGGCCAGCTCGGCCGCACACGCGAGCTGCGGATCGTCGGCCCGGACACCGATCTCCGCGTCGTCGTCGAGGGACGCGCGTGGGAGGTCGCCGACGGGCGCTACAACATGCCCGACGGCGAGGTGTACACGAGCCCCGTCGAGTCGGAGACCGAAGGTCACATCCGCTTCACGTTCCCGGCGCTCTTCCAGGGGCGCGAGGTCGACGACATCCGCCTCAGCTTCGAGGGCGGCGAGGTCGTCGCGGCCGAGGCCGTGCGGGGAGGCTCGTTCCTCGACGCGCTGCTCGACCTCGACGACGGCGCCCGGAGGCTCGGCGAGCTCGCGTTCGGGATGAACTACGAGATCGACGAGTTCACGAGCAACACCCTCTTCGACGAGAAGATCGGCGGGACGGTCCACGTCGCGCTCGGGGCGGCGTTCAAGGAGCTGGGCGGGCGCAACGAGTCCGCGCTCCACTGGGATCTCGTGTGCGATCTCCGCACCGAAGGGGAGATCTACGCCGACGGCGAGCCCGTGTGGCGGGCCGGCCGCTTCCTGGAGACAGCAGCGTCGGCTTGACACGAACACGCGTTCGCTCTAGTATGGCGAACATATGTTCGGCAAGGCACTCCTCATTGCACTCCTCGTCCTCGTGGCCTGGGCGTTCGTGGCCCGCGCGTCGCAGGGCGCAGGGCACGCGCACCGCTACACCGTCAAGCCGGGCGACACGCTCTGGTCGATCGCCGTCACGCACTACGCGGGCGATCCTCGCGACGGCATCTGGAAGATCCAGCGCGAGAACCACCTCGGCGCCACGCTGATCCGTCCGGGTGAGCGGCTCCTGCTTCCCTAGGCCTCGACGTCGGGGAGAGGGAGGCCTGCGGTGTAGACCTTCTCGCCCCGGAAGAGCCTCCGGGCCGGGTCCCATGGAAAGAAGATCACGACCTTCCAGGCAAGGCGCTCGTTCGACGGCGGGATGCCCAGCCACTCGCCCTGGTGCGTCGCAGTCACGTCGGCTTCCTCGCAGACGCCCTGCGGCCCGATCACGATGTCGGTCAGCCGGAAGTCGATGTCGGGGAAGGCGCCGAGCAGCCCCATGTAGAACCGCGCCGCGCCCTCGTGGCCCTCCCAGCGCGTACCCGTCTGGACGAGCTCGTAGATGCAGTCGTCGGTCAGCGTCGAGATCAGGCCCGGGAGGTCGCGGTTGTCCTCGGCGATCGAGTGGCGCTTCCAGAGCTCCCGGATCTCCTCGTACTCCTCCGCGACCAACTCGCGCCGCAGGAGCTCCCGGACCGTGCCGCCCTCCACGCGGCGAAGCCTAACGGCGGCTAGCCGGCGCTGAGAAACGCCGTCGCCGGCCCGTCGAGGCCGAGGTCGTCCGGCCGGTGAGCCGCGGCCCGGAAGAACGCGTCGACGACCTCGGGGGAGAACTGGGTGCCGGACCCTGCGCGGATCTCGGCCAGGGCCTGCTCGGCGGTCAGCGCGTGGCGGTACGGACGCTCGGTCGTCATCGCGTCCCAGGCCTCGGCGAGCCCGGTGATCGCGGCCTCGAACGGGATGTCCTCGCCGGCTACGCCGTCCGGGTAGCCCTCGCCGTCCCAGCGCTCGTGGTGGTGGCGGATGAGCGGCACTGCATCCTTGAGCCGGCCGAACTTGCCGACGATGCGCGCGCCCTCTGCCGGGTGGGTCTTCATCTGCGCGTTCTCCCAGTAGTTCAGCTCCTCGGGCTTGAGGAGAATCGCGTCGGGCACGGCGATCTTCCCGATGTCGTGGAAGAGCGCGCCGAAGCGGAGCGCGTCGAGCCGCGGGGGACAGGCCGAGCTCCTCGCCGAGGACGACCGCGACACGCTGCACGCGGATCGAGTGGCCGCCGGTGTTGGGATCCTTCGCCTCGACGGTGGCGTTCAGGCTCTCGATCGCCGCCTGCGAGCTCTCCTCGAGCTGCTGGTAGGAGTCCATCAGGGCGCGCGACCGGTCCTTCAGCTCGCGCGTCTGGCGGCGAAGCGTGCTGGAGGCTCCGCGGACGAGCAGCGCGAGGAGCAGCGACGAGACCTGGGGGTCAACGCGAAGCCTGTCGTCGTGGACGAGCGCCGAGCGGAGAACGCCGTCCACGTACTTGGTCTCGCTCTCGCGGTGATCCGCCACCGACTGCTCGGTCAGCGTGCGCGTGAGGACGGTGCTGAGCACGATCGCCCGACCGCGAGGATCAGCGCGCTCGCGGCGAGGAAGACGCGCAGAAGCGTCAGCGACCGCTCGGTCGCATCGCGCAGGTTCTCGTTCTTCGACGTCAGCAGTCGCATGACGGGCCTCAGTACCTCTTCCGGTATCGGTTGTGAGGCGAAACCGCTTGAGGCAGGCGAAACTAGACTGCTCGCGTGGATCTGGACCTCGTCTTCGTCGGGACTTCGGGCTCGGTACCGAGCGCCCAGCGGGCGCCTTCCTCGCTGCTCGTGCGGCGTGGCGGCGAGCGGCTGCTGTTCGACTGCGGCGAGGGCACGCAGCGCCAGCTGCTGCGCTCCTCGGTCGGCCTGATCGAGCTGCAGGAGGTCTTCTTCACCCACTATCACGCCGACCACTACCTCGGGCTCCCCGGGATGCTGAAGACGTTCGCGCTGCGAGGGCGCGACGCCCCGCTGACGATCTACGGGCCGCGCGGCCTCAAGGACCTCGTCGGTGCGCTGCGGCGGGTCTTCGGGAAGCTGACGTACCCCGTCGAGCTGGTCGAGCTGCGCGCGGGCGACGTCCTCGCGCGGGATGGCTACGACCTGACGACCTTCCCGGTGGCGCATCGGGTCGAGTCGCTCGGCTTTGCGCTGGCCGAGCATCCGCGGCCGGGGCGGTTCGACGTCGACACCGCCGACGAGCTCGGCGTGCCCGCCGGGCCCGAGCGAGGGCGCCTCCAGACGGGCGAGGCGGTCGACCTCCCGGGCGGGCGCACCGTTCGGCCGGATGACGTGCTCGGGCCGGAGCGTGCAGGGCGCAAGGTCGTCCTCACGGGCGACACCGCGGCCTCACAGACGGTCGTCGAGGCGGCGCGCGGGGCGGAGGTGCTCGTCCACGAGGCGACGTTCATGGACGAGGAGCGCGAGCGGGCGCAGGAGACCGCTCACTCGACGGCGCTCGAGGCCGCCGAGATCGCGCTCGAGGCCGGAGTCGGCCTGCTGGCGCTGACCCACCTCTCCAACCGCTACTTCGGGCCCGAGATGGCCCGCGAGGCGCGTACGATCTTCCCTGACACCGTGGTGCCCAAGGATTTCGACGTGATCGACGTGCCGTTCGCCGAGCGCGGCTCGCCGCGCCTGGTCAAGGGCGGGGCGGCCCAGCGGCGCGAGGCTCCCGAGCCTGCACCCGAGCCCGAGGTCGTCCAGTGACCGGGATGGTTCAGGTCGCCCTGGCCGAGGACGTCACCGAGGCGGAGGAGATCCAGGAGCTCCTGCGCGCGGCCGGGATCCAGTCCGAGCTCGAGACGGCCGTCGAGCACCATCCCCAGGAGACCGAGGACGCGCCACAGAAGGTGCTGGTGCCCGAGTCGCAGCTCGAGGCCGCCCAGCACGCGATCGAGTCGCTGACTGACCCCGACGATCTCATCTCCGACGCCTGATTTCGTTGAGGCATCGCGTGCGATGCCGACGTCAGGATGTGCGGGCTCTCCCGCGCATCCGTCTGAAATGACCGGTCGATCCGAGCGGACAACCATTCCAAACTTCGGCCGCCTGGCGGCGTCGTACGACCAGGTCCGGCCGGTCGACGAGAACTGGTGGGAGGTCTTCCGCCTCGTCGAGCGCGAGGCCGACCTCGAGGGCAGGCGCGTGCTCGACGTGGGCTGCGGGACGGGCCGGCTCGAGGTCGCGCTCGCCGGCCGCGCGAAGGTCTGGGGCATCGACCCTGAGCCGAAGATGCTCGACGTCGCCCGGCAGAACGCGCCCGAGGCGACGTTCAAGTCAGGACGCGCCGAGTCCTTGCCATTCAAGGACGGCTGGTTCGAGCGGGCCGTGATGTGGCTCTCCTCCCATCTCGTCGATCGGCCCGTCGCGTTCGCCGAAGTGCGCCGCGTGCTCGCCGCCGACGGCCGGCTGGCGGTGGCGACCTTCGACCCGAGCTACTTCGACGTCTTCTGGCTGAACACGTTCTTCCCGTCGATGGAGGCGGTCGACCGCGCTCGCTTTCCGACCGCCGAGGGCCTCGAGGCCGAGCTCGAAGGTGCAGGCTTCGCCGAGGTCCGTCTGACCCACATCTCGCAGACCGCCTCGCACACGCGCGAAGAGGGGCTCGAGCGGATCCGGAAAGGACACATCTCGACGTTCGACCTGATCTCGAAGGCCGAGTACGAACAGGGCCTCGCCTTCGCCGAGCGCGAGCTTCCCGAGCGGATCGACTACCGCGTCGACTGGCTGGTCGCCACTGCGTTCGCCCAGCGTTAGGCTCGTGCCGTGGAGAGCGGTGAGCTCAGCGCGGCGCCGGTCCACCGCGAGGAGACGCACGTCATGTTCCTGCGGACTGCCGACGAGCCGCCCGAGATGGCCAAGGGCTGGGAGCGGCTCGAAGGATTGGTCGGGCTTCGCGGGCGGAAGTTCTTCGGGACGTTCGACCCGTCGACGGGCGAGTACCGCGTCTGCGCGCAGATCCGGGAGGGCGACGACCCGGCCGCCCTCGGGCTGGAGACGGCCACGATCCCGGGCGGCACTTACCTGCAGGCCCGGCTCCGCGGCGACCCGCCCGCGGTCTACGAGCGGATCGCGCCCGCCTTCGACGCGCTGATCGAGGCTGCGGGGCCGCGGAGAGACGGGACGAGACCGAGCATCGAGTTCTACCGCCGGCTCGACGAGATCGACGTGTTTCTTCCGATCGCCGAGGACGATCTCGACGCCGTCCGCGCGGGCGGGTAGAGTTCCGCGACGATAACGAACCCCTTTAACCCGGTCCTGTGAGGCCGGAAAGGAGTCGAAGGTGAGACACGCCCTGACTGCGCCGTAAGCGCGCAGACCTCTCAAGCGAAGACTGTCCTCGATGCCGAAGCCATCGAGCGCACGCTGACGCGGATCGCGCACGAGATCGTCGAGAGCAACCCCGACCTCGAGCAGGTCGCCCTAATCGGCATCCACACCCGCGGGGTCCCGATCGCGCAGCGCCTGCGCCGGCGGATCGCCGAGCTCGAAGGCGTCGAGGTCGCGTTCGGCCAGCTCGACATCACCTTCCACCGCGACGACGTCCACGTGCGCGCGGGCGAGGCGCCTCGCCACGCGCAGCCGCTGGTGCGCTCGACGACGCTCGACTTCCCGCTCGAGGGGATGACCTGCGTCCTGGTCGACGACGTCCTCTACACGGGCCGCACGATCCGCGCGGCGATCGAGGCGCTCTTCGGCTACGGCCGGCCGGAGCGCGTGCAGCTCGCCGTCCTCGCCGACCGCGGCCACCGGGAGCTTCCGATCCGTCCCGACTACGTGGGCAAGAACCTGCCGACCGCCCGCGGCGAGCGCGTCCAGGTGGAGCTCGTCGAGGTGGACGAGATCGACCGGGTCCTGCTCGTCCAGAAGGAGTCCAATGGGTGACATCCACGTGATGCGGGAGGGCTTCCTTCCGCCGAAGCAGCCGCCGAGGCGGCACCTGATCTCGATCGGCGACGTGACGCGCGAGGACGTCGAGCGGCTGCTCGCAACCGCGCGCAGCTTCTCCCGTTCGCTGGAACGCGAAGTGAAGAAGCTGCCGACGCTCCGCGGCCACACGGTCGTGAACGTCTTCTACGAGTCCTCGACGCGCACCTCGTCGAGCTTCGAGCTCGCGGCCAAGCGTCTCTCGGCGGACACGATGTCGATCAAGGCGACCGGCTCGTCGGTCGACAAGGGCGAGTCGCTGAAGGACACGGCCCTGACGCTCGGCGCGTACGACCCGGACGTGATCGTGCTGCGCCACCCGCAGATCGGCGCGCCGCTGCTCGTCGCGCGCTACACCGAGGCGCACATCGTCAACGCGGGCGACGGCAAGCACCAGCACCCGACGCAGGCGCTGCTCGACCTCTACACGATTCGCGAGGAGGTCGGGCCGCTCGAGGGGATGCACGTCGCGATCGTCGGCGACGTCCTCCACTCGCGCGTCGCCCGCTCGAACATCCAGGCGTTGACGCTGATGGGCGCGCACGTGACGCTCGTCGGGCCGCCGCCGCTCATCCCGCGCGGGATCGAGGCGATGGGCTGCGAGATCTCGCACGACATCGGCACGATCGCCGCGGCCGACGTCGTCTACGTCCTGCGCATGCAGCGCGAGCGCATGCAGGAGGGCGCGAACTACGTGCCCTCCCTGCGCGAGTACACGGCGCGCTGGGGAGTGACCCCCGACCGGCTGCGCCCCGGGCAGAAGGTGATGCACCCCGGCCCGATGAACCGCGGCGTCGAGATCGACCCGCGGGTCGCGGACGCGGCGGACGCGCTGATCGAGATCCAGGTGCGCGCGGGCCTCGTCGTGCGGATGGCGGTGCTCTACGACCTGCTCACGACCGGCCCGGCCTCGGTGCGATCGCCCGAGCCGCTGGAGGTCGCGTGATGCTCTTCGGCAAGAACAAGTCCACGGACGACCTCGTGGTGCGCGGCGCGCGCGTCGTCGACCCGGTCGAGGGAATCGACTCGGTCTGCGACGTGCGCGTCGACGCCGGCACGATCGCGCAGCTCGGAACGAGCCTCGACGCGAACGAGCACCGCGTGGTCGACGGCGCAGGGCTGGTGCTGGCGCCGGCCTTCGTCGATCCACACGTTCACCTGCGCGTGCCCGGGCGCGAGGACGAGGAGACGATCGCCTCGGGCACGGCCGCGGCCGCCGCGGGCGGCTACTGCGCGATCCTGGCGATGCCGAACACCGACCCGGTGATCGACTCGGCCGCCGTCCTCGGCTCGCTGATCGAGGACGCACAGGCCGAGGCCGTGATTCCCGGTCGGCTTCCTCGCCGCGATCACCCGCGGCCAGGAGGGCATGGAACTGACCGAGATGGCCGAGCTCGCCGACCACGGCGCGGCCGGCTTCTCGGACGACGGCCACCCCGTGGTCGCGCCCGGGCTCATGCGCCGCGCGCTCCAGTACCACGGGATCACCGGTCGCCGGCTCGCGCTCCACTGCGAGGAGCCGACGCTCTCGCGCGGCGGCCAGATGCACGAAGGGGCCGTCTCGGCCGAGCTCGGCTTCGCCGGCTACCCGTCGGTCGGCGAGAGCGTGATGGTCGAGCGCGACCTCTCGCTAGCGGCGTTCGAGGGCCAGCCCCTGCACCTCCTCCACCTCTCGGCCCGCGAGTCGGTCGAGGCGCTCGCCCGCGCGCAGGCGGCCGGGGTCGCCGCGACGGGCGAGGCGACGCCGCACCACCTCTGCCTCACCGACGAGGCCGTCCGCACGCTCGACCCGAACGTGAAGATGAATCCGCCGCTGCGAAGCGCAGACGACCGCATTGCGCTGATCGACGGCCTGCGCGACGGCACGATCGGCTCGGTCGCCACCGACCATGCGCCGCACGCCCGCCACGAGAAGGACGTCCCGTTCGAGGCCGCGCCCTTTGGCGTCACGGGGCTCGAGACGGCGTTCGCCGCGCTCTACACGGGCCTCGTCGAGCCGGGACTGATCCCGCTCGAGACGCTCCTCGAGCGCATGTCCGCCGGGCCGGCGCGCGCGTACGGGCTCGAGGCTCCGCGCATCGCCGTCGGCGCGCCCGCGAACCTCGTCCTGCTCGACACGGCGGCCACCTGGAAGGTCGACGAGGGCGGCTTCCGCTCGCGCTCGGTCAACTCCTGGCTGCTCGGCCAGACGCTCAAGGGCCAGGTGCGGCTCACCGTCGCCAACGGATCGGTCGTGCACGAGGGATGAAGGGCTTCCTCGCGCTCGAGGACGGCACCGTCTTCCGCGGCGAGTCGGTGGGCGCCGAGGGCTTCGCGTTCGGCGAGGCGGTCTTCACGACGGCGATGACGGGCTACCAGGAGGTCGTCACCGACCCGAGCTACGCCGAGCAGATCGTCTGCTTCACCGCGCCGATGGTCGGCAACTACGGCGTTGCGCCGGGCCGCTGCGAGTCGCCTCGCCCGCACGCACGCGCTGTCGTGATGCGCGAGGCGCGCGGTCCTGCCTGGACGGATTGGCTGCACGAGCACGGCCTCGTCGCGCTCTCCGGGATCGACACGCGCTCGCTCGTCATCCATCTGCGTGGTTCGGGTGCGATGCGCGCCATCGCGGTCGCGGGCGAAGGCTCCGCCGAGGAGGCGATCGTGGCCGTGCAGGAGCAGCCGGCGATGGCCGGCCGCTCGCTGGCCGCCGCGGTCTCGGCTCCCGAGCCGTACGTCTTCAGCGATGCGGGCGCGGCGCGGATCGCGGTCGTCGACTACGGCTGCAAGCGCTCGATCCTCGACCGGCTCGCGTGGGCCGGCGCGGCCGTGACCGTCTACCCGCACGACGCCGATCCCGACGAGCTGGCCGGCTACGACGGCGTGCTGCTCTCGAACGGCCCGGGCGACCCGGCGCCGCTCGCGGACGAGGTCGAGACCGTGCGCGCGCTGCTCGGCCGGGTGCCGGTGCTCGGCATCTGCCTCGGCCACCAGCTGCTCGCGCTGGCCACCGGGCACGAGACCTTCAAGCTCCCGTTCGGCCACCGAGGCGCCAACCATCCGGTGCTGGAGAAGCGCACGAACCGCGTGCTCGTCACGAGCCAGAACCACGGCTTCGCGGTGGCGGCGTCGGCCGGCAAGGAGGCGACGCATGTCTCGCTCTACGACGGGACCGTCGAGGGGCTCGACTTCCCCGAGCTCCGAGCGCGGTCCGTGCAGTTCCACCCCGAGGCGCGGCCAGGACCCCACGACGCCTGGCCGCTGCTCTCGGGCTGGGTCGAGGGGGTGAGGCTTGCCCAGGCGGCGTGACCTCCGCTCGATCTGCCTGATCGGCTCGGGGCCGATCGTGATCGGACAGGCCTGCGAGTTCGACTACGCAGGCTGCCAGGCGTTGAAGGTGCTGCGGGAGGACGGCTTCCGCACGATCGTCGTCAACTCGAACCCGGCGACGATCATGACCGACCCGGGTTTCGCCGACCGCACGTACCTCGAGCCGCTCGACGTCGAGAGCGTCGCCGACGTCCTCGGGCGCGAGCGACCGGATGCCCTCCTGCCGACGATGGGCGGGCAGACGGGCCTCAACCTCGGGCTCGAGCTGGCCGAGTCCGGTGTGCTCGAGAGCCTGGGCGTCGAGCTGATCGGCGCGCCCGCAGAGGTGATCCGCCGGGCGGAGGACCGCGAGCGGTTCCGCGAGGTCGTTCGCGAGGCAGGCCTGAAGGTGCCCGAGTCGCTCGTCGTCACGTCGCTCTCCGAGGCGCCGGTCGACCTCTCGTTCCCGGTCATCCTCCGGCCCGCGTTCACCCTGGGCGGCCACGGAGGCGGGACGGCGACGACGTGGAGCGAGTTCGAGTCGCTCCTCGACCGCGCGCTCCGCGAGAGCCCCGTGCGGCAGGTGCTCGTCGAGGAGAGCCTGATCGGCTGGGACGAGTTCGAGCTCGAGGTGATCCGCGACCGCAGCGACAACGTGGTCGTCGTCTGCTCGATCGAGAACCTCGACCCGATGGGCGTGCACACGGGCGACTCGGTCACGGTCGCACCGCAGATGACGCTTCCGGACGAGGCCTACCAGGAGCTCCGCGACGGGGCCGCGGCGGTGATCCGCGCGGTCGGCGTCGAGTGCGGCGGCTCCAACATCCAGTTCGCCCGCAACCGAGACACCGGCGAGGTGCGCGTGATCGAGATGAACCCGCGCGTCTCGCGCTCCTCGGCGCTTGCCTCGAAGGCGACGGGCTACCCGATCGCGAAGGTGGCCGCGAAGCTCGCGGTCGGCTACACGCTCGACGAGATTCCGAACGACCTGACCGGGACGACCCCGGCGAGCTTCGAGCCGACGCTCGACTACGTCGTCGTCAAGGTGCCGCGGTTCGCGTTCGAGAAGTTCCCCGGCGCCGACACGACCCTCGGCACGCAGATGAAGTCCGTCGGCGAGGCGATGGGGATCGGGCGCACGTTCGCCGAGGCGCTGCTGAAGGCGCTGCGCTCGCGCGAGCTCGACGGCGGAGCGGTGACGCCCTGGCCCTCGCTCGACGAGCTGCCCGAAGGCATCCACCCGTGGTTCCGCGACGAGATCGAGCGCATCCAGTCGAGCTTGTGCTCCAGTGCACACGTCGACGATCTCGTCGCCGACGACTGGGTCCGGCTCAAGCGGCTCGGGCTCTCGGACGCCGACGTCGCGCGGGCCTCCGGCGCGAGCGAGGAGACCGTTCGCGTGAAGCGGCGGGCGTGGGGGGTCCGGCCGAGCTACCGGCGCGTCGACTCCTGCGCAGCGGAGGTGGAGGCGGCCTCGAGCTACTTCTATTCGACCTGGGGAGAAGCCGACGAAGCCACGCCTGAGCCGGGCAAGTCGGTTGTGATCCTCGGCTCCGGCCCGAACCGGATCGGCCAGGGGATCGAGTTCGACTACTGCTGCGTCCACGCGGCGCAGAGCTTCCGCGAGCTCGGCTACGAGGCCGTGATGGTCAACTGCAACCCGGAGACCGTCTCGACCGACTACGACACCTCCGACCGGCTCTACTTCGAGCCGCTCGGCGTCGAGGAGGTGCTGGCGGTCTGCGAGCGCGAGCGGCCCGAAGGGGTTGTGATCCAGTTCGGCGGCCAGACTCCGCTGAAGCTCGCGCGGGCGATCGAGGCAGCCGGCTTCCGCATCCTGGGGACGCCGTTCGAGGCGGTCGACCTTGCCGAGGACCGCGAGCGCTTCGCCGCGCTCTGCGACGGGCTCGAGATCGCCGTCCCGCCGTGGGGGACGGCATCGAACGTCGAGGAGGCCGTCGAGGTCGCGGAGCGGGTCGGTTACCCGGTACTGGTGCGGCCCTCGTACGTCCTCGGCGGGCGCAGCATGCGGGTCTGCTACGACGCGGAGACTGTGCGTGAGGCCGCCGCGGCTTGCGGCGGGCGCCTGCTCGTCGACCGCTTCCTCGAGAACGCGATCGAGCTCGACGTGGACGCGCTCTGCGACGGCACGCAGACGCTTGTCGCCGCGGTCATGCAGCACGTCGAGGAGGCGGGTGTCCATTCCGGCGACTCGAGCTGCGTCCTGCCGCCGCAGTCGCTGACGCGCGCCGAGAAGCGCGCGGTCGCCCATGCCGTCAGGCGCCTCGGGCCAGCGCTCGGCGTGGTCGGGCTGCTGAACGTCCAGCTCGCGCTCGCAGACGGCGAGCTCTATGTGCTGGAGGCGAACCCGCGTGCCTCGCGCACGGTCCCGTTCGCGAGCAAGGCGACAGGCGTCAACCTCGTCCAGGCCGCGTGCCGCCTCGCCGCCGGTGCGAGCCTGGCCTCCTTGGACCTGGCCCAGGGACTGTCCCCGGGACAGGTCTCCGTCAAGGCCGCGGTGCTCCCGTTCACCCGCTTCCCGGGCGCCGATCCGGTGCTCGGGCCCGAGATGCGCTCCACCGGCGAGGTCATGGCCAGCGCGTCCGACCTTCCGACCGCCTTCGCCAAGGCCGAGCGTGCCGCCGGGCGGCGACTTCCGGCCCGCGGCACGGCGTTCCTGTCCGTGCGGGACGAGGACAAGGACGCGGTCGTGCCCGTTGCCCGGGAGCTCGCGCGCCTCGACTTCAAGCTGCTCGCCACCGCCGGCACGGCCCGGACGCTGGCCGCTGCGGGCCTCGCCGTCGAGTACGTCCGCAAAGTGACCGAGGAGGGCGGAGGTCCGAGCGTCGTCGATCTGATCCGCCGCGCCCGCTGCGACATCGTCGTCAACACCCCGCAGGGCTCGGGTGCCCGCACCGACGGCTACCGGATCCGCGAGGCGGCGCTCGTCGCGCGCATCCCGTGCGTGACGACGATCTCCGGGGCCGCGGCCGCCGTCGAGGCGATCGCGCACGCGCACGACGAGGTGGCGCTGAGCCTGCAGGAGCGAATCGATGCTCAGGCGCGAATCGCGTAGCGTCACCGGCGCCGAGGCCGTCGGGCCGTACACGCTCGTCCGGATCGATCGCGGCGGCCTCGAGCCGGGGATTCCGGGGCAGTTCTTTATGCTCGAGGCTCCGGGCCGGCTCCTCCCGCGCCCGATGAGCCTCTGCGTCGCGCCCGAGGGCGAGCTCGGGTTCCTGATCGACCCGATCGGCCCAGGGACGCGGGCGCTGTGCTCGGTCGAGCCCGGCGACCGCCTGGGCGTCGTCGGCCCCCTCGGCAACGGCTTCCGGCTCGATGTCGAGCGCCCGCTGCTCGTCGGCGGCGGGATCGGCATCGCGCCGTTCCCGTATCTCTCGGAGATGCTGGGCCGGCCACCTGCGATCCTCGGCTTCCGCAGCGCGTGGCACGCGGAGGCCGCCGCGCTCGTCCCCAACGCGGAGGTCGTCGTCGAGCCGACGCTCGTGACCGAGGTGCTGCCGCCGAGCCACGACGTGCTGGCCTGCGGCCCGGAGCCGATGCTCGAGGCGGTGCGGCGGTTGACCCCACACGCGCAGCTCGCCTGGGAGGCGCCCATGGCCTGCGGCTACGGCGCCTGCTACGGCTGCGCAGTCGAGATCGACGGCGTCCTCAAGCGCCTCTGCGTGGAAGGGCCGGTGCTCCATGCGGCTGCTTAACGCGAGCGGCTGCCTCGACGCGCTCACCGCGCCGGACGTGGCGCGCGAGCTCGACGCGTTCGTGACCAAGACCGTCACGCCGCTCCCGCGCGAGGGCAACCAGCCCGTGCGCATCGCCGAGACGGACGTCGGGATGCTGAACGCGATCGGCCTGGCGAACCCCGGAATCGACCGCTTCCTCTCCGACCACCTGCCGCGGCTCGCGGAGCTGGGCCTGCCGCTCTGGGTGTCCGTCGGAGGCTTCCAGGCGCAGGACTTCGCCGACCTCTGTGCCAGGCTCGACCGGTACGGCGAAGTCGACGTCATCGAGCTGAACCTCTCCTGCCCGAACGTGGACGAGGTTCCCGAGAGCGTGGCCGAGACCGTGGAGCTCGCCCGCGCGGCGACGCGCAAGCCGCTCTACGCGAAGCTCTCGCCGGCGGCGACCGACGTCTCCGAGACCGCGCGCGCCGCGGAAGCCTCGGGAGCGAACGGGCTCAGCCTCGTGAACACGATCAAGGGCCTCGCTCTGGACGAGCAGACGCTCCGCCCGGTGCTGGCGCGAGGAGCCGGCGGGCTCTCCGGGCCGGCGGTGCGCCCGATCGCGCTCGCGGCCGTCTGGGCGCTGTCGCCGGGCGACCGATCTCCCCATCGTCGGCATGGGCGGAGTGGCATCCGGACACGACGTGCTCGAGCTGCTCGCGGCCGGCGCGAACGACGTCGCGCTCGGGACGACCCTGTTCGCCGATCCCGGTGCACCCGCCCGAGTCCGGGCCGAGCTGGAGGTCGAGCTGGTGGCCCGCGGCTTTGTCGATCCTGACAACGCGGTGGGGGCTGCCCACGAGGCGGAGAACTCGACCCTCGATCAAACATCGAGAGTTACTTCCCAAAAAACCCTGCATATGCGCTGAAACTTGTCGGGTTGACCGAGGCTCCGGTCTTGTTAGTATCCCCCGCCGTGGCCGCCGCCCTCAAAACTCAAGCCCAGGCGCCCCTTCGTTCTCTCGACCAAAGGATGGAAGCGCTCAAGCGGGCGAACGACATCCGGGTGCGGCGGGCGCGGCTGAAGAAGGACCTCAAATCGGGCGATGTCCGGATCGAGGAGATCCTCGAGGATCCGCCCGAATACGTCTCCACCGCGAAGGTGTTCGACATGCTCATGGCGGTCCCGAAGTTCGGCCGCGTAAAAGCCGCCCGGTTCCTGAATCAGTGCCGCATCAGCCAATCGAAGACGGTCGGTGGTCTCTCGGATCGCCAGCGGGCGGAGCTGATTGGCCTCTTCAACCGCTGAGGCGTCCCACACGCCGGTCTTCGTCATCACCGGCACCTCTGGCGAAGGCAAGAGCACGCTCGCACGACGACTCGTGACAAGCGTGGAGGGGCTCGAGCTGGCGGTCTCGGCGACGACGAGACCTCGCCGGCCAGGCGAGCAGGACGGCCGCGACTACTGGTTCATCTCGGCCGAGGAGTTCGACCGTCTGCTCGAGGAAGGCAAGTTCCTGGAGCACGTGGAGCTGCCCTGGGGGCCGGGGTACCGCTCCGGGACGCTCTGGTCGGAGCTCGAGCGGATCCGCGGGCGCGGAAGCGCTCCGCTGCTCGAGATCGAGACCGGCGGCGCGCTGGCCGTTCGCGACCGCATCCCCGAGGCCGTGACGATCTTCGTGACCGCGCCGAGCAAGGAGGAGCTCGAGCAACGCCTGCGCGCGCGGGCGACCGAGAGCGAGGGAGAGATCAAGGAGCGCCTGAGCGAGGCGGAGCGCCAGCTTGAGGTCGGGCACAAGTTCAAGTACCGGATCGTCAACGACGATCTGGAGCGCGCGTTCGCGGAGCTGGAGGAAATCGTTCGCGAGGAGTTGCGGCGCGCAGGTAGCATTGCTACCCGTGATTCATCCTCGCGTTGACGAACTGCTCGAGCACGTCGATTCCCGGTACGCGCTGGTGATCGTCGCGGCCAAGCGCGCGCGGCAGATCAACAACTACCACCAGCAGCTCGGGGAGGGCACCTTCGACCAGGTGCTGCCCCCGCTGGTGGAGTCGCGCTCCAAGAACTACTTGACGATGGCCCTCGAAGAGATTGAAGAGGGCAAGATCAAGTACACGTACCAGAAGTAGCAGACGGCCGCCCGAAGGCGGCCGTCCAAAGCTTCAGGTCACCTTGAAGAAGCCGTGCATCTCGTCCTCATGGGCGGAGCAGTAGTACTTCCACTTGCCCTTCTTGAGGGTGATCGTCTTCGTCACGGACCCAGTGGAGGAAACCTTCGTCAGGTGCTTCTCGAACTTCCCGCCCTTCTCTTGCTCGAGCGTGAAGTCGTGGAATGACGACTTGTCCGTGATCACGAACGTGTAGCGGCCGGCCTTGAGCTTGGTGATCTTCTTCCCGCCCTTCTTGAGCGAGATGGTGAACCCGGGACCGACGACGCCCTTCAGCTTCGGCGGCGCCGAGGCGCGGCCGAAAGCCGTCCCCGCGAGCACGAGCGGCGGCGCGAGGCAGAGCGCGAGGATGACTAGGTACCTTCTCTTCATGGGCCTCCTTTGGGTGTGAACGGGGAGTACGGGGCCTGCGCTCTCGCGGTTTTGCCTGCTCGCGGCACAATGTGACCGTGGCACGCGTGCTTCTCGGAGTGACCGGCGGGATCGCCGCCTACAAGGCGTGCGAGCTGACGCGGCTGCTCGTGCGCGACGGGCACGAGGTGACGCCGATCCTCACGCCGGACGCTGAGCGCTTTGTCACGGCGCACACCTTCGAGGCGCTCGCCCGGCGCGAGATGCCTCGCGAGCTGTTCCCGCACCTCGTCGAGGCCGACCTCTTCGTGATCGCGCCGCTGTCGGCGAACACGCTCGCGAAGCTCGCCCAGGGTCTGGCCGACAACGTCCTCACGCAGACCGCGCTCGCGTTCGACGGCCCAGTGCTCGCGGCGCCGGCGATGAACCCGCGCATGTGGCAGCACGCGGCGACGCGCGCGAACGTCGAGACCTTGCGGGCGCGCGGCGTCGAGCTGGTCGGCCCGGAGGAGGGCGACACCGCCGAGGGCGAGCTCGGCGTGGGGCGCATGAGCGAGCCAGAGGAGATCTTCGCGCGCTGCGTCTTGCTCCTGCAGAAGCGCGAGCAGCTGCGGGGCCTGAACGTGCTGGTCACGGCCGGCGGGACGCGCGAGCCGCTCGACGCGGTGCGCTTCCTCGGCAACCGCTCGTCGGGTCGGATGGGCACGGCGCTCGCAGCGGAGGCGCGCCGGCGCGGCGCGGACGTGACGCTGGTCGCCTCGAACCTCTCGGTTCCCGCGCCCGTAGGAGTGGACGTGGTGCCCGCACCGACCGCCGAGGACGTGGCCCGCGAGACGCTGGCGCGGGGCGACGCCGACGTCGTCCTGATGGCCGCGGCGGTCGCCGACTACCGGCCGGCCGCGCCCGAGGACGGCAAGCGCCCGAAGGACCGCGAGCCGTGGACGGTCACGCTCGAGCCGACCGACGACGTGCTGCGCGAGCTCGGAGAGCGCCGCACGAACGGCCAGATTCTCGTCGGGTTCGCCGCCGACCGTGGTGAGCAAGGGCTCGAGCGCGCGCGAGAGAAGCTCGCCGCCAAGCACGTCGACCTGATCGTCTTCAACGACGTCTCGCGCGACGACGTCGGCTTCGATGCCGCCGAAAACGAGGTCGTGCTCGTCTCGGCGCAGGGCGAGCGGCGCGTCGCGAAGGCCGCGAAGGAGCGGATCGCCGCAGCTATCCTCGACGAGGTTGCCGAGCGGCTGGGGGAGGCCGGGTAGTTGGACGAGCGGGCGATCGATACCGAGCAGGCCGCGCCTTCGGGCTCGCCGAGCACCGGCAGCGAGGCCATCGCCCGGATCGCGGAGAACCTCGCGCTGGTGGTGCGGGCGCCTGCGGAGACGCTGCGCCTCGTCGTCCTCTGCCTCGTCGCCGAGGGCCACCTGATCATCGAGGACTTCCCCGGCGTGGGGAAGACGATGCTCGCCAAGGCCCTCGCGCGCTCGGTCGACTGCTCCTTCTCGCGCATCCAGTTCACGCCTGACCTGCTCCCGTCCGACGTGACCGGCGTCAACGTCTTCAACCAGAAGACGAACGAGTTCGAGTTCCGTCCGGGGCCGGTCTTCGCGAACTTCCTGCTGGTCGACGAGATCAACCGCGCCTCGCCGAAGACGCAGTCGGCGCTGCTCGAGTGCATGCAGGAGAACCAGGTCACGGTCGACGGTGTCAGCTACGAGCTCGCGCCTCCGTTCGTGGTGATGGCGACGCAGAACCCGATCGAGTACGAGGGCACGTATCCGCTCCCCGAGGCCCAGCTCGACCGCTTCACCCTGCGCGTCGAGATCGGCTACCCGCCGTTGCCGGAGGAGGCGCGGATGCTGACCGAGCAGACCGGCGACCCGCCACTCGACTCCCTCCAGCCGGTCGCCAGCGCGGAGGAGGTGCGTGCGCTGATCGCCGAGGCGGCCGCCGTGTACGTCGAGGAGACCGTCAACCGCTACGTCGTCGCCGTTCTCCAGCACACGCGCTCGGATGCCCGCCTCTACCTCGGCGCGAGCCCGCGCTCGGGGATCGCGCTGCTTCGCGTGGCCAAGGCGCGCGCGCTCGCGGACGGTCGGGAGTTCGTCTCGCCGGACGACATCAAGGCCTGCGCCGCGCCCGTCCTCGGGCACCGCCTGATCCTGGCTCCCGAGGCCCGCGCCGCCGGCCTCACCGGCCCCGACCTCGTTCGCGAGGCGCTCGAGCACACGCCGGTTCCGGTATGACCTCCAGGGGACGGCTCGCGCTGGCTCTCGGCTGCGCGACCTACCTCGCCGCCTGGGCCTTCGGCTCGACCCCGCTCTACCCGGTGGCGCTTGGCCTGATCGCCGCCGCCCTTTTCGCCCGCCTGTGGACTCGGCTCGCGAGCGTCCCGGTCGAGGTCCGGCGGCGCCTGCCCGAGGTCGACCGCTTCGCCGGCGACGACGTACGGGTAAAGCTCGAGCTCAGGCATCGCCGCGGGTTCCTGCCGACGACCGTTCTCCTGCGGGAGCGCATCGGCAAGCTCGGCGAGCGCGAGACGCCGCTGCCCGCGCGGCGCGGGACGTCGTACCTCCTCCAGAACGTGCCGCGCGGCCGCTACGTCTTCGAGGAGAACACGCTCGTGATCGAGGACCCGCTCGGCCTCGACCGGATCGAGGAGCCGCTCGCGGCTCCGGGCGCGTTGCTCGTCTACCCGCGGCTCGTCGACCTCGACCGACTGTTCTCCGAGACGGGCACGGCGGCGCGCGACGGGAGGCGGCTCCTGCTGCGGCGTCCGACCGGCTATGACCTCCACAGCGTCCGCCAGTATGAGCAGGGCGAGTCGCTGCGGAAGGTGCACTGGCGCACGACCGCCAAGCGCGGGCAGCTGATGGTGAAGGAGCTCGAGGACTCGCCTCGTGACGAGGTCGCGGTCGTGCTGGACGTCGATCCGACCACGGTCGTGGGCGAGAGCTTCGAGGTGCAGGTGCGCGCTGCCGGCTCGATCCTGCTCGCGCATGCGCGCCGCGGCCGTCGTGCGGTGCTCGTGCTCAACACGACCCTGAGAGAGCAGCAGCGCACCCGCTCGGCCCACGGTGACTGGCGGCCCGCGCTCGACCTGCTCGCGGCCGTCGAGCCCGAGCCCGGCCCGCCGCTCGCGGCGCTGCTCTCGGACGAGGCGAGTGCGGCGGGCAAGGCGCCCGAGCTCACCGTGGTCACGGCCGCGCTGCCCGCGGTGCTCGTCGAGCGGCTGATCGACCGCGCGGTCGGTCACCACCGCAGCGTCTCGCTCGTCCTCGTCGACCCGGCGAGCTTCGCCTCCGAGGCCACGACGGCGTTCCCGGGGTTGCTCCGGCTGCAGGCCGCGGGGATCGCCGTCGTCGTCCTGCGGGACGGCGACGACCTGGCGGCGAAGCTCGGCGCACAGCGGGTGGAGGAGGCGGCGCTTGGCTAGGACGCTCCTGCTCTCGGCGGTCGCGGGCGGCGTCATCGCCTGGAACTGGCTGCGTCTCGAGCAGCACCCGAGTCCCTGGCAGGCGGCGCTGGTCGTCCTCCTCGCGATCGCGCCCGCGCTGGCGCGAACCGCCCGGGCCCGCATCGCGGCGGCGGCGGCCGCTCTGATCGTCGTCGCGGCGAGCGCGTTCAGCCTGCCGGTCGACCTCCGCGAGCCCGGACGCGTGGCCGCTCGCTCGTGGGACGGGTTCCTGGCGTTCTACGACGTGCGCCTGCCGTTCGACGGCGCCTTCCGGCCGGAGATGCGCGGCGCGATCCTGCTGGCGGTATTCGCGTTCACGCTCCTGGCCTCGCTCGCGATCGCCTCGCGCCGCGCGGGCCTGGCCGCGATCGCGATCGTCGTCGGCGCGGGCTGGCCCGCGACGCTGCTGCTTGGGCACGGTCTCGTCCGCGGCGCCTTCATCCTGGCCGGCCTCCTGATCGTGCTGGTCGGGCTACGCGAGCGGCCTCGGAGGATCGGCTATGCGCCGGCCGCGGGAGCGTTCGTCGTCCTCGTCGGCCTGCTCGCCTCGAGCTCGCCCGCGCTCGCGAAGCACGCCTTCCTCGGCTGGCAGACGTGGGACCTGACCACGCATCACGAGAAGCCGGTCGCGGTCTCGTACGTCTGGGACTCGCGCTACAGCGGCCTCACGTTCCCGCGGAAGAAGACGACGGTGCTCAGGATCCAGGCCTCGCCGAGCCCGCACTACTGGCGCGCGACCGTCCTCAACCTGGTGGTCGATGGGCACTGGGTGGAGGACTTCATCGCCCCGGACTTCGGTCTCCAGAGAGCAGGGTTCGGCGAGCAAGGCCTCATGCCGCCTCTCGGCGGGAGCAGGTCGATCGCCTTCGTCAGGCAGCGCGTCACGGTCGAGGCGCTGGAGGACGACCGCCTGGTCGGTGCAAGCGTCCCGCTCTTCTTCACCACCGGACCGGACATCGGCGCGGTCACGTACGACCCGTCGGGCACCGCGCGCGCCGCGCGGCCGCTGCAGCGCGGCGCGACCTACGAGGTCTCGAGCTACGAGCTGAAGCCGACACCGGAGGAGCTCGCACGCTCGAAGCCGATCTACCCGCCGCTGATCAGCGACCGGCGCGGGTACCTCGAGGTCGAGCAGGGCGTGTCCCTGCCTCCGTTCGGGACACCCGGGCGCTGGAGAGTCGTGGACGCGATGTTCGGGTCGTACATCCGCGGCCGCAGGATCGATCCGTACCGGCCGCTCGAGCTCTACGCGCGCAGAATCGCAGGCAGCGCCAAGAGCCCCTATGCGGCCGCCGTCGCGCTCGAGCGCTGGTTCCGGACGGGCGGTGGCTTCGTCTACAACCAGCACCCGCCTCGGGTCAAGGCCGGAGTCCCGGCGCTGGTCGACTTCGTCACGCGGACGCACGAGGGCTACTGCCAGCACTTCGCAGGGGCGATGGCGCTGATGCTCCGCTACCTGGGCATCCCCGCTCGGGTCGCGGCCGGCTTCAACAGCGGCAGCTACGACAAGCATGCGGGTGACTGGACCGTCACCGACCACGACGCCCACACGTGGGTCGAGGTCTGGTTCCGCGGCTGGGGCTGGCTCCCGTTCGACCCGACTCCGAGCCGCGGCGGGGCGGCCGGGGCCTACTCGAGCTCCTCGCCGCAGTTCGACGCGGCGGTGGCCGTCGCCGTGCTGGCCGGGAAGGACGGCCTGGGCTCGTTCGCCAAGCACCGGTCGGAGCTCGGTTTCGCTGCGCCGCGCTCGACACGCGGGCCTGACGTCCTCGCCCCGGCGACCGCGCCGGCCACCCCGTCGCATGGCTGGCGCGCGCCCGGGATCGTGGGTCTGCTCGCGCTCGTGCTCGGCGTCTGCATCATCGCGATCGCGCTCGCGAAGACCGTGATCCGGCGAAGCCGCTATCTCACGCGCGATCCGCGCAGGCTCGCCGTCGCGAGCGCCAAGGAGCTGCGCGACATCCTCCGCGACCAACTCGTGCCCGTTCCCGAGAGCGCCACGTTCCTGGAGCTGGCCAGGCTGGCAGAGGTCGAGCTCGGCGTGAAGGCGGGGAGCTTCGGGATGCACGCGACCGTCGCGCGGTTCGGTCCCGCGGCAAGCGCGGACCGGGCGGCCGACGAGCTGCAGAGAGACCTCCGGGCGCTCCGCCGAGGAATCCGTTCGCGTCTGACGAGGCTCGAGCGGCTGCGCGGGTTGCTGTCGCTACGCTCGCTCGGGATGGCGGGCACCGGATGAGCGAAACCTTCGAGCTCTTCCAGCAGGGGCGCGACCACCTCCGTCACGGAATGGCCGCCCAGGCGACGGTTCCGCTCGAGAAGGCGAAGGCGCGCGAGCCCGAGAAGGCGTCGATCCGCGAGGCCCTCGGGATCGCGTACTTCCGGATCCACCGCTACCGCGAGGCGGAGTCGGAGTTCCGCAAGGTGCTCGAGCTCGCGCCGGTCGACGACTACGCGCACTACGCGCTCGGCCGCTGCCTGGAGAAACAGGGCCGCACAGCCGAGGCGAACGGCCACTACAAGCTCGCGAGCTCGCTTCGCCCGGGTCAGCGCGACTACGAGTCGCGGATCAAAGAGCCCTAAGCGAGTCTTTCGCCGGCGACGCGGTGGATCTCCTCGAGCGAGGAGACTCCCTCGAGGCAGAGGCGCACACCGTCCTGGAAGAGCGTCGTCATGCCCCCGCGCACGGCCGCCTCGTGGATCTGGTCGGTCGCGGCCTCGAGCAGGCGCCGGATCTCGCCGGTCATGGGCATGACCTCGTAGAGCGCGACGCGACCGCGGAAGCCCGCGTTCCCGCAACGCCCGCAGCCCTTCGGCCGGTGGAGGAAGACCTCGCCCTTTCGCTCCATGAGACCGAGCTGTTGCAACTCGTCGTCGGCCGGCCAGTACGACTCGCGGCAGTCGGTGCAGAGCCGTCGCGCGAGGCGCTGGGCGACGACGCAGTTCACGGAGCTCGCGAGCAGGCCCGGCTCGACGCCCATGTCCTTCAGGCGGGCGATCGAGCTGGCCGCGTTGTGCGCGTGGACGGTCGTGAGCACGAGGTGGCCGGTCATGCCCGCCTGCATCGCGATGCGGGCCGTCTCCTCGTCACGGATCTCGCCGACCAGGAGGACGTCGGGGTCGCTGCGCAGGATCGTCCGCAGCCCACGCGCGAACGAGAGGCCGCTCTTGTCGGAGATCTCGACCTGGTTGATCCCCTGGATCTGGTACTCGACCGGGTCCTCGATCGTCATCAGCACGCGGCCCGGGTCGTTGAGCATCTGTAGCGCGGTGTAGAGCGTCGTCGTCTTGCCGCTCCCGGTCGGCCCGCAGACGATCACGGTGCCGTACGGCTGGCGGATCGCCTGCTCGAACTGCTCCCGTGCGAGCGGCGTCATGCCGAGCTCGGTCAGGTCGGGCTTGCTGACGGCGCGGTGCAGGATCCGGAGCACGACCTGCTCTCCGTGCGTCGTCGGGAGGACGGCGATCCGCAGGTCGAGCGGCTCGCCGCCGAAGCGGACCGAGACGCGGCCGTCCTGCGGCGCGCGGCGCTCGGCGATGTCGAGCTGGCCCATGATCTTCAGGCGCGTGACGACCGCCGGCTGCATCGGCTTCGGGATGGTCGCGACCTGGCGCGTCACGCCGTCGATCCGGGCGCGAACGACCATCTCGTTCTCCTGCGGTTCGAAGTGGATGTCGGAGGCGCCGTCCTCGATCGCCTGCGCCATCGTCGTGTGCACCAGCTTGACTGCCGGGCTCTCGCCGCCGGCCTCGGAGATCTCCTCGCGCTGGGCGGCACGCTCGAACTCGCCCTCCTCGGTGGCCTCCTCTTCCTGGTCGACTTCGATCTGCGTCCGGTAGAGCGCCTTGATCGCGCGCTCGAGGTCGGCGGGCTCGGAGACCGCGAGGCGGACGTTGTGCCCGAGCGCCAGGCGCAGGTCGTCGGCTCGGCCGACGTCGGTCGGGTCGGCGACGGCAACGAGCAGGAGGTCGTCGGCGAGGAACCGCACGGGGACGGCCTGGTAGCGGAACGCGAGCTCCTTCTGGAGCAGCGTCGCCGCGTCGCGGTCGGGCTGCGTCTCGGAGAGGTCGACGTACTCGAGCCCGAACTGGTCGGCGAGCGCCATCGCAAGGTCGGCGCTCGTGACCCAGTTGTGCCCGACGGCGATCTCGCCGAGCCGGCGGCCGGTCAAGCGCTGCTCCTCGAAGGCCTGCTTGACCTGCTCCACGGTCAGGAGCCCGCGGTTGATCAGCAGGGATCCGAGGTGCTGCCAGGGAAGGTGGGCCGCTTCCACGGGGCCTATATCGTCGTTTCGGGCGCGGAACATGAAAGCGGTGGTGCAACGGGTCTCCGCCGCGCGCGTGCGCGTGGGGGAGGAGACGGCCGGCGAGATCGGGCCCGGGCTGTGCGTGCTGCTCGGAGTTGCGCGCGGCGACGCCGCCGAGGTGGCCGGGCGTCTGGCCGAGAAGGTGGCGCGGCTGCGGATCTTCGAGAACGACGAGGGCCGCTTCGACCGCTCGCTCCTGGACGTGGGCGGGGAGGCGCTGGTCGTGAGCCAGTTCACGCTGATCGCGGAGACGGCGAAGGGCAACCGGCCGAGCTTCTCGGAGGCGGCGCCGCCCGAGGAGGCCGAACCGCTCTACGAGGCGTTCTGCGACGCGCTCCGCGGCCTCGGCGTCCGCGTGGCCACGGGGATGTTCGGCGCGCGCATGGCCGTCGAGCTCACGAACGACGGCCCTGTCACGATCGCCTTCGAGCTGTAGACCTCCCGCCGCCGGTTGTTCTTCACGGATGACTAGCCATGCGGCTAGTTCTCAGTCTGAGACAAGAGGCTTAGGCTTGAATCGTCGCCTCACCGCGTCCGGGGGAGGAAGCATGGCGGTGAACTCGAGAGTCCCGACAGCCGTACTCGCGGCCTGCCTGATCGCCGTGGCAGTCGTCGTCATCATGTCGACGGATGCACACGCAAGCCAAGGCGTTGCGTGTGGGGGAACGATCACCACCGACACGACGCTCAGCAAGAACCTCAATTGTCCTGGCGACGGCCTGACCATCTCAACCGACGGCGTCACGCTGGATCTGAACGGGCACAAGATGAGCGGCTCGGGAACTGGGGTCGGGATCATGGTCAGTGGAAGCGACGTGACGGTCGAGAGCGGGTCCGTGCGGGGATTCGAGCAAGGCGTTCGGATCGCGTACCCCGGCAACCACTCGACGCTGACCGGATTGACGGCGAATCGGAACGGGACGGGGCTCACGGTGTTCGCGGCCGACGACACCGCGGTCACCGACTCGACCTTCTCCCACAACACGTCATTCGGCATCTGGGCCCGCTCGCTCCGCCTGACCGTCGAGGACTCAAGGAGCTCACACAACGGCGGCGACGGTTTTTACGCCTTCCCGTTCTCGGCGGGACTGAAGCTGATCGACACCGCGTTCAACGACAACGGCGGAAGCGGCATCCACTTCGACGATTCCAACGACCTGTCAACGGTCTCCGGAAACGACGCATCCCGAAATACCGGCGATGGGATCCAGGTCTACAGCTCCACCGGCACGTATACGGGCAATACGACAAACCACAACGGCCGAAACGGCATCTGGCTTACCGAGGGCGCCGGTCTGGTGTTCGCCCAGCACGAGTTGATCGCCGACAACATCTCGAACGGCAACGATGGCCACGGCATCCTGGCGTGCACGCAGGTCTCGTCCCCTCCCGACCCGTGCGCGCCCGGGATGGTCGACGGGGGCGGGAACTTCGCCAAGCACAACGGGCAGAGCCCTGACTGCGTCAACATCCTCTGCGGCTTTAGTCCACGAAAGGAGTAAGGCCATGAGAAGCGTCCTTCTCATCGGCGGCGCGCCACGCTTGCGCGTCGTCGCAGCAGTCTTCGCTGCAGCGCTGTTCCTCGTGACTCCCTCCTCGCAGGCCGGCACGGTGAATGTCTCGGTTGCCTCAAAACACCAAATCGCTCTCGTGAGCTAGGCGGTCTAGGTGAAGATGTTCACCGCGCGGGCGGCGACGAGCAGCACCGTCACCGACGAGACCGCTGACTCCGAGAGCATCAGCATCTTCGCGCGGCGCGTGAGGGGCATCGCGTCGGTCGGGCTGAACGCGATCGAGTTCGTGAACGAGACGTAGACGTAGTCGAGCAGCCGCGGGTACCAGCCGGGCTCGGCGAGCTGCGGGTTCTCCATCTGCGGGAACTGGAAGTCGGGCGGCGGCGGGTCGGCCTCTACCCGGCGCACCGGGCCGCCGCGGTCGAAGGCCCAGAACCAGAGGCCGAACGTGATCACGTTCGTGCCCCAGACTGTCATCGCCTTCAGCAGCAACTGGGCGCCGCTCTTCTCGTCGCCCCGGATGAGCGAGGCGAGCACGGCGAGAAGGAGCAGAGAGTTCGCGAGGCTGATAAGAGCAAGCAGCGCGAGCGCCACGGTGCGCCGCTTGCCCATCTGCTCCAGTCGGCGCCGGGGACGCTCCCAGGAGAGCGCGATCAGGAGCAGGATCTCGGGCACGATCGGGATCAGCCACACCCACCAGGGCAGTCCCCAGAGCTTCCAGTCCTGCGAGTGGCTCACGACGGCGAGCAGCAGCTGGAACGCGATGACGACGACGACCGCAGGCGCAGCTTCCCAGCGGGACTCGACCTCCTCTTCGTGGATCGCGTCCGCCACGCACAGATTGTGCGAGCCGCGTCAGACGCGAAGCTCTCGCGGCAGCGGCCGCGAGTGGACCAGGACGAGCGTCGTCGTCGGGCGCGTGAGCGCGACGTAGAGCTCGCGCAGGCCCTGGCCCTCGACCGCCTCGTCGACGATTTGCGCGGGCTCGACGACGATCACGTGGTCGAACTCCATGCCCTTCGCCTCGCGCGGTGTCAGGACGGCGATGCGCGACTCGTCGAAGAGCGAGCCCGCCTCCGCGCCGCGCATCGAGGCAGGTGCGATCAGGGCGAGGAGCCCTTCGTCTCCCGAGAGCCGCGCCGCCTCGTCGTAGGCCACCGTCAACGGCGGGTCTCCCCGGACGATGCGAGGCGGCTCGGCGCCGACCCGATAAGCGAGGGGCGGCTCGACGTCAGGCGCGATCTTCTCGAGCAGCGGGAGCGCCAGCGCCATGATCTCGCGCGGCACGCGGTAGGCGTGACGGAGCTCCTCGACCTCGGCGAGCTCGCCGGCGGGCAGGTAGGGGAGCAGCTCGTCCCAGCGGTCGTAGGCGATCGGCCCGGTCGCCTGCGCGATGTCGCCGAGGATCGTGAAGGTGCCTGCGGCGCGGCGGGCGATCATCTGGAGCTGCATCGGCGTCAGGTCCTGCGCCTCGTCGACGATCACGTGCCCGAAGCGCTGCGGCGGCTCGGCCAGGAGCGCTCGGGCCTCGTCGACGAGTGGCAGGTCGGACTCGCTCCAGCCGCTGCGCGCCCGGCGGAGGAGCGCCTGCTCGTCGGCGTCGAGAATCCCGTCGGCAGCCTCCTCGAGGCGCTCTCGCGTGGAGAGCAGGCGCCGGACGACCTGCTCGGGCTTCGGAGCCGGCCACACCCGCTCGAGGAAGCGCGTCATCCGCCCCTCGCGCCGCAGCGCACGTTCGATCTCGGAGAAGTCGCGGTAGGCCTGGCCGCCGAGCCGCGCGCCGTAGTCCTCGTAGAAGCGGCGCAGGACGTTCATCCGGAAGCGCTCTCTCGCGGCTGCCGTGAAGCCGAGCTCCGCGCGGGCCTCTTCGACGAGCTCTTCGACCTCGTCCGCCTCGACGCCGACGAAGCGGCCCTCGAGCCGGACGACGAGCTCCTGCGGCTCGCCCTGCGAGCCGAGCTCGACGGCGCTGCGGACGACCTCGCCCACGCGCAGGCTCGCCTTGAGCTGCTGCACCTCGAGCGGGTCGACCCGCGTGACCTCGAGGCCCGGGACGAGCTCCCCCACGGCGCGCTGGTCGACGCTGTCCTCGCCGAGCGTGGGGAGGACGTGGGAGACGTACTCCATGAAGGCCGGGTTCGGCCCGACGACGAGCACGCGGCGGATGTCGGCTCGGTGCGAGTAGAGAAGATAGGAGGCGCGGTGCAGGCCGACCGCGGTCTTGCCCGTTCCCGGCCCGCCCTGAATGACCAACGGCGGCTCCGGGTCGCGTGCGATCAGATGGTACTGGTCGGCTTGGATCGTCGCGACGATGTCGCGCATGCGCTGGTCGCGGGCGCGATCGAGCTCCTCGAGCAGGAAGTCGTCGACCGCGGAGGCCGCATCCGCGAGCGATCCGTCGAGGGCCTCGTCGCTGATCCCGGTGAGGGTGCGGCCGCGCGTGCGGAAGCGCCGCCGCAGAGTCACGCCGTGCGGCTCGGCCGGGGTTGCCGTGTAGAACGGCCGCGCCGCGGGCGCCTGCCAGTTGACGATGAGGGCGCCCTGGTCGTCGTCGTGGACCCAGCGGCGGCCGACGTAGATCGGATCCGCGGCCTCCTCGGAGTCGATCCGCCCGAAGCAGAGCCCGCGCTCGGCGTCCTCGAAGGTGCGAAGACGCGTGGTCGCCCAGTTCTCGATCGCCTGCGCGGCTTCCTCGGTCGCCGCCGCGCCCGACGTCTGCAGCAGCGTCTCGCGCATGCGGTCGAGCGACGCGTAGGCCTGGTCGACGTACGCCTGCTCGGAAGGCAGATCCGGGTGCGCCATCGCGGTCGGAGCCTACAAGTATGCGACAGACATATGTGTTTTACCTATACTGGCCGGAATGAGACGCCACCGCCACTCGCGATCCCGCAGCCGCCGGCTGGTCAGGCCCGGCCACTGGCACGTGCACGCGCGCGTCGAGCGCTTCGTCGAGCCCTCGCTGCTTCTCCTCCTACGGGAGCGTCCGTTGCACGGATACGAGCTGCTCGAGCGGATCCCGGAGCTCGGCGTGGAGGGGAGGGTCGACATCGGCAACCTCTACCGCCTCTTGCGCTCGCTGGAAGATGAGGGGCTGGTGAGCTCCGAGTGGAGCGCGGACCTCCCGGGGCCCGCCAAGCGCACCTACGAGCTGACCGACGAGGGCCGCCGGCTGCTCGACCGCTGGGCCGAGGCCCTCGTGCGCGCCCAGCGGACCATCGGGACGTTCTTGGAGCGGTACGAGGCGTCGCTTGCGATGCCGACATCAGGACGCGCGGGCTCCGCCCGGGCGTCCGTCGGAACTGACCGGTCGACCCGACGTGATCGATGAGCAACGTTGCTGAGAAGGGAGGTGAACACATGCACCGTCACGGACACCACCGCGGGCGCCCAGGCTTCCGCGGGCACCGACGCTTCCCGAGCCGCGAAGAATGGCTTCGCCGGTTGGAGGAGCATCAGCGCGACCTCGAGCAGGAGATCGCCGACGTCGCCGATGTGATCCGGCACCTGAAGGGCGACGAGCCCTCCGAAACCGGCACTGTCTAAGCAGGGGTGAAAGAGGCCCCGCCGCGTGCGGGGCCACTAGCCCCATGCGCTATCCTTTTGGAACCACATTTCACTGGCTTGGCGAAATGGGCGCAGGGCGCCCATTTTTTGTGAGGAGCGCGGAATTGCCGAACGTCTACGAGAAGGAGCGAACACTGGAGAGCGAGATCACCGGGCGCGTCGAGAGCGAGCTGCCCGGCGTCGAGGTGCTCGCCGTCGAGCTGACTGCGCCTCAGCGCTTCACGGTCTACGTCGACCGGCCGGAGGGCGTCGACCACGCGCTCTGCGCGGAGGTCACGCGCCTCCTCGGGGACTACCTGCGCGAGTACTCCGTGGACGTGTCCTCACCCGGGATCGAGCGCCCGCTGCGCAAGCCGGAGCACTTCCGGCGCTTCGTCGGGCACGCCGTCAAGCTGAGGACGGCCACCCGCGCGAAGCTGCGCGGCGAGGTCACGCGCGCAGACGAGGATTCGGTGACCGTGGCGACGAACGGCCACGAGGTGGACATCCCGTACGACCAGATCGTCCGGGGCAACCTGATCGACGAGAGGGACACGAAATGAGCCGAGAGATCATCGAGCTCGTCCACGAGCTCGAGCGCGACCGCGGAATCGAGGGCGACACGCTGATCGCTGCGCTCGAGGATGCGCTGCTCGCCGCGTACAAGAAGACGCCGGGCTCGTCCCGGCACGCCGTGGTCGAGCTGGACCGCGTTGAGGGCGACTTCCGCGTCTACTCGATCGAGCTCCCGCCGGACATCGAGGAGCGGCTGCTCGAGGAAGCGCGCGAACGGGTGATCACCGAGCTCGAGCAGGCCGAGCTGGAGAACGGCGAGCGCTCGCACGTGCTCGTCACCGACGACGACCTCGAGATCGACTGGTCGGACATTCCGGAGAACCAGGTCAAGCGGGCGGACGTCACCCCCGACGACTTCGGCCGCATCGCTGCGCAGACGGCGAAGCAGGTCATCACGCAGCGCATCCGCGAGGCAGAGCGCCAGATCATGTACGACGAGTACGTCGACCGGGTGACCGAGGTCGTGACCGGGATCGTCCAGCAGGCCGGCGACCGCAACAACGTCCTCGTCGACCTCGGCAAGGTCGAGGCTCTGCTGCCGCGCTCCGAGCAGGTCGACGGCGAGCGCTACGAGCAGGGCTCGCGCATCAAGGCGGTCATCACGGAGGTCCGTTCCGGGACGAAGGGCCCGCAGGTCATCCTCTCTCGTCGCGACCCGGAGCTGATCCGGACGCTGTTCGAGCTCGAGGTCCCCGAGATCGCGGACGGCCTGGTCGAGATCCGCGCGGTCGCGCGGGAGCCCGGATACCGGTCGAAGATCGCGGTGGAGTCCCATGCCCAGGGCGTAGACCCGGTCGGCGCCTGCGTCGGCCCGCGGGGCTCGCGCGTGCGCATGGTCGTCTCCGAGCTGCGCGGCGAGAAGATCGACATCATCCCGTGGAACCCCGAGCCCGCGCGGTTCGTGGCCAAGGCGCTCTCGCCCGCTCGCGTGCGCGAGGTCTACCTCGACGACGAGGCGAAGGAGGCGACGGTCGTCACTCCCGATGACCAGCTCGCGCTGGCGATCGGCAAGGAAGGCATGAACGCCCGCCTCGCCGCTCGGCTGACCGGCTGGAAGGTCGACATCAAGTCCGACACGGAGTTCGCGACCGAGGAGGCCGAGGCCGCCTTCGCCGGCGACGGCGAGCAGGAGGAGTTCACCGGACGGTGCTCCGCGATCCTCTCGACCGGCAAGCGCTGTCCCAACACGGCTCTGCCCGGGTCGCGCTACTGCGGCGTTCCCGCGCACCAGGAGCTGGCGCGCAAGGAGGCCGCCGGCGAGCTCCCGGTCGAGCCCGAGCCCGCGCCCGAGGAGCCCGAGGAGGCGCCCGCGGAGGAAGAGCCGGTCGCAGAGGCAGCGCCCGAGGCGCTCGAGCCCGAGCCCGAGCCAGTGGCCGAGCCGGCTGCCGAGGTCGAGCCTGTCGAGGAGCCCGAGCCAAAGGAGCCCGCAGAGGTGCGGGAGGACGAGGAGGGTCCGGCCGCTGCGTGACCAACGCGATCAGGACGTGCGCCGGCTGCGGGAGGCGGGCGTCGAAGACCGAGCTGCTGCGGTTCGCGGCCTCGGACGGCGACCTCACGCCCTCGCCCAAAGGCCCGGGCCGCGGGGTCTACACCTGCCGTCGCCTGTCCTGCTTCGAGCGCGCGGTCGAGAAGCGGGCCTTCAATCGAATCCTGAAAACGTCAGTCCGGGTCGATCCTGGGCTGGCCCGGCTCTACACTGACGCCGATGGCTGACCGTCCGAACAGGCCAAACCGTCCGATCAGGCCCCGCCAGGGCGCGCCCCCGGGCGGCCGCAAGCGCCGGGTCGTGATCGACACCGGTGCGGCACGGCCGCGCGAGAACGCGCGCCAGGCCCGCGAGCGGGCAGAGGCGCGGCCGAAGACGCCGCGCGAGGTCGTCCAGCCGACCGGGCCCGTCACGGTCGAGTCGGGCGTGACCGTCAAGGACCTCTCGCAGGCCCTCGGCAAGCCGATGCCCGAGATCATCAAGATCCTGATGGCGCTCGGCGCGCCGAAGACGGCGACCCAGTCGCTCTCCGACGAGGAGGTCGAGCTGATGGCCGCCGAGACCGGCCGGGAGATCACGATCAAGCACGCGGCCGACGAGGAGCTCGAGCCGGAGGTCTACGAGGACGATCAGGCCGATCTCGAGGCCCGCCCGCCGGTCGTCACGATCATGGGCCACGTCGACCACGGCAAGACGACCCTGCTCGACGCGATCCGGAAGTCGGCCGTCGTCGAGACCGAGGCGGGCGGGATCACGCAGCACATCGGCGCCTACCAGGTGCAACACAACAACCGGAAGCTGACCTTCCTCGACACACCGGGGCACGAGGCGTTCACGGCCATGCGCGCCCGCGGCGCGAAGGTGACGGACATCGCCGTGCTCGTGGTCGCAGCCGACGACGGCGTGATGCCGCAGACGCGCGAGTCGATCTCCCATGCGCGCGCGGCCGAGGTGCCGATCGTCGTCGCCGTCAACAAGGTCGACCTCCCTGACGCGAACGCCGACCGCGTGCGCAACGAGCTCGCCACCGAGGGCCTCCAGCCGGAGGAATGGGGCGGCACGACGCAGTTCTCGGAGGTCTCGGCCAAGCAGTCCGAGGGCCTCGACGACCTCCTCGAGCGCGTCCTGCTCGTCGCGGACGCCGAGCTCGAGCTGACCGCCAACCCGCACGCCGAGGCGTCGGGCCCGATCATCGAGTCGCGCCTGGACGTGGGCCGCGGCCCGGCGGCGACGATGCTCGTCCACCGCGGCACGCTCCGCGTCGGCGACGCGATCGTGGCCGGCGACGCCTGGGGCAAGGTGCGCGCGCTCTACGACTTCCACGGAGAGAAGGTCATGGACGCTGGGCCGGGCGACCCGGTCGAGATCCTCGGCTTCGACCAGCCGCCGCCCGCAGGGGAGCAGGCGCGCGTGGTCGAGAACGAGCGGCAGGCGCGCTCCTACGCTCAGGCCCGCGGAGAGCGCCTGCGCCGCGAGCAGCTCGCGCAGCGCCACACGGGTGTCTCGCTCGAGTCGCTCTACGAGCAGATCCAGGAGGGTGCGGTCCAGGACCTCAACCTCGTGCTCAAGGGAGACGTGGTCGGGTCTGTCGAGGCGGCGATCTCCGAGCTCCAGAAGATCCAGCACGCCGAGGTCCGCGTCAACGTGATCCACGAGGGCGTGGGCGGTATCACCGAGAACGACATCATGCTCGCCTCGGCCTCGAACGCGATGGTCGTCGGCTTCAATGTCCGGCCGAACGCCGAGGCGCGCGCCTTGGCCGACCGCGAGGGCGTCGAGATCCGCACCTACCGCGTCATCTACCAGCTGACCGACGACATCGAGCAGGCCCTCGTCGGGATGCTCAAGCCGGTGCGCACCGAGGAGACGATCGGCGAGGTCGAGGTTCGGGCGCTGTTCCGCGTCTCGCGCCTCGGCACGATCGCGGGCTCCTACGTCACCAACGGCACCGTTCGCCGCGGCGCGAGCGTCCGCGTCGTCCGCGACGGCACCGTCATCTACGAGACCCGCATCTCGCAGCTCAAGCGGTTCAAGGACGACGTCCGCGAGGTCGAGGAGGGGTTTGAGTGCGGCATCCTCCTCGACGGCTTCAACGACGTGAAGGAAGGCGACGTGCTCGAGGTCTACGAGACGCGCGAGGTGGAGCGCACCGACCTCGAGACGCCGGCCTCCGCGGCTACGTAGCCATCGTCGGCGGCGCGTCCGCGGGCGTGTCGTGCTTCCAGATCAGAACGATGCTCACGACGAGCACCCACCCGAGCCAGATCAGGATCGGGATGAACACGAAGGCGACGAGCATCGTCAGCGCGACGAGGAAGCTCAACCACGCGAGCCATTTCGGCAGCGGCCCGGCCCGCAGGCTGAGAAGTGCCGTCGCGATCACCGTCACGGCCGCGATCGTCGTCCCGCCGAACCAGAGCGTGTAGCCGAGGTCGTTCAGGATCCTGAAGGTGTTGGCGTCGAGCTGGAACTTGCTCGTGTCGGAACGCGCCATGCTGGGCGAGACGAAGAGGGCCGCAGCGGAGAACCAGAGGGTGGCGGACACGAGACCCGCCCCGAAGGCTGCGGCCGTCAATCCGCCGGCCTTTCCCTCGGCGCGCGCGAGACGCGAACGCAGCGCAGACAGGAACCAGACGAAGAACAGGGCACCGGCGAGGACGCAGAAGAGCGCCGCAATGTCCCGCGTGCGGTGACCGCTCTGGTTGTAGTAGTCGACGATGCTCGTGTCCGAGTCGCTGCTCTCCGGGGTGTTGTTCGTGATCACGAACGCCGCGACCCACAGCGCGACGAACACCACGCCGCTCACGGGTGACCACCGAGCCCACTTCTCCATGTCCTCTCCTTGCTCGCAGGGTTGACGCCGGCCGGGAGCCTACGACCGCAATCGGACGGTCGTACGGGGTCAGAATGGGCGTATGGGCAGCGGGTACGTCGGGATCCTCTCGGTCGAGCTGCACTTCCCCGAGAACGGCTCGCTGAAGGGGAAGCGGAAGGAGCTGCTGTCGGTGAAGGCGCAGCTGCAGCGGCGGTTCGGCGCGTCGGTCGCGGAGGTCGACCACCACGAGCTCTGGCAGCGCTCGCGGCTGACGCTCTCGTGCGTCGCTCGCGGCCACCGCGAGCTCCAGGAGCTCCTGGACGGGGCGGAGCGCTATCTCGCGGGGCAGGCCTTCGAGCTCGGCCGCGCCGAGCGCGAGGTCGTCACCTTGGACGACTGAGCACCCAGAGCCCGCTGTTCAAGTCGGAGGCGAGCACGACCTTCGGCATCACGAAGACGCCCCACACGGCCGTGCACGTGCCGCCCGGGCAGAGCAGTCCGTGGCGGTCGCGCGCGGGCACCGGCCGGAAGCGCGTCACGTACCTGGGCTTGCCCGGGTTCTTGAGGTCGAAGAGCGCGACGCCCTGGCCGTACCACGAGAAGTAGGCGTAGCGGCCGATGGCCTTCGGGTCGTGGACGCTGTCGTCCAGCGGGAGGCCGGTGAAGGTGCCGCCGGGCCCGAGCCTGTACGGCAGCCGCACGGTGGCGAGTCTCACAGGGTGCGCCGGGTCGGCGATGTTCCAGACGACCGGGCGGCCGCGGACGGTCTCGTGCGTCTCCAGAAGGACCTTCCCGCCCGACATCAGCCAGGCCGAGTGCGCGTTCCCCTGGCCCTTGGCCGTCCGGCCGAGGTAGCGCGGCTTGGCCGGGTTGGAGACGTCGAGGATCACCGTCCCGAGGTTCCAGTACGAGAGGTACGCGCGGGTCGCGGCCGCGTTCGTGATCACGGAGTGGACGAGGATGCGCTCGTCCATTCCGGGCGGAGGGGAGAGCGGGCTGCACAGGTGCAGCTCCTTGCAGGCGCTCCAACCGCCGACCTCGACCGGGGCGCGCGGGTGCGAGACGTCGTAGATGTGGAACCCGAACGAGTTCGGCTCGATCGAGAACTCGGCCGCGGCCTCGGCGGTGTAGACCCAGGCGTGGCCGCGCGCGGTCGCAAGCCAGATCTCGTGGGAGCCGCGCGGCTCGGTGGGGACGAGCGCGAGCACGCGCGGGTGGGCCGGTCGGGTCACGTCGTAGAGCGCGAAGCCGCCGAAGCCGTTCTCGCAGGCCTGGACGCTCGTGACGGCAAGGACGCCGTCGAACCCGGAGGTGTGCACCCGCCTGACGATCGTCTTCTCGGTCCACGTGCCCGTGATGCGCCCGAACGTCGAGATCCTGCGCGGCTTGCGCGGGTTGGCGATGTCGTACACGCGGACGCCCTGCGCCGGGCAGTCGGCCTTGCCGCGGTGGCTGGAGAGGTAGGCGAAGTGGCGTTCGCCGACGACGTCGCCGCTGTACCCGCCCGCCGGGTCGGCATGGCCGAGCACCGAGAAATGCGAGGGCTTGACCTTTCCGGCCGCCGCGTGCGCCACGGTCGCCGTCACGGCCGCCAGCACGACAGCGAGGAAGAGTCGCCGCGCCACTGCCAGCTAGGACGCTCCGGGCCCGCCGGAGTTGGCGGGGACGCGATTCAATACCCGTATGAGCGAACGCATGCGCCGCGTCAACGAAGCACTGCGTGAGGTGATCTCCGAGGGCCTCGGCGAGCTGAAGGACCCGCGCGTCGGGTTCGTGACCGTGACCGGCGTCGAGACCTCGCCCGACCTGCGCCAGGCAACCGTCTTCGTGAGCGTCCTCGGGACCGAGCGGAAGCGGACCGCGACCCTCGCGGGCCTCGCGGCGGCGCACGGCGTCCTGCAGGCACGCCTCGCACGTGAGCTGCGCATGAAGCGGACCCCTCAACTGACGTTCGAGTACGATCCGACGGTCGAGCGCGGCGTCCGCATGACCCAACTGATCGATGAACTCGCCCCAAACGACGAGTGACGATCTGAAGGCGGTCGCGGGCGCACTCCGCTCTCACGACCGCTTCCTTCTCGTCACCCACGAGAGCCCCGACGGCGACGCCCTCGGCTCGTTGCTGGCGGCCAAGCTCGGCCTCGAGTCGCTCGGAAAGGACATCGCGATGTACCTCTCGGGCGAGGCGCCGCTGCCGAAGGAGTACGGCTTCATGCCGCTGGACGACCTGAGGCGGGAGCTGCCGCCGGACGCGGGCGAGCGCGTGCTGGTGGCGCTCGACTGCGCGAACCGGGAGCGGATCGGCCTGGACACCGCATTCGTCGACGACGCCCCGTTGACCGTGAACATCGACCATCACCAGGACAACACCCGCTTCGGCGACGTGAACGTGGTTGTCGCCGACGCCTCGTCCACGAGCGAGGTGCTGCGCGACCTCCTCGCCGAGCTCGACGTGAAGCTGACGCCCGAGATCGCGGAGGCGCTCTACGTCGCCCTCGTTACAGACACGGGCCAGTTCGCGTACACGAACACGACGGCGAAGGCGTTCCGGCTCGCGGCGGAGCTGGTCGACGCTGGCGCCGACGTCCACCACGTGTTCCAGGTCGTCTACGAGTCGATCGAGTTCGCGAAGCTGAAGCTCCTGGCGCGGGTGCTCGAGCGGGCGCAGGTCTACGAGGGCGGGCAGCTCGTGGTCTCGTACATCCTCCGCAGCGACTTCACGGAGCTCAACGCGCCCGAGGCATACTCGGAGGGCCTGATCAACTACCTGCGCGCGGCCAAGGGCGCGGAAATGGTCGCACTGATCCGCGAGCCGCCGGGAGCAGGCGGGCCTGCGCGCCGCGTGAGCCTGCGCGCGAGCACGGACGAGCTGGACGTCTCTGCCATCGCGCGCAAGTCGGGCGGGGGCGGCCACCGCCAGGCGGCGGGCTTCTCCAGCGACGCCTCGATCGAGGAGATCACGCGGTTCATCCACGACGAGTTCGTTCGTGCCGCCCCGGGCGCTTAGCCCGAGCGGGCTGTTCCTGATCGACAAGCCGGAGGGCACGTCATCGTTCGCGATCGTGGCCGAGGTGCGGCGGCGCACCGGCGCGCGCACCGGCCACGCGGGAACGCTCGACCCGTTCGCAACGGGGTTACTGCTGGTTCTGTCCGGGGCGGCGACGAAGCTCGCCTCGAGCTTCGTCGGGCTCGACAAGCGCTACCTAACGGACGTCAACCTGGCCGCGCGCACGGACACCGGCGACCGGGAGGGCGAGATCGTCGAGCGCCTGGATCCGCCGGACGACGAGGAGCTCGAGCGGCGCGTCGCGGCCCTGCGCGGTGAGGTCGAGCTGCGGGTCCCGGCGGCCTCGGCGGTGAAGATCGGCGGCGAGCGCGCCTACCGGCTGCACCGCCGCGGCGAGGAGGTCGAGATGCCGATCCGCCGCTCGCGGGTCGACGAGCTGGAGATCGTCTCGTACGAGAGCGGCGTCGCGCGGCTCGACCTGCGCGTCAGCTCCGGTACGTACGTGCGCTCCATAGCCGACGAGCTGGGCGGGCACTGCACGACGTTGCGTCGCACGGAGGTGGGGCCGTTCGACGTGGGCGAGGCGGACCCGGAGCGGCTCGTCCCGCCGGACGAGGCGCTGGCGAGGATCGGCGCGTGAAGGTCGCGCACACCCCGGGCGAGCTGGAGCTTCGGCCGCGTGCCCTGGCGATCGGGACCTTCGACGGCGTCCACCTCGGCCACCGGGCCGTGCTCGCCGCCGCCCAGGCCGCGGGCCTCCTCGCGACCGCCGTCACCTTCGAGCCCCATCCGCGCATCGCGTTCGGCTACGAGGTCGAGCTCCTGACGACGCTGGAACGGCGTCTCGAGCTGATGGGAGACGCGGGGATCCCGGAAGCGCTCGTGGTTGAGTTCGACCACGCGTTCTCGCAGCAGAGCCCTGAGGAGTTCGTGGAGCGGGTCTTGCGCCCGCTCGGAGCCGAGGTCGTGGTGGCCGGAGGGAACTTCCGCTTCGGCCAGGGCCGCGCCGGCGACCTGGAGACGCTGCGCGAGCTCGGCATCGACGCGCGCGCGGTCCCGCTCGTCGAGGGCGTGTCGTCGAGCAGGATCCGCGACCTCGTGCGCGGAGGCGAGATCGAGCGCGCGGCCAGGCTTCTCGGCCGGCCTCCGGAGCTCGACGGGCTGGTGGTCGCCGGGGATGCGCGCGGCGACGCGCTCGGGTTCCCGACCGCGAACCTGCGCCTCGATCCGCGCCTGTTGGTGCCTGCGTACGGGATCTACGCGGGCGCCGTGCTGGACCACCGCGCGGCGATCTCGATCGGCACGAACCCGCATTACGGCGGTGCGGAGCGGCGCGTCGAGGCACATCTGCTCGACTTCGACGGCGACCTCTACGGCGAGCGGCTGGTCGTCCAGCTCTGGCGGCGGCTGCGCGACGAGGCGCAGTTCGAGAGCGAGGAGGAGCTCGTCGCGCAGATCGCGAGCGATGTGGAGGAGACGCGCGCAGTCGAGCCGCCGGGCTAGAGCGCCCGCGCGGCCCCGCTTCGCCGTGGATCGCCTGCGCAGCCGGTTCGCGTCACCGCGCTGACGCCGCCGAAGTAGTGGTGCCGCGTGTCCCAGGCGCGGACCTCGTACCCGGCGTCTTGGAGCGCGTCGGCGACCTCCGGCTCGAACCCCTCCTCGAGGTTGACGAGGCCGTCCGCAGGGTGGAGCCGCTGGCGCTCCACGGCCACCTGCACGTCGAGCCCCTCGTCGAGGGTGCCCGAGACGACCTGGAGCATCGCGCTGCGGAGGCGTGTTCCTCCGGCCGCGCCGGCGGCGAACGCGACGCCGTCGCCGTCCAGCGCGAGGCTCGGCGCCATCATGCTCCCCATCCGCTCGCCCGGCTCGAGCGGGCCGCGGATCAGGTCGGTCTCGCCGAGCATGCTGTTCAGGTGCAGGTCGAAGCCGGGGACGAAGTCGCCGGAGCCGAGGCCGAGGCTCGTCGTCAGGACACACGCGCTGCCCTCGGCGTCCACGACCGTGAGGTTCGTCGTGTCGCCCACGCTGTCGGGGCCGTCGAGCGTGCGGGCGAGCACGAGCGCGCGCTCGGCGGGGCGGAGCCCCTGAAGTCGCGGAAGCCCCGCGAGCAGCTCCGCGAGATCGGACAGCCCGCCGCGCGTCAGGAAGCGCTTCCCGGCGAAGGAGACCTCGACCGGGTCCGACCAGCGGGCCTCGTAGCGGTCGAGGTCGGCGCGCGTGACGAGCCCGTCGCGCTCGTCCATCAGCTCGAGCAGGGCTTCGCCGAGCGTGCCGTCGTAGGCGCTCCGCGGGCCCTCTTCGGCGACCAGCTCGAGCGCAGCCACGAGGCCCGGCTGGACGAGGTGCGCGCCCGCCGGGAGCAACTCGCCCTCCGGCGCGTAGATGCGAGCGCCCTCGTTCATCGTCATGACCGGCTCGAGCATCGCAAGGCACGCCGCATGCGCCGGCGGGAAGTCGACGCCGTCCGCGGCCAGCCGCAGCGCGGGCTCGACGAGCCGCTGCCAGGGGAGGTGTCCGTGCTCTTTGTGGAGCTCAGCAAGCCCGGCGGGAAGCCCCGGGACGCCGCAGGAGGCGATGCCGACGGAGTAGTGCACGAGCGCGTTTCCGAACACGATGTCGAGCTCGAGGAGCTCCGCGTGCCGCGGCTCTCTCCCGAGGCCCGGGATCGCGACGAAGCAGTCGAGGGTGCGCGCGCGGCCGGTCGGCGCGTCGAAGTAGAGGCCGTGGCCCCCGCCGAGCAAGCCGGTCATCACGGTCTCGGCGACGCACGACGCGAGCGATGCGGCAACGGCGGCGTCGGCGGCCGAGCCCCCGTCCTCGAGGATCTCGATGCCGACCTCGACCGTGGCCGGGTGCCCCGCTGCTACCGCCGCCTGCACGGGATGAATCGTGACGATTTCGGCGCGGTCCCGTCTCCCACGCGTGCGCGTTTCCTCGTTACGCTCGCGGTGGGGAGGAGGTTGGTGGCCTCCGGGTCTGCGCCCGACCTGGCGGTCGGCGGCCGAACCGGCGGGCCACAGCCCGCCTGCTACCCTTCTCCGAGACCGCAGTCTCAGCCGTTCGCAGGTGCTTCCCCGCGGCGCGCTTGGACTGCGGAGTCATGTAGAAGGAGGCAGTTTGACCCTCACCAAGGAAGCGAAGCAGGAGATCGTCGGCAAGCACGGCCGCAGCGGCACCGACACCGGCTCGGCCCAGGTGCAGGTCGCGCTCTTGACCGCCCGGATCAACGAGCTCACGGAGCACCTTCGTAGCCACCCGAAGGACCACCATTCGCGCCGCGGGCTGCTCAAGCTCGTCGGGCGCCGTCGCCGGTTCCTGCAGTACCTGCAGAAGCGGGACCTCGAGGGGTACCGCAAGCTGATCGAAGAGCTCGGCCTCAGGAGGTAGGACCGGCCGAACCAGACCCAGACCCTCGAGGGTGGAAGTTTGAGCGAGGCCCCGGCGTCGAGGCTTGGTTCAAACCTCCACTCTCCTCAGAAGTGGAGGAACGACAAATGGCAGTAACGACTGAGCCCACGACCACAACGGTCTCCGTGACCGTTGGGGGCGAGGAGCTGACCTTCGAGACCGGCAAGCTGGCCAAGCAGGCCGACGGCGCCGTTCTCGTCCGTGCAGGCGAGACGATGGTGCTCGCCACCGCGCAGGGAAAGATGGAGGCGCGCGAAGGCGCCGACTTCTTCCCGCTCACCGTCGACGTCGAGGAGCGCATGTACGCGGCGGGCAAGATTCCCGGAGGCTTCTTCAAGCGCGAAGGCCGCCCGACCGAGCGGGCGATCCTGACCGCCCGCATGATCGACCGCCCGATCCGGCCGCTCTGGCCGAAGGGCTTCCGCAACGAGGTGCACGTGGTCTGCACGACGCTCTCGGCTGACCTCGTCACCGCACACGACATTCTCTGCATCAACGGCGCCTCGGCCGCGCTGATGGTCTCCCCGCTGCCCTTCCTCGGGCCGGTTGGCGCCGTCCGGATCGGCCTGATCGACGGAGAGCTCGTCGTCAACCCGACACTCGCCGCGATCGACACCGGCGAGAGCACGCTCGACCTGATCGTCGTTGGCACGAAGGATGCCCTCACGATGGTCGAGGCCGGCGCCGTCGAGATCCCGGAGGAGACGATCCTCGAGGCCTTGGAGCTGGCCCACGGCGAGATCATCAAGATCTGCGAGGCGCAGGAAGACCTGCGCCGCCAGGCGGGCAAGGAGCGCTGGCTCGACGCGGAGCTCACCGAGCAGCTCGAGGCGGAGCACGCCCCCCGCATCCAGGAGCGGATTGGAGCAGATGGCCTCCGTGAGGCAGGAGCAGTCGTCGAGGAGCTCGCGGCCGAGCTCGCCCCCGCGATCTCGATGGACTCGACAGAAGACGACATCCGCCGCCAGATCCAGGTGCGGTCGAGCCTCGCGATCATCCTCGACCGCCAGCGGCTCGAGGCCGTGCGCGGCCCGGTCGCAACCCAGTTCGAGGACGACCTCCGCGCGCTGACCGACGCCGAGCAGGACTCGAAGGAGCTCCGCTCGGCGAAGCGCAGCCTGCTCTTCGGCCGGATCGAGGACGAGGCGGAGCTGCCCTTCCCGGTCGGGCCCGCGCCTGCGGATCCGGAGACGCCGCCCGTCAAGGACTCGATGACGCGGCAGTACCTGAAGCGCTCAGCGGAGACGATCTACAAGGAGCTCGTCCGGCGGAAGATCGCAGTCGACAAGCGCCGTCCCGACGGGCGCGGCGCCGAGGAGATCCGCCCGGTCTCGTGCGAAGTGGGCGTCAGCCCGCGCACGCACGGCTCGGCGCTCTTCACGCGCGGCCAGACGCAGATCATGACGCTGCTCACCCTCGGTACCGCCAAGGAGGGCCAGCGGATCGACGACCTCTCGCTCGAGTCGGAGCGGCGCTACATGCACCACTACAACTTCCCGCCCTACTCGGTCGGGGAGACGGGTTTCATGCGAGGGCCGAAGCGGCGTGACATCGGGCACGGTGCGCTGGCGCAGCGGGCGCTCGAGCCGATGATCCCCGAGCTCGAGGAGTTCCCGTACACGATCCGCCTCGTCTCGGAGACGCTCGAGTCGAACGGCTCGTCCTCGATGGGCTCCGTCTGCGGGTCGACGCTCGCGCTCCAGGATGCGGGCGTGCCGATCAAGGCGCCCGTGGGCGGGATCGCGATGGGCCTCGTCAAGGAGGGCGACGACTACGTGATCCTGACCGACATCCAGGGCGCCGAGGATCACCTCGGCGACATGGACTTCAAGGTCGCCGGGTCGCGGGACGGCATCACCGCCCTCCAGATGGACATCAAGATCACCGGCGTCACGCAGGAGATCATGCGCAACGCGCTCGAGCAGGCGAAGCGGGCGCGCGAGTCGATCCTCGACAAGATGGCCGAGGTGCTGCCGGAGAGCCGCGAGCAGCTCGCCGAGCATGCTCCGCGCATCTCGACGGTCTCGATCAACCCCGAGCAGATCGGGCTCGTGATCGGCAAGGGCGGCGAGACGATCCGGTCGCTGGAGTCCGACTACGAGGTCCAGATCGACATCGAGGAGGACGGCACGATTCTCATCTACGCGACCGAGGGCACGAAGGCCGATGCGGCGATCGCCGCGATCGAGGCGCTCACGAAGGAGCCCGAGGTCGGCGACACGTACACCGGCAGGGTCGTCAAGACCACGCAGTTCGGCGCCTTCGTCGAGCTGAAGAAAGGCACTGACGGCCTGCTCCACGTCTCCAACGTCGGCCCCGGGCGGGTCGGACACATCGAGGACGTGATCGGGCGCGGCGACGTGCTCGACGTCGTCGTCCAGGAGGTGGACAAGGACCGCGGCCGGATCGGCCTCAAGCTCGTCGCCAAGCACGAGAACGGCAACCTCGTCCAGCCCGAGGAGCTGATCGAGCGCGCCAAGGACGCTCCGCCGCGCGAGCGCGAGGAGCGGCCGCCACGCCGTGACGGTGGCAATCGCGGCCGCCGCGGCGGCAGCGGCGGAGGACGAGGCGACCGCGACCGCGGCTAGCCGCCGCGGTCGCAGGCTCTTCTGATCGGGGGAGCGCGGATCGTGCTCGGAGTGGGCGCGCTCGCGCTTGCCCGCGCCCGGGGGGTCGACCCCGGACCGGCGGGCGGCCTGTTCGCGCTTCTGGCCGGCTCGGGGCGGCGCCGCACTGACCAACGGATCGCCGAGGCCAAGGACCCGCCGCCGCCGGAGGCGGTCGTCGAGCCGCTCTGGCGCTCGCTCGCGAAGGCGTCGTACCCGAGCACGATCGCGCTGACGATCGGCGCAGCGATCGCGCTTGCGGCCAACCCGAGCCTGGCCGCGGTGCTCGCCGGCATCCTCGCGGGGCTCGGCGTCGCTGCGCTCATCGCCGTGAGCCGCGTCTACCTCTGGGAGCGTGAGCTCCACGGCCGGCTGCTCGCCGAGCGGACGCGCGGCGGCCGGATCTTCCTCCGGGCCGGCTGATGACGCACGACGCCATCGTCCTGCTGGCCGTCCTCGGGGTCGTTGGCCAAGTCCTCGCCGCCGCGCTGGTCCTCGTCGGGCTCGCGTGGCTCGTCGGCCTGCGGGGTCCAGGGGAGTGGTTTCGCCGCGCGGTCGAGGGCTACGAGCTGTGGATCGTGTTCCTGGTCTCCTCGATCGCCACCGGCGGGAGCCTGTTCTTCTCGGAGATCGCGCACTTCCCGCCGTGCGAGCTCTGCTGGTACCAGCGCATCTGCATGTACCCGCTGACGATCACGACGCTCCTGGCCGCGCTCGCGAACGATCGGCGCATGTGCCGCTACCTGCTGCCGCTCCCGCTCGTCGGCGCCGGCGTGTCCGTCTACCACCTGCTGGTCGAGAACGGCGTGGTCGTGCAATCCCAGATCTGCCTGGCCTCGGCTCCGGGCGGCTGCGCCGTCAAGTGGATCGAGGAGTTCGGCTACGTGACGATCCCGACGCTGGCCCTGACCGGCTTCGCGCTGTGCTTCGCATTCCTGCTTCTGGGCGCCCTGCCCGCTCCGAGCGCTACCGTTCCCGACGAGGAACCATGACGAGCGGCAAGAAAGCCAGACAGCAGCGGCAGGACGTGAAGCGGCCTCCGGTGAGCAGCACGGGCGGTCGCCAGGCGTCGCCCAAGGTGCTCGCGATCGTGGCCATCGCGATCGCGGTTGCGGTTGTCGCCGCCGTGGTCGTCTTCGTGGTGGCCGGGCGCGGGTCGGGCTCCTCCGGTTCCTCCAACCTGGTGACGACGACGTCCGCGAGCGCGCTTCCGGACGCCGATGCCGTCATCAAGGGCTTCGACGGGATCCCTCAGAATGGGAACGTGCTCGGCTCGCCGGACGCGCCGGTGACGATGGTGCAGTACATCGACCTCCAGTGCCCGGTGTGCCGGGAGTTCGAGACCGGTGTGATGCCGACGATCACCTCGCGCTACGTGCGGGAGGGGAAGGTCAAGGTGATCACCAGGCCGATCGCGTTCATCGGCGCGGAGTCGGAGGTCGGGCGGCGCGCGGCGCTCTCCGCCGGGCTACAGAACAGGCTCGCGCAGTTCAACCAGCTCATCTACTTCAACCAGCAGCCCGAGAACTCGGGCTGGTTGACCGACCAGCTCGTCGCGGCCGCCTACGCGAGCATCCCGGGGCTGAACGTGCAGCAGGCCCTGAGCAACCGCACGTCGCCCAAGGTCCTCGCGCAGACGCATACGTTCGATCAGCAGGCGAACGCCGACAGGGTCCTCGGGACGCCGACGGTGCTGATCGGCAAGACGGGCGGAAAGCTGACGAACATCGCACCCGGCGGCGCGCCCGACGTCCCGACCGTCGAGGCCGCGATCAAGAAGGCCCAGGGTCAGTAGCGGTCCAGCTCGCGCAGGCGCTCGTCGCTGATCCCGAAGTGGTGGGCGATCTCGTGGAGCACGACGCGTCGGATCTGCTCGCGCAGGAGCTCGTGATCGTGGCCGTAAAGCCGCTCCAGCGGGCCGCTGTAGATCGTGATCATGTCCGGCGGCACACCCGCGTACCCGCTCGTGCGGCTCGTGAGCGGGACGCCCTCGTAGAGCCCGAGCAGCGGCTGGCCGGGCGGAGGCTCGTCCGCGATCGTGATCGCGACGTTCGACATGGCGTCGCGCAGGTCGGGCGGGAGGCTTTCGATCGCCTCCTGCGCCCACCGCTCGAACTCGAGCTCCTCGCTCGGCACTGCCACGCTCTGAGCTTAGTGCCCGTCCAGCAACACATGCCGGCCCCTGGCCCGCGATCACACGGCGCCACAGTCCACCCTTGCTCTTAGCAAGGCAGCCGGCCTGCTGCGGACAAGTGCGGCCTCTGGCTTGGTGCTCGCGACCCAGAAGCTCGGCGGCATTACCGGACGGGCACTGGCGACCGCCGCGAGTACGATCCGCCTGTGCAGCGGTACGTCCTGACCGAGCTCGATTCCGGAGAGCGGCTGATCTCGGAACGGCTCTCGAGCGTGCGCTCGGTCGCGATCGGCTTCTGGATCGGCGCCGGCTCGCGCGACGAGACGGAGGCGAAGGCAGGCATCTCGCACTTCCTCGAGCACCTGCTCTTCAAGGGCACGGCCTCGTACAGCGCACAGGAGATCGCAGAGATCTTCGACGGGCTCGGCGGCGAGCTCAACGCGGCCACCTCCCGCGAGCACACGGTCGTCTACGCGCGCGTCCCCGACGACCGGCTCGAGACCGCGCTCGACGTGATGGGGGAGATGGTCTTCGCGCCGTCGTTCGCAGAGCTCGACGCGGAGCGCGACGTGGTACTCGAGGAGATCGCGATGTACGAGGACCAGCCGCAGGAGCTCGTCCACGACCTGATGTCCGAGGCGACGTTCGGCAACCATCCGCTCGGTCGGCCCGTGATCGGCCGCGGCGATGTGATCTCCAGCGTCTCGCGGCGCACGGTGTCCGCGTACCACCGCTCGATGTACGTGCCGGGGAACGTCGTCGTGGCAGCGGCCGGGAACGTGAAGCACGAGGAGCTCCAGAAGCTGCTCCTGAAGGTGCAGCGCAGGGCAGCCGCGCCCGCCCGCAACGGCCCGCGGGTGCGCCCGCGGCTCGTCAAGGCGCCCCCGCCGAGCCTCCGCTTCCAGCGCAAGGACACCGAGCAGTACCACGTCTGCATCGCCGCCCCCGGGATCTCGCGCTCGGACAAGCGCCGTTTCGCCGCCTCGCTCCTCGACTCCGTACTGGGCGGCTCCGCGTCGTCGCGCCTTTTCCAGGAGATCCGCGAGAAGCGCGGGATGGCCTACGCCGTCTACAGCTTCGCGTCGCAGTACACCGACACCGGCCAGATCGGGATCTACATCGGGACGCGCGAGGACAAGCTGGCGGCCTGTCTCGAGATCGCGAGCGAGCAGATTGGCGAGATCGCCGCCGGCAAGCTGCGGCCCGACGAGCTCGCGCGGGCCAAGGAGAACCTGAAGGGGCGGATCATGCTCTCGATGGAGTCGACCTCCAACCGCATGAGCCGGCTCGGGAAGTCGCTTATCACCGACTCCGAGATCCTCTCGATCGAGCGGCTGATGGCCGAGGTCGACGCGGTCGAGCCGGAGGCGCTGGCCGAGCTCGCGGACGTGCTGCTTGCCCCGGAGAAGCTCTCTGCCGCGGGCATCGGGCCCGCCGAGAAGCACTTCCGGGCCGCGGTCGAGCGCGTCAATCCGGGACTCGCCAAGGCCGCATGAAGGTCGCCCTCTTCGGCCGCGGGGGCAAGGTCGGCTCGGTCCTGGGGCCCGCGCTCGAGGCGGCCGGCCACGAGCTCGTCGAGCTGGCCGATGCAGAGGCAGTCGTCGACTTCACCGTGCCGGACGTAGTCGAGGGCAATGTCCGCACCGCGCTCGAGCAGGGCGTTCCGTGCGTGGTCGGCACGTCCGGCTGGGACCCTGGACCTTCTGGCGAGCTGGCGGCCGAGCGCGGGCTTCAGCTCCTCGTCGTCCCGAACTTCGCGATCGGCGCGGTGCTGATGATGCGCCTCGCGGCCGAGGCGTCCCGCTTCCTGCCGCGTGTCGAGATCGTCGAGCTCCACGGCGAAGCGAAGAAGGACGCGCCCTCGGGAACCGCAAAGGCGACGGCCGCGGTTCTCCCCGGCGACCCGCCTATCCACTCGGTGCGGCTGCCCGGGCTCGTGGCGCACCAGGAGGTGCTGCTCGGCGGCGAGGGCCAGCTGCTCACGATCCGCCATGACGCCTTCTCCCGCGAGGCCTACGTTCCGGGCGTTCTCCTCGCGCTGGAACGCCTCTCGGGCCTTCCGCCCGGCCTGACGGTGGGGCTCGACAGCCTGCTCGACTAGACTGGAGCCCGTGCTCGGCGAGGTCCTGACCGCCACGGTGACGCCGTTCGACGCCGACGGCGAGGTGGACTTCGAGAGGTACGCCGAGCTATGTGCGTATCTCGTGAACAACGGCTCGGACGGGGTCGTCGTCAACGGGACGACGGGCGAGGCGTCGACGCTGTCCGACGAGGAGCGGGTCGGCCTGATCCGCGCGGCGCTCGAGGCAATCGGCGACCGCGCGACGGTCGTCGCGGGAACCGGCACGAACTCGACCGCGCACTCGATCCACCTGACCGAGCAGGCGCACGAGGCCGGAGCGCACGCGTTTCTGGTCGTGACGCCGTACTACAACAAGCCGCCGCCGCGCGGGATCGTCGAGCACTTCAAGGCGGTGGCCGCAGTGAGCGACCGGCCCGTGATCGCCTACAACATCCCCGGCCGCTGCGTGATCAACATCGAGCCGGAGACGATGGCCGAGCTCGCCGAGATCCCCAACCTGAGCGCGGTCAAACAGTCGAACGCCGACATCGAGCAGGCGAAGCGGATCGTCGAGCTCGGGCTCGACCTCTACGCGGGCGACGACAACCTGGTCCTGCCGTTCGTCGAGATCGGCGGGATGGGCGGTGTCTGCGTCCACACGCACGTCGTCGGGCCACAGGTGAAGGAGCTCGTTCGGCTCGTCCGCGAGGGTGACATCGAGGGTGCGCGCCGGATCGACGAGGAGCTTGCGCCCGCCTACGAGCTGATCGGCGTCGTGACCGGCCCGATCCAGATGAAGGCCGCGCTGAACCTCCTCGGCCACGACGTCGGCGGCCTGCGCCTCCCGCTGGTCGAGGCGAGTCCCGAGGAGACCGCCCAGATCCGCTCCTGCCTCGAGCGGCTGAAGCTGTTGGAACCCTCCCCGGTTTAGACGGCCCCGCCGGCAAAGCCGGCACGGCCTCTCTTATGGTCGGCGTCGCAAGCGAACGCCTTAGGACGCGGCGAGATCCGCGTCGGACCGGATCCGGCGTGCGCGGGACCTCGTGCGCGCAGGGCTCGGCATGCCGAGCAGCGCGATGCCGCCGGCGACGAGGAGCAGCGCCGCGCCGCAGAGGATCGCGATCCCGGGCGCGACGAGCCCGTTGACGAGCGGCGCCACCGCGACCGCGCCCATCATCGTCAGCGTGATAAAGCTGTAGGAGAAGCCGAAGACCGCTCCGTAATGCCGCGGGTCGGCTTCGCGCTGGACGACGGTCTCGAAGAGCACGTCCGTCGTGCCGTCGACGAAGCCGATCGCGCCGAGCACGAGCAGCGCGGTGGCCGCGTGGTCGACGAGGCCGAGCAGCCCGAAGAGTCCGGCCATGACGAGCAGTCCGGCGCCGATCCAGCGCCCGGCCGTCTCGCCCACGCGGGCGAGGCCGACGAGCGCCTGGCCGAGCACGAGACCGGTTGCGAGCGCCGCGATCCCGAAGCCGTAGCCGCTCGCGCCGAAGTGGAACTTGTCCTCCATCAGGCGCGGGAGGGTCGCGTTCGCGAGGCCGGTCGCAAGCGTCGCCGCCGCGAACGAGAACACGAGGACGATCAGCCAGCGGCGCCCGAGCACGTACCGGAGCGCGCCCTCGGAGCGCTCCTCCGGCCTCGGCGCCGCAACGCTTCGGAACGGCGCGCGGATGAGGCCGAAGAGGCAGATCGCCGCTAGGAACGTCCCCAGGTCGACCACGAGCGCGGGACCGACGCCGATCGCCGAGACGATCAGGGCTGAGCCGAGCGCGCCGAGTGCCATCGCTCCGTCCTTGGCGATCCCGAGCCCCGCGTTCGCCGAGGCCAGCTGCTCCGTCGGCAGGAGGCTCGGGAGAAGCGAGGGAACGCATGCGTTGGAGACTGCGGCCAGAGCGCCGGAAGCGGCGAGCGCCGTGAAGACCAGCCAGTGCGAGCCGGAGGCCACGCCTGCGAGTGCGGCCGCGACCGCAAGGCCGCGCGCCAGCTCGATCCAGACGAGCAGGCGCTGCTTGGGCAGCCGGTCGACCACGAAGGCTGCGATCCCGCCGCCGAGAACCGGCGGCGCCAGCCGCGCTAGGAGCAGCAGCGCCGCCTGGCCGGTCGAGCCGGTCGTCGAGTAGATCCAGCCGACGAGCGCGGTTAGCGTGATCCAGTCGCCCGCGTACGAGACGAGCTTGCCGGCCGCGAGTGCGCGGTAGTTCCGCGTCCGCAGCGGCTCGAGCAAGCGCGAGGGCTCGATGACAGGCGCCGCGTCGTCGCGGATCGACACCAGGACGACGAACATGATCATCCCGATCCCGATCAGGATGTCGCCGATCGAGAAGACGTTGGCGAGCGGGAGCTCGGACGGAAGCGCAAACACGTCGCCGAGGAATCCCAGGCGCGACGGGCCGACGAAGACGTTCTCGTGCACGCCCGGCGAGAGGCCGTCCGCCCGGGCAGCGCTCGCCGAGACCGGCATCAGCCCGTGGTTGGCGATGATCGCGGTCGCGTTCGCCATCAGGCCGAGCAGCACCGGGACCAGCACGCGCAGGCGGAAGTTGGCCGCCGCGAACGCGAGTAGGAGCACGTAGCTCGCCACATGCAGGCGCTCGATCGAGACCTGGTCGAGCCCCTCTCCGAGCTGGCCGAAGATGATCAACTGCAGGACGAGTGCGACAGGGACCGTCCACGCGAGCCGGAAGCGCACGTCGGCGAGCCGGCTCGGCCGGCCGCCGAGGAGCATGGCGAAGATGACTCCGAGGACGAGGCTGGGGAGGAGGAACACCTAGGACGCCGCTCGGATCGCAGGAGGGAGCTGCTGGGTCGCATCCGACTCGGGCTGGGCCCGCCCGGTGAACGCGGCCTCCAGCTCCTCGGCGCAGGTCTCGAGCGCCAGTGACAGCCGTCGCGGAGGCCTGGCCCCGAGCCCGAGGACGAGGAAGCCTGCCGTCACGTCGCCCGGCCGGAGCGCGATCGCGAGGTAGACCCCGGAGCCGCCGACCTCCGAACCGGACGCGCGGAGGACCCGCTCGCCGGCGTCCGCGTCCCGGATCAGCCAGCTCGTGAGCGCGGCTGCGCGGGGCCGCTCGCTCGTCAGGCGCCGCTCGAGCTCGACCCAGCCGAACAACTCGTCCTCCTGCCAGCCGATCAGCGCCGACCAGCGCAGCTCCGCGGTCTCGGCGAGCCGCCGGGTGAGCGCGTCGAAGACGGCCGCCCTGGCAACCGGCGCGGCCAGGATGACGTGCAGGTTCGAGATCAGCCGGCGGGTGTGGCTGCGGTCGATCATGCGCGCGGCGATCCCCGTGACCGCCAGCGTGGCGGGGATGAGCGCGTAGACGGGGGAGGCGCTTGCGAGAACGAGGAGCGCGCCTGTGATCCCGCCGATCGTGAGCACCTCCGGAAGGACGTCGAGCAAGTGCTGGACGGCCACGGCCGTGCGCGGCCGACTGCGCGCGAGCCTGCGGAGCTCGTCGCGCTCTCCCGCGCTCAGCACCGTTCGTGGATCCTCGCCCCGCTCCAGGGCGACGAACGCCTTGGCGACGGCCGGATGGAACTGCGCTCCCGCCTGGCGCTCGATCTCGGCCAGGGCGACCTCGCGCGGGAGTGCTTTCCGGTACGGGCGGTCGGTCGTCATCGCGTCGAAGCTGTCGGCGACGACCAGCAGATGCGCCGCGAGCGGCTGGTCGGCCGCGGGAATGCCGTAGTAGCCGGAGCCGTCGAAGCGCTCGTGGTGGTACTCGACCGCGCGGGCTTCGTCGACGGCGAAGTCGAAGCGGCGAAGAAGCCTCGCCGAGAGCCTCGGGTGGCGGATCATGGTCGCCCACTCCTCGTCGTCGAGCTTGTCCGGCTTGGTCAGGACGGCGCGGTCGACGGCGACCTTGCCGAGGTCGTGCAGCCGCCCGGCCCAGCGCAGCCGTCCGACGTACGAGGCCGGAAAGCCGAGCGCCTGGCCCAGCCGTTCGACGTGCCCTGCAACCCGGTCCGAGTGCCTGAACGTGTACGGGTCGCGCTCGTCGACGACGTTGGCGAACGTCTCGAGCGCGCGCCCCGTCTCCGCCCGAAGGAGCGCCAGCCGCGCCTGCGACTGGTAGACGGCGAACACGAGCGGGACGAGAAAGACGGTCTTCCACGGGTTCGAGAGCGCGAAGAAGGACAGCGTGGCGGCGAGCCCGGTCTCGGCCGCGCGGAGGGACAGCTCGCCGCTGCGCAGGTCGAGCAGCTCGACGCGGAGCGATCTCGAGGCCGAGAGCGCGACGATCGCGTTGACGAAGAGGATGTTGAGGATCGAGTAGACGGCGGCCAGCCCGAGGATCGCGGGCACGTCGTGCGGCAGATTCGTCTGGCCAACGGTGCCGCCGAGCGCAACGTAGGCGAGGCCGCCACAGAAGGTCGAGAGCGCGAAGACGCTCGCGTTGAACGCGACCTTGCGCAGCGGCGAGCCGCGCAGCGGATCGACGATCAGCACCCCTAGCGTCGCGATCAGGGCCGCAGGGAGCGGCCCGAGGACGATCACGGCGGCCATCTGGATCGAGGACGAGAAGCTGAGGCTCTGGCCGTGGGCGCCGTCGAGACCGCCGTCCGCGTCCGGGACCTGGATCAGCTCCGTCAGGACGATCGCCGCCGCGAAGACCGCGAGGGTCGTGAGCGACGCATCGGCGACGGCGGCGAACGCGCCGACCACGACCACCCCCGCACCGAGGACGATCGTGCTGGCGGCGAACGCGCCCGCCCGTGAGGGGGCGCCTGTCATGAGATTCCTAGCCGGGCTCGCCTAATGCCACTTCGTACCGGCGCCTGCCGCCAGCACGAGTGCCGCCAGGAACGCGATCCGGTAAATCCACGTCATCCGCAGCATTCGTTTTCCTCCTTGGGAACGACCGCCCTCGGAGCTTCTGCAGAACGACTCCTGCGCGAATCCCCCCTGCGGGGGATCGAGAATGCGGGGGCCGCTAGCCTGCTGCAGCAGTTGTCGCGGGCTGCTCGGGCACTTCCGGCTGCGCGGCGAGCGCGAGGCCGATCGCATCGAGCGAGCCCGCGAGCGCGGTTCGAACCGCGCGCTGGAGGGCGTGCGGCGAGTGGAGGACGAGGAAGCCGGTGAGCGCGCTGTTCTCGCGCCTGAGCGGAAGAGCGACGTAAGCGCCATCGCCGCCGAGCTCGTGCCCGTGCGCGGTCAGGAGCTCGTCGTGAGAGTCCGCTTCGCGCAGGAGCCAGCTCATCAGCGCGCGCTCGTGGCGCGTCTCGCCGCGGGAGACCTCGACGAAACCGCCGAGACCGTCCTCGCGCCAGCCGACGAGCGCGACCCAGTCGCCCTTCGTCGCCGACTCCAGGACGCCCGCGAGCTCCTCGAACACGAGCGAGCGGTCGTCGGCGGCCAGCGCGGCGGCGAGCGCGCGGGCGAGCCGGTTCGCGCGGAGGCGCACCCAGGCGTGGAGCACGAGCCCCGCGCAGGTGACGAACGCGCCCGCCGCAGCCAGCCACGGCTCGTCGAGCCCGACTCCCGCCAGGCCCGCCACGAGCCCGCCGAGCGCCACGAACTCCGGCCGCTCGCGAAGGTCTCGCGTGCGCCGAATGTCGGGGATGCGGTACGGCATCGCCGAGCTCCGGAGCTGCTCCTGCTCCTCGTGGGTCAGTGCCGCGTAGGGATTCTCGCCGCGCTGAAGCGCGATGAACGCCTTGGCGACGGCCGGATGGAACTGTGTCCCGATGTTGCGCTCGATCTCGGCGAGCGCCTCGCCCTTCGAGAGCCCCGGGCGGTACGGGCGGTCGCTGGTCATGGCGTCGAAGCTGTCGGCGACGACGAGGAAGTGCGCGGCGAGCGGCTGGTCGCCCGGCGGGATCGCGTAGTAGCCCTTGCCGTCGAAGCGCTCGCGGTGGTACTCGACGGCGCGCGCCTCGCTCGCGGAGACCTCGAACCGGCGCAGGAGCCGCGCGGACAGCCGTGGCGCTCGCCAGACGGCGCCCCACTCGGCGGGGGTCAGCTTGCTGGACTTGCCGAGCACGGCCGCGTCGACGGCGACCTTGCCGAGGTCGTGCAGCCGCGCGGCCCACCGTAGGCGGTCGATGTCGGAGTAGGGGAGCCCGAGCGCCCGGGCGAGCGAGTCGACGTGCCCGGCGACCCGCATCGAGTGGCGGTAGGTGTACGGATCGCGCTCGTCGACGATGTTCGCGAACGTCTCGAGCGCGTGCAGCGTCTCCAGCCGCGAGCGCCGCACGCGGGCGTGGGCCTCGTTGACCGCGAACGCGACCGGGATGACAACGAGCGCGTCCCACGGATGGCCGATCGCGCAGAGGGCGATGACCGCGCCCAGGCCGGCCTCGGCGGCGGCCGCGGGGAAGTCGGGCTGGAGCACCTCGAGGTCGCCGATGACCTGGAGCAGGCCGCGCGAGACGATCAGGTACGCGACCGCGAGCAGCGTCAGCGGCACGAGGTCGTCCGGGAAGGAGAGCTCTCCCGGATTTCCGCCGCCGAGGACGAACGCGTACCCGGCTGCCAGCGCCGCGAGTGCGAATGCGGAGGCCTGGAAGAGCGCGAGGCGCCACGGCCCGCGCACGATGCGTGCAAGCAACGCGGCCGCGCCCGCGACGAGCGCGCCGCGCCAAGGCCCGAGCACGATCACCGCGGCGATGTCCACTCCGGAGGCGACCCGGAACACGCCCGGGCCGACCGGCGCCCGCACACGCCCGCCCTCGGGCTCCTCCAGCAGCTCGGCCGCGAGCGCGGCCGCGCCGAGTAGCGCCAGGGCCGTCAGCGGCTTCCCGACGGCCGCGTAGGCGCCGGCCACGGCCACGCCGAGGCCGGCCGCGACAGTCGCGCAGGCGAGGACTGAGAGTCGCACGGACGATCTATCGGATACGCCGTCCCCGTCGCTTAGCCTGCTGCAACTCACGGCAATCGGGTCGACCGGTCGTTTCCGACGGATGCACGGGCGGAGCCCCTGCGTCCTCACGTCGGCATCGCAAGCGACGCCTTGGCCTGCTGCAACTCACGGCAATCGGGTCGACCGGTCGTTTCCGACGATGCACGGGCGGAGCCCCTGCGTCCTCACGTCGGCATCGCAAGCGACGCCTTGGCCTGCTGCAACTCACGGCAATCGGGTCGACCGGTCGTTTCCGACGGACGCACGGGCGGTGCCCATGCGTCCTCACGTCGGCATCGCAAGCGATGCCTTAGCCTGCCCCGGCGAACGATCTAGACTGCTGCGATGCCGGAAAGCACGCGGATCATCCCGCTCGGAGGCCTCGGCGAGGTCGGCAAGAACATGACGGTCGTCGAGGCTGGAGACGACGCCCTCGTGATCGACGCGGGGCTCGCGTTCCCGCGGGACGAGCACCTCGGCGTCGACCTGATCCTCCCCGACTTCTCCTACCTCCGCGATCGGGGGCGGCCGATCCGCGCGGTGCTGCTAACGCACGCGCACGAGGACCACGTCGGCGGGCTTCCGTATCTCCTGCGCGAGTGCCGCGTGGAGGAGATCTGGGCGACGCGCCTGACGATGGGTCTGATCAAGTCGAAGCTCGACGAGCACGGCCTTCTCCGCGCGGCCGAGCTCAGGGAGGTCGATCCCGAAGCCGGGTCGGTCGAGATCGGACAGTGCACCGTCGAGTTCATCCGGGTTGCGCACTCGATCCCGGACGCGGTCGCGATCGTGCTCGACACCCCGGGCGGCCGCATCCTGCACACGGGCGACTACAAACTCGACCACACGCCCGTCGACGGCCTTCGCACCGACGTCGGCCGCCTGGCCGAGGTCGGGAACCGCGGCGTCGACCTCTTCCTCGGCGACTCGACGAACGCGGAGCGCCCCGGCGTGACCGGCTCGGAGCGGCTCGTCGGCGAGGCCTTCCGCCAGCTGATCCCCCTCCGCACCGGGCGCGTCCTCGTCGCGTCCTTCGCCTCGAACGTCCACCGCATGCAGCAGGCGGTCGATGTGGCGGTCGACGTTGGCCGCAAGGTCTGCGTGGTCGGGCGCTCGATGCGCAAGAACGTGAACATCGCACGCAATCTCGGCTACATGGAGGTTCCCGAGGACGCGCTGATCCGCCCGAACCAGCTCGACGAGTACGCGCCAGGCGAGGTGTTGATCCTCTGTACCGGCAGCCAGGGCGAGCCGCTCTCGGCGCTCGTGCGGATCGCCTACAACGACCACGTGGCCGTGCGGGTCGAGGCCGGCGACACGGTGATCATCTCCGCCAAGCCCGTGCCCGGGAACGAGCTGCGCGTGCACGACGCGATCAACCAACTCGCGCGCTCCGGTGCGGAGGTGCTCCACCAGGAGATCGCCCCGGTGCACGTGTCCGGCCACGGCCACGCTGAGGAGCTGCGCACGATGCTCGGGCTCGTCCGCCCGCGGTCGGTCATGCCCGTGCACGGCGAGTTCCGCATGCTGGCCGCCCATGCGCGGCTCGCGGTCGAGGGCGGCATCCCCGAGGACCGGATCGTGCTCGCCGAGAACGGCTCCGTCGTCGAGCTGGACGAGAACGGGGCGCGGATCGTCGACCACGTCGTCTCGGGCGTGACGTTCGTCGACGGGCTCGGAGTGGGCGACGTCCAGGACGTCGCGTTGCGGGACCGGCGCCACCTCTCCGAGGACGGCGTCCTGATCGTCGTCGCGACGCTGACGAGCGCGAACGGCTCCGTCGCCGGCTCTCCGGAGCTGATCGCGCGCGGGTTCGCCGAGCCCAACGACCCGCTGCTGGAGGAGATGCGCGAGGAGGCGGAGCAGGTTCTCGCCGACCTCCTCGACCAGAACATGACCGAGATCAAGCTCCTCCAGGAGCACCTCCACGACGGCCTCGGCCAGCTGATCTACGACCGTACGGGTCGACGGCCCATGATTCTTCCTGTAGTTGTTGAAGTGTGAGCACTCGCACTCCTCACCGGCACGGGCTCGAGCCGAGCGGAACTCGGCCCCGCCAGTGCCTGTCGCCGCTGTCGGCACGGCGCTCTCCAGGGCCGTGCTACATGCACTGTCCCTTCCGGCGTCGCACCGCCAGCGACGACTGAGGAGCGCGAGGGAGTTGAGCACACTTCGGACCAGGAAGACGTGGGCGGACGTGCTGGTCGACAACGGCGAGCCCGACACGGCAAACCGGTTGGTCAGACAGCTCGGCGCCTGCGAGGTCGCGGCGCTCGCGTTCTGCCGCCTGCTCGAGCGCTGGGCCCGCGGCGACGCCGCCCCCTCGACCCCCGGAGGCCGCCAGGCCGCGCTGCGCAGAGCCGCCGAGCGGATCGAGACCGCCCTGGCCGGCCTCGAGCAGCCGCTCGGCCGCTACCTGCTCGAGCTCGAGCCCGAGCGCGCCGAGGGCCGCTCCTGGTACGGAGCTCCGGGCGCCGCCGAGCTGCTCGAGTGGGAGCCGGTGCTCGAGCGTGCGGGCGTGCACGCCTCATCGATCCGCGTGACCCAGGCCTACCTCGAGCTCGCCGTCTTCCTGCGCGCCCTCGCGGGCCTCGGCGACGCGGCCCGCATCCGCACGGCCCCGGACCGCTCCGCGCTCTGGGCCGGCCTCTTCGACCTCCGCGAGAACCTCCTCGGCCGCGCCGTCGAGGACCTGCGCGCGCTCGCCGCCTGACTGAAGTGGCGCGTCGACATGTTCGTCGCCTGGACCGCTCGCTAGGCTAAGCGCGATGCCCGTTTACCTCATCCCGCTCATCATCCTGGGCGTTCTCGTCGTCCTGCTGGTCGTGCTCAACATCCTGGCGCGCGTGCAGGGCGGGCGCTATGTGCGGCCGATCGCGCGCGGGATGATGAAGGTGCCGTTCCTCGGTAACCAGCTGAAGAAGGCCTCGAAAGCGAGCCTCGAGCGGCAGAACCCCGAGCTCGCGAGCGCGGTGACCAAGCTCGAGCGCTCCGGAGCGACGCGCGACCCGTTGAAGGCCCAGCAGGCCCTCTCTCGCCTGACCGCGGCGGAGCGCCAGGCGTGGCTCGAAGCGGCCGGCGAGCAGGGAGCGACGCCGGAGCCGATGAACCGCGCCCAGCGCCGCGCGGCCGAGAAGCTCAAGAAGCAGCGCAGGTAGAGACCGTCACGCGGCAGCGGAAGACGGCCACGCCGGCAAAGCGGGCATGGCCTCCAGTCGGCATCGCAAGCGACGCCTTGGAAGGTCTTACGTCGGCCCTGTCGAAGCAGGGCCGACGATGGCGCGCCGTCGCAAGAGACGCACGCTCAAGCCGCGCATGCCGAAGCGCGTCAAGCGCAAGCGCGCGGGCAAGACGCGTGGACACCAGCATCCCGAGCTGATCGGGCTCGGGCTGGTCGCGCTGGGCGCGTTTCTCGCCGCGGTGCTCTGGATCGGTTGGAACGGGGGGTACGTGGGCGGCTGGATCGCAGACGCGCTGACGGCGCTCGTGGGCGCGGCCGCGCTGGCGTTGCCGGCCGCCCTCGTGATTCTCGGCCTGCTGATGGTGGCCAAGAGCGACCTCGTCGAGGTCCGCCCGTTCCGAACCGGGATCGTGGTCCTCTCGGTCGGGCTCCTGATCACGCTCGGGAGCGAGAACGGCGGCTATCTCGGGACGGCTCTCGGCGGCGGGCTCGGCCTCGCGCTCGGAGGAACGGGCGTGGCCATCGTCGGGGCGCTCGCGCTGCTCGCGGGCTTCCTGCTCCTCACCGGCGCCTCGATCGGGGCGATCCTGCGGCGCTCGACCACGCGCGTCATCGAATCGCGTGCCGAGCGGTCGCGCCGCCGCGCAGAGAGCGTGCCGCCGCTGCGTGTGATCGAGGGCTCGGCTCCGGACCTTGCAAACAAGCCGCTGGCGCCGCCGATCGACGGCGAGAACGAGTTCCCCGACATCGTCGCCGCGAACGAGCCGCCGCCCCTGCTCGTCGCCGAGCCCGAGCTAGGAGACGAGCCGGACCAGGAGAGCCTCTTCGACGTCACTGCAGAGCCCGCCCCCGACTACCGGCTTCCCGACCGCGATCTGCTCCGGGCCTCGCCGCCCGGAAGCGGCCCCAACGCCGATCACGGCGCGCGCATCGCCGAGGTGCTCGTCCAGACGCTCGCCAACTTCGGCGTCGACGCGACCATGGTGGGCCAGATCTCGGGCCCGCGCGTCACCCGCTTCGAGCTGCAGCTCGCGCCCGGGACGAAGGTCTCGAAGGTCGCCGCGCTCAAGGACGACCTCTCGTACGCGCTCGCGACGACCGAGATCCGCATCCTCGCGCCGATCCCCGGCAAGCAGGCGGTCGGCGTCGAGCTGCCCAACCCGAGCCCGAACCTCGTCACGCTGGGTGACATCTACGACGACCTCCCGCAGACCGCGAGCCCGCTCTCGGTCTGGCTCGGCAAGGACATCTCCGGCCAGGCCGTCTGGACGGATCTCGCCCGGATGCCGCACATACTGATCGCGGGCACGACCGGCTCGGGCAAGTCCGGCTGCATCAACGCGATCCTGACCTCCGTGCTGCTGCGGGCGACCCCGGACGACGTGCGAATGATCCTGATCGACCCGAAGCGGATCGAGCTCGGCTACTACGAGTCGATCCCGCACCTCCTGACGCCGGTCGTCTCGAGCCCGAAGGAGGCCGCGGCCGTGCTCCGGAACGTCGTCGCGGAGATGGAGCGTCGCTACGAGCGGCTCTCGGCCGTCCGTGCGCGGAGCCTTCCGGAGGCGAACCGGGCCTTCCGCTCCCGCGGTCAGCAGCAACTGCCGTTCCTGCTCGTCGTGATCGACGAGCTAGCCGACCTGATGATGATCTCGCCGCAGGATGTGGAGGACTGCGTGATCCGGCTGGCCCAGAAGAGCCGCGCGGTCGGGATCCATCTCGTGCTCGCCACCCAGCGCCCTTCGGTCGACGTCATCACCGGGATGATCAAGGCGAACGTCCCGAGCCGGATCGCGTTCGCCGTCTCGAGCCAGACCGACTCGCGGGTCATCCTCGACCAGGCGGGCGCGGAGAGCCTCCTCGGCCAGGGCGACATGCTCTTCAAGCCGCTCGGCACCTCGCGCCTCCAGCGCCTCCAGGGCGCCTACGTGAGCGAGGAGGAGATCGCGCTCGTCGTCGAGCAGTGCCGTGGCCAGCGCGAGCAGGAGCTCGACGAATCGCTCCTGGAGGCGCCCGAGCCGACCGCCGCGGACGCCGATGGCGGCGACGACGACTTCGACCCGGACGAGGACCCGCTGCTCGAAAAGGCGATCGAGGTTGTCGTCCAGACGCAAACGGCGTCCGTCTCGCTCCTGCAGCGGCGGCTGCGGGTCGGATATACACGCGCCGGGCGCCTGATCGACATGCTCGAGCGCCGCGGGATCATCTCCGGCTACGAGGGCTCAAAGCCCCGTCGCGTGCTGGTCGGAGAGGCCGAGCTGAGCCAGGTTCAGGCTAACTAGGCGCAAGATCCCTCGTCTTACCCCTTGCTGAGCAAAGGGGTCGCGGAATAGCATTTCCGCGCATTCAAAACCGGGAGGGATGAAGTGAAACGAAGAACGTTGATGACGCTCGCGGCTGCAGCGCTCGTGGGCGTCCTCGCGGTGGCAATCGCCGCCGCGGCAGGCATGGGGCGGGCAGCGCCCGCCAAGAAGAGTGCAACGGTCAAGGTTGCCCTCGTGACCGACGTCGGCGGTCTGAACGACCACGGCTTTAACCACCTCGCATACACCGGTCTCCAGAAGGCGATCAAGAAGAAGCTGATCACCAAGGCGAACGGCCGCGTCTACATCAGCCAGTCGGCCGCGGACCGCAAGCCAAACCTTCAGGCGGCCGCTCAGGCCGGCTACGGCCTCGTGATCGCGACCGGTGTCCTCTTCCAGTTCGGGCCGCTCGACGTCGCATCGGCGTTCCCGAACACGAAGTTCCTCGGAATCGACGTCGACCAGAGTGGGCTCTCGGGGAATCCGACGAACGTTCGTGGCGTCCAGTTCCGCGAGCAGGAGGCCGGCTACCTCGTCGGCTACATCGCGGGGCTCTGGGTGAAACGCCACCCGAAGAAGGGCCATAACGTGGTCGGCGGCGTCGGCGCCAACAAGGTCCCGGCGATCACCCGCTTCCTGGCCGGCTACAGGGCAGGCGTACGGAAGGCCAACAAGAACGTCAAGGTCCTGATCGACTACGCGAACGACCCGACCTTCAACGACCAGGCGAAGTGCAGGGAGACGACGCAGAACCACATCGACCAGGGCTCGCGCGTCGAGTTCATGGCTGCGGGCGGTTGCGGCCTCGGCGGGCTGAAGCTGGCGAAGCAGAAGCACATCTGGGGAATCGGCGTTGACGCCGACCAGGGCTTCCTCGGCAAGCACATCCTCACCAGCGCCACGAAGCACGTCGACCTCGCGGTCTACGAGGCCATCAAGGCCTTCAAGGCCAACCCCAGCGGGTTCAAGGGCGGCTTCAACAAGAACTACAACGTCAAGAACCACGGCGTCGGCTATGGCAAGCTGAGCAAGGCGCTCTCGCTGAGAGATAGGGCTTACATCACCCTGAAGGTCAACGCGATCGCGAAGCTGATCGCGTCGGGCAAGATCAAGCCTCCCTCGGCCTAGAGCGAACGGTTCCTAGGGGGCGGGCCGCTCCGCCCCCTAGGATTACCGCGATGGCGAGCGAGCGTCCGGTCCTCGAGCTGCGCGGGATCACCAAGAGCTTCCCCGGGATCCTCGCCAACGACCACATCGACTTCGACCTGCGCCGGGGTGAGGTGCATGCCCTGCTCGGCGAGAACGGCGCCGGCAAGTCGACCCTCATGAACATCCTCTACGGGCTGTACCACCCGGACGAGGGCGAGATTCACATCAAGGGCGAGAACGTACGGATTCACTCGCCGAAGGACGCGATCGAGCGAGGGATCGGGATGGTGCACCAGCACTTCATGCTGATCCCGGTCATGACAGTGGTCGAGAACATCGTCCTCGCCGACGAGCCGACCCGCGCGGGCGTGATGCTCGACTACGGCGCCGCGCGCGCGCGGGTATCCGATCTCGCAGAACGGTTCGGCTTCTCGATCGAGCCCGACGCCCGCATCGAGGAGATCGGCGTCGGGCAGCAGCAGCGGGTCGAGATTCTCAAGGCCCTGTACCGGCACGCGGACATCCTCATCCTCGACGAGCCCACGGCCGTGCTGACGCCGCAGGAGGCGCTCGAGCTCTTCGGGATCCTGAGGAAGCTCGTCGACGAGGGGATGTCGGTCATCTTCATCACGCACAAGCTGCACGAGGTGCTCGAGATCGCCGACCGGATCACTGTCCTGAGACGCGGGAAGATGGTCGACTCCGTCTCCCGCACGGGCGCGACCGAGGCGAGCCTCGCGCGCATGATGGTCGGCCGCGAGGTGCTACTCCGCGTGGAGAAGACACCAGCGGAGCCGGGCGAGCCTGTCCTCACGGTGGAAGACCTGTGGGTACTCGACGACCGGGAGCTCGAGGCGGTTCGAGGCGTGTCGTTCGAGGTGCGTAGCGGCGAGATCGTCGCGATCGCAGGCGTCGACGGGAACGGTCAGGCCGAGCTGGTCGAAGCGTTGACCGGCCTCCGTCGGGTAGGGGGAGGCGTGATCAAGGTCGACGACAAGGACGTGACTCACGCGTCCGCGCACACGGTTCTCCGGAGCGGCCTCGGGCACATCCCGGAGGACCGGCACCGGCGCGGGCTCGTGCTCAAGTTCACGCTCGCCGAGAATCTTGCGCTGCACGACTTCGACCGGCCGCCAAACTCCCGCTTCGGCTGGCTCTTCGGTCATCGCATCGTGAAGTGGGCGCGCGGCCTGCTCAAGCAGTTCGACGTCCGAGGCGGCGGTCCCCAGACGCTCGCGGCGGCGCTTTCGGGCGGTAACCAGCAGAAGGTCGTGCTCGCGAGGGAGATCTCGCGCGATCCGCGCGCACTGATCGCGGCTCAGCCAACGCGCGGGCTCGACGTCGGGGCGATCGAATTCGTGCACGGCCGCCTGATCGAGGCCCGCGACGGAGGTGAGGCGGTGCTCCTCGTCTCGCTGGAGCTCGAAGAAGTTCTCTCGCTCGCCGACCGGATTCTCGTGATCTACGAGGGCCGGATCGTCGCGGAGTACACGCCCGACGTGACCGAGCAGGAACTCGGGATCGCCATGACGGGTGGTCGCGGAACAGGGGACGTGGCGGCCTGAGCGAAAATGCGGCGCAGCCTCCGAACGGGCCGGAGCCGAGCGAAACGGGCACCGAGAGCGCCGCCGACCGGTTTGCCGTCTACCAGCGCGCCGGAGGCGCCGTCACGCCGCTTCTGACCGCGATCCTCGCGTTCCTGATCGCCGGCCTGGTCATCCTCGTAACGACGCACAAGAACCCGCTTTCGACGTACCACGCGATCTTCAACGGCACCGGCCTGAACTGGTTCTTCCACGTCGGCTCCCACTCGATCGGAGTTCCCTTCTCCGACGCCCAGGTGTGGTTCCCGTGGGATACGGGCTCGCGCGCCGCGCTCAACCTCCAGCAGACGCTGATCGTGGTCACGCCGCTCATCCTCACGGGGTTGGCGGTCGCGTTCGCCTTCCGCTGCGGCCTCTTCAACATCGGAGGAAACGGCCAGTACACCGTTGGCGCACTTGTCGCCGTCCAGTTCGGCGTCTGGTTCGCGGGGCTGCCAAGCGTGGCCCACGTGCTCCTAATCCTTGTGGTCGCGACACTCGCCGGCGCAGCATGGGCGGGGATCGCAGGCTTACTCAAGGCGACAGTCGGCGCCCACGAGGTGATCACCACGATCATGCTCAACTACATCGCGCTCTGGATCGGCAGCTACCTCGTCGGCTTCAACGGGCCGATGCAGGACCCGAAGGCGTTCTCGGCGCCGGTGACGCGAGACGTGGCCGACAGCGCAAAGCTCCACGTCTTCTGGGGCAACCCGACCCTTCAAGGACTTCACATCGGCTTCTTCATCGCGATCGGCGCGATCGTCGTCTACTGGTTGATCCTCACGCGCACGACGCTCGGCTACGAGGTCCGTGCCGTCGGCTTCAACCCCGAGGCCGCCCGCTACGGCGGCATCAGCGTGGCGCGGAACTACTTCCTGGCGATGGCGATCTCCGGGGCCTTCGCCGGGATCGCCGGCGGGATCGACCTCCTCGGCTGGGAGTTCAACCTCGACCTGACCGTCGTCCAGAGCGTCCAAATCGGCTTCATCGGGATCGCCGTCGCGCTGCTCGGGCGGGGCAACCCCGTCGGAATCTTCTTCTCGGCGCTGCTGTTCGGGGCGCTCCTGACCGGAACCTCGACCCGCAACCTCGACCCGTCGATCTTCCAGCCTGAGCTTGCGGGGAACCTGACCCGAATCATCCAGGGACTCGTCGTGCTCTTCGTCGGAGCCGACCTGTTGATCCTGTACGCGTGGCACGCCCTGCGCAAGCCGCTCCAGCGAAAGGGCGCAAGGTCGTGACGACAGCGGCCGGGGCGATCGACCGCAGGACGTTCTGGCACCGGATCTCGTCGGCCAAGGCGATCGGCATCGCCGGCATCGGGCTCGGAATCGTCGCCTTCTTGCTCGCGCTGCCGCCTGTCACGGTTCGCTCACCTGCCGGACCGATCGCGCTCGGAATCGTCGCTGTCGCGGCGGGGATCTGGGCCTTCGCTCGCGGGGAGCGTCGTGTGGGGGGAGGCGCCGCCGCCGCCGGGCTTGTCGGGATCGTCGGGGCGATCACCTCCATGCAGGCCCAAACGTCGAACCTCGACCGCGTTTTCGTCTGGTCGACGCTGATCGCCGCGACCCTCCGCTGGTCGACGCCGCTCACCTTCGCGGCCCTCGGCGGGCTCTTCTCCGAGCGCAGCGGCGTCGTGAACATCGCCCTCGAGGGAATGATGTTGATGGGCGCTCTCTTCGGCGCGCTGGGCGCCGACAAGACCGGGTCGTGGTTCCTTGGAATCCTGATCGGAGCCGCCTCCGGCGGTCTGCTCGCCTTCGTGTATGCGATCTTCGCGATTCACCTGCGAGTCGACCAGATCGTGGGCGGAACCGCGCTCAACTTCCTCGCCCTGGGGCTCACGGGGTACATCTACATCGACGTCTACGGGGACAAGGGGACGCCCGAGAACCTGCCCGCCATCCCCGACGTCCACCTTCACTGGCTCGGGCATATCCCGCTGATCGGGAACTTCCTCGACAGCTCGATCGGATCGCTGAACCTCATGATCTGGATCGGCATCATCCTCGTGCCGCTCTCCTCGATCGCGCTGTTCAAGACCGCGCGGGGTCTGCGCCTGCGTTCAGTCGGCGAACACCCGCGCGCAGCGGAGACCGTGGGCATCTCCGTGTACGGAACGCGCTACTTCGCGGTCACCCTCTCGGGCGTTCTCGCAGCGCTGGGAGGCGTGTTCCTCTCGATCGGCTACGTGGGCTCGTTCTCCGAGAACATGACGGCCGGCCGGGGCTTTATCGCCCTTGCCGCGCTCATCTTCGGCGGCTGGCGCCCGTACGGCGCGTTCGCCGCGTGTTTGCTATTCGGCTTCTCGAGCGCCCTCGCGCAGCGGCTGCCGGACCTCTCCGCCTCGGATTCGGCTGCCTGGCCGGTGCTGTTCCAGGCGCTTCCGTACGTCCTGACGCTCATCGCCGTGGCCGGGATCATCGGCCGCGCCCTCCCGCCAGCCGCAGATGGTCAGCCTTACGAGAAGCAGTAGCCCCTCGCCGAACCACGCGGCGCGTGGCTCGGTGCTGCTCGCCCTGCTCGGGCTTGCGCTGCCGATCGCCGCGTTCGCAGCCGCGCGGCAGACCGACCAGGTCACGCTCCTGCAGGCGACCGGCGCTGCGTGTGGCGCGGTCGGCCTCGGGCTCCTCGCGATCCTGCTTGCCAGGCGGGCCCGGAGAAATATCGAACGCTCGATCGGCCGCATGGGCGGCGAGGCATCGGCACGCGTCGGGAGGCTGCTCGGCCTCCTGGCTCTGTGCATAGGCCTGACCGCGGCCGTCGCGCTCGGCTTCTACGAGCTGCTGAACGTGTTCGGGTAGTTCGCCGGGTCACTACAATCGCTGTCCTCCCGTGTTCGAGATCGGCAACAGCCTTCGCGAGGCGCGCTACCGCCAGCAGCTCGAGCTGTCCGAGATCGAGCAGGCGACGAAGATCAGGGCCCGCTACCTGCAGGCGCTCGAGGAGGAAGCCTTCGACTCGCTTCCCGCGCAGGCGTACGTCAAGGGGTTCCTGCGCAACTACGCCGAGTACCTCGGCCTCGACGGACAGCTCTACGTCGACGAGTACAACTCGCGCTACGGGGTGGGGGAGGACGAGCCGAACCAGCCGGTCGTGCCGAGACGCACCTCGCGCGTCCACGCGCGTCACCGCCGCGTCGAGCGGCGCGGCGTGCTGCTCGCGCTCCTGGGCATCGGCATCGTCCTTGCGCTCGTGATCGCCGCGTTCAAGTTCAGCAACAACGACACCAAGGAGATCCCGAACCTCGTCACGACCACGACGAGCACCTCGGCGCCGACGCCGTCCTCGCCGAAGCCGAAGAAGCGCGTGGTCGCGCCGAACGCGCCGTTCCGCTTCTTCGTGGTCGCCGTCGGCGGGAGCTGCTGGATGGACGTCCGCAACTTCTCCTCGAGCGGGAGGACGCTCTTCACGGGCACCGTCGACCCGGGACAGAGCCATCGCTTCGTCGCCCGCCGTCTCTGGATGAGTCTCGGGAACCCTGGGCACCTGAAGGCGAGTCTCAACGGGCGCGTCGTGCCGTTCCCGGGCAACGGCGGCCCGGTCACCGTGCGCGTGACGCGGCAGGGCATCTCGGTCGCACCGCCCGCCGCTTGAGCCGCCCGCGCGGGGTCGTCGTCGTCACGGGCAGCGAGCTCGTGCGCGGCGAGCGGACCGACCGGAACGGCCCGTTCCTCGCCGCCCAGCTCCTGCGGCTGGGCGTGGAGCCGGCGCGGATCGCGATCGTCGGGGACGACGCGGACGAGCTCGAGTCGGCGCTCCGCGAGGGCCTCGAGGCCGACCTCTGCGTCGTCTCGGGCGGGCTCGGCCCGACGCACGACGACCGAACCGTGGAGCTGCTCGCGAAGGCCGCGGGCCGCGAGCTCTTCGTGGACGCGGAGCTCGAGGCGGAGATCGGGATGGTCTCGCGCGGGTTCGCCGAGCGGATGAAGCGGCCCTACGACGACTTCGTGCCCGGCGTCCGCAAGCAGGCGACCCTTCCGGAGGGCGCGATCGTGATCGGCGTCGCAGGCACCGCGCCGGGGCTCGTGCTCCAGTGTGCAACGTCGGTGGCGGTCGTGCTCCCGGGGCCGCCCCCCGAGCTGCAGCGGCTCTGGCCCTTTGCGGTCTCCTCGGCGCCCGTGCAGGCCGTCCTCTCGCGCGCGCGAGTGCCCGAGCGGAGCGTCCTGCGCTTCTACGGCGTCAGCGAGTCGACCGTCGCGCGCGCCCTTGACGAGGCCGGAGGCGAAAGCGACGGCCTGCGCGCCACGATCTGCGCGCGCGACTACGAGATTCACGTCGACCTGCTCGCCGAGGAGAACGGGGGAGAGAAGGCGGCGGCGCTGACCGCGCAGCTGCACGAGCGCCTGGGGGAGCACCTCTTCGCGGAGGACGAGCGGCCCGTCGAGGAGCTCGTCGTCGCCGCGTGCCGTGAGCGGGGGCTCTCGCTCGCCGCGGCCGAGTCGTGCACGGGCGGGCTCGTCGCCTCGAGGCTCACCGCGGTCGCGGGCGCGAGCGACGTCTTTCGCGGCGGGATCGTCGCCTACGCGAACGAGGTCAAGAGCGCCGAGCTCGGCGTCCCGGAGGAGCTCCTGGCCCGGCATGGGGCGGTCTCGGCCGAGGTCGCCGCAGCGATGGCCGGTGGGATACGCGCGCGGCTGGGCGCGGACGTCGCGGTCGCCGTGACCGGCGTCGCAGGCCCGGGAGGAGGAACCCCGGAGAAGCCGGTCGGCCTCGTCTACCTCCACGTGGAGGGGCCTGACAGAGGGCGCGGCGTAGAGCTGAACCTCCCGGGCGGGCGCAGCGCGGTGCGCGGCCGGGCGGTGGCGGCGGCGCTCCATTCGCTGTTGCGGCTCCTGACACAGAGCCGTCACGAAGACGCGTGAGTTCCGCTGCTAGCGTCGAGGGCGGTGAGCGAATCCGCCTCTTCTGCGCGCTGCGACTCCCCGCCGAGACGACCGGCGCGCTCGTCGAATGGCAGGGGGAGGCGTTCGCGGACGCGGGCGCGGGCGACGTCAGGGTGCTCCCGGCCGCGAGCCTGCACGTCACGCTCGCGTTCCTCGGCCACCGCCCGGCCGAGGAGGTGGAGGGCGTCGTCGGCGCCCTGCGCGAGGCTGCGAGAGACGCGGAACGGCCCCTGCTCTCCGTCGAGCGCTACCGTGAGACGCGATCCGTGGGCATGCTCGCCCTCGGCGACGACGACGGGCGCGCGCAGGCGTTTGCGAGCGACCTCCACGGACGGCTCGAGACGCTTGGCGTCTACGAGCCCGAGCGGCGGAAATGGTTGCCGCACGTGACCGTCCTGCGCTTCCGCTCCCGGCCGCGTTTGAGCCCATCGCTACCGACCGTGCGGCCGTTCAGTCCGTCCGATGCCGCTCTCTATCATTCGGTGCTGCGGTCCGGCGGAGCGCAGTACGAAATCGTTGAATCGGTCGCCCTAGGAGGTTGATGACGTTGGACCGCGAGCAAGCTCTCGACACCGCCCTCGGCCAGATCGAGCGGCAGTTCGGCAAGGGGTCGGTGATGCGCATGAGCGACCAGGCCCAGGTCGCGATCGGGGCGATCTCGACCGGCTCGGTCTCGCTGGATCTCGCGCTCGGGATCGGCGGGGTCCCGCGCGGCCGCATCGTCGAGATCTTCGGCCCGGAGTCGTCGGGCAAGACGACGCTCGTCTACCACGTCATCGCGGAGGCGCAGCGGCGCGGGGGGATCTGTGCATTCATCGACGCCGAGCATGCGATGGACCCGGCCTACGCGAAGCGAATCGGCGTCGACATAGACAACCTGCTCGTCTCGCAGCCTGACACCGGTGAGCAGGCGCTCGAGATTGCCGAGTTGCTCATACGGTCGGGCGCCCTGGACGTCGTCGCGATCGACTCCGTCGCGGCGCTGACGCCGAAGGCCGAGATCGAGGGCGAGATGGGCGACTCGCACGTCGGCCTCCAGGCGCGGCTGATGAGCCAGGCGCTGCGGAAGCTGGCCGGGACGCTCAACCGCACCGACACGATCTGCATCTTCGTCAACCAGCTGCGCGAGAAGATCGGCGTCATGTTCGGCAACCCCGAGACGACCCCGGGCGGCCGGGCGTTGAAGTTCTACTCGTCGGTCCGGCTCGACATCCGCCGCATCGAGACGCTGAAGGACGGCGTCGAGGCGTTCGGCAACCGCGTACGCGTGAAGGTGGTCAAGAACAAGGTCGCGCCGCCGTTCAAGCAGGCGGAGTTCGACATCATCTACGGGAGCGGGATCTCCTGGGAGGGCACGGTGCTGGACGCGGCGCTCGAGCGCAAGATCGTGCAGAAGTCGGGCTCGCACTTCAGCTTCGAGGACGAGCGGCTCGGCCAGGGGCGCCAGAACGCGACCGCGTTCCTGCGTGAGCATCCGGACGTCAGCGACCAGATCCTCCTGCGGATCCAGGCGCTCGCCGGCCCGGAGCAGGTCGTCTCGGCGCGTCTCCTGCCTCAGGCGGACGCGGCGGAGCCGGCCGAGGCTCCGGAAGAGATCGACGCGCCCGCAGAGGTCGGCTCGAAGGTCTAGTGGAAGAAGAGCGGTCGCAGGCGCTCGCGGTGGCAACGCGGGCGCTCGCGAGGCGCGAGTTCTCCGTTCAGGGGCTCCGCGAACGGCTGGCGCGCGCGGGCGTCGATCCTGCGGACGCCGAGGAGGCGCTCGCGGCCCTCGAGCACGCCGGGCTCGTCAGCGACGCGCGCTTTGCCGAGCAGCGCGCAGGGTCGCTCGCAGAGCGCGGACAGGGCGACGCGGCGATCCGATTCGACCTCGAGCGGCAGGGCGTGGACCCCGGGCTCGTCGAGGAAGCAATCGCCGGCCTCGAGCCCGAGCGGGAGCGCGCAGAGCGGATCGTCGCGCGCCGGGGCCGCGGTCCGAAGACGGCCCGCCTTCTCGCCGGACGCGGCTTCGACGAGGAGATCACCAGGCAGGCGGCGAATGAGAGCGTTGCGCCGTGAACGTGGGCGGCGCTAGGATAGAAACGCTTCATTCGACATTTAGCCTGCAACTACACGAGTTTCCGAATCGGATCCTGTAAACCAGCCGAGGACGATCTATCACCATGAGCGCGGAGGAGGCGAAGGCAGAGCGGCGGTGAGCTGACCGCCCGCGAGGCTCGCGCGCCTCGCGACCGATTCGAGCACGTCCCGTTGCAGCGGTGCCGGATGAGCGCCGCGCTCCGGCGCGGACAACCGGTCCCAGCCGGGTCTCCCGGCGCAAGGTGAGGGAGCGTGCATGTTCGTCGTCATCGGGATTGCGATCGGCCTGGCACTCGGAGCCAGTCTTGCCTTCCTTTCGCTCTACGCGCTGACCGGCTCGCGCCTGGCCGCCGCGAGGCGAACCCGCCAGCTCCTCCTCAGCGAGGCGAAGAACGACGCCGAGGCGCTCCGGCGCGAGGCCCAGATCGAGGCACGCGAGGACGCCGTCCGCATGCGCGCGACGATCGAGGAGGAGGTCGCGACCCGACGCTCCGAGACGATCAAGATCGAGGAGCGCCTCCTGGCGAAGGAGGACGACATGGACCGGAAGCTCACCGAGATGAGCCGGCGCGAGCAGGGGATCGCCGACCGCGAGATCCACACGCGCGAGCTCCAGGAGCAGCTGAAGGAGGCGCGCGAGAAGGAGCTCGTCGAGCTCGAGCGGATCTCGGGGATGACCGTCAACGAGGCGAAGGCGCACCTGCTGGAGCGCTCAGAGGAGCTGATCCGGCACGAACTCGCTCGCCATGTGCGCCAGGCCGAGGAGGAGGCACGCAGCGAGGCGAAGCGGCGTGCGAGGAACCTCGTCGCCGATGCGCTCCAGCGGGTGGCCGCGAGCCACGCCTCGGAGACGACCGTGTCGCTGATCGAGCTCCCGTCCGACGACATGAAGGGCCGCATCATCGGCCGGGAGGGACGGAACATCCGCGCGCTCGAGCACCTGACCGGGGTCGACGTGATCATCGATGACACCCCCCAGGCGGTCGTGCTCTCGTCCTTCGACGGCATCCGGCGCGAGGTGGCCAAGCTGACGCTCACGAAGTTGATCGAGGATGGCCGCATCCACCCGGCGCGGATCGAGGAGATGTACTACCAGTCGAAGGCCGAGATCGACGAGCTGATGAAGCAGTCCGGCGAGCAGGCGGTCTACGAGGCCAACTGCGGCGAGTTCCACGAGGAGCTGGTGAAGATCCTGGGGCGGCTGCGCTTCCGGACGAGCTACGGCCAGAACGTCCTCCGGCACACGCTCGAGGTCGTGCACCTGACCGGGATCATGGCCGCCGAGCTCGGGGCGAGCGTGAAAACGGCCAAGCGGGCGGCGCTCCTCCACGACCTCGGCAAGGCGCTGACGCACGAGGCCGAGGGGTCGCACGCGCTGCTGTCCGGCCAGCACGCACGGCGCTACGGCGAGTCGCCGGCCGTCGTCCACGCGATCGAGGCGCACCATTACGAGGTCGAGCCTCAGACGGTCGAGGCGGTGCTGGTGATCGCGGCCGATGCGATCTCCGCTTCTCGCCCGGGAGCGCGCGGGGAGAACCTGGAGCACTACATCAACCGCCTCGAGGCGCTCGAGGAGGTCGCGGCCCGTCATCCGGGCGTGGAGAAGGTCTACGCGCTTCAGGCCGGCCGCGAGATCCGCGTGATCGTCAAGCCGACGGAAGTCGACGATGACGGCGCCGTGCTCCTCTCGCACGAGATCGCGCGCGAGATCGAAAACCAGCTCGAGTACCCGGGCCAGATCAAGGTCACGGTCATCCGCGAGTCGCGCGCGATCGAGTACGCGAAGTGAGCCCCGACGAGCCGCTGCTCTACGGCGAGCTCGCGCCCTGGTTCCACCTTCTCACCGCGCCCGGGGACTACGAGGCCGAGGCGGAGCTCTACCGAACGCTCCTCGTCGAGGCGTGCGACGGCCCGGTCCGCACCGTGCTCGAGCTGGGGAGCGGCGGCGGGAACAACGCTTCGCACATGAAGGAGCACTTCGAGCTGACGCTCGTCGACCGCTCCCCGGAGATGCTCGAGCTCAGCCGTTCGCTGAACCCCGAGTGCGGCCACCTGGAAGGAGACATGCGAACCATCAGGCTCGGGGAGACCTTCGACGGCGTCTTCGTCCACGACGCGATCGCCTACATCACGAGCGAGGACGACCTGGCGGCCACGATCGCGACGGTGCGTGCGCATTGCCGTCAGGGAGGCGCCGCGCTGTTCGTCCCCGATCTCGTGGCCGAGCGCTTCGAGCAGCGAACCTGGGCCGGCGGCCACGACGGCGACGACGGACGCGCGCTGCGCTACGTCGAGTGGATCTGGGATCCGGACCCGGGCGACACGACCTACGTCGGCGACTTCGCCTATCTCCTGCGAGAGGAGGACGGGACCGTGCGATGCGTCCAGGACCGTCATATCTGCGGCCTCTTTCCAAGGGCGACCTGGTTGAACCTGATCGAGGCCGGGGGCTTCGAGGTGACGACACACGTGGCGCCCGACAAGCCCGAGCTGCCGATCGAGGTCTTCGTCGCCCGCGGCTAGAGTTCTTGCCCATGCGCCGGTACCACGTCACGACGTTCGGCTGCCAGATGAACGCGCACGACTCGGAGCGGATCAAGGGCATGCTCGAGGAGCTCGGGCTCGGCGAGGCGGCGACGAAGGAGGAGGCCGATGTCCTCGTCTTCAACACGTGCACGATCCGCGAGAAGCCGGACCAGCGCTTCGCAGCACATCTCGCCCAGGCGCGGGCGCTCAAGGAGACGGAGCCCGATACGGTGATCGCGGTCGGCGGCTGCTACGCGGAGGCCCAGCAGGAGCGGCTGTTCGCCCTGTACCCGTACGTCGACGTCGCCTTTGGTCCTGGGTCGATCCCGCACCTCGGCGAGTGGCTCGGCGCGGGCGGCCTCGGTGTCGAGCGGGGCGCGTTCGGGCTCGACGAGCGAAGCTTTGCCGGGCGGTTGCCGAAGCGGCGCGAGCGCGCGTTCCAGGCCTGGGTGCAGATCTCGATGGGCTGCAACTCGAAGTGCGCCTACTGCATCGTCCCGGCGGTTCGGGGGCGCGAGGTGTCGCGACCGGCACAGGAGATCGTGGATGAGATCGAGGCGCTCGCCGGCGACGGCGTGCGAGAGATCACGTTGCTCGGGCAGAACGTCAACTCGTACGGACGTGACCTTCCGCCCGACAAGCGAATCGACTTCGCCGCGCTGCTGCGCGCGGCCGACGCCGTCGAGGGGATCGAGCGGATCCGCTTCACGAGCCCGCACCCGAAGGACTTTCGGCCGCCGGTGATCGAGACCATGGCCGAGTGCGCGTCCGTGTGCGAGCACGCGCACCTCCCGCTCCAGTCCGGCTCGACCCGGATTCTCAGGGCAATGCGCCGCACGTACTCGCGCGAGCGCTACCTCCGCCTCGTGGACGACCTGCGGGCCGCGATCCCCGATCTCGCGCTGACAACCGACCTGATCGTCGGCTTCCCCGGCGAGACCGAGAGCGACTTCGAGGAGACGCTCACGGCCGTCGAGGACGTCGCATACGACGGCGCGTTCACGTTCGTCTACTCACCGCGTCAGGGCACCGAAGCAGCGGCGATGACCGACCAGATCCCAGAGGAGGTCAAGCGCAAGCGGATCGAGCGCCTGATCGAGACCGTCCAGGTCGTCGCCAGGCGCCGGAACCTGGAGCGGGTCGGACGCACCGAGGAGGTGCTGGTCGAAGGCCCGAGCCGCACCGATGCGTCGGTGCTCCGCGGGCGGACGCGCCGCAACACGACCGTGAACTTCTCCGGAAGCGCCGAACCGGGCGAGCTCGTCGACGTCCGCGTCGACGGCGCCACCTCGACGACCCTTCGTGGCGCACAGCTCGCCGTAGCCGCCGCCTGATCCGTGGCGCTCCACGAACGCGAGCTCGCCTGGGACGGCTGCATCAACGTCCGCGACCTGGGCGGCCACCCGACGCGTGACGGAGAGGAGACGAAGTGCGGCGCGGTCGTCCGGGCGGACAGCGTCCGGCTTCTGACCGAGGCCGGCTGGGCGGCCCTCGTCGACTACGGCATCAGGACGGTGATCGACCTCCGCGGCGACCACGAGCGCGAGGAAGACCCGCCCGCCGATGTTCCGGTCGACGTCGTCCACGTGCCGTTCATGGAGGCGAGCGACAGCGAGTGGGAGGAGATCGGGCCGGAGATCGAGGCCGCATCGGCCGCGGCGCCGGACGTTGCGACCTCGACTCGAGACGTCTACCTCATCTTTCTCGAGCGCTTCAAGGCGAACGTCGCCGCAGCCATCCGCGCCGTCGCACACGCGCGCGAGGGAGGCATCGTCGTCCATTGCGTGGGCGGCAAGGACCGCACCGGCCTCCTTTCGGCGTTCCTGCTCGACCTCGCCGGGGTGGCGCCGGCCGACATCGCAGCCGACTACGCGCTCAGCGAGGAACGGCTGCGCCCCCGGCACGAGACCTGGTTCGCGGCGGCCGACACCGAAGAGGAGCTGGAACGTCTTCGGCGGATCGCCCAGACGCCGGCTGCATCGATGGTAGGCGTCTTCGCCGAGCTCGATCGGCGCTACGGGAGCGTCGAGGGGTACCTGCGCTCGGCCGGCCTGAGCGACGAGGAGCTCGAGCTGGCCGCCGGTCGCCTGCGTGGCTGATCCACGCGACGAAATGAACGTGATCGCGATCTACGGGCCGACGGCCTCGGGCAAGAGCGCCGTCGCCGAGGAGATCGCCGGCCGGATCGACGCCGAGCTCGTCTCGGGAGACTCGATGCAGATCTACCGCGGGCTGCCCATCCTCACGAACCAGTCCGACTTTCCCACGCGCATGGTCGGGATCTGGGACCTGGACCACGAGGCGTCCGTGGGCGAGTACCAGGAGCTCGCTCACGCGGCGGTCGACGAGATCCTCGACGCGGGGCGCACGCCGGTCGTCGTCGGTGGGACCGGCCTCTACCTTCGCGCCGCGCTCGCCGACCTGGAGCTGCCGCCGGCGCCGGCCCCGGGCACGCGGGAGCGGCTCGAGCGGCTCTACAACCGCGTCGGCGGCAAACGGGCGCACGAGCTCCTCGCCGAGCGGGACCCGGCTGCAGCCGACGTCGTGCACCCGAACGACCGGCGCCGCGTCGTGCGTGCGCTCGAGCTCGCGGAGGCCGGCTCTTCCCTGCGCCCGGCCGAGGATCGTCTCTGGGCCGGCGAGCCGCGCCACCCGACCCTGGTCGTCGGCCTCGAGCTTCCGCGCGAAGAGCTGCGCCGCCGCATCGAGGCACGCACGCACGAGATGTTCGAGCGCGGGGTGGAGGAGGAGGTGCGCCGAGCGCTCGAGAGGCCGATCTCGGCAACGGCGCGCCACATCCACGGGTTGCGCGAGGTCGCCGAGCTCCCGCGCGACGAGGCCATCGAGGCACTCATCGTCCGCACACGTCGCTACGCCGTCTACCAGCTCAGGTGGATGCGCCGCATTCCGGGCGTTGTTAGCCTCCCCGCCCAGCGCCCGCCGGGCGAGCTCGCGGATGAAATTGTCGAAATGGCACGGTCTCGGCAACGACTACCTGCTCGTTGAGCGGGCAGAGCTGGCCGTCCCGTTGACCCCCGAGCACGTCCGGCGCATCTGCGACTACCACTTCGGCGTCGGCTCGGACGGAATCCTCGAGGTCGTCTCCGCAAACGGCGCTGAGGCCAAGGTCGTGATCTGGAACCCGGACGGCTCGACCGCCGAGCTGTCGGGAAACGGGATGCGGATCGCCGCGCGCTGGCTCGCTCGGCGCAGCGGCGAGGACGCTGTCCGGATCCGCGTCGGCCCCCGCGAGGTCGCCGCGCGGGTCCATGGCGATCACCGGGTCAAGCTCGAGGTCGGCGAGGTCGAGGTCGGCGCCCCGGAGACGCTCGCGGTCGGCGACGAGGAGCTCGAGCTCACACCGGTCTCCGTCGGCAACCCGCATGCGGTCATCCGCCGCGAGCCCGACCGCGCGGACCTCCTGCGCCTCGGACCGCTGGTCGAGAACCACGAGCGATTCCCCGACCGGACGAACGTCCAGCTCATCCGCGTGGACGGACCGCACGAGCTGACGGTGGGCGTCTGGGAGCGCGGAGCGGGGGAGACGCTCTCCTCCGGGACGAGCTCGGTGGCCGCGTCGGCCGCCGCGGTCGCGCGCGGCTGGTGCGAGAGCCCCGTCACGGTCCATCTCGCGGGCGGCGACCTCACCGTCGAGCTCGCAGACGGGCGCGCGGTGCTCACCGGCCCGGCCGAGGAGATCTGCACCGTGGAGCTCGCCGAGGAGTTCGTTCTCTGAGGCGTCGCTTGCGATGCCAACGTCAGGGCGCGCGAGCGTTGCTCGTGCGCCCGTCTGAAACGACCGGTCGATGCACGCGTGAGAAGGTGCGGCTGTGAAGTTCGCAAGCCGACTGGACGCAGTTCCGCCGTACCTGTTCGCAGAGCTCGAGCGCAGGATCGCCGAGAAGCGGCGCGAGGGGATCGACGTGATCAGCCTCGGCATCGGCGACCCCGACCTCCCGACACCCGCGCCGGTGATCGCCGCGCTCGCCGAAGCGGCGCGCGACCCCGGCACACACCAGTACCCGACCAACCACGGCTCCGACGAGTTTCGCGAGGCCGCGGCCGGCTTCTACCGCGACCGCTTCGGCGTCGACCTCGACCCCGGCTCCGAGATCGTCCCCGCGCTGGGCGGCAAGGAGGCCGTCGGCCACGTCTGCCTCGCGCTGCTCGACCCGGGCGACGTGTGCCTCTCGCCCGACCCGGGCTACCCGCCCTACACGGCCGGGCCGCTCTTCGCAGGCGCGGAGGTGCACTACCTGCCGCTCGACGAGGCGAACGCCTTCCTCCCGGATCTGGGTTCGATCCCGAGTGACGTCCTTGCACGGGCCAACGTCCTCTTCCTGAACTACCCGAACAACCCGACCGGCGCGATCGTCGAGCCCGGCTACTTCGACGAGGCGGTCGACTTCGCACGTGCGAACGACCTGGTCGTCGTGCACGACAACGCGTACTCCGAGATCTGCTTCGACGGCTACCGGGCGCCGAGCTTCCTCGAGACTCCGGGCGCCAAGCAGGTCGGGATCGAGATCTTCTCGCTCTCGAAGGGCTGGAACATGACCGGCTGGCGCACCGGGGTCGTCGCCGGCAATGCGGACGTCGTCGAGCGCTACCGGCAGCTGAAGACGAACCTCGACTCGGGGATGTTCGAGGCGGTCCAACATGCGACGGCCGTCGCGCTCACCGAGGCTCGCGAGTTCCCGCGTGAGATGTCGGACGTCTACACGCGCAGGCGGGACCTCGTCGCCGAGGCGCTCGCCGCGATCGGCCTGCCCGCCGAAGCGCCGAAGGCCACGCCGTACTTCTGGGTCCGGGTCCCGGACGGCTACACGTCGGAGTCGTTCGCCGAGCTCGTGCTCCAGGAAGCCGCGGTGGTGGTCTCGCCGGGGCCTGCATACGGGCCGAGCGGCGAGGGGTTCTTCCGCATCTCGCTGACCGTCGCCGATGATCGTCTCGAGGAAGCCGTGCGCCGTATCGAATCCTCGTTGCGAGCAGGCATAATCGAGGCGTGACGGCACATCAGCCCGATCCTTCGCCGGGCGCCGAGCCCGAGCGCGGGTTCGTCGTCGCCGTCCTCGCCCAGGGGGTCGCTCCCGAGGAGGAGCTGCCGGAGCTGGAAGAGCTCGCGCGCACCGCAGGCGTCGAGCCGATCGAGGCGCTCGTCCAGCACCGGACGCGGCCCGCGCCGAAGACGTACCTCGGCAAGGGCAAGCTCGCCGAGCTGAAGCAGGCATATCCCGAGTCCGTCGCAGACGTGCTCCTCGTCGACGACGAGCTGTCGCCGGTGCAGCAGCGCCTGCTCGAGGACGAGCTGCAGGCGCGCGTCGTCGACCGGACGCAGCTGATCCTCGACATCTTCGCCCAGCACGCCGTCAGCGCCGAGGGCAAGCTCCAGGTCGAGCTCGCGCAGCTCGAGTACAACCTCCCGCGCATGCGCGGCCTCTGGAAGCACCTCGAGCGCCTGGGCGGCGGCGTCGGGACGCGCGGCCCGGGTGAGACGCAGCTCGAGACCGACAGGCGGCTGGCGCGTCGGCGGGTCTCGCTCCTCAAGCGTCGGCTCCGCGACCTCGGCCAGCAACGCGCAACCCGGAGGAAGTCCAGGCGCCGCTCCGAGACGCCGACGATCGCGCTCGCCGGCTACACGAACGTCGGCAAGTCGACGCTCCTGAACGCGCTCACCGGCGCAGGGGTCTCCGTCAACGACAGTCTGTTCGAGACGCTCGACCCGACCACCCGCAGCTTCGAGGTCGACGGACGCCGCTATCTGGTGACCGACACGGTCGGCTTCATCCGGCGGCTGCCACACCAGTTGGTCGAGGGGTTCGCGGCGACGCTCGAGGAGACGCTCGTCGCGGATGTCGTGTTGCACGTCGCGGACGCGTCCGTGTCCGAGGAGCGGCTCGACCAGATGCTGGAGGCCGTGCTCCGCGTGCTGGACGAGATCGGCGCGGGCGACCTTCCGGTCGAGCTCGTCCTGAACAAGATCGATGCCGTCGACTCGCTTCACCGACGGCGGCTGGCAAACCGGTTCCCGGACGCGCTCCAGGTCTCGGCCCGGACCGGGGAAGGGCTCGACGAGTTGCGCGTGCGGATCGCCGAGCGGTTCGCGGAGCGCTTCGAGCCCGTGCGGCTCCTGATCCCGTACTCGGACGGCGCGCGCCTCGCCGAGCTGTACTCGCTCGGCGCGCCGGTCGACGAGCGGGCCGATCGCCCCGACGGCGTCTTCGTCCGGGCCCGGCTGCCGCGCAGCGAAGTGCGGCGCTTCGCGCCCTATCTGATCGCAGAGCCGCGGCAGGCATCCGCGCGCAAGCGCGCATGATCGAGCTTCCGATCCGGCGCCTGCGCGAGGACGCGGTCCTTCCCGAGCGAGCGTACGCGGGAGACGCGGGGCTCGACCTCGCTGCCTGCGACCGCCACGAGCTCGGCCCCGGCGAACGCGCGGTCGTCGGCACCGGCCTGGCGGTTGCGATTCCCGAGGGGTTCGCCGGTTTCGTCCAGCCGCGCTCGGGGCTGGCGGCGCGGCACGGCCTCTCGGTCGTGAACGCGCCGGGCCTGATCGACTCGGGCTACCGCGGCGAGATCCGCGTCGTGCTGCTGAACACGGATCGGGACGAGCCGTTCGTGGTCGAGCCAGGGATGCGAATCGCCCAGCTCGTCGTGCTCCCGATCCCGGAGCTCGTAACTGTCGAGGTCGAGGAGCTCCCCGAGACCGAGCGAGGCGTCCGCGGCTTCGGCTCGTCGCGCGCATGACCGCGGAGCCGCGCATCCGCGTCTCGGCGATCCTGCGCTGGCAGGGAAGCCTGCTGCTCTGCCGTCACGAGAAGAACGGGCGCGAATACTGGCTGCTCCCGGGGGGAGGCGTCAACTCCGGCGAGAGCCTCGTCGACGCGCTCCACCGCGAGCTGACGGAGGAGCTCGGGATCGACGACGACCCGCCTGTCGAAGGCCCGGTCGCGCTCGTCGACTCGATCGCGCCCCAGCGCTCCTTCGCGGCCAAGCACGTCGTGCACATCATCTTCGCCGGGGATCTCGGCCAGCGCTCCCTGGAGGCGGTCACCTCACGCGACGCGGCCGTTCGCGGCCACCGGCTGTTCAGCCCTGATGAGCTGGACGAGGTCGTGCTGCACCCGCCGATCCAGCGCTTCCTGCAGCGCTGGACGTCAGGAGACCCCGCGGTCTACCTCGGCGCGCTCTGGGCTCCCTAGCGGCCGCCGCGCGACCGGGCCCGGCCGGCTGAGACCTCGTGGGCCTGCGCCTCGAGCCCGTCATCCAGCGGCTCGAGCGGGGACGCTTCGCCGGTTCGGTGGGCAATCGCCTGCGCCAGCAGCCAGTCGGCGAACCAGGGATTCCTCGGAAGGAGCGGGCCGTGGAGGTAGGTGCCGACGGCGCGGCCGACGCGGCACCCCTCGTAGCCGCTCTCGCCGTCGTTGCCGAAGCCCGCGACCACGCGCCCGAGCGGCTCTGCACCCTCGTCGAGGTACGTCCGGCCGGCGTGGTTCTCGAAACCGGCCAGGGTGCGCCGCTCGCCGGGCTCGAGCTCGCACTCGAGCAGCACGTCCCCGATCATCCGCCGCTCGCCGGCGACCGTGTGGAGGGGAAAGAGCCCGACACCGGGAAGCTCCTCGCCGCTCTGGTCGCGGTAGGAGCGCCCGAGCAGCTGGTAGCCGCCGCAGACGGCAAGCAGCGCCGCGCCCTGCTCGACGCCTGACCGGAGACCCTCGCCGTGGGCGGCGAGCGCGGGCGCGATCAGCTCCTGCTCGCGGTCCTGGCCGCCGCCGATGTAGTAGAGGTCGTGCTCGCCGGGCAGCAGCGGGTCGCCCGCGCCGAGTGCCCGCACCTCGAGCTCGTGCCCGCGCCAGGCGGCACGCCGCGAGAGAACCGCGATGTTGCCTCGATCCGCGTAGATGTTCAGGTAGTCGGGGAAGAGGTGGCCGACGACGATCCTCACGCCGCCTCCTCCCAGTAGGGCCGCGCAAACCCGCGCCGCGCCACGAGATCGCGCAGGGCCAGCATCGCCGTGTAGGTGGGCAGCACGACGAGCTCGGAGCCCGGCGGTGTCACCGCGAGCGCGTGGTCCAGCGCATCCTCGAGCGACGGCCTCACGTCGATCGCGCTCTCGGGGAGACCGGCGTACTTGAAGCGAAGGGCCAGCTCGGCGGCCCGTTCGCCCGTTGCCACCAGCCGCTCGAGGGAGCCGAGCAGGGGCTCGAAGTCGACGTCCCAGATCCAGGAGACGTCACGGCCGTCCGCGATCTCGTCGTTCAGCGCGATGAGAAGCAGGCTGGGCGCTCCTCCGGCGACGAGCGTGCGCACGACCTCGTTCGCCCCGGCGGGGTTCTTGATCAGGAGCATGAGCAGGGTGCCGTCGCCCATCTCGATCCGCTCGAAGCGCCCGAATGCGGCAGAAAACCCCTGCAACCCAGCGACTATCTCATCCAGCCCGACCCCGAGAGCCCGGGTGAGCGCGGCGGCGGCGAGCGCGTTGTAGACGTTGTAGAGCCCGGGCACGGCCAGCTCGACGCGCCTCGACCCCTCGGGAGTGGCCAGCTCGAAGGAGACGCTCTTGAGGCCGTTCAGCTCGATCCCGCGCGCGAGGACGTCGAGCGGCGGGCGCATGTGGCCACAAGCGGGGCAGCGGTAGTCGCCGAGGTGCCCCATGTAGGCCGCCGCGTAGACGTACGGCGTTCCGCAGCGCACGCACCACTTGGAGTCGGCCGCGTGCTGGAGCTCCGGCGACGCCTGGCGCGGATCGTCGATCCCGAACACCGTCCGGGGCCGGTCATGCGCGAGGTCTCCGACCTGGGGGTCGTCGCCGTTCACGACGAGCGCAGCCTCGCGCGGAAGGCGCGAGACGCACTCACGCCAGCGCCCGGCCAGAAGCTCGAGCTCGCCGTACCGGTCGAGCTGGTCGCGGAAGAGGTTCCCGAGGCACACCGCGCGTGGCTGGAGCCTCCGCGCCACCTCCGGTAGCGCCGCCTCGTCGACCTCGAACAGCCCGAGCTCGGCGTCGTGGGCCGCGAGTAGGGCGGAGGCGACCCCGGAGACGAGGTTCGCGCCGGAGCGGTTGTGCGCCAGCCGCACCGAGGGCGACAGGATCCGCGCGGCCATCGCGGAGGTCGTCGTCTTGCCGTTCGTGGCCGAGATGAGCGCCGCACCTTGCGGAAGCCGTGCGGCGAGGCGGTCGACGGCCCCCGGATCGAGCTTCCAGAGCAGCTTTCCGGGCACCGTCGTCCCGCCCCCGGCGCCGGCCAGGCGGGAGAGCCCGGCGGCTGCACGGGCGAGCAGGATCTCGGCGGAGAGAGGCACGCGCACGGCCACTGTGTAAGGACGCTACCTCGTCGGCGGCGCCTATCACTCGATCGAGGGAACTTTGGTACCTCGTCACCCTGCCGGGGGATGTAGGAGGCGCGGGGTCGCGGATACGTTGCGCCAGGTTTTTACAAGTCCGGGGGGTAACGGGCGATGGGATACGACTTGAAATGCGGCCCGCGCTAAGGCGCGGAAAGGAGAGCGGAAGGTGCGGACGAACGGCGGGAAGCGTGGAGAACACCGGTCTAGCGCGCTGTGGGGCACGGGTAACCGCGGCGGCGAGACTCGTTCGAACGTGCTGTGGGGCAAGGGCGGCCGCGGGTTCGTGACCGCGCTAGTGGCGATGCTCGTGATCGCCGTTCCGCTCGCTTCCAGCGCAGGACAGGGCAAGAAACTGCGCGCAGTCGCCTTCTCGCCGAAGCGCACCTGGGTTTCGCCGGGGCTGCTCCGTGGCGCGAAGCGCCATCCGAACAAGCTCGTGCGGGTGATCATCCAGAGCACCAACGGCGACCTTTCCGCCGCCGTCGGCGCCTTCGCCCGCGCCGACCGGCAGGACACCACCAACGATCCCGAGAGCATGAAGCGCACGCTCGGTGTGGTCGACGGCGTGGCCGTGAAGATCCGGGCTCGCAAGCTCGCGATGCTCATGAAGGACAAGAACCTGATCATCACGCCTGACGTCCCGGTCAAGGTCAGCGCCTACCGCTCGACGCAGCTCTGGCCCTTCGAGTCCGGCGCGTCGAGGGCGTGGAACGGCTACGACGCCCTCGCACCGGGGAGCGCCCCGACGATCGCGGTCGTCGACTCGGGCGTCCAGCCCGGCCGGGCGGACTTCGGCGGGCGCCTGCTGGCGAGCGTCAACCTGTCGACCCTGCCGAACAACTCGGCCGGCGACGGGCGCGGTCACGGCACCTTCGTGGCCGGCATCGCAGCCGGTGCGGCCGACGGGTACGCGGGCACCACGCCGCAGGCCAACCTCGTCTCCCTGGACGTCATGGACGACACCGGCACCGCGCGGACGAGCGACGTGATCGCGGCCTGCCAGTGGCTGCTCGCAAACAAGGATCGCTACAACATCCGCATCGCGAACTTCTCGCTGCACTCGGCGATGAAGAGCAACTTCTACCGCGACCCGCTCGACCAGGCTGTCGAGAAGCTCTGGTTCGGCGGCGTCGTCGTGGTCGCGGCTGCCGGCAACTACGGCACCGGGAACACGCCCAGCGGCGTTCCATACGCGCCGGGCAACGATCCCTTCGTGATCACCGTCGGCGCGGCCGACCTCGGCGGGACGCTCTGGCGCAACGACGACACCGCAGCTCCGTGGTCGGCGTACGGCCGGACGCTCGACGGCTTCATGAAGCCGGACGTCGTCGCTCCTGGCCGGTACATGGTCGGGCCGGTGCCGAGCAACTCGACGCTGGCGTCGGAGCGCGCGGACAAGCTGGTCGCACCCGGCTACATCCAGCTCTCGGGCACCTCGTTCGCGGCCCCCGTGGTCGCCGGCGCGGCAGCCCAGATCCTGGCCAAGCATCCGTCGTACACGCCGGACCAGGTCAAGGGCGCGCTCATGGAGACGGCCACGCCGCTTCCGAGCGCACCCCAGGGCTCGGTCGGCGTCGGCGAAGTTCAGGTCAGCAACGCCTGGCGCGCGAGCCAGCCGCCGAACCCGAACAAGGGTCTTGATGCCTTTGTCAAGACGGTTGCCGGCTCCAGCGCCCCCGCCTTCGACGCGGTCAGCTGGATCGACGTGGCCAAGTCGAACGTCTCCTGGGACGACGTCTCGTGGGATGACGTCTCCTGGAACGACGCGGCGTTCAACGTGGTCTCCTGGGCCGACGTGTCCTGGGCGGATGTCTCCTGGGCCGACGTGTCCTGGGCGGATGTCTCCTGGGCCGACGTCTCCTGGCAAGACGTCTCCTGGGAGGACGCGGCCGAGGGCGACACCAGCGCCGAGCCCAGCACCTACGAGCTCGGGCCTGGCGAGGCGGACGCGCTGATGAACGATCCTGAACTGGCGCCTTCGCCCGAGGCTCTGCCGGCGGCCCTCGCGCCGGGAAGCTGATCGACGGACGGGGTCGGCGGCCCTCTGGGCAGGGCCACCAACACGAACTCACGAGGGGCCGGGCGCAATCCCGGCCCCTCACTCGTTTGGGGGATTTCTGGGGTGTACTCAAAAAGGGGGATGTGACCCGCTCCTGCGCGGCTTAGCTTGCGGAAAGTGGTGACAAAAGGGCGCAGTGCGTCGCCATGACCGGAAGCAGGAAATGCGGCACCGCGGGACGCGGAGATAGGAGACGGAGCGGCAGGCGATGTCTGAGGTCGACCTCAGCCTGATGCGAAGGGGGGACAGGGCGGCGTGAGCGCGCTCCCGACGCCCATCGAGCACCCGGCCATCACGCCGCCGCACTCGGACGTCCCGAAGCTGGCGCCGAAGGCCGCCGCCTACTTCGTGATCGTCACAGCAGCGACGGCGGCAGCGGTGATCCCGCTCATGACGCGGCTCAGCCCGAGCACGCCGGGGTGGACGACGTTCCTGATCCTCGGGGCCATCGCAGCCACGGCACAGTTGTTCGTCGTCGGCATCCCGCGCCACCAGACCTACCACACCACGATCGTGTTCCTCATCCCGGCCGCGATGCTGCTCCCGCCGGAGCTCGTCGCGCTGATGGGGATCGTCCAGCACATCCCCGAATGGCTGAAGACACGCAGCCGCTGGTACGTGGCGATCTTCAACATCTGCATCTGGACGCTCTCGATGCTCGCGGCGTGGGGCTGCTTCCACGCGATCATGCGGGCCTTCCCCGACCAGAACTACGCCTTCGCAGTCGCCGGGCTGGCGACCGCGACTTCCATGGTCGCCGTGAACCATCTCCTCATGGCGCCCATGCTGAAGCTCAAGAACGGCATCTCGCTCCGCGAGTCGGGCCTCTTCTCGTTCCAGAGCCTCTCGACCGACCTCGTGCTCGCCATGCTCGGCGTCGCGACTGCCGCGATCTGGCTCTGGAACCCGTGGCTCGTCGTGTTCGCCGTCGCACCGCTCTTCCTGATCCACCGGTCGCTGTCAGTCCCGCAGCTCCAGGAAGAGGCTCGTGTCGACCCGAAGACGGGGCTCTTCAACGCGCGCCACTTCACGTCGGCGCTCAACGAGGAGCTGACCAGGGCGGCGCGCTTCGAGCGGCCGCTTTCTCTCGTCATGGCCGACCTCGACCTCCTGCGCGACATCAACAACACGTACGGCCACCTCGCCGGCGACGCGGTCCTGCAGGGGATCGCCGAGGTCTTTCGCGCCCAGCTTCGCCACTACGACATCCCGGCCCGGTTTGGCGGAGAGGAGTTCGCGATCCTGCTTCCGGAGACGCCTCCCGACCAGGCGCTCGAGATCGCGGAGCGCATCCGACGCGCCGTGGCCGAGCGCACCTTCGACGTCGAGACTTCCAGCGAACCGATCCGCGCAACCGTCTCGCTCGGCGTCGCCGCCTACCCGCGCGACGGCGCCGACGGCAACGAGCTCATCCACGAGGCAGACCTCGCCGTCTACCGCGCCAAGCTCCAGGGGCGCAACCGGGTCCTCGACGCGAGCTCGGAGCCGCTCCTCGTCCCGGAGCAGCGCCAGACGCGCCTTGTGGCCGTCCCGGAGGAGGGCGAGCACGTCGCGCCGCTGCCTCCAGCGGTCGACGCCATGCCCGAGCGCGAACGGCGCCATCCGCGGACTCACGCCCTCCAGGGGCCGCGCTTCCTCTCGCTCTCGGTGCGCCTAGCTACCTTCGTCGGCGTCGTCAGCTTCGTCGGCATCGGCGCAGGCATGCTCGGCTGGATCTTCGGGACGAGCACCGACTGGATCGGCCTCGCCGCCATCGTCGCGCTGGTCGGCTTCGGCCAGGCGCTCGCCCTCGAGATCGACGAGGGCTCGATCTCGGTCAGCGCCGTCGGCTCGATCGCGGGAGCCGCGCTCTTCGGTCCCCGCGCGGCGCTCCCTCTGGCGATCACGATCGCCGTCGTCGAATGGAGTGCGCGCCGGTCGCCGCTCCACACCGTGCTCTTCAACATTGGCGCGCTCTCGCTCTCCTCGCTCGCCGCGGCCGCTGTCTTCATGGCGGCAGGCCTCGGCGGCGATGTCGGCCGCTTGATCGACGTGGTCGCGGGCGTGGCTGCCGGCGCCACGTACTTCGCGGTCAACATGGGGCTGATCAGCCTCGCCGTGTCGATCGAGGGCCACGAGTCGTGGCTCTCCGTCTTCCGGGAACGCTTCGCGTGGCTGGCGACCCACTACCTGGTCTACGGGTTCATCGGCGGCGTGATCTTCATCGGCTACGGCCCGACGCGTCTCTGGGCGCTCGCGGTCTTCGCTCTGCCGCTGCTCCTGATGCGCAAGACGCAGGAGGCCTACCTGAGACACACACAGCGGAGCGCGCAGAAACTCCGCCAGGCCGCAGACACCATCCAGACCCAGAACGTCTCGCTGGAGCAGGCGAACAAGCTTCTCCGCGAGCGCTCCACCGCCGCGATGGAGAGCCTCTCGGCCACGGTCGACGCGCGCGACGCGTACACCGCCGGCCACTCTCGCCGCGTCCAGCAGCTTGCGCTCGCCATTGGCCGCGAGCTCGGGCTGTCGCAGGCAGAGCTCGACCTGCTCGGGCACGCGGCCCTCTTCCACGACATCGGCAAGCTCGCGATTCCGGACGCGATCCTGCTGAAGCCCGCGAGCCTGACCGCGGAGGAGTGGGACTTGATGCAGCGCCACGCGGACGAGGGCGCCCGCATCATCGACCGGCTCGGCTTCCTGAACGACGCCGTGCCGGCCATCCGCCACCACCACGAACGCTACGACGGCACCGGCTACCCGCAGCGGCTCCAGGGCGAGGAGATCCCGCTCGGGGCGCGCATCATCCACGTCGCAGACGCGCTCGACTCGATGCTCACGACGCGCATCTACCGCGCCGCACGCCCGGCCTCGGAGGCCCTGGAGGAGCTGCGCAGGGCGGCCGGGACGCAGTTCTGCCCGCGGTGCGTCGCCGCGCTGGAGCGGATCCTGCCGCTCGAGGGCCTCGACGACGAGGGCGCCCGCAAGCGGGTCCTCGCCGCCTCCTAGGCCCGCCGCCCGGGCTCTCTAGCAAACAAGCCGAGACGCTAGCCCCGATCTTGCATTCGGGCGAAGTTGCTCTACCATACTTGGTCCCAATGAGGCCAAGGAGAACGGAGCCCTTCCGCGAGCGGCGCTCCGAATTGCTCGGGACAGACCTCGATTCGGAGAAACCGGACGCGTAGCGTGCCCCGCAGGCCCCAGTATCGCGCGCTGGCGGGCATTGACCGGGAGGCGCTCGCCGCCTTCCAGGCCGGCATCCGCAAGCGCTATTCGGACGCCCAGATCCTCGAGGAGCTGGCCGCGTCCGCCAAACGGCTCGGCCGGTCGCCGACGATGCGCGAGTTCGCCGCCGATCCGAAGACCTCGGTCCACCCGCAGACGGTGATCGAGCACTTCGGGAGCTGGAACGAGGCGAAGCGCAAGGCCGGCCTCGTCCCGCGCCGGTTCGCCACGCGTGAGGAGCTTCTCGAGCTTCTGAGGAGCCTGGGGGACGAGATCGGGCGAATCCCGACCGCGCGTGACATCGAAGAACACCGAGGCCGTATGCCGTCGAAGTCGCTCTACTGGCACACGTTCGGATCGCTCGCAAACGCGCTTCGCGAGGCCGGCTACGACGTGCCCGTCGGGGAGGAGAGGCTGGAGCGGGCGCTGGAGCAGGGCGTCGACCTCGCCAAGCGGCTCGGGCGCCTGCCGAAGTTCGCCGACTGGTCGGAGGCGCGCCGGAAGGAAGAGACGCTCATGACCGAGTGGCAGATCTACCGGATGTTCGAGGGCAGGCGCGGCGCGTGGTCGACGTTTCAGTTCCTGATCCGCGAGCGGCTGCTCGAGTCGGGCGCCAAGGTGGCGGCCGACGGACGTCTTCTCTAGAGAACCGTCGGAAATGACCGGTCGGACCGAGTGAATCGGTGGCGGAGCCGCCTCTGAGCGCTACAGCGTCGCGAGCGCTGCGAGGCGCTGGAGGCAGAAGCGAGCCTCCTGCGGAGCCCGGACTGCCGGGAGCTCCTGCTCCTCGAAGTCGCGGTTCGGGCGGAACTTCGCGCGCTCGACCTGGCGGCCCTCGGCCGCCGTCACGAACGTGCCCTCACCGACCTCGCGCTTGCGGAGCTTCAGGCGGAGGTACTGCTCGACGACCTCGAGCGCGGCCTTCGTGGAGGCGAAGAAGACCTCCTCGCGTCCGGCGCCGATCCAGAGCGGGCGGCCGGCGCCGCGGGCGAGATACACGCGCCCGGGCTGGCGCTCGTCGAGCCACGCGGTCGCCATCGAGCCGCGGAGCTCCTCGAGCGAGGCCGGCAGGCCGTCCGACGCCTCGGCGAGCGCGAAGATCGCCTCGGAGTCCACGGTCATGTCGGGCTCGGCCCGCTCGAATCCGTGGGCGAGCATCAGCTCGTCGTCGTTGAAGATGATCCCGTTGTGCACCCCGACGACCGCGCCGTGCCGGATGGGATGGTTGTTGGCCTCGATGGTCGGGTGGCCCTTCGTGTAGTCACGGACGTGAACCAGCGCCTCGGTGACGTCAGCCGGGAGGACGACGTCCTCGAGGAGCGCACTCGCGCCGGAGGGCTGCTTCTGGATCTCGACGGAGCCGCGCGCGCTATACGCGTACCCGACCGCGTCGGCGCCGCGCTCGGCGATTCCGGCCAGGAGCGCCTGGGCCGCCAGGGTTCGGTCGACCGCGCTCGCTGCGCTCAGGCTGTATCCGGCGATTCCACACATCTCTTAAAGAACCCCTTCGACGAGACTAGCGACTCGAGTCACGGCCGCCACTGAGTGTGACGAGGGGCTCGGCTGAGAGTTAGGCACCGCAGAAATCACCGCTATAAGGCTTTCGGTTCGACGCGGAGGTCCCTGATCCCTCGTGCGGGGCACGCATACCTCAAGCGAGGGACACGGCGTACCGATAGACCGAGCATGGCGCAGCGGCCGCTCCCTGACGCGCTCCCCGAATCCGAAGGCCCCGAGGCAGAGGCCCGGCTCGAAGTGGTTCCCGAGATCGCAGCCGAGGAAGAGGTGGAGGAGACCGAGGTCGAAGAGACCGAGCCGCAGACGGCCGACCCCCTCAAGCTCTACGTCCGCCAGATCGGCGACGGACGGCTGCTCACCCCACAGGAGGAGCGCGAGCTCGCGCGCCTCAAGGACGAGGGCGACGAGGCGGCCAAGCGGAAACTGATCGAGTCGAACCTCCGGCTCGTGATGTCGATCACGCGCAACTACACGAAGGCCGGCGTCCCTCTGCTCGACCTGATCCAGGAGGGCAACCTCGGCCTGATCCGCGCGGTGGAGAAGTTCGACTACAAGCTCGGTTTCAAGCTCTCGACGTACGCGACGTGGTGGATCCGCCAGGCGATCACGCGCGCGCTGGCCGACCAGGGCCGAACGATCCGCCTACCGGTTCACGTCGCCGAGCAGGTGCGAAAGGTCATGCGGGCTCGCCGCGTCCTCGCCCAGAAGCTGAACCGCGAGCCGTTGCTGCCGGAGATCGCGAAGGAGAGCGGCTTCCCAATCGAGCGCGTGCGGACGCTGCTGGAGCTCGTCGAGGATCCCGTCAGCCTCGAGACGCCTGTCGGAGACGGCGAGAGCCTCTACGGCGACCTGATCGAGGACACGAACTCCGACCGGCCGGATGACGCAACCGCGGTAGTCCTGCGCTCCGCCGAGCTCTCCGACGCACTGCTCCGCCTCTCGCCCCGGATGCGGCACGTCCTCTGCCGCCGCTTCGGCCTCGACGGCCAGGCGCCTCAGACGCTCGAAGAGGTCGGCTCCGACCTCGGCATCACCCGCGAGCGCGTCCGCCAGCTCGAGTCGCGCGCGCTACGCGAGCTCCGGACGGTCGCGCCCGGCCTGCAGCTCTATCTGCGCGGCGAATAAGTCCTCAGAGCTAGCGAGCGACAGCTTCCATCTCGCGCAACCGCGAGAGGCGCTTCAGCGCTTCGGTCTCGATCTGCCGGACGCGCTCGCGCGTCAGCCCGAGCCGCCGCCCGATGTCCTCGAGCGTCTTCGGGTCGGCGTCGTTGAGGCCGTAGCGAAGGATGATGACGCGCCGTTCGCGCTCGGAGAGGGCCGTCAGCGCCTCGCCGAGGGCCTGGGAGCGCATGGTGACTTCCACCTGCTCGTCCGGGAGCGGCTCGTCGCCGGCGACGAAGTCCCCGAAGACCGCGTCCTCGGTCTCGCCGACCGGCTGGTCGAGGCTCGTCGACGCGCGCGCGGCCGCCTTCACCTCGTGGGCCTGGGCGATCGGAAGGTTCGCCTCCTCGGCGATCTCCTCGAGCGACGGCTCGCGGCCGAGCTGCGTCCAGAGCGTCCGCTCGGCGCGGTTCAGCTTCTGCATGCGCTCGACGATGTGCACGGGCATGCGAATCGTGCGCGCCTTGTCGGCGAGCGCCCGCGCGACGGCCTGACGGATCCACCAGGTCGCATACGTCGAAAATTTGTAGCCGCGCCGCCAGTCGAACTTCTCGACGGCGCGGATGAGGCCGAGCGTGCCTTCCTGGATCAGGTCCAGGAACGGGAGCCCCTGGTTGCGGTAGTTCTTCGCGATCGAGACGACGAGGCGCAGGTTCGACTGGATCATCCGCTGCTTCGCCGCGTCGTCGCCGCGCTCGATGCGCTTGGCCAGCTCGACCTCCTGGGCCGCGGTCAGGAGCGGATGTCGGCCGGCGTCGCGCAGGAAGAGCTGGAGCGCGTCGGTCGTCGTCTCCTGAGCAACGGGCTGCGGGGGCGGGGGCGGCGCTTGCGACTCCTCGACGATCTCGATTCCGCGCTGCTCGAGCAGGCGATACACCGCGTCGGTCTCGAGCGCGTCGAGCCGCAGGGGCTCGAGCGCCTCCGCGAGCTCCGCGTGTCGCAGCGAACCGGTCTGCTCCGCCGCCTCCACGAGCTCCTGGAGCTCCGGAGTCGCCAGCACCATGTCGATCTCGACTGTTGCGACCCCGACCGGAGCCGTCTTCTCACCGCCAAGCATGCAAAAACCCCATTTCCTGAAGCGCTGCCTGCCTGTGCACGGTAACGGGTGTTATGTCAAGTAGGCAACCTGCCATGGACACACCCCACTGACCCTTGCGCCTGCCCTCGGGCAAAAAAATTCGCCGAGCCGGTTTCCCTTTCGTCCACCACTCTCGCTGACCTTCCCCTTGCGGGTAGAGCCCTCGAGCTTGGCTTCGACCTACTCAGGTCCCGTGCTCGGCGCAGGTGTGAATCTAGGGCCTCGCCAGGGGCCTTTCAAGGGGTCTGATGACGTCGAGCCCGCAATTTGCGGAAATTCAATTTTCCACATTTCCACAGCAGAGCGTGCAGCTTGTGGATAACCAAACCTGGGGCAGCCAAAGCGTCCCCGCGGTAGGGTCCGGGCGTGGCGCACCTCCGCCCGCCGTCCTTCTCGCCCGGGTTCTCGGCGTTCCTCTGGGGCGCCGGGCTCGGCCTCTTCATCTGGCTCGGGCTGCTCGCGGTCGGCGTCAGCGGCGCGACCTCGTTCATCGTCGGCGCGGTCTCGGGCGCGGCGATCTTCGTCTTCGTGCGCGTGAGCGGGACGAGTGGCCGGCGGCGTCAGGCTGAGCGCCGTGGCGAGCGCGCCCGCTGACCCAGGCCGAAGAGCAAGAACCGCAGGAGATCGGCCCCGAGCGAGTCCCTGAGGCGGTCGCGGACGAGTCGGCGCGGCTTCGGCTCCGCCTCCCCCACCTCGAGAGCGGCACAGTGCGCGAGGAGGAGCTCCGAGGCTCGGCTGTCCGGGCTGTAGAGGGCGGCGCACACGTCTCCGCACGTATCGGCGCGGCGCTCAGGGCGGGTCCATCCCTCTCGGGAGTGAGGGTCCCTAGAGCTCGAGGTCCTAGAGCTCGAGCCGGCGAGTGTCGAAGCGGCTCGAATGGAGGTCGGCCGCGAACTCGTCGAGGACGCGCTCGACGTCGGCCGGGAAGACGTGCTCGACAACGCCGACTGCCGCATCGTTGTGGAACGGCAGGTCGACGTGGTCGGCGGACACGAGGTTGACCGAGACGCTTCCGCAGACCGGGCAGCGCACGGCGACGCCGATCGTCCGGCCGTCGTTCGCGGGTGAGAGCAGGAAGAACGACGAGGGGAACACCGGCCGGGGACGTTCCTCCGGGTAGCAGAAGAAGCTCCACGGCCACTCGCCCGCCTGGATGCGCCGAGCCGAGAGGTCGGCCAGCTCGTCCTCGAGCCGATCGAGCTTCGCGGTCATCAGGTTCAGGAACACGCCCTCCTGGAGCCCGAGAGGCGCCCAGTCGAGCTCGTCGTGCGAGACGAGGCCGGGATGCCGCCCTCCGCAGCTGCAGTCGAACCAGACCTCGTAGACGGCCGGATGGGCGGCCCCTGCGAGCTGCTCGATCCGCCTGAAGGCGGAGAGCGCCACGCGTGCCTCGCCCTTCTCCGGGCACGAAAACCCATACCGGCTCGTGAAGACGTCGTACATCGCTTTCTTGTAATCGGCGTCCCGGACGCCGTTCTCGACTCCTTAGTACGTGATGAGCGAGTGGACGTCGTAGGAGCCGAGATGTTTGCGCCCCTCGAGGAACGCGAGCTCGATCAGGAATGCGACGCCCACGATCTCCGCTCCGAGCTGCTCCGCGAGGTCGCAGATGGCCGCGGCGGTCCCCCCCGTCGCGAGCACATCGTCGTGGACCAGGACGCGCGCTCCGTTCGCGATCGCGTCCGCATGGAGCTCCAGGGTGTTCTCGCCGTATTCGAGCGCGTACGAGGCGCTCACGGTCTTCCAGGGCAGCTTCCCGGGCCGTCTGGCGGCGACAAAGCCGCATCCGAGCTTGTACGCGAGCGACGCGCCGAGGATGAAGCCGCGGGCCTCGGCGCCGAGGATGAGATCCGGCTTCCGCGGCTCGATCCACCCGGCCAGGAGGTCGACCGCCTCGTGCAGCGTGGCCGGGTCGGCCAGCAGCGGCATCATGTCCTTGAAGACGATCCCCTGCTCGGGGAAGTCCGGGACGTCGCGGATCTTCGCCTTGAGCGTGTCCGACACGGTCAGCCCGCCGCGCGCTGCCGGAGGTCGCGCCAGAACAGGAGCTGTGAGAGCTCCTGCGCCAGCTCGGCGAGCGTCTGCAGCTCCTCGATGCCGGCCTCCCTGCGCTCGGCGTTCCGCGAGCGCAGCGCCGGCGCCACGAGCTGGTGCAGCAGCCCCGCCTCCCGGTCGGCGGCGGTGCGGAACGTGCGCAGGTGCCGCGCGGAGATGCCGTAGCGGGAAAGCTTCGCGCAGGCCACCGCGATGTCGACGTCGCTCGCCGGATAGAGCTTCTCGCTTCCCTCCCGACGTGAATGGAGCAGGCCGTACTCCTCGAGCTCCCGCGCGAGCTCGGGCGCGATCGCCGCTCGCTCGCACAGCTCGCCGAGATCGAGCTCGTCGTCGGGGTCGGCGATCCCGGCCGCGCGACGGCGGCGGCGCTCCTTGCCCGGCCCGGACGGCGACGCGAGCTCCTGGCGGATCACGCGCAGCGGCAGGAACTCGTCCCGCTGAAGGCGCAGGATCGTCTCGAGCCGCTCGAGGTCGTCGGAGCTGAAGAGCCGGTAGCCGCTCTGCGTGCGCCTCGGCGTCAGGAGCCCCTGGTCCTCGAGGTACCGGATCTTGGAGATCGAGATGTCCGGGAACTCCGCCTGCAGCCTTCGGCAGACCTGGCCGATGGTCAGCAGCCGCTGGTCGTTCCGCTCGGGTGCCTGTGCCGTGCTCATCCGTCAGTTCTCCAGGAAGATCAGGCGGTACTTCCCGATCTGGACCTCGTCGCCGTTCTCGAGCTTTCCGGACTCGATCCGCTTCCGGTTCAGGAACGTCCCATTCAGGCTCCCCTGGTCCTCGATCGTGTAGCGGCCGTCCTGCTCGGTGAGCACGGCGTGCTTGCGGGAGACCGTGACGTCGTCGAGGAAGATGTCGCAGTCCGGCGAGCGGCCGATCGTCGTGCGCTCGCCCTGCGGGACAAAATGCTCGCCCGCGCGGCCGCCTCCCGAGCGGACGACGAGGGCCGGCCCCTCGGTGCCGAGCTCCTCGAGCGTGACCGAATGCTCCTCCTCCCCGTCCTCAGGCGTGTAGCTCATCGTGGTCTCCGAGCCCGCCGGCTCGTCCTTGACGAGCAGCGCTCCGCACTTGGAGCAGTAGTTGGCGGCCTCCGGGTTCTGGAAGCCGCACTCAGGGCAGTAGATGTGGCTCATCTGCCTGGTGTGTCTATTCCTCGAGGGAAGGCGCTGCTTTGCCCGCGAGGATCGCCGCGAGGCGGTCGACGTCGACCTCGTCCAGCACACCGCTCCCCTTCTCGCGCAGGCGGGCCTGAAGCTCCGCGCGCAGGAGGTCGATCCGGCCGTGGAGGATCCGTCGCCGGTACGAGACCTCTTGCTCCTCCTTCGTGAGGTCGTCGATCAGCTTCTTGAGATCGTCGTCCGTGAGCGAGGCAAGATCGGGAAACGGTTCCACGGAGAGCCTTTCGTCGGGGAAGCGGGCGCTCCTAGTGTATGCAGGCAACGCGCGAAGGGTCAACCTCAGCTTGAGGCTACGACCTCCTCCGCCTCTGCGCCCTCCGACTGCATGATCTCCTCGACCAGCGCGCGCATCTCCGCCTCGAGCTTCGCGGAGCTCTCCTCCGTCTTCCCCTCCGCGTAGATGTGCACGACCGGCTCGTCGGGATCGGGCAGCACCTGCGCCCAGCCGCGCCGGTCGAACACCTTGACCCCGTCGAGGAGGTCGAGCTTTCGGTCGCGAAGTCGCTCGGTGAGGACGCGCATGACCGTGCCCTTCAGCGACCACGGGCAGGCGAGCTGGTGGTGGACGAGCGTGCTGGCCGGGAGGTCGGAGACGAGTTCCGAGAGTGGAGTCTTGACCGGCGCGAGCAGCTCGAGCAGCTTGCAGAGGCTCGCGACGCCGTCGTAGGCGGGCAGGAACTCAGGGAACACGTAGCCCCCGCTGACGGCTCCAGCGAAGATCACTCCATCCTCGGCTGCTGCCTTCGTCAGCTCCGCGAGCGAGGCGGGCGTGCGGATCACCTCGAGCGAGCTGCCTTTCACCATCTGCTCGACCTGGCTGGTGACCGTGATCGGGAACGCGAGCTTCCCGCGGCGGCCGTTCGTGCTCATCAGGCGCAGGTACAGCAGCAGCGCCTGCTCGACGGAGATCTCCTGGGCCTGCTCGTCGATCAGGAACAGCCGCTCGCCCGCGCGGTCGAAGACGACGCCGAGATCGGCGCCCACGGCCTCGACGAGGCGTTTCGCCTGGCCGACGGACTCGAGCAGCGTCGCGGACGCGTCCGAGCCCTCGAGCGAGAACGCGTGCGCGCTGACGGCCTCGACCCCGAGCGGGCCGAGCACGAGCGGCAGGACGAACGAGGTCGCCGAGTAGCCGTAGTCGACGACGATCCGGAACTCGCGCGCGCGGATCGCCTCGACGTCGAGCGCGCCCAGCAGGTCCTGGGCGTAGCTCTCGCGTACCCGCGCGGGGTAGGACACGTCGCCGACGCCGTTGAACGCCGCGCGCCGGAGCTCGTGGCGCGTGAAGTGCTTCTCGATCTCCTTCTGCAGGCCGGACGTGAGCTGGATGCCCGGCTGCTCGTAGAAGCGGATCTGGAGCAGCTCGGGATCGGTGTGGCTGACGGCGACGTGGAAGCCCGCGTCGTAGCCGTGCGTCTTCAGCAGGTGCCGGCTGACCGCGGACGGGAGGATGCGGAGGTCGGCAACGTGGACACCGGTCGAGTTGAGGCCCGAGATCATCGCCCGCTTGATCATCCGGCACGCGGCCGGCGCCTCACGGCTCGCCACGACGCGCGAGCCGCGCTTGAGCGCGGTTCCGAGGGCCGCGGCCAGCCGGACGGCCTTGTCGGGCGTCAGATCGACGTTCACGAGCCCGGAGACGCCGTCCTTGCCGAACAGGTGCGAGGAGCCGCGCGACTCCCAGATCAAGCTCTCGTGGATCTGCGAGCCGGTCTCGACCTCCTTGTACGGGTAGATCCGCACGCCCGGGAGGACCGCGCTCTGCGCTCCGAGCGTGACCTCGTCGCCGATCGCCGCTCCCTCGTGGACATGCGCGTGGGCGCGGATGTCGCAGTTCCGCCCGACGACCGCGCCCTCGACGCGGGCACTGCGGCCGACGTGGGTCGACGCGTCGATCACGGAGCGCTCGGTGCGCGCGCGCTCGAGGAGCGTCACGCTCGCCGAGAGCACCGAGTAGGCGCCGACCGAGGCCTCGGGCGCGACGCGGCAGTAGTTGCCGAGGAACGCGGGCCCCTCGATCGCCGCGAGGTCGTCGACCTCCACCCCCTCCCCCAGCCAGACGTTCCCGCGCAGGCGGATCCCCGGGATCCGGAGGCGCACGCGCTCGTCGAGGGCGTCGAAGTTCGCCTGCCGGAACTGGTCGAGGTTGCCGATGTCCTGCCAGTAGCCGTCGAAGACGTGGCCGTAGAGCGGCCGTCCCATCTCGAGCAGCAGCGGGAAGAGCTCTTTCGAGAAGTCGTACGGCCGGTCGGTCGGGATGTGGCGCAGGACCTCGGGGTCGAGGACGTAGATGCCCGTGTTGATCGTGTCCGAGAAGACCTGGCCCCAGGACGGCTTCTCCAGGAAGCGCTCGATCCGGCCCTCCTCGTCCGTGACGACGATCCCGAACTCGAGCGGGTTGTCGACCGACTTGAGGCCGATCGTCACCGCCGCGCCCTTGTCCTCGTGTGCGCGGACGAGCTCGGTGAGGTCGACGTCGCAGAGCGCGTCGCCGGAGATGACCACGAACGGCTCCTCCAGCTTCGCGCTCGCGAGGCGAACCGAGCCGGCCGTGCCCAGCGGCGACTCCTCGACCGAGTACTCGATCTGCCATGCCCAGCGCCTCGCCGTCGCCGAAGTAGCTCCGGATCGCCTGCGGCATGAACGCGAGAGTCACGATCACCTCTTCGAGGCCGTGGTCCTTGAGCAACTCGAGGATGTGCTCCATACAGGCCTTGCCGACGATCGGGACCATCGGCTTGGGCTGGTTCGACGTCAGCGGCCGCAGGCGCGTGCCCTCGCCGCCCGCCATCACGACGGCCTTCATGCCGGCCTCGTCTCGCGCCGCGCCTTGAGGCCATAGCCGACCAGCGCCACGGCGGCCAGCGCGAAGCCGGCCCAGAAGATCCAGAGCGGCCAGTCAGTTCCCTTCGGCGTCGCAAGCACGAACGCGAGCGACGCGTACAGGAGCCAGGTCGCCGCCTTGCCGGCCGTGTTCACGGCGAAGTCGTATCCCCTGTTCGCCACGAGCTTCCAGCCCGCGACCAGGGCGACGTCCCGTGCGGGGATCGCGAGCGCGACCCACGGGAGCCGGTCGTAGTGCCAGAGCAAGATCACCGCGGCGTCGATCATCAGGCGGTCGGCGAGCGGATCGGCGAACTTGCCGAACGTCGATTCGACGTGCCAGCGGCGCGCAAGCCAGCCGTCCACCTGGTCGGTGGCGCCTGCCACGGCGAAGACGATCGCCGCGGGCCAGCTCTTGTCCCCGTCGGAGGCGACGACGAGCACGACGAAGACCGGGATCAGGGCCAGCCGCAGAACCGTGAGTGCGTTAGGGATCTGGGCCAGATGAGCCGGGACCGCGCGCGTTGCCATGCTGAAAGGATACGGCCGTGGAGGCGACGCTTACCCTCCCGGGGTTCGTCAACGCGCACAGCCACGCGTTCCAGCGGGCTCTCCGCGGGCGCACCGAGGGCGACGACTTCTGGGGCTGGCGCGAGTCCATGCTGGCCACGGCCCAGGGCCTGTCCCCGGGACACGTCCGCTCCGGGTACGTCGAGGTGTACCGCGAGATGCTCGCTGCCGGATACACGGCCGTCGGCGAGTTCCATTACCTGGGCCTCGCCGAGGCGCAGGAGGCCGTCGCCGCGGCGGGCGAGGCCGGGATCGAGATCGTCCTGCTCCTCGCCGCCTACGGGCGCGGCGGGCTCGAGCGCTCGCGCCAGGAGTCGCCTGCCGCCTACCTCGAGCAGCTCGAGGCGCTGCGGGCAACCGGCGCGCAGGTCGGCGTCGCCCCCCACTCTGTGCGCGCCTGCCCGCGCGACTGGCTCGAGGAGCTGGGCAGCTACGCAGCCGCGGAGGGTCTCCCCCTGCACGTCCACGCCGACGAGCAGCCGAAGGAGGTCGAGGAGTGCCAGGCCGAGCACGGGATGCGCCCGATCGAGCTGCTCGCGGAGACGGGCTGTCTCGGCCCGCACTCGACCGTCGTCCACGCGACGCACGCGAACGAGCGGGAGCTCGACCTGCTCGCCGAGGCGGGCGCGCGCGTGTGCGTGTGCCCGACGACCGAGGCCAACCTCGGCGACGGCTTCTGCCCGGTCGAGGAGATCTCCGGCCGCGGGATCGGGATCTGCATCGGCTCCGACTCGAACGTCCGCGTCGACCCGCTCGAGGAGCTGCGCGAGCTCGAGGGGATCGCCCGCCGCCGCACCGGGCGCCGCAACGTGCTCCCCGTGGAGACGCTCCTGTCCGCCGGCACCGCTCAAGGTGCCGCCTCCCTCGCGATCGAGCGCTGGGCGGACGTCGAGGTCGACCTCGGGCACCGGTCGCTGGCCGGCGTCGACCGGGGCGACGTCGAGGCGGCGCTCGTCCTCGGCTGCGGCGCCGACGTCTTCGTCGCGTGAGCGCGCTCGAGCTCGACCACGTCGTCATCGCCGCCGCCGATCTGGACACGGCGGCCCGGGAGCTCGAGGAGCGACATGGCCTGGCGTCCGTCCCGGGAGGCCGCCACCCGGACTGGGGCACGGCGAACCGGATCGTCCCGCTCGGCGCGACCTACCTCGAGCTGATCGCGGTCGTCGACGAGCCAACGGCGGCACGGACCGTTCCGGGCCGCTGGGTGAGGAGCGCGAAGGCGGGACAGCCGCTCGGCTGGGCCGTCCGCACGAACGACCTGGACGCGATAGCCGGCCGGCTCGGCCTCACGGCGAGCGCGGGCTCGCGGGTGACTCCGGGTGGAGAGGTCCTCCGCTGGCGAAGCGCCGGGCTCGAGCAGGCGGTCGAGGAGCCTGCCCTCCCCTTCTTCATCGAATGGCACGCCAGGACACCATTCCCCGGCCACGCGCACGCAGCGAAGTTCGAGATCAGAACGATCGAACTCGAGGGCGACCCCGACCGGCTCACAGCCTGGCTCGGCGACCACGCCTTGCCGCTCCTCTTGCGCGAAGGCTCGCCGCGAGTCGCCAGGGTCGTCCTCGCGGGCCCGGACGGCGAGGTCGACCTCGGCCCCACCCTGAACCGGTAGCGTCAGGGGACGGTCGCACGGGCAACGGGCGCGGACGCCCCGGCCGGGCAGACCGCGGGCGCAACACGCTGACGAGGAGGTTCGAATGGAAGACGCCCCGATCCACGACCGGATCGAGCAACTCGTCGCGGAGGAGCACGATCTCTACGAGCGCGCGGCCCAGAGTGGGCTGAGCGATGCCGAGCACCAGCGTCTGGAGTCGATCAAGGTCGGCCTCGATCAGAGCTGGGACCTCCTCCGCCAGCGACGGGCCTTGCGCGAGGCCGGCCTCGATCCCGACGCAGCCCACGCTCGCCCACCGGAGGTGGTCGAAGGCTACGAGCAGTAGCGGGCCGACGGCCACCGGCCGCTGAAACCACACATGAGGGATGGAGCGTTCGTCCCGTCGTGACGATTGCCCTTGTGTATGCGGCGGACTCTCTTTGCATGCGGCGAACTGCGGAGGGAGGTGAATCAGATGAAGCTGTTCACCTCGTTTGCGGTCATCGCCCGCTCGTTGGGCGATCGCGAGGAAGGGCAGTCTCTGGTGGCGGAAACCGTGGCCGTGGCCCTGTTCGGCCTCGCCATCTGGAGTGCGATTTCGCTCATCACGCGCCTGACGTAGGTTTCAGGCGTCGCCTCGGCTTACGATCACCTCCGTCCACGACAGCGGAGGTGGCCCCGTGGCCCGAACCGGATTCATCGACCACATCGGGATCGGCGTGCCGGATCTCGCCGCGGCCAAGGAGTACTACGACGACCTGATGTCCGTACTCGGGCTCCGCGCGTGGTTCGAGACAGGCCCGGGAGGACCACTCAACTACGGGCCTGACGGTGCTCGAGGGTCTCAGCTCTTCTTCTACCAGGCAGAGGAACCGGGAACCTACTCACGCCGCGAGACGGGCCTTCATCACCTCGCGTTCCTGGTCGCGAGCAGAGCGATCGTCCGGGAAGCCCACCAGTGGGCACGTGCGCGCGAGGCCGTCATCCTCGACGAACCGCGCGCCTTCCCTCAGTACGGGGCACACTGTTTTGCGACCTACTGGCTCGATCCTCATGGATTCAAGCTCGAGGCGGTTTGCCACAGTCCTGAGGAGAGCTAGAGCGATCTGCGCGCTCTTCGGCTGGATGAGCCGAGCGACCACAGCGAGTACCCCCCGTCATTCCTCCGCTCGGCTCGATTACTTATACACCCAGCAGCACCCCACGATCGTGCCCCGAAGGCTTTCAGAGACAGATGGAGCCGGAGCGTGGCTCGTTCCTGCTGCGGCTACGGAACGAGCCCCTCGCGGGGGGTGCCGAGGTTACTCCGGCTCCATAATCCGCAGAAGCCCGGCACGATACTTCTTCAGTACGGATGACGCATGGGGAGATGGGACCTTGCTCAAGCCGTGGATGAGACTGATCTTGTGATCGTGGATACAAATTCGTAGGTAGACTGGTCTAGCGCGTAGACCTAGCGCGGAAGCCGTCGAGGCTCCATCGCACCTCCTCCTTGACTCCCGGATCGGGCCTGAGTGCAGAAGGAGAGCGTCGTGCTCTCCCACGAGAGTTCTAGAGAAGGTTGGTGTGAGATGAAGAGATTCCTCAAGTGGCGGAAGATGACCTGGGCGCTCGTGCTTTGGGTGGCGCTGGTCGGCGTTTGGATCGTGAGCAGCGCGTCAACACTGAGCTTCATGGCAGGCGCGTTCGGCCTGATCGTCCTGAGCGCGATCTGGTTCATGAGCCGGCCGCCCTGGAGTCAGGGACACGGCCTGCGGTTTCGCCCGGTGCGCCCAGTCGACGTCCCATTCAAGTCCGTCAAGGGTGTCGGCTCCTCGCCCAGTTAGAGGGCTGCCGGACAGCCCCGGACCCGCTTGACGTGTAGTCATGCCCTAGGATCGCCGCGGTGCAGTCCTGGGACCTGGCACAGATCGAAGCACCGAAGGGAACCCGTTCGCCGGCTGTTCTCGAGACCGTTGACGGGGCACGGGCGATCGTCATCCGCCTCGCACCCGGCCAGGAGCTTGGCGAACATCAGGTCCGCGAACGCGCATGGCTGACGGTCGTAAACGGAGACACGCGGATCGAGGCGGGTGGTGCTGTCGTGGAGGCTGGACCCGGCACGCTGGTCACGTTCGAGCCAGGCGAGCGGCACAGCGTCGGAAGCGAGCACGGCGCCCAGATCATCCTGATCCTCTCGCCCTGGCCCGGCGAGGGTCACTACCCCGAGAGTGACCCCTGGACGATCCTCGACTAGTCGCTCTCCCGACGCGCTCGAGCGGGCGGGCGGCGCTGGAGGCGTTCGACGCAAGGTCAGATGAGAGAGGAGAGGCACATGGTTGAGTGCGCTCACTGTGGACAGGCCATCGACCCGGGCAAGAACTATGGCTATCGGGTTCGGCCGATCGGCAACAGCGAGCAGCTGAAGGGAGTTCTCGAGCTCATGGGCGGAGGCGCGGACGCCGACAGGCTCATCGCTGCGGGCTGGGACTCGTGCATTCGCTGCATGGCGATCTTGACGCTCGACAGCCTCGGGCAAGTAGAGAGGGACGAGGTCTTGCAGAGGTTTGGGCCCCTATCAGGCCCCGCCTGAGACGCTCTTTCGAGCCCCCTCGCAATGCGAAACCCCGTACCACAGGGTTCCGTTTGATCGGGCGCCGAGATTTGAACTCGGGACCTCTAGTCCCCCAGACTGATCCAGCGCTCAGGTCGCATGAAGTCGGTCGTAGTGTCTCCGCTGGAGCGCGATTGCTGCCTGATACACCTTCCCGACAACGGGCCGGTCTTTCAAACGCTCCAGCGGGTAGCCCTCGAAGATGCGAGTGATCTGGTAGCTGACGCCCGAGAGGACGGGTCCCCCGACGAGAGCAACGCCGCCAAGAACCAACAGTATCCCCTCTGTGGGGCCGGGTGGCGAGCCGAACGCCTAGCTATGGACGCTTCCCACGACCCGGCCCGAGGTTCAGCTTAAGCTCGGAGCCGCGTGCCCGCCTAGGCCGTTTCGGACCCCTCGCATCCGTCCTTGAGACCGTCCTTGGGGATGGCGAGGGCGGTCGCCGCCGCAGCTCCGCGACCGCCCCCAACCTGTTATGCGTGTCGCGCGACCTGTGTAGCGACCGCCAAACGTCCAGAGACCGCAAGACCGATCGGTCGGGCGGTGAGCCGAACGCCTAGCAGGCACAGTCCGGCTTGGGGCTGGGGAGAGGTTCCCCCAAGTGGGCGGGTTGGATCGTCTCCATCTGGGGGTTACGCAGCGCGCAGGATGTCTTATAGCTAGCTAAGGGACCGGGGTGCCCCCCCGGACCTTGCTCCTCACGGGAGAGAGGCCCCTAGCGATGGGTAGGACACACCGGCCCCCAAGCATGTTGCCTGGATTTAGATTCGAGGACTAGGGGGAGACAGGAGCGAGACCCCGCCCGACCCCCTGGGACGAGCGTGCTGCAGATTGAGAGGACGTACGGGCAACCTACTGCCCGACGCGATCGAGCGCGGGCGGACGGCGCTGGAAGCGTTCGACGCGCGCGGCGTCGAGACGGCCTCAGCCCAGGGCTAGGTCATTTTCTAGGAGCCGCTCGGCTACGTATGTTCGTAGTCGGGCGGCTCGCCCTCCTCGACGCGCCGCTCGTGCTCCTCAAGGACCTCGCGTTGGTACGCGTCCGTGCCGGCCTTCTCCTCTGGCGTCTGCGGACGCGTTCCGATCGTGCGCGGGTCGTTTGGGCCGCTATCGGGCAACGGCTCCGCCGATTCCGGCTCCTGGCCCTTTCGCCAGAGCATCAGTCTTTTCCAGCCACTTCATTTCAATCGGGGCGCCGAGATTTGAACTCGGGACCTCTAGTCCCCCAGACTAGCGCGCTAACCAGGCTGCGCCACGCCCCGGCGGCTTGTCACTGTACCCAACGCCCTGGCGATAGGCCCGAGAGACGAAGGATCACGGAATTCCCGCGAACGGGTTGGATTGTGACTGTTCCGACGTCTAGGAGAATCCTGGGCTTCACACGGCCGAGCCAGGTACGAGATACTT
>CAWEYY010000001.1:0-297363 GCA_963813435.1 uncultured Actinomycetes bacterium | reverse complement strand
GGGAGAGTGGTGCGATGCGCAGCGCAGCCACGTAGACGAGCCAGCCCGCGCCTCGGGCAGTTCGGCGCGCCACAGCCTCCGCCTCGGACAGGCCGTTGTGCGCCAGCGGCTGCGGCGGGACAGCGATGAGCGTGCTCACGCGCTCGGGCTCCCGTCGGTCGTGGGTGGCACGACGAGGTGTTTGACGGGCTGCGGGAAGCTACGGCGGGCGCGGTCGATCACGCTCTTGTGAAGCCAGGTCGAGGGCCGCTGGGGCGTGGTGACGATCAGGATCTCGTCTGCCGGGAAGTCGTGGAGCGCGTCGGCGATCGCGTTGACCGGGTCGGGGTCGGCGAGCCGGCCCTCCGCGTGGATCCCGGCGCCGGCGAGGCAGCTGACGCAGCCCCGCAGGCGGTGGGTCGCGTCGGCGCGGGCGGCGTCGTCGTCGATGTACCACTGGGTCGCGGCCGAGCCGTGGGCGGGGGCGATGATCAGTGCCTCGATTGGCTCGCGCGCGGCCTGCGCGCGCACACTCGCACAGAGGCTGGGGGACGGGCACGGCTCGTCGACGACGACGAGGACGCGGTGACGGTGCGCACGCTGGAACTGGCGTGGTGGTGTCAGGGATGCGGTTGTCATGGCGTGGTCCTCCGTTGCGGGTCAGGGGGTTGCGAGGTCGCGGCGCTCGAAGGCGATGACTGCGGCGACGCAGGCGGCGGCTGCGAGCAGGAGCAGGAATGCGGTGTGGCCGGCCGCCAGACCCGTGCGCAGGGAGTCGCCGGCGGCGTAGTGGTAGAAGGGCGAGGTCACGCGCAGCGGCTGCAGGGCGTCGACGAGCTCGGCGAGCGAGCTGAGCAGGTAGGCGGCGACCGCACCGGCGGCGGCGATGCCGGTCGCGACGGCGCGGCGGCCGGTTGCCGCGCCGAGCAAGAGCGCGATCGCGCCGTAGACGAAGGCGAACAGCGCGGCGGCCACAGTCGCGGCGGCGAGGTGCGCGACCGAGACGTCCATTCCGATCGCCTCGACGCCGACGACGAGCGCCAGCCAGAGCACGAGCGCAAGGAGGACGAGCTCGGCCGCGAGCGCGGCGAGCTTGTCGAGCACGAGCCGGCGGCGCGAGATCGGGTTGGCGAGGAGCAGGTCGAGCGTGCCCCGTTCCTCCTCGCCGGCGGTGGCGCGGGCGCCGGCGCCGATCGCGGCGATCAGCAGCAAGAGCGGCACCATGAACGAGAACAGCTCGCTGTTCAGGTAGCCGACGGCGGAGGTGTAGTCGACGTTCTCGCCGAGGCCGAAGAAGGCCTTGAAGGCGTCGGGGTAGTCCTCGACCATCTTGTTCAGCTCCGGGTTGTCGCGCACGGAGGGGTAGACGGCGACCATCAGCGCCGTCATCGCGACCAGGCCGAGGCTCCACCAGGCGATCGCGCGGCGGGCGTCCCGGAGTGTCTTCAGGAATGCGTTACGCAGCATCGCGCGCCTCGCCGCGGTAGAGGCTGAGGAAGACGTCTTCGAGGTCGGCCTCGTGGCTGTCGAGGCTGAGCACGCGGAAGCGGGCGAGCGCCTTGAGCAACTGGTCGATCTCGCCTTGGAGCGCGAACAGGACGGTTTTGCCGTGGCGGTCGATTTCTCGTACGCCGCTGATCTGTGCGAAGGCGCCGAGCGGTGGTGCGGTTGCGAAGGTTGCCTCGACCCGGGCGAAGGCGCGCGCACGGAGCTCGTCGACCGAGGCGACGAGCACGAGCCGTCCTTCGCGGATCAGCGCGACGCGGTCAGCGATGTGCTGCACCTCCGGCAGGACGTGGGAGGAGAGGAAGATGGTGGCGCCGGCTGCGCGCGCGTCGGCGACGAGCGTGTAGAACGTCTGCTGGATCAGCGGGTCGAGTCCGGCAGTGGGCTCGTCGAGCACGAGCAGGTCGGGCTCGTGCATGAACGCCTGCACGAGGCCGACCTTCTGGCGGTTGCCCTTGGAGAGCGAGCCGGTCGGCCGGTCGAGCGGCAGCTCGAGCCGGGCGGCGTACTCTTCGGCCCGGCCCAGCCGGTGCAGGCCGCGCAGATGGGCGAAGTAGGTGCAGAGCTCGCGCGCGGTCAGCCGTTCATAGAGGCGGAGGTCTCCCGGCAGGTAGCCGATCCGCCGCCGGAGGGCGGCGTCGCGGCGCGGGTCGGCGCCGAAGACCTCGACGCGGCCGCGGGTCGGCCGGATCAGGTCGAGGATGAGACGGATCGTGGTCGTCTTGCCGGCGCCGTTCGGGCCGAGGAACCCGAACACCTCGCCGGTGTCGACGGCGAAGGAGAGGTCGAGCACGCCGCGCGCTTTCCCGTACAGCTTCGTCAGCTGCTCTGCGCGAATCGCGGTCGCGGTGTCCGGCATTCCTGCTCCTATCGCCCGAGTTCTTCGGCGATCCGCTGCCAGGTGGGCTCGCGGATGACGAGCGTCGAGCAGGAGGCGTCGTGCGCGACGCGTTCGGAGACCGAGCCGAGCGCGCGCAGGCCGTGCAGGCCGCGGCTGCCGACGACGACGAGGTCGGCGCGCTCGGCAGCGTCTGTCAGCGCGTGGGCGGGAGCCTCGTGGCGGTCTTCGTGCTCGCCGGCGGTGATCGCTGTGACGAGTCGCTCGTTGACGCCTTTGCCGCCCCAGGCGACAAGCGGGTGCAGTTCCGCATCGAAGCGCTCGGCGAGGTAGCGGGCTGCGGCGTAGGCGGCGGCCGATTCGACTGAGCCGTCGACGCCGACGAGGATGCGCTGCGGGAAGCCCTTTTTCGCCTGGCGCACTACCAGCACCGAGGAGGGGGCGCGGTGGATCAGTTCGGTGGCGACGGCGCCTTCGACGATCCCGAGTAGCCGACCGATGCCGCTGCTGCCGATCGAGATCAACGTGTCTTCGTCGCGCTCGATCTCCGCGAGCAGCGTGGCCACGGGCGTGCCGCGCACCAGCTTGGTGGTGGCGGCGGTGTAGGGCGCGACGTACTCGGTAGCAGCGCGCAACCCCTTTTCCGCGGCCGTGCGCTGAAGTTCCTCATCGAGGTAGTAAGGGATCCTGGTGCCGGTGCCGCCCATGACCGGGGCGATGTCCCAGGCCGCGAGCAGCGTCAGCTGCCCGTCGACGTCCTGCAGCAGCGCGGCTTGGCGGGCCGCTTCGAGCGCTTGCTGGGAGCCGTCGATGCCGACGAGGATGCGCGTGAAGATTCGCCGCCCGGCTTCGAGGCGCGTCTGGTTCGCGGTTGCTGCCATCGCGTACCTCCTTGTCGCCTCTGTCCTCCGCCGCGCCGGTATTCGCGGTTCGGCGATTTGCCGCACGATCGGGCGGGGGAACTACGGAGCCGCGCCGGCGTCAGGCGCGGGCCGTCGCTGTCAGATCGGCAGCCAGCTCGCGCAGCGCCTCGTCTTTGAGTGCGCGTGTCCGCTCGGGGGACAGGTGGAGGTCAGAGGCGATCTCGACCAGCGTCTCGGGTGCGCCGTCGATCCCGTAGTGGCGCTTGACGATTGCCTGCTTGCGGGGGCGCAGACGGTGCAGCGCGCCGCGCAGGACGCGTCGCTCCTGCGCGCTGACGGCCCGGGCGTCCGGCTGCGCGCCCTCGCTGCCCGCGAGGTGGTCGCCGAGCAGTGTCCCGTCGGCAAGCGGCTGGTCGAGCGAGACGACGTTGCTCGGCGCCAGCGCTTCGGCGACCGCCGCTCCTGGTAGGGAGGTCGCGGTTGCCAACTCGCCGACGCTCGGCTCGTGTCCGGTCTCCGTCAGCTGGTCGCGGGCGGCCCTGACTTGCCGCCTGCGTTCGAGCAGCGGCCGCGGGATCCGCACGAGGCTGCCGCGGGCCGTGACTGCGTGCGTGACTGCGGCCCGGACGCGCCAGAAGGCGTAGGTGGAGAAGCTCGTCCCGCGAGCAGGGTCGTACTCGTCGACCGCCGTCAGAAGACCGATCGCGCCTTCTTGCACGAGATCCTCCTCGGGCACGCCGAGGTTGCGGTAGCGGAAGGCGATCGATCGGACGAGGCCCATGTGTTCCTCGACGATGGCGGTGCGGGCGACGCGGTCGCCGCGCCGCGCGCGCGCCGCGAGTCGTTCGGAGTGGCCTGTGGCGTGCGCGCGCGCCGGCGCCGACGCCGGCGCCGCGGCAGCGACGAGGGCTGTGGCGGCAAGGAGAGCGACCGTTCCGCGCATCTGTCTCCTTCGGCTCGTGGTGCCGAAGGTCTCTCCCGGCCGGGCGGGCCGCGCGAATCCGGGCCGTAGCCGTGTTGACGGAGACGCGCCGCGGGGATACTCCCCTTCGTACTCCCGTAATACCCGCGACGGGAGCCCGGCGCATCGGGGTCGTCCGTGTCAGCGAGGGGAGAAACTACGGATCGCCTCGGCGCTGTCGACGGAGGATCGGCGCACGAGGAGCTTGCCGAGCTCGAGCACCGGCACGATCGTCAGCGCGGCGGCGACGATCAGCGCCCAGCGTCCGGGGGAGAGGTCGGTCGTCCCGAACGCGTGCTCGAGGAACGGGACGTTGATCACGAGCGTGAGGAGGGCGATCTCCCACGCGACCGCGAGGTTCAACCACCGGTTCTTGAACGTGCCTTCTAGCGTCGAGCGGCGGTCGGAGCGGAAGCTGAAGGCCTTGAAGAGCTCGATCAGGATCAACGTCGCGAAGACCGTCGTGCGCGCCTCGCTCAGTCCCTCTCCGGAGGCGAGCGTCGATGCGAAGAGACTGACGGTGACGGCGGTCGACCAGATGCCGCCGAGCGCGATCAGGCCGACGACCGGGCGGGTGAAGATGCTTGCGCGGCGGCTGCGCGGCGGGCGGTGCATCAGGTCGCGCTCCGGCGGGTCCACCGCGAGCGCGAGTGCGGGCAGTCCGTCGGTCGCGAGGTTGACGTACAGGATCTGGACGGCGCTCAGCGGCAGCGGCTTGCCGAGGAGCGCCGCCAGGGTAAGCAGGCCGATCTCACCGAGGTTGGCCGAGAGCAGGTACATGAGGTACTTCTTGATGTTGGCGAAGACACCACGGCCCTCTTCGACTGCGGCGACGATCGAGGCGAAGTTGTCGTCGGTGAGCGTCATGTCGGCGGCTTCGCGCGTGACGTCGGTGCCGGTGATGCCCATGGCGACGCCGATGTCGGCGCGCTTCAGCGCCGGAGCGTCGTTGACGCCGTCTCCCGTCATCGCCACCGAGTGGCCGTTCGCCTGCAGCGCGCCGACGACGCGCAGCTTGTGGGCGGGCGAGACGCGCGCGTAGACCTCGATCGACTCGACCGCCCGTTCGAGCTCTGCGTCGGACATCGTGTCCAGGTCTGCACCCGTGACGACCCGGCCCGTCCCGAGCAGCCCGAGCTCGGACGCGATCGCCCGTGCGGTGAGTGGATGGTCGCCGGTGATCATCACGGGCTTGATCCCGGCGCGGGCGCAGGTGCGGATCGCATCCTTGGCTTCCGGACGTGGCGGGTCGATCATCCCGACCAGGCCGAGGAGCGTCATCTCGCTCTCCGCGCTTTCGGGGCGCGCTTCGGCCCGACGGGCGACGGCAAGCACGCGAAGCGCCTCGCCGGCGAAGTGATGCGCCGCTTCCAGCACGGCCTCACGATCCGCTTCGCCGAGTAGCTCCTCGCCTGCGGGCGAGAGCCAGCGGTCGCAGGAGCGCAGCAGAACCTCGGGTGCGCCCTTGGAGTACGCGACGCAGCCGCCGGGCGTCTCGTGCATCGTCGTCATCTGTTTCCGCTCGGACGTGAACGCGATCTCCGCGACGCGCGGGCGCGCCGCCACGAGCTCATCCCGCTCGATCCCCGCCTTCGCCGCCGCGACGACCAGCGCCGCCTCGGTCGGATCGCCGCGGATCTCCGTGCTTCCGTCCGCCGTGCGCACGAGCCGTGCGTCGGAAGCGAGTGCGGCGGCTCGAAGAAGCTTGCGCAGCGGCTCCGACGCGGCGACCGGCTCACCGTTGCGGAGGAACTCGCCCTTGGGCTCGTAGCCGCTGCCGGAGACGTCGACCGTCTCCCCGGCGACCCAGATGCGGCGGACGGTCATCTGGTCAGCCGTGAGCGTGCCGGTCTTGTCGCTGCCGATCATCGAGACGCTCCCCAGGGTCTCGACCGCCGCCAGCCGGCGAACGAGCGCGTTTCGCCTCGCCATCCGCTGGGCGGCGAGCGAGAGCGAGATGGTCACCACGGCGGGGAGCGCTTCGGGCACGACTGCGACCGCGACCGCGACGCCGAACACCAGCATCTCCAGGAACGGCTCGCCGCGGAGCAGGCCGAGCGAGACGATGACGACGACGACCGCGAGCGCCACGCGCGCGAGGACGACGCCGACTCGGTCGAGGCTTTGCTGCAGCGGCGTCCTCGGGCGCTCGATCGTCTCGAGCATCCGGGCGATCGCGCCGAACTCCGTTCGGCTTCCGGTTGCGACGACGAGGACGCTTCCGCGGCCGTGGCTCACCGTCGTGCCGGCGTAGATCATGTTCGTGCGATCGCCGATCGGCAGCGCGGCGCCACGCAATGCTGCGGTGCTCTTCTCGACCGGGGCCGATTCGCCGGTCAGCGCCGCCTCCTCGACCGCGAGGTTGGCGCCGGCGCAGACGCGGCCGTCGGCCGGAACCCTGTCACCGGCTCTTAGCCGGACGAGGTCGCCGGGGACGAGTTCGCGTGCAGGGACATCGAGTTCGCGTCCGCCACGCACGACGGTGGCGGTCGGCGCCGCCAGCTCGCGTAGCGCTTCGAGGGCCCGCTCGGCCCGGTACTCCTGCAGGAAGCCCAACAGCGCCGCGAACACGACGATCACCGAGATGACGAGCGCCTCGGTCTGGTGGCCGAGGACGGCCGACAGGCCGGCGCCTACGAGCAGGATGAGGATCAGGACGTTTTCGAACTGCTCCAGCAGCAACCGCCACCATCGGACTCCTGGCGCAGCCTCGAGCTCGTTACGGCCGTAGGCAGACAGGCGCCGCGCGGCCTCAGCCTCGTCCAGCCCGACGCTCGCCGACGTCTCGAGCTCCGCCGCGACGCTATCGGGCTCGCGGACATGCCACTCCGCGAGGCCGTTTGATGGCTCTGGCGCACACGGTGCGTCGGCCCGGAGGGTCCTCGTCGGCGCGACACGGCTGGTCTCCGGTGGCGCTTCGGCTGCCGTCGGGGGTGTCACGGCCGTGTTGGCGGCACGTCGCGCTGCAGCCATTCGTAGAAGGCGCGGCGTGAGCCGTCGAACGAGTAGACGGCGCGCCTGACGGTCGGGAACTGCTTCGCGGTCCACTCGAGCTGGGCGAGCAGCAGGGCACTCCCACACGAACTCGACGCATTGGGGATGTCGCGGGCGAAGGTGCGGAAGTCGACGTAGGCGACGCCATCGGCGATGCGGACGCCGCGGAGATGCCCGGCGGTCTTCTCTGAGAACCAGCCGCCGTAGCCGCGCGCCCGCTCCGCTGCGGTCGGTCCGGCCAGCAGCGCCCGCATCGCACCCCTCAGCACGGCAGGCGACGCGACCGTTCGCCTCAGCGGAAGCACGCGCGTGCAGCTCTGGTTCGTCCCTCGTGGCGCGTAGATCCAGACGGTGTGCGTTCTCAGCTCTGCCGCGGACGCGATGAGCGCGGGGACAAGCCCCGCGCCGATGAGCGTCAGGGCGAGCGCCAGCAGGCTCCGGATCACGACGGTCATCGAACCTCTCATTCGCAAACGGGACCTCCTTGTCGCTGCCGTCCTCCCTCGGGCGCGGGATGCGGGTTCCGCGAGATCCCGCGCGTCGACTGCGGGTTAGTGCGGAGCTTTCGCCTCGAGTGCGGGGGACGACGCAGGCATGACGGCGCTGATCGCTTGCATCCGGGGGAACTCGGCGCGCCTGGTGGCCGCCGCCGCCCTCGTTGCGGTTCTGGGCGGGGTCGCGCTTGCTGCGCTCGATCACCATCGGCCTGCCGACTGGCTTTGGGCGGGCACGACCGCGATGCTGCTCGTGCCTCTGACGTGGTCGGTGCTGCGGTCGCTGCGGCGAGGCGACGTCGGTGTCGACGCGATCGCGCTCGTCTCGATGGCCGGAGCGCTTGCGCTCGGCGAATACCTCGCGGGAGCCGTGGTCGCGCTGATGCTCGCCGGCGGTAACGCGCTCGAGGAGTCGGCGAACCGGCGTGCCAGACGTGAACTGACGGCGCTGGTCGAGCGAGCGCCGCGCTCGGCGCTCGTCCGCCGCGGCGGCGAGCTGCTCGAGGTGCCGGTCGACGAAGTCGGCGTCGACGAGTTGGTGCTCATCCGGGCCGGCGAGGTCGTCCCCGTAGACGGAATGGTCGTCAGCGAGGAGGCGATCGTCGACGAGTCGGCACTGACGGGCGAGCCGCTGCCGGTGACGGTGCATCGCGGTGGGAGCGTCCGCAGCGGCACGGCCGCGACCGGCGCGTCGTTCGAGGTGCGCGCCCTTCGTCCGGCCGCCGAGAGCGCCTACGCCGCGCTCGTGCGCCTGGTCGAGAAGACCGAGGAGGAGCGGGCGCCGTTCGTTCGCGTTGCCGATCGCTATGCCATGTTCTTCTTGCCGGCGACGATGATCGTCGCCGCCGTCGCGTGGGCGATTTCCGGCGACCCGGTGCGCGCCCTCGCCGTCTTCGTCGTCGCCACCCCCTGTCCGCTCATCCTGGCGGCGCCGATTGCGCTCATGTGCGGCGTCTCCCGCGCCGCCCGGGCCGGTGTGGTCGTCAAGGGCGCGGGAACGATCGAGCAGCTCGGTGAGGCCCGCTCGGTGCTGCTCGACAAGACCGGCACGATCACGCTTGGCCGTCCCGAGCTCGATCGTGTGGTTGCCGCGGACGGGTTACCGGCCAATGAGACGCTGCGCCTTGCCGCCTCGCTCGACCAGCTCTCCTCGCACCCGCTCGCGAAGGCGCTCGTCGCCGGCGCCGAGGAACGGAACCTGGCGCTGACGATCCCGGAGCAGATCCGGGAGGAGTTCGGGCGGGGCGTTCGCGGCACCGTCGACGGCCACCGCGTTCTCGTCGGCAGCGCCGGCTGGCTGCGCGCGCACGACATCGAGCCGCGGCTACCGGCCGGGCTCGACGGGGGCGACGCGAAGGTTCTCGTCGCGATTGACGACGAGTTCTCCGGTGTCGTCCTCGTCGGCGATCGCCTCCGCGCCGACTCCGCCGACCTCGTGCCGCGACTCCGCGACGCCGGCGTTCGTCACGTCGCTCTCGTCACCGGAGACAAGGCCTCCGTCGCCGACGTCGTCGGCCAGACGCTCGGCGTCGACCGCGTCTACGCGGAGCAGACACCGGAGGAGAAGCTCGAAGTCGTGCGCGCACTTCACGCACGTCCCGATCTGCGCGGCGTCGTCATGGTCGGCGACGGCATCAACGACGCCCCCGCGCTAGCGCTCGCCGACGTCGGCATCGCGATGGGCTCCGCCGGCGCCACCGTCTCCTCGGAGAGCGCCGACGCCGTCATCCTCGTCGATCGCGTCGACCGCGTCGCCGACGCGATCAGGATCGGGCGCCGCTCGCTCTACATCGCCCGCCAGAGCGTCCTTGCCGGTATCGCCCTCTCCGTTGTCGCCATGGGCTTCGCCGCAGCCGGCTACCTCCCACCGGTGCAAGGAGCCCTGCTGCAAGAGGTGATCGACGTCGGCGTCATCTTGAACGCGCTGCGCGCGCTCACAGACTGAACGGGCGGATGAGTAGTTCCTCCCGAGCTCCTGCGGCAAATCGCCGAACTGGCCCGACAGTTAGCGGTGGACAACCGGAGCGACGCTAGATGACGTGACGATGCAAGCCGCCCATTCACCGACGCTTACAGCGAGCCGGACAACGGACGTCCGGCCGCACCAACCTGAAGGAGCACGAAATGACCGACACCACTTCACCTTCCCCGGTCTATCCGCTTCGGCTTGAAGGCGAGCTCGAGCCGCGGCTCAGCCGTTGGCTCTGGCTCGTCAAGTGGCTGCTCGCGATCCCACACTTCATCGTCCTCATCTTCCTATGGATCGCGTTTGCGGTCGTGACGGTGATCGCCTTCTTCGCGATCCTCTTCACCGGCCGCTACCCGCGAGGACTCTTCGAGTTCAACGCCGGCGTCCTCCGCTGGTCATGGCGCGTCTGCTTCTACAGCTACAGCGCACTCGGCACCGACAAGTACCCGCCGTTCACCCTCAAGGACGTGGTCGACTACCCCGCGCGCGTCGAGATCCAGTACCCCCAGTCGCTCTCGCGCGGGCTCGTCCTCGTCAAGTGGTGGCTGCTCGCTCTCCCGCACTACCTGGTCGTCGCGATCTTCGCCGGTGGCGCATGGGCAAGCTGGTCCGGTGCAGGCGGGTGGGGCGACGCTACGAGCGGCGGCCTGATCGGTCTGCTCGTCCTATTCGTCGGACTCGCTCTTCTCTTCACGGGCTCGTATCCGAGGTCGCTGTATGACTTCGTGATGGGGATGAACCGCTGGTGCTTCCGCGTCCTTGCGTACAGCGCGCTGATGACCGACACCTATCCGCCGTTCCGTCTGGATTTGGGCGGGCAGGAGCCGCCGGCGGGGCCGTCGCCCACCGATGTGCCGCGCGTTCCCGTGCCGACGACCTAGACGTTCCTCGAGTCGGTGCGGCAGGCGACGGCCGCGCCGCACTCGACCGCACCGGAGTGGAACCGGTGGCGTAAAGACCCGATGCCGCGCGCGTGAATCGCAGGCGAGTTGGCCGTCTGTACTGCCCGGTGACCCCCTCTCTGCAGGGAGGGGGTCAGCGTCACGCCACCGTGGACAACGCCAACTGCTTCTTTGCAGGAACGGTTCAAGCGAGCGGTCGCGGTCGAGCGTCTCGAGCACGTCTCAGACTGTGCCGCGAGACGTCGCGTGTGGCCGCCAGTGCCCGCTAGTCCCAAAATGTACCCGTCTCGTACCCGCGAGAGTGCAAAATCTCGCCATAACAGGCAACACCAAGTGCGCATTTGCAGGGCTTTTGTGCAAGCCCTCTGACGGACTCGAACCGTCGACCCCCTCCTTACCATGGAGGTGCTCTACCAACTGAGCTAAGAGGGCGCTTCGGAGGAGAGTAGCGCGACCGCGGCTGGGCCGCCGTCAGTCGTGTGGGGCCTTTGAAGAGGTTCGCTCGCGTCTTCTCGCCGAGGATGGTCCTTCTGTGTCGCAGTTCCCCGAAAGCCCGTTCAAGAGCCGAGTCCGGGACCTGCGTCGATGGGGGCGGGAGGATTCGAACCTCCGTAGGCTGAGCCGACGGGTTTACAGCCCGTTCCCTTTGGCCACTCGGGCACACCCCCGGGGCGGCCTATTCTAGTCGTAGGCTTAGCCGAGTGATCCTGTGCTCCAACTGCGGTCAGGAGAACCCGGAGCAGGCCCGGTTCTGCTTCGCGTGCGGCCAGCCGCTCGAGGGTGCGCCTGCGAGCTCACGCGACGAACGGCGGATCGTGTCCGTGGTCTTCGTCGACCTGGTCGGGTTCACGGGCCGGGCCGAGAAGCTCGACCCCGAGGACGTCCGGGCCGTGCTCTCGCCCTACCACGATCTCGTCCGCAACGAGCTCGAGTCGTTCGGCGGCGTCGTGGAGAAGTTCATCGGCGACGCGATCATGGCCGTCTTCGGCGCGCCGACCGCCTACGGCGACGACCCCGAGCGTGCGGTCCGCGCCGCGATAGCCGTGAGGGACGCCGTTCGGGAGGCGGACGAGCGCGACCTTCATCTCGACCTGCAGCTTCGGATCGCCGTGAACACGGGCGAGGCGCTGGTCTCGCTGGGCGCCCGCCCGGCGCTGGGAGAGGCGATGGTCGCGGGCGACGTCGTGAACACGGCCTCGCGCCTCCAGAACGCGGCGCCGCTAAACGGCGTCATCGTTGGTGCCGAGACGTACGCGGCGACGCGCGACGCGATTCGCTACGAGCCTGCGCCCGCGGTCGAGGCGAAGGGGAAATCGAAGCCGATCGAGGTCTGGGTCGCGATCGAGCCCACGGTTCCCGCGGGCACGCGCACGCTCTCGGGGGTCCTCGTCGGCCGCGCCCCCGAGCTCGACATGCTGCGCGGGATCTGGGGGCGGGTAGCGACGGAGCGCGTCCCGCACCTGGTGACCGTGCTCGGCCCCGCGGGGATCGGCAAGACGCGGCTCGCACAGGAGTTCGGCAACTCCGTCGAGGGTCTCGGCGGCCGCAGCGTCCACGGCCGCTCGCTGCCGTACCGCGAGAGCAGCGCCTACTTCGGCTTCGCGATGCAGGTCAAGCAGCTCTGCGGGATCTTCGAGAGCGACCCGTCGGACGTCGGGCTCGCAAAGCTCCACGAACGCGTCGCCGACGTGTCCTCGGCGGCCGACGTCGAGAAGGTGACGAGGCACCTCGCGATCCTGCTCGGCCTCGACCGCGAGGGGTCTGTCGAGGACCGCGAGGAGCTGTTCTTCTCGGTGCGCGTGTTCATCGAGTCCGTCGCCGCGGACAAGCCCACGCTGCTCGTGTTCGAGGACATCCACTGGGCCGACCGCAGCCTCCTCGACCTGATCGAGCTGCTGGCAGCGCGGCTTCGGAACCTGCCAGTCCTGATCCTGACCCTCGCGAGGCCGGAGCTGCTCGACTCGAGGCCGGCCTGGGGCGGCGGCCTCCCCGCCTACTCGGCCCTGCCGCTCGCCCCGCTCAGCCCCGAGGAGTCACGTGAGCTGGCGGAGCACCGGCTGGCGAACCTCTCGACCGAGGACATGACTCGGCTCGCGCAGACGGCCGAGGGGAACCCGCTCTTCATCGAGCAGCTCGCCGCGACGATCGCCGAGGCCGCGTCCGCGCAATCCGGCTCGCTGCCGACGACGGTCCGCGGGATCGTCGCCGCTCGCCTCGACGCGCTCCCGGCCGAGGAGCGTTCGCTCCTCCTCGACGCGGCGGTCGTCGGCCGGACGTTCTGGCGCGGCGCGCTCGAGAGAATCGATGACGGGGGAGACCGGCTCTCGGAGCGGCTCGGCGCGCTCGAGGGCCGCGACCTGATCGTGCGCGACACCGCCTCGATCATGGAGGGCGAGCAGCAGTACGCCTTCAAGCACGTGCTGATCCGTGAGGTCGCGTACGAGCTCCTCCCGCGTGCCGGGCGCCAGGAGCGGCACGAGCGGGTCGCAGAGTTCTTCGAGGCTTCGACCGCAGAGGTCGGCGAGGCCGTGGCTGCGCTCGCACGGCACTGGCGCGACGCCGGCCACCCGGAGCGCGCGATCCCCTACTTCGTCCAGGCCGGTGAGCAGGCCGAGCGAGGCTGGGCCAAGGACCAGGCGGCCGTCCTCTACAACGAGGCGCTCGAGCTCGTGCCCGAGACGGACGCCGAGCAGCTCGCCCAGGTGCGGCGAAGGCTGGCGATGGCGCTCGCGGCCGCGGTCCACATCCCGGACGCGCGGTACCTGATGCAGGAGGGCTAGCCGGGGAAGTCCGCTGGAGTGACGTCCCCCGCGATCTCGTGGATGGCGTCGATCGTGTGCTCGCCGAGGTCCAGCGAATGCGCGCGGATGATCTCCTCGCTCGGCCCCTCGTACACGCAGTACGTCTTCACGAGACCGTCGTCGCCGACGACGACGTGGCTGTGCTCCCAGACGATCTGCGGATACTGGTCCTCGATCACCTTGCGCGAGCGCCGCCCGACTGCGGGCATGTCGCTCTCACCGACGTTGAACGAGCGAACTATCAGGTACCTGGGCACGAACCCTCCTCAGGTTGCTGGCTTGATGTTCTGGTTTACGTGGAAAACGTTGTTCGGGTCGTATTCGGATTTGATTCTGGCGAGCCGATCGTAGTTGTCGCCGTAGGCTGCGCGGACGCGCTCCTGGCCCTCGTCCATGATCATGTTGAGGTAGGCGCCGCCGGCCGAGTACGGGTGCAGGGCCTCCCAGTACTCCTTGGCCCAGGTGCTGATCTCCTCTCCCTTGGCCGGGTCGTTGTCGACGCCGACCATAACCATTCCCCAGTTCGCGTTCCGGTAGGCCCACGGAGTCTCGTCGGGCGCGACCCGATGAACCGCGCCGTCGATCGGGTACAGGTGCATGGTCGACTTCCAGGTCGGCAGCGTGCGGGCGAACCCGACGTGCCGCTCGACGGCCTCGTCCGGGATCTCCTCGACGAAGTCGGCTCGCCAGTACCACTGGTCACCCGGCGGGTAGTAGAGCTCGTCGAACACGCTCTGCAGCACCGGGAACGGCATCTGCTGGACGGCGTCCAGCAGCAAGCCCGGCTGCGCGCGTGCCTCGGCGAGCGCTGCATCGGCGCCCGCGGGGTCGCCGGTCCAGCACCAGACGACGCCGCAGACCGTCTGCTCGTGCAGCTCCTCCGGGAACGGCTCCGAGGGAGCGACTCCGGCGATCGCAAAGAACCCGTTGAGGTCGTCGGGCGCGTTCAGGATGAAGCTGCGGTACCAGCACAGAACGTCCGCGGCGTTCTCGAGCGACCAGAACATCGGCCCCGCGACCACCATGCCGACCGGGTGCAACCGGAGCGTAAGGGAGGTGACGACGCCGAAGTTGCCGCCGCCGCCACGGATCGCCCAGAAGAGATCCTCGTTCGTGGTCTCGTCGGCGGTGACGATGCTTCCGTCGGCGAGCACGACCTCGGCGCCGAGCACGTTGTCGATCGACAGGCCGTGCTTGCGCGCCAGGTGGCCGATCCCCCCGCCGAGGATCAGGCCGCCCGCTCCTGTTGTGGAGATGATTCCGGCCGGCGCGGCGAGCCCGTGCTCGTGTGTCGCCGCGTCGATGTCCTTCAACAGCGACCCGCCGCCGACCTTCGCGGTTCGTGCCTCAGGGTCGACCTCGATGCTCTTCAGCCCGGAGAGGTCGATCACCAGCCCGTCGTCGACGCTGCCCAGGCCCGGGCCGTTGTGGCCGCCGCAGCGGATGGCGATGTCGAGCCCCTGGTCGCGGCCGAAGTTGACCGCCGAGACGACGTCGTCGATGTCCGTGCAGCGCGCGATCAGCGCCGGGCGCTTGTCGATCATCGCGTTGAACAGGGCCCGCGCCTCGTCGTAGTCCGGGTCGCCGGGACGAACCAGGCTTCCGTGGAGGCCTGCGGCGAAGCTGTCGATGTCGGAGGGGTTCAGGTCGGTGCCGGCAGACATCAGGCTCGTCTCGTACTGGTCGCGCGACTCTACTTCCGGCCCTGCGCCGCTTCAAGACTCGTACGATTGACCCGTGGAACGGTTCGACGCGATCGTCGTCGGGGCCGGCCCGGCCGGCTCGACGGCCGCCTACCGTCTCGCCGATGGGGGCGCGAAGGTGCTGCTGCTCGACCGCCAGCGCTTCCCGCGCGACAAGCCGTGCGGCGGCGGCCTGACCTACCGGGCCGTGCGGCAGCTGCCCGTCCCCGTGGACCCGGTCGTCGAGGACGTCGTCGACCGCTTCGAGCTCGGCCTCCGCTACGGGAAGCGGTTCGAGCGGAGCGGGCAGGGGCCGCTCGTCCTGATGACGCAGCGCCGGAGGCTCGATGCGCACCTGGCAGAGCAGGCGGCGGCCGCCGGGGCCGACTTCCGCGACGGGCAGCGGGTGACCGCGCTCGAGCAGGAGGATGACGGCGGGATCGTCCGCTTCGACGGAGCCGCCGCCCGCGCCCCGGTCGTGATCGGCGCGGACGGCGTCAACGGCGTCACCGCGCGGACGCTGGGACTCGCGCCGCAGCGATTCGGCGTCGCTCTCGAGGGGAACGTCTCTTATGCACACGCGCGCGAAGAACGCTGGCGAGGGCTCGCAGTCGTCGATCTCGGGGCGGTCGCGGGCGGCTACGCCTGGGTGTTTCCGAAGGGCGACCACGTGAACGTCGGCGTGGGCGGCTGGGAGTCGGAAGGGCCGCGCCTGCGGGAGCATCTCGAGCGCGCCTGTGCGGCGTACGGCCTTCCGGTCGGCGAGCTCGACGACCTGCGCGGCTACCGGCTGCCGATGCGCCGCGGGGGCGACCGGGCTGTCGGCGGACGGGTGCTACTCGTCGGCGACGCGGCCGGGCTGGTCGATCCGCTCTCGGGGGACGGGATGTACGAGGCGTTCGTCAGCGCCCGGCTGGCCTCCGAGACCGCGTTCGACGTGCTCGCCGGGCGGGCGGTGAACCTCGAGGGCTACGGGCCGAAGCTCGACGCGGCGCTCGGCCGCACGCTGGCCGCCTCCTGGAAGGCGAAGCTGGCGCTCGAGCGCTTCCCGCGCCTTGTCTACGAGGTTGCCCGCATGCCGCTCGTCTGGGGCTTCACCGCCGCCTTCTTGCGCGGCGATCTCGCCCATCCGGGCGAAGCCACGGGCCTCGTGCGGGCTCCGCTGCGCCTCGTGGAGACGCTCGGCCGCTAGTTCACGCGTCTCAAGCACCGCGCAACCGGTGCCGATCAGCACCTTCGTGGACCTGAACGCGGTCTTGGCGCGCGCCGTCGAGCTTGGCGCGAGCGATATTCACCTGAAGATCGGCCAGCCGCCGGTGCTTCGGCGCGACGGCGAGCTCGGCGTGCTCCCCGATCACGCGGCGCTGACCGACACGCAGCTCGACGCAGCCGTTCAGGTCATCGCCGACATGTCCCCGGCGAAGCTCCAGTCGTTCTACGAGACGGGCGATCTCGACATCGCGTACACCGCGACCGGCCTGCCGCGCTTCCGCGTCAACGTCTACCGCCAGCGTGGCGCCATCTCCTTCGCGTTCCGGGTGATCCCGAAGGAGGTGCCGAGCTTCGACGTCCTCGGGCTTCCGCCAGGCGTTCGCCGCCTCGCGGAGGAGCAGCGCGGGCTCGTGCTGTGCACCGGCGCCACCGGCTCGGGAAAGACCACGACCCTGGCGGCCGTCCTCGACCACATCAATCGGACGCGGCGGCTCCACATCGTCACGATCGAGGACCCGATCGAGATCATGCACGCCGACCGCGGCTGCATCGTCAACCAGCGCGAGATCGGCCTCGACACCGAATCGTTTCTCGCAGCCGTCCGCCGGGTTCTGCGCCAGGACCCCGACGTGATCCTGATCGGAGAGCTGCGCGACGCCGAGACGGCCGAGACGGCGCTCAAGGCCGCCGAGTCGGGCCACCTCGTCTTCTCGACGATGCACACGATCGACGCGCCCGAGACGATCAACCGTCTGATCGAGTTCTTCCCCGCGGTCAAGCACCAGCAGATCCGCTCGATCCTGGCCGGCGTTCTGCGTGGGGTTGTCAGCCAGCGGCTCCTCCCGAAGAGCGGCGGCGGCCGGGTCGCGGCCGTGGAGGTGATGGTCATGAACTCGCGCATCTCGGACCTCGTCCGCGAGGCGAAGGCCGAGGAGATCAACGACGCGATCTCCGAGGGCGAGTTCTTCGACATGCAGACGTTCAGCGACGCGCTGATCAAGCTCGTCCTCGACGACGAGATCGACAAGGAGGTGGCGGCGAACGCGGCCACGAACCGCCACGACTTCCTCGTCGAGCTCGACCAGGCGCTGATGCGGCAGGCCGCAGGGATCAAGCACGGCCAGCGGCTGTCCGAGCTGGCGCAGGAGGAGGAAGAGCCCGAGGAAGAGGTGCGCATGCCCGAGCTGCGGATCGCGGGCTCTCAGGACGGATGAAACGGCTTGCTGCGGCCTTCGCGCTCGCGCTCGTCCTCGCGAGCGGTGCGAGAGCAGACGTCTTCAGGATCGTCCCGACCGCGCCGGCAGGAAGCGGCTCGCTTCCGAGCGCGGTCGAGCCGAACGCTCCGGGCTCGATCTCGTTCTCGCGCACGAAGCCCCGCTTCGCCGAGTCGCTGACCTATCCGCAGCTCCTCGCGCTGTGGCAGCGTGCGGGCGCGAGCTACGGGATCCCGTGGCCGGTGCTGGCGGCGATCAACAAGGTCGAGTCGAACTTCGGCCGGAACATGGGGCCGAGCTCCGCCGGCGCGATCGGGTGGATGCAGTTCATGCCCTCGACCTGGGAGCGGTGGGGAGTCGACGCCAACGGCGACGGCGTCGCCGACCCGTGGAACGCCGAGGACGCCGTGACCGCCGCGGCCCGCTATCTGGCGGCGACCGGCGGGCAGACCGACATCGCATCGGCCGTCTTCTCGTACAACCACGCCCAGTGGTACGTCGACGAGGTCCTGCAGACGGCGCAGCTCTTCCGTTCCGGTGGAGTCGATGCGACCTTCAGCCTCGACCGGCTCCAGGTCTCGCTGGGCCACGCGCGGGCAGCGGTGGTGCGGGCCAACCACCGGCTTGTCGTCGCGCAGCGCCAGGCGCGCCGTCTCTGGGCGCGTGAGCGCGCGCTCAGGCAGCGGGCCTCGGCGGCCGGCGTCCTCTCCGACCAGCTCGCGCTCGAGCGCCTCGCGACCCAGGTGGGCGTCCGGCACGCCTCGGCCCAGTCGCGGGTGGCGGATCTCCGCTCCGGCCTTCTGCAGGCGCAGCAGGAGCTCGACGCGGCGCACGACCGCTCGCTCGCCGCGTCGTTCATGCCCGCGGCGGGGACGATGCTCGGCGCGCCGTCCTACGACGGGAGCTACGTCTTCCCGGTCGGCGGCGGCCCCTCGGTCGTCTCGGTCTCGCACCATCACCACGACTACCCGGCGGCCGACATCGACGCCCCGACCGGCTCGCCCGTCTATGCGCTCGCCGACGCCGTCGTCCTGCGTGCCTGGCAGTACCCGAACGGGCGCTGCGGGATCGGCCTGACGATGCGCACGGCCGACGGCCAGACCTGGACGTACTGCCACCTGTCCTATCTCGACCCGTCCGTGACGGCCGACGTCGTCCTCTCGGCGGGCGCGCAGGTCGGCCTCGTCGGCCAGACCGGCCACGCGACCGGCCCGCACCTGCACCTCCAGCTCGACCCGACGGTCAGCTACCCCCAGGACCAGCCGTGGTTCAAGCGCTTCGCGGGCGTCGCGTTCCGCTGGCAGGACGGGGGTGCGACCGACGCCGAGACGCAGGCGCCGGTGTTCGCGGTCGTTCCGGCGCAGCCGGTCGTCCCGAGCGGCCCGGTCGTTCTCTTCACTCGCTAGGCCGCCGCCGGGTAGAGGAGCCCGCCGGCCGCTGCGTGCCCTGGTTTGCGTTCAAGGGTCAGAGAACTTAGTCTTTAGTCATGCCTAAATTTCCGGTGACGCGTCGGCAGCTTCTCGTCGGCGCTGCGCCGGCCGTGGCTGCGGTGCCACTCGCGAAGCTCGTGCTTGCCGAAGCCGGCAAGGCCGCCCCGGAGCCGATGCCCGGGATGGACCACGCGGCGATGGAACAGATGGGCGGCATGAGCCACGCGGCCATGATCGGGAGCGAGGTCCAGGCTCCCGGGCGCGCAGGGGACCTCGACGACCTCCTGTACCCGCCCAGAGCGCTTCCCCACCGGCCGGGCCGGGCTCGGGAGTACTCGCTCGTCGCCCTGGATCGGAAGATCGAGGTCGCGAAGGGCGTCTTCTTCTCCGCCTGGACGTACAACGGGACCGTTCCCGGGCCGGTTATCCGAGCCACCGAGGACGACCTGCTCCGCGTGCGGTTCACCAATGCCGGCTCCCACCCGCACACGATCCACTTCCATGGGATCCACCCCGCGAACATGGACGGGGTCTTCGAGATCGTGGAGCCGGGTGGGACGTTCACCTACGAGTTCCCGGCCCGCCCGCACGGGATGCAGCTCTATCACTGCCACTCGACGCCGCTGAAGAAGCACATCGCCAAGGGGCTGTACGGCGCGTTCATCATCGACCCGCCCGAGCCGCGACCCCCTGCGCAGGAGCTCGTGATGGTGCTCAACGGCTTCGACACCGACGGGGACGGCGAGAACAACTTCTACGCCGTCAACGGGCCGACCTTCCACTACGCGAAGTACCCGATCCGGGTACGCCGCTCGCAGACGGTGCGGATCTACATCGCCAATCTCACCGAGTTCGACCTGATCAACTCGTTCCACCTGCACGGTGACTTCTTCCGCTACTACCCGACCGGGTCGAGCGACGCGTTCGAGTACACCGACACCGTGATGCTCTGCCAGGGGCAGCGCGGGATCATCGAGATCGACTTCGCGCACACGGGGCGCTTCATGTTTCACGCTCACCAGTCGGAGTTCACCGAGCTCGGCTGGATGGGGTTCTTCGAGGTCGTCGACTAGTGGCCTCGAGCACGACGGCCGACCGGCCCGGGACCGGAAATCGGCTGTGGGCGCTGGTTCCACTTCTGGTGCTCGCCGTGGTCGTCGCGGTGTTCGCGTCGAGGGCGACCTCGATGCTCCACCTCGTCGGCGACACGCCGGCTCCCCGGGACGAGTTCGACATCCGGCGGGTGGAGTTCAAGCCTGGCGAGATCAGGATCCGCGTGACCAACCCGCAGAGGCCGAAGCTGACGATCGCGACCGTCACCGTCGACGACGCGATCGTTCCGTTCCAGGTCGACGGGCCGAAGACGCTCGGCCGCCTGCGCTCGAGCAGCATCGTCGTCCCGTTCAGCTGGGTCGAGGGCGACCCGTACACCGTGGGCGTCACGAGCTCGAGCGGTATCCAGACCACCTTCGACGTGCCCGTCGCAGTCGAGACGCGCGGCGCCTCGCCGCGCGGTGTTCTCGGCTACGCCCTGATCGGGTTTCTCGTCGGGATCGTCCCCGTCGCGCTCGGGCTCGCCTGGCTCCCGTCGCTGAGGCGCGCCGGCGCCCACTGGCTCGCCGCGTTCATGGCCCTGACCGCAGGCCTGCTGAGCTTCCTCGCCCTGGACGCGCTTGCGGAGGCTCTCGACCTCCAGACGCGTCTTCCGAGCGGGCTCCAGGGGCCGGGGTTGATCCTGCTCGGCGTCTCGACGAGCTACCTCGGGCTCACGTTTGCGGCTCGACGCCTGTCCGGCCCGGAGCGGCGCGTCGAGGGTGCGCCGCTCGAGGGCGCGGCGCTCGCCACGCTGGTCGCGATCGGAATCGGGCTGCACAACCTCGGCGAAGGCCTGGCGATCGGCTCCTCGATCGCGCTCGGGGAGCTGGCGCTGGGCACGTTCCTGATCGTCGGCTTCATGGTCCACAACATCACCGAGGGGCTTGCTATCGCGACTCCCATGGCGCGTGGCCGGCGGGTCGGGATTCCCAGGCTTGCCCTCCTCGCGCTCGTTGCGGGCGGGCCCGCGATCGCCGGCGCGTGGCTTGGCGGCTTCGTCACGAGCGACTTCCTCGGCGTCCTGTTCTTCTCCGTTGCGGTCGGCGCGGCGCTCCAGGTCGTGGTCGAGGTCGTGCGCTACGTCGCCCGCCGTGCGCCCGGAGGCCTGCAGTCGGGATACGCCATCGGCGGATACCTCGCCGGAGTCCTGATCATGTACGTGACGGGACTGCTGGTCGGATGAGCGCCACAGGCGAGTCGGAGCCGGCGGCGCGCCGGAGACGTCGAGGTCACCAGGTCGCACCCGGCGACTTCAGCACGGCGGTCCAGGACTATCTCCGGGAGATCTACAAGCTCCAGGGCGAGGGAGCGCCGGTCAAGACGTCGGCGCTCGCGCGAAGCATGGGCGTCGCCGCGCCGTCGGCCACGGGCATGGTCAAGAAGCTCGCCACGCTCGGGCTTGCCGACCACGAGCCGTACCGCGGCGTTCGCCTCACGCCCGCCGGCGAGCGCATCGCGCTCGAGATGATCCGCCATCACCGGCTGCTCGAGCTCTATCTCGCCGAGACGCTCGATGTCGGCCTCGACGAGGTTCACGACGAGGCGGACCGGCTCGAGCACGTGATCTCCGAGGCGCTCGAGACGCGGATCGACCAGGCGCTCGGATCGCCAACGCAGGACCCTCACGGAGATCCGATCCCCGACAGCAGGCTCAGGATCGTGCCCTCGAATGCGAGGCGGCTCGCGGATCTCGAACCGGGCGAGCGGGCAACCGTCGAGCGGATCCCCGACGGTGACGGGGAGCTGCTGCGCTACCTGACGAGTCTCGCGCTCGTCCCAGGACGGCAGGTCGAGCTCGTGCACTCCGCTCCGCTCGGCGGTCCGCTCACCATCCGCGTCGACGGTAGGGACACCGCGATCTCCCGGCAGCTCGGCTGCGCGATCAGCGTCGCCGCGTCCGGCCTGTAGCGCGACGAAGAGGTGGCATAGTTCGCGCCATCGCTGATCGTCGAGAAACGCTGGGCAGGACCGCGCGGCTCGCGCCGGCTCTTGCGGTTGCAGCGGTCGCCGGGCTGCTGCTGGGGACGCATCCGTCGGTGACCCGCGCCCTGGCGGCGACCACGACCGGATCGACCGACACCACGACGACCGAGACGACCACGTCCGAGTCGACGACGGCACCGGAGACGGTCACCGAGACCCAGACGACGACCACCACGGTCCCGGCCACGACGAGCACGGAGTCGAGCACGGCGACCACGGAACCCGCGTCCTCATCCAGCAGCACGCCCTGGGGCTGGATCGCGCTCGGGCTCGCGCTCGCGGCGATCGCCGTGATCGCGTTCGCGATCTGGCAGCGCCGCCGCGCCGGAGCGGAATCGTGGGAGGACCAGTCCACAGATCTCAGGCGGCGCAGCCTGCTGACCCTCGACGACGTCCTTGCCCAGGGCTCGGTCGTGACCGGTCGGGTCCAGGCTCTCGCCGGCGAGGCGCAGGCGCTCGAGACGCATGCCCCGGACGACGCTTCCCGGATGGAGGCCGGCCGCCTCCGCGCGCGCCTCGACGAACTCGCGGCGACGCTCGAGACCGACCGGAAGCTGCGGCTCGGCTCCCCGCCGCCGAGCCAGGACCAGATCGTCTATTCGGACGCGCTGATCCGCCAGCAGGCCGAGCAGCTGCAAGGCGTGCTGCGGCCTCCGCGGCAGGGCCAGACCCCTCAGTAACCGGCAGATCACCCGGTAGGGGGATGACTCGCGCCCGCGCGGGTGCCGAAGGGACTTGCATGGCGGTCCGGCTTGCCGCGCTATTGCCTCGTGCGGTCGTTGTGGTCCTCGTGTGGATGCTGGCGACAGCAGCCTTCACGCTGGCCGCCGACCGGCAGATCATCGGTCCGTCGGCCTCGACCGCGACCAAGCCCGCGCCGGCTCCGCCGCTCGAGGTCCCCTCGGTCAACGGGCAGGCCTTCGTGTTCGCGAAGGGCATGCTCGAGGACGCGGGCTTCGCCTGGCGGGTCGTCGGCTCCGTCCACGGCTACTCCGGGAACACTGTCGCATCGCAGTCCCCGGCCGCCGGGACGAAGGTCATCAACACCGGCGCACCGACTGTCGTCCTGCACCTGGCCAAGGGTCCGTACGAGCAGCAGGGCGCTCCCGAGGACACCGCCAGCTACGTGGGCACGCGGATCGTGCTCGCCGGTCCGTCCGGGACCGCGATTCACCAGGCGCCCGTCGCCAAGCCGAAGGCGAAGCCGGCGCGTCCAGCCGTGAAGCCGAAGAAGAAGCCAACAGCCACCAAGACCAAGCCTGTCGCCAAGAAGCCGGCCAAGAAGACCGCCCCTGCGGCCAGGCCGCCCGCGTTCACCGTCCCGGGCGCGCCGAAGGAGCCGCTCGACGAGATCAGCCTCCCCGCCCGCGCGAACCAGCTCGCGGCGTGGGCCGCCACGAACCCGAAGCTCAGCAAGAAGAACGTCCAGCACTGGCTCTACCAGCACGCCTGGATCGTCGACGGGGCCAAGTTCGGCTGGTGGCACGGAGCGCAGGCGCTCACGACCCTGATCGCCGTCGACCAGAAGCTCCAGAAGACCTGGGGGATCGGCCGCCGCAGCCAAGCCGTCGCACGCGCCGCGCTCAAGCGAGTCGAGCGAGAATCGAAATGACCCGGCGACTGCAGCGCCGCCGGCTGCTCGGCGAGCGCGGCTACACGCTGGTCGAGATGCTCACCGTCATGGTCGTGCTGGGCGTCGTCATCACGAGCCTGACCACGGTCTTCGTCTCGGCGTCCAACTCCGAGACCGACATGAACAACCGCTTCCAGGCGCAGCTGACGGCAAGGCTCGCGCTCGACAAGATCAGGCGCGAGGCGCACTGCGCGAGCGAGGCGACGCCGACCGGATCCTCCTCGTCGGTGACGCTGACGCTCCCGGTCGGGTGCACGGCCAGCGGGACGACGATCACCTGGTGCACGCGGAACATCTCCACGAACCGCTACGGCCTCTACCGCGTCGTGGGGTCGACGTGCACTGGCGGGGTCAAGTGGGCCGACTTCCTCGTCTCGAGCTCCACGGCGCCGACCTGCGGCAGCCCAACGGCCATCTGTGCCTTCAACTACACGGACTACACCGCCACCTCGCTCGGGAAGCTGCACGTCGACTTCCCGGTCAACATCAAGCCGTCGCGGACCGTCAACTCGTACGAGCTGATCGACGACGTCGTGTTCCGCAACAGCATCCGGCAGTAAACCCCTGCGCCCCGTGAGCCGATAAGCCGCTCGTGGACGTCGCTCTCGGAATGCTCGCGTTCTGGCCGGCCCTTGCGCTCGGCAGCTTCGTGAACGTGGTCGCCGCCCGCGTGCCCCAGCGCCGCTCGGTCGTAAGGCCGCGCTCGGCCTGCATGAGCTGCGCGACCGAGCTGGCCTGGTACGACAACATCCCGGTGATCTCGTGGGTCGCCCTGCACGGGCGCTGCCGCTCGTGCGGTGCACGGATCAGCCCGCTCTACCCGGCCGTCGAGCTCGCCACCGCAGGGCTCGTGGCCGCGTGCTTCGTCGTCTTCGGCCTCACGGGAGAGGCGGTCGTCGCCTCGTTCTTCTGCACGGTGCTCGTCGCCGTCACCGCCACCGACCTCACGCACCGGATCGTCCCGAACCGGATCGTCCTGCCGGCCGCCCTGGTGGTGCTGCTGGCGCAGACTGCCCTCGACCCGAGCCCGGAATGGCTTCTCGGCGCGCTCGGCGCCTCCGGCTTCCTGTTCGCCGCGGCGATCGCCTACCCGGCCGGGATGGGCATGGGCGACGTCAAGCTCGCGCTGCTGCTCGGTGCGATGCTCGGCTATCTCGTCGGGGTCGGCCTGATGATCGGGATGGTCGCCGCCCTGGTGCCGAGCATCTATCTGCTGGCGCGACACGGTGCCGCAGCGCGCAAGATGGGCATCCCGTTCGCCCCGTTCCTGGCCTTCGGAGCGATCGTCGCGCTCTTCGCCGGCCAGGTGATCTTCGACGCTTATCTAAGCGCTTTCTAGCGCCTGCTGACTCAGCTTTAACAGGCGTTTTGCCGATACCTCGTTCGAGGTATGGATCTCCCCAAGTTGCGCACATCTGGCCAGGCCGGACCGGCAGAGGCTGCCGGTGGAGCCGGCCTGCCCGCCTTTCAGGTCAACGAGCTCGCCGAGCTCGTCGCCGACCTGATCGAGACGACCGGACTGATCCCGGGCGACAAGCTCGCGCTTGTCCGGGGCCGGGTCAAGCAGGGCGGCTCGTTCGCCCAGGCGGTCCTCGACGAGAACGTCGCGTCTCCTGACGGCATCGCCCGGACCCTCGCCAGCCGCTTCCATCTGCCTTTCGTCGAGCTCCCGGTCGTCGGCGTCGACGCCAACAGCGTCCAGCAGCTCCCGCTGCACGTGCTCGAGCGCGTGAGCGCCGTCCCGTACGCGCTGGAAGGGAACATCCTCCGTGTCGCGGTCGCCGACCCGACCAACGTCCAGGCGATCGACGAGCTCCGCCTGGGGACGAAGTTCCAGGTCGAGCTCGCAGTCGCCTCACGCGAGGAGATCGCCACCGAGCTCCGCCGACTCGGCCGTGCGTCCGAGGCCTTCGGCGCACGCGCGATCGTCGACGCGGAAGACGCGCTCCTCGAGGAGGAGAAGGAGGAGGAGTCCGACCTCGAGGTCGACGACGGCATCTCCGACGCGCCGCTCGTGCGTCTCGTCAACTCGATCATCTTCCAGGCCGCCGAGGACGGGGCGAGCGACATCCATTTCGAGCCGCAGGAGGACACGCTTGCCGTGCGGCTGCGCATCGACGGCGTGCTACACGAGGTGCAGCGGATCCCGAAGCGGATGATGGCCGGCGTCACGACGCGCCTGAAGGTGCTCGCGAAGCTCGACATCGCCGAGCGCCGAAAGCCGCAGGACGGCCGCATCTCGCTGAACACGGCCGCAGCCGGCCGCATGCTCGACATCCGCGTCGCGACCCTGCCGACGGTCGAGGGCGAGTCGGTGGTCATGCGTCTGCTCGACAAGTCGAAGCAGGCGCCGACCCTCACCGACCTCGGCCTCTCCGAGGACATGCGCGAGAAGCTCGAGAAGATCATCCGCCGCCCGACCGGCGCGATCCTCGTCACGGGGCCGACCGGCTCCGGTAAGTCGACCACGCTCTACGCGGCGCTGACCGAGATCAACCGGCCCGAGATCAACATCATCACCGTCGAGGACCCGGTCGAGTACCGGCTCGGAGGCGTCAACCAGGTGCAGATCAACCCGCGCGCCGGCCTGACGTTCGCCGCCGCGCTGCGGTCGATCCTCCGCTCCGACCCCGACGTGGTGATGGTCGGCGAGATCCGCGACAGCGAGACGGCCAAGATCTCGATCGAGGCCGCCCTCACGGGCCACCTCGTGCTCTCGACGATGCACACGAACGACGCCCCCGGCGCGATTTCGCGTCTCACCGAGATGGGCGTCGAGCCGTTCCTGACCGGCTCCGCGGTCTCGGCCGTGCTCGCCCAGCGCCTCGCGCGGAAGCTCTGCTCCCACTGCTGCGAGATGTACACGCCCACCACCGAGGATCTGATCTCCGCCCGCGTCTCGCCCGAGGTGGCGGCCGCCGCGGACGGCGTCGTCTTCTACCGCAAGAAGGGCTGCCCTCGCTGCGGCCAGACCGGCTACAAGGGCCGGGTCGGCATCTTTCAGCTCCTCGTCATGAGCGAGAACCTCGAGACGCTCGCCGCGAACAACGCGAACCGCGAGGAGCTCGACCGCGCCGCGATCGGCGAGGGCATGAGAACCCTCTGGGACGACGGCCTCGGCAAGGTCGCCGCTGGCCTCACGTCTGTCGAAGAGCTGGCCCGGGTCACGACCTAACGAAACCCGCGCAGAGCACTCGGCCTTCGGCCGAGTCCTGCACGCTGAAGCTCGTTGCGTCTACCCCGTAACTGCTAAGCGGCCTGGATGTCGCAGCCGAGGTACATGAGCGCCTCGACCGCTTCGGTCACGAAGGCCGTGGCCTCGCGGGCGTTGCCGAACGTGTAGGGGCCCGGGCGCGACGGCTCGGGGTTGTTGATGCCGACAGGGAAGACTTCGGCCTCGACCACGCACGAGTCGCCGTAGTCGATGGCCCGCAGGACCGCGATTGAGCGGCCGTCCTTCCGCGCGTGGCGGACGAAGAGCTCGTGTGCCCGCGGGTGTGGCTCGGGCGTGCTCACGACTGCGCCCCGGTTGCCGCGGCTGCGTTCGTGGCAGCCTGCGCGACCGTGTCGCGGTCCGTGTAGCCGCTGAGGCGGACGAAGAGCGTCCGCGGGCGCTGGAAGACGAGCACGGCCGGATCGTCGAGCACCCGGTCGGCCGCCGAGGCGCCCGTGGTCAGCAGCGAGGTCAGCGGAGCGGCGATCTTCTCGTTCGTGACGTTGAGCGCGACGAACCCTGCGCCTGCCGCGGCCGCTCCCTGCCGCGCCTCTCCGAGCACCAGCGCGTCGATCGAGGACTTGGGCGCGTAGAGCGCGACGACGACGACCTCGTGCGTCTGCAGCTCGAGCGCGAGCGAGCCCGGCATCCCGTCGATCACGGCCGGCGTGACCGTCTTCTTCTTGACGTGGACGCGGACGGCCTTCTTGGTCTTCACGGTCGTCTTCTTCACCGTCTTCGCCGTCGTCGAGCGAACGCGGTGCTTGACGGGATGCAGAGGCTTGATCTGCGTCGCGGCGTCCGGCGCGCTCTGGCCGCCGCTCATGAGAAACAGTCCTCCGCCGACGGCGACGAGCGCGACGAGCGCGCACAGGGCGATGATGCGAACCCGCTGACTCACGTTGCTTCTATCGGCATTGCGCGCGCCGGGCTTGACGGCAAACGACGAGGGCGCGGAGTGCCCACGCCCTCGTCTTTGCAGCGGCTAGCAGCCGCCGGACTTGATGTCGCCCGACGGGCCGGACTTGTGGTACGTGGCCGTTCCCGGGACGGTGTTGCGGATGCAATAGCCGCCGAGGGTCGCGACCGAGATCTTGACGTTCTTGATGCCGGCGTCATACGACCCCTGGAGCTTCGTCAGCGTGACCCCGACGTAGCCCGTTGAATGGTCGGCGTTGAACGCCTCCATGCCGGGCACTGCGGCGCGGACGTTGGCCTGGGCGGCCGAGTTGTTGGCACGGCTGCGGAAGCTGAGGTACGACGGGATCGCGATTGCAAGCAGGATCCCGAGGATGATGATCACGACCAGGAGCTCGATCAGCGTGAAGCCGCGATCCTGCTCCCTCAACCGGTGCCACAGAATGTGGTTCATGGCGACGCTCCTTCGGATGGAAACTGCGGTGGCTCCGAAGAAGATCGGCCTACGATCCCTCGACGCCGACCCCCGAACGGGTGCTAGGAGCTAGCAGGTGCCGGACTTGATGTCGCCCGACGGGCCGGACTTGTGGTACGTGACCGTCCCGGGAACCGTGTTCTGGATGCAGTAGCCGCCGGCCGTCGCCGCCCGGACCGTGATGTTCTTGATTCCGGCGTCGTAGCTGGCCTGGAGCTTCGCGAGGTTCACGCCGGCGTAGCCCGTGCTGTGGTCGACGTTGTACGCCTCCATGCCGGGGACCGCCCCGCGGACGTTCGCCTTCGCCGCCGAGTTGTTGGCCCGGTCGCGAAACGTCAGGTACGAGGGGATCGCAATCGCGAGCAGGACCCCGAGGATGATGACGACGACGAGGAGCTCGATCAGCGTGAAGCCGCGCTCGTCGCGAGTGAGGCGTTGCCGCGGGTTGGTCATTGGAAGATGCTCCTTCTCGGCTTCTGGAAAGACGGTGGCGGTCCCGTTATCGGCTGGGCAAGGCGGTCCCAGTACCCCCGAAAGGACAAGGGCGCGGTTTCCCGCGCCCTTGCGCATTACCGTGGTGCTAGGAGGGTGCCTAGCAGTTGCCGGTCTTGATGTCGCCGGACGGGCCGGACTTGTGGTACGTCGCCGTGCCCGGGACGGTGTTCCGGATGCAGTAGCCGCCGAGCGTCGCGACCGAGATCTTGATGTTCTTGATCCCGGCGTCATACGACCCCTGGAGCTTCGTCAGCGTGACGCCCACATAGCCGGTGGCGTGGTCGGCGTTGAACGCCTCCATGCCGGGGACGGCTGCGCGGACGTTCGCCTGCGCGGCCGACTTGTTGGCCCGGGTGCGGAAGCTGAGGTACGAGGGGATCGCGATTGCAAGCAGGATCCCGAGGATGATGATCACGACCAGAAGCTCGATCAGGGTGAAACCCTCATCGCGCCGCGTCTGACCGAGCCGGTTCGTAATTCTGGAAAGCATGCGTGGTCCTCCTGATAGGGGTGCGCAGATGGCTCGCGAGGTGGTATCGGCCGGCCGAGCGCACGACTTCTCCCTCGATGGGGTGAAGCGAACGGCCTCGAATCCGCTTCGGAACGTCCTCTCAAGAATGGGGTAGGCAGTGCCGATAGCTCGCGCGGAGGGCTATGCCTGCGGACCTGTACTCCATCGACGATCTGCTCGAGCAGATGGTGGCGCGAAATGCGTCCGATCTGCACGTCACCGTCGGCGCGCACCCGGTGGTCCGCGTGCGCGGGCACCTGGAGCCGCTGCAGGACATCGAGCCGCTGACGGCCGACGTGACCCAGCAGCTCCTGTACCGGATCCTCTCGACCGAGCAGCAGAAGAACCTCGAGGTCAACCGCCAGATCGACTTCGCGCACGCCATTCCCGGCCTCGCACGCTTCCGCGTGAACGTGTACTGGCAGCGCGAGGCGCTCGGTGCGGCCTTCCGCCTGATTCCGACCGAGATCAAGACGCTCGAGGAGCTCGGGATCCCCGCAAGCCTCCACGCGTTCACCGACAAGCCGCGCGGCCTCGTACTCGTCACGGGCCCGACCGGCTCCGGTAAGTCGACCACGCTCGCCGCGCTCATCGACGAGATCAACCGCAAGCGCGCCGAGCACATCCTCACGATCGAGGACCCGATCGAGTTCGTGCACCGGCACAAGCGCTGCGTCGTCAACCAGCGCGAGATCGGCGTCGACGCCACCGACTTCGCGAGCGCCCTCCGCGCCGCACTCCGCCAGGACCCCGACGTGATCCTCCTCGGCGAGATGCGCGACCTCGAGACGATCGGGACCGCGCTGACGGCAGCCGAGACGGGCCACCTCGTCTTCGCCACGCTGCACACCCAGAGCGCGCCCGGGACGATCGACCGCGTCATCGACGCATTCCCGGCGGCCCAGCAGGACCAGGTGCGGATCCAGCTCGCGGCGACGCTTGAAGGGATCGTCACGCAGGCGCTGCTGCCGACCGCCGACGGCAATGGGCGGATCGCCGCGCTCGAGATCCTCTTCCCCGACGACGCCGTCCGGAACCTGATCCGCCAGGCCAAGGTCGAGCAGGTCTACTCGGTGATGCAGACCGGAACGTCCAAGGGCATGCAGACGATGGAGCAGTCCCTGGCCGAGCTCACCCAGCGCGGCGTGATCACGATCGACGTCGCCCTTTCCCGGTCGAGCCGCCCGGAGCAGCTCCTCGGCCTCCTCGAACGCGCCGGCTTCCCGGTCGGCGAGCAGGGCGAGGCGCCCGCTCCCAGTCTCAGGATCGCGGAGGCCTAGGCGTGGTCGACTGGAACAAGGAGCTCAAGTTCTCGCTGCGCCGCAAGGACCCGGACGACGACCTCGAGTTCGACGACGCCGACGTCGTCGAGGAGGAGCCCGAGGCGGCACCTGAGCCCGAGCCTGTGGCCGAGGCACCCGAGGCCGAGCCCGAGCCCGCGGCCGCGGCACCCGAGCCCGAGGCGGTCGAGACCGAAGAGGCTCCCGCTGCACCCGAGCCCGAGCAAGCGCCCGCGCCTGCAGCGGCGGTCCCTAGCCCGGCGCCGGCCGCTGCGACGCAGGTCGTTCAGGCTCCGAAGCCCCAGAAGACCTCGCTTCTGAAGAAGGAGTTCTCCTTCAAGCGCAAGGAGAAGAAGCAGCCGCTCCTCGAGGAGGACCAGGGCTTCGACGAGAAGGAGTCGAAGAAGGGCCGCAAGCGCGGTTCCAAGACTGCGAGCCCGAACAAGAAGCGCGTCAAGAAGCTCGTCGGCCTCAAGGTCGGCGGCTCGCAGATCGCCGCGGCCAGGGTCGTCAACAACGGCGTCCCCGAGCTCGTCCAGGTCGCGCGCGAGGACATCGACCAGCCGTTCGTCGTCGGCGGCGAGCTGCGCGAGCCCGAGCTGCTCGCGGACACGCTGCGGATCTTCTTCAAGAAGCACAACCTCCCTCGCCAGGGCGTCCGCCTCGGCATCGCCAACAACCGCATCGGCGTCCGGATCTTCGAGGTCGCCGGGATCGAGGACCCGCGCCAGCTGGAGAACGCGATCCGGTTTCGCGCGCAGGAGGTCCTTCCGATCCCGATCGAGGAGGCCGTGCTCGACTACCACGTGCTGGGCGAGCGGGTCGGCGAGGACGGGACGACGATCGTGCGCGTCCTGCTCGTCGTTGCCTACCGCGAGCTGATCGACCGCTACGTCACCGCGTGCAAGAAGGCCGGCATCAAGCTCGTCGGCATCGACCTCGAGGCGTTCGCGCTCCTGCGCGCGATGGCCGAGCCCCGCGGGGGCGACGAGGGTCCCGCGGACGCCGCGGTGGTCGTCGTCGCGATCGGACGCGACCGCTCGACGTTCGCCGTCTCCGACGGCCGCGTGTGCGAGTTCACGCGCGTGCTGGACTGGGGCGGAGGCACGCTCGACGTCGCGATCGCCCGCGAGCTCGACCTGGCGCCGTCCGAGGCCGAGCCGGTCAAGCGAGAGATCTCGCTCATCACGGAGAACGTCCCCGAGGGGCTCACGCCCGAGCAGGCCCAGGCGGCTCGCGAAGGTGTGAGGCGCCAGCTCCAGACGTTCGCGCGCGAGCTCGTCTCCTCGCTCCAGTTCTACCAGAACCAGCCCGGATCTCTGGGCATCGGCGAGATCGTCATCACCGGCGGCACCGCGCACCTCGCCGGGCTCGCCGAGGAGCTGCAGAAGCTGATCGGCGTCCGCGTGACCGTGGGCGACCCGCTCACGCGCGTGCGGCTCGGCAAGAAGGTTCGCGAGACCGAGCAGCTCGGCTCGCTCGCGGTCGCAATCGGCCTGGCGATCGAGGACTGAGCACGTGCGCGCGATCAACCTTCTCCCCAAGGACGACGCCCGCCGGCGAGGCGACAAGCAGAAGAAGCAGTGGATCGTCGCCATCCCGGTGGTGGTCGCGCTGTTGCTGACCGTCGCACTCGCGGCGGCCTTCCTCAACGCGAGCGGCAAGGTCAAGTCCAAGCAGGCCGAGCTGACCGGGCTCAAGGCCGAGCTCGCCGCGATCCCGACTCCCGACGTCTCCAAGGTCCAGAGCCAGAACGCCCTCGCGGCCGAGAAGCAGACGCGCGTGACCGCTCTCAACGCCGCGCTCTCGCACCGCGTGGCGTGGGACCGCGTCCTCCGCGAGCTCTCGCTCGTCCTGCCGAACGACGTCTGGCTGACGACGGTCTCGGCGAAGGCGCCAGTCTCCTCGTCGGTGGCGGCAGCGCCCGCGGCGCCCGCAGCCGGCACCGTGGCCGCGACCGGTCTGACGCTCGACGGCTACACGTACTCGCACGCGGCCGTGGCCCGCCTGCTGAGCCGGCTTGCCGTCATCCCCGACATCGGAAACGTCCAGCTCCAGCAGAGCCAGCTGTCCAAGGTCGGCAACCAGCAGGTCGTGCACTTCACGATCGCGGCCGACGTCCACAGCCCGGGGTCGAGCTCGTGAAGCGCCAGATCCCGCAGTCCGTCGTGATCGTGCTGATCGTGGTCGGGTTCGTGCTCGCCGCGGCCGGCGGCTACTTCCTCGTGATCGGGCCGCAGCGCTCGAAGGCGGCCGACATCGGCAAGCAGATCGCAGACACGAACGACGCCATCACCTCGGCCCGCGCGTTGACCCTCCAGGCCAAGCAGGGATCGCAGATCCGGATCGCCGACGTCTTCCGACTGACCAAGGCCATGCCCGACCAGACCGACATGGCCGGCATCGTGCTCGAGCTGAACCAGGTCGCGCAGGCGAGCGGCATCACGTTCGAGCAGATCACGCCCTCCGCCACCGCGACCCCGCTCAGCGGCTACGTCGCAATTCCGATCACGGTCGAGTTCCAGGGCAACTTCTACGAGCTCGCCGACTTCCTGTACCGGCTCCGCAACCTCGTGGACGTCCGGCACGGCGCGCTCGACGCAAACGGGCGGCTGTTCGCGATCGACTCCATCTCGTTCGCCGAGGCGCCTCCGCCTCCGGGCTTCCCGCAGATCCGCGCCCAGCTCACGATCGACGCGTTCGTGTTCGGGACGGGCAGCGTGCCGACGGTTCCGGCGCCCGCGACCGGCGCGACCGGAGCGAGCGGCGCAGCGCCGGCCACGACGACCACGACGCCGACGACCACGACCCCAGCCGCCGCTCCGCCCGCGAGCGCGAGCGCCGCGATGTCGGGGGCGAGCGGCTGATGGCCAAGACGTTCGACCCCAAGGCCAAGGCCAAGCGTCAGAAGATCATTGCCGCGGTCGGCGGCGTGCTCCTGCTCGGCCTGCTGGCCTTCCAGGTGCCGCGCACGATGAAGATGCTGAACCAGTCGAGCGCGAGCGCCTCGGACTCGTCGTCGAGCACGGTCTCCGTGACCGTGTCGGGGCCGATCGCGGCACCCTCGCTGAGCGGTGGCAACGCAACGGCGTCCACCACGAGCGTCGTGCCCGGCGGCCTGAACGACCCGAGCGAGGTCTCGACGGCTAACTCCGGCCAGCTCCTCGCGTTCAGCCGCTTCCGCACCAAGGATCCCTTCGCGCAGCAGGTCAACGTGGCCTGCGCCTCCGCCGGCAGCTCCGACTCGAGCACGTCGAGCACCTGCGAGTCGGGCTCGGGCTCGGGCTCGAAGCCCTCGACGGGCTCGACGTCGTCGCCCTCGAGCGGCGGGTCGACGGGCGGCGGGACGACGACCACGCCTGCTCCGTCAGCGGCGAAGGCGACCACGGCCGTGATCTCCGTCAACGGCTCGTCAGAGGAGGTCAAGGTCGGCGGCAAGTTCCCGTCCTCGAATCCGACGTTCGTGCTCGTCTCACTGACCAAGACGACGGCTCAGGTCGGCATTGCCGGCGGCTCCCTCGAAGGCCAGAAGCAGACGGTCACGCTCACGAAGGGCAAGCCGCTGACCCTGATGAACACCGCCGACGGCACGCGCTACGTGCTGCGGCTGGTCTCGGTCGCCTAGCCGTCCGCGCCGCAACCGAGAATCGGGCGGGTGGAGAGCTGGCCCGAGGTCATTGCGCTCGCTCCGGCAGAGCTGCGGCCGTGGCTGCTCGACTTCGAGTGGTCGCTGGAACGGTTGTGGTCGCTTCGTTTACCGGAGCACGAGCTTCCGCTCGCCGAGCTGGTCTGGCTCCTCGACCTACCGTGGTGGCGCGGCGACGATGGGCGTGTCTTCACCGTTCGTCCAAGTGAGGTCGACGACGGCCCGCACCTCGACCGCGCACTCGGCGCCGATCTCGGCTGCCCCGTCCATGTGACCAGGCGCCATGGCAGATGGGTCGTTCTCGACGGCGTCCACCGGCTGCTGAAGGCGCAACGGCTCGGAAGCCGCACGATCAGCGCTCACGTTGTCTCAACGGACGCCCTTGCGTCCATCGCCGCCGGCGACGTCAGCCGTTCGGGTTAACGGTGACGCTACCCGTGGACTGGTCGAACGTCGACGCCTCGCGCGCGTACGGGCGAGCCGTGAGCTTGTTCCCGTCGCGCACGACCACGGTCACGATCTTCACCTGACGGCCACCGGTCGGCGTCGGCGGGTTCGTCGACGCCGTCGAGAGGACGACGTAGGTGTCGACGCGGTACTTCTTGCGATCTGGCCCGACCACGGAGCGGCTCGCGTTGCACTCGTTCGGCTTGGGGGAGCCGGTGCAGGTCGTCGTCACCTGGGTGGCCGAATACGCCGTGTCGGTCGTGTACGGCGACGTGCCCGGAATCGTCGAGGAGTCGAGCGCGATCGCGTCGTAGGTGAGCGCGCGGTAGAGCTCCATCTGGGCATCCGCGAGCGAGGCCCCGGTCGAGATCCGGCTGGCCCGGTTCAGGCTCACGATCCCGGCGTTGAACGCGGCGACGATCGCGAGGATGCCGATGTTCAGCAGCACGATCGCCATCAGTAGCTCGACCAGGCCGAAGCCGCTCTCGTTGCGAAGCCGCAGGCGCACGTTTCCCCTATCGGCAGGCCACGCAGGTCACTCAAGCGGGCGCATCCCTCTGCCGATACGCGTGTGAGGTATGGCGGCGTACGCCTACAGCGCCATCAATGCGGACGGCCTAGAGCTCTCGGGCGAGGTTCACGCGCCCGATGTCGAGGCCGCACGCGAGCAGCTGCGTATTCGCGGCCTGCTTCCCGACCGCATCGAGGAGATGTCCGCGAGCGGGGAGGAAGGCGTGCGGACCGTCTTCAAGAAGATCAAGCCGAAGACGCTCCAGATCTTCTCGCGCCAGTTCGCGACGATGATCGAGGCGGGCCTGAACGTCGTCAGCTCGCTCGTCATCCTCGAGGAGCAGACCGACGACCCGTACTTCGCGCAGATCATCCAAGAGATCCGCGGCGACGTCGAGGGCGGCCTCCTCCTTTCACAGGCGCTCGGTCGTCACCCGAAGATCTTCAGCAGGCTGTACGTCTCGATGGTCGAAGCGGGCGAAGCGGCCGGAATCCTCGACACGGTGCTCGACCGCGTCGCCTACCAGATCGAGAAGGAGACCCAGATCAAGCGTCGCGTGAAGGGCGCGATGATGTACCCGATGATGGTGCTGATCTTCGCCACCCTCGTCCTGATCGGCCTCCTGATGTTCCTCGTTCCGGTCTTCGTGAAGATCTTCGCCCAGCTCAACGGGCAGCTCCCGACGCTGACGCAGTACGTGGTCACCGCGTCCGACCAGCTCCGCCACCACTGGTTCATCATCTTCCCGGCCTTCGGCCTCTCGATCTGGGCCATTCGGCGTGCCAAGCGGACCGAGCCCGGCCGTCAGCTCTGGGATCGCACGAAGCTGAAGATCCCGATGAAGATCGGCGACGTCGTCCTGAAGGTGACGATGGCGCGCTTCTCGCGCACGCTCTCGACGCTCGTCGCTGCGGGCGTGGACATCATCAAGGCACTCGAGATCACCGGCCAGACCGCCGGAAACTGGGTCGTCGAGGAGGCCCTCGCAGGCGTGCGCCAGAAGGTGCACGAGGGCGTCCCGATCGCCCAGCCGCTGATCGAGAACCCCGTCTTCCCGCCGATGGTCAGCCAGATGGTGAAGATCGGCGAGGAGACCGGAGAGCTCGAGAAGATGCTCTCGAAGATCGCGGACTTCTACGAGGACGAGGTCGACACGGCAATCCAGTCACTGACGGCCATCATCGAGCCGCTGATGATGATCCTCGTCGGGATGATGGTCGGCGTGATCATCATCTCGATGTACCTCCCGATGTTCAAGATGCTCACGCTCGTCAAGTAGCTCCGGCGAGCGGGGGCGGCACGACCGGACCGCCCCGCACACCACGAGTCTTACGAGGTTGCCGCCGCCGGCGCGGCCTCTCGTGTCGGCACGAGGACGAGCCCGACTCCCATCACGAGCAGGCATGCGATCAGGACGAAGAACGGGAAGAACCCGACCGACGTGATGCCTGCCAGGCCGGCGACCACTGCGGTCCAGCGCACCCAGGCCGGCACCGAGCCGGCGAGTGCTACGGCCAGCGCGATGAGCGCGCAGCCCAGCAGGAAGCAGCCGGCGCCGAAGACCGTCACCAGGCCCGCCTGGGCAAACACGTACGCAACCTTCGGACTGATCGGCGCCGCTCCGCCGAGAGTTCGCGAGGCCGGCCCGACGAGGTTGAGGCCCCAGCCGACCGCGAGCGAAGCCGCGGCCGCGACGCCGCAGCCCCAGAAGACCCGGTGCGCGCCCCGGTGATCAGGCGTGTCGCCGCCGAGCTCCCCCAGACTGGCGAGCGTGGCGACGAGAATGGCGGATCCCAGCAACCCCAGGTACAAGGAGACGATCACGGCGGGCCGGTGGCCGCTGCTGTAGAAGGTGGTCACGTCCTTCAGGCTGTAGTTCCCGCCGGGTGAGTTGGCGAGGAACAGCGGCGCCGCGGTCAGCAGCGCGAACGCGATCACTCCGACTCCGGAGAGTGTCGTGCGACGTCTCATGAGTTCTCCTTCCAAGCTGCCACCGCCGCGGCGCTAGAAGGTCGCCGCTGCGGGGCTGATTCCCGCCCGGTCGTACCCGGATGGTACCGGCAGCCCCGCGGACGACGGCGCGGGAGCTACGAGGTGATCATCTCGTGGACGGGGAACTCCTTGATGTCAGGCGGTCCCTGCATCTCCATGCCCGCCGAAGCCATGCCCTGCTCGATCTGGGGCTGGAAGGCGTCGAAGTCGGCTCGTGACTCCCAGAAGTCGATGATGCCCCAGCCTCCGTCGATCGGGCCGGACGCATGGAACAGCAACCCCTTCGGTGGGGTGCGGTCCGGGTTCACATGGTCGTGCGAGTTGTCGAACTCCTCCTGTGTCACTCCGGGAAGCTTGATGCGAATGCCGACAGCCACGAGCGAACCTCCTTCGTTGCGAACAAGGCCGCCTACTGTATGTCCTGACGCTCACACGTACCCGCGCGAGGCGGCGTACTTCTCGGCCACGCTCTTCGGGACGGTGAACGCCCACGCGTCCTCGACTAGCTCGCGCATCTCGTCGGCGTCGATCCGGTCGAGCCGGACGTGCACCCAGTGGTAGCGGAGGTCCGACTGGCTCGGGAGCGAGAACTTCTCGGGCTCGGACTCGATCAGCGCCTCGCGCCAGTCCTTCGGGAACGCGAAGCCCATCCTCGAGCCGTCCTTCGAGAGCGCGAGGTAGACGATCCGCCCGATCCGGACCTTCACCTGGCCGCGCACGAGGCCCTCGCTGCTGCGAGGAAGCGTGAGCGCGAACTCGCGAACCTCGTCGATCGTGACCACGGCGTCTCGTCGCCCAGGATAGAGACGCGGCTCAGGGCGCCAGGCGCTGCGCGGACCAGCCCTCGCGCGCGCGCGTGTATCTAACTCGATCGTGTAGCCGGTCGTCGCGGTGCTGCCAGAGCTCGATCGCGTCGGGCTCGAGCACATACCCGCCCCAGCGCTCCGGGCGCGGGACCTCGCCGTCGTGGTCGGTGAGGAGGCGCTTCGCCTCCGCCTCGAGCTCCTCGAGGCTCTCGAGCGGGTCGCTCTGCCGCGAGGCTGCGGCCGCCGCCCGGCTGCGAGCGGGGCGGGTCTCCCAGTAGGCGTTCGACTCCTCGGGCGAGAGCTTCCGCACCGGGCCCTCCACGCGCACCTGGCGGCCGAGCGGCTGCCAGTAGAGGACGAGCGCGGCGCGCGGGTTCTCCAGGAGCTCGCGGCCCTTGCGGCTCTCGTAGCCGGTGAAGAACGTGAACCCCGTCTCGTCGGCGCCCTTGAGCAGCACCATCCGCGCCGAGGGCCGGCCGTCCGCGTCCGCGGTCGCGAGCGTCATCGCCTCGGGCGCCACGACGCCCGCTTCGCGCGCCTCCTCCAGCCACGCGTTGGCGACGGCGATCGGATCCGTCAACGCCGCCAGCCGTTCTCCAGCAGATCCCGAACCTCCTCGACGCCGACACGCCACACGGCCTCGACCCGCTCGTCGGGAAGCGCGTACACGCCGCCGAAGACCCCGTCCCCGAGCAGCTCGCGCACCTCGGCAGGCCCGGCAGCGCGGTACGCCTCTTCGTCGAGCGGCGGCTTTCCGCCCTCTGGGAGCTCGACTCCCTCGAGCCGCGTCCAGGGGAAGTTCTCGAACCAGTTCGCGTGGCTCGGCACCGGGTCGATCTCGCGCGCTGCAGCCTGCACCCGAGCACTCGACCACCAGCTGTGGAAGATCGCCTGCGCGTCGGGGTGGTCCGTCGTCCACTCGCGCACGAGCGCCCCCCCGGGAAGGTTCCCACCGTGCCCGTTCACGAGCAGGAAGCGCCGGAAGCCCTGCCCGTGCAGCGAGTCGAGCAGGTCGCGCAGCACGGCCACGAACGTCTCGAGCCGAAGCGATGGACTCCCCGGGAAGGCCGCGAACGACGGCGTCAGCCCGTAGGGCAGGACCGGTAGCACGAGAACGCCGAGCGGCTCCGCAGCCTCGGCCGACACGCGCCCCGCCAGGATGTTGTCCGTCTCGAGCGACAGGTAGCCGTGCTGCTCGGTCGACCCGATCGGCAGCACGACCCTGTCGTCGCGTTGCAGGTACTCCTCGACCTGCATCCAGTTGAGATCGCGCGCGAGAGTCATCAAGGCACCGCTCGCGGTGCCGCCTTCAGGGCGTGCGGGCTTTGCCTGTACGCCCGTATGCAATGACCGGTCGACTCGTTTGGACTCATGTCGATTCCATTAGGACCGGTCAAGAGTCGCATGCCGGCGGCTCTGGATCTCGAACCACCGCAGGAGGGCGTAGCCGGCGATCCCGTAGATGACTCCGATCATGACCTCCGCCCCGACCAGGCCCGAGACGTCGCCGAGCGTCGAGCCCGCGGCCAGGTCACGGGCCGCCTCGATCGCGTGCGTGAACGGCATCCCCTGCGCGGCGGTGCTCATCCAGGACGGGAGGTCGTCGAGCGGGACGTTCGCCCCGGTGAAGATCAGCAGGAAGCCGAAGATCACGTTCGACAGCACCGCGTTCTCGCGGACCCGCAGGCTCACGGCCGCGTTTACCAGTCCCAGGCCGGTGCACGAGAACGCGGCGACGAGCACGACGAGGGCGATGGGCGCGTACGCCGAGGAGGGAATGTGCACGCCGAGGATCAGGCTCCCGACGACGAGCGAGCACGCTGCCACGAAGGCCGCGTTGAGGACGACCGGCAGCGAGCGCCCGAAGAAGAGCGGGATCCGTCCTGCGGGACTGACGAGGATCGCGCTCAGCGTGTTCTGGTAGCGCTCGCCGCCGATCGCCTGGGACATCGCGAAGAGGCACGGCACAGCCGCGTACTGGAGTGCGTTACCGATCAAGTAGAACTCGTCGGAGGCAAGCCCGGCCGAGCGCCCGATGAAGGCGAAGAGCAGGATCTGGAAGACCGGCGCGATCAGGAGGCTCGGGATGTAGATCGCCGGGTTCAGCCAGTAGAAGAGCGCGCGGAAGCTCGTCATCCCGCCGATGAAGAAGATGCGGGCGGAGACGATCACGTCAGCGAGAGAGAGCCGCTGACACGGGCCGCGCGGAGCATCCGGTCCGCGACCAGCACCCCGAACGCCAGGTAGAGACCACCGAGCGCGAGGCAGACGGCAAGCGCGGTGAGCGGGGCGCCGCCCATCGCCGACTCGCGGATCGCCCGCATCCCCCAGGTCGGCGCGAGGATCCACGAGATCGGCCGCACCCACTCAGGGAGGAGGAAAAGGGGCACGAGGAAGCCGCCGATCAGCCAGACCGGGTACTCGAACAGGTTCCCGAGCACCCAGGCAGCGCGAAAGCGCACGAACGAGACCGCGAACAGGAACCCGAGCGCTCCGAACGAGAGCACGGTCCCGACGATCGAGACCCCGAACGCCAGCGGATGCTCAATCGAGAGGTCGACGCCGAACAGGAAGTGACCCCAGGCGAGCGTGGCCACCATGCTGTAGATCCCGATCGACGCCATCGCGAGCGTCACGGGGAGCAGGAGGATCGCAAAGTTGCGCGGCGTCACGACCAGCAGCTCGAGAGTCCCCCACCAGCGCTCGCGCTGCATCGCGCCGCCCGCGGTCGTGCTGACGGACGACCACATCCCCATCACGGCCGCGCCCAGCGACGCGTAGAGGAGCGACCGCGGCCCGCGGCCGGCGTCGAAGACGAAGAACGCGACCGTGGCGAAGAAAAGCGGGTAGAGCACGTTGCCGAGCCCCTCGAACGGCGAGCGGGCGATCATCTTGAAGTTCAGGAGCCAGCTGACCCCGAGCAGGCGGAGCGTGCTCATTCCTCAGCTACCAGCGCCACGTATGCGTCCTCGAGCGTCGGCTCCCGCCGCGACACCCGACCGACATCCGAGCCGTCGAGGCAGGCGAGGATGGCGTGCGTCACCTCGGCCTCGGGCTCGGTCTGGACGACCAGCACCTGCGCCTGCTCGCGCTCCTCGACGGAGACCGAGACGACCTCGGCGAGCTCGCGCAGACGAGCGAGGCTGCCGTCCGCGATCCCGAAGACCTCGACCTCGACGACGGTGCTGTCGGCGACCCCGCGCTTGAGGTCCTGCGGGTCCCTTCGGCGACGATCTCGCCCTGCGAGATGACCGCGATGCGGTCGCAGAGCGCGTCGGCCTCGAACATGTAGTGCGTGGTCAGCAGGACGGTCTTCCCGGCGGCTGTGAGCGAGGCGATCATCGCGCGCACCTCGCGCGCCCCGACCGGGTCGAGCCCGATCGTCGGCTCGTCGAGGAAGATCACCTCGGGATCGTGCAGGAGCCCGCGCGCGACGTGCAGCCGCTGCTTCATCCCGCGCGAGTATCCCTCGGCCCGTTCGTGCTCACGGCCCTGGAGCCCGACGACCTCGAGCAGCTCCTCGATCCGCGGCTTCTGCTCCTTGGGCGGAACCCCGTACAGCTCGGCGAAGTAGCGGAGGTTGTCGTAGCCGGAGAGCCGCTCGTAGACGCCGCGCTCGCCGCCGAACACGTAGCCGATGCGCTTCCGCACCTCGCGCGCCTGCTTGACGACGTCCATCCCGAGCACGCGCCCGGTGCCCGCGGTCGGGATCAGCAGCGTGATCAGCATCTTGATCGTGGTCGTCTTCCCGGCCCCGTTCGGCCCGAGCAGACCGAAGAGCTCGCCGGGCTCGATCGAGAAGCTGACTCCGCGCACGGCCTCGATCTCCTTGGTCTTCCGGCGAAGGGTGCCGGTGTGCGTCGTATAGGTCCGTTGCAGCTCCTCTGCCTCGATCGCAGCCACGGCTGGAGCCTAGCGACGGAGAAACTGATTGCTACACTCACCCGCGCGGGGCGGCGTAGCTCAGTTGGTTAGAGCAGCGGAATCATAATCCGCGTGTCGGAGGTTCGAGTCCTCCCGCCGCTACCTTCCGCGTACTCGGAGCAAGAGAACAGGACACATGGCAACCGGAGTCAGAGTTGGGATAACGCTCGCCTGCACGGAGTGCAAGCGGCGCAATTACCAGACGGAGAAGTCGAAGCGAAACTCGCCCGACCGGATCGAGTTCCGCAAGTACTGCCGCTGGTGTGGTCGCCATACCCTGCACCGGGAGACCAGGTAGCCATGGCCCGCCAGACCCGTTCCGAGCGCCGCGCCCGCCGCGCCGCCCAGGCCCAGAGCCAGGAGGCGCTCGAGCGCGCCCCGCGCCCGCAGATGCGCCCGGCCGTCGAGCCCGCAGCCGCGCAGGAAGTCGCGGCCCGGCAGCCCGGCTTCTTCGGCCGCATCATTCAGTTCATCGGGGAGTCCTGGGCCGAGCTCAAGAAGGTCGAGTGGCCCGGCCAGCAGCAGCTGATCCAGGGCACCGCCGTCGTCCTCATCGCCTGCTTCGTCGTCGGCGTCTACCTGTTCCTCGCCGACGAGGTCTTCCGGCGATTTGTCCAACACGTCCTCCTCCCGCACTGATGTTCCACTGGTACGCAATCAACACGTACTCGGGCCACGAGAACAAGGTGAAGGCCAACCTGGAGCACCGGATCGACTCGATGAGCCAGCAGCTCCGCTTCCGCCGGGTGGTGGTCCCCACCGAGCAGGTCGTCGAGACCCGTGACGGCCAGAAGGTGCAGACCGAGAAGCGGATCCTCCCGGGCTACGTGCTCGTGAACATGGACCTGAACGACGACGCCTGGATGGTCGTCAAGAACACTCCGGGCGTGACCGGGTTCGTGGGTGCCGGCTCGAAGCCCGTGCCGCTCTCGCAGGGCGAGGTCGACCGCATCCTCCGCACCGGCGCGGCCACGGGCGAGCGTCCGCGCGCCCAGGTCGAGTTCACGCTCGGCGAGTCCGTGAAGGTAACCTCCGGCCCGCTGTCCGACTTCGACGGCGAGATCGTCGACGTCAACCCCGACCAGCAGAAGCTGAAGGTGCTCGTGGACATCTTCGAGCGCCAGGTTCCCGTGGAGCTCGGCTTCGACCAGGTCAAGAAGATCGACTAGCCATGGCAAAGAAGGTTCTCACGCTCATCAAGCTCCAGATCCCCGGCGGGCAGGCAAACCCTGCGCCCCCGGTCGGCCCTGCGCTCGGCCAGCACGGCGTGAACATCATGGAGTTCTGCAAGGCGTTCAACGCGCAGACCGCGCAGGAGAATGGCCGCATCACGCCGGTCGAGATCACGGTGTACGAGGACCGCTCCTTCGACTTCATCACGAAGACGCCCCCTGCCGCCGTCCTGATCAAGGAGACGCTGCGGCTCGAGAAGGGCTCCGGCGAGCCGAACCGCGAGAAGGTCGGCCGCCTGACGCGCGATCAGGTGCGCCAGATCGCCGAGACGAAGATGCCCGACCTGAACGCGAGGGACATCGAGCAGGCGATGAAGGTCGTCGCCGGAACCGCGCGCTCGATGGGAGTCGAGACGGATCTATGAGACGTCGCTTGCGATGTCTCACTCAGGACACGCGGGCTCTGCCCGTGCGTCTGTCTGAAATGACCGGTCGATGCGTCGGCAGGTCGAGCGGAGTCCTATGAGCGGGCACGGCAAGAACTACCGCAACTCCCGCTCGCAGATCGACCGCGAGCAGCTCTACTCGCCTGCCGAGGCGATCCGGATGCTGAAGGGCTTCCCCGAGGCCAAGTTCGACGAGACGGTCGAGGCGCATTTCAACCTCGGCCTCAACGTCCGGCACGCGGAGGAGCAGCTGCGCGGGACGCTGATGCTCCCGCACGGCACCGGCCGCGAGTCGCGCGTGGCGGTCTTCGCCGAGGGCGAGAAGGCGCGCGAGGCCGAAGAGGCCGGCGCGGACGTCGTCGGCACGAACGATCTCGCGACGCAGATCGAGGAAGGATTCGACGACTTCGACGTCGCGATCGCGACGCCTGATCAGATGGGCGTCGTCGGCAAGCTCGGCCGCATCCTCGGCCCCCGTGGGAAGATGCCGAACCCGAAGACCGGCACGGTCACGATGGACGTGGCCAAGGCTGTCAGCGAGGCCAAGGCGGGCAAGCTCGAGTACCGCACCGACCGCGGCGCGAACGTGCACGTCGCGATCGGCAAGAAGAGCTTCGACGAGCGCCAGCTGCTCGAGAACTACTCGGCGCTGATCGATGAGATTCTCCGCGCCAAGCCGGCCGCGGCGAAGGGCCGCTACATCAAGACGGTTACACTGACCAGCACCATGGGCCCGGGCATCCACGTCGATCCGGCGAGGACCCACGGGCTCTCAGAGGAACTGGAAGGAGCACCAGCAGAAGCAGCGGTGTAAGGAACGCGACGCCCGAGACAGCTGGCAGCCGTGAGGCAGAGGTCCAGCCGAGGCGGAGCAAGGAAGGCAGCATGCCTCTCCGAGCCCGCCTGCGTGCGGGCTTGTTTCATGAGGAGAGTGATTCGATGCTGAGAGCCGACAAGGAACGGGTCGTCGCGGAGCTGGCCGAGCGCTTGCGCTCCACGAGCACGCTCATGGTCGCGGACTACCGCGGCCTCTCGATGCCCGAGATCGAGGAGTTGCGCGCACGCCTGCTCGAGGCAGGCGCCCGCTTCACGGTCGTCAAGAACACCCTGACCAAGCTCGCGGCCGAGGCCGCCGGCACGGAGCAGGTGCTCGAGCTGATCGACGGGCCGACCGCGATCGCGTTCCTCGACGCGGACGGCGACCCCGCAGCGGTCGCGAAGGTGCTGAACGACACCGCCAAGGCGCACGAGGTGCTCGTACTCCGCGGCGGCGTGCTCGACGGAGTCATCGTCGGCGACGCCGAGATCAAGCAGCTGGCGACGCTTCCGTCCGCCGAGGTCCTGCGAGCCCAGCTCGCAGGCGCCCTGGTCGCGCCGTTGACGACCGTCGTCGGGCTCTTCACGGCCCCGCTGAGAGATCTCGTCGGCGTCCTCGACGCGCGCATCCGCCAGCTCGAGGAGCAGGGCGAGGCTGTGCCGGAGGAGGCGCCGTCCGAGGAACCGCAGGCCGAGGCGTCTGCAGAAGAGGAAGCACTGGAGTCAGAAGAGCAGTCCGAAGAGCCGTCGGCAGAAGCCGAGCAGGCTTCGGCCGAACCAGAGGAGGAAACCAGTGGCGAAGACTGATACCGACAAGCTCGTCGAGCAGCTGGGGACGATGAGCGTTCTCGAGCTCGTCGATCTCAAGACCAAGCTCGAGGAGGAGTGGGGCGTGACCGCCGCCGCGCCGGTCGCGGTTGCCGCACCGGGCGCAGTTGCCGCAGGCGATGGTGCCGCGGCCGCCGAGGAGAAGAGCGCGTTCGACGTCGTGCTGACTGGTGCCGGCGACAAGAAGATCCAGGTGATCAAGGTCGTCCGCGCGGTCACCGGCCTCGGCCTCAAGGAGGCGAAGGACCTCGTCGACGGCGCACCCAACCCCGTCAAGGAGGGCGTCGCGCAGGAGGAGGCCGACCAGATCAAGGCGCAGCTGGAAGAGGCGGGCGCCGGGGTGGAGCTGAAGTAGGGGAAGTCCTCGGATTCGACCACGTGATGGGGCCACGTGAGCCCCATCACGTTAAGGGAACGTAAGGATCCTGATCGGACCGTAAGGATTCCTCACGCGTTTAAGGGATTCGTGGCAGGAAACGGGAAGTTCGCGACGACAATCCAGGTACGACACGTTTCTCTCTTCCCGGAGGTTCCGAATGCGTCTCAAGTTCCTAATCCTCGCCCTGGTCGCCTCGCTGGTCGCCGTCTCTGCGGCCGTGGCGAAGGATCATCCCGGCAAAGGCCCGAAGGCCGGCCATGCGTGCAAGGCGCGCGTCGCGGTCATGCTCAAGGGATCCCTCGCCCCTGACGTCGACCCTGCGGACGGCGACACGTCGCTCACGATGCTCGTGAAGCACTCGAACAGGTTCGGCCGCGCATACAAGAAGGCCGGCTCCGCCACGCTCGCGGTCGACGCCAAGACGCGGGTCAACCGACTCGGCGCGCACAACTTGGGCGCGCTCGCCCCGAGCGACCGACTGCTCGTCACGGCCAAGGTCTGCAGGGCGGATCTGAAAAACGGCGCCATGCCCGATCTGACGGCGCGCAGGGTTCTCGCCCACCCGGCGAAGGCCAAGCAGCAGTAACTCTCGGCTAGAAGCGGAGACGGCGAAGGCGCTCGACATGGGCGTCTTCGTCGTTTCCGGACAGGATCTGGCGGCCCCTAGACAGAGCGTCTATAGTGAGGTTCCGCCGGGCGGGGATCCCAGTCGCCCAGCCTTGCGCAGCGTCCACCTCTTTAGGTATCTTTATCGGTTCCGCGCCGACGTCTGCCTGTCCGCATTTCAACGTTCACCTCATAGCCGCTAAGGGAGGCACCCAGACTTGACCAGCAAGGTCGCTGCGCCACGCGTGCGTAAAACTTTCTCGCGCCTCAAGCACGTTCTCGACCTTCCCAACCTGATCGACATCCAGAAGGCCTCGTTCCAGTGGTTCCTGGACGAGGGCCTCCGGGAGACGATCGACGACATCTCCCCCATCGAGGACTACACGGGCACGCTTGCCGTGGAGTTCGGCGAGTACAAGTTCGGTGACCCCCCGGTCACCATCCAGGAGTGTCGTGAGAAGGATCTGACGTACCAGGCACCGCTCTCGATGACGGTCCGGTTCGTCAACACCGAGACAGGGGAGATCCGCGAGCAGACGGTCTTCATGGGGGACTTCCCGATGATGACCGAGTGGGGGACATTCATCATCAACGGCACCGAGCGCGTCATCGTGACGCAGCTCGTGCGGAGCCCGGGCGCCTATCTGATGGAGCCCAAGGACCCCGCGAAGCAGGTCTTCACCGCGAACCTGATGCCCTCTCGTGGCTCGTGGCTCGAGCTCGAGATCGACAAGAAGGGCGTCGTCTACGCGCGCATCGACCGGAAGCGCAAGCTCCCGATCACGACCCTTCTGCGCGCCCTCCCCGAGGAGGACCCGTCGACCGGCTTCGCGCTCGACACGAGCACGAACGAGGCGATCCTCAAGCTCTTCAAGAACTCGGTCTACATCGTGAACACGCTCGAGAAGGACCCGTCCACGAACGAGGACGAGGCCCTGATCGAAGTCTTCAAGAAGCAGCGGCCGGGTGAGCCGCCGACGCTCGACAACGCGCGCAACCTGTTGCGGGCGCTCTTCTTCGATCCCAAGCGCTACGACCTGACGAAGGTCGGCCGCTACAAGCTGAACCAGCGCCTCGGGATCGACGTGCCCGACGGCGTGCGCGTACTGACGACGCAGGACATCCTCGCGCTCGTGAGCAAGCTGGTCGACCTTCCGGACCAACTTGGCGTCGACCCCGAGTCGAAGGACTACGCGGCGGACGCGATCGTGCTCTCGCGCGACCCGATCCGCGGCGAGCTCGACGAGTACGAGCACTTCGGCAACCGCCGCCTGCGCACGGTCGGAGAGCTGATCCAGGAGGCGTTCCGGGTCGGTCTCTACCGCATGGAGCGCGTCGTCCGCGAGCGGATGACCACCGAGGACGTCGACACGATCACCCCGCAGACGATCATCAACATCCGGCCCGTGGTCGCGGCGCTGAAGGAGTTCTTCGGCTCCTCGCAGCTCTCGCAGTTCATGGACCAGACGAACTCACTCGCCGGTCTCACGCATCGGCGGCGGCTCTCGGCGCTCGGCGCCGGCGGTCTGACCCGCGAGCGCGCGCCGATCGAGGTGCGCGACGTGCACCCGACCCACTACGGGCGGATGTGCCCGATCGAGACCCCGGAGGGACCGAACATCGGCCTGATCGGGTCGCTCGCGTCGTTCGCGACGGTCTCGGAGTTCGGCTTCGTGCAGACGCCGTACCGCAAGGTCACGAATGGCAAGGTGACCGACGAGATCGTCTACCTGGACGCTGCCGAGGAGGCGCAGTACACGATCGCGCAGGCGAGCGCTCCGGTGGACGAGAAGACCGGCCGCTTCCTCGACGACCAGGTGCTGTGTCGGTCGCGCGAGGGCGAGGCGGTCACCGCGCGCCCGAAGGACGTCGAATTCATGGACGTCGCTCCGGCGCAGATCGTCTCCGTCGCAACGGCGCTGATCCCGTTCCTCGAGCACAACGACGCGAACCGCGCGCTGATGGGCGCGAACATGCAGCGCCAGGCGGTGCCGCTGATGATCACGCAGTCGCCGCTCGTCGGCACGGGCCTCGAGTTCCGGGCTGCGGCTGACACGGGCGACGTCGTGCTCGCCGAGGAAGGCGGCACGGTCGTCGACGTGGACGCGGAGCGGATCGTGCTCGATACGAAGGACGGCAAGCACGAGTACCCGATGACGAAGTTCATGCGGTCGAACCAGGGCACGCTGATCCACCAGAAGCCGATCGTCGGCCTCAACGAGCGCGTCCGTACCGGCCAGGTGCTCGCCGACGGCAGCTCGACCGACATGGGCGAGCTGGCGCTCGGCGCCAACATGCTCGTCGCGTTCATGCCGTGGGAGGGCTACAACTTCGAGGACGCGATCGTCATCTCCGAGCGGCTCGTGAAGGAGGACGTCCTCTCGTCCATCCACATCCACGAGTACGAGATCGACGCGCGGGCGACCAAGCTCGGCGACGAGGAGATCACGCGCGACATCCCGAACCGCTCCGAGGAGTCGCTCAAGGACCTCGACGAGCGCGGCATCGTCCGCATCGGCGCCGAGGTCGGCTCGGGTGACCTGCTGGTCGGCAAGGTGACGCCGAAGGGCGAGACCGAGCTGACGGCTGAGGAGAAGCTGATTCGCGCGATCTTCAAGGAGAAGGCGCGCGAGGTGCGCGACACGTCGCTCAAGGTCCCGCACGGCGAGGGCGGCAAGGTCATCGACGTGAAGACGTTCTCCCGCGACGCGGGTGACGATCTCTCGCCGGGCGTGAACGAGCTCGTGCGCGTGTACGTGGCGAAGAAGCGCAAGATCGCCGAGGGCGACAAGCTCGCCGGCCGGCACGGCAACAAGGGCGTGATCGCGAAGATCGTGCCCGAGGAGGACATGCCGTTCCTGGAGGACGGCCGGCCGGTCGACGTCGTGCTCAACCCGCTCGGCGTGCCGAGCCGGATGAACATCGGCCAGATCCTCGAGACCCATCTCGGGTGGGCCGCTGCGCACGGCGTGTTCCACGAGAACGGCGACGCCGCCAACGGCGAGCCGTCGCCGATCGCAACGCCTGTCTTCGACGGCGCCAGTGAGGCGGACGTCGACCAGGCGCTGATCGATTGGACGAAGCAGAACCCCGATTCGCCGATCACGTTCCTGGTCGACCCGAAGCGGCCCGAGGGCCGGCGCTGCTCCGGCAAGGTGCGGCTCTTCGACGGCCGGACCGGAGGCGCCTTTGAGCAGAAGGTCACCGTCGGCTACATGTACATCCTGAAGCTGCTCCACCTCGTCGACGACAAGATCCACGCGCGCTCGACGGGGCCCTACTCGCTCGTGACGCAGCAGCCGCTGGGCGGCAAGGCCCAGTTCGGCGGCCAGCGGTTCGGTGAGATGGAGGTCTGGGCGCTCGAGGCCTACGGCGCCGCGTACACGCTCCAGGAGATGCTCACGATCAAGTCCGACGACACCGTGGGCCGCGTCAAGGCCTACGAGGCGATCGTCAAGGGCGAGAACATCGCGGAGCCCTCGATCCCCGAGTCGTTCAAGGTGCTGCTGAAGGAGATGCAGTCGCTCGCGCTCGACGTGCACGTTCTCTCGGACGAGGGCGAGAAGGTCGAGGTGCGCGAGGAGGACGACGAGCTGCTGCGGGCCGCCGAGGAGCTCGGCATCGACCTCTCGCCGGGCTCGCTGCGCGCCGCCGCGCGGCCGCCGACGGCCGAGGAGGCCGAGGAAGGCCAGGAACGCGTGGACGAGACCGGGCAGGAGGTGAACCTCCCCGCGGACGAGACGCTAGGCGACGTGGCCGGCGCCGAGGTTGCGCCGGAGGAGGAGGCGAAGGCAGAGGCAGAGGCCCAGGCCGGTCCGCTCGCGGACGACCTGGCGGACGTTGAAGTGGACGAGTAACGAGGGCGAAGGAGAGCTTTGATCGACATCAATGAGTTCGATGCCATCCGGATTGGACTGGCGTCGTCCAAGCAGATTCGCGACTGGTCGTCGGGCGAGGTAACGAAGCCCGAGACGATCAACTACCGGACGCTCAAGCCCGAGCGTGACGGGCTCTTCTGCGAGCGCATCTTCGGTCCGACCAAGGACTGGGAGTGCTACTGCGGCAAGTACAAGCGCGTCCGCTACAAGGGCATCATCTGCGAGCGCTGCGGCGTCGAGGTGACGCGGCAGAAGGTTCGCCGCGAGCGCATGGGCCACATCGACCTGGCCGCGCCCGTCTCGCACATCTGGTTCTTCAAGGGCGTACCGAGCCGCATCGGCTACCTGCTCGACATCGCGCCCCGCGAGCTCGAGAAGGTCCTCTACTTCGCGGCTTCGATCGTCACCTCGGTGGACGTGGAGGCGCGGCAGAAGGACCTGAACGACCTCGAGGACAAGGTCAAGGCCGAGTCCGAGCAGATCTACGTCGACCGCGACGAGAACCTCGCCGCGCTCGAGGACCGCCTCAAGCGGCGGCGCAACTACTTCACGAAGGGCGCGGAGCGCAACTTCGACGAGGACGACGACTTCTGGGCCCGCGGGCTCTCGAACTGGGCCGAGGAGCAGGCCGTCCCGACGCTCGAGGAGGTGCGCGGGCTCGTCGGCGGCATGTTCGTCGAGGTCGCCCCGCAGATCACGACCGAAGACTCGAAGAAGATCCGCGAGCTCGTCCGCAACTCGGCGATTCGCGACGACCGCCGGCTCGCGCCGAAGGAGCTCGAGGCGGTTGCCAACGTCGCGATCCAGATCCGCGAGGCGATCGCCCCGCTGACGAAGCAGCTGGCGAAGGCGACCGGCTCGAAGAAGGGCGCGGTCACAAAGCACATCAACCGGATCCTCGACGGGCTCCTCACCAAGAAGGGGAAGCTCGCCGACGAGGACGCAGAGCTCGTCACCGGCGTCGATGAGAAGCAGCTCGAGAAGGCACGCGACCTCGGCAAGGGGCTGCTGCGCGAGGTGCTCGAGCAGGCCGACCCCGGCGCGGGCGCGGAGGAGATCCGCGAGCTGACGAACGACCTCTGCCTCCGGACCGACGGCAAGATCTCCAAGGAAGACCTCGACTCGATCGTCCAGTGGCTCGTGAAGGTGCGCGAGGCCTACCAGGACATCGAGACCCGCAAGGAGGACGCCAAGGAGGCGGCCGTCGACTCGATCCGCAGGCTCGAGGAGACCTGGGTGCTCTTCAAGGAGCTCGAGCCGCAGAAGATCGTCAACGACGAGCAGATCTTCCGGGAGCTGAAGGACCGGTTCGGCTCGCCGTACGGCTTCGGCGTCTACTTCCAGGGCGGCATGGGCGCGGAGTCGATCCGCGAGCTGCTGAAGGACCTCGACCTCAAGGCCGAGGCCAAGTCGCTCCGCGAGACGATCCGCAACTCCAAGGGCCAGAAGCAGCAGCGCGCCATCAAGCGCCTCAAGGTCGTCAACGCGTTCATCACCTCGGAGAACAAGCCCGAGTGGATGATCCTCGAGGCGATCCCGGTCATCCCGCCCGAGCTGCGCCCGATGGTCCAGCTCGACGGCGGCCGCTTCGCGACGTCGGACCTGAACGACCTCTACCGGCGCGTGATCAACCGGAACAACCGCCTGAAGCGGCTGCTCGACCTCGGCGCTCCCGAGATCATCGTCAACAACGAGAAGCGGATGCTGCAGGAGGCCGTCGACGCGCTGTTCGACAACGGCCGCCGCGGCCGCGCGGTGACAGGCCCGGGCAACCGGGCGCTGAAGTCGCTCTCCGACATGCTCAAGGGCAAGCAGGGCCGGTTCCGCCAGAACCTGCTCGGCAAGCGCGTGGACTACTCGGGCCGCTCGGTGATCGTCGCCGGGCCGAACCTGAGGCTTCACCAGTGCGGCTTGCCCAAGCTGATGGCGCTCGAGCTCTTCAAGCCGTTCATCATGAGCCGGCTCGTCGAGCGCAAGGCCGTTCAGAACATCAAGGCAGCCAAGAAGCACGTCGACTCGATGGTCCCGGAGGTCTGGGACGTGCTCGAGGAGGTCATCGCGGAGCACCCGGTGCTGCTCAACCGCGCGCCGACCCTGCACCGCCTCGGCATCCAGGCGTTCGAGCCGGTGCTCGTCGAGGGCAAGGCGATCCAGGTCCACCCGCTCGTCTGCCACGCGTTCAACGCCGACTTCGACGGCGACCAGATGGCTGTCCACCTGCCGCTCTCCGCGGAGGCGCAGGCCGAGGCGCGCATCCTGATGCTGTCGTCGAACAACATCCTCTCGCCGGCCAACGGCCGCCCGCTCGCGACGCCGACGCAGGACATGGTCCTGGGCGGCTACTACATGACGTACTCCGAGATCGACCTCGCGGCCACGACATCCGAGGAGCTCGATCCGCGGCCGAAGCGCTTCGCGACCGAGGATGACGTCCAGCTCGCCGTCGAGGACGGCCAGGTCGGGATCCAGCAGCCGATCGAGTACCGCCGCGGCGAGGAGCTGATCCTGACGACGCCCGGGCGAGTGATCTTCAACGAGGAGGTCGAGCGCTCGCTCCACGAGTCGACCGAGGACCTGTCCGACCTGCCGTTCCACAACCGGACGCTCTCGAAGAAGGAGATGGACATCTTCATCTCCGACCTCGCCGAGCGGTACGGGGCGCACGTGATCGCGGGCGTGCTCGACAAGATCAAGAGCCTCGGCTTCCACTACGCGACCAAGGCCGGGATCACGATCTCGAAGAACGACATCGTCATCCCGCAGGAGAAGGACAAGCTCCTCGCCGGCTACGAGGAGAAGGTGACCAACGTCGAAGGGCTCTACGAGCGCGGCCTCATCACCGAGGAGGAGCGCCACGAGCAGATCGTCAACCTCTGGACTGAGGCGACCGAGGACGTCGCCGAGGCGATGGAGAAGAACCTGCTCGAGCTGAACCCGATCTTCATGATGGCCAACTCGGGAGCACGTGGATCCTTCAAGCAGATCCGCCAGCTCGCCGGGATGCGCGGCCTGATGGCGAACCCGAAGGGCGAGATCATCGAGCGCCCGATCAAGGCCAACTTCATGGAGGGCCTCTCGGTGCTCGAGTACTTCATTTCGACGCACGGTGCCCGCAAGGGCCTCGCCGACACCGCCCTGCGGACGGCCGACTCGGGCTACCTCACACGGCGCCTGGTCGACGTCTCGCAGGACGTGATCATCCGCGAGGAGGACTGCAAGACGAAGGACGGCATCGACCTCCCGCTGCACGTCCCTGAGGGCGTCAACAAGAGCATTCTCGGACGCGTGCTGACCGACGACGTGCACCGGCCGCTCTCGAGCGGTAAGCCGGGCAAGACCGTCGTCGGCGAGAAGGGCGAGACCGTGACGAACCAGCTCCTCGCCGAGATCGAAGGAGCCTTCGCCGAGGTCGAGCTCGAAGAGGAGCCGACGATCTCCGTCCGCTCCGTCCTCAAGTGCCGCAGCGAGTTCGGCGTGTGCCGAGCGTGCTATGGCACGTTCCTCGCCACGGGCGGGATCTGCGAGATCGGCGACGCGGTCGGGATCATCGCCGCACAGTCGATCGGCGAGCCCGGCACCCAGCTGACGATGCGGACTTTCCATACGGGCGGAGTCGCCGGTGCGGACATCACGCACGGCCTTCCGCGCGTCGTCGAGATCTTCGAGGCGCGGAACCCGAAGGGCGCGGCGAAGCTGGCCGAGGTCGGCGGCACCGTGCACGTCGAGGACACCGACCGCGGGCCGAAGCTGACGATCCTCACCGAGGAAGTGGACGAGAACGGCGAGGTGCTCGAGCCGATCGCCTACCAGCTGCCGCGGCGCACCCGCGTGCTGGTCGCCGATGGCCAGGTGATCGAGCCGGGCGACGCCCTCCATGAGGGCTCGATCAACCCGGCCGACCTGCTGCGCCTGAAGGGCTCGACGTCGACGGAGCTGTACCTCGTCGCCGAGGTCCAGCGCGTCTACAAGTCACAGGGCGTCGAGATCCACGACAAGCACATCGAGCTGATCGTGCGCCAGATGCTGAAGAAGGTGCGCGTCGAGAACGCGGGCGACACCGACCTGCTTCCCGGCCAGCTCGTCGACCGCGTCGTGCTCGAGCGCGAGAACGCGCGCGTGAAGAAGGAGAAGGGCAAGAAGAAGGAGCAGGCGACGTTCGAGCCGCTGATCCTCGGGATCACGAAGGCATCGCTCGCGACGGAGTCGTTCCTCTCGGCTGCCTCCTTCCAGGAGACGACGAAGGTGCTGACCGACGCCTCGATCGAGGGCAAGATCGACCGGCTCCTCGGGCTGAAGGAGAACGTGATCATCGGCAAGCTGATCCCGGCCGCGACCGGGCTCAAGCGCTACCGCACGATCGAGATCGGCCCGTCCGAGAAGGTGCCGAAGGAGACGTACGAGCACGAGGCGCTGCTCGCCGCGCTGCAGGAGATCGACAGCGACGGCGGCGAGGGCCTCGACCTCGCAAGTCTCGGCCTCGACTTCGGCGACGGTGACGGCGGCGAGACGAACGGCGAGCCCAAGCGCCCGACGACCGAGGCGGACGAGGTCCCCGAGGTCGACACTCCGCTCGACGAATGACGCAGGTGGCCCGGCGGGAGCGCTCCCGCCGGGCTGGCTGCCGTAGGTCGAAGCTGCTACACATTGGGCGGGGTTGAAGCGCCTGGTTCTCATCGCACTCGTCGCGTGCGCGGCGTTCGGGTTCGCGCCCCACAGGGCGGCGGCCTCAGAGACCTGCGGAATTCCCGACAAGGGCACGCTCTGGGTCGACTTCGCCGACGGCTCGGTCCCGTTCTGGGAGGTGTTCGCGCGGCCCGGGGTCATCGGCGCGGCGTCGAACTTCATCTACCCGCAGCTCCTCCGGAGCTACGGCGCGAAGACGGTTTACTGGGACATGCACTTCATCCGCCGCGTGGGCACGCCGCTCGAGCCGTTCGACCCCGCGGTCGTTATCGACCGGGCAAACCGGATGTACGACATCGCCTCCATGTCACTCGGCTGCTCGAAGCCGATGCTCGTCGAGAACGAGCTCAACGGGGCCAACCTGATCACCCCTTGGAGCGCGACGAACGCGCAGTACAGGCGGAACGTGCTGATCTACCTCCAGACCCTCGCCGCACGTGGCGCGCGGCCGGTTCTGCTCGTGCCGAGCGCCCCCTACATGGGCGATGTCGCGGCCGACTGGTGGAAGCAGGTTGCCGCGTACGCAGACATCGTCAGCGAGTCCTACTTCGCCGCTCCCAGGCTTGCGAGGGAAGGCCCGCTCCAGGGCAGCCGGACCCTGCGGGCGCTGTTCCGAAAGCGGATCACGCCGTACACGGCGCTCGGCATCCCGACGCGCCAGCTCGGGATCATGCTCGGCTTCCACACGACGCCCGGCTCGGGCGGACGCGAGCACGCCAAGCTCGGCGCGTGGCTCGAGGTGACGAAGCTGCAGGCGCTCGCGGCCAAGCAGGTCGCCAAGGAGCTCGGGCTGCGGTCGGTCTGGTCGTGGGGGTGGGCGGTCTTCGGCAAGAACTCGCCGGAGGACGACCCTCAGAAGCCGATCGCCGCCTGCGTCTACCTCTGGACCCGCAGCCCCAAGCTCTGCAACGGGCCGAAGGTTGCCGGGCCGAGGTTCGACACGTCGCGCACGGAAGGCCAGCTCGTCTTCCCGCCGGGCGCCCGCTGCAAGGTGAACGGCAAGAGCGTCGAGTCGAAGGTGATCCGCGGCCTGACGCCGGTCACGGGTGACGCCGACGTCGCCTACACGGCGGCCTACGCGCGAGTGATCGCGAGCTTCTACCAGAAGCTCACTGCGACCCAGGTCGCCCAGGCCGAGAGAGCCGTCGTCGCCTCGCGCTTCGGCAGCCGCGGCGCCTACCGGGCCGCGCTCGCCCGTGCGCACGCTACGCCCACGGTCGCGCGCGGCGTGATCGCGGACGAGCTTCGCCGCGCGCTCATCGCGCGGCGCATGCCTGCGTCGCAGCCGACCGGGGCGGATGTGCGCGGCTACTACGAGACCTATGCGGACACCGAAGTCCGCCTTGTCGAGACGAGGACGCGCGTCTCGTGGCTCGGGAACCGCACGCGCGGCTTCGCCCTCGCGTCGAACGCTCCCGCCCAGCTCTTCCGGCTGCGCTCGAGCGGTTGGGTCACGATCCGGACGATGCTCGGGCCGGTCGAGGTCCGGGCGCTCCAACCGGCCCTCCCGCTCGGCGGCATCCCGCTCGGGCTCGCGCGGCCCGCAGTGGTCGGAGCGCTCAAGGCGCTCGCGCGCGACCGGAGCTACGAGCGCTGGCTTCTCGCACGCGAGCGCGGGTACAACGTGATCACGATCTGCCGCCGCGACGCGCAGCCGACTCCGAGCGTCGTCCCGCTCACCGACTACCTACCCTTCCTGGCCGCCGACTGACGTCCTACGGGGCGCTCGTAAGCGCGCCGTACGTGACGACCTGGGCCTTGCCGTGCTCCTTGGCGCGGTAGAGCGCCTCGTCAGCTCGCTCGAAGAAGGTCGTCGGCGCCTCGTCCTCGCGCAGCTCTGCGATTCCTGCGGAGACCGACAACCGGCCCGCGTGGCCGACCGGGCGAGACGAGATCACGCCGAGCAGCCGGTGGTAGAGCTGGTCAGCATCCGCGGTCGACGACTCGGGCAGGATGACCGCGAACTCATCGCCGCCCACCCGGCAGGCGATGTCGGCGCTACGGACGACGTCTCGCACGCGCTCTGCGGTCTCGGCGAGAACGGCGTCACCGGCGAGATGGCCGATCCGGTCGTTGATCGCCTTGAAGTCGTCGAGGTCGAAGACGATCAGCGCGAGCCGGCGCCCGTACCGGCGGGCGCGTGCGACTTCGCGCGCGAGCGTCTCGTAGAAGTAGCGGCGGTTGTGCAGGCCCGTGAGCGCGTCGAGGTCGGCCAGCTGGCGCGCCTCGCGGAAGCGGCGGGCGTTCTCGATCGCGGGCCCCGCGCGCTGGGCGAGCTCCTCGAGCTCGCGGATCGCCTTCTCCTCGAAGCGGTGGTCGGGCGAGCGGCTGTACACGGCCAGGAATCCGATCGGCTCCGTCTCCGTCAGGACCGGGACGGCCAGGCCCGAGTGGATGAGCCCCGCGGCTCCGTCGAGCTCGGGCGAATAGCGGTAGGCGAGGGAGATCGCGCGCGCCTCGTGGCCGCCGGGCGGGCCGGAGACCACCTGGCGCTGCGCCTCGTCGTCAGCGAGCCCGAGCGTCACGACGACCGGCTTCTCGCCTTCTCCCGCGACGGAGATCAGCGCGGCGTCGACTCCCGGGACTGCACCGCTCGCCGCGAGCGTGCGCGAGAGCACCTCGTCAAGGTCGATCGAGCCCGCGATCTCGGCGAGGTGGCGGCTCCGACGGCCCTCCTCCTTGGCGTGCTCGAGCGACTCGGTGAGCTCGGCGATCATCTCCTTCATCCGCGCGTTCATCTCGGCGGTGAGCTCGAGGAGGCGGGCCTCGTTCGCGCGGGCGGAGCGGCGAACGCGCACGAGCAGGACGATCGCGACGAGGACGAGCACGAGCAGCGCCGCGCCGACCGCGACGAGGACGGTTGTCGTCGTCAAGGCCGCCTCATCCATCGTCTCCCTCGTCTCCGCCCGGAACCCGGCACCTGCGGCGCGATGCCGACGATCTCACTCTAGTTCGGTTGGGGCGCGCAGGCTATGGCTTGAAGACACTAATTCGCGGCGGCCCGGCGGGCGAGCCGGACGGCCTCCGAGAGCCGGGATTCCGTGCAGCCATGCGCCTTTCCGCGTTTGACGGTCGCGCGGGCGTTCGCTACCATCGACATCTGGTTGGCAGGGGCCCAGCCCCCAGCCAGCCTTTGCTGTGTAAAAGCCCAGACGAATGGAGTAGATGCCGACCGTCAATCAGCTGGTCCGGAAAGGCAGGGTCGCTTCCAAGGCCAAGGTCAAGACCCCTGCCCTTCGCGGCGCGCCGCAGAAGCGGGGCGTCTGCACGCGCGTGATGACGCAGACGCCGAAGAAGCCGAACTCGGCTCTCCGCAAGGTTGCCCGCGTACGGCTGACGAACGGCATGGAGGTCGGCGCCTACATCCCGGGCGAGGGGCACAACCTCCAGGAGCACTCGGTCGTCCTGATCCGCGGCGGCCGCGTCAAGGACCTGCCGGGCTACCGCTACAAGGTGATTCGCGGTGGGCTCGATACCGCGGGCGTCGGCGACCGGCGCCAGGCGCGCTCCAAGTACGGCGCGAAGCGAGGCACGTAATGCCGCGGCGCGCAAGCGTTCAGCCCCGGCAACTCGAGCCGGATTCAGTCCATGCGTCCCGCCTGGTCACGCAGGTGATCAACAAGGTGATGACGCGCGGCAAGAAGTCGACCGCGGAGGCGATCGTCTACAGCGCGCTGGACCGGATCGGCGAGCAGACCGGCAAGCCGCCCGTCGAGGTGCTCGAGCAGGCGATCAAGACCGTGACGCCCGTGCTGGAGGTTCGTCCCCGGCGCGTGGGCGGCGCGAACTACCAGGTGCCGGTCGAGGTGCCGCAGCGGCGTGCGCGGACGCTCGCCGTGCGCTGGATCGTCCAGTTCGCCCGCGAGCGGCGCGAGAAGCACATGGACGAGAAGCTCGCCGGCGAGATCCTCGACGCCCTCAACCAGCAGGGCGGGGCCTTCAAGCGCAAGGACGACCTCTACCGGATGGCGCAGGCCAACAAGGCATTTGCGCACTACAGGTGGTGACCGTGTCGACCGTGAATGAGAAGACGCAGGGCGCGGTCGCGCTCGAAAACGTCCGCAACATCGGGATCATGGCCCACATCGACGCGGGCAAGACCACCACGACCGAGCGGATCCTCTACTACACCGGTCGCACCCACAAGATGGGCGAGGTGCACGAGGGCGCCGCGGTCATGGACTGGATGGCGCAGGAGCAGGAGCGCGGCATCACGATCACCTCTGCTGCGACGACAGCCTCGTGGCGCGATTTTCGTATCAACATTATCGATACGCCCGGTCACGTGGACTTTACGGTCGAGGTCGAGCGCAGCCTGCGCGTGCTCGACGGCGCGATCGCCGTCTTCGACTCGGTCGCAGGCGTCGAGCCGCAGTCCGAGACGGTCTGGCGGCAGGCCGACCGCTACCGCGTCCCGCGCATCGCCTTCATCAACAAGATGGACCGCACCGGCGCTGACTTCTTCGCCTCCGTGCAGTCGATGGTCGACCGGCTCGGCACGCGGCCCGTGCCCGTGCAGCTCCCGGTCGGGCAGGAAGAGCACTTCCGCGGCGTCGTCGACCTCGTCGAGATGCGCGCGATCATCTGGGAGGACGACCTCGGCACGAAGATGGAGGTCGGGGAGATCCCATCCGAACTCGTCGAGCAGGCCCACGAGTACCACCACCAGCTGATCGACTCGGTCGCCGACCACGACGACGAGCTGATGGAGACGTACCTCCTCGACGAGGAGTCGGTCACACCCGAGATGCTGAAGCGCGCCCTTCGCGCTGCGACACTCGACATCACCGTGACCCCGGTCCTCGCCGGCTCCGCGTTCAAGAACAAGGGCGTCCAGCCGCTGCTCGACGCGGTCGTCGACTACCTGCCGAGCCCGCTCGACGTGCCGCCCGTGCACGGGATCGACCCGCGCACCGAGCACGAGCTCTCACGGCGCCCGGCGCTCGACGAGCCGTTCTCGGCGCTCGTCTTCAAGGTCATGTCCGACCCGTACGTCGGCAAGCTCACGTACTTCCGCGTCTACTCGGGCCAGGTCAAGGCCGGAGACCGCGTGCTCAACACGACCACCGGCAAGACCGAGCGGATCGGCCGCATCCTCCAGATGCACGCCAACCACCGCGAGGAGCGCGACGCGATCGGCGCAGGCGAGATCGCCGCGGCCGTGGGGCTCAAGGCCTCGACGACCGGCGAGACCCTCGCGGTCGACACCGCTCCGATCCAGCTCGAGTCGATGGACTTCCCGGATCCGGTGATCGCGGTCGCGATCGAGCCGAAGACGAAGGCCGACCAGGACAAGCTCTCGGGCGGGCTCCTCCGCCTCTCGGAGGAGGATCCGACCTTCCGCGTCCGCACCGACGACGAGACCGGGCAGACCCTGATCTCGGGCATGGGCGAGCTCCACCTCGAGATCATCGTCGACCGCCTTCTGCGCGAGTTCTCGGTCGACGCCAACGTGGGGCGGCCGCAGGTCGCCTACCGCGAGACGTTCGGCAAGCCGGTCGAGAAGATCCAGGGCAAGTTCGTCCGCCAGACCGGCGGCCGAGGCCAGTACGGCCACGCCGTGATCAACGCGGAGCCGACCAACCCGGGCGACGGCTACGAGTTCGTCGACCGGATCGTCGGCGGCAAGATCCCGCGCGAGTACATCCCCGCCGTCGACCTGGGCATCCAGGAGGCGATGGAGTCGGGCATCCTCGCCGGCTATCCCGTCGTCGACGTCCGGATCGAGCTCGTCGACGGCACGTTCCACGACGTCGACTCGAGCGAGATGGCCTTCAAGGTCGCCGGCTCGATGGCGTTCAAGGAGGCCATGAAGCGCTCGAAGCCGAAGCTGCTCGAGCCGGTCATGGCCGTCGAGGTCGTCACGCCCGAGGAGTACCTCGGCGACGTCATGGGCGACCTCAACTCGCGCCGCGGGCGCGTGGAGGGCCTCGAGCCGCGTGGGAACGCCCAGGCGATCCGGGCCCACGTGCCGCTGGCAACCATGTTTGGGTACGCGACCGACCTGCGCTCGACGACGCAGGGCCGGGCCACGTTCACGATGCAGTTCGACCGGTACGAAGAAGTGCCGCAGTCAATCGCTGGCGAGCTAGTCGACTCGCAAAGCTGATGGAGTCCACAACGGGCAAGGAGAAGCAGAGTTATGGGTAAGCAGAAGTTCGAGCGGGACAAGCCGCATCTCAACGTCGGGACGATCGGTCACATCGACCACGGCAAGACGACCCTCACCGCCGCGATCACGAAGGTGCTCTCGGAGCAGGGGACGAACACGGCCGCGCGCGATTTCGATTCGATCGACAACGCACCCGAGGAGCGGCAGCGCGGCATCACGATCAACACGTCGCACGTCGAGTACGAGACGGCGAACCGTCACTACGCGCACGTCGACTGCCCCGGCCACGCCGACTACATCAAGAACATGATCACGGGCGCCGCCCAGATGGACGGCGCGATCCTGGTCGTGTCGGCCGCCGACGGCCCGATGCCGCAGACCCGCGAGCACATCCTGCTCGCACGGCAGGTCGAGGTCCCGTACATCGTCGTCTTCCTGAACAAGGCCGACATGGTCGACGATCCGGAGCTGCTCGAGCTCGTCGAGATGGAGGTGCGTGAGCTGCTCTCCAAGTACGAGTTCCCGGGCGACGACATCCCGATCGTGACGGGCTCGGCGCTGAAGGCGCTCGAGGGCGACGAGGAGCAGGCGCAGAAGATCCTCGAGCTGATGCAGGCCGTGGACGACTACATCCCCGAGCCGCAGCGCGACATCGACAAGCCGTTCCTGATGCCGATCGAGGACGTCTTCACGATCACCGGACGCGGCACGGTCGTGACCGGCCGGATCGAGCAGGGCAAGATCGAGTCGGGCAACGACGTCGAGATCGTCGGCATCCATCCGGAGATCGAGAAGACGGTCGTCACCGGGCTCGAGATGTTCAACAAGACGCTCGACTACGCCCAGGCCGGCGACAACGCGGGCGCGCTCCTGCGCGGCACCAAGCGCGAGGAGGTCGAGCGCGGGCAGGTTCTTGCCAAGCCGGGCTCGATCACCCCGCACACCGTGTTCAAGGCCGAGGTCTACGTGCTCTCGAAGGACGAGGGCGGCCGCCACACGCCGTTCTTCGACGGCTATCGGCCGCAGTTCTACTTCCGCACGACGGACGTGACGGGCTCGATCAAGCTCCCGGACGGCCAGGAGATGGTCATGCCGGGCGACAACACGAACATGGACATCGAGCTGATCCAGCCGATCGCCATGGACCAGGGGCTGCGCTTCGCGATTCGCGAGGGCGGCCGCACGGTCGGCGCCGGCGTGGTGACGGCGATCACCACCTAAACGGGACGAGAGAGAGGGCGCGCCGGAATGGCTCAACAGAAGATCCGCATCCGCCTCAAGGGGTATGACCACCAGACCCTGGACAAGGCGGCCGCGTCGATCGTCGAGAACGCGACCCGTTCCGGCGCGACCATCACGGGCCCAGTGCCCCTGCCCACCGAGAAGAACGTGTACTGCGTGATCCGCAGCCCGTTCAAGGACAAGGACTCGCGGGAGCACTTCGAGGTGCGCACGCACAAGCGGCTCATCGACATCCACTCACCGACGCCGAAGACAGTCGATTCGCTAATGCGGCTCGACCTCCCGGCCGGAGTCGACATCGAGATCAAGCTGTGAAGGGCATCCTCGGCAAGAAGCTGGGCATGACCCAGCTCTTCGATCCCGAGACGGGCGAGGTGACGCCCGTGACCGTGATCGAGGCCGGCCCGTGCCCGGTCGTCCGCGTGAAGACCGTCGAGTCGGACGGCTACGAGGCTGTTCAGCTCGCGTTCGGTCCAGTGGCAGAGCGGAAGGTGACGAAGGCGCGGCTCGGCCAGCTCGGCAAGGCCGGCGCGCACTCGAAGCTCGTCGAGTTCCGCGGCCCGAGCGAGCTGGTCGAGGGCGAGTCCGTGACCGTCGACGCCTTCCAGCCGGGCGAGAGCGTGAAGGTCTCCGGGATCGGGATCGGCAAGGGCTTCGCGGGCACGATCAAGCGCCACCGGTTTCACCGCGGGCCGAAGTCGCACGGCTCGCACAACATCCGCCAGCCGGGCTCCATCGGCGCCTCGGCGACCCCGGCGCGGGTTTTGAAGGGTCAGAAGATGCCCGGGCGCCTGGGCGGAAAGCGGGTCACGCAGGTCGGGCTGACGGTGCACGAGATCGACCCGGAGCGGAACCTGCTGCTGGTCAAGGGCGCGGTGCCCGGCCCCAAGAACGGGGTCGTCGAGGTCAGAGAGGACAAGAACCGTGGCGCCTAAGGCACCGGTGCTCGACAAGGCCGGGAAGTCGGCCAAGAGCCTCACGCTCGAGGCCGACGTCTTCGGCGCCGAGGTGAAGCCGCACCTCGTGCACGAGACTGTGCGCGCGGAGCAGAACTCCGCCCGCTCGGCGACGCGCGGTGGCAAGAGCCGCGGGCTCGTCGCGGGCGGCCGCTCGAAGCCATGGCGCCAGAAGGGCACCGGCCGCGCGCGCGCGGGCTCGATCCGCGCGCCGCACTGGACCGGAGGAGGCATGGCCTTCCCGCCGACCGGGCGCAACTTCGAGGTGAAGGTGAACCGCAAGGCCCGGCGGGCCGCGCTCCGCGGCGCGCTGTCCGCGCACGCCCAGGCCGGGACGCTCGGCGTCGTCGACCCGGGCGGGTTCGAGGAGCCGTCCACGAAGGCGGCCGCGACCTTCCTCGGCGCCTGGGCGAAGGAGCTGCCGCTCCTCCTCGTCGCGAAGCCGGAGGACGAGGGCCTGATCAAGTCGTTCCGCAACCTCGACCGCGTCGTCGTGACGGCGCCGGCGGACCTCGAGGTGAGGCAGGTCGTCTGGGCGCGCTCGCTGCTGATCAGCGAGGCCGCGCTCCAGGACGTGCAGGGGAGGGCCTCGTGAGCCTCCATCCGAATCAGGTGCTCCTCGCCCCGGTCGTGACAGAGAAGGGCTACGAGCTGATCGACCAGAGCAAGTACTCGTTCCGCGTCCATCCTGACGCGCACAAGACGCAGATCAGGCAGGCCGTCGAGGAGCTCTTCGACGTCCACGTCGAGCGCGTGAACATCGTCAAGGTGCAGCCCAAGCCGAAGCGCCGCGGCCTCGTGCGCGGCAAGAAGCCGGGCTGGAAGAAGGCGATCGTCCAGGTCCGCAAGGGCGAGTCGATCGAGATCTTCGAGGGGGCCCAAGCCTGATGGCGCTGAGGAAGTACAAGCCGACCTCGCCGGGCCGCCGCTTCATGTCGGTGTCCGCCTTCGACGAGGTGACGAAGACCGAGCCCGAGAAGAGCCTGCTCGAGCCGCTCAAGAAGACCGGCGGGCGCAACAAGTACGGCCGGATCACCACGCGCCATCAGGGCGGCGGCCACAAGCGCCGCTACCGCAAGATCGACTTCAAGCGCCTCAAGGACGGCGTTCCCGCGAAGGTTGCCGCGATCGAGTACGACCCGAACCGGTCGGCCAGGATCGCGCTGCTGCACTACGCCGACGGCGCGAAGGCCTACATCCTCGCTCCCGCGCGGCTCCAGGTCGGCGCGATGGTCGAGTCGGGGCCGGAGGCGGACATCAAGCCCGGCAACGCGCTTCCTCTCGCGAACATCCCGACCGGCACGCTCGTCCACAACGTCGAGCTCAAGCCGGGCAGGGGCGGCCAGCTCGCGCGGAGCGCCGGCTCGGGCATCCAGCTCGTCGCGAAGGACGAGGGACTGGGCGTGCTGCGGCTCCCGTCGGGTGAGCTGCGCCGCGTGCCGCTCACGTGCCGGGCGACCATCGGCCAGGTCGGCAACGTCGACCACGAGAACATCACCGGCGGTAAGGCGGGCCGCAGCCGCTGGCGCGGCAAGCGCCCGACCGTGCGCGGCTCTGCGATGAACCCCGTCGACCACCCGCACGGCGGCGGCGAGGGCAAGTCGAAGGGCGGCCGCCACCCCGTCACCCCGTGGGGCGTGCCGACGCTCGGGAAGCGCACGCGCAAGAAGCACAAGGAGTCCGACAAGTTGATCGTCCGCGGCCGTCGCCGCGGGAAGGAGAAGCGCTAAGTGTCGAGGTCCAGCAAGAAGGGCCCGTTCGTCGAGGAGCGGCTGTTGAGCCGGATCCAGTCGATGAACGAGTCGGGGAGCAAGCAGATGATCCGCACCTGGTCGCGGAGCTCGACAGTCTTCCCGGAGATGGTCGGCCACACGATCGCGGTCCACGACGGGCGCAAGCACGTCCCGGTCTTCGTGACCGAGCAGATGGTCGGGCACAAGCTCGGCGAGTTCGCGCCGACGCGGACCTTCCGGGCGCACTCCGGCGACCGCAAGACCGAGGTGAAGCGGACCTGATGGCGACCGCCGAGCAGCAGGAGGTGCGAGCCGTGGCCAGGTGGGTCCGGATGTCGCCGCGCAAGGCACGGCTGGTCGCCGAGCACATCCGCGGCCGGACCGTCCCCGAGGCGCGCACGGTGCTCGCGTTCACGCCGAGGGCGGCGGCCCGCGAGCTCGAGAAGGTGCTCCGCTCTGCCGTTGCGAACGCGGAGGCGAACCACAACCTCGTCGGCGACGACCTCGTGGTCGCGGCCGCGACCGTGGACGTGGGCCCAGTGCTGAAGCGCTGGCGCGCCCGCGCGCGCGGCCGTGCGGTCCGGATCCGCAAGCCGACCTGCCACATCACGTTGACGCTCGCGCAGCTCGAGGCGCCGGTTCAGGCCGAGCCGCCCGCGCTGGCCGAGCCGGTCGAGGAGGAGCTGCCGCAGGAAGATCCCAAGGCCGAGGAGAAGCCCAAGCGCAAGCCGAGGGCGAAGAAGGCGGCCGCCAAGCCCAAGCCGAAGGCCAAGGCAGCAGGGAGGAAGAGCTAGATGGGTCAGAAGGTTCATCCCGGCGGGATGCGCGTCGGCGTCATCCACGACTGGAAGTCCAACTGGTACACGGGGACGAAGGAGTTCGCCGCGTACCTGCTCGAGGACATCAAGATCCGCGAGCACATCCACGGGAAGCTCTCGCACGCGGGGCTGTCGGACATCCTGATCCGCAAGGACGCCCAGCGGATCACGATCGACATCTACACCGCGCGGCCGGGAATCGTGATCGGCAAGTCGGGAGTGGAGGTGGACGCGCTCCGCAAGGAGATCCACGGCATGACCAACAAGGCCGTGCACATCAACATCAACGAGATCAAGCGACCCGAGCTCGACGCGAAGCTCGTCGCCCAGTCGATCGCGGAGCAGCTCGAGAACCGCGTCAGCTTCCGGCGCGCGATGAAGCGCTCGCTCGCATCGGCGATCCGCTCCGGCGCCCAGGGCGTCAAGGTGGTCTGCGGCGGGCGGCTCGGCGGCGGCGAGATGAGCCGTTCCGAGATGTACTCGGAGGGCCGTGTCCCGCTGCACACGATCCGCGCGGACATCGACTACGGCTTCGCCGAGGCGAAGACGACCTCCGGCCGGATCGGCGTCAAGGTCTGGATCAACAAGGGCGAGATCATGCCCGAGGGCTACGAGGGCGTTGGGCAGCGCGACTCGCGGCTGGGCGACCAGGATCAGGCTCGTCGCCGAGGCGGCACGACCGAGGGGCTCGGCGCCTCACGCGAGGGCGGCCGGGGCCGCGGTCCCGACCGCGAGGGCCTCGGGCCCGTCAAGCGGCGGCGCGGCCAGAGCGGCCCGCGGCGACCCGGCGGAGGACGTGGACGTGGCCGTGCCGAGGCCGAAGCTCCGCCCGCGGAGACGCCGGCCGATGTCGAGGCGAAGCAGACGCCTGACGTGCCGGCCGAGACGGCTCCGACCGAGACGGCTCCGCCCGCGGAACAGCCCACACCCGAGGCCGCGGCCGAGGAGACCACCGAGAAGCCGAAGCCGAAGACGACCAGGAAGAAGCGCTCGTAGATGCTGCTCCCGAAGAAGACCAAGTACCGCAAGTACCAGCGCGGCCGCAGGCGAGGGCTCTCGAAGGGCCAGACTCTGGTCCAGTCGGGCGACTACGGCCTCAAGGCCCTGGAGTCCGGCTGGATCACGAACCGCCAGATCGAGGCGGCCAGGATCGCGATGACCCGCAAGATCCGCCGAGGCGGCAAGGTCTGGGTGAACGTCTTCCCCGACAAGCCGGTCACGCAGAAGCCCGCCGAGACGCGCATGGGCTCCGGCAAGGGCGCGCCCGAGCACTGGGTCGCCGTCGTCAAGCCCGGGCGGGTCATGTTCGAGCTGGCGGGTGTCGACGAGCCGCTGGCCAAGGAGGCGCTCCGCCTCGCGGGGCGGAAGCTGCCGATCAAGACGAGGATCGTGAAGCGGGAGGCTGATCTCTTTGCGAGCTAGAGAGCTACGCGAGCTGACCGACGAGGAGCTGGAGCACAAGCTGGCCGAGACGCGCCAGGAGCTCTTCAACCTGCGCTTCCAGGGCGCGACGGGCGCACTCGAGAACACGGCGCGCCTGAAGCTCGCCAAGCGCGAGATTGCACGCATCCTGACCATCCGCAACGACCGTCAAGGACGGCTGACGAGAGAGACACATGGCTGACGAAGAGAAGAACAAGGACGAAGAGGCAGTCGCCGAGGAGACGGCGGTCGAGGAGACCGAGCCCGTCGCCGAGGCAGAGCGCGAGGCCGAGGCAGAAGCCGCGCCCGAGCCCGAGGCCGAAGAGGCCCCGGCGGAGGAGGCTGCGCCCGAGCCTGCTGCAGAGGAGGCTCCTGCCGAGGAGCCTGCCGCCGAGGCTGAGCCTGTGGCAGGACCGGAAGCCGAGGAGGCGCCCGCGCAGCCCGCGAGCAAGCCGAAGCGCAAGCGCCTGCCCCGCTCGGAGCGCCACAAGCATTCGAAGCCGAAGCGCGAGCGGCCGGCGGACCGCAGCGCGATCGTCCGCCTGCCGAAGCCCGAGCACGAGCGCGGCCGCCGCCAGGAGCGCCGCGGGATCGTCGTCTCGAGCGCGATGGACAAGACGATCGTGGTCAAGGTCGACACGGTGAAGGCGCACCGGAAGTACAAGAAGGTCGTCCGCCGGTCGACCAAGTTCCACGCCCACGACGAGCAGAACACGGCGAACGTCGGCGACCTCGTGCGCATCGTCGAGACGCGGCCGATCTCGAAGTCGAAGAACTGGCGCCTGGCTGAAGTTCTGGAGGAAGCCAAGTGATCCAGCAGGAGTCCCGGCTGCGCGTCGCCGACAACACCGGCGCGCGCGAGATTCTCTGCATCCGCGTCAAGGGCGGTTCTCACCGCCGCTACGCGCGTGTGGGCGACGTGATCATGGCCACGGTCAAGACCGCGAGCCCGCAGGGCGCGGTGAAGAAGGGCGAGGTCGTGCAGGCCGTCGTCGTGCGCACCCGCAAGCCGTTCGGCCGCAACGACGGCACGTCGATCGCGTTCGACGAGAACGCCGCCGTGCTGATCGACGCCGCCCGAAACCCGCGCGGCACGCGCATCTTCGGGCCGGTCGCCCGCGAGCTGCGCGAGAAGAACTTCATGAAGATCGTGAGTCTCGCCCCGGAGGTGCTCTAGATGGCGACCAAAATGAGAGTCAAGAAGGGCGACCTCGTCCAGATGCTGGCGGGCAAGGACCGTGGCAAGCAAGGCCGCGTGATCGAGTCGCGCCCGCGCGAGCGACGGGTGATCGTCGAGAACCTGAACCTCGTCAAGCGCCACACGCGCCCCAAGCCGCTCGCCGACGCGAGCCGCATGGGCGGCGCGCAGATGACGCCCGGCGGCGTCATCTCGAAGGCGGCTCCGGTGCCGGTCTCGAACGTGATGCTTGTCTGCCCGACCTGCAACCGCCCGACCCGGATCGGCATGACCACGAGGGAAGTCAAGGGCCGCGAGGTGCACGTGCGCATCTGCAAGCGGTTCGACTGCCTCCAGGAGATCGACAAGTGAGCGAGAGCAACGGAAACGGCTACGAGCCGCGGATGAAGGCCGCGTATGACAGCGAGCTGCGCGAGCGCCTCAAGGAGGAGCTCGGGCTGACCAGCCTGATGCAGGTCCCGCGCGTGCAGAAGATCACGCTCAACATGGGCGTCGGCGAGGCCAAGACCGAGGCCAAGGCGCTCGACAGCGCGATCGAGGAGCTGACGACGATCGCCGGCCAGCGCGCGCACGTGCGCAAGGCCCGCAAGTCGATCGCCAGCTTCAAGGTGCGCGAGGGCATGCCCGTCGGCGCGCGCGTGACCCTGCGCGGCGCCCGCATGTGGGACTTCCTCGACCGGCTCGTGTCGATCGCGCTCCCGCGCATCCGCGACTTCCGCGGGCTGAATCCGGGCTCGTTCGACGGGCGCGGCAACTTCTCGCTCGGGATTCGCGAGCAGATCATCTTCCCCGAGATCGACTACGACCAGATCCAGAGTATCCGCGGGCTGGACGTGGCCATCACGACCACGGCGCCGAACGACGAGCAGGGCCTCGCGCTCCTGCGGGGTCTCGGCATGCCGTTCGCACAGGAACGCGTCGAAGGAGAGGCATAAAGGCATGGCAAAGAAGGCGTTGATCGAGAAGTCGCGCAGGGAGCAGCGGTTCAAGACGCGCGCGTACACGCGCTGCAACCGGTGCGGCCGTCCCCGCGCGGTCTACAAGAAGTTCGGCCTCTGCCGAATCTGCCTGCGCGACCTCGCCCACGAGGGCGTGATCCCGGGCATGACGAAGTCGAGTTGGTGAGACGAGATGCAGACTGATCCGATCGCAGACATGCTCACGAGAATCCGGAACGCGAACCGCGCGCTCCAGGAGAGCGCGGAGATGCCGAGCTCGCGCCTGAAGACGGAGATCGCCCGCCTGCTCAAGGAGGAGGGCTACATCCGCGACTACCAGATCGAGCGTCGCGAGAACACGCCGTACGACACGCTGATCGTCGAGCTCAAGTTCGGGCGCAACCGCGAGCGCGTGATCACCGACCTCAAGCGCGTCTCGAAGCCCGGCCGCCGCGTCTACGCCCGCAAGGACCGGCTTCCGCGCGTCCTCGGCGGCATGGGAACTGCAATCCTGTCCACGTCGGGCGGCCTGATCACAAGCCGCACCGCAGCTGAGCGGGGGGTGGGCGGAGAGGTTGTCTGCTTCGTCTGGTGAGCCATGAGTCGAATCGGTAGAAAACCCATCGAGCTTCCGGCCGGCGTCTCGGTCTCGATTTCGCCTGGCCGCGTGATGGTCAACGGCCCGCTCGGCGAGCTGAGCCAGCACGTGCCCGCGCGCATGAACGTCGAGCAGGAAGACGGCTCGGTCGTCGTGACGCGCCCGAGCGAGCGCGGCGAGGATCGTGCGCTGCACGGCCTCACGCGGACGCTGATCGCGAACATGGTCGAGGGCGTCACCAACGGCTTCCAGAAGCGGCTCGAGATCCAGGGCGTCGGGTACCGCGCCTCGTTGCAGGGCTCCGACCTCGAGCTGAACGTGGGCTACTCGCACCCCGTGCTCGTGAAGGCGCCTGCCGGGATCTCGTTCGAGGTGCCGAGCCAGACCGAGGTGATCGTCAAGGGGATCGACAAGCAACAGGTCGGTCAGACCGCAGCGGAGGTGCGCAAGGTGCGCCCGCCCGAGCCGTACAAGGGCAAGGGCATCCGCTACGAGGGCGAGTACGTCCGCCGGAAGGTCGGGAAGCGGGCATGAGACGTCGCTTGCGATGTCGAACTCAGGCCGGACGGGCTTTGCCTGTGCGGCCGTCTGCAATGACCGGTCGACGCGATGTCCGTGAGGAGGACGAGGCATGAGCACTCTGACTGTCAGAGAAGCGCGGAAGCGCCGGCACGCGCGCGTGCGCAGCAAGCTCTCGGGGACGGCCGATCGGCCGCGACTGGTCGTGTTCCGCTCCAACCGCGGGATCGAGGCGCAGCTCGTCGACGACATCGAAGGCACGACGATCGCCGCTGCGAGCTGGCTCCAGCTCAAGAGCTTCAAGGGCTCGAAGAGCGACCAGGCGGCCGAGGTAGGCAAGCTGCTCGCGCAGCGGGCCAAGGACGCCGGGGTCGAGACCGCCGTCTTCGATCGCGGCGGATACCTGTACCACGGCCGGGTCAAGGCCCTGGCCGATGCGGCACGCGAAGGAGGACTCGAGTTCTAGATGGCAGTTGACCAGCAGGAGACCAGGGAGCTCAAGGAGCGCGTGGTCGAGATCAACCGCGTCGCCAAGGTGGTCAAGGGCGGCCGGCGGTTCTCGTTCACGGCGCTCGTGGTGATCGGCGACGAGGTCGATCGCGTCGGGCTCGGCTACGGGAAGGCGAGAGAGGTTCCGCTCGCGATCTCGAAGGCCGTCGACGACGCGAAGAAGAACCTCTTCAGCGTTCCGCGCCACGGCACCACGATCACGCACGAGATCCTCGGCGAGTTCGGCGCTGCCCGCGTGTTGCTGCGCCCCGCGAGCGAGGGAACCGGCGTGATCGCCGGCGGCGGGATCCGCGCCGTGCTCGAGCTCGCAGGCGTTCGCGACATCCTCGCGAAGAGCCTCGGGACGACGAACCCGATCAACATGCTGAAGGCGACCGTGAACGGCCTGCAGCGGCTGCGCCGCCCCGACGAGGTGGCCGCGGCGCGCGGGCTGACGATCAGTCAGGTCCTGCCGGTGAGCAAGAAGCCGGCCGAGGAGCCAACGGAGGAGCCGCCGGCCGCGGTCGCGGCGGAGGCACAGGAGAGCGATGGCGAAGCTGAAGATCACGCAGACGCGTAGCGCGATCGGCCAGAGCAAGCGGCACCGCGGCACGCTCCGGGCGCTCGGCCTGGGCAAGATCGGCCGCACCGCGGAGCACGCGGAGAGCCCACAGCTCGCCGGTATGCTCAGGAAGGTGAGCCACCTCGTGCGGGTTGACGGCTCGGGATCCTAGGAAGCGTAGCTTTGGAAGACCTCAACCTCTCCAACCTTCAGCCGGCCGATCCGAAGCGCCCGCGCAAGCGCGTGGGGCGCGGCCTCGGCTCGGGCAAGGGCCGCTATTCCGGCCGCGGGATCAAAGGACAGAAGTCGCGCTCCGGCTCGCACAAGATGCGGCCGGGCTTCGAGGGCGGCCAGAACCCGATCTACATGCGCCTCGGCAAGCAGCGCGGCCCGCACTCCAAAGACGCGATGCCGATGGGCCCTCACCGCACGTCGACGGCGCCTGTCAACGTCTCAACGCTCGAGGCGCGCTTCGACGCGGGTGCGGAGGTCACGCCCGAGTTGCTCGTCGAGGTGGGCGTCCTCAAGAACACGAAGACCGACGTCAAGATCCTCGGCAAGGGCGAGCTGACCAAGAAGCTGAGCATCACCGCGCACGCCGTCTCCGCGAGCGCGCGGGAGAAGATCGAGGCCGCGGGCGGCACGATCACGCTGCTGCGCGAGCCGAAGGTGCGCCTCCCGAAGCGCAGGCCCGCTCCGGCGAGGCCGGCCGAGCCCGAGCCCGAGGACGTCGTCGAGGACGAGACGCCCGAGCCCGAGGCGCCCGACGCGCCGGCCGAGGCCGAGGAGGCACCCGAGGAGGACGAAGGCTAGATGTTCTCCTGGCTCGGCAACGCCTGGCGGGTACCGGAGCTCCGCAAGCGCGTCCTCTTCACCGCGCTGATCCTCGCGCTCTATCGCTTCGGCGCCTGGATCCCGGCGCCCGGCGTCGACTCGGAGTCGATCAAGAACTACTTCAGCGGCCAGGGCGGCACGATCCTCGGCCTGCTCAACATCTTCTCGGGCGGCGCGCTCTCGCAGTTCTCGCTGTTCGCGCTCGGGATCATGCCCTACGTCACCGCTTCGATCATCCTCCAGCTCCTGACCGTGGTCATCCCGAGCCTGGAGCAGCTGCAGAAGGAAGGCGAGGCCGGCTACGCCAAGATCAACCAGTACACGCGCTACCTGACCGTCGCGCTCGCCGCGGCGCAGGCGACGGGCTACGCGTATCTCTTCCAGCGCCAGGGCGCGCTCACAAGCAACTCGGGCCGCCTGGTGCTGATCGTCGTCACGCTCACCGCGGGCACGACCCTGTTGATGTACATGGGCGAGTTGATCACCAAGCGCGGGGTCGGGAACGGCATCTCGCTCCTGATCTTCGCGTCGATCCTCACGTCGGCTCCCGCGGGCGTGGCCGCCTGGTACAACGGCGGCCCGATGGAGAAGCTGTTCTTCCCGCTGATCGCGCTGGCGATCGTCGTCGCGGTCGTCTTCATGCAGGAGGGCCAGCGGCGGATCCCGATCCAGTACGCGAAGCGCATGGTCGGCCGGAAGATGACCTCCGGTGGCACGACCTACATGCCGCTGCGCGTGAACATGGCCGGCGTGATCCCGATCATCTTCGCGGCCGCGGTGATGGCGTTCCCGCCGACGATCGGCCAGTACTTCCCGCAGACGCAGGGCTTCGTCAACAAGCACTTCCAGCCGTCGAGCCTGACCTACCTCCTGCTCGAGGCGTCGCTGATCATCATCTTCACGTACTTCTACACGGCGGTCCAGTTCAACCCGGTCGACCAGGCCGACAACCTGCGCAAGTACGGCGGCTACGTCCCCGGGATCCGGCCCGGCCCGCCGACCGCGCAGTACTTCGACCGTGTGCTGACGCGCCTGACCCTGCCCGGCTCGATCTACCTCGCGACCGTGGCCATCCTCCCGAGCATCTTCATCCGCTACGGCGGCTTCTCGCAGGCGAACTCGCGCGCACTCGGCGGCACCTCGGTCCTGATCGTCGTCGGCGTCGCGCTCGACACGATGCGCCAGATGGAGTCGCAGATGATGATGCGCTCCTACGAAGGCTTCCTGAAATAGCCGTGTCCTCGGGCTTCTCGGGGGCGGCGGCCGCGCGGCCGGGCCTGAACATCCTGCTGCTGGGACCGCAGGGCGCGGGCAAGGGGACGCAGGGCAAGCTGCTCGCGTCCGAGTACGGCGTTCCCCACATCGCGACCGGCGACATGCTGCGCGCGGCCATTGCCGAAGGCACCGCGCTCGGGCGCCGGGCCGAGCCGCTGCTGAACTCGGGCCAGCTCGTCCCGGACGAGATCATGATCGGGCTCATCCGCGAGCGCCTCGACTCCGACGACACGCTCGGCGGCTTCGTGCTCGATGGCTTCCCGCGCACGACTGTGCAGGCGGAGGCGCTCGACGCGATGCTCGACGAGATCGACCGAGCGCTGAGCGTCGTGTTCGAGTTCCGGCTCCCGGAAGAGGTCTGCATCGAGCGGCTCCAGCGCCGCGCCGAGGAGGAGGGCCGCGCCGACGACACGCCGGAGGCGATCCGGACGCGGCTCGAGCTCTACCGCGAGCAGACCGAGCCGCTGGTCGAGTACTACCGCGTCCGGGGGAACCTGATCGGCGTCCGCGCCGACCGGCCCGTGCAGGAGGTCTTCGCCGAGATCCAGCTCGCGCTGGAGCAGGCGGCGGTCCGGTGATCATCCGCAAGTCTGCGGAGGAGATCGAGCGCATGGCCCGCGCGGGGGTCGTCGTCGCCGACGTGCTCGCGCTGCTCGGCGAGCGGGCCCGGCCGGGCGTGAGCACCGCGGAGCTCGACGCCGTCGCCGACGAGTTCATCCGGGCGCACGACGGCGTCCCGACCTTCAAGGGCTACCGCGGCTATCCGGCGGCGATCTGCACGTCGCCGAACGCGATGGTCGTCCACGGCATCCCCGGCCCGTACACGCTCGACGAGGGCGACATCCTCTCCGTGGACGTTGGCGTGACGCTCGACGGCTTCGTCGCGGACTCCGCCTACACGTTCTCGATCGGCGAGATCTCGCCCGAGGCGGAGCGCCTGATCGAGGCGTGCCAGACCGCGCTCGCCGCCGGGATCGAGCAGTGCAGGGCCGACAACCGCCTCTCGGACATCTCGAACGCGATTCAGAACGCGACGGAGTCGAGCGGCTTCTCCGTCGTGAAGAGCCTCGTCGGGCACGGGGTCGGCCGCTCGATGCACGAGGAGCCGCAGATCCCCAACTACGGCGAGCCCGGCCGCGGCCCATTACTGTCGCCCGGCATGACGTTCGCGATCGAGCCCATGATCACCGCCGGCGGCGACGAGGTGGTCGTCCACGACGACGACTGGTCGATCTCGACCGCCGACGGCTCGCTGTCGGCGCACTTCGAGCACACGGTCGCGATCATGGAGGACGGCCCCCGGATCCTGACCGGTGCCCGGACGGCGGTGCGCTCATGAGCGGCGACCCGAGGATCGAGGCGTACGCGAAGCTCCTGGTCGAGGAGTGCCTCGACGTCCAGCCGGGCTGGCAGGTGATCGTGGCCGGCGGGATGCTCGGCCGGCCGCTCGTCGAAGAGGTCTGCCGGCAGGTCGCGGTCCGCGGCGCCTATGCGATCCAGCGGATCAGCTTCACGGGCTCCGGCTTCAACCTGCCGTGGGCACAGAATGCGCCGGAGAAGCTGCTCGACGAGCCGGCTCCGATCGAGGTGCACGCCTTTCACGAAGCGGACGGCTGGATCGGGATCGAGGCCCCGGAGAACACGCGGGAGCTCTCGGGGCTCGCGCCGGAGCGCTTCGGCCGCCTGCAGGCCGCGTTGCGACCTCACATCGAGCGCGCGTTCACGTTCGAGCTCAAGTGGGTCGGCTGCCAGTACCCGACCGCGGCGCTGGCGCAGGACGCGGGCATGTCCGTCACCGAGTTCGAGGACTTCCTCTTCGGCGCGTGCCTGCTCGACTGGTCGGCCGAGAGAGAGCGCATGAGCCGCTACGCCGAGCGCTTCGACGCGGCCGACGAGGTGCGGATCGTCGGGGACGGGACGGACATCACGCTGAGCCTGGTCGGTCGTCAGGGCATGGTGGACGCGGGCGGAGCGAACATGCCCGGCGGCGAGTTCTTCTACTCACCGGTCGAGGACTCGGCCTCGGGGACGATCGCGTTCACGGAGTTCCCGGCCGTGTACGGCGGCCGTGAGGTGACCGGCATCAGGCTGCGCTTCGAGGACGGCCTGGTCGTGGACGCCTCCGCCGATCGGAACGAGGACTTCCTGATCGAGACGATCGACCGCGACGAGGGCGCGAGGCGCCTCGGCGAGCTCGGGATCGGCTGCAATCCGCGTATCACGAACCACATGAAGAACACGCTCTTCGACGAGAAGATCGATGGGACGGTGCACCTCGCGCTCGGCAACGGCCTGCCGGACGTCGGCGGCACGAATGTCAGCCAGATCCACTGGGACATCGTCAAGGACATGCGCCGCGAAGGCACCAGGATCGAGCTCGACGGCAAGCCCATCCAGGAAGGCGGGCGCTGGCTGCTCTAGCCGAGTTGGCGCAGCCCCCGAGCTGAGGCGGTTTGCTACCATTTCGTGGCGCGGCGAGAGCCGTGCTTTTCCGTGTCCCAACCGCGCTCGGCGAGCGCGGTTTCTGTGAGGTAGATGGCCGAAAAAGAAGAGAAGATCGAGGTCGAAGGCGAGATCGTCGAGGCGCTCCCGAGCACGATGTTCCGGGTGCACATTGACGACCTGGACACCAACGTCCTCGCCACGATCTCCGGGAAGATGCGCAAGCACTACATCCGCATTCTTCCGGGCGATCGGGTGAAGGTGGAGCTGTCTCCTTACGACCTCACACGCGGAAGGATCACGTACCGACACCGATGAAAGTCCGAGCTTCAGTCAAGCCCATGTGCGAGCGCTGCCGCGTGATCAAGCGGCACGGCCGGACCATGGTCATCTGCACCAACCCGCGGCACAAGCAGCGGCAGGGGTAGGCACGGCATGGCGCGCATCGCAGGAGTCAACATCCCAAACCAGAAGCGGCTCGAGATCGGGCTGACCTACATCTACGGGATCGGCCAGTCGACCGCGAAGCGGATCTGCTCCGAGACCGGCCTCTCGCCGGACGAGAAGGTCAAGGACCTGACCGACGAGGAGGTCACGAAGCTCCGCGAGTTCATCGACGGCAAGCTCCAGGTCGAGGGCGACCTCCGCCGCGAGCGCACGCAGGCGATCAAGCGCCTGCAGGAGATCGGCGCGTACCGCGGCATCCGCCACCGGCGCGGCCTGCCCGTCAACGGGCAGCGCACCAAGACCAACGCGCGCACGCGCAAGGGACCGAAGAAGACGGTCGGCAGGGGCAAGAAGGCGGCACAGAAGACCTGATGGCACCACCTCGCAGACAAGCGACCCGTGGTCGGGCCCGTCGCCGCGTGCGCAAGAACATCGCGGTCGGCCAGGCGCACATCAAGACGTCGTTCAACAACACGATCGTCTCGCTCACCGACAACGAGGGGAACGTGATCGCGTGGGAGTCCGCCGGCTCGGCCGGGTTCAAGGGCTCGCGCAAGTCGACCCCGTTCGCCGCCCAGGTCACCGCGGATGCCTGCGCGCGCAAGGGCATGGAACACGGGCTGCAGAAGGTCGAGGTCTTCGTAAAGGGCCCCGGCGCCGGACGCGAGACGGCGATTCGCTCGCTCCAGGCGGCCGGCCTCGAGATCCTCGGCGTGAAGGACGTCACCCCGCAGGCCCACAACGGCGTGCGGCCGAAGAAGCGCCGGAGGGTCTGATGGCCAGAGATACGTCACCGAAGTGCAAGCAGTGCCGCCGCGAGGGCATGAAGCTTTTCCTGAAGGGCGAGCGCTGCCTGACCGAGAAGTGCGCGATCGAGCGCCGCAGCTACCCGCCGGGCGAGCACGGCCGCGGCCGGATCAAGCAGTCGGAGTACCTCGTCCAGCTGCGCGAGAAGCAGAAGGCGCGCCGCTACTACGGCCTGCTCGAGAAGCAGTTCCGGACGTACTACACGAAGGCGGACAAGGCCTCGGGGATCACGGGCGAGGCCCTGCTGCGGCTGCTGGAGATGCGGCTCGACAACGTCGTCTACCGGCTCGGCTTCGCCGCCTCGCGTGCTCAGGCCCGCCAGCTCGTCCGCCACGGCCACTTCCAGGTCAACGGCCGCCGGGTCAACATCCCGAGCTACCAGGTCAGGCCCGACGACGTGATCATGCTGAGGTCGGGAAGCCCCGCCGAGCAGGTCGTCCGGGACGCGACCGACCTGACCGCCTCGGTCACGCCGTGGCTGCAAGCCGACCACGACGGCCTCACCGGCAAGGTGCTCAAGTGGCCCGAGCGCGAGGAGATCGACACCCCAGTCCAGGAATCGCTCATCGTCGAGCTGTACTCCAAGTAACCGCTACGCGTCCAAGAATCCACAACCCGTAAGCCGAAAGCGAAGGAGAACATGGCAGTCAGAACAAGCTTGATGGAGTTCCAGATCCCCCGGATCGTCCACGAAGAGGTCGACGAGAACCACGGGGTATTCGTGATCGAGCCGCTCGACCGCGGCTTCGGTTACACGTTCGGAAACTCGCTGCGCCGCGTGCTGCTCTCGTCACTCGAGGGCGCCGCAGTCACCTCGGTCAAGATCGAGGGCGTCGCGCACGAGTTCACCACCCTGCCGGGCGTCCGCGAGGACGTGACCGACATCCTGCTCACCTTCAAGAGCCTGATCTGCAGGCTGCACGGCGACTCACCCGAGATCGAGGTGCGCCTGTCGAAGAAGGGCGCAGGCGCGGTCAAGGCTTCCGACATCGAGGCGCCTGCAGAGCTGGAGATCCTCAACCCCGACCTCGAGATCGCCCACCTTTCAGACAAGGGCAAGCTCGAGGTGACGCTCACGATCGGCCGCGGCCGCGGCTACGTCCCGGCGGAGCTGAACCGTGGGCCCGAGCACACGATCGGCGTCATCCCGATCGACTCGATCTTCTCGCCGGTCAGGCGCGTCTCGTACGACGTCGAGGCCGCGCGCGTGGGCCAGCGCACCGACTACGACAAGCTCCGCATCGAGGTCACGACCGACGGCTCGATCGACCCACGCGAGTCGATCGGCCAGGCGGCCGAGATCCTCATGCGCCAGCTCGCGATCTTCACCGACTCCGACCGCTGGGAGGGCTTCGGCGAGGCCGGTGCCGCGGCCGAGGCTCAGGCCGAGCCTGCCCTCGCCCACGGGATGGAGAACTACCCGATCGAAGAGCTCGAGCTCGGCGTCCGCTCGTACAACTGCCTCAAGCGCGTCGGGATCGAGACGATCGGCGACCTGGTGACGAAGACCGAGAACGAGCTCGCCGCGATCCCGAACTTCGGCAAGAAGTCGATCGAAGAGGTCAAGGAGACGCTCGCCACGCACGGCCTGACGCTGCGCGGTGAGGAAGGCCCCACGGCGTAGAGCCATGCGGCACGGCAAGTCAGGACGCAAGCTGGGCCGTGACGCCTCGCACCGCAAGGCGCTCTACGCGAACCTGACCGGCGCGCTGATCGAGCACGGCCGCATCAAGACGACGGCCGCCAAGGCCAAAGAAGTCAAGCCGGTCGCCGAGCAGATGATCACGCTCGGGCGCAAGGGCGACGTTCCCGCCCGCAGACAGGCGTTGAAGTTCCTCCGCTCGCAGGACGTCGTGCACAAGCTCTTCAGCGACGTCGGCCCGCGCTTCGTCGACCGGCCCGGCGGCTACTCGAGGATCATCCGCATCGGCCCGCGCCTGGGCGATGCGGCCGAGATGGTGTACCTCGAGCTCGTCGACTACGTCCCGCCCGACGTGACCGCGCCACCGCCGCGTCCGGCCAGGGAGCGCGAGCCGGAGCCCAAGGGAGAGGCCGTGGAGGAAGAGCTCGAGCCGGAGGCGCAGGAGCCCGAAGCTGCCGAGGCGGAGCCCGAGCCCGAGCTCGAGCCCGAGGACGGGCCTAGCCGCTGACGCCGAGGGTGGCGGCGACGCCGGCGATCACAACGCCGGCCAGGGTTACGTAGGCAAGCGAGCTGACGAAGCTCGTCCTGAAGAACCGCCACCGCAGCCAGGCGAGGGCGACGAGCTCGAAGGCGACGACCGTCGCCGCCAGAACCAGCGCGACCTGGTAGTGAGGGATCAGGAACGGCAGCGTGTGCAGGATCCCGCCGATGAACGTGCACACGCCCGTGATCGCGCCCCGGACGACCGGGTCGCCACGGCCGGTCAGCTCCCCGGTGTCGGAGAGCCCTTCCGAATACGCCATGCTGATCCCCGCCGCGATTGCGGTCGCGGTGCCGGCGATGAACGCGACGTGAGGCTCGTGCGTGTAGATCGCGACTGCGAAGATCGGGGCGATCGTGGAGAGCGAGCCGTCGATGAGGCCCGTCAGGGCGGGCTGGACGCGCTGCAGGAGGAACTTCTGGTTCGTGGTCACGAGTAGAGTATATCAGTCAAGACGCAAACTCGTAGAGCATAAGGAACACCTTACAAACGCTGCCAGGGGCTCCTGACGTGCGCCTGAGGCTAACGCTCGAGTACGACGGCACGGCCTTCCGCGGCTGGGCCGCCCAGCCGGGGCCGCGCACGGTCGAGGGAACGCTGAGAGAGGCGCTCGAGACCGTGTTCCCGACCTGGTCCGACCTGGCCGTCGCCGGACGGACCGATTCGGGTGTCCACGCGCTCGAGAACGTGGCCTCCGTCGAGGTCGAGGGCGGGCCCCCCGTCGAGCGGGCGCGGGAGGCGCTGAACGCCGAGCTGCCGCCCGACGTCGTCGTGCTGGCGGTCGAGGCGGCGGCCGGCGACTTCCACGCGCGCCACTCCGCACTCGCCCGGAGCTACCGCTACCGGATCTACCGCCGCGAGGCCCGCTCGCCGTTCGAGGCTCACCGCGCCTGGTGGTATCCCCATGCCCTGGACGAGGAGCGCCTGGCCGAGTCGGCGGATCTCCTGCGAGGCGAGCACGACTTCCGCGCCTTCACGCCGACCGAGACCCAGCACAAGGTCTTCGTGCGCGTCGTCGAGTCGGCGATCTGGTACAGGCGCGACGAGGCGCTCGAGTTCGAGATCACCTCCAACTCGTTCCTGCGCCACATGGTCCGAACGCTCGTGGGGACGATGCTCGAGCGCTCGCCGGAGGAGCTGGCCTCGCTGCTCGACGGCGCAACGCGGAGCGAGGCGGGCAAGACGGCTCCGCCCTGGGGCCTGTACCTCGTCTCGGTGCGCTACGACTAGGATCGGGCTCGTGGCCACGCGCACGCAGAAGAGCGTCCGGAAGCAGCTCGACGACCTGCGTGAGCAGGTCGACCACCACCTCTACCTCTACCACGTGCTCGACGAGCCGGAGATCTCCGACGCCGAGTTCGACCGGCTCTTCGACGAGCTCAAGGCGATCGAAGACGAGCACCCCGAGCTGGTCACGCCCGAATCGCCCACGCAGCGCGTCGGCGCGCCCCTGAGCGACCGGTTCCAGAAAGTCCAGCACCTGACCCCCATGGGCTCCCTCGAGAAGGTGAGCGACGAGGAGAGCCTCTTCAAGTGGGCCGAGGACGTGCGGAAGCGGCTCGACTCCGACGACCCTGTCGCCTATGTGATCGAGCCGAAGATCGACGGCCTCGCGATCAACCTCACCTACGAGGACGGGCTGCTCGCGCGCGGCGCGACGCGCGGCGACGGCATCCAGGGCGAGGACGTGACCGTCAACCTCAGAACGATCCCGTCGGTCCCGCTGAAGATGCGCGGCGACTCGCTGCCCTCCGTCGCGGAGGTGCGCGGCGAGGTCTACCTGCCGCTCTCGGGCTTCCGCGAGCTGAACGAGCGGGTCGCGGAGCTGGGCCAGAAGATCGCGCCGAACCCGCGCAACGCCGCCGCGGGATCGCTCCGCCAGAAGGACTCCTCGATCACCGCCTCCCGGCCGCTCGCGGTCTGGGTCTACGGCATCGGCGCGGCGGAGGGTCTCCAGCTCGCGTCGCACTCCGAGACGCTCGGATGGCTGCGCGAGCACGGCTTCCGCACCAACCCGTATGCGGAGCGGCTCGAGACCATCGAGGAGGTCGCGAAGCGTTGCGTCGAATGGGAGCGTCGCCGGGTCGAGCTCGACTACGAGATCGACGGGATCGTGATCAAGGTCGACTCGCTCGAGCAGCAGGCGATCCTCGGCGCGCTGCACTCGCGGCCGAGGTGGGCGCGCGCGTTCAAATGGGCGCCGATGACCGCCCAGACGAAGCTGCTCAAGATCGCGATCAGGGTGGGGCGGACCGGCGCACTCAATCCGTGGGCGATGCTCGAGCCGGTCGAGGTCGGAGGCGTGACCGTTTCGAGGGCGACGCTTCACAACGAAGAGGACATCAACCGCAAGGACATCCGCGAGGGCGACACGGTGATTGTCCAGCGTGCGGGCGACGTGATCCCGCAGATCGTCGGTCCGGCCGGCTCTCATGCGGAGGGAACGAAGCCGTTCCGCATGCCAAAAAAGTGTCCACTTTGCGGGACAAACGTGGTCAAGCCCGAGGGCGAGGCGATGCATCGCTGCCCGAACCGGGCGTGCCCGTCCCGGGGGCTCGAGACGCTCAACAACTGGGTCATGGCCGCGGCGGACATCGACGGCGTGGGCGAGCAGCTCGTGCGGCGGCTCTGGGACCTCGGGCTCGTGGGGTCGCTGCCGGGCCTCTACCGCCTGACGAAGGAGCAGCTGCTCGAGCTCGACGGCTTCCAGGAGCGCAGCGCAACGAATGTGGTCTCCGCGATCGAGGCCTCGAAGCAGGTCCCGTTCAGCCGGGTCCTGTTCGGGCTGAACATCCCCGATGTCGGGTGGGTCACCGCTCAGAACCTCGCGCGTCACTTCGGCGAGGTCGGCAGTCTCGCGGCGGCCTCTCAGGAGGAGATCCAGGAGGTCGAGGGGATCGGGCCCGAGCGCGCGGAGGCGATCGCCGAGTGGTTCCGCGACGAGGACAACCTGAAGCTCGTCGCCGAGCTGAAGGAGCTCGGACTGCGCTTCGAGGTCGGTTCGGAGGAGCGGCCCGTCGAGGGCCCGTTGACGGGCTCCGTTTACGTGATCACGGGGACGCTCGAGGGCTTCAGCCGCGACGAGGCGCGCAAGGCGCTCGAGGCCAAAGGCGCGAAGGTCGGCGACTCGGTCTCGAAGAAGACGACCGGCGTGGTCGTCGGCGAGAGCCCGGGCTCGAAGCTCGCAAAGGCCGAGCAGCTCGGCGTTCCCGTGCTCGACGAGGCCGCGCTGAAGAAGCTACTGCGCGGCTAAGGCGCTCGCCTGCGACGCCGACCAAAGAGGCCATGCCGGCCTTGCCGGCGTGGCCGTCCAACACACCGTGTTGAGCGCAAGGCGATGCTCCCCTCCTATCGAGATGCCGCTAGCACGGTCGCGAAACGGTCCTGGGCGCGGCGCGTCCAGACCGTGGAGATCGAGTTCCCGTTCTGCAGGACAGAGAACACGTAGCGCCCACGAACGTAGCCCGAGAGCGCGGAGGCGTTCGCGGTCGTGCCGGTCTTCGCGAGGACGTGGCCGCGGGCCGGGGGACGGCGCATCCGCTTCACAAGCGTCCCGTTCACGCCCGCGACCGGGAGCGCGGCCACGAACGACGGCCGCACCTCGGGGTCGCTCCAGGCCGCACGCAGAATCGCGCCGATCTCGCGCGCCGTTACGCGGTCGAGGAGCGAGAGCCCGGAGCCGTCGACGATCCGCACGCCGGCGAGCGGCACGCCTGCGTCGGCGAGCGTGCTGCGCACGAAGGCGGCACCGGCCGCGGTCGTCCCGGGCTCGGCGACGAGTGTCCCGAGCTGCTTGAGCATCAGCTCGGCGGTGAAGTTGTCGCTCTGGCGGTCCATCGTGCGGAGAATCGACGAGAGCGGCGCGGACTCGATCGAGGCCAGCGGCAGCCCGTCGCCGCGGTCCACGCCGATGCCGGTGCCGCCGACGACGGTGACGCCTGCGCGGCGCAGCGCCTCGCGAAACGAGAGCGCGGCCGACAGCACCGGATTGCGGGACGTCCGTCCCCGGTAGACAGCGCGGTCGACGGTCAGCGCCGAGAGCGGCGGCGACTCGTTGATGGTGAACCACGACTTCCAACCCGGCGCCGTGCGTCTCGCGTCGAAGAACGACTCGTCGCCGAAGACGGCGCCTGTGACGTGCACGATCCCGGCTGCTCGGACCTGGCGGGCGAGCGACAGGAGGCCCTTGCTCGAGAGGGTGGGGTCGCCGTGGCCGACCAGCAGGAGGCTTCCCTTCCAGGTCGTGCCGTCCTGCTCCCCGCGCCCGACGACGTCCGTCTCGATCCGGAACTCGGGCCCGAGCCCGACGAGTGCGGCGTACGTGACGGCGAGCTTCTCGTTCGAGGCAGGCGCGAGCGAGAGTGAGTCGTGCCTGGAGAAGACCGTCGTCCCGGTCTGGAGGTCGAACACGAGTGCTGCCGTGCGCGCCCGGGACACGTGCGGAACGGCCAGCGCCGTGGCGAGGCGCTTCGACAGCGGCGAGGTATCCGCGCCCGCCGGAGCGGCGAGGACGAACGCGGCGGCGAGAACGAGGAGAAGACGGCGGCGACGCACCGGCTCAATTGTTCGGAGCATCGGCACGGTCGTCAAGCGTGGGCCTGACCGTTCGGTCGGATAGGCCGTGCGGCCCTTGAAGAACCGCCTGTTTCCTGCGAATAATCGGCGCGGAGGTTCTGTGGCACACGAAGCGATCCCCGCGTTTCTCGAGCAGATCGACGAGCTGCTCGCCTCGCCGTCGACCGCCGAGGAGTACGAGCCGGCCGCCCTGGCGCAGCTGGAGCGGACGCTGACCGACGGCTACGCGCACGCGCTCTCGCTCGAGGCCGAGCAGATCCGTCTCGAGCGGCGCATGTCGGAGCTGGCAGGCGAGCTCAACGAGGGCAACCAGGAGCAGAAGGCGCAGGAGCTCGTGCAGGTCTCACGCCGGATCTCACGCGCGAGGGCCGAGCTCGCGCGGCTGCGCGGCACGCTCTCTCGCCTCCGCGACCGCGCGACCCACGTGCGCGCGACGGACTGAGTCAGACGATCCCGCTGCGAACCGCGTAGACCGCGGCCTGGATGCGGTTCTCGATCTGCAGCTTCATCAGGATGTTGGAGATGTGGTTCTTGACCGTCTTCGGGCTTATGTGCAGCTGCGCGGCGATCATCGCGTTGTCATTCCCGTTCGCGATCAGCTTGAGGACGTCGAGCTCGCGCTGCGAGAGCTCGGCGTGAATGGTCTCGGCCGCCTCGGGCGACGCGGCGGTCGCCCGAACCTGCTGCAGCACCTTTCCCGCGATCGCGGGTGACACGAGCGACTCGCCCACCGCGGCAGCCTCGATGCCGCGGATCAGGTCGTCGACCGACGCGTCCTTGAGCAGATAGCCGCAAGCGCCGGCCAGGATCGCGTGCAGGACGTCCTCGTCCTGGTCGGAGATCGTGAGCACGAGCACCCGCGTGAGCGGCGCCGTTGCCGCGATCTGCTTGATCGCCTCGATACCGGAGATTCCGGGCATGTGCAGGTCCATGACGACCACGTCCGGCGCGAGCTCGCCAACCAGCCGGACAGCCTCCTCGCCGGCGCCTGCCTCACCCGCAACGTGCACTCCACGCTCCTCGAGCAGGTTTCGGAGACCTGTCCTGAACAGGTCGTGATCGTCGACGAGGAGCACACGAACACTCCCGGCGTCGCCGCCGTTGGACCCAGCAATCTTGCTCATCGACCCCCTTCCGGGGTCAGAGTCTAGTGAAGAGTGATCGTGACGGTGCGCCGGCCCCAGGCTCGTGCCTTAGCGAGCGTCGGGAACCAGAGGTCGATCGTCGCGCCGACGACCGACAGGCCCGTATCCGCGGCCACGCCTTCGCCGTAGCCGGGGATCGTCATGCGCGTGCCGAGCGGGATCACGTGCGGGTCGACGGCGACGATTCCCCAGCCGACCGGCGCTCCGGTCGCCGTCCGTCCGGGCAGCGAGTACGCGGTCGCGCTCACCGTCATGGTTCGTCCATTCGCCGGGACGCTGCCCGCGGCGGACACGGCGGAGACCTGTGTCGCGCGCGCCTGGATCGCCTGTGCCTGCTGCTGGAGGGACGAGATCGCCGCGAGATTGAGCCGGCGGTTGGACGCGAGGCTCGCGAGGTACGCGGCCCGCTCGCTTCGCGCCTGCTGGAGCCGAAGAGCCGTGCTGGCGACGTCCTGCGCGAGCGCTGTCAGCCGCTGCTCTCGCGAGGCAAGGGCGCGCACCTCGGCCCCGTAACGGGTCCGCGCGCTTCGCGCCTGCTCGATCACTACCCGGTCGGCCTCCGCGACGCGGTCGAGCGTGTCGAGGCTGTTCAGGGCCTCGACGACCGAACTGGCCCCGAGCAGCACGTCGAGCGAGTCGTCGGAGCCCTGCTGTTCGTAGAGCTGCTGCACGCGCACGGCCAGCGTCCGCTGTGCGGCCGCGAGCGAGCGTCGGGCGCTTGCGAGTGCCATCTGCGCGGTGGCGCGCTGGGCGCGGACCTGCGCGATCTGGATCTGGAGCGACGTGGCATGCGCCTGGCTGCGGGCGAGCTCCGAGTCGAGCGCGTAGAGGCCGAGGACGGCGTTCTCCGAGCGCGCGGTCAGGTGGACGTTCTCCTGCTGCAGCCGCGCGGCCTTCTCGCGCAGGTTCGTCGAGGAATCGGCGGCCACTCTCGAAGGGACGAGGGCGCTCAGGATCAGGAGTGCAGCGAGGGCCGGCCAGACCCGCTGCGTGCGCATCTCGCCCGGCACGAGGGAGCACCGTAACACAGGACTTTGTGCCAGGTGCGCGAACCCCGAAAGTGTGATCCTTTTGTCACTTTCTAGCCATTTGCGACCGTCCGAGGCCCCTGCTAGGGTGCCGTGCTCGTGACGAACCGGCCCCTCCCAGGAGGGCGCCTGTCGAGCTTCTTGGTGGGCTTCTGCTCGACAAGACGAAAGGCGCCGGCACTAGTCATCGCGCTCGCAGCGTTTCTCGCGGTGAGTGCAGTTCCCGCATCCGCCGACTCGGTGGCGTCGAAGCAAGCCCAGGCGCAGAGCGTCCTTGGCCAGATCCAGCAGCTCGATTCAAGTCTGGAGCGAGCGATCGAGGCCTACAACCTCGCGAACTCGAGACTGGCGGGCATTCGGCACGACCTCTCGATGAACACGCACAACCTCGTCTCGGCGAAGCGGAGCCTGAAGCACGCGCAGCGGCAGCTCTCGTCGCGCCTCATCGACCTCTACACCTCCGAGGGGCAGGACTCGACACTGGCCGTGCTTCTGGGGTCGTCGAGCCTGGACGAGATGCTCAGCAACATGGACGCCGTCGACCGCGTCTCGCAGCAGGACGCCGTCGTTCTCAAGCAGGTCGTGACGCTCCGCCGGGAGATCCAGCAACGGCAGCGCCGGCTCAAGCACGCTCACGCCGTGCAGTCGGAAGTCGTGGCTCAGCGGGCGTCGGCGAAGGCGTCGGTGGAGAGCCAGCTCAGCCAGCGCCGCTCGCTTTTGGGCTCGATCCGCGGGGAGATCGCGCACCTGCAGGCGCAGGAACGGCAGCGGCAGGCACAGTTGCAGGCCCAGGCAGAGCAGCAGCTCTCGGCGCAGTCGTTCACGTCCAGCGGCCAAGCGCTCGCGCAGACCGTCGGGACCGAGCCGAGCTTCAGCGCCCCGCCCTCGAGGTTCGGCGGCGTGGTCGGCATCGCGATGCGCTACCTGGGTACGCCGTACGTCTGGGGAGGAGCCTCACCCCGGGGCTTCGACTGTTCCGGCTTCACAATGTACGTCTACGCCCAGGTCGGGGTCTCGCTTCCCCACAACGCGGCGATGCAGTTCGGGATGGGCGTGCCGGTCTCCCGCGGCGACCTCCAGCCCGGTGATCTCGTCTTCTTCTACGGCCTGGGCCATGTCGGCCTCTATATCGGCGGCGGCAGCTTCATCCACGCCCCGCACACCGGCGACGTGGTCAAGATCTCGAGCCTCAGCGGCAGCTACGTGTCGAGCTACGTCGGCGCCCGCCGCATCACCTAACTAGACGCGTACAGCTCGTCGATCTCGCGCGCGAAGTGCTCCGCGCAGACGCGGCGCTTCAGCTTGAGCGTCGGCGTGACCTCGCCCTCCGCGGCGCTGAAGTCCCGCGGAAGGACGGCAAAGCGCTTGATCTGCTCGAACCGCGAGAGCCCGGCGTTCACGTCGTCGAGGATGGTTTGGACGCGCTCGTGGACCTGTCCCGGGGACAGTCCCTCGGCCACGGCCGGATCGACCGTGATCAGCGCCGCGACGCACGGTCGCCGGTCGCCGACGACGAGCGCCTGCGAGACGAGCGGCGCGGTCTTGAGCGCGTTCTCGAGATTCTGCGGCGCGACGTTCTTGCCGCCGGCCGTGACGATGATGTCCTTCTTGCGGTCCGTGATGTGGATGAACCCGTCCTCGTCGATCGTGCCGAGGTCGCCCGAGCGAAGCCAGCCGTCGGCGCCGAGCACCTCGCGGGTCGCGTCCTCGTCCTTGTAGTAGCCGGCGAAGACCGTCTCGCTGCGGATCAGGAGCTCGCCGTCTTCGTCGGTGCGCACCTCGAACCCGGGCAGCGCCGGCCCGACCGTGCCGAATCGGAACCGATCCGGGCGGTTCACGGAGGCCGCCGTGGTGCACTCGGTCAGTCCCCACCCCTCGAGGATCAGGATGTCGAGGGTGTGGAAGAACTCGCCGATCTCGGCTGCCAGAGGTGCGCCCCCGGAGATGCCGACCCTGAGGCGGCCGCCGAGACGGTCCTTGACCTTGCGGTAGACAAGCCGGTCGGCGATGCGGTGCTTGACCGCGAGGCTCGTCGGTAGCGGCCGGTCCTGCCTCCGGAGCTCGCTCGCCTGCCGGCCGACGCCGAGCGACCAGTCGAGCATCCGGCGCCTCAGGCCCTGCGCCTCGTCGAAGTGGGCCTGCACGCCCGTGTGCACCTTCTCGTAGAGGCGCGGAACGCTGGGCAGGAGCGTCGGCCGGACTGCGGCCATGGCCTCCATGACGTGCATCGGGTCCGGGCAGAACGCGATCGTGTACCCGGTATGCGCGCCGAGCAGGTGCATCAGCCGGCCGAAGTTGTGGGCGAGCGGCAGGAAGAGGAGCATTACGTCGTCCGCGATCGCGAACTCGGGGATGTCGTCGACGGCCGTGGCCATCTCGTAGTAGTTGCGGTGCCTGATCGTGCAGGCCTTCGGCGGGCCGGTCGTGCCGGATGTGTAGATGAACGTGAAGCAGTCCTCCTCGTCGACCGCGGCCTCGGCCTCGGCGAGCGCCGTCGGACGCGCCGCCGCGAACTCCCGGCCGCGAGCCCGCAGCGCGTCCAGCTCGGAGAACGAGATCACGTGGGCGAGACCGAGGCCTGCGACCTTCTCCCGCTGGCCCTCGTCCTCGACGAGCACGCCGACGGCGTCGGAGTGCTCGAGGATGTAGCAGCAGTCCCTCGGAGAGCTGTTGGCGTAGATGGCCGCGCCGACAGCGCCGATCAGGCCGAGCGCGTAGTCGAACAGCGCCCAGTGGAGCGTCGACTGCGCGAGGATCCCGAACGCGTCTCCCTTGCGCACACCCAGCGCGAGGAGGCCGTTCGCGAGCTCCTCCACCGCCTGCTCCGACTCGCCCCACGAGACCTCTGTCCACCCATCCGGGCCTTCAACGAGATACGCGGGATTCGACCGCCCGGCCGAGACGCCTTCGCGCCACAGCCGTCCGATCGTCCGCCCGCTGCCGGGCGGCGCGCTCGGCTCCGCCGTCGCTGTTGCCGTGGTCTCGCTCAGGCCTTCAGCTTAGAGCGTCGATTCGTCCTGGGAAAGGCAGGGAACCGGAGCGGAGCGGCGAATTTCACCGGTCCCACTAGACTTATCCACAGCCCCATGCGGACTATCTGGAACGGATCCCTCAGCTTCGGCCTGGTCACGATCCCCGTCGGCCTGGCGCCTGCGACGGCGCCGAAGGCCCGCGCGTCGGACGTCTCCTTCCGCACGCTGCACCGCGAGTGCAAGACGCCGATCAAGCAGAAACGCTGGTGCCCGGTGCACGAGCGCGAGGTCTCGAACGACGAGATCGTGAAGGGCTGGGAGGTCTCCAAAGGGCAGTTCGTGATCGTCGAGGAGGCCGATCTCGAGGCGATTGCGCAGCACGACACCTCGCGCGCGATCGACATCTCCCGCTTCGTGCCCCTCGAGCAGGTCGACCCGCTCTTCTTCGACCGCACGTACTTCCTCGCGCCGTCGAGCGCCGAGGCCCAGCGGCGGCCCTACGTGCTGCTCCTGAACGCGATGAAGGAGACGGGCATGGCGGCGGTCGGCCGCATGGTGATCCGCGGGAACGAGAACTTCTGCCTGATCCGCCCGAAGGGCGACGCGCTGGTCCTCGAGACGCTCTTCCTCGCCGAGGACGTCCGCTCGCAGGCCGAGATCGACGAGGCCGTCGAGGCGATCGACGTCAACGAGCCAGAGCTCGATCTCGCGCGCCAGCTGATCGACAGCCTGGTGGGCACCTGGGAGCCGGAGGAGCTCCACAGCGAGTACCGGCAGAACCTGCGCGAGCTGCTCGAAGCGAAGCTGAAGGGCGAGGAGATCGCCGTCCCGGAGCCGGTGGAGGAAGTGCCGGTCGTCGACCTGATGGAAGCGCTCAAGCAGAGCGTGGCCGCCAGCCAGAAGGATCGCGCCAAGCCCGCCGCGCGCAAGAAGGCAGCGCCGAAGAAGCGCGCCGCCGCCCGGAAGTAGTTCCTACCTAGTGGTGTTGAGGCAGGGCGCCGAGCGCCTCGAGTTGCGCCTGGAAGAGCGACTTGTCGATCTTGCCCTGGTAGATCGGGATCCCCTCTTCGACGCAGACCCGGATCACCTCGGTCCGCTCGATTCCAAGCTCCTTGGACAGTTCCTCAGGCGTCAGGTGGTTTGCCATCGGTCTCCTCTCGATCACGTCTGCGCATGAAAAAGCCCGCCTCGCGCTCCAGCGCAGACGGGCTGCATGAGTCCCTCGTTGAGTGTGCGACAGGAATCAGGGGTCCTGCCTCCCCGAACCGCTCATTCGCCTCGAAGAATAATCATGCGGCGCGACGGACGCAAAGGACGGGAGAACCGAGTCCGGTTCCCCCGTCCTCGATCGGGGTGCCCAGATTTGAACTGGGGACCTCTCCGACCCGAACGGAGCGCGCTACCAGGCTGCGCCACACCCCGAGCAGGCCACAGGTTAGCGCCTGAAGAGCCTCCTCAGGCGCTCGCGGAGGGAGACACGTGGCTCTCGCTTCAGCGCCTCGTCGCGCCGCGCCTGCTCGCGCACCCAGGCCTTGTGGCGGCTCGAGCGCGTGCCGTACTTCGGCTTCCAGTAGACGGGGCTCATCAGTCGATCGTCCGGATCTGCCGTGAGAGTAGCCCGCCCGCGACCAAGCAGATCGAGATGCAGGCTCCGAGCGCGATGATCGTCCCCGGAGGGGCGAGCGGGGCGAGCGCGCCGGCGAGCACGAGGCCGAACGGCGTGAGACCTAGCGCCCCGAACCAGTCCAGGCTAACGACGCGCGAGAGCATGTGCTGCGGCACGAGCTGCATCAGCATCGTCTCCCAGATCGTGATGGCGAACCCGATGCAGATGCCGCGCAGGAACGCGGTCGCGGCCGCGAGCTCGAACCACGGCGAGAGCGCGAAGACGATCACGAGCGCGCTGTTCGCGATCCAGATCACATACGAGACGAGCCCGCGCCGGCGCTGCGGGTTCAGCTGGCCGACGAGAGCGCTCCCGACCAGCATCCCCGCCCCGAGCAGCGAGAAGACGAGGCCGTACGCGCCGACGCCGAGGTGGAAGTGGTCGCGCATCAGCTTCGGCGTCAGCACCTGGATCGGCGCCCACTGGAACATGAGCACGAAGGCGAAGAGCGAGATCGTCACCCACAGCCACGGGATGCCCGTGACGTAGCGGATCCCGGCGCCGATCTCGCGGAACGTTCCCTTGCCCGGCGAGCGCTCGGCGCTGCGCGGCCGCGTCGCGTAGACGAACGCGAACGAGGCCAGATACGAGACCGCGTTGAACCCGAAGACGACCGTCGAGCCGGCGACGCCGTAGAGGATCGACGCGACGGCCGGGCCGATCAGGAGGCTCGACTGCCGCGCCATGCCGAGGAGCGCGTTCGCGGAGCCCAGGCTCGGCTCCTCGACGATCAGCGGGATCATCCCGCCGAGCGCCGGCGTGAAGAACCCCGTCGCCAGGCCCTCGACGAACCCGATCACGAGCAGCGACCCGAGGCTCAGGTGTCCCGTGGCGTCGACGACGGCGAGCATCCCGATGATCACGAACCGGGCCGCGTCGGAGACGAGCATCAGCGTCCGGCGGTCGTAGCGGTCGGCGAGCGCCCCGCCGACGAGCACCGTCGAGAGCAGGCCGACCCCCTGCAGCATCAGGACGAGGCTCAGCGACGTCGCCGAGCCCGTCAGCGTGAAGGTCCGCCAGCCGAGCGCGACCACGAAGGCCGTGTCGCCGAGCAGCGAGATCGCCTGGCCGGTCCAGAGCAGGCGGAAGTTGCGGCTCCGGAACGCCTGGAGCACGCGTGCGCGCGAGGGTGCGACGGCGGTCGCGTCCACGGCCGAAAGCTATCCTGCTGCCGTGTCAGAGACCCTGCGCGTCGCCTGCGTCCAGCTGACGAGCGGCCCCGACAAGGCGGCGAATCTCGAGAAGACGGAGCGGCTCGTCGCGCGCGCGGCCGCGACCGGCGCCGACGTCGTGGCCCTCCCCGAGAAGTGGAACGCGATCGGCTCTCCGGAGGTGCTGCACGCAGCCGCGGAGCCGCTCGAGGGCGGCGAGTCGGTGGCTGCGATGGCCGACTGGGCGCGGCGGCACGCGATCACGCTCGTCGGCGGCTCGATCTCGGAGAAGCGCGAGGGCCACGAGAAGCTCTCGAACACGTCGCTCGCGTTCGGCCCCGACGGCGAGCTGCTCGGCGTCTACCGCAAGATCCATCTCTTCGACGTCGAGGTCGGCGGCCACGTCTACCGCGAGTCGGAGGCCGAGGAGCCGGGCGACGAGCCCGTCGTCGTCCGCGGCGAGGGCTGGCCGATCGGGCTGACCGTCTGCTACGACATTCGCTTCCCGGAGCTGTACCGCATCCTCGCGCTCGAGGGCGCCGAGCTCGTGACCGTCCCCGCGCACTTCACGACGCCGACCGGCAAGGACCACTGGCACGTGCTCATGCGCGCTCGCGCGATCGAGAACCAGTACTACGTGGCGGCCCCGGCGCAGGTCGGAGAGACGCTGCCGCGCAAGCCCGCGTACGGACGCTCGCTGATCGTCGACCCGTGGGGCATCGTGCTCGCGCAGGCGCCCGACGAGGAGACGGTCATCTCCGCCGAGCTCGATCGTGCGCGGCTGCGCGACGTCCGCGAGAAGCTGCCCTCGCTGAAGAACCGTCAGGCCGACGCGTACCGCTGGCCGGCGAACGCTTAGGCGCTCGCTTGCGACGCCGCTCAAGAGGCCGTGCCGGCTTTGCCGGCGCGGCCGTCTTATCCACAGTGTTGGATGAGAGAGGTGGGTCCCTCGCTCAGATATAGCGACGTCGTACGTCGCTGGGGCCTGCGCCTCGGCGAGCCGTTCGAGGGCGGGGTCGCGTCCGTGGTCGTGGCGCCGGCCTTGATGGCGAGCGGGGACGAGGCCGTGCTCAAGATCCAGGAGCCGCACCGCGAGAGCGAGCAGGAGGCGGCCGCGCTCGAGCTCTGGGATGGGGACGGGGCGGTACGGCTGCTCGCCCACGACGAGGACGAGCACGCGCTGCTCCTCGAGCGCTGCGTGCCTGGGACTCCGCTCTCCGCGGCGGGCGCCGAGACCGCGCTGGACGTCTTCGCCGAGCTCCTGCCGCGGCTCTGGAAGCCGGCCGGCACGCCCTTCCGGCCGCTCGCCGAGGAGGCCGAGTGGTGGCTCGAGGGGCTCGGGGCGACGTGGGAGCGGTTCGGCAGGCCGTTCGAGCGGCGCCTGCTCGACGCGGGCCTCGAAGCGCTGCGCGAGCTTGCCCCGACGCAGGGCGAGCAGGTGTTGCTACACCAGGACTTGCACGGTGAGAACGTCCTCGCCGCGCAGCGCGAGCCCTGGCTCGCGATCGACCCGAAGCCGCTAGCGGGTGAACGCGAGTTCGGGCTTGCGCCTATCGTGCGCTCCCGCGAGCTCGGCCACTCTCGCGAAGACGCGCTGCGCCGCCTCGACAGGCTCAGCGCCGACCTGGGCCTCGACCGCGAGCGAGCGCGCGGCTGGGCGATCGGCCAGACGCTCGCCTGGGCGTTCAACGGGAGGGTCCACGAGACGCACGTCGAGACCGCCCGCTGGCTGGTAGAGGCGGGCTCGTGAGGCGTCGCTTGCGATGCCGACTTCAGGATGCACGGGCTTCCCTGGTGCATCCGTCTGAAATGACCGGTCGACACGTCCGCGGTCAGGATGGTGACGGCTGATGCTCGAGGCCGTCCTCTTCGACGTCGACTTCACGATCGCCCGTCCCGGCCCGGAGCTCGGCCCGGAGGGGTACCAGCGGCTCGGCGCGCGGTTCGGGCTCGATCTCGACCCCTCCCGCTACCGCGACGCGCGCGAGAAGGCGGTCGACGGCATCAGGCGGCACCCGGAGCTCGAGCACGACGAAGAGATCTGGGTCGCGTTCACCGAGCGGATCATCCGCGGCATGGGCGGCGACGCCGACTCGGCCTACGAGTGCGCCGTCGCGATGACGCGGGCCTGGGAGCACGCCGAGCACTTCGAGCTCTACGAGGACGCGTTGCCGGTTCTCGCGGACCTCCGCGCGCGCGGGCTCAAGCTGGGTCTCGTCTCGAACACGGGCCGCGACCTCGACGAGTTCGTCGCGCACCACCGGCTGGACGTCGACGCCGCCCTGGGCTCGGGCGCCTTCGGCCTGACGAAACCGCACCCGTCGATCTTCGAGGAGGTGCTTCGGCGCATCGGCGTCGAGCCGCCCGATGCGGCGATGGTGGGCGACTCGCCCGAGGACGACATCGAAGGCGCTCGCGCCGCGGGCATCGAGGTCGCGTTCCTGCTCGACCGGGACGGCCGCCACCCGGAGGTCGGAGAGCGTTTGCCCGACCTGTTCGCCCTGCCTGCGGCGCTAGGTTTCGGCGTCGACCGGAGATAGGATCGGCGTGTGCCATCCTGGGCCGTCTGGGCGATCGTGGCGGTGTTGCTCGCGGTCGGCGAGATCTTCACGCCCGGCCTGTTCTTCCTCGGCCCGGTTGCCATCGCCGCGGTGCTGGCCGGGCTCTTTGCGCTGCTCGGGCTGAGCGTCATCGTCCAGCTGATCGTCTTCATCGCGGGCTCGCTCGCGTCGCTGGCGCTGCTCCGGCCGATCGCAAGAGCGCACCTCCGCATGCCGGCGGAACTCCGGACAGGAACCGACGCGCTTCCCGGAACCAAGGCGCTCGTCCTCCAGCGGGTCGACGCCAACGGCGGCCGCGTCCGGATCGGCGGCGAGGAATGGTCTGCAAAGGCATTCATGGAGGGAGACGTCTTCGAGCCGGGCACCCGGGTCGAGGTGGTCAAGATCGAGGGCGCTACCGCGCTCGTCTACGAGTAAGGGGGCTTCAGATGGCGCCGCTCATCGTGTTGCTGGGAATCGCGTTCCTCGTCCTGTTGACGCTATGGCGCACGATCAAGGTCATCCCGCAGGCGCAGGCCGCGGTCGTCGAGCGCCTCGGCCGGTTCCACAAGACTCTCTCGCCAGGGCTGGCGATCGTGATCCCCTTCGTCGACCGCGTGCGCCAGCGAATCGATCTGCGCGAGCAGGTGGTCTCCTTCAAGCCGCAGCCCGTGATCACGGAGGACAACCTCACCGTCAACATCGACACGGTCCTCTACTTCCAGATCACCGACGCGAAGGCGGCGACGTACGAGGTCGCGAACTACATCCAGGCGATCGAGCAGCTGACCGTGACGACGCTGCGCAACGTGATCGGCGGGATGCAGCTCGAGGAGACGCTCACCTCCCGCGACAACATCAACGCGCAGCTCCGCGGCGTGCTCGACGAGGCGACGGGGAAGTGGGGCATCCGGGTCAACCGGGTCGAGCTGAAGGCGGTCGACCCGCCCGCGACGATCAAGGACGCGATGGAGAAGCAGATGCGGGCCGACCGCGACAAGCGCGCCGCGATCCTCACCGCCGAGGGTGTCAAGCAGTCGCAGATCCTGACCGCGGAAGGCGAGAAGCAGAGCGCGATCCTGAAGGCCGAGGGCCAGCGCCAGGCGCTCGTCCTGCAGGCGGAGGGTCAGTCGAAGGCGATCGAGACCGTCTTCAAGGCGATCCACGACGGCGACGCCGACCCGAAGCTGCTCGCCTACCAGTACCTGCAGATGCTTCCGCAGATCGCGGAGGGTGACGCCAACAAGATCTGGATCATTCCGAGCGAGATCACGCAGGCGCTCGGGCAGCTCACGAAGGCGATCCCTCGAGCCCACTCGAGCGAGGACGAGGAGACCTAGGGCGCGAGGTCTACCGCGGCCTCGGCCAGCGTCGCGACCGGGCCAACGCCGACGTCTTCGCCGTCGAAGAGCTCGAGCCAGGCGGCGAGCGGCCTTGCGGCGAACGCCTGCGCCAGCTCCTCGGCAAGCGGCTCCTGGTCGGGGCTCCACTGACGGCCGGCGAGGTCCGGGCGGCCGATGAGCTCGCAGAGGCGTTCGAAGAACTTCGGCTCGAGCGCGGCGACGGTCAGGTGTCGGCCATCAGCGGTTGCGTAGATGCGGTAGCAGGCGAGCCCGCCGGTCAGCAGCCGCGGGATCGGCTCGCCTCCGAGGCGGTGCGAGGCGAGGCGGTGCGAGCCGTGGGTCAACGAGATCGTGATCCGTTGCCCTTTGCCGGTGCGCGTGCGCTCGAAGAGCGCTGCGAGGATCTCGGCGACGGCCGAGAGCGCGCCGGCCGCAAGGTCCGCGATCTGCACCGGCGGGAGCGCGGGAGCGGTGTCCTCGAGCAGGCCCGCCCAGCCGAGGTAGTTGAGGTCGTGGCCGACCCGGCGGTCGCCGGGGCCGAAGCCCGTGAACGAGCAGTAGACGACGGTCTCGGGTAGGTCGTCGGGGCCGACGCCCAGTCGCCCGACGACTCCGGGGCGGAAGCTCTCGATCACGACGTCGGCGTCGGAACAGAGCGCGCGGCCTGCCTCGGGGTCGGCCTTGAGGTCGATCTCGACCGATTCCTTGCGCTCGTTCAGCGCGTCGTGCCAGGCGGGCGCCAGCTCCCGGAGCGGGTCGCCGCCGGGTGCCTCGAGCCTGATCACGCGTGCGCCGAGGCGCTGCAGCTCGCGGCTCGCGAACGGGCCGGGGAGGTAGCGGCTGAGGTCGACGACGACGAGATCCGCGAGGGGTTCCACTTCCGTCGAAGCTACTACACTCAGACGGCCGTGCCGGACCGCTCCAACAAGGACAAGCGCCGGCTGTTACTGGACGCCGCGGTGCGAGTTTTCGCGCGAAAGGGCTACCACGCGGCGCGGGTCGGCGACATCGCGGAGGAGGCCGGCGTCGCCTACGGGCTCCTCTACCACTACTTCGACTCGAAGGAGGACGTGCTCCGGAGCGTCTTCCGCGAGACATGGCGCGAGCTGATCGACACGATCCGGAGTGTGGAGGAGGGGGACGATTCGCCTCCCGAGCAGCTTCGCAAGGTCGCCCAGATCCTTCTGCGCTCGTGGCGGCGCGACCCCGATCTCGTGCGCGTGCTCGTGCTCGAGGTCACGCGGAGCCAGCTGCTCGAGGGCGAGATGGACGAGATCGCGGCCTCGTTCGCGGCGATCCAGGAGATCGTCGAGCGCGGGCAGGCGGACGGGTCGATCCGTCGCGACCTCGACGCGCGGCTCGCGAGCTACGTCTTCTACGGGGCGATCGACGAGCTGCTGACCGGCTGGGTGCTGGGCCGGCTCCCGTACTCGGACGACGATCTCGCGCGCGCCGAGCACACCGTCGTCGAGATCGTGACCGGCGGGCTGGCCCCAGACCACGCGCGCGCGCCGGCCTAGATGTCGACCACGCAGGCCTCCGAGGCGCTCGTCGCCGTCCCGCCGGTCAGGCGCGGGCTGCTCTGGACGCTCGGGCTCGGCGCATTCGGGCTCGCGTTCTCGCTGACGACGACGGCCGCGTACCTGCCGCCGACTCATCAACCGCTTCACCGACTCCGGCGGGTTGATCGGCGTGATCCTCGGCGCGGAGGGGATCTTCGCGCTGCTGATCTCCCCGGTGATCGGCCCGTGGAGCGACACGTTCCACACGCCGATGGGCCGGCGGCGGCCGTTCATGCTCGTTGCGGTTCCGCCCATGGGCTTCTGCCTGCTGCTGATGCCGTTCATGCCGAACCTCTGGACGACGGTCGTGATCGTGCTCGGGTTCTTCTTTGCCTACTACGTGTACGAGCCGCCCTACCGGGGGCTGTACCCGGACGTGTTGCCGCCGACGGTCTTCGCGCGCTCGCAGGGCGTCCAGCACATCCTGCGCGGGATCGCGATCGGCGCTGCCCTGGTCGGAGGCGGACTGCTGCTCAAGGTCTGGCGGCCGGCGCCGTTTCTCCTAGCCGCGGTACTGACGACGCTCGCCTGCGGGCTGACGATCCGGCTCGTGCGGGAGGACGGCGGGCACGGGCGAGTGTTCGAGGGCGTGTCGGCGTACGTGCGTCGGAGCTGGCTCATCTTCCGCGAGAACGGCGACGTGCGGCGGTTCCTGATCGCGAACTCGTTGTGGGAGGGCGCGTTCGCGGCCGCGCGAACGTTCGTCGTCCTGTACGTGATCGACGGGCTGAACCAGTCGAAGGTGATGTCGTCCGCGGTGCTCGGCGCGGTGGCGGTCGGCTACGTGGTCGCGGCGATTGCGGCTGGGCGGCTCGGCGACCGGTTCGGGCTGGCGCGCGTGAGCTTCTTCGCATCGTTCATCTACGGCGGCGGGTTCATGCTGGGCGGGCTCGCGTCGCACTGGCACGACTGGTTCTTCGCGCTGATCATTCCGGTTGCGATCGCGGGCGGGACCGTGATGACGCTGGCGTGGGGGTTGCTCTACAAGATCGTGCCGGAGGAGCATCGCGGCGCAGCGTCGGGGCTGGCGACGACGACGAAGGGGATCGGGATCCTCGTCGGCGCGCCGCTCGCGGGGTTGTCGATCGACCTGGCCCGGCCGTACTTCCAGTCGACCGAGGGGTATCAGGTGCTGTGGCCGATCTGCGGGGTGATGATCCTCGCGGCGATCCCGCTCCTCGTGCGGCTGATGGAGATCGAGCCGCAGGCGAAGGTCGAGGTGCCTGTGGTCTGACGTCCGGGGCCGGGGCCGTGGGGGCGGCTCGGCTCTCCCGGCCGTGTCCGAGGGACAGTCCCCGGGCCGTGGCCGGAACGGACACTTGCCAGCAAGGTGTGCCGTCGTTGCGCCGATAGTGACTCGCTCCCACGTCAAGAGCGCGCAGCGGATCTAGCTTTGGCGGATCGTGCCGCGCAGACCGCGAAGCGACCTACCCGACGGGCTCTTCCATGTCACGAGCCGAGGTGTGGCGAGATCGGAGATCTTCCGTGACGACTTCGATCGCGCTGCGTTCCGAGAGCTGCTCATTCGAGCGGGAGCGCGGTTCGCTTTGCGGATCGACGCCTGGTGCCTCATGACCACCCACTTCCACGTGGTTGCCGCGGCTCCGCGGCCGGCGCTCTCCGCGGCAATGCACCGCCTGAACGGGCTCTACGCTCAGCGCTTCAACCTGCGGCACGAGCGGCGCGGCCATCTGTTCGAGAACCGGTTCTCCGCGCACGTTCTCGACAGTGATCGGCACTGGGAGAACGCGTGCCGGTACGTCTTCAACAACCCGGTCGAGGCCGGTCTCTGCGCGCGGGCCGAGGAGTGGCCATGGTCGGGCGGCCTGTTTCGCGCCGTGCGGTGATCGGGCCGCCACTTTCGGCCATGTCCGGGGGACAGTCCCTCGGACACGGCCCGAAGAGACGCGTCCGAGCTCAGGCCCGGCGGGTCAGGCGCTGGCGGTTGCGCGCTGGCGGTGGACGGCGGCTAGCGCGGGCGCCCACGAGCACAGCGGCGAAGCCTCACCGTCGCGGCCGTTCAGCTGCCGGTATCCGAGCGCATGCTCGGCCTGCATCAGCTTGTGGATCTGCGTCGTGCCCTCGTAGATGATCGGCGCCCGCGCGTTCCGGAAGTACCGCTCGATCCCGTACTCCGACGAGTAGCCGTACGCCCCGTGTACCTGGATTGCCAAGTGCGCGGCGCGGAACGCCGACTCGGTCGCGTGCCACTTCGCCAGTGACGTCTCGCGCGTGTTTCGCCGCCCTTCGTTCTTCATCCACGCCGCCTGCATCACGAGCAGCTTCGACGTCTCGTACCCGAGAACCATCTCCGCGATCATGTCCTGCACGAACTGGTAGTGGCCGATCGCCTGCCCGAACGTCTCCCGCTCGCGCGCGTACTCGACCGACCTCTCCAGGCACGCGCGGATCACCCCACACGCCCCCGCGGCGACCGTGAACCGCCCCTGGTCGAGCCCGTACATCGCGATCTCGAACCCCTGGCCCTCCTCGCCGACGAGATTCTCGGCCGGCACCTCGACGTTCTCGAAGAAGAGCTCCCCGGTCGAGCCGGCCCAGATGCCGAGCTTGTTCTCCGTGTCCAGCGTCGAGACGCCCGGCCACGAGCGCTCGACGATGAACGCGGACATCCCCTTGTGCTTCGCGTCGGGATCGGTCTTCGCGATCACGAGCTGGTGGTCGGCGACGCTCGCGTACGAGATCCAGTTCTTCTGGCCGTTGAGGACGTAGGTGTCGCCCTCGCGGCGGGCGGTCGTGCGCATCGAGGCGACGTCCGAGCCGGCGCCCGGCTCCGTCAGCCCGAAGCAGGCGAGCTTCTCGCCCTTCGCCTGCGGCACGAGGTAGCGCTGCTTCTGGTCCTCGTTCGCGTAGCGCAGCAGGGCCAGCGAGTTCAACCCGACGTGAACCGAGATCAGAGTCCGGAATGCCGCCTCTCCTCGCTCGATCTCCTCGCACACAAGCGCCTCGGCGACGAAGTCGAGCCCCGCGCCTCCGTACTCCTCCGGAATCGCGATCCCGAGCAGCCCCAGCTCGGCCATGCCTTCGATCACGCCCATGTCCAGGCGGTGCTGGATGTCGTTCTCGATCGCGTTCGGCAGGACGCGCTCGTCCACGAACGAGCGCACGGTCTCCTGAATCAGTCGCTGTTCATCGGTAAGGTCGAACTCCATGGCCCAGAGTCTATGGAAGCGCTTCGCAGAGCTTCCGCTCGAAGTCGACTCGTACGAGCTCGAGCGACTGGAGCGGCCGGTGACACGCGGGTTCACTCGCGTCACGACCGTCGTGCACCTTCGGGCCGGGGGCGAGGAGGGCGTCGGAGAGGACGTCACCTGGTACGCCGAGCACCACGACAAGGAGCAGGCGGGGGGCGCGGTCCTTCCGCTCGGGGGATCGTGGACGCTCGAGAGCTACTCGGACGTGCTCGACATGCCCGACCCGCATCGCCGCTGGGCCTACGAGAGCGCGGCACTCGACCTTGCGCTGCGCCAGGCAGATGTCTCGCTCGCCGAGTTCGTCGGACGTGAGCCCAAGCCAGTCGCCTTCGTGGTTTCGCCCGGCCTGGGCGACCCGCCGAGCGCCGAGAAGATCCACCGCTGGCTCGAGCTCGATCCGAACCTGCGCTTCAAGCTCGATCCGGCGAGCGACTGGACCGACGAGCTGATCGCCGAGCTCGCTGCGACCGACACGGTCGTGACCGTCGACCTCAAGGCCTACTACCGCTCAGAAGGCGACCCGCCGCCCGACCTCGACCTCTACCGCCGCGTGGCCGAGGGATTCCCGAATGCGTTCATCGAGGACCCGGCCATGACCGCCGAGACCGACCTGGTGCTCGAGCCGCATCGCGAGCGCGTCACCTGGGACGCCCCGGTCCACTCCGTCGCCGACGTCGAGGAGCTCACGTTCCCGCCCCGGACGCTGAACTCCAAGCCGTCGCGCTTCGGCCACCTCAGAGAGCTGCTTGCCTTCTACGACCTCTGCGAGGAGCGCGAGATCGGGCTCTACGGCGGCGGGATGTTCGAGCTCGGGCCTGGCCGCGGCCAGATCCAGTACCTCGCCTCGCTGTTCCATGCCGACGCGCCCAACGACGTGGCGCCGAGCGCCTACAACGAGCCCGAGCCGCTCCCGGGTCTCGCGGGCAGCCCGCTCGTTCCGTCGCCGGCCGGAGTGGGGTTCCGGTGGGGCGAGGCCGGCGCTACGATTTGACTGATCAGTCAGTCAAAAGCGACATGGCGACCGCAGAGGCAATCGGGACCGGCGTCTCCTTCGCCCTGACGGAGGAGCAGCGCTCGCTGCGCGAGCTCGCCCACGAGTTCGCCGAGAAGGAGATCCGGCCAAAGGCGGCCGAGTACGACGAGCACCAGACGCACCCTGCCGACGTGATCGCGAAGGCGCACGAGGTCGGGCTGATGAACCCGCACATCCCCGAGGAGCTCGGCGGCGCCGGGCTAGGTGCGCTCGAGGGCGCCTTGATCGGCGAGGAGCTCTGCTGGGGCTGCTCGGGGATCGGGACGTCGATCATCGGCAACGTCCTCGGCTCGCTGCCGGTCCTGCTGGCTGGCACCGACGAGCAGCAGCGCGAGTGGCTGCCGCCGCTGCTGGAGGAGCCGATCCTGTGCTCGTTCGCCCTGACGGAGCCCAACGCCGGCTCGGACGTCTCCGGGATCCAGACGACCGCCGTCCGCGACGGTGACGACTACGTCCTCAACGGCTCGAAGATGTTCATCACGAACGCGGGCCACTCGTCGTGGTTCGTCGTGTTCGCGTCGACCGACAAGGCGGCCGGCCACCGCGGGCTGACCGCGTTCGTCGTCCCGACCGACACGCCCGGCGTGACCGTCGAGAAGCACCTCGACAAGATGGGACAGCGCGCCACCGACACCTCGGCCGTCGCGTTCCAGGACGTTCGCATCCCCGCGGCCAACCGGCTCGGCGAGGAGGGCGAGGGCTTCAAGCTCGCCATGCGAACGCTCGACAGCACGCGGCCGGGAACGGCCTCCGGCGCCGTCGGCGTCGCGCGTGCGGCTTTCGAGCACGCGGTCGAGTACTCGCGCGAGCGCGTGCAGTTCGGCCAGCCGATCGCGATGAACCAGGGCGTGAACTTCCTCGTCGCCGACATGGCCGCCGAGATCGAGGCCTCGCGGCTGCTCGTGTGGCAGGCGGCGTGGCTGCTCGACCAGGGGAAGCGCGCGACCCTCCAGTCGTCGTACGCGAAGCGGTTTGCGGCCGACACGGCGATGAAGGTGACGACCGACGCCGTGCAGATCTTCGGCGGCTACGGATACATCAAGGAGTTCCCGGTCGAGAAGCTGATGCGTGACGCGAAGCTGTTCCAGATCTACGAGGGCACCTCGCAGATCCAGCGGCTCGTCATCGCGAGAGAAATCTTTCTACCTCGTGACGATTGAGATCGACCTCTCGGGGCGGGTGGCGCTCGTCACCGGGGGGTCGCGGGGGCTAGGGCGGGCCGACGCGCTGACGCTCGCGCGGGCCGGAGCCGACGTCGTGATCGCGGACATCCAGCTCGAGTCCGACTCCGGAGAGGAGGCCGAGAGCTACGGCGCGCTCGCGCAGGTCGCCCGCGCGCAGGGGCTCGTCTACACAGAGCAGACGGCCGAGGAGATCCGTGGGCTCGGGCGGCGTGCAGTCGCGGTGCGCTGCGACGTGACCGACCGCGCCCAGGTGGACGCGGCCGTCGCGACGGAGCTCGGACCGCCCGACATCCTCGTCGCGAACGCGGCCACGCTCGACCACGTCGCACGGCTCGAAGACCAGTCGCCCGAGCTCTGGGAGCGCGACCTGCGCGTGAACCTGACCGGCGTCTTCAACTGCGCCCAGGCGGTCTGGCCGGGGATGGTCGAGCGCGGGTGGGGGCGGATCGTGACGATGGCGTCCGTCGCGGGCACGCTCGGCGGCTTCGGGCAGGCGAGCTACGCGACGACGAAAGCGGGAGTGATCGGCCTCACGAAGACGCTCGCGCTCGAGGGCGCGCGCCACGGGATCACGGCCAACGCGATCGTGCCCGGGATCATCGGCACCGAGGCATTCGGCTTCGGCAACCCCGAGATGAACGAGCGCATGATCAGGCGGACGGCGCTCAGACGGGTCGGCGAGCCGCAGGAGGTCGCGAACGCGATCGCGTTCCTGTGCTCCGACCTTGCCGCTTACGTGACGGGCGTCGCGCTCGAGGTGAGCGGCGGGATCGAGCTCTTCACGTTCTAGACGGCTCGAGCCAGCCCATCGTCCAGATATAGCCCATGTTTCGGGTCAGCCGCCTGAAGTGCCTGCCGTCCGCATCGACGACGAAGAGGTCGGTGGGCGCCGAGCCGCGGCTGGCCGACAGGAGTAGCCGCTTCCCGTCTGGTGACCAGGCGAGCGAAGACGCCCTCACCGGGAGGGGGAAGCTCGTCTCTCGCCCCGCCGGGTCGATGATGTGAAGGACGGTTCCCGACGTGATCGGGGTTCCACGGCTCCCGAGGTACGCGAGCGAGCCCGTGCTCGACCGAGCTAGCACAGTGAGCGACTTGTCACGCGTGAGTGTCCGCTGGGCTCCGCCCCTCAGGTTCACGGTCAAGATGCTCTGGTAGTCCTCATCCGTGTAGGCGATGCGCTTTCCCAGCCAGACCGGGCCATAGCCGGTGACGCGAAGAGAACGTGCCCGGCCGCCCGCTGCCGGGATGACGAACAGGGTGGTCAGCGAGTGGGTGGTCGACCGTGTGAACACGATCCATCTCCCATCCGGAGACCAGTTCGGCGTGTCGTCGTGCACGGAAGGGTCAACATCCACGGGCGGATGGGTCAGCTGCCGCTTGTCCGTGCCGTCCCGGTCCATGAGCCACAAAGCGGCCCCGCACGCCTTGTCGCACAGCGGATCGGTCAGGCGCGAGTAGACGACCTGTCGTCCATCGGGCGACAATGCGGGCGGGATCCGGGTCCGGTCGGCGGGGTCGAGCCGTGCCCGGTCCACGCGGCGCAGGTGTGTCCCGTCGAGCGAGATCGCGTACAGGCGGTTCGGGCCGCCGAAACAAACCTCCTGATAGACGAGCGCGCTTCCGGCGGCCGCGAACTGCAGGCTGGAGAGCGGCGGGCCGCTGTCGCTGCCGCACAGTGCGGACCGGGCAAGCACCCGCGTGTTGCCGGTGTCGGCACTGGACGCTGCCACCGTCCATCGCGAGTACTTCCCGGGCGGCCCGTTGCGCAAGACCGCGACGCGCGATCTGTCGGCTGAGAACAGCCCACGGTCGATGAACCGCGGGTGCGAACGGCGCCCTGTCCACGGGTCGACGGCCTCCGCTTTCCTTCCGTGCGAGACGACGATCATCCTGTCCTCGGGCCACTGGAACTGAGAGATCGGTGCGACTCTGAGACTGATGATCGGGTTGCCGAGCCCACCCTCCCGGATCTCGAGCCTCCCGTTTCGCGCGCTCGCGAGCCGATCGCCGCTCGGCGACCACCCGAGCGCTCGGCCGCGGTACGAATCCAGCAGTCGGCCGTACTCGTCGTACACGCCAACCCCATCGGTGGTGTCGACGGCCAGCCGGCCGTCTCGCGACCAGATCGGGTTAGTGGCGTCCTTCGCCTCCCACGCCCGCCGTCCGGAGGTGTCGACGACACGCACCGCGTTCTCCTGGTGCCAATGTGGGCCACGACCGCCGGGCACCCCGACGACCATGAGTCTGCGGCTCCGCCTGTAGGCGAGGAACCGTCCGTCCGGGGACCAGGCGGGCGTCGAAGGCTCGAAGCTGTCGTAGTACGCCACCTGTCCTGTTGGGGACCACGCAGTCGCCTGCCCATCGCCAGGAATACGGGCGACCGCCTTCCAGTGACGCTCGACGTCGCCCATGTAGAGGGTCATCCCTCCGCCGGTCGAGGCAGCCACCGCCAGGCGGCGGCTATCCGGCGACCAGACGATCGAGGCGGCGGCCAGCCCTCCGGCGCCGACGGGGAACAACTCTGGCGAGATTCGCCTGAGGCCGCGCCCGTCCACGCCGACCACGTAGACCGCTCCGTGCCCACCCCGGTCGCTCAGGAAAGTCACCGAGTCGCCATCCGGGGAGACCGAGGGCGAAACGTCGGCCGCCGGGCTCCGGCTCAAGTCCAGCCGTCGTCCGCCGAGATCGACCGCGTAGATCTCGCCGCGTTGAACGCGGTCCGTGGAGAACAGGATCTGCGGTCCGCGAGGAGGGGAGGTCGGTGCTGTGGGCGCCCTCGCGGGCCGGCTCTCGCCGTGGGGAGGCAGCGAGCTTCCTTGGTGTCCGCCGAACAGGAGATACGCAACCGCCCCGGTCGCCAGTACGGCTGCAAGAGCCGCTGCTCCAGTCATCCGTTGGCGTCTTCGCTGGCGGCGCCGCGCCTCTTCGATCAGCGCTTCGAGCTCGTCCGGCGAGGGCGGTGCTGGCGGACGAGTCGGGACGTCCAGCATGGTGCTATCAATCGTAGCTTTATCAACGTCCGATTTCCAGGCGTAGGCTCACAGCCGGTGAGCGGCGGTATCTCCTTCGAGCTGACGGACGAGCAGCGCGACCTCCAGCGGCTCGCGCACGACTTCGCCGAGCGCGAGCTGCGGCCGATTGCGCGGGAGTGGGACGAGCGCGAGGAGTACCCGCCCGGGCTGCTGGCGAAGGCCGCGGCCCTCGGCCTGACCTCGTACGCGATCCCCGAGGAGCACGGCGGGGGCGGTGTCGACGCGGTCACGTCGGCGCTCATCGCGGAGGCGCTCTCGTGGGGCTGCGCGGGGCTCGCCGCCGACATCCAGGCGACGATGTTTCCCGTCCGGCCGCTGCTTGCCTACGGGTCCGACGAGCAACGCGAGCGGTACCTGCCGCTGCTCGCGTCGAAGGGCGGGACGACTGCCGCGATCGCGTTCACCGAGCCGCACGCCGGCTCCGACCTCTCGGCGATGCGCGCCGAGGCCCGGCGTGAGCAGGGCGGCTACGTCCTCAACGGCGAGAAGGCCTACGTGACCAACGGCGGGATCGCCGACGTCACGCTTCTCTTCGCCAAGCTCGACGGCGCAATCACCGCCTTCCTGCTCGAGCGAGGCGACCCCGGCGTCGAGCCCGGCCGCAAGGAGCGGAAGCTCGGCCTGCGCGCCTCGTACACCGGCTCGATCATCCTCGACGATGCGCGCATTCCTGCCGACCGCTCGCTCGGCGAGGAGGGCGGAGGTTTCGAGATCGCGCTCGATTTCTTCGCCGTCTCTCGCCCACAGGTCGCCGCCGCGGCCGTCGGGCTCGCCCGCGCGGCCTTCGAGTACGCGCTCGACTACGCACGCGAGCGAGAGGCGTTCGGACGGTCGCTGCTTGCCCGGCAGGGCGTCTCGTTCAAGCTCGCAGACGCTGCGATGGAGATCGAGGCCGCGCGCCTGCTGACGTGGCGCGCCTGCGCCGCTGTCGATCGCGGCGAGAACGCGGGTCTGCTCGGGTCGTACGCCAAGGCCTTCGCGGCCGACACGGCCATGCGGGTGACGACGGACGCCGTCCAGGTGCTCGGCGGTGCCGGGATCATGCGCGACCACCCGGTCGAGAAGTGGCTCCGCGACGCGAAGGTTCTCCAGATCGTCGAGGGCACGTCCGAGATCCAGCGGCAGGTGATCGCGACGCTGCTCCGGTAGAGCGGAACACGCCGCTAGACTGCGCCCCTTGCGGGTGGAAGCAGGTTCTAGCGCCGTCCGGATGCGGAGCAACCGGCGCGCCAGGTCACGTCGGCTGCTCGTTCAGCGTCTGCTCGCGGTCATAGCGGTCTTCGTCATCGGCGGGGTCGTGCTCGGCCTTGCGTTTTCCGGGTCTCCGAGCCGCATCGCCGGCGGCGTCCAGGTCGCCGGAGTCGACGTCGGAGGCCTGACGAGCGGCGAGGCGACCGCGAAGCTCCAGGAGAAGGCTCGCGCGGTCGCGAGCATCCCGGTCACGTTCACCGCCGAGGGCCACACCTGGCGCCTGAGGCCCGCGAACCTCGGGATCGAGGCCGACTGGAGCGCCGCCGTCAAGCTCGCACAGCAGCAGGGCGAGGGCGTCCCGCCCCTCCGCGGCCTGCGCCGGGTCGGGATCCGGTTCTTCGGCGCGGACGTCACGCCTCCGACACGCGTCTGGCAGCGCGCCCTGACGTTCGAGCTCGCCCGGATGAGCCGCGCGGTCGGCACCCCTCACCGGGACGCTGCGATCGTGCTGCACGGGCTCAAGCCGCAGATCGTCGCCGGTCGCACCGGGCGTGCGCTCGACAGCAAGACGGCCGGGATGGCGATCGTCCAGGCGCTGGTCGGCTTCGAGCGTGAGCACCCGGTGTCGCTGCCCGTCGTCGTCGACCGGCCGAGGGCGACCACCCCCGACCTCCAGCCCGTCGCGGCCCAGGTGAAGGCGGCGCTCTCGCACCCGATCCGGATGAGCCTCGGACAATCGTCGTGGTGGCTCCCGGCCGGCCAGCTCGCGACGCTGCTCGATCTACCGCACGACGGCGCCAGCTCGCTCGCCATCGGAGGGTCGGCGGCCACCGGGTACTTCAAGCGTCTCGCCAAGGGCGTCGGCCGCCCCCCCCGCGACGCGAGCTTCCGCATCCTCCCGAGCGGCGGCGTTGCGGTGATCCCGTCCAGGCCGGGCCGCGTGATCGACGTTCCCACGACCCGGGCGCACATCCTGTCCGCGGCGCTCTCGCCCACGCGACGTGGCGCGCGCGTGACGGTGATGTCGATGGCCGCCAACCGCACGACTGCCGAGGCGAAGGCTATGGGGATCTCCTCCCGCGTCGGCCGCTACGAGACGATCTACGGCGGCGACCCGAACCGCATCCACAACGTCCAGCTCGTCGCGCGGCTGATCGACGGCAAGGTGATCGCTCCGGGCGCGACGTTCTCCTTCAACCAGGCGACGGGGGCGCGCACCGCGGCCAAGGGCTTCCTCGAGGCACCCGTGATCATCAACGGGGAGCTCACAACCGGGCTCGGCGGCGGCGTCTGCCAGGTGTCGACGACGGTGTTCAACGCCGCGTACGAGGCCGGCCTGAGGATCACCGACCGGACGAACCACGCGCTCTACATCAGCCACTACCCGCAGGGCCGCGACGCGACCGTCAACTACCCGGACGTCGACCTCCGCTTCGTCAACGACACCTCGCACTGGCTTCTGCTCCGGACGTTCGTCGGCTCGTCGTCGCTCGTCGTCGACCTCTACGGCTCGCCGGTCCATCGCCGCGTGGTCAGCCAGACGAGCCCGCTCGTCGACCGGGGCCCGCCGCCTGTGAAGAAGATCCTCGATCCGACGCTCTACAAGGGCGAGACGGTGGTCGACGAGAGCGGCGAGCCCTCGCGCTCCACGAGCGTGCGCCGCCTGGTGTACGCGCCGTCCGGGAAGCTGCTCTACGACAACACGTGGTACTCCTCGTACCGCGGCGAGCCCAGGGTCGTCCGCGTCGGGACGAAGCCGCGCGAGGTGAAGACTCCGCCTCCGAAGAAGGGGCCGAGCGGCGCGAGCGGGCCTAGCGGGCCGACCGGCACTAGCCCTCGGCGCTGACGATCTCGTCGACGAGCCAGGACGGAACGCGCGTCGGCCGGTGGGTGACCGCGTCGACGCACGCGTGTCGCGTCCAGCCGTCGGCGACGACCTCGCCGTTGCGCTCGACCGAGTAGTCGAACCGGAAGCGCGCGCCGCGAAGCTCGCCGCAGGCGCAGCGGACCATCAGCCGCTCGTCGAAGCGGGCGGGGAGGACGTAGCGCACGTGGGACTCGATCGTGAGCGCCTCGGTTCCGTCAGCCCGGAGGCCCGGATACCCGCCGCGAAAGCGGGCGAGGTAGTCGATTCGCGCCATCTCGAACCAGACGAGGTAGACGGAGTTGTGCACGATGCCCTGTGCGTCCGTCTCCGCGAAGCGCACGCGCACCTCGGTCTCGAAGCGGAAGTCCACGGCACTTACCTTCCTACAATCGCCGCGATCGCGTTGACGATGCACGAGAACGAGCTCCCGACGGACGCGGCCCTGGTGCGGCGACTGCTGGCCGCGCAGTTTCCGGGGTGGGCGGATCTGCCGGTCGAGCACGTGCCCTCGAGTGGAACGGTCAACGCGCTCTACCGGCTCGGAGACGACATGGTCGTGCGGCTGCCCCGGATGGACTGGGGCGCCGGCGGGGTCGCGAAGGATCGCGAGTGGCTGCCGAGGCTCGCGCCGCTGCTTCCCGTGCCGATCCCGGTGCCGCTCGCGCAGGGAGCGCCGGGCCCGGAGTTTCCGTGGGAGTGGGGGATCTATCCGTGGCTCGAGGGCGAGCATCCGGACTGTGACGGGGACGCGGAGTCGCTGGCCGCGTTCCTCGGGGCGCTGCACCGGGTCGACCTCCGCGGAGGCCCGCCCGCGCGGCGTGGCCGGCCGCTGGCAGAGGTGCAGGACGACTCGGCCCGGGAGGCGCTGCTCCAGCTCGACGGGTCGATCGACGCCCGCGCGGCCACCGCGGCCTGGGACGCTGCGCTCGAGGCGCCGCAATGGGACGGGCCGCCCGTCTGGATCCACGGCGATCTCCTGCCCGCCAACCTGCTCGTGCGGGACGGGCGCCTCATCGGCGTGATCGACTGGGGGAGCTTCGGCGTCGGCGACCCGGCGGTCGACATGATCGCCGCCTGGGGAGCGCTCACCGCGGACGGCAGGGACGACTTCCGCGAACGGCTGGGCGTCGACGACGCGACCTGGGCGCGCGGCCGCGGCTGGGCGCTCTCGATCGGTCTGATCGCGCTGCCCTACTACGTCGACACGAACCCGGTCTTCGCCGAGACGGCCCGTCGGCTGATCCGCGAGGTGCTCGCGGATCACGCGAGGAGCTGAGCGTGGAGCTCGCCGATCTGATCCGGGCACGTCAGCCGTGCGTCGTCCTGACCGGAGCGGGCGTGAGCACGGAGAGCGGGATCCCGGACTTCCGCTCGCCGACCGGGATCTGGGCGCAGGTCGACCCGCTCGAGTACGCCTCGCTCGACGCCTTTCGGAGCGACCCGCTCAAGGTCTGGAGCTTCTACAAGCCGCGCATCGCGATGCTGACCGAGGCCGAGCCGAACCCGGCTCACCTCGCCCTCGCCGAGCTCGAGCGGCTCGGCTTCGTCCAGGCGGTCGTGACCCAGAACATCGACCTCCTGCACGAGCGTGCAGGGAGCCGCGAAGTCGTCGAGGTGCACGGCTCGATCGGGACCGCCAGCTGCCCGGGCTGCGGAGAGCGCTACCCGCTGGAGCAGGTGCTCGACCTCCTGGCCGAGGCCGACGCTCCCTTCTGCCCGTCCTGCGGAGAGATCCTCAAGCCGGACGTGGTCTTCTTCGGCGAGCTGCTGCCACCCGCTGCGATCGACCGCGCGTACGAGCTCGCAAGGGGCGCCGCGCTGCTGCTCGTCGTCGGCTCCGCGCTCGAGGTCTTCCCCGTCGCGGGCCTGCCGCTCGAGACGATCCGGGCCGGAGGCGAGGTCGCGATCGTCAACCGCGGCCCGACTGCCTTCGACAACAAGGCGTCCCTCCGGGTCGACGACGCCGCGGGCGAAGTCCTGCCGCAGGTCACCGCCGAGCTACGCGGCGAGGAGCCGTAGCAGCCGCAGGACGCTCGGCGAGCGCAGCACCATGCCGCGGATCGTCAGCTCGCCGCCGAGTTGGCGCTTGAGCGCGGTGCGGCCCGCGGGCGACCAGGCCTCCGGCACCGGCCCGCGGAACGGCACGCGCGTCAGAGCGAGGATCGCTTCCTCGTCGCCGACGATCCGGATCCGGGCGTCGGGCCGCTCGCCGTCCGCGATCCGGATGTGGCTCTCCTCGACGTCGATCGTGACCGCGCGATCGCGGTCCTCCGCGCGCACCAGCACGCGGCCGTGAAGCCTCTCGAGCGCGCGTTGCCCCTCGCTCCGGTCGACGTTGCGGGCGAGCGCGTCGCGAAGCGCGAATGCGAGCTTGGAGGTCGTTCCCTCGTCCAGCTCGATCTGGCCGACGGGCGGCGGCACCGGCCCATTGTCTCAGGCCCGGACGGTGTGCGCGGTTAGGCTGCGGCGCGCTTGAGCGGCCGCTCGTCCAGCACCCGGTCGCACTTCGCGCAGACGGTGCGCTCGACCTCGTACGGGATGCCGAGCCGCTGCACCATGACGTACATGCGGGCCGGAATGTGCTTGTGGGGTGAGCGCCGGTGGGAGAAGAGCTGAGTCATCGTCCTCGATTTGAGCGTAGCGACGGAGTCGGAAGCTACGACGCCAAAAAGGGTGAGGAGATTGTGGCGATTTGGTAAAGCCTGCTTGGCATTCGTACTAAGCTCGTCAGGGTGCGACACCGGCACCTCCTTCCGCTCGTTTCGCTTCTGCCGGTCTGTCTCCTCGCCGCCTCGTGCTCGATGACGCAGCGGGAGCTGAGCGTCGGGGCTCCGGGGGCGGCTCCCACGCCCCACTGCCGTAGCGGCACCGCCATGCGAGTCGGCTCGAGCCGGGTCTCCGTGGCTGCCGTCGTGCGCACGCGCGCCCGCGCGTACCGCGGCCCGGGACGGCGGCCCTTCGCGAGCTTCGGGCGCCTGAACCGAAACGGCTACCCGACGGTCTTCCGCGTGCTCGTGTCGGTGCGCCGACGCGACTGCCGCGCAGCCTGGTACCGCGTGCAGCTCCCGGTCCGGCCGAACGGCGTCACCGGGTTCGTGCGGGCCGGCGCGGTCGACCTCGGCAAGGTGAGGACGCGGATCCGCGTCGACGTCTCGGCGCGTCGGCTCACGCTCTTCCGAAACGGGCAGCCGGTGCTCCGAACCGTCGTCGCCGTCGGCTCGCGACGCACGCCGACGCCGACCGGCAGTTACTACGTCAACCAGCGGCTCATCCCGGCGAACACGGCGGGCCCGTACGGCCCGGGCGCGCTCGGCATCTCCGCCTACTCGAAGGTGCTCCGGAACTGGGCGCAGGGCGGCCCGGTCGCGATCCACGGCACGAACGAGCCGTGGTCGATCGGCCGCGCGGCCTCGAACGGCTGCATCCGCGTGCGCAACCAGGTGCTCAAGCGGCTGTTCGCCGCGACGCCGGCCGGGACCCCGGTCACGATCACCGAGTGACGCGCAGGGTCCGCATCGTCTTCGTGGCGGCGGTGCTGACGGCAGGGCTCGCGGCCACGCTCGCCGCGCTCGCCGGGAGCCCGAGCCCGCCCGCGCCGGACCCGCAGGAGGCGATCCTCGACGGCTGCGGCCGCAACTACATCGACCAGACGCAGCGGCTGATCCCGACCTGGGTCTACGTCGGCGACCGCAACGCGCCGGCGAGCGGCCCGCCGCCACCTCCGCAGAGGCTCGAGGGCGTCATCTCGTCGCGCTACGTCCCCGATCTCGCGGTGCACCCGACCGAGGAGGACCTGCCGCCCATCCACCGTGCCTACGACTTCAACTTCGACGTGCTTCCCGATGCGGCGTACGCGGGCCTCCTGGGCGGCGACCCGGCCCAGCACACCGGCAACTACGCGGGCACGAGCCCGTCGACCGGGCGCGTGCACGTCGAGCGCGAGCAGGCCGCGCTCCCTCGGTTCGCGTGGCCCGAGAAGGGCGACCGGGTCTCGATCGTCGGCTCCTGGATCTGGGACTGCGGCCACTGGACGCCTGCGGGCGAGCGCACCGAGATCCACTCGTACCGTGCGCTGTGGGTCGCGCGGCGCGGTGGCGCGCCGTCGCCGTTCAGCCCGCGCGGCGAGAGCGAAGGCGATCTCTATCTGTCGAGCGACAAGACCTACGCGGGCGTCGAGGCGGACTGCGCGCACGCGGCGAAGGGCGACCGCGTTGCGTTCCAGGCCTGCCTCGCGACGGAGAGCAGGTGGCAGGACATCAGCGGCACGTACTCCTTCTCGTTGCGCGTCCCCCCGCGGCCGGCCAGGAGCTCCCGGCTGAAGGTGCGCGTGGTCGACGCCGGCAGCTCTGCGGGCGCGCCGCGAGTCCACACGAGTGTCCACGGCCGCAGGGTTGACGTGACCGTCACGGTCGACGCTCCCGCTCAGAAGCTCGTCGTTGCGAAGCGCGTCCTCGCCGGCTGGACCGGAGCTCCCGCGCCGGTCCACCTTCGCGTCCGCTTCGTGCGCCTGCTCGTCCGGCGTGCGATGGATCCGGGCTGCCCGAACGGCGCGGCGATGTGCGGCTCGAAGCAGACGACGCACGGCGAGCAGATCTCCACGCCGCCCGGCGAGTGGAACGTCTATCTGGACGCGGGCGGGATCTGGACGGTCTGGGGAAACGGCCTGGTGCGTGCGCATGACGGCCAGGTCTTCCGCAGGGGCCCGACCGTGAACCTCTACGTCCCTCGCGCGACGCCCTGGCGCCTGTTCGTCTTCACGCGCGAATGCGACTGGGGACGGCTCGGCAACGCGGACGGCGCCGGGCACGCGATGTCCCCGTGCCCGCGGCCGCAGGAAGTCGGCACGTTCGACGGCGACGACGTGCCGGGGATGATCGTCAACCGCTTCAGGTCGCCGGTCGCGTCGCTCGGACGCCACCGCGGCCGCCCGTCGAAGGTCGGCACGACGTGCCCGCGCGTGAACAGGCTCGGCTGCTACGAGCTCGAGTACGTCGTCACGCGCGTCGGCGCCCGGTAGCCTGGGGAGGGTCTAGTAGGGTCCGCGGCCGACGAAAGGCGGAACGAATGGCTGAGCCAAAGAGAGATCTCAAGCAGGACCTGATCGGGATCCTGACCGACCGCGGCGAGGACGTCGTGGGCCGCATCGTCGACCTTCCTGCGACCCAGCGCGTGCTCGAGGCCGGCAAGGACCTCAGGGAGCGCGTCGACGAGCTGCAGAAGAAGGTCCGCGGCATCGACGAGCTCGAGAAGCGGGTCGCGGCTCTCGAGCGCAGGGTCGCGAAGCTCACCGGCCAGGGCGGTGGGCGGAAGACGACCACCACGAGGGCGAAGGCGAAGCCGAAGGCCAAGCCCAAGCCGAAGGCGGACGCGAGCAGCTAGCGCGGCACGCGCAGGCGCAGCGCCTGCGCGACCACCTCGAAGCGGACCGGCGTCGTGCCGGGCTGCTCGCCGTCGAACTCGACGGGGAGCGGGGCGGGCGCGTCGATCCCGACCGATGCACCTCGCAGCACCTCGGCCTTCGGGTGCGGCAGGTGCTTGCCGCGGTAGGTCTTCGGGAGGGTCAGCAGCAGATCGCGCTTCGTGAGGTCGCCGATCGTGAGGACGTCGAAGAGGCCGTCGTCGGGCTCGGCCTCCGGACAGATCATCATCCCGCCGCCGAAGTAGCGCCCGTTCGCGACGACGACGTCGTGCATCCGGCCGCTCCGCCGCTCGCCGTCCACGGTCACGTTCACCTCGCCGTTCTGCCAGCGGGCGAAGACGGCGAACGTCGCCCAGAGGTAGGACGCCTTGCCGCCGAGGGCCTTCGTCGTGTCGTTGGCGCGCTTGGCGATCGCGCCGCTCATCCCGGCGCTGGCGATGTTCGCGAAATACGCCTCCTGTTCGGTCCCCTCCCAGGAGCGATAGCGCGCGCGACCGAGGTCGATCGTTCGCGTGCTCCCGTCGCGCGCGACCGCGACGGCGTCGTCGAACCCCTTCGGGATCTCGTACGTGCGGACGAAGTCCCAGCCGGTCCCGCGCGGGATCACGGCCAGCTCGACTCCTTCAAGGCCCGCGATCCCCTGCACGACCTCGTTGACGGTGCCGTCGCCGCCGATCACGACGAGGAGCGTTGCCCCGCCCTCGGCCGCCTGTCGGGCTAGCCCCCCGAGCTGGCCCTGCCGCTCTGAGACGAGCGCGTCTCCGGCGAGGCCGAGCGCAGCCGCGCGGTGCGCGAGCTCCGGCCAGCGGCGGCCGGTCGAGCCGTTGTCGGCGGCCGGGTTGACGAGAAAGACGGTTGCGCTAATGAGGCACCGCTTGCGGTGCCGGTCTCAGGGCGTGCGGGCTCTGCTCGCGTGCCCGTCGGAAATGACCGGTCGACACTGATGGGCTCGACACCAACGACGTCAGTGCGTGACGGTCGCCAGCGCGACGCGGGTCATGCGGTCGACGGAGGCGCGGAGGTCGTCGTCCGAGATCCGCGTGAACTCCTCGCCGATCACGATGTCGCTCACGGTCAGGAGGCAGCCCGCGTGCACGTTCCGGAGCGCGCCGATCGTGAACAGCACGGCGGCCTCCATCTCGACGCCGAGCACGCCGCGCTCAGACCAGCGCTTGTGCCGCTCGGGGTCGGGGTCGTAGAACGTGTCGCTGGAGGCGATCGCTCCGACCCGGACCGGCTGGCCGAGCTCCTTCGCCGCATGGACGGCGCCGTGGACGAGCTCCCAGTCGGCGGTCGGCGTGTGCGGCTCGCCGCCCACATAGTGGCGCGCGGTGCCGTCGGCCGGCACGGCCGAGACCGCGACGATCAGGTCCCCCAGCTGCAGGTCGTGCTGCAGGCCGCCGCACGTCCCGACGCGCAGGAAGCGCTTGACGCCGAGCTGGACGAGCTCCTCCATCACGATCGCGGCCGAGGGGCAGCCCATCCCGGTCGCCTGCACGGAAACTGGTGCGCCCTCGTACTCACCCGAGTACCCGAGCATGCCCCGCTCCGCGTTCCGCTGGACGACATTGTCGAGGTAGGTCTCGGCGATGTACTTCGCGCGCAGGGGGTCGCCGGGGAGCAGGCAGGCGTCGCCGTAGTCACCCGGTTCGGCACGGACGTGGATCGGCACGGGGAGAGCTTAAGGCGCTCGCGTGCGACGCCGCCCAAAGAGGTTGCGCCCTAGAGTTTCCCGAGCCGATGCCCAGCTTGAAGCAACCCCGCCTGGACGAGATCCTCGCGTTCTGTGCCGAGGACCCGATCGAGCGCGTCTTCCTCGAGGACGTCGCGCGGCGCGGCTACGGCCGCTTCACCGCAGTCGAGGAGAACGGCCGGCTCGAGGCGCTGTGCCACGTGGGCTCGAACGTCGTTCCGTCCGGGACCGGCTGTGCTGCATTCGCGGACGTGGCCGCGGCCGGGCGTGCGCTGATGCTCATCGGGGAGGAGGACGCGGTCACCGATCTCTGGGAAGCGGCCCGCGCCCAGCTGCCGTCGCCGCGCGAAGACCGGCCGGGACAGCCCGTCTACGTCCTCGAGCGCCCACCTGAGCCGGGGGAGACGGGCCTGCGGCCTGCGACCGAGGACGACTTCGACCTGCTGGTTCCCGCGTGTGCGGAGGCGCACCGCGAGGAGATCGGGATCGACCCGCTCGCGCGTGACCCCGAGAGCTTCCGCTGGCGCACGCGGATGCAGATCGAGGACGAGCGCTCGTGGATCTGGGCGGACGACGGCACGATCCTCTTCAAGGCGGAGGCGTCCGCGTGGACGCCGTCAGCGGTGCAGCTTCAGCAGGTCTGGGTCGACCCCGCCGTGCGCGGCCAGAAGTACGCCCAGCGCGGCATGCGCGACCTCTGCCGGCTGCTGCTCGAGCGCGTGCCCGCCGTCTGCCTCTTCGTGCGCGCGGAGAACGCGCCAGCGATTCGGGTCTACGAGGCAATCGGCATGCGACGCGTTGCCTCGTACCGCTCGCTGATCTTCTGACCGATTCGTGCCGTTCGCGGCAAGTTCGCCAATACCCCGGTTCGGGGGTAGTCACGCTCGCGCCTCGTGCCGAGAATTCGAGTCCGTGCGGCGCCTCGGCCTCACTGCGGCTGGCCTTCTCGCCATGCTCACGCTTGCCCTGATGCTCGCCCATGTCGGGCGGGCCAGGCCTTCGCTCGCCCACACGTGCTCGGCGCCCGATCGGCAGTTCATCCAGGCCGCGCGGACGAACATGACCGCGCTCGGCATCTGGGCCGACCAGTACCAGAGCGGCGACGCGGACGGGAGCGACGTCGTGCGGGAGGCGCGTGGTGCGGCGAAGACGGTTCACGGGATGGGGCCGACCGATCCGTCGCTCCGGCAGACGAAGCGGCTGATGGTCGGGATGCTCACCGAGTACGCGAGGGCCGTGCAGCTGCAGGAGCGCAAGGGCAACGCAGGCCCGCACATGTACCGCGCCTACGGGCTGGCGAACTACGCGCACGGCGTGCTCGAGAAGGCGCAGCCGGCTCTCTCGGCCCGCGGCTGCGACCTCAGCCCGCTGCTCTGATCCGGGCGGCCTTGCGCCGCTCCCCGGACGGTCCCCTTAGTACGGCGCGCCCAGCCTCCTCCCCACGGAGAGCGTAACCAGCAAGTGCGCACGTGTGTGTGACGCGTTCGTGACGAAAGCGTGACGCCTGCTCACGGCTGCAAGACTGTCGCCAATGAGCGCCACACCGGCGGAGCTGCGTTCCAGGGTCGAAGAGCACATCCGCGCTTACGACCTGATCGCACCGGGCGGAGACGTCACCGCCCTCGTCTCGGGCGGAGCGGACTCCAGCTGTCTCTGGCACTCGCTGCGAGCGCTCGGCTACCGCGTCGAGGCGCTCCATGTGAACCACGGCCTCCGCGGCCGCGAGTCGGAGGAGGACGCCCGCTTCTGCCGCGACGTCCTCGGCGCCGAGGTCGTCGAGGCGCCGCCGCCGGCGCACCCCACCGAGGACGCGCTCCGCGAGCTCCGCTACTCGTTCGCGCGCGAGAAGCTCCGCGCGACCGGCCACACCGCCTCGGACCAGGTCGAGACGATCCTCTACCGCCTCGTCGCGAGCGGCTCCACGAAGGCGATCAAGCCGAAGCGCGAGGACGGAGTCGTGCGCCCGCTTCTTCCCCTCTGGCGCGAGGAGACCGAGGCCTACTGCCGCGTCGAGCAGCTCGAGTTCCGCACGGACAGCTCGAACCCCGACACGAGCCGAGGCCTGATCCGCGAGCAGATCCTCCCGCTCCTGCGGCGACTGCACCCTGGCGCCGAGCAAAACCTCCTGCGCCTCGCCGAGCAGCGCCCCTCGAGGCTCGACGGCCTCCTCGCCGCGACCGCCGGCTCGAAGCGAGTCGACCTCGGCAACGGCCTCACCGCGGTCCGCGAGTACGACCGCGTCTGGCTGGAGCAGACCCCGGTCGCGCTGCACGGAGACGTCCGCTGGGGTCGGTGGCGGATTGAATCGGAGCTCTCAGGCCTTAAGGTACGTAGCTGGCGCCCCGGCGACAGGCTCGCCGGGCGCCGCAAGAAGATTCAGGACGTGTTCGTGGACGCCAAGATCCCGAGATCCGAGCGCGAAGCGTGGCCACTCGTCGTGCGCGGACAGGAGGTCGTCGCCGTTCCGGGGATCATCGACGCCCCGGGCATCCGGGCCAGGAGGGACGCGTGACCGAGACGAGCAGCTTCGAGACCGACCTCGAGTACGGCGTCGGCGAGATCCTCGTCGACGAGGAGACGCTCCGGGCGCGCGTGGGCGAGCTCGGCGCCGAGGTCTCCGCCGACTACCACGGCCGCGACCTGCTCCTGATCGGCGTCCTCAAGGGCGCCGTCTTCTTCATGGCCGACCTGATGCGCCACCTGACGATCCCCTGCGAGGTCGACTTCATGGCGATCTCGAGCTACGGCGACTCGACCGACTCGTCGGGAATCGTCCGCATCCTCAAGGATCTCGACATCAACATCGAGGGGCGCGACGTCCTCGTTGTGGAGGACATCATCGACTCGGGCCTGACCCTCTCCTACCTGATGCGGAACCTCGAGTCTCGAGAGCCCGCGACGCTCGAGGTGTGCGCGCTGCTGACCAAGCCCGCGCGGCGCCAGATCGACGTTCCCGTGCGCTACATCGGGTTCGAGATCCCCGACCGCTTCGTCGTCGGCTACGGGCTCGACTTCGCCGAGCGCTACCGCAACCTCCCGTACGTCGCCGTCATGAGCCAGGACGTCGGCGGCACCGGTCTCTAGCAGGAAAAACACGCGCTTTCCGGGAAGTCCGCAGGCCATGAGGCGGGGAGAGGTCGGGTTCATGTGCGCTGGTACCCTGTGCCGATAGAGGGCCTGTGAATCGATTCTTCCGCTCAGCACTCTTTCCGCTCTTCGTGATCGTGCTGCTCGTCTACCTGGCGAGCCAGACGCTGATCAAGCACTCGAACAACGAGAAGACGGTCACGACCTCGCAGTTCATCAACTACGCCCGGAGCGGCCAGGTCGACAACGTGGTGTTCAACCCGACGAAGCGCTCGATCACGTTCGCGATCACGAAGGGGCCCGACGCGACGAAGAAAGCGACCGTCCACTACCCGGCAGACCAGTCGGTGCCTCAGATCACCTCGGTCCTGCAGGACCAGAACATCGGCTACAACTCGAAGGGCCCGGCGGGGTTCTCGTGGCTCGGGATGCTCATCTCGGTGCTGCCGTTCGTGATCCTGATCGCGTTCTGGATCTTCCTGATGAATCAGGTCCAGGGCGGAGGGTCGAAGGTGATGAGCTTCGGCAAGAGCCGCGCCAAACGCATGGCCCCCGACTCGCCGAAGATCGGCTTCAAGGACGTGGCCGGGGTCGACGAGGCCGTGGAGGAGCTCCAGGAGATCAAGGAGTTCCTCGAGAACCCGAAGAAGTTCCAGGCGCTCGGCGCGCGCATCCCGAAGGGCGTGCTGCTCTACGGGCCGCCCGGCACCGGTAAGACGCTCCTCGCGCGCGCGGTCGCGGGCGAGGCCGGCGTGCCGTTCTTCTCGATCTCGGGCTCCGACTTCGTCGAGATGTTCGTCGGCGTCGGCGCCTCGCGCGTGCGCGACCTCTTCGAGCAGGCCAAGCAGGCCGCGCCGTGCATCGTCTTCATGGACGAGATCGACGCCGTTGGTCGCCATCGCGGCGCCGGCCTCGGCGGCGGCCACGACGAGCGCGAGCAGACGCTCAACCAGCTGCTCGTCGAGATGGACGGCTTCGAGCTGAAGGACAACATCATCCTGATCGCGGCCACGAACCGTCCCGACATTCTCGACCCCGCGTTGCTGCGCCCCGGCCGCTTCGACCGTCAGATCGTCGTCGACCGGCCCGACCGCATCGGCCGCCGGAAGATCCTCGAGGTGCACGCGAAGGGCAAGCCGATCGACGTCGAGATCGACCTCGACACCCTCGCGGCCGGAACGCCCGGGTTCACGGGCGCCGACCTCGCGAACCTCGTCAACGAGGCAGCGCTCCTCGCAGCGCGCCGCGGTAAGAAGACGATCGAGCAGGAGGAGCTCGAGGAGGGGATCATGCGGGTCATCGCAGGCCCGGAGAAGAAGACGCGCCTCCTGTCGGAGGAGGAGCGCAAGATCACCGCCTACCACGAGCTCGGCCATGCGATCGTCGGCCACTTCCTCGAGCACACAGACGACGTCCACAAGATCTCGGTCATCAGCCGCGGCCAGGCCCTCGGCTACACGATCTCGCTGCCGCGCGAGGACCGCTACCTGACGACCAAGACCGCGCTCATGGAGCAGCTCGCCATGACGCTCGGCGGACGCGCCGCGGAGGAGCTCGTCTTCCAGGAGATCACGACCGGCGCCGCGAACGACCTCGAGAAGGTCACGTCGACGGCGAAGCAGATGATCATGCGGTACGGCATGAGCGAGAAGCTCGGCCCGCGCGTGCTCGGGCGCAACCACGACATGCCGTTCCTCGGCCGCGAGATGGGCGCCGAGCCCGACTACTCCGAGGAGATCGCGCGGGAGATCGACGACGAGATCCGGCGCGTGATCGAGGAGGCGCATGACCTCGCGGTGACGGTGCTCAAGGAGCACATGGCGGACCTGCACCAGCTGTCCGGCATCCTCATCGAGCGCGAGACGATCGACAAGGACCAGTTCGAGCGCCTGCTCGCCGGCGAGACGGAGGAGCAGGTGTTCCCCGACGAGGACACGACACCCGAGGCGCCCGCCGAGGAAGAGAAGAAGAAGCGCCCGCAGCCGAAGCCGCGTCCCGTCCCGTTCCCGGGCGCGACGATGCAGCCGCCGCCGCCCGAAGGTAGTACGACGTAAGTCCGCCTCGCGCTGCGCGCGAGGCATGACGACTTCCGTCGTAGCGAGCGCTAGCGGCCAGCGTGCGTGAGCGGCGCCGGGCGAAGCCCGCCACCGCGACGAAGATCAGGCGATAGAGCTCTCGTCCACACGGCGGTTTCGCCCGCTGACTCTACGATCACCGCCAAGAACGCGTGCTTGATCTGCGAGCGGGTCGCTCTCGCGAAGGAGGGCCGTAGCCCGCACCTCATAGCGGCATCAGGCTTGGCGGTGCTGCTCCGGCTCTAGCGTCATTCGTGAGAACTCCCGCAGGGAGCCGCTACGCCGCCGGAAGAATTTCGGAGTCGTGAGCGCGGAAGAGCGCCGGAACGTCGGCTCCCGGTTGGTGGATTGCCTCGATGAGTTGCGCGATCCTCGGTGGCATCACCAAGAGGTACACGACTTCCGTATCGCCAGCGTTGCGAAAGGTGTGCGGGACGCCGCGGCGAGCTAGAACAGCGGAACCTGCATCAGCAACGACCTCGTCGTCGCCGAGGCGGAAGCCAAGTTGCCCTGACAGGACGTACCACGCCTCGTCGTCGTGATGGTGGACGTGGAGAGGCGCGATCCAATGATCGCCGACCTCGGCTTTCCACTGGACGATTACGAAGTCATCCGCAGGGCCGCCGAGGGCGTCGACTGACAAGTCCACTGGCTTCACGGCGGACAACCTACTACCGCTCAGGCGTCATTCCCGCTCACTGGCGCAGGCGAGGCACCTAATCACACGTCGCAGGGTCGACCGAGAGGGGGCGGGCATCACAATCCCCCTCCGGTTCACTCTGCCTTTGAGTCGGGGACGGCGACGCCGCGACGAGTGGAGGCTTCCGCGCGTGCTCGGGTGGCATTCCGGCGCACTGGCCCGGGCGACAGTTCTGAACATTCGGGAAGGCGCTGGACAGGCCGCACCTGTTTGAACAGGATGGGCACTGACGCACCGAAGGCAGTTGACGCCTCTCGCGTCGAGGCGCAGAATCGATGTCCTTCGAGCCGAGGAGGGCGTCTATGTCCTGGAACCTGAAGGGGAGCTACGTCGAGACGTGCTCGTGTGAGCTGATGTGCCCCTGCAACATGTCGTTCGACCACGGTGCCACCTACGACTTCTGCCGCGTGACCCTTGTCTTCAGCATCCGCGAGGGTGAGGTCGAAGGCACCGACATCGGCGGGCTCAACGTGGCCGCTATCGCGGACACGCCGAAGGTCATGACCGAGGGCAACTGGAAGCTCGGCGTGTTCGTCGACGAGAACGCCACCGACGAGCAGGCGGACAAGCTCGTGAAGGTTTTCACCGGCCAGCTCGGGGGGCCGATGGCCGCCCTCGCACCGCTCGTTGGCGAGGTGCTCGGCGTCGAGCGGGTTGCGATCGAGGTCGAGGACGACGGGCTGCGCCACAGCGTCCGCATCGGAGACGTGATCGACTTCGAGATCGAGGACATCGTGCCGTTCGGCGTCGAGAGCGGGCAACCGGTCAGGTTCGACGGCATGTTCCACCCGGTCGCGTCGAATCTCACGATGGCGGAGGCGAAGCGCTCGAAGATCAGTGCCTTCGGCATCGAGTACGAAGGAAAGACGGGCCTCTCCACGTCCGAGTTCTCCTGGGCCGCCTAGATCGTGGTCGCCACTGCACAGGAGGCCGTTCCGCGAGGTTCGGGGCTTGCGCCTGCGTTCGCGGCCGCACGCGCGCGACTCGGGCTGGTAGCGCTTCTCTTCGCGCTCGCCGGGGTCGGCTGGTGGTGGACGGCCAACGAGATGCGCGGGATGGACGACGGGCCCTGGACGAGCCTCGGGACGCTCGGCTGGTTCCTCGGCGTCTGGGTCGTGATGATGGCGGCGATGATGTTCCCGTCGGTCGCGCCGACGGTTGCGCTCTACTCGCAGATGACCCGGGCGCGGTCGCTGGTGCTGCCGCTCCTGTTTGCGGCGGGCTACCTCGTGACGTGGGCCGCCGCCGGCGTGCTGGCGTTCTCGATCGCGATCGGGGGCAGTCGGGCCGCGAGCGACGTGCTGTCGTGGGACCGTGCGGGCCGTTGGGTCGCGGGAGTCGTGCTCATCGTCGCCGCCGTCTACGAGTTGACTCCGCTCAAGGACGCCTGCCTCGGCAGGTGCCGCAGCCCGCTGGGCTTTCTGCTCGGCGCCTGGCGCGAGGGCCGGCGGGGTGCGATGGAGATGGGTGCCAAGCACGGCGCCTGGTGCGTCGGCTGCTGCTGGGCGCTGATGGCCTCGCTCTTCGCGCTCGGCGTGATGAGCATCGTCTGGATGGCGTTCGTCGCCGGGCTGATCGCGATCGAGAAGACCGTTCCGTGGCGCACGGCCGCGACCTACGGGACGGCTGCGATCCTCCTCGGCCTCGGCATCCTCCTCCTGGTTGCGCCTGACGTGATCCCGGCCCTCACGATCCCCGGGCATTCCATGCCGAAGATGGGGTCGATGGGCTAGCTGCGCAGGCGCGTCCAGCAGACGTGCGTTTCCCACGGGCGGACGTATTCGTCCGCCTCCAGGAGAGAGCGGATCTCGTCGAGCAGAGGCAGCCGCTCCTCGTCGGGGAGGTCGCCGACCCAGCCCATCGACGCGAGGAACGCGACGAACGCCTCGCGCTCGAGCGTCTGCGGGTTCGGGAGCCGGGCCTCCTGCAGCTCCTCGAACGGCGATTCCGCGAACGCGGGACGCCACTCGCCCGACGCGTAGCGGGCGGCGTTGAGGTCGCCCGGGTCGTGCGGCAGGTCGCGCGGCGCTCGCTCGTGCACCAGCCGGTCGACGGCCGCTGTTGACGGCTCGGTCAGCTCGGCCGGAAGGTTCCACATCAGGACGAGTGTGCCGCCAGGTCGCAGGACCCGCGCGATCTCCGCGAGGGCGCGTTCCCAGTCGAACCAGTGGAATGCCTCGGCTGCGAAGACCGCATCGACCGAATCGTCGTCGAGCGGGATCGCCTCGGCGCTCCCGGCGAGGGCTTCTCGGCAATGCGTCGACAGGATCGCGCGCATCGCGTCTGCCGGCTCGACGGCGATCACGCGGTCGTACGCCGTCGCCAGCAGGCGAGTGAGCTTGCCCGTGCCCGCGCCGAGGTCCAACACGGCCGACGTCGAGGGCACGCCTGCGATCGAGACGGCCTCGACCGGATAGCCCGGGCGGCCGCGCTCGTAGTCCTCGGCCCAGCGGTCGCCGCTCCCTGCGGGCATGGCGATGTTGGGCCGCCAGGCCGTCACCCGTGCAGCGTCCCGCCCCAGGTCGCGGGGTCGACGTCCGCGAGCGTCTCGGAGAACGTCCAGCGGTGGCCCGCCGGGTCCTCGGCCGCGTACTGCCGCTCGCCGTACTCGAAGTCGGTCGGCTCCATCAGGATCCGCGCGCCCTGCGCCCTCGCGCGCTCGCAGTGGGCGCGGGCGTCGTCCACGCGCACGAGCACCGAGTGCGTCGCCTCGCCCTCGCGGGGCGGGCGCTTGTCGTGCCGGACGTCCGCGACGATGACGGCCCCGTCGCCCACGCGGAGCTGCGAGCGATGGCTCTCTCCGATCTGCAGGCGCTCCTCGAACCCGAACGCGGCGCTGAGCCACGCCACGGCCTCACGGACGTCCGGGTAGATCAAGACCGGGACGACCGTGGCAGACGGGATCGAGCGGTTCGGTTTCACGTCGTCCCTGCCGCGATTCCGGCTTGCCACGAGGCCCACAGCCGCGCGTAGCGCTCGCCCTGCTCGACGAGATCGTCGTGCGAGGCGACCTCGACCACGCGTCCGTTATCCATCACGACCACGCGGTCGGCGCGCTCGGCGGTCGAGAGGCGGTGGGCGATGATGATCACCGTCCGCCCGGCGACGACGGCGGCCAGCGCCTGCTCGACCGCGGCCTCTGTGGCGGGGTCGAGGCTCGAGGTCGCCTCGTCGAGGACGATCACGGCCGGGTCGGCGAGAGCAACGCGCGCGATCCCGACGAGCTGGCGCTCACCGGCCGAGAGCCGGACGCCCCGGGTCTGGACGTCGGTGTGGATCCCGTCCGGGAGCGCCTCGAAGCGGGTCAGGGCGCCGATCTCGTCAAGTGCGCGCACGACCTTCTCGTCGGAGGCCTCCGGCTGAGCGAGCCGCACGTTGTCCGCGATCGTGCCGCTGAAGAGGTGCCCCTCCTGCGGGAGCATCACGATCCGGTGGCGGAGCGACTCGAGCGTCCCGTCGCGCAGGTCGATCCCCCCGAGCGAGACCGAGCCTCGCTGTGGGTCGTACTGGCGGGTCAGGAGCTTCGCGAGTGTCGATTTCCCCGCGCCGGTGACGCCCACCAGCGCGACGTGCTCGCCGGGGTCGAGTCGCAGCGAGACGCCGCGCACGACCGGAGGGCCGCCCGCGTAGCCGAACGTGACGTCGCGAAGCTCGACTGCGCCCGTCGCCGGCAGCTCGACCGCGCCCGGTCGCTCGGCGACTGCGCTCTCCGTTCGCATCAGGCCGACGATCTTGCCGAGCGCGGCGAGACCCTGGCGGAACTCGCCGAGCCACTCGCTGAAGCGCGCGATCGGGTCGAACAGCTGCACGAGGTAGAGCAGGAAGGCGGCGATCGTCCCGGTCGAGATCTCGCCGTGGTCATACATCGTCGCGGCGACGAGGAGCACGGTCACGAGCGCGATCGTCTGCGCCATCGGGATCATCGTGAAGAGGCGGATGTTCACGAACGACGCGCGCCGCCACGCGCGGATTTGTGCCTCGCTGTGCGGCTCGTAGGTTTCGATCGTCTGCTGCTCGCGACGGAACGACTGGACGACGCGCACGCCCGTGAGGCCCTCCTGCAGCACGGTCAGCGTCTCGGCGACCCGGTCGCGGATCGCGTGGTAGGCCTCGCCCGCGCTGTGGTGGAAGGCCCAGCTCGAGCCGAGCAGCAGCGGCAGCGCGACGAGCGAGACCAGCGCCAGCTTCGGCGAGAGGAACACGAGCACGATCGCCGTCAACAGAATCTGGAGACCGCTGCCAACGACCTCGACGAGCGCCTCGCGCAGGAACTCGTCGAGCGCCTGCACGTCCGAGGTCAGCCGCGAGACGAGGACGCCCGTCCGCTCCTGCTCGAAGAACCCGAGCGGGAGCACCTGCAGCTTGTCGAAGGCCGCCGTGCGCAGCGAGGCGAGGTAGCGCTCGCCGCCGGTCGCCGCGAGCAGCGTCTGCGCACGGACGACGAACGGCTTCACGACCGCGAGCAGGACGAGGGCGATCGTGGCCGTGTTCAGTGCGGCCAGGCTGTGCTTGGAGATCCCGTGGTCGATCGCGTACCGGACGAGCGCGGGGCCGGCGAGCGTGATCAGCGTCGAGACGATCACCGCGACGCCCGCGCCGATGTAGCGCGCCTGGACGTCACGCGTCATGTGGCGCGTCTCGCGCCAGACCTCCCGCGTCGTGGCCTTGTGAATCACCGGCCTCTGTCCTGACGGATGGCGTGTCGACCGGTCATTGCCGACGGCCGGACGAGCAGAGCCCGCCCGGCCTGAAGGAGACGACGCAAGCGTCGTCTCATGCTGCCTCGACCTCCAGCGCGAGCAGCGCACGGTAGCGGGCCGAGCGCTGGAGGAGCTCCGCGTGCCGGCCCTCCTCGACGATCCGCCCGCCCTCGAGGACGGCAACACGGTCGGCGAGCGCGATCGTCGCCGGCCGGTGCGCGATCACGAGCGTCGTCCGGCCGCGCATGACCTCTCCGAGCGCCGCGCGGATCTCGTGCTCCTTCGTCGCGTCGACCGCCGAGGTGGCGTCGTCCAGGACGAGCACCGCGGGGTCGGCCAGGATCGCCCGCGCGATCGCGATCCGCTGGCGCTGGCCGCCCGAGAGCGAGAACCCGCGCTCGCCGAGGACGGTGTCGTAGCCGTTCGGAAGGTCGGAGATGAACTCCGCGGCGCCTGCGAGCGCCGCCGCACGCTCGACCGAGGGGTCGTCCGCGTCCGGCCGCCCGAGCCGGATGTTCTCGCGCACGCTCTCGCTGAACAGAAACGTCTCCTCGAACACGAGCGCGACCGCGCTGCGCACGTCTGCGATCCGGAGCGCGCGGAGGTCGTGGCCGTCGAGCAGGACGCGCCCGTCCTCCGGGTCGTAGAGCCGTGCGAGCAGGCCGGCGACGGTGCTCTTGCCTGAGCCGGTCGCGCCGACGAGGGCAAGCGACTCACCCGGAGCGACATGCAGGTCGAGGCCGTCGAGCACGGCGTGGTCGCCCTCGTGGCCGAAGCGGACCCTTTCGAGCCGCACGTCGCCGCGTACCGGCTGCTCGAGCGTCTCCGGGTGGCGCGGGTCACGCAGGCGCGGCTCGGCCTCGAGCACCTCGGTGATCCGCCCGCTCGCGGCGAGCGCCTTCTGCAAGGTCGTGACGCGCTGGCCGAGCACGCGGAGCGGCCAGACGAGCATGACCACGTAGGCGTTGAACGCAACGAACGAGCCGAGCTGCAGGGTGCCGTCGATCACCTGCCGGCCGCCGATCCAGAGCACGACCGCGATCCCGAGCAAAGGAAGCATCTCGAGCACCGGGTTGAAGGCGGCGTCGAGCCGCGCGAGCACCATCGCGCGGTCGTAGACCTCGTCGCTGCGCCGGCGGAAGCGGGCGGAGAGCGCATCTCCGGCCCCGAGCCCCTTCACGACCCGGATTCCGCTGACCGTCTCCTCGACGAGCGTCGAAGCCTCGCCCCACGACTCCTGCAGCTTCCGCGTGCCCGCGTCGTAGCGGCGCGAGTAGAGCCAGGCGCCGAGGCTGACGAACGGGAGCGGTATCAGCACGATCAGCGCGAGCTGGACGTCGAGGATCAGCATCACGATCGCGACGGCGACGACCGTCAGCGCGTAGCCGATCGTGTGGCCGATCGCGTCCATCATCCGCGCGACGTGCAGCGAGTCGGACGAGGCGCGGCTCAGCAGCTCGCCTGGGCCGACGCGGTCGTGGTACGAGGCGTCGAGGCGGAGCGCGTGGGCGAAGATCGCGTCGCGAACCTGTGCGTCGGAGCGCGAGCGGTTCCGAATCGCGTAGATGTGGCGCATCCCGCCGGCGCTGACCTCGAGCAGGCCGAGGCCGAACAGGGCGATCAGCCAGAGCAGGAGCGTGTGCCGGTCGCCGGTGACGATCCCGTGGTCGATCGCCGTCCCGACGATCAGCGGCGCGGCGACAGCGCCGAGCTGCCAGAGCAGCCCGGAGGACACGGCCCCCGCCACTCCGCCGCTCTGCGAGCGCGCAGCCGCGCGCACGAAACGCCACGCCGCGCCGCGGCGTTCATCGCCTACTCCCATGCGCTTCACGGTACCCGGGCGGCTTCCAGGGCGACGGCCGGATTGACACCCCACTCGACGCGTGGTTGAGTCGTCCGGTCGTCCATGGGAGAGGAGATGCTGTGAGCAATGACGGACCGCTTGGGAGGCCGCGCGGGATCGGCTTCGGAATCCTGCTTTTCATCGTCACGCTGGGGATCTACGGCTTGTACTGGTCGTTCGTCACCTTCGACGAGCTCCAACAGCACACGAAGCGCGGAATCGGCGGCGGGATCGCGCTGCTGATCGCGGTCATCGTCGGAATCGCGATCCCGTTCCTCGCCGGGAGCGAAGTGGGCAAGATGTACGCCTCGGATGGCCGTGAGCAGCCAGTTTCCGGCTGGACGGGTCTCTGGCACCTGCTCCCGATCGTCGGCGCGATCATCTGGTGGGTGAAGGTGCAGGGCGCCCTCAACAGCTACTGGGAGTCGCAGGCGACCAGCCCGGCTCCGATGGACGCAGCGACCACCGCATAGACCGACCGGGCGGCGGCGCGCGGGCTGGAAGACTGCACGCATGAGCGCTGCCGAGGACCGGTTTCCCAGGCCGAGCGTCATGGGCGTGGTCAACGTCACGCCCGACTCGTTCTCTGACGGCGGGGTGAACTTCGACCCGGCCGACGCGATCGCCTCCGCGCGGCGCATGGCCGGCGAGGGCGCCGCGGTCGTGGACATCGGAGGAGAGTCGACGCGCCCGGGCTCCGAGGGCGTCGACGTCGAGGAGGAGCTGCGGCGCGTCCTGCCCGTGCTCGAAGGGCTCGCGGGCGAGGTGCCGGTCTCGATCGACACCTCGAAGGCAGAGGTCGCGCGCCGGGCCCTCGCGCTCGGCGCCGAGATGGTCAACGACGTGACCGCCCTGCGCGGCGACCCGGAGCTGGCCGGAGTCGTCGCGGGCTCGGAGGCATTCCTGTGCCTGATGCACATGCGCGGCGAGCCGCGGACGATGCAGGCCGACCCGCGTTACGACGACGTGGTTGCCGAGGTGGCCGCGTTCCTCGAGGAGCGGCTCGCTTTCGCGGTCGACTCCGGGATCGCGGAGGAGCGGGTCTGCCTCGATCCGGGGATCGGCTTCGGCAAGACCGTCGAGCACAACTTCGAGCTGATCCGGCGGCTGGACGAGCTGACCGCGCTCGGGCGGCCGGTGGTCGTCGGCTTCTCGCGCAAGAGCTCGCTCGGGAAGCTGCTCGGCGATCCGGACGCCACCACCGGGTCGACCGCGGCCAGCGTAGGAGCCGCCGTCGCGGCCTACGAGCGCGGCGCCACGATTCTCCGCGTCCACGACGTCAGGGAGCACGTCGACGCCCTGACCGCCGCCGCGGCCGCCCTCCCGTGACTGTCGTCGTCGAGGTCGCGGGCCTGGAGGTCCCGGGCCGCCACGGGGTGCTCGACGAGGAGCGCGAGCGGGAGCAGCCGTTCGTCTACGACGTCGAGTTCGAGCTGGCAGAGCCCGCGAAGGACGAGATCGGGGAGACGGTCGACTACCGCGAGGTCGCGGCGCTCGTGCAGGAGGTCTCGGAGAGCCGGCAGTTCCGGCTCCTGGAGTCGATCGCGGCGGCAGTCGCCGACGCGCTCATCGAACGCTTCCCGGCCGAGCGCGTGCGCGTGCGTGTGAGTAAGCCCGAGGTCCGGCTGGCAGTGCCGGTCAGGCACACGGCCGCTAGCGTCGAGCGGTCGCGACCCTGATCGTGTAGCCGGCCTCGACCGCCGGCTTCGCGAGGAAGACGTCGAGATAGATGTACTGGCCTGTGCCTCGGCCCCTGACGACCAGCCGCTCGCGCTTCGCGCCCGAGTGCGCCGAGAGCCCGAGCAGGTCGCGCCGCGCGGCCGCTCCGCGCTCGAAGACCGTGGCCGTCTTCCTGCCCCAGACCTGGAGCGTGACGTTCGCGTTCGGCTTCACTGTCACGGTCAGCCGTCCCTTCGCCGGGAGGTACGCGCGGTAGACGTCCTCGGTGTCGTCGTCGCGCTCGACGTGGGCTGCGAGCGCCTTGTTGGCGCGGCCCGGGAACGTGAGCGCCGCGTGGCCGGTCTTGAAGAGGCCGTTCGGCTTGACGAGGTAGATATCCTCGTTCGGCTCCTGCGGGTCAGGCGCGGGCGCCTTGCGCGTGACCGCGGCCGGCGCGTCGAGGATCCCGTAGCCCGTGTTCCCGTTCCAGCCGCGCTTCGAGCCGTGATGAGCCGAGCGGCGCATCACCTCGAAGACCTGCGTGTTCGAGAGCTTCGGGCGCAACGTCCAGATCGCGGCGGCCGCGCCCGAGACGAGTGGCGCGGAGAAGCTTGTGCCGTCGAACGTGTCGTAGGGGTCGGTTGGCGGCTGGGCCCAAACGCTCGGGACCGCGACGAGCATGTCCTCGCCCGGGGCGGCGAGGTCCATGTGCGAGGAGGCGCTCGAGAAGTCGGCCACCTGGTCGAACTCGTTCGTCGCGCCGACCGTCAGCACGTGCGCGAACGAGGCCGGGTACGAGAGCGGGCTGCCGATCTCACGATCGTTCCCGGCTGAAGCGACGACGAGGGACCCGGCGCCGAACGCGGCCAGGATCGCGTGCTCCTCGATCGGGATCCGGTCGAAGCCGCCGAGGCTGAGGTTGATCACCGAGCGCCCGTGCTTGATCGCGTCGAAAAGGCCGGCGATCTCGTCGCCGACGGTCAGCACTCCGTTGGGGCTCGCATCCCAGATCTGGAGCTTCGCCTGCGGGTAGATCCCGGTCATGTTCGCGCCGGGAGCCCCGACGACCGAGGCGGTCGCGGTGCCGTGCAGCTCGTCCTCGTCCGCGGTGAAGCTCTGCGGGTTCAGGTAGACGGTTTCCGCCCTGCCCTGGAACTCCGAGTTGCTCGCGTCGACGCCCGAGTCGATCATCGTGACCGGCACGCCCGGCCCGGGCGGCGTCCACCGGTCGGCGCCCACGTGTGGAATCCACCACTCCTGCGAGAAATGCGGGATTCCGGCGAGCGGGCTCACCGCGTCCCAGGGCGAGAGCCGGAGCGGGACATCAGGGCTCACCGAGCGGACAAGGCCCTGCGCGCGCAGTCCGGGCAGCAGCCGCACCGCGGCCGCGCTCGGAACGCGCCAGAGCGCGATCTCCGGCGCGATCTGAACGCCGCCCGCCTGGCTCAGCGCGAACTCGGCGCCGCCGATGCCGCGGTGGTCGAGCTGGACGAGCGTGTGCGAGTAGTCGCGCAGGCTCCGGACCGAGCTCGCCCCGGCCGGAGAGGCGGGAAGGATCGGGTGCCCCTGATGCACGGGCAGCGCGGCGCGCGCCGGAGAGACGCACGCGAGCAGCAAGACCCCGATGACCATCAGACGGCGCACGTACGCGCACAAGGTACCGGCGGGCCGCGTCCGTTGTGGACGAGCGGCGAGAATCGGAAAGGTGACCACAGCTTTCGTCGGAATCGGCTCGAACCTCGGCGAGCGAGAGCGCCAGATCGAGGCAGCTCTCGACCTCCTCGCAGCCGAGGACGGGATCGAGCTGGTGGCGGTCTCGACCCTGCGCGAGACCGACCCGGTCGGCTACCTGGACCAGCCCGCGTTCCTGAACGGCGCCGCCCGGGTCGAGACCGACCTCTCCGCGCAGGACCTCCTGGCGCGCCTGCTCGCGATCGAGCTCGAGCTGGGCCGCGTCCGCGGCGACGGCCCGCGCTTCGGCTCGCGCACGATCGACCTCGATCTCCTGGTCTACGGACGGGAAACGATCGACGAGCCGGGCCTCACCGTCCCGCATCCCCGCCTGGCCGAGCGGCGGTTTGCGCTCGAGCCGCTGGCGGAGTTGGATCCGGCACTGGACGTGCCCGGGCTCGGCCCGGTCCGGGGCCTCTTGGCAGGGCTATGATTCTGCGCATGTCGCATCTCGACGAGCTCGACGAGTTCGAAGCCGAGCTCGAGCTCACGCTCAAGAAGGAGTACTCGGCCGTCTTCGGCCTCTTCCGCTACTGCGTGCTCACGCAGGACGCGACGTACCTCTGCAACCGGCTCGACCTCCAGTACGTCCCGCAGCAGAGCTACCCGTTCTTCCACCTGAAGATGGAGGACGTGTGGGTCTGGGACAAGAACCGCCCGACGCGGATCATCCCGCGGACCGAGGTCTACACCTCGAGCGACGTCACCGTCGAGGAGCTCCGCGCCGACGGCGACGAGCCGGCGCTGACTCCCGAAGCGCTCGCGGAGCGCATCGGCGAGTCGCCCTCCTCGGACGAGGACGCCTAACCCGCACGCCCTCGCGGGCGTCTACAGGGGTGGGATGCCACGACGGCTCTGGCTCTCAGTGGCCATGCTGGCGGTCGGCACAGGACTTTTCGCCACCGCCCAGATCGCGAACGCCTCGGGTGGCTCGTCGTCCCGGAAAGGCGGCGTCTTTCTCTTCGGTACGACCGGCGCCTCGACGCACATCGACCCGCAGGTCGCCTACGTCACCACCGCCTGGTGGCTCGAGTACGCGACGGCGGCCAAGCTCTACAACTACCCCGACCGGCGCGGGCAGGCGGGTGACCGGCTCGTCCCGGAGGTCGCGTCCGGCTTCAGGGTCTCGAACAGCGGCAAGACCTACACGTTCACGATCCGCAAGGGGTTCCGCTTCAGCAACGGCGAACCGGTGACCGCGAAGAGCTTCCAGTACGCGATCGACCGGGCGGCCAACCACGACCTCGCCTCGCCCGCGGCCCAGTTCATCACCGACCCGAACGGAACAGACATCGTGGGCGCGAAGGCCGTCAACCATGGAGCGGCGACGCACGTGAGCGGCGTCGTCGCCAAGGGCAACCGGCTTGTCATTCGGCTGACGAGGCCGGACAACACGTTCCTCACGAAGCTGGCGTTGCCGTTCTTCCAGGCGACCTCGACGGCGCTGCCGCTCACACACGAGGTCACGGGCGGGTACCCATCGGCCGGCCCCTACTTCTTCAAGGCGAACGAGGTCAACGTCCTGACGTCGATCAGGCGCAACCCGAATTGGAAGCGCGGTCCCGGGCGGATGCGGCCGCGAAACCTGACCGGCCTGGACACCCAGTGGAATCTGAACGAGCAGACCGCGTTCAACCTGACAAGGGCGAACCAGCTCGACGAGGGTCCGCTGCCTGCCGCGGAGGTCCAGGGCGTCGCCAGCCAGTACGGCGTCAACAAGTCGCGGTTCTGGGCGAGGCCCGTGGGATGTATCGGGGCCCTCTCCTTCAACAACAACCGTCCGCTGTTCAGGAACAACCTCGCGCTGCGCCGGGCGGTCAACTGGGCGGTGGACAGGCGCGCGTACGCCGGGACGGCGGGCCCGTACGCAGCGTCACCGTGGACGCATCTCCTGCCGCCGACGTTCCCGGGCTCGATCACAGCGAAGAAGCTGCAGCCGTACACCGGCACAGGGCGGCTCTCGAAAGCGCGGAAGCTCGCTGCCGGCCACTTCAGGGGCGGGAAGATCACCATCGGCTACCGCTCCTCGGGAACTATCAATCCCGCTCAGGCGCCTCTCGTACGCAACGACCTCATCCGGCTCGGGTTCCCGGCCTCGAAGATCACGATGAAGGGCTACCCGGGCGCCGACATCTACGTCGCCACGGATTTCGACCTCGGCGTGTCGCTCGGCTGGTGTGCCGACTCCATGGACCCGGCGCCGTTCCTTGGCAGCTTCCTGAATTCGGCCGGCGACCTCGGTCCTGTCAGCGACAAGTACAAGCGGAGGCTCGCGGCGGCGAACAGGCTCGGCGGCGACGCGCGGCTCCAAGCCCTGGGAAAGCTGGATCTCGACATTGTCCGGAACCTGGCGCCCGTCGTAGTCATGCGCACGTACAACAACCGGTACTTCTTCTCCAACCGGGTCAACCCGCGCAGCCTCGTCTACAGCGGGATCTACTCCGATTGGAGCATCCCCGCGCTGGCGCTCAAATGAAGCGGCTCGGGGTCTCGGCGGCGATGATCCTCACGGGGGTCGTCCTTCTGGCGACGGCGCAACTAGCGGGCGCGTCCTCGCCGAGGTACGGCGGCATCTTCCGGGTCGGGACGACCGGCGCCTCCGTGCAGATCGACCCGCAGCTTGCGTACGTCTCGACCGCCTGGTGGCTCGAGTACGCAACCGCGGCCAAGCTCTTCAACTACCCGGACAAGGCCGGCGCGGCCGGAGCGAAGCTCGTCCCGGAGGTGGCCTCCGGCTACCGCGTCTCCAAGGACGGCCGCATCTACACGTTCACGATCCGCAAGGGCTTCCGCTTCAGCGACGGCACGCCTGTCACCGCGAAGAGCTTCCAGTACGCGATCGACCGGGCCGCGAATCACGACCTCGCCTCTCCGGCGGCGCAGTACATCACCGACCCGAACGCGACGAACATCGTCGGCGCGAAGGAGGTCAGCGATGGGAAGGCGAAGCACGTGCGCGGCGTGGTCGCCAGGGGCAACCGGCTGACCGTTCGCCTGACGCGTGCCGATGCGTCGTTCGTGACCAAGCTCGCGACGCCGTTCTTCCAGGCCACCTCGACGAAGCTGCCGCTGACCAAGGACGTCGAGACGCCGTACCCCTCGGCCGGGCCGTACGCGTTCACGCGCAACGACGCGAACCTCCTGACTTCGCTGCGTCGCAACCGGTACTGGAAGCGTGGCCCCGGCCGCCTGCGCCCTCGCAACGTGTCCGGCGTCGACGTCCGCTGGAACCTGGGCGAGCAGGCCGCGTTCGAGCAGGTGAAGTCGGGCCAGCTCGACGAGGGCCCGCTTCCGAGCGGCGAGGTCCAGGGCATCGCCAACCGCTACGGCGTCAACAAGACGCGCTTCTGGGTGAGGCCGTTCCCCTGCCTCGGGTACGTGGCGCTGAACCGCAACCGCGGGTTGTTCAAGAGCCTGGCCCTGCGTCAGGCGCTCAACTGGGCCGTCGACCGGGCGGCGTTCGCCGCGGCTTCGGGCGCCTACAGCGCGTCTCCCTGGACGCATCTCCTGCCACCCGGGTTCCCGGGCTCGATCACGACGCCGAAGCTCGAGCCCTACTCGGTGACTCCTCGCCTGGAGAAGGCGCGCAAGCTCGTGATCGGCCGGCTCGGGACCGGGAAGATCACGATCGGATACCGCGCCTCGGGCGCGATCAACTCCGCGCAGGCTCAACTCGTTCGCAGGGACCTCGTCCGGCTCGGGATCAAAGCGAGCCGCATCACGATGAGGCCGTTCTCCGCGGTCGACCTCTACGACGCGATGGGGAAGCGCAACACTGACCTCGACATGGGCGTCTCTCTGGGCTGGTGCGGGGACGTCACCGACCCCGACCCTGCCGCGCTGCTCGGGCTCTTCGTCGGAGGCAACAAGACCTACGCCAGGAAGCTCGCGGCCGCGAAGAGGCTCTCCGGGCCTGCCCGCCTGCGCGCGCTCGGGAGGCTCGACCTCGAGATGACGAGAGACCTCGCGCCGGCCGTCGTCATGCGCACGTACAACACGCTGTTCTTCTTCTCCAACCGCGTCGTCCCGCACAGCTTCGTCTACAGCCGCGTCTACTCGGACCTGAGCATCCCCGCGCTCGCGCTGAAGTAGGCTCGCCGCATGGCCGGCCTCCTGGCGATCGACGTCGGGAACACGCAGACCGTCATCGGGCTCTTCCACGGCGACGAGCTGGGCGAGCACTGGCGCGTCGCGACCGAGTCGGAGCGGACCGGAGACGAGCTGGGGCTCCTGCTCCGTGGTCTGGTCGATCTCGAGGCGGTCGAGGCCATCGTGCTCTCGTCCACGGTGCCGTCGCTGCTGCGGGCCTACGAGGAGGCGGCCGAGCGGGTCGGGGTGCAGCTGCTCGTGCTCGGCCCCGGGACTCGCACCGGGATTCCGGTGCGCTACGACGACCCGCGCGAGGTGGGGCCTGACCGGATCGCGAACGCGGTGGCCGCCGTCGAGCGGTACGGCGCGCCGTGCATCGTTGTCGACTTCGGCACCTCGACGAACTTCGACGTCGTCTCGCCCGACGGCGAATACGTCGGCGGCGTCCTGGCGCCCGGGATCGAGGTCTCGATGGAGGCGCTCTCGGCCCGCGCAGCGCGGCTGTTCTCGGTCGACTTCAGCGAGCCCGCGACGGTGATCGCCAAGAACACGGCGGCGAGCCTCCAGTCGGGGCTCGTGTACGGCTTTGCGGGCCAGGTGGACGGGATCGTCGAGCGGATCCGCGGCGAGCTCGGCGTCGAGGCCCAGACGGTCGCCACCGGCGGCCTGGCCGACCTGATCGTCCCGCACGCGCGCACGCTCGAGCGCGTCGACCCGTTCCTGACGCTCGAAGGCCTGCGGCTCGTCTGGCAGCGGAACCACGAGGAGTGAGGACAGTCACCGTGGAGGTCCCGGCGGGTCGAACGAGATCGCTCCGATCGTCGTCGTCGGAGTTCCGCTGGTAACAGTCTGTTACTTGAGGCATTAGGGCCGAATCTGCGGCCGTACGCCGCCCACGCTGGAGCAAGTAACAGTCTGTTACTTGGAAGGACGCGGCCTGTTCAGCCGCCGCCGTAGATCGAGATCGGGAGGTCGAGGACCACGTCGTCCTCGCCGTCGGGCAGCTCGTCCTCCAGCTGCCGCAAGACCTCGGCCGCGCCGGGAGCCGCCGCGAACAGCCGCTCCTCGACCTCGGCCAGCGTCTCGAGCTGCACGAGCTCCTGCTTGAACGGCCTCGGGAAGCGGCCTCGCCCCAGGTACCAGCCGTAGAACTTCTTCAGGAAGCCGGTCGCGCGCGTCTCGCCGAGCTCGCGGACCGTCTCGCGCATGAACAGGATCAGCTCGGCGACGACCTCCTCGCGCGACGGCTCGGCCGCCTCGGCGTCCACGATCTCCCGCAGCGCCCACGGGTTTCCCTGCGCCGCGCGCCCGACCATCACGGCCGCGGCGCCGGTCGTCGCCAGCAGCGCCTGCGCCCGCGCGCGAGAGGTGACGTCGCCCGAGGCGATCACCGGGACGTCCACGAGAGAGACGAACTCGGCCGTGAGCGAGTGGTCGGCCTCGCCCGTGTACATCTGGCGCGCCGATCTCGGGTGCAGGGTCAGCGACTCCGCCCCACAGTCGACGAGCCGCGGCCCGAGGTCGAGGCAGGCTCGCGAGCCGTTCTCGAGCCCGCGGCGCATCTTCACCGACACCGGCACCGAGACCGCGTTCGCCACGGCGGAGACGACCGCGCACGCGCGCACGGGATCCTCGAGCAGCGTCGCGCCCGCGCCGGTCTTCGTCACCTTCTTGACCGGGCAGCCGAAGTTGACGTCGACGATGTCCGCGCCCGCGTCCTCGACCATCCGCGCGGCCTCGGCCATCACGTCGGGCTCGGAACCGAAGATCTGCACGGCGAGCGGCTTCTCGTCGGAGGCGATCCGCAGGTAGCCCAGCGTCCGCTCGTTCCCGTGCTGGAGGCCGGCGCAGCTGACCATCTCCGAGCAGACGAGCCCCGCCCCGAAACGGCGGCCCTGCCGGCGGAACGCCTGCACGCTCACGCCCGCCATCGGGGCCAGCACGAGCCGGGTTGGAATCTCGACATCCCGGATCTGCCAGGGGCTACGAAGATCTACCTGCACAGAGCGGGAAATAGTAACCGTCCGAGGGGTTGACGTCCGTCTGGGGGCGCAGGTAACATCCCCGCCCGCGATGGCGCCCATGCGCCGCGCGTTTTTCTTTCAGGAGGCCCAGTTGAAGGACGTAATCCTCACTCCGGAAGGCTACGAGAAGCTCAAGCAGGAGATCGAGTACCTCTCGACCGAGAAGCGACGTGAGGTCGCTGACCGCATCAAGACCGCGCGTGAGTTCGGCGACATCGCCGAGAACGCGGAATACGACGACGCGAAGAACGAGCAGGCGCTGCTCGAGCACCGCATCGCGACCCTCGAAGAGCGGCTCCGCAGCGCTCGCGTGATCTCGAAGAAGGAGATCTCGAAGGACGTCGTCTCCGTCGGCTCGAAGGTCAGGCTGCGCGACATCTCCGCCAAGCAGACGGTCGAGTACCGGATCGTCGGCTCTGCCGAGGCGAACCCGGCCGAGAACAAGCTCTCGAACGAGTCGCCCGTCGGCAAGGCGATCATCGGCAAGAAGAAGGGCGAGACCGTCGAGGTCGTGGCCCCGCGCGGGTCGATGAAGTTCAAGATCCTCGAGATCAAAGCGGCGTAGCGCGGGTTAGGCTGGCGCTCGTGTTCGAGCGCCTCACGGAGCCCGGGCGGCTGGTTGTCGGCGTCTTCGCCGAGGAAGAGGCGAGGGCGCTCAGGCACGACTACCTCGGCACCGAGCACTTCCTGCTCGGCCTGCTCCGCCTGAACGAGGGGATCGCGGCCCAGGCGCTCGAGAAGCTCGGGATCCGGCTCGAGGAGGTTCGCGCGCGGGTGGGTGTGATCCCCGGGCGCGGCGACGCGAGCAGCGAGCTTTCATGGACTCCGCGTGCGAAGAAGATCGTCGAGCTCGCGCTGGTCGAGGCTGACGCGCGCGGCGAAGCGGAGGTCGGGCCCGAGCACATCCTGCTCGCCATCGCGCGAGAGGACGAGGGAATTGCGTCCGAGATCCTGCGCGACCTTGGCGCCGATGCCGACGCGATCCGTGCTGCCGTGGGCGACCGCTGATGATTCGGGGCTCGCGGCACTAGACTCGCGCGGATGTTGCCCAAGCGGTTTCCGGACCGGACCGAGATCGCCGTCGTTCGCGCCGAGGCCGAGAAGGCCGAACCGGGGGAGACGCTCGACGCCGAGCTCCGCGTCGCCGGGCGGGTCATGGGCCGGCGCGAGATGGGGAAGCTCAGCTTCCTCGACCTCGTCGACCGCTCGGGCCGCATCCAGCTGATCGTCGAGCAGGAGCTCGACCTCGATCTCGGCGACCTCGTCGGCGCGACGGGCAAACCGGGCCGGTCGAAGCGCGGCGAGCCTTCGGTGGCCACCTCCGAGGTCGTTCTGCTCGCCAAGATCCGCCGCCCGCTCCCGGATACGTTCCACGGGCTGACGGACGTCGAGACGCGCTACCGGCAGCGCTATCTCGACCTGCTGATGAACGAGGACTCGCGCCGCTTGGCCCTGACGCGTGCGCGGATCGTCACGGAGGTCCGCGCCTACCTCGACGGCGAGGGGTTCATCGAGGTCGAGACGCCCATCCTGCAGCCGCGCTACGGAGGCGGGTTCGCCGACCCGTTCGTCACGCACTCGAACGAGCTCGACGCCGACCTCTACCTGCGGATCGCCGACGAGCTCTACCTGAAGCGCCTGATCGTCGGCGGGCTCGAGAGGGTCTACGAGCTCTCGAAGGACTTCCGCAACGAGAGCATCTCGTACAAGCACTCACCCGAGTTCACGCAGGTCGAGTGGTACGAGGCCTACGCCGACTACCGCGACACGATGGTGCGAACCGAGCAGCTGGTCGAGGCGGCGACCCGCGCGATCGGCATGACCCAGGTCACGTTCCGCGGGCACGAGATCAACCTCGAGCCGCCGTGGCACCGGCTGAGCTTCGTCGAGGCGCTCGAGGAGAAGGGCGTCTGGTCGCGCGACGAGGACGAGCTGCGCGAGAAGCTCGCCGACGCGGGCGTCGACGCCTCGCGCGACGTCTCCTGGTCGCAGCTCGTCGACCACGCGTACTCGCACTTCGTCGAGCCCGAGCTGATCCAGCCGACGATCGTCTTCGACTGGCCGCTCGAGCTCTCGCCGTTCGCGCGCACGACGGACGCGGACGAGTCGCTCGTTGAGCGGTTCGAGTGCGTCGTCGCCGGGATGGAGTTCGCGAACGCGTTCAGCGAGCTGAACGACAGCGAGGAGCAGGCGCAGCGGTTCGCCCTGCAGGAGGCCGAGCGCGAGGCCGGGGCGGAGGAGTCCGAGCCCGGCGACCCGGACTTCGTCGAGGCGCTCTCGTACGGGATGCCGCCGACCGGCGGCTGCGGCGTCGGCATAGACCGGCTGGCGATGGTGCTGACCGGGAGCGAGACGATCCGCGACGTGATCCTCTTTCCGGCGCTGCGGCCAAGGGAGTAATGGAGCCTGAGCGGCGGTACGCCCTCGACGCGCTGCTCGACGCGCTCGGGCTGCCGTTCGACGAGCAGGCGCAGGTGCGGCAGGCCGATCTCGACGAGATCTTCGGGCTGCTGACGCTCGCCGCGGAGCGCGACGGGGAGCGGGACGAGCACGGCCGGCCGCTGCCGCCGGCCGAGCCACCGGGGGCGCGTGTGGCCGAGCTCGCGGCCGAGCTGGGCCGGCGGCTTGGCGTGGAGCGGCGCGGCTATCCGGGCGGCGGCCGCTTCCTGATTGCGCTGACGCACGACGTCGACCTGCTCGGCGGGGGCGGGTTCGGTACGGGCCTGCGGAGGCTCGCGGGCGGGGTCGTCCACGTCTCCGGCGAGCGGCTGCGCGAAGGGTCGGCGTTCCTGCTCGACGCCGCGGCCGGGCGGGACCCGGTCTTCCCGCTGGACGAGATGATCGCTGCCGGCCCGCGCTCGACCTGCTTCTTCCTGACGCGCCAGGACGACCCGCGCGACGGTTACCCCGAGCGGTACCGGCCCGCGTTGACGGCCGCGCTCGACGCGACGGCGGCCGCGGGATTCGAGATCGGCCTCCACGCGTCGTACCAGGCCCGCGAGCGGCCAGGCGCGATTGCCCAGGAGGCTGCGCCGCTCGATCACCCGCAGGGACTGCGCCACCACTACCTGCGGAGCGACCCCAACCGGCTCGCAGCGGAGCTGCGGCAGGCAGGCCTCCGCTACGACTCGAGCATCGGCTGGGCCTCGCAGCCGGGGCTGCGTGCAGGAACGCCTTATCCGTACCGGCTCTGGGACCCGGAGCGGCGCGAGGCCGGAGGCTGGGAGCTCCCGCTCGCCCTGATGGACGCGACGCTCGCGGAGGAGCGCTACCTCGGCCTCGACGCGGACGCAGCCTTCGACGCGGCCGTCGCGACGCTGGAGCCGGTCGCCGAGCACGGCGGCGCGGTCGCGATCCTCTGGCACCCGCCCTCGCACAACCCGCGGCTTGCGCGCGGCTACGACCGGCTCTACACGCGGCTGCTCGCCTGGATCGAGGAGCAGGACGGCCGCGTCGGGACCGCCTCGCAGACGCTCGACCGCTGGGAGGCCAGGAGGGCTTAGGCGAGCAGCAGCGCGCTGAGCTCGGCAACGAGCCGCTGGAGCTCGAGGCCGGTCTCGCGCTGGGCGGCGGCCGGCAGCCCGAGCGGGTCGCGCAGCTCCTCCATCGGCGCGTTCCGGAAGCCGGACGGCCTGGCCGCGTGCGCCTGGCGGATCCGGATCAGCGCTCGCTCGATGCGGTCGTTCGGCAGCGGGGGCCCGGGAAGCGTCTCGAGGAGCGCGACGAAGTCCGGGAGCGTGAACGTCTGCTCGATGTGCGCGTGCGCATCGACGACCGACGCGAGCACGTGACGGCGCTCGAAGCCGAGTACGAGGTCGAACGCGCCCAGGTCGGCGCCGGTGAGGCTCCGCGCCTGGTGCCCTGAGAGGTCGATTCCCATCGTCTCCGCGAGCGACGCGGCCTCGGGAACCGCCGGCCGCGGCCCGAGGTCGAGCGTGCCGAGCGATTCCGTCCGCACCGGCAGGGCCTCGGTGTCCCGCACGAACAGCGCCTCGGCGATCGGGCTGCGGAAGCGGTTCCCGGTGCAGACGAACGCGACGCTCAGCTCCCGCGCGCTCATCGGACGTGGCCCTCCTCGAAGCCGACCTCGTGCTCGATCCTCAGCTGCCGCGAGCGGACGAGCGGTCCGACAAGCCAGGGCGCCAGGCGCATGACGCGCGCCTTCCGGAGGAGCGCGGGCTCGCTCGGGCAGAGAGCGGCCGCGTCGCGGTAGCTTCTCGCGGCCTCGCGGTAGCGGCGGTCGCGCAGCGCATCGTCGCCGCGGCGGCCGAGCTCCGCGGGCCCGGGGCCGGAGAGGCGCTTGACGAGGTACGCGCGCTCCTCGGGCCGCAGGTCGTCGCGCGCGGCGGCCTTGCGCAGGACGGCAGCGGCGTGCTCGTCCATGCGCTCGGGCTCTGCGGAGAGGCCGCTGGTCCCCCAGCGGTAGAGCGCGAGCGGCTCGGGTTGCAGCGAGACCGTGTGGCCCGCATAGACCGCGCGCAGCCAGAAGTCCCAGTCCTCGGCGACCTCGAGTCCGGTGTCGAACGGCCCGATCTCGTCGGCCAGCGCCCCGGGGAAGAGCGACATCGTCGAGACGAAGTTCTGCTCGAGGATCGCGAGCCGCTGGCGCTCCGGTTTCGGGAAGCGGCCCTTGTAGCGCGTGCGCGAGGGGTGGATCCCGCCCGGGAAGAGCCAGTAGCAGTTCGAGGTTGCGATCCCGCCGTTCGGCTCGTAGACCGCGAGCAGCGCCTCGAGGTGGCGCGGCAGCAGGACATCGTCCGCGTCGCAGAACGCGATCAGCTCCCCCTGCGCCTCGGCCAGGCCACGGTTCCGCGCGGCCGAGACGCCCGCGTTCTCTTGGGCGACGACCCGCACGGGGCCCTCGAAGGCCGCGGCGACCGCGCCTGTGGCGTCACGTGAGCCGTCGTCGACCACGACGACCTCGAGATCGGCGTACGTCTGGGCGAGGACCGACGAGATCGCCCCGCCGACGGTCTCGGCCGCGTCGAACGCGGGGATCACGACGGAGACCCGCGGGGTCACCGGAGGCCCTCGTACAGGCGCAGGAACCCCGCGACGAGTTCGTCGTCCGAGCCCGCGCCTTCGACCTTGCGGCCTGCTTCGGCGAGTCGGGCTGCGAGCTCGGGGTCGTCCAGGACGCGGAGAAGGGCCGCGGCCAACGCCTCGGGCTCTTCGGGGACCAGGAGCGCGTTCTGCCCGTCGACGACTAGCTCGCGCACGCCGCGGACGTCCGTCGCGACGAGCGGCGTGCCCGACGCGAGCGTCTCGAGCGCGGTCAGCGGGAGGCCTTCCCAGCGCGATGGGAGCACAACCACGTCGGCCGCGCCCATCAGCGCGCGGGCGTCGGGACGAAGGCCAGCGAAGACGACCCGGTCGGCGACGCCGCTCTCCTCGGCGGTGCGCTCCAGGGTCCCGCGAAACGGCCCGTCTCCCGCGATCACGAGCGTCGTCTCCGGAACAACGGCCAGCGCGTGGATCGCAAGCGCGTGGTTCTTCTGCTCGACGAGCCTCCCGACCGCGAGCACGAGGCGGTTGCCCGGCGGGATCTCCCAGTCGCGCTCCAGCTCCGCACGGTCCGCGGGCGGTGGAGCAGGCCCGACCGCGTTCGGGACCGTCGCTACCGGCGCGCAGCCGTGCTCCTCGAGCGCCGAGGCGACACCCGTGCCGCACGCGACCGGTGCGAGGCCCGAGGCGTGAACGAGCCGCACGGTCGCGCGCCATTCGTCGTCGGCGCCTCCGTGGAGGCTGACTAGACCCGGCGGTCGCGAGCCGCGGCGCGTGGCCAGACCCGTCGCGAAGCCGATCACCGGGTTGTGCGCGTGGACCACGTCGGGCCTCGAGTCGCGCACCGCGCGCCGCACAGCGAGCGTCGCTCCCGGGATCCGCCAGGGCTTGCGCTGGACGAGCGGGAGCGGGTACGACTGGGCGTCGAGCTCCGCGGCGAGCGGCCCGGGCGCGGCCGCGACGAACACCTCGTGGCCGGCGTCGCGGGCGCCGCGGTAGGCCGAGACGAGGATCCGCTCCGCGCCGCCTGTGCCGAGCTCCTGGATCACATGGAGGATCCGCACAGCTCCTCGTAGAGCGCGACCGTCCGCCGCGCGGTCGCTTCCGGCGAGAACTGCTCGATCGCCCGCTTGCGCCCCTTCTCGCCAAGCGCCCGCCGCCGTTCGGGGCTCGACGCCAGCGCGTCGAGCGCCTCGGCGAGCGCGACCGGCCGCTCCGGGTCGACGAGGATCCCGGTCTCGCCGTCGACCACGAGCTCGGGGATCCCGCCGACGCGCGTGCCGACCACCGGCAGCCCCGCGGCCATCGCCTCGAGGACGGACAGCGGCAGGTTGTCCGCGCGCGAGGGCTGCACGAGCACGTCGAGCCCGGCGAGGCGCTCGCGGAGATTCGGGACGAAGCCGTGGAACGTCGCGTCGACGTCGCTCTCCCGCGCCTGCCGCTCGAGCTCCTCGCGCAGCGAGCCGGTTCCGTAGATCTCCAGCCGCAACGGCGCGCGGACGAGGCGGGCCGCGGCGAGCAGGACGTCGATCCCCTTCCAGTACTCGAGGTTCGTGGCGGCTCCGGCGACCAGCGCGTTGCCCTCCGCCGGCCGCCCGTTCGCCGACCCGGCCTCGACGCCGAGCGGGATCACGTGCAGTCGCGGCTCCGGGAAGCCGTGCGCCAGCATGAAGTCGGCCATCGCCTGAGACGGGGTCACGACGTGGCCGAGGCGCGCCAGCCCCGCCTCGACGGGCAGGTAGCCGTGCAGGAGCCACTCCTTGCGCACGCGCGAGACGTCAGGCGGGTCGGGCGCGTCGTCGCGGCCGATCTTCGCCGCGATCTCCTCGGGCATCCCGTGCAGCGTGTGGATGACCCGCGCGTGCCGCAGGCGGCCCACGAGCCGTCCGAAGAGGCCCGCCCGGCGGTCCTGCGTGTGGACGAGGTCGGCTCCCTGCAGACGGGGCCAGAGCGCGGCCGCGCCGGCCACGTCGAGCTTGTGCGCCATCGGCACCGCCTCTGCCGTTACTCCGAGCCCGCGGAAGCTCTCGGCGAGCTCCTCGCTCCCGCACAGCACCAGCACGTCCACGCCCTCCCCGGCGACCCGGGGCGCGAGCTGCCTCAGATGCGTGATCGGCCCGCCGCGCTCGATCGTCGAGACGTAGACGACCCTCATCCGGGCTCGGGCGCGGCCGCGTTGCGGCGCTGCCCGTCGACCCAGATCGCGCCCGTCAGGCCGCCGATCAGCCAGAACGGCAGGAAGTACTGCTCTGAGAGGAACATCGCGCTGACGACCGCGATCGTCAGCGAGATCCGTAACGCCTGGACGAATGCGGGGTCGCCGTAGCCGAGGCGCAGCTCCGCCGTCAGACGCGTGAACGACAGCACCAGGTAGAGCGCGAGCAGGCACATCGCCGCGATCCCGAGCTCGGCCGCCACGTCGAGGAGCGCGTTGTGCGCGACCGTCAGCGTGAGCGAGCCCACGGGCCAGCCGGTCAGCTTGTTGTAGAAGAACTGGAAGTTGCCCGGCCCGACACCGAGCAGCGGATGGTCGGTCGCGAGCCTCCCGGCGGCGTCCCAGGCCTGTAGCCGCGTCGTCTCGTTCTCCTGCGCGACCTGCTGCTTGAGGAACAGCGCCTGATGGAACCGCTGCGGGTTGCTGTGGATCACGAGCACGGTGGCGATCACCCCGAGCGCTCCCGCGGTCAGCACGACCTTGAGACGGCGCCGGTCGGTCAGCACGAAGACGAGGAACCCGGCGGCGATTCCGACGAGGGCGCCACGCGAGAGGCTGAGCAGGATCGCAGCCGAGCTCAGGCCGATCGCTCCGAGCACGATCACGCGCTGAAGCAGCCGCGAGCCGCTCAGCAGGAAGAACATCAACGGCAGCGAGGTGGCGAGGATGAACGCGAAGTCGTTCTGGTTGCCGTGTGGCAAGGTTGCCAGCGTCTCGTTGCCGGACCGGTACTCGTAGATCCCGACGACAGCGGCGATCGAGCAGCTGATCGCCAGCGTCCACGCGATCCGGCGCTGCAGGATCCGGTCGCCTCCGAACTGCGTGACGATCACGTAGATGATTGCGAAGCTCGCGTAGCGCGTGGCCGTGGTGACGGCGGCGGTGCTGTCGTAGGCCTGCAGCGTCGAGAACAGTGCCAGCGCGAGGATCCCGAGCACGAGCGCCTGCCCGCGCTCGAAGGCGATCACGCGGTTCTGGCGCGCGACGGTGAGGGCGAAGCTCGCGAGGCAGAGGGCACCTGCGACCTTGGTCAGGGGGATGCCGGCCGGGCCTGCGTTCCAGAGGCCCTCGAGCGGCGCGGTCGCGACGACGAGCAGAATCGCGAAATCGGTCCGGAGCAGAAAGACGCCGACCACCCCTGCGCCGAGGACGAGCAGCAACGCGTCCGCCGGGCGCAGGACCGCCGAGAGCGCGAGCAGGCCCGCGACGAGCGAGAGCCCGAGCAGGCCGAGGACCTCGACGGGATCCGAACGGAGCCGTCCGGCGACTGCCTCGGCGCGTCCGGAGAGCACCGGCTCAGCGGCGGGCGGCGCCGCGCTTCTCGAGCCGGCGCGTGCGAAGCCCCTTGGTGGTGGCCTCGTCCTCGTCGCTCGGCCGGACGTAGTAGCTCGAGGTGCTGACCTCGCCCGAGTGGTTGAGCACGCAGGCGGTGAGCTTGACGGAGATCAGGTCGAGCCTCTCGACTGCCGTGCGGACGTGGCGGCGCAGCGCGGTTCCGGCTCTCGCGACGAGCAGCGTCGCGTCCGCGTGCCGCGCCACGATCCTCGCGTCGCTGATCGGGATCAGCGGCGTCGAGTCGATCACGATCGTGTCGTACTCCCGCTCGAGCCGGTCGAGCAGCACGGGGAACGCGCCGGTCAGCAGCTCGCCCGGGTCGGCCGCGCGCCGGCCGCCGACGAGGACCTCGAGCCCGTCCGGCGTTGCGTGGAGGGCCTTCTCGAACGGCACCTCGTCGTAGAGGACGTCGATCAGCCCGGGTGAGTCGGGGAGGGACAGCAGCTTCGCGATCCGGCCGCGACGAAGGTCGGCGTCGATCAGCAGCGTGCGCGTGCCCGAGCGCGCAAGCGTCGCGGCGAGACCGAAGGCGACGGTCGTCTTGCCGTGGCTCCCGTCGGGGCTCGTGACGACGATCGAGCGGATCGTGTCGTCGGTGAAGAGAAGGTTCGTGCGCAGGTCGCGCAGCGCCTCGGCCACCATCCGCAGGCGCGGGTCGGCCGCCAGGTCCTCGGCGGAGTGCATCTTCAGAATCGCCGTCTCGGACGGGATCTCCGCGTAGACGGGCGCACCCGTGACCTTCGCCAGGTCGTCGGCGGTCTCGATCTTCGTCGTCAGCACCTCGCGCAGGATCGCCGCGCCGAGCCCGAGCCCGAGGCCGAGGAGCGTGGCGACGAACAGCGTCAACTTGGTGCGCGGGAACACCGGCGAGGTCGGCAGCTCCGGCGGGTCGATCTCCGTGAGCTTGAGCGACTTGACCCCGACGCCGCCGTTGTCGACCCGGTCGAGGAGCGCCTTGGAGGCCGCGGCTGCGCTCAGCTGCGCCAGCTGCTTGTTCGTGCTGCGCGCCTTGATCTTGATGATCCCCGTGCCCTTGAACGTCTGCACCGAGACGTCGGCCAGCGGGCGGCCGATCAGTCGCTCCGCGCGCGAGAGCGTGCTGGCGGACGTGGCGACCTCCGCGTAGGACGGCATGACCTGGTCGAAGATCGTGAACAGCAGGAGGTTGTTGCTGGTCTGGCCGACCGGCGCGAGCGTGAGCGTGGACGTCGACTCGTACTGGCGCGGGACGAGGGTCGTCACCACATAGGCGGGGATGACGACTGCCAGGGTGACGCAGATGATCAGCAGCTTCCGCTGCCAGAACACCCGCAAGAGTTCGTTGAGAGTCACGATTTCAGGGTCGGTCGCAGCGAGTGGGTCGCAGCCACCTCGTTTCGGGCTTATCGAACAATACCCTTGCTTTCTTGAGTTCTCCACGCCGCCTCCTGGTAGCCGCGCAGCCGCTCGACGGCGGCGTTTCGAGCCATGTCGTCGCCCTCGTCGGCGCGCTTCCCGAGGGCCGGTTCGCGGTCGACGTCGCCTGTCCGCGCAGCTCTCTGACCTGGAAGAGCCTCGAGGGGAGGCCCGGAGTCGAGCTGCACGCGATCGAGCCGCACCGGCGGCCGGCTCCGGGGGACGCGCGGTCGCTCCAGACGTTGCAGCGGCTGGCTGCCCGGGCCGACGTGATCCACGTCCACTCGGCGAAGGCCGGGTTCCTCGGGCGGCTCGCCGCGTTTGTGCGCGGCCGAAAGCGCTCGTGCGTGTTCACGCCGCACGGCTGGTCGTTCTGGGCGGCGGACGGCGCGGAGGCGCAGCTCTACCGCTGGCTCGAGCGGCTCGCCGCGCACTGGTGCGGGGCAATCGTCGCGCTCTCCGGAGACGAGCGCGAGGCGGGCCTCGCAGCCGGGGTGGGGCGGACGGAGCAGTACCGCGTGATCCCGAACGGCGTCGAGCTCGGGCGCTTCGCGCTGCCGCGCGCTCCGGTCCGCGGGAGGATCCTGATGGTCGGTCGGCTGGCTCCGCCAAAGCGACCGGACCTCGCGTTGCGCGCGCTGGCGGCTGTCCGCGCCGAGATCCCGGAGGCCGAGCTGCACGTGGTCGGCGATGGGCCGTTGCGCGCCGACGCGGAGCAGCTCGCGGCACAGCTCGGGGTCGTCGACGGTGTGCGGTTCCTCGGCTACCGGGAAGACGTGCCCGCGCTCCTCGCCGAGGCCGAGTGCGCGCTGCTCGCGAGCGACTACGAGGGCTGTCCGCTCGCCGTGGTCGAAGCGATGGCCGCCGGACTCGCGGTCGTCGCGACCGAGGCGGGGGGCGTCGGCGAGCTCGTGGAGCAGGGCCGGACGGGCGCTCTCGGCGCGCACGGCGACGCGGAGGGGCTCGCCTCGGCGCTCCGGAACGTCCTCGCCGACCCGGCCCGGGCCCTGCAACTTGGTGCACAAGGGCGCCGCGTGGCCGAGGAGAGGCTTTCGCTGGAGCGCATGGTCGAGCAGCTCACCTCCCTCTACGACCAGGTTTCCGCTTGATGCCTCGAACGAGGGACGCCCTTCGAACATAGGCGGACGATGCAAGCCGCGTGGACGGCGCTCGTTCACGTCGTGTTCTCGTCCTTGCCGCCGCCTTCGTCGTGCTCCTTCTTCCGGGCACCGGCCGGCAGCTGCCTGCACGCGCGGCAGGCCCGGCTCAGGCGAGCATCGCCGCGCTGCGGATCTGCACCGGCTGCGCCCAGAAGGGCGGCAACCTCGCGCGCTACCGCTACGTGATCCTGAACTCGTGGGAGGCGCCGCTGATCCCGTCGCTGAAGGCGCGCAACCCCGGGCTCAAGGCGCTCGTCTACAAGGACTTCTCGTTCAGCGTCTCCGACGGCTGTGACAACGGAACCGGAGGCGTCGGCTACTGCGCCGCGAACGCGAGCCACCCGGAGTGGTTCCTCACCGACACGAACGGCAAGCGGCTCAACTCGTCGGGGTACCCGGACGCCTGGATGATGGACGTCGGCAACCCGGGCTACCAGGCCGCGTGGCTCTCGAACGTCCTCTCCGGCCTGCGGGCCGGCGGCTGGGACGGCGTCTTCATGGACGACACGAACGCCGACATGGGCTGGCACCTCGGCGGTCGCACGATCGCGCGCTACCCGACCGCGGCCGCGTGGCGCTCCGCGACGCGGAGCATGCTCTCCAAGGTCGGCCCGGCCCTGATCTCGGCGGGCTTCCTCGCCGTTCCGAATCTCTCCACGCCCTGGGCAGCCGACTACGACGCCCAGGCCACCTGGAGCGACTGGCTCCGCTTCACCTCGGGCGCCGCGCAGGAGTACTACGGCAAGTGGGGCATGGGCAGCTCGGGCTGGTTCGCCGGGAACGACTGGAAGTACCGCCAGCGCTTCCAGGAGCTCACCGAGCAGGCGGGCAAGATCTTCCTCGGCATCACCTACGCGCCCCGCGGCGACACGCGGACGATGACCTGGGCGCGGGCGAACTTCCTCCTCCTCGACCAGCCGGCCAACGGCGGCGCGCTCGTCTTCGAGTTCACGGACCCGGAGGCGCAGGACCCATATTCGTCGGCCTGGACCGCCGACGTCGGCACTCCGCTCGGAGCTCGGTTCAAGGCAGGCGCGGCCTGGAGGCGCAACTTCTCGGACGGGACGGTCCTCGTAAACCCGACCTCGTCGTCCGTGGCCGTCCGGCTCGACCGCCCGTACGTGCGCGAGGACGGGAAGACCACGACGTCGGTCAAGCTCGGGCCGACCAGCGGCGCGATCCTTCGCTCAGCCGTCGAGGCGAGGGCCGCGGACTTCGTTCCTTCTGCCAGGCGCGCCCGCCTCGCGCGGAAGCACACGGCGCGGCTCCTTCGCGTCAGGCACGCGCGGCACCGGCACTAGCCATCCGCGCGTAGAGCTCGACGAGCGGCTCGGTCGCCGGGCCCGGCGAGAAGCGCCGCTCGAACTCGGCCCGCGCCGCGGCTCCGCGCTCGCGTCTCGCCTGTGAGTCGGTCAACAGCTCGGCAGCGGCCGCGGCAAGCGCCTCGGGCTCGGCGTGGACGACGACGCCGCCGCACGGGGCGATCCCCTCGGCTCCGGCCGGAGTCGTCACGACGGGCACGCCGCTCGCGAGCGCTTCGAGCACCTTCACCTTCATCCCGCTCCCGCGCTCGAGCGGGAACAGGAGCACCGAGAGCCGGTTGAAGAAATCGCGCGCGGACTCGACCTCCCCGACGAGCTCCACATCCGAGGCGGGAGCGAGGCCGAGCCTCTCGGTCCCGCGGCCCGCGAGCACGAGCCTCGCGCCGGGCACCTGCACCCGGGGCCACACTTCCCCGAGCAGCGAGCCCATCGCCGCGGCCGTGGGCGCCCACTGCGCTGTCCCGATCAGCCCGGCCGTTGGCGGGCCGTCGAGCGGCGCCGGTTGGTAGAGCGCGGGGTCGAGCGAGAGCGGGGCGACGACGACCTCCGCCTCGGGCGCGGCCGTCCTCACCTGGTCGGCCACGAGCGGCGAGCTCGCCACGAGGTAGCGATGCCGCCGCACGGCCGCCCGCTCGGCGCGCGTCAGGTCGAGTACCTCGCGGAACTGTTTGCGCCACGGTGCGCCGAGGCTGCGGTCCCGGCGGGCGAGGTAGTGGACGTGGACGAGCGACGGCGTGGCGACGCCTTCGTCGCACCACGCGGTCTCGGTCTCCTCGAGGTGCACGACGTCCGCCTCGCGGGCCGCCTCGCGGACGACGCCTGCGAACGGCTCGGCCGAGAGCTCGCCGACGGGCCGGCGGATGCGCCGAAGGCGCGCGCCGAAGGCGCCGGGCGGCTCGACGTCCACGACCTCGACCGGAAGGTCAGCCGGTACCTCGCCGGTGACGGAGAAGCTCCGGCAGGCCGCGATCGCCCGCACGTCGATCCCGTGTCCCTGCAGCCCTCGGATCAGCCCGATCGCCGTCTTCCCGGGTGCGCCGCCCTCGGGGAGCGGAGGCTGGGTCAGGACGAGCAGGACGCGCATCGCCGAATCCTCGCCCATACTGAGCTCGAGGTCTCTTGGATACCCGGGACAGGGCACGCGGGGTCGACGCTCCCGCCGGGCCGGAGCTGGCGGTCGTCGTGTGCACGCTAGGCGACTCGTCGCTGGCCGCGACCGTCGACTCGATCGGCGCCTCGGCGAAGGCCGCCGGGCACGAGCTCGACGTGCTCGTCGTCTGGCAGGGCGATGGGACGCCGGACGTGCCGGCCGGCGCGCGGGTGCTCGAGGTGTTCCCGCTCGGGATCTCGTACGCGCGCAACCGCGGTGCGGCCGCGGTCGAGAGCCGCCTTGCCGGCTATCTCGACGATGACGAGACGATCGTCGAGGGATGGGCGGCTGCCGCGCTGAAGGAGTTCGCCGGTGACCCGGCTGACGCTCCGGGTGGCGCGTTCGGGCCCGTGCTCTCGACGAGCGTCGACGACGTGCCCTACTTCTGCCCGACCAAGGAGCGCGTCGTGTATCGCGGCACGGGAACGCCGCCATGGCTCGTCGGCACCGGCGGGAACATGGTCTTCCCGCGCGACACGCTCGTGCTGGCGGGCGGATTCGATCCGCGCTTCGGCGCGGGGGCGCCGGTGGGATCGGCCGAAGAGACGGATCTCGTGCTGCGCCTCCTGGACGAGGGCCGCCGCCTTGTCTACACGCCGGAGCTGACCGTCTACCACCCGAGCCGCGGCCTGGAGGACGAGGTCCGGGCTCGTCGCGGGTACGGCGTGGGGATGGGCATCGCGCTCCGCAGCCAGACGCCGCTTCTCGCGGCCAAGTACTTCGTCACGATCGGGCAGGAGCTCGGTCGCTCGGTTCGGGCGGGCAACACGCGGCGGCGCCGGGAGGTGATGGCGACGCTTCGGAGCTTCCTCGCCGGGCTGGTCGCCCCGGTCAAGGTGGATTCGCCCGCCGCGGCGCTCCGGCGGCTGCCGGCCGAGCTGCGCGGCGAGCTCGGTCCCGGCGAGCCGACCCCGCTTCCGGGGATGGTTGGCGATCGGGCGCACCTCCGGTACGCGCTCGAGGGCGGCGGCGTGCTGCACCTGTACGTCAACCCTGCGCCCGCGCTTTCCGAGACGCTCGACGAGAACGCGAGGATCGTCGCGCGGGCCGCCGGCACGGACGCGCTCTGGGCGCTCGAGCGCGGCTAGGGCAGGAGCGCCGTCTCGCCGCCCGCGCGCAGCTCATAGCGCAGCACGGGCCAGAAGATCCTGCCGAGGGGTTCGTGCTGGGAGGCATAGGCGCGGTAGGCGGCCAGCTTGCGCCTCCGGTCGCCGAGCCCTGCGCGTAGGCGTGTCCAGGGCTCCGGCGGTTGACGGCCCTCGAACGCCGCGTAGGGCTGCTCCGCGTAGAGCCCGACCCGGGTCGGGTCGAACGCCTCGGCCAGCAGGCCGTGCAGCCAGCGGTGGTCGTCGTGGGCGAGCGGGAAGCCCGGCAACAGCGCGAGGCTCGTCCCCGCGGCCTCGGCGACGGCCGCGCGGATCTCGTCGTCGGAGGCGCCGCGCTCGTACTGCTCGTCGCCGAACGGGAGCCAGACCGGCCGCGCGCCGAGCCGCTCGCACGCGAGCCGGTCCTCCTCGCGCCTTGCGCGTGAAGCCTCTCCGGCGGTGGCGAAGCCCGAGCTCCGGTCCCACTCGCCCGCGGGCTCGTCCGAGTCGGGGTTGCCCGCGAGCACCGTCAGGATCGTGACCTGCCCGCCCGCGCGCGCGTTCCGGGAGATCGCCGCGCCGAGCGACATCACCGCGTCGTCGAGATGGGGCGAGACGACCACGACGTCGCCCTCGAGCGCTGCCCTGGTGCGCACGGCAAGATCATGACCGCGATGGCCGATGAGACGCTTTCACTCGAGCCGATCGACCCGGGTGCCGAGTGGTCGGAGCTCGCCGAGGCGTCGGGCAGCCCGTTCGCGAGCGTCGCGTGGACGGAGGCCTGGCTCGAGCACGCGGCCGGCGGCTGCACGCCGCGGCTGCACGCCGCCCGCGCGCGGGACGGCAGGCTCGCTGCGATCGTCCCGCTCGTCGTCGTCCGAGGGCGGTACGTGCGCAAGTGCCGCTTCCTCGGGTTCGGCGCGGCGAACGAGCTCGGGCCGATCTGCGCGCACGCCGACCGCAGGCTCGGGATCGCCGCGCTGCGCCTGGCGCTCGAGCAAACGCGCCGCGACTGGGACGTCTTCGTCGGCGAGAGCCTTCCGGGCAGCGGCTGGGGCGCAAGGCTCGGCGCGAGGAAGGTCGGGCGCGAGAGCAGCCCCGTGGCGCGCGGCCCGTGGAAGCGGTGGGACGACTACCTCGCCTCGCGTAGCCGCAGCCTTCGCAAGGAGCTGCGCCAGAAGGAGAGCAGGCTCTCGGGGCTCGGCTACCGCACGGTCACGACACTGAACGAGCTCGAGCCCGGGCTCGACGCGCTCTTCGCGCTGCACCGGGCCCGCTGGGGCGAGGACGCGTCGCCGTTCTTCTCTGGCCTGGAGCGCTTCCACCGTGCGTTCGCCGCGATCGCCTTCAGGCGCGGTTGGGTGCGGCTGCGGTTCCTCGAGCTCGCCGGAAGTCCCGTCGCGGTCAACTACAGCCTCCGCTTCGGCGACTCGGAGTGGTCGTACCAGCACGGCCGCGACCCCGGGCTCGACGACGCGTCCGTCGGGCTGCTGGTCTTCGCGCACGCGATCCGCGAGGCGTTCGCCGAGGGCGCTCGCGTCTTCAGGCTCGGGCCCGGGCCGCAGGCGTACAAGCGGCGGTTCTCGACGGACGACCCGGGCGTCGAGACCGTCGGGATCGCCCGGGGCCTCCGCGGCCGCGCATCGCTGCTCGCGGTCCGTCGCCGGGGCGGCTAGCCGCTGGCGCAGAGGCGGCAGATGCGGCGCACGACGGGCTGCGGGACCGTCTCCTCGAGCCAGGCAGCGTCCTCGCCGGGGATCACATGCAGGAGCACGGCGAGCGCGCCGTAGACGGCGACGAGCACGACCGCCCCGCCGATCAGGCCCGCGAAGCCGCCGCCGAGCCCCTCCAGGACTCCCCAGGCGGCGAGCCCTCCCGCGATCGCGGCCACCGCGTTGCGGAGAAGGACGCCGCCCCTCCACGCGACCGGCGCGACGATCCGTTCCGCGGCGGCGAGCATGATCAGCGAGTAGGTTGCCTGCCCGGCCGCGTTGGCGACCGCGGCCCCGTTGGCGTTGAGATGGGGAACGAGCGCGAACGCGAGGCCGACGTCGGCCAGGGCCGCGATCGTGTTCGCGATCAGCGGCACGCGGATGTGCCCGAGGCCGGCCAGCAGCGCGGTCGAGAGCGACGAGAGCGCGACCACCGGGAACGCGATCAGCAGGATCCGCACAGGTGTCCCCGCGCCCGCGTAGTCGTGGCCGTAGACGACGCTGATCAGCTCCGGCCCGAGGCTCAGGGCCGCCGCGGTGAGTGGCAGCGTCACCACGAGAAGCAGCCGTAGCGAGCGGGAGTAGCCGCTGTGGATCCTGTCGGTCTCGCCCGCCCCGAACAGCGTCGCGAACGCGGGCGTGGTCGAGCCCGCGAGCGCACCCGGTACGAGGCTGAGCGCGGCAACCGCAGAGAACGCGATCGAGTAAAAGGCGATCTGCGAGTCGCTCGAGAAGTGGTTGAGGAAGAAGAACTCGACCCGCGTCCCGACCACGAGCTCGAGAAAGAGGCCGATCGAGGAGAGCAGCGCGAAGCGGACGACGCGCCTGCGGAGGTCGCTCTGCGCCGTCGGGCTCGGCTCGGTCTCCGCGCGGCTCTCCGCCTCGCGCAGGGTGCGGCGGGCGAGCGTGCCGGTCCAGAGGAGGTTGAGCACGCCGATCACGGCCTCCGTCGCGAACATGCCCGTGATCCCGCCTCCCTGCCAGAGCACGATCGCGACCGCGGGGGTGCCCACCGCTCCGGTCACCAGCCCGACGGTCGCCGCCTGTCGGAAGCGCTGTAAGCCGATCAGGACGGCCGTCGGGACCGTGTGCAGGATCGCGGCCATCGAGACGACGGCGACGCATGCCCACGCGCCCTGCGGCCACGCGCCGAGGAATGCCGCCCCGAACAGGAGACCCCCGGCGAGCAGGGCCGCAATCCCCTCGACCGCCCACGCGAACCAGAGCAGGCTCGGCAGCAGCTCGGCGCGCCCTCGGCCCGAGGTCTCGCCGATGAAGCGCATGACCGCGAGGTACATCGCGCTGGAGAGCAGGGCGGTGAGCGTGATCGAGACGTAGGCGATGAAGCTCTGGCGCCCCATCCCGTCCGGGCCGAGGAAGCGAGCGGCGAAGATCGAGATGACGAGCGTGTAGCCCTGCGGGATCGCGTAGCTCGTGACGTACCAGAGCCCGCCCGAGAGAACGGAGCGGCCGGTCGTGGCGCGGGCGGCGTCGGAGTCGCTCGTCGCGGGCACGCGGCCGTCGGCCGGCGTCAGGCCCGCTCGAGCTGCCCGGCCGCGCGCATGTGCTCGATCACGTCGCGCAGGATGGTGTCGAGATCGCGCTGCGGCGACCAGCCGATCGCCTCGCGGATCTTTCCGGTCGCCGGCTCTCGGTGGAGCGTGTCCTCGATTCCCTGCCCGTAGACCTGGTCGTACGGCACGTACGAGATCTCCGAGTTGCTGTCGGTTGCCTGCTTGACGCGCTCGGCCAGGTCGAGGATGCGAACGCGCTCCGACGAGCCGACGTTGAAGATCTCGCCCGAGATCTCCCTCGCGTCCATCAGCCCGGCGAGCGCGCGCACGGTGTCGGCCACGTGGCAGAACGAGCGCGTCTGCGTCCCGTCGCCGTGCACTTCGATCGGCCTCCCGGCCAGGGCCCGCTCGACGAAGCGCGGGATCACCATCCCGTACTGGCCGCTCTGCCTCGGGCCGACGGTGTTGAACAGGCGGACGATCACCGCGTCGAGGCCGCGCTCGAGGTGGTACGAGAGCGCGAGGTGCTCGTCCATCGCCTTCGAGTCGGCGTAGAGCCAGCGCTTCTCGGTCGTCGGCCCGTAGACGCGGCGGTCGCCTTCCTCGAGCGGGCGCTCCTCGCGGTGGTCGCCGTAGACCTCGGAGCTCGAGGCGATCAGGACCCGCTTCCCGAACTCGCTGCAGTACCCGAGCACCGTCTCGGTTCCCTGCACGTTCGTGACCATCGTGTGTACCGGCTGCTCGACGATCAGGCGCACACCGACCGCAGCGGCCAGGTGGAACACCACGTCACATTTGTGCACGACCTCGCTGACGACCGAGGGCGACAGGACAGAGTCGACGACCAGGTGGAAGTCCGAGCGGTCGCGCAGGTGCTCGACGTTGCTCAGCGAGCCGGTCGAGACGTCGTCGAGCGCGAACACCTCCCAGCCTGCTTCCAGCAGAAGCTCGGAGAGATGAGAGCCGATGAAGCCGGCTCCTCCGGTGACGAGCGCCTTTCCAGCCACGACACGCAGCGTAACGAGCGCTTCGGCAGGCGCAACCGTCCCTCGTCTAGTTAGCCGGAGGGAAGCTGTTTCAGCGCATCCTGGATGCGTGGCTCGCGCGGGTCGAGCCGCTTCGCCTCCAGCAGGGCCGCCTGCGCCTTCCGCCACTGGCGCGCGCCGATGTACGCGAGACCGAGGTCGTAGCGCAGCTCGACGACCCGCGGCTCCTTCCGCACGGCCTGCTCGAGCGCGGCGGCCGCGTCACGCGGCGAGCGTGCGCGCCCGGCCTCGGTCACGTACGGAGTGACCGAGAGCGGGTCGAGCCGCTTGGCCCAGTGCACCTGCCCGCGGGTCGAAAGCCTCGCCGAGAGCCACGGCGGCACGAACAGGACGAGCGCCACGAGGACCGAGGCCACGGCGGCCGGAACCGCCGCGGTCCGGGTCAGCGGCCTGCGCTCGCCGCCCGAGCCTCCGGCCCCGAGCAGCAGGAAGAACGGGATCCCGCAGGCCGGAACCGTCCAGATCCAGTCGACGGAGGCGTGGGCGAGCCAGTAGGCCGCTCCGCCGAACGCCGCCGTTGCCGCAGGGTCACGCGCACGCGTGCGCGAGACGACCGGCACGAGCGGCAATGCAATGGCACAGACCAGGAGCGCCAGCCCGACGACGCCGAGCTCGCTCAGCGCGTCCAGCTCGACCGAGTGCGCCCGCGCGGGCGTGTCGGGGCTGCGCCGCAGCTGGAGGTACACCGGCCCGAAGCCGCGCGAGCCGATCCCTGCCAGCGGGTGGTGAGCCGTCTCGTGCAGGGCGACCCGCCAGATGTCGTACCGGTAGGAGCCGAGCTGGAGAAGGTGGCTCGAGGCCTCTGCCGACGTTGGTGCGTTCTTGAAGGAGCGCCACTCGTCGCCGAACCAGCCTGCGTGGTAGACGGCTGCGAAGAAGACGACTACCGCGGCGACGATCCCGGCGCACAGGAGCCCGAGGGTCGTCAACCCCGCGATCCGAACACGGCGCGGGCCGAGCTCCATCCGCCGGTCGGCGAGCGCGTAGACGAGGCCGATCACCGCGCCGCACACGGCCAGGACGAGGATCGCGGCGCCCGCGCGCTCCACGTCGTCCACGGTCCCGGACCGGAACGGAGCCGTCAGCGGCCGGTACGCGGCGAACGTAAGGCCCGCGGCGATCAGGGCGGGCGGCAGCAGGCGCAGGCGGAGCGGCGAGAGCCCGAACACGAGCGCAGCCGAGACCGCGATCGCGAGGATGCCGCCCTTGCTCTGCGCCGTCAGCCAGCCGGACGCGATCGCGGTTGCCGCTCCGGCGGCGAGCATGCGCGCGACCGGCGAGCGCTCGCGCTGCGCGGCGAAGACGACCGCCGGCCAGAAGCCGATCAGGAAGACGGCCGCCTCGGCGTTCGGGTACGAGATCGGGAACGAGAGCCGGCCCGAGTAGAAGTGGTCGATCTGGTCGGAGCCGAGCCAGAGGACGAGCCCTGCGCCCAGCGCCAGGAGCCCCGCGACGGCGGCGACGCAGGTCGAGGCGAGCAGCCGGTCGGCAGCCGTGCGGAGGGTCAGGAGCGGGACGAGGAGCGCGATCGCATAGGAGAGCGACAGGAGCGCCTCGTCCCGGGCGAGCAGGGGCACCGCCGACCACGCGATCGACAGCGCCTCCCAGCCGGCGAGCGCGACGAGTGCGGCGAGAGCAATCAGCTCCCTCCGCCGTAGCTGAAAGGCCCCGGTCGCGAGCACGACCGCGAGCAGCAACGCGCCGAGGAAGGCGTACGGCAGCCAGTCGGGCCCGGCCGTGCTCCCGGTCGCCAGCCACGCGAGCGCCCACGCGGACGCGGCGAGGACGGCGGTCGGCAGGACCCGCGCCGCAGTTCCGGCGTCGAACACCACTGCATCCCACTCTACGAGCCGATCCGGGCGGGAGTGCGTTTCTGCGCAAAGACCGAAAAAACTCGGTCATACCCCTTGCGTGCTCAACTGACCGCGACTACGGTTGGAAAGCGGGATCGAGGGGAGTTTGAGACGGCTAGGCGGGGGGACCTCCTGCCGAATGTGGGTGGTGTGCAGCTACGAGGGCTGCGCATGGGTTGTAGGCTCAGTGGCCATAGGGCCACACGTAGGAGGGAAGGGAGACCAAGAATGAGGCGGCGATTCTTGATCTGGGCGGCTAGCGCCGGCGTCGTTCTTTCGCTGGGCGCAGCCCCGGCGGCGTTCGGTGCGACTCCGCAGCAGATCTTCAAGGACTATGCCGACAACGGTCGGCTCGATCACACGTATTCGCACAGCGACCTGCTGCGTGCGCAGAAGGATGCGGCGCTTCAGGGCTATCCACGGGTTGGTGTCCAGGGAGCGGTCGAGAAGGCTCTCGGCGCCCAGGCGGTCAAGTCGAAGGGCGGGCTCCCGTTCACGGGTCTCGACCTCGCTCTGTTGACCGCGGGCGGCGCGCTGCTGCTCGTCGCGGGCACCGGGCTGCGCAGGCTCGGACGGGCGAAGTAGGCCGGCCGGACTAGCGCGAACAGGACACCGCAACTAGCCCCAGCACTGTGGCGACGAGACCCCTGACCAAGGTCGAGGCTCTCCCTCCGCTCGAGCCGATCGGGCTCGAGGGCTCCGAGGCGCTCGCGCGCAGGCGCGGGGTCGGCTCGTGGGCCCGGGGAGCGCTGGCCCTCGACGCGGCCATGGTCGTCGCGGCGTGCGTGGCGGCAGAGCTCGGATCGAACGACGCCGGCATCCTCAGGATGTCCCCGGTCTGGCTCGTCGCGTACGGCGCGCTCGTGCTCCTCGGCCTGCGCATGCGCGGCCTCTATTCGTGGCGCGTCCGCGTGCAGGCGCTCGACGACGTCCGTGCCGTTCTCGGCGCGACGGTCATCGCCTCGATGGCGATCGTCACGCTCCGGATCCTCCTGCCCGGAGATGTCGACGACCTGGCCGCGCAGGCCCTTCGCCTCTGGGCCTTCAGCGCGGTCTACCTCGCCGCGGGCCGGGTGGCGCTCGACTGGTCCCAGGTCAAGGCGCGCCGGCACGGCGAGCTGGCCAAGCCGACGCTGATCGTCGGCGCGGGCCGCATCGGACGCCTCACTGCGCGGCGCCTGCTCGAGCACCCGGAGTTCGGCCTGCACCCGATCGGCTTCCTCGACAAGGAGCCGCTCGACGAGAGCGGCCTGCCCGTGCCCGTCGTCGGCGCGAGCTGGGACCTCGAGCGTGTGGTCGAGCAGCACGGCGTCGAGCACGTCGTGGTCACGTTCTCGACCGCGCCGAGCGAGGTCCTGCTGCGTGAGGTCAAGCGCTGCGAGGAGCTCGGCATCGGCGTCTCCCTCGTCCCGCGCCTGTTCGAGAGCTTCACCGAGCGGCTGGACGTCGAGCACATCGGCGGCCTGCCGCTCCTCACAGCGCGGCGAACGAACCCCAAGGGCTGGCAGTTCGCGCTCAAGCACGTCGCCGACCGCCTGGTCGCGGCCACGATCCTGCTCGTGGGCGCGCCGGTCTTCCTGGCGATCTCGCTCGGGACGCTGCTCTCCGTCGGCCGCCCGATCTTCTTCCGCCAGCCCCGGATCGGACGCGACGGCCGGCACTTCGAGATGCTGAAGTTCCGCTCGATGCGCAGCGTGTCCGAGCCGGTCGTGCTGCCCGACCTCCCGCACGACACGGCCCCCGGCGGGGTCGAGGGCGACGACCGGCGGACGAGCTTCGGCACCTTCCTGCGCCGCACCTCGCTCGACGAGCTCCCGCAGCTCCTGAACGTGCTCCGCGGCGAGATGAGCCTGATCGGGCCGAGGCCGGAGCGGCCGGACTTCGTCAAGCTCTTCGAGCGCAACGTCCACCGCTACGGCGACCGGCACCGCGTCAAGTCGGGGATCACGGGCTGGGCCCAGGTGAACGGCCTCCGCGGCAGGACCTCGCTCAGCGACCGGGTCGAGTGGGACAACTACTACATCGAGAACTGGTCGCTCTGGCTCGACGTCAAGATCTTGCTCCAGACGATCCTCGCCGTCCGCCGCTACTTCTCGCAGGCCGAATAAGGCTCTAGCGCCCCGCGAGTCCCTCGAACGGGTGACCCGAGGGAGGGGTTTTCCGCAAGGCGCGGCCCTGCGCGGTCGATGCAACGACGGAGCAGGAGTGCGGTTGCCGCCCGACCGCCGACGTATGTGAACGATCCGTCGAGCCGGTCGGTGGCGCATGTCTCCGACCGGCTCGCAGGTCGAAAGGAGACAAGAAAACGTGAAGAGAGCCCTTCAACGGCCGCACCGGCAAAGCCGGCACGGCCTCTTCGGGTCGGCGTCGCGAGCGAACGCCTTGGGGCTGGCCGTCGCAGTCGTTGCAGCAATCGCGTTCGCGCTTCCCGCGACGTCGATGGCAGCGACCTTTCGCGGCGTCGTGATTGCCAAGGATTCCGCGCGCAAGTCCCTCGTGACCGCCTCGCCGAACGGGGTCGTCAGGACAGTTCGTGCGCGCGCAGCGTTCAAGCACGTCCGCGTCGGGCGCATGGTTGCGGTTCAGGCCGCTGCCCTTCCCGACGGAACGTACGCCGCCAGCAAGGTCAGGATGCTCCGCAAGTCGAGGCACGCGCACTTCCGCGCAACGGTGGTTTCCGGAAACGCGAACCGCCTCGTCCTCTCGGCCGGACACAGCGTCTTCTCGCTGCGCGTCCGCGGAGCCAAGGCCCCCGCTTCGGAGGGCTCGAGCGACTTCAAGCCGGGCGACGATCTCGACTGCAACGCAGCCCTCAAGGGCGGCTCGCTCGAGAGCAAGCGCAAGCACCTGAAGAAGATCGGCCATTCGGGCGAGCTCGTGCTCGAGGGGATCTACCTCGGCACGGACGACGAGGGCACGATCGAGCTCGCGGTCGTCCACAAGGGCCGTGTGTTCGTGCAGGTGCCCGAGGGGATGGATGTACCCGAATTCCAGCCCGGTGACGAGATCGCGCTCGAGGTCACGGTCGACGACCAGGGCAGCTTCACGCTCGTCAAGGCCGAGAACGAGAGCTCCAAGGGCGACGACGAGGACGACGACGAGGACGTCCACATCAACGATCCGGGCGGCGAGTTCTCCGTCGTCGGGATGCTGGCCGTGCTTACCGACGAAACCGTCGGCGTCAAGGTCGAGGGCAAGGACGAGCCCGTGCGCTGCGCCGTGCCCGACGGTTTCGACCTGACCGGCTTCGAGACGGGCCAGAAGGTCTTCATGTCCTGCAAGTTCAAGGGCGGCCACCCCGTGCTCCTCGCGCTCAAGAAGAAGAACGCGGAGCCCGAGTACCGGATGGCCGTGGGCGAGATCACCGATCTCACCGACGAGACGGTCACCGTCCAGGGCGACGGCGACCCGCTCGAGTGCACGATCCCGGAGGGGCTCGATCTCTCCGGGTTCGGGGTCGGCAACGCCGTGACGATGAAGTGCATGAAGGTCGAGGGCGTCTGGACGATCAAGCAGATCGCCAAGAAGCTGCCGCCCCCGCAGTACGTGCTGGTCACCGGCACGCTGATCGAGGTGGGCGAGACCACGCTCACCGTGCAGGGCGACGGCGACCCGGTCACCTGCGCCTTCGTCGAGGGTGCAGACCTGAGCGACTTCACTGTCGGGGACTCGGTCTCGATGAAGTGCCTCAAGACCGAGCTCGGCCTCAAGCTCCTTCGGCTTCAGTCGGAGGGCTCGCTGTACGAGGCCCCCGCGGTCTAGCAGTTGCGAGTCGGCCGCCCCGCCGATGCGGGGCGGCCCCGGCTCACTTCACTTTCTCGGCCACCGCGTCGTCCGGCTGCTCGCGGATGAGCAGGAGCACCCCGGCGAAGAAGCTCAGCAGCGCAGGCGCCAAAGACACGATCGGCGCAAGCGACGCCATCGCCAGGTAGCCCGTGACGAACAACAGCAGCGGCAGGATGCGTCTCCCCATCTCTCCCCCAATCCCCGCTTACGGTCTCATTCAAGTCGATTTGGAGGCAAAAGGAAACGCCTCTCGAACGTCCTGCCGGGGGATGCCCGACCCCCCGGACCCTTCGCTACGATAGGTCCCTCAACGATTTCCCGAGCCACCGGGGGAAAGAAGGAACGTTGTTCGAGCGCTTCACGGAGAGAGCCCGTCAGGTCGTCGTTCTCGCTCAGGACGAGGCGAGGGCGCTGAAGCACAACTACATCGGCACCGAGCACATCCTGCTGGGACTGCTGCGCGAGGAGGAGGGTCTCGCCGCGCGCGTGCTCGAGTCGCTCGACATCACGGTCGAGGAGGTGCGCGCGCAGGTCGCCCGGATCGTCGGCCAGGGCGACGAGGTCACGACCGGGCAGATCCCGTTCACCCCGCGCGCGAAGAAGGTCCTGGAGCTCGCGCTGCGCGAGGCGCTCTCGCTCGGCCACAACTACATCGGCACCGAGCACATCCTGCTCGGGCTCGTGCGCGAGAACGAGGGCGTGGCCGCGAGGATCCTGCTCGACTTCGACGCCGACGCCGAGAAGATCCGCAACGAGATCATCCGCATGCTCTCCGGCCCCGGCCGGCGGCAGCAGGGCGCTGGCGGCGCTCCCGGCGAGAAGTCGAAGAGCTCGAAGCTGCTCGACCAGTTCGGCCGCAACTTCACCAAGCAGGCCGCCGAAGGCAAGCTCGACCCGGTCGTCGGCCGCCAGATGGAGATCGAGCGGATCATGCAGATCCTCTCCCGCCGGACCAAGAACAACCCCGTGCTGATCGGCGAGCCGGGCGTCGGCAAGACCGCCGTCGTCGAGGGCCTCGCCCAGCGGATCGCCTCCAACCAGGTTCCCGAGCTGCTGAAGGGCAAGCAGATCTACAGCCTCGACCTGGCCGCGCTCGTCGCGGGCTCGAAGTACCGCGGCGAGTTCGAGGAGCGCCTCAAGAAGGTGATGAAGGAGATCACCCAGCGCGGCGACATCGTCCTGTTCATCGACGAGCTGCACAACCTCGTCGGCGCGGGCGCGGCCGAGGGCGCGATCGACGCGGCCTCGATCCTGAAGCCGGCCCTCGCGCGCGGTGAGCTGCAGACGATCGGCGCGACGACGCTGGACGAGTACCGCAAGTACCTCGAGCGCGACGCGGCGCTGGAGCGCCGCTTCCAGCAGATCCGCGTCGAGGAGCCGACCGTCGACGACACGGTCCAGATCCTGCGCGGGCTGCGCGACCGCTACGAGGCGCATCACCGCTGCAAGATCTCCGACAACGCGCTCGACGCGGCCGCGATCCTCTCCGACCGCTACATCCAGGACCGGCACCTGCCGGACAAGGCGATCGACCTGATCGACGAGGCCGCATCCAGGATGCGCATCCGCACGATGACCGCACCGCCTCGCTACCGCGAGCTCGAGGACGAGATCGAGAAGGTCCGCAAGGACAAGGAGGCCTCGATCGAGGCCCAGGAGTTCGAGAAGGCGGCCTCGCTGCGCGACAAGGAGCGCAAGCTCTCGCAGAAGAAGCGCGAGCTCGAGGACAACTGGCGCGCCGAAGAGGGCGGCGCCGAGCAGCCCGAGATCGGCGAGGAGGAGATCGCCGACATCGTCTCGATGTGGACGGGCATCCCGGTCTTCAAGCTGACCGAGGCCGAGTCGCAGAGGCTCGTTCGGATGGAGGAAGAGCTGCACAAGCGCGTGATCGGCCAGGAGGAGGCGATCGTCGCCGTCGCGAAGTCGATCCGTCGCGCCCGCGCCGGGATCAAGGACCCGAAGCGCCCGACCGGCTCGTTCATCTTCCTCGGCCCGTCAGGCGTGGGGAAGACCGAGCTGGCGCGCACGCTCGCCGAGTTCCTGTTCGGCGACGAGGACGCGATGATCCAGGTCGACATGTCGGAGTACATGGAGAAGCACTCCGTGTCCCGGCTCGTCGGCTCACCCCCGGGCTACATCGGCTACGACGAGGGCGGGCAGCTGACCGAGGCCGTGCGGCGCAAGCCGTACTCGGTCGTCCTGCTCGACGAGATCGAGAAGGCCCACCCGGACGTCTTCAACATCCTGCTGCAGATCCTCGAGGACGGGAAGCTCACCGATGCGCAGGGCCGCAAGGTCGACTTCCGCAACACGATCGTGATCATGACGTCGAACATCGGCGCCGGCACGATCTCGAAGAACCAGACGCTCGGCTTCTCGGTCGGCGACGACTCCGGTCTCTCCTACGACGAGATGAAGGACCGGATCATGGGCGAGCTGAAGAAGGTCTTCCGCCCCGAGCTCCTGAACCGGATCGACGAGGTGATCGTCTTCCACAAGCTGACGAAGGAAGAGATCATGTCGATCGTCGAGCTGATGATGGTGCGGCTGCGCGACCAGATGGGCGAGCACGAGGCAGCGATCGAGCTGACCGAGAGTGCGAAAGAGCTGCTCGTCGAGAAGGGCTACGACCCGACGATGGGGGCGAGGCCGCTGCGCCGCGCGATCCAGCGCTTCATCGAGGATCCGCTTGCCGACTTCGTTCTAGGCCGCGAGCTCGAGCCCGGCTCGACCATCCTCATCGAACGCAAGAACGAGGACGAGGTCGACATCACGATCATCCCGGGCGAGATCACGCCCGAGAAGGTGACCGTCCCGCCCGACGAGCCGTCGGACTCGGCCGACGACGAGCCCGAAATCCCGGAGGACGAGGGCTAGAAGTTGGCCCGTGACGGCCTCCGTCTGGGGGTCGTCGCCTTTCTGGTCGGGGGCGCGACGCTCGCGACCGAGATCTGCGCCTCGCGTCTGCTCGCACCGTACTTCGGTGCCTCGACGTTCGTGTGGGCCAACATCATCGGGCTGACGCTTGCGTACCTCGCGCTCGGCTACTGGCTCGGAGGCCGGCTGGCCGACCGGCGGCCTGACCCGCGCGTGCTCGGGGTGATCCTGCTCATCGCGGCGGCCGCGCTGCTCGTGACGCCGTTCGCGTCGCGCCCGTTCCTGCGCTGGGCGCTGCACGGCTTCGACGTGGTCTCGGTCGGCGCAGTGGCCGGCTCGTTCTTCGCCGCGCTCGCGCTCTTTCTCGTGCCGGTGACCGCTCTCGGGGCGGCCGCGCCGTTCCTCGTCCGGCTGGCCCTCGAGAGCGTGGCAGAGGCCGGGAAGGTCGCCGGGCGCCTCTACGCGCTCTCGACCGCGGGGAGCCTGCTCGGGACGTTCCTCGCCGCGCTCGTGCTCATTCCGTGGATCGGAACCCAGCGCACGCTGATCGTCACGGCGGCGTGCGTCGCGCTCGCGGCGGCGCTGTTGCTCCCGCGTCGCTGGCTGCTCGCACCCGCGGCCGCGGCGCTCCTGCTCGCTCTTCCGCCGCCCGCGATCAAGAGCGCGATCTACGAGACCGAGTCCGACTACCAGTACATCCGCGTCGTCTCCGACGGCCAGGGCGGGCGTGACCTCGAGCTGAACGAGGGCGTCGTCACGCATTCGGAGTGGCGGCCCGACAGCGTCCTGACCGGCGGCTACTGGGATCTCTTCCTGATGCTGCCGCCGCTCCTCGGGCACGAGCCGCGCGACATGCTCGTGATCGGAAGCGCGGGCGGGACGATGGGCCGCGCCTACGGGCGCTTCTATCCCCGTGTCGCGATCGACGGGGTCGAGCTCGATCCGAAGCTGAACGAGGTCGCGCGGCGCTACTTCGGGGCGGGCGACAACCCGCGGATGCGGCTCATCGCCGCGGACGGGAGGCCGTACCTCGCGTTGACGAAGAAGCGCTACGACCTGATCGTGGTCGACGCCTACCGGCAGCCGTACGTGCCCTTCTACCTCGCGACCGAGGAGTTCTTTGCGCTCGCGCGGAAGCACCTGCGGCCGGGCGGCGCGATCGCGCTGAACGTGGCCGCAACGCCGCACGACCGGCGGCTCTCGAACGCAATCGGGACGACGCTGCTGACCGCCTTCCCACAGGCGTGGCGCTGGCGGGCCCTCCAGTTCAACGACGTGCTCTTCGCGCTGCGTGAGCCCGTTACGCGGGCCGAGCTCGAGCGCCGCGCCTCGCGTGCGCCCAGAGTGGTCGCGCGCCTGCTCCCGCTCTTTCGCAGCCGTCTCACGCCGGTCCGCCCGCACGGGAGACCGCTGACCGACGACCGCGCTCCGGTCGAGTGGCTGACCGACCGGATGATCCTGGACCAGGTCGAGCGCGGCGGCGCTCACGACGAGCCGCCGCTGCCGACGGCGCCCTAAGGCGTCGCATGCGACGCCGACCAAAGAGGCCGTGCCGGCTTCGCCGGTGCGGCCGTCTTCCGGCCGACCAGGTCGGCTTTCGGTAGAAGGAGCCCGTGCGCCGTCTCTCCTGGCTCGCGCGCCGGCCGGCGATCACCGTGCTCATCGGCGCGGTGGCGATCGCGTTCTCCGGGATCCTCTACCGCGTCTCGCACGTCTCGCCCTCGACCGGCGCGTTCTACCGCTGCGTCTGGGCGCTGCCGCTGCTCTGGGTCGCGGCTCTCTACGAGGAGCGGCGCTGGGGGCCGCGGCCGATCCAGTCGCGGGTCTACGCCTGGATCGCAGGCGTCTTCTTCGCGGCCGACCTGATCCTCTGGCACAACGCCGTCGACCAGGTCGGCGCCGGGCTCGCGACCGTGCTCGGGAACATCCAGGTCGTCCTCGTCGGGCTGCTCGCCTGGGTGCTCCTCCGCGAGCGGCCGAGCAACGGCTCGCTCGCCGCGATCCCGGTCGTCGCCATCGGGATCGTCCTCATCTCGGGGGTGCTCGAGGCGGGCGCCTACGGCGCGAACCCGCAGCTCGGAGCCGTGCTCGGCGTGCTGACGGGGGTCGCGTACTCGGGCTTCCTGCTCGCTTTGCGCCAGGGCGGCCGTGGCGTGATCGGGCCGGGTGGGCCGCTCTTCGACGCGACGCTTTCGTCCGCGTTCTGCTGCATGGTGATCGGCCTCGCCCTCGGCGACCTCGACTTCACGCCGAGCCTCGAGGCGCAGGGCTGGTTGATCCTCCTCGCTCTCAGCTCCCAGGTGCTGGGCTGGCTCCTGATCGCAATCTCGCTCCCGCGGCTGCCCGCCGTGGTGACCTCGGTGTCTCTCACCTTCCAGCCGGTCTGCTCGGTGCTGCTCGCAGCGCTGATCCTGAGCGAGTCGCCCTCGGCGCTCCAGCTCCTCGGCGCGGCCGGGATTCTGATCGGCCTCTTGATCGCGTCGCTCGGCCGCCGCGCGCCGCCGCCCGAGCCCGAGCTCGCCGGCTAAGGCGCTCTCTTGCCCGACCAAAGGCCGCGCCGGCCTTGCCGGCTCGGCCGCTTCAAAAGTCGCAGACTTGCCACACGACGCGTCCGGGCCCGCGCGTAGATTGGCTCCGTGGCGAAGGCAGCCGTCCAGTACGCATGCTCGGAGTGCGGGTACGCCGCGGGCCGCTGGTTCGGCAAGTGCCCTTCGTGCGGCGAGTTCGGGACGCTGCTCGAGGAGAAGCCTCCCGATGCGCGGGCGGCCGCGGCCAGGCCGCCGATGCGACTCGTCGATGTCGCAGCGGAGGAGGGAAAGCGGATCGCGACGGGCGTGCCCGAGCTCGACCGCGTGCTCGGCGGCGGGCTGGTCCCCGCGTCGCTCGTCCTCGTGGGCGGCGAGCCGGGAGTGGGCAAGTCGACGCTTCTTCTGTCCGTCCTGCGCGCGGTCAGCGGCACGCATCGCGCGCTCCTCGTGACCGGCGAGGAGTCGGCCGCGCAGGTGAAGCTCCGCGCCGCGCGGCTCGGCGGCGCCGAGGGGGTCGAGATCCTGGCCGAGACCGAGCTCGACGCGGTCTGCGCGACGCTCGAGCAGGAACGGCCGGAGATCTGTGTGATCGACTCGGTGCAGACCCTCTACTCGTCGGAGCTCGGCTCGGCTCCCGGTTCCGTCGCGCAGGTTCGCGAGGCCGCGTCGAGGCTGCTGCGCGTGGCCAAGGAGGCGGGCGTCGCGGTGTTCCTCGTTGGCCACGTGACGAAGGACGGGGCGGTGGCCGGCCCGCGCGTCCTCGAGCACCTGGTCGACTGCGTCCTCCAGTTCGAGGGCGATAGGTACCACGAGCATCGCGTCCTGCGCGCGGCGAAGAACCGCTTCGGCTCGACGAACGAGCTGGCTGTCTTCGAGATGACTGGCACCGGGCTCGTCGGCGTGCCCGAGCCGTCCGAGCTCTTCGGCCGGACCGTCGAGGGCGAGATCGGTGCAGCTGTCGCCTGCGCGCTCGAGGGGTCGCGGCCGATGCTGCTCGAGATCCAGTCGCTCGTCTCGCCGACCGACCTCGCGATGCCCAGGCGCGTGGGGACCGGCGTCGACCCGAAGCGGCTCGCGATGATCGTCGCCGTCCTCTCGCGGCACGCGGGGATCGCGCTCGGCCAGGCCGACGTCTTCGTCAACGTCGCGGGCGGCGTCCGGATCGACGAGCCTGGCGCGGACCTGGCCATCGCGCTCGCGATCGCCTCCGCTGCAAAGGGCGCGCCGCTGAAGCACGGGATCGCCTCGTTCGGCGAGGTCGGCCTCACGGGCCGCCTGCGCCCGGCAACGCAGGCCGAGCGCCGGCTCGAAGAGTGCGCCAAGCTCGGGCTGGCGGCCGCGGTCGCTCCGAGCGGCACCAAGGCTCGTGGCAAACTACGCGTCCTCGAGGCCGAGACACTCAGGCAGGCGGTGAGGACAGCGATCGATGCAGAACGAGCCGAAGGAGGATAAGGCCGGCCGGGCTCCCCAGCGCCTCGGCTTGATCCGGCAGCCCGCGCAGGAGGATCCGAGGCTCGACTCGCGCCTGCTCGCCGCGGTCGGGCGGATCGCGCCGGGAACCGAGCTGCGGCAGGCGATCGACGACATCATCCGGTCGCGCGAGGGCGCGCTGATCGTGATCGGCGACCCGCAGGACCTCTCGTTCCTCTTCTCCGGCGGCATGCGGCTCGACCAGTCGTTCACGCCGCAGCTGCTCTACGAGCTGGCCAAGATGGACGGGGCGATCATCGTCAACTCGGCGGTGACGAAGCTCGCCTACGCGAACGTCCAGCTGATGCCCGACCCGACCATCCCGTCGGCCGAGACCGGCACGCGGCACCGCACGGCCGAGCGAGTGGCGAAGCAGACGGACGCGCTCGTGATCTCGATCTCGCAGCAGCGCGAGACCGTCACGGTCTTCGTCGGCCAGGCGCGCTACCAGCTCGAGCCGATCGCCGACGTGCTCGGAAAGACGAACCAGGCGCTCCAGACGCTCGAGACCTACCGCACGAGGCTCGAGCAGGTACTCACGCGCCTGACCGCCCTCGAGTTCCAGAACGCGGTCATGCTCGACGACGTCCTCGTGACGGTTCAGCGGGCCGAGCTCACCACGCGCATGGCCGAGGAGATCGAGCGCGCCTGCGTCGAGCTCGGCGAGGAGGGCCGCCTCATCCGGATGCAGCTCGAGGAGCTCGTCGCCGACGTTCCCGACGAGAAGGCCGCGCTCGTCTACGACTACCACGCCGACGGCGGCGCCGAGCGCACCCGCGAGTCGCTCGAGGCGCTCGCAGCCCTGCCCTACGAGCAGCTGCTCGAGTTCGAGCTCCTGGCCGTGCTGGGCTACCCGGCCACGGTGAACCCCCTCGACCACTCGGTCTCGCCGCGCGGCTACCGCGTGCTCTCGCACATCCCGCGGCTCCCGGACTCGGTCGTCAGGCGCGTGGTCTCGAGCCTGCCTGGCCTGGAAGGGATCGTGCGCGCGTCGCAACGCGAGCTGGAGGCTGTCGAGGGCGTCGGAACCGTGCGCGCGAGGGAGATCCGCGAGGGGCTCCGCAGGCTCCAGGAGCACAACCTCGTGGACCGATACCTGCAGATATAGGCAAAATCCCTGCACCCGCCGGGGTCGAGGCGAAAAACTGGCGTTTTCCAGCGATTTTCGCTATACTTCCGGGGTTCGCCGGCGGAGTTCCACAACCGCCGGCGTTCGTTGCGAATATCAACTGCGAAAGGGGAGGGTCGGGAGTTGTACAAGGTCGGCGACAAGGTGGTGTACCCCCACCACGGGGCTGGCACGGTCGTCAAGAAGGAGACGCGCGAGGTGCTTGGGGAAAAGCGCGAATACCTGACGATCAAGATCCTGCACAACGACATGACGGTCAATGTTCCGAGCGACAACTCCGAGCGCGTCGGGCTCCGCAAGGTGATCGACGAGCAGATGGTCTCGAAGGTACTGAAGGCGCTGACCGGCAACGGCACGACGATGCCGAAGAACTGGAACAGGCGGTTCAAGCACAACCGCGACAAGATGAAGACCGGCGACATCTTCGAGCTCGCCGAGGTCGTACGGAACCTCGCGCTCCGCGACCACGAGAAGGGTCTTTCCACCGGCGAGAAGCAGATGTTCGTCAAGGCGAAGAAGATCCTCGCCAGCGAGCTCATGTACGCGAAGGACATGGACGAGGACGAGGCGGCCGAGTGGCTCGACGGCGTCCTCGCGCGCGGCGGCAAGAAGAAGAAGAGCGCAACCAAGGTCCCCGCGACCGCTTAACGATCACGTGTCCACCTGGGCCGTTCTCGCTGCGGCGGGTCGCGGCGAGCGGCTCGGGTCGGACAGGCCGAAGGCCTTTGCCCGCCTGGGCGGGCGGCCGCTCCTGGCCGAGAGCCTCGAGCGGCTGGAGAGCTCGGACTGGATCGAGCGGATCGTGATCGCTGCGCCTCCCGAGTGGGAGGAGCCGTCGATCCTCGTGGCCGAGGAGATCGCTGCGACGAAGGTGAGCTCGGTCGTCACCGGCGGCGCTACCCGGTCCGAGTCGGTGCGGCTGGCGTTGGAGGACGTTCCTGACGACGCGGCGGTCGTGCTCGTTCACGACGCGGCTCGGCCCCTTCTGCCGGAGGAGGTCATCGAGCGTGTGCTCGCGCCTCTCTCCGAGGGCTGGGACGGAGCAGTCCCCGCGCTGCCGCTCCAGGACACGGTCAAGCGGGTCGAGGGCGACCAGGTCGTGGAGACGCTTGAGCGCGGCGAGCTCGTCGCGGTTCAGACGCCGCAGGCGTTCGTCGCGTCGGTCCTCCGCGAAGCGCTCGCCGGTGAAGTGACGAGTGCGAGTGACTGCGCGTCGCTGGTCGAGGCCCGTGGCGGCCGCATCAGGGTCGTCGAGGGCGACCGCCGCCTCCTGAAGGTCACGGACGCGGACGACCTCGCCCTCGTCTCGAGCTGGCTCGAGCCTTGATCGTCGACTACCACATGCACCTCCGCCTTCCGGAGAGCGGCCCAGTGGGGTCCTACTCGGCGGACTACGCGGAGGAGTACGTCGCGGAGGCGCGCAAGGCTGGCGTTAACGAGATCGGGTTCACCGAGCACATCTTCAAGTTCCGCGAGAGCAAGGAGCTCTGGCAGCTCGAGTGGATGCGCGAGCGCTGCACGGACGGGCTCGACGACTACGTGGGCGCAGTCCAGGAGGCGAAGAGTCGCGGCCTGCCGATCAAGCTCGGGCTCGAGGTGGACTACTTCCCGGGAATCGAGCGCGAGCTGGTCGACCTGCTCGAGCCGTACCCGTGGGACTACCTACTCGGCTCGGTGCACTTCGTCGACGGCTTCGCGGTCGACCAGGAGCCAGGGCTCGTGCACCGCATCCCGGTCGGTGAGGCCTGGCGCCGCTACTTCGTCTGGCTGCGCGATGCGGCTCGCAGCGGCCTCTTCGACTGCCTCTCGCACCCGGATCTGATCAAGTTCTTCGGGATGCGGGCATCTGACGAGGAGAGGCACTACCTGTACGTCGAGACCGCCGACGCGATCGAGGCGGCCGGCGTGTGCGTCGAGGTCTCGACTGCGGGCCTGTACAAGCCGGTCGGCGAGCTCTATCCCGACCGCGAGCTGCTCGTCGCTTTCCACGAGCGTGGAGTACCGATCACGCTCGCCTCGGATGCGCACGAGCCCGCGCACGTCGGGCGCGACCTCGACAAGGCCGTTGCGCTCGCGCGCGAGGTTGGCTACGAGACCGTGACGGTCTTCGATCGGCGAGAGCGTCGCCAGGAGTCGCTCGGATGAGAGTCGGCGTTGGCGTCGACGCCCACGCGCTCGTCGAGGGCGTGCCGCTCGTGCTCGGTGGGGTCGAGGTCGAGTCCGCGCGGGGGCTCGCGGGCCACTCGGACGGCGACGTGATCGCGCACGCGCTGATCGACGCGCTCCTCGGCGCGGCCGGGATGGGGGACATCGGCTCGCTCTTCCCCTCGGACTCCTCGGAATGGGAGGGAGCATCGTCGCTCGACCTGCTCTCGCGGGCCTACACGCAGGTACGAGAGGCCGGCTGGGAACTCGCGAACGCGGACTGCGTGCTCGTGGGCGAGGAGCCGCGGATCGCGCCGCTCCGAGGAGCGATGCAGGCGCGGCTCGCCGAGGCGCTCGGCGTCGAGGCCGGCCTCGTGACAGTCCGTGCCACGACAACGGACGGCCTCGGCTTCACCGGCCGCGGCGAGGGCCTTGCTGCGGTCGCCGTGGCGCTGCTCGAGCGTTGAACGTCGTCCCGGTCTCGGAGGAGCTTCGCGGCTCACCTGCCTTCTCGGAGATCCGCCGAGCCTGGCCCGAGATCGTCTTCCACGACGAGGTCTCGAACGACTACTGGGGGCGGCTCTACGGAGAGCGGGCGGAGTTCCAGTTCGCGCTCGTGGACGACGGCAAGCTGCTGGCCGAGGGCAACTCGATCCCGGTGAGCGGAATGCCTGCCAGCTGGCGCCAAGCGTTCGTCAACGGCTTCGGGAAGCGCGCACCCGACCGTCTCTGCGCGTTGGCGGTCCTCGTCGATCCCGACCATCAGGGGCGCGGGCTCTCGCGCGTGATGCTCGAGCACATGCGAGCCCTGGCCTTCGATCGAGGCTGGGAGCTCGTCGCTCCGGTAAGGCCGAGCCTCAAGGCTCGTTACCCGCTGACGCCGATCGAGCGCTACGCCGGCTGGCGGCGCAACGACGGGCTCCTCTTCGATCCATGGCTGCGAGCGCATGAGCGCCTCGGAGCAGAGGTGCTGGGGATCGCGGAAGACTCTCTGATCGTCGAGGGCACGGTCGCCGAGCTCGAGGAATGGACAGGGTTGGCGCTCCTCGAGAGCGGGAGCTACGTCGTGCCCGGGGCGCTAGTCCCGGTGGAGATCGACCGGGAGCGGGATCACGGCGTGTACCGCGAGCCGAACGTGTGGATGCGCCACGCCTACTCCGGCTAGCGGGTAACCGTCACGGAAGTGTCAGTTCCTGGGTCTCGCCCGAACGCAGATGGAGGACGACCTTCTCGAGCTGCTGGCCTCGTGCACTGGGCAGCTCGGCGAAGTATCCGTTCTCCCCGAGCTCGGCCCGGTGCTCGGTGCCATCCATGACCGCATCGACACTCCGCACGTCGTCTCCGATCAAGCCATACAGGAAGATCGAGCTACCGTCTTCGGCGTCGTCGAATCCGATTGTGATGCCATGCGGTCCGGGCGTTTGGCACCCGCTTCCGCCGTTCGGGAAACGGCCAATGCAGATCTCCTGCCCGGTCGTCGGCAGCGCGTAGACACCGTCACTCGTGGTGCCGGCGACGAGGCGTGCGTCCTCATAGACCGGGTCGGATGGCACGAGATCCCGTCGTCGGAAGATGCCGTTCGCCTTCGCGACCTCCCTCGCTCGAGTGTCGTTCTCCTGCGGGGCGCGCCGGAAGACCTCGTACAGGTCGTATGGCGACTTGTCGCCCGTGGCGTCGTCGCCGGCGCCGAAGAACATGACGCTGTGAGTCGCAGCGTGGAAGTCTCCGTTGGAGCTGACCTGGTTCGCGACCCGGGATCGCGTGGTCTGCTGCTTCGTGACCGCAATGTGATTGGAGGACGAGCCCCCTCCGCAGCCCGCGACGACCATGCTGGCCATCGCGATCCCGGCGATTCGTGTCACTTGCGACACAGCTGAAGTGTAAGACGCTCTAGTCCGGGAGGCTGGCGACGCCGTCTTCCAGGCGGACGAGGCCGTCTTGCGCGAGAGCGACGACCGCTTCCGCGTCGCTCGGTTCGCCTCCGTCGAGGAGTACGCGCAAGGCGTGGGCGCGCCGCTGGCGGAACGAGCCCTCGAACGGGCCCTGCTTGCGGAGCGGCTCGAAGCGGCGCCCGCGCGATGGGCACTCGGCGGCGAGCGGGCATTCGCCGCAGCGCGGAATGCGGGCGATGCAGATCGTCGCGCCGAGGTCCATGAGCGCCTGCCCGCACGTGTGGTCGTACTCGCCGCCCGTTCGCTCGAGCACGCGTCGCACGTTCACGTCCACGGGCAGGACCGGGCGGCCGAGCGCGAAGCATGCGACGGCATCTGCCGTATAGCGGCCGACTCCTGGAAGCGCGGTCAGGTTGTCGGGCCAGCCGTTCGCGGCGATCTCGCGGGCCGCGCGGTGGAGATTGAGCGCGCGCCGGTTGTAGCCGAGACCTTGCCAGGCGCGGATCACGTCCGCGCTCGACGCCTCGGCGAGCGCCTCGACCGTCGGCCACCGCTCCAGCCACGCCATGTAGCGCGGAACGACGCGGGCGGCCTGCGTCTGTTGCAGCATCACCTCCGAGACGAGGATCGCGTAGGGGTTGCGCGTCCGCCGCCACGGGAGGTCGCGGCCGTTCTCATCGAACCACGCGAGCAGCGCCTCCTTCACGCGCGAGACCCTAGACTGCCTCCCGGACCGTGTGCTTCGACCTCGACTCCGTCCCGCCGATCCCGGTCATCTCCGGCGCGGCCGTCTCGCACGAGGACCTCGAGCTCGAGGCGAAGGACGGGAACCGCTTCGCCGCCTTCCTCGCGACACCCGAGGAGCCGGCGAAGGTCGGTGTCGTGATCCTCCCGGACGTGCGCGGCCTCTACCGCTTCTACGAGGAGCTGGCGCTGCGCTTCGCCGAGCGCGGGTACGCGGCGCTCGCGTTCGACTACTTCGGCCGCACGGCAGGCGTGAGCAAGCGCGACGACGATTTCCCGTATCCGGACCACGTCGCCGAGACGACTCCCGAGGGCGTCCAGGCCGACGTCGGCGCGGCGGTCGAGCACCTGCGCGGGCTCGGCTGCGAGACGATCTTCACCGTCGGCTTCTGCTTCGGCGGGCGCAACTCGTGGCTTGCCGCCGCGAGCGGCCACGGGATCGCGGGGGCGGTCGGCTTCTACGGCATGCCTGCCGAGCGGAACGGCGTCCCTGGCCCCACGCATCGTGCGGCGGAGATCGATGCGCCGATCCTCGCCCTCCAGGCCGGCGACGACCAGAACATCACCGCCGAGCTCAACGCGGCCTTCGACCAGGCGCTGACGGAGGCCGGGGTCGAGCACCAGCTCGTCGTCTACGAGGGAGCCCCGCACAGCTTCTTCGACCGCAAGCACGAGGAGTTCGCCGCGGCCTCGGACGACGCCTGGTCGCGCACCCTCGCGTTTCTCGAGCGCTACGCCGCGTAGGGGTTCGGCAGCGCCGTCCAGAGCACGACGGCCTCGTCCGAGTCGGACGGGTTGAGCCACGTGTGCGGGTCGCGCGGCGAGTACGTGAACGTGTCGCCTTCCTCGAGCAGATGCGTCTCGTCGCCGACCCGGAGCTCGAGCGAGCCGCGCAGGACGTAGACGAGCTCGACGTCGGCTGGGAGCGTGTACAGCTCGTCGCCCGCGCTTCCGCCCGGTGGGATGTGCGACTCGGTCACGTGGAAGCGGCGCTCCTCGCGCGAGGTGAGCAGGAGGTGCTCGGCGTTGCCCATCGCGAGCGAGCGCCGCGTCTGCTGCTCGCGACGGATCAGCTGCCCCGAGGGCACGTCGTCGATCAGGTTCCCGACGCGGATGCCCAGCACCGCGCAGATGCGGTAGAGGGAGGAGAGGGAGGCCGAGGTCAGGTCGCGCTCGAGCTGGCTGATGAACCCCGCGGTGAGCCCGGCCTGCTCGGCCACCTCGCTGATCGTGAGCCCTCGTTCCCTGCGGGCGGCGCGCAGTCGCGGACCGATCTGGATCTCGCCCGCGCTCGTCACCGTTGTGTAAGTGTAGTCACAGTTTTTTTAGTAATGCTAAAATCGCGACCGGATGCTGAGAGGCTCGCTGATCGCCGTCGCCGCCGCGCTCGTCGCGCTGACCGGATCGGCCCAGAAGGCGGCTCCGGCCAAGTCGGACGCGGGCTCGGACGTTCGCTTCCTGATGTCCGAGATCCGCCGGATCCACCCGAACCCGTTCCACGCGACGCCTGAACCGGTCTTCCAGGCGGCCGCCGACGACCTCGCCGCGCGGGCGCCGTCGCTGAATCAGGATCAGCTCCTCGTCGAGCTGATGCGATTCGTGAACCTCCTCGGCGCGCGCGAAGGCCACTCCGGGATCTTCACGCTCGACTCCGGGAACGCCCGCACGTTCCACGTCTACCCGCTCTATCTCTACAAGTTCAGCGACGGGCTGTTCGTCGTCACGGCGCCCAGGAACAAGAGTCTGGTCGGCTCGCGGGTCCTGGCGATCGACGGCATGCCCGTCGACGGGCTCGAGCAGAAGGTGCGCCCGCTCGTCCCGCGCGACAACGAGGCGACGCGCACCGATCGGTTCATGAGCTTCATGCTGACCGGCGAGGTCCTGCACGGGCTCGGCCTCCGCCCTGGGGTCGGGCCCGCGCGGTTTACCGTGCAGAAGCCCGGAGGAGCCGCGCAGGACGTGACGATCGCGCCGGTGACCGCGGCCGCCTACGTGAACATCATGCAGCCGTACTTTCCGACGTTCGTCTACGCGCTGCCGAAGCGGTCGAAGCCGCTCTATCTCCGCCGCCGCGGACAGGATCACTACGTGACGACGCTCGAGCGTGGGCGCGTGGTCTACGTCGGGTACAACCGCGTGCTCGGCTCGACCGGGCCCGACGCGCGGAAGCTCCTGCGCCTCGTCAAGAAGAAGACGTTCCGCCGCGTGATCGTGGACATGCGCCTGAACCCGGGCGGCGACAACCACACCTACGTCGACCTGCTCAGGGCTCTCCGCTCGAAGCGGGTCAACAAGAAGGGGCGGCTCGTCGTTCTGATCGGCCGCAGCACGTTCTCCGCGGCGCAGAACTTCATCACCGAGCTCGAGCGGAAGACGCGGGCGGTGTTCGTCGGCGAAACGTCGGGTGGAAGTCCGAACCTGTACGGCGACGTCCAGCCGGTCGACCTCCCGTCTGCGGGCCTGCGGGTCGATATCGCTGCGATCTACTGGCAGAAGAGCTTCGCCGGCGATCCGCGCGTCGCGATCGAGCCGAAGATCCCGGTCGCGCTGAGCTCGAAGGCGTTCTTCGCCGGCAAGGACCCGGTGCTCGCGGCCGCGCTCAGGTACCGCGCTTCCTAGGCGGCGGCGGGCGCGGGCCGGACGGCGCCGCTGCGTGGCAGGAGCATTCGCGCCAGCCCGAGCCAGATGACCGGAGCGGCGGCGATCCCGACGAGGACGAGTCCCCGGACGCCCTTCAGGTCGGTCCCGACGGCGAGCGCATGGCCGAGGAAGAGCACAAACGCCGCGAAGCTCGCGTAGTGAAGGGTGCGCCAGCCGCGGTGACCGATCCACTTCTTCGCCCGGAACGAGACGGCGAGCACGAGTGTCAGCCAGCCGGCGATCACACCGCCGGCGACCCCGATCGGCTTCCAGGGCGCGGCGAACGGGATGAGCACGGCGGGGAGGCCGAAGTGCAGGACCGGATCGAGCAGCACCGTCAGAGCGTGCAGCCCGACCATCCAGAGCGCGGTCCAGACGAGCGTCCGGTGCCAGCCGAAGAGCGTCTTCTGACGCTTCGGGCCGAGCAGCCGCGTGCTCATCGCGAGTCCGAGCCAGACCGAGACGGTCAACAGTCCGAACGCGACGAGCCCTGAGGCACGCGCGAGCAGCCAGATCACAGGGACGTTGCCGCTCATCGGGCTGGGGGTGAGCTGTGCGTGGTGGTGTGGGTCGCGACGCCGCTCGGCAGCAGGACGGCCTTGCCCTTCTTGCCTTTGACCACGAGGACGGTCGCGCGGGTCGGCGACGACTGAGTCGGCGGATGCGACCACGCGAGCGCCGCGACGATCGCGAGCAGCGCCCAGGTCGCGGCGACCGCTGACCAGACGCGGCGCACTAGTCGGACTCCTCGCCGTGTGGAGGCGCTGCGGCCGGCGGCTGCGCGACCTGCACGACCGGCGTCGCGGGAGATGCCTGCGTGGTCGACTGCCGCAGGCCCGTCACTGCGGCGCCGCCCGTGAGCACGGTGAGCGTCAGCGCAGCCGCGAGCGCGAAGGCCTGTCGTCGTGTGGTGGTCGGTTGCGTCATCTCACCACCAGTTCTAGCGCGCGCGTGGTTAGGGGCTGGCCAGGCGTGGGTTCGGGCTCGGGAAAGGTTCGGCAACCGCCGGTCGATACGGTTGGCGTCGTGACGACGGTCAGCGCGGAGGAAGCGAGACGCATCGCCGTGCGGGCGCAGCTGCTCGACGGCTCGGCGCGTGACGTCCTCGAGACCGTCCGGCAGCTCGGGTTCCTGCAGATCGACCCGATCTCGACGGTCGCGCCGCCGCAGCACCTCGTCCTCTGGAGCCGCCTCGGCAGCGCCTACGACCGCGCCGAGCTCGACCGCCTGCTCTGGGAGGAGAAGAAGCTGATCGAGTGGGGCGCGTTCATCTGGCCGGTCGAGACGCTGCCACTGCTCCGCGCGCGCATGCGCCACAACCGCCGCGCGACCCACTACAAGTGGCAGCGCTGGCGGCGCGAGTTCATGCGCGAGAACGCGTCGTTCAAGCGCTACATCCTGCGCGAGCTCGGGCGGCGCGGGCCGCTCCTCTCGCGCGAGCTCGAGGACAAGACCGGCGGGATCGGCGAGAGGCACGTCTGGTGGGGGAGCCGGCAGGTGAACTGGATGCTCGAGTCGCTCGAGGCGTTCGGCGAGATCGCCATCGTCGGCAGGCGCAACGGGCAGCGGCTCTGGGCCCTCTCCAAGGACTGGTGGCCCGACGCGGAGACCGTTCCGGCGCGCGAGGCGGAGAAGCAGCGTGAGGAGCGACGGTTCCGCGCGCTCGGCGTGCGGCTCTGGAAGGGCAAGTGGGAGGTGCATCCCGACGCGACCGACGGGCCGGTCCCGGAGCGCGTCACGCTGCTCTCGCCCTTTGACCGCCTGATCCACGACCGCGACCGCGCCGAGGCGCTCTTCGGTTTCCACTACCGGCTCGAGATGTACGTCCCGGCCGCCAAGCGCGAGTACGGCTACTACGTGCTGCCGCTCCTCGTCGGCGACCGGCTCGCGGGTCGGGCGGAGCCCCGCTTCGACCGCAAGACGAAGACGCTCGAGCTGCTCGGCGCCTGGGACGACACCTCGCGCCTGGACGAGGCGCTGACCGAGCTCGGGCGGTTCCTCGGCGCCGAGAGCACCGTCGCCCAACCCTCCAAGTAACAGACTGTTACTAAGTAGGGGTGAACGTGACGCCTAGACTGGCGGCTCGATGAAGAGGGTGCGCTTCGCCCCGAGCCCGACGGGCACGCTGCACGTCGGAAACGCGCTCAGCGCGGTCGCCAACCGCGCGCTCGGCGACTGGATGCTGCTGCGGATCGACGACACCGATCCCGCGCGCAACGTCCCGGGCGGCGAGGAGGAGCTGCTTCGCGATCTCGAGTGGCTCGGGCTCCAGTGGGACCATGGGCCGGTCCGCCAGAGCGAGCGGCGTGAGCGGCACCTCGAGGCGGGAGCCCAGCTCGGCGAACGCTTCGACGGGATTACCCTCGTCCGCGAGGACGGGACGCCGACCTACCACCTCGCGAGCGTCGTGGACGACGTGGACTTCGGGATCACGCACATCGTCCGCGGGAACGACCATCGCCCGAACGAGGACCTGCACCGGCGCCTGTTCGTCGCGCTGGACGCCCAGCCGCCCGAGTTCGTCCATCATGGCCTGATCCTCGGCGACGACGGGAAGAAGCTCTCCAAGCGCGCAGAAGGGGCGACGGTCGCGTCGCTGCGGGACGCGGGGATCCCCGCCGAGGCCGTGCGGCGTTACCTCGAGGAGCTCGGCCTTCCGAAGCACGACGTCAGCTACGACCTCCGCCGCATCCGACGCCTGGCGATCGAGGCAATCGCGGAGATGCCGGACGCGGAGCTCGCCGAGCGCACCGGCGCTCCGGTCGAGCTCGTGCCCGCGCTGCGCGGCGCCCGCGACCTGAACGAAGCCCGGGTCTATGCGCAGGCGATCCTCGAGCCCCCTGCGCCCGCCCGCGGCGACTCGCCCGAGACGCTCGAGCGCTTCCGCGAGCTGCTCGTGCGCGCGAACGGCAACGCCGACCCGAAGGAGCTCGTCCGCGAGCTGAAGGCCGTCGGCGGCGATCTCCACGCGCTCCGCGTCGCGCTCACCGGCGCCGACCGTGGCCCGGAGCTCTGGGCGGTCGTCGCCGCCCTCCCGCCCGACGAGACCCTGCGGAGGATCGATGCGGCTCTATGACACCGCCACCCGCTCGCTGCAGGATTTGCCCGCTCCGCCCGGGCCCGTGCGCATGTACTTCTGCGGCCCGACGGTCTACCAGCGCATCCACATCGGCAACGCGCGGCCGTTCGTGCTCTCGATGTGGCTCGCGCGCTGGCTCGAGCGCACCGGCTACGACGTGACGCTCGTCGAGAACATCACGGACATCAACGACAAGATCTACGACGCAGCCCCGGGTGCGAGCGCGCAGCTCGCCGCGGACGCGAGCCGCTGGTACGTCGAGGACACGGACGACCTCGGACTCGGCCGGCCGCACCGCGAGCCCAAGGCGAGCGAGACGATTCCGGAGATCGTGGCGCTGATCGAGGAGCTCGTCGAGGCCGGCCACGCGTACCCGGCCGGCGGCGACGTCTACTTCCGCGTCTCCAGCTTCGCCGACTACGGGAAGCTCTCCGGCCGCCACGGCGACGAGGACGCCGTCCACAACCCGTCCGAGGAGGAGGAGCCGAGCGAGCTGAAGGAGGATCCGCGCGACTTTGCCCTCTGGAAGGCCCACAAGGACGGCGAGGACACGTGGTGGGACTCGCCCTGGGGCCGGGGCCGGCCGGGCTGGCACATCGAGTGCTCGGCGATGGCCGAGGTCGTGTTCGGGCCTGCGTTCGAGATCCACGGCGGCGGGCTCGACCTCGTCTTCCCCCACCACGAGAACGAGGTCGCGCAGTCGCGATCGCTCGGGCACGAGTTTGCCCGCATCTGGATGCACAACGGGATGCTCCGGCTCGCGGGCGAGAAGATGTCGAAGTCGCTCGGCAACATCGTCTCGCTGCGCGAGGCGCTGGACACCTGGGGCCGCGAGACGCTCCTCGTCTACTTCCTCGGCGCCCACTGGCGCAAGCCGGTCGATTTCTCGGACGAGGCCCTCGAGCAGGCGGCGGCGGTCGCCGAGGGCTTCCGCAACGCCTTTCGGTCGGAGTCGGCGCCGGTGGGCGAGTGGGAGCCGTTCGCGCGGGCGCTTGACGAGGACTTCAACACGCCCGACGCGCTGGCCGTCATGCACAGCTGGCGCGACCACGAGAAGCTCCGGCGCGGGCTCGAAGTGTTCGGGCTCGAGTCGCTCGGCGAGAGCCGGGAAGCGCCCGCGGAGCTCGAGGAGCTTGCGCGGAAGCGCGTCGATGCCCGCCTGCAGCGCGACTTCGACGAGGCCGACCGCCTGCGCGCCGAGATCGAGTGCGCCGGCTGGGAGGTCAGGGACGTCGAGGCCGAGCCGGGCTTCCAGCTCGTCCCGAAACCGTGACGACCGACCTCGTCTACGGGCGCCGTCCCGTGCGCGAAGCCGTGCGCGGGCCGCGTGAGGTCCTGGAGCTCTGGGCGACCGAGCGCGCGCTGAAGGCGGAGCCGTGGCTGCAGGACGCGGGAGTCCGGATCCAGCAGAAGCCCGAGCGCGATCTGAACGCCGAGGCGGGCACGAGCGACCACCAGGGCGTCCTCGCGCGCGTCGAGCCCTTCCGCTACGCCGACGCGCACGAGCTCGCCAGCGGCCCGGCGCCGCTCCTGGCCGTGCTCGACTCCGTCACCGACCCGCGCAACCTCGGGGCGGTCGTCCGTAGCGCCGACGGCGCGGGTGCCTCTGGAGTCGTCCTGCCCGCGCACAACTCGGCGCGCGTCACCCCGGCCGTCTGCCGCGCGTCCGCGGGCGCGGTCGAGCACCTTCCGGTCGCGGTCGTGACGAACCTCGCGCGCTACCTCGGCGAGGTCAAAGGGCAGGACCTGTGGGTGTGGGCCGCGGACGGCCAGGCAGAGAAGACGATGTGGCAGGCCGATCTCACCGGCGGCATCGCGCTGGTCTTCGGCGCCGAGGGCAAGGGCCTGCGCCCGCTCGTCCGCCGCACGTGCGACGACGCGGTCGCGATCCCGCTCTCGGGCCAGGTCGAGTCGCTGAACGTCAGCGTCGCAGCCGCCCTGCTCCTCTACGAGGCGAGGCGGCAGCGTGGCTGAGCCGACCCTCTACCTGTTCGACGGCTACAACCTCCTGCACGCGGGCCCGTTCGACGACCCGCGCGAGCTCGTCGACCGGCTGGCGAGCTTCGTCGCCCTCCAGGGCGCGCGCGGGGTGGTCGTCTTCGACGGCGTCGGCGAGGAGCGGACCCACGGCCCGCTCGAGGTGCGCTACGCGTCGCACGCCGACGCGCTCCTCGAGCGTCTCGCCGCCGAGAACCGCGCGAGCGAGACCGTCTGCCTGGTCTCCTCGGACGCAGCCATCCGCGGCACGTCGGGGCAGGAGGTGCAGAAGCGAAGCTCCGCCACGTTCCTCGCCGATCTCGACGAGCCCGAGCATGGTGAGACGAGCCGTTACCGCGTGGGCGATCGCGTGGACGAAGAAACGCGAAAGCGTCTTGAGAAGCTGCGTCGAGGCCAAGGGTCCGGTTAAAGAAAACAGAGCGCAAGGTCTTGAAACGTTGTTGGGACCTTGCTATCTTGATCCTCAACCTAAGGGTGAGGCTTGCGGAGCTCGCCTGCCGTCAGCGAGGGAGGAGCAGTGGCCGCTCGACCTGCTCAAGCGCTCCAAGCGCCGCAAAAGCGCCAGCGTGAGCTCGAGGATCTTCAGCTCGTCATGCGGGCGCGCAACGGCGACAGCAAGGCTCTCGACGAGCTGATCCGCCGCTATCACGGCTTCGTCCGCCTCAAGGCGAGCTCGTACTTCCTCGCCGGCGGCGACTCGGAGGACCTGATCCAGGAAGGCTTGATCGGGCTCTACAAGGCCGTGCGCGACTTCAGCCCGGAGAAGGCCTCGTTCCGCAGCTTCGCCGAGCTGTGCGTGACGCGGCAGATCATCACGGCGATCAAGACCGCGACGCGCTTCAAGCACGCGCCGCTCAACACGTACGTCTCGTTCAGCCACACGCCGGCCGGCCAGGAGTCCGAGGCCGACTGCACGCTCGGCGACGCGCTTCCAGGCCCGTCCGTCGACGACCCGTCGATCTGCGTGATCTCGACCGAGGAACTGCAGAGCCTCGTCTTCACGCTCGGCACGGGGCTCTCGAAGCTCGAGGCCGATGCCTTGAAGCTCTACCTCGAGGGCGAGTCGTACGAGGAGATGGCCGACCTCCTTGGCTGCGACACGAAGACGATCGACAACGCGCTGCAACGCGTGAAGCGCAAGGTTCTGGCGCACCAGCAGTCGCGCCAGGTCCTGCAGTAGCGCGCGCTACCCTGGACTCGCGCCGGAGTAGCTCAGCTGGTAGAGCAAGCGCCTTGTAAGCGCTAGGTCGTGGGTTCGAGTCCCTCCTCCGGCTCCTCTTCGGAAACCGCCTGCGCACTCCGCCCGTAGACATACGGGGTCTCGGAGGGGAGTGTCGTAATGGGAGAGCATCACTTTGGGCGCCGGCCGAGCGCATGGCTCGCGCTGGCCCTGGTCCTGGGGGCCGCGCTGTTCGTGGCCTCGCCGCTCGGTGCCGCCTCCCGGCACGAGCGCAACTCGTACACCGTCACGCCGCTGGTCTCCGACCAGCCCGGCATGGCGGCGCACACCGACGGGAATCTCGTCAACGCCTGGGGCCTCACGGCCGGGCCGACGACCCCGTGGTGGGTGTCCGACAACGGCACGGACAAGTCCACGCTGTACAACGGCGACGGGACAGCTCGCTCGCTCGTAGTCGACGTCGCGGGAGGGCCTACGGGCACCGCCTTCAACCCAACGGCCGGCTTCGCATTGCCGACGGGCGGCAAGGCGCTGTTCCTGTTCGACAGCGAGGACGGCGTGATCCGCGGGTGGAACGGAGCCCAGGGCACGACCGCGATCGTCGTCAAGGACCGCTCCGGCGTCGGGGCGATCTACAAGGGCCTGACCGTCGCCGACACGTCGGCCGGGCCGCGGCTGTACGCGGCCGACTTCCACAACGGGCGGATCGACGTCTTCGACGGGAGTTTTGGGCTCCTGCACGGCGGCTTCCGTGATCCGTTCCTGCCGCGCCACTACGCGCCGTTCAACGTCCAGGTGATCGGCGACCGCGTGTACGTGGCGTACGCGATGCAGGACGAGAAGGCAGAGGATGAGGCGGCCGGCCCAGGCCGCGGTTTCGTCGACGCCTACGACCTCAAGGGTCGCCTGCTCGCACGGGTCGCTTCACGCGGCCACCTCAACGCACCGTGGGGGCTCGCGCTCGCTCCGGCGAGCTTCGGGCGCTTCGCGGGCGATCTTCTCGTGGGGAACTTCGGAGACGGCAAGATCCACGCGTACGAGGAGCGCTCGAACGAGCACTTCGACTCGCGCAAGCATCACTCGCGACGTCATCACCATGGTGAGTTCAAGCGCTTCAAGTTCCGCGGAACGCTGCGGGACGGCTACGGAAGGCCGATTGTGATCGACGGGCTCTGGGCGCTTCGGTTCGGGAACGACTCCGCGGCCGGACCGTCCAGCACGCTGTTCTTCACAGCCGGCCCGAACGACGAGAACAACGGACTCTTCGGCTCGATCACGCCGAACAAGTAGTCCTTCGAGGAGCGGCGGCGCGCATCGGGCGCGCCGCCGCCCCCTTTCAAGCGCTGGGCAGGCGCTCGATCAGGCCGGCGGCGGTGATTGTGCCCGGGCTCGCGTGCAGCCGGGCCGAAGCGGCGCGCAGGCGCGGATTGTCGGCGACCAGAAGACCGTCGATTGCTTGGTGGAGCTCCTCGGGTTCGAACTCGTACGTCGGGAGGCGAACGCCGAAGCGGACCTCCTCGACGCGCTGCGCGTTGTCGTACTGGTCCCAGAAGAGCGGAAGCACGATCATCGCCTTGCCGAAGTGGATCGACTCGGTGACCGTGTTGTTGCCGCCGTGGGTGATCACGAGGTCGACGTGGGGGAGGACCGCAGGCTGCGGGAGGAACTCCGCGCCCGTCATGTTCGGCGCCAGCTCGATCAGCTCGTGCTGGGGGCCCTTGCTGACGACGTAGCGGTGCGGCGTCTCGGCGAGGACCGCCACTAGGCGGTTCATCAGGTCGACGTCGGCCGAGCCGAGGCTGCCGAGGCTGACGTACACGAGCGCTCCGTCGCCGGGTGGCGGCTCGAAGGTTTCGTCGACGGCGCGCACGCACGAGTCGAGGCGGTGCCAGGTCGAGCCGAGCGGCTGCGAGCGCTCGTAGTCGGCCTCGACCGGATAGAGGCTGAGGTCGAGGAGCGGCGACTCGTGGATGAACTCGATCCCGGGCAGCGGCGGCGCCCCGCGTTCCTCGCAGAACGCGGAGAACTCGGACTGCAGCGGCTCGTGCAGCTCCCGGTAGCGGGCTCTGAACTCGTCCCAGCGCGACGGGTCGGTCGTGGGGTAGCCCGAGAACGTCGGCGGCAGCGCCGGGTCCTTCAGCTCGAGCGGGTTGCACGAGACGATCCGCACCCACGGGCGGCCGGAGGCGGGGACGGCCGGGAACGCGACGACGTTGTCCTGGACGATCACGTCCGGCTCGAGCTCGCCGAAGATCTCCTCGAGCCTTGCGTTCGCGTAGCGCGCGCCGTCGACCAGCTCCTGCCAGACGGGGAGGATGAACGTCTCGAGCTGCTCGATCGTCGGCTTGCGGAACTCCGGTGCCGTCTCGCGCACGAAGTCCTTCCAGAACTGGCCCGGTGCCTCGTCGACCTCGGGTGGCGGCTTGAGCCGCATCAGCGCCTCCTCGAAGCCCTGCGCTTCGAGCGTTCCCGCGAACGACTCCTCGACGACGAACACGACTCGCGCCCCGCGCTCGAGGAGCACCTTGCCGATGCCGACGCAGTTGTTCGTCGGCCCGAACGCGCCCTCCGGGAAGAACACGAACGTGCTCACGCGAGCGCCTGCGCGAGGTCGGTCCAGAGCACGTCTGCGTCCTCGAGGCCGACGCTCAGGCGCAGGAGGCCGGGCGGGACTCGGTCGCCCTCCCAGCGCGCGCGACTCTCGATGACCGAGTCGACGCCGCCGAGGCTCGTCGCGTTCGTGATCACGCGCAGGGAGGTTTCGACCTTGCGAGCGATCTCCGCGTCCGCCACGTCGAACGAGAGCAGGCCGCCGAAGCCCGGGTAGCGCACGACCTCAACCGCCGGGTGGTCGCGCAGCCGGTCCGCCAGGATCTGCGCGGTGGCCGTGATCCGCTCCATGCGCACTCGAAGCGTCTTGAGGCTCCGGAGCAGCAGCCAGCTCGGATCCGGTGCGGCGACGATCCCCGTGAGCGTGCGGAACTCGCGCAGCCTGTCGGCGTCCTCGGCCGACCGGCAGACGACGGCGCCGAGGAGGACGTCGTGGTGGCCGCCGAGGTACTTGGTCGCGCTGTGAACCGCGAGGTCAGCGCCGTGCTCGAGCGGCCTCAGGTAGACCGGCGTTGCGGCTGTCGAGTCGACGACCACGCGAACGGGGTACGCGGCGGCTGCCTCGAGGTCGGGCATCGTCAGGAACGGGTTCGAGGGCGCCTCCAGGAAGACGAGGTCGACGCCGTCCGGCGGCGGCCCGGTTTGGTCGAACTCGACGTAGCGCAGGCCCCACTTCTCGAGCCCGGCGAAGAGCCGGCCGGTCCCGAAGTAGGCGCCCTCGGCGAGGGCGATCGTCTGTCCCGGCTCGAGCAGCGAGAGCACGAGGGCCGCGATCGCGCCGGTCCCGGAAGGGAACAGGAGCGCGTGGCCGCCCTCGAGCTCGCCCAGCGCGTCCTCGGCCGCGACCCCGGTCGGGTGCGCGTAGCGCTGGTAGTAGAAGCGGCCAGGCTCGCCGCGGTCGTACGGCCAGATCGTCGCTCGGTCGACGGGCTCCACGAGGGTCAACTCTAGACCGCGCCGACGGTTCTCACTTGACGTGCGTCCGCGCTGCAATCTAATGTCCAGGACTTCAGTGGACAAACTAGAAAAATAAGGAGTCGGAATGAGAGTCATATGGATAACTTTGGTCGGGGTCGCTCTCCTGGCCGGCTCGGCAAGCGGCGCGTCGAACGGTGGGTCGGTTGATCTCGTCGCCTACTCGACCCCCAAGGACGCGTACGGAAAGATCATCTCGGCCTTCCAGCAGACGGCTGCCGGGAACGGCGTCAGCTTCAACCAGTCGTACGGCGCCTCGGGCGATCAGGCACGGGCGGTGGCGGCCGGCCAGCCGGCGGATATCGCCGCGCTCTCGCTCGACCCGGACATCAACCTGCTCGTCCAGAAGAAGCTCGTTCCCAAGAAATGGAACGGCAACAAGTACAAGGGGATCGTCTCGGACTCTGTCGTCGTGTTTGTGGTCCGCGACGGGAACCCGAAGAAGATCAAGGGCTGGGGCGACCTCGTCAAGCCGGGTATCCAGGTCATCACGCCGAACCCGTTCACCTCCGGCGGCGCCCGCTGGAACGTCATGGCCGCGTACGGGGCTTTGCGCCGCTCGGGCAAGTCCGACAAGCAGGCGATCAAGTACCTCTACAAGCTCTTCAAGCACGTTCCGGTCCAGCCGGCAAGCGCGCGCGAGGCGACCTCGGTGTTCGCGCAGGGCAAGGGTGACGTGTTGCTCACATATGAGAACGAGGCGATCTACGCCGAGAAGAAGGGCGTCCACACGGAGTACCACACGCCGAAGGCGACGCTTCTGATCGAGACACCGGCCGCGCTTACCAAGTCGGGTCTCTCCAAGCCGGCAGCGAAGGCGTTCTACAAGTACCTCTGGTCGACGACCGCGCAAAAGGCATTTGCCGCCCAGGGCTACCGGCCGGTCGTGAAGAGCGTCGCCAAAGGCTTCCGCTTCTACAAGCCGCCTGGCCTCTTCACGATCACCTCGAAGCGCTACGGGTTGAACGGCTGGACGAAGGTGAACCGCCGCTTCTTCGACCCGAACAAGGGAATCATGGCCAAGATCGAACGATCGATTGGCCAGTAGCGCAGCCGTAGTCGAGCAGCCCACCGCCGCGGTCCTCAACCGCGGCGGTGGTTCGCTTGCGCGAGGAGTCGCGCTCGGCTACCTCAGCATCGTCGTCCTCCTGCCGCTGGCCGCGCTTCTGTGGGCCGCGCGCGCCGGCGGGTTCGGCGAGTTTTGGGACCAGGTGACGCGGCCGGAGGCGGTGGCCGCGCTCAAGCTCTCGCTCGGCATCGGCGCCGCCTGCGCGCTGATCAACGCGGTGACCGGGACGGCGATGGCGTGGGTGCTCGTCCGCGACCGCTTCCGCGGGAAGAGCCTTGTCGACGCCCTCCTCGATATTCCCTTCGCCTTGCCCACGATCGTCGCCGGGCTGACGCTGCTCGCTCTCTACGGGCCCAGCAGCCCGTTCGGGATCGACATCGCCTTCACGAGGACGGCCCTGCTCGCGGCGTGCCTGTTCGTAACCCTTCCGTTCGTCGTCCGCGCTGTCCAGCCGGTGCTGCTCGAGCTCGACGTTGAGATGGAGGAGGCCGCCGCTTCGCTCGGTGCGGGCTCGTTCGCGGTCTTCCGGCGGATCATCTTCCCGAACCTGTTTCCCGCGATCCTCTCGGGGGTCGCGCTCTCGTTCGCCCGCGCGGTCGGCGAGTTCGGCGCGGTGGTCCTGATCTCCGGGAACCTCCCCTTCAAGACGGAGGTCTCGTCCGTCTACATCTTCGGCCAGCTGCAGTCGGGCAACGGGACCGGCGCGGCCGCAGTCTCCGCACTTCTGCTCCTGATCTCGCTCGGCGTCCTGCTCGCGATCGGCGCGCTGCGGCGCTGGAGGACGAAGCACGACTATGTCTAGGCTCCGCGTGCGGTGCCGGCCTTCAGGTCGCGTGGGTTTCCCATGCGACCGTCTGAACCGACCGGTCGACACGAAGGAGTGGTGAGCCGTCGTGGCTAGGTACGTCCTGAGGTTCGGCGTGCTCGGCTACCTGGTCGTGCTCCTACTGCTCCCGGTGGGGCTGATCTTCTACCGAGCGTTCGAGCACGGCATCGACCACGCCTGGCACGCGGTCACGACGCCGCAGGCCCTCCACGCGCTCGAGCTCACGCTTCTGATCGCGGCCATCGCAGTGCCCGCGAACACCGTCTTCGGGATCATCCTCGCGCTGATGCTCGTGCGCAGCCGCCTTCCGGGGCGAGGGCTGGTGAACGCGATCGTCGACCTTCCGCTCGCGCTCTCGCCGGTTGTCGTGGGGCTCGCGTTGTTCCTGCTCTACGGACGCGGCGGCTGGCTGGGCGGGCTCGCGGACCACGGAATCCGGGTGCTGTTCTCGGTTCCCGGGATGGTGCTCGCGACGATGTTCATCACGCTGCCATTCGTCGTCCGCGAGGTCGTTCCGGTTCTGCGAGAGATTGGCACCGACCAGGAGCAGGCGGCCGAGACGCTCGGCGCTTCGCCGTTCCAGGTCTTCCGCCGCATCACGCTGCCCGCGATCCGCTGGGCCGTCGCGTACGGCGTCGTGCTCACGACCGCGCGTGCGATCGGCGAGTTCGGCGCGGTCGCGGTCGTCTCCGGTCGGATCGTCGGCCACACGGAGACGCTCCCGCTCTACATCCAGGGCCAGTACGAGAACTTCGACACGGCGGGCGCCTACGCCTCGTCGGTCGTGCTCGCGCTGATCGCAATCGCAACGGTCGTCGCGCTCCGCGCCGTCCATCCGAGGGAAGAGGAGTCCGACTCATGAGCGGAATCACCGTGATCGAGGTCACGAAGCGGTTCAACGGGTTCACGGCACTTAACGACGTCTCCGTGACGATTCCCGAAGGGTCGCTGACGGCGCTCCTCGGCCCGAGCGGAAGCGGCAAGTCGACGCTGCTCCGCGTGATCGCGGGGCTCGAGCAGCCCGAGGCGGGCCAGGTGCTGATCGGGGCGGAGGACGTCACCGACCGGCCGGCGCGCGGGCGAGGCGTCGGGATGGTCTTCCAGCACTACGCCGCCTTCAAGCACATGACCGTTCGGGACAACGTCGCCTTCGGGCTGACCATTCGCAAGCGGCCGCGCGCCGAGATCGACAGGCGCGTCCACGAGCTGCTGGAGCTCGTCCAGCTCGAGGGGCTCGCGAAGCGCTATCCCGCTCAGCTCTCGGGCGGCCAGCGCCAGCGCATGGCCCTGGCGCGCGCGCTCGCGGTCGAGCCGAGCGTCCTGCTGCTCGACGAGCCGTTCGGCGCACTCGATGCGCGCGTTCGCAAGGAGCTGCGCAGCTGGCTGAGGCGCCTGCACGACGAGGTGCACGTGACGACGATCATCGTCACCCACGACCAGGAGGAGGCGATGGAGGTCGCCGGCCAGGTCGTCGTGCTCAACGAGGGCCGGATCGAGCAGATCGGCTCGCCGCGCGAGCTGTACGACTCCCCCGCGAACGAGTTCGTTATGAGCTTCGTGGGGCCTGTCAACCGGCTCGGAGAGGCCTTCGTCCGCCCGCACGACGTGGACGTTCGCCTCGAGCCGGAGGAGGGCGCCTTCGAGGCGATGGTCGAGCGCGTGGTCCATCTCGGCTTCGAGGTGCGCGTCGAGCTCGTGCGCGACGACGGGCAGCACCTGCAGGCCCAGCTCACCCAGGAGGAGGCGGAGCAGCTCGAGCTCGAGCGCGGCCAGATCGTCTACGTGCGCCCGAGCCGCCAGACGGTCTTCAGCCGCTCAGGCGGATCGCCACGTTCAGCATGAACAGGTAGGTCTTGCGGACCGTGCCGTCGCCGACTCGCGCGCGGATCCGCTCGTAGAGCTCCACGCGCTGGGCCTCGGGGATCGTCCGGTGCCCTGAGTACGTGTCGAGCAGCGCGACGTACTCGTCCGCGGTGTAGACGAGGTCGCGGAGATACGTCTCGGTGGAGACGTGACGGAAGTAGCCGCTCGCGTCGATCTCCTCGCCGAGGCCCTCGACCTCGTCCGGAGGCGGCGGAGGCTTGTTGTCCGGGCTCGGGACGACGGCGTCGTAGTCCTCCTGGACCTCGGCCCAGAAGGGATCGCCGTCCTCGGGCATGACGTGCCTGCTGCCGCCCACGCCGAGAGCCCCGCCTTCGCGCAGGAGCTGTGCGGACTTCGCGTACTTGACCTCGGGGTCGATCCAGTGGAACGAGGTGAAGGCGACGACCGCGTCGAAGCGCGCGCTCGTCTCCCAGGCCTCGAACGGCTCGTTGACGATCTCGACGTTCGGGAAGGCGGCCAGGTTCCTCCGCGCGAGCGCGGCGAGGTCCTCGCCCATCTCGACGCCGACGATCTCGAAGCCGCGCTCGGCCAGCGACCGGGTTGCCTTGCCGGTGCCCGGGCCGAGCTCGAGGATCCGCCCGCCTTCGGGGATTCCGCCGAGGGAGGCGAGGTCGTCGAAGAGCTCGGGCGGGTACGTCGGCCGCGCGCGGTCGTAGAGCTCCGGCACCTCCTCGAACATCTGCCGTAGGCGAAGACGCTCGGCGGTGCTTCGAGCCCGCGGCATCTAGTGCGGCAGCCAGGCCTCGGGGTCGGCCGCGATCCGCGCGACGTCGTCGGGAAGCCGTCCCGCGGCGACGTCCGCGAGCGTGACCGTTTCGAGCACCGCGCGCAGGTTCGCGCGAACCGCGATCCAGACGTCGCGCAGGTGCTCGGCGGCGCCGTCGTACTCGACCTGCTCGGGCCGGCTCCCGCGGACATTCGCGATCGGGCCCTCGACAGCCCGGATCACGTCCGCGAGCGAGATCTCCTCGGGCGGCTGGGCGAGCCAGTAGCCGCCGTCCGCGCCGCGCTGGCTCTGGACGAGGCCCGAGTGCTTCAGCTCGAGCAGGATGTTCTCGAGGAACTTGAGCGGGATCTGCTGCGACTGCGCGATCCGCTCGCCCTTGACGGGGCCTTCGCCTGCCGCTGCCGCGAGCTCCGCGCCCGCGCGCACGGCGTAGTCGACCTTCGCCGAGACTCGCATGCAGGCAAACCCTAGCCCGGGGGCTAGCGCTTGCCGGAGATGCGGCGCCGGCGCCGCTCGGCCGGCGGTCGTGCAGGCTCGCCCGGCACGACATCGTGCGACTCGGGGGCGACGCGATTCTTGCCCGCCCGCTTCGCCTCGTAGAGCGTCACGTCCGCGGCCGCTACGAGGTCCTCGGCACCGGGCAGATCGCCCTTGACCGCGGCGCCGAAGCTGGCAGTGACCGTGACGTGGCTGCCGTCGGGAAGCTTGATCTGTTCCTTCTCGAGCGCGACGCGAAGCCGCTCGGCGAGCTGGGCTGCGCCCTCGAGGTCGGTCTCGGGGACGATCACGGCGAACTCCTCGCCGCCGTAGCGCGCAGCGAGGTCGACCTGGCGCACGTTCTCGGAAAGCACACGCCCGACGACGCGCAGCACCTCGTCCCCCGCCCGATGGCCGTGGGTGTCGTTGATCGCCTTGAAGTCGTCGATGTCGGCGAGGATCAGCGCGAGCGGGTCGCCGACGCGCTCGGCGCGGCGCCACTCGAGCGCCAGCTCCTCGTCGAACGTCCAGCGGTTGCCGAGCCCGGTGAGCGAGTCCGTCGCCGCCTGGGAGGCGATGCGCCGGAAGTCGCCGAGCGTGCGCACGATCGGCCTGCCGAAGAGCAGCCCGACGAGCAGCAGCAGAGCGAAGCTGCCCAATGCAGCGATGAGGACGCGGTGCTGGTACGGCTCGGCGGCCGCAACGATCTCGCCGGTCGGCCTCAGTCCGAGGAGTCGTGCCCCGGAGCTGTTCGGGATCGGGGCGAACTGGCCTCGATAGCTCGTACCGCCGATCCGGATCGTCTTGCCCTCGATTGCCACGCGCTGACCCGAGTCGAGGACGGCGCCGCTTCTCACGAAGAGCAGCTTGTCGCCCCCCGCGTGAGAAGAAGCGTTGTGGAGGTCGCTCAGGAGCGCCCGGTCGAGCGGCACCGTCGCCATGACCCGGCCGACCTGGGACCCGTCGAGCGCTAGCGACACGGATCGCGTGACCGCGACCTTCGGCACGGGGCCGGCCACGTGCTTGCCGTGGAGGTAGAAAGCGACTCGAGGGTACTTGCGGGCGATGCGGCGGATCGCCGGGCGGTCGCTCGTCAGGAAGGCGCGCTGGAGCGAGGGTAGTCGCGAGACGTCCTCGGCAGTCGTGGACGCGTCGTCTGCGCGCCCGCGCAGCTCATTGGTCGCGCTCTGGATCTGAAGCTGGAGCGCAGCGTCCGCATGCGCCCGCTCGTTGCGGAGCGCGTTCGCGTCGAGGATGCGCACGGTCGCGACCACCGGAATCCCTGCGACGAGGAGCAGCGCGGCCAGGAGCTGGAGCGCCTCGCGGCGCGTCAGCGAAGGTTTCTGGGCGCGCCGGCGGTGGGAGTCATGCCGTTTGGCAGGAGAGGCCGCTCGAGCCGCAGAGCTCATGGGTTGGTTATCGGCGGCCGCCGCGCGGAGCTTGATCCCGTCCCAAGGGAACGCGGGCTAGCTGCCTGCGCCGTAGTGCGCCGTGATGCGCGCCTGGCTCAGGGCCGACGAGTAGAGCGCGACCTCGTCGACGTCGTTCTTCCCGTAGTCGTAGCCGCGTCCGATCCGCAGGGAGCGCGTGCTGCTGCTCGTCGAGAAGGTGACGTTGGTCGTCGTCTTCAGAGCGCCGTCGACGTACCACCGGACCTTGGATCCGTCGTAGGTGACGACGAAGTACCGGAAGCTCGAGGTCAGGGCGCCGCTGTTCGACGAGATCGAGTGGCCGCTGCGATCGAGCTTCAGCGTCCCGCTCGACGTGGCGTAGATGTTGTAGGTGCTCGATCCGCCCCAGTACGAGGAGCCCTTGTAGAGGATCCCGGGCCTGCTGTTGACGAACGAGCGCTGTTTGGCCCAGAACTCGATGCTGAACGGGCCGTTGAGCCGGAGCGCCGCGTCGTCGGACACCCGGACGCAGTCGTTGACGCCGTCGAAGCGGGCGCTCGGGTCGAGGTCGCCGACGAGCGCGCCGGGGACTCCGAGCGCGACGCCGTTGAGGTAGGTGCCGGTGCGCCCGTGGCCGCTGGAGTCGACGGCGATCGTTCCGCTCGTCTCGCCGAGGCGCCAGAACGCGATCGGGCTGTCGGAGAGCACGACGCTCGCGTAGCTGCCGGCCGGGGGCGGCGGCGGGGGAGGAGGCGGGGGCGGAGGCGTGCAGTCGACGGTGGAGGATGTCGAGGCCGACCCGGAGCCGCCGTCCGTGCTCGAGAACGACGCGGTGTTGCTGTAGCTCCCACAGGCGGGATCGTCGGTGTCGCTCACGACGTGGACGGTCGTGCTCGTTCCCGGCGCGAGCGTGGTGGTGCTGTAGACGAGGGTCTGCACCGGCGCGCTGCCGCTGACCGACCAGCCGGCGTCGCTGTCGTCGACCTCGACCGACCAGTTGATCCCGGTGCCGCTCGGGAGCGCGTCGGCGATCGACAGGCCGTTGGCGGTGCTGCCGCCCGAGTTGCTCAGCGTGACCGTGAACCCGAGCTGGGAGCCCGAAGGGACGGTTGCGCTGTCCGCCTGGTTGCCGATCTGGACCGCCGCGGGGGCGGGGGGCGGTGGGGGAGGAGGCGGTGGCGGAGGTGGAGGTGGAGGTGGCGGAGGCGGAGGAGGTGGCGGAGGCGGAGGAGGTGGCGGAGGCGGGGGTGGGGGAGGCGGCGGAGGAGGAGGCGGCGGTGGGGTCGCGGCCGAGTTGGGAGGAGGCGTCGAGCTCGTGGGAGGAGCGATGGCCGGGGTCAGCGGGGTCTCGGGGAGGGGGTTCGAGCCGTGCCGGTGGGTCGTGTGGGTGCGGGTCCGTCGCGGCGTGAGCGGGCCTCGCCGGTGATGGGCCTTCGCGGCTCGGTGCTCGGCGATCGACCGCACGACCGCGGGCGAGAAGCTCGCCAGCGAGACCGTGGCCGCCGCGTCGGAGCCCTTGGAGCCGCCGTTCGGCGAGCCTGTTCCGTCGACGAAGACGTTCCGGTCGCGCCGGTTGCTGGCCGTCGCGGAGGTGACGTCGGTCAGGATCGGAAGCCCCAGCGTCACCCAGAGGACCGACACGAGCGGCAGCGCAAGCAGCATCGGAAGCGCGCGGGAGCGGGAACGCCGCAGAGCGCGCGCCGATGGAAGCCGTCGTGGTAGCTCGACGTGGGTTTGCCGCATGGTCTTCGTCCGCAGTGCCCTTGAGGGGCCGAATCGCTTTCACCATCGGCCCGGCCGCATCTGCGCGCTTCCCCCAAACGGGTATCCGCGCAGCTATAGGCTCAGCCCGTGGCCACGACCGACGACCGGTCCGGGACGACCGCGGGCAAGATCGAGCAGCTCCAGGAGTTGCGCGAGGAGGCACGCCACGCGGGCAGCGAGAAGGCGGTCGCGCGCCAGCGCGAGCAGGGGAAGCTCCTTGCCCGGGAACGGGCGGAGAAGCTGCTCGACCCGGGCTCGTTCGTCGAGCTCGACCGCTATGTCCGGCATCGCGAGGCCGAGTTCGGCATGCGCGACCGGCGGCCGTACGGCGACGCGGTCGTCACCGGCTACGGGACGATCATCGGGCGCAAGGTCTGCGTCTTCTCGCAGGACTTCACGGTCTTCGGCGGGAGCCTCTCGGAGGTCTTCGCAGAGAAGGTCTGCAAGGTCATGGACATGGCCGCTCGATTCGGCTGCCCCGTCGTCGGGATCAACGACTCGGGCGGCGCGCGGATCCAGGAGGGCGTCGTCTCGCTCGCCGGCTACGCGGAGATCTTCTGGCGAAACGTCCAGTGCTCCGGCGTGATCCCGCAGGTGAGCCTGGTCATGGGCCCCTGCGCCGGCGGCGCCGTCTACTCGCCGGCCATGACCGACTTCGTGCTGATGGTCGAGGGCAGCTCGTACATGTTCATCACCGGCCCCGACGTGGTGAAGACGGTGACCGGGGAGGAGGTGACGTTCGAGGAGCTCGGCGGCGCGGCCACGCACGCGGCCAAGTCGGGCGTCGCGCACCTGATTTCGCCGAGCGAGGAGGCGTGCCTCGAGGACGCGCGCTACCTGATCTCGTTCCTGCCGCAGAACAACGTCGACCCGCCGCCGTACGCGGAGCCGTCGGATCCGGCCGGCCGCGAGGATGCCGAGCTCGACACGCTGATACCCGACGACCCGGCGAAGCCGTACGACATGAAGGAGGTCGTCCGGCACGTCGTCGACGACGGCGAGTTCCTGGAGGTGCACGAGCGCTGGGCCGAGAACCTGGTCTGTGGGTTCGCGCGGCTCAACGGCTATCCGGTCGGCGTGGTCGGGAACCAGCCGCGGGCGCTGGCCGGGGTGCTGGACATCGACTCATCCGCCAAGGGCGCACGTTTCGTGCGCACCTGCGACGCGTTCAACATCCCGCTGGTCACGTTCGTCGACGTCCCGGGTTTCCTGCCGGGGACGGCGCAGGAGTGGGGCGGAATCATCCGGCACGGGGCCAAGCTGCTCTACGCGTACGCCGAGGCGACGGTGCCGAAGCTCGCGGTGATCACGCGCAAGGCCTACGGCGGCGCCTACGACGTCATGAGCTCGAAGCACATACGCGCCGACTTCAACTTCGCCTGGCCGACCGCCGAGGTCGCGGTCATGGGCCCCGAGGGCGCGGTCAACATCGTCTTCCGTCACGAGCTGGAGGACGTGGCCAACCCCGAGGCGAAGCGCGCCGAGCTGATCGCGCACTACCGCGAACGCTTCGCCAACCCGTACGTGGCCGCGGAGCGGGGCTACGTGGACGACGTGATCGAGCCACGCCGAACCCGGCCCGTGCTCGCGAATGCGCTCGAGACCGCGCTGACGAAACGTGAGCGTCGCCCGCCGCGGAAGCACGGCAACATCCCGCTCTAGGCCGGCTCGGCCCGTTTCCCGTCGAGCTTCCCCTGTTTAAGGCGCACCCAGCCTCCTCCCCGAGGCGAGCGTATCGCTGAGAAGCGCGCGCGTGGGTGACGCGACTGCGCCGAAAGTGTCACATCGAGGTGTTCGCGGGGCGGGCGTCGCCGCAGCAGCCCGCCCCGCGCTCAGGACGCCAGCGCAGCCGCCGGCTCTGCCGTCGGTGTGGCGTCGAGCCCCAGTTCCTCGGCAAGCGCAGCGACGATCTCCGGGTCGAACTGCGTTCCCGCGCAGCGTTCGAGCTCCGCGATCGCCTTCTCGGGCGTCACGCGCGGTCGGTAGATGCGCTCCGACGTCATCGCGTCGTACGCGTCAGCGACGAAGATGATCCGCGCGCCGAGCGGGATCTGTTGGCCGACCAGGCCATCCGGATACCCGGTTCCGTCCCAGCGCTCGTGGTGGTGCAGCACCCACTCGGCGACCGGGTCGACGCCGAGGCTCTCCAGCATGCGGAAGCCGATCTGAGGGTGCCGCTCGAGCACGATCCGCTCGGGCTCGGTCAGAGGGCCGGGCTTGCGCAGGATCTCCTCGGGGATCGCGAGCTTCCCGAGGTCGTGCAGGCTCGCGGCCAGCCGGGTCAGCTCGACGTCCTGCTCGTCCAGGCCGAGCCGCCTCGCTGTGCGGGCCGCGAGCTCCGCCACGCGCTGGGAATGGCTTCCCGTGTAGACGTCACGTGCGTCTACGGCGCGGGCGAGGCTCGCTGCCGCACGGAAGCGCGCCGCCCGATCAGGCCCCCCGGCGAGGCGCTTCAACTCGGCAAGCTCGATCACGTCCGGCCGGTACGCGCGGACGCGGTTCTTGCCGTATTCCTTGGCCCAGTAGAGGGCGCTGTCTGCAAGGCGGATGAGCTCGTCGCGGTCGGAGGCGTGCTGCGGCGAGATCGCGACGCCTGCGCTCACCGTGACCGAGCCGACCTGGTCGAGGTTGAGCGCGCCGATCCGCTCCACCACCGACGACGCCGCGGTCATCGCCGCCGACTCGTCGAAGCCCGGGAGCAGAAGCGCGAACTCGTCCCCGCCGAGGCGGAACGCCTCACCCGTCTGGCGCAGCCGCGCGGCGAGCTGCGAGAGCACGCAGTCGCCGGCGGGATGGCCGAAGCGGTCGTTGATCCGCTTGAAGTCGTCGACGTCGACGAAGCAGAGCGTCAGCGGCAGCTGGCGCTCGTTCGCGGCCTTGAGCTCGCGCTCGAGCCGCTCGTGAAAATGACGGTGGTTGCCGAGCCCGGTCAACGGGTCGGTCAGCGCGAGCCGCATCGCGCGCAGGGCCCGGACGATCGCGCGCTGGTAGAGCTGGATCGCGAGGAGCGGCCCGACCAGGGCGACGGACAGGAACGGCGAGCGCTGCCAGAGCACGACGAGCATCAGCGCCGCCGAGGCCATCAGCGAGAACGGCACGATCGTCCAGCGGACGTTCGTGCGGACGAGCGCGAAGAACGAGCGGTGCGAGCTGACCGCGATCACGGCCGTGATGAGGATCAGGTTGACTGAGTACTGCGCGGAGGCCGCCGCGCCGACGCGTGCGAGCACGCCGGTGGCACCCGTTTCACTGTTGAGCGGCGCGGCCAGAGCTCCGGCGGCGGTCGCAGCGAGCGCGAGCACCGAGACGTTGTAGGCGACCCGGATCACGGGCCGGTGCTCGATCAGCTGTGAGATCGCAGGCGCGATCACGACCACGAGCAGGCCTGCCGCCCAGCCGAAGAGAACGATCGACGCGACGCCGAAGACGAACGAGAGCGAGACCCCGCCGGTGTCCGCGCCCTCGATCGGGACCGGGAAGCGGTCGGCCACCGTGGATGCAGCCAGCAGCGCCGCTAGCCCGACCAGCGTGCTCGTCTTGTGCGGCGTGACCGCGAACGACACGAGAGCAGCAAGCGTCACCCCGAAGCCCGCCACGCACACGGGCAGGACGACCGCAAGCAGTCGCGGCGAGGGAGCGGCGGCCTTTGTCAAGTCGCTCCCTACCAGTAGAGGTTTCGGAGCGTGCTGCCGAGATCGTCGAGGCCGCTCATGTCGAGCTCGGCCCCGAGAACGGCGATCACGATCAGTGCGATGACGGCTGCGATGACCACGAGCCGAGGACGCCACTGAAGCATCGTCCACCTCCCCACAAAGCGAAACATGACGCCGCCGATTGTCGAATTCCTGCCTGGCCGCGGCAATCCCCCGGAAGGGTGACTTGTGGCCAGGGCCGGGGTGAGAAAGGTTTAGTCCAGGCCGGCTTCGGCCAGCGGACGGCGCGCCCACGCGAACGTTTGCCGATACCAGCCGGTCATCGGAACGACGGCCACGCCCTGGCCTGACGAATGGATCATCCAGTCGCTGCCGAGGTAGATGCCGGTGTGGCCGACGGTGCCGGGCTTCGAGCTCGGGCCCTTCGGCCCGAAGAAGACGACGTCTCCCGGAGCGAGCTTCGAGAACGAGATGCGCTTCGAGCGCGGAACCTCGCCGCTCATCTGGTAGGTCGTGCGGCCCTTGATCGTGGCGTTCAGCGCGGCGCCGCCGGTGTACGCCTGGAGCTTGAACACGCGCCAGACGAAGCCCGAGCAGTCGAAGCCGCCGCGCGCCTTGACGCCCATGGGCGCCTCGGCCTTCTCGCTGGTTCCGCCCCAGACATACGGGAAGCCGACGAAGCGGACGGCGGTGTTGAGGACGCGCTTCTGCCATGAGGTGAGCGTGGGAAGCACGAAGGTCGAGACGGCGTCCTCGACGTACTGCTGCTCCCAACCGCCGAAGCTCAGGATCTTCGCCACCGAGTACGCGGTCTCGGCGCGCGTGGCCGGGTCGCTCGGCCGCAGCTCGAGGTCGTCGGTCTTGGCCGGATGGTTCGTGCGCAGGCCGAGCATGCGCGCAACGGTCTCGGTCCCAAAGCGGGCGGGGACGCTAAGGCCCGCGTCGCGTGCGCCGGCGAGGAACGCGTTGGCGGCGTCGACGAGGTCGATCGTCCTGACGAGGCGCGTGTCCAGCTGCGCGATCGTCACGCGTGCAGACGGATTCGCAACGGTCTTCGCGGGCTGCTTCGTCAGGCCGGCCACGAGAGTCGAGAGCTCGCCCTGCGTCAGGGAGTCGTTCGGGCGGAACGCGGCGACGCTCTTCGCCATGAGCCCGTGGGAGACCACGACCTTGATCGAGGCCTGCGCCCAGGACTTCGGGGTCGTGCTGGCCTGGCGGGTCGTGCTCGCGCCCGAATCGCCGACGGCGTTCGCGGCGAGCGCGGACGGCACGACCAGCAGGGCGAAGCAGACGGCGAGTGCGAGGACGCGGCTCATCCCACGTTCGTATCGTCCTCATACGTAGGCCCCTTTAGTGCCCTACGCTGCGTGCCGTGGAAGCCGAGATCAAGCCGGATCCGACACCCGAGGAACGCGCGGCGATCCTCGCGGCTCTCGGGCGGCTGGCCTCGGACGTGCCGCCTGCCTACCGCAGCGCATGGCGGCAGCTGGGCGTCGAGGAGACCCTCGAAGACAACGGCTCCGAGCCGGAGTACGGCTAGCGCGCGACGGCGCGGCCGCGGAGCAGACCGGGGGCGATCCGCGCGTAGTCGAGGCCCGAGGCCCAGGTCAGCACGAGCGCGACGAGCAGCGCCCACCACGCGACGCTGTCACTCCAGGCGCCGGCCGCCGCGAAGCCGCCGATCGCCGCCGCGACCGCCTGCGCCCAGGTCTTCAGCTTTCCCAGGTCGCGGGCCTCCATGACTACTCCGCGCTCGAGCGCCGCGAGCCGCAGGCCCGAGACGAGGAACTCGCGGGCGACGATCGCGGCGACCATCCAGCCCGGAAAGACGCCCTCGCCCACGAGCACGATCAGGACCGACATCACGAGCAGCTTGTCCGCGACCGGGTCCAGCAGCGAGCCGAAGGGCGAGGAGCGTCCGCGGCTGCGGGCGACGCGGCCGTCGAAGAAGTCGGTCGTCATGGCCACGATGAAGACGGCCGTCGCCCACCAGTCGTGGTTCGGGAAATCCCAGGCGTAGAGCAGGACGACTACGGGAGCCGCCGCCACCCGGGCGAGCGTGAGCTGGTCGGCCAGGCCCATGCGCAGAGAGAATACGGGCCATGAGGCTCTTCTCGAAGATCCTGGTCGCGAACCGCGGCGAGATCGCAGTCAGGATCTTCCGCACCCTCCGCGAGCTCGGGATCGGCACCGTCGCCGTCTATTCCGAGGCAGATCGCGGCTCTCTGCACGTGGCCGCGGCCGATGAGGCGTACCTGATCGGGCCCGGGCCGGCTGCCGAGAGCTATCTCGATCCGGAGCGGATCCTCGATGCAGCCGCGCGCGCTGGAGCCGAGGCGATCCATCCCGGATACGGGTTTCTCGCCGAGAACGCGTCATTCGCCCGCGCCGTCTCGCGTGCCGGCCTGGTCTGGATCGGCCCGCCCGGGGACGCGATCGAGACGATGGGCTCCAAGACCGCGGCGCGCCAGCAGATGCAGGCGGCCGGGGTCCCGGTCGTTCCCGGGACGACCGCGCCGGTGACGACTGCGGACGAGGTCGTCCACGTCGGCGAGGAGCTCGGCTGGCCGCTCGCGATCAAGGCCGCCGCCGGCGGTGGAGGCAAAGGGTTCAAGGTCGTGGGTGGGCCGGACGAGGCCGAGCGCGCTCTCGAGTCGGCCCGACGCGAAGGCGAGGCGTATTTCTCCGATCCGGCGGTTTACGTCGAGAGGTACCTCGAGGATCCTCGCCACGTCGAGGTTCAGATCCTCGCCGACACGCACGGGAACGTGATCCATCTCGGCGAGCGCGACTGCACGATGCAGCGTCGTCACCAAAAACTGGTCGAGGAGACCCCGTCGCCAGCGGTCGACGACGAGCTCCGCGAGCGGATCGGGCAGATCGCGGTCGAGGCCGCCCGGGCCGTCCGCTACCGGAGCGCGGGCACCATCGAGGGCCTCCTCTCCCGTGACGGGGAGTACTTCTTCCTCGAGATGAACACTCGCATCCAGGTCGAGCACACCGTCACGGAGGTCGCGACCGGCCTCGACCTCGTCCGGGAGCAGGTTCTGATCGCGGCTGGAGAGCCGCTATGGCTGCGCCAGGAGGACGTCAAGCTGACCGGCCACGCGATCGAGTGCCGGATCAACGCCGAGGATCCGTCCAACGGCTTCCTGCCGAGCCCGGGGCGGATCGCGAGCTACCGCGAGCCGGCCGGCCCTGGCGTGAGAGTCGATTCGGGGGTCGCCGCGGGCTCGGAGGTCCCGGCGCTGTACGACCCGCTGATCGCCAAGCTGATCGTTCACGGCGTCGACCGCGAGCACGCGCGCAGGCGGATGCTCCGCGCGCTCGACGAGTACGAGATCGGCGGGATCACGACGCTGCTCGGCTTCCACCGAGCCCTGCTCAAGCGCCCGTGCTTCGTCTCGGGAGAGACCTGCCACGGGGTCGTCGAGTCGCAGGAGTTGGCGGACGAGGCTAAGGAGTTTACTCATCTGACAACAACCGTACCTGCGGCCTCGGACGGCAAGGTCAGAGAGCGCGTCTCGACGATCGAGCTCGACGGGCGGCGTTTCGAGGTCAAGGCGCTCGTGCCGGAGCCTCCGCACGCCGAGCTGGCGCGCCGCAGGCGAGAGCGCGTCACCGAGCACGCTCTCACGGCCGCGAAGGACGCGGTGGTCACACCGATGCAGGGATCGGTGCTCACGGTCGAGGTCGCGGACGGCGACGAGGTCGAGGCGGGTCAGGTGATCTGCGTCGTCGCGGCGATGAAGATGGAGAACGAGATCACGGCGCCGCGCGCGGGGACGGTCACCGAGCTGTCGGTCGCCCCTGGCCACGCGGTCACGATCGGCCAGGTCGTGTGCGTCGTCGCCCAGGGCGCAGGCGCGGACTGACCTCGACTACAGCTGCCGCTGGTAGACCCGGAACGTCCAGGTCGCGAAGGCCGCCGTCGCGACCGTCAACCCGGCGAGCAGGCCCAGGTGGACGCCGACCGAGCTCCAGTCGGTCGCGGGCAGCACGACTCCCCGCGATGCGACGACGCCCCAGTTGACCGGATTGAACTTCCCGAGCTGTTGCATCCACGGCGGCATCTGCTTGAACGCGATCAGCGTCGACGAGAGGAAGAAGAGCGGAAGCCCGATGAAGTTCGCGATCGCGATCATCGTCGCCTCCTTCCGCGTCAACAGCGCGAGCCCCTGGGAGATCCCTGCGAAGGCGCTGTTCATCAGCATCGCGGCGAGCAGCACGACACCCCAGCCGAGCGCGCCGGCGTGGACGCGTACTCCCAGCCCGAGCGCGACCACCAGGATCACGATCCCCTGAATCAACGCCGTCAGTGCCGAGCGCACGATCTGCGAGACGACCAGCGAGACGCGGCTCACCGGGGTCGCGAGGAAGCGCGGGATCACGTCGCGGTCGAGGTCGCTGACCATCGCCATCCCGCTCCAGGTCGCGCCGAAGAACGCGTTCATGATCACGATCGCGGGCGCGAGGAACGTGATGTAGGACGTTGTCCCGAAGCCGCCGCCGGGCAGGTTCGTGACCCGCTTGAAGAGCTGCCCGTAGAGGAGCAGCCAGATCATCGGCTGGACGAGCAGGAGAACGATCCAGATCGGCTCGCGCATCAGGTTTCGCGCCTGGCGTCCGACCATGTACCACGTGTGGACGACGGCCTTCACTCGCCCTCCTCGAGGCCGCCAGCCTCGTCCTCCGACCGGAAGTCACGCCCCGTGTAGTGGAGGTAGACATCGTCCAGAGACGGCCTGTGCATCGTCACGGCCTCGACCGCGATCCCGTTCGCGTCGAGCGCGGCCAGGATCGGCGGCACCGCGCGGGCGCCGTCGCTGACCCGGCTGCGGAGGAACCGGCCGTCGGCGCTCACCTCACGCACCTCCTCGAGCGCGCGCAGGACGGCCACCGCGTCGTCCACCACGCCGTTGGAGAGTTCGACCACCACGGCCTCGCCCTGCATGCTGCCCTTCAACTCCTCGGCCGTGCCCTCGATGACCACCCGGCCCCGGCTCACGATTGCGAGCCGGTCGGTGAGGACGTCCGCCTCCTCGAGATAGTGCGTGGTCAGGAGGATCGTCAGCAGCTCCTCGCGCGCGAGCACGGCGAGCTCGTCCCACATCGCCGCGCGCGCCTCGGGGTCGAGCCCGGTCGTCGGCTCGTCGAGAAACAGCACCTGCGGCCCGTGCACGAGCCCGAGCCCGACGTCGAGCCGGCGTTTCATCCCGCCCGAGTAGCCGCGCACGACGCGGTCGGCCGCATCGGCAAGGCCGAGCTGCTCGAGCAGATGCTGGACGCGCTCGCGCAGCTTCTTCCCGGACATGCCCTGCACGCGACCCTGCAGCATCAGATTCTCGTGCCCGGTCGCGTCGCGGTCGACGCCCGAGCTCTGCGGCACGTAGCCGATCGAGCGGCGCACGGAATTGGGCGCGCGCACGACGTCATGGCCCGCGACCTCGGCCCGCCCGGCGTTGGGAGTCGTGAGGGTCGTCAGCACCTTGACGGTCGTGGACTTGCCGGCGCCGTTCGGGCCGAGCAGCCCGAACACCTCTCCGGCTCGCACGCGAAACGAGACGCCGTCTAGCGCCTGCACCTCCTTGTACCGCTTCACGAGCCCGTCGACGACGATCGCGTCCACGGGCGCTGAGACTACCTCGCTAGACTCGCGCGCCGATGGACCTCTACGAACACCAGGGCAAGGAGCTTTTCTCGCGCTTCGGGATTCCCGTCTCGGAGGGCCGGCTCGCGACCACGCCGGCCGAGGCGCGCGCGGCGGCCGAGGAGATCGGCGGCCAGGTCGTGGTCAAGGCGCAGGTTCTGACGGGCGGCCGCGGCAAGGCAGGTGGCATCAAGCTCGCCGCGGATCCCGACGAGGCCGAGGGCAACGCCGAGCGGATCCTCGGGCTCGACATCAACGGCCACGTCGTGCGCAAGCTCTGGATCGAGCGCGCCTCCGACATCGCGAAGGAGTACTACCTCTCGGTCACCTTCGACCGCGGGGAGAAGAAGCCGCTCTTCATGCTCACGACGGAGGGCGGGATCGAGATCGAGGAGGTCGCGGCCAAGACCCCGGATGCGCTGGCGCGGCTGCACGTGAGCCCGCTCGAGGGGTTCCAGCCGTACCAGGCCCGCCGCCTGATCTACGGCGCGGGGATCGACGACCCGGACGAGCAGAAGCAGGTCGCGGCGCTCGTCGAGAAGCTCTACCGCTGCTTCGTCGAGACCGACGCGCTGCTCTGCGAGATCAACCCGCTGATCGTGACCCCGGACGGCGAGGTGCGCGCGCTCGACTCGAAGTTCACGGTCGACGACAACGCCCTCTACAGGCATCCGGACATCGCGGAGATGCGAGACCCGGGCGCGTACCCGCCCGAGGAGCGGGCTGCGCGCGAGAAGGGCGTCACCTACGTGAAGCTCGACGGCGACGTCGGCATCCTCGGGAACGGCGCCGGGCTCGTCATGTCGACGCTGGACGTCATCGCGCTCGTCGGCGGCCGGCCCGCGAACTTCTGCGACCTCGGGGGCGGCGGCGACGCGGAGGGCGTCGTGGACGCGCTCGAGGTGATCACGGCCGACCCGCGGGTGCGCTCGATCCTGTTCAACATCTTCGCCGGGATCACGCGCTGCGACGAGGTGGCGCGGGGGATCCTCCAGGCGCTGTCGCGGATCACGATCGAGCACCCGATCGTCGTGCGCTTCGACGGCACGAACGCCGAGGAGGGGCGCGCGATCCTCGCGGATGCCGCGCCGCCGAACCTGACCGTGGAGCCGACGATGCTCGACGCCGCCCGCCGCGCGGTCGAGTTGGCCGAGATCGCATGAGCCAGGACGTCTGGTCGGAGCGGGCGAAGTCGTACCGCGAGAGCGAGGCGCACCGGCAGGGCCGCGATCTCGAGCTCTTCGCGGAGTGGGCTGCCGGGATCACCGTGCTCGACGTTGCGACCGGCGGCGGTCACGTCGCCAGGCGCCTGCGCGAAGCCGGCTGCCAGGTCGTGACGTGCGACCCCGCACCCGGGATGCGCCCGGACGTGATCTGCCGCGCGGAGGATCTCCCGTTCGCGGACAGCAGCTTCGGCGCCGTCGCCTGCCGCGTCGCCGCCCACCACTTCACGGATCCGGCAGCCGCCGTGCGCGAGTTCGCGCGGGTGACGAGCGAGCTCGTGCTTATCGCCGACAACCTCTTCCTCGGGGAGGCCGGCGAGGAGGCCGACCGCCTGCGCGACCCGACGCACGTGCGCAACTACTCGGAGGACGAGTGGCGCGCGATGTTCGCGGGGGCAGGGCTCGCGGTCGAGGCCTTCGAGCGCGAGGAGAAGTGGATCGAGCTCGAGCCGTGGCTGGAGCGCGCGGGCTGCGTCGGTCAGGAGGCCGCGCGCGTCCGTGAGCTGCTCGCGGACCGGATCGAGAATGGCCGAGTCCGGGTCGACCGCGGCATCTTCAAGGCGAGGACGGGCAGCTAGTGGCGATCGTCGTCGACAGGGACACGCGGCTCGTCGTCCAGGGCCTGACCGGGCGCGAGGGCCGTTTCCACGGCCTGCGGAACCGCGATTATGGAACGAGCGTCGTCGCAGGGGTCACGCCCGGCAAGGGCGGCCAGAACGTCGAGGGCGTCCCGGTGTTCAACACCGTCGCCCAGGCCGTCGCCGAGACGGGCGGGAACACGACGATGGTCTTCGTGCCGGCGCCGTTCGCGGCCGACGCGATCTACGAGGCCGTCGACGCGGGCATCGAGACGGTGATCTGCATCGCCGAGGGCCTGCCCGCCCACGACATGCTCCGGGTCTACAACGTCATCCGGCCACGCGGGATCACGATGCTCGGGCCGAACTGCCCGGGCGCGCTCTCGCCGGGCAAGTCGAACGTCGGGATCATCCCGGCCGAGATCTTCCGCGAGGGCTCGGTGGGCGTCGTCTCTCGCTCGGGCACGTTGACGTACCAGATCGGACACGAGCTCACGCAGCGTGGGCTCGGCAACTCGACGATCGTCGGGATCGGCGGCGACCCGGTCGTCGGCTCGTCGTTCATCGACATCCTCGAGCGCTTCGAGGCCGACGGCGAGACGGAGATGATCGTGCTCGTGGGCGAGATCGGCGGCGACGAGGAGGAGAAGGCCGCGGCGTTCATCGAGGCGAATGTCTCCAAGCCCGTGATCGCCTACATCGCCGGCTTCACGGCGCCGCCCGGCAAGACGATGGGCCACGCGGGCGCGATCATCTCGGGCTCGTCGGGCACGGCCCAGGCGAAGAAGGACGCGCTCGAGGCGCGAGGCGTCAAGGTCGGCACGACGCCGACCGAGGTCGCCGACCTGGCCGCGGCGGTCGCGGCCGGCTGACGGCCCTCAGCGGACTCTGATCGTCGCGCAGGCCGGAAGGCTGTGGTTGCCGGCCGCATCCGTGGCGCGGACGCAGAAGCGGTATTCGCCGGCCTTCTTCGGCGCCCGCCAGAGGACCCAGTAGGGCACCGCGTCGCCGGTCGTCCGGAGCGGGCGCGTGAAGACCTTCAGCGTCTTCGACTTGCGCAGGACGGAGATTCGCTCGGCCGTCTGGTGGCGATCGTCCGAGACCTTGTAGCGGAGCTTCAGGAGGACTCTGCGCCGGCCCTTCGCTGCGAACACATGAACCTTGGGCGCCGTCGTGTCGGGGATCGAAGCGGGCGGAGGCGGGGGCGGTGGGGGCGGGGGAGGCGGCGGAGGCGGCGGAACCGCTGCGGCCAGCGCGGCCGCGACGTCGATCCGCCCGTAGCCGTAGTGCGTGTCCCACGTGCAGCCGGTGCAGGTGACGAACGGGTCGCTGCCGTACGCCCCGCCCGCGACCTTGTCGGATGTCTTGGCGAGGATCTGGCGGATCGCACTGACGGAGGCGGTGGGGTGCTCGCCGAGCAACAGCGCCGCGAGGCCGGCTACGTAGGGCGAGGCCATGGACGTCCCGGACATGTCCGCGTAGCTGTTCCCCGGGTAGGTCGAGCGGATGCCGACTCCGGGGGCGGAGACGAAGACATTCGGCGCGCCGTAGTTCGAGAACGACGCCGCGTGGTCGGTCGAGTCGGTGGCCGCGACGCCGATGGTGCCGGGGCACGAGGCCGGATAGGTCTGGACCGAGGTGCTCGAGTTGCCGGCGGCCGCGACCACGACGACGTGGTACGTGTTGATCGCGGTCGAGATCGCGTTGCACATCGTCTGGGAGTAGCCCGGTGCGCCGAGGCTCAGGTTGATCGCGCGCGCGCCGTGCTGCGCCGCCCAGATGACGCCGTCAGCGACGTCCGCGTCGGTCGCGATCACGCCGTTCTCGGGATCGTCCTGGAACACGCGCACCGCGACGATGGGTGACGAATACGAGAGACCCGCGATGCCGGCGCTGTTGTTGGCCGCGGCTGCGGCGATCCCGGCAACGTGGGTCCCATGCCCTTCGATGTCGGTCGGGTTGCCGGGGGCGCAGCCGTTGACGCAGGTCGCTCCGTTCGAGGTCATGTTCGCCGCAAGATCGTTGTGCGTCGCCTCGACGCCGGTGTCGACGATGCCGACAGTCGCGCCTGGCGCGGCGGTGTAGCTGCCGGGGAAGAGGTTCCAGCCCGCGAGCGCCGAGATCGCCGGCAGCGCCCACTGCACGCCGTACGACGGGTCGTTGGGGGCGCCGAGGGAGAGCAGCCGGCGGAAGAGGTTCGGTTCCGCGTAGAGGACGTCGCCGCGCGCGCGGTACTCGGCCAGCGCTTGCGCAGGGCTCTGGCCCGGGGGGACCTGAACCACCGCGACCCGGCTTTTCGTCTGCCGGACGACGTCGTCTCCGAGCGCCTCGACCTTCGCGCGCGAGCCAGCCGGGTCGGCGAACCGGACCAGGATCGTCTGCGCGGCAGAGGCCTGCGGCGCCAGGACGAGAGCGGCAAGAAGGGCGAGGGCGAAGCGCACCAGGGTCTCTTCGGCACGGGCCGCGGCCTCCTCTAGACTCGATCGCGTGACGATCTCCCTCGCGCGCGGGATCCCGGCCCCTGAGTGCCTTCCGGTCGAGGAGTTGGCCGACTGCGCCCGCGAGGCGATCCGCCGAGACGGGCACACGATCCTCTCCTACGGCAGCACGCTCGGCTACGAGCCGCTGCGGGAGTGGATCGCCGAGCGCCACGGGGTCGAGCCCGGCCGGGTGCTCGTCACCAACGGCTCGCTCCAGGCGTTCCACTTCGTGCTCGCCCTGATCGGCGAGGGCCGGGTGATCGTCGAGCGGCCGACCTACGACCGGCCGCGCGCGATCATGCAGGCGGAGGGGCGCGAGTTCTCGGCGGTCGGGATCGACGCTGACGGGCTGGACCTCGACGAGCTCGAGCAGGCGTGCTCGGAGGGGAGCCCTCCCGCGCTTCTCTACACGATCCCGACGTTCCAGAACCCGAGCGGGGTGACGCTGTCCGAGGAACGGCGCCGCCGGCTCGCAAGCATCGCTCAGGAGCGGTCGCTGCCGGTGCTCGAGGACGATCCCTACGGTCTCGTCCGCTTCGAGGGCGAGCCGCTGCCGAGCCTGTTCGAGCTCGAGGGCGGGAACGTCGTCATGTACGGGTCCTCGTTCTCGAAGACGGTCGCGCCCGGGCTGCGTGTTGGCTACGCGATCGTCTCTCCGGAGCTGGCGTCGGAGCTCGTGCCGCTGGCGGCCTCGACCTACATCACGCCCGCGCTCGCCGCGCAGGCGACGCTGTACGAGTTCCTGCGCCGGGGGCTGTTCGAGGCCAACGTCGAGCGGGTCTGCGGCCTCCTGCGCGAGCGGCGCGACGCCATGCTCGAGACCCTCGAGAGCGAGCTCGCCGGGCGGGCGACGTGGAGCCACCCCGAAGGTGGCTACTTCCTCTGGCTCGAGCTTCCAGAAGACGTCGACGCGGCCGAGCTGCTCGAGCGCTCGAGCGACGCCGGCGTCACGTTCGTTCCCGGCTCGGATTTCGGCGGCGCGGCGAACACCGCGCGGCTCGCGTTCAGCTATGTCTCGCCGGACGAGATCGAAGAGGGCGTGCGCCTGCTCGGCCGGCTACTGGCGGCGTCGCCGGCGGCGGTAGAGCTGGGATAGCAGCACCCCGCCGAGGAGCCCGATCGCGAGGCTGATCAGGATCACCCAGGTCAGCGAGATCTGGGTCTTGGCGAAGACAAAGTCGACGTTGACCTGCTCGTTGTTCTGGAGCACGAACGCGATCACGTACGCCATCCCCGCGAGCAGGAGCGCGAGCTTGAAGTAGAGGCCCGACTCGCGGACGCGCTTCTCCTCGCGCGGCTCTTGGGGCTGCTGCTCGAGGGCGTGCTCGGGCTGCGCGTGGTCCTCGTCGGTGCCGTCGACCTCGTTCACGGCCCTACCCTAAGCGACAGCCCGCGGCCGGTCGCTCAGGCAGCCGCTTGGGAGTGGCCCGTGAGCGCCCGCGGAACAAGGCGAGGCTGGCGCGGCGGAACGAGCGAGCCGCGTGTGTGAAGCCTGAAGGTCGGGCACGGCTCTTCGAGCGAGAGGGCGCACAACCCTGCCTGATGGAAGTAGCAATCCTTGCAGGTTGGTTTGGTCTTCTTGCTGATGTTCGTACCCGCTCCCTCTCGACCGCTCCCTAAGACAAGGCAGGACTATAGGCGCCCCGTGATCAGTTGCAAGGATTGCCTGTGGAGAAAACACTGCAATTTCCGGCGGTTTCAGGAGCGCCGAAAACTGCCTGTTCTTCAGGCTTTCGGGCCGAGGGTTGCCAGCGCGCGCAACGCCTGTGGAAGGTTTTCCACAGGGATGATGCGGAGCCCGTCCGCGTACCGTCTTGCCTCCCGCGCGTTGTCCCCGGCAGGCACAAGGAAGGCGTCCACACCCGCCCGGCGAGCGCCGAGCGTCTTTTGCTTCACGCCGCCGATCGGGAGCACCTGGCCGTCGAGGGTGAGCTCTCCCGTCGCCGCGATCTTGTGTCCGTGGGTGACGTCGCGGCCGGCCTCCTGGAGGATGTCGAGCGCGAAGGCGAGCCCGGCGGAAGGGCCGCCGACCTCGCCCGTGTCGATCTTGACCGGGAACGGCAGCTTCACTTCGAGATCGTCCAGGGCGGTGACGCCGATGATCGCCCTCGCGGGGTCGTTGGGGTCGGCTGCCGTCGTGATAGTCGCCTCGCGGACCTTCCCGTCTCGTCGGTACCGGATGGTCACCTGGTCGCCGGGATGCTTCTTCTCGAGCAGCCCGCGCAGCTCGAGAATCGTCTTCACGGGCTTGCCGTTGACCGCGACGATCACGTCGCCAGGCTGGATCACCTTCGCCGCCGGTGCGCCACGCTCGACGACCAGCACGGTCACGCCCTGACTCTCGGCGCTCACCTTGTGGCCGAGCAGCTTGAGCGCGACGTACGGCGCGATCTTCTGCGAGTCGGACATCTCCTGCTGGCCCAGACGCTGGTCGAGCGAGGTGCTGATGGGCGGTGCCGGCACGAGCGACGACCCGCTTGCTCGGACCCACGGGAGCAGCCGCTCGATGAGACGCGCCGGCCGCTCGCGGACGTCGACGAAGTAGATCGGCCCCTTGCCGCGGGGCGGACGCTCCCCTTTGAAGCTGACGAGCGGCGCGACCGGGTGTGCGGGGTCGACGAGCTGCAGCTGGTACCCGTCCGCGGGCGCGATCCAGAGCGCGAGCACGGCTACCACGATCAGAAACAGGCCCACCGCTGCGATCCGCGACGGCGAGAACCACTTCGACCGTGCTGATGGCGTGGGTGTCTCCGGTTCGGCGCCGGTCAAAGGAGGCCTCGGGTCAAACCGCCGTCCACGGGGATCACGGTACCCGTGACATAGCCGGCGGCGTCCGAGGCGAGGAAGCAGGCGACCTGAGCGACCTCTTTCGGCGCTCCGAAGCGACCGAGGGCAATCTGGGCGAAATCTTCTGTCCGGGGCTTGCCGGCGAACGCCTCGGCGAGGCGCTCGGTCTCGATTCGCCCGGGCGCGATCGAGTTGACCGTGATCTTCTTTGGGCCGACCTCGCGGGCCAGCGTCTTGGCCCAGCCGATCACGCCGGGCCGGACCGCGTTCGAGAGGGCGAGGCCGTCGATCGGCTCGCGCACCGAGCTCGAGGCGATGTTGATCACGCGACCGCGGCCGCTGCGCTCGAGCTGCGGGAGGCAGAGAGCGGTCAGCCGGATCGCGGACAGGAGAAGGAGCTCAACCGTCTGTTCGACCTGCTCGTCGGTCAGGCCGATCGCGGGCGTGCGCGGCGGTCCGCCGCTGTTGTTGACGAGGATGTCGAGGCCGCCGAATGCTTCCAGCGTGCGCTCCACCAGACGGCTGAGGTCGGCGGGATTCGTGACGTCTCCGCGGACGGCGAGCGCGCCGAGCCGCTCGGCCTCTCGCTCGAGCAGCTCGCGGCGCCGCGCGAACATGGCGACGTTGACGCCCTCGGCCGCGAACGCCTCGGCGATCGCGAGCCCCATGCCCGCGGACGCGCCGCAGACGATCGCGGTGCGGCCTTCTAGCCCGAGCTCCACGCCCGCCTCCTCGTGCCCGGCGACTGTAAAAGGTTCACGCGCGCGTCCCCGCCCGGGTGGGGATGAATGTCCACCCGCCGCCCGCTGAGAGCGTATCGCCCGTTCTGTGCCGTGTCTGTGCCGGGGCTGTGACGGATTCGTGCCGATTCGTCCATGGTGCTACCCCGTGCTGCCGAGCACGCCGACGACCTCGCGCACCGCGGCGGCCGACGTCTCGAACGCCGAGCGCTCGTCGTCGCTCAGGTCGAGCTGCACGATCTGCTCGATGCCGGCAGCGCCGAGCTTCACGGGCACGCCCATGTAGAGGCCGTCGATCCCGTACTCGCCCTCGAGGTAGGCCGTGCACGGAAGCACGCGGTGCTCGTCCAGCATCACGGAGTCGACCATCTGCGCGGCAGCCGCACCGGGCGCGTACCAGGCCGAGGTGCCGAGCAGCTCGACGATCTCGCCGCCGCCCTTGGCGGTGCGCTCGACCATCGCGGCGATCCGCTCCTCGGAGACGAGCTTGCGCAGGGGAATGCCGCCGACGGTAGTCGCCGAGACCACCGGAACCATCTGGTCGCCGTGCCCCCCGAGCACCATCGCCGTCACGTCCTTCACCGACGATCCCGTCTCCCAGGCGATGAACGTGGAGAAGCGTGCGGTGTCGAGGATCCCGGCCATGCCGAACACGCGCTCCTTGGGCCACGCGGAGACGTTCTTGGCGACGTGGCACATCGCATCGAGCGGGTTGGAGACGACGATCAGCACGGCGTCGGGCGACCTAGCCACGACCTGCTCGGTCACCGAGCCGACGATCTTCTCGTTGGTCGTGACGAGGTCGTCGCGGCTCATGCCCGGCTTTCGCGGAACTCCGGCCGTGATCACGACGACGTCCGAGCCGGCGCTCTCCTCGTAGCCGTTCGCGCCGACGATGTTCGGCTCGTACCCGAGGACGGCGCCCATCTGGTTTGCGTCGAGCGCCTTGCCCTGGGGAAGGTTCTCGACGATGTCGACGAGGACGACGTCTGCGTAGTCGCGGGTCGCGAGCACCTGCGCGCACGTGGCGCCCACGTTTCCGGCTCCGACGACCGTCACCTTTCTGCGGTTCATACGCGTGCTCCCATCGCGTCGATGATGGCGTCCGCCACCTCGCTCGTGCCGACGGCGGTCGGATCGTCGCGGGTCGGCTTCATGTCGTACGTCACGCTCTTGCCCTCGCTGATCACGCCTGCGATCGCCTGCTCGAGCCGGTCGGCGGCCTCGCGCTCCTCCAGGTGACGGAGCATCAGCATCCCGGAGAGCATCATCGCCATCGGGTTGACGCGGTTCTGGCCCGCGTACTTGGGCGCCGAGCCGTGGGTGGGCTCGAAGACCGCCGCGCGCGCGCCGAAGTTCGCGCCCGGCGCGAGCCCGAGCCCGCCGATCAGCCCGGCCGCGAGGTCGGAGACGATGTCCCCGTAGAGGTTCGGCAGCAGCAGCACGTCGTACTCCTCGGGCCGCTGGACGAGCTGCATGCAGAGGTTGTCCACGATCCGATCCTCGAACTCGAGGTCGGAGTTCTCCGCTGCGACCTCGCGGGCGACTCGCAGGAAGAGGCCGTCGGAGAACTTCATGATGTTCGCCTTGTGCACGGCGGTCACCTTGCGGCGGCCGTTTCGGCGCGCGTGGTCGAACGCGAACTCGGCGATCCGGCGCGTGCCCTCGACCGAGATCGGCTTGATCGAGATCCCGGAGTGAGCCGGCAGCGAGCCGCCGTGTCCTTCGACCCACTCGGACAGCTCGAGCGCGTCCGCCGACCCTTCCTCGTACTCGATCCCCGCGTAGAGATCCTCGGTCGCTTCGCGGATGATGATCAGGTCGACGTCCTCGTACCGCGACCGCACGCCCGGGTAGCTCTTGCACGGCCGCACCTGCCCGTAGAGGTCGAGCGACTTGCGCAGGGTGACGTTGACCGAGCGGAAGCCCTCGCCGACCGGCGTCGTGATCGGGCCCTTGAGCGCGATCCCCGTGCGCAGGATCGAGTCGAGCACGTGACCGGGCAGCGGGTCTCCGCCGTACCGGTCCATCACGTCGGCACCGGCGTCCTGAACGTCCCACGTGAACTCGACGCCGGTCGCCTCGAGCACCCGGCGTGTCGCCTCGGTCAGCTCGGGCCCGGTGCCATCGCCGGGGATCAGCGTCACCTCATGCGCCACGGCGCGTGACTCTAGCTGAGGCCTATACATTTCCCGCCGTGAACGATTTCAAGCCTGGGCTCGAGGGTGTCGTCGCCGTTCAGACGGAGATCGCCGAGCCGGACCGCGACGGCGGGTCGCTTCGCTACCGCGGCGTCGATATCGAGGAGCTCGTCGGGAAGGTTCCGTACGAGAAGGTCTGGGGGCTGCTCGTCGACGACGACATCAACTCGGCGATGCCCGACCCGGATCCGTACGAGCCGGCGGCGCTCACGGGACACGCGCCCTCCGACCTCCAGGCGGAGACGGCGCGGCTCTCGGGCGTCTGGAAGCTCGGCAAGCTGAACGAGATCTCCGACGAGCAGGCGCGCGAGGACCTTGGCCGCCTCTCGGCGCAGATGATGTCGATCGTCGCCCGCTCGGCCCGCGTTGCGGACGGTCACACCGACTCGATTCCGGACGAGGTCGTCGCGCAGGGGCAGACCGCCGCTGAGAAGTTCCTGCTCCGCTGGCGCGGCGAAGCCGATTTGCGGCATGCAGCCGCGATCGACACCTACTGGATCTGCACCGCGGAGCACGGCCTCAACGCGTCCACCTTCACGGCGCGGATCGTCGCCTCCACCGGAGCCGACTGCGGTGCCTCGCTCTCGTCGGCCGTCGGCGCGCTCTCAGGCCCGCTGCATGGCGGCGCCCCCGCCTACGTGATGCCGATGCTCGAGGAGGTCGCGGCCTCCGGCGACGCGGAGAAGTACGTCAACGACCTGCTCGAGAGCGGCGGGAGGATCATGGGCTTCGGCCATCGCGTCTACCGCGCCGAGGACCCGCGCTCGCGGATTCTCAAGCGCACGGCGAAGGAGCTCGGCTCGCCGCACGTCGACACGGCCGAGGAGCTCGAGCGGGTGGCAATCGAGGCGCTGCAGAAGCGTCATCCCGAGCGCGTGCTGGCGACGAACGTCGAGTACTACTCGGCGGTCGTGCTCGACATCGCCGAGATCCCGCCCGAGCTGGCGCCGGCGATGTTCGCGTGCTCGCGTGTCGCCGGCTGGTCGGCGCACATCCTCGAACAGAAACGCACGGGGCGGCTCTTCCGGCCGTCCGCAGAATACGTCGGTCCCGCGGAACGATCGCTCGCATCGGTGTGACGCTCGCCGAAGCAGCCGCAATCGCGGACGAGCTGGCGAAGCAGGGCAAGGAGCGGGAGCTCGCCGACCTGCGCAGGGACTGGGGCGAGGAGCTCGAGCTCGAGGCGCGCTCCGCGGACTACCAGGAGCGGGCGGTCGCCTACCGCGCGATCGGGCAGCTGCGCTTTCGCCAGAAGAGCGAGCTCCTGAGGCGCGGCCTGGAGGACGAGAGCCCCGCCTGCCGCGGCTCGGCGTTGCTCTCGCTCGAGCTGCTGTCGCGGGATGCGCCGCGCGAGATCAACGCGGTCCGGCCGCTCCTCCACACCCTCGCGAACGCCGACGACAACGCGGCCGTCCGCCGTCTAGCCATCCTCTGCCTGCGAAACGGATCGCCTCAGCGCGACACGATCGTCCTGCTTCAGGGGATCGCCGACGAGGATGGTCTCGAACGCGACTTGCGCGAGACCGCCTCGAAGGTGGCGACGGCCCTCCAGAAGCGCGCGAACGTTCGGTAGACGGTCGAACCGTCTCTTAACGGCGCCGCGCGTGCGGATGGCTGCGGAAGTAGACATCGCGGCGGCGGCGGTCGCTGACGTGCGTGTAGAGCTCTGTCGTGCCGAGGTCGGCGTGACCCAGCATCTCCTGGACGCTGCGCAGGTCGGCTCCGCCTTCGAGCAGGTGGGTGGCGAACGAATGGCGGAGCAGGTGCGGGTGGACGCGCTCGGGCTCGAGGCCCGCTCGCTCGGCCAGCCGCCGCAGGATCAGGAAGGCGCCGGCCCGGGTGAGCGGCCCGCCCTGGGCGTTCAGGAAGAGCTCGGGGCGATGACGGCGGTCGAGGTACGGCCGTCCGTGAGCGAGGTAGCGGCGCAGCGCGTCTGCCGCGTGGCGGCCGATCGGGACGACCCGCTCTTTGTTGCCCTTTCCGATGCAGCGCACGAGCCGCCGCTCGAGGTCGACGTCGGTCCTGGTGAGCCCGACGGCCTCGCTGACCCGTAGTCCCGCCCCGTAGAGGAGCTCGACGAGCGCCCGGTCCCGGAGCGAGCGGGGAGTCGTCCCGGGAGCGGCCTCGATCAGGCGCTGGGCCTCGGCGGGTGAGAGCGTCCTCGGCAGCTTGCGCCGGCGGCGAGGCAGCTCGAGCGCAGCGGCCGGGCTGTCCGTGCGCGTGCCGAGCAAGATCAGGTGGCGAAAGAACGAGCGCACGGCGGCGATTCGGCGCGCGATCGTCGCGGGGGAGAGGCCCGCGGCGCGCAGCTCCGCGAGCCAGCGCTCGAGGTCGTCGGTGGTCGCGCGCGACGGCGGGCCTCCGAGCCAGTCGCCGAGCGCGCGGAGGTCGCGGCGATATGCGTCGACGGTCTTCGGCGCCCGCTGGGCGGCGAGCAGCGCGAGGAAGCCCTCGACCTCGGGATCGGAGGCAGGCGGATCGCGCCGGGGCGTGGCCATCGGACGTTCTTCCTTCGCCCTGTGCGGCCCGACGCCTGCCTCCGAGGCAGGCGCGTTACCCGAGGTCCGGCGGGGGAATCACCTCGCCCTTCTCGATCCACGAGTGGAGCTGCTCCGAGAAGCCCTCGAGCGAGCCGTGGCTGTTGATGCCCTCGGCCATCTCGTCCGAGATCGGCCCGAACGCGCTGAACTCGTGGCGTAGAACGGTGTCGTCGCCGTCCTCCTCGAACTCGTAGCGGTGCACGAGGGAGATCCCGCCGCCGAGCATGTCGCTCGTTTGCGAGAACCCGTTGGGCGGGTCCCACCAGCCGATCGTGCCGTAGAGCTTGCCCGTGCCGTCGCCCCAGTCCTCGTAGATCTGCCCGCCCACGCGGCGGTCGTTCACGACCTTCTTGAGGCGCTTGCCGCCGTAGCTGATCTGGAACCACTTGTCGGTCTCGAGGAAGGCCTCGAAGACCTCGGGGCGGGCGCGGGCGAACCGCAGTTCGTTCGTGAACGCGATGTGTCGAATCTGGTGCATCACTCCTCCTTCTCCTTCGGTGTGGATGCCAGGTGGCGTTCGAAGGCCAGGAGCTGCGAGGCGGTCGCCTGCTGGAAGCTGTTCAGCCACCGCTCGAGCTCGCGCTGGATCGGAACCGCGTTGAGCTGGTTCCAGCGCTCGCGGCCTTCTCGGTGGACGAGCACCACTCCGGCCTTCTGCAGCACGGCGAGGTGCTGCATGACCGCGAAGCGCGAGAGCTTCGGGAGCACCTCGCAAAGCGCGGTCGTCGTCTTCGGGCCGTCGCGGAGCGCGTCGAGCAGGGCTCGCCTGTGCGGCGAGCCGAGCGCCTTCCACACCCGGGCATCATCCATTACGTGATAAAAATATCACATAATGAGAGATAGTTCTACGAACGTGGATGCGCCTTGTCGTAGACCTTTCGCAGTCGGCGCGCGTCCACGTGGCTGTACATCTGCGTGGTCGACAGCGAGCTGTGGCCAAGCAGCTCCTGAATCGTCCGGAGGTCGGCGCCACCTTCGAGCAGGTGTGTGGCGAACGCGTGCCGCAGGCGGTGCGGGTGGGGGAGGAGGCGGCGGAGCGTGCTCGTGTCCAGCCGGCGGCCGCGCGCGGAGAGGAAGAGCGCGTTCTCGGCGCCGCGCGCGAGCTGCGGGCGAGCGCCCCGGACGTAGAGCGCGACCCGGTGCGAGGCCTCTTCGCCGAGCGGAACGACGCGCTCCTTGTCTCCCTTGCCGTGGACGTGCACGAGTTCCTGCTCGAAATCGACATCTGCGAGGTCCAGGTCGACGGCCTCCTGCGAACGCAGGCCGGCCGAGTAGACGAGCTCGACGAGCGCGCGGTTGCGGATCGCGAGCGGGGTCGTGCCCTCGAGTGCGTCGAGCTCGCCGTCGACCTCCTGCGGGCGCGGCGCGTCCGGGAGCCGCCGCGGCCGCTTGGGCGCGAAGGAGGCATCCGGAACCCGCTCGGCGCCGAGCGCGTGCCGCAGGAAGGCGCGAACCGCGGCGAGCTTGCGCCCGATCGTGGCCGGCGCGAGCTTGCGCGGCCGCGCGCGCCCGAGCTCGGTGGCGTAGTCGGCGAGCACGCGCACGTCGACGTCGTCCAGCCGCGTCCCGCGCCGGTCGAGCCAGCGCCCGAACTCCTCGACGTCCACGCGATAGGCACGGCGCGTCGCGTCCGACAGCGCGGGGCTCTCGAGAAACCTTTCGACTTCCTGCTTCACGGACGACGTCATTCGCCGCCCGAGCGCCGTCTCTTCTACGCGACCGCCGCGACGATCTCTTCGCTCAGGCTCGGGAAGCCGCGCAGGAACTCGGCTCGCTCGGCTTTGAAGCGCTCGACCAACGCGCGGTACTCGTCGCCGCGGCGCTGCTCCTCGTAGAGCCTTCGCGGCTGCAGGATCCCCTCGTCGTCGATCCCCGGGATCGAGGTCGCGACGAGATAGCCGAAGTCGGGGTCGCGCTCCCACTCGATCGTGTCTTCCGCGATCCCCTTCACTGCCGCCGACGAGTGCTTGATCCGCACCTTGCGCGAGCGCTCGTCGTCGTCAGGGCCGCCCACGCGGCCGGTGTTCATCACGTAGACCTCGAGCGGGTGCTCGGCGAGCAACTCCAGGAACCGGTTGCCCTGGAGATCGTGCGGCATCGGGAAGAACGGGTTCGTGCCCGGAACCCGCAGGAACTTGCCGGCCTCGTCCGCGCCGCCCGCGCTCGTGCCGGTCGTCTCGCCGAGCATGAAGAAGGCGGCTGCCTGCGGCCCCTCGAGCTTCGCGACGACCGGGACGATGTTCTCGTTCTTGTTCAGGACGAGGAGGAAGTGCGCCTCCTTGATCTCGTCGGCCGAGGCGGCCTCGATCACCCCGAACGGGAAGGTCGCGCGGCCGTTCGAGGTGTAGTTCGTGTCGTAGAAGTCCGGCTCGTCTCCGTGCTGCGAGACGTTCTCGAGATACGAGTCGGGCTGGGTGACCGCGCCGTAGATCGTGGGCTCGTCCTCCGGGTTCAATCCGAACGTCTTTGCGAAGCAGCCGTTCTCGGTCGCGTACACGCGGCCGTTCGGCATCCACGCGACGAAGTCGTCCTGGACCGGCAGCGAGCCGTTCTGGCGCGTGAAGGTCGTCGTCGTCTTCCCGGTGCCGGAGAGGCCGACGATCAAGCCCACGCGCTGGCCGCGCTCGGTCGGGATGATCTTGCAGCCCGCGTGCAGCGGGATCCCGCCCCGGTCGTAGACGAGCTTGTTCCACATGCGCAGCCCGCCCTTTTTCGACTCGCCGAAGTAGTCCGAGTTGAGCACGCGGGTCACGCCCTGCTCCAGGTCGACCGCGATCAGGCGGTCGTCGGGATATCCCTCGGCCTTCAGGTTCGGCGTGTAGATGACGGTCAGCTCGGGCTCGAGCTCCTCGCCTGCCGGCGAGAAGTAGAGCTGCTGCTGCATGCCAGCGATGTTGGCGTTGGCGGTGTCGATGTAGAGGCGCGCGGGTGTGCGGAACTCCGGATTGTTCCCGATGTAGCCGTCGACGACGACCATCTCCTGGCCGGCGATGTACTCGTCCTGGATCGCGGCCCAGCGCTCACCCTCCTCGCGGGAGATCGCCTGGTTCTGGCGGTCGGGCTCGTCCGTGACGATGAAGGTCGAGCCCTTGGAGCGGTTCACGACCTCCGTCTGGACGTTGATGTTCCCGTACCGCGTCGGCTGCGCGTTGGGCATGCGCGCGGCGAGCTCCTTGAGCTCTTGTGGGGAAGGGTTGTCGATGACGGCGGCCGCCTCCGGCAGCCGGAAAAGCATCCTGGCCATCGGACGGAGCATACCCAGGTGCGCGCCGAACTAGGTGCCCTCTGCACAATTGAACCCGGTGAACATCGCGCGGCGTGACCGGCTCTGGCTCGTGTTGCTGCTCGGCGCAGTCGCAGTGGCGCTGTTTCCGTGGACCGCGTACCTCAGCACGACGCTCCCCGAGCGGCATGTGGCGAGCCACTGGGATGTGGCGTGGGTCGGGTTCGACCTCTTCCTCGCGGTGACGCTGGGCTCGACGGTGCTCGCTCTCGCGCTCCGATCCCGGTTCCTGCCCCTGGTCGCCACGGTCGCCGGGACCGCGCTCCTCTGCGACGCGTGGTTCGACGTGATCACCGCGCATCCGGGTGGCGAGCGGGCCTGGGCCCTCTCGGAGGCGCTCGTCGTCGAGCTTCCTCTGGCGGCGCTCTGCTTCTGGTTGTCGCTGTCTAGCGACCGGGCTTCGGAAGCTGGCCCTCGGCCCACAGAGCAGCCAGCCCGACGCGCGGGAGCGTCGTCAGGCGCTCCAGCATCAGGTAGCGAGGCTCCCAGCGCGGGAAGAACTTCGCGTTGAAGCGGTAGAGCCGCTCGATCTGGAAGACGGCATCCGCGGCGAGGAGCGCGCGTCCGAGAACGCGTTCGGCCCGGCCGCGAGGCTCGTGGATGAAGCGCGCGAAGGCGGCGAAGTTGAGCGAGACCTCCTCGACCCCGCGATCCCGAAGCAGCTCGACGCCCCGGGCCACGAGGAACTCCGTCAGGCCGTTCGGTGTGTTGTGGTCGCGGCGCATGAGCGACAGGGACGCGGCCGCCCGCCCGTAGCTCGGCGCAAAGTGGAGGAACCCGCGAATCCGCTCGTCGGCATCGAAGCCCAGCACCACGAGGCTGTCGCCGTGATCCTCTCGGCGTAGCCCGTCGAGCGACATCGCGAAGCCGCGCTCCGGTTTGCCCTGTCGCCAGCCGTGGCTGACCGCGGCGAGCTCGGCCAGATCGTCGTCGGAGAGATCGGACAGCCTCCGCAGGCGCGCCGTGTATCCCTGCTTCTCGAGCCGCGAGACCGACTGCCTGACCTTGCGGATCGGGCGGCCGTCGAGCGAGAACCGCGCGGTGTCGACCACCGCCTCGTCGCCGAGGTAGAAGGAACGCAGGCCCAGGTCCTGCCAGAGCGGGAGGAGGCGCCCGCCGGCTCCGAGGGCGGCGACGCGCAGGCCGCGCTGGGATGCGAACGCGTGCAGCTGCCGCAGGAGATCGGGCAGCGCATCGGCGGGGCCGACCGGGTCGCCCGAGACCAGCAGCACTCCCGCCTCAACGCGGTATCCGAGGAACGCCCGTCCATCCGACCCGAAGAGGTAGTGCTGGTCGTGGCGGAGCTTGAAGTAGGCCAGCGTGTCCGAGCCGTGGCTGCGCACGAGCGCGCCCGCGGCCTGGCGGCTGCCCGCATCGGGGAGCAGGCGGGGGGCGGCGAGGGGTCGGAACAAGAGATACGCGCACCAGGCCAGCGTGATCAGGCCGGTGACGCCGATGGCCTCGTCGAGATGCGCCAGCTCGTCCCGGAACTGCAAGGGCCCCTGCTGCCACAGCAAGGCGTCGCCGGTCTCGCGGGCGACCGTGATCAGCCCGGCGTCGCCGTGCGCGGCGAGCCACACGCCAATCCCGCAGAGGACGGCAACCGCGCCGGCGAGCAGGGGAACGCGCCGAAGCGCCACGCGCATGGTGACGGGATCGTGGCGGACGTAGAACGAGCCGCGTCCGAGCCAGAGAACGGTCGCGGCGGCGGCGCTTCCGGAGGCGGCTTCGAGGTCGAGCCCTTTGAGCAGGTCGAGCGCGGTCAGGCCCATCAGGAGGACGAGCGCGAGCCGGAGCGCCGACTGGCGGCGCCGCCAGAGGTAGGAAGCCGTTACGAGGAGCAGGAGTGAGGTCGGGACGGCTGCGGCGTGGGAGATCTTCAGGCCCTCGAGGGGCTCCACGCCGAGGAGGAGATGGTTCCGCCAGGCGATGTTCGGCCTGACCGCAGCGGCGAGGTTCACGAAACCCGCGAGCACCGCGGTCAGCGCAACGAGTTTCGGCAGCGGGTCTGCACGCTGGATCGCGCGTAGCGGGAGCGGCTCCATGTGCAGGCCGAGCCGCCACGCCGCGGTGTCGCGCTTGGACGGTACGAGGTCGCGCCAGTCCTTCGCGATCAGCAGCACTCCCGCGGCCGCAACGGCCAACGCTCCGAATCCGCGCCCCGTGCGGTCGAGCAGCGCGGCCGAGCCGAGCGCCAGAAGGATGGCGACGCCGAGGTGCCATTCGTGCACCCGGGCCCCGAGCACGTAGACGCGTGGCCCCAACCGATGACGCTCGATTCTCAGCACGACCCTCGCCTGCACGATAGCCGTCGCTCGGGATCGCGCCCACGCATCTATCGACCAGGTGTAGGCCGGCCCCGATCCGATAGCGTCCGTAGGCAGTGGAAGCGTTGCACGACGTGCTCGTCGTCGGAGCTGGCTGCGCGGGAATGCGCGCGGCCATCGAAGCGCACGACGCGGGCGCGGACGTGGCCCTGATCTCGAAGATCCACCCGGTTCGCAGCCACTCCGGCGCGGCCGAGGGCGGGATCAACGCGGCGCTAGGCAACGCGTCCGAGGACGACCCCGAAAAGCACTCCTTCGACACGGTGAAGGGCTCCGACTACCTCGGTGACCAGGACGCGATCGAGATCCTCTGCACCGAGGCGCCCGACGACGTCTACCAGCTCGAGAACTGGGGAGCCGTGTTCTCGCGCACGGAGGACGGCCGGATCGCGCAACGCCCGTTCGGCGCGGCGGGCGAGCCTCGCACGGCCTACGCGGCCGACATCACCGGCCACGTGCTGGTGCACGTCCTCTACGAGCAGGTGATGAAGCGCGACCTGAAGGTCTACGAGGAGTTCTTCGTCTGGAAGCTCGTCGAGCACGAGGACCGCTGCCAGGGCGTGATCGCGTGGAACCTGCTCGACGGCGGCCTCGCCTCGATCGGGGCCAAGACGGTCATCCTCGCGACCGGTGGCGCCGGCCGGCTCTACACGGGGACGACGAACGCCTACGCGTGCACCGGCGACGGGATGGCCCAGGCGCTGCGCGTCGGCGTGGCGCTCGAGGACATGGAGATGATGCAGTTCCACCCGACCACACTCGCGCCGACGGGGGTGCTGATCACCGAGGGCTGCCGCGGCGAGGGCGCGTACCTGCTCAACTCGGAGGGCAAGCGCTTTCTCGAGCGCTACGCGCCGAACGCCATGGAGCTTGCATCGCGCGACGTCATCTCCCGCGCCGAGCAGACGGAGATCGACGAGGGGCGCGGCGTCGACGGCAACGTCCTGCTCGACCTGCGCCACCTCGGCGCGGAGAAAATCCTGGAGCGGCTGCACGGGACGCGCGAGCTGTCGATGGTGTTCGCGGGCGTCGACCCGATCTACGACCCGATCCCGGTCAGGCCGGGGGCCCACTACCACATGGGCGGCGTCGACACGGACGTCTGGGGACGGACGACGCTCGAGGGCCTCTACGCGGCCGGCGAGTGCGCCTGCGTCTCGGTCCACGGCGCGAACCGCCTCGGCGGCAATGCGTTGATGGAGACGATCACGTTCGGCAAGCGGGCAGGCGCCCATGCCGCCGACTACGCGCTCTCGCACACGACCGTCGAGGTACCGGCTGCGCTCGAGACCGACACCGAGCGCGAGCTGCAGGAGCTCCTGGATCGAAGCGACGGCGAGCGGCCCTGGTCGATCCGGAACGAGCTCGCCGAGACGATGCACGAGAACTTTGGGGTCTTCCGGCGCGAGGACCAGATGCGCAAGCAGGGGGAGATCGTCGACTCACTGCGCGAGCGCTTCGAGCGGGTCGTCGTCGAGGACAAGGGCCAGGTGTTCAACAACGACCTCACCCAGGCGCTCGAGCTCGGCTTCCTGCTCGAGCTCGCGTCGTGCATGGTCGTCGCCGGGATCGAGCGCAAGGAGAGCCGCGGCGCTCACGCCCGGCCGTACGACTATCCGGATCGCGACGACGAGAATTACCTGCGCCACACGATTGTCACCTGGCAGGAAGGCGCTCCGAGGCTGAACTGGAAGCCGGTCACGATGACGAAGTGGAAGCCGATGGAGCGGACCTACTGATGGCCCGCGTGGCCCTCGGCTCGCTCGTCTCCGTGTTCGTGCTTGCCGGCTGCGGGGGCGGAAGCGACTCACTCTCGGCGAAGCAGATCGCCTCCGCCGCCCAGAAGACGTCGAGCAAGGGGAGCCTCGAGGCCGACTTCACGATCTCGGGCTCAGGGGTCGCGAGCAGCGGGAGCGGGGTCTTCAACACCGGCGACGGGAACTCGGGCCAGCTGAAGATGATCGTCCAGTCGGGCAACGGCCCGTTCACCGTCGACACGGTCAGCGCCGGGAACGTCCTCTACATGCGCTCGCCGGCGCTTCAGCAGTTCGGGCTCTCGCAGGAGAAGCAGTGGCTGAAGCTCGACCTCGGGCAGCTCGCGAGGCAGCGGGGCGTCGATCTCGGCGGCCTGCTCAACGCCAACCCGAACCCGACGAGCGCGCTCGGGTACCTGCTCGGCTCGGGCGGAGACGCCAAGAAGCTCGGCACCGCGCGCGTCCGCGGCGTCGACACGACGCACTACCGGGTCACGGTCGATCTCCAGCAGGCAGCGTCCGCCTCGAGCGGGAGCGTCCGGAAGTCGCTCGAGAGCGCGCTCAAGGCGAGCGGTCAGAAGACGGAGCCGTTCGACGTCTGGGTCGACCACAACGGGCTCGTCCGCAAGGTCGCGTACACGCAGGGAGCCAATGGAACGCCGGGGCCCGTGATTACGATGGAGTTCCACGACTTCGGTCGGCACGTGACGATCACGCCGCCGCCGAAGGACTCGGTCGTAGACATGCAAAACGTTCTGCAAGGGAGCTGATTGGACGTCGCGCTCAAGATCTGGCGGTTCGACCCGGAGAGCGGAGAGCGGGTGCTGCGCGAGTACGAGGTCGACGCTCCCGAGTGGGCCTGCCTCCTCGACGTCCTCGACCTGATCAAGGACAAGCACGACGGCACGCTCGCCTACCGCAAGAGCTGCCGGATGATGATCTGCGGCTCCTGCGGGATGCGGATGGACGGTCGCGCGGTGCTCGCCTGCAAGGAGCGGATGAAGCCGATCGCCGACGCGGGGCACGTTCCCGTGATCTCGGCGATGGGGAACATGCCCGTGCTCAAGGACCTCGTCGTCGACATGGCGCCGTTCTGGGGAAAGATCCGCGCCGTCAAGCCGTGGCTCGACGCCGGCTACGACGAAGTCGCCGAGAAGGAGCGGATCGTCTCGCAACAGCAGATGAACGTGATCAACAAGGAGGCGCTCTGCATCATGTGCGGCTGCTGCGTCTCGGAGTGCAACTCGATGGAGTCGGATCCGGAGTTTCTCGGCCCGGCCGCGCTCGCGAAAGGCTTCCGCTTCGTCGGCGACGCGCGCGACAAGACCGACGTCGAGCGGCTCAACGAGCTCAACCAGGAGCACGGGATCTGGGACTGCACGCGCTGCTACTTCTGCAATGAGCGCTGCCCGAAGGGCGTCGACCCCCGCGACGCGATCGCCAAGCTGGGCGCCGAGTCGGTCAAGCAGGGGATCGACCACGACATGGGCGCCAAGCACGCGAAGTGGTTCGTCCGCTCGGCCGAGACAACCGGCTGGTTGCGCGAGACCGAGCTCGTTCCGAAGACGCAGGGGATCCTCGAGGCGATCAAGCAGACGGGGTTCGCGCTGAAGCTCGCCCGGCGCGGAAAGGTCCCGTCACCGTTCCCGCCGCACGTGGCCAAGGACGTGAAGGAGGCCCGCGAGCTCCGGGAGCTCGTGAAGGAGCAGGGCCGTGAGGGGGCGCTCGGGATCGTCCAGGGCGAGCACGCGCTCGGCCGCATCGAGTTCCAGCAGGAAGCGGCGGAACGCGAGGAGGAGTCGTGAGGAAGGTCGCCTATTACACGGGCTGCCTCGCTGCGCTTTCCGCCAAGGAGCTGAACACCTCGACGAAAGCGCTGGCCCCGAAGGTCGGGCTCGAGCTGATCGAGCTGGAGTCGGTTACCTGCTGCGGCGCGGGCGACATCCACGAGGCCGAGCCGGACTACTACCTCCACCTGAACGCGCGGATCCTCGCGTACGCCGAGGAGACGGGCTGCGACACGCTGCTCACGATCTGCAACGTCTGCACGCTCAACCTGCGCCAGGCAAACTTCCAGCTGCAGAACGACCCCGACCTGCTCGCGCGGGTCAACGTCAACCTCGAGACCGTCGGGGCGCCGCCGTACTCGGGCGCGGTCGAGGTCAAGCACCTGCTCTGGCTGATCGCGGAGGGAGACGGCTTCGAGCGGCTCAAGCAGGTCGCGCACAAGGGCCTGAAGGGCCTCCGCGTGGCGCCCTTCTACGGCTGCCAGATCCTGCGGCCGTCGAAGATCCTCGGCTTCGAGGACCCGGACAAGCCGTGGTCGCTCGAGGCGATCATCGAGGCCTGCGGCGGCGAGCCGATCGACTATCCGGCGAAGATCAAGTGCTGCGGCTTCCCGATCATCCAGGCGCGCGAGGACGTCGCGCTCGGGGAGCTGATCCAGCCGATCGAGCAGGCGACCGAGGCGGGAGCCGATGCGATGGTAACCCCGTGCCCGCTGTGCCACCTCTCGCTCGACGCGTGGCAGCTGAAGCTACGCAAGTCGACCGGCAAGGACTTCGCGATGCCGATCCTGCACCTCTCGCAGCTGATCGGCGTGGCCGCCGGGCTCGAGGAGTCCGAGCTGAAGTTCAAGCGGCACGTCATCTCGGTCGGCCCGGTCGTCGAGAAGCTCGAAGCTTAGGCGCCGCTTGCGGTGCCGCCCGCAGGACGCGCAGGCTTGCCTGGGCGTCGGTCTGAAATGACCGGTCGAGCCCGTGATGTCGCGACAGCGCCCTAAGTCCTTGCGCTTGACAAAGGTCGGGGCGGCCGCTGCGGCGGCCGGGCTGGCGTGGGGTCATTTCGAGGCAGGGTGGGTCCGGCTCGACACGCTCGCCTGCCCGCTGCCCGGGCTCCCGCCAGAGCTGGAAGGCCTGCGGATCGCGCACCTGTCCGACTTCCACCTCGGCTTTCCCTCGCGTGGTCGCGTCGCCGTCGAGCGGGCGGTCGACTGGGTCGAGGAACGCCAGCCCGACCTGACGATGATCAGCGGCGACCTGCTCTCGCGCCGCTCTGGGGAAGCCGAGCTCCGGTCGATGCTCGCGCGGATGCCGAACTGCTTCGCCGTGCTCGGTAACCACGACTTCGCCCTCACTCGCGACCCGTTCTCGCACCCGGCCGACGTCGTCGACCTCGAGCCGGCGACCCTTCTCACCGACGAGGCGCGCACGATCGAGCTGCGGGGGAAGCGCGTGCAGATCGTCGGTGTCGACCCGCGCTCGTACCGCCGCAAGCTGGCGCGGCCCGAGGCGCTCGCGGATCCGGCTGCCGACCTGCGCATCCTGCTCTGCCACTTCCCGGAGGTGATCGACAGGCTTTCGGCGGGTGCTTTCGACCTCGTGCTCTCGGGCCACCTGCACGGCGGCCAGATCTGCGTCCCGTGGCCCGGCGGCCGCCTGCGGCTGGCACACACCCGCTGGACGTACATCCGCGGCCTCTACTACCGGCCCGCGGCGACGCTCCACCTCTCGGTCGGGCTCGGGACGACATTTGTCCCGTTCCGTTTCCTGGCGCGCCCGGAGGCGACCGAGCTGATCCTAGAATCCGCGTGATGGAGGGCACCGCGAGCGTCGCCTCCGACGTTCTCGCCAGCTACGCGGCCGACGCCGCACTCGAGGTCGACGGCGTTCGTGGGCTGGTCGAGAAGCGGATGCCTCGCCAGGCGGGCGTACGCATCGAGGAGGAGGACGGGCGCGCGACGGTCGAGCTGCATGTCGAGCTCGAGTGGGGCGCCTCGGCCGAGGCCGTCGGCCGGGAGGTGCAGCGGCGTGTGGCCGACTACCTCGAGAAGATGGCCGGGGCGCGACCCGGCGCGGTGAACGTGGTCGTAGACTCGATCGGCCCTCCATGAGGCGCCGCTTGCGGTGCCGCCGCCAGGCGGTGCGGGCTTTGCCTGCACCGCCGTCTGAAATGACCAGTCGACCCGCTCATCGTCAGAAAGTCGGTCGATGAAGACCCGCCTCACGGGGTTGACCGGGGCGACGCTCGAGCAGGTCGCGCCGGTCTGCCACGAGTGCGTCTGGTGGCAGTCGCGCACCGGGGGGCGCGGTGTCGACAAGACGCGCTGGATCGAGAAGGCCGAGACCGAGTTCGGCGCCTGGGGAACCGTCTACTACGACGATGACGGGCGGGTGCTCGGCTCGATGCAGTACGGGCCGTCCGGCCTCTATCCGCGCGCGGCCGAGCTCCCGGGCGGGCCGCCCTCGGACGACGCGGTGCTCGTGACGTGCGCCTACCTGATCGACCGCACGAGCCCGTGGGTGCTGCAGTCGCTCTTCCTCGCCGCGATCGGCGAGGCCAAGAGCAAGGGCGCAGCGGCGCTCGAGGCGTTCGCGTACCGCTACCGCGAGGGCGAGTCCGACTACGAGCGCTTCCTCGTCCACCGCACCGTGTTCCCGCACGACTTTCTGGCCGACTTCGGCTTTCAGACCGTGCGCGCGTCCGGGGCGGTCGAGCTCGCGCGGCTGGAGCTCGGCGGGCTGCTGCCGGTGATCGAGAGCAGGAGGGTGCGGTTGTGGCGCTCCCTGAAGGACGCGTTCATGCCGGAGCCTGTTCCGGCTCCCAGAGGTCCTACCTAGGATTCGCCGCAGCGGCTAATAGGCGTTGGACAGGGCGGCGCGGAGCGCCGAGGGCGTCGTGACGACCAGGCGGATCGGACGGCCGGTCGCGAGCTTCAGCCGCGGCAGGAGCTTGTCGTCGGTCGGGTCGATTACCGCGACCGAGACGTCGCCGTCCGGGTGGAGCCGGAGCGGGATCGCACGCAGCCGCAGGGCCTCCTCGCGCGGGAGGAGCACCACTGCTCGTGGGTCGAACGAGGTGACGCCGATGTCGACGAAATCGATGTTCGCCTGGTCGGCGAGCGCCCGGGCGATGTCGTTCTCGAAGCAGATGCGGAGTCGAACGAGCGCCTCCCCGAGCAGCTCGCCCTCCTCGCGCTCGGCGAGCGCACGGTCGAGCTCCTCGTGCGTGACCAGCCCTTTGCGCAAGAGCAGCGCGCCGAGGCGCGAGCGAGGCTCGTCTTCGAAAAAGGTGTGGTCGAGTCGTGCGGGCCGCATTCCCAGAACGGGTTATCGGGATTTCGAGGCCGCGACTTGAGAACATCGACACAACACCGAAGGAGGCTCCAGATGATCGACCACGTCACGGCGAACGTCAGCGACATCGGGCAGGCGAAGGGCTTCTACGAGCAGGCGCTGAGGCCGCTCGGGTACTCGCTGCAGGCGGACTTCGAGGGCATGGCCGCGGGCTTCGGCTCCGGCGAGGGCGTTCCGGACTTCTGGATCGGCTCGAGCTCCGAGCGCGGAGCGACGCACGTCGCGTTCACCGCGAGCGACCGCGAGGCCGTGGACGCGTTCTACGAGGCGGCGGTTGCCGCGGGCGGCAAGGACAACGGCGCGCCCGGCGTGCGCGACCACTACCACGAGAACTACTACGCGGCATTCGTCCACGACGCGGACGGCAACAACATCGAGGCGGTGTGCCACCGGCCCGAGTGACGGCGAGCCGCTGCGCCTAGGCTGCGACGGCGCGGCTCGAGAGGACGAGCTCGGCGATCTGGACGCCGTTCAACGCTGCGCCCTTGCGCAGGTTGTCGCAGGCGAGGAAGAGCGAGAGGCCGTTCTCGGCGCCCGGGTCGCGGCGGATCCGGCCGACGAGCACCTCGTCACGGCCCGCGGCCTGGCCGGGAGTGGGGAACTCCTCGACCCGTACCGACGGAGCCGCGGCGAGCAGCTCGCGCGCCTGATCCGGCGTGAGCGGCTCATCGGTCTCTATCCAGACGGACTCGGCGTGGCCGACGGGGACGGGCACGCGAACGCAGGTCGCGCTCAGCGGCAGCTCCGGGAGCTCGAGGATCTTGCGCGTCTCCTCGCGGAGCTTCGTCTCCTCCTCGAACTCCTCGCCGTCGTAGTCCCAGTCCATCGCCAGGTCGTGCTCGGCCTGCGGCTCGTCGAGCAGGCGCTGCAGTCGCCGCGCGCCTGCGCCCGAGGCCGACTGGTAGGTGGCGACCCGCACGGCTCGCAGGCCGGCCGCGTCGTGGATCGGCTTCAGGACGAGCGCGAGCGGGATCGCGCAGCAGTTCGGGTTGGCCAGAATCCCCGTGTGCTCGCGCGCACGCACACCGTTCACCTCCGGGACGACGAGCGGGATCCCGTCCTCGAGGCGGAACGCGGCCGACTTGTCGATGCAGACAGCGCCACCGCGTACCGCGTGCGGCACGAGCTCGCGGCTCGCCGTCGCCCCGACCGAGAACAAGCAGAGGTCGAAGCCGCCAAGCGTCTCCGGCGTCGCCTCCTCGACTCGGAGGCCGCGTATCTCGGCCCCGGCCGAGCGCGCGGAGGCGAACAGGTGCAGGTCGTCGAACCCGCGCCCGACGAGCAGGTCGACGGTGATCTGCCCGACCGCGCCCGTCGCGCCTACGACCGCCACCTTCTTAGGCATGAGCGCGCTCCGCTTCCGGCGCGTCGAGCTCGTAGGCCCGGTGCAGCACGACGACGGCCTTCTCGACCTCGTCGCTCCGGATGTGGCACGAGATCTTGATCGGCGAGGTCGTCACGACCTCCGGCTCGATGCCCGCGTCCGCAAGGGTCTGGAAGGCCTTCGCGGCCACGCCCGGATGGCTCTTCATGCCCGCCCCGATCACGCTGACCTTGCCGAGGTCGTCCCGGGCGCTCCACTGCGCGCCGAGCTCGTCGAGGACGGCGGTCGCGGCGACGCGGTCATCCGCCGGGGCCGAGAACACGATCTCCGGCCCGGTGCGGACGATGGTGTCGACGTTCACGCCCGCGTCGGCCAGCGCGGAGAACAGGCGCGCAGGCGTCGTTCCCTCGGCGCGATACAGCGTCTCCTCGAGCGTGTGCGTGACTCCGGAGATCAGCGCCTTCTCGAGCATCCGTTCGTCCTCCTCGCGAATCCACGTGCCGTCCGCCTCCGAGAACGTCGAGCGGACGTGCAGCTTGACGGAGTGGTTGCGCGCGACCTCGACCGAGCGTACCTGCAGCACCTTCGCGCCGGAGGCCGCCATCTCGAGCATCTCCTCGTAGCTGACCGCGTGCAGCTTGCGCGCGTCCGGCACGAGCCGCGGGTCGGCCGTGAAGACGCCGTCGACGTCGGTGTAGATCTCGCAGACCTCGGCGCCGAGCGCGGCCGCGAGCGCTACGGCGGTCGTGTCCGAGCCGCCGCGGCCGAGGGTGGTGATGTCGTAGTCGGTCGAGACGCCCTGGAAACCGGCGACGAGCACGATCCTGTCCTGGTCCAGCGCCTCGTGGATGCGGCGCGCGCGGACGTCGACGATCTTCGCCCGGCCGTGGACCGTGTCGGTGACGATTCCTGCCTGCGACCCGGTCAGCGAGATCGCCTCGGCGCCGAGATCATGGATCGCCATCGCGGCGAGCGCACACGAGATGCGCTCGCCGACGGAGATCAGCATGTCGAGCTCGCGCGGCTTCGGCTGCGGCGAGACCTCGTAGGCCAGCCGGACCAGGTCGTCGGTCGAGTCGCCCATCGCCGAGAGGACGGCCACGACGCGGTTGCCCTCGGCCCGCGCGGCCACGAGACGTCGCGCGACGTCCTTGATCTTGTCGGGGTCGGCGACCGAGGTGCCGCCGAACTTCATCACCAGCGTCCCGAGTCGCGGCTCCGCGCCCTCGACGGCGGGAAGCGCCTCGAATTCGGTCGTCGTCACGGCAGGAAGTCTAGGGAAGGGCTCCGAACCCCTACATTTCGCGGCGGCCCGAGAGCGCCCTGCCGAGTGTGACCTCGTCCGCGTACTCGAGATCGGCGCCGACGGGGAGGCCGCTCGCGAGCCGGGTCACCCGCACCCGGCCGCGCAGGCGATCGGCAAGGTAGGCGGCGGTCGCCTCGCCGGTCATGTTCGGGTTCGTCGCGAGCACGACCTCCTGGACGCCGTTGCGCTCGACGCGGCCGAGGAGCTCGTCGATGCGCAGGTGCTCTGGCTCGACGCCGTCGAGCGGCGAGAGCGCGCCGCCGAGCACGTGGTAGAGGCCGCGGTACTCGTGCGTGCGCTCGACCGAGATCAGGTCGGCCGGCTGCTCGACGACGCAGACGGTCGTGTGGTCGCGCCGCGCGTCGCGGCAGATGTCACAGGTCTCCTCCTCGGTCAGGTTCCCGCACTCACGGCAGAAGCGGACGCGCTCCTTGACCTCCGCGATCGCCGCCGCGAGCGCCAGCGCCTCATCCTTCGGGACGCGGAGGATGTGGAACGCGAGCCGCTGCGCCGTCCGCTGGCCGACGCTCGGGAGCCGCGTCAGTTGCGCGACGAGGTTGTCGACGGCGGGGCTGAACACCGCTCCATTGTGCCCTGGCGGGTCGGACTCCCGGCTCAGACCTCGGGGTACTGGGCGAGCAGCTGCTCGGCGACGTCCTCGCCGACGTGCTCGCGGGCGATGCCGAGGCAGCGGACGTCGGTGATCGCGCTGACGCGACCGCCGCGGTTCCCCCCGAGTGCCAGCGCGCGCTCGCCGATGACGTCGCCGGGGCCGCGTTCGAGCTGCGCGGCCGGCGCATGGACGGCGACCCGGCCCTCGCGGATCAAATAGAGGCCCGCGGCCGGCGTGTCGTACTCGATCAGCACGTGCCCGGCCGGGAAATCGGCTTCGGTCGCCACTTCGGCCAGGCGCTCGAGCGCCTCGTCGGGTACTCCCGCGAACGCGGGAGCGGCTCGCAGCTCGTCGTAGATCTCGCTCATCTCACATCCCCGGGAGGCCGAGGCCATGGAGCCCGCCCAGCGCTGGGCCGAGCTTGGACTCGACCAGGCTCTGCGCGGAACGAAGGGCCTCGTTGACGGCCGCCACGATCATGTCCGCGAGCAGCTCTGGATCGTTCGGGTCGATCGCCTTCGGGTCGATCGTGATCTCGCGGATCTCGCCGCTGCCCGTCGCCACGACCGTGACCATCCCGCCGCCCGCGGTCGCCTGGACGGTCTCGTCCTTGAGCTCCTCCTGTGCCTGCTCCATCTGCGCCTGCATCTCCTGGAGCTGCTGGAGCATCTTGTTCATGTCCATGCCACTCATTGCTCTGGCTCCCTCACCTCTTCTGCGTCGAACTTCTGCTTGATGAGCTCGATGAAATCTTCCTCGGTCGCGGGCTCCTCGGGCTCGGCCTCGATCTCGTCGCCGTTCTCGCCGACCTCGAACGCGAGGGCGAGGTGGCGGCCGGTCACCTCGTAGAGCGCCTCGGCGAGCAGCGTCGCGTTCTTCGGCTCCTCGGCGAGCTGACGGTGGAACGAGGCGGCCTGGGGGAACTCGACCGTCAGCGTGTCGCCTGCGAGCCCCTTGGGGTGCGCCTCGCGCAGGACCGAGGCCGTCGGGATCGACTTCTCCTCGACCGCGGGCAGGATCGTCCGCTGCCAGGCCTCCTGGAGCTGCTCGAGCTCGAGCGAAGGCGGCCCCGCAGGAGGCTCCGCCTGTGGCTCCTCCGGCGGACGTGGCTCTTCGGGCCGCGGCCCGGGGACTGTCCCCGGGTCATGGCTCGAATGGACACCACCGCGTTCGAGCTGCTCGAGCCGGTAGGACGTCGACTCGCGCGACAGGTCGGCCGCGGGCCGCGTCACCTTCACGAACGCCAGCTCGAGCGGCAGCCGCGGATCGCCGCCCTGGCGCAGGTCCTCGACGGCGACCGCGAGCAGGTCGCAGAGCCGCAGGACGGTCGCCTCGCCGAGCTGGTTCGCCTGCTCCTTCAGCCGGTCACGCGTCTCCTCGGTCACCGGCAGCGACTCGGGAACCTCGCCGAGGTGCTGGACGAGCATCAGGTGGCGCAGGTGCTCGAGCAGGTCGGTCACGAGCCGGCCGAGGTCCTGCCCCTGCTCCGAGAGCTCCTCGATGAAGGTCAGCGCCCCGGCCGTGTCGCGGTCGACGACGAGGTCGCAGAGCCGGAACAGCGCCTCCTCCTCGACGGCGCCGAGCAGCTGCAGCACCGACTGGACGGTGACCTGCTTCTCGGTCGCGGCCGCAAGCTGGTCGAGCGTCGAGACGGCGTCCCGGTACGAGCCCCGCGCTGAGCGTGCGATAAGCGACAGAGCAGCGTCCGGAGCCTCGATCCCCTCGCCGTCGGCGATCCGCCTCAAGAGCTGCACCAGCTCCGGGAGCCGAGGCCGCGAGAACGCGAACGTCTGGCAGCGCGACCGGACGGTCGGCAGCATCTTCGAGAGGTCCGTGGTGCAGAAGACGAAGACGAGGTGGGGCGGAGGCTCCTCGATCAGCTTCAGGAGCGCGTTGAAGGCGGCGTCGGTGAGCTGGTGCGCCTCGTCGAGGATGTAGACCTTGTAGCGCCCCTCGACCGGCTGCAGCACGACGCGCTCGCGGATCTCGCGGATGTCGTCGATCCCCCGCTGCGAGGCCGCGTCCATCTCGATCACGTCGAGCGAGGTCCCCTCGGCGATCGTGCGGCACGCGTGGCACGTCTTGTCGGGGGTCGGCGTCGGCCCTTGCTCGCAGTTCAGCGCCTTCGCGAGGATGCGAGCGAGCGAGGTCTTGCCGGTCCCGCGCGGGCCGGCGAACAGGTACGCCTGGCGGATCTGACCGTGCGTGATCGCGTTTTGCAGCGTCCGCACGACCGCCTCCTGCCCGACCACCTCGGCGAAGTCCTGCGGGCGGTACTTGCGGTACAGGGCGGCCACTGCGTCGAGCTTATCGAAGGCCTCGGGCCGGGCGCACCACGCGCCTAGGAGGGATTGCTTAGCGCTGCTTCCTTCCGGATCTGACGCGGTTCACAAGCTCCCACCGCACGGGGCCCGGCCCGAGGCCGGCGATGCTACCGCCTGAACGGGCGCACCGGCAAAGCCGGCACGCCCTCTCATGATCGGCGTCGCAAGCGAGTGCCTTGGCTTGTGCGTTTAGACTCTAGGAAGTGGCTGTGGCTGACGTGATGGCGTTCCGGGTGGTGACCGTCTCGCCGGACGACCCCGTCCAGGTGGCGATCACGCGGATGCTCGAGGAGACCGTCGGCTCGGTCGGCGTCTGCGAAGGCGAGCGCCTGGTCGGGATCTTCACCGAGCGCGACGTCCTGCGGCTCGCAGGCGAAGGGCCGAACTTCGCCGAGGTCAAGATCGGCGACGTCATGACGCGGCAGCTCGTCACGCTCGCTCCCGACGACGACATCCTCGATGCGGCCCGTCTCATGGGCGAGCGCAAGATCCGCCACCTGCCCGTTCTGGAGGGCGAGAACCTGCTCGGGATGGTCGGCATCCGCGAGGTCGTCCGCGCGCTGGTGGAGCGCCTGTGGCGCACGCAGGATCCGGAAGCGCGCGACCGCGCCCGCGAGCTCCTCGACCGCGAGAGCACGCCGGTATCCTCAGAGCCCCCGGGCGCGTAGCTCAGCGGGAGAGCGCCCGCTTCACACGCGGGAGGTCGCTGGTTCGATCCCAGCCGCGCCCACTCCTGGCCCGCGCTACCCTGCAGGAGACGTGCGTGGTGCGCTTCCGCTCGCCGCCCTCATCCTTCTCTTCGCCGTGGGCTGCGGCGATACGAACTCCTTTCCGCCGGACTTCGAGGCCGGCGACTTCCACGGGGCGCGGATCGACAACACGTGGTACTCGCTGACTCCGGGGACGACGTTCGTCTACCGCGGCGTCAAGGAGGGCAAACCCGCCCGCGACGTGGTGGTCGTGACCCCAGGCTCGAAGCGAATCCTCGGCGTCCCGACCACGGTCGTCCACGACCGGCTCTTCCTCGCCGGCGAGCTCGCCGAGGAGACCAACGACTGGTACGCGCAGGACGAGGACGGCAACGTCTGGTACTTCGGCGAGGCGACGAGAGAGCTCGACCACGGCAGGGTGACGAGCACCGAGGGCTCGTGGCAGGCAGGCGTCGGCGGAGCCTCACCGGGGCTGATCATGGAGGCCGATCCGACGGTCGGGCACGCCTACGCGCAGGAGCACTTCAAGGGCGAGGCGGAGGACCACGCGCAGGTGCTCAGCCTGTCGGCGGCGCTTCGCGGGTACAAGGGTGCACAGCTGACGAAGGAGTGGACCCCGCTCGAGCCCGCGTGATCGACCACAAGTACTACGTGCCCGGCGTAGGCCTCGTCCGCGAGGCGACGGCCAAAGGCCCGCAAGAGACGCTCGTGCTCGTCCGGGTTCGCCGTCCCTCGGCCTAGCCGCGGAGCCGCGGCGCGACCTCTTTGCCGAAGCGGCGGATTCGTTCTTCGAGCCCGTCCGCGTCGTAGTCGAGGTTGACGACGAACCCGTTCGCGCCCGCCTCGACGTACTCGGCGAGCTGCTCGACGATCCACTCGGATGGCCCCGCAGATCGCGTGGCGGCCTCGCTCGTCGGCGCCGGTCCGGGGCTCGTCCGCGAACTGGACGTTGATCCGCAGGACGACACGTCCATCTGGGCGGCGCTCGCGGAAGTCGGCCGCCATCGTTCCGCAGCTCGTCCGGCGGGAGGGCCACGGGATGCCACACGCCGGTCTTGGCCGCGCGGCGCAGCGTCGCCTTCGAGACGCCGGCGATCCAGAACTCCGGCCCGCCCGGCCGCACCAGGGCAGGCGCAAGCCAGCCGTCGACCGAGAGCAGCGGCCCCTCGTAGCGGACGCGCCCGGGCATCTGCGCGAACGCGGAGGCCGCGAGGTCGAGCCAGTCGTCGAGGAGCTTGCCGCGCTGCTCGAACGGCGCCCCGAGCGTCTCGAACTCGCCCTCCATCCAGCCGGCGGCGACCGCGGTGACGATCCGCCCCCCCGAGAGGAGGTCGAGCGTCGTCAGCTCCTTGAGCACGACGAGCGGCTGCCGCGCCGGGACGATCAGCGCCGAGACGCCGAGCTCGAGCCGCTCGGTCCGGCCCGCGAGGAATCCGAGTGATACGAGCGGCTCCGCGATCGAGCCGTAGATCGGCGCGTGCTCGTCCGGGACGATCAGATGGTCGGTGGCCCAGCCGGAGTCGAATCCGGACTCCTCGGCGGCGACGGCGGCCGTGGCGAGGCGCTCTGCGCGAAGGTTGTCGCCGTAGTTCGGGAGGATCAGGCCGAGGTGGAGTCCCATCGCCGCTGCGACAGGCTACTCACTGGCGCACGGCCGGCCGGAGAGCCCGGCCGGCCGTGCGCCCTGGCTAGAACGAGCCGGAGACGATGAGGATGCCGCCCGCCGTTCGCACCTTCACAGCGGTGCCGGCGCTCACGTTCGGAACGCTCTGGCCGCGCTCGCTGTTGCGGTTGATGTGCGCGGCGCCGAGGCGGGTGACCTTGGCGACGCCGAGCTTCTTGCCTGCGACATAGAACACGACGCGCCTGCCGGCGAGACGGCGAATGTGCTGGACCTCGGCTTCGAGCTCACGCTCGTTGCCCTTGGCCTTGAACTTCGCCGAGCCCTTGGCGGCGGGGAACGCCTTGGCCGGCTTCAGTCCGATACGCGTGCCGTCCGCGGCAAGCACTGCCGGGACCGAGACCGCCAGCAGCAGCGCGACAGCCGCCAGAAGTGTGGTGATGCGCTTCATCTCGGAACCTCCGATTGTCATGAGACCCTCGTGCCACCACGGTAAGGAGGCCCTGCCCAACCCCGGGCCAAACCGGGGCAAGGCTTTCGCAGACGTTGGGTTAAGGCTTGACAAGGCGGGGCCGCATCATCTGCGGCCCCGCCTGCAACGCCTTACTTACGTGCGTAGTAGATGAACTGCAGGAACAGGCCAGGCGTGAACGGCGACGGGTCTCGCATGTCCGTCCACGTCGCGTTCGCGTGGCCGTCCCGTCCGTACGCGAGCCCGATGTAGTCGCCGTGGAACACGGCGCAGAACTCGCACCCGTCGACACCGGCCTGGAAGAACTCCGACTGCGTCGGGTTCGATGGCTCGGTGTTGACGATCGTCTTCGAGAACGAGCCCGGCTGGCCCTGTGCCAGTGCGGTGTTGTAGGTAGGCCCGTTCCAGCTGCCTCGGTCGTGGTAGAGGACGCCGACCTTTCCGTTGACCGGACTCACATCGGCCCACGGGAACCACTGGTCCCCCTTGCCTCTGTCCACCTGCGACGGGTACGTCCAGCTCCTGCCTCCGTCGTTCGACCGGACGATGAAAACGTCCGAGTTCGTGACCGGGTTGTCGCTGTCGTGAACGCCGTTCCGGTTGTCGGAGAAGACGAGGTACAGCTTGTCGTTCTCCTTCGGGCTGGCGACGATGTTGCCCGCGCCCCAGACCCGCACCTGGTAGCCGGTGAGCGTCTGGCGACCATCGACGTTGATCGGATAGTCCCGAGCACCGTCCTCCATCCCTGCGACGAAGCTCGGCTTCGACCAGTCGTCGCCGCCGTCCTTCGACTTGACGACGAGATACTGGTCGTCGAACTCGTCAGGCGACTCCCAGAGGGATTCGTTCTGGCTGTTCATGAAGGCGACGTAGACGGTCCCGTCCGGGCTCGTCGTGATGACGGATGCCTGGGACTCGTCGCACTGGCCCCGCTTACCCTCGGTCTGGAAGGTGCAGAGGTCGCGGTTCGAGCCGGAGATCTCCTGCGGCTTCGACCAGTGCTTACCACCATCGTCGCTGTGTGTCTCCATGATCGGCGACTCGACGTACTCGCCGAAGTTCGAGACGAACGCCGTCCACGTCACGTACGTCCGCCCGTAGAAGTCTGACCGCGGGTTGTTGTCGGTCGCGATCCACTCCTTGTCGTTGAAGATCTGGAGACTGTCGGAATCGCAGCCCTTGCCGAACCCGACGACCTTCGGCTTGTCCCAGCTCAATCCGCCGTCCTTGGACGGTGAGACCACGACATCCCCGTCGCAGGCCTCACCGGCCTCGTTGAACGTGTAGTTCAGGGATGAGTGGAGGGCGACGTGGTGCTTCACGTCGATCGCCGTGACCGGGTCGCTGCCGGTCCGCGTGTCGTCCTCGGTCGACATGTTCCCCGTCGACCAGCTCGCCCCCGCGTCGAACGAGGTGTAGTACTGGTCGCAGCACGAGCCGTAGTCGTTGGAGCTCGCGATCATGTGCCGCGGATTCGAGCGGTCCACGACGATGTTCGGCTCGTTGTTGGGGAACGGGTCGTCGCAGTCGAGGTTCGTGTTGAGCCCGCCGGACAACGCGGTGCACTCGAAGGCCCAGTTGTTCTTCGCGCCGGGCGGCACGGTGCGGGCGAAGGGTTGCTTCTCCTCGCCCTCGCCGCCCGGAGGCTCGGCCCGCACGCTCGTCGCGAGGAACAGGCCGATCGCCGCTGTCACCAGGAGCAACAGCGCAAATCGCGCTTTGGTCATGTCTCTCCCCCTTGCGTGGATGTCCCGCGGCTGAACGTACTAGAGCGCAGCGGACGAGTCCACCGGGGTGTGTTCGGCGGCCCCGGACAGCCTGCCGACCGGTTCAACCGGTCGGCGCAGAGTGAATCTGAGGGAGGAGCTCAGCTCGCCGAAGCGATGCGCTGGCTCAAGTTCGCAACCGGGAAGTTCCGGAGCTTGCGCTTGAGGACAAGCGTTGACATGGCCGCCTTTCGTCCGCAGTGGATACGCCGAGGTTGTAGTTCGGCCGAATCGGCCATTCGCGCCATCCCTCGAACGTGTCCATCCGGCCCGACTTCTACGGTTCCGGCATGCGCTCGGACGTGCCCGGGAAAGCCGTTGCGGAGTTCGTCGGCACGTTTGCGCTGATCTTCGCGGGCGCCGGCGCGATCATCGCCACGGGAGGACACAACCTCGTCGCGATCGCGCTCGCGCACGGTCTTGCGATCGGAGTGATGGCCTCGGCTGTCGGCCACATCTCGGGCGGCCATTTCAACCCGGCGATCACGTTCGGGTTCCTGGTGACGCGGAAGATCAAGCCGGCCCTCGCGTGCGTGTACTGGGCCGCGCAGTTCGCGGGCGCGGTGGTCGCGGCGCTACTTCTGAGCTGGCTGCTGCCGCAGGCCCAGGTCAACGCCGTGCAGCTCGGCGTCCCCGCCCTCGGGCCGGGGATCAGCGGCGGCCAGGGGATCGTGATCGAGGGCATCCTCACGTTCTTCCTCGTGTGGGTCGTCTTCGCGTGCGCGGCCGACCCGGAGGGAGCCTTCAAGCTCATCGCCGGCCTTGCGATCGGCTTCACGATCTCGCTCGACATCTTCGTCGGCGGCCCCTACACCGGCGCGGCGATGAACCCGGCGCGCGCGTTCGGGCCGGAGCTCGTGCAGAACGTCTGGAGCAACTGGTGGGTCTGGTACATCGGCCCGCTGGTCGGCGGCGCGCTCGCGGCGCTCGTGTACGAGCTTCTCTACCTCCGTACGCGCGCCGCGCAGACCGCCTAGTTCCCTCCGCGCACCGTGGTAGGTTGGCGCGGTGCTCGTCGCGGGACTGACATCGTCCGCCAAGCTCGGGCTGGGGCTGACGGCAGCGGTCTTCGTCGCGTTCTCCCTGATCGCCGCGCTCGTCATCCCGCGCCGCAACCCCGACTTTCCGGACAAGCATCTGAAGGGCTTCCTCGTCGCGTGCGTCGTCCTGTTCGTCGCGATGCTCTCGGCGGTGCTGATCTTCGGCGGCAAGGAGAAGGCCGAGACGGAGGCTGCGAGAGAGAAGCTCCCCGTCGGTGAGAGCGACTACTCGATGGAGGTCCCGAGAACGAACCTCCCGCCCGGCCTTTACACGCTCGAGGTGACGAACTACGGCCAGATCACGCACAACCTGACCGTCCAGGGCCCGGGCGGAGCGAAGCAGGGCACGCGCGACATCGGCCCGGGCAAGAGCGCGAGCCTTCCGATCGAGCTCAAGCGCGGAACGTACATCCTTTTCAGCTCGCTCCCCGGCCAGCAGCAGGCGGGCGTCACCGAGACCCTGAACGTCGACTGAGCCAGAGGGCCCGGTTGCCCGGGCCCCCGAGGCGTCGCTTGCGATGCCGTCGTGAAGGCGGTGCCGGCTTAGCCGGCGCGGCCGCTTTCTCTTGCAGCGGAGAGGGCGGGATTTGAACCCGCGACGGACCTTTCAGCCCGTACGCGATTTCCAGTCGCGCTCCTTAGACCGCTCGGACACCTCTCCAAGCGGGAGCCAGGGTATCGCGCCCTGGCGGCGCGGAGGGTTCACGGGGGAACCGGCGGTTCCCCCGTGCCGAGACGGAGGGGGAGGGATTTGAACCCTCGTCGGACCCAAAGGCCCGAAACGGTTTTCGAGACCGCCGCATTCGACCGCTCTGCCACCCCTCCGGGGTCGGAACAGAGTACCGCTGCGAGGCGGTTGGAAGCGCGAGGCGGAGAAGGAGGGATTCGAACCCTCGAGGCAGGGATTCTCCCCACCTAACGCCTTAGCAGGGCGCCGCCTTCAGCCACTCGGCCACTTCTCCGAACCGGGACAGGATAGCCGACTCCTCCGCGGGCCCCCTCCCGCGGAGGCTGCCCGATCACCCTTCCGGGGCATGGCTGCAAGGGCGTTTCGGCACATGCTGAGCCTGCCGGCTCTCCCCTCTCAGATCCCGGCACTGGCGTAGCTCGCTTCAGCGGCAACGAGGCGAGCTTCGTCGTATCTGGGGCCATTTTCTCGATACTTACGCGGATGAAGATCGGCCGCCACGAGGTCGCGATCACGAACCCGGACAAGGTGTTCTTCCCCGAGTCCGGGCTGACGAAGGGCGACGTGGTCGGTTACTACCTCGACGTCGCGGACTGCGCCCTCAACCACATCAGGCGGCGGCTCTTCCACATGAAGCGCTACCCGAACGGCGTCGACGGCGAGTTCTTCCACCAGAAGCGCGTGCCGCCGCACCCGGACTTCGTCGGCGAGCAGTTCGTGCAGTTTCCGAGCGGGCACTCGACGGTCTTCGCGGTCGTCGACAATCCCGCCGCGCTCGCCTGGGTGGTCAACCTCGGCTGCATCGAGCTGCACACCTGGCACTCGCGCGTAGGCGACATCGAGCGGCCGGACTACCTCCTGATCGACCTCGACCCGAGCGAAGGGAACCCTTGGGAGTACGTCCGCGAGATCGCGCTCGTCGTGAAGGACCTGATGGACGAGCTCGGGCTGGCGTCCTACCCGAAGACCTCGGGCGCTACCGGCATGCACATCCTCGCGCCGATCAAGCCCGAGCTCCCGTTCCCAGAGGTGAGGCGCTTCGCGAAGGCGCTCGCCCAGGAGGTCGAGCGGCGGGTCGACGACCAGGACGTTGCGACGACGACCTGGAAGGTCGCAGACCGGAGCGGCGTCTTTGTCGACTTCGGGCAGAACGCGCGTGACCGGACGATCGCGTGCGCCTACTCGATCCGGCCGACACCGGACGCGCGCGTCTCGGCGCCGCTCAGTTGGAACGAGGTGGCGCGCTGCGACCCGTCGAGGTTCACGGTCAAGACCATGCGGAAGCGGCTCGACAAGGTCGGCGACCTGACCGCGGGGATGTGGCGGCGGAAGGTCGAGCCTGATCCCGCGGTTCGAGCACTTCGACCTCGATCCGGCCGATCCGGGCCGCGTCGAGGCGCGCAAGCGCACGCGTCGGTGGGTCAGCGACCAGCGAGGAGCTTCGGAACGGTCAGGTCGCTCGCGCGGCGCGGGGGCCTGACCTCGCGCCAGGTGCAGTCGCGCGGGTCCTTGTCGGGGCGGAAGCGGATGAACTTCGTCCCGTGGCGGAAGCGATTGCGCTCGAGCTTGTCGTAGCGCACCTCGCAGACGAGCTTCGGGCGCACCGGGTTCCAGTCGAGCTCCTTGCCGCGCGACCAGCGGCTCTGGCCGCCGGGAATCCGTTTGTCGCTGACCATGCTCTTCTGGCGGAGCTTCGGCAGCGCCTCCTCGAGCTCGCGCCGAACCGCAGCCGGGAACCCGGAGCAGTGGCCGACGAAGTCGAGCTCGCCGTCGTCGCCGTAGAGCCCGAGCAGGAGCGTCGAGATCCGACCCTCCGCCTTCTCGCTCCAGCGGAAGCCGACGATCACGCAGTCGGCCGTCCGGTACGGCTTGACCTTCGCCACGCCGTCGCGCGAGCCCGGGAGGTAGGGGAGGCCGAGGCGCTTGGCGATCACCCCGTCGAGGCCGGCCTTGTCCACGCGAGGGAGCCACTTCTCGGCCTTCTTGCGGTCGCGCGTGACCGGCGAGAGCTGGAAGCGCTTCGCTTTGCGCTCGAGCTCGCGCCGGCGCTTCTCCAGTGTCAGCTCGTGGATCGGCGAGCCTTTCCAGACCAGAAGGTCGAAGGCGATGTACTCGGCCGGGATCTCGGCCGAGAGCTTCCTGATCCGGCTCTCCGCCGGGTGCAGCCGGAGCTGGAGCGCGTCGAAGTCGAGGCGACCCTTCTGGACGAGCACGATCTCGCCGTCGAGTGCAGAGTCGGGCGGGAGCAGCGCGCCAGTCTCCTCGAGCTCCGGGAAGTAGCGCAGCAGCGGCCGAGCGTTACGGCTCCAGAGTCGCAGCCCGCCGCCGAGGTTCTCGAGCACGCCGCGAAATCCGTCCCACTTCGGCTCGTACTGCCAGCCGTCGCCGCTGGGGGAGCTCGTCCACGAGCTCGGCCTCCATCGGCGGGAAGGGAAGCTTCTTGGGCGGCATCGCGGGAGGAACGCTACCGCCCTCGGCCTGCGCGACCGGCCAGCGCGCGGCGAGCGAGGGGCCTGTAGTTGACTCTCGTGGCCTTCGGGAGAAGGATGGACACGCCCGAGCTGGCGAACACCGCTTCGACGGAGAGGGACTGCAACGATCAGGATTCGGGTCACATCTCTCCCGGCTCGCTTCTGCTTGCGTGCCTTCGTTCTCGGCGTGCTAGTGGCGTCCGCGGCGATCGCGTGCGGAGGCGCGGTCTCGTCAAAGGAGAGCCTGCCTGCGATCTCCGCCGGCAGCGGGCATACCTGCGCGCTCACGATCGCAGGCGCGGTCAAGTGCTGGGGTTACAACGAGAAAGGCCAGCTCGGCGACGGGGCGACGACCGACCGCCACACGCCGGTCGGCGTCTCCGGCCTTGCCAGCGGCGTGACCGCAATCGCTTCCGGTGGCCGCCACACCTGCGCGCTCACGAGCGCAGGCGCGGTCAAGTGCTGGGGCGGGAACGGCTACGGCCAGCTCGGGGACAGGACGACCATCGAGCGCCACAAGCCGGTCGACGTCTCGGGCCTCGCCAGCGGCGTGACCGCAATCGCTTCCGGTGGCCGCCACACATGCGCGCTCACGAGCGCGGGCGGGGTCAAATGCTGGGGCTTCAACGACAACGGCCAGCTCGGGGACGGGACGACGAGCGACCGCCACGCCCCGGTCGCCGTCTCCGGCCTGGCCAGCGACGTGACTGCGATCGCCGCCGCCGGCCGCTACACCTGCGCGCTCACGAGCGCTGGCGAGGTCAAGTGCTGGGGCGAGAACCACTTCAGCCAGCTCGGGGACGGGACAGAGATCGACCGTCACACGCCGGTCGCCGTCTCCGGCCTTGCCAGCGGCGTGACCGCGATCACCGCCGGCGTGTCGCACAGCTGCGCGCTCACGAGCGCTGGCGGGGTCAAGTGCTGGGGCGACAACTTCGCCGGCCAGCTCGGCGACGGGACGACTAGCTGGCGCTACAAGCCGGTCGATGTCGCTGGGCTTGCGGACGGGGTGACGGCGATCGCCGCTGGCCTCAGCCAGAGCTGCGCGCTCACGAGCGCAGGCGGGGTCAAGTGCTGGGGCTGGAACGACACGGGCCAGCTCGGCGACGGGACGACAGCCATGAAGGACACGCCGGTCGCCGTCTCCGGCCTTCCGGCGGGGGTCCAGGTGATCGTCGCCGGCGACCGCAACACCTGCGCGCTCACGAGCGCGGGCGGGGTCAAGTGCTGGGGCTACAACCGCTACGGGCAACTCGGGGACGGGACGACGACCGAGCGCCACAGACCGGTCGGGGTGGTCGGCTTCGGGGCATCGCCGCCACCGACCAAGTGAAAGGCGCCAGGGTCAACCTCAAGCTCAGCTGCGGCCCCTCGTGAGCAGCCTTGACAGCGAATTCGGGTCAGCCGTCCGGCCCCAGAGGAGGGCTAGCGCCTGAGTCATCTCATCGCACGCTCATTCCACAACCGGACGACCGGTATTTCCCGCTCGTAGCCGAGGATGCTGATCGTCGCCGGATCGAACGCGAACAGCTGTCCGGCGCTTGGCTCCAGGCCCAGCCACCGAGCGGCGAGGACCCGGAGGAGATGCCCGTGCGCGAAGAGGATCACGTTGCCGTCGACGGACCGAGCCTCGGCGATCACGCGATCGGCTCGTTCGCCGACCTGGGCTGCCGTTTCGCCGTCGGGAGAACCGTCGCGCCAGAGGCTCCAGCCCGGTCGGTCGTTGCGGATCTCGGCGGTCGTGCGGCCTTCGTAGGCCCCGTAGTCCCACTCCCGCAGGTCCTCCCGTTCCGCGGCGATGTCGCCGAAGCCGGCGCGGCGGCAGGTCTCTACGGCTCGTGCCAGGGGACTGGTTAGGGCAAGCGCGAAGCGGCGCCGTTTGAGCGCGTCTCCAACGGCTCGCGCCTGGTGCTGCCCGCGTTCGGTGAGAGGGACCTCGGTGCGCCCGGTGTGCTTGCCGGCTCGCGACCACTCCGTCTCGCCGTGGCGGACGAGTACGACCTCGGGAGGGCCTGTCGTCATCGCGGAAGCGATCGTAAGGAGCAAGCGATGCCTCTCGCGGCTCTAAGCTCTCGCCATGCGCCGCGTCGCCGTCACCGGGCTGGGGGCCATCTCGCCGGTCGGAAACACCGCCCCTGAGACCTGGCGTGCTGCTGTCGCCGGCGAGAGCGGGATCGACTGGATCCGCTCCTTCGACGCCGACGGGTTCCCGGTCCGCGTCGCGGCCGAGGTCAAGGACTTCGACCCCGAGGGGCTCGCCCCGCCGAAGGAGCTGCGACGGCTGGACAGGAACGTCCAGCTCGCGCTCGGCGCGGCCAAGGAGGCCGTCGCCGACGCCAGCCTGAACGGCTACGACCCGATGCGGGTCGGGATCGTGTTCGGCTCTGCGATCGGCGGGTTGATCGGGATCGTGGAGCAGGCCGACGTGCTCCGCGAGCGCGGCGCCGACCGCGTCTCGCCGTACTTCATCCCCAGCGTCCTCGTCGACTCGGCGAGCGGTCAGCTCGCGATCTCGCTCGGGATCCGCGGTCCGAACTACGCGCCAGTCTCCGCCTGCGCGACTGGCTCGCACGCGGTGGGGGAGGGCGCCGAGACGATCCGTCGCGGGGATGCCGATGCGATCCTGGCCGGCGGCACCGAGGCCGCCATACACCCGCTGATCCTGGCCGGCTTCTGCAACATGCGCGGCCTGGCCGTCGAGGAAGAGGACCCGCCGCGCGCGTCACGGCCCTTCGACGCCACCCGGGCGGGCTTCGTCATGGGCGAAGGCGCGTGCGTGCTCGTGCTGGAGGAGCTCGAGTTGGCCCGAGCGCGCGGTGCGACGATCTACGCCGAGGTGCTCGGCTACGGCGCCTCCAACGACGCCTACCACATGGCCGCGCCCGAGCCGGAGGCGATCGGAGTCGCCGACATGATGCGGGCCGCGCTCAAGCGGGCGGGCGTCGAGCCGACGCGGGTCGGCTACATCAACGCGCACGGAACCTCGACGCCGCTTGGCGACGCGGCCGAGACGAAGGCGATCAAGGACGTCTTCGGCGACCACGCGTACAAGCTTGCGGTCTCGTCGACGAAGTCGGTCATGGGCCACTGCTTCGGGGCCGCGGGCGCGATCGAGGCGATGATGTGCGTGCGCGCCGTCCACGAGGGCGTGCTTCCGCCGACGATCAACTACCGCAACCCAGATCCGGTCTGCGACCTCGACTACGTCCCGAACGAGGCGCGTGAGACTCAGGTCGACGTCGCGCTCTCGAACGCCATGGGCCTCGGCGGGCACAACGCCTGCGTCCTGATCGGTCGGTATACCGAGTAAGCGGAGTCTGGCCTTGTAGCCCGCAAATTGCGGTGTTACGGTCAAACAAGGGAGGTTGCGTCCGAAGCATGGGGGAGGGTCGTTGCGGGTAGCGGGCCGCATCCTGCGATTTCTTTCGAAGAGGCGCGGCACAACCGTCGTTCTGAGTGCGCTCGCGCTTGCGGGCCTGGTCGAGGTCGGCGTTGTGGTGGCGGGAGGTTCCTCGACTCGCACGGGCCAGCCCGTGGCGCTCGCCCCTGTCCAGCGGGCCATCGGCACCGCAGCTGCCCAGCCGGGCGTGATCGTCGGGCACTCGTACCGGAGCGACGTCTCGCCGGCCCTGCGCAGCATCGAGCCGGCGCCGCTCCGCCTCGCGAGCGAGATGGAGGCGAGCCCGAACCCGCGGCCTGAGTCGGATCACATCGACAAGCCGGACGCCGCCGTGCAGCGCGCGGCTTTCGCGAGCGCGATGCCGTCTGCGACCCTCAACTTCGACGGGATCGCGTTCCCGGGGTTCGACTGCAACTGCTGGCCGCCCGATCCGAACGGCGAGGTGGGCGCGACCCAGTACGTCCAGCTCGTCAATACCGGCCTTCAGGTCTTCGACAAGGCGACAGGCGCCTCTGTGCTCCCCGCGGAGGGAATCGCGACGCTCTGGAAGGACTTCGGCGGCGTCTGTGAGACGAACGGCGCGGGTGACCCGGTCGTCCTCCACGACCAGCTCGCCAACCGCTGGGTGATCACGCAGTTCGCCGGGACGAGCGTGCCCACGGACGAGTGCATCGCGATCTCCACGAGCAGCGACGCGACGGGGACGTTCACCCGCTACGCCTTCCACCTCGGCAACGACTTCTTCGACTACCCGCACCTCGGGATGTGGCCGGACGCCTACTACATGAGCATGAACGTCTACAACACGGGCGGCACCACGTTCCTCGGCCCTGAGCCCTTCGCCTTCGACCGCGCGGCGATGCTGGCCGGCGATCCCGTCGTCACGTTCGTCCAGTCGCGCGACCCGTCGTTCTTCAAGGGTGATAGCGATCCGTTCCTGCCAGGCGACCTCGACGGCTCGAACCCGCCGCCCGCCGGCGCCCCGAACCCGTTCCTGATGGCGGGCGGGAACGCGACCTGGCCGCTCTGGCGGTTCCACGTCGACTTCACCAACCCGGGCAGCTCGACGTTCACGAAGGCTGCGGACCTGATGCCGGCCCCCTACACGGAGCTATGCCCTGGTTCCTCCGGCTGCGTGCCCCAGTTCGGCACAACTACCCTCCTGGACGGGATCGGCGATCGTGCGATGTTCCGCTCGGCCTACCGCCGGTTCGGCGACGGGCACGAAGCGCTCGTCGGGAACCTGACCGTGTCTTCGGGCGGGGTCGCGGGGATCCGCTGGTTCGAGATCGACCACGCGACCTCCGGGACACCTGCATTCGCGCAGCAGAGCACCTACCAGCCCGACACGACCTGGCGCTGGATGGGCAGCGCCGCCATGGATCGCGACGGCGACATGGCGCTTGGCTTCAGCGCCTCGTCGGCGGTGATAAACCCCCAGATCCGCTACGCCGGCCGTCTCTCGAGCGATCCCCCCGGGACGCTCGCCCAGGGCGAAGAGACGCTGTTCGCGGGCACGGGCAGCCAGATCGTCGTCCGGCGCTGGGGGGACTACAGCGACCTGACCGTCGATCCCGTCGACGACTGCACGTTCTGGTACACGCAGGAGTACTACTCGGCTCCACCGCCCGGGCCTCAGTCCGCCTACTACGACTGGCGCACGCGGATCGGCAGCTTCTCGTTCCCCTCGTGCGGCAAGAAGCCGGTGCTCTCGATCGACAAGCACGCCGACGCCGACAGCGTCACCGCCGGCTCGCAGATCGGTTTCACGGTCACGCTGACGAACGGCGGGGGCGCCTCGGCTGACGGCATCTCGTTCACGGATCCGCTTGCGGCGGGGGCCAACTTCGACTGGACGATCGACGCGGCCGGCTCCGACTCCGGCTGGTCGATCAGCGGCTCGCCGCCGACCCAGAGCCTCGTCTACGGCCCCACCTCCGTTGGCGCGGGAACGAGCACGCACGTGCACCTGACGAGGGGAACGACCGAGGCCGACTGCGGCTCGACGTACGGGAACACGGCCTCCTACACGACCACGAACGCCGGCCCCGGGCAGGCATCCGCCTCGGTGACGGTCAGGTGCTCGGCGCCTCCGCCTCCGCCGCCTCCTCCACCTCCGCCGCCTCCCCCCCGCCGCCTCCACCTCCGCCGCCACCACCCCCGCCCCCGCAAGCACCTCCGCCGCCTCCGATCCTGCCGCCGAGGTGCGTCGTGCCGAACGTCGTCGGAAAGCCGCTCGCGAAGGCGAAGGCGATGATCGTCAAGGCCCATTGCCGCGTGGGAACGATCACCTCCACGACCTCGACGAAGAAGCGGAAGGGCATGGTCGTCGCGCAGCGTCCGAAGGCGCGCACGAAGCTCGCGAACGGAGCCAGGATCAGGCTGACGATCGGAAAGGGCCCGAAAGCCCGGAAGCGCTAGGCGCGCTCGACCGCGTCGACCGTGAGGTCGGCGAGCGACTCGAGCACCGCGTTCGCCTCGGCGAGGGCGTCTGCGTCCGGTGGGAAGTGCCAGTTAGGGATCGCGAGCACGCGCATTCCGGCGGCCCTGGCCGAGCGGATGCCGTTGTGCGAGTCCTCGACCGCAGCGGCCCGGGCGGGCTCGATGCCGAGGCGCCTCGCCGCTTCGAGGTAGACGTCGGGCGCTGGCTTTCCCCGCTCGACCTCCTCCGAGGAGACCGTCGCCTGGAAGAGCTTCGCGACGCCGAGCAGTTCCAGCGAGAGGTCGATCAGCTCCCGGTTCGACGAGGACGCGAGCGCCAGCGGCCACCGGGCGGCAAGCCGCTCGACCGCCTGGCGCGCGCTGGGGAGCGTCGGGAGCTGCTCCCGGTACAGCTCCTCCAGCCGGCGCACGACCTCGGTGGAGATCTCTTCCGGCGGCTCGGTCAGGCCGACCACGTCGTGCATGTAGCGCGACCACTCGGGCGAGCTCATGCCCATCATGTCCCGCTGTGCGCGGTCGTGCCAGCGGCCGCCGTGCTCTCGCGCGAGCTCCTCGCGCACGCCGTCCCAAACCTGCTCCGAGTCGAGCAGCACGCCGTCGAGATCGAAGACGACGCCGTCGATCACAGGGACGTGTAGCCCTGGAGGTGGAAGACGAGCGGCCGCGCGGTGGCGCTCGCTTCGGCGGCCTCGACGGAGCCCACGAAGAAGGTGTGGTCGCCGGTCTCGTGGACGTCCATGGTCCGGCAGCGGAGCCAGGCCGCAGCGCCCTCGAGTTGAGGCGGGCCGTCCACGTCGCGCAGGGAGACGTTCTCCCAGAGCGCGATCGGAGGGACGCCGCGCGCGAAGTGCTGGGCGAGCCCGTCCTGGCCGTCCGCGAGCACGCTGACTGCGAACTCGCCGGCTTCCCGCAGCAGCTCGTTCAGCGCCGCGTCCTTGCGAACGGCAACCCCGACGAGCGGCGGCTCCAGCGAGAGCGAGACCAGCGAGGCGACCGTCAGCCCGACGCGCTGGCCGTCCAGGTCGACGGTGACGACGACGACACCCGATGGAAACCGGGCCATGACCGCACGCAGCTCGTCGCCGTCGACCACGCCGCGATCATACGAGCGCCTCGTGCGGGTGTCAGACACCCGTACGAGAGCGTGACGGCTTCGACACAGATCTGGTACGGCGCGTCGTCCCGCCTTCGAGCCGTCCTAGCCTGCACCCGTGGGCCGGCCAAGCAGACTCGAGGTTCCCGGTGGCGTCTATCACGTGGGAGCGAGGGGGAACCGCGGCTGCCGGATCTACTCGGACGATCATGAGTCGGTGGTCTTTCTGCAGCTGCTGGGGCGGCTGACGGCGCGGTACGACTGGGTGCTCTACGCGTACTGCCTGATGCCCAACCACTACCACCTGGTCATGCGGATCGACGACGCCGGAATCTCGAATGGCATGCGGCTCCTGAACGGAGGGTTCTCCCGTTACACGAACGCAAGGCACGGCCTCGACGGACATCTCTTTCGCAACCGTTTCTGGTGGAAGCTCATCGAGGACGAACCCCAGCTCCTACAAACGGTCCGCTACGTCGTCTTGAACCCGGTCAGAGCCGGTCTCGTCAGTGCTCCGGAGACGTGGCGGTGGAGCAGTCATCGCGAAAGTCTGGGGCTCGATTTCGCACCGCCGTTTCTCGCGACGGGTGACTTGCTCCGGCTGTTCGGCCCTTCGCCGGGGAGGGCCAGTCGGGCCTACCGGGAGTTCGTCAATAGCGCCATGCCCAAGGAGTGAGTCGCGCAGTCACGGTGTCAGACACCGTGACGAATCACGCACGCCTCAGGCGCGGGCTAGTGGTGCCGGCACTTGTGCCAGCCGGCCCGGATCTGGTCCAGCTTGACGTTCATCTGCTGCTCGAAGGTGACGTCGTTCTGGTCGTACGCGTCGTACGAGTGCAGCGCGTCCGCCTGCCACATCACGTCGGGCGTGACACCGGGGCCGACGGCCGTCAGGCGGTACATGTCGCCGACGCCGGGCCCGCGCTTCCGGTGCGACGTGCCTGGAGGATGCGCGTAGCCGTTGATCAGGGGGTCGTGCCTGTAGAAGCCGTAGCAGAAGAGCCCTGGCGGCCCGCTCGCGACGAACGAGTTCTCGCGCTTCCAGCCAGGCCCGTACTTCGAGTTGCGCGTGTCGAGGTAGACGAGGCGGCCGTAGCCGTCGGTCGGGTTGCCGTACCGCGTCGTTCCGTACCCGCGCACGCCGACGCCCTTGTAGGTGAGCTGGCCGAAGATCTCCTTGAAGCGCTTGCTGTAGACCCAGTCCTGGTAGACGTCGAGCACGGCGAGCGGCCCCGTCCAGTGCGAGAGCTTCAGCCACCACTGCTTCTGAGTTCGGAGCCAGGGCGCAAAGCCGAGGTTCGGCAGCGCCACCTGCCAGGCCTGAAGGGCCCAGTACGAGCCGTTCTGCGCCTTGCACGCCGCGACGAACCACGCGAGCTCGGGGCCGTCGTACGGCTGGCAGGTGTTCTTGAAGTGCTTCCAGACGAGCTTGTGGCGCTTCCAGCCACCCGAGTAGTCGAGCTTGAACTCGACCTGGGGCATGCCCTTCGTGGTCGGACGGAAGCGCGCGTTGACCGCGCCCCACGCGAGCAGGTGCGTGACCCTGCCGCCGGCGCGGTAGGTGATCATCGCCGTCCCGTGCCTGTTGACCTCGAGCTTCGGGTTCGCAGCGTTGCGGGCGACCAGCTGGGACGCCGAAGCCGGCCCCGCGAGGCCGAGGATGCACCCGAAGGCGCAGAGGAAGACCAGCACACGTCTACGCACGAAAATCACTTTTCGCCTGTCGCCGCACACAGGGTACATCGGACGCGCGGACGCCCTTCTGAAGGCGCAAGACCCAAATTTGGGGGATGTACGAGGCCCGGCGCTAGGACGCGAGCCGCTCGTCGGCGGGCTCGCTCGGGTACGGCGCTTCCCACTCGAGCGCGAGGAACACCTCGACGACGGCCGGGTCGAACTGCGTTCCCGCGGCCTCGCGCAGGCGCTTGCACGCCTCGTCGATCGCGAGCCGCTTCCGGTACGGGCGATCCGTCGTCATCGCATGGAACGCGTCGCAGACGAAGATGATCCGCGCCTCGACTGGGATGTCCTCTCCGACCTTGCCGTCCGGATAGCCGTGCCCGTCCCAACGCTCGTGGCAGCCGCGCACGATCGTCCGCACCTCGGCCAGCCGGTCGATCGGCTCGAGGATGCGCTCGCCGAGCTCGGGGTGCGACTCGATGACCTTCCGCTCCTCCGGCGAGAGCGGCCCCGGCTTGAGCAGGATGCTCGTCGGGACGCCGATCTTGCCGATGTCGTGGAAGAGCGCTCCGAGCTCGAGGCGCTTCAGCGCGGCCGCGTCGAAGCCGAACTCGCGGCCGACCTTGAGCGCCATGTCGGTGATCCAGCGCGTGTGAGAGGAGGTGTACTCGTCGTTGGCCTCGAGCGCGTTCGCGAGCGCCTCGACGGTCGACACGAAGGTGTCCTCGAGGCTCTCGAAGCTGAGCGCGCGCTCGAAGGCGACCGAAGCCTGATACGAGATGCCGCCGAGCAGACGCAGGATCTCGTCGCTCGAGTGCTCGCCCGCCGACGGGTTGCGCGCGGCGAGGAACGCCTCGACGGAGCCCTCGCTCCAGATCGGCGCCACGGCCAGTTCCGGCCAGTGGAGGCCGTCGGGAGGCGGCACTGCAGTCTCTGCCTCCTCGGCGCTGAGCAGGAACGGCACCGTCCGCTTGCCGATCAACTGCCGGACGGCCGCGCCGTCCAGCGAGACGTCGAGCAGCTCGCTGAGCTCCTCGCTCTTGTCGTAGTTTGAGTGGGCGACGATGCGGAAGCTCCCGTCCTTGTCCGGCCGCCAGAGCGCGCAGCGCTTCGCGAGCAGCCGTGAGGCCGCGCGGACCGTCTCGTGGCCGATCTCCTCCGGCGTCGAGGACTCCGAGATCGCGCCCGTGAACTCGAGCAGCGCCTTCAGGTGATCGGCCTCGCGGCGCTGCGACTCGTAGAGGCGCGCGTTCTCGAGCGCGACCGACGCATGGCCGGCCAGCACCTCGAGGAGGCGCACGTCGTCCTCGTCGAACTGGTCGACGCCGAGCTTCGAGATGACGACCACGCCGATCACGCGCGTGCCGTAGTTGAGCGGGACCGCGACCAGCGACTCTTCGATCGCGTGCGTGCCCGGGATGATCACCGCGTACTCGCACTCGAGCGTGTTGGCGACGAGCTGTGGCTCTGCGGTCTCGGCGGCGCGGCCGGTGATGCCTTCGCCGATCTTCGTGCGCGGGAAGTCGACGTGCTCGCCGTCGCGTGAGATGAGGTCGCCGCGGAACGCGATCGGGACGATCTCGTCGTCCTCGATGACCATCACGCGGCAGTTGTGGTAGTCGATCAGGAGCCGGAGCTCGTCGGCGATCACCTCGCCGATCTGGCGCACGTCGTTCAGCCGGTTGAGCTTGCCGGCGAGGCCCTGGAGCATCTTGAGGTGGGCGATCGAGCGGACGTCGCGCCCGGAGACGGACGCGCCCTCGGGCCGCTCGGTGGCCTCCTCGTCGAAGAGGACGATCTGGTTCTTGCCGTGCGCCTTCGAGGTCATCATCGCGGCCTCGGCGCATGCCACGAGCTCGCGCGGGTTCATCGCGTGCTGCGGGCCCTGCGATATCCCGACCGAGATCGTGATCTTGCCGGCCGCTCCGAATTCGACCTCGGCGAGCGCGTCGGTCAGGCGCCTCGCCAGGTTGAAGGCGTCGCCCGCGTCGCAGGAGGACATGATCACGCCGAACTCCTCGCCGCCGAGCCGGCAGACGACGTCGGAGCCACGCAGCCCGCCGCGCAGGAGGTCGGCCAGGTCCCGAAGCACCTGGTCGCCGGTGCCGTGGCCGTACATGTCGTTGACGCGCTTGAAGTCGTCGATGTCGAGCATCAGCACCGCCACCGAGTCCCTGGTGCGACTCGCGCGTGTGAGCTCCGCGCGCAGGCGGTCGTGGAAGTAGCGGTGGTTGAAGAGGCCCGTGAGCGAGTCGGTCTGCGCCTGGTACTCGAGCCGGGCGCGGATCTGCGCGTTGTCGAGCGCGAGCGCCGCGGCGTCGGCGAAGCGGGTCGCGAGCTCGAACTCCTCGTCGCTGAACGTCGCCTCCTCGCCGAGGCGGTAGATGTTGAGGACGCCCTTGACGACGTCGCGGGCGATCAGCGGAACCGTGATCAGCGCCTCCGCCTCGTCGCTCGGGGTTCCGGGCACGACCTTCGTGCGCGGGTCGAGGTGCGCCTGGTTGGTGCGCACCGGCTCGCGGTGGAGCGCGGCCCAGCCAGTGATGCCCTCGCCGAAGTTCGAGTGACTGTCCATGATCTCGTTCGCCCACTTGTCGCGCGCGAACACGGGTGTGAGGACCGTCTGCGCGTCGTCCGCCTGGTAGATCGAGAGCGTGTCGTGCGGGATCAGCTCGGCCAGCGTGTCGGCGATGCGCTCGAGCAGGTTGTCGAGGCTCTGCTCGGAGAGGATGTCGTGGAAGACGTCCGCGAGCTGGCGGTACGACTGGACGAGGCTCTCGGACCGTGGGTCGTCGGGCGCGCTAGGGGAGGCGTCCAGGTCCCGGTCAGGGTCGGCAGCCGCGAACAGGTGCCGCATCCGCCATAGTTTCTCGTGATTCGGCCCCGCGGAGATCCCCCGGAAAGGGGAACCTGAACAGGGGTCTCTAGGCACCGAAATCGCCCTTCCCGCCACGAATTACGTCCCGGAGCCGCGCTGGGCAGGCGGTGTTAGAGTCGCACGACCCTCGATTTCAAGAAAAAGGAGCGTGTTCACGTGTTAGCGGATTGGACGTTTGGACAGGTGCTGTGGGAGCTGCTGATCATCTTTGCGTGGGTGATCTGGTTCTGGCTCCTGATCACCGTTTTCTCCGACCTCTTCCGCCGGCGCGACATCGGCGGTGGGGCGAAGGTCCTGTGGTGCATCTTCGTGATCATCCTGCCTTTCATCGGCGTGTTCATCTACCTGCTGGTCGAGCACGACGGCATGGCCGAGCGAACCCAGCAGCAGGTGCAGGCGTCGCAGGCGCAGACGGACGCCTACATCAAGGATGTTGCGGGCAGCGGTGGACCCGCGGCCGAGATCGAGCGGGCCAAGGGGCTGCTCGACAGCGGCGCGATCTCGCAGGCCGAGTTCGACCAGATCAAGTCGAAGGCGCTTGGCTCAGCCTGAGATAGCACGGCGGAAAACTCAGCGGAACCAGTTAGCGGCGGCCCTTCGGGGTCGCTGCTCGTTCTGCTCAACCTCGCGTACTAGGCGGCTTCTTCGGGCTTTCCCGGTAACCGCCGCGTGAACCAGAACGAGAGCACCGCGAGGAGCGCGACCGCGAGCATCGACGTCTTCAACGCGTCGAGCTGCGCGTCGGCGTAGTCGTCGGTGACCGTGGTCGCGTTGGCCGGCGTCAAGCCGGCGTTGCGCAGAGACTGGTATGCCTGATCGGTCGTGACGATCGGGATCCCGGTCTCGGTGGCCTCCGAGATCTGCGTTTTGACGTTGGCGGGCACGGCGGGGTTCTCCTGAATGCGCGTGTTGAACCCGTTCAGCAGCCCGAGCAGCAGGACGGAGCCGATCAGCGCGGTGCCGAGGGACGCGCCGAGGTTCTGCGCTGTCCCCTGCAGTCCCCCGGCCTCGTTCGTCTCCTCCGGCGGGGCCGAGGACATGATCACGTTGCCGAGCTGCGACATGAGGAGCCCGGCGCCGATCCCGAAGAAGATGAGCGACACCGCGAAGGCGGTGCCGTTCAGGGTCACGTCGATCGTCCCGACGAGCACGAGCGCGGCGATCGCCATCGCTCCGAGGCCGACCTGGACGACGGTCCGCGGCCCGAACCGCACGGCCACCTTCGGCCCGATGAGCGCAGCAGCCAGCATCGAGATCGACATCGGGAAGAGCCGCTTCCCCGTCTCGAACGCGTCGAAGCCGAGCACGACCTGGAGGTACACCGGCAGCACGAAGAACGTGCCCATCACGATCAGCTGCTGGGCACACAGCGAGGCGAGCCCGGCCCGCAGCGTCTCGATCTTCACCAGCGCGCGGTTGAGGAGCGTGCTCCTGCCTTGCCGCTCGCGGCGCTCCTCCCACGCCAGGAAGGAGCCGAGCACGACGAAGCCGCCGACGATCAGGAACGGCACCAGGGAGAATCCGAGCGGCGTAATCTCGTGCCCGTCGATCGTCGGCGCGTCGACCGGCCTGATCCAGCCCCACGTGCTGCTCTTCAGGATCCCGAACACGATCAGGCCGAGCGCGGTCGCCGAGAGTGCCGCGCCGCCGTAGTCCAGCTTCGGCGGGTGCTCGGGCTTGGGCGCGCGCTTCATCCGGCGGTGGACGAGGAGCACCGCGATCACCACGACGACCTCGCCGACGAAGACGTACCGCCAGGTCCAGGTCGTCGTCACGTAGCCGCCGATCAGCGGGCCGGCCGCGATCGCCGCGCCGGCGGCGCCGCCGATCATGCCGTAGGCGAACGCACGCTCCTTGCCCTCGTAGTTCGCGGCGGTCAGCGCGGCGATGGCCGGGATCACGAGCACCGCGCCGAGCCCCTCGACACACGACCAGCCGATCAGCAGCACGGTGAGGTTCGGGCTGAGCGACGTGATCAGCGAGCCGAGCCCGTACACGCCCAGGCCGAGGCCGAAGGCCCGGTCACGGCCCAGGATGTCGCCGAGCTTGGCGCCGACGAGCATGAACGCCGCCATCACGAGGGTGTACAGCGTGATCGCGCTCTGCACGCCGGTGACCGTCGTGTCCAGGTCCTCGACGATCTGCGAGATCGAGACGTTCATCACGCTCGAGTCGAGCACCATGATGAACTGGGCCGAAGCCAGGATCACGAGGGGCAGCCACTTGCGCATTGCGCGACTCTATGGGTTAGCGGCCCGACGAGAATGAGGCTCGCGGCGGCAGCGACGGAGCGAGCCGAGGCTCACAAGCATCACTGCGGCGACCTCCGCCGGTTTCCCCCGGCTACCCTCAGGGCGTGACCTCTGCCATTCTCGTCGTCGAGGACGACGGGCCGATTCGCCGGATGCTCGAGCGCACGCTCGCGGCCGAGGGGTATGGCGTGTCAGGGGTGGGGGACGGGTCGGCGGCGCTCACCGCAATCGAGCGGGAGGAGCCCGACCTGCTTGTGCTCGACATCGGCTTGCCTGGCCCGGACGGCCTGACCGTCTGCCGGCGGGTGCGCGAGACGGGCCGGACGCTTCCGATCCTTCTCCTGACGGCGCGCGATGCGGTTCCGGACCGGGTGGTCGGGCTCGATGCGGGCGCGGACGACTATTTGGCGAAGCCCTTCGCGGCGGACGAGCTCCTGGCCCGCGTGCGTGCGCTGCTTCGACGGACGGAGAGCATGACACTCGCGTTCGGGGACGTGAGCTTCGACGTGCAGGCCCGCCGGGCCCGGCGAGGTGACGTAGATGTCCACCTGAGCGAGCGCGAGGCGGACGTGCTCGAGCTGCTGCTGCTGAACGGGCGGCGCGTGACGAGCCGCCAGGAGGCACTCGAGGCCATCTGGGGGAGTGCCGCCGCGGCGAGCCCGAACGTGGTCGACCGGTACGTCTCGTATCTCCGTCGCAAGCTCGGCGACCCGCAGTTGATCCGGACGGTGCACGGCGTGGGCTTCGTCCTCGACCGATGACCCTCCGCTCGCTCGGCGCACGCTCCATCGTCGCGGCGGCGCTGGCCATCGTGGTTGCACTGGCCGTGGTGAGCGTCGTCGTTGACGTGCTGGTCGGGCGACAGCTGCACCGCTCGCTCGATCGCTCGCTCCGGGATCGCGCGGCCGAGGTTGCGCAGCTGAGCGCATCGGCACCAGCGCTGCTGACGTCACCGGGTGCGCTGGACGCGTCGCTGAGCGGGCAGCAGCTCAGCGTCGAAGTCGTGGACCGCCGTCACCGCATCGTCGCCCGCTCGCTCGCGCTCGGTGGCCGCGTGCTGCCGGTCGACATGACCGTTCGCGACGTGATCGGGAGCGGCGCCAGCCGCTACCTGAACGCCAGGCTGGGCTCGGAGCCGGTTCGCATCTACGTGGCGCCGCTCGCAGACGTGGGCGGGCCTGCCGCGGGTGGCGCTGTCGCCGTGGCCGGGTCCACCGACGATCTGTCGGACACGCTCGAGAAGCTGCGAGGCTTCCTGCTACTGGCCACCTTCGTGGCCGCCGGCGCAGCCGCGCTCGCGCTCGCGATCCTCATGCGTCGAGCGCTCAGCCCGCTCGGGCGGCTGGCACGCTCGGCCGCCGAGATCGACCGCACGGGCAACCCGAGCCTACGCCTTCCGGAGCCCGACTCCGACGACGAGATCGGGAGGCTTGCCCGGACGTTGAACGCGATGCTGGCAAGCCTCGAGCGTGCGCGTGAGTCCGAGCGGCGGTTCCTAGCCGACGCATCGCACGAGCTGCGAACGCCGCTGACGGCGCTGCTCGGCAACGTCTCGTACCTCGCCCGGCACGGCGCGAGCGAAGAGCTTGTCGCCGAGCTCGAGGCCGACGCGAGGCGGTTGTCCAGGCTCGCGGACGATCTACTCGTCCTTTCATCCGAGGAGGCCGCCCCGGCACCGGACGACGTCGTCCGCCTCGACGAGCTGGCAGGCATGGTGGCGAACAGCACCCCGACGGTGGACGTCGTCGCGCCCGTCCCGGTCCGCGCGCGGGGAGATAGAGCCGCGCTCGAGCGCGCTCTCGCGAATCTCATCCAGAACGCGAACCGCTACGGGCCGGCGGGCGGTCGCGTGACCGTCGAGGTCGCGGCGGAGAACGGCCTAGCCACGACGAGCGTCACCGACCAGGGGCCGGGGCTCGACCCGGACGAAGCCGAACACGCCTTCGAGCGCTTCTGGCGCAAGGGTGGAGACCCGGCCGGGTCGGGCCTGGGTCTCGCGATCGTGCGCGCAACCGCGGAGCGCCACGGTGGCCGCGCCTATTCGGAGGGATCTCGCTTCACGATCGAGCTGCCGGCTCTCAGAGATTTCTCAGAGTCGACGGGTACAAGGGATCGAGAGCCGCCGAAAGGATTGCCATGAGATTTCTTCGCGTACTCACGACCCGAAGCCTCCTCCTGCTCATCGCCGCCGCCGTGGCGCTCGCCGCCGGTGGCGCCGCGATCGCCGTCGCCGCCGGCGGCGGAGGCCCGACGCCTCCGCCGAAGCCGCTCGACCAGGCACTCCACGACGCGCTCTCCGCGCCTGCTCCGGAGGGGATCACCGCGCGCGTCACGTTCACGAACCGGCTCTTCCCCTCGGGTGCGCTGCTCGGAAACGTCGGCTCGGCGCTCATGTCGGGTGCCTCGGGCCGCCTCTGGGCGACCAACGACGGCCGCGGCCGAATCGAGCTCCAGTCCGACGCAGGCGACGTCCAGATCGTCTGGAACCAGAGCACGATCACCGTCTACGACGCCTCGTCGAACACCGTCTACCGCGCGAAGTTGCCTGCGCGAACCGACAATGGAGCGAGCTCGGGCCACGGCGCGCCGGCGCTCTCGACGATCGACGACCTCTTGAGCAAGCTCGGCGCTCACGCGACGATCTCGGAGGCCCAGCCGGACAACGTGGCCGGGCACGAGGCGTACAGCGTCACCCTTTCGCCGAAGCATGACGGCGGCCTGCTCGCCTCCGCCCAGCTCGCCTGGGACGCCGCGCGAGGAGTGCCGCTGCGGATCGCGATCTACGCGCAGGGAAGCTCGTCGCCGGTGCTCGCGCTCGCGGCGACAGAGGTCTCGTACGGGCCGGTCTCGGCGAGCGACGTCGACGTCTCGCCTCCGGCCGACGCGAAGGTCGTCGACCTCGGCTCCGGGCCCACGGGCGGCGAGTCGTCGTCCGGGGGCACGACCGCCGCCGTGACCGGCCTCCAGGCTGTCCAGGCCGCGGCCGACTTCCCCGTTACCGCGCCCGACACGCTGGTCGGCCTGCCTCGGCAGGACGTGCGCCTCGTCGGCGGCCAGACCGTGCTCGTCGCCTACGGCCAGGGCCTCGGAGGCATCCTCGTCGTGGAGCGCAGGGGAGACGCAGGGACCCCGCAGGGCGACGCACTCTCGAGCCTGCCCTCGGTGTCGCTCGACGGAGTCACCGCGCACGAGCTCGCGACGCAGCTCGGAACGGCCATCGCCTGGCGCAACGGCGGCACCGCCTTCGTGCTGGCCGGCTCCGTCCCGCCCGCTGCCGCCGAGGCCGCGGCCAGGCAGCTGAAGTGAGCGAGCCGCGCCCGGTCGAGGCTCAGGGGCTCGTCAAGACGTACGGCGAGATCGTCGCGGTGAACGGCGTCGACCTTGCCGTCGAGCCGGGAGACGTCTTCGGCTACCTCGGCCCGAACGGCGCCGGCAAGACGACCTCGCTGCGGATGATGCTCGGTCTGATCCGGCCCACCCGGGGATCCGTCCGTCTCTTTGGCCGCGATCCCCTCATGGAGGGCGCCAAGGCGCTGGAGGGGGTCGCCGGATTCGTCGAGGGGCCGACCTTCTACCCGTACCTGTCCGGCCGCAAGAATCTGCGCCTTCTCGCTGCATACGACGACCCCGACTCGAGCTCGCGGATCGAAGAGGTGCTCGACCTCGTCGAGCTGCGCGACCGGGCGAAGGACAAGGTTGGCGGCTACTCGCACGGCATGAGGCAGCGGCTAGGAATCGCCGCAGCCCTTCTGCGCGCGCCGCGCCTCTTGCTCCTCGACGAGCCAACGACCGGACTCGACCCGGCCGGCATGCGTGACATGCGGGCGCTCGTGCGCCGGCTCGCGGGAGAGGGGATCACGATCATGCTCTCGAGCCACCTGCTCAACGAGGTCGAGGAGCTCTGCAACCGGGTCGCGATCATCCGACGCGGGAGGATCGTCTACCAGGGCGGCCTCCCCGAGCTGCTGGCAACCGCGGCCACCGGCTACCGGCTTCGCTCCCCTGAGTTGGACCGGGCGCGCGGGGTCTGCGTCGCCGAGGCTGGCGTCGAGAATGTGGAGCTCGTCAACGGCGATCTCCGCTTCAGCGCGGAGGAGAACGTCGTCGCCAGGCTCTCGATCGCGCTCGGGCGGGCACAGATCGGCGTCACCGCGCTGGTTCCCGAGACGGCGAGCCTCGAGGATCTCTTCCTCCACCTCACCGGAGGCGAGTCCAGCGACCACGACCGGGAGGCGGCTGCATGACGGCGGTCGCGAAGGTCTACCGCTGGGAGTTGGCCAAGCTGCTGGCCCAGAAGCGCACCTACCTCGGGCTTGGGGTCGCCATGGTCGTCCCGCTCGTGTTCGTCGTGGTGCTCGTGACGCAGACGGGCGGGCCGAACGACGTGCCCCTGGGTCGTTACATCCGCAACACGGGGCTGGCGGTCCCCTTCGTGGTCCTGTTCTTCATGTCGATCTGGGGTTTGCCGCTGATCACGGCGCTCGTCGCGGGCGACATCGTCGCCTCGGAGAGCCAGAACGGCACGCTCAAGACGATCCTCACACGCTCACGCGACCGGGGCCAGGTGTTCGCCGGGAAGGCGCTGGCCGTTGTGACCTACACGATCACGCTCGTCCTCGCCCTCGGCGTCGTCGGGCTGATCGCGGGGACCATCGCGTGGGGCTTCAACCCCCTCACGTCTCTCTCGGGAACCACGGTCTCGCCGGGCCGGGGTCTCGCGCTGCTTGCCGCCAGCCTCGCCGTCTACGCGCTGCCCCTGATCGGCATCGCCGCGTTCGGGTTCATGCTCTCGACGATCACGCGCAACAGCGCCGCGTCGGTTGTGGGCGCGCTTATTTGGGCGCTGCTGATGCAGCTCCTCGGCGTGCTCCCGGGCACAGAGAGCGTTCGCCCGTACCTGCTCGGCACCCAGTTCGAGGCGTGGCACGGCTTCCTGCGCGTCCCGGCCGACTGGACCCCGGTGATCAGGGCGCTCTGGGTCTGCGCGCTGTACATCGGGCTGCCGCTTGCCGCCGCCTACCTCGTGTTCATCCGCCGCGACGTCGCAGGCGACTAGGACGCTGACCGTCCCTCGCGCGCTCGGGATCGGCATCGCGCTGATCCTCGCAGCCGCGACTGTCGTCGCCTCCGTACCTGACTCTCCTATCCGGGCGGGTGGCCCCGCACGTGCGGACGCGTGGAGCGTCGGTTTCTTCGCCTTGCTCGTGCTCGCCTTCACCGTCTACCTCGCGGCGCTGCTCCTGCTGCGTTCGCGCCGGGAGCAGGTCGCGGTCGTCCTCGCGACGGCCGCCGTGATCCAGGTCGTACCGCTGTTCGGGCCGCTCGTGCTGTCGCGTGACGCATACAGCTACTGGGCCTACGGGCGGATCGTGACCACGCATGACGGGAACCCGTTTTCCATCGCGCCGGTCGGCTTTCCGGGCGATCCCGCCACCCGCGCCGTCGCTCCGGCCTGGCGCGATCGGACATCCGTCTACGGCCCCGCGTTCACCGAGGCGTCGGCCGTCGTGAGCGACGCGGCCGGCCGCTCGGCGGAACGCGCATCGCTCCTCTTCCGCCTTGCCGCCGCCTTCGCTGCGGTTGCGGCTACCACGCTCGCGGCGGCCGTGGCTCGACGAAAGGCGTTCGCCGCAGCCTTCGTCGGCTGGAACCCGTTGGTGGCCGTGAGCTTCGCGGGCGGCGGGCACAACGACGCGTGGATGCTGGTCCTCATGCTCGCCGCGCTCGCGCTCGTGGCGAGGAGGCGTGACACTGCGGGCGGCGTCTTGTGGACTTTCGCGGTTGCGATCAAGGCCGTTGCGCTTCCGCTGCTCGCTCTCGAGCTCCTCCGATCGCGCCGGGCGTTCTGGCTCGGTGCGCTAGCCGCCGGAACGGCGGTCGCCGTCTCGGCGACGGCGGTATTCGGGACCGCCTGGCTGACGTCGCTCGGTCAGCTCGGCCACGAGCAGGCGAGCTTCTCGGTTCCCGCGCGGCTCGAGCAGCTCGGCCTGTCCCCGCGTGTGGCGCACGGGCTCTCGGATCTCGCGCTCGTCGCCGGGGGCGCGTGGCTCGTGCGCGAAGCGCTACGCGGCCGGGCACGCCTTGCCCTCGGCGCGTCGCTGCTGATCCTCACGAGCCCGTGGGTTCTGCCGTGGTATGCGACCTGGCCGGTGGCCTTCGCATCTCTCGAGGAGGACGCAGCCGGGCAGGTCGTCGCTCTCGGGCTGGTCGCGTACTTCCTGCCTGCGCGCATCCCGTTGTGAGCGGCGCGAGCGTGCCGTATGGCTGTACAGGCGCCGAGGACGCTTGACCCGTCGTCCCAGGTCGTTTATTCATACTGGACAGTGCGCACGTCTCAAGGCCCACGGCTCGCCGTCGGGTGGGTCGGTCTCGGAAACATGGGCACGGCGATGGCAGAGCGCGTCTTGGACGCCGGCTTCCCGCTCGTCGTGTACAACCGGACGCCCGGAAAGGCCGATGCGCTCGCCTCTCGAGGGGCGGAGAGCGCCGGGAGCGCAGCGGATCTCGCTGGGCAAGTGGACGTGGTCTTCACGTCGCTTGCCGACGACGGCGCGTTCGAGGCCGTCGCGGGCGAGCTCATCGCCGGGGCGAGACCGGGAACCGTTCTGGCGGACACCAGCACCGTGTCCCCGGCTGTCTCTGCGCGCGTCTCGTCGCTCGCCGAGGGGGCTTCGGTCGACTACCTGCGCGCACCGGTAAGCGGGAACCCGACCGTCGTACGCGCGGGAAACCTGCGCTTCATCGTCTCGGGCGAGCGCGAGACCCTGGAGCGAGTCGAGCCGGTCCTCCAGGCAATCGGCGCGGCGACCCACTACGTCGGAGAGGGCGAGCGGGCCCGGATCGTCAAGCTCGCGATCAACCTGATGATCGCCGGGATTGCCCAGTTGATGTCCGAGGCGCTCGTGCTCGGCGAGGCTTCAGGGGTGTCGCGCTCGGACATGCTGGACGTGATGGAGGACTCGGCCGTCGGCGCGCCGTTCGTCAAGTACAAGAAGGAGCCGCTCATCCGTGACGACTTCTCGGCGACCTTCACCACGACGCTCATGGAGAAGGACATCGACCTCGTCCTCGACGTCGCGGAACAGGCCGGGGTGGAGCTTCCGGTGGCCCGGGAGATGAAGACGCTCCTCCGGGCGACCGCCGAAGCCGGCTACGCGGACGACGATTTCATGGCGCTCTTCCTCAATCTCCGGAGCGCTTCCCTCGACCAGGAGGTGGTCCGATGAGAAGCAGGTCCGTGGGCTCGCCCGATGCGACGCGGGCGGTTGACTGGGAGCAGCGCATCGACTTCCCGCGGCTGCGCCAGGACCGCCTCGACCGCGCGAAGGCGGCGCTCGAGGCCTCCGACCTCGGCGCGCTCCTCCTGTTCGACCCGAACAACATCCGCTACGTCACGAGCACGCACATCGGCGAGTGGGCTCGGGACAAGAACGCGCGCTTCGCACTGCTCAAGCGCGGCTCCGACCCGATCCTGTGGGACTTCGGCTCGGCCGCACGCCATCACCAGCTGTTCGCGCCCTGGCTCCCGCCGGAGAACTTCCGCGCAGGCGTGTCGCCGATGCGCGGCGCGATGCCGAACGAGACCGGCATCCCCGACCGGCTGGGCGAGCGCATCGCGCACGAGCTGCGCGAGGACGGCCTGCTGGACGACCCGCTCGGGATCGACATGTCCGACCTGCTCACGATCGAGGCGCTGCAGCGCGCGGGGGTGCACATCGCCGACGGGTCCCAGGTCATGCTCGCGGCGCGAAAGATCAAGACCGACCAGGAGATCGCGCTGCTCGACCAGTCGGCCGGGCTCGTGGACGCCGTCTACGAGGAGATCTACGAGATGTTGCGGCCGGGCGTGTACGAGCACGAGATCGTCGCCCGCGCGCACCAGCTGCTCTTCGAGATGGGCTCGGAGCAGGTCGAGGCCGTGAACGCGGTCTCGGGCGACCGCTGCAACCCGCACCCGCACGTGTTCTCGGACCGGCTTCTGCGGCCGGGAGACCAGGCGTTCTTCGACATCATCCACTCGTTCATGGGGTACCGGACGTGCTACTACCGCACGTTCAACGTCGGCGGCGTAAGCCCGTCCCAGCTCGATGCCTACAAGCAGTGCCGCGAGTGGCTGGACGCGGCCATCGCGCTCGTCCGGCCGGGCATGACCACGGACAAGATCGCCGAGGTGTGGCCAACCGCCGAGGAGCTCGGGTTCCCCGACGAGGAGACGTGCTTCGGCCTCCAGTTCGGCCACGGGATCGGCGTTGGGCTCTACGAGTCGCCGATGATCTCGCGCGTCCACTCGCTCGAGAGCCCGGTCGAGCTCGAGGCTGGGATGGTGTTCGCGCTCGAGACCTACTGCGCCGCCACCGACGGACGCTCCGCCGCGCGGATCGAGGAAGAGGTCGTGGTGACGGCGAGCGGCTGCGAGATCATCACGCGCTTCCCCGCCGAGGAGCTGCTCGTGGCCGGGCGTACCTACGTGCGCGGCGCCGATCTCGTGGCGAAGGGTGACACCGAGCCCGGGCGCGACGGCGCCACTGGGGTCGCAGAGGCCGTCGCAATGTCCGCTGTCGTCGAGCCCGGGACGGTTCGGGGTTGAGCGACACCGGGACGCGCGAGCTCGCCGACGGGCGGCCGGGGTATCGCCTCGTCCGCCGCGAGGACGTCGAGCTCGCACCGGGCCTGCCCGGCCACTCGAGCGGCTTGAGTTCCTGCCGCCTCGTGGACGGAACGCTCGGCTCGACACACATGGCGTTGACGCTGGTCTCGCTCGAGGACGGCCACGTCGACGAGCACCTGCACTCGTTCGAGACGAGCCTCTACGTGCTCGAAGGAGAGCCCGTGCTCTACCTCGAGGGGCGCGGCGTGAAGCTCGAGCCCGGCGCCTGCGGGGCGATTCCAGTCGGTGCGCCGCACGCCTTTCGCTCGGCCGAGCGTGCGCTGTGGATCGAGATGGCCGCTCCCCGTCCGCGCCTCGACGCGAGTGACACCTTCTTCCTCGGCTCGCCACCGGACGTCGAGGTGACGCCGCTCGACGCCCGCGACCCGCGCAACCACAACCTCTTCCTGCTCACGGAGGGCGAGATGGACCTCGAGCTCCTGAAGCGCGGCCAGGCGATGGGCGCGCCGACGGTCTCCGGGAGCATGGCGACCGCGGTGCTCGCCTACAGCGGGATCGCCGTGAAGATGCTCGTCGACCAGCGGCTGAACGCGCAGCTCCACACGATGTTCATGGTCGACTACCAGCCGAACGCCTGCGCCAACCCGCACGACCACCCGTTCGAAGAGTCGTACTACATGCTCGAGGGAGAGGTCGACGTCGTGGCGAACGGCGACCGCTACACGCTCCGTCCTGGTGACGTCTTCTGGACGGGAACCGGGTGCGTGCACGCGTTCTACGAGACGCGCGGCCGACCCGTGCGGTGGCTCGAGACCTCGGCGCCGGGGCCGCCGCCGCGCTACTCGTACCGCCATGAGCGCGACTGGGCCTACCTCTCGGAGCGCCTGGAAGGCGTGGGCGTCACGTGAGCCGGCGCTTGCGACGGCGTTTCCAGGCCGTTCGGGCTTTGCCCGGGCGGCCGTCTGCAATGACCGGTCGACACGCTGTCGGTTGTGATTCGCAATGAGCCAGGTCGGCGACAAGCCCGTGACCGGGGTCCTCGACGACCTCGATCTCTACACGCGGATCTACCGCCAGATGCTCCTCATCCGGGGCTTCGAGGACCTCGTCCAGTCGCTCTTCCTCGCGGGCGAGGTCTACGGGACGACGCACCTCTACTCGGGTCAGGAAGCGGTGGCAACCGGCGTCGCGAGCCTGCTCGAGGAGCGCGACCGGGTTGCGGCGACCTACCGCGGACACGGGCACGCGCTGGCTCTCGGAGTGGATCCACAAAAGCTGCTCGACGAGATGCTCGCGCGCGAGACCGGGATCAACGGCGGGCGCGCCGGTTCGATGAACGTGACGTCGCCGGCCGACCGCCTGATCGGCTCGTTCGGGATCGTCGGCGGCAGCATCGCGGCCGCGACCGGCGCCGCGCTGGCGTTGAAGAAGACGACGGGCGGCGTGGCCGTCGCGTACTTCGGCGACGGCACGATGAACCAGGCCTACGTGTTCGAGTGCCTCAACTTCTGCCAGGTGCTGAAGCTGCCGCTCGTCTTCATGTGCGAGAACAACGGCTACGGCGAGTACACGCCGTTCGAGTCGGTGACCGCGGGCGAGATCCGGGCACGCGCGGAGGTCTTCGGCGTCCCGGCCGAGACGATCGACGGCATGAGCGTGTGGACCGTGCGGGAGGCAGCTTCGCGGGCGATCCAGCACGCGCGGGAGGGCAGCGGCCCCGCGTTCATCGAGGCGCTGACGTACCGCTTCGTCGGGCACTCGCGGAGCGACCCCGGCGCCTACCGGCCCGAGGGCGAGCTCGACGAGTGGAAGACGCGCGACCCGATCACGATCCTCCGCGCGCAGCTCGAGGCAGAGGGCGTCGAGGCCGCACGCCTCGACGGGGTGGAGAAGGAGATCGCCGACGAGCTCGAGCGGATGCGCGAGCAGGGACTCGCCGCGCCGTTCCCGAGCGAGCTCCGAGCCAGCGAGTTCAAGGACTGAGGCCGGTGCCCAGCGAACTCACGATGCCCAAGCTGTCCGACTCCATGGCCGACGCCGTCATCCTCCGCTGGCTGAAGTCTCCCGGGGATGCATTCGCGAAGGGCGAGGCGCTGATCGAGGTGGAGACCGACAAGGCGACGGTCGTCTATGAAGCGGAGGCCGACGGCACGCTCGGCTCGATCCTCGTCTCCGAGGGCGAAACCGCGTCGATCGGGGAGCCGATCGCGACGCTGGCCAACGGCGACGGTGCCGCGCCGGCGGCCGCTGCGGAGTCCGGGCGGGCCAACGCGACGCCGGTCGCCAGGCGCACCGCCGTCGAGCTCGGCGTCTCGCTCCACGGGATCGCCGGCACCGGCGCGGCCGGGCGGATCACGCGCGAGGACGTCGAGCGCGTGGCCGCCGAGTCCGGCACCACGGCACCCGCTCCGCCCGCGCGTGAGCCGACAAGCGGCGGGAAGGGCGACGTACAGGTTCTCGAGCTGACGCCGACGCAGGCCACGATCGCGCGCCGGATGGTCGAGTCGGCGACCACGATCCCGTCGTTCACGGTCTCGGCCGACATCGACATGTCCCTGATCACGGCGTTGCGGCGCGAGGCGCGCGACGAGAGCCAGGATGTCCCGTCGATCAACGACTTCGTCGTGAAGGCGGCCGCGGCCGCGCTGAAGGAGTTCCCGCGCTTCAACGCGTCGTACGTCGACGACAAGGTCGAGTGCTACTCGCGCGTCAACGTCGGCGTCGCGGTTGCGACAGAGGACGCGCTGCTCGTGCCGGTCGTCCAGGACGCCGGCGAGAAGACCCTCGCGCAGATCGCGCAGGACACGAAGCGGCTCGCCGAGGCCGCCCGCAGCCGCTCCCTCGCGCCCGAGGACCTGCACGACGGCACGTTCACCGTCTCCAACCTCGGCATGTTCGGCGTGCGGTCGTTCGAGGCGATCATCGATCCGCCGCAGGTCGCGATCCTGGCCGTGGGCGGTGCCCGGCGCGAGCCGGTCGAGGACGACCACGGAGGCGTTGTCTTCCGCGATCTGATGACCGTCACCCTCACCTGCGACCACCGCGTGGTGTACGGCGCGGACGGCGCGCGGTTCCTGTCCCGGCTACGCGAGCTGCTCGAGCGGCCGCTCGCCCTCACCCTCTGATGACGCCGATCCCGTTCCGCACCGCGATCCGTGACGCCCTCGACGAGGAGCTCGCCGCCGACGAGCGCGTGATCCTCTTCGGGGAGGACATCGCCGCCGCAGGGGGCGTGTTCGCGACGTCGACCGGCCTCTACGAGAAGTACGGCCCGGAGCGGGTCTTCGACACGCCCATCTCCGAGCTGGCCATGACCGGAGCCGCGTTCGGGTCCGCCGTGACCGGACTGCGGCCGGTGCTCGAGATCATGTTCGGCGACTTCCTCACGCTCGCGATGGACAGCATCGTCAACCAGTCGAGCAAGTACTGGTTCCTGACGCAGGAGCAGGTGAGCGTGCCGCTGACGATCCGCTCCGTGGTCGGAGGCGGCGCCCGCTTCGGCGCGATCCACTCGCAGATGCCGGTCTCGTGGTTCATGGGAGTTCCGGGGCTCAAGATCGTCGCCGCGTCGACGCCTGCAGACGCGAAGGCGCTGCTGAAGGCCGCGATCCGCGACGACAACCCGGTGCTCTTCTTCGAGCACAAGCGGCTCTACACGCTCGAGGGCGAGGTCAACGGCGACGTCGGCCGGCTGGGGGAGGCGAAGGTCGTCCGCGAGGGCAGCGACATCACCGTCGTCGCCGCGATGAAGAGCGTCCACGACAGCCTCGAGGCGGCCGAGGCGCTCGAGCGGGACAACGTGTCGGTCGAGGTGATCGACCTCCGCACGCTGCGGCCGTTCGACGTAGAGACCGTCCTCGCCTCGGTGAAGAAGACCAATCGCATCGCGATCGTCGAGGAGGGGCCGTTGTATGGCGGCTGGGCGGGCGAGGTGCTCGCCTCGGTCGCGGAGCAGGGGCTCGGCTACCTCGACGACGCCTGGCGGATCGCGACGCCGAACACGCCGATCCCGTACAGCCCACCGCTAGAGGATGCGTTCCTGCCGGGGCCCGAGCGGATCGCCGACGAGATCCGGAAGAGGCTGAAGTGAGCAACGCGACGTCCAGCTCAGAGGCTCTCGACCGCGCCGTCGAGGCGTCGAAGGTCGGCAGCCGCCTGAGGGCGGAGCGGGAGCGCCTCGGGATCAGCCTGCGCGAGCTCGCGCGCCGCGTCGGCGTCTCGCCGAGCCTGGTCTCGCAGATCGAGCTCGACCGCGTGAACCCGTCGGTGAGCACGCTCTACGCGCTCGTCACGGAGCTCGGCATGACGATGAGCGACGTCTTCGGCGACGTGCGCTCCGGCGAGCGGATCGTGCGACGGCTGAACGACGACCACGGCGGCCTGGCGGCGTGTCCGGAGACGCGGCTGGTGATCAACCTCGCCTCCGGAGTGCGTTGGGAGCGGCTGACGCCTCACAGCGACCGCGACGTCGAGTTCCTCTACGTGGTCTATCCCGTGGGCGCCGCGTCGTGCGCGGAGGACGCGCTGATGACACACGGCGGCAAGGAGTACGGCTACGTCAGCAGCGGCACCCTGGGCGTGCGCGTCGGCTTCGACGAATACGAGCTCGGGCCCGGCGCGTCGATCGCGTTCGACTCGTCGTCACCACACCGCCTGTGGGCCGTCGGCGACGAGCCGGTCCATGCGATCTGGGTCGTGATCGGCCGTGAGGCCGACCCGCGCGAAGAGACCTCGCCCGACCCGGCCGACTAGCCCGCGGGCGCTTCGCCGTCGCCTGACTGCAGGCGGCCGACGGTCTGCCGGCCCGAGCGCCAGCGGGCGATGAGCTCGGGCAGCTGGTAGAGCACGAGCGCGAGCAGGATCAGCACGCCGATCGTCATCGCCGCGTACTCGGTCGGCTCGGAGAAGAGCGGCAGGACATTGCCGATCTCCGAGAGGAAGAGCGCCGCCAGCAGGGTTCCCACGAAGGAGCCTCTCCCGCCCGCGAGGCTCGCGCCGCCGAGGACGGCAGCGGCGATGCTGGTGAGCGCGTAGGCGCCGATGATCGGCGAGCCGATCTGGACCTGGGCCGACTCGTAGAAGCCGGCGACAGACGCCATCAGGGAGCAGACCACGAACGCGAGGAAGACGATGCGGCCGGTCGACATCCCGAGCCGGCGGGCCGATGTCTCGTCGAGGCCGACCGCCCGTACGGCCATGCCGGTTCGCGACCGGTAAAGCCAGAGATCGGCGAGCACGACGAGGACGATGACGCCGATGAAGGCAACCGGCATGAAGCCGATGCTCGTGGTCAGCGCGTCGATGACGTCGCTGTTGATCGGGCCCTCGGGGTGGTCTCGGAGCAGGAGCGCCGCGCCCTGGAGGATGCTGAAGGTGCCGAGCGTCGCGATGATCGACGGCAGGCGGAGAACGCGGATCAGGGTCGCGTTGAAGATCCCGGTCGCGAGACCCACGCCGAGGATCGCCAGCGAGCCGAGGAAGAGCGCGAACGTCGTCTCGTCAGGCTTGAGCGTGAACGAGGCCGTGACGACGCACATCGTGACGAGGGCGGCGACGGAGATGTCGAAGCCTCCGACGAGCAGCGCGTTCGTCTGGCCGATCGCGACAAGCGCGAGCGGCATCGTCGCGAGCAGGAGGTTGTTGATGTTGTACTCGGTCAGGAACGCGTCCTGGCGCACCGCCGTGTACGCGCCGACGGCGAGGATCAGGACCGCCAGCAGCACGAGGGGGATCCAGCCGCGGAACCTCAAGCGCCGCCCGCAGTCGTGTCGCCGACGATCGCCTCGACGATCCTGCGCTCGCCGAGCTCGTCTCCGCTGATCTCGTCGACGATCTTTCCGCGCGACATGACGACGACCCGGTCGCAGAGCCCGGCGAGCTCGAGCGGGTCGCTCGACTTGACGATGAGCGCCACGCCCTCGTCCGCCTTGGCCCGAAGCGCCTCGTAGATGTCGAAGCGCGCGCCGACGTCGACGCCCTGGGTGGGCTCCTCGGCCAGGATGACCTTCACGTCCCCGCGCAGGAACGGGCGGGTGAGCGAGACCTTCTGCTGGTTGCCGCCCGAGAGCGACTGAACCGGCTGCTCGATCGAAGCCATGCGGATGCGGAGCCGGCGGACCATGTCGTCGACAGTGCGCTTCTCACGGCCGCGGCGCAGGAATCCCATCGGTGCCAGCGACCGCAGCACCTGGATCGTCGTGTTCGTGCGGACGCTGAGGACCGGGAAGAGCGACTCGCGGGTCCGGTCGCCGCTGAGCAGCACGATCCCCGCGCGCAGGGCGCCCGTCGGCGACCTCGTGTTGACCTCGTCGCCGTCGCACGACGTCTTCCCGGCCGGGCGCTCGACACCGGCGAGCGCGCGCAGAAACTGCACCTGCCCGTTGCCCTCGGCCCCCGCGATGCCGAGGATCTCGCCCTTCTCGACCTTGAGGTCGATCGGGCCGAAGCGGTCGCCCCGGAGGCCCGTGACCTCGAGGAGCACCTCGGGGGCGCGCCCCTCGCCGTCGCGCTCGGGGAAGGCGAGCTGGAGCGGCCGCCCGATCATGTGCGCGACCAGCGTCTCCTCGGTCATCCCGGCGGCCTCGAACGTCCCCTGTTTCACGCCGTCGCGGAGGACGCTGATGCGATGTGCGATCCCGAGTACCTCCGGCAGCCGGTGACTGACGTAGACGATCCCGACCCCGGCCCTGCTCCGCTCGAGGACGAGCTCGTGTAGCTGGGCGACCTCCTCGGGGCCGAGTGCGGTCGTCGGCTCGTCCAGAAGGAGCACCTTCGGCTTCGCCAGCAGGGCCTTGACGACCTCGAGCAGCTGCCGCTCCGCCAGCGACAGCGCCCCGACGGGTGCCTTCACGGGGACGTCGAGCTTGAACTCCTCGAGCGTCGACGCCGCCCAGGCGTCCATCCGCCTGTAGGCCGGTCGCTCGCTTCCGGGCATGGCGAGATAGAGGTTCTCCGCCACCGAGAGGTCGAGGACGTGCGAGTAGGTCTGATACGCCATACCGAGGCCGAATCTCCGGGCCTCGGCGGGAGACCCCCGGCGCCGGCGCCGTCCGCCGATCTCGACGACGCCGTTGTCGGGGTTTAGGAAGCCACTTGCGATCCCGAGCAATGTCGATTTCCCGGACCCGTTCTCCCCGACGAGCGCGTGAATCTCGCCCTCGCGACAGTCGACGCTGACGTCTCGAACCGCTTGCACGGCTCCGAACGCCTTCGAGACGTCGCGAAGGGACAGCACGACGGGGCTCTCGGGCCCGGGACTCGACATTCGTTCCTGTGACTCAGGATCTACCTGTTCTCCTTAGGGATACATCCGGTGGAGCAGCTTGAGCGGCACGAGCGAGGTCGCGGAGGCTTCCTGTGGATAGCCCTTCACGCACTCGGTTCGCTTCGCCTCGTTCTGCAGCTGGATCGGGAACACGATCTTGGGCGGGATCTTCGCGCCCTTGAGCCGCATCATCAGCGACGTCAGAGCGACGCGGATCTGCGAGTTCCCGGCCGTGTAGTAGTAGACGCGTCAGCTTCGGGTTGTGGAGCTGCCTCGTCTTGCAGCCCATGCCGACGTCGTCGGTCCTGAGAGTCAGCACGGCGTTGAACGGCTTGCCCGCGGCCTTGTACGCCGCGAACGCGCCCTGTGCCATGCCGAGACCGTACTCGTAGCTCCAGCCCTTGATGTTGGGATGAGCCGCGAGGATGCCGGAGACGACCTGCTGGACCTTCGAAGCGTCCCAGTTCGTCGGCTCCTTGGCCACGACGTGGATGTTCGGGTTGAGCGCCGGCTCCTCGCACTTCTGCCAGCCCGCCGACAGCGGGTTGCCCGGGAAGCCGCCCATGAAGGCGATGTCGCCGGACTTGACGTACTTGTTCATGATCGTCGCGTACGCCCGGCCGAGCTTGCAGACGTTCTCACCGACGACCGTCGTGTAGTTCGTGCCCGGTCCGGTGACGTAGCCCCAGGCGTAGGTCGCGACCGGAATGTGGGCCTTCTTGGCCTCCTTGAACACCGGCAGCTCCGCGTCGGCGTAGTCCGGATAGGTGACGATCGCGCTTACCTTCTGCGCGATCATTGCCCGGAAGTCAGCCAGAGCCTGGTTCAGGTCCGAGTGGGCGGTCCGGTAGATGATCTTGCCGATCGACTTGTACGTCAGTGCCTGGAGGATGAACTCCATCTTCGAGATGTGCCGGTAGACGTTCTCGCCGAACGGCTCGACGTAGGCGACGGTCAGCTTGCCTCCCGTCCCGGTCTTGCAGCCGTCGTTCTTCCAGCACTTCATCGCGAGGTTGTAGTTCACCTTCCTGCTCGCACGGCCGAAGGCGGCCAGCGCGATGTTGCGGGCCATACCGCGGGGCGGCAGGAGCTTGGCGTCGAAGAGCGTCTTCTTGAGGACGGCGGGGTTCGCCTTGTACACCTCGCCGTAGCCACCCTTCGCCTTCTTTGACCCCACCGACTTGCTGCTCGTGCCGCCGAGGGCGGCCGTGACGATGACGAGGGCCACGGCGAGCAGCGTGACCCCGAGGCCCAGCTGCCACCGCCTCCCTTCGCTCACCTTTGGTACCTGCATCGTCCCTCCTCCTTTCGCGTTCTCAACTCGTGCTTTCGTTTACCGGGGCGATATTCGTGGGCGCCGCTCTGGGCCGCATGAGGCGGCCGAGGAGCGATGCGATCCGATCGCCGGAGATCAGCATTCCGACGATGATCGCGGCGCCGAAGACTATGTACTGCCAGCCGATCGCGATGCCCAGGATCAGGAGCATCTGGTTGAGGAGCGTCAGTGCGAGCGCCGCCATCCACGTCGAGGTCGCGCTCGCAAGGCCGCCCGAGAGCGACGCCCCCGCGATGACGACGGCTGCGATCGGCGCGAGCAGGTAGGCGGCGCCGAACGCCGGGTCGACGCTGATGCGCACCCCTGCGAGCAGCACAGCCGCGGTGGCGTAGAGCAGGCCCGCGGCCGTGTACGCGAACACGACGTAGGCCCGGACGTGCACGCCGGCCATCCACGCGGCTCTCGGGTTCGCGCCCACCGCCTGGAAGCGCCGGCCGGCCGCCGTGTAGCGGAGCAGCAGCGCGACGAGGAGCGTGATCGCCGCGCCGGTCCAGAAGACGAGGCTGATGATCCCGACGGGCCGGTTCTGCGCGAAGTCCGACAACCGCGAAGGCACCTCGGCCTCCGCGAGCCCCTTGGAGTATCTGAGCCCCTCGGCGTAGACGATCTGCCCCACCGCGAGGGTGACGATCAGCGGGTTCAGCTGCAGGATCCCGACGAGGATCCCGTTGACGAGACCTACGAGCACTCCGAGGCCGAGGCAGGCGAGGATCCCGATCCAGAGGCGGTCGTTCGAGTGGTTCCCGACGCCGACGATGAGGTAGCCGCCGAGGAACATCACGCCCGGAGTCGACAGGTCGATTCCGGCGTGCATGATCACGAGCATCTGGCCGAGCGCCGCGATGGCGAGCACCGTCATGTACGGGAGGACGAAGGCCCACGAGGTGCTCTGCAGCGCTGCCGGCGCGATGATCGCGGCGACCACGACGAGCACCCCGGTGGCGATCCACACCGGCAGGAAGCGCGCGCCGACCAGCGCCTCGGCGAGCAACGACGTCATGCGGCGCCCTCCGAGCAGACCAAGGCCCCCGGTGCCTTCCTGCGCGTTCACCCGCTCCTTTGAGGGGTAGCCCCGAACAGGGCTGCATTCTGACCCTCTGCGATGGAAAGTGTCAACCATCACCGAACGGAAATTTCGGAGATCGGGCGAAGCGTTTACCGCTGCTTCACGCCCGACCGCGGCGTTCATAGGCGCGTTGACTGTCCGGACGGCGTCCGTTTATGCTCGCTGAACATGCGTCGGCCTGAGACCGCGCATTCCGTATCACGCAAGCCAAGGAGAGAGGGGCCATGAGCTCGCAACGCCTTTTGATCCGCAACGGCTTCGTCGTCTCGATGGATCCGGACGTCGGCGACATCCCTAACGGCGATGTCCTGGTCGAGGATGGCGCCATCGTCGAAGTCGGACGCGGCCTCGGTGCATCCGAGGCAGAAGAGATCGACGCGACCGGGATGATCGTGATGCCGGGCTTCGTCGACACGCACCGCCACACGTGGCAGACGCCCGTCCGCGGTGTCCTCCCGAGCTGCACGCTCGACCACTACTTCGCGGTCATGCTCGGCCAGGTTGGCGGCTTCTACCGCCCGGAGGACGTGTACATCGGCGACTACGCCGGCGCGCTCGAGGCTCTCAACGGGGGCGTCACGACGCTGCTCGACTGGTCGCACATCAGCAACACGCCCGACCACTCGGACGCGGCGATCCAGGGGCTGAAGGATGCCGGCATCCGGGCCGTCTACGCCCACGGCATGCCGACCGGCGCCGAGTGGTGGATGCTGAGCGAGCTGAACCATCCCGAGGACATCCGGCGGATCCGCGAGACGTACTTCTCGTCGGACGACGGCCTCCTCACCCTCGCCATGGCCGCGCGTCAGCCCGGCAACGTGAACGCCGACGTCGCGAAGCACGACTGGGCGCTCGCGCGTGAGCTCGGAATCCTGATCAGCGTCCACGTCGGGATGCGGCTCCACAACCTCCACTACGAACCCGTCAAGGACATGCACGACCTCGGTCTGATGGGCCCGGACGTCTGCTACATCCACATGACCGACTTGACCGAGAAGGAGCTCGACTGGATCGCCGAGACCGGCGGCAAGGCGTCGATCGCGCCCTACGTCGAGATGTTGATGGGGCACGGCCCGCCGCCGACGGGGAAGATGCTCGCCCGGGGGGTCCGCCCGTCGCTCAGCGTCGACGTCGTCTCGAGCGTTCCCGGCGAGATGTTCACGCAGATGCGGACGGCTCTGGCCTACGACCGGATCCTCGAGTTCACGGACACGCCGGACATCGCGTTCGCGCCGAAGCTCACGCACAAGGACGTGCTCGAGTTCGCAACGATCGACGGCGCGCGATCGATCATGCTCGAGGACACGGTCGGCTCGATCACGCCCGGCAAGCAGGCGGACATCGTCCTGCTGGAGACGAACGCGATCAACACGGCGCCGATGCTGGACCCGAATGCGACGATCGTCGTCTTCTCCGACACGTCCAACGTCGACTCGGTGTTCGTCGCCGGGAACGCGATCAAGCGGAACGGCGAGCTCGTCGGCGTCGACCTCGACAAGGTGTTCAAGACGCTCGACGAGTCGAGGAACCACATCCTGGGTGCCGGCGGGCTGCTACCCGACTGGGCAGCCGAGTCGGCAGCGGCGGTCTAGCGCGCATGGCGGCAGGCAAGGTCGTCGTCGTCGGAGGAACCCAGGGCCTCGGCCGCGAGGTCGCGCAGTCGTATGCCGACGAGGGCCGCGAGGTCGTCGTGACCGGAAGAGACCAGGCCCGAGCGGAGGCTGCCGCCGAGGAGATCGGCGGCAGCACCCGCGGCCTCGGGTTCGACCTGGCCGACCCGCATTCGATCGACGAGCGCCTCGCGGACGTGGGCGACGTCAACTACGTCGTCCTCGCCGCGATCGAGCGCGACACGAACACCGTGAAGGAGTACGACATCGACTCGGCGCTGCGGCTCGCGACGCTCAAGCTCGTCGGGTACACCGAGGTGATCCACGCGCTGCACTCGCGGCTCGGGGATCAGTCGGCGATCCTCATCTACGGCGGGCTCGCCCGCGACCGGCCCTATCCGGGCTCGACGACGGTGACGGCCGTCAACGGCGCGGTGACGAGCATGGTCAGGACGTTCGTGATCGAGCTCGCGCCGACCCGCGTCAACGCGCTGCACCCGGCGATCGTGGGGGACAGCCCGCAGTGGGTCGACATGCCGGCCGAGCGCCGCGACGCACTGATCGCTCGAACGCCGATCGGACGTCTCGTGACGATGGCCGAGGTCGTCGGCGCGTCGCGGTTTCTGCTCGAGAACGAGGCGATGAACGGCATCAACCTCGCCGTCGACGGCGGCTGGATGTGCATGTGAGCTGACGGGACGGGCGGCGGCCGCGACATTCGCGACGTGCTGGCTGTATCGCGGCCCCAGGCGCCGGGCGACTGGAAGAACTCGCAGCGGAAGAAGTGAGGGGCCCGCTTTCGCGGGCCCCTCGAGTCACGCGTTGTGCGGTGTTGAGCTAGCTCAGCTCACCACCCGCACGCGCACGGTCTTGACCCGCTTGGTGATGCGCAGGTTCTTGACCTTGACGCGCTTGTTCGTCTTGACGGCCCGGAGGGCGTTCTTGATGACATGGCCCTTGGCGTTGATCAGGCGAACCTGGATCTTCGCCGTCGACTTCGTCGAGCGGACCTTCACCATCAGGACGCGGCCCTTCGCCGTCATGACGAGCTGCACCGAGACCACCGTGGCCTTGGCGCCGGCCTTCGGTTGGGTGATCGGCGTCTTGCCGCCGCCACCGGAACCGCCGCCGCCGCCGCTGCCACCACCGCCGCCGGCGGGCTGGCACGGCCCAGCCGTGCTGCTGGCCGCCCCGGAGACGATGCAGGTGTCTCGCAGGAGCTTCTCCCCTGCGAAGTAGCCCTGAACGTCGATCAGGCTACCGATCAGCGTCCCCGGCGTCTCGGCGGACACCGAAGCCGGCGCTGTTGCGGTTCCGCCGCTGAGCGGTACGCAGTACCCGTTCGGGTGCGCGGTACTCCCGCCGACGTTGTACCAGACGTTGTCCGGCTCACGGCTGAAGCACACCTTCTCCCCGTTGAAGACGTCGCCGTTGCCCGCGATGTCCCGAGCGGTCGCCGTGCAGATGTACGCGACTGCGCTGGAGACGTTGTTCTTGCGGACGCAGGAGAGCGTCTTGCGGAACAGGTTGTTGATGTTCTTCGTGATCGTCCCCGTCACCGCGACGTCGTTGGCGACGTGCTGGAACGGGTAGCGGGCGGCAGCGGTGATCGTCTGCGCCCCGAGGTTGACGCCCTCGAGGTCACAGCCGCCGTTGTCGTCCACGAAGCCGACCGTGGTGCCGAAGTGGTCGTTGTCCACCCCCGGCTGCCACTGGGCCCGGACCTCGCCGTGCTCGTCTGTGAACTCGACGATGCTGGTCGGGAACCCGTTCGTCTGCCGGTAGATCGGCTTGTAGTCCTGCGTTGTGAGCAGGCAGTTCGTGTCCTGGCTCTCGTTCTGGACGAGGGTCTGTGCGATCGCCCAGTACGGATACTGGCCGTACCATCCGTAGCCCGCGAAGTTGTTGGGCTGGCCGGTGTAATCGGAGTAGACCGGCCCGTCCGTCCCGGACGCGGCACCCCACGGATCCCGCGAGGTCGCCGGGATGTTGGTGGTGTAGTACGGCGCGTACAGGTTGTGCGGTCCGTTCGTGACACCGAACTCGAACGGGCAGGCAGCCGGCGCGAGCCGGTTGTACACGCACAACTTCGCGTTGAGGCCCGCATCACGCTCCGGATCGAAGTCGACGAAGCCGCCCATGCCACCGCTGCTGTTGAAGACGATCTTCAACGCAGGCATCGGTGCGTCGAACGAGTTCAGGTTGCCGTCGCTGAGCAGGGTGTCGGAGTAGCTCGGGTCGAACGGACCGACAGCAGTACCGCTGTCGCCGAAGACCCGCGAGAACGACTTGCCACTGCCCATCCCGGGCCCGTTGCAGTTGTCGACCTGGTCGATCGTGGTCGATGGCGTCTTGGGTGCACAGAAGCCCGCGACGTGGACGTCGGGATTGCCGCCGTCCCCACCGGGGCCGGACGAGTCGTGGATGTCCCAGTACGACGACGCCGGGAGCGCGTTCACGCCTCCCAGGTTCTGGTCGGTAGTGGCCATCGCGCCCGCCCACCGTGCCCAGTCGTTCGGCATGGTCAGCGAGGCCGGCAGGCCAAAGTCCGCCTGGAACTCGCTGTTCAGCGGGATCGAGCCCGTCACCTGGACGTTCACCGAGTTGCCGGGCTGCGCGCCCGCGTTCTCCGTGACCGAGCCGGCGTTGGTCATCCTCGCCGAGGCGATCGCCATCCACCCAACCATGAAGTCGTGCTGGGCCAGGATGACGCCGTTCTTGCTGATCGTCAGCTTGATGACCGTAATGCCGGCCTTGTTGGAGATGAAGTCCGCCCTGATGCAGGGCCTCGCCGTGTTCCGGTCGAAGAAGATCGAGGCCGAGTTCTGGACAGCCTTGGGTCCGTCGAACGAGTTCTCCTGCGGGCCGCTGTACGCGAAGATCTGCATGCTCACGTCCAGCCCCCAGAAGAAGCCGCCGTTGGTCTGCAACGTCGGAGCTCCGGTGAGGCCGTCGAGCTCGTGACCGCACTTGACCAGGCGCACTTCTTCGCCACGCCAGGCCAGGTACGGGACGTTTGTCTCTTGCGGGTTGAATACCGGACTGTTCGCCGGTAGCCCGCCTGTCGCTGCTGCCGAGGCCGCCAACAGCCCGGCGGAAATCAGCAGCAGCACGAAGGTCGCAAGACTCAGCCTGAGTCTCGTGAGACCTTTCTTATCTTTCATTTGCTCCCCCTCCGCAGTTTCTGATTTCGTCATCTAACTCTCGTGACCCCCCTCCTCCTTTCTCGGCGGTGGCCGTTGCGATAGGGCGTTTCTACACCAATTTGCAACAAATGACACCTGACCAAAGGGGCAGGTATTTCCGTGCGTCCGTGCCAGATCTGCGAGGAGCGCTCGTTCCCGGCTGGGATTCCCGACCAACAATTACGCGAACTCCTGGGTGCCGGTGCGTCTCTCTGCGCCGGGGCGTCAACTCACGTTCGCTGGCAGCGAATGTACCGGCCGGCCGGTACGGCGTGGACGTGTGGTGCAAGGTGTCCGCGCGCCGGTCTCACGCGGCACGCGTTTTCCCGTAGGACGCCTCAGACTACGACGAGCGTTCGACAGGGAGGCCTGAGAGCCCGTGCTCGAACAGGTACCGCGCCGCCTGCGTTCGGTTCGACACACCGAGCTTCCGGTACGCGTTGACGAGGTGGAACTTCACCGTCCACTTCGTGACCCAGAGGCGCTCCGCGATCTGTGCGTTGGTGTAGCCGTGCGCGACGAGCTGGACAATCTCCAGCTCGCGCGCGGTCAGGGCGGGCTGCTTCGGCCCGACGTTCCCGTTTGCCTCAAGCGCGCGAGGCTTTCGCTTCTCTCCCACAAGGCAGTCCTGGACGATCTCGGCGACCTCGGAGGCACGCGCCGTCTTCGGCAGATAGGCGTCCGCCCCAGCCGTCACGGCCGCGTTGAGATGGAGCGGATCGTGGTGGGTCGAGAACGCGATGATCCGTAGGCCCGGGGCTCGCTCACGTGCGCGACGAAGACACTCGACGCCATCCATCTCCGAGCTCCACAATTCCAGCGAAGCGAGCAGGGCGTCCGGCTTCTCCGAATCCACCAGCTTCAGCGCCGCTTCCGGCGACGTCGTTCTCCCGATCACCCGGATGGCCTTCGATGAGAGGATTTCCTCGAGCGCGTCGAGCCAGATCGGATGCTCGTCGAGGAGCACGACGGCGCCTCTCACCCCCGGAGCAGCACGGGACTCCTGGACTGTCGAGCGGATTGCCACTGCCGCTGGGTAACCCTTCCCCTCGTCTCCCCTGAGTACGAAGCATTGAGCCATGTCCGCCTGTTCGATATCCCTCGGTCGAGGGAATCCACCCGCCAGATGCGCTAACGTCAGGTGCCGGTGCGTCGGCACGTCCTCGTCCTCGTCGCCGTCGGAGCAGCCGGACTCGCCCTACTGCTCTCTTCGGCTGCAGCTGCCCGACCCGGAGTCAAGCTCACAGCGACTCCACCTCTCGTCACGTCCACGACAACTGCCACCTTCAAGTGGATTGCCCGCCCAGGGACGCGGCGCACACGCTGCCGGCTGCGCTGGCAGGCACTTCCGGGGACCTCGGACACTGCGCCCCCCGCCACGCGTGCGCGCGGGAAGCTCAGGCGCTGCCGCTCGCCCAAGACGTGGAGGAAGCTGGTACGCGGCCGCTACACCTTCGTGCTGATTGCCGACGGCCGCCGCAAGAGCACTCGCACGCGCTACAGCTGGAAGGTTGTTCCACGATCGGCGCCAGGGCCGCCGCCCGGGCCTCCCCCTCCGCCGCCGCCACCACCTCCTCCGGGTGGGAGTTGCGCGACGCCGCCGTACAGCTACCTCAAGCCCGTGCACCCCGGGATCACCGGCGACGAGCAGCAGTTCGTGAGCCTCGTCAACCAGGCGCGGGGGTCGCTCGGCCTCCAGCCCCTGACCATCAACTCGAAACTGAGCCTTGCCGCCGACAGTCATTCCTACTGGCAGGACTCGGCCTTGAACCTCGGGCTCTCGCACACCGGCTGCAACGGAAGCGACCCCTTTGCGCGCATGTCGGACGCCGGGTACACGGGTGTCTACGAGGGAGAGGTCACGCTCGTGCGCAACCCGCCCGCCTCGGCGCAGACGGCGTTCGACATGTTCAAGGGCAGTCCCGGACACTGGGCGCTGCTCACGAGCTCGAGCTTCACGCAGATCGGCGTCGGCGAGAGCGCGTACCACTGGACCGGCGACCTCGGGTAGCCGCCGCCGAGCCAACCCGCGTGTCTCCCGCGAAAACGTCGTAATTTGCGGGAAGTTGACCTATACTCGCCGAAGTGCGCATGTCCAGCGCGCGAGGGTCGATATCGGAGGGGTTTGCGTTGCGGGTCGGGGACACAAGCGTCGGAGGGGCGCCTCCCGGTTGTTGGAGGAACGCCGCGTTTGGCGTGCTCGCCGCCGTCGCCCTGATCGTCTTCCCGGCGCTCGCCGGAGCGGATGCGACCAATCCGCCCGTCGTCACAACCGATCCGGCCACGGGGGTGACGAACACGAGCGCGACGCTCAACGGGACGATCGATCCCAACGACCCGGACACGGGCGCGAGCTACACGTTTTCCTGGGGCCAGACGACCGCGTACGGAAACGACGTGAGCGGCACCAGCAGTCCGGGAACCACTCCTCAGTCGGTCTCGACGGTGCTCACCGGTCTTGCGCCGCGGACGACGTACCACTTCAGGCTGTGCGCGACCAACGCGCCTGCGCCGCCTGGCGGCACGACGTGCGGCAGCGATCAGTCCTTCGCAACGCCCGATGCGCCGACCGTCGTCGCGGGCGACGCGACCGGCGTCACCACGAGCGGCGCGACTCTTGCAGGGACGGTCAACCCGAACGGTGCCACGGTCAACCCGAACCCCGTCTTCAAGTACGGGACCAGCTGCTCTCCGCCCGCCTGGACGAACCCAGGCTGCTCTGCGGTGTCGGCATCGCCGAGCCCCGGCTCTGGGAGGTCGCCGGTGAGCGTCTCCGCGGCGCTGAGCGGGCTCCAGGCGGGGGTCACCTTCCACTACACGCTCTGCGCTACGAACACCTATGGCACGAAGTGCGACCCAACGGATCACACGTTCGTGACCAACAATCCGCCGACGGCGACGCTGAAGGAGAACCCGGCGAGCCCGGGCGAGCTGCAGGCGTCTTTCGACGGATCGCAGAGCACCGATTCGGACGGCTCGATCCAATCGTGGACGTTGAGCTTCGGAGACTCGACCTCCGCGAGCGGCTCGGGCTCCCCTGGGGCAAACATCGTCCACATGTACCCGAGCGCAGGGTCCTACACGGCGTCGCTGACGGTGACCGACGACCGTGGCGCGATGGCGACCTCGAGCCCGATAACCGTCGTCGTGCCCTCGATCAGCGTCGCCGACGCCAGCGCCCCCGAAGGCCAGACGGCGAGCTTCGTCGTCACCCTGTCCGCGGTGAGCACGCATGCCGTGACCGTGGACTACAAGACGGCCGACGGAACAGCGAAGGCCTCCGGTGACTACACGACGACGCAGGGGACGCTGACGATTCCGGCGGGTCAGTGCGGCCCGAGCTCCACGGCCTGTCAGATCAGCGTGCCGACCGTCGACGACACGCTCTACGAGAACAACGAGACCTTCACGGTCACGCTCTCCAAGCCGACCGGCGCGACGATCGCTGACGGCACGGCCACCGGAACGATCGTCGACAACGACGCGCAGCCGGTCGTCATGATCGCCAACAATGCGCTCCTCGAGGGCAATGGCGGCTCGACGGTCAGCAGCGACCAGTCGTGGAACGCCGGCGGGAGCCTGACGCTCGGCGACGCGAGTGGACTTGCCTCGGCGCCAGGAAACACGTTCTACCTCAGCAGCCCTGGCTCGACATCGACTGCTGCGGCCGGTCCGTACGTCTTCTCCGGAACGAGCGGCAACACGCTCACGGGCATCTCTTCTGCCGGGGTTGCGCTTGCCGGCCAGCTGGCCTTCCAGCCGGTTCCGCTGACCTTCACGGTCGCACTCTGCAATTTCGCAGACTCCGTTTCGGTCGACCAGTGCTTCCAGCACCAGATCACGAGCGGCAGGACGACGACCCTGCAGTTCACGACCAACGACGGGGTCAGCGCCGACCCCCCGCACGTGCCGGTGACGTCAGGCCAGGACTACGTGGCGAAGTGCAGCGTCACCAGCGCCACCTGCTCCGGCCCCGTCAGCTCGCCGATCACGATCAGTCCCGGCCAGTCCACGGCCACGATGAGCGTCTCGGTGATCCCCAACACCGTCCAGCAGGACTCGCTTCGCTGGTTCTTCCTGAAACTCGTCAGCGCCTCCAACGCGTCCATCGGCTGGGGGCTCGGCACCGGCGACATCATCGACGACGACGCTGCGAATCCTCCGATCGCGACGACCGGTAATGCGTCCGCGATCGGGACCGGCAAGGCCACCGTTGTCGCGCACTGTCAATCCGAAGGGAGAGGCGACGAGGGCCTACGTCGAGTACGGAACAACGACCTCGTACGGAAAGCAGTCGGCCGCGCAGACCCTGCCGGCCGACGGTAGCGATCACCAGCTGTCGTTCAACGTCACGGGGCTTCTGCCGAGCACGACGTATCACTACCGGGTCGTCGCGACGCACGACGCCACCCACGCAACTGGCTACGGCGACGACAGGACGTTCACCACGAGCGCGCCGCCACCGCCGGCGCCGACGGCGAAGACCGGCCTCGCGAAGCCCGTAGGCGACCACACCGCCACCATTAGCGGCGTCGTGAACCCGCATGGGGCCGCTACGACGGCGTACCTGGAGTACGGGAAGACGGCGAAGTACGGGCTGCGAACCACGGCGATAGACGTCGGCGCGGGGGTCGTCGACAAGCCCGTGACGTTCGAGCTCAAGGGCTTGGCCGCGAAGACGATCTACCACTACCGGGTGGTCGCAGCCCGTGGCGGGGCGGCGACGGCGTACGGACAAGACATGACCTTCAAGACGAAGCCGGTGCAGAAACCGATGCGCGTCTCGTTGGGGAGCCGCAAGCCCGTCACGGTGACGGCGAAGGGTTTCGTCCCACTGCCCCTTCGCTGCACCGGGAATGTCCAGACGCGCTGCTTGGGCTCGGTCTTCCTCCGCGTCGGCAGGCGTGCTGCAGGACAGAAGTCGTTCAGGCTGATACCGAACCGGCAAACGATCGTGCGCGTCCGACTCAGGCCCAACGTCCTCAGTCTTCTTCGGCGAAAGAAGAGCCTGATCCTGGACGTCACCATCACGACGTCAGCTGGAGCGGACGGCGTGAAGATCGTCTCGAGCTCACTCAGGATCCTGGCTCCTGGAACGCAGCAGGCAGCGCACACGGCGTCGACCGGTAGCGTCGTACAGTGCAACACCCAGGTCTACAAGAACGGGCCGGTCTATGTCACCTCGGTGCGAAACCTCAGCTGTGAGGCAGCCGCAGGGGAGCAGCGCCGCTACAAGTGGACGGGCAAGACCACGTTCCGTACCGCTGGCGGGTACCGGTGCACGCCCTCCTGGGGCCCAGACGGCTCCCAGATCCGCTGCACGAAGGGCATCCGCGTCTACCGAATCAAGTTCGCGGGCTGAGCGAAACGCCTGTGTCCCGGTGGAGTGCGGTTCGACGTTCTAACTCTTTCGCGTGAGGGACGACTAACTATCGAGCCGGGGACAAGGCAAGGGCTCCCCCTCCGCAGGGTTGGGCCTGGCGTCACGCTGTGGTCCCCGGCTCACCGGTATCCCGGGTCGTGGGAAGCGTCCCAGGCGTTCGGCTCGCCCTCCTAGCACGAAAGCCCTGGAAACGGGCTAGTTCTCGCTCAACCAAGCGGCGGGGTGGGATTCGAACCCACGGGCGCCATTTCCGGCGCCAGCGGTTTTCCGCACCTCGCTCTCACGGGCCGGCTCCCTTGTGCGGGCGACCGAGAACGTGCGAACCTGAAACCGAGTCCCGTGACAGCATCCGCCGTCGCTCAGCTCACCGACCAGGGACGAGGTCTCGTGCGCCGCATCGGCGCTGCCGGGCTCGAGACGACGCTAGCCGTGACCTGCCTCGTCGTGATCGCCGTCCACGTCCTCGACGACAACTTTTTCCAGCCCCAGCCCGGCACGTCGGCCGGGGACCACCTGGCCGGCGGCCTGGTGCCGACCGCAGTACTGCTCGGGGCCGCGGTGGCGTATCCGCACCTGCGCCGCCCCGGTCTGCGGGCCGCGCTCGCGCTGATGCTCGGACTCCTCGGGATCGTGATCGGGGTAAGCGAGGCCGGGTACTACACCCTCGAGCAGGGCCCTGCCGGCGACGACTACACCGGCCTCCTCACGATCCCCGCGGGTCTGGTGCTTGTCGGTGTCGGCGCGACGACCCTGTGGAGGACGAGGCGAACGGACAGCGGCCTTCTCCGCACGGTCGTACGCCGGCTCCTGCTGCTGCTGGGGGCGGCACTGGTGATCGACGTCTTCCTGCTTCCGCTCTCGGTCGCGTACCTGTTCACCCATGTGTCCCGCATCGGGGTGCCCGCGGCCGACCTCGGCGCCGCCCACGAGGACGTGGCCTTCAGGACCAGCGACGGCCTCACGCTCAGAGGGTGGTACGTCCCGTCGAAGAACCGTGCGGCCGTAGTCGCATTCCCGGGCCGCAAGGGACCGCAGAGACAGGCGAGGATGCTCGTCCGCCACGGGTACGGCGTGCTGCTCTTCGACCGTCGCGGCGAAGGCGAGAGCGACGGGGATCCGAACATCTTCGGCTGGGCCATGGATCGAGACCTGAAGGCCGCGGCCGCCTTCCTCCGGCACCGCCCCGACGTCGACCGCAATCGCATCGGCGGCATCGGCCTCTCCGTCGGCGGCGAGATGCTCCTTCAGACCGCGGCGGAGTCCACGGCCTTCGAGGCGGTGGTGTCCGAGGGCGCGGGCGCACGCTCCGTCCGTGAGGAGTTGGAGAAGCCCCGCACGCTCGACAACTTGCTCGCGCTTCCGTTGGCGTTCGTGCAGACCGCCGGTCTGGCGGTCTTCTCGAATCACCTCCCTCCGCCGAGCCTCGTGAGCCTCGTCGGCCGGATCGCGCCTCGACCGGTGTTCTTCATCTACGCCCTGCACGGGACCGGCGGCGAGGAGAAGATGCTCGACCCGAAGTACTACGCCGCGGCCGGCGCACCGAAGCAGATCTGGGAGATTCCGGAGGCGGCGCACACCGGCGGGATCGAGGCGCGCCCGCGCGAGTACGAGCACCGCGTGATCGGCTTCTTCGACCGAGCCCTCCTCGAGCCGTAGACCGTCGGGAGGGATGGGGTGGGTGCCTCGCCGCTTCCTTCCCCGCCCGTGCCGTGGCGAGCGCGCGCGCGCCAGTTGCGCGCCGGTCCCGGGGGATCTCAGGAGGTCCCCAGGGGTCCCGGTGCGTTCTCCGCGAGGCAGCGCGGGGCTCCAGAACACAGCCGGAAGCTGTCTAACCAAGCGGGTTTCGGCTCAGCTAAGCGGCGGGGGTGGGATTCGAACCCACGGGCGCCGTTTCCGGCGCCAGCGGTTTTCAAGACCGCCCCATTCGTCCGCTCTGGCACCCCGCCGGGCTAGCCCAGTCTAGGCGGGGCGCCGAACTGCGTCAGGACCTTGGGGACGGCAATCGCGCCGCCCTCGTCCTGGAAGTTCTCCATCAGCGCGATCAGCCAGCGCGCGGTCATCGCGGTGCCGTTCAGGGTGTGCACGGGTTCGAGCTTGCCGTCGCGCCGGTAGCGGACGCCGAGCCGCCGCGCCTGGTAGTCGGTCGTGTTCGACGTCGACGAGATCTCGCGGTAGCGCTGCTGGCCCGGAAACCAGGCCTCGATGTCGTACTTCTTCGTCGCCGACGCGCCGAGGTCGCCCGCGGCGATGTTGACGACACGGTATGGGAGGCCGAGCTCCTGGACTAGCGACTCCTCGGTGGCTAGCAGCGCGTCGTGCTCCTCGCCCGAGCGCTCGGACTCGCAGAAGACGAACATCTCGACCTTGTCGAACTGGTGCACGCGGAACATCCCGCGCGTGTCCTTCCCGGCCGCGCCCGACTCGCGGCGGAAGTTGGTCGAGTAGCCCGCGTACCTGCGCGGAAGGGAGTCGACCTCCTCGCCCATGTGGAAGCTGGCGAGCCCGACCTCGGAGGTCCCCGTGAGGAAGAGCTCGTCGCGCTCGACCTTGTAGATGTTCATCTCCTCGGTCGGGAAGAAGCCGGTGCCGTACATCGCCTCCTCGCGGACGAGGATCGGCGGCAGGACCGGGACGAACCCTTTCGACACGACCCGGTCGAGCGCGAAGCGGTACAGGGAGAGCTCGACGAGAGCCGCCTCGCCGACACGGTAGGCGAAGCGCGACCCGGAAACCCGCGCGGCGCGCTCGAGGTCGATCCAGCCGTGCGGCGCCGAGAGGTCGAGGTGGTCGCGTGGCTCGAACCCAAAAGCCGGCTGCTCGCCGACGCGCTTGATCTCCTCGGCGTCCTCGTCGGTCGTTCCGTCGGGCGCGGAGGGGTCCGGTGGGTTCGGCACGCGCTCCAGCAGCTCGTCGCGCGTCCGCGCGGCCTCGGCGTGCTCGGCCTCGACCTGCTGCAGCTGCGCCTTCAGCTCGGTCAGCCGCTCGAGCTCCTCGGGCGAGGGCTTGCCCTTCGTCTTCGTCTGCGCACGCAGGTCGCTGGCCTGCGTCTCCAGCTCACGCCAGCGCTCGTCGGCGGCGAGGAGCTCGTCGAAGGCTTCGGCCGCTCCCTTGCGGGCGAGAGCGTTGCGATAGCCCTCCGGATCGGCCCGCGCGGCTCTGAGGTCGATCAACCCTTCGTCAGGTAGGCGACGAGGTCCGCGAGCTGCTGCGGAGACAGGTTCTGCCCGAAGGTCGACGGCATGATGTTCTGGTAGCCCGACTCGACGTAGGCGCCGGGGTTCACGATCGACTCGTGCGTGAACTCGTCGAGCGAGCCCTGATTCGCCTTCTTCGCGTAGTCGGCGAGCTTGTCGAGGTCGGGGCCGACCGACGCCTTCGAGCCTGCCGGCGTGAACGTATGGCAGCCGTCACAGCCCTGGGACTTGAAGAGCGCGGCGCCGGCGGTGGCGTTGCCCGTGAGCGCGGGGCCCTGCTGCGTCGTGGTCTGTGGTGTCGTTCCGATCTGCGTCTGCGCTGTCGGCAGCACCGTCTTCTCGCCGCCACAGCCCGCGAGCAGGAGGACGGAGACCCCGAGTACCAACGCAAGGCGGCGCATGCGTGGCGAGTCTAATCGGTCGGGCCGAGGCGCTCGCCGCTTCGTCCGAGCCAGGCCCAGAGCATCGCCGCCGAGCCCGCGCCGATGCCGAGCACGTCGGCCGGCGCGTCGTTGACGAGCAGCGAGATCACGAGCGCGACGAGGAGCGCGTCGAGGATTGCGATGCGCGGTCGCCGGAACGCAAGCCAGACCAGGCCGGCCAGGCTGACCGCGACGATGATCCATGCGTGCGTGCTCCCGAACGTCTGGTTGACGGAGATGTGGAGCCGCTGAACGAGGTCGTGCGCGAGCGTCCCCGGGCCGCCGCCGACCGCGCGCGTGACATGGCTCGAGCCGCCGGTCGCCGCGTCGATCCCCACCAGCGCGAACGCGGCCGCGATCGCCACCGCGGTCACCACGGCAGCCTGCGCCAGGGTGGCCCGGGTCGTCCGTAGCCCGAGCGCCACGAACCCGGCAAGCACGGTGATCAGCCCGCCGCCGTCGGCCCCGATCGAGCTCGCGGCGAAACCGCCGGCTATCACCAGCGCGACGAACGGCATCGCGCGGATGCCGGCGAGCGCGCCGAGCACGAGCGCGGGGGCGAGGAGCAGCGTCTCGATCTGGTTGTTCATCCCGTAGAAGCGCCCGCCCGCCTCGGCGCGGGGCCCGAGCGCGGCGAGACTGTTCCACTCGGGCGCGGCCCAGAGGACGGCGAACACGAATACGAACAGCGCGACCAGCCCGAGCGCGAGCCGGAGCCTCGGCCGCAGGAAGACGCCGACGAGCGCGAGCGCGCTGGCGAGCAGCGGCAGGAGGACGATCGTCTCCCAGAGCCGCGTCCAGCCGACCGAGCTCAGCAGCATCGCGGCGACGAGGCAGCTTGGCCCGGAGAGAAACGCAGCCCGGCCGAGCGCGGTGCTGCGCGACACGAACGCGAGCGCGAAGAAGAACGCCATCACGCACGCGAGCAGGATCTGCGCGGCCAGGCGCGAGTCGTGTGCGTGCTGCAGCCGCCGCTCGAGCCAGCGCAGGTGCCCGAGCGGGTCGACCGAGGACCGCGAGCGGATGCCCGGCTTCTTGCCTCCGTCGATCGCGAGCGCGGCGTGCGCGACGTCCCCGATCGGGATCAGCCCGTCCACGCGCGTGGACGTTGATGTCAGCACCCCGTGGTACCCGGGGCCGACGACGGCGATTGGGTAGCGGGCGATGTTCTCGTGCTCGCCGGGCGGCGGCAGCGCCACGTAGAACGTCGTCTTCGAGGGCCGCTGCGAGAGCGCAGATGATCTCGTCCCCGCTCGGAACGCCGTCGTGGAGGAGCACGTTCGCCGTTTTTCCGCGGAGCAGCGCGGCCAGCGCAGCGCGACGCGTTACGGTCTCGCCGTTCCCGGGCGAGAGCAGCCCGTGAGCCGCCCGAGGCGAGGTGAACACGGGCGAGGACGCGGGAACGACGATCACCGCGGCGAGCGGACCGGCCTCGGCGCGAGCCGTTCCGGAGCCGGCCGCGGCGACCACGAGCGCCAGGGCTACAATTCCCGAGGACCTTCTCGCCTTCAAGGAGGGCGATTCTCGATGAAACGCAAGGCTTACGGACGAGACTTTGGCCTGACCGCGCGGATGCTCCTGACGAGCTTCCTGCTCGGGCTGCTCTACGTCCTCTTCGCCGTCGTTCTGTTTTCCGTCTTCAACGTCGGCCTCTGGTTCGGGGTCATCATCATCGGCGGGCTGGCGTTCTTCCAGTACTTCACCTCCGACAAGCTCGCCCTCCGCGCCTCGGGCGCGAAGATCGTGAGCGAGGAGGAGGCGCCGCAGCTCCACGCCATGGTCGAGCGCCTGTGCGCGATGGCCGAGCTGCGCAAGCCGCGCGTCGCGATCATCGACACGCCGATGCCGAACGCGTTCGCGACCGGCCGCAACCAGAAGCGCGCGGTCGTCGCGGTCACCACGGGCCTCTGGGACCGGCTCGACGAGAAGGAGCTCGAGGGCGTCATCGCCCACGAGCTCACGCACATCGCCAACCGCGACGTGCTGGTCATGACACTCGCGTCGTTCTTCGCGATGCTCGCCGGCCTCATGACCCGGATCGGCATCTACAGCGGGATGTTCGGCGGGCGCGACAACAACAACGGCCCGCCCGTCTGGCTGATCGTCGCCGTCGTCTCGATCGTGACCTACTTCCTCAGCTGGATCCTGATCCGCACGCTCTCGCGCTACCGCGAGTACGCGGCCGACCGTGGCTCCGCGGTGATCACGGGCGCGCCCGAGTACCTGATGAGCGCGCTGCAGAAGATCTCGAGCCAGATGACGCTGATCCCGCAGAAGGATCTCCGCGACGTCCAGGGCGTCAGCGCGCTCTTCATCTTCCCCCCGAGCGTCAAGAAGGGCCTCTCGGAGCTCTTCATGGATCACCCGCCGCTCGAGAAGCGTCTCGCCGCGCTCGCCGAGATCGCCCGGGAGATGGGGCGTCCGGTCGAATAACGAGTGGGGTTACGTGACGTCCTCTTCGGGCGGCGCAAGCTCAAGGACCCGGCGCGAGGACCGGCTCTTCGCGCTCACGACCGCCAGGATCACGCTTCAGTCCGAGCTCGACCTGAAGCCGTCCGGCTCCGCGGGCGTCTGCTTCAAGTCGCTCTCCGCCGAGTCGTTCGTGCGAGCGGAGAACGACCTCCAGGAGCTGCTCGACGCGGTCAGCAAGGAGGCGGGCTCGAAGGTCGAGCGGAAGACGGACACCCTCGGCTTCGAGTGGCTCGTCATCCGCGACGACGACTTCGAGGACCTCGTCACGACTGCCCACGTGATCGCCTCGGAGTTCGACGCGAAGGGCTTCGGCCCGCAGTTGCTCGCGGCACTGTTCCCGTTCGAAGGGAACTTCAAGGAGAAGCGCGTGTTCTGGATCTACGGGTTCAAGCCGGGCGCCTTCTGGCCGTTCATCCCGACGGGCGAGGGCCAGCAGCGCGACAACGCGGAGGAGCTGGAGCTCAAGGCGAAGATGGAGAAGGAGCTCCCCATCGAGCAGGACCTCACCCGCTGGTTCGGCCTGTTCGACGCTCCGGTCTGATCTGTCTCAGGGCCGGGCTCCTCTCGCGCGCACGCGCGAGAACAGACCTCGCTACGGCGCGGGGAGGTCCGGGATCAGGCCGTCGTCCTCGAACAGGCGGCGCGCCTCGTCGAGCGAGAGGTCGTCGGGCGGGATGATCGCGTCCGAGGCCGAGGTGTCCTCGTCGGGCACGCGGATGCCGTTGGTTCGCACCGCCTCTGCCATCCGGCGCAGCAGCTCGGCGAGCTGCTCCTCGTCCCCGCGCTCGAGGGCCGCGCCCGCCTGCTCGTCGATGTCGTTCAGACCCTTCGCGACCTCGTCGTCGACCTCGAAGCGGCCCTCGGTCATCAGCCTCACGATCACTGCTGGAGCTCCTTCTGCTCCTCGCCCGAGCCGATCTCCTTCTTCATCGCGGCGAGCTCGTCCTCGACCTGCTTGTCCGACGCGAGCGCGCTGAGCTGGCGGTCGAGCTCCGTCTGATCGGAGGTGAAGTCCTCGAGCGCACCGGAGGCGGTCAGCTCGTCGATCGCGGACGCGCGCGCCTGCATCTGCTCGGTCTTGTCCTTCGCGCGCTGGATCGCGAGACCCGTGTCGGCCATCTCCTCGCCGATCCCGGTCGCGGCCTCGCCGATCTTGACCTGCGCCTCTGCGGCGGAGTACTGGGCCTTGATCGTCTCCTTCTGCGTCCGGAACGACTCGACCTTCGCCGAGAGCGCCTTCGAGCTGGCCTCGAGCTTCGCCTGCTGCTCCTCGAGCTGCTTCGTCTGCGCGTCGAGGTCGACGAGCTGCTGCTGCAGCCCGGACTTGCGCTCGAGCGCCTGGCGCGCGAGATCCTCCCGGCCGGCCGCGAGCGCCTGCCTGGCCTGAGCGTCGAGCTTGACGACGCTCTGCTGCAGCTGCGTCTCCTGCATCTGCAGCCGCTTCTTCGCCGTGACCACGTCGGCGATCCCGCGCTTGACGTTCTGGAGCAGCTCGAGCTGGCGCTCGTACGAGTAGTCCAGGGTCTCCGCAGGGTTCTCCGCGCGGTCGAGCAGCTTCGAGATCTTCGCCTTCACGATCGCCGAAGCTCGTGACATGAGACCGGCCATCCGTCCTCCTCTCGGTGCGAACGTCTAGCCTAGCGGGCTGTGATCGTCGCGCGAAGCATGCACCCCGAGTGGCTCTCGAACGCGTACATGATCGGGGACATCACCGGCGGGACCGGAGTCTTCGTCGACTCGGGCGCGCCGCTGCAGCCGCTCTTCGACGCTTCCGACCGCAACGGCCTCCGTGTCACGCACCTGCTGACGACCCACGCCGACCACGACCACATCGCCGGCGACGAGGAGGTCATGAAGCACTACGGCATCCCGGTCGTGAAGAAGGACCTCATCACCGGCGGCCTCGAGATCCGCGCGCTGCCGACCCCCGGGCACAAGGACGACCACCTCGCGTTCCTCATCAACGACGAGGTGTGCTTCACCGGCGACGTCCTCTTCAAGGACGCAGTCGGCGGGGGAGACCTCGAGCAGATCCGCGACTCCGTCATGAACGTCCTCATGCATCTCCCGGACGACATCCGCGTCCTCCCCGGTCACACGGACGAGACGACGATCGGGCGCGAGCGCGAGGAGAACCCGTTCATCCGCGTCTGGAGCGGGGCGGAGCCCGAGGGCACCGAGCGCGTACGGGTCGGCGGCGAGGACGCGACGCTCATCGTCTGGTCGCCCGACTACGACGGCAACGGCAAGGCCTGGGTCCGGTTCGACGACGGGCGCGACGCGATCGTGGGCGGGTCGCGGGTCGAGCGAGGGTAAGGAGGGACGATGGCAATCAAGCTCCACCGCTGCACGCAGATGTGGGTGAAGTTCGGCGGCCATCCGTGCTGGCGGGTGCAGAAGGCGCTCGACGAGGCCGGGGTCCAGTACGAGGTCGTGAAGATGCCCTGGGGCCGCTGGAACCGCGACGAGGCGAAGCGGATGACCGGCCAGAGCTCGTATCCGTGGATCGAGTTCGAGGACGGCTCGATCTACCGCGAGCAGTCGAAGGACATGGCCGAGCGCATCGGCGCGGGCAAGCTGGACGAGGCGCCGCGCAGCCAGCCGACGAGCACGTGATCGTGCCCGACGAGATCGAGCGATACGCCGAGGCCCACACGACGCCCCATTCCGAGCTGCTGGGCGAGCTCACGGACGAGACGATGCGCAACCTCTCCTCGCCGCAGATGCTGGCGGGGACGATCGAGGGCCGCTTCCTCGAGCTTCTCGTCTACGCGCTCGGCGCGAAGCGCGTGCTCGAGCTCGGCACGTTCAGCGGCTACTCGGCGCTGTCGATGGCCGCGGGCCTTTCCGAGGGCGGGCACATCCACACGTGCGAGGCGAACGAGGAGCACGCCGAGGTCGCGCGCCGCTACATCTCCCAGAGCCCGTACGCCGACCGGATCACCGTCCACATCGGGCCGGCCATGGAGACGATCGAGCGGCTCGAGGGCGAGTGGGACTTCGTCTTCATCGACGCGGACAAGCGCAACTACTCGAACTACTTCGATTTCCTGCTGCCGCGCATGGCCGCGCGCGGGCTGATGGCGTTCGACAACACCCTCTGGAGCGGCGCGGTTCTCGAGGACGACAAGAACGAGTCGGACAACACGCGCGCGATCAAGGAGCTGAACGATCGCCTCGCCAGCGACCAGCGTGTGACGGCGGTGCTACTGACGGTCCGCGACGGCGTAACGCTCGTCAAGCGCAACTCGTAGCGAGGCTACAATGTGTCGCCCGCGGGGCTATAGCTCAGTTGGGAGAGCGCCTGGATCGCACCCAGGAGGTCGCCGGTTCGAGCCCGGCTAGCTCCACCTCATAATCAAGCCTTTCCAGCCGCGTTATCATTGGGCGGGAGCGGCTCTTGGCAAGTGTTTTGGCAAGTTCGACCCTCGAGACCGCCCGTGGAAGGCTGGTTCGAGTCATGTCGCGACCATCGCGCAGATGTTGTCCGCCTGAGCAAACCCGACCACCTGCTTGTAAGGCATTTCGCACGAGCCGCGGGAGGTTCACGACGGTTCACGTTGCGTCACGATCCCTCACTAACAAGCCAGATGAACTGTCGTTCGTCGCCGCGTCGTCGCGCTTCACGTCGGTTCACGCTGCTTCCGTGTCAGATTCGTGTCATCGGGAGCGACGTGGTCTGCGCGGACGACCGCCGGGAGGAGGGTCGCCGTGTGACGCATCGGCCACGTGCGTTGGTAGTGGGCAGTTCGTAAGACTCCGCTCGTGCGGGGTGATTGTCAGCGTGAGTTCGCTCGGGCGGCAGCCGAGGACGGCATCGAACTTGGCCCGCAGTCCCTTTCTTGGTTGTGCCAGCAGGGGCACCTCGCTTTGCCGGAGGCAGCATCAAACGCCGCCGACGTTTTGGAGCGGATCTACTTGGCTCTCGGCGGCGACCTTGACGTGTTGGCGACCGCAGGCACGAGGCGGCTCCCAGGCGACTTCGTTCACGAGCCAACGGGCACGTTGGTTGAGATTGACGAGTCTCAGCACTTCACCTCTGCGCGGCTAACGACGCTCGACCTTTATCCCGACGGCGTTGCGCTTGGCTTCGACCTCGACCACTACAGGACGGTGTGCAGAAGATGGAAGGAAGAGGCAGACGGCTACTACAGAACGAAAGCTGCGCGAGGGTTCGGAGTTGGTGGGAGGCAACGTCAGAGGGCTTACTACGACGCGCTTCGAGACCTAGCCGCTCCAGCCATGAGCCACCCGCCGGTGATTCGGGTCGATGCCCCACTGCGAGACGGACGAGCGGCCTATCGCACCCACCGCGAGCGCCTCGTCAGGCAGTTGCTCAGTTCTTGATCAGTGAGACCTGTAGGGCGGGGGTCGCGGGCAGCCGGTTTGCCTGCCAGCGTCCGTCAGCACCTCACGTGCTGCACCGGGGCACATGGGAAGGCGGGAGCAAGCGGACTCGAACCCGCATTTCCCGAACGTGAAGGTGAGCCGGCCGAGGAAGCTGAACCTCGGTGCGCACAGGCACAGGCAGCACGTTCGAATCATGCCGGGCGCATGGCTCAACCAAGCGGTTCTGGAGGAGTCGATGCACCCGAAAAGCGAGCCTTAAGGAGTCGGCGAGACCGGCTGACCTACCGCCAACGGCGTTCAGCCAGTCGTCGATCTCGTATCGCGACACAGTCGCTCCGGACTGTGTCAGCGGTTTCCTAAACCGCGTGCGCTGGTTCGATT